>CANNDD010000001.1 GCA_947503285.1 uncultured Croceitalea sp.
TCCTAACAAAGCTCCGCTTTGAAAACCAAAAAGCTACACTAACAAATCCATTATGCCGGTAAGCGACATACCACAAATAGGGGATTGGCTTCGCCTTTCCTAACAAAGCTCCGCTTTGAAAACCAAAAAGCTACACTAACAAATCCATTATGCCGGTAAGCGACATACCACAAAAAGGGGATTGACTTCGTCTTTCCTAACAAAGCTCCGCTTTGAAAACCAAAAAGCCGCACTTACAAATTCAAGCAAGCTTGATTTGACGTGCAGCTTTTTGGTTTATTCGTGACCACGGTAGGATTCAAACCTACGACCGCTGGAGCCGAAATCCAGTGCTCTATTCAGCTGAGCTACGTGGCCGTATTCCGCGCGAAGCAACGGAATCTTTTCAATATTTCCAAATAAGTTATTTGGCAAGCTTTTGTTTCACAATAGTTGATATGGTCTTACCATCGGCTTGTCCTGACAATTCTTTAGAGACCAATCCCATTACTTTTCCCATATCTTTCATACCAGATGCACCAACATCAGCAATGGTTCGTACAACAACTTTCTCCACTTCTTCTGCGGTTAATTGCGCTGGCAAAAATTTGGATATCACGTTAACTTGGGCCAACTCTGGTTCTGCTAAATCACTTCTTCCCTGTTCCGTGAAAATGGCCGCACTATCTTTTCGTTGTTTGACCAATTTCTGAACTAGTTTCACCTCATCTTCTTCTGAAAGGCCATCACCACCGCCCTTTTCAGTTTGGGCCAATAATATTGCGGATTTTATTGCACGTAATGATTCTAGGGCAACGGTGTCCTTAGCTTTCATAGCCGCTTTCATCTCTGTCATCACTTTCTCTTGTAACCCCATAACCATGAAATTTTGATTGGCGAAGATAAAAAATAAACCCGAAAAATGGTTTACACTTTCGGGTTTAAAAGCTTCTATGCTTTAGAAACGTACTTTACGCTACTAATCAACATTGTCATGTAAAAAAGAATTATTTGAGCGCAATTGAATTTCGTCATTACTATCCTCGCCCAAAGTCATTCTAGACACCTTTTGTTCCAATGGTTTTTCGTTTAAATTAACACCCTGTCTTTTATAAGCGGGCTGTTTTTCAATTTCATCGATACTGTTTCGATTGTTTTGAAACTTATAGTTGAAATTCTTCAGTTTTTGACGTCTCTCATCTGCCCTTTCCTTCAATATATCATTTATGGAACTATTGAAGGGATTTGCATTACCCGAAGAACCCTCATTTGAAGTATCGGCCTCTGATTTAATCGTTTTTTTCTCAAAAATCAATTCATCTTCGACCAATTTTGGTTCATGGGTTTCCGCAACGGACCGCGCACCGGTCAACTTGGTCTCCAACTCCATGTATTCTTCAAGGTCATATCGGGTCTCCCCTTCTTTATTGTACTCTAGAACAGGACTCACCTCTACGTATTCATTTACATCCATATCCTTTACCTCATCGGTCAAATCAAATGTAATCGTATTCCCCTTTGGCTCTTCTTGGTTCAAATCACTTAGGGGCATGTCAAAGGTGAGCGCGAACTGATCCTCTTCAATAGGTTTTGCTGATACTACCTCTGGATCGATGACCTCTATATCATTGAGAATGTTCTTTGCTTCAATAATAATAAAGTCTTCTTCTACATTTGTAGCAATCGTTTCCTTTACTGTTTCAGGAACCACTTCTTCATAAAAAACATTGAAGTTTCTGATATAACTGGTCGTTTCAATTAAATCGGATTCTGGTTTTTTATTTGATACTACCATCTCGATTTCATCATCTTCCTCTAACTGATGTTTGATTACGGGCTCAACTTCGATTATCTGTTTTTCTATCTCAGCGGTATCAGCCATGTTTTGCGACCCTAAATTCTGTACGGCTCGCTGCTCATCTTCAAGGGTATGGATAATTTTCTTTGTTTCGGTATTGGTGATCTCATCTTGTTGTTCACAATTGAACCCCGTCGCAATCACGGTAACCGCAATCGAATCACCAAGGCTTTCATCTTCTCCAATACCCATTATAATATTGGCGGTCTGTCCCGCTTCCGTCTGTATGAAATCATTGATCTCACCTATTTCGTCAATGGTTATTTCTTGACCGCCAGATACAATCAACAACAAGACGTTCTTAGCACCTGTAATTTTATTGTCATTAAGCAGTGGGGAATCCAATGCTTTGGTAATAGCCTCATTGGCCCTTGCTGAACCCGCTGAGATTGAAGATCCCATTATGGCCGTTCCACTATTCGACAACACCGTTTTAGCATCACGTAAATCGATATTCTGTGTATAGTGATGTGTAATCACCTCTGCAATACCTTTGGCCGCAGTTGACAATACTTCATCAGCCTTTGAAAATCCGGCTTTATAGCCTAGGTTTCCATAAATGTCACGTAATTTATTGTTATTGATGATAATCAAGGAATCAACGTTGTCCCGCAACTTTGAAATACCCTGTTGCGCCTGATTACAACGATGGGCCCCTTCAAATTGAAATGGGGTAGTTACTATACCCACCGTAAGAACACCCAATTCTTTTGCAGTTTTGGCAATGATCGGCGCAGCTCCCGTACCTGTGCCGCCACCCATGCCAGCAGTAATAAAAACCATCTTGGTATTTTGTTCCAACATCGTTTTAATATCTTCCATACTCTCCATGGCCGCCTGTTCCCCTATTGAGGGATCGGCACCTGCACCAAGCCCTTCGGTCAGCGAGACCCCAAGTTGAATTTTATTTGGGATCGAACTATTTTCCAAAGCCTGTGAATCCGTATTACAGATTACAAAGTCCACACCGTTTATTCCAGATTGGAACATATGGTTTATGGCATTGCTTCCACCACCACCAACGCCAATGACTTTTATGACATTGCTCTTATTTTTCGGGAGGTCAAAAGCGATATTATCAAATTCCGTGTTCTTACTCATGATGCTTTTATTTATTGTGGGTGTATTTTATTCTGCGTTATCCAAAAAGTCCTTCAACTTTTCTGACCATTTATCGAAAATGGACTTTCGTTCTTTCTGATTGCCTACGTCAGCTCGTTTTTGTACTTGTTCTTCACCGACCAAAACCTCTTCTTGAACCTGCTCTTTAACTAGTTCGGGTGTCACTTGCTTTGAACTGGTCTTCAAGGCGTTCATTAAAAGGCCTACGGCAGTGGCATATAATGGACTGGCGATTTGCTCGTCGGAATCGCCTGCCAAGTGTTCATTCGGATATCCTATTCTAGTATCCATACCTGTGATGTATTCCACCAATTGTTTTAGATGTTTTAATTGACTACCGCCACCGGTCAATACGATGCCGGCGATCAATTTCTTCTTTTGCTCTTCGTGCCCATAGTTTTTGATTTCAACATAGACTTGCTCTACAATTTCAACTACCCTAGCATGAATGATCTTTGATAAGTTCTTTAGCGTAATCTCCTTAGGCTCACGCCCTCTAAGACCTGGGATGGAAACTATCTCATTATCCCTGTTTTCACCTGGCCATGTTGAACCAAATTTTATTTTCAATAGCTCGGCCTGCTTCTCGATAATCGAACAGCCTTCTTTGATATCTTCCGTAATTACATTACCCCCAAAAGGAATAACGGCGGTATGGCGAATGATACCGTCTTTGAATATGGCAAGGTCAGTGGTACCACCACCGATATCGATTAAAGCTACGCCAGCTTCTTTTTCTTCTTGACTGAGTACTGCCTCGGCCGATGCCAATGGTTCTAAAGTGATATTTGCCAAATCAAGGCCCGCACTTTTAACGCAACGGCCAATATTTTTAATGGAGTGCACCTGCCCCACAACCACATGGAAATTAGCCTCTAATCGACCACCATACATGCCCATCGGTTGTTTGATCTCTGACTGACCATCGACCTTATATTCTTGTGGTAGTACATGGATGATCTCTTCACCAGGAAGCATTACCAATTTATAGACCTGATTACATAACCTATCCAAATCCCCATCATGAATAACCTCTTCGGCATCAGGTCTAGTGATGTAATCGCTGTGTTGCAAACTTCGAATATGTTGCCCTGCTATACCGACTACGACATCGGCAATTTTAAGCCCTGAATCCAATTCGGCCTGTTCAACAGCCTGTTGGATAGAAGATATCGTTTGGGTAATATTGTTGACCACACCTCTATGGACACCCAGACTTTTTGACTTACCCATACCCAAGATCTCAATCTTGCCGTATTCATTTTCCCTGCCGATTATGGCTACTATTTTAGTAGTTCCAATATCTAATCCGACTGAATAATTACCCTGTTCCATATGTTATATTTTGGTGCAAACGACTTGATTATCAAATTCTAAACTGACTGCTACGTAATCTTCTAAAGTTTTATCCTTTGAAGCCTTTACATAAAAAGCCATGAAATTTTCAAACTTTTCATCAAGATTCTCGACACCGCCCAAATTCACTACAAAATTTTCTATCCTCAACTTCAACTGATATTTACCCTCGTCCTCAACATGAATACCCACTACATTCTTTCTTAAAAAATCATCTTTATTTATATAGTCTAAAATGATATACGCGTCCTCAAGGCTTTTACCCGTTATCTTACCCGTAATTATAGGCACCCTGGCCGAATGATAGCGCGATAAGGGCATGCGTTTTCCTTGATCGTCCAAGTAAAACTTAGAGATGCCTTCAACCCTTCCAATCGGTTTTTTCTGAACAATTTTAGAAATAAGCTCCCCTTTAATAGAGAGATAGACCTGGGCATTTTTCACCATTTCATTCGACTCAATGAGCCGCTCTATGGTATTCAAAACTACCTGTTCTTTCGGTCTGTTTTTTAAGCTTCCGTAATTTTGTATTAACAATTTATTAACCGCCTCTTCGGTCAGGTATAAGTTGTTTTCCCCAAAAAAATTAATGGAAATATCCGCCACTGGTTTAGCCTTATGTCGATAATCGGCAAAGCCGTACAATGCTATAATTGCCAAGAAAAGGCAAGAAAATTTTATATGGTTCCTATTAATCCGCATATGCCAATTGTTTTTTCAGGTTCTTAACTTCCAATCCGATATCCCCTGCCCCCATAGTTATCAAAACCTCTGGTTGACAGTTATTTATCTCGTCAATTATTTTTTCCCGCTGTATCAATTTTTTATTAGGGTTATCGATTTTCCCCAATAACCACGAAGAATCAACACCTTTGATAGGGGTTTCCCTAGCGGGATAAATATCCAATAATAGTATGTGGTCAAACTTTGCCAGACTCGACGCAAAGCCTTTTATAAAATCCCTTGTCCTTGAATACAAATGAGGTTGAAAAACCACCATGGTCTTTTTGTTGGGATGCATTTCGGTCACTGCCTGATATACTGCTTCAATCTCGGTTGGGTGATGTGCATAATCGTCGATGAAAATGAAATCCTTTTCTTTGATCTGATACGAAAACCTTCTTTGCACCCCTTTGAAAGATGCCAAGGCCTCTGCCAAACGATAATGTTTGGGAACTATTTGCGCCGCCATTGCAAAAGCCGCCAAACCATTGAGCAAATTATGCTTGCCCGGTTTATTGAAGCGGACATTACCAACTATCCCTTGGGGGGTTTTCAAATCAAATACGTAACTGCCCTGTTCAATTCTAATGTTGTTGATGCAATAATCCGAACCATCTTCTATACCGTAACTGATTCCTAGCAAGGGCAAACCCTTTCTCACAAATAGCTTTCCATTGGGTTTTATTTTAGCCGCAAAGGCCTTGAATGACTTGGTCAATTCGGCGGCATCGCCATAAATATCCAAATGGTCGGCATCCATCGAGGTTATGCAGGCCACATCTGGCGCAAGCTGTAAAAATGAGCGGTCATACTCGTCAGCTTCCACAACGGAATATTCAGTGCCCCTCAATAAAAAATTACTATTAAAATCTTCAGATATCCCCCCAAGAAGTGCAATCAAGGGCATATCGGTCTCATTCAGCAAATGTGCCAGAATGCTTGACGTTGTGGTCTTACCATGGGTACCTGCAACAGCAAAACAAAAGGTGTCTCGGGTAATCATGCCTAAAACCTCAGAACGTTTCTTAACAGCGAAACCACCATCCAAGAAAAAGCGTAGCTCCCCAAAATCTTTTGGTACCGCTGGTGTATAGACCACCAAGGTATGCTCCGCATTTTTGAATTCATTGGAAATTGAGTTCAAATCATCTTCAAAATGTACCGGAATTCCCAATGCCATCAATTCGTTGACAAGTGGGGTTTCCGTTTTATCATATCCAGATACGTTTTTATTGACAAACTTGAAATACCGCGCAAGTGCAGACATACCAATGCCACCTATACCAATAAAGTAGATGTTATGTACGTCTTTCAAATTCATTTTAACAACTTTTCTATTTCGTCTACGATATGTTCAGTAGATTTTGGCAACCCCAAACTTTTAATGGTGTTCGACAATTGCGCTTGCCGTGTTTCAGAATTCAGCAACCCTTCGAATACCGTCTTGAAATTTTCATCGAGTTCGTTTTCTTTGATCATTATTGCCGCGTTTTCCTTTACCAAGGCCAGGGCATTCTTTGTTTGATGGTCTTCGGCAACATTTGGCGAGGGAATAAAAATGGTAGGTTTGCCTACCAGGCACAATTCAGAAACGGAACCTGCCCCGGCCCTCGAGATAATGATATTGGCTGCACTGTATGCAAAATCCATTTTGTTCAAGAAGGCCCTTACTTTTACGACATCGCTTTCGTATTTCTTGTATTCTTCGTAATACAGTTTACCACATTGCCAAAGCAGTTGAACCCCTCTTTTCTTGAAAAGGGCAAGTTCACTTTCTATAAGTTGATTGATCCTTCTAGCACCTAGGCTACCACCCAAAATAAGTATGGTCGGTTTGGTGATATCCAACCCAAAGAACTTTAAAGCGGCTTCTCTTGGTATCTGATTATTGACCAAATCGGCTCTGACCGGGTTACCCGTCTTTACTATTTTTTCTTCAGGAAAAAACTGCTCCATACCATCATAGGCAACACAAATTTTTTCTGCTTTATCAGCGAGTAGTTTATTGGTAATGCCCGCATATGAATTTTGTTCTTGAAGCACGCAAGGCACCCCGGCACTGGCAGCCATTCTCAAAAGTGGACCACTTGCAAAGCCACCCGTACCCACGGCTACATCGGGTTTAAACCTCTTCACTATTTTTCTTGCCCTCAACAAACTACTTATCAATTTTATCGGAAACATCAGATTTTTCAATGTCAGTTTCCGTTGTAAACCACTTATCCAAAGGCCTTCAATGACGTACCCTGCTTGAGGGACTTTTTCCATCTCCATTTTATCCTTCGCCCCAACGAACAAAAAATCGGCATTCGCAAATCTTTGCTTCAGTTCATTGGCTATGGCTATCGCCGGATAAATATGACCGCCCGTACCGCCTCCAGATATGATGAACCTATAGTTGCCCACTCAATACTTCTAAAGGATTAGTATCATCTAAGTTCGAACTACTTGGTTCTTCTTGTTTTTTATCACTGGCACTTAAGACAATCCCTATTGCCAAGCAGGTCATCCATATCGCGGTACCCCCCATGCTTATCAATGGCAAGGGTTGACCCGTGGTCGGAAATAATTGCACCACTACCCCGATATTGATAAAGGCCTGAAAAACTATGGGCAAACCGACCCCAATGACCAACAATTTTGCAAAGACCGTTTTTGCCGAATTGGCCACAACCACGATTCTAAAAAGGAGTAGCAGGTAAAAGAACAACAGCCCCAATCCACCAACCAATCCATATTCTTCAATGATAATGGCAAAGATGAAATCTGAGGTACTCTGTGACAAAATATTCTTCATGACACTTTTTCCAGCCCCTTTACCAAAAAGTCCCCCTTCTGCAACGGCCATCTTTGCATAATTCACTTGTCGTGAAGCATCGGCACTGGCACTTTCAGGATGGATAAAGGTCTCAATTCGCGATTTCCAGGTTCCTGCCCTGTCCGGCAATACCTCTGGTGCCTTGAATAGCACAAATACGAACATGCCTGCAAGCACCATTCCCGTGCCGGTTATCGCCAATAAATACTTCAATGGATATCCTCCTAAAAAACAGAGTATCAAAACCAACACCCCAACAATCGCTGCCGTAGAAAAATTTGCCGGTAGTATCAAACCAACTACCAAACCAACAGGGAGCCATAACGGTAAAATACTTTCTTTAAACGTAATCTTGGTATCTCGAACTTTACTAAGGTATCTTGCTATCCAAATCATTAAGACTACCGAGGCCAATGTTGAGGTTTGAAACGGAATGCCAACAAAGGGGATTTTTATCCATCGATTTGCGTTTACCCCACCGATATTGGTCTCAACCGTAAGTGTATAGCCCAACAATATCAAAATAATCGGCATTGCGATAAGTGCCAGACCCTTGAAATAATGTGTCGGTATGCGATGTACCGCATAGATTATCATAAAGCCCAAGAATAAAAGCACACCATGTTTTACCAAGTGTCCGATTGTGGTACCTGTATCCTTCACATAGACTAAATTGGTACTGGCACTATACACCGGTAGAAAAGAAAATAGCGCCAACAAGGCTACAATACCCCATATTGCTTTATCCCCCTTCAGGTTTTTAAGTAATGCCAACATGATTTCTTAGCTATAAATTTTTAACTGCTTCCTTAAATTGATTTCCGCGATCTTCATAATTTTCGAAAAGATCAAAACTGGCACAAGCTGGAGACAACAATACGGTGTCACCCCTTTCTGAAACCTTATATGCGACTTTAATTGCCTCCTCCATGGAATAAGTCTCCACCAAAGGTTCCACTACGTTGCCGAAAGCCTCGACCAATTTGGTATTGTCGGCCCCTAAGCAAATAATCGCCTTCACTTTTTCACGCACCATAGGCATCAATTGCCCATAGTCATTGCCTTTATCCACACCACCTACAATCCATACTATGGGTTTTTTAATTCCGTCCAAAGCATAGTAAGTTGCATTGATATTAGTAGCTTTCGAATCGTTGATATATTCTACATGGTTGATCTTCAACACTTTTTCGAGTCGATGTGGTGCGCCTTGAAAAGATTGGATACTATTGAAAATCGTTTCTTTTCTAACCTTGACCAAAAGCGAGGCTATACCTGCCGCCATGGCATTCTTTACATTATGTTGACCCTCTAGGGATAAAAAATCTGTGCTCATTTTCAAGGTATTAGGTTCTATGTTTATATTAATTGTTTTATCGTTCAGCCATGCTCCCCACTCCAATTTTTCATGAAGTGAAAAGGGCACTAATTTGGATTGAACTGGATGTTTTTGCAGCCAATCTGAAATGACCTTATCATCTGAATCGTAAACGAGGTAATCATTTTCATCTTGATTCATCGCGATGCGAAACTTTGATGCGATATAGTTCTCGAATTGATACGCATAGCGATCCAAATGATCTGGTGTGATATTGGTTATCACGGCCACCTTAGGTTTAAAATCAACGATACCATCTAATTGAAAACTACTGATTTCCAATACATAATGGTCAAAATTCTTCTCAGCTATCATTTTAGCATAGCTATCACCGATATTACCCGCCATACCCACGTTGAAACCAGCTTCTCTCAACAAATGATCGGTCAGCATCGTTGTAGTGGTCTTGCCATTGCTACCCGTGATACCGATAATTGTCGCATTGGTGTATTTCGAAGCAAACTCAATTTCAGAAATCACTGGAATTTGTTTTGCGATAAGCTTTTGTACCAATGCAACCTTTTCAGGTATACCTGGGCTTTTCATGACCACATCGGCATTTAGTATTTTTGCCTCGGTATGTTGGTGCTGTTCCCATTCAATCTCAAAATGTTCAAGAACTTTTATGTACTTCCCCTTAATCGCCCCTTTATCGGAAACAAAAACCTCAAATCCCTTTTGCTTTCCTAAAATGGCGGTACCTACGCCACTTTCTCCACCGCCCAGCACAACCAATCGCTTCATATCAGCGTATTTTCAAAGTGACAATACTCACTACGGCAAGCAAAATCCCAATAATCCAAAAACGCGTAACGATCTTACTCTCGTGGTATAGTTTTTTTTGGTAATGATGGTGCAAGGGCGCCATCAAAAAAATTCTTTTTCCCTCTCCATACTTCTTCTTGGTATGTTTGAAATACCCCACTTGCAACATCACTGAAATGGATTCTGCGAAAAATATTCCGCACAGGATGGGAATCAACAGTTCTTTTCGCACGATGATCGCAATGACCGCAATTACCCCACCAATAGTGAGACTGCCCGTATCGCCCATAAAAACTTGTGCAGGAAATGCATTGTACCAGAGAAACCCGACCAAACCACCTACAAATGCGGCTATGAAAACCACCAATTCACCAACTCTGGGGATATAGAATATATCTAGATAATCTGAAAACTGGATATTACCAGAAACCCATGCAAAAACACCCAAGGTGAGCACGATGATTGCCGAAGAGCCTGCGGCGAGGCCGTCAATACCATCTGTAAGATTTGCCCCATTTGAAACTGCGGTTACAATCAAGATTACGATGGGTATAAAAATCAACCAAGCATATTCTTCCATCCCATCTCCGGCCCATTTGATAAAATCGGCATAGTCAAGTTCATTATTCTTGAAAAAAGGCACATTGGTGCGAACAGCCTTTTTTTCTTTGCCAACTACCTGTTCAACAGTAAACTGTTCGGTGATCCTTGTACCATCCTTCTCTTTCATGGTCACTTCGGGATGGAAATAAAGCACGACACCTACCAACAGCCCCAACACGACCTGCCCCATCACTTTGAACCTGCCCTTTAGACCTTTTTTATCTTTTTTGAAGATTTTTATATAGTCATCTATGAAGCCAATAATACCCATCCAAAGCATGGTGATTATTAAAAGGATTACGTAGATATTCTTTAATTCAGAGAACAACAATACTGGAATCAGTGTGGAAAGGATAATGATAATGCCCCCCATCGTAGGTGTACCGGCCTTTTGTTTTTGCCCTTCAAGGCCAAGGTCGCGAACACTTTCACCTATTTGTTTCGCCTGTAAGAATAAAATGATACGTTTACCATAGACCACGGCAATCAACAAAGATAACAACACCGCCATAGCCGCACGAAACGTTATGAATTGAAACAACGATGCCCCAGGAAATTGATATTCTTGTTCTAAATATTCAAATAGGTAGTACAGCATTCCTATTTATTTAAATGTTCAAGTGCCGACTTGACTTCTTTAAAGTCATCAAATTCAACACGTTTTCCATTAGTCTCTTGGTAGGTCTCATGACCTTTGCCTGCTACGAGTATGATATCATTGGCCTTAGCAAACTTGCAGGCCGTTTTTATGGCCTGTTTTCTATTTTCTATGGTCAAGACTTTTTTACTGTTTTGAGGTTCGACACCTGATTCCATTTCTTCTAAAATGATAACAGGATCTTCGGTTCTTGGGTTATCTGAGGTAAATATGGCCTGACCGCTCATTTCTGATGCGATATGACCCATAACCGGACGCTTCGACTTATCACGGTCACCACCACACCCCACTACGGTGATGACGTTTTCATTTCCAGTCCTCAATGCATTGATAGTTATCAATACATTTTTTAATGCATCCGGTGTATGGGCATAATCAACTATTGCCGTTATTTTATTTTTTGAAATGAAGTATTGAAATCGGCCATCTACATTTTCCAATTCACTGATCAACCTTAAAATCTCCAGTTTTTCTAGACCAAGTAAATCCGCGGCCGCATATATGGCCAATAAATTGTATGCATTGAAATCACCTATCAGTTTAGACCAAAGTTCATTCTCATCGATCTTCAGTAGTTGTCCGTTCAACTGGTTTTCCAATATTTGCCCTCGGTAGTCCGCAAAAGACTTCAGTGCATAGGTATACTTTCTGGCTTTGGTATTTTGTACCATGACCATACCATTTTTATCATCTAAATTGGTAAGGGCAAAAGCAGATTTTGACAACCCATCGAACAGCTTTTTCTTGGTGTCGCGATACTCTGCAAAAGTTTTGTGATAATCTAGATGGTCATGCGATAAATTAGTAAAGATGGCACCTTCAAAATAGAGGCCCTCGGCCCTCTTTTGATGAATTCCATGTGAACTGACCTCTATGAAACAATACTCTACCCCTTCTTCGTTCATTAAGGCCAAATGACTATTGATGGTCAGGGCATCAGGTGTAGTGTGGGTTGTTTGATACTCTTTAGTGTCGACCATGATCTTGATGGTCGAGATCAAACCTACCTTATAACCAGCATTTTTGAAAAGATTATACAGTAAGGATGTAATGGTAGTCTTACCATTGGTACCTGTAACACCGACAAGTTTTAAGTTTTTAGAAGGGTTATCATAAAAATTGGAAGCCATTATAGCTAATGCCCGATTTCCATTATCCACCTGCAAATAGGTAATTCCATTGATGAGATAGTCGGGCATGACTTCACAGACAATCGCTTTGGCCCCGGTATCGACGGCAGTTTGAATGTAGCTATGACCATCGGTCTGTAAGCCCTTAATAGCCACGAAAACATCATCCATACCCATCTTTCTTGAGTCAAAATGGATTTGGTTGACCAAAACATAAGTGTCTCCACTTACCGCAGTAAGGCTGACCCCATATAATATGTCTTTCAATAACTTCATGAAAGGTGCAAAATGATTTTTTCGACCTCCTTAATATTTGTTCCTTCCGCAACGGACTGCTGTTTTACTTTACCGCCTTGACCCTGAACTTCGACCTGAACCCCTAGATTTTCTAGAATGGACACCGCATCCATACCGCACATCCCCTTTAGGTTGGGCACTGTTTTGTACTCTTTTTGAACGTGGGTATAATACGATTTATACGATTTTTCTATCATCGTAGCTTCAGGGTTCTCAGGAGTAACCTCATCTGCAACAGGGGAAGTGATGTAAATTTTTTCCGCAAGGGATTTAAATACCGGCCCAGAGACATCAGCACCATAGTAACCCACACTCTTGTCAGGTTCATGAATCACTACAATGCAAGAATATTGGGGTTCATCAGCGGGAAAATACCCCACAAAAGAGGAGATATATGCTAACTTATCAGGGTCTTTAGCAACATAATTCTTTTGACAAGTACCCGTTTTACCAGCCATTGAAAAGTTTTTTGAGTACAGTCCGTTGCCCGTTCCATAATCTTTCTCAACTACATCTTTTAGTAAGCGTTGGGCTTTTTTAATGGTCTCTTTAGAACATATTGAGGGATTCAAAACCTCTTTTTTAAATTCTTTGATGATTTTATCACCAACCCTTGCCTCTTTTATGAACCTTGGCCTCACCAGCTCTCCGTCATTGGCAATCGCGTTATAAAAAGCCAATGTTTGCATAGGGGTCATCGCAACCTCATACCCGTGGGACATCCAAGCTAAAGAAATACCTGACCAACCTTTATCACCAGGGTATCTTAATACGGGATCTCCTTCACCCACTATTGGAAGGTCCAAATTTTTATGGAGCCCCATGTTCATCAAACGATTTACATATTTCTCAGGGTTCTCTTTGTAGTTTTCATGTATGGTTTTGGCAAAGGCCGTATTTGAGGAAAGCGCAAACGCCTTCGCCATGGAAATCTTGCCGTAACCGCCCCACTTTGAATCGCGAACGGTTCCATCATAGATCCGCCATCTTCCTTTTTCGGTATCTACAATGGTACTGGTATCAATGACCTTATCTTCAAGGGCTGCTATTAAAGACATGAGCTTGAAGGTAGAACCGGGTTCATGCGATTCGCCAACGGCATAATTCAATTTTTCGTAATATTTACCTTCTTTAGTGCGCCCTAGATTAGAGATTGCCTTGATTTCACCCGTTTTGGTCTCCATGACCACTACCGTTCCGTGATCCGCCTTATAATATTCCAATTGTTTTAAAAGTGCATGGTGCGCAATATCTTGGATGTTCGTATTGATCGTAGTGACGATGTCACGACCATCTTGAGGCTCTATAATGTTATCAAAGCCAACAGGTTTCCACTGACTCCCCGCACTTTTCTGTTTCAAACGCTTTCCCTCCCTACCTCTTAGGTAGCTAGTACCGAAAGCCCCATCAAGCCCGACCCGGGTATAATGACCTTCTTCATCAATACGCTCATACCCAATACTTCTAGCCGCAATCTTACCTAGCGGATAATCCCTCACCACCCGATGTTTTTCTATGAACCCCCCTTTATTGGGGCCAAGCCTAAAGAGCGGGAACTGGCGCATTCTAACATATTCTAAATACCCCACATTTCGGGCTATGAGCTTATAGCCATTCTTATTCGCCCTGGCCTTTCGTAACATTTGACGATAATACGATGAAGGTTTGTTGAAAAGAGATCCTAAGGAGTCACAAAGTGGGCCGCTATATTTTTGCCAATTTTCATCAGTAACCGTATTGGCATCAAAACGAATTTCATATTTGGCTACCGAAGCGGCCAATAAACTGCCATCGTCCGCATAAATATTACCACGATTCGGTTGAATGGTAAACATTCTTTCGGTCTTCTGCATCGCCAGCTCCTTATATTCACTTCCTTTCACCATTTGAATATCGACCAACCGAAATACCACGGCGATTGCAAATACCAAGAGCCCCCCGGCAACCAGGTACAATCTATTCATGATATTTTTCTCACTTATCGCCACTTTATTGTTCTTTTTTTACGATTATTTTTTGTGGGGGATCTTGAGAGGGTTGCAGACCCCTTTGAACTACGACGTTCTTTAAAGAGGACTCCAGTTTTAATTGCTGTAAAGCCCTTCGCGTTTCGACAAACTCACTACGGAGTGCCCGTACTTCTTCATTCAGCCCTGCAATCTCATGTACCTTTTTATCGGCTTGATGACTACTTGATATCATCATCGCAGCCAAAAAAGAGGCGAACAATAAAAAAAGCCAGTTCTTGGGAGCGTCACCGCTGACCAAGAATTTACCTTTTAAAATATCCAATAATCCTTTTTTCATTTTCATTTTAGTATCGCTACGTTCTATTGGTCTAGAAAATCATATTCTTTCTGCAATGCGAAGCTTTGCAGAACGCGCCCTATTGTTCTGTTTTATTTCATTTGCCGATGGGGTAATCATCTTGTCTTTTCTTTTAAGGGGAACATTGATGTTGCCGTAAAAATCTTTCTCTGGCTCATTTTCAAAACTTCCGGCACGAACAAATCGCTTCACCAGCCGATCTTCCAATGAGTGATAACTGATTACACTGAGCCTACCCCCTACTTTCAAAATTTCTGGAACTTGTTCTAAAAAAGCCTTCAAAACGGCAATCTCTTGATTCACCTCAATACGAATTGCCTGATAGATCTGTGCCAAAATTTTATTCTCTTTCATTTTTGGCAAAAATCGCTGCAATACCGTTTTGAGGTCATGGGTCGTCTTAATAGGTTTGTCTGCCCGTGAATCTATTAGTGCCTTGGCTATGGCATTTGCATTTCGCAGTTCCCCATATTCAAATAAGATCTTTGCCAAATCTTCTTGCGAATAAGCATTGACCACCTGATACGCCGAAAGCCGTTCACTCTTTCGCATCCTCATATCTAAATCAGCATCAAATCGAATCGAAAATCCACGTTCCGCCATATCGAATTGATGTGAAGAGACTCCGAAATCCGCCAAAATCCCATCAACTTCTAAAATGCCATAGAACTTTAAAAACTGCCTCAAAAACCTAAAGTTCTCATTGATCAAAGTAAATCGAGGATCGTCAATGGCATTTGCCAAGGCATCCTCATCTTGATCAAAGGCGAACAATTTGCCTTCAGGCCCTAGTCGTTTCAATATTTCTTTAGAGTGTCCGCCCCCACCAAACGTGACATCGACATACACTCCATCCTTCTTAATTTGCAGTCCGTCAATCGATTCTTTGAGCAATACGGGAACATGATATACCTCACCCATTACCACGCTCGTTGACCGTTCCGCTATTTTCGGTAAATATTTTTTCCGCAACATCAGGATAAACGGCATCACTTTCATCCAAGACCGCCTCATACTTTTCCTTATCCCAAATCTCGATTCGATCATCCGCACAATTGAGTGCGACCTCCTTTTTGATTCCCGCGAATTCGATGAGGTTTTTTGGTACCTGCAAACGACCTGTCTCTGAATCAACCTTGACATCTATCTTCATGCCGGCGGTGAACTTTCTGAAAAATAGATCGTAATCCCTGCTAATATTCTTTTTAGCCCTGACCTGCTTCATAAGCACATCAAACTCGCTTTTGGGGAATAACTCTAGACAATCTTGAAACACGGCCCTTTTAATGACAAAATCTTGATTTATGACGGGCATAAGCTGATTCTTAAGGGAGTTGGGCAATGTCACCCTTCCCTTAGCATCGGCCTTACAGTCAAATTGACCCATCAAGTTCATCTACAGCGTATTGGTTCGTTTCTAGAATCTTATATCAAATATAGAGATTTTATTTCCACTTAATTCCACTTAAAGACACAATTGTTAATAAAATCTATATTTTTAACGTCAAATCTCCACCAAAAATTGCAAATTCAACCGATAATCCCAAATTTTTCAATTCTTGAAAGGCCGTATTGCAATCAAAAACACCACTTTTTTACCACATCCATTTTGTCATTTTGAATGATTTGAAATGCCTATATTTGGCACTTTAGACCAACTAACTTAAATGAGAGAGGACGTTATTACGGAAGGAAAGTACCGGTATATTGAGATAGGTGAGGGAAAACCAATCATCATATTACATGGTCTCATGGGTGGTTTAAGTAATTTTCAAGGGGTCACGAACCACTTTCCGAAAAAAGGATATAAGGTCTTAGTACCCGAACTACCCATTTATGATATGCCGATGTTGAAAACGACGGTGAAAAATTTCGCCAAGTTTTTAGCTGATTTTATAGCATACAAAGGGTTAGAGGATGTTATTCTCTTGGGAAACTCGTTGGGTGGACATATTGGATTATTACACACGAAACTCTACCCTGAGCTGGTTAAGGCACTGGTAATTACGGGAAGTTCTGGCCTCTATGAAAGTGCCATGGGCGACGGATACCCAAAACGCGGCGATTATGAGTTTATAAAAAAGAAGGCCCAAGACGTTTTTTATGACCCAGAGGTTGCCACCAAAGAAATTGTCGACGAAGTGTTTGCTACGGTGAACGACCGTATGAAATTGGTAAAGACATTGGCCATTGCGAAAAGTGCCATTCGTCACAATATGTCAAAAGATTTGCCTAATATGAATACCCCTACCTGCATTATTTGGGGAGAAAACGACTCGGTCACTCCACCTAATGTCGCGAAGGAGTTTCATGAATTGTTGCCCGATTCAGAATTGTTTTGGATTAAAAAATGTGGGCACGCACCAATGATGGAACATCCTGAAGAGTTCAATACCATTCTTGATGCTTGGTTGACCAAAAGGGGGTTTTAGTTTTAGTTGCAGTAGACAGTAGACAGTAGACAGTAGACTAAAATAAATTCCGCCCTTTTTTGATTTCAATAGCTAGAAGGAAGTTCTTCTTAAGACAACAGCATTAAAGTGCACATCCAAAACGTTAGCAGAAAATAGTGTATTTTTCTATCTTAAGGATAAAAATCGTGATGAGAAGGAATTTTAATGTCAACCACCTAACATTCTAACATCGATTCATATGAAGATCACTTCGGCAGAATTTGTGATGAGCAATTCAAGTGTGGCAAAATGCCCAAAAGAAGCCTTGCCCGAATATGCGTTTATTGGCAGATCCAATGTGGGTAAATCTTCTTTAATCAATATGCTGGTGAATCAAAAAAGTTTGGCAAAAACTTCAGGTAGACCTGGAAAAACCCAACTCATCAATCACTTTAAAATCAATAAAAATTGGTTTTTAGTTGATTTACCGGGTTATGGTTACGCCCGCGTTTCTAAAAAAGACAAAAAGACCTTTCAAAAGTATATTACCGAGTATTTTCAAAAACGAAAGCAATTGGTCTGTGCTTTTGTATTGGTCGATATAAGACATGAACCCCAACCGATAGATTTAGAATTCATGGAATGGTTGGGTACCAACGGTGTGCCATTTGCCATTATCTTCACCAAAGCCGATAAACTAAAACCCGGCGCAATCGACAGACAAGTGCAAAATTATATGCAGGTTTTGCTCGATACCGCCTGGGAAGAATCCCCAACCTACTTTATCACCTCATCGACCCACCGTTTTGGAAAAGAGGCGTTACTTGACTATATCGAGAAAATCAACACCCAGGTCAACCAAAACAATAGTACCCTAAATTGAATATGGACTCCCTTAAAACCTATCACCAAGTAGATCGTGATGATAGCGATTTGAGTTTTCGGATTGCCAAAATGGAAGCGATATACGATACGCGAAAAGGAGAGACCGACACCCCCCATCGCCATGATTTCTATACCATATTACTGGTCAAAAAAGGAAGTGGGCAACATCGAATCGATTTTAACAGCTATACCATAGCGCCGCAACAGGTTTACTTCATAGGCCCCGGTCAAGTTCACCAACTGGCTGAGCAACAAAGGCCCGAGGGATATTCGCTGTTATTCTCTGAGCAGTTTTTGATTGCGAATAATATTTCGGTCGACTTTATATCGGATATCAATCTATTTCACGAATTTGGGGAAAGTCCGCCAATGGAGTTAGACGAAAAAGCATTGACTTCGGTAGACCAATACGCACAACAAATGCTGACATATTACCATTCTAATAAACGGTTCAAATATGAGGCCATTGGGGCCTTACTTAAATTATGGCTGATAACCTGTCATAATCTATGCGATTTAAGCCTATTGGACACCCAGACTATGGAATCTGGTGGTACCCTACTTAAAAAATATAAATCGCTTATCAACTTAAAATACAGGAGTTGGCATCACACTTCACCTTATGCCGAGGCCATGCATGTAACCCCAGACCATCTCAATAGGGTCGTAAAGTCGTTAACAGGCAAAACAGCGAAAGAACACCTTCAGAGCCGCATTACCAACGCTGCCAAGCGCATGCTTTTTTTCACCAACCTTTCCAATAAGGAAATTGCTTATTCTTTGGGGTTTTCCGAACCAGCGAACTTCAGTAATTTCTTTAAGAAATGTACGGGGGTCTCCCCATCCGCTTTTAAGGCGTCGCATTGATATCGGATTTTCACAAGCCTTTGCCGTTTTTACATATTCCAAGATTCTGCGTTTCTTGGCAACTTTGTAGTGAACAAAAAAAACAATATCATGAAAAGTGTATTACATAAAGCAACTACAAGGGGCCATGCAGACCATGGTTGGTTAGAAAGTTACCATACGTTCAGTTTTGCGGGATATCATAATCCAGAACGAAACCAATTTGGCGTACTTCGTGTACTCAATGACGATAGGGTAGCCGAGGCGAAGGGGTTTGGTACCCATCCCCATGACAATATGGAAATCGTCTCAATACCATTGAAAGGTGATCTAGAACATAAAGACAGTATGGGCAATACGACCACTATCAAAGAAGGTGATGTTCAGGTTATGAGTGCCGGCACGGGTATTTTCCATAGTGAATACAATAAGAACCCCGATAAAGAAGTCCAGTTCTTGCAGATTTGGGTATTTCCCAATAAGCGAAACGTAACACCTCGGTATGATCAAATTTCTACCAAAGATATTGAAAAGGAAAACAGTTTTTATCAAGTGCTTTCACCAAACCCAGAAGATGAAGGGGTATGGGTGCATCAAAATGCTTGGTTTCACTTAGGTAAATTTGAAGCCGATGCCACAGAAACCTATCATTTCAAAAACGAGGGCAATGGGGTATATGCTTTTGTTCTCGAAGGGGAAGTAACCATCAATGGGCAAACTTTGAACAAACGCGATGGGTATGGAATCTGGGAAACCGACAGTTTTGAATTCAAGGCATATACCGATAGTAAGGTATTGCTGATGGAAGTACCAATGGAATTACAGGCGCTTTAAATCAATCGAAAGAAAGCCCAAAATTGATAAAGCAATCCCAAAGAGGCATGTTGCGCCTTGTCTGGGATTGCTTTTTTATTTTCTTCTATAATTTTTTAGAATTGCTTATTTTACGGGGCAAATGAGCGTTTCAAGCACCATCATTATCATTTTGCTTTCCGTAGGTTGTGTTCAAGGCCTGATCTATGGTGGTATTCTCTTAAGAAGTTCAGAAAACAACAAATTGGCCAACCGGATACTGGCCACTATCCTATTTTTTCTTTCTTATCGCTTGTTAGTGCAAATACTTAGATTGTTCGGCTTGGGGCGTTATGATGGTTGGTACTATGTTATGCTCGATTTTAGTTGGATACACGGTCCCCTGCTCTACTTTTATGTCAAGGCACAGTTGACCAACAACTTTAAATTCAAAAGAAATGATCTAGTGCACTTGATTCCATTCGCCATACAGGTCGCCTTTAGCATTTTCGTTCGGTTGCAAAACCTGTATTGGGAAGGCACCCGCGAAAGTTTATCATGGTTGGGGTATTGGGGCTATGTGGTTTGGATGAACCTATCTACCATCTATTTTGTAGCCAGTATTTTGATAATCCTATACGCTACCAAGGCACAAAAGCTCATTAAACTGAAAAACATGGGCGAAACGATTTCAAGCGGCAGCTCGAATTGGCTAAAAAAGGTATTGCTAGCATTCAAAGTCTACTTTATTGTCGTACTATGTATTCTCTTAGTCGATCTAATCGTCATTAACAAGGCAGCATTTACCTCTTATTTCTACTTCACACAATTCTATTACTATCCATTTTTCATCGGCATTTCGGGTCTTACTTATTGGTTGGGGATTGAAGGGTATAGAAGAAAGGACTCTAAATATTTAAGGGCGAAAATACCTAATGATGAGTTGGCACAATTGACGATGATTGCGAATGATTTGAACGCAACCATGGAAGAAAACAAATGGTTTAAAGATCCAGAGCTGACTCTGGGCAGTTTGGCAGCGAACATGAAAATAAAACCATATCTATTGACCAAGTGCCTAAACACGGTTAAACAAAAAAAGTTTGCCGATTACATCAATGAATTGCGGGTAAAAGAATTACAATCTCTTTTGCAACAACCCAAAAATGAAAAATACACCTTATTAAGTTTGGCCTTTGAAGCGGGCTTCAATTCTAAATCATCTTTCAATAGGGCCGTAAAAAAACACCTAGGGGTCTCCCCCAGCGAGCTAAGAACTTCTTTTTAAGGTCCCGATTTTTAATTTGACACCACCCCCGACTTTTAAAATAGTCTCAATTTTAAAATTGAAGCGTCCACAATTGGGCAATGCCATAGGTTTGGGCAAACAAAAAAATATATTCCATGAAAACAAAAACAGTACTCAGCTTATTTATTTTTTCTTTGTTTATGACCTCGGCTTTTTCACAAGAAAATGAAAAAGTAGACCCTAACGTTCTTTTAGGGGAGTGGAAATTGGATATGAGCCCAGATGACGAAAATGATACCAATTTCGCCATGATGCGTATTACCAATGTAGAAAACAAGAAAATCCAAGGAATGTTTTACCGAGAAGGGGTCAAAATAAAAAATGGACAAATCAATACCCAGCTAGGCATCATTTATGCCGCATTGACCTCTGGGGATAATTCTGGGGAATACAACACTTCGTTTTATTTTAAAAATGGTAAACTCTACGGAACGACCCATGCCTTAGACCGAAATTTTCTTTCGGTTTGGATTGCAGAAAAGGTAAATTGACAGCATGTTTAAAAATCGGCTTCCCAGCATTATTCAAACTGGGAAGCTTTCACAATCGTTCCTTTAATAATCTGACCAACCCATGTGCGGTCTTCATTGCATTTAATTCTTGGGTTGACACCAACACCTCTAACCCATTATGCGTTTCTATCAATACAATCGGAAACTCAAATTTATAACCGAACTTACTGGCATACTTCTTGGCAAACTCATCTTTGTGCAAAAAGGTCATTTGATCCGTACTCTGTTTTCGAAACTTTTTCCAAGTACGATTTTCGCTAATCACGCCAAAGGTAATATCACAGAGCTTACAATCGTAGGTGATTGGGCTAAACACTTTATGCATACTATCCATAACGGCATTTCTTTTTCCTGAATTCGCATTATAGACAAATACCAACTTTTGAGGTGTCTTCTTTTTCATGACCTAAAAGTACAACTGTTGGGCGAACTTGAAATGACGATCAAATGATTTGCATCACTACCTATAAAAAACTTAACGTGTAGGCCTTTTGGGAAATCATAAATCGATTTTTTAATTTCGCCTTAAAAAATCAAGCATTCATAAAGCTATTTACACATTACATAATCGTTCAAATACTACTGTTTCAACAACAGATCTCTTACTAGATGGACTATTTGAGGTCTTTGATCCTTTCATCGACCTTAGGGTCCCGATTTCTAAATATTGGATTTCATTTAAGCATGAAATGGGG
This sequence comes from uncultured Croceitalea sp., assembly GCA_947503285.1. Lineage (GTDB taxonomy): Bacteria > Bacteroidota > Bacteroidia > Flavobacteriales > Flavobacteriaceae > Croceitalea. The sequence continues at coordinate 22,448 of CANNDD010000001.1, forward strand.
TTAGGGTTAGATAACAATCAATTTTTTTCGTATTATTCCGTATCCAATTACTTCTTGGCAATCTATGAGACTAATTGAGTTTATAAAGAATTTAGAACGAGTCAATGCCCTATCAAAACACGAACAACTCGTTTTAGGAATCATGGATGCCATCAATTCGGGCCACTTAAAGGTCGGTTCCCAACTTCCCTCGATCAATGTTATGGTCGATGAGGTCGGATTTGCTCGAAAAACAATCGTAAAGGCATATGAAGAGCTAAAGGATAAAGGACTCGTCGAGTCTAAAAAAACCAAGGGTTATTTCGTCATAAGCAACAAAACGGATGTTTATTTAAAGATAGCGCTCATAATGTACTCCTTTCAGCGGTTTCAACAAGAGTTTTACAATGCTTTGAGAAAAGAGCTTGAAGACAAAGTACAAATTGATGTTTTCTTTCACCATAACAATGATGAGGTCTTTGAGACCATATTCTCGAACATCAATGGAAAATACGGTATGTACATCGTGGCACCCATTATCGGCGAAAAGTCAAAGAAAATCCTTAAGACCCTTAGTCCGGAAAAACTGATTGTCGTAGATCGATTTCTAGATCTAGGCCCTGATTACACTTATATAACGCAAGAATTCAAGGAAAGCACCTACGCCATACTTGAAAAATTAATGCCTAAAATCAAAAAATACAAGCGTCTGGTACTTTTCTATCGTGATGATATGGACTATCCCACGGGAACTTTGGAATCATTAAAAAATTTTGCATCCCATAATCAATTGACCCTGAATATCTCAAAGAATTATGAATCGAACTCGTTAAGCAAGGATGTCATGTATTTCGTGATCAGCGATTCCGATTTATGGTTGCTTTTAAAAGACTGTAAGGATCGCGATTTCAGAATAGGGAAGGACGTGGGTGTGTTATCGTTCAACGATCATATCGTAAAGGAACTGATTTCAGGCGGTATCACTACGATTTCAACCGATTTTAAGCAAATGGCGGTAACAACTGCCCAAAACATCAGGGCATTGAGCTTTTCCAAAAGGATAATTTCTACTGACCTTATTGAACGTGAGTCTATGTAAGGGTTTTCTTCAAAAAGAAAATATTATAAAAAATCAACTCTATTATTTAATTAATCTCATTTTTTTTAATTAAAAATGATAGTTATTCATTTTTTTTATACTTTCGTTTAATAGCATAGACTATCATAGCATAAAAACCTAAAACAAAACGTATGAACAACTACTCTTTTAAAAGGTTTGCCATTTTGCTCGCCTTTTTGTGTTCTGGTGCACTTATTGCGCAGCAGACTACAATTACCGGTACGGTTTCAGATGATACCGGACCTCTCCCTGGGGTCAATATTGTAGAAAAAGGTACCGTAAATGGTACGACCACCGACTTTGATGGAAACTATAGTATCACCGTGGCCCCTGAAGCCACATTGGTGTTTAGCTATATCGGCTATCAAAACCAAGAAATTCCCGTAAACGGACAAACGACCGTAAATGTTACCATGATCGTAGATGCACAAAGTTTGGATGAAGTGGTCATTACCGGTTTTGGTTCACAGGCAAAAGTTGATGTAACCGGAGCCATTGCCCAAATCAAGCAACAAGAAATCAAACAAATCGTCAATGCAGATCCGACTAATGCTCTACAAGGTAGGTTAGCTGGTGTGCAAGTTGAAAGTGGTGGAGGGGGCCCAGGTGCACCGACCAATGTTATAGTGCGGGGTATCAGTTCGTTGACCAATACATTTCCCCTTTATGTGGTTGATGGCGCCATAGTCGATGACATTACCTTTCTCAACGCAAAGGATATTATTGATATTCAGGTGCTCAAAGATGCTACATCGGCAGCTATTTATGGAACCAGGGCCGCCAATGGGGTAATCATTATATCGACCAACCGGGGCACTATGAATTCGGCACCCAAGGTTTCCGTTGATATCCGCAGTGGGGCAAATTCCGTTGGAAGAACATTGGATTTTCTTGACGGCCCCGAATTTGTGGCATTCTTAAACCAACGTAGTGCAAATGAGGGATTACCAGCGAATATTACAGATCCTGGGATAAATACCGATTTTCAAGACCTCTCGCTCAACTCAGGTTTCATACAAGATTATGGGTTTAATATTTCTGGGGGTGGTGAAGATTCCTCCTATTTTTTCTCAGCCAATTATTATGATGAAGAAGGTATCGTAACCAGTACTGATTTTCAACGTTTTAACGTTCGGTTCAATAGTAGGTTCAAGACCGGTAAATTCACGTTTGAAGAATCGTTCTCCTACAATCAAAGAGATCTCAATGACAATACCTTTTTTGGTAATGGAACCTTTACCGCCCCTGTAGTCAGGGAATCCGCTCCTGAAAGATTGGGAGGTTTCGAAGCCATTGACTCGAACTTGTACAATGGCTCAGGGGGAACCAATAATTTCGCGTTGGCACAATTGGTCGATGACCAAGTGACCCAAAGAAACCTATTAGGTAATTTCAATGTCAAATATGAGATACTTGAAGGGCTTAACATCGGGGTGAACATCGGGGTGGATTATAGAAACACTTATGGCAACTTCTTTCAACCTACATTTGATCTAAGCCCGACCGACCAACAAGTGAACCTAAATGAATTGAATGACCTTACCGAAGTTCGAGGTGAAATATTATCCACCAACATCGAACCTACCATTAACTATAAAAATACTTTTGGAAAACATGGTATTGATGTACTCTTAGGGGGTGCACGGCAACAGACCGACAACAATTCCCTGGCGGTTTTGGCAGAGGGCCTACCATCTAACAACATCACCAATATCGCTTCCTTTGCAGACCAAATCGTAAACTCTGGTGGCGGTAGGTTTCTATCACGGGTGTTTTCCCTTTTTGGAAGGGTGAATTATAAGTTTGACAACAAATACCTATTCACGGCCATTGTACGTAGGGATGCCTCATCAAGGTTTTCCCCTGAAGATGATTTCAATAATATCGTGCTTCCGGCATTCTCGGCAGGTTGGGTAATTAGCAATGAAGACTGGTGGCCCGAAGATTCCCTTTTCAATACCCTTAAAGTAAGGGCTGGTTATGGCGAGCTGGCTTCCCAGAATATTGGTGACTTTTTGTTTCAATCCGTCTTAAACCCATCATCAAACGTCAGTTTCAACAATACTACGGCAGGTGGTTTTGCGATCACTTCATTGGTAGACGAAAATATCTCATTTGAAACTGCCGAATCTACCAGTATCGGTATTGATGGCGCCATATTGAACAATAGCATCACATTTGCGGCAGATTATTTTGTCAGGAACAACAATGACGTATTGGCGCAGGTGGCCGTACCCTCGACTACTGGATCCGCAAATGCCGTCACGCAAAACGCGGCCTCAATTCGAAATAGGGGTTTTGAATTTCAAGCGAATTACAACCACAATTCAGGAGGCGATTTTGACTTCAACGTAGGCTTGACCTTTGCTACTATAAGCAATGAGCTTACAGAACTTCCGAACCCCTTGGTCGGACCATCCATTGACGAAGAGGGCAACACCCCCAATCGATTCGAAGTGGGGCAACCAGTGGGCTTCTTTTTTGGTTTTGAAAACGATGGTATTTATAGAAGTCAAGCTGAAATCGATAATGACCCAGGTGTTGCCAACGACCCTGAACGAAGGGCCATTTTACAACCCGGTGATTTTAGAAGGGTAGATGTTGATGGCAACGGTATTATCAATAATGATGATAGGGTGAACCTAGGTTCACCGGTAGCCGATTTCACCTATGGTGTGACTTTTAACGGAACCTATAAAAATTGGGATTTCGGGTTGACCCTAAATGGGGTACAAGGAAACGAAATCTTTAACGCCACCCGTTTTACGGGAACATTTTTCTTGGATGGCAATAAATTCGGATATGTACGTGACGCCTTTGTATTAGGGCAAAATGAAAACACCAACATTCCGAGGGCGTCCCTACCCAATGCTGCTGGAAACCAACTGCCCTCTGATTTTTATGTTGAAGACGGTTCGTACTTAAGACTCCGTACCCTAGAAGTGGGATACGACCTGACCGACTTTATCAATATCGAATGGGTAAGCAATGCCCGAATATTTTACAACATGCAGAATGTATTTACCATTACGGATTATAGTGGATATGATCCTGAAATCGGTTCCACTTTGGCTGGTACGGGTGGTGGTTTCTTTGGTAACCCCAATAACACCCCTCCAATTTTCGGTAGGGGAATTGACCTGCGTGCACAACCTAGGCCCCGTACTTTTATTCTAGGAGTTCAGGTATCTTTTTAATAGTGGTTATGAATTAATGAAAATTATAAAAATGAAAAACAGGACGAATAAACTTTTGATTTTGACCTTGCTCTCCGCTTTATTGATTCCCTTTAATGGATGCAATGAAGATCAGCTCGAAATTTCGAACCCGAATACCGTCTCGCAATTAGACTTCTTCAACAACGAGGATGATTTCAGGGTGGCCGTAAATGGCATGGTACACCCCATCACCGCCGTCTTCTTTTGGGGGCGTGTGGTTCACACGGGGCCACTCTTACGTTCAGACGCATTTAATGTGGTGCCCTTTGCGAACAATACCACCATGTCGACCCTTCAAGGGGTGCCTGGGGTCAGTAGATGGGCCACGGACATGTTTCCACAATTGTATCAAACGATATTTAGGGCCAATACGATTCTCGAAGAGGCCAATGATGAAAATCTACCCACTGGGAGTGCAAGGGATGAGATATTGGGTCAGGCCTATTTCATGCGTGCCTTCGCGAACTGGTACTTGGCAGCCTTTTGGGGCAATGTACCCCTGGTTTTAAATACCCCAGAGACCCAAGAAGATTTCTTTCCATCACAGGCGACACAAACTGAAGTCTTCAATTCGGTAATTGCCGATTTAGGAATGGCAATAAACATGCTGCCGGCAACATGGTCCGACAATGACTTAGGGCGACCGACAAGTGGTGCTGCACAAGCATTACGAGGGAAAACGCAGCTCTACCTTCAGAATTATGCTGAGGCGGCCTCAGATTTTCAAGCTGTTGTGAATAGTGGAATTTACAGTCTATTGCCAGCAGGGCAATATGAAGAGAACTTCACCGTAGTCAATGAAAACAACGTAGAGTCGGTATTTGAGCTGCAATTTTCACCTCAAGACAATTTTGTATGGGGATCTGACGTGCCACTTACCGGCTCTCAGAGCAACTTCTATATTGATTACTCTCCCCCAACGGTAAGCTTGGACAGAAGTCATTATATCAATCCCCATATTCTACAAACATTTGAAGACAATGCAGATACCGTAAGGCGCAATGCCACTATTGCATTTGACTATCCAGGGGCCACTGGGTATGGAGGGGTTCCGTTCTTAGAAGATTTTGCACCCGATATTGAAGCTGCCCAAGTCGCTGGCGTAGACCCACTTTTTACGAGAAAATATGCGATGCTCTTTGCAGGCACTCGGCAAGAACTTCCAGGGTTTGGACAGACCGTGGGTGTAAATTGGAGGATAATACGCTATGCTGACGTATTGCTGATGCTGGCGGAAGCCCAAAATGCACTAGGTAATACCCCAGATGCCATTTCTTTGGTCAACCAAGTGAGGCAAAGGGCACAAATAGCCGATTTGGCCGGAGGCCTATCGCAAGATGAAACTTTTGATGCCATAGTGGCCGAACGTATTATGGAGCTTACAGGGGAAGGTCATCGATACCTTGACCTGGTCCGTTGGAATTTAGCAGACGACGTAATGGGACAAGGTTCCACCATCGCTGGTGGTAGACATCCTAAATCATTGGCTGGGGAATCCGCATTTTTCACTCCTGGTCGCGATGAATTACTTTGGATTCCCGTACCAGAATTAAATGCCAACCCCAATCTAGATCAAAATCCAGGTTATTAAGTTTGAGTTAGTTTATTTCAAGAAGGTCAAGGCCGAACATTTACGATACTGTTTGGCCTTTGACTTATGTCACTGGTTTTGATGAAAAGAATAGCATGTTATTTCCTTTTTCGGTTTTGGTTTGATCATCGGGTATATTCAAAAAACCATAATACGACTATTTGAAATGGGCTCCTTAGACCATGTGGGTATGGGCCTTCAAAATAATATTGGGCTTTAGTAAACCCAAAATAAAAGAGACGTTCTTGAAAGGCATTCGCCTAAGATATTTTTAACAAAGTTGATCTAAAAGGCCTATTTTTTATGTAAATCAGGTAAGTTAGATGCCGTAAATCAACAATCATAGATGCTCAAAATATTTACTTTCAAAACCCAATAATGATTGACTCGTTTGAAACAACACAAAATATTACGATAAAACAAAATCAGAATCCTGTCGAGAATAGATTGAATCGATTGTTGGACGAAAAAGACTTATCGATATATCGGTTTAGCCTACATCATGAAACGGAATTCATTCCAAAACCCATCATTTTAGAATGGAAGTTTCCTGCAGTTGGTGTACTGGGAGTTTGGAAGCCTACGGCGGATTTTTCAAAAAGGATTGAAGCTGACTGGGAGTTGGGGAATCACGAGTCGCGAATTTCCATAGATGCCCCGGTATTGGCCCTTTTTCGTGCAAATGATGAAAACGGACTCTGTTTTTCTTGCTCCAACGCCATCAATAGGATTGAGATGAGTGCTAAATACCGAGAAGAGGACAACAACTTCTATTGCCAAGTGATCCTATTTACCGAATGCAAATATCCCATCAGGGATTTTAGTATTGATATTCGAATAGATTCTAGAAAAATGCCATTTTTTGAAGCGCTGAGACAAACTTCTACTTGGTGGGAATCTTATGACTCCCTTAAACCCGCTTATGTTCCCAACATCACAAAACAACCCTTATACTCGACTTGGTATCAATTTCATCAAGACTTAGACGAGCAACTTTTACTCAAAGAATGCAGTATTGCCAAAAAAATGGGGTTTGAAGCGATTATCATTGATGATGGCTGGCAGACAAAAGATAATAATAGGGGGTACGACTATACCGGTGATTGGCGACCAGAACACTTTGAGGACTTTGGTCGGTTAGTACGAAACATACAGGATATAGGGCTGAAAGTGGGCGTTTGGTATTCGGTACCCTTCTGTGGCACCAAATCAGAGGCCTACAAAAGGTTCAAAGGGAAATTTCTTACCGAAAACCATCGTTGGGCACCGGTCTTTGACCCCAGATTCCCAGAAGTTAGGGAGTACTTGGTCAATACCTACCTGCAAGCAGCTAGGGATTGGAACTTAGATGGTTTTAAATTGGATTTTATTGATGATTTTAAGAGTTATCCTGAAACAAGTTTTGATCTCAGTGATGGCAAAGACTTGCTCTCGATAAATGCAGCTGTCGACATACTATTGACCGAAGTACATGCCGAGCTTCAAAAAATCAATCCGGAAATCTTCATTGAATTTCGGCAAAAATACACCGGCCCGGCAATGCGCAAATATGGTAATATGTTACGGGCCTTTGATTGCCCCGGTGATTATACCATGAATAGGGTACGTATTGCCGACATCAAAATGTTAGCAGGCAATACAGCAGTACATGCCGATATGGTCAAATGGAACTTTGATGAAACCGTTGAGGCCGCCGCCCTTCACTATATCAATACGTTTTTTGGGGTACCCCAAATCTCCGTAATGTTATCAGAGGCCCAAACGGCCCATTTGAACATGATAACATTTTACACCAAGTACTGGAGGGAAAATTCAGAAATACTCTTGCAAGGGGAGTTTTCACCAAAACTTCCGTTAGAGAACTATCCTGTACAAAGTGCGACCAAAGACGACAAAATCATTTTTGGATTACACTCAGACCAGATCATATCGCTTCAGTCTACTATGGATGCCATTGATGTGTTGAATGCCAAATCAAGTGAAAAGGTATTGGTGGACGCAACTTCCGATTTTGGCAAATATGACTATACAATTTATGATTGTAAGGGGAACACCATAGCCAAAGACACGATAAAGGTCAATCATGGCATCAACCTATTCCATGTGCCCGCAAGTGGGTTATTGCAACTACAACGAATAGCATAGCTGATATGAATACTGCAATTAATATTGTTGCTATCAAAGTCCATTCTAGGGCATTTCTTTTAATCAAATTTAAAAGGGGCTAAAAGATGACGACCAAAAATGAGATCATTATCAAGTCACCGGGAAGGATAAATTTGATTGGAGAACATATCGATTACAACGATGGGTTCGTTTTACCGGCAGCAATAGACAAATGTATTTTGCTGCGGTTGACCATTAATGGGCATTCTAACCGCTGTACCGTGAAGAGTGAGGGGTTTACCAGTGTGCTGATCGCTGATTTAAATAATCTCGCGAAGGGTACGGAAGGTTGGCATAACTACGTGCTCGGCGTTATTGGTGAACTACAAAAATTGACCGATAAACTCTCTGGCTTCGATTGTACCATACGCAGCACCGTTCCGGTCGGTTCGGGTGTAAGTTCATCAGCAGCATTGGCCTGTGGTCTAGCCTTTGGTTTGAACGAACTTTTTAAATTGGGCCTTACCAAATGGGACTTGATAAAAATAGGGCAGCGAACAGAACACGATTATGTCGGAACCAAGTGTGGAATCATGGACCAATTTGCCAATATCATGGGCAAAGAGGGGCATTTCATGCTTCTGGATTGCAGGTCCCTAGAGTTCCAATATGTCGCAACGGAACTGGGGGATTATCGTATGCTTTTGTTAAATACCAATGTGTCGCACAACTTGTCTGACGGGGAATACAATATTCGAAGGGAACAATGTGAAAAAGGATTGGATATTTTGGTAAAGCGCTTCAATATTGACAGAACCTTCAGAAAGGTAACTTCAGAAATGCTTTTGAGCATCAAGACCGAACTTGGCCCAGTACTTTTCAATCGATGCGCTTACGTTATTGAAGAAATCAAAAGGGTGCAAAAAGCCGCAAGGGAACTCAAAAATGGCAATCTTGAAAGCGTTGGGATGCTGATGTACGAATCCCATGAAGGACTTGCTAAAAAATATGAGGTAAGTTGTGATGAACTTGACTTTTTGGTTGAAATATCAAAAAATGAACCTGAGCTATTGGGGTCTCGAATGATGGGAGGTGGTTTTGGTGGTTGTACCCTGAACCTCATCCACAAAGATGCAATTGATGGCTTTGTAAAAAAAGCTGCCCAATCATACAAAAAAAGCTTTAATATCAATTTAACCCACTTTCAGACCCAACCTAGTGAAGGAACGGCAATGATATCCAACTTTTGAGTAAAATGGAACTAGGCGAACGACCCCATAGAAGATTTAATATCCTGACCGGAGAGTGGATTTTGGTTTCCCCACATAGAACCAAGAGACCATGGCAAGGTAAAACGGAAAACGAGGTTGTTTTGAAACAATCGACCTATGACGAAAAATGCTATCTCTGCCCCGGGAATACCCGTGCAGGTGGTGCAATCAACGAAAACTATACGGATACCTATTCTTTTGTCAATGATTTTGGGGCCATTTTACCGGATGGCACTAAAACCACGCATAAAAATGGCCTATTGATCAGCGAAACGGAATCGGGTATCTGTAAGGTCATTTGTTTTTCACCGAACCACAGCCTGACCTTACCCCTTATGAAAGTAGCGGATATTGCTAAAGTAGTCAAGCTCTGGAAAAAAGAGTACGAAGAATTGGGAGCCTTTGAGGAAATCAACCATATACAGATTTTTGAGAACAAAGGTGAGGTAATGGGCTGTAGCAATCCGCATCCGCATGGCCAGATTTGGGCGCAATCAACTATTCCAGAAGAACCAAGAAAAAAGGGAATTCAGCAAAAAATATATTTTGAAGAGCAGGGCCTAAGTCTTTTACAGGCTTATTTGACCCAAGAGCTAAAAGCCAAAGAGCGTATCGTCTATGAAAATGATGATTTTGTGGCCTTGGTACCATTTTGGGCCACTTGGCCTTATGAAACCATGATAATCCCCAGAAAACACTACCAACATATTGGTCAGCTAAGCAAAGTTGAAGAGACCTCATTCGCAGAGGCTATCAAAGTTCTAACGACCAAATATGATAACCTATTTGAGGTTTCTTTCCCCTATTCAGCAGGCATCCATCAATCCCCTACCGATGGACTGGAACATAAAGAGTGGCATTTTCACATGTCTTTCTATCCCCCACTCTTACGTTCCGCAACCGTAAAAAAATTTATGGTCGGGTACGAGATGTTTGCTAACCCCCAACGCGATATCACCGCAGAGCAGGCTGCCAAAATACTGAAAGCCCTTTCAACTAAGCATTATCTCGGTTGAAGTCAGTACTAACAAAAACAATTTAGGTGCTTTTAATAATATCTAAGTATAATGCCCTTACAGCGATTGATTATTTAAAATTTTTGAAGGTACCTCAGGTCTTTTCGATAGGTAACATCAAAAAAACAGCAATGGCTTCCCAAAAAATGTTCGCAATCACAAAAGGTATTACCAAAAAAAAGAACCACGAGGCATAAAAGTTTTTTAGCATATTCTTTATATAAAAGTGTATTTTCAATCTAAAATTCAACAGTAAGGACCATCATGACAACATTTGTTAAAAACCCGATTAAAACCCTATCACTAATCCATCTCGTGATGGTTGCCGGTCCACTTTTGGTCGGTACCATACTTTACCTCAATACCAATATCAAAATGGATGGAAGCATAGGCGATGATATTTTCGTGTACGTTTTCCCCTTGATGGCATTGGTCGGCATTTTTTCGAGCAAGTATATCTACAATATCTTATTGAACAATTTAAAAAAGAATGACGACCTGCAGCAGAAATTGGTAGGTTATCAAACAGCTTCATTTGTAAAATGGGGATTGCTAGAAGGACCTGCCTTATTGAACATCATGTGGTTCAGCACCAATGGAAACTTGTTGTTCTTGACCGTCGGCGGTACACTGCTTGTCTTTCTTTTTGTACAACGCCCCACGAAATCCAAAATAGAAAATGAACTCGAATTGAAAGGAGAACACAAAAGGGCTTTTGATAAGCTCAACTAAACCATTTCTATTTATGTTAAGGAAATTCAGCTGTATTATTGTTATTCTAGTCTTTTGTTCACAAGCATGGGCGCAAAATGGATTTTTTCGTCAATTGGCCGATTCCGCACTTACATTGACCGAAGACAAGGTGACTTACGATCCAGCCTATTTTTCAATCGGCTACCCCAATGGTGATGTCCCCAAAAACAAAGGCGTATGTACCGATGTAGTCATACGCGCCTACCGAAAGGTGAATATTGATTTACAGAAAGAAGTCCATGAAGATATGATGGGCAATTTTGATCTGTATCCAAAAATATGGGGTCTGCGGCGCACGGATAAAAACATAGATCACAGGCGCGTACCCAATTTAATGACTTTTTTTGAACGCTTTGGCACTACCCTGCCCATCAGCCAAAAAGCCCAAGATTACAGGGCAGGTGATATCGTATGTTGGAGCTTGGGCGGAGGGCTCACCCATATCGGTTTGGTTTCCAAACTAAGAAACCGTCAAGGAACAAGACCCCTTATCATTCATAATATTGGTGGCGGCCAGGTACTGCAAGACTGCCTTTTTGACTATAAGATCATAGGGCACTACCGCTATGAACCCTAATTTAAGCATCTAATGTTTGCTTACAGCCCTTTGACCGCGCTTAAGAGGCCAACCCGAACGCTATAAAACACTCAACAAATCCATAAAAATTTTGGGAACTCAAAATCTTTTCTATATTTGCAGTGTACTAGTTATCTAATACACTAGATATGATATCGATAAAAAGCTTGTATTATCACTATCCGAAGAGCAGCATGGTACTGAACGATATCTCAGCCAATTTTGAACGGGGTAATATTTATGGGCTATTTGGTAAAAATGGCGAAGGCAAGAGTACGCTGCTCAAAATCATGTCGGGGCTACTATATGCAAAATCTGGCGAATATACCGTTGACCATAAAAGCGGGCTGCACAGAAACGCTCGCACGCTACAACGGTTGTTCTTGGTGCCCGAAGATTTTGAATTGTCCGCGGTGACCATAGCAACCTATCAGAAAATAAACGGTCGGTTCTATCCCAACTTTTCAAAAAAGCAATTTTACGATTTGATAGCGGAATTTAAATTAGCACCTCAACATCATATTGCCAGACTCTCTTTTGGTCAAAAGAAAAAGGTATTGATAGCCTTTGGTATCGCTACTAACACGCCGATTTTGCTTATGGACGAACCGACAAACGGGCTCGATATTCCATCCAAAAGTCAATTTCGTAAAATTATGGCCAGCATTGCCGACGAAAACAAGTGCATCATAATTTCAACGCATCAGGTACGCGACCTTCATAGTCTCATCAACCATATACTTGTGCTTGATGAGGCCAAAGTTGTTTTTGATGCATCTTTAGCCAAGGTTTCAACCGAATTCTGGTTTGGCAAACCAAAAAGCACCGAAGATTCCATAATATATACCGAAGCCGGTTTTGGTGGTAAGAGCATTTTACCACGTGGTAATAAAGAAGAGACGGAAGTAGACCTTGAACTGCTTTTCAGTGCAGTTCTGACGCAAAATACGGTAATCAATACTATACTAAAAACTAACGATCATGACTAAAGGTTTCGATATACATCGTGTCATCAATCACATCAAAAGAGATGTGGTATTGGTCAAAAGTACCATTGGCACGACCTTGTTGGTTTCAGCAGGATTGCTCTTTATGCTCTGCGTTCTTGCACAATTATGGGATAAAAAACTGGACAGCGATGAATTCATGGGGGCGTTTAGTCTTATCTATTTTATTTCTGGTTCGGTGCTGAGCTTTTCATTTTTTCGGGAAGCCCATCATGCCAAGGCGAATTCGTTATATTTCACCTTGCCCATTTCTTCATTTGAGCGTATCAGTGCTGTATGGTTGGCTACTGCAGTATTGCACACCTTTGTATTTTCAATTATGGGTATTCTTGTTGGGTGCATGTCCATCTTTTTTGGCAGTCTATTCTTTGGGGCTGATTTCACCCTATCTGCGCTGTTTTCAATGGGATATTGGCAAGCGGTTGCAGTGTACCTGACCATACAGCCAGTTTCCCTTTTTGGTGCCCTTACATTTAAAAGTAACCGTATCGGCAAAACTTTACTGTTCATCGTTTTGACCGTTTTAGGTTTTGCCCTATTTAATATAATGACCTATGGTCTTCTCAACTACGGATATGATGTTTTTGACGGAGGCCCTTTACGAAATCAGGCTATGGAAAAAACCGAAAGCGATTTATCAATTCTAGGAAAATCATTGTTTGTGATTATCTCAGGACCTATTCTATTGATAGTAACCTATTTTAAGCTGGTGGAAAGGGAAGTATAACGAATGGATTTTGACAATAGCAAACCTATTTACCTACAGATTGTGGATTTCTTCTACGAGAACATTCTGGTGCGCAGATGGCAAGATGAAGAGCGGATTCCATCCGTACGTGAAGTAGCGGTTATGGTAGAGGTAAATCCGAATACCGCCATTCGAGCCTTTAACCATTTGCAAGAGTTGGAAGTCATCTACAACAAAAGGGGTATTGGTTATTTTGTCTCAAAAGATGGTTATGCGAAAGTACTTGACATTAAAAGAAACGAATTCAAAGAACAAACACTGCCCGATGTTTTTAAACAAATGCGTTTGCTCGATGTCACCTTTGAAGAAGTAAAAAACCTATATGACCAACATGAAAAAGAGTAATAGCATACTTATTGTTGCCTTCGCAGTTTTGGCACTGTTCTTTTTGGCCTTTCAACTTACCTTTCATACATATGTAAAAAAAGGAGAGGCAAGTGGAATCGGCACATATGTTTCTATAGAGCGCTCATTAACATCGTTCACTAAACTAAAGGTGAGAGATGAGATCATGGTACATTATACACAAGACATACTGACACAGCTAAAAGTTGAAGCCCCCAAACACCTTTTGGATTCCCTAAAAACAAACGTAGAAAATAACGAACTGACCATAACAATCGGTGAGGCTCGCGTTGGCAATGACTCTATACTTCTATATATCAACAACCATCAGCTTAAGACCCTAGAGATAGGTACGGAGGCTTATTTTGAAAGTATGGATACCCTTTTAGGTAAAGCCCTGCAATTGACCGTACAAGACAAAGGCATCGCAAAACTGAACCTCTCGTACGACAGCATTCATTGTAGAATAGCCCCAGATTCAGAAGTAGTATTTAAAGGAACCCTAAAAAATATCGATTTTTCAAACTTGGAGTAATTATTTATCAATCAATCATCAATTCACCGCCCTGACCAAGGTTGGGGCGGCATCAATCAAAAAACGAACAATCATGAATTCAGAACAATCAGGGGTTATGCCCCAATCTTTCTATGACCTCAAGGGTGTGCCCAAATGGCGTTGGTACCTGATGAAAACCTTTTATGCTTTTGTGTTTTTAGTATTCGGATATCAGATGTGGTCATCAATTATTACTGAAACCGAACTTTTAGATCCCCTGGAAGCAGTCGCTTACAGTTTTTGGGCAGCTTATGCTACATTGATGGGGTTTGGTATTCGCTATCCCCTTAAGATGATACCCCTGCTTTTGTTGCAACTGTTTTACAAAACCCTGTGGTTGATTATTGCATATTTACCGCTAAAAGCAGCAGGCAGCCTCAACGATACCGCCCTTGAACTCTATAATGCCAATGGCATGGGAGCATTATTGGATATCATAGTTATCCCTTGGGGCTATGTGTACCGCAACTATATAAAAACACTTTTTAAGCTTTCGTAACCAATACCATTACGTATTAATCAAAAAACGAACAATTATGGATTCAAACCGTAAAATCGGGCGAACTATCGGGGCTCTCTTTCTTGTCATTATCGCAACGGGGGTTCCATCGAATATGTTTCGAGGCCTATCATCTTCATTGGCAAGAACACCAGAATTTTTACAGACCATCAATACACGAGCTTTAGAAATGCGTTTTGTAGTGCTACTTAGCTTTACCACCCATGTCATCTGGGTCATAGTCATAGGGCTATTGTATCCCTTGTTGAAAAAGTTCAGCCCTAAATTGGCTCTGGCTTTTTTGGCATTTTGGATTACCTCTTTTGCCATTGCCCTATTCGGAGACCTAAGTCACCTTTCCCTGATATCATTGGCAAAAGAGGCATTGCATTCATCGACCCACAATATCGAACAGTTTCAATTACTGGGTTTGGCCAAAGTGAAAGACTATTTATGGTCTCATTTTATGGTACTGATACTTTATAGTTCTTCAACCTTTTTGTTTTTCTATT
This sequence comes from uncultured Croceitalea sp., assembly GCA_947503285.1. GTDB lineage: Bacteria > Bacteroidota > Bacteroidia > Flavobacteriales > Flavobacteriaceae > Croceitalea. The sequence continues at coordinate 37,746 of CANNDD010000001.1, forward strand.
ATCTCTTCAAGACAAAAATGGTACCGCGTCTATTATCAGCTTGGGGCATGGTCGCCATGGTCATTGTTTTCACGGCAAGTTGGTTGAACGTTTTTGACCAAAATGTGGGCATGTATCCCTTTTTCCATAATGGTCTGCATATGATGGTTTTCACGCTTTGGCTTTTGACCAAAGGATTTTCGAAAGGTAACAAGCTGCAAACCAATAGCTAAAGAACGTCATCAATCATCAATCAAAAAACGAACAATCATGAATTCAAACAAACAGGTAATCGAAACGGCTTCGGGCCTAACATCCCCATTCAACGAATTATTAAAGAACACGGCCATATTATGGTTCATCATGGCCGTAATCGGTCAATGGATTTTTGCCATTTATGTCGGTGCTTTCTATGGCGGCGCAGCTATACAGGGCGATTTTATGAAATGGAATCGTGTATTGCCCCATGGCTATGTTGAAGGTGAAACCATGGGCAATTTAGCTTCGGGCATTCACGTATTCCTTGCCATTGCTATTTTAGTCGGTGGACCACTACAGTTCATCCCAAAGATTAGAAATCGATTCAGGAAATTTCACCGTTTTAACGGACGCCTTTATTTCTTTACTGTACTACTGGTAAGCTTTAGCGGTGTTTTTATGGTTATTACCAAAGGTACTATCAGTGGTATTGTGGGTGATATCAGCATAAGCATCAACGCACTCCTCGTCTTTATTTTTGCCACGGCGGCATGGCGCAAGGCAATCGCCAAAAAATTTGTGGAACACGGTCAATGGGCATTTCGTTTATTTTTAGCGGCGAGCGGGGTTTGGTTCTTTAGAATAGGATTAATGTTCTGGCTAATGGTCATGGGCGGTCCTGTTGGTTTCGACCCAGAAACCTTTCAAGGACCTTTTTTGGTATTCTTGGGCTTTGGACAGTACCTTGTTCCATTAACGATCTATGAGTTTTATCTGAAATCAAAAAACGCACAAACCTTCGGCAAGCTCTCGATGGCCATTGGTCTTTTGCTCTGTACCCTCATTATGGCCACTGGCATATTTGCTGCTACTATAGGTATGTGGTTACCTAGAATATAGCCTACTATTGTTTTAGCTCTAATTTTTCGGCAAAGTAGTCACAGAAATCTTTCATGGTGGCGGTCATCTTTTCGTCTTGTGTGGCTTTCATAAAGGTGTCCGCCATGGTGACCAAGGTTTGGTGAAAAAAAATCTTCATTTCATCTACGGGCATATCTTTGGTCCATAAGTCAATTTTTAAGGACTCTTTGTTTTTGCTGTCCCATACCGAAAGCATCATCGCTTTGGCCGCCTCATTATCGATTCCACCATCTTCTGCCGACCAATTCAATTCTTCGGGTACCCGATTTTCATCTAGTCCAACTCTTAGGGTAATTTCTGAGGTATGTTCTACCGCCATTATTTTTTAGGTTTATAGTTTGATTTTTTAAATATGACATCAGCAGGCAAATCCAACAGTTCGATCAAGGTGATTTTTGGGTTTCTTTCCATGAAGGCCTTCACGATTTTCCAACCAATGAACCTCCCCAGGCGACCCGGGGATTCACTGTCCAGTTCTAATTGAAATTTAGAGAAGGGAGCTGGGTCTAAGAACCTGCGGTCCAGTTTTGAATCCGTGCTAAAAAGCAATTCACGTTCCACAAAATAGCGCCAAATCTGTTCTTCGTTGGTATTGGCCCATTCGATTTCCTCTTCGGTGTAATTAATTTTTTGTGCTTCACTATTTGAGGGTATCAGCAACTCTTTAATATATAGCTCTTTACCATAATAGACTATACGTGAAAGAAAACTACGATTTCTAGGATACCTGTTTATGGTCTTTGCGAAGGCACTGGCAATATCTGACATCAAAAATTTAGCATCCAGATTTTTTGCTACATAGTTCGGAAGCCCTGCATAAAAACGATGTTCCCTACCGAGATAGTTGTCAAGGCCTACAAGTAATAGCGAATCCGTAAGTACTACCCTATTATCATATTGTACATCAGAGATGATGGTAACTACTTTCGGCAAGACATATTTCGGAAAATAATATTTGATGTGCTTGAAAAGTAAGTCCAGCTGCTGCTCTTGCTCCCCAAAATCGCCGAACCGCTGTTCTATTTCAGAATATATCTCGAGTTGTAAGGTGTCTGTCAAACGCGCTATCCAAACACTATCGGCATATCGCCTAGGAAACAAATAGGGAAATTTCTGCTTTAAATCGGGTATCGCATCGGCTTTGGACCTAACGAAGAGTTGATCAAAACGTATTACATCCAAGTCAACAGGCATCTTGGCAACCGCTTTTTCCGTGGCGTCTTGTTCATTGCATGAAAATAATAACGCCATAAAGCCAAAAAGTAAAAAGAATTTGAGCTTCAACTTCATTTTTAATGAAACAGGGATTAATTTTACGAGGCACAAAGGTAAATTTTTGAACTTAAAAGAAAGCTATGCAAACTGAAAAGGTAATTGAACATATTGTGAACTGGTTAAAAGACTATGCGACCAACGCAAACATCAAGGGATTTGTGATTGGGGTCTCAGGAGGAATAGACTCTGCGGTAACCTCAACCCTTTGTGCGAGAACCGGACTAGACCTATTGTGCCTAGAGATGCCTATTCACCAGGGTAAAAATCAAGTAACCCGGGCCGATCGACACATTGCATGGCTTAAGAACAATTTTTCGAATGTGGAAAGACAGCCTGTAAACCTCACCCCGGTATTTGACAGTTTGGTGAATGCCCTGCCAAAAGTCGACAACGAAGAAGATCGTTTTATGTCGTTGGCCAATACCCGTGCAAGACTTCGTATGACAACGCTGTATTACTTTGCTGCCCTAAAGGGGTATTTAGTGGCAGGAACAGGAAACAAGGTGGAAGACTTTGGAGTGGGTTTCTATACCAAATATGGTGATGGAGGGGTCGATTTAAGCCCGATAGCCGATCTATTGAAATCGGAAGTCTATGAGATCGGCAAGGTTCTGGGTGTCAACCAAGACATTATCGAAGCTGCGCCTACAGACGGGTTATGGGGTGATAGCAGAACTGATGAAGACCAAATCGGAGCTAGTTATCCCGAATTGGAATGGGCCATGGCAATGGATGATGAAGGAAAGACATTAGAAGATTTTTCTGACAGAGAAAAAGAAGTATTTCGAATTTATAAAAGGCTAAATTCCCTCAACATGCATAAGATGATTCCTATACCCATTTGTGAAATACCTGATTACCTAAAAGTTACCACTCAACGCTAAATTTAGCAGTTAAAACGAATAAAACCCTAAAAATTCTGTGGTTTTAAGAAAAAAGTTACACATTTGTCCCATGAATTGGTTACCTTGCCTTGCAGCTATTGTAAGCATTTAATTACTAAAACCATTTCAAAGAACAAATACAAAGTAAAATCTACCACAATGATCAATGTTTTTATTGCCGACAGTCACCCAATAGTAAGGCTTGGAATCAAACAAGTTCTAGACTCTACCTCTGATTTTAAGGTTATTGGTGATGCATCAACTACTACTGAGCTTTTTGAGGCTTTGGAAAAAGTCTCTCCTGATGTCGTTATGTTGGAGATGGACATCCCAGAAATCAATGGTATTGCCACACTCCGTAAAATAAAGCAAGATTTTCCCAGCACCAAGGTTTTAATGTACAGTGGGCAATCAGAAGATGTATATGCACTGAGTACGATAAGGGCCGGTGCATATGGGTATTTATCAAAAACCGCCGATGTTGACTATATCATCTCTGCGATTCGCAAAGTAGCTGAAGGTAATATGTTCATAACGAACGAATTGGCGCAAAGACTTGCCTTTGATGAAGGCACTCAAAAGCCAAGAAGGTTTTTCAGGAAATTATCTACCAGAGAGGTGGAAGTATTGAAGCTATTGGCGAGCGGCAAACGAAACAAAGAGGTTGCAGAAGGCCTGAACCTGAACGAAAAAACAGTAAGTACGTACAAAGCGCGTTTAATGCGTAAATTGAACGTAGATAACTTAGTGGACCTATTGCAACAAGCAAAAGCATTGGAGCTTTATTAAGGTTTTACCCAAAAACACTATAAAAACCCCATAAATATTGGGGTTTTTATATTTAAGACAAGACCCTGTTCAATTTTGCATTCAATAGCTTGTTCAATTGAAGGTAGTTTACAATTTCTTCCAACACTTCTGAATTATCCTCTTTTTCTTTTGTCTTTTCCTGTAGGGATGAAATTCTGTTCTTTATTAAATTACATCGCAGGGTTAAAATGGTTTCACCGACCAACTGCGCAATTCCATTCTCCTTATCCTTTGGGTAGATATCTTTTCGTTCCCAGTCATGCAGTATATATCGTTCTTCCTCCATTAGGATCGAAGATACTTGTTGTACGACGTTTTGGTCTAAGTCGGCAATAAAAGTATTGATGGAAAAATCATCAGACGCATTCAATCTTTCAATGATTTTATAATAAATGGTTTTAAAATCATCATTTGACAACTCCACTTCATCTTCTTGAAGATCTAAGTATATTTTCTCGTACACCTTTATCTCTATGGTCTCTGGTTCTAGCACCAAATCCCCTTCTTCATTTTCCTTCAACACCAAATCTTCGAACTCTTCTTTCTTATTCCCGTATAATAGTAGCAATTCGATTATTTTTCGCTCTAGCTCGAATTGAACATCAACCTTTTCAATTACGGTGTTGCTTTTAACGACTTCGAAGGCTTTTTGTTCTTGCTTTTGTTTTTTAGCTGTTTCGTAAACCTCTTTTTTATCTATCTGAGCCAAGGTATTGTACAAGACCTCTTCTGAAATCTGCATTATCTTTGCACATTCTTGAATGTAGATTTCTTTTTGTATTCGGTCTGGTATTTTAGCGATACTGTTTACGATATCTCGAACCGTATCTGACCTTTTGATCGGGTCATTGGCTGCTTCTTCAGCCAAAAGTGAGGTTTTGAACTGTATAAAATCTTTTGCGTTCGCTTGCAAATACGACAGCACATCTTCAAGTGTATTGTTCTTTGCAAAACTATCGGGATCATCACCCTCAGGAAAGGAACATACTTTTACGTTCATTCCCTGTTCCAAAATCAAATCAATACCCCTAAGTGAAGCCCTTAACCCTGCCGCATCACCATCGAATAGAACGGTAATGTTCTTGGTAAGCCTATTGATCAGTCGAATCTGCTCGGGGGTCAATGCCGTGCCACTCGATGCCACTACATTGTGTATACCCCGCTGATGCATTTGAATTACATCGGTATAGCCTTCAACCAAATAACAATTGTCTTCTTTGGCGATGGCCTGTTTCGCAAAATAGATTCCATAGAGTACTTTACTCTTATGGTAAATATCGCTTTCGGGGGAGTTAAGGTATTTTGCCGCTTTTTTATCGTTATTCAAAATTCGGCCGCCAAAACCGAGAACCCGACCGCTCATGGAATGTATAGGAAACATAACACGACCTTTAAAGCGGTCGAATTTTCTATCTTCACCTCCACTCTGTTCTTTAACAATGGTCAACCCTGTCTTTGACAAGTAGTCTAATTGATATCCATCAGCGAGCGCGGTATCGGTAAAGGCGGTCCACTGGTCTGGGTTATACCCTAGAGCAAATTTTTTAATAATTTCATCGGTAAAGCCACGCTCTTTGAAATATGAAAGGCCAATGGCCTTGCCCAACTCAGATTGCCAGAGTGTTTTTATAAAATATTTTGAGGCGTACTCTGACACCAAATACATGCTTTCGCGCTCATTGGCCTGTTCTTTTTCTTCATCGGTCTTTTCGGTCTCCTCAATTTCAATGTTATATTTCTTGGCTAAATATCGAATAGCCTCAGGATAACCAAAGTGTTCATGTTCCATCAAAAAAGCTACCACATTACCCCCTTTACCACTGCTAAAATCTTTCCATATCTGTTTTACCGGTGACACCATAAAACTGGGGGTACGCTCGTCAGAAAAAGGACTCAAGCCCTTAAAATTGGAACCTGATTTCTTGAGCTGTACAAAATCACCAATGACCTCCTCTACACGGGCAGCCTCATATACTTGATCTATGGTGGTCTTTGAAATCATGTGCTTCGTTTCTTGGTCTGCAGAAAAGTTTAATTAAATTGGAACTTCAAATGTATCAATAAATATGATTCTTTTTTTTGGGACAAAGCCCGGCAAACCGATTACGAAAAGAATGCATGGCGTCCGTTGTGGCTATTGCAATCAACAAGATACCCTTTCGGCCAGGGAGCAACCGAATTATTTTCACCTATTTTGGATACCCTTATTCAAAATGGGAACATCCCGCTATGCGGGATGTTCCCATTGTAAACGTGTGTATTCCAAAGAAGAATTCCCTACTGAGATGAAAAAGGCATTAAGCAAAACTTAGTATCTACCACAACTATTTTGGCGAAGACCATCGTTATTTCCATTGAATCTTTAATAGGATCACAAGTCGAATCGCAGCCCCAAAGAAATATTTCGTTGTTCGATAGCCGCATTTCTAAAAATCGGATTTAAATCATACTTCATATACAACTGAACACCACCGATCCCGGCATATGCACTTAATCCATAAATCAAATCTGCGGTATTGTAATCCCGTTTCAACTTTTCTTTGATGCGATTACCATTTTCGGAATATTTTAATTTTTGACGGGTTCCAATATTGAATCCACCATAGCCACCAATACCAAGCCTAAAACTTTTATCAATGTTGTATCTAAAGGTTTTTTCGGTTTCTCGATACCTTGAGGGCCCAAATTCAAAATGGATAGGGAAAACCAGATTATCCATTCGTAATTTTGATTTGTTCAAGTCAAAGGCAAATTCTTGAAGTTCCGTTTGATCTCCGTTCTCGACAAAAAATAGGTTGCCCTCTGGTTTCAATCCATTGAACTGAAAAGAAAAGCCATAATTGAACCTCATAAAATTGGAATTCTTGAAAACACGGGTGCGCCATTGCCATCCTAATTCAAAAAACCGACTTCCTCCAATTCTGTATGGTGAGTCACTAAGGGACTCTCCTTCTATAATTGCATTATTAAGTCCAATGGTCAAAACAAAGTCAGAATAGGTTCTTCGATCATACTTTAATTCCCTTTTCCAACTTTTGGTACCAAAAATGAATTCCTCTGCCGGTTCACCATTGATTTCAATGCCTATTTGAATCTGATCTTCAACAATTGTATCATTCATAGAATCGTTTATCACCAGCCCTTCATTTCGTTCTAGCAAGGCGATGCGATTGTCAATTATGGCAATTCGGTCTTCAATGTTCAAGGCCCGCTTCTTGGCTGCTTCTTCTTTTAAGATTTTTGCTTCTTCTGCGGTAATCGCCCCTTTCGCCAACCTGTCGTTGATACTTTTCACCTCAATTTTCAAAGCATCCTTCTCTTGAGCGGTAATACGTGTTTTTTGCTTTTCTAATTTTTCTATTTTTCGCTGGTAATCAACTTCTTCTTGTGCCATCAAATTTTGACTTAAAAGCGTCAACAAAAAGACAACAAGCACTTTGGTAATTCTTCTCATGATGATTTTGGTTTTACGCCTATTCCCGCTTTCCCCGAAACGGGGAAAGCCATCAAAATAGACTTTGATTGATGAAATATTAATTATTACGATCTGCGACCGCAGTTCGCACTTTAAAGTAGCCTTCTTTTAACTTTTCGAACAGATGCCCTCTAAATGTTCGATCTAATTCGTCTTCGACATCTGCCAATAAAGCAGTAGCATCAACAGCTCCGCTCTCTTGAAATACCTTATTTGTCAGCAACTCCCTTTGTGCAGCAAAAAGCAAGGAGTCGACTTCCGTATTGGTAACCTCAATATTCCGTTCTTCCAATAAAGCGACTTCAATCAGTACTTCGTTAAGTTTTTTATCAATGAGTTCTTTCGCTGCATGTCTATTTTCACTTTGGGGTACCGATATTTCCTTTTTGACTTCCTTATCAAAAACTACGGCAACCATTGACCCTACTTGATTACTGTCATTTTCATGACTGCCTATTGGTGTATTTGCCATTCCTTCTTCATTTTTTTCGGCCAATTCCGCCGCTTTCAAAATCTTGTCCTGTAATGCACCTTCAACTTCCAATGGTTTTGAGGTTTCGTCAATTTTAGTTTCTACTACATCAATCGGTAATTGCTCTTTTGGTGATTGTTCATTAAAATAGGCAATTGACAGTACCAACGCCGCAAATAAACCAGCTGCAATAGCAAGCCAATGGAATTTAATGACCTTAGGTTTTGACGTAGGAACCAATTCTTCCTGAATTCTATTCCAAGCTTCTTCTGATGGGCGTATTTCCCTCGTTTGAAGCTTTTCTTTAATATATTTCTCTAACTTATTCATAACACTCAATTTCCTTTAGATGCCCTTCTTGGTAACATCTCCTTCAACTTTAAATTTGCTTGCAGCATTCTACGTGCCTTATACAACTGCGATTTTGAGGTGCCCTCTGATATATTCAACATCTCGGCAATTTCATGGTGTTTATATCCTTCAATGGCATAAAGCACAAAAACCATTTTATACCCTTCTGGCAAACTATCTATCAATTCTTGCACATGTTCAATATCAAGTGTCGACTCGATTTCTGAACCTACTGATTCGTTCTTCTCGAAGACTTCATCATCAAAAACGACAAATTGTTTTTTTCTCAGGTATGAGATACTTTCACGTATCATTATTCTACGGACCCAACCTTCAAAACTTCCCCTGTGTTCGAAAGTGTCCAGGTTTTTGAATACTTTCACAAACCCATTGACCATAACGTCTTCGGCAAATTGCAGATCGTTGATGTATTGCCGGCATACGCTTAACATCTTAGGTGCAAATCTGTCATAAATTGCACGTTGCGCATGTCGATTACCCGCGATTGCCTTTTTCAGCAGTTGCTTTTCATTCTGATATATCGAAATGATCTTCAATGGTTTTTGGTTTGTCTTCTATAAAGATAGACGAGGGTAGTTTCAAAAAGGTTGTCCCACACATGATTTTTTATCGTGAAAATACAATCCGCGAACAAAAAACCACCCTAATACATCATTTTTTGCGGTCTACAACGTAGTTGACCATAAGGGAAAGTGAGGCTTTATAAGGGGAATCAGGGTAAGTATTTAGCAACCCAAGGGCCTCGTCTTTAAACGCTAACATTTTATCTACTGCATATGTCAATCCGCCTTGTGACTTCACATAGGCTATGACCTCTTTTACACGCTTTTTATCTTTGTTATGATTTTTAATGGAATTGATCAACCAACGTTTTTTATCTTTTGAACTGGTATTCAGGGCGTATATCAAAGGTAGGGTCATTTTTTGCTCTTTAATATCGATACCCGTTGGTTTTCCGATACGTTCGCTACCATAATCAAAAAGGTCGTCCTTAATTTGAAAGGCCATTCCGCAAAGCTCCCCAAATCTTTTGAAAACACGTACTTCCTCAGAATCGGGTTTTACCGATGCCGCGCCCATACCACAACAAGCAGCAATCAGCGTAGCCGTTTTTTGTCTGATAATATCGTAATAGACTTCTTCGGTAATATCAAGCTTTCTGGCCTTTTCTATCTGAAGTAACTCCCCTTCACTCATTGATTTAACGGAATCGGATATGATTTGAAGTAAATCATGATCACCACGTTCCAAGGCAACCAGAAGTCCTTTTGAAAAAAGGTAATCGCCAACCAAGACCGCAATCTTATTCTTCCAAAGGGCATTTACCGAAAAAAAGCCACGACGTTTATGACTATCGTCCACGACATCATCGTGTACCAAACTCGCGGTATGAATGAGTTCAATTATCGAGGCCCCAGTGTAGGTGCGCTCATTGATCTCACCGCCATTCAACAGCTTGGCCGTTAAAAAAACAAACATCGGGCGCATTTGTTTGCCCTTTCTATTTACAATGTAATAGGTAATACGATTGAAAAGTGCCACTTTTGAGGACATCGATTCTCGGAACTTATTTTCAAAAAGTTCCATTTCTTTTTCAATAGGCTCGCGTATTTGTGCAGCAACTTTCAACTAAGAGTACCCTTCTTTTTTAAGTTTGGATATCAAAAGTAGGTAAAAAGGTGTTCTTAATTATAGTGGTACAAAAGTTTTCGGTAGAAGTTATAAAACCACGGATTTAAAGTAATAGTAATACTTTTTGTTACGATTTATTAGCCAATTGACCACAGGCCGCATCAATATCCTTCCCCCTGGATCTACGAACCGTAACCGTTATTCCATTTGCCTCTAAAACTTGTTGATACATGGCAATGGCCTTACTAGTGGCTTGCTGAAATTCACCGTCATCGATAGGGTTGTATTCGATGATGTTAACCTTTGATGGTGCAAATCGGCAAAACCTTACCAAAGCATCAACGTCTTGTTGTGTATCGTTAATACCATTCCAGACTACATATTCATAGGTAATCCTATTTTTTGTTTTCGCGTACCAATATTGCAAGGCATCCCTCAGATCCTTCAATGGAAAATGTTCGTTAAAGGGCATAATACTGGTTCGAACCTCATCTATGGCGGAATGTAATGAAACCGCAAGATTGAATTTGACCTGTTCATCGGCCATCTTCTTTATCATCTTCGGGACCCCTGAGGTAGAAACGGTAATTCTTTTGGGGGACATACCCAATCCTTCTTTTGAAGTAATCTTTTCTATGGATTTCAGAACATTATTATAATTCATCAAAGGTTCCCCCATACCCATAAAAACGATATTGCTCAATGGCCTTTCAAAATACAGACGACTTTCATTATCGATTGCGACAACTTGATCATAAATCTCATCGGGATTTAGGTTTCGCATTCGCTTAAGTCTGGATGTAGCGCAGAACTTACAATCTAAACTACAACCTACTTGACTTGAAACACAGGCTGTTGTTCTAGTTTCAGTTGGTATCAAAACAGATTCAACAATAAGACCATCATGCAACCGGACCGCATTTTTGATGGTACCATCATTGCTGCGCTGCATTTGGTCCACTTTGATATGGTTGATGACAAAATGCCCTTCAAGCATCTCACGGGTCTCTTTCGACAAGTTGGTCATCCCCTCAAAGGAATGGGCTGATTTTTGCCATAGCCACTCATAGACCTGGTTACCGCGAAAAGCCTTATCCCCCATAGAAATAAAGAATTCCCTAAGCTGTTCTTTAGTGAGTGCCCGAATATCTTTTTTCGTCTTTTCCATTAACGCAAAGGTAAGGCAATAAAAAACCCCGACTAAAGTCAGGATTTTTTTAGGGTAATTTTTTCTGTACACATTGAAGAACGGTTTACACCACCCCTCTCCACACTTTTAGAAAATTAAAGTATCAACATAGCATCACCGTACGAGTAGAAACGGTACTGCTCTAAAATCGCTTGCTTGTATGCTTTTTTCATCAAATCGTGACCTACAAATGCAGAAATCATCATCAATAAGGTCGATTTAGGCAAATGAAAATTGGTTACCATACAATTGGCAATACTAAAATCATATGGAGGGAAAATAAATTTATTGGTCCATCCTTCAAAAGTATTTAGCTGATGATCTGAAGAAACTGCACTTTCTAAACCTCGCATTACCGTGGTACCGACGGCGCAAACCTTTCTTTTATTGGCTTTTGCGTTATTGACGATTTCAGTTGCTCTTTCGTCAATCACCAATTCTTCGCTATCCATTTTATGCTTTGATAAATCTTCTACCTCAACCGGATTAAAAGTACCCAAGCCGACGTGAAGCGTTACCTCTGCAAAATCAACACCCTTAATCTCTAACCTTTTCAAGAGATGTTTTGAAAAGTGAAGACCAGCCGTAGGTGCAGCAACTGCTCCCTCGTGTTTAGCATAAATGGTCTGATATCGTTCTTCATCTTCTGGGGTCACATCCCTTTTGATATACTTCGGTAATGGGGTCTCACCAAGCTCCCTTAGTTTTCTTCTGAAATCAGTATACGAACCGTCATATAAAAAGCGGAGGGTTCTACCTCTGGAAGTCGTATTGTCAATAACCTCAGCAACCAAACTCTCATCTTCGCCGAAATACAGTTTATTTCCAATCCTTATTTTTCGTGCCGGATCTACTAGAACATCCCAAAGACGTTGCTCTTCATTTAGCTCCCGTAACAAGAAAACCTCGATTCTAGCCCCTGTTTTTTCTTTATTGCCATATAATCTAGCCGGAAAAACCTTGGTGTTATTCAATACCATGACATCGCCTTCATCAAAATACTCAATCAAATCTTTGAACATGCGATGCTCAATTTTTCCGGTTTCACGGTGGATAACCATAAGTTTGGACTCATCGCGGTTTTCTGCTGGATATTCAGCCAATAATTCTTTAGGAAGTTCAAAATTGAAGTTGGATAATTTCATGAAAGCAGTTTTGTTTTAAAGGTGGCAAATATACAATCTGCGAATAGGGGTTGTCAAGTAAATGCACATTTAATTCAACCCTAAACCTCTTTCACTATCATGCCTAGGGTTTTCATGTCTTTCCAAAAGTCAGGATAGGATTTTGAAACGACCCCGGCATAGTTGATATATACGTCGGTTTTTAGTGCAATTGGAGCAAAAGCCATTGCCATTCTATGGTCATTATAGGTATCGATGGACACGTTCGACGTAATAGTATCGCTTGATTCAAGGCTAAGACTATCGGCTGATATACTCACTTCAGCACCCATTTTCTTCAGTTCTGCCTTCATTGCCGCCAAACGATCGGTTTCTTTGATAGGCAAGGTGTGAAGTCCGCCCAAACGACACGCAATACCTAGTCCAAAACATGTTACCGCAATAGTCTGCGCAATATCGGGTGCATTGCTAAGATCTAAGATAATCGTTGATTTTTTGAAATCCGTTTCCTTTTTGAGGATGACACCGTGATTTGAAAATGTGGTTTTTATCCCAAAATCCTCATAAATGTCAGCGAGCACACTATCACCTTGCAAGGAGTTCTGTTTGTAGGCCGTTAACCTGATTTCACTACCTACCTCGGCCATTGCCACAATACTATAAAAATAACTTGCCGCGCTCCAATCAGATTCCACAACCAAGGTCTTATCCGCTATTTTCGCCATAGGATGTACCTTGATACGGTTACCCTCGAATTCAGTATTAACACCGATCTCATCTAAAAGTGCCAAGGTCATTTTTATATATGGAACCGAGGTGATTTTACCCACGAGATCCAGTTCTAGGCCATTTTCTAAACTGGGGGCGACCAAAAGCAGCGAAGAGATGTATTGACTGCTTATGTTAGCGGGCAAGGAAACCTTTTGTTTTTTCAGTGTCTTTCCCTTTATTCTTAAGGGTGGATACCCTTCAGTTCCCGCATAGGAAATATCAGCACCTAATTCACGTAATGCCTCGACCAGCACCTTTATTGGCCGCTCTTTCATACGAGGTGAACCTGTTAGCAATACATTCTTATTTTCGCAGCTCGCAAAGTAAGACGTCAAAAAGCGCATGGCCGTACCCGCGTGATGAATATCAACATCACCATCAGAAATGGCCAACCCCTTTTGCATGACCTTTGCATCATCGGAATTGGAAAGGTTCTTTAGTTTTAAATTCGGAAAAAGCGCCTGCAGCAATAAGAGTCTATTGGTCTCGCTCTTCGATCCCGTAATCTGTACCGAGGCATTTATGTAACCCTTTTCAAGTTTGGAGAGATGGAGTTTCAATTCGTTGGTTTTAGCAAACTTCAAAACTAAAGAAAACCCTCATAAACTTCGATTAGAGAAACGTTTAAATTACAACTATTTAAGTTTTTTATTGTTGTGGTGGCGGTCGTGGTCACGTTTGGCCTTTAAATCCAACTTTTTTTCAAAAGCCTGTTGTAAATCCACACCGGTTTGGTTCGCCAGACAGAGTACCACAAAGAGAACATCAGCAAGCTCTTCCCCTAAATCTTTGTCCTTATCGGATTCTTTCTCACTTTGTTCGCCATAACGTCGCGCAATAATTCGGGCTACCTCACCAACCTCTTCGGTAAGTTGCGCCATATTGGTGAGCTCATTAAAATAGCGTACCCCGTGATTTTTGATCCACTCATCAACTGCCTTTTGGGCGTTCTCTATGTTCATTATTCCCTATTTTTAGTATCAATGATGATGGTAACCGGACCATCATTCAATAATTCCACTTTCATATCGGCCCCGAATACCCCGGTCCCTACCTTCTTACCCAAATCTGTCTCAATTTGAGCAATAAACTTTTCATACATCGGTATGGCAAATGTTGGTTTGGCCGCTTTAAGATATGAGGGGCGATTGCCTTTTTTTGTGCTTGCATGCAACGTAAACTGACTCACGACAATAGCCTCACCCTCAACCTGAATCAATGATTGGTTCATAATACCTTCATCGTCATTGAATATTCTGAGATTGGTGATTTTCTTTGACAACCATGTAATATCTTCATCGGTATCAGCATCTTCAATCCCCAAAAGAATCAAAAGACCATAACTTATTTTAGAAACTATCGCACCTTCAACCACGACCTCAGCTTTTGATACCCTTTGAATAACTGCCCGCATCAATTGTCTTTATAAATGTCAAACCTATAATTTTCATCTTCACCCAAAACCATTTGAACATAGCTTCGATACCTACTAAATGCAACACTGTCTTCTTCTAAAGCCATTTTTACGGCGCATTTGGGCTCATCTAAATGAATACAGTTGTTAAACTTACACTGTGGTTTCAATTTAAAAAACTCTGGAAAATAATCCCCTATTTCATCTTTTTCCATGTCGACGATTCCGAAACCACGTATTCCGGGGGTGTCAATTATCCTGGCTCCAAAAGAAAGATCGTACATCTCGGCAAAGGTTGTGGTATGCTGGCCCTGTAAGTGTTGCTCAGAAATTTCGGCCGTCTTTAATTTCAAACCTTTTTCCAATGTATTGACCAAGGTAGATTTACCTACACCGGAATTGCCTGAGAACATACTCGTTTTTCCTTTCATGAGTATTTTTACCTTATCTACATTTTCGCCCGTCTTGGCGGATAACTTAATACAATGATAGCCTATCGCAGCATACAACTTAAATAAATCGTCGATTTCGTTCTGCTCTTCGTCGGTATAGACATCCAATTTATTGAACACGATGATTACCGGTATTTCATAAGCCTCTGCGGTAACTAAAAAACGATCGATAAAACTGGTATAGGTTTTAGGGTTGTTCAACGTTACCAATAAAAATACCTGATCTAAATTTACCGCTATGATATGGGTTTGTTTTGATAGGTTGACCGATTTACGTATGATATAGTTTTTTCGGTCTTTTATCTGTGATATGACGCCTATTTCTTCGTCCCCCTTCTTCTCTAAATCGAATATGACCCTATCACCTACTGCTATAGGATTGGTGCTTTTGATACCCTTAATACGGAACTTTCCTTTTATGCGGCATTCATAGAAATCCCCGGCATCCGATTTGACCGTATACCAGCTTCCGGTCGATTTATACACTATTCCCTGCATTAAACAGCTTGTTGATAACAATCCATACAATAACAAAGAAACAACTTTCTTTTTTTAACATTTTATAGTATTATTGATTTGAATAATCAAAAATCAACTATAAAATGAAATTCAAACACGTAATCGTAACTTTTATCTGCTGCTCTTTTTTCAGTGTCTTAACCGCACAAGAGGTCATCACTAATGAAAGTGTTATTCAAATGATGGAATTGGGTTTTGATGATGCCATGATCATTGATAAAATTTACACCTCAGATGTAAAATTCGATGCCACTATCGCAGGACTTGGCAAATTGAAAAAAGCTGGCGCATCTTCAGAGGTACTTTCACTAATCATGGAGAAATCAAAACAGAACACCAAATCAAAGACCGGTATCTATTTTGTTAATGAAGATGGGGAAGATGAATTGATTCAACCTGCTGTTTTTTCGGGAACGAATAACAACCAAGTAGCTCAAAAGCTTGTCTCTGGCCTTATAAATTCAAAACAGAAAGCGAGATTACCAAGAACCCAATCAAATAATGTCATTAATACCGATAGACCCGAATTTACATTCATATTCAATCCGGCGACCACGGAAGTCGATAACTTACAAAATACGCAGGGAAACCAAGCTGGTTTGTTAAACTGGTGGTTTAGGGTCGCCAGCAACCCCAATGAGTTTGTATTGGTCAAACTTAAAGTAAAAGAGCGACAAAACCTTCGAGAGGTCATCACCGGAAAAAGCAGTTGGATTTCAAGTAGTAGTGGGGTAGACCCAAAACTTGCCATAGGTTTTGATATCGAAGAGATCGAGGGTAATAAGTTCAAAGTAACCCCTACTTCACTCGAACCAGGGGAATACGCTTTCTTATATCAAGGCCAAGTACCACAGGGCAGACAAAATCAATCCGTATTTGACTTTTCAATACAATAGAAGATAACCAATAGTGTTTAACTCTAAAAAGCCTTCGAAAAAGCGAAGGCTTTTTTGTTATTCAATAATCTTATAACGACTAAAGATCTAAAACTATTCAATAATCAAATTTAATTCCGTCATGAAAAAATTAGTTCTATTTGCTTTTTTAATACTACTTGGAGCCCATGATATGTACGCCCAAGAATTCAAGGTAATCACCAGTGTCGAATCAATAGTGCCTAATGGCTTGGGAAGATCTCGTATTATCAATGCACTCGAAGATAAAGATTATCAAGAATATACCAGTGTTCAAACCGATGAAGATAACACCAGGAACAAATCAAAAAGAAAGGACATTCGTGTGAAAAATTTTGAAGAAACCAAACTTTTGAATTTTTACAATTTGGGGGGAATACGCTTTCAAAATATTGCTGCCAACGATGCCCTATTGACCTCTATGATCAATGATATGGTGGCAAATGGATGGGAGTTGGCTTTTGTAACCAGTGCAGTTGAAAGTGACGGAGGCAAACCCGATGGTAAAGGTATTTTCATTACCCGCTATATTTTCAAGAAATAAAAACTACATAAAAAAGCCTCAACCATTTTAGTGGATTGAGGCTTTTATCTATGCAGATATTTATCGAAACCTACTCTACGATTTTCACCCGGCCCCCTACAAAGGTTTTCTTATTGACTTCTTTAGGTTGGCCATAAACAACAACATCACCCCCGGCCTTTACGTTAACGTCCACTTTATCAGAAGCGAATACCTCTGCTTCACCCCCTGCTGATATTTTCACATCTGAAACAATGGTTTTCAAATCACGGCCTTCAAAAATACCACCGGTATTTAGCACTACCGTTTGATTTTCGGCTAAACCGGAAGCTTCTACAATACCCCCTGTTACAGCTCGAATCTCAGCGACGGCCACATCCATTCCAATAGTAATTCGTGCCCCCTCTTGTGCCCTCAATTCTATTTTGGCCTTATTGACCATTTCATTACAGGTGATTTGCGCACCTTCATTGGCATCTATAACATCAATATACTTATAATATACTTCGATAAAGGTATCTTCACCAGTGAATTTTTTATCCAGTTGCATTCGTAATTTCAAGACGCCATCTTTATTGGTCCATTTGATGTCATCCGTATTTCTTCCTTTGACGATAATTCGGTTTTCGTCAGATTGAATCAAATTGACTTCGATCAAATCAAAAACCTTGATTTTATCAAAATCCCCGACTTCTCGGTCAATGGTTCGTTGACTAGCCATGGCCAATGTAAATAATGCAAAACAAAAGGTAATTATTGATTTCATAATAGGTGTTTTTTGTTGTACAAAAGATGAAATGAATTTCAGATCGTTACAGTACACCACCAAAAAAGTCATTTTGAACAATGTATGTAGCCAAGAATCTTTAGAATTCCTTACTGGATATAACTCCTTGTTCGAAATGACTTAGTCACCTAGGTATGATTTCTTAAGTTTAAGCCTTAAGAATTTTTTCTTGATGGTTAATGGATTCTTGGTGAATGGCCTTAAACATTCGCAACACAAATTCTTCACTCAAGCCACGGGATTCCCCTTCTAAAATCATTTTACCCAAAATGGCATTCCAACGATTGGTTTGCAATACTGCCACATTTTTTTGCTTCTTAAGCTCCCCTATACCATCTGACACTTTCATTCGCTCCCCTAAAGTCTGTATCAATTGATTGTCAATAACATCTATTTGAGCTCTTAGGTTATTTAATTTTGAATTGTATTCGGCCTCTTCATCAGTTTCTTTTCTAATCTTCAAATCTTGCATAATCTGCACCAAGGTTTTTGGGGTTATCTGTTGCGCCGCATCACTCCACGCGTTGTCCGGATCCCAATGCGTCTCAATCATTAAACCATCAAAATTCAGATCAAGGGCTGTTTGTGAGACATCAAAAATCATATCACGTTTTCCTGTAATATGCGAAGGGTCGTTAATTAAAGGTAGGTCTGGAAAACGATTTTGAAATTCAATGGCCAACTGCCACTCCGGAATATTTCTGTACTTGGTTTTTTGATAGGTGGAAAAACCCCGATGTATGGCTCCTAGTTTTTTAATACCTGCTGTATGTAGTCGCTCAATACCGCCCAACCACAGCGATAAATCTGGATTAACTGGATTCTTTACCAAAACGACCTTATCGGTTCCCTCTAATGCATCTGCCAATTCTTGCATGATAAATGGACTCACCGTTGAACGGGCACCGATCCATAACAAATCGACATCATGCTCCAAGGCTAAATCAACATGTGCTTTATTCGCTACTTCAGTAGCTGTCTTCAATCCGGTTTCTTCTTTGACCTTTTGCAACCATTTTAGTCCTATTGCGCCTACTCCTTCAAAGTTTCCTGGTCGTGTGCGTGGCTTCCATATTCCAGCGCGGTAATAATTAACATCGGTATCTTTAAGCTCATGGGCTATCTTTAAGACCTGTTGTTCGGTTTCGGCGCTACATGGACCGGCAATGACAAGAGGATGGGGCAATGCCATATCATTTAACCATGTTCTCATTTCTTTTGAATTTTCCATAGGTATTCTTTTCGTTGTTCGTTGTTCGTTGTTCGTTGTTCGTTGTTCGTTGTTCGTAAACTAAATATCCTTATTTCGTCAACGGTATTCCGTTTAGTATTTGCTTTATTCTATTTGTATTTTCCATTTCATCATAGACCGCTACAAAATTATCTTCGAGCATCATTTTTTTAAAATCTTCTAGATTTTGTATGTATTCGGTCAGCGTTTCAATAACATTGACTTTATTCTGCTCAAAAATGGGAGTCCACATTGCTGGCGAGCTTTTGGCCAAACGTACCGTACTTTCAAAACCACTACCGGCCATATCGAAGATGTCCCTTTCATTTTTCTCCTTTTCAATCACGGTCTTTCCCAACATAAATGAACTGATATGGGATAAGTGCGAAACATAGGCAATGTGCTTGTCATGGGCATCGGCATTCATATATCGAATACGCATCCCCATTTCTTGAAATATTTTTAAGGCTTTCTCTTGCAATTTAAATGCGGTCTTCTCAACCTCACAGATGATATTGGTCTTTCCACTGTATAAATCTGCAATAGCAGCCTCCGGCCCTGAAAATTCGGTACCCGCTATAGGATGACAAGCTAAAAAGTTTCTTCTTTTGGGATGCTGTTCTACCGCCCGACAAATCAATGCTTTTGTAGAACCTGCGTCAAAAACAACCGTATCATCGCCCACAGCATCTAAAATCACAGCTAGTTCTTGCACCAAAACATCGACCGGAATCGCCAGCATTACGATATCTGCATCATACAACCCTTTATAATCAGACTTTACATCAATAAGACCTAAACGCAATGCCTTATCAAGATGCTGCATATTGGTGTCAATGCCATAAATCTTAGATTCAGGGTATAATTTTTTAACATCCTTTGCAAAGGAACCACCAATCAAACCGATACCTACTATTGCTACTTTCATTTTAAAACCGTTCAATTGCCTCTTTGATCTTATCTTCTTTTACACATAATGAAAATCGAATATACCCTTCACCATTACTTCCAAAAATCGTACCTGGTGCGATAAAAATATTCTTATCGTAAAGCAGCCCATCTATAAATTCTTCAGACGATTTAGAACCTTGCGGTAATTTTGCCCAAACGAACATTCCTACCGCATTAAGATCATAGGTGGCCCCTATTTTATCAACCAGTTCATACATTAAATCCCTTCTGTTGGAATAAATGGTATCAAGATCTTCGAACCATTCCGACCCACTTTGCAATGCGGCAATGGCCCCTTTTTGAATTCCATAGAACATGCCCGAATCCATATTGCTTTTGACCTTTAAAATTGCGTTGATCGTATCAGCATTGCCCAATACCATACCAACACGCCAACCGGCCATGTTAAAGGTCTTGCTTAAACTGTTCAGTTCTAAACAACATTCTTTTGCCCCTTTAATGGCCAGTATACTGGTCGGATTTTTAGTTAAAACGAAACTGTAGGGGTTATCATTGACCAGAAGGATTTGGTTTTGCCTTGCAAAATCAACCAATTCCCTTAATTGTTCTTTAGACGCAGTAGCACCTGTCGGCATATGGGGATAACTGCACCACATTAATTTCACTTTCGACAAATCTTGTTTGGCCAATTTCCCTAAATCTGGGAACCATCCATTTTCTAAACTTAGATCATAGGTTCTAGGTATGGCCTCTACTAATTTGGTAACGGACGCATAGGTCGGATAACCCGGATTCGGAATCAAAACCTCATCTCCCCGATTCAAAAAGGCCATACTAATGTGCATGATTCCTTCCTTTGAACCCATTAGCGGTAAAATCTCGTTGCTGGTATCAAGCTCCACATGAAATTTTGCCTTATAAAATGAGGCTATTGCCGCTCGCAATTCAGGTAAACCTTGATAGCTTTGATACTGATGTGCCGTACTATCCAAAATGGCATTTTTGAGTACTTCCAATACTTTTGGTGAGGGTGCTAAATCAGGACTACCAATACCCATATTGATAATTGGCCTTCCTTCTGCAATTAATCCTCTTACCTCGCGTAATTTTTTCGAGAAGTAATATTCCTGAACTGATTTTAAACGTTCGGCCGTAATCATGTTTTTAGTGCATTTTTATATTCGCCTAAAACCCTAAAATCTTCAGACATGATTTTCAATACTGATTTTGCTTTATCAAAATCTTGATAGGCATCAAAAGTGACGTCTACGAAAAACGCATATTTCCAAGGGGTTTCTATAACTGGTAGCGATTGTATTTTAGTAAGGTTCAGGTTACAGTCGCTCATCACATTAAGAATCGTCGCCAAACTTCCCCGTTTATGATCTGCTACAAAACGAATAGATGCTTTGTTGATTTCTTCTTTCGGAAGTACAGTATTCTGCTTTTTTAATATGATAAACCTTGTGGAGTTATTTTTTATGGTTTGAATCTCAGGGGCAATAATTTCAAGATCATAAAGCGACGCTGCCATTTTTGGTGCTATGGCCCCAATGGTTTTAAGATTCTCTTCTTGAATGCGTTTTGCAGTTTCTGCAGTATCTACAGCTTCTACAAGCTTGATATCTGGGTGCTGTTTAAAGAATGCCTTACATTGCAATAGGGCCATTGGGTGTGAATGCACTTCTTTAATAGTATCAAAGGCCACCCCCTTTTGTACCATTAAATTATGATGTATGTTGATATAATGTTCACCAATGATATGAATAGCATTATGGTATATAAGATTGTAATTGGGAATGATGGAACCTGCTATTGAATTTTCAATTGCCATTATCCCTTTATCGGCAGTGCCATCAATTAAATGTTGAATCAACTTATCAAAAGATAGGCATTCAACCAATTCAATACTATCATCAAAAAAGTCTTTGGCCACCTGATGGTGATTGCTCCCTTTGATTCCTTGTATAGCTACTTTCAGCTTCACTTCCTATCCGTTTTGATTCTTTGACTCCATTTCAATATGCTCAAGTCAATACATTTAAATTTCATTCAATAAAAAAGTCCCGATTTTATATCGGGACTTTCAATGCTATCTACTTGGCGTATGTTAGAACAGTCCCGTACTTCTCTTAAAAAAGAAGTAGAAATAAAAACCGTTCCAGAAATACGTATTGTTCATTTTATTTTATAATCTCGGCTAAGATTGGGCAATACATTGAGAATTCAAAAGGAAAAAGATATTTTTTTTGATTTTTAGCTGATTTTAAAAAATTCTTGCACTTTTATTTGTAAAACACCTATAGAATTACGAATTCTAGATTTTTCATTGGCTTCTTACTTTGAAGCGTCATTTCAAAGCGAATGTATCGCAAGAGTCAAATCTATTCTTATTTTTGAATGTAAATTCAAGTTCATGTCCATCAATGTTCAAAACATTACAAAGACCTTTGGCAATCAAAAAGCCCTCGATAATATATCTTTTTCCATTGCTAAAGGTGAAATCGTCGGATTCTTAGGTCCGAATGGCGCAGGTAAATCTACAATGATGCGGGTATTAACTACATATCATCAGGCAGATTCGGGCACTGCAACGGTGAATGGATTTGATGTGCAAAAAGCTGCGAGATCGGTTCAAAAAAGTATTGGCTACTTACCAGAACACAATCCGCTCTATGTCGAGTTGTATGTGAAAGAATATCTTGCATTTAATGCCGATGTATATCAAGTAAACAAACAAAAGATTAAAGAAGTTATCGAACAAACGGGGTTAACACCCGAAGCCAACAAAAAAATAGGACAACTTTCGAAAGGTTACCGGCAACGCGTTGGTCTCGCCGCTGCCTTATTGCACGATCCCGACGTCTTAATTCTCGATGAGCCCACTACGGGCTTAGATCCGAATCAACTCATTGAAATTCGAAAATTAATCCGTGAAATCGGAAAGGAAAAAACAATCTTATTGTCAACCCACATTATGAAAGAGGTTGAGGCAGTTTGTAATCGTGTCATCATTATCAATAAGGGTCTGGTGGTAGCTGATAAAAAACTTGAAGATCTTCGTGAAACGGAACAGCAGGTCATTGAGGTTGAATTCGATTTTCGCGTCGAAGAAGTATTGCTTAAACAATTGCCCCATGTTACCGCCGTCAAAAATACTGGTGGTTTTGTGTATGAAATCGTTTTTAGTACCTCAAAAGACATGCGCCCAGCAGTATTTGATTTTGCCCATGACAATGAATTGAAAACGCTTCAGTTAAGTAGAAAAAATAAGAATTTGGAAAGTCTATTTACAGAGCTGACCAGTTAGTCGTAATCAAAAAAAAACCTGCACCCCAAATTTCTAGTCGTATTGGGAATTAATCGGTGGGCCTTCTAAAAGATGACCCCTGTACCATCACCCTGAAAGAAATTGATCGAACATACCGATGTAAGCGTCAAGAACCTTACTTTCTTTTTGTGCATATTCCGTATCATTATTTTCCATAAGTGCGCTAACGATTCCGTTATAGGCTTCAATAGTGGATATTATAGTTTCTATATGTGTGTATTGTTCGTCTAATGAAACTTTGGAATAATATCTCAATCGGTCTTGATATACTTTTTTTAATTGTTGAAATAACATCC
Organism: uncultured Croceitalea sp.; assembly: GCA_947503285.1. Taxonomy (GTDB): domain Bacteria; phylum Bacteroidota; class Bacteroidia; order Flavobacteriales; family Flavobacteriaceae; genus Croceitalea. The sequence continues at coordinate 61,227 of CANNDD010000001.1, forward strand.
TCGCCTCTTCACGCTGCCCAACTTTATAATAGCCGTCTAAGAAAGGTTCAACAAATGTATAGTACCCATAGTATGCAACCGGAATGTTCTTCATGGCCATTTGAAGAACCGTTCTGGCCTTTTCCATCTTGTTTTCTTCAATAAGTGCCTGTACAAGCCTTGCCATATTCAACCTAAAGGTCACCCCAAATTGTCTTCTCGTTTGTGGGTCATGATAAATCTCAGGGCTACCTGAATTTCCCCAGTCCCATTTTTTGACAATATCGTACATCAAATCGGTATCAACCCGCCCTAGACCGAACGTATGCTCATCTTCTGTTTTAATTGGCACTAGTTTATAGGCAAGTCCATCTAATTGCAGGTACTCTTTCATCCATATGTACTCTGCATCATCAAAACTGCCCCCTGAAAAATAGATGGGCCGCTCCCAATCATTATTAGCAATGATATCCAACATCATCATCCTGTTTTTTGTGATGTAACTTTTTGGCAGGTCAATATCAATATAGTCGACAATCAAATCAGCATCTTTTTCATTTACCAGACCTCTTTCCAATACCTTCTTTTTGTTTACGGGCACCCTAATTTTATGGGTTGGGTAATACACCCTATCCAAAGTACTTTCAGAAAGACCGGAAATATCCCTACCCCTACTTTCAAACAGGTACTTCAATTTCGTTTGTGGTTTATCACTGGCTATCCAATTCATAAAGTCTTTAATATGCCATCGGTTATCCTTTGCATTAGGTAGGCCTTGGTAGTGTATCACATCACGGGTACCATATTTGTAGTCATCGTGATTCAATTGCGAGGGAATCGGGTCACTTTGATAGGCCTTTCGCTTCATTTGGTCAATATACCAGTCCGTTGCGAAGTAGCCACTGACAATGACCCTCACATCGGTTCTATACCCCTCTATTTCTTGAAGGTACCATAGTGGAAAATTATCATTATCACCAATGGTAAATAAAATAGCACCAGTATCCTTTTCCGTCGAGTCTAAATAGGCTTTTGCAGAAGCCCTGGCCGTAAAACGATTTGATCGGTCATGATCATCCCAATTTTGAAATGCCATGAGTAGGGGAACACTGCATAAACAACATAAAACACCCATAACATTTCCCATTTTCTTTGTAATATATCGCTGTAATACCATGCAGCAGGCGAAAGTTCCCATACCTATCCAAATGGTAAAAGCATAAAAAGAACCCACAAGGGAATAGTCGCGCTCCCTAGGCTGAAAAATGTAAGGATTCGTATAAAACTGAATGGCAAAACCCGTGAACATGAAAAAAACGAAGAGTACCCAGAACTGTTTTGGGGTCTTTTTTAATTGGAAGAATACCCCAATAAGCCCTAATATTAATGGAAGGAAATAATACGTATTCCTTGCCTTGTTATCTAAAACCCCATCAGGTAGATTTTGTTGGCTCCCCAAGCGCATTTCATCAATAAAATCGATACCGCTCAACCAATGTCCGTTATTGTCGTAACGCCATTGTATATCATTCTGGCGACCTACAAAATTCCAGAAAAAATACCTCAAATACATATAGCCCCATTGGTATTCCAGTAAAAACTCAAGATTTTGTCTTAGGCTTGGTGGGGCAACATCAATATAATCCCCAAAGCTCTTAAGGAAGTCAATATATTGTTCAGTACTTATCTTCTTGGCAGCATCCAATTGCCTGAACTCTTCAATAGCATTCCGAAGCTCGGTATTCGATAAGTATTCAGGTTTTATTTTGAATTGTAAACGTTCAAAATAGCGCATGTAATTCTCTGCATGGTCAGCGCTCCACAGCCTGGGAAGTATACCTACATGCTTTTTGTTTGGAGTACCAATTGCATTCTTATAATCATTTACGATTACATATTTTCCTAGTTTTTCATCCCTTTCATATTTGGGACTATCATCGGTAAAGCCATCGGAAGCTGCAAACATATCAGAGTAATAGGCCCCGTAAAATGGACTTGCGACACCCCCATATTGCTCCCTGTTATAGTAGGCCAAAAGTGTTCTTGCATCAGAGGGGTCATTCTCATTGATACCTACGTGTGCACTCGCCCTTATGGGGAGCATCAGCCATGTTGAAAAGCCCAAAAACAAGAATAGTAGCCCTAAGAGTGCCGTATTGAACAGTACCAAACCTTTATGCACGGTATATCGTAAAGCCATGTAAAAAGCCAAGAAGAAGAATACCCCCACAATAAGGGTACCCATGTTAAACGGAAGACCGATGGTATTTATAAAAAAGAGTTCACCCCATGCAAAGATCTTCAGCACGTAGGTAAGTGAAATTTTAAACACGAAAAACAACAGCCCCACTGCAATAGCATTAAAAAATATGAAATTTTGGATGGTAACCTTTTGAAATCGCTTAAAATAAAACAACAAAACAAGCGCGGGTATGGTCAGAAAGCCCATAAATTGAATGCCAAACGTAAGGCCGATAATAAAGCAAATCAACAACAACCATTTGTTGGCCCTTTTTCCATCAATTTCATCAATCCATCTTAGGCCAAGCCATATTAAAATGGCCATCACAAAACTCGCCAAGGCATAAACCTCGGTTTCTGTAGCGTTAAACCAAAAACTGTCAGAATACGTAAAGGTTAAGGCCCCAACCAGACCACTACCTAAAACCGCAACACTATTTAGGCGGTCCATTTTAATCCCCTTTTGAAATTTTTGGGTAAGGTTGGTAATGGTCCAAAACAAAAAGAGAATGGTAAAGGCACTTGCGAAACACGAAACAGCGTTTACCATTTTTGCGATTTGAAGTGGGTCGATGGTAAATAATGCAAAAAAAGCCCCTATCATCTGAAAAAGTGGGGCGCCTGGAGGGTGTGCAATTTCAAGTTTGGCAGATGTAGCAATGTATTCCCCGGTATCCCAAAAGCTGACGGTAGGTTCCATGGTCACTAAATAGGTTACCAAGGCATTCAAAAAAACCAACCAACCCAAACAAAGGTTCCAAAATTTAAAATCCAATAAAGAAACGGGCCTCGTCTTAAGATAGAAATATGCCAACGGTATCGCTTAAGAATTTAAGGACACAAGTAACTATCTTCTCATTTTTTTAAGGGAAAACCAAGGTCTGAAATAAGCACTAGTACCCGTACTAGTTTTGGATTTTATGGACTAATTCCTGTCGATTGGAAACCTGTAATTTGCTATAAATATTGGTGATATGGGTTTTTACGGTACTCAAGCTGATAAAAAGTTCAGAGGCTATTTCTTTATTGCTTTTTCCCTGAATAATTAAATCTCGAATTGTGGTTTCTTGCCGACTTAGTTGCTGAACTGCCGGCTTCTTTGTTCTTTTCAATCGAATTAAGGACCCACCGACAAAAAGCAATACTAAAATACCAAGACCAACATTCAACCATTGGCTTCTGCGTAATTGGCCTTGCATTTTACGTTGCCTGAACAACAGCAACTTATCTTTTAAAAAACTATAATTGCTTGGATCTACCTTGCTAGCCTCCAGCTCATGAAGTAAATCAAAATAGAATTGGGTGTTTTGAACAATATCTTGTTTCAACAAATTTTTAGCTTCCAAGAGTTTGACGGCCATCAATTTCACCTCTAGTATTTTGAGGGAATCACGTGTATAATTTTTTAATAGGGACGCTTTTTCCTGTTGTGAAGTCTCAGACTGCCGAAGGTCTTTTTCGAAACGTTCAAACCGCTTCCATTCTTGTGCAGTCAATTCACCTTGTACCGTGTCGGTCACCGTTTCTACCCTATCGGGGGAATCATATTTTTGGGTAGAGGAACCACTTATCAACAGTACAAAGCCTATGGCCATTATAACATAGAATACTTTCAAATCAATACCTATTTAAACTTCAATTTCTTTAAAAATACTCAAGAATGCAAGTGGGTGAATGCATTAATCACTAAATCAAGTTGTTCTTGTACCTTAGGATCCGTACAATTAATCAAATTAGCAATAACCAGTTGTTCTTCGGGGTATACAAATAGATTTGTATAAGCTCCCACACTGCTACCGACATGACCTAAAAAAGGGTCGTCATTGCTATCTTGACTCACTTGAAATCCAAGGCCATAATACGTAGACTTTCCATTCACGGTTTGAGCGGTCAGTAATTCTTTATAGGTTTCCGGTTTTAATAATTTTCTTTCTAGGACAGCTTGGCCCAATTTCGCGATATCCACACTTGTCGATAAATAGCCCCCTCCAGCGAGTTTATAAAAATTATTCACTGTAATGGCCCTTTTAAAACCCGCAGAAGTCTTCGTATAGTTTTGACTTTGCTGACCTACATCTACTTGACTAGGTTCGGCAAAGGTCTGATGCATCTCTAAAGGTACCAGCACATTTTTATAAACATACACTTCAAAAGGCACACCACTGGCTTCTTGCATCGCAAGGGACAATAGTACAAAATCAAAACTATTGTACAGATACCCTTTACCTGGTTCAAAAAGCAACGGATCATTTTTAAACATGTCGAGACCGTCTTTAATTGAATAAGGCTCGTTCATCGCAAATTCCTTACCGCGGTAACCCCGTATTCCAGCAGTATGGCCAGCTAGTTGTCTTAACGTAAATTCAAATTTTTTCTTCGGATAATAAGGAACGTGTTTGTAGAACGAATCATCAAAATCCAATATTCCATCTTCAATCATCTTACCCAATGCCAAACCTGTAATACATTTTGAAATACTAGCTATTCGAAAAATAGTTTGTTTCGGATCAATGGGAACTTTGTTATCAATATCCGCCAAACCATACCCTTTTTGCAATAGGGTCCGACCTTCTTTCAGAATAGTAGTGGAAATACCAGGTACCCTATCCTCCGTCACTAAATTGTACAGCAAAGCATCAGCGAGTTCCATACCACTGAGTCCGTCAAACGGTTTGGTTTTAGAAGGAGGTGAAAAAAAATTAGCTATGCTTGAAAACAAATTCATCACGTATAAAGAAGAAACTTAAAACAATAAAATAATTTGTCTGCCCTGTGATATGAAATTAAATCATAACCATCCATTTTGATGGGCTTAAATTCAAAATTACCACCCGTACCTAAATCAGTCCCTGAAAATCAAACGGCCATTAAAGATTTCTTCTACCGTAACCTCTGAAGGTCGGTTAACACTGATTACATCGCCATAACCTCGAATAATACCACTGATACGCTCTTGTGGGTTCACGAAAATATCATTAGACCCCCTATGGTTCAACGAAACATTTTGTGAAATCAAGCTTTCGGCCTCAATACGGGAATCACCCGCAGCAATAGTTACGTTCAAACTGTTGGTAACGCCCGATAATTTGACAAAGGCAATGCCATTTACCAAAATGGAAACATTTTCTGAATTTACGGTTAGATCAAAGGATCCATCGGTGGTTTCGGTCTCGGGGTTAGTGAAACTCTCGGAAACCAAACTTAAATTCGGATAGTTGAGCACGCCATCACTAGAAATCAAAAGCCCTGTACTGCTTCTAACATTCTCAATGTTCGGTGAAGTCACATAGACCGTTGTAAGTCCATACTCCCTTACAAAATTACAGGTGTTTTCATTTCTTAAGATAAGCCTATCCCCTTCAACTTCTGCAGACACCTCATTTATTAAAAATTCACCGGACTCCAATTCTACTTTTTGTTCGTCACCTTGAATAAGCACAAGGTTCAGATTTTCAAAAACAGTGATATCGGTGAAATCGGGAACCTCAACTTCTAAACGCACCAAATTACCAGCGTTTTGAAAACAATCGGAAGCGTTTTCACTATTGCAAGCGAAAAGGCATAAGAAACAAGACAAAAGATAAAAGATATAGCACCTTTCTTTTCTTGGTTTATTGATTTTGTTTTCCATTTCTTTCACTAAATATTCTTTTAAATAAAATATGTCCTAATACTATCGTATTTCTGACTTGTCACTTTTTAACACGCATAGTCGTTTAGAGTCTTCTTTTTTGGTTTTTGATTCCATACCTACAACCTCACCCCTATTCCAAATTCAACGGCCTCTGCTGCTGCTGCATGTGATTTAAGTGTTACGCTACCAAATACATTGTCACCGAAATATCTCTTTAAACCAATTCGGTTGTACACACGTCCCTCAAAATCAAAAGGGTAGTATATATAATAACCCAATTGGGTCACTACGCTCAGCTTATTGATAAATAATTCATGGCCCGCAAAAACCCCAACCCTTTTAAAATCAGTATCGGGTGCCACATTCATTTCTGGAAAAGATATGGATTGAAAACGTATCAACTCTTTCAGAAAGTTAGAAAAGAAAACATCCGTACCCAACTGAAAGGCACTTTTTCTACCTAATCGTTTATCGGCATAGGCCGAAAAAATCACGAATCCATACTGCCCGGAGTTCACTACGTCACTTTCATTCAATCCCCCGCGTAAAACGAGATTGTATCGAATAGGTTCTTTAATTTTTTCTTTGGTTTGCTTTGGCAAATATTCATAAGACAAGTCCTTATTCAAGTCATAAGTCAATCCAAAATTAATCGCCGCTGTATTTGTTGAGGTATTCGGTGCCTTAAAGTTGGCGTTTGAGTAATGCAATAACGAGAACCCAGCCTTAAAACCCAAGCCAGCAATGATATTGTCTTTTTGATAATTGAGCATCACCATTGTTGAACTCAGTAAATGTGAGCCATAGGCATTATTGCGAAAATTTGTGTTCTTATCATATGGGTTTGTATTGTAGGCGATTCCCTGCCCAATACGAAGTTGAACGTTTCTTTTGAAAAAATAAAAATTATAATGGGCATGGATACCAAAATTTTGCCCCAAAACGGGGTTTTTCATATCTTGATAGGTAAATGTAAAGCCTGTATCAGGATACCCGTAGTCTGCTTCCCAAGCCTCTTCTCCATAGCGTTTTCGGCTCACGCCTACTATAAACCCAGCTGGATGTTCCGTAATCAAATGGGATATATCGGTATTGTGCAAAAGTATATTGCCGTTGAACTGGCTGACGTCTAGAACATATTTCTTGGACTTCTCAGGGTCTTGGGCAAACAATACTGCAACCGAAAAAAGAAAAGCAATGAAAGGTAGGTGTTTCATGGGGCGTAAAAATAGGCTTTTTGGTTTTAGTTTGATTGGCTTCATAAATCCGTCTTTCTAAAATAGAAAAAGACCGCTGTGCCTTATCAAAATAATTCCCTGGCAATAGCCTTGATATTATCTGATTTACCCATGCTGTAATAGTGTAAGACAGGTACACCGGCCGCCTTCAGCTCTTTCGATTGTTCAATACACCATTCAACCCCAACTTGACGTACCGCTTTGTTCGTTTTACACTGCTCTACGGCTTCAACTAAATCTTCGGGAATATCTACCCGAAATACCTGAGGCAATAATTGCAAGTGTTTTTTGATTGCCAAAGGCTTTATGCCCGGTATAATAGGAACTGTGATGTCCATCTCCCTAGCGGCATCCACAAATTCAAAATACTTTTTGTTATCAAAGAACATTTGGGTGACCACATAGTCCGCACCCAGTTCTACTTTTTCCTTTAATCGCTTTAGGTCCGATTTAAGGGAAGGAGCTTCCATATGTTTTTCAGGGTATCCTGCCACCCCAATACAGAAATCGGCACAATTATCGGTTTCTATCACTTCATGTAGGTAGTTCCCTTGATTCAGTTCTTGAATTTGCCTTACCAAACTTGACGCATAATGATGGCCTCCTTTCGTTGGTTCAAAATACTTTTCTTCAAGCATGGCATCACCACGAAGGGCCATCACATTGTCAATTCCCAAATAATGGCAATCCACCAATAAGTATTCTGTTTCTTCTTTGGTAAAACCTCCGCACAGTACGTGTGGAACAGTATCTACTGAATATTTTTGTGAAATTGAAGCACAAATCCCTAAAGTACCCGGTCGCATACGGGTCAGCTTTTTATCCAAAAGTCCATCACGGTCAATATAAACGTACTCTTCCCTTGAGGTCGTTACATCTATAAATGGCGGATTGAACTCCATCAGGGGGTCAATATTGTTGTACAACTCTTGAATGCTCTTACCTTTTACAGGCGGAATGATCTCAAAACTGAAGAGCGTTTTTCCGTTCGCTCCTTTGATATGTTCAGTCACTTTCATAGGCTCCCTAGCCCCTAAAGGGGGAATTTTATTCGTTGACAATCCATTTTTATTCTTTCATTTATTTTTTTAGGCCTTACCACTCATTAGACTCGTCGTCGGGCTTTCCGCTCTATTTTTTTAGTGCCCACACTCAAAAAAGATGCCGTTGCAATCCCTAATGCGCAATACACTGTACCAATACAAGGTGTTCCCTCTTTCGAGAACTATGAAACCTCTACAATATTAGGTGCCAACCATTTGCTAGCCTCATCCAAAGCAATTCCTTTTCTGCTGGCGAAATCGGCTACTTGGTCTTCCTTTATTTTTCCAAGACCAAAATACTTGGCCTCAGGATGCCCAAAATAGTACCCGCTTACGCTAGCCGCAGGCCACATGGCCAAACTTTCAGTCAATTGCACCCCTATTCTTTCTTCCACATCCAAGAGTTTCCATATTGTCAATTTTTCTAAATGATCTGGACAGGCTGGATACCCTGGTGCCGGACGAATACCTTTATATTTTTCAGCAATAAGGTCATCGTTCGACAATGTTTCATCAGTAGCATAACCCCAATGTTTGGCACGTACCTCTTTATGCAGATATTCTGCAAAAGCCTCGGCAAGTCTATCAGCCAGAGCCTTGATCATAATGGCACTATAATCATCATGGGCCGCTTCGAACTCAGCCGCCTTTTCCTGAGTACCAAATCCAGCCGATACGCAAAAACATCCAATATAATCTTGAATTCCCGTTTCTTTGGGAGCAATAAAATCAGCAAGCGCAATATTGGGAACCCCAGCTCTTTTTTTGAGTTGTTGCCGTAATGTTCTAAAGGTAAATTCTTCTTTTTCACCATTTAAAACCTGTATATCATCATCATTGATTTGATTGGCTGGAAATAAGCCAAAAACCGCTTTACCTGATAACCATTTTTCCTTTAAAATCTGTTTCAGCATCTTTTGAGCATCTTCGAACAGTTCCGTTGCCTGTTCTCCGACAACATCATCTTTTAAAATATCAGGATATTTACCATGTAAATCCCAACTTCTAAAGAATGGGGTCCAATCAATAAAGTCTTTGAGCACTGCTAAATCAAAGTCTTCCAAAACTTTTATACCTATTTGCTTCGGTTCCTTATTTTTAAAAGCATCCCAATTCAGCAAAAGTTTATTTTTTCGGGCTTCTTGCAGGCTTACATATTCTTTTTGTTTGGTTCGATTCAAAAATTTCTCGCGAAAACCCTCATAATCCAATTTGATTGCTTTCTTGTAGTCTTCTGAAGTGTCTTTTTGTAATAAATCACCAACTACGGTTACCGCCCTTGAAGCGTCATTGACATGGACCACTGATTGTGTGTATACCGGGGCTATTTTTACTGCGGTATGCGCCTTGCTTGTCGTTGCGCCACCAATCAGTAGTGGCACCTTAAATTCTTGTCGCTCCATCTCTTTGGCCAAAAACACCATTTCATCTAAAGACGGAGTAATCAACCCACTTAAACCAATGATATCTACTTGTTCTTCTTTCGCTTTTTGGATAATTTTTTCCGGTGGCACCATAACGCCCAAGTCTACAATCTCATAATTGTTGCAGGCCAAGACAACGGAAACAATATTCTTACCAATATCGTGTACATCTCCCTTTACCGTAGCCATTAGGATTTTGCCTGCTCCCCTAGCCTCCTCTGAAACGGGATTTTTAAGTTTCTCTTCTTCAATATAAGGTTCTAAATAGGCTACTGCTTTTTTCATGACCCTAGCCGACTTGACCACTTGTGGTAGAAACATTTTTCCACTACCGAACAAATCCCCTACCACGTTCATCCCCGTCATCAAATTTCCTTCAATGACCTCTAAAGGTTTTGAAGCTTTTTGACGGGCTTCCTCCACATCTTCTACTATATATTGGTCGATACCTTTGACCAAAGCTCGGGTAATCCTATCTTGTAAAGGTTCTTGTCGCCATGACAGGTCTACTTTATTTTCTTTTGCTTTTCCTTGAACGGTTTCTGCAAATTCCAATAAACGCTCTGTCGCATCATCCTTGCGGTTTAAGATTACATCTTCAACATGTTCCAATAGAGCTGCTGGAATATCATCATATACCTCAAGCATGGCAGGGTTCACGATACCCATATTCATCCCTGCTTTTATCGCATGGTACAAAAACACTGAATGCATGGCCTCTCGCACGGGATTATTTCCACGAAAAGAAAATGACACGTTACTAACACCCCCGCTGACACTACAATGCGGTAAATTCTCCCTCACCCACTTTGTACCCTCAATAAAGTCAAGCGCATTGCGTTTGTGCTCGTCCATTCCCGTAGCCACAGGGAAAATATTTAGGTCAAAAATGATATCCTCGGGGGCAAAATTTACCTTATCTACCAAAATACGATACGAACGTTCGGCAATTTCAATACGACGTTGCAAGTTATCGGCTTGCCCTACCTCATCAAAGGCCATTACAATGACCGCCGCGCCATAGCGTTTAATTAATTTTGCTTGACGCACGAATTCTTGCTCTCCTTCTTTTAAGCTTATGGAATTCACTACACATTTGCCCTGAACCACTTGAAGGCCTGCTTCAATAATTTCCCATTTTGAGCTGTCAATCATGATGGGAACTCGTGCTATATCGGGTTCTGCAACTATCAGGTTCAAGAATTTGACCATGGCTTCCTTACCATCGATCAAACCATCATCCATATTAACATCAATGATTTGGGCTCCCCCTTCCACCTGATGTCTTGCAATTTCCAACGCCTCGTCAAATTTATCTTCTTTGATCAAACGGAGAAACTTTTTTGAGCCTGCCACATTGGTACGTTCGCCAACATTGACAAAATTACTTTCTGGTGTAATGACCAGAGGTTCCAGACCGGAAAGCTTTAAATATCTGGTTAGTGGCTGTCGGTTGTCCGTTGTCGGTATATGTTCAGTGCTAAGAATCATCAATGAGCTTTTTTATAATATTTAATGAATCCGTTAATAAGCTTTTTGCATTTTAAAATTTCCCTGAACAGATTATCGAATTTTTCTTGATTAAGATAGTTTTGATCTAAAGCAATGTATAGTTGTTTTTCCAATTCATAGCGTGAACCTCTTGAAATATGAAGAAATTGAATTGTATCCGCTGATGTTCTTCTACCACATCCTTCTGCAATATTTGAAGGGATAGACACGGCACACCTTCTTATTTGGCTTTTTAGACCATGGGTTTCTTCTTTTGTGAATGTTTTTGAAATTTCATAAACTGAATTCGTCAAAACCCTAGCTTCTTTCCAAACTTCCAACTCTGTATATTCCATTTTCATTTTTTACCAGCAACTATCAACCAATAACCATCAACTGCCGACCGACAACGACCTAGGAGCATAGCGAGCTACCAAATCTGAAATCGCTTTAATATGTGCCGGAGTGGTTCCGCAACACCCCCCTACAATATTGACCAATCCTTTTTCTACATATTCCTTAATTTGGGTTGCCATTTGTTCTGGGGTCTCATCATACTCCCCAAAAGCATTAGGTAGACCTGCATTGGGATGTGCACTTATGGCATGGTTTGATTTTGCCGAAACTACTTCTAAATGGGGCACTAACTGTTTGGCCCCCAAGGCACAGTTAAAACCAACCGACATAATTGGAATATGGGATATGGATATCAAAAACGCCTCTGCCGTTTGGCCAGAAAGGGTACGCCCCGATGCATCGGTAATTGTTCCGCTAATCATTATCGGAATATCTATATTTCTTTCGTCTTTTACCTCTTCAATAGCAAACAGGGCTGCTTTCGCATTCAACGTATCAAAAATAGTCTCGACCAATAATATATCAGCACCACCATCTAACAAAGCCTCAACTTGTTGCTTGTAGGCTATTCGTAATTCATCAAAAGAAATGGCACGAAACCCAGGGTCATTGACATCAGGCGACATGCTCGCTGTTTTGTTGGTCGGGCCAATACTTCCAGCAACAAAACGCGGTTTTTCAGGTTCTCTTAGGGTAAAATCATTCGCAACTTCTTTGGCAATACGTGCCGATTCGTAATTGAGTTCATAGACCAAATCCTCCATATGGTAATCTGCCATTGCAATGGTAGTGCCTGAGAATGTATTGGTTTCGACAATATCAGCTCCTGCTTCAAAGTATTTTCTGTGTACCGCTGCAATAGCATCGGGTTGGGTCAATGAAAGTAGGTCATTATTACCTTGTAAAGGATGTTCCCACGCTTTGAACCGTTCTCCTCGAAAATCTTCTTCGGTGAACTTGTACTGCTGTAACATAGTACCCATAGCACCATCCAAAACAAGAATTCGGTCTTTCAGTATTTCTTTAATATTTCGCATAAATACGATTTCGCTTTATCAAAAAGCAATCAAGAAAATAAACGGATACAAGGACGAATAGGTCTTTTGTGTCATCTTTCCCCGTTTTTAACAGGATAGAACGTAGCACCTTCTCGGGTCCTGACAAGCATCAGGATACACCAAGGGTTGCTAAGGTTTCAAAGGGTCTATTCCCTCCACCTTTCTTGATAACTTTCAAATTATATATGAACTGTTGGCAAAGAAACAGCACAATCTGTTCAAAACCAAAAAAACTTTATTTAAAAAGGCCTCGTCTCCAAGGCCTTTTTAAAAGTATGATATTGTAATTACAGGGGTTTAGAGTATGCTTTGCACCACCTCTTTCTTAGCCTCTTTTTTACTACCATCAAAACCTTCAACACCACCAACGGTAGTATACTTCATCACAAATCGCTTATTCGGGTTTATGATTTGATAGGCGTATTGGCACATGACCGCTGCTTCATGAAAACCAGATAGGATCAATTTCAGTTTCCCTTCATACGTATTTACATCACCGATAGCGAACACTCCGGGAATATTCGTCTGGTAATCCTTGGCATTATTGACCTTTATTGCGTTTTTTTCGATTTCCAATCCCCATTGGCCAATAGGGCCCAATTTAGGGGACAGCCCGAAGAGGGGAATAAAATTGTCTACTTCTAGATAGGTTGGCTCTTTTTCGGCATCATTGTGTTTGATTATAACCCCACTAAGACTCTCTTCACCATGTAGTTCGGTAACCTGCGCTTCAGTAAATAATTTGATTTTACCCAGTTTGGCCAGTTCTGATGCTTTCTCCACAGAATCCAAAGCACCCCTAAATTCATTTCTTCGATGTACCAAAGAAACCTCTGATGCGATATCGGCTAAATAGATGGCCCAATCCAACGCTGAATCACCACCTCCGGCAATAACAACCTTTTTATTACGGTATACTTCGGGATCTTTTATGATGTATGAAACTCCTTTATCTTCATAAGCCCCAATGTTTTCAATTTGTGGTTTACGTGGTTCAAAAGAACCCAAACCACCAGCAATAACGACTATCGGTGCATGGTGTTTTGTTCCTTTGTTCGTCGTAACTATAAACGTACCATCTTCTTGTTTATCCAAAGTTTCGGCACGTTCGCCAAGGGTAAATCCTGCTTCAAACGGTTTTATCTGCTCCATTAGCCTATCCACTAAATCACCTGCCAATATTTCGGGGTAGGCCGGAATATCATATATGGGCTTTTTCGGATAAATCTCCGAGCATTGCCCCCCTGGTTGTGGAAGTGCGTCAATCAAATGGCATTTTAATTTTAATAATCCCGCTTCAAAAACCGTGAATAAGCCTGTTGGGCCTGCACCAATTATTACTATATCTGTTTTAATCATCGTATCGTTATCAATTGTAATTAAGAATTTAAGTATTGCAAAGTATAAACCGCTGGCCATCTTTCTCTTCAACGGTTTGACCACCAATTCGTATGCACTTCATTTTGTTATAAAATCGGTTCGGGAATTTGATTTTTTAGTGTTTTCCCTGAAACTTGGCGGGTAATCCCATCAAGGGTTTTTCGATGCCCGACTACTTCACCGATGATAATAATCGCTGGATTCGAAAGCTGTTTTTCTTTCACTACGGATGTAATGGAAGCAACCGTACCTATCCCTATTTTCTCATTTTCAGTCGTTCCCTCTTGAATAATGGCCACCGGAGTCTCTTTTTTTCCTTCTTGCTCAAAAAGTTTAACGATTTCGGTCAGCTTTGACATTCCCATTAATATGACGACCGTTGCATTTGATTTTGCGGCTAGCGCTACATCATTTGATAATTTGTGTGCCTTGGTAGTGCCCGTAATCACCCAAAAACTTTCTGCAGCACCTCTTTTGGTTACTGGTATGTTTTGGGTTGCCGGCACTGACAACGCAGACGAAATACCAGGAACCATGGCGACCTTCAATCCATTTTCAGCAGCATATTCCATTTCTTCAGCACCTCGACCAAACACAAAGGGGTCCCCTCCTTTTAAACGAACCACATGTTCACCTTCGAGACCACGTTGCACGATCAACTCATTAATTTGTTCTTGTTGGTAACTATAACATCCTTTTCGTTTGCCTACAAAGATCAATTCTGCTTCTCGGGCAAACTGCAGTAATTCTTTGTTTACCAAAGCATCGTATAACACCACATCTGCATTTTGTAATGCTTTGATCCCTTTGAGGGTAATCAATTCGGCATCACCCGGACCAGCCCCTACAACGGTAAGCTTTCCTTGTTTAAGCATGTTCCAATTCCATTTGTCTGAACGCTTCTAATTGTCGTAAAACCTCTTTGGAATCGTCCAAATAGGTTTTTGCAAAAGCCTCAGAAGGTTTGTTTTTATTCAACTGTAATGCCAAGGTTTCAAATGAACTTTCAAAATTGATTTTTCCATTCGCTACAAAAAGCCTGTCAAAATCCTTAATGATACTGGCATGTGTATTCGTTTTTATTTTTTCGGCAGTTAATAAGGCTTTGGCCGAATTCACTATCGATTGGTATGCGTAGTAGATACTAGCGGCCCATTTTTTTTCTTGCAACGCTTTCTCAGCACTATCAATTTTCTCTTGGCTCTCTAAAAACAAGGTAGCCACCAAATCAACAATTACCCCCGCGCATTCACCAATACCGATTTCCTTTTTATATTTTTCGGAATTACCCCAATCAATGAAATCATCTTGTGTCAGATTGTCAATATTGGTGAGTGGTTTCAACAACTCATAAAAGTAGTGTTCTCCTTGCTTTTGATAATACTGTTCAAATTTTGCGCCATTTGAATTAGCTTCAAAATCATTTAAAATCCATCGCAATGCTTGTGGCCCTCGTT
The DNA here is from genome assembly GCA_947503285.1 of uncultured Croceitalea sp. GTDB lineage: Bacteria > Bacteroidota > Bacteroidia > Flavobacteriales > Flavobacteriaceae > Croceitalea. The sequence continues at coordinate 76,529 of CANNDD010000001.1, forward strand.
TACTTGGAATTTTGACCACTTTATCTGCAAAACGAGCGTTTCCATTTCCAAAATTCCCTCCACCCAGCAATACCTGTAGTGCCGGAGCCACCAACTTATCTTTGGTACGAATGCTCATACCCTGAAATCCGATATGGGCCATGTTATGCTGTCCACAGGCATTCATGCAACCGCTAATCTTGATTACCACATCAGGGTTTTTGATGTATTGGGGGTATTCCGCTTTGATGACCTTCTCTAATTCCGTTGCGATACCGGTGCTGCTCGCAATTCCTAAATTACAGGTATCCGTACCAGGGCAAGCCGTAATATCCAAAGCCTTGTTATATCCAGCTTCTACAAAACCCAATTTGCCCAGTTCTTGATAAAAGAAAGGAACCAAGGCTTCCTTGACATGAGGGATCAATATATTTTGTCGCAATGAAAGACGAATTTCCCCTGCTGCGTATTTCGCGACCAAATCGGCCAGCAAACGCGCTTTATCGGTATAAAAATCACCCAATACTACTTTAATCCCAATAGCCACAAAACCTTGCTGTTTCTGTGGAATAATATTAGTCGATTTCCACTCTTCAAAAGCATTCTCATCAGTTATAGTGGTATTTGCCACCTCGGCTTCGCTAATTTGAATCTTAGGATATGCTTTATGGTCTATGGAATACGTTGCATTCGGAATCGCATCTTTCTCTTCTTCCAATAAGGTTTTGAATCCATCCAAACCTAAATCCTTCAACAAGAATTTCAGTCGTGCCTTCGCCCTACTCTTACGTTCACCATAACGGTCAAAAACACGAATTACACTTTCCATTAACGGAATTATCTTGTCAGATGGAAGAAACTCGTAAAGCACATCGGCATGTCGTGGCTGTGAACCCAGGCCCCCAGCAAGCATTACTTTAAATCCCCGTTTACCATTTTGCAATTTGGCAATAAAACCCAAATCATGCATATAAGATAAGCCTGTATCGGCATCGGTAGCGGAAAAGGAGACCTTAAACTTACGCCCCATTTCTTGCCCAATGGGATTTCTCAAAAAATATTCAAAGACTGCTTGTGCATAGGGTGAAACGTCAAAGGGCTCATTAACGTCGATACCGGCGGTTTCGCTGGCAGTGACATTTCGAACGGTATTGCCACATGCCTCTCGTAAGGTAACGTCGTCTTTTTCCAATTGCGCCCAAAGTTCTGGCGTACGCTCTAAATCAACATAATGGATTTGGATGTCTTGCCTTGTCGTGATATGAAGTCGGCCCGTAGAATATTCATCGGAAACATCACAGATTCGCTTTAGCTGATTCGAAGTTACTTTACCATAGGGTAACTTTATTCGAATCATCTGTACCCCCTGCTGGCGCTGACCATAAACACCACGTGCCAATCGAAGGCTTCTGAATTTTTCTTCATCAACTTTTCCAGTCTTGAACTGGCGGATTCTTCTTTCTAAGTCAAGAATATCTTTCTCTACTACCGGATTTTCTATTTCTGTTCTAAAACTTTGCATATTCTCTTATAATACTATATCCTAGTCGTGAAAGAAAATAAAACCTTTCTTATCCTATAGATTTTATAGAATAAAAAATATCGATTTCTTGTTTCGACGAGATTTCATCAACATTAACTTTTGATTTATTACCGTGATATTACAATTGACCCTTATCGAAAAGCCCAGACCCGTTTATTGCAAATGAATACCACATTCCCTAGTCTCCAAGGCCTTTACCGGATCAAAGTACGTGCTGTTCTTTGGAAGGTCATAGTCTTCCAAATACGCATCCAAATCTTCATCTGTCCAATAATAAAAAGGACTTACTTTTAGAATTCCTTCCTTACTTTGGCTCAAAATGTCTTTTGAACTTCTTAATGCAGTCTGACGTATCCTAATATTGGTAAACCAAATATCAGGCTGATGCTCGCTTAAAGCCCTTCGAAAAGGCTCCAATTTCACTATTTCAGAAAATTCTTGGTGCTCTGGTTGATCTGCCGAAGGAAAACCTAGTCGATGTTCTGTAAACGCCCTTGTTTCTTGGGGAACATAAGTCTTCAGATTAAGGTTCAATCTATTGGTCAAATACTTGGCATGCTCATAGGTCTCTGGCAAATTATAGCCGGTATCACACCATAATACAGCTATTGTTGGATCTATTCGTTGAAACATGCTTAGCAAAACTGCGGAGTACTTCCCGAAACTTGTGGTCACTATCCTTTTTTTGGAAAGATGCAACGCCCAACTAATGATTTCCTCTGGGGGTATTCCCCTAAACTGTTTATTGTAATAATCAATATTCATATTAAACCTTTTTCTTAATCCCTATAGGATTACTAGGGAATACAAACATAAACAATTATCCTATTGGAAAAGCCAAATTTCCATTAAATTTAAGTAAAGCCTATAGTTTTAATAGATTATCAAAATATAGCGTTGCCATTAGGAATTTAACACCACATCATAAATTTCATCGTCCATTTTACAAACAACTTGAATTGCCTTAAACCGACCTGAATGACCAAATCAAATAATCGGCAATGGTAGTTGACTAAATATGTGCGGTTAAAAAAACTACTATAAATAGCTGTTTAATAGTATCTTAACCCGTTTCTTGATTTTTTTGTAACCTTTTCTAAAGTCGTCTTGTCCAATAGATGTGAATTCACAAAACACGTATTAATTTTTAAAAACCGACAAGATGAATCAATTAAAAAACATAGCAGTATTACTTATAGGTTTAGCCATTTTCGGCACGGCCACCGCCCAAAAAGGGCACATAAAAACAGTCAGTGGTAAACGGGTCAACGTTGAAGACCTAGAAAAAAGAATCGAACATATTATGGATTCCATTCAATTACCAGGACTATCCATTGCCATTATCAATGATGCCAAAATCGCATATCACAACAAGTTTGGTGTTGCCAATTTGAAGACGAAAGAACCAGTGGACCAAAACAGTATTTTTGAAGGTGCCTCACTTTCTAAACCTTTGTTTGCTTATTTTGTGATGAAAATGGCGGAACAAGGTAATTTTGATCTAGATGCACCTATTTATGACTACTTAAAGGATATTTTTCCAAAAGATGCCGTCGCGGAGGGTTCTATGGAGGCCTATAAAACCTTAACGCCTAGAATCGTTTTATCACACGGAACCGGAATCCCGAACTGGGTAAAAGGTGAACTTATCACCATCGCCTTTGAACCAGGCACCGACTTTTCTTATTCTGGGGAGGCCTACCAGCACATGGGGGCTGCCCTAGGCACAAAATTGGGTATTGGTTGGGGAGGTAAGTTGGATACCTTGTTTCTTGAAGAAGTGGCCCACCCCCTTGACATGAACAAAAGTTTTTATACTTGGAACGATTTTTTAAAGGAACATATCGTAAAGGGGCACGTTAAGGGCAAGGTAAATCCTGAAAGCAGCCGTTTCAAAAAAGTCGGTCCGGGCTTCAGCTTGCAATCAGATGCCTATGATTACGCTTTATTTCTAATTGAAATGATGGAACCAAAAAATCTGAGTGTCGAACTACGGGATGAGATGCTAAAAGAGCATAACCACTTTAAACCTGATAATAAAATACATTTAGAAACCGGTCAAACGGGTTGGGGTCTTGGTTTTGCCCAAAAGCCGACCCCAAATGGCCTAATGCATTTACATACGGGTAATAACAAAGACTTTCAAGCTTATGCGATGTTTGTTCCCGATCAAAAATATGGTTTTACCATTTTTGGAAACTCAGACAATCTGTTTCCCTTTTTAACTGAAATCGAAAAACTAATAGAAGAACAATTTTAAAAATCAATAACATGGAAAAGTTAGACGAAGTATTTATAATGTTGATCCTTGCTATAGGAATGGGCGTGGTTGTTTTCATTCTTGCGAAATACAATTACCTCATTAAAAAAGCAATGATCGAAAAGGGCCTTATCGCTAATCAATTGACAAATCAAAAATTGAAATACCTTGATGTTGGATGCATTATCATAGGACTAGGTTTAGGTTTTATAGTATCATCGATTTATACCGAAATGAACCTATCAGAAGACACCACCGATTTATTGGCATGGGGTACCATTGCAATTTTTGGCGGAATAAGTGTCATTCTCGCCCACTTTCTTAGAAAAAAATCTGAAAAGTAGGCTTTGAAAGACCTCGATAAAAGCCTCATCATAAAAATTAAAGAGGGTGATATGGACGCTTTTAGGCTGCTCGTCGAAAAGTATAAAGACGTATCGCTCTCCTTGATTTTTTCCATCGTAAAAGATGAAGCTGTTGCCGAAGATATTCTTCAAGAAGCATTTATAAAGGTTTTCCATAAGATAGATACCTTTAAGTTCAAGGCTAATTTTTCGACATGGTTGTATCGTATTATGGTAAACTTGAGTTACAATGAATTGAAAAGAACAAAAATAAATCAGAATGTCAATGATCTAGCACAACTACCCGAAAATCTAATCAGTAAGGAAGAACTCTTAAAAGTGGAAAATCAAAAAAAATACATCCATTTGGCATTAAAGAAAATAAATGCTGATGAGGCTTTGGTACTGCAACTATTTTACTTATCTGAAATGAGTATTAACGAGGTGATGAAAATAACCGGGTTTAGTAAGGCCAAAGTTAAAGTAAGCCTACATCGGGGCAGGAATAATCTCAATTTTCAATTAAAAAGGCTATTAGGGAACGAATTAAAACACTTATTATGAAAGAAGACGAAATCAAAAAATTAATTCAGCGAAGTAAGCTTGAGACTTCGAATGGGTTTACCGAGAGGCTTATACATAAACTTGAAACCCAACCTAAACAGCAGCAAGTATCCTTGCCGTCTTTTCGAAAAATAATGGTTCCAATAATTTCAATTGTGGTTTTTATGAGTTATTTGGTTTATCGTTTTTCCGATTCTATTTTTTCCCTTTTCAATACTGAACTGAATCTCTCGAATAAACCAATTTTTATGATAAGTTCAATCTTTTTTCTCTTTCTAATCAATTACATGATTAGACTAAATGAGGCTTATAAAAAACTGAACACTATTTAATCAGGGCTTTGGGTAGCTTATTTCAATAAATCAGCCAAGGTATTGTTTCGGTATACTTCTAAATTGGCATCGCGCACCTTGAGCATTAGTTTATGAACGGAACACGCTGTCTCATCTGGGCAGTCATCACACTTTTCGTAAAAATTAAGGCTCACACAAGGCACCATTGAAATAGGTCCCTCCAATATGCGCATTACTTCGGTCATTAAAATCTCATCAGGTTTTTTAATCAGGTAATATCCGCCACCCTTTCCTTTCTTAGAACCCAAAAAACCATTTCTACGCAAGGTCAACAAGATGCTTTCCAAAAACTTTTGCGAAATATTCTCTTGTTTGGCAATCTCAGCGATTTGTATGGGGGCATTATTTGGCTGAGAAGCCAAAAACGTAAGTGCCTTTAACCCATATTTTGTTTTTTTAGAGAGCATAGGGCTAAGATAATGAAATTAAGAAAGAACATCTTTTGGCCCTTATTACCTAGTTTAGCCGTTTAAATTCAGTTCTTAATTTAAAACACATAGCCTTCTGCAATGGCCCCAACAGCTAAATTGACCCATATGAGCAATACTGCGCAAACGATTTTTATCCAAACAGGAATCGTAAGACCAAAGCGGGTTTTGAGTAACAGCTGTACTGGGGGAAAATAGAAAAATGATACTACTATCAAAAAAAGACCAAAATCAGCATCATTACCATATCTCAAATTGATAAACCCGACCGTAATCACTAAAAATCCGAACGACCAACTTGAAATTTTACACCACATTATTTACGCAATGCTTGGTCAATATCTGCAATAATATCGTCAATATGTTCTAAACCGACCGATATTCGCACCATTCCTGAAGTAATACCCGCCGTCATCCGTTCTTCCTCCGAAAGTTTGCTATGGGTCGTTGAGGCTGGGTGCGTTACAATACTTCTCGAATCGCCCAAATTAGCAGAAAGCGACAATAGTTTTATCGCATCAAAGAAATTTTGACCTGCTTCTAATCCGCCTTTTACCTCAAAGGCTACCACACAGCCACCTGCCTTCATTTGTTTCTTCGCAACGTTGTACTTGGGATGGGACTTTAAAAAGGGGTATTTTACCCAGTTCACTTCTGCATGACCTTCTAAGAATTCGGCCAGTTTTAAAGCATTTTCACAATGGCGATCTACACGGATCGCCAAAGTTTCCAAGCTTTTTGAAAGTACCCAGGCATTAAAAGGAGACAAGGCCGGTCCGGTGATTCTCGAAAACCGATACACTTTATCAATCAATGCAGTGCTACCAACCGTAATTCCGGCCAAGACCCTACCTTGACCATCCATCAGTTTCGTTCCGGAATGAATCACCAAATCGGCACCAAATTTAATAGGCTGCTGTAAATAAGGGGATGCAAAACAATTGTCGATAATCAAAATCAAACCGTGTTTTTTAGCAATTTTACCCAAAACTTCCAAGTCAAGAATATCGACCCCAGGATTGGTTGGAGACTCAGCATAAATCAATTTGGTTTTTTCCGTGACCAGCCCATCAATCGATTCTAAATCGTCAATCTTAAAATAACTGTGTGAAATGTTCCATTTCGGAAAGAAATTATTGAATAGCGAATGTGTTGACCCAAAAATATTTGCAGCGGACAAAATATGGTCACCACTATCCAACAATGCCGCTAAAGTTGAGAACACGGCGGCCATGCCAGACGCAAAGGCAAAACCAGCTTCCGCACCTTCCATTTTACATACTTTAGCCACAAACTCGTTCGAATTGGGGTTTGAATATCTGGAATAGATATTACGTTCTTTTTCTTCAGCAAAAGAAGCGCGCATATCCTCAGCATCCTCAAAAACAAAACTAGAGGTCAGATACATGGGTGCGGAATGTTCTAAGAACTGCGTCCGCTCCGTTTGTGTTCTAATTGCTTCCGTTTCAAACTTTTTCTTCATTTTAATCTTGATCAAATGTCATTTTGGCTACGCTTAAGGAATTACAAATAGCTACACCTTATGACTTCTTTTATGACGATGGCTGAGCGTAGTCGAAGCCATAATCAGCTACTTTCTTTATAAAATTTATAATGCGTCTTGTTTTTACATTCTGCAAAACCATTCAAATCTTTAACCCTACCTTCAATTAGAGCTTTTTTCTTCTCCCTTCGCCATTCTTGAATTTGTTTTTCCCTGTAAAAAGCGGAATCAATTCTAAGATATTCTTCCACATAAACCAATTTTACGGGCAATCACTTTCTGGTATGGTTGGCTCTCCTCCCCTCTTGATGTTCGAAAAATCGCTTTTCTAAATCAATTGTGCTTCCAGTATAGTAACTCCCGTCTGAGCACTCCAAGATATAAAGATATCCTTTCATAATACAGCCCTTAGGCTTCTAGGTTGAGTTTAACAACACATCATTTCGACTACGCTCAATGACCGATACTTAGCTGCGTTAAAGAATCTACAAACAGCTACACTCGATGACCAACAGACGACTAGGCCAAATCACGAAAACAAATACGAATGACGCCTTCGGTGCGGTAACTGAGCGGAGCCCAAGTCATAGTTTCTCCGCAATTCTTAAGATATCTCCAAAGACCCCTCTTGCCGTAACGGCGGCACCGGCACCGGCACCTTGAATAACAATCGGGTTCTCACCATACGATTCGGTAAAAATTTCGATAATGGAATCTGCACCAGAGACTTGCCCTAAAGCACTGCTTTTGGGTACTGAAACCAATTTCACTTCCAAAATCCCTTTTTCTTTTTGCAAATCACCATGTAAATCCCCTACATATCGCAAAACATGGTTCGGCTTTTGGGCATTCTTAATTGCCTCAAAAGTTTCGTTCAGTTCATCGGTTTGTCGTAAAAATGTTTCTAAATCGACATGTTGCAATTCGTTCGGAATCAAATTCTCGATGGTAATATCGGTGAATTCATTTTCCAGTTCTAGTTCCCTTGCCAAAATCAATAGTTTTCGAGCGACATCGTTGCCCGATAAATCCTCACGGGGATCTGGTTCCGTATAACCGTTCTTCAAAGCGATTTTCAATATTTCTGAAAACGGTTGATCATTTTCAGAAAAAGTATTGAACATATAGCTTAGCGAACCCGAGAATACCCCTTTGATACGGGTAATGTTCTCTCCCGACAAATGCAATAAATTAATAGTATCTATTAAAGGTAAGCCTGCACCAACATTGGTTTCGTATAAATATCTTTTTTGATGTTCGGCCAAGTTTTTTCGTACTGATTGGTAAAAATCAAAATCTAAGGTATTTGCAATCTTATTGGAGGAGACCAAATCAAATCCGGCAGCTATCAAATCAAAATAATGGTTAACAAAATGTGGGCTTGCCGTATTGTCTATGGCTATTAGGTTTTCTAAATGGTTTTCTTCGGCAAATTTGATCACATCATTTAAGACATAAGACCTACCTTGTATTTTTAAATCCTTTTCCCAATCTTTTTGTATTCCTTCTGAATTCAGCACTACTTTTTTAGAATTGGCAATGGCAAAAATCCGTAAATCGAGTCCCTTTCGGTTTTTTATTTTTTGATAGGAAGTCAAAATCTGGTCAATCAAAGTTCCACCTACGGTTCCATGCCCAAAAACGGCTAGGTTGATACGCTTGCTCACCCCAAAAATCTGTCCGTGCATCACATTCAAGGCTTTATTCAAATTAGCACTACCGACCACAATGCTAATATTCTTTCCAGAAATGGTATTATTGAAAAGCAGCGGTACAATACCGTTTTTTATTAATGCATTATAGGGATGGTGAAAGGTGCTCAAATCTTGCCCTACTATGGAGACGACGGCGATATCCTTTTTAATGGTGATCGTATTCACATCTTTTGCGGAATAGTCGGTTGCAAATTCTGAATCCAACGCCAACTTGGCTTCCTCTGCCTGGTCGGCATCAACCACCAGACCTATGCCCCGTTCTGACGAACCTTGCGAAATAATGCTTACATTAATGTTATGTTTTCCTAAGGTGTTGAAAATTCGGGCATCGATACCTACTTTGCCCAGTAGGCCTCTACCCTCTAAATTGATCAGTGCTACATTTTCGATGACCGAAAGGGATTTAATACCCTCTTTTTTAGCTTTTGAACTGATCAATGTTCCTTGTGAATTCGCATTGAAGGTATTCAGAATTCGAAGTGGGATATTTTTTTCAATTAGGGGTATGATGGTTTTCGCATGCAATACCTTTGCACCAAAATTAGCCAATTCATTGGCCTCTTCGTAAGAAAGATGTTCAATCACCTTTGCTTGATTGACATAATCTGGGTTTGCCGTAAAAATTCCATCAACATGGGTGTAATTCAATACTTCTGAAGCATCTAAATAGTTTGCAAAAAGGGCAGCCGTGTAATTGCTTCCGTTTCTACCTAAAGTCGTGGTCTCCCCTTTGCCATTGGCCGCAATAAACCCTGTAATAATCGGAATACTTTTAGGTGCCAATCGTGAAAACTTTTGAAGTACCTTTTCTTTGGATATCGTTTCGTGAACCCTGGCGTTTCCGAAATTACTGTCCGTCTGCAACAATTCCCTAGTGTCGATTAAAACCGCAGGCACCCCTTTTTCTTTTAATAAAGAGACCACCAGTTTACAAGAAATCAATTCGCCAACTGCTAGCACTTCGTCCTTTGTTTTTAGACTATAATCCCCAATTAAGGAGACCCCTTCCAAACGTTTCGAAATGTATTGTATCTCATTTGAAAAATCAATGTTGGGATCAACTGCTTTTTGATACCCCTCTAGATTTGATAACGACTCACGGTCAACGATTCCTTCCACCGCATTTTGAAGCAGATCTTCCAAGGTATCGGTGGCCTTTTCACGGGCAGATAATACCACCCCGATACGCTCACCATTTTTATGGTGTTCGGTAATAATTTCAAGCACGCGTTCAAGTCCTTCACCATTGCTTAAAGACTTTCCCCCAAACTTTAAAATTTTCAACCCTTTTTGGGTATTCCCTTTTTGAAAAACACCTTCCAACAAGCGTTGAAGTTGTTGAAATTCCATCAAAAAGGCATCGTGACCGTGAACCGATCGTACTTCCCCATAGGTCACATTACTATTCGCCTGGGCAAGCTGTTTAAAAGTTTCCTTGTTTTCCTCAGCGGTAAAAAACAAATCTGAATCCACCCCGATAATATGGATATTGGTACTACTCTTCTGCAAGGCCTCAAAGGCGTCATCCCCATATCTGGTAATATCAATGGTTTTTAATAGTTGGTTCATCAGTTTATAGGCTGACAATTGAAATCGCTCTTGCAACTTTTTACCATGATGCATTAACCAACTTTCTACATTAAAAACCTGTAGCTCTTCATTTGTGCCCCTTTGAAACCGTTCTTTGAACGATTCTGGAGTTCGATAACAGAGCATGGCATGCATTCTTGCATCATGTACGGGTTGTCTGCTGTTTACGAGTATCTGCTCTTGAATCTGGCAATTGGCGATAAGCCAATCGGTCGACTTCCAGTCTGAGGCAACAGGTATCAAATGCTCGGTGATCCCTGGATTCAACGCAGCCATTTCCCAAGCAATCCCGCCACCCAAAGAACCCCCAATGATGGCATAAAGCCTCGTGATTTTCAGTTGTTTTAATCCCCGCAAAAAGATTTCAGCAATATCCCCTGCCACAAAGTCTTTATACCGTTCTATCACAAAGCCATCATAACCGTTACCAGGTATATTGAACGCCAAAACGGAGTATACGTTCGTATCGATGCACTTTCCCTCACCTATAATATCAGACCACCACCCTTTTTCGCCTGCAACATTGGAATTACCGGTCAAAGCATGGTTCACTAAGACAATAGATGCCGTATGTAGTGGTCGCCCAAAGACCTCATAAGATAATTCAAGGTCTTTTTGATGGCCACTTCGGGTACTGTAATCTTTGATTTCTAGTTTAGAGAGCATACTTGAAATACATGTTCAGACCAAAACCCGCCACACGCAGATACCCTCCATCATCGACTATGTTCAAGATGATAAGGAGGGAGTCTCTTAAAGGTGTTAGGCTAAAACCGATTTATCGATACTTGCAAAGGCTTGTTCTAAATCTTCTTTTAAATCATCGATATCTTCAAGACCTACAGAAAGTCGAATCAAATCTTGGGTTACCCCAGCACTTCGTTGTTGTTCTTCACTCAACTGTTGGTGTGTCGTGCTTGATGGATGGATAATCAATGATTTAGTGTCACCAATGTTCGCCAATAAAGAGAATACTTTGGTAGCATCGGTCAATTTTTTGGCAGCCTCAAAACCACCTTTAACACCAAAAGTGACCAAACCACTTTGTCCTTTTGGCAAATACTCTTGTGCCAACTCGTAGTACTTGTTTCCTTTGAGTCCCGGGTAATTTACCCATGCTACTTCTTCCCTTTCTTGCAACCATTCTGCCAAGGCCAACGCATTTTCACTGTGTTGTTTGATTCGAACGGGCAAGGTCTCCAACCCTTGAATAATTTGAAAGGCATTAAACGGGCTGATAGCACCACCAAAATCACGAAGTCCTTCTAAAATCAATTTAAAGGTGAACGCGGCCGCGCCTAATGCTTCACTATATACCAACCCGTGATACCCTGCGGATGGTTCTGTAAATTCAGGAAATTTTCCATTGGTCCAATCAAAGGTTCCTGCATCAATAATAGCGCCACCTAAAGCCGTTCCATTTCCGTTAATGTACTTTGTCAATGAGTGGATGACCAAATTTGCACCATGCTCAATCGGATTCAATAATCCGGGTGTTGCGACGGTATTGTCTACAATAAAAGGTATTTTCGCTGCTTTGGCCTCTTTGGAAATCGCTTTTAAATCAAGCACGTCCAATTTTGGGTTTCCTAAAGATTCCACAAAAATGGCCCTGGTATTATCTTGAACCGCCTTACCGAAATTTGCTGGGTCTGAGGCATCAACAAAAGTAGTCGTAATCCCTAGTCTTGGTAAGGTTACGTTTAATAAGTTGAACGTACCTCCATACAAACTACTTGAAGCGACGATATGATCACCAGCTTTTAATAGGGTCAATAATCCTGTGGAAATAGCTGCCGTACCGGATGCGAACACCACAGCCCCCACACCACCTTCAATCGCCGCCAATCGCTCTTGTAATATTTGATTGGTAGGATTGTTTAGTCTCGTGTAGATGAAACCAAGCTCTGCCAATGAAAATAAATTCGCGGCATGATCCGTGTCGTTGAATACGTAAGATGTAGATTGGTAGATAGGTACCGCCCTTGTGCCACCTGTTTGGGTTGTGTCATGCCCAGCATGCAATGCGTTTGTTGCTAATTTTTGATTACTCATGATTTTGTTTTTAAAAGTTAAGCCCTTCGACTCCGCTCAAGGCACAAAAAATAAAAAAGCCAAACCCTAGCCTGCCGACATTGCGGTTAGGTAAAATCAAAAAGTTATAAGAAAGCGTTTCGAAAATAATTTCGATGACTGTTATCCTTCCCAACTAAGGTCGATTTTTACCGGCCATAAGTTCCAAGTCTTTCTTGGAATGGGTAGAATTTAGCACCTTCTTTGCATAGAACAAAGGGTTGCTAAGGCTTCAAAGGGTCTAATCCCTCCACCTTTCTTGATAACTATTCAATACGTGTTTGAACTTATGAAACAAATATAACGTCAGAAATATTTAATATCCTAATGGAATTTAAAAAATTTAAAAAAGACTTTGAAATTTGGTGTGATAATTAGCCCATCACCCCAATTCAAGAAAAAGAATTCAAATACCTTGCTCCTTTTTTCTCGTTCTCTTCATTTTATAAAACCCTTTATCAGCAACATAAATCGTTTTGTGTACCTCACAAAAAATTTTTGAACCTTCCTTATCCGTCAAAAAAGACGTTTTTATCAATTCAATTTCATTTTTTTCGGCGACATCAGCTTTAATCCGTTTTACCTCTTCTTTCGTAAAGCTGAATTCCGCATAAAGATCTTCTTTTGCCGGCCTTTTAAAATTTATCTGGGCCGATTTATCCCAGACCACAAAACCCTTATCCAGTATATTCATCAATTGTACCATTGGTATTGGATCGACAGCTGAAAACATACTACCGCCAAAAATGGAATTCACATAATTTCTGTTCTTGTAAGAAATGGGAAGTTTTACTTTTATATACATCAAGTCTTTGCTGACCTCAATAATCCTACCTGTACTTCGCCGATACATTGGGGACAGATTGAAACCATGCTTGAATAGTTTATGCTTGCTTATGAATTGGGTTCCAACTGCTGTTAGTTTTTGATAAAAGGACATGAACCCAAATTAATTCAGAATTGAAAACTCAACACTGGAATCGGTAAACACCGTATGGGTCTGTGTTTTAAAATCTTCCTCATCAGCTTTAAAGATATTCTCCACATAAGTCTGCGGATTTAAATCAATCAAAGGAAACCAGGTACTTTGTACCTGAATCTGTAGCTTATGTCCTTTTTTGAAGGTGTGGAACACATCTTGCAATTTGATATTGACATCGGTCTTTTTATTTGGTGTAAATGGTTCGGGTTCTGAAAAACTGTTTCTAAACCTTCCCCGCAGCACCTCGCTACGTACCATCAAATGGTAATTACTCATTTTTAAGTGGTCTTGCATCTCTTCATTGGTTTCGGTTTCAGCAGGGTGCACATCAATCGCTTTTACAATCCAGTCTGCCGCATCACCCGTAGTGGCTACTTTTAAGTTGGCCATAATAGCTCCGGCTAGGGTCAGATCTTCCTCTAAAACATCGGTTTCAAAGACCAACACATCAGAACGTCGCGCCGCAAAACGTTGGTCATCGGTCATGTACTTTCTTGGCGTAAATACCGATTTGACATCTTCAGAATAAGGTACCGGTTTTTTGATATCACTGACAAACCGAAGGGCCGTATTGCCCTTTTGCGTTGTGGTCAACTCTTGATTTTGAGACAAAAACATTTTTTGTTTCACCACGCCCTCAGGGGGCCATGAGCTATACTCTTTCCATTCTTTACGACCTGAATCATAGACATAAGCTTCGGGTAAACCTGTATTGCCATCTGCCTCACCTTTTAGAAAGTGGTTGAAAAATTTGGTTTCAATATTGTCTTGATAAAAATTGGATACGGAATCGCCAAAAAAATAATTGCCCACTACGGTACGGTCGGCACGTCTTGCCCATCGGCCATGGTCCCATGGGCCGAAGACCATCGTGTTGTACCCCTCAGTGTGCTTTTCAATATTCTTATAGGTCTCTAAAGGGCCGTACAGATCTTCGGCATCGAACCATCCTCCCACAATCATGGTGGCCACGTGTGATTTCGACTTATCCAAATGTTGAATTAGCCCCCTACTTTGCCAAAGCTCATCGTAATTCGGGTGTTCTTTAAGTTCATTCCAGAAAAAATCATCAGTCATATCATCGGGTGACATAGATACTTCGTCTTTCAATCCATATTCGAAAAAGGAATTTAAATTTTTTAAAGGACCCTTGTCCAAAAAGAATTGGTATTGATCTTCGGTACCCAAACTGGGTAAGGTGTACCATGCCGTGTCAATAGGTTGGTCACCGTTTGGCCTTGGTGTACCAAAAAGGGAAGTTGCCCTAAAATAGCTCAATAAATAGGCACCATTATGGTGAAAATCGTCGAAGAAGAAATCTCCAATGCAGGCCTGTGGTGAAGAGGCCTTTAACGCAGGATGGGCATCAATGGTCGCATAAGTGGCATAATATCCCGGATATGAGATTCCCCAAACCCCAACATTACCATTGTTATGTTCGACATTGTTCACCAACCATTCAATGGTATCATAGGTATCGGTACTTTCGTCAACTTGGGTACTATCCGTTTTATTGGGAATGTAAGCCCGCATATTTTCATAATGCCCTTCACTTAACCATCTGCCACGCACATCTTGGTATACGATGATATTGCCTTCTTTCATTAAATTGATATTTGGGCCAATCTGTTTTCTAAAATTACCTTCACCATAAGGCCTCGAACTATAGGGCGTTCGTTGCATCAGAATTGGGTATTCTTTTGAGGTATCTTTTGGAGTGTATATGGTGGTATGCAACGTAGTTCCATCACGCATCTCGATATCCACTTCTTTTTTGGAGTAGTTGTCTTGCACATAGGTATCGACAACTTCTACAGTTTCCGTCTTTTTAACGGTTTTTGTACAGGAAACCGCAATTGCGGATAACAAACAAAGAATTATGGATTTTGATAAGACTTTCATAGTGATTGGATTGATTTTTTAAAACTACGAAGAATTATTTTTTTTAAGCAGCACTTATGCTATCGCCCCTTTAAAATATCAACACATGATAGTTTGTTAAACCACCTGCCCTTGGCAAGGGGAGGTGGTTTTCCCTGAAAGTGGAAAAGCGGAAAGGTGACATGTCTTGATTACATTTAAAAAAGATTCACCATATGGAATTTATCTCCCCCTTTCTTCCCGATTAACATCGGAAATTCATTCCCCTCTTAAAATAAGAGGGGAGCTACAAAAAGTTAGCCCGTAATAATCAGAAGCTTCTCCCTTAATTTAGGGATGTGACAACAAGCCTAGCGAGGTTGGCGGAGGGATGACAAAGAATTTGTGGTTACAAAATCCACAAGCAAAAAGGTTCCATTCAAAATCAAAACTATCTCCCCTTTCTTCCCGACCAACGTCGGAAATTCATTCCCCCCTTAAAATAAGAAGGGAGCTACAAAAGGTTAGCCCATAATAACCAGCTCCTCCCTTAATTTAGGGATGTGACAACAAGCCTAGCGAGGTTGGCGGAGGGATAAGAAGCGTATTTTTACAAATTAAAAGCAGCCTTCACGGCTTCTACCCTATCCAATTTTTCCCAGGTAAACAGTTCTACCTCTTTCTCAATTCGACCATTGTATGGCGACTCGAAAACCTTGGTAACCTTTTTGGGGTCCTTACCCATATGTCCATAAGCAGCGGTTTCTGAATAAATTGGGTTTCGAAGTTTCAACCGTTCTTCGATGGCAAAAGGTCGCATATCAAAAAGTTTCGCCACTTTTTCCGCTATTTCCCCATCATTCAAAGCTACATTGGCCGTACCATAGGTATCTACAAAGATGGATGTAGGCTCTACAACACCGATAGCGTAACTCACCTGTACTAAAATTTCATCCGCGACTCCGGCGGCCACCAAATTTTTAGCGGCATGGCGTGCAGCATAGGCGGCACTTCGGTCTACCTTACTGGGGTCTTTTCCACTGAAGGCACCACCGCCATGGGCCCCTTTTCCACCATAGGTATCCACAATGATTTTTCGGCCGGTCAATCCTGCATCACCATGTGGACCGCCAATCACAAATTTACCGGTCGGGTTGATATGATACTTGATTTGATCATTGAACAGTTTTTGAACGTAATCAGGAAATTGTGTTATTACTTTCGGAATCAAAATAGAGCTAATATCCGATTTGATTTTGGCCAACATGTCGTCATCACTATCAAACTCATCATGTTGGGTTGATATTACGATCGTATCGATGCGTTGGGGAACATTATCATCAGAATATTCAATGGTCACCTGTGCTTTGGCATCCGGTCGCAAATAAGGTATTTGAGTGCCTTCTTTTCTAAGGTTTGCCAAAACCTGAAGGATTTTATGTGAAATATCCAAAGCCAAGGGCATGAAGTTTTCAGTCTCCTTCGTTGCGTAACCAAACATCATTCCTTGATCACCTGCCCCCTGTTCTTCTTTAGTGGCACGGTCTACCCCTTGATTGATATCTTGCGATTGTTCGTGTATCAACGAAATTACCCCACATGAATCACCACTGAATTGATATTCGCCTTTTGTGTAACCAATGGTATTGATAACCTCACGGGCAATAGTCTGTACATCGAGATAGGTGCCGCTCTTCACCTCACCGGCCAATACGACCTGACCAGTGGTCACCAAGGTCTCACAGGCCACTTTGCTTTCAGCATCAAAGGCTAAAAAATTATCTAAGAGTGCGTCACTGATTTGATCTGCAATTTTATCTGGATGTCCTTCGCTAACAGATTCAGAAGTAAACAAATATGACATTATCTAATTTTTGCAGAGGTATAAAATTATAAGATTGCACTAAGGAAGTTCGCTCTCGATAAGAAGAGTTGCCAAAAAAAATTGGCTGGAACTGCTTTAGCATTTGACCCTTTGATTTTCTGTCGAAGGGTCTGATCGTAAAGATCAGGTATTGAACATATTCAATACTAGAGGTTGCAATCAGTCAAATCTATCCTCTTTATTGGAAGGCAAAAGTACATATTTGAATAGGAAATCAAAACTTTGAAAATCAAAAATTACCAGAGCTGGATTTCAATATGATTTTTTCTTTTAAACCCTATATACTTTGTATATTGCGCGATACTACTTTTAACTGAAATAGTCTAAAACACGCCACCATGCATATTGCTGTCGCTGGAAATATTGGAGCAGGAAAAACCACGTTGACCACCTTACTTTCAAAACATTACAAATGGGAAGCCCATTTTGAAGATGTGGTCGACAATCCCTATTTGGATGACTTTTATACCCAAATGGAACGTTGGAGCTTTAACCTGCAAATCTATTTTTTGAACAGTCGTTACCGGCAAATCCTTAAAATACGTGAGGGTGGTAAAAAGGTGATTCAAGATCGCACCATTTATGAGGATGCCCATATCTTCGCGCCAAACTTGCATGCGATGGGCCTAATGACCAATCGGGACTTTGAAAATTATAAAAGCCTATTCGAATTGATGGAGAGTTTGGTACAACCCCCTGATCTTTTGATTTACCTAAGAAGCTCCATTCCCAACCTCGTCAATCAAATACACAAGCGCGGTCGCGAGTATGAAAATAGTATCTCTATTGATTACCTCAGCCGTTTGAACGAGCGTTATGAAGCTTGGGTCAATACCTATGAAAAAGGAAAGCTTCTTGTTATTGACGTAGATAATATCAACTTTGTGGATGAACCCGAAGATTTGGGCGAGGTCATCAATAAGATTGATGCGGAATTACATGGGCTTTTTTAAAGCCAACCAAAATTGACAGACACCATTACCACAAGAAACCAATACGAGACTTGTACAATAGTTTTTAGTTCACAATGCACAAAAGCCCTTGCGGTTATGACCACAAAGGCTTCTCTGTTTTAATACTTTGGGGTTTCTTTATTAAAAACCACCTCCAAAACCATTGCATTCCACAGCATCTAATAGGTAAGTATCTATTTTTCGACTTCCATCGCTGTTATTTATAGTCCTCAACCTTACCGTATACGCTCCGGTAGAAGCAGTCTGTACAAGTACCTTGTTACCACCGCTTATAGACCTCAAAGTACCTTTATTTGGACCACTAGGGGTAATTGACCACTCATAAGTGTAACAGTCACTAAATTCAACCGATAATTCATTTGCGATTGAATTTACACAAATAGGATTGCTCCCAAGATTACCCTCTACGTATCCAGGTGCGGTGTTTATGCTAAATTTTGCGAAAATAGCGCTTACTGTAGGTGTCCCTAAAGGACAAGTAGATTGAAACTTACTGATATTGATTATTTCCACACATCTACCTCCATCTACGATGGCCCTAAAATTCGCATCTGCATTTCTGTTCAAAAAGCCGATGGTCACCGTTGGCGATGTACTAGAACCTATAATCTGGGTGTTGGCACCCGCTTCCCATTGAATTGAAAAACTTTCGTCAGAAGAAGCTACATAGGTCCGTTGTTCTCCATTAAAACCTATAGGGTTACCGTTACCAGAAATTTCCACACAAAGGTCACTAATTCCGCCTTGCGCACTTAGCGAAACAGCATTAATATCGGTAGATGATTCGGAAACAGTGTCAGATTGTAGAACTTCTGTCTCACAGGAAATTAAAATGAAGAAAATAAAAACAACTCTCAAAAATACTCTCATAAATAATAGTTTAATTAATACTTTTTTAAGTATAATTTTTTGTAGCTATTTACTTGTTAATATTTATATAATTTCTTATTTTAAAATGTTAATTATTACTGATTTTTAATACAAAAATCTTTGTGACGGGATTTACATAAATTAATATGTCATAGTTGTCATATGACCCAATTATACCTTTAGCTTAAAGCTAAGTCCTATCCTTACCCTCCAAAAATTCCCAATAAATGAGCGTATTAAGAGAAGCCACTTACTATAGCGAAGCGTTCATAGAAGCAACTCTATGTTGGAAAATATTTTTTATGTATCGTAAAATGCAACTGTTTCACACCTTGAAAAATGCCATTGGATGGACCGGGAAGCTACATGGGTTGTTTTAAACTTTAGATACAAGAACGCTACGTTATTAGATATTAGGTTTCTAGTTTCTAGTTTCTAGTTTCTAGTTTCTAGTTTCTAAAATTATATTTCCCTCATTCAAACCCTATATTCCCTCATTCTTACTTTTTGATGCTTGAATTCCAAGCTACTTTCATTGTATAACTACAAAATTTGATGCGATGGAAGCAAAAAAGAAAGAACATCTTAAACTCGAAAAGCAAAGCGGACTCTATTTCGTTATGGGAATGGCATTGGTTCTGGCCCTGATTTATACCGCTTTGGAATGGAAGACTTTTGAGCCCGATAACATCTATACCGGGCAATTGAATCGACCAGATGAGCTTGAACCTGAAATTCCGCCCATTACCTTCAACACGCCACCACCGCCACATAAAATTCAAGTTCCCATAACATTCGATATGAAAGAAGATGATACCGATGTTGTGGAAGAAAAGGTAATATTCTGTGAGGTCGACCAAGACACCCAAATAATGGAACCGCAAACCTTCGATTTTGCAGAAGAAGAAATCGAACCTGAAGTTACTTGGGTCACGATTGAAGAAGTACCCCTTTTTCCAGGTTGCGAAAGTTCCGATGATAAGCGAACCTGTTTTCAAGAAATGATGCAACAACACATCCGTAAAAACTTCAGGTATCCAGAAAATGCCGTTAATATGGGTTTACAAGGCAAAGTATACTTACAGTTTACGGTACAGACCGATGGAAGCGTCGGAAGTTTAAAAATGCGTGGACCTCATCGAATACTAGAAAATGAGGCGGCCCGTATTATTTCAAAACTCCCCAAAATGCAACCGGGCAGGCAACGGGATAGAGCCGTTAAAGTACCTTTTAGCATTCCCATCAATTTTCAATTACAGTAACCATCAAACCATAGTGACATGAAAGAATTATTACGTATTTCAGTAATTCTATTGGTAACCAGTTTCTCGATGTTTGGTCAACACTGTATGAACACTCCATATAAATTGAGGGGATATTTTTACGTTGGTTCCGCTCAAAAAGATTCTTTGGCTTTAGGTGGATTCTATGCGGATAAAAATATTCCAAAAAATACAAATTCCACAATAACAAAATTGTCAAAAAAAGGTACTCTTAATATTATTGCCAAAACCGACTCTTTAGTTGCTTTAAACCAAAAAGTTCAAGGTTTTAAAGTATTTATAGTCAATACATCTGATTCCATTATGGAGCTGCCTGCCCAGGATAGCCGAATTTATCTCAAACGACAGGTGTACTATAATAATAAATGGCAAGACGTCGAATACCTGCCGAGCAGCTGGTGTGGAAATAGTTATCGTTCGGTCTTTATCAAACCTGATAGCTATTGGGATTTAAGTGCGCCATGTTTGACCGGAAAGATTGCGGCAAAATTCAGATTTGAGTTGTTGACCAATGATAACAGGGTCATTCATTCGAATGAATTTGCTGGGAGTTTTAATAAAAGTCAGCTAAAAAAAGAGGAAGGCCATCAACCACAAGGCATCATGGACCCCTACAACAATTAAATTTTATAAAACAAAAAACCTGCAACTATACGTTACAGGTTTTGGTTGGTTGGTTCAAGGACCTTCCAGATGTTGATCTGGAAGGTCTAACCAAACTTATTCAATAGTAATCGAACTATTGTATTTTTCTACTTGAGCTTTTACTTCTTCTTTGGTAGCTCCTATAAATTCCTTTACCGTCTCGGTTACTTCACCATTGATTGTAGCAGTTGAAGTTACGATAGCTTTAAAAGAACCGTCTTCCATATTGCTCATTTCAACACGAATTTGTTGCTCCATTTGCTTTTCAACAACCTCAGTAGCCACTTTTTCATCATTGTAGGCCATCATCTTATCTGCACTGATGGCAATACTTGGCGCAATGACCAATGCCACAACGGACATCAATTTCAATAAGATGTTCAATGACGGACCTGAGGTATCTTTAAATGGATCACCTACGGTATCACCAACAACAGCGGCCTTGTGTGCATCAGAACCTTTACGGCCATCACTTTCGATAGTTTTCTTTGCGTTATCCCAAGCACCACCAGCATTTGACTGGAAAATCGCCATCAATACACCACAAGTAGTCACCCCAGCCAAAAGACCACCCAACATTTCAGCACCACCGATAAATCCTACCGCGACGGGTACTGCAATGGCCAACAAGCCTGGCAGTACCATTTCTTTTATAGAAGCCTGTGTTGAAATGGCAACACATTTATCATATTCGGCAACACCATCCGCTTCATCAAAAGTCTTACGTTGTGCTTCCGTAGCTTTAGACATATCAGAATCTACGGCACGCATCACTTCCAATGCTGCTTTCAATTGTGGAATATCCCTAAACTGACGACGTACTTCCTCGATCATGGCCATTGCGGCACGACCAACGGCGTTCATAGACAATGCAGAGAATACGAAAGGAAGCATACCCCCAACCAATAAACCGGCCATTACGGTAGGTTTAGAAACGTCAATTGCGGTTACATTTGCCGTTTGCATAAAGGCGGCGAACAAGGCTAATGCAGTCAATGCCGCAGAAGCGATTGCAAAACCTTTACCAATGGCAGCGGTCGTGTTACCAACAGCATCCAATTTATCGGTACGCTCTCGAACTTCACTTGGCAATTCGGCCATTTCGGCAATACCTCCAGCGTTATCAGAAATAGGTCCGTAAGCATCAACTGCCAATTGGATTCCAGTATTCGCCAACATCCCTACAGCTGCAATTGCAATACCGTATAGCCCTGCAAAGTGGTGTGATACCAAAATTGCAGCAGCAATTAAAATGATTGGGAACATCGTGGACATCATACCCACACCCAAACCAGCAATAATATTTGTAGCGGCACCAGTTTCTGACTGACGTACAATTGCCGTAACGGGCTTGGTGCCCGTACCTGTATAATACTCCGTTACCTTACCAACGGCAAGACCTGCTACCAAACCAGCAAGCACAGCCCAAAAAACGCCCATAGAACCGTATTCAACACCGTTGAACGTCCAGTTTTCAGGAAGCATGTTTGTAATGATAAAATAACAGGCGACCAACATCAAACCTGCAGAACCAAATTCACCTACGTTCAATGCGGTTTGCGGATTTCCGCCATCTTTTACTTTTACGAAAAAGGTACCGATAATGGACATCAAAATACCAATTGCAGCCAATACCAAAGGCAAGTACACGGCACTTAATCCATCAAAACCATCTGCTTTGAAAACATCCATGCCTACAAAAGCGGCACCCAATACCATGGTACCTATAATAGAACCAACATACGATTCAAAAAGATCAGCCCCCATACCGGCAACATCACCTACATTATCACCTACATTATCCGCAATGGTCGCAGGATTTAAAGGGTGATCTTCTGGAATACCAGCTTCAACCTTACCCACAAGGTCAGCACCTACGTCGGCAGCCTTGGTATAGATACCACCGCCAACACGTGCAAAAAGCGCTATGGAAGAAGCACCCAAAGAGAAACCAGAAAGTACGTTCAATACTTCACCAAGTTCCCAACCTTGTCCACTATATACCATGAAAAGTCCACTTAGCCCTAAAACACCAAGACCGACAACACCAAGGCCCATAACGGCACCACCGGCAAAAGCAACCTCAAGTGCCTTGCCCAATGAAGTTCTGGCGGCTTGTGTGGTTCTAACGTTTGCTTTTGTCGCCACTTTCATACCAATAAAACCGGCTAAAGCAGAACAAATGGCCCCAACGATGAATGAAACGGCTACCATTCCGTTTGAACCTGTCTCATTGCTACCTTTGAAAAACAATAGTACTGCTACCGCAGCGACAAAAATGCTTAGTATCTTATATTCTGCCTTCAAGAAAGACATTGCCCCATCAGCAATATTTTTGGCAATTCGTGCCATTTTAGCATCGCCAACTTCCTGTTTTGAGACCCATCCGCTTTTAATGAAAACGTATAATAGCGCCAAAACACCAAATGCAGGCAAAAACTTTACGATCAATTCCATAATTATTAGTTGTTTATAAGGTTTTTTTAAGTGGCAGCAAATGTAGTAAAATAGCCACTAAATAAAAAAAGCATCCCATAATTTGCGGAATGCTTAAAATTTTACTGTTTTAACCGTGTTATATTACGAATGTGCGCTTTTTCTTATGATCGCTTTCTTTATAGCGTTTTACACATTCTACATAGATCTTCTTTGCTTCTTCAGCATTGCCCCATCCCCCGGTATCGACTTTTTTCTTCTCTAAATCTTTATACACTTGAAAAAAATGTTCGATTTCCTTTAAACGATGTGGATTGATATCACTGATATCGTTTCGTTTACTCCAAATTGGATCGCTGATCGGCACACATATGATCTTCTCATCAGGTCCTTTCTCATCGGTCATATGAAAAACCCCTATTGGTTTGACTTCCATGACCACCATGGGATAGGTCGGTTCGGTACCCATGACCAAAACATCCAAGGGATCTTTATCCAAGGCCAAGGTTTCTGGAACAAAACCATAATCACCCGGATACATCATGGATGAAAACAAGGTTCTATCAAAGCGGATCTTGTGTAGGGCAAAATCGTATTCATATTTATTTCTACTTCCTTTGGGTATTTCTATCAAAACATCAAAAGAGGTAACTTCTTCAACACTCATAAAACCATTTTTAAATTATCGCGCAAAAATACCCTTAGCTAACGGTTTGAATGTTAACATAGTATCAAGAGTTCAATTAAAATTACTGATTTAAAAACTAAAACCAAAAGTACCGGTCACCCCAAAAGGCCTGGCCTCTGGAGCATCTAGATAATTACCCCTAAAATTAAAATCTATCCTGAAAATCTTGAAAATGTTCCCGATACCCAGAGAATACTCCCAATACGGCTCTTGGTCGGGTGCTTGCAATGGAATATTGGTTGGGGAGCTCAACGCGATATTCTCATCTGAAATTTGACCCCATGCCGCACGTAAACCAATTATTTCACGTAGGTTCAATTTTCGTAAGAAGGGTATTCTTGAAAAAATACGTCCGTTGAAATTATGCTCCAAATGCACCGTAGCATAGGTATCGGTCACGAATTCATAAAAATCAAGATTCGGAAAGGTGTTGTATAGTGAGAATAAGGTTTGGTTACCTGGAATTACACTTAATAAGCCCAACGGCACTTCACCAAAGGTCCTACCCAGTTCCACAGTACTGGTCAAGCGACCAAAACCGCCCAGTTGCCAGGGCTGTCTATATGAAAACTGTAAGCGTTCGTAATCAAAATCACTTTGTAAAAACCCTTCGAGCCCTTTGGTATAGTTTAAAAGTAAGGTGCTGTGATTACTATTGACATTGATACGTTCCACACCATAGCCGATGGTTTTCTTACCAGGTGTATAGATCAATGTGGTGTTGATATCAAATTGCCGAATCTCCGACGAGATTCCCGTTGGTGAAGTAGGGTCTATATAATCTAAACTGAAATCTTCAGGCAAGGCGGAGCTCAATTCCCTGAACGATCCCCCAAAGTTTATCCTAAAGTTTCTTACAGGTTCGATATCAAAACCCAAGACCGATAGATTAATGTTGGTCAACCTATTATTATTACCTACCGAGACCAATGCCGAAGAGGCAATACTTCGCCCAAGTACATCGTTGGTAGCGGTGAGGCTTATCCCCAGCTGTTCAATATCCCTTCGGTTTCCGCCTGAGACTATCAAGCGTGATTTCCTATCCAACAGAAATTTGCCCGATAGTCCGTGCTTTACCTTTTTATCTTCAAACCCATAGGCCAGGTAGCCTTCTAAACGCCACGTATCATTTTGCCCAAAATAAGTTCGTGCACCGCCGCGTATGCGAATACCTTCTGCATCGTTAAACCCAAAAGTGCTGTAAATATCCCCAATGTCGAGGTTCCACTTATCGACCTCAACATAGCCCGAATTGAGAATACTGACTACATTATAAAAGGTATTGAACTTGGGTACAGTTCTCAGGGTATCCAACAATTTAAAAATACCCGATTCGTCTTCATTCAAGCTTTCTAGGCGGGCGTTTCGCCAGAACACACTATCCCGTTCAAAAACCCTTGGGTCATAAGGATCTGTCTCAGATTCATAAAAATCCTTAGGCCGCTCTAAATCAAACTTGTAATGGTCATAAACCGTAGTTCTCTTACCATAAACACCCCGCGATTTTTCTTTTTTTGAAAAAGCGAAATCACTGAGCATATAGTCGCGTTTGAGCAAAAAGACCGAATCATTGACCACCTCAAAGTCTTGTTCAATATAAATCTCCTTGACCCAATTGATGTTGGCACTTTTGGCAACCTCTAAATTGATTTTTTTAATGGCGAAAGTGGTATCGTTCACCCAGAAATCACCTTTGAACGTGAGTTCGTTCTTTCTTCTCGGATAATAAATAATGTTATAACACCATTTATTATCAATATAAGTGCTATCCGACAATACATAATTGTAGGTATCGACGCCAGTTTTTGACAGTGGGCTTGTGAAACTTTTAGAAAAGAACTTTAAGTAGTTGTCATAAATGTCATAATCGGAATATAGGTCTTCAACAAAAGCGGTTATGGCTTGGTTACCCCCAAAACCTGAATTCTTATTACCTAAGACATCCTCTTTTTCCAATTTAAATCGATTATCACCATATACCTTAGAAGATACCTCGTTCAAAAAAATGGGCAGATAGGTCTTACCCGTAATTCTAGAAGTATCCAAATCATCAAAAATAAATTCCAATCCTTTGAAAAGCCGACTTTTGATCAAATTACTGTCAATGGTATTCAAGTCAAACTCCACCTTTTCGTATTTATCGTATTGATAGCTCTTGAATTTACGAACCCCGTTTTCCCTTTTTTTGGCCCATATTTTTTTAAGGATGTCAATGGCGGGATTATTTTTCTTGGACTGCTTACCCGTGTATACGACAACTTCGTCCAATTGTTCGGTGGATTCCTCTAAAACAATCTCTAAATTGTAGTTCACCTTACCTTGAAGTGCAATTTCTTTGGTATCATATCCAATAAAGGAAACGACGATAGTGTTGTAGTTGTTCTCGGATTCAAAATAAAATCGCCCATTATCATTGGTAATGGTACCCTCTGAAGAATTCTTAAAAATGATATTGGCGAAAGAAACGGGGTTCCCAGACCCATCTTTGACAATGCCACCGATTTTCGTCTGTGCCACCATTCCGGAAATCCATAAAAAAGAAAGAAGAAAAAGGAATTTTTTCATGTTTTGATACGGGTCATAAGGCTTGGCAATCGATGCTATCTTCTTACGACTTTGGTTTTTTTGGTTTTAATGTAATCTCTTATCAAAAACTATTCCTTTAAAAATAAAGCCCCGTCAACATTGGTCGACGAGGCTAATATAACTTACAAAAGCTACGCTATTCTTTATATAACACTTTCTTAACAGCCTTGATCACATCATCACTATTTGGCAACCACTCTGCCAAAAGTACTGGCGAGTATGGTGCTGGCGTATCCGCGGTATTTATTTTTACTATCGGCGCATCTAAATAGTCAAAGGCCTTATCCTGTACATGATAAATAATCTCAGTGGCCACATTACCAAAAGGCCACGCTTCTTCTAAAATCACCAATCGATTGGTCTTTTTGACGGAATTAATGATGGCATCAATATCCATAGGACGAACGGTACGCAAGTCGATGACCTCACAACTGATATTGTCTTCGGCAAGAACTTCAGCAGCCTTGTAGGCTTCTTTGATTATTTTACCAAAAGAAACGATCGTTACATCAGAACCTTCCCTTTTGATATCTGCCACCCCAAGTGGAATGGTATATTCCCCCTCGGGCACCTCCCCTTTATCACCATACATTTGCTCAGATTCCATAAAAATAACGGGATCATCATCTCGAATCGCCGATTTCAACAAGCCTTTCGCATCTGCGGGATTTGAAGGTACCACCACTTTTAATCCAGGACAGTTGGCATACCAGCTCTCAAAGGCCTGCGAATGTGTTGCCGCCAATTGCCCAGCAGAGGCCGTAGGGCCCCTAAAAACTATAGGGCAGGCGAATTGACCACCCGACATCTGACGAATCTTGGCCGCATTATTAATGATCTGGTCGATACCGACCAAAGAAAAATTAAAGGTCATAAATTCAATGATCGGTCGATTGCCCAACATGGCAGAACCCACACCTATACCTGCAAAACCCAGTTCAGAAATTGGGGTGTCAACTACACGCTCAGGACCAAACTCGTCCAACATGCCTTTTGAGGCCTTGTAAGCACCATTGTATTCCGCAACCTCTTCCCCCATCAAATAAATGGAATCATCAGTTCTCATCTCTTCTGACATTGCCTCGCAAATGGCCTCCCTGAATTGTAGTGTCTTCATATCAATTGGATGTATATATTGAATTTATCCTAGCAAAAGCGCAAGCAAAAATAGCAAATATTAAAGGAATCCAAAGTGGATAATTTTCAAAAAAAACAGAAAAATTTACTATGCATGCATAGTAAATTTATGATTTTATAGCTATCTTTGACGAACAAAATCAAAAGCGATATGAAGATTCTAGTTTGCATCAGCAATGTGCCCGATACTACTTCAAAAATCAACTTTACCGAAGGTGATACCAAATTCGATACGAACGGTGTGCAATTTGTCATTAATCCGAATGATGAATTCGGACTGACACGAGCTATGTGGTTCAAAGAAAAACAAGATGCTGCAGTACATGTGGTCACCGTTGGGGGCGTGCAAACCGAACCTACCATAAGAAAGGCATTGGCCATAGGTGCCGATGAGGCCATACGTATCAATGCCGAACCCACTGATGGTTTTTATGTAGCCAGGCAGTTGGCCGAGGTGGTAAAGAACGGTGGTTATGATTTGGTCATAGCAGGTCGTGAATCCATTGATTACAATGGAGGTATGGTACCCGGCATTTTGGCCACCTTGTTGGATATGAATTTTGTGAACACCTGTATTTCATTGGAAATTGAGGGAACCGAAGCTAAGGCGGTACGTGAAATCGATGGCGGAAAAGAAACGATAAGTACATCACTACCTTTAGTAATCGGTGGCCAAAAGGGTTTGGTCGAAGAGAGCGATCTTCGAATTCCGAATATGCGTGGTATCATGATGGCCCGAAAAAAGGCACTTAATGTTGTCGAACCCGTTGATGCACCAATGCCAACCGCCGATCAAAAGTTCGAGAAACCAGCGGCCAAAGGTCCCGTAAAATTGGTCGATGCCGGCAATATCAATGAATTGGTCGATCTATTGCATAACGAAGCCAAGGTCATTTAAGAAAACCCAAATCGTAGCGCTGTTTTTAGCACTCAACTTTTAAATAAAATATTATGTCAGTTTTAGTATATACGGAATCAGATAAAGGCAATTTCAAGAAAAATGCCTTTGAAGCGGTCTCATATGCCTATGAAGTTGCAAAACAAATGGGAACATCGGTCACTGCAATCAGCATTAATGCCAATGATGGCAGTAACTTAGGGAATTACGGTGCCGCGAAGGTACTTCAAGTCAATCATGATAACCTTGGTGCGTTCAATGCAAAGGCCTACGCTTCTACCATAGCGCAGGCCGCACAAGCAGAAGATGCCAAGGTTGTTATACTGAGTTCCAGTGCGGACAGTAAGTTTTTAAGTGGAATTCTGGCCGCTAAATTAAATGCGGGGTACGTACCTAATGTGGTTGCCGCACCTGAAAGCACTACTCCCTTTGTGGTGAAACGCACGGCCTTTAGCAACAAAGGTTTCGCACATACCGAAATCAGTTCTGAAATCAAGATAGTCGGGGTGTCGAACAATGCCTTCGGAATCGTGGAAAATAATACCGATGCCGCTGTTGAAGAATTTACACCCACCATCAACGATGCCGATTTCGGAACGAAGTCCGTCGAGGTAGATAAGGTCGTAGGTAAAGCGACCATCGCAGATGCAGATGTAGTCGTCTCTGCTGGCCGAGGTCTTAAAGGACCTGAAAATTGGGGAATGGTAGAAGAGTTGGCAGACGTCTTAGGTGCTGCCACGGCATGTTCGAAGCCCGTTTCCGATTTAGGGTGGAGACCCCATGGTGAGCACGTTGGCCAAACTGGTAAACCCGTTGCCAGTAACCTTTATATTGCCATCGGCATCTCTGGGGCCATACAACATTTGGCCGGGGTAAGTGCATCAAAAACCAAAGTAGTCATTAACAACGACCCTGAGGCCCCGTTCTTTAAGGCCGCCGATTACGGTATCGTTGGTGACGCTTTTGAAGTAGTACCCGAACTCATTCAAAAATTAAAGGAATTTAAAGCCCAGAACGCTTAAATTTTGTTAATTTGCCTTCTTAAAAGCGGCTGTTCAGATTCAAGTTAATGCGCTTATTTGAACAGCCTTTTTTGTTTTTTAGCGAAGAATTCTATGAGTTTAGTGCGTTTAAAGATAAAGGGGATTTCATACAGTCAGACACAAAATGGGGCCTATGCCCTCATTTTGAATGAAGTGGAAGGGGATCGAAAGCTGCCCATAGTTATTGGGGCTTTTGAGGCTCAGTCCATTGCTATAGCACTGGAAAAGGAAATAAAACCCCCACGACCGCTTACACACGATCTGTTCAAGAATTTTTCGGATCGTTTCGGTATTGTGATCAAACAGGTCATTATACACAAATTGGTCGATGGTGTTTTTTACTCCAGTGTCATCTGTGAACGCAAAGGTGTCGAAGAGATCATTGATGCCCGTACGAGTGACGCCATCGCATTGGCCTTACGTTTCAATGCACCTATTTTCACCTATAAGACCATTCTTGATAAAGCAGGTATTTTCTTGAAATTCTCTACTAAGGATAAAGATGAGGAAAGTGATGACAGTATCGTGGTTGATGAGATCTTGCAAGAAAGCGAAACCGTTGAAATCGATTCTGGGGCAGGAGACGGGTATCGTGAAATGACCTTGGAAGAGCTACATAAAGAATTGGACAAAGCTGTTGCAAGTGAAGACTATGAAAAAGCGGCCAAGCTTCGAGACGAAATATCCAAACGCAAGTAACCCTTTTTTATGAAGCCTCCCAGAATTTGGATTCTTATCTTGTTTGCATTTGTAACCCTCCAAATTTCTGCCCAGCAACCTATGATAACGGCTACGGTTGATACCGTTACACAGGTCGCAGAAGCACTTGAAAGCACCGATGCGTTGGTAGCGAATCAAGGCTTTACGCTAAATACTTTATGGCGTGGTGCCTTGGGCATGGCAGTATTGCTACTGATCGCGTTTTTGTTTAGTTCCAATAGAAAAGCAATCAACTGGAAAACCATAGGGATTGGTTTGGGTATTCAAATCATAATCGCCATTGGCGTTTTAAAAGTACCCTTCGTTCAAACCATTTTTGAGGCAGTTGGCCAGATATTCGTGAATATCCTCGATTTCACTAGGGCAGGCAGTCAGTTTCTGTTTGAAGGCCTCGTGGTCGACATAAATACTTTCGGTTATATTTTTGCCTTTCAAGTATTACCTACCATTATTTTCTTTTCGGCATTGACGTCCGTACTGTTTTATTTGGGCATCATTCAAAAAGTAGTCAAATGGCTGGCTTGGTTATTGACCAAATCTTTGGGTATTTCCGGTGCGGAAAGCCTATCTATTGCCGGCAATATCTTTTTAGGGCAGACCGAAGCCCCATTACTTATCAAGGCCTACCTTGAAAAAATGAATAAATCTGAGATTCTTCTGGTCATGATTGGCGGAATGGCCACCGTGGCAGGAGCGGTTTTGGCGGCATATATCGGTTTTTTAGGCGGCGAAGACCCGGTGCTTCGATTGGTATTTGCAAAACATTTGTTGGCAGCATCGGTAATGGCCGCACCGGGAGCTATTATCATCTCAAAAATATTATATCCGCAGACCGAGGTTATCAATACCGATGTCAAAGTATCACAGGATCGTATCGGAGCCAATCTTTTGGATGCCATTGCCAACGGAACCACCGAAGGGCTTAAACTGGCCGTTAATGTAGGTGCCATGCTCTTGGTATTTGTGGCCTTTATCGCCATGATCAATGGAATCTTGGGCGGTATTGGGGATTGGACATCGCTCAATAACTGGATTGCAGCCAATTCGCCATACGACAAATTCTCCCTAGAGGCCATTTTAGGAACCATTTTCGCCCCTTTGATGTGGCTTATCGGTGTTGCCAATGAGGATGTCATGCTTATGGGGCAACTATTGGGAATCAAATTGGCCGCCAGTGAATTCGTAGGGTATATTCAATTGGCAGAATTGAAAAATATGGCCAGTGCTGCCCATTTGACCTATAACAAATCGGTCATCATGGCCACCTATATGCTGTGTGGATTTGCCAATTTCGCCTCTATCGGAATTCAAATCGGGGGTATTGGTTCTTTAGCCCCTGGACAGCGCAAGACCCTATCGGAATTCGGAATGAAAGCCGTACTAGGCGGTTCATTGGCCTCGCTACTTTCTGCGACTATTGCGGGGATGATTTTAGGATAACGAGCAGAAAGGTTAAGGGTGCAAAGGTGAAGCACAATAAGCCCAAAACATATCAAATAATATACACTGATCATGAGAAATTTTAGGGAACTTGAAGTATGGAAAGATTCTAGGGTTTTGGTCAAAGAAATTTATACGCTTACAAATTCACTTCCTGATTCTGAAAAATTTGGATTAATCCCACAAATCAATAGATGTTCCATTTCAATTCCGGCGAATATTGCCGAGGGATGTGCAAAATATTCGCAAAAAGATTTTATACGTTTTCTTCAAATAAGCCTTGGTTCCAGCTACGAACTGGAGACACACATTATTCTTTGTGAAGATCTAGGTTTTATCAATTCAGCAACAGCAAACACAACTATAAAAAAAATTCAAAATCTTCAAAAAAGAATCTCATCGTTAATAAAATATAATAACTCCAAAACCTAGTTCTTTGACCTTTTATTCTTAACCTTTTACCTTTACCCCACGATGAAACAATACCACGACTTACTCCAGCATGTTTTAGAACACGGAAATCAAAAAGGGGATCGAACTGGAACAGGAACCAAAAGTGTTTTTGGGTATCAAATGCGTTTTGACCTTGCAAAAGGTTTTCCGATGGTGACTACCAAAAAACTGCATTTGAAATCCATTGTTCACGAGCTACTTTGGTTTTTAAACGGGGATACCAATGTGGGCTACCTTCAAGAAAATGGGGTTCGTATCTGGAATGAATGGGCTGATGAAAATGGGGATTTAGGCCCGGTTTACGGCCACCAGTGGCGTAATTGGAACAGTGAGGAAATTGACCAGATCAAAGAGGTCATCCATACGCTAAAGACCAACCCCAATAGCAGAAGGATGTTGGTCTCTGCTTGGAACCCCAGTGTCTTACCCGACACTTCGGCCTCCTTTGCAGAAAATGTGGCCAATGGCAAAGCGGCACTACCCCCTTGTCATGCCTTTTTTCAGTTTTATGTAAGTCCCCCGACCCCCCAAGGGGGAGTTAATGCCCGACCACGCTTATCTTTACAGCTTTATCAAAGAAGCGCGGATATCTTTTTAGGCGTACCTTTTAACATTGCCTCATATGCCCTGTTTACTTTAATGATGGCACAGGTCTGTGGGTATGACCCTGGTGATTTTATCCACACCTTTGGCGATGCCCATATCTATAACAACCATATGGAGCAGGTAGCGCTGCAATTATCACGGGAACCAAGGCCTTTACCCAAGATGGTACTGAACCCTGAAGTGAAAAGCATCTTTGATTTTACCTTTGACGATTTTACCTTGGTCGATTATAATCCGCATCCCCATATCAAAGGGGTTGTAGCGGTATAAAGTAGTCCTTTTCATCGGTTTTATTCCTATTTTAGGTATATATAGATGTATTTTACATCTATATAAACAAGTTGGCAACAAGCTGAAAATGAAAAAAAATATCACTGTTATAATTATTTTACTCTACACAAATTTATGCCTTTCTCAAAGTTTAAAGATGTCCATAGAGATTGATAGCTGCGTTAATGCATCTTCTAAAAACTATGTGAGTTTTATTATAGAAAACCCGACTGATTCAGACGTATGGATACAAACCTATTTTTTAACTTTTTATCGAGGTGTGTATTCCCTGGATGGAAAAATGGTTCCAAGAAAATCTACAAGGCACTCAAACATTTTAGATATTGGAGAGGAAGAATACACTAAGATTGATAAAAATTCAACACAGATTATTAAATGGAACGCGGATTTTTTTGAAAACCTTCAATTTGAATTAAACAAGGAATATTATTTAGAATGCGGATATCAACCGCCGCATTTAGGGAGAAAAGAAAAAAGGAAATTAAAAGGACTAAATATTGAGCTACTGGAAAATCAATTTAGCGGCAAGTCGGACTTGTTTCGAATATGTAAACTATAAAGCCAGTTGCCAACACGGTGTATAATTAATTGCGGGCGGATTTTCCAAAAAAGGAAATCCTTGCAATTAACTATCTTCGGTACAAGCGGACATTTTCCGTTGGAAAAGTCCGCAACTAATCATACACAAGACCGTTAGGCACAAGCTGACAAACAGAATTCTATGAATAAAAGGGTAGCAAATAATTTAGAACGAAAAGCACAGTTTGCCTTGTTCGTTACTTCCTATTTGCCACTTTTTATTTTAATAATATTTAAACAGATTTACACTAATTATAATTTCTTGAATTGGGGAGGATTTAGTGCTTCATCTTTGAATTTATTGTTGGAAAAATTTGGACTTTCTATCATTCTTACGGTGGTTAGTATATACGGCTATTATGGTGCAATGAAAACATTGAAAAATATCCACGAAGCGTCAGATAATGGATTCCCTGTTAAAATTACCGACATTAAGAATAAAAATAGCGAGTCAATTGGATATATAGCAACTTATATCATCCCATTTGCATTTCAAAATTTTGACAACTGGCTTGAACTAATATCAATTTGCTTTATAATTTACATAATATACAGAGTGTACATAAACTCTTCATTATTGCTAATTAATCCAGTACTAAACTTAAAATATTCAATTTTTGAATTCGAATTTGAAGAAGCTGAAAAGAATAAAAACGGAATACTAATATCAAAAAATAATGAGTTACAAGAAGATGATTTTGTCAAATTATACTCTATTGGTAACAAGATGTACTATTCAAAAAAACTTAATTAATGATAGAACAATTTTTAGAAAAATTTGAGAATATCGGAAAAAATAATCTTCACCTGTATTTCATTACAAGAGTATTAAAACCGAACATTAAAAAACGAGCAAAAATTTTAGATAAATATGATTTTGAAATTTACCAAGTAGATATTGATAAAGAAATAGCCAAACACTTGCATGAAATATCAATAAAACAGTTAGAGTACGTTTCAAAAAAGCAGTTAGACGTTACCGAATATGAAGCTATAACTGACGATACAAAACAAATCTTTACGTACGATGCTTCAAACAAAGCGATGTCATTTCTTGATGTTGTGCAGAACAAGCTAAAAAACAAGTCAAAAATTCCTAAAGTAAATAATCTAACCGAAATCGTGAATTCAGAGGAATTGTGGGCATATAGCGTAGGCTTTTTCGATAAAAACCAAGACTGGATTTATACCTTTCGAAAAATATTAAAAGGTAAAGTAGCAGTCGATGAAGAAACTAATAATAAGAAAAAACTATTTGGCTCATTTAGAACAAAATTTAACACGGAAAGCAATAAACTTGAGATTCTTAAAGGAGAAACCATAAATCTTGATGAAAGGATAGACTGTATTTATTTTGAGAACATATTTTATATTTTTCAAAAAACACAGTTCGAACAAATCACAGGACTTACAGAGGAATTTAAAGAACACGCAGAAACAATTGCAGATGAGTTAATTGCGACTGATATGTTTGACGGAATGGATTTGCTGAAAAAGCAAATCCAAGAAACGCCAGCGGTTCATAAAAAATTAGTTCGATTGAAAAAAATAAATAACTATCAAAACCTTACCGAAAAGTCATTGAATAAAATGATAAAAATCGCAAAGCGATATGGTGGAAAACTTAAAAAGAATAACGGAAAAATTGTTATCGAAAACGAAAAAGATATTGATTTGACAATCAAAGTACTTGTCGATTTTTATAAAACAGGAGAGTTTTCGGGAAAACCATACGGAACTTTTAGCGGAAAGGAATTAACAGCGAATAAATAGCCAGTGCCTAATATTGTATAAAAATAATAGCGGTTTAATCGCTAAAATGAAATTTATAAATCAAACACCAAAAATTAACGCATATTAACCCGTAACTGACGGGGTTATACGAGAGCATTGCCTGTAAATTTGAAATATTACCAAAAATTGGTACTTTTATTTAAAATCTAGATGAAATGGGTAAAAATACATCTATATCATTGGGTCATTACTTTGACCAATTCGTTCACAAACAAATTTCCGAAGGACGTTATAAAAACGTTAGTGAGGTTATTCGTGCAGGACTTAGACTACTGGAGAATGAGGAAAGTAAGGTGATTGCCCTACGGAAAGCGATTCATGAGGGAATCGACAGCGGACTTGCGAACGACTTCGATTGGGAAAAAAATCTGAAAGAATTGAAAGCCAAGAGAAAAGCCAATGGCTAAATTCAAATTGACCAACAAAGCCGTTGCCGATTTAAATGGAATTTGGGAATACACTGCAGGGAAATGGTCTGAG
The DNA here is from genome assembly GCA_947503285.1 of uncultured Croceitalea sp. Classification (GTDB taxonomy): domain Bacteria; phylum Bacteroidota; class Bacteroidia; order Flavobacteriales; family Flavobacteriaceae; genus Croceitalea. The sequence continues at coordinate 112,532 of CANNDD010000001.1, forward strand.
AAACAAGCCGACAAATACTATCGGGAACTGATAGAATCCTGTAAATGGATTGCAGACAACCCGAAACTCGGAAAAAATTACGAGGGAGTCACTCCAACCCTGTTCGGGTTTAAAGAAAACAAACACATAATTTTCTTTCGGACATCAGAAAAAGATTTAATCGAAATCACCAGAATCCTTCATGAAAGAATGGACTTGAAAAACAGCCTAGAGGAATAAAAAAACTACAGGCAACACGGTGTATAATCAATTGCAGTCGGAATATCCAAAATAGAAATCCTTGTAATTAACTATCTTCAGCACAGAAGGACATTTTCCGTTGGAAAAGTCCACAACTAATAATACACAAGACCGTTGGCAATTATTTAAACAAACAAAATGCTTTTACAAACGAAATATTTTATTCTATCTCTAACTTGTCTAATGACTTTATATTCGTCCGCTCAAAAAGGACAAGGAACTATCCATTTTAAGGATGGTACCAAGAAGGTTGGTTTTTTTAATTATGGACCTGGCATAACAGCACCAAATATAAGAGTTACTGATAAGGTTATTTATAAGACCAATAAAAAAGACAAAAAATCGATAGAATACGATTTCACAGATATTTCCAGTATAGAGTATGGCTCTGGGAATAAAGCGTTCGTTTATTATTTTAAAATTCCCGAAGAAAACCAAAATGTAATACTAGATGTAAACCTCTTGTACGATGGCAAGGTGAAACTATACCTACATAGTTCTACAGTAGCTGGACCGATGAATACATATCAAGAAAATGTGTATTATGTTCAAAAAAATGAAGATTACATTTATAGAATCTTTCCAAACAAGTTTATGGGGCCCAGTTCTAAAAAACTCTTAAAACAATACTTTAGTGATTGCATCAAACTAGTTGAATTAATTGATAGAGAGGCCTTTAAAATGTACGTTGCTAATAATCCGGAATTGAAAAAAAATTCTGTCCAAAATAGACTATTGGAAATAGTAAAGTATTATGATTCCAAATGTTCTGGAACAAAATAAACAATTGCTAACAAAGAACCGAGTTAAAAAACAAGGGGTTTTAACTTTATCTCGATATATGATTTTCATCATAGGGCAGCCCTGATTTTGCAATGGCAAACGCCTGTTCTCGCCTACTTTGGAAATTGCAGCGAAATTTTCAATTTGGTATGTACTTGCAAAAGTCTATGCCAACCCACACAACTACCCGTACGAGCCGAGACCGTTCTAGCCACTTGCAACATTGATTATTTATTCTCGTCCTTCTTTTCGAATATAAAACCTTATAAAATGAAATTTAGGAGCCTAAAACCCTTCCTGCTATTTAGTTTATCGTTCTTAACCTTAACAGCTCAAGACAATTCAGCATTTGAATGGCCAAAAAATAAAATAACCCCCATTTTCAAGGAATTTGTGACTGCTTACAACTCAAATAACTTACAAAAACTAGAATCATTTACTGAGAAATTCTATGCGAAAATCGACAAAGAAGCTGCCCTTTATTGGAGAGGCATATTTTTAGAATATGGAGAAATAGAACCTTTTTGTATTGCCAAAGAATATAGTAATGAAAATAACCAAGGTATTTTTTTTAAGGGAAAGCACACCAAAAGTTGGGTAATGATCATGCTCAGAATGAATGAAGATAATACCAAGGTTATCAGTAAATCAGTAGGAAGGGGCCTATTACCTTCAGGTAACATTTCATCTATTAGCAACTTGGTTACATCAGAAGGGTTAGTGCCTTATTTGGAAAAGTACTTGGAGGACTTAGTTAAGACAGATTACTTTTCTGGCTCGGTCTTGGTGGCGAAAGGAGACTCCATTTTATTTGAAAAAACTTATGGTCAAAGGGATAAACAAAGAGGTAACAGAATTGATGCCAATACCACTTTTAATATTGCTTCAACCACAAAAACATTTACAAGTATAGCTATTGCGCAACTAGCAGAACAAGGAAAATTAGATTACACAGATCCGATTAGTAAGTTCATTCCTGAATACCCAAAAGATATCGCCAATCAAGTAACCATTCATCATTTATTAACACACACTTCGGGCATAGAATTGGATGATTACAGGCCATTCAATATGGATAATGATATGGCAAAAAGCATGGATGATTTTCTAAATGCCCAAATAAAACATATTGACTCATTAAATGAGGGAAGAAGAAAGAACTTTAAAGTGTTGAACAAATTTGATTATTCCAATGAAAACTTTGCTTTGTTAGGTGTTATTATTGAGAGAACTAGTAAAATGTCTTATGCGGAATATGTTGAGAAAAACATTTTCATACCTCTTCATATGAATAATTCTTTTGTGGATATAAACAAAGTTTCTATCCACAATAATGTAGCCACTGGTTATTCTTATAATGATACTAATGGTAAGTTAATTGATGGCACAAGATATAAAGCTCCAACTAAAGATTATTACTTAAGTCCATTCGGAGGAATCTACTCTACGACTAGGGATCTGTATACTTACCTAAAAGCAATCAATGAGCATAGTGTTGTAAACAAAGATACCCAAGAATTACTGTATCAAAAGCAAGCAAAAAGATTTGAGACAGATAATCTAAGCATGCATTATGGCTATGGTTTTTATATTATTAAAAAAGGAAAAACAGTATCTATTGGGCATGGAGGCACATACCCTGGCGTTGGAAGTCATTGTTATTATTATCCAGAATCGGATCACTATATTATTGTATTAAGCAATTATGGAGCAATATTTAGTAATACAGTTGCAACTCATATTGAATCCTTAATAGGGCTAATTAATTGAGTTAATTGTTCTTCTAGTTGTTTATTTCAGAAAATCAACTAGTTAAAACAAAGAACTGAGTTAAAAAGCAAGGTTTTTCAAGGTAATCTCGACACATAATTTTCATCATAGGGCATCCCTGATTTTGCAATGGCAAATGCTTATTTTTGAAGTTTGTTCGACACGGCTATCAATGCCAGTTTTTTGCTTTTTCCTGAAAATAAAATGATATAGGTCAAACCTAAGTCTTATAACCATTTTTACGTGTTGAAAGCTACAATTCAACACAAATCAATATACCGATGTAACCTTTTCAATTATTTCTTGTCTTCATGATATACGTAGCGTTAAAAACGAAAAAATTATCATGAAAATCATTTACTCCAGAATAAGACACGAGATTTTTTTTTCTTACAAACCTCGGCAATGCGATTAAAGTAGTATCATTATTTTTTCTAGTATCCCTGAACGTCGCCCATACCCAACAAAATAATGACATAGATGCCCTTTTCGAAAAGTTCAATAACACCGATACTCCCGGTATTGCAGTTTCGGTAATCAAGGATGGTAAGGCCATATACCAAAAAGGGTTTGGGATGGCAAATCTGGAATATGGGATTCCGATCACCACGAAAACCAAATTTCACGTAGCCTCATTATCGAAACAATTTACTGCCTTTATGATCCTAAGGCTCGAAGAGGAAGGCTTATTATCCATTAATGATGATGTAAGAAAATATATTCCTGAGTTACCTGACTACGGTAAAACCATTACCATCAATCACTTGTTAACGCACTCAAGCGGAATACGGGATCAATGGCGATTATTGGAACTGGCAGGTTGGCGATTGGACGATGTTATTAAGACCGAACAAGTTTTTAAATTGATAAAAAATCAAAAAGAACTAAATTTTTCCCCCGGGGATAGTTTTATGTACTCTAATTCGGGATTTACATTACTGGCCATTATCGTGGAAAGACTTACTAAAACGTCATTTGCTGATTATGCCAAACAAACCATATTTGAACCGCTGCAAATGAGCGATAGCTTTTTCTATGATGATCATGAAGAATTGGTAGGCAACAGGGCGTATTCTTATAAAAAAGTCAATGGGAAACTTAAAAAGAGTCATTTGAACTTTGCAACCGTAGGCCCCACAAGTTTGTTTACTACCGTTGAAGACATGACCAAATGGGCAATCAATTTCCAGAACAGGACTATTGGCAATGAACGTATTTTGCAGTCCATGAACCAAAGGGGGCAAAAGAATGATGGATCGGTCTCGAGTTATGCAAAAGGTCAGTTTGTGAGAGACCATAAGGGTTTTAAAATGATATATCACTCTGGGTCTGATGCGGGGTATCGCAGCTATTTCGCTAGGTTTCCCGATCTCGGGTATCAATTCATACTTTTTGCAAACGCGTCATACATCAATGCCTATGACGAAACCGTCAAGCTTATAGCGCACTACCTACAGGATAACTATCCTAAAAATGAAAACAACCCCACAAAAAATGTGGCATTCCAGTATGACAAAGACACCTTCATAAACCTTGCTAATGCCGAAATGAAAAAATTTGAAGGCACTTATTTTGATCGGGAAGAAAAACAGTACTGGAACGTAAGTATGCAAAATGATACGCTATATTGTAAAGGAGGTATTTTACCGGAAGACATGAAGCTGCATCCTATTGGGAAAAAGAATTTTAAAATAATGGAAACCCCTTATGATATCTCAGTAAATTTTAAGGAAAATGAGTATGAAGAGCCTATCCTTGAATTTAGAATTCCGGACATCATGTGGTTATGGCTTATTAAAGTTGCTAAGATCAATCCTTCAGAATATTTGGGAAACTATTATAGTGATGAACTAAAAACACAATATGACCTGATAGAAAAAGACAATGAGCTATACCTAACGCACCAGCAATTAGACGATATAAAGATTACCCAAATTAATAAAGCCTATTTCAGTTCCACCAATCGAAACTTTTCAAACATACGGTTTAAACGAAATAATTTGGGTAAAGTCACCGAATTTTCTGTTTCAAACGGAGGTATAAAAAACATTACTTTTTTAAGAAAATGAGTTTTCGTGCCTGGTATAAAGAAATTATATAAGTGTACACTAAAGGCCCGATAAATAAAAAGCCTTAGTCCAGTCTGCCAAACCTATCTGATTGGTTCACTGGAAAAGTATTGCTTATCAAAAACAGTCAATAAAAAAGCCCGAACGCACGTCCGGGCCTCAAACAATTAATCAAATACTGAATTTTCTTTTTCAAAAACTCATTCTCTTGTGACCGTTATAAAATTAGAAAGGTCAAAAAATCCGTCTAAGTCATTTGCATTTTGCCCCATAGCCAGTCCCATTAGACCATCTTCATAGGTTAGGTGCCATATGTAACACACCCCTACACCTGCAGCATCAAAATCAACGCCCATCACGGCAGCCATGGTGGGTGGCAATCCTAAGATATTACCCGCATCATCGGTAATGACAAAAGTTTGGTTAGAACCGTTTAGGTTGGTGGCGTCAAGTGTAATACCACTAACCATATCGGGGGTGCCGTCGACCGTAAAGGTGAAAGGGCCACCTGAAAGCATACCGGCATCCAACGGGTTTCTGGTTACGGTTATGGAATTTGACAGTCCGTAAAAACCTTCCAGATCAGCAACGTTTTCACCAGCCATCAATCCGGTCAAACCATCTTCATAGGTAATATGCCAAATTAGACATACCCCCGCTCCGGCGGCATCAAAATCTACCCCTCGTGCCGCTTCTATGGTTGGGGGCAGCCCTAAAATATTCAAATCGGCATCGGTTATCACAAAACCTTGGTTAGAACCCGTTACATCAGTGGCATCTAGCTCTAACCCTGTTGCCATGTCGGGCATGCCATCGACGGTAAATTCATAGGGCCCACCCGAAAGTACGCCACCATTTAATCCATTTCTGGTAACCGTAATCGAGTTTGAAAGGGCAAAGAAACCTTCTAGATTTCCGGCATTGCCGCCAGCTTCCAAACCTACAATGCCATCTTCGTAGGTGATGTGCCAAATTAAGCACACGCCGACTCCCGCTTCATCAAAATCTACCCCTCGTGCAGCTTCTATCGTTGGGGGCAATCCTAAAATGTTCAAATCGGCATCGGTTATCACAAAACCTTGGTTAGAACCCGTTACTTCAGAGGCATCCAGTTCTAACCCCGTTGCCATATCAGGCATACCATCGACGGTAAATTCATAGGGGCCACCCGAAAGCACACCTCCATTCAATCCATTCCGCTCTACTACGATAAAGTTTGACAGACTAAAATTGCCGGACAGATTATCCAGGTTTTCGCCCATTTCAAATCCGGTCAAACTTCCAGAATAGGTAATATGGTAGATATAGCACGATCCAACCCCGGCACCATCAAAATCAACACCTTCCACTGCTTCTAAAGTAGGTGGAAGCCCCAAGATATTTCGTTCATCATCCGTTATCACATAAGACTGGACTTCACCGTTCAACTCAGCATCATTTAAATTAATCCCATTGACCATGTCTGGCATTCCATCCACCAAAAATTCAAAAGGTCCTCCCACCAACATTCCTGCATTGAGTGCATTTCTATTGACGACCAAAAAATTAGAAAGGGCAAATTCACCCGATAGGCCATCTAAATTTGCACCAGCCTCCAAACCGGTCAACCCCATTTCATAGGTAATATGATAAATGTAGCATGCGCCTGTACCGGCCTCATCAAAATCAACACCTTCTACCGCTTCTAAGGTAGGTGGCAGGCCTAAAATGTTTCTTTCATCATCCGTAATGACAAAATTTTGAATGCTTCCTGTCAAATTGGAGGCATCCAAGGCAACACCGCTGACCATATCAGGTTGCCCATCAACCGCAAAAGTAAAAGGTCCACCAGATAAGGTTCCTGCATTCAACACCAAAGGGGTGTTGTCGGCATCATCGTCGTCTTCGCAACCCAACATAAGGGCCGTGAAGGTAAATAGTAGTAAAATCGTTTTAAAGTTGTGCATTGTTTCTAGTGTTTTAAATTTTAGCTAAAGAAACCGTGAAGCTGTAACAGAAGTATCACAGAAAATTCAACTTTTATTACCAATTGATTATCAGATATTTATATAATATTCTTATTTTTTGATATCAGAATTAGACACTTTAGGTTACTTTATGGCTGCGATACGGGTATCGTTTAAGCCCTACTGTGAACTTTTCGTGATAGTTTACCTTTTATTTCGTTGCTGATGAAAAACGTATTGATCATTGAAGATGACCTTGAGATCATCCACTTGTTGGAGATACATCTAAAGGATTTACACTGTGATGTCAGTTCTGCCACAAGTGGTGTTAATGGATTACAAAAGGCCATTGAATTGAGACCCGATTTGATCATACTTGATATTATGTTACCTGAAATGGATGGTATTGAGGTTTGTCAAAAAATTCGGGCCAATAACATAAAATCACCTATCATCATGTTGACCGCAAAGTCTGAAGAAATCGATAAAGTGCTCGGACTAGAGGTAGGTGCAGACGATTACCTTACCAAACCTTTTAGCGTACGCGAATTCATTGCCCGGGTCAAGGCCATTTTCAGAAGGCAAAAGATGACCGAAAAATCAGGAACCAATATCGCGAGCCATAAAATACTTCAGTTCGAAAATCTATCCATAGATATCGAAATGCGAAAGGTGATGCTAAGTGGACAAAAAGTAGAGCTATCCCCAAAAGAATTCGAGTTATTGGTATTACTTTCTTCCAATGCCGGAAAAAGTTATGATCGTACCAAGCTATTGAATTTAATCTGGGGGTATGATTTTAAAGGTTATGAGCATACCGTGAATTCGCACATCAATCGACTTCGCTCAAAAATAGAACCTGATATGGGCAACCCTACATTTATTTTGACTACTTGGGGCGTGGGGTATAAATTCAATGAAGAGTTATGAGTACCGCTATACTATCGAATACATTGATCAAAAAATTGGTATCGTCATTTGTGGCGATTTTGATATTGGCCGGGCTTGGGTATACCATTGCCACCATCTATTTATCGAACAACTATTTTTACGAGACGACACAACGGTTGCATTCAAATTTGGCAAAAGACCTGATTGAAGAAAAGTTTGTTGATCAGAGCCCCATAGACAGTGCTGGCACGGTAAACAAAGCCCTATTTGGTGATATCATGCACGATATGATGGCGGTTAACAGGGCCATAGAGGTATACTTGTTGGATATGGAAGGTTATGTGCAATATTCAGTGGTTCTTGATCATGATGCCCCGCAGACCAATCAAAAAAAGGTTTCCCTCAAACCCATCAATGAATTTATCGCTTTAAACGGAAAAGGCTACATTTTAGGTGATGATCCAAAGAATACCGAGAACAAGCAAGTGTTCTCTGCGGCAAAATTCAATAAAGGGGGTAATGAAGGCTATATCTATATTATTCTTGCAGGCGAAGAATACCTGAACACAAGGGAACTTTTGTTCGGGAGTTATGTTTTAAAGCTAGGTTTTGGCACCTTATTGGTAACACTATTATTTGCGGCAATTTTAGGTGCACTATCGGTGTGGTACCTAACCAAGAATTTGCGGGAACTGGTGTACGCCGCGAAGCGTTTTCAACAGGGTGACTTGCGCTATCGCATTCAAAATGCCGAAAAAAGTGATTTGGCAGGCGTAACTACAACCTACAACTCCATGGCGGAGACCATTTTGAACGATATGGAACAAATAAAGTCGTTAGAGGCCCTGCGACGTGAGTTGATCGCAAATATATCGCATGATCTTCGAACACCTCTGGCAATTATTCAAGGATATATCGAGACCCTTCAAATGAAAGACGCTGAACTGACCCAAGAAGAGCGATCCGATTATTTGAAAATCATCAATTCAAGCGGTGAACGTCTTTCCAAATTGATCACACAATTATTTGAATATTCGAAGTTGGAAGCCAATCAAATCGAACCCAAACCCGAACCTTTTCTCATCAGTGAATTGGCCAACGACGTACATCGAAACTATCAGGTATTGGCGCATCAAAAAAACATCGACTTAAAACTGGAAATGGACGAAGGGATTCCCTTGGTATTTGCTGACATTTCATTGGTAGAAAGGGCGATACAAAACTTAATGGACAACGCCCTAAAATTCACCCCTGAAAATGGGGAGGTCACCGTTGAAATAAGACCCGACCAAACCAATGTTGAAATTGCCATAAAAGATTCGGGCCCCGGTATTTTACAAGAAAACCAAGCTTTGATCTTTGAGCGTTACCGCAGAACAAAAACGGGGAAACAAAAAGAAGGGGCAGGTCTAGGCCTGGCCATCGTCAAAAAAATAATCGAACTGCATAATTCTAAGATACGTGTATTCAGCATACCAGATGAAGGAACCACTTTTAGTTTCAGTCTTCCGGTTTACAACATAGCTTAAGAAAATGCCATAAAATCATTTCAAAAGTGGTATTTCACTATCTTTAAGGTAAAATCGCTTTTATGACCCTTACAGATTCGCTCTTGGATTTCTTTATAGAGACCCGAAAAAAATCAGAGCAGATTTGCGAACCCCTTGAAATTGAAGATTATGTAGTACAACCCGTGGTCGATGTGAGCCCCCCAAAGTGGCATTTAGGGCATACCACTTGGTTTTTTGAGGAGTTTATCTTAAAGCCACACGCAAAGGACTATTCCATTTACGATGCTGATTTTTCGTTTGTCTTCAATAGTTATTACGAAACCGTTGGCAAGCGTGTCGTTCGTTCTGACCGGGGCAACATGAGTCGACCTTCTGTCGAAAAAGTGTATGAATACCGAGACTATGTCACCAAAAACATTTCAAGACTATTCGAGGGGCATCAGTCAAAAGCACTTTTTGATTTATTGGAAATCGGTATCCATCACGAAAAGCAGCATCAAGAGCTTTTAGTGACGGATATTAAATACATACTGGGCAATAATCCTTTGTTGCCCATGTACGCTGAAACCTTTGAAGAACATGTCGTGGAAGATCACCAACAAGAATGGGTGAGTGTTAGGGAAGGAATTTATGACATTGGCCACAGTACACAAGAATTCTGCTATGACAATGAACTAGGTCGCCACAGGGTTTACCTTCATGATTTTGAAATATCGAACAAGTTGGTCACCAATGGTGAATTCATAGCATTTATTCAGGCAAAAGGTTACCAAAAACATGATCTGTGGCATGCGGAAGGATGGGATTGGATCAATCAAAATAATATCACCCAACCCATGTATTGGCATTCGATTGCCAATGAATGGCATCATTATACCTTATCAGGTCTCCAAAAAATCAATTTGGATGCACCCGTTACCCATATTTCTTATTTCGAGGCTTTTGCCTTCTCACAATGGAAAGGTTACCGGCTACCCACTGAATTTGAATGGGAGGTCGCGCAAGTACACTTTAAATGGGGAAAACGTTGGGAATGGACGGAAAGTGCCTATCTCCCCTATCCTAATTATCGAAAAGCCGATGGTGCCCTGGGCGAATACAACGGTAAATTCATGGTAAATCAAAAAGTGCTTCGTGGCGGTTCTGTGGCAACACCTACCAAGCATACACGACCTACCTATAGAAACTTTTTTCAACCCGATCTAAGATGGCAGTTCACCGGATTGCGGTTGGCCAAATAATCACTACATATCATTCATGCAAGAAAAAACGATTACCAAAAAAACCTCATTTGAGCAAGAGGTATATGAAGGTCTCACGGCCTTTCCCAAATATTTATCCTCCAAATATTTTTATGATGCGATTGGGGACAGCCTTTTTCAAGACATCATGGCCATGCCGGAATACTATTTGACCGATTGCGAGTTTGCTATTTTACAAAAACACAAATCGGCGATTACAAAAGCTTTTTCAGAAGATAACGCGCCTTTTAGTCTATTTGAATTAGGGGCAGGTGATGGCAAAAAAACCAAAATTTTACTAAAACATTTTACCGAGAACCAAATCGAATTTGATTATCGGCCCATAGACATTAGCCAAAATGCCTTAGACCAACTGCAAAGATCTATACAGCATGAACTGCCCAAGGTTGTCGTGAACACCATACAGGGCACCTATTTTGACACCTTAAAAGATATTGCCGGAGAGCATTCCAAAAAAAAGGTCATTCTATTTTTGGGCTCGAACATCGGTAATTTATTGCATCCGCAAGCTATTGATTTCCTGAGGCAATTAAGAGCTGTAATTCATGAAGACGACTTGATCTTTATGGGTTTCGATCAAAAGAAAAATCCCCAGACCGTATTGAATGCATACAATGACGATAGCGGCATTACCGAAGCGTTCAACAAGAATATCTTGACCAGGATCAATAAAGAACTTGACGGTAATTTTGATTTGGACAACTATCTTCACTGGGAAGTGTACGATCCCGAAAGTGGCACCGCAAAAAGTTACTTGGTCGCCAAACAAGCGCAAGAGGTTTACATAAAAAAGCTGGAACTTAACATTACATTGGATGCCTGGGAAACCATTCATACCGAAATTTCGCAAAAATATGACGATAAGGTCGTGGGCTGGTTGGCCAAGGAAGCTGGCTTAAAAATACATGCACAATTCAGTGATGACCAGACCTATTATAAGAATTACATATTTAAAAAAGAATAAGATGAAAGCCATTTGGAACAATACCGTGATAGCGGAGAGCAATGAAACCGTTGTTATTGAAAATAACCATTATTTTCCTGAAGAGAGTATTAAAAAAGAATATTTCAAAACGAGCGATACGCATAGTACGTGCCCATGGAAAGGAGTTGCTTCTTATTACACTTTAGCGGTAGATGGAAAAGAAAATAAGGACGCAGCGTGGTTTTATCCTGAGACAAGTGAGTTGGCACGCAGCATTAAAGGAAAGGTTGCCTTTTGGAAAGGGGTAACCATTGAGGAATAGAAATTCCCCAATGGTCATTGTTTGTCATTATACCTCAAGAACGGCGTTCTCAGCACCGGCATAATCATTCCACTGATAACGATCAGCTTCTGTTTCGTTCACGTAGTCGTTGTCAACCAAGTATCGGAACTCATAAACATTCTCTTTTGGAAGCTCGATGGTGCCTTTGAAGGTTCCGTTCTTTAACTTTTTAAGGGTACTACCTTTTGGGTTCCAGTTATTGAAATCTCCAACGACAGCTACTTTTTTTGCTTCTTCTGCTGGTACGGTAAAGGTAACTTTACAAACCGGCTTGCTTTTTAGGTATTGTTTTTTTATTGCCATGGTAAATTAATTTTCACGTTAAAATTCTCAGCAAAGCAATATATAAATGCATTAGCAGTCAATAGGTTATGTACGATTTATCATTTTGATAAAATACCGATGATAAAGTATGCACTTTGCTAAAAAATTAGTCGTAATTTCTGGCAAACTTTAAATTAATTCTTTTTTTTAAGAATTTTTATGATAGCATCGATTTCTTCTAACGTGTTGTAAAAGTGAAAACTAAGGCGAATTCCGTCGCCTCGTTGCGAGCAGACGACATTATTTTTCAAAAGAAGGTTATAAACGGCATCATTTGCCACGATATTGAAGATGGTACTGTGTTGTTTTCTTGATACCACCTTATCCGTTAAAAGCCCTAGTTCAGCGAAACCTATTTTCGCCCTTTCTGACAATTCGTCAAGTTTGGCCTCCATAGTGCCCATCCCTAAACCCAGCAAATATTCAAGGGAAAACCGAAGGCTTCCGAAACTCAAAGAATCGAGGTGCCCGGGTTCTAAGTGCTTACAAAATGTTCGTTGCTGTTCGTATTCAATGGTGTTTCGCCCAGAACCGTATCCCTTGGCCAATAACTTAAAACGTTGTTGTGCATGTTCTTTTGTCAAAAGCAGTCCATTGCCATAGCCGGCCAATAACCACTTATAACCGCTTGCGCCAATAATGTCCAATGCCGAATTCGAAAAATCGAAGTTGGTAGTGCCCAGGTATTGTGTTCCGTCCGCAATGATCAATAATTCTGGGAACTCAGCTTTTAATTGCTTTAAAAAGGATAAATCAATTCTCATTCCATCAAGCCATTGTACGATACTCAAAGCCAAAACGGTACTATTATTTGCCTTAATAGCCTCATAAATACGTTCTTCAAGGTTCGAGGTTATTTCAACGACCGAGGTTTCAAAACCCCTACTTTCAAAAGGCCAGGTAAGTGAAGGGTAATCACCATCTAACACCAAAACCTTTTCCTTTTTATCCAAACCTTCTAAAAGTAGATTTAAACCAATGGTAAAATTGGGTACTAAGGCCACATTATCCACCGGACAGTTAAAAAAGCCACCAATAACGGTTCTAGTCTTGGAATGCATTTTATTCGACTTCATCTTCATCGTACTGCCGCCTATCAAATAATCCAAGTCATGTTCTTGACGCCACTCCAACAAATCTTCTGACAGAAGCCCCGTAGCGGCCGTATTGGCATAAACACATTGGCTGGTCAAAGGAAATCTTTTTCTTTCGTTTTGCATCTTAAGGTGTTCTTGGCAATCTCTTATCTTTGTTGTTAAAGATAACTACAAATGTTCTTTAAGCGTAAAACAAAAAGTGATGTCGACATAGAACAACATGAGCTTCTTGAAAATGCACAACAGCGCGTGCGACAGAAAAAGCGATTGTTTTCACACTTTGTGATTTTCTTGATAGGCAGTGTTTTTTTGGTGCTCATTAATAAAATCTTGAAATTCCAAGAACAATATGACTGGTTTATTTGGGCAATAACGGCTTGGGCCTTCTTTTTTGTAATCCATGTTTTCAATGTTTTTGTCACGCATCAATTTATGGGGAAGGAGTGGGAAAGAAAGCAACGTGAAAAATTGGTCGCCAAACAAAAACAACGAATTGCAGAAATACAAAAAGAGATAGCGACCGATTTTCCTATTTCAAAAATCAATAAAAAAAAAGTGGAGTGACCGAACTTATCATTATAGCAGCCGCGGGTGAAAATAATGCTTTGGGTATCGATAATGATCTGCCCTGGCATTTACCAGATGACTTTAAACGATTCAAACAGTTGACTTCTGGGCACAAAATTATCATGGGTCGAAAAACCTTGGAAAGTTTTCCGAAGGCGCTACCAAATCGTGAACACATTGTAGTTACCCGTGACAAAAACTACAAAGCCAAGTTTGATTGTGTATTGAAACATTCTTTAAAGGATGCCATTGCCTATACCGAAAATGACAATGCAGCATTTATTATTGGTGGGGGCCAAATTTACGAACAAGCTATGTCGCTGGCTACCAAAATAGAATTAACAAGGATACATGCAGAATTTGAGGCCGACACTTTTTTTCCAAAAATTGATTTGACGGTATGGGAGGTGGTCAGTGAAGAATACCACCCGCAAGATGAACGCCATCAGTTTGATTTCTCTTACCTTACCTATAAACGTAAGGAAGTTTAAAAGTCTAAACAAGCAATCTCGTGCCTGCCATCCCCCAGCAAAGATTTTAAAACGGTGCTATCGGTATTGGAATAAAACTGATTCTTACGTTTTAAACCTGTTTCCGTATTCTGAAGCTTATTTTTAAGAAGTATTGCTTTGGTCTGTCTCGCTACAGCTTCGCCTGAATCAATAATCTGCACCGTCTCGGGAAGAAGCCTGCGCAGTATGGGAATTAGATACGGATAATGGGTGCACCCCAACACCAAACAGTCGATATCCGCCTTTAACATGGGTTTTACGTAATCATAAAGCAGGTCGCCCATTTCTTCAGATTCCAGTTTTCCTGCTTCAATCAACTCTACCAAACCAGTGCCTTCTTGTTCCACAATCTGGATTCCTTGAGCATGTAGTTTTGAGGTGTTATGAAAAAGCTGACTAGATAAGGTCCCTTTTGTCGCCAAGACACCTATTCTTTTTGTTTTGGTATGGAGCGCAGCAGGTTTAATCGCGGGTTCAATACCTATAAATGGCACCTTATAGATTGACCTCAAATAATCAATAGCATTTGTAGTTGCCGTATTGCAGGCCACAACGATGATTTTACTGCCCTGCTCAAGTAAGAATTCCGTGTTTTTTATACACAATTGAAGAATCGCTTCTTTTGGCTTTTCCCCGTATGGGGCATTTTTACTGTCTGCCAAATAGATGGTCCGTTCATCGGGCAGCATTTGGTGTACTTCTTTCCAAATAGAGGTGCCCCCTACCCCAGAATCAAAAATGCCAATCGGACCGTTCATATTCAACTATAAAAAACCGCCCTGTGTTACGGGGCGGTCTTTAATTACTTTATCGGTAATAAGGCTTTAGAAGCCTAGCTCTACTTTCACCTCTGGTAATAAATCTTTACCCTTAGAAACAATCAGCCCTCCGCCTTGTGAAGCATCAAGAACATAATCAAAGCCTTGTGCTGCTGCAACCTTTTCAATGGCAGCTTTGGCTTTTTCGGTGATCGGTGCAAAAAGCTCCGCTTGTTTTTTCTGCATTTCTTGCAATGCTGCTTGCTCTGCCCCTTCAATATTCTTTTGGATTTCTTGCAGTTCTAAAGCTCTCTTCTCATTTTCTTCCCTTGACTTTGCTGTAGATTCATTTTGATATTGCGTAGCCTTATTTTGGAATTCGGTCATTGAACCTTGCAAATCGGCCCTATAGGTTTCTTGTAGTTTCTTCAATTCTGCCTGTGCTGTAATCATCTCTGGCATTTGTTGTAAAAGCTCCGTTACATTGATATGGGCAACTTTACTTTGCGCATTTACAAAACCGGTGGTTGCCGCAAAAAGCGCGATAGCTACAACAATCTTCTTAACATTTTTCATAATTCTAATTAACTTTTAATTTGAGTGTTAAATTTTAGTGTTTAGTTTTTATTATTGATTTGTTGAATCCTTTACAGTTTCAGTTTCCTTTTTTCGTTGGTCTTGTTTGGCTTTTCTTTTGGCCTCCCGTTCTTCCAACAACTTTTTTCTACGTTCTTCATAAGCCTTTTTTCTTTCTTCACGCAAACGAAGCTGTTCGGCTTTTCTATCGGCTGCTGCTTTTGCCCTGACCTCTTTATCTGAACTTGCCTTCTCTTGCCGTTCTTTTAAGGCTTCACTTATTTCTTTGTTCTCTTCAGCTTCCTGCTCTTGAAAGTCTTTCAACTTATTGGCCAGTTTTCTATCCTTGTTTGATTTACTCACCTTTCTAGTTCGTGCTATCTCCCTTAAAATCAGGTCGCTGATATCATGCCTTTTTTCAGAGTACAACATTACGACATCTGCCGATCTATCGAAAATAAAATCATACTTTTTATTCTTTCCTATCTTTTGTACCTCAACGAAAACCTGGTCTTGAATTGGCTGTACCAATAGTTTCTTTTGAAGTACCAGATCCCCTTGCGGGCCAAATCGGTCTTGTTGGTAATCAAAAACCTCTGTTTCTAAAATTTGGATCTCTTCTTGACGTTCCGCTATCAACTCATCGGTCAATAATACTTTCTCGGCCATCAAGTCTTTCTTCATTTGCTCGACGGTACTCAATTTAAGCTCGATCTCTTTTTTCCACTTCTCGGCTTTGGTATTCAATTGTGTCGTAGCGTCACGATACTCTTCTACATTTTCAAGAATATATTCCATATCAACATATCCTATTCTTACCCCTCTTTGGGCAAAACCATTTACACATACTAGCAAAACGATGCTTAATACTAGGCCTTTTGTCTTCATTTCTAAATCCGTCAATTACATCGAAAATATCGTGCCAAAATACATAAAAAACTTAAAATGAATAAGTTAGTTATTTAAAAATTGACAAATATTCCATTTTGATTAAAACTGTTGACCAATTATGAAGTGGGTTTGCCATCCGCTTGGGCCGGCACCTATTGATTGTGGTCTAAGGTCTTCGTCGAAGCCATAACCAAAATCAATTCCCAAAAGTCCAAAAGCTGGCATAAAAATACGTAGCCCCACTCCAGCTGATCTCTTTAACTGAAACGGATTAAAATCAGTAAAATTGTTAAACGCATTACCGGCCTCTAGAAAACTTTGCACATATATGGATGCTGAAGGTTTAAGGGTCAAGGGATATCTCAATTCCATCGAGAATTTATTATAAATAACGCCTCCATCTTGCTCTAGGTTACCAGAAATAGGATTGGCACTGAATGGGGTAAGCGAACTATTGTCATAACCCCGTAGCTGAATAATATCCCTACCATCAAGGGTGAAATTACCAAGGCCATCACCACCAACAAAAAAGCGTTCGAAGGGCACATTTCCGATATCGTTGTTGTAATTACCTAGAAAACCAAACTCGGCGTTGGTTCTAAGCACCAATTTATCGACTAACGTCGTATACCAGTCCCCCCTAAACTTGACTTTATAATATTCAAGCCATTTAAACCGTTCTTCCTCAAGTCTTTCAAGATCTCCTTGTAAGGTTTGAAACTCTTGCTGTTCTTCAACCGTAGTTGGATTTGCCCCAATCTCAAAGAGCCGCTCACTCACTTCGTCTATCTCATCACTTATCGCCCTAAAATCTTTTTTATTAAAGAAAGAGAATGGTGGTGTGAATTTTGCAGTAATTTCAAAGTTAGAACCTGACGTGGGATAAATTCTACTCGGACCTTGTGAGTTTCTTGAAATTCCCAAGGTATAGGTAAGGGAGTTTGAAGACCCATTTCCAAAATTGAACAGACCGGCATTAAAATTATTAAAATCATACAATTGATAGCCCACAGCGTGTGAAATGGTAAAGAAATCATCTGGCCATTGCACCCTTTTGGCGATACCGGCGGTCACCCCGGTTATCGAGAACCCCTGATCTCTGTCGACATCTATCCTACCTTGATTATCAAACTGCGTTCTGAATTGTTGTGTTCTAGAGAACGATAAGTTCAATCTTACCGGTTTTTTACCTCCCAGCCATGGTTCTGAAAAATTTAGGCTGTACACCCTAAATGTCCTACTGGCCTGTAAGCGCAGTGCAAAAGTTTGACCATCGCCCATTGGCACCGGTTTATATGCCTCTCCCTTGAATATATTCTGTAGCGAAAAATTATTGAATGAGAGCCCCAGGGTGCCGATAAATCCGCCCCCTCCAAAGCCGCCTTGAAGTTCAATTTGGCTTGAACCGGCTTCTACCAAACTGTACTTTATATCTACCGTACCTTCGTTTGGGTCCGGATTTTGAATGTCGGGTGTAATCTGTTCTGCGTCAAAAAAGCCCAACTGGCCCAATTCACGAATACTCCTAACGATATTATCCTTGCTGTATTTTTGCCCAGGCTTGGTCCTTAATTCCCTAAAGATGACATGATCGTTCGTTTTGTCGTTACCTACTACCTCAACCCGGTTTAAGAACGTTTCCTTACCTTCAATAATCCGTATTTCAAAATCAATGGTATCATTGGCTGCGGCAATTTCAACAGGATTGATATTGGAAAAAAGATATCCATTATTTTGATATAGGTTCGTAATGTCATTGGCATCGGGTTTACTATCGTCGGCGATACGTTCTTTCAATAATACCCCATTATAGGTATCGCCCTTTTTTATGCCTAAAACACGACTAAGTAATTGGTCGGTATATACTGAATTACCTACGAAATTGATGTCGCCAAAATAATACTTATTACCCTCTTCTAATTTCAGGGCCAGTTTGATATTGTTCTCATCTACCTTGACAAAGGTGTCAGAGAGAATACGTGCATCGCGATATCCCCTTTCGGCATAAGCATCTATAAGGTTGGAAAGATCCTCTTTATAATCGTCTTCAATATATTTTGATTTCTTCCAAAAACGATAGAATTTTTTCTTCTTTGTATTTTTCAAGGCCTTTTTAAGCCTCTTGCTTGATAGCTTCTCGTTACCTTCAAAAACGATATCCTTAATCTTTACCTTATCGCCTTTTTTGACGTTGATGACCATGCTCTCGCTGTTGACACCAACGGTATCCTTAGCCGTTGCTATGGTTGCCTTCGCATTCAGATAGCCTTGCTTTCTATACTTGTTTTCGAGATATGCTTTTGTATTCGCGATAAGGCTTTCCGTAATCTTCTTTCCTTTTTTAAGATCGGTATCGTTTAAAATAGCCTGAACCTTGCGCTTTTTAATACCATAAACGGTAACATTCGTCAAAGTGGGCCGCTCAAGAATATTCAATTCAAGAAAAATCTTATCCCCTTCTATCTTGGTTTGATACATCGCTACATCAGTGAACAGTTCTAGACTCCAAAGTTTTTTGATCACCGCGCTGATTTCCTCACCCGGAACGGTTATCGACTGCCCAATCCTTAATCCGGTGTAGGTCTTTACGGTTTGTTCATTGTAACTCTGAAGACCCGTAACCTCTAAACCACCCAAAATATAATTTTCACCAGATTCAAGGGCAGTCTCTTGTGAGAAGGACACTTTGAAAATCGTTAAAAATAAAAGTAGAAATAAATGGTATGAAGTAGTTGTTTTAAACCTCTTAACTGAGTTGTTCGCTAGTTTTTCCAAATCGTCGTTCTCTATTCTGGTAATTGATAATTGCCTCTACCAAATGTTGCTCACTAAAATCGGGCCAAAATACGTCAATAAAATATAATTCGGCATACGCTATTTGCCAAAGTAAAAAATTGCTTATCCTGTGCTCTCCACTAGTTCGAATGAGCAGGTCTACATCTGGCAGGTCATGCGTGTAAAGATGGGTATTAATAATCGTATCGTCAATATCTTCAGTTGAAATTATATTATTTTTAACTTTGGTACTTATGGCCTGTATTGCCGTTCTGAGTTCTTCCCTAGAACCATAGCTCAAGGCCAAGGTAAGGGTCATACCGGTATTGTTTTGTGTTTTTTGCATGACCTCCATAAGCTCTTCGGCCGCTTTTCTGGGCAAGGCATTGATATTGCCTATTGCATTCAGTTTAATGTTGTTCTCTGTAAAAGTCTTGAGTTCTTTTCGCAATGAAGTGACCAAAATCTTCATTAAGGTCTGTATCTCTAATTTCGGTCTATTCCAATTTTCAGTGGAGAAAGCGTACAGGGTTAGGTAATCGATCTTGTGCTTCGCACAATTTTCAACGGTTCTTCTAACCGCGTCTACCCCATTTTGATGACCAAAAACCCTTAATTTACCACGTTGTTTGGCCCACCTACCGTTGCCATCCATAATTATGGCGATATGTCGCGGCATTCTTTCTTGATCAATGTCTGCTAGGTCGTTCATTTGTCATTCAAAACAATCTTGGCACGGTTTACGGCCAAAGGTATATGTTAAGGTGATGCCTGAAAAAACATACCAGTCATCACTTAAGATATTACCAAATCTAAACGATTCAAAATTGGAACCTTCAGGATTACTAGCATCCAGATTATCAGTAAACGTATAGCGAGCACCTATCTCAGCACCCAAAATCAACACACGACTTAAACGATATTTGGCCCCAACCGTCATCGGAATCGCGAAACTACCATCTTTTTGGTTAATATCCTGAACTTGTTGTGCATCAATATAGTTAAAATCATATCTGAAATAGGTAACACCGGTATATAAATAAGGTGTAAATGCCGGCCCGAGCTTGTGTAGGTTATACTCGACAAAATTAAATTCAAGGCCCAAAGAGTATTCCAACACGGAGTTTTCAACGACGTAACCCCTTTGCTGCCTAGAAGGCATGCTGCTCTTCGAATCATCGGCCGTAAAGTTGCCCTTGAATATACTTGCCCGCCAGGCATATCTTTTGCTTTTGTTCCATTTGAACAAAGCACCAAAGGCAGGCCCCGATGGCAAAATGAAATTTGTTCTGCCCACATCGCCGATATTGTTGGTTCCTCCGGCAAATACACCAATTTCGTAAGTCTGTGCATTCAGACCATATATTGCGAACAAAAAGGCTACAATATATACTCTCATCTGTTTATGTTCCATTAGTTTCTATCGGTACGGTGCGGGTTGTTATCTTTACTATTAGCTTACAGATTCTCGTCAAAGATCAGGTGACAAGATCTGGTTCGTAGTAATCGATAACAATTTGCCATACGGCAAACAGCATCATATTATGTTCTCTTTGTAAAACAGTATTTAGATTGATTTATTGTTTAGAAAAAGTCAATTGCGTTTGTCTTGACCCCATAACAATTTATTACGTAGTGTTTTAAGAAAGCTTTCTGATTTATAGACGATCATTTTCACCGTGAAACTTGATTTTTGAATGACAATCTCTTTTTCATTGGGTATTACCGCTATTCGCGAATCAAGGGAAACCAGGTGATTTTCTTCACGCCCTGAGACTTTCAACCGAATTTTGGTATCGTCTGAAATCACAAAGGGACGCGCATTTAGATTGTGGGGGGCTATAGGTGTCAATACCAATGACTTTGTAGTTGGGGCGATGACAGGCCCGCCACAACTCAGTGAATACCCTGTAGATCCTGTTGGGGTAGACACGATTAAACCATCTGCCCAGTAAGAGGTCAGGTATTCTTCGTTTAAATAGGTTTCAACCGTAATCATGGAAGTAGTATCTTTTCTGCTTACGGTAATTTCGTTGAGTGCGAAATTCATATCATCGATCTCACTAAAACCATTATCCAAACATATTTCAACCAAACTTCGCTCTTCAATATGGTACGCCCCTACCACAAACTCGGTTACCACTTTACGAACGTCTTCTTTTTTGAAAGTGGACAAAAAGCCCAATCGCCCGGTATTCACACCAACGATAGGAATCCCCAAATCTTTGACATAGGTAACTGCCCTTAGCATGGTACCATCACCCCCGAAACTTACGAACATATCGAAAGAACCATCTAAACCATATGAGTTTGAAAAGGTTGGGTACACCTTTTCCTTATCGGTCATGAATTCCATGAACGACTCCTCTAAGACCACTTCGGCCCCCACCTTTTCCAATTCATCCAAAAGCTCGTAAACACAAACAATATCATGGTCTTGAAAAGATTGACCATAGACGGCAACTTTCATTTGTTCCTATTTAATTTTAAACCAACAGAATTTTTGACACCAAGAAAAGGATTGTTTTAGAACCGCTAAACATTCAAATACTTTTTAAGGTAATCGGAGCGTTGCTTCAAGTCTTCTAAAAACTGATCATCGTTATTACCAAATAAAATCGTGTAATTGTACCTTCTAAAGGTCTGTATTACCTCATTTAAATTAGATGCATTTATTTTAAGGGTAACTTGTACGATATCATTAAAATTTTCGGTAATGAAAGCACCCAGTAATTTGTTGTTATTGCTCTCTACAATCTGGGCTATCTCGCTAAAGGAATAGTCCTTTATACCCTTTGAAACCACCAAAATACCGCCAGGTTCCGTAAAAAAAGGGGTTCCTATGAACACGGAAACGATATCATTGAGGTCATAATACCCCATGACCCTATTGGCGTCATCCAAAATGGGTAGGATGTTGGCCTCGTTTCGGGCAAATTTTTCCAACACGTCCAACCACGACGTTTCCGGAGTTACATGAAAAGATTCCAAATCATACCTAAACCCATCAATTTTCTTTTTTGCCTCAAAACAATCATGGTCATTCTCAGAGAGAAGTCCGATGAAAATACCATCTTCAACGACGGCGACATGGGAGAACGTGGTCTCTTCGAAAAATACCATGGGCTTTTTCAACGTCTCCTTGACTTCAAAAACCGGTAGTGTTTTTATGATTTGATTTTGAATCTGCATAGTTCTGATATCTTGTGCAAAATACGAATTTATATAGAGCAAAAGGCGTGCCTAATTTGTATTTTTGGGCAATTAGCGTAAAAATACCATGACAAAACTAAGCGTCAATATTAATAAACTGGCCACCTTACGGAACTCACGGGGTGGTAATGTACCCGACCTTATAAAAGCAACCAAGGATATTGAGGCTTTTGGCGCACAAGGAATAACGATTCATCCTAGGCCTGACGAACGACATATCCGTTATCAAGATGCACGCGATTTGAAGGGCGTGGTAAGTACCGAATTCAATATCGAGGGAAATCCCATACCTAAATTTATCGATTTGGTACTTGAAGTTAAACCGACCCAGGTAACCCTGGTGCCCGATGCAGAAGATGCCATTACCTCAAACTCGGGATGGGATACGATAAAACATAAGGCCTTTCTGAAGGAAACCATCCAAACTTTTAAATCGAACGGGATCCGCACCTCGATTTTTGTAGATCCAGATGTGGCAATGGTAGAGGGAGCGGCATATACCGGAACCGATAGGATAGAGCTCTACACCGAAAGTTTTGCACAGCTTTATTTTGAGAAAAGGTCCGAAGCCATCCAACCCTTTATCACCGCAGCGAACAAAGCAAGGGAAATGGATTTGGGCGTCAATGCGGGCCATGACCTAAGTCTTGACAATATCAAATATTTCAGTAATCGTATACCCGACCTTTTAGAGGTCTCCATAGGACACGCCCTGATATGTGAATCACTCTATTTAGGACTCGAAAATGTTGTCAATATGTATTTACATCGTTTAGGTTAATGGAAGTACTGCATTCAAAAATTTTAGGACACGGTCGCCCACTACTCATTCTCCATGGGTTCCTTGGTATGTCCGATAATTGGAAAACACTAGGTAACCAATATACTGAAAAGGGGTATCAAGTACACCTGATCGACCAACGCAACCATGGTAAGAGCTTTCATTCACCAGACTTTGATTATCAATTTCTGGCCGGGGACGTTAATACCTATATGACCTTCCACCAAATACCTGAAGCGGCTATCTTAGGGCACTCCATGGGCGGTAAGACGGCCATGCAATTCGCCTGTAGTTACCCCGATAAGGTATCAAAACTCATCATTGCCGATATCGCACCGAAATTCTATCCCCCACACCATCAAGGGATTATCAATGCCCTCTTGAACCTTGATTTTGGAACCTTATCAAGCCGCAAGGAAACAGACGAACAATTGAGTAAGTATTTGACCGATTTTGGCATACGTCAGTTTCTATTGAAAAACCTGTATTGGAAAGAGAAAAACAAACTTGCCCTACGCTTCAACCTTGCCGTTTTAAAAGATAAAATGGAAGAAATCGGGGCTACTATCGATGCCATGGATTCTTATGAAGGAGACACCTTGTTTTTAAGGGGTAGTAGGTCAGAATACATACTTCTTAATGACTTTGGGCATATAAAAAGGCATTTCCCGAAAGCTTCCCTTGAAACAATCGCAAATGCCGGTCATTGGTTGCATGCCGAAAACCCAAAAGCTTTTTTCTCTAAAACAATGGAATTTTTGAATTCCTAAATTTCACCTCTATTTATTATGCATGCATAATTTTTTTGCCGCATTTATTGCTTGTATGGTAATTTTCTTCTAGTTTTGGCAATACCGTGTAGATGAAATTAAACTAACTCAAATTAATTTTAATATGAAAAAGTTCCTCGCCCTAACAGGCTTTTTAGGACTGTTTGTAGTCTCCTGTTCTGATGACGACCCCATCGTAGATGACGAAATGATGAACGAAGAGCCTGTAGTCTTCACCAGTGGTACCGCAGATTTTTCCAATTATGTTTCCCTAGGCAACTCGCTAACTGCAGGGTTCTCAGACGCGGCCCTTTTTGTAGATGGCCAAACAGCCTCCTTTCCAAACATGTTGGCCTCTAATTTTGCACTTGCCGGCGGTGGTGAATTCAATATTCCTTTTATGGCCGATAATTTAGGTGGGGCTACCTTGGGCGGCCAGCAGATTTTGGGTAACCGTCTTATCCTATCTTTTGCAAGCGGTTCACCGGCACCTGTTCCCGTACAAGGTCAGGGAACCACTGAAATCTCAAATGTACTTTCTGGTTCTTTCAATAATATGGGGGTTCCTGGGGCCAAAAGTTTTCATCTTCTTGCACCTGGCTATGGTAATGTTGCCGGTGTTGCGGCCGGACTGGCAAATCCATATTTTGCACGATTTGCCTCTAGTCCGAATACTACGATATTGGCCGATGCAGCTGCACAGAACCCAAGCTTTTTCACTTTATGGATTGGTAACAATGATATTCTTGGCTACGCCACTGCTGGTGGGGATGGCGTGAACCAATTGGGCAATCTAGACCCAAGCACCTACGGTGGTAGTGATATTTCCGATCCCAATGTGGTAGCTGGATCAATCCAGGCCATTTTACAGACATTGACGGCCAATGGCGCCAAAGGGGTGATTGCCAACATTCCTGATGTAAGTACAATACCATTTTTAACAACAGTGCCTTTTAATCCGCTAGACCCGACAAATCCTGATTTTGGACCACAAATAGCAACATTAAATGCACAATTTGCTGGATTGAACCAAGTCTTCGACGCCCTTCAAGTACCAGAAAGACGGATTGAATTCGCTACGGACGCAGCAAGTGCAGTTATCATAAAGGATGAAAGCCTTGCCGATCTCTCAGTACAAATTACACAAACCCTACAAGCCGTTGGCACCGATGCCGGCACAGCTGCCGTACTTGGCTTTCTTTACGGACAGGCCCGACAGGCAACAGCGGATGATTTGTTGGTTCTCACGAGTCAAACGGCAATTGCCCAACTGAATACCGATGCGTTCGCAACATTGCAACAACTTGGATTGCCCGCAGAACAAGCCGGACAGCTGGCGGTTAATGGAATTACTTTTCCTTTAGAGGACAGATGGGTGCTTACCCCTGCTGAACAGGCGGAGGTCAATGCTACCGTAATCGCTTACAACGAAGCAATTGCAGGACTTGCATCACAATTCGATATTGCGATCGTTGATGCCAATTCCCTTTTAATCGAATTAGGCGTGTCTGGATTCACCTTGGCTGATGGTAGTGTAGTTAATGCTGATTTCGGTACTGGAGGCGGTTTTTCCCTAGACGGTGTTCATCCATCACCAAGGGGTTACGCCATTTTGGCCAATGCCTTTGTAGAAGCCATCAACACGAAATACGGTTCTAACCTACCCGGTGTCAATCCACTTGAATTTACTGGATTATACCTTCAATAAGAAAAAATTAAAATTAGTATCTTAAAGGCATCGTTAAAACGATGCCTTTTTCTTTCAAAAAATAATTGATGAAGTTCATTCTAAGAATTCTTTTAAGTGCATTGGCCGTAGTACTATTGGCAAAATTACTGCCTGGTATAGGGGTGGATTCTTATGTTACCGCAATCGTTGTCGCCTTGGTCTTAGGCCTTTTGAATTTTTTGGTCAAGCCAGTTTTGGTCATTCTAACTTTACCCGTAACCTTAGTGACTTTTGGGCTTTTTCTACTGGTTATCAATGCGATAATCATATTACTTGCAGACTGTTTTGTTACAGGTTTTGAGGTGCAAAGTGTATTGTGGGCCATTGTTTTCAGCCTACTATTGTCCTTTTTACAATCCATTTTATTTTCCATCTTAAAAGAAGATAAAAAGAAGTAAGTTTTTCAATTGATTTACAACTAATTAAAAAGTTGTCGAGCAATGGAAAATATAGTATTTTTGCCTCCCGTTTTTGAGCAAAGCAAATCAAGTATAGATGAATATTACAAAAGAACAGATTGACGACCTTAATGCCGTTGTAAAAGTAGCCATCACCAAAGATGACTATAAAGAAAAGGTTGACACTATTTTAAAAGACTACAGAAAACAAGCTAACATACCAGGTTTTAGAAAAGGCCAAGTACCTATGGGCCTGATCAAAAAACAATATGGTAAAGCGGTATTGGTAGATGAGGTAAACAAATTGCTTCAAGACAATCTGAACAAATACCTTACCGAAGAAAAACTGGACGTTCTCGGAAATCCGCTACCAAAACAACAAGAAAGTTTTAATTGGGATGCCGATGAACTTGCCTTTGAATTTGAATTGGGATTGGCACCCGCCTTCGATGTGCAGTTGAAAACGAAAAAGGCCATTACCCAATACAAAATCGTTGCAGACAAAAAGATGGTAGACGAGCAAGTTGAACGTATTCAAAAACAATACGGTAAAATCGTTTCGAAGACCGAAGTGGCAAAAAATTATGAAGTCAGTGGTACGTTTAAGAATGAAGGTGAGGAAATAGACCATAAGACGACCGTAGAGCTCGACAAAATAAAAAGTAAAAAGGCCATAGACAGTCTGGTGGGCAAAAAAGTCGGTGAAACCGTTTCTTTAAAAACAAAAGGGCTTTTCAAAGAAGATTACCTGCTTTCTGCAGCTTTGGGCTTAGATAAGGAAAAAGCCGAGAAATTGAATATCGAAGTTGATTTCACTATCGAGGAAATCAATGAGCGGCAACCGGCCAAATTAGACCAAGAACTTTTTGACAAACTTTTTGGAAAAGATACCGTAACTTCTGAAAAAGAATTAAAGGATAAGATCAAGGAAGATTCAGAGAAGCAGTTTGAACAACAGGCCGATCAAAAATTACTCAATGATATTACCGAGAAATTGATCGCTGATACCAAGTTCGACCTGCCAACCGATTTTCTTCAAAAATGGATACAGGTCAGTGGGGAGAACCCGTTAAGTGAAGATGAGGCCAAAGAAGAGTTTGAAAAATCTGAAAAAGGATTGCGCTACCAACTTATTGAGGGAAAACTGATTAACGAAAATGATTTGCAAGTCCAATTTGATGAATTGAAGGAATTCGCCAAAGGTTTCATCAAATCACAAATGGCCCAATACGGTCATTTGGATCCCCAAGAGGAAGAGCTTGACAACATAGCGGCACGGGTGATGGGAAATCAAGATGAGGTAAAACGAATGTCTGAACAATTGATGAGCCAAAAACTGCTTAACCTCTATAAAGAGAAGGCAAATTTAAAGGTAAAGGAAATCAGTTATGAGAACTTTGTAAAAGAGGTTTACGGATAGCGTACCAAATAATATGTATCTTTACGGTTCTGGAATTTCGAATTCCAGAACCTTTTTTGTTTAAAAAAACAGCTAAAAAATCCTATGGATTACGGAAAAGAGTTTAAAAAATACGCCACTCAGCATCAAGGTATCAATAGTATGTACTACGACCAAATCGTAAGTAGTATGTACCCTGTTAATTTGACCCCCAATATCATTGAAGAACGACAGATGAACATCGCCGTGTTCGATGTGTTCTCTAGATTGATGATGGATCGCATCATTTTTTTAGGTACCGGTATCAATGATCAAGTAGCGAATATCGTGCAGGCCCAATTGCTATTTTTAGAAAGTACCGATGCTTCAAAAGATATTTCAATCTACATCAATTCACCTGGTGGAAGTGTTTATGCAGGTTTGGGTATTTATGATACGATGCAGTTCATTAAACCCGATGTTGCGACCATCTGTACAGGAATGGCGGCATCAATGGGTGCCGTGCTATTATGTGCCGGCCAAAAAGGCAAGCGAAGCGGTCTGACCCATTCACGGGTCATGATTCACCAGCCTATGGGGGGTGCGCAAGGACAAGCTAGCGATATTGAAATCACTGCTAAGGAAATTTTAAAACTGAAAGAAGAGCTTTATGCCATTATTGCCAATCATTCTGGACAGACTTTTGACAAAGTTCATGATGATAGTGATCGCGATTATTGGATGAAAGCCCAAGAAGCCAAAGAATACGGCATGATCGATGAAATCTTGGTAAGGGATCGCCCTTAGCTACGTCTAACCAAGGGGAAGAAACGATAATCTTGTTGCTTTAAAAAGAAAAGTTCTTTTTTTCCGTTTGTATATTGAAGAAATTTAAAAGCTTTTATGGCCAAAGAAAATTTAGAATGTTCCTTTTGCGGAAGAAAAAAGCCAGAGACCAATCTTTTGATAGCGGGTTTGGATGCACATATTTGTGACCGTTGTATAGAACAGGCGCACAGCATCGTTGCCGAAGAATCGAAGCAATCAAAAAGTAACGATCTTTCTTCAGAATTGGTCTTGAAAAAACCATTGGAAATAAAAGATTTTCTGGATACGTTTATCATAGGTCAAGAGCGAACCAAGAAAGTACTCTCCGTAGCCGTCTATAACCATTACAAAAGGCTTTTGCAGGTTAAGGGCAAAGATGATGATATAGAGATCCAAAAAAGTAATATCATCATGGTCGGGCAGACCGGTACGGGAAAAACCTTGATGGCGAAAACCATCGCACGAATGCTCAACGTACCGTTGGCCATTGTCGATGCCACAGTATTGACTGAAGCCGGCTATGTAGGTGAAGATGTGGAAAGTATTTTGACCAGATTACTTCAGGCCGCGGATTACAATCTTGAAAAAGCGGAAAGGGGTATCGTTTTTATAGATGAAATCGATAAGATAGCCCGCAAAAGTGACAACCCTTCCATTACAAGGGATGTTTCAGGAGAAGGGGTACAACAAGGGCTTTTAAAACTTTTGGAAGGCACGGTAGTCAACGTACCACCGAAGGGGGGTAGAAAACATCCCGATCAAAAGTTCATAGAGGTCAATACCGAAAATATCCTTTTTGTGGCCGGTGGGGCCTTTGATGGTATTGAGAGGATGATAACCAAAAGATTGAACATGCAAGCCGTGGGGTATAGTGCCTCAAAAGCTGAAGATCGCCTTGATAATGAAAATATCCTACAATACATCATCCCTAAGGATTTAAAAGAATTTGGTTTGATTCCTGAGATTATCGGTAGGCTTCCAGTGCTTACCCATATGAATCCGTTGGATAGAAAAACGCTTCGCGCCATTCTTACCGAACCAAAAAATGCCATCATCAAACAATATGAAAAACTGTTTGCCATGGATGATATTACGTTCAGCATTACGGATCAGGCATTGAACTATATCGTGGATAAAGCTGTCGAATACAAGCTTGGGGCCAGGGGGCTGCGATCTTTGTGTGAGGCCATCTTTACCGATGCCATGTTTACCTTACCAAGTAGTGAGGATAAAGAATTCAAGGTTTCTAAGGCATATGCAGAAGATAAATTATCTTATGAAACCATCAAAAAGTTAAAAGCGGTCTCGTAATAAAAATCGCTTTGTTTCCGTTCCAATATAGCACGATGGACGGTTATGATATAAGAAAGGGACCATTTCAGGTCCCTTTCCATTTCCTGAATTTATGACATTACCTTAATAAAGAAAGCGCAATGCCGTGATATCATTGTTGTTGAACTCGCCATTGACATTATTGTTAAAACAGGCCAGCATGATGGAATTCGGGTCAAAACCAGATGGCGTTCCAGGTATTTGAATCGCACCCACACCCGCTGAACCTTCATTTACGTTATCACCACAGCTTTGACGACTGAAATAATCGGTATGACGGAAGCCTATGGAGTGCCCCATCTCGTGGGTAATCACATGCTCGTTCACATTATTGGAGCTATTGGCCAAGCCATAAATTTGGATAAACTTATTCGGATTGCCGCCGGAGGGAAAACCAGCAGATCCTCCAGAACGACCTGGATTATTCACCGAATTATCATAAATGACCATATCGGCATTGGTCGATGCGGCAAAACGAAGACTGAATTGAATATCAAGGTTCAATCTATTGTAATTATTTATGGCCCACTGTAGACCTGTTCTACCCCTACTACTAAGGGCAAACTGACCACCGGTGTATCCTATAACACTAATGGTTCTTGGTTGGCTTACCAAATTATTGGTTCGGTATTGCTCACTCCAAATCTCAACATCTCCACCTTTAAGATCATCCATGGCCTGTATCTGCTCCGTGCTAAAAAACAAATCCTCAACCAAAATACCCTCTTGCGAACTACCATCAGGATATTGGTTTACAAAAGGTTCCGCAGCATCGGCATTTAGAAAAAACCCATCTAATTTTACCTTCAAATCATTGCTTACGGTCTCGGGGGTGGCCGTTTCCGTTGCCAAGTCCTCCGTTTCACACGAAGTGGCCAGAAGCAATGAGGAAACCGCAAATAATTTCATAAAATTTCGTAAATTTTTCATTCTTTTTTATTGTTTGTGTTAATTAATTAATAGTAATGGAATTTTGTGCACTAAATTTCATCATCGTTAAAGTATCAACTTTTACCGACAAAAAACACTATTGTAAGAAAAATTCGACGAAATGCACGCTTTTTTATATTTCAAAAAAAAAATAAAAAGAAGGTATTCACTTAAAATTCCCACGAAAAAAATAAGTGTTTTTCGTCGAAAAAATGAGGAATACAATGGGGTTTCATTCGAAATAAAATACTTTTATGATAATGCATTTTAAATCAGTACAGTTCGATATTTCGAAAAAATACCATAACCCTTCTTTTTTATTGAAAATTTGGTGAGGTTTTTTTTGATGAACAAGAAGTAAGGGGTGGGCGATACATCCCTTCTTAAAAGGAACGGTTACCGATTAAATACCTTGAAATCAATACTATTCAAATAGAAGCCCTACTGCAATGCGAAAGCCGTTGTCCTTTTTTTTTCTATTGTTCGCGCAGCTGCTCATCGCACAGGTGGAATTTGATAAAAAATGGGGTATTTATGCGCTGGCGAAATCAGGGGCGCATGACCAATTGCAAAAAAGGCCTGCCAATGAAGCCTTTCTGGTTCGTTTTGACCAACCTTTTAAACGTAGCGATCTACACAAAAAGAATATTGAATTACTTCGGCTATTGGATGACCACCATGCCATCATAACCACTACGGTTTCGGCCATAGACACAGTTAGGAACATGAAAATGGTTCGGGCCAATGACCAGTGGAAACTCGCCGAAAAGCTATTGACCAACACGGTAAAGGAAAAATCGTCCTTCGCTGTACATTCGTCACATCCATCGCAAACACTTCAATTTCTGCAATCCCTACACGATGTAAAGATTATCCGATCGGCGCAGAATACCATCTACTTTACGGGAGAATTTTCAAAATTTAAAAATCAATTGTTGGCTAGGGCTGAAGTGCGGTATTTAGGCCTTGAGGCAACGGTACCTGTGCAAGAAGGTGTCGTTCTTGACCTAAATCCGTCCATAAACACCGTCAATCCTATTTACACTGCGTATCCGGAACTTGATGGTACTGGCATTGCTATATCTGTCAAGGACAATAAATTTCGAGAAAGCGATATTGATTTATTGGGAAAGTTAATCGGTTCTCCGCTGCTGCCCAACATCGAGGACGATCATGCAACCGATATGGCCACCATTATCGCCGGCCTCGGAAACTCCTCCATAAAGAGTAAGGGGATTGCTCCGGCAGCTCAGCTACAGAGTTCCGATTTTCTAAACTTATCCCCAGATGGTGCCTCAAATCTATCCGACCTACAAGTTTTCATCCAAAACCATTCTTACGGTACCATCAGTGAGAACTTTTACGGCACCCTCGCCGAGGCCTATGATGCGCAAATTGCCGACAATACCGAAGAGCTCCATATTTTTTCATCGGGCAATGCAGGTGAACAGACCCCGACAGATGGCCCCTATGCCAATATTGCGACATACGGTAATCTTACGGGAAATTTCAAAATGGCCAAGAATACCTTGGTCGTTGGAGCTATGGATGAGGAAAAAAAGGTACAGGAATTTTCCTCAAGAGGACCTACCTATGACGGAAGAATCAAACCAGAATTGATAGGATACAGCATTGTCGGCACCTCTAATGCAACGGCCCTAACTTCTGGCATAGCCACCTTGCTGCTGCAGGCCTATCAAGAAACCTACAGAACCAATGCATCGGCAGCACTTTTAAAAGCACTTTTGATCAACACTGCAGACGATGTGTCCAGTAAAGGTCCCGATTATCGCTCAGGCTATGGATCCATCAATGCCCTTAAAGCCGTACAAAGTCTAAAAAATGGACAATTTCTAACCGATACTATCGCTCAAGGCCAGACCAAAACCTTTGAAATACCCCTTCCCCCTAATGTGAAAACATTTCAAGCAACCCTGGTATGGACCGATCCCCCGGCCGAAATCAATAGTAACAAAGCACTGGTAAACGACCTTGACCTTCAGGTAATCGATCCTGGAGGAAGCGAACATCTTCCTTGGGTCTTAGATACCACCCCGAACAGCACTGCCCTAGAAGCTCCAGCACAAAAAGGAATGGATCGCTTGAACAATGTCGAACAGGTCTTGGTCGAGAATCCTCCCGAGGGCATTTTGGTCTTACAGGTCGACGATTTTGATCTTAGGTCCAACACCCAAGAATTTTCCATTGCCTACGATTGGCAGCTTACGGATAGTTTTCGTTGGAGCTATCCCCTCGCCAATGACAATTTTCCCTATGATGGGGAAACGGCAAGCTATTTTCGATGGGACAATAGTTTTGATCAAAATGAGGGAAGCCTTTCCATTAGCTATGACCTTGGCGATACTTGGCAGATCATTTCAGAAAATGTCGCGTTAAAAGATGGGTTTTATCTCTGGCCTGCACCAGAAGATGTCACGGG
This sequence comes from uncultured Croceitalea sp., assembly GCA_947503285.1. Lineage (GTDB taxonomy): Bacteria > Bacteroidota > Bacteroidia > Flavobacteriales > Flavobacteriaceae > Croceitalea. The sequence continues at coordinate 145,571 of CANNDD010000001.1, forward strand.
AACCGGAATCTTAAAAATGGATATCGCAGGAACCGCTTTTTTATCCGATCCCTTTGTCATCTCACAGACTACTGCCACGAAAACGTCGCTTGATTGTGAAGATACCATCGAACTAAATTGGAACCCACAACCTGGGGTCTCAGCATATACGGTCTATAACTTAGAGGATACCAGTATGCAGCCGATAGCTATGGTAAGCGACACTACATATATCACCGATAAATCAGTGATAACTTCCCCTTATTTTGCCGTAACGCCCTTATTGGATACGGGACGTGAAGGGGTTCGCGGGCAAACCATCGATTATAGGGCCTTTGAGGCTGGATGTTATCAAACCGTGGTCATTGCCACACCTTCTGAAGATGGGGTGGGTGGACTGCTATCCATTTCCCTTTCGAGCCTTCATGACGTCGTTTCGGTAAATATAGAACGAAAGACAGAAGGGGTATTTACCACGATCGATGAACTTACCGGAGTAACCACACTAACCCCGACCTTTTTGGATACCGAGCCCGAGCAGGGCCTTAATCAATATCGTGTGCGCGTGATGCTCCGTGATGGCCGTTCTTATGTTTCAGAAGAAACGGACCTTATATTTCTCACCTCTACCCCATTTATCACCCTGCCAAACCCTATCGAAAATGGCATAACGGTGTATACGGGTGACTTTTCTAACCAAGAAGTGCAATTGGGGTTATATGGAATTGACGGCAAACTGATACTGCAAAGAACGATTACGGAATCACAGCAGTTCGTTCCATTAGAGACCTTAAGGCCAGGCGTCTATATATTACAGCTTTTTGCCTCAGGAGGCGCCAACTTAAGTAAGTTGGTCTACAAAAGATAACTAGAATACAATTTCAATACCTAAATCATTTACCGTCTTGACACTTTTTTGAGCTCGTATCATCGGATTGGAGAATGATGATATGCCATAAGGCACTGCTGATTAAATCATCAAACGGCTTTTTTGATCACTTTGTTCAACAAGTTCATGCAAACTTCTGAGATTATCTTCTCGTCAGAATAGAGTTCATGCCCGAAATTCGGAATAACGTTTAAATAAGTACCAATCTGCTTGGCCCATTTCATCCCTGGTTTAAACTCATCGCATTCCCCATAAATCAAATCAAGGGTACAATCTGGGCGTTCGGTCTCAAAACGTACCCGCGTTGCCGAAACTGCGGTAAGTGATTTCATTGGCAAGCCTTTCAAGCCCGCTTTCCAGGCAATGGTACCTCCCGTACTAAATGCCAATACGTGACAAGGTGCCGTTTCTTTCTTCAATAAATGTGCGACCGCGGTATCAATACCACCCTCAACAAAAGCCTTATGCAAATTTTCTTTGGTATTTACCAATTCATCAATGTTCCCCAACTGCTGACAGTCGTAGAATTGAATGTCGTAATACTGCTGTAAATATCCAAAATACGAGGTAATCCAAAGGCCTTTCTTTACGCCCCACATGTCTGAAATAACAAGTAGCTTTTCTGCCATAACTTCAATCGGTTAGGTATTTAATTATTTACTAAGAGTCGGGAACTATTTGAAACCAAACTTCTGTCTTTAACGGTAGAATTCATTATTTATTGGTTCAATTTTAGTTTTTGTTCGATGAGTGGTACAAATTTACGAAAACGTTTTCGTAAATCGAAGGAATTAGGCTCAACGACTATTTATGAAGTACTTGAAAAGGTTTGGATATCATAATTGCTTTACCATAACGCCCATGGCCAATAATTCTTCCAAATACCTTCTATCATTAGACAACCTTGGTATTTTGTGCTGACCCCCCAGTTTATTTTTTGTTTTCAACCAATCGTAGAAAAGGTTTTCACGTGCAACGTGAACTTGGGGCATGCGTAAGGTACTATTATTGTAGCGTTTGGCCTCATAATCTGAATTGAGCGCTTTTAAGGCATTGTCTAAAACTTCGGTAAAATAGCCCAAATCTTGCGGGGGTTTTCGAAACTCGACAATCCATTCGTGCGCTCCCTTCTCGGCATCCTTCATAAATATGGGTGCCGCAGTATACTCTTTGATTTCAGCACCGGTCTTGATGCAGACCTGTTTTAGGGCCTCTTCGGCATTTTCGATGATAAGCTCTTCGCCGAAAGCATTGATATGGTGCTTGGTTCTACCGGTAATTCTGATACGGTAGGGGTTCAACGATGTAAACCGGACCGTATCCCCGATTTTATAACGCCATAATCCCGCGTTCGTGGTAATCACTATGGCATAATTCACCCCTTTTTTCACCTCCCAAATGGGAAAGGCCTTTTCTGCCTCTGAACCATAGGCATCCATAGGAATGAACTCATAAAAAATTCCATAATCCAACATCAACAACAAATCTTCTGAGTTGTTCCTATCCTGAATGGCAAAAAAGCCCTCAGAAGCGTTGTAGGTCTCATAATAATTGAACCGTTTACGGGGCAATAGCTTTTTATACTGTTCTCGATAAGGTGCAAAACTGACCCCACCATGGAAATAAACTTCAAGGTTTTCCCAAATTTCGAATAGATGGTTCTTTCCGCTTCTTTCCATGACGTTGTTCAATAATACCAACATCCATGAGGGCACCCCGGCCAAACTGGTCACATTTTCTTTTATGCTCTCTTCAATAATGGCTTCCAATTTAGATTCCCACTCACTCATTAAGGAAACCCGACTACTAGGGGTGCTGCTATATTCCGCCCACAAGGGCATGTTATCGATTAAGATTGCCGACAGGTCACCAAAAAAGGTTCCGTTATCCTCATACAGTTCTTTGCTACCGCCCAAACGAAGGCTTTTTCCTGTAAAGAGCTGTGAATTTTCATTGTTGTTCAGATAAAGGCATAACAAATCTTTGCCCGATTTGTAATGACAGTCTTCCAAGGCTTCTGGGCTGACCGGTATGAACTTGCTTTTGGCATTGGTAGTACCACTACTTTTGGCAAACCATTTGATATGTGTAGGCCAAAAAAGGTTCTGCCCTCCCTTTCTGGTCCGCTCTATCATAGGGGCAATGGTCTCATAATCGGTGATGGGTACCTGATCTGCGAATGCCCTGTAGGTTCTTATGGTTTCGAAACCATGTTGTCTGCCCATATCGGTGCTGGCAGCAAAAGACACCAATTGCTGCAACACCTCTTCTTGGACATCTGAGGGGTACTTTAAAAACAATTCGATTTGATGATACCGTTTTTTCAGTAGCCAAGAAGCGATGGAATTGAATAATGGTATCGGCATTTTAGGTATATTTAATCTTTCGGATGGTATTTGGTTTTTGAGCTGGTAATTTTTTGATTACCGGCCTTAGGTTTAAAGACCAATCCATAGCTAAAATACAAATTCATTATTTAGAAAATAAAACAATGCTGTACGAAGGTGTCTTACGTAAAATGAAGACCGAAATGGGCGATCCCATTCAATACTTTTTGGTGTTCGAGAACGATTTTATCAATTTCAACCAAGCCCTGAACAAAAACTTGACCATTGAATTCATCAAATTCCAATGTTTGAATTGTGGTAAAGACCGTCCTATTTATCGTCAGGGTTTTTGTAAATCATGTTTTTTTGAAACCCCGATGGCCGGGGAATGGATTATGAAACCAGAGCTGAGTACGGCACACTTGGATCAAGAAGACCGTGATCTGGTCTTTGAAAAGCAAATGCAATTACAGCCCCATATCGTGTATTTGGCCAATAGTAGTAATGTCAAGGTCGGGGTCACCCGAAAAGCACAGGTACCTACACGATGGATCGATCAAGGTGCCCATGAGGCCATCGAAATCGTTGAAGTACCCAACCGCTATTTGGCCGGTATCACCGAAGTTGCATTGAAGGCCCATGTCAGTGATAAGACCAGTTGGCAGAAAATGCTCAAGAATGACCTTGAAGATGTTGATCTGGTCGCATGGCGCGACAAGCTCAAGGCCCATATACCAGAAGAAACTTTGGATTATTTCATTGCCTCCAACTCAGAGACACAATTGAAATTCCCGGTTTTGCAATATCCGGAAAAAGTACAGAGCTTAAATTTGGGCAAAACCCCATCTTATACTGGCGTACTAAAGGGCATCAAAGGGCAGTACCTTATTTTTGAAGACAACACGGTTTTTAACATTCGTGGCCACGAGGGATTTTATGTAGGGATAACTATAAGATAGGTGTTGTAACTATATGAGTATTGATTGTATACAATTGTTGTAAATATAGTTGAAGAACAAATCAAAGAAATATTATCCTTCCTAAGCACAAATAAAGATGCTTTGACCATTATTCTAACTTCCATTGGTGGTATAATAGCTTTAACTACTTTAATTAAAGCAATTTTGGAGTACAGGATACAGGGAAAACAGAAAAGAGCTGAACTATTCGAAAAATATAAAGTAACCCTGAGAACTGAAAAAAGATTATCTCGAATTTCATCTCTTTTAGAAGGTGATAGTGAGGAATTATCTAGGATTCCTAAGGATGATAGATATTATTTTCTCGGATTTTATGAAAAAATTGCGATTGCAACCAACTCGAAATTAATCCGTAAAGAAATTTCTCATTATATGTTTTCATATTTCGCTATTGCTTGTTACGATAGCGAAAACTTTTGGAAAGGAATTAATAAAGAAAGTTACTACTGGAAAGTGTTTATAGACTATGCTGTTGAAATGAAAAAAATACAAAAAAATAGATTAAGAGGGCGAGGAGTAGATAGACAAATCAAATTTTAAAAAACACTACTATTTATAACAAAATATTTAAAAATCCGCCCATTTTTGACTGTATTTAGAAATTCCCCAACCTTAACTCGGCCGAAAGATTTCGCCCGTAAACACAGACGTACTTTTTATATACGGGACCATTGGCAACAATATTAGAAATTTGGAGTTGATTCGATTTTGGTGTATTTTTACACCAAACAACTTTGCAATGGCTAGACAAAGTATTTCTTTCACCGAACCCAATGATGAGTGGTTGAAATCCCAAGTTGACAATCAAGAGTATTCCAGTAAAAGTGAGTTGGTCAATGACCTCGTGCGACAGGCAAGAAAACAGCAAGTCAAAATTGACTGGATAAGGACAAAATTGGAAAAAGCTGAAAAGAGCGGATTTACCAATGATGGAAAGGACGATATTTTGAAACAGTCCAAAGCATTGCTGAATGGCTGATTACAGGCTGAGCAACGAAGCTAAAAACGACTTGATTAGGATTCACCAATACGGAACAGCAAAATTTGGACTTGCCCAAGCGGACAAATACTTTGAAACCTTTTTTGAATATTTCGACATGATAGCCCAACGTCCATATTCATTTGAATCCGTTGACTATATCAAAAAAGACTACCGACGTTGTGTTTGTGGAGTGGACAGCATCTTCTACAGAATAAATGGGGAAGTTGTTGAGATTATGGCAATAATCGGGAGACAGGACTTGGAAAACGTCCTTTAATCATAACGTAAGTAAAAATACTGATACCAACATGGTGTATAATTAATTGCAGACGGAATTTCGATATGGAAATTCTCCCAATCAATTATCTTTAAAGTCAGGCAGACATTTTCCGCAGGAAAAGTCCACAACTACTCATGCATATTACCGTTAGCGGTAATTGTGTAACGAGCTTTAATCGCTAAAACTACGTTGCAATGTATACTTGGCGCCAAAATCCATCCCAAGTTGGATATAGGATTCTCCATCAGATTTTGAAGTATCCTTCAACCATACCTTAAATCCCTAAAAAGATGCAACCCGAATCGGACCCTCCGGATAAAATCGCTTTGCAAGGAAGCAAAAGCGAACCATAACATCATTCCATCCACTATCAACGGACAATAAATACCAAAAAAAGAAAACCGAATGACCACTTTTACAAGGGGTCAAAGAAGTTAATCTTGTCTTAAAATTCCAATTTTATTTTTTTAGTTAGGATTCCTTACTATATTTGTTTCGCAATAATGCATTATCACTTATAAAATTTAAAGAAATGAGTAAATCAATCTTTTATCACGCAGGATGCCCAGTTTGTATCAGTGCCGAACACGACATCGTAAATTTAATTGGAGCCGAACATGTTGAAATCGTACATCTTGGTGAAGATCAAGAACGAATAGCCGAAGCAGAAAAGGCTGGGGTTAATTCCGTACCGGCGTTGGTAACCCCAAATGGCAATACGTTACACCTTAATTTCGGAGCCTCCATGGCCGATGTAAAAGCCTAATTTTTTTTACACTATATAGTTAGGATTCCTAATTTATTATGAACTACTAAAAACAACTTGTAATGAAATTAAAATTAATAGTACTTACCACGACCATACTTTTGGGCAGCATTGTATCATGCGCCCAGCAAAGCGACTACGAAACTGACGACTTTAAGATTAATGGGGTCAGTGTCACCCACGAGGCGAATCTCGGAATCACTGTTTGGAAGATCAATGTCAACGGAACAGCGGGAAACACCATACCTACAAAGGTCGGCCAGCTTGATGGCGCACCGGTTTTAGCATATGTATTCCCGACCAGTTTACAACCTACCGACGTAGGATTCAATCAAACAGAGGGTATTGTCGCACTTGCGCTCACATCACATCCAGATTTCGATGACACCCCATTATGGGACGAAAATAATGACCAAATATTCGATAACGATGGGGTCATTTGGCATCCCCATTGGGTCATTCTTCATGAGGACAAACGCGTTGCAGGTGGCCTTTCGGTCAAACAGTTCAAAAAGGCCGACAGTACCGTGGTGCTGCCCCCAACCAATCCGGGAATGCCCATGTATATGGACTCGCCAGGTTTTCCGGTCACCACCAAAGGCAATACCATAAAAGTCGTCGTGCCCGATTACCGTATGAACCATAAGATAGACTTTAAGTATGACGGGGTAACGGCATTCATGAAAGTGAATACCAGTGATGATAACTTACCCTTACTCGGGGTTTATGGGGTTTTTAGTGTGGCAAGTGGTAATTTATCATTACCGTACCAAGTAAAAAAGAACCCATGAAGGTAGCCGTTTGGGACACCTATGTTCAGAGAGCCGATGGCAACTTGATGCATTTTGACATTCTAGTGCCGAGTCACGTTACCGATGAACGGACCATTTTTAATTTTGGCAAAGACTACCTTAAAAAAAAGTCCTTTCAAACTGGTCAATTGACCGCTAATGAATGTCATCCCTGCCACATTGAACAGGCCACCGAAGCTATGATCGCATCCATTGAAAAAATGGGGTATTTCATTATAGAAATCGAAAACTGCGATTAATTTGATTAGGATAACTAACTTTGCCTGTCGAATCATTTTCGACAGGCTTTTTTATCATATGGAGAAAAGTACATTTAACCCAGCGCAGCAAGAAAAGGACATTTCAAGCAAAATCGTTGCAGGATTGGAACGTATTTCTGAAGTCTTTAAAATCCTACTATGGGATAAGGCCAAATTGGTCGGTTTAAGTCCCATACAAATTCAAGTACTTATTTTCATAGCCTTTCACGAACAAAGCTTGTGCAACGTGAGCCACTTGGCCAAAGAATTCAACGTCACGAAACCAACCGTAAGTGATGCTGTTCGAATTCTAGACAGGAAGGACCTTATTATCAAAGAGCACTCCGCATCTGATAGCCGAAGGTATTCCATGGTATTATCCGATTTAGGAAACGAAATCGTTTCCCAAACCCATGATTTCTCCGATCCCTTAAAACAGGTAATCGACGATTTTTCAAAAACCGAACTGGAAAGTTTGTTCGATATTTTGGGCCAATTGATCTTCAAATTGAATCGCAGGGGAATTTTAAGTATTCAAAGGACGTGTTACGGATGTAAATTCCATACCAAAAAAAATGGAACGGATTATTGCAATTTGTTGCATACGACATTACTAAAAGAAGAGATTCGGTTAGACTGTGCTGAATATGAAGCAAAAGCCAGTTCTTGAAAAGGGATGGGCTAATTTTCACTTTAGTACGCCCAAAGATCTTCCAGCCAACTTAAGAGCTACACCATTGACTGTTTTCATCAATTCACCGTATCTTTTTTCTTCTTTTTCCTTCCCAACAATCCTCCTAAAACACTTTTTGCAGCTTCTTTGACCGCATCTTTATTTTCTGTGGAATCCATACTTATGGAATCTTTCTTTTTCTTTCCCAAAAGGCCACCTATAAGTGTGGAAGCATTACTTTTTGACGAATCGGATGTTGTGGTATCCTTTTGATTATTTCCCAACAGGCCACCTATCAAATCGTTCGCTTTGTCCTTACCCTTATTCAATAATTTTTGCTTTTGGATCTCCACCAATTTTTTGGTCAAATTGGAAACCCCCGAAGTGAGGTCGGTACTGACGGTCGGGCTATTGTAGGCCCCACCGATATTCGCGGTCACCGGTATGGTCAAATTCTCCATGTTTTGGTCATCTATTTTAGCAATTAGGCCGGTTACCTCATCCCCTAAATATTCGGCCGGTACGTCAAGGGTCGCCTGATATTGCAATTGCCTGTCGAAAGAATGGCTTCCTGAGACATTGATACCGATATCCTTGTATTTCAAATCAAAGGGTTTTACCTGAACTTTTCCGTTGTCGAAGGACAGCACCGTTTTCAGGTTTTTTAAATCGAGGGCGTTCAGGTCAATAAACTGCAAGTTGTTATTCAATGCGTTCAACACGGGCGCTTGTTCCGTATTGACTTTTGTCGCCAATAACTCACCTACCAGATTTCCGGTCAAAGTGGCCAAGTTGGGTGTCATGTCATTTTTTAAGTTTCCCGATAGTTTGACATCTGAATTCAATGTACCCTGCAAAGCGTTGGCAACGGGGGCCAAGACTTTGAACAATTCCAATGCTTGAAAAGACTCGGCTATTTTAAAATCTTGCATGCCCAAAGCCATATCAAAGGTGGAGATCTCACTTTTGGTCGATACCGCGCCGTTCAAACGCAGCTTGCCATCAAACACCTCTGAACTTAAATTTTCAAGGGTAGCCGTTTCATCTTGTATCTTTAAGCGCCCCGTAACATTTTTTAAATTGAGGTTATCATAGACGACCGTATTGCCCTTGGCGTCAATGATACAATCTAAAAACGAGGGTATTTTTATACGTTCGGCATTTGATATCCCTTCATTTGCATTACCTTCTTCATTCATTTCCCCAACCATGAAATCGTTCAACACGAAAGTATCGGAATTCAATTGAAAGTTACCTTCCACTTTTTCATCGTTGAATAAAAAGCCCAATAAATTGTTGATTTTTCCAGAGGCCTTAAAATCCGTTTGTCCCGTCTTGCCATCAAAAGTATTCAATTGCACGGTGCTGGGATCAAAACTGACCTTTGCGTCGTTGACCATCACCGGATTTTTAAGCTCTTCAGATTGGTATTTAAAATTGGAAAGGCTTAGTTTTCCGCTGGTTTTCGTCTTTTCGTATTGCTGCCGCTCTACAGAAGCCATATCAAAAGTCGTAGTTACGTCCGCACTCAGCATTCCAGATAAATCCAAGCCTGCTGGCACCGGATAGGCTTTTGCGATATTGGCCAAGTTCATGCTTCCATCGGCATGGGCGTTCACTTTGGTGTTGCCCATTAATTCGCGAATCTTGGCATTGATATTAAAACGGTCTTCATCAATCTGAAAAGACAATTTATCGATATTCACATAGGTGTCTTCGGTGATACCCGTATCATTATTGATTTCAGTATCGATAAAAACGTTTTTAACCGTTTTGGGCAAATCAGGATATTTGAACGATGCGTTCTCCGATCTTATTTTTATGTTGAAGGTAGGTATATGGGTTTCATCCACCACACCCTTGAACTGACCATTGACCTCAAAATTTCCGGTGGTCGTTACCGTTTCAATATTCTTTGAATACGCTTCAGGTATCACGGCCAAAAAATTCTTGAAATCAGAAGACGGTGTTTTAAAACTGATGTCCACTTCTTGATCAGTCTCATTCACTTTTACGAAACCATCAAAAACCAATGGTAGTTGATTGACCAAGGCCTTATTTTCTAAAAATGAATATTTATTCTCATTTAAATCAATACCGATAAGCGCATCCAAAGCCACTTTGTTCTTGTTCAGGTATTGGGTGCTGTCCAACTCAAATGAGACAAGCGCATCGGTCTTTGTCTGCAGTTCAGAATCCATCAATGAGAGATCTCCGGTTCCGGAATGGTTCATTTCAGCCACCACTAAATGCATTCCTGTGGCAAAATCATCATAAATGACCTCAGCATTATTGATTTCGTATGATTTCAAGTCAAACGTAAAATTCGAATCAGAAGCCGTGTTCCCAGACGAGGTAGCTGCATCGTCCTCCTTGGCGATATCATAATTGGCATTCTCATTTTCATCCACCATAATATGAAGTTTGGTGTCATTTAGAACCAAACTTTTAACCACAATGGGTTCGTCAGCGCCTTTGAACAATTCCTTGATGGACATTTCCAAGGCCAAATCGCCCGAAGAAAATAAGGTATCGCCTTCAAACGGGGCGTTGGTCACCAAAGAAATCCCTTTTAAATCGACATAAGCATCCGGGAAACTGTTTAGCAAACTCAGATTTGCCTCTTTAAAATCAAGGGTAGCATTGATATTTTGATTGACTTTATTCTTGATGATCTTGGCAATCTTACCCTCTAAAAACAAGGGTATCGCGACCAATACACCTATCAAGAGTAAAATGACGATTCCCGATATTTTAACTATTTTCTTTTTCATATATTTTTTCTAAATAGAATTACTTCATCGTCTTCTTAGAAGACTTTCGACACGTTTTAATCTAGGGCCATTATAATCGTTTAAACACAAAAAACTTTGCTCATTACCGATACAGTTTAGTTCGTTTCATCTAAAATTTTGATACGACGGAACGACCATGGGCTTATACGCCCCTAAAAAACGAAAAACCCTTAATCTAGGTGTATTTCTTCTCCTATTTTTAAGTTAAATCTTCTTCGCAATAGATATACGAAAAGATAGAGCAAAGGGGTGTCGAGCAGTGCGATAAAAATTTTAAAAAGAAATCCGCTGACGACCAAACCATAGAATAGGCTCCATGGTATTTCCCCAAAAGAGCACAGTAAGAGTACTACGGTGAAGGTGTCAATAAACTGTGAGGAGAAAGTAGAAAAATTGTTCCGTAACCAAAGGTATTTACCATTGGTCAAACGTTTCCAAAAATGATAAATCTGAATATCAACGAATTGTGCCAATAGATATGCCATCATTGAGGCGAATACGGCCACGATGGTATTACCAAAGACTTCTGAAAACATCGTATTCGTAACCGGTGACCAATCAGTGGCGGGCACTGCTGCAGCGGTGTAGACAATAGCCAATGAAAAGAATGAGGCAAAAATACCGGCAATGACCACTTGGTTTGCCTTCTTTTTCCCAAAAATCTCAGAGATAAGATCGGTAATCAAAAAGGTAATGGGGTACGGCAAGATGCCTACCGAAATCTCAAACAGGTCCGCACCAAAAACGGTTACCTCCCCAAAAGGCCTCCAATGGAAAAACTTCTGAAAGATCAGGTTTGACACCACTAATGAGGTGATGAATAAGGCCCCTAGATAGAGGTACAGTTGAAATGCGAATCTTTTATCTTTTTGAGTCATGCAAGCAGAGGCAAAACCACTAAGATCCTATTCGAAATAGGTTCTTAAAATTATTTTATGTTCAACGTATAGGGCATTCTAGTTTGAATACCTTTTTTCTTAGTCAACTGTTTGACTTCCTTAAAGGTGTTATAGACCTCTTCGCCCAGTTCTTCTTTGATAAAAGATGCTCCAATCTTGGCTTTAGCACCTCCCAAATCATCCATTAACTGCTCGAAATCAGACTTGTATTTTGGGTATTTTCGAATGCCATAATCATCCATCTCAGCTAATTCGGCAGCTGCAGCTATGGCATCATCCAAATTACCAAGTTCATCTACCAAACCCAAACGTTGCGCATCTACCCCACTCCAAACACGACCTTGGGCAATTTCATTTACCGCTTCCACGGTCATATTCCTGCCTGAGGCAACACGTTCTAAAAAAGTATCATAGGTACTTTCAATACCTTCTAAAACCTGATTTCGAAACGTATCCGTCATGGGCTCAAACAACGAATAGTCCACAGAATTTTTATTGGTCCCTACCTGTTCGGCATTAATCCCTATGTCACCGGCAAGTTGGTTGATATTGGGTATGGTACCGAAAACACCGATAGACCCGGTAATCGTAGTAGGCTCTGCAAAAATCTTGTCCGCTCCCGCTGCAATATAGTACCCGCCTGACGCAGCGACGTTTCCAAAGGAGACCACTACCGGTTTCAGTTGTTTGGTCAGTTCTATTTCGCGCCAGATGATATCAGAGACCAGGGCACTTCCGCCAGGGGAGTCAACGCGCAGTACAATGGCTTTGACATTATCGTTATCCCGAGCTTTTTTCAGTGCCCTATTGATAAGACCTTGACCTATGTATTCTTTGTTACCCTCACCATATAATATTTCACCCTGCGCAAAGATTACGGCAACCTTTTCGGTACCGGATTTGAGGTTTTTTTTACTGGCGACCGTCGCATAATCGGTCAAGGAAACATAATTGATCTTGACATCGGTTTCCAATTGCATTTTTTCACGCAAAACAGCTTCGTATTCATCGAAATACAGATTACCATCCACCAGACCGGATTGCATTGCATATTTTGGCATACGCCCACCAAGAGTATCGGCGATAAGGTTCAATCTTGCCACATCAATATTTCTTGTATTTGAGATATCCTCGAGCATACTGGTCCATATCGAGGTGATCAGTTCTTTTATTTGAGAACGATTCTCATCACTCATGGTATCTGACAAAAAAGGTTCTACGGCACTTTTATACTTACCATGACGAATCACTTCTATCTTCACCCCAGATTTTTCTTGTAGCTCTTTATAGTACAAAACCTCAGAGGCAAGTCCCTTAAAATCCATACCGCCCTGCGGATTCAAATAGAGCTCATCGGCCACACTGGCCAAATAATAGTCTTTTTGGGTATAAAAATCAGAGTAGGAATACACGAATTTGCCCGCCTCTTTAAAAGATTGTAACGCCCTTCTCAGTTCTTGGGCCTGGGCCATGCCTGCCAACAAAAAACTGGTTTTTATACTGATGCCCTTAATTTTTGAATCGTTCTTGGCCACTTCGATGGCATGTAAAATTTCATCAAGCCCTTGGCCCTCTTCGAAGAGTGCCGCAAAAGGGTCTGAATCATCCTTGCCCAAATAGTCGCTTATGGGTTCTGAAAAGCTTAACTCCAATACCGAATTTGGTTTGACACGAACCCCATCATCAGCGCTACCGACCAAAGCGGCAAATATGAAAAACATGGCGAACACGATTCCAAAAGCGATTAAACAGCCAAGAATTGCGGCCAATAGATTTCGTAAAAACTTCATCGAATTAATTTTATAAAGCTGCAAAGATAACCATTGTCACTTTGTTTTACTTACTTTGTTCCCCCAATCATGGTTAAAGAAAATACAACATACCTATCGATAGGAAGCAATCTCGGCAATCGTTTTCTAACTATTCAAAAAGCGATTTTTCAACTTCACAGAAGTGGCTGTCCCGTTCAAAAAGTGTCCACTGTCTATGAGAATCCGGCCGTGGGATTTGATGGCGCGGATTTTTTAAATGCCTGTTTTTCCATAAAGACGGCATTGTCGCCAGAAGCACTATTGAACCTTATTGCTACATTGGAAAAAGATTTCGGTCGGGAAAGGACCCAAGAAGGGTATGCCTCAAGAAGTATCGATCTGGATATTTTGTATTATGGTGACGAGGTCGTACAGACCGATAGCCTTACCATTCCGCACCCTCGGATGACGGAACGTAATTTTGTACTGAAACCTCTGGCCGATATTGCCCCGCAACATTATCATCCGGTTTTAAAAAAAGACACCCGAAACCTATTACAAGAATGTCAAGATAAAAATGTTTTAAAAAAAACCCACCATAGACTTTACCCTTCACGTGAGGCCCTATTCGGAAAACTGCAATTTCTGTCGATTGAGGGTAATATCGGGGCAGGAAAAAGCACCCTGACCAAAATGATAGCTGCGGATTATAATGCCAAACTAGTTTTAGAACGCTTTGCCGACAATCCATTCCTGCCTAAATTTTATGACGACCGTGTACGTTACGCTTTTCCATTGGAAATGTCATTTCTCGCCGATCGCTACCAACAATTTACCGACGACACTTCTCAATTTGATCTGTTCAAGAAATTCATGGTCAGTGATTATGACATTTTTAAATCGCTCATCTTTGCAAAGATCACCTTGCAAAAAGAAGAATTCGAACTCTATAGAAAAGTATTTGGCTTCATGTACAAAGAAGTGAAAAAGCCTGATATCTATGTGTATCTATACCAAAATACGGAACGTCTTTTGAGCAATATCAAAAAACGGGGGCGTGACTATGAACAGAATATCAGCGCAGACTATTTAGACAAAATAAATAGGGGTTACCTCGATTTCATTAAGGGTCACCCACAACAAACCACCCTACTGATCAGTCTAGAAACGCTTGATTTTGTAGCGAGAAAAGAAGATTATGAGGCTATTCTCGACCGTATCGAAACTAAACTTATCGAAATACTTCATTAAGATAATTTTTAGAAAATATTTGGATATCACAAATGGTTTTTATTTATTAGCACCCTGCTAACACAGAAACTAACTAACTCAAACTATATGTTATGCCCTAGACTACAAGTCTGGGGCTTTTTTGTGACACCAATTTAGAGACAGTTTGAAAATAGGTCATTAGCCTCAAAACCTCGGGGATTATCGCCTATTTTCGATGAAGTTTCGACCAAAAATCCCACAGTACCACACCGGCGCTTACCGAAATGTTCAACGAGTGTTTTGTACCAAATTGGGGAATTTCGATTACTCCGTCACTGGCAGAGACCACTTCTTGGGATACTCCTTTCACCTCATTACCAAAAACCACGGCATAGGTATCATGCGACGCAACTTGCACATCATGCAGCATTATGGCATTTTTTGCCTGTTCCACCGAAAACACCTTCACTCCGCCAATCTGTAATTCTTTTACCACGTCCATCGTATTTTCACGATATTCCCAGGTAACGCTATCCGTGGCCCCCAGGGCCGTCTTCTGAATATCTTTATGTGGGGGTTTGGCCGTGATACCGCACAGGTATATTTTCGAAATCAGAAAGGCATCGGCGGTTCTGAATACCGACCCAATGTTGTTCAGGCTCCTAATATTGTCTAAAACAACCGTTACCGGTGTCTTTTTGGCCTTTTTAAAGCCCTCGATATCCAAGCGTTCCAATTCACTATTCGCAAGTTTGCGCATATATTTATCCACTTTTGACCTTGAAATATCAACAATACTTCAAGAACTTTAGGTTACTTCCTATTTTCGGTAAAATTAAACTTTCTCGACTTGGCCAGTTCATCAAAAATAAAAAAGGTAACCCCTTTAATGAAACAATACAATACCATCAAGACCAAACATCCTGATGCGTTGTTACTATTTCGTGTAGGGGATTTTTACGAGACATTTGGGGAAGATGCCATTAAGGCCGCCGAGATTCTTGGTATTGTTTTGACCCACCGAAACAATGGTGGTGACAAAACGGAACTTGCCGGCTTTCCGCATCATTCGTTGAACACCTATTTACCCAAATTGGTAAAGGCGGGGCAACGGGTCGCCATATGCGACCAATTGGAAGACCCCAAGCAGACCAAAAGTATCGTTAAGCGCGGTGTTACGGAACTGGTGACCCCTGGTGTGGCACTTAATGACGATATTTTGAATGCGAAGACCAATAACTTTTTGGCGGCGGTCCATTTTGGCCGAAAAAAACTGGGTATCGCTTTCTTGGATATTTCCACTGGGGAATTCTTTACTTCTGAAGGTTCTTCAGAGCAAATGGATAAACTTTTACAAAATTTCGCACCTAACGAAGTATTGGTCTCCAAGATCCATAAAAAGGAGTTTTTAGATTTTTTTGGAACACAACTTCATGGCTTTTTTCTTGAGGATTGGATTTTTCAAGAAGACTATGCCCATGAGAGTCTGACCAATCATTTCAAAACGAATACGTTACAAGGTTTTGGCGTGCAACAATTGCAGTATGGAATTGTTGCCTCTGGTGCGGTGCTGCACTACTTGTCAGAAACCCAACATCGCCAATTGCAACACATCAATAGGTTGCAACGTATTGCTGAGGAAGAATACATTTGGATGGACCGCTTTACCATTCGAAATTTAGAATTGTACCAATCAAACAATTTGAATGCGGTCACCCTGCTTCAGATCATTGACAAGACCATTTCGCCTATGGGTGGTCGATTGTTGAAACGTTGGTTGGCCCTTCCGCTCAAAAACAAGGAAAAAATAGAACAGCGCCATCAGGTGGTCGCTTATTTGAACCAAGAAGAATCCATTTTACAAAAGGTTCAGCACTGGATCAAGCAAATGGGCGATTTGGAGCGTTTGATCTCTAAAGTGGCCACGGGCAAGATCAATCCTAGAGAGGTCGTCCAGCTCAAAAACTCCTTGGAAGCCGTGGTACCCATCAAACAATTGGCAATGGAAAGTGCAGATGCTTCCCTACAAAAAATTGGCCATGAACTGCATGCTTGCGATACGTTGCGCGACAAGATCAAGCAGATGATCAATGAAGAGGCTCCCGTAAATATCGCCAAAGGCAGTACGATTGCGGACGGTTATTCCACGGAATTGGATGACCTACGCCATCTTGCTTTTTCCGGTAAGGATTACCTGGACAAGATGCTGCAGCGTGAGACCGAGGCAACGGGCATCACTTCACTAAAAATAGCCTCCAACAACGTTTTCGGTTATTATATTGAAGTACGCAACACCCATAAGGACAAAGTACCCGAAACTTGGATCCGTAAACAGACCTTGGTAAGTGCCGAGCGCTACATCACCGAAGAACTTAAAGAGTATGAGGCCAAAATACTCGGTGCCGAAGAGCGTATCTTTAATTTGGAACAACAATTGTTCGAGCAATTATTGGTCTGGATGCAGGCGCATATCACCGAGGTACAGCAAAATGCACAATTGATTGCACAGTTAGACTGCCTTTGTGGTTTTGCCCAACTGGCCAAAGACCATAATTACGTATTGCCGGAAATGAATGAGGGCACCCATCTCGAAATCAAAGATGGGCGACACCCTGTTATTGAAAAACAATTGCCCCTGGGCGAAAGCTATATTGCCAATGATGTGCTTCTGGATCGTGAAGGCCAACAGATCATTATGATCACTGGGCCCAATATGAGTGGTAAGTCTGCCATATTGCGACAGACCGCTTTAATCGTATTACTGGCACAGATGGGAAGTTTTGTTCCGGCAGGTTCGGCTAAAATTGGGGTAGTCGATAAGATATTCACCCGCGTTGGTGCCAGTGACAATATTTCTATGGGCGAATCAACCTTTATGGTAGAAATGAACGAAACGGCATCTATTTTAAATAACCTCTCAGAGCGCAGCCTGGTCTTATTAGATGAAATTGGGCGAGGTACCAGCACGTATGACGGTATTTCAATCGCTTGGGCGATAGCTGAATACTTACACGAACATCCCGCTAAGGCGAAAACCTTGTTTGCCACCCATTATCATGAACTCAATGAAATGACCAATACCTTTGGCCGTATCAAAAACTACAATGTCTCGGTCAAAGAACTGAAAGACAATGTATTGTTTTTAAGAAAGTTGGTCGCTGGCGGAAGCGAGCACAGTTTCGGTATCCATGTCGCCAAAATGGCAGGAATGCCAAATCAAGTGGTACAAAAGGCCAGTAGAATGCTTAAAAAGCTCGAGAAATCACATTCCAGTGAAGAGCTGACCGATACATTACAGGTCGCCCAGAATGAAATGCAATTGAGTTTTTTCAATTTGGACGACCCCTTATTGGAAGAAATCAAAGAGGAAATACTGCATTTGGATATCGACACATTGACCCCGGTGGAAGCATTGATGAAATTAAATGAAATTAAACGGTTATTGACCAAAAAGAAGAAGGCCAGTTCGTAGCTAAAAGCTCTTAAAGGCACACGTTACCCCAAGTAGGAAAAACAAAATCTTTTCGCTTAAAAATTCTTTTAGATTTCAAGAAATGTTTTAAATTTGCATCCGCATCAGCGAAAACTGATGTACGTTCCTTAAAATGCGAAAATAGCTCAGTTGGTAGAGCATCACCTTGCCAAGGTGGAGGTCGCGGGTTCGAATCCCGTTTTTCGCTCAGAAAGCGCAAAACTGCAACGGTCACATTTTAAAATATGTGGTCGAGGGTTCCCCAGAAGCGTCGGGGCCGTTTTTCGCTCGACTTTGACTCCGCTCAGTCACCAAGAGTGGGGTTTTTTTTTGAAATTATGTAAGTCCGAATGCTCGAGTGGTGGAATTGGTAGACACGCCGGACTTAAAATCCTGTGGGCATTTGCCCGTGCGGGTTCAAGTCCCGCCTCGAGTACCAATGAAAGAAAAACCAAGACAATGTCTTGGTTTTTTTGTTTTGAAAACAGCACCAACCTTGGTTACGTGATAGTGTACAAAACAAAAAATTATCCTGCAAAGATTGATTTTTCATTCTCAAAATGTTCGAACTGGGACTCAGCGAAGCTAATTCCCGCCTCGGGTACGAATAGAGAAGCTCTTACGAAGTTAGGGCATTTTTTATGGAACAAAGTGAACCAAACCCTTTTGGCCGCGACTTTTATATAGTACCAGAAAACTACACAGCGCTATCTATAGAAAGTTTAAAGAACATACTATTATTGGAAAGTCGCTTCATTCTAATGAAAAATCATTTACACTTCGCATAACCCAAAATCAACAATGGAACATCCAACCTCATCAAGTTTATAGCAAAAAATGAAATGTTATAGTGTGCAAACCTCATTACATTTTTTTGTTAAAGGGATTTCGCTATATTTCCTTGAAAATAGAAACACTACAATAAGTACTGAATTTAGCTGCGGAAGGAATAAGCTATGATAATACTACCGAGGGAATTACTCACACCTAAAGATGCTCACAGAAGTATAGGTTTTCAGGGTTGCACAATAATTGAGAGTTGCTTCTATGAAAATATACTTAAAGATGTGGCATATTTATCAGAACATGAGCTCATCTACATAATTTCGGGGCAGATTATTTTAAAAAACGAAAACAAAGAAATCCACTTGAAACGTGGAGAATCCGTATTGATTAAAAAAGGAGCGTTTTTTGAATTTAAAAAGCTGGGGAAAATAATTGGCGAAGATTATGAAAGCCTTCTTTTCTTCATAAACAGCGAATTCATTAAAGAGTTTATTCAAATCTATGGTCTTCAAAACCAGTCACATCAGGCCACTAAGGCTTCGATGATTAAGCTAGATAAATCTGCTATATTAGATGGCTTTATGGTTTCACTTTTTCCTTATTTTAACGAGCTTAATAAAAAGGAAGAAGAAGTATTAAGGTTAAAAACTTTTGAGCTACTATTTCACTTATCCAATACCAATCGACATATATTTGACTTCTTTTTTCAGCTCACGGATAATTCAAACCTCAGTTTGGTCAGAACAATGGAGACCTTTTACACAAAAAATATGATGCTTGAAGAATTTGCTGAACTGTCTGGTAGAAGTTTGGCTACTTTCAAAAGAGAATTCAAAAAAGTATTCCATGATACCCCTGGAAAATGGTTAAAAAAAAAACGTTTGGAATATGCCCGAGAGCTACTTCTAACCACAGGGAAAAAACCTACATCGATTTATTTAGAATCAGGATTTGAAGATTATGCCCACTTTTCAAAATCATATAAACAACACTTTGGATACAATCCTTCAGAAACAATTTGAGCTTCTAAGACATATCTTTTGAACTAGAAAGACAAATCTACAATAGTATAACATGATAATTTTGATTAAAAAGATTATCATGATTAAATATTCATTATCAGTTGTTTTATTAATTACTTTTATCACAAATTCCCATTCACAACAAACACCTCCTGAATGGGATTTTGGAGGAAGCTATTTGGTAGCTATTTCCGATGCCGACATGTTACCATCGGCCTATGAAAATGGGGAATTGGGCCCCATATATGGAAAAGATGAACTTTCAGTTATCCCATTAAACGTCAAACCCAATAACTACCAAAAGTTTAATATAAACGTGAGTAATTCCGTCGCTGGCCCACCATCTGTCGTAGATGTCACTCCAGACGGTAGGTATGCTTTTGTAATAGAGACATTTACTGCACGGCCTGGTAAAACAAGTAAAGAGACTTTTGCCGATCTTAAACTTGGCAATATACTGACCATCATTGATTTAAACTTACCGGAACAACCAAAAATATTAGATACTATTCAAATACCAGAACGTCCTCTATCAATAAGCGTAAATCGTGACGGAACTTTATTAGCAATCAGCTATCACCCTTCCGGAGGGGGAAAGCAAACACCTATTAGCCTACATCGAATAAATGATGGCAAAATCACCAACACCTATTTCCCAAAAATTCCAAATTGGCCGCTAAAAGATGAATTAACAGATGTACTCTGGCATCCCAAAGAAAACATCATTTCGCTTATTAACAATACCAATGCTACAGTTCAGTTTGCTGAAGTCATCGATAACAAAAAAGAATTGCAGTTAGCGCAATGGGGTAATGTAGTTAGCGTTGGAAAATTCCCATTCATCGGAAGATTTACGAAAGATGGTAAGCATTTTTTAACCAACAACCTGTTTTGGGGGTCAGATGTGTCTGGAACTTGGACCGAAGCTCCAAAAGGAACTATTGTAAATATAAGCCTAAATCATTTCCAAAAAAATGGAAAACCAATACATGCCCTTACCTCACAAGTTTTAGTGGGAGCTTCTCCAGAAGGATTTGCGGTTTCCCCGGATGGTAAATATGTAGTCGCTGTCAATATGGAACGGAGCTGGCTCCCCTATGAAGATGAAAGACAAAGTTGGTTTAGTTCTATAAGCCTCATAAAACGAAACCCGCGAACAGGTGCCATGAAACATTTGAATACAGTACCTTATTACGCCATATTGCCCGAGATGGCCGTTTTTGATTCATCAAGCAAATACCTGGCGGTAGTCAGCTCAGACCAATATGACCATTCTTTTTCTGGTGGCGCGTTGGATTTCTTTAAAATAGTCAAAGACCCATTGGACATCGAAAGAGAAACTATTGTACAAACAAGATATTCTGTTCCCCTACAACACGGAGCACATGATCTAATATTGATAGATTAGGATTGAATGGGTAGTTTTATTTAGAACGGCCAACAGGATGTATCGTCAATTGCTTCACTGGAAATGTCATAGGATATTTCTTAACTAATCCTACCGATGTGATGACCTCTAATAATTTAATTCTTTAATAAGCGGATAGTTGCTTAAAGTTAAATAGCTATCCATCTTTCTTGCTGTACGTTTAAACTATCCGTTTTATTGGAATGAGGTTATGTCTAATTGACTGAAACAAAAAATGGGTCTACCGCAATTTATATACTTATGTCAGGTTGGGCGCAGTCGAAACCCCTTTGAATATACATTTTTTCAAGCCTTCGACTGCGCTCAGGGTGACAACTGTCTATTTTTGTTAACATTTGTTCTCTTTTGAACCGATTGTTACGTCGAACTGACGTTATATTAATCCCCACTTTCCAACTCAAAAATTTCGTTGACATGAACCTCAAAAACCTTTGACAGCTTAAGTGCCAACAAAGTTGAAGGCACATATCGGTTCTTTTCGATGGAGTTAATGGTCTGGCGGGAAACCCCCAATAATTTGGCCAAATCTTCTTGGGTCAAGTCCTTTATCGCACGGTGTACTTTTAAGCGGTTCTTCATAATTATTTATACGACCTTTTAAGTACGTTGAAAAACAATATCTGCACCAATAAAATATATAACAATACCTGAAAATAACCATCATCTACCTTAGCACTATCAGGGTCCAACAACAGTTCAACGGCATAGGTTACATAAGGTTGCACCAAGGCATACAACACCCCGATAACAATCGCCAAACGATACGATATGGCACGTAAACTGGCCACGAATTCGTCTTCAATTTTTTCGCGCGATATAGAGACCATTAAAAAACCCAAAATCATGATGTTTCTTAATAAAGGTTTTACCCAACTAGGCTCATCGACAAATTTTTTAGCGATCATCAATAGAAAGGTACCAATGATAATCGCCCAACCAATTTTCAGGAATCGGTTTGGGAGTTGAAAGTTGCTCCAACGTTTTAAAAGCCTGGTCTCTGATTCACAGAAATTTCCCATAATGTAAACTATTTTTTGCTAAATGTATATTATTTTTTACTAAAAGACAAATATACTTTACATTTCTGATTGTAAATCTGATCGCTTTTCCTTTAGGCCAATATGCTTTTATTCCGTTTGAGGCCCTTAAATTTTACAATTTTGAGTACATTCAACCTACTGTAGCACTCGAAAACAAGTGATGACCCATACCAAAGAACATATTGTCGCACAAATGAAACGAATCAGGTTGGTACCCGTTTACCATACCGATGATATTACTGAAGCCAAAACGGTAGTGGATTCTTGCTACGGGGCAGGTATACGGGTGTTTGAATTTGTCAACCGTTCTGAAAATGCCTTACGTACGTTCGCAGCATTACAGGAACATTGCCAACAATATGATGATTTTATTTTGGGTGTTGGCACCATTTTCAATGTTGAGGATGCCGAACGGTTCTACGATATTGGAGCACAATTTATCGTATCACCGGCGTTGGTAAAACCTGTTGCC
The DNA here is from genome assembly GCA_947503285.1 of uncultured Croceitalea sp. GTDB lineage: Bacteria > Bacteroidota > Bacteroidia > Flavobacteriales > Flavobacteriaceae > Croceitalea. The sequence goes on from CANNDD010000001.1 coordinate 168,376, forward strand.
CATTTTGCCAACCAAAACGACTTATTATGGATACCGGGCTGCGGCACAATCACCGAAGTTCATGAGGCCAAAGTGCTCAATACCGATTTTATCAAAGTGTTTCCGGCAAATGTACTGGGTACTGCGTTTGTAAAAGCCGTCAAGTCGGTACTGCCAAAGGTGAATATCATGCCTACCGGTGGTATATCTCCCAAAAAAGAGGTATTGGACCAATGGTTCGATGCTGGTGCCGATTGTGTAGGCATTGGTTCCAAACTTTTTAAAAACCTTGAAGATGAAGGTAGCGATGCCCTAGGCAAGATGCTACGCCATATCCAAAAAATGGATTGAATCCGAATACCAAAACAAGTTTAAAAACCTGCTATAAAAAAGTATCAGAACATACAGCACTACTTTGCCAAAAAGATTCAGAAAGGGCAGCTGCCCATCGGAAGTTATCTGCCCTCTGAGCATGAAATTTGCGAGCAATTCGGCACTACAAGAACAACAGTAAGGCGAGCGTTGGACGAACTGCTCAAAGCTGGTTTTATAGAAAAAGAGAAGGGCCGCGGAAGCAGGATCGTAGAATGGCGAAAATCATTGGGTTTATTGACCGTTAAAGGCTTCTCTGAAAGCTTGAACCAACGAAAAAAAACTGTGGTACTTCAAGAACCTATAGTGAGTTCGTGGAATGAAGAAAGTCCTTTTCCATTTACCAAAAAAGAACAGCTTGCCAAAGCAGCCTATTTTCAACGCCTGCGCTTCGTAAATGACAAAGCCATAATGTTAGAGCACAACTGGTATTCTTTAGATCAACTGCCCATTCTAAAAACCAAGGATTTTGTGGACGGCTCTTTTTTCAAAACTTTAAGTCAACGCTTCCTTATCGAAATTAAAGGTACCGAACAAGAACTTCGTGCGGAAAAGGCTTCCCCAACAGTGGCCAAACATCTTAATATTTCGGAGGGTTCGCCCATTTTGCATATTTCGTTGCGTTTTACCACAAGCCGACCTGGTTTGCACCTGTACAGTGAAGTGTATTGCAACACCAATAAATATCCCATTACAAATCGCTATTTTCTTTAGTTGTTAGGTAGTGCAAAGGTGTATAGTTCCCTAGGATTTTGGATGAAAATAGCATCCAGGTGATGCCCCAGTCCTTTTTTGTTTAAAAAAGCTGGAATAGTGTCTATTAAATAATTTAAACCTGGGCCACCCCCGTAACTTTTCCAATACTTGTTTTTGGCCATATCCATACCCAAGGTAATTTGATCGGGATAATCAGGAAGTAGCGCTTCCAATAATCGCAGCGTCCAATTTGGGCTATCGGCGGGCCATCTAAAGGCACTGTCATATTCTACCTTGACCCCAACATCGAGTACCGCGCGATTGTAATCCACTTCTTTGGCCCGATCCACGTGGGATAATACCACATGATTCAATCGTGCCCCTAGTTTTTCAAACAACAATGCCTGTTCCAATGCCTGCCTACCGAAATTCGTGTGGGTCAAAATAGGGACACCGGTTTCTAAATGGGTATTTACTACGGCACGGAAAATCTTTTCTTGGTGTTTGCTAATGGGTTCGTCTCCCGTTGCCAATTTGATGAGTCCCGCTTTATGCGTCGTTCTTTGTACAATGGGGCCTCCGTAGTCGAATTTATCAATCCCGAACTGGACATCTTGAATAAATAGATCTGTCAATTGCGCTTCGGTATAGGTATAACGCCAGTGATTTTCAGGATAATATTGTTCTAGATGAATACCGGTGGGTGCAATAATATGAACCTTGCTTTTTTGACTGACCTCAGCCAATTTCAATACATTTCTTCCACAATTTGCGGGCATGGTATCTACTACCGTTCGGCCACCTGCTTTATAAAAGCCTAGCAACTCTTCAGCCACTTTTTCAATATCATTCAACGAAAACTCTGGGTGGCCAGCGGTCACATAACTATCTTCAATAATGATATGCTCATGTGAATAGGTAAAACCCATTTCATCTGCTGGCCTATCGCCTAAAACCGTACGAAAAAAAGGGTTGTTCATAAGGTATTATTTAACCATCCATTTCTTGAGGTGTCGGCAATGTTATCCGGAAATTCCAAAATAGCCCCTTTTGACAACAAGGTATTTTGTAGGTAGGCCACGTCCAATCCTTTTGCACCGGTATCAGCATCCAATGATTGCACGGCGGCAAAACCGGCAGCTTGCCCCATAGACATGGTTTGGGCCATTGACCGGCAAGAAGCATGTGCATCATGGGTCGCCGAAAAGCAACGCCCTACCACCCAGGTATTTTCACTTTTTTGAGGTACCAAAGTGCGATAAGGCACCCCATAGACCTTTCCATTAGGCACATATTGCCAAAACGTCTCTGAACCGGAACCACTGGCCTTTCGATGGTCTTCAATAGGGGCACCACATAAAAAAACTTGGTCTTCAAACTGTTTTGCGGTCATACAATCTTCTTTGGTCAATCGGTATTCACCATAAACCCGACGTGTTTCACGTACCCCAATCTGTGTAGACAGTCCTATAATCTTTGCATTTTCATACCCTGGTATCTCTGCCCTAAAAAAATCTTCAAAAATAAAGGCCTGCCTTCTGCCCTCTTGTTCTGCTTCGGTTATACCGTTGGGTGTCAATGGATCTTTATCGACTACTTTCACGGCAACTGTAGAAATACAACTGGGTTGGCACATTTCGTGCGCGGAACCTTCTTTTCTTGGTAGCGGGTGACTACCGCTCTTATAGGCCATTTTCATTTTTTCTTTCAGGAGTTTTTTCCCCCCGCTTTTCTCAAACCGGTCTAAATCTACGTTTGCCATTCGAAAGGTCGTGGTCATGCTTTGGGCCGCCTCTTTCTCACCAGCTAGTTCGTAGGGAATTTCGGCCCAATGACAATAATCGGCATCGCCGGAAGCATCTATGATTCGTTTGGCATGTATCCGGAAGAAGCCCAATCCCTTATGAAAACAAATACAACTGGATGCTTCCCCTGTTTTTTCAACAGCTACCAGAGTCGTATGAAAGAAAGTGTCTATGCCATTTCCGATTAAAAATCGATCCCATAGTTCTTTTAATTTTTCAGGATTATAATTGACCCCTGTTCCCGCACCGTAGGTATTCGGTCGCAAAAAAATATCCCCGGTTTTACAGAGTTCGTTGACAACCTGATCGGGAATGCCCCCTACAATTTTTCTTGGGGTATCTGAGGGGGTAAAAAATCCGTAGAACGTATCCAGCATTTGGGTCGATGTTCCCCCTGCAAAACCGTAACGTTCAATGAGGGTCACTTTGTAGTTCCCCTGACCAGCAGCAATCGCCGCTGCGCAGCCTGCACTACCACTACCGATAATCAAGATATCGGTCGTATAGGATTTTTGAATTTTTGTTGAAAAATGTTCCATACTACTGCTTTACACCAACATTTTCAAAAAGTTTCGCCATTCTATGGGCGTGTTCGTCATAGGCGGATTCAAAAAGGGCAGCGGCACGTTCTTCACCTACCACCTTGCCACTGCTCAATACTTTGGGTGTTTTGCCATTTTGATGCAAAATAGCCGCAATTTCGGCTTTTAAGGTATTAATCAATAAAACGCCCCCTAATGTTGACCCTGGCGCCACCGGAGTGTCCATGCCCTCAATAGGTATCATGGCATCACCCAGTGGTGCACCGGTATCCAACACAAAATCGGCAAAATCAATCAATTTCTTACCATCTTCACGTTTCGAAGTGCTACCCTCTAAATGTTGACTGCTCACTAATGCTGCGACCTTCACCTTTTTTTTCTGGAACTCCTCGGCCATTTCAATGGGCACTACATTACAGCCACTTGACGAAATGATCAATGCAGTGTCCTCTTCAGTGATATCAAAGTTTCTTAAAATCTTAGCGGCAAGACCGGAGACATTTTCAATGAACATGGCCTGTCGTTGTCCGTTGGCGCCCACCACTAAATTATGAAAGGAAAGCGATAGCTCTACGATAGGATTGAACCCTGGAAAGGAACCATACCTGGGCCACATTTCTTCGACCATCATACGGCTATGGCCCGATCCAAAAAGATGCACCATCCTACCCTTTAAAATAGCATCGGCAAAAATCTTGGCTACCCTCTGTATTTGGGCTTCCTGTTTTTCAATAACGCCGATAATCGCTTTACCTTTTTCTAAATACTGTTTCGTATAACTCATAGTTTATTTTTCTCTTGATTTTGCGAACAATGCCGCTCCCATTGCCCCTGCATATTGCCCATATTTGGCGATTTCAATTTTTGTCTTTGAACTGTCAGGCCGCCATTCGTACAATGCCATAAATTCTTTTAATGGCCCTAAAAGTGCCTCCTTGGCCCCATGGGCGATTCCACCACCCAAAACAATCAATTCGGGTGAAAAGGCATTGATCAACGATCCCATACCCACGGCTAGTTTGCGCACGGAATCCAACCACCAATGTGCCGCCAAAACAGCTCCATTTTGGTAAGCTGCCACCAAGGCTTTGGTGCTTTCAAATTTTTGATGGGTTCGTTGGCGTACTGAAAAATTGCCTATGGCGTATTCCAAGCTACCTACCATATTGGTCATTGTTGATACACCGTCATGGTCAACGGTAATATGCCCAAAATGCCCCGCGCGATTCAGGTTTCCTTGGTAGAGTTCACCATTGATGATTACGCCTCCCCCAACACCAGTACCCAAAGTCAACAATAGAAAGTTCTGTATTCCCTTTTTTTGATATTCCGCGTGGTATTCTGCCAAACAGGCGGAATGACCATCGTTGATTACCGAAACATCTAAATCAATGGCTTTGGACCAGTCAAAATTTTCGATACCCCTTAAACGTTCCGGCATATGGAGGATTTTTCTATTTGCAGCATCCGTAAGTCCCGGAGCCGATATGCCCACTTTCAACTTCTCTTTTTGTGTTCCTCCCATTGTGGTTTTTTGCGTTTCGATAATTTCTAAAATACGTGCCTTCCAGTCCGATTCCCCATCATCGGAATACGTCGCTATCTCTTCTTTCTGAAGGATTTTGGCATTCTTATCCAACAACATCCATTTGATGCGCGTCCCTCCAATATCAACACCTAAATAGTTCATATGCTATTATTCATATTGTCCCTCACTAAGTGCCCAACCACCGTCCACACTTAATACTTGACCTGTGATAAAAGTGGAATCCGGCGCCAGAAATAGCAGTACGGCATTTTTGATATCGTCAGGTTTTCCGGGGCGACCACCATCTAATGGTTGTTTGGTCTTTACAAAAGATAGAATGGTCTCATCTTGAATCGCCCTTTGCGCCATGGGGGTTTCAAAGAGACTTGGGGCTATAACGTTTACCCTAATACTTTTATCGGCATAATAGGCCGCAATGGACTTTGAAAATCCAATAATCGCGGCTTTGGCCGTGGCATAGGCATGGGTCACAAAGTATTTTGGCGAGGGTGAATACGCCAAAACGGAGCCCATATTCAAAATCGTTCCTGCCCGTCCACTCTCTAAAAAATAATTGACCATCGCCTTGTTGGACAGCATCAAGGCAGTCAGGTTCAAATCAAGGGTCTTGTTCCAACCTTCTAAACTCATTTCGTGCAAAGGTCCATCCCCATACTTTCTGCCGCTACCGCCCGCTACATGAAAAAGCCCGGTAATCTGACCAAACACCGATTTTGCCAAGGAAATCGCTTTTAGTATGGTCTCTGGTTCAATGGCATCTCCACTAAAAATTATGGGCTGCTCCCCAATAATTGTTCTTGCCGATTGACAACTTTCTTCATCTTTACCCACCAACACCAAATCGGCACCATGTTCATTGAGGGCCACGGCCGCAGCCAAACCCATGCCCGATGTGCCACCCATGATGATATAGCAGGTTCCTTTAAAGTTCACTACACTCGATTAAATGGCCCAAGGATTGCTGGTCTGTTCATCATAATCGATACACCCCAAGTACTTTTGGGGAATAGGAAGATAGGTTCTTGCTTGGGTCATTCCAATTTTAGAGGTAAAGTAGCCCGATACCGCGAGGTCTTTCAGTATGAAAAAATAGTGTATTACAGGTGGCTCCGCATTTTCATTGGCTTCTGCAAAATCTATCGCCTCTGCCTGTATGTCCTCTAACAATCCCAATTTCGCAGTATCCTCCAATTTTTCAAATGGCTTGCCATGTCGTTCTACACATAAGGCTTCTATTGAGGTAAGCCCTGTTAAAAAAACATCTTGGTCCTCGGGTGCCAAACAGTCTTGAACCATGGTCACCATATACTTACCTACCTCAGCAGCTTTGGCTCCGGGTAGGTCAGGTGTTGCTGGAATTATGGTCTCGGCCAACTCATCTAAAAATGCCACATCGTTTGCGGTCAGGTCGCTCCAAACCCTAGGTTCATACTCACAAGATTGTAATAAGGTGGTAGGCAATACCAAGGTACAGCCACCGATAACCCCCATATTTTTTAAAAAACTTTTTCTATCCATGATATTGGTCGTTTTTGTCTTAAGTTGAACTTTAAAGATTTCTACGTTTTAATTCGGCTACCGCATAATCTGCGGCCCGGGCCGTTAATGCCATATAGGTCAAAGAAGGGTTCTGGCAGGCACTTGAAGTCATGCAAGACCCATCGGTCACAAACACGTTTTCAGCGCCCCAAACTTGGTTGTTGGCATTGAGCACTGATGTTTTCGGACTTTTACCCATTCTGGCGGTTCCCATTTCATGAATGTTCAAGCCCATCGTTCTATTTTCGGGAACAATTTCAATATCGTAGAATTTCGCCTTGTCCAACATTTCAACCGCAGACCCAATCATATCTTTGGTCATGTTGGTTTCGTTGGTTCCAAATTCCGCATCAATTTCCAATAAGGGAATACCCCAATCATCGGTCTTGTCTTTACTCAAGGTTATTTTGTTATTATGATAGGGAAGGCATTCGCCCATGCCCATCAATGATATTTCCCATGGCCCTAGACGGGTCAAATCTTCTTTTAAGGGCGCTCCAATCGCTGTCTCGCTGACCTCACTTGCCGAGGGACGCATTCCTGCAACGGAATAGGCAAATCCCCTAGTGAAATCGGTCTGCTTGTCATCACCGAAATTTCGGAACCTTGCCAAATACGTTCCGGTTGGCCTTCGGCCTTCATAATATTTATCCTTAAACTGGTCTGACTTTGCCTTTACCCTGGCATTGTAGTTATGGTCCATCAGGTTATGGCCCAATTCGCCACTGTCGTTACCCATTCCCTCAGGGAAACGCGATGAAGTGGAATTCATCAAAATCAAGGTGGAGTTTAAGGTAGCCGCATTGACAAAGACAATTTTTGCGTAAAACTCCATGGATTCTTTGGTATTGGTATCGATTACCCGAACCCCTTTTGCTTTTTGCGTTTGCTCATCGTAAATAATGGAATGCACCACTGAAAACGGTCGAATCGTCAAATTACCTGTTTTTTCAGCAGCAGGCAATGTTGCGGAGTTGCTACTAAAATACCCCCCAAATGGGCAACCGCGATAACACATATCCCGGTACTGACATGGTCCACGGCCCAGATGTGGTTGCGACAGGTTGGCCGTTCTAGAAATGACCAAGTGCCGGTCATTGTAATTTGTTTTTAAAGTGTCTTTAAAATAAGTTTCCATGCAATTCATCTGCATTGGAGGTAAAAACTCCCCATCGGGAATTTGGGGCAGGCCATCACGATTACCACTGATACCCGCAAATTTTTCAGCATAACTGTACCAAGGGGCAATATCTTTATAACGGATGGGCCAATCAACGGCAACCCCTTCTTTGGCATTGGCCTCAAAATCAAGATCACTCCAACGTTGGGTCCATCTTGCCCATAACAACGACTTTCCGCCTACTTGATATCCCTTGATCCAATCGAAAGGCTTTTTTTGAACGTAGGGATGCTCATCATCCTTCACAAAAAAATGTTCCGTAGCTTCTTCGTACGCATAGCATTTGCTCAAAATAGGATTTTCGCTCTTCATTTTATGGGTCACCTTGTTGCGGTGCGGAAACTCCCAAATATGTTTACTCGCGGTTGGATAGTCTTTGATATGTTCGACCATTCGCCCCCGTTCAAGCACTAATGTCTTCAATCCTTTTTCACACAATTCTTTGGCTGCCCATCCACCACTGATTCCAGATCCGATAACGATGGCATCATAGGTGTGCTTTTCTTGGGCTTTGGCATTAATGTTCACGGAAGCAAATGCCCCATTTTTTGATTCATTCATCTAAAACAATTTAAGATTTGATTTTTTGGACGATGTCACCCGTAGTTTTATGTTTGAGTATGTATTTGATATCGCCATTGGGCAATATCTCTTCTTTGATCAAATTGTAATTTTCGTCGAACGAGACCGCTGTTTTTGAAACTTCTTCCACATCCGCCCCACGCCAATCCTCTAAAATGACCGGCTCCCACATTTTGGTCTCAGCCGACTTAAAGGCTGCATCCAAAACCGCATTTACGACATAACCATCATAAAAAGTCTCCCTAGGTTGCCGATTGGTCTCCATAGCTTCGAACATGTCGGTAAACATATTGGGGTACCCCAAATCATGGGCCTCGTCCCCTACTGGAAATAACCAACCTTTATCAACCTCGGCTTTTTCCGCTACGTAGTTATCCCTATCACCTGTTGTGAACATTTCAAATCCGGTTCTCAAAAAATTATTGATCCAAATCGTACCTTCAGTCCCCATTACCTCATCGCGAAGGTCCATACCGCCCCTGAATGCCCAACTAACCTCAAATTGGCCTATGGCCCCATTGGCGTACTTCACCAAGGCAATGGCATGATCTTCGGCATCAATAGGATGTACTTGCGTATCTGCCCAACACATTACTTCTAAGGGCCGCACTTCTTTGCCAATATAATTGCGGCTTATTTCAACACAATGGCATGCCAAATCGATGATGGCACCGCCTCCTGATTTTTCCTTGTCCCAAAACCAATCGCTATGCGGACCAGGGTGTGTTTCCCGCGATTTTGCCCAAAGCACTTTACCTATAGCACCATTCTTAACGCTCTCCAATGATTTTAAAAACTTGGGGGTATAACAGAGATCTTCTAAATACCCGGCAAAAATTTGTGCTTCCTCGACCATATCCAGCATTTCTTTGGCCTCTTTCGCCGTTCTGCCCAATGGTTTTGTACAAAGTACTCCTTTTTTGGCCTTGGCACAAGCCTCAACAGCTGCTTTGTGCAAATGGTTGGGCAAAGAAATGAGCACCACATCAACTTCTGGATGTTCAATAGCTTCAAGCATATCATCGGTAAAATGGTCCAAACCGTAATCTTTGGCGAACCGCCCCGCATTTTCCTTATTTCTGGAATAAACACTCACAACTTGGTCTTTTCTACGCTGATCATGTAATGAGGTGGCATAAAACCTCGCGATAAAGCCCGAGCCCAACATGGCAATTTTCATCTTATTTGATTGTTTTTTTGATAAGTTAGCTATATTTCGTTAGATGTTCCGCGCACCATATTAAGCTTTAGTTTGATGGTGTTACCAACCAAAGGTTTCTTGCACGAACACTCTACTTTTCTTCCAATCTTCTTTCAGCGCATTCTTAGGTTCAAAACCATCTGGAAAGGCCAATTCTATGGCGGCTTTGCCCTTAAAATCAGCGGCCTGGAGTGCTTCACTTATGGCCTTAAAGTCAGTAGCTCCTTGCCCGACATATTCCGTCCATGTGCCATCGGCATACTGATCACGGATATGAAGGTACACCAATTGGGAGCCATAGGTATTGATAAAATCCACAGGGTCAACACCCGCCCTGATCAACCAATTCAGATCGGGGCCTAGATTGGCATTGGGTATGCGTTGTAGCGTACCTTTTAGGTCATGAAGGTCATTCTCTACCTCATAGGTATGGTTATGCAGGTTGGGCTGAATGCCGTTGTCTTCACAAATAGTAAAAATGCGTTTCAGCAATTCTGCTTGTGCATCCAGTTCGCTTTCGGTTTTCATCCTTCCTACATGACCGACCGATATGCCAAAAGTTTCTGCGTTCAAGGCGGCAAGCCTGGGCACCACCAGTTGAATGTCTTCCCATATTTTTTGATGCTGTGCCTTATCAGCCATTTGAAAACCTACCCCATAGGAAGAGCCTGAAACCTTGATTCCGTACGTATCACTAAGTGCAGCGATGCGTTTCACCGCATCATCACGACGTAGCACGACTTCCATCAATTCCACACCATATAAACCCGCGTACGCCATATCGGCAAAAACCTGTTCTAAATTCGGGGTACAATCCCAGTTTGGGGGAAATTTACTGGCATACACCCAAAGGTGGCCACAGATGGCAACATTAGCTACTAAATCATTGTTGCTATCTATTTTAGAAGAAAACATACTAGGCAGTACTATGCCGCCCAAAGATGCCTTTGCTGTGTTTTTAATAAACTTTCTACGATTATATTCTGATTTCATGGTTGCTCATCTATGTGGTTAGGAATAAGCTTAGGTGTTCCCTAAAAATACGAAATAAACTTGTACGTACAAGTTGTTTTTCAATAAAGGCCGATAACCTTAAAACAGGGTTGCCTAAAGTAGTGTTCTTTAAAACCAGGTACCTTTGTGTTCTAAAGGTGTTGCGCTTTCTATTCTATCATAAAAAAGAAAGAAACCTTTAAGACCTAAAAGATTAAGTAAGTACTTAATACCAATAACGCTATTAGACCGCCTACGATCCACGCATATTTCCATGGGGTAGTATCTATGACATCGGTGACTTTAGGTATATATACGTCCGTCTTAGGTTTAACCAAGCCTACGACGAGCATGATAACGATATTGACGACAAACAGAATTCCCATAATATGTAAAAAGTGAGGGTAAGCCTCTGCCTTTATAACGGCCAGCTGCGCCGTATCGGTAATTCCGTTTGCTTCGGCTTTTTCCAATGCTTTTCCGACCATACTAGGCCCAATGAACAATAAGCTGATAAGATACATGAGCACCCCACCTATCAAAACTATCTTTGCTCCAATTGCAGGAACTTTTTTTGTAAGGATTCCGATAAGGACAACAGCTAAAATAGGCACACTTAAACTCCCTAATGCTTGTTGAATATAAGAGAACAAGCCGTCTGGTGCATACCTGATAAACGGTGCTATGGTCATTGAAATAACGGCAAGGGCCAGTCCAAAACGCTTACCTGATTTCACCGTTTGAAGCTCAGAAGCCTCTTTGTTAAAGAATTTTTTATACAAATCGAAACCAAATAGCGTTGCACTACTATTAAGCAGGCTATTGAATGAACTTAAAATAGCCCCAAATAAAACAGCTGCGAAGAACCCTAACAGGCTGCCTGGTAAAACCCTTCGAACCAATTCAGGGTAAGAAGCATCTGCATCCGTGAGCTCCGCGCCAAACATGTTGTAAGCTATAATACCCGGTAAAACTACTATAACCGGGATTAAAAACTTAACAAAAGCTGCCAACAGCACCCCTTTTTGGCCTTCTTTTAAACTTTTTGCCCCAAATACACGCTGCAATATGGATTGATTGGTGCCCCAATAGTACATTTGTGCAATCATCATTCCCGTAAAAATAGTTCCGACGGGGATGGAAGAAGTTACATCCCCGGTAACATCAAACTTATCTTGGTTTTCCGACCATAGTTTAGCTATTCCTCCCGAAATACTACCATCATCACTTATCATGGTCAATCCAAAGTAAGGAATCAACAAACCGCCTATCAATAAACCTATTGCGTTCACTAAATCTGAAACCGCAACGGCTTTTAAACCTCCATAGATTGCATAAACAATACCTATTAAACCTATACTCCAAACACATATCCAATAACATATGGTCTCAGATACACCCAAGACCTCGGGCAACTGAAACATTGTAATAAAAGCTTTTGACCCTGCATAGAGTATCGTAGGCAATAGCACTATCCCAAAGGCAATCAAGAATAAAACCGATAAAATCGCTTTTGTGTTTTCATCAAAACGCCCTTGTATAAATTCGGGAATCGTTGTAATGCCTTTTTTCATGTACTTAGGCAAAAACCAGACAGCGGTTATGACCATGGCAATAGCTGCGAGGGTCTCCCATGCCATTACCAGAATACCTTCGGTAAATGCCTGACCGTTTAAACCCACTATCTGTTCAGCAGAAAGATTGGTCAAAAGCAAGGAACCGGCAATGGTAAGCGCTCCTAAACTTCTACCCCCTAAATAGAACCCGTCCGCAGACTTTTCGTTAGTACCTCGTGTAGCATACCAGGCTATGCCTGCTACCAATAATGTAAAACCCAAAAAAGAAATAATGGATAAGGTTCCCATAAAGAGTTGGTTTTAGTTTGGTTATTATAAATTATGATATACTTTTTTACATACCTGTCACCAAAGTGGTGCACTTAGTACGAATTTCGTAAAACGGTTGAAGATAATTTATTCAAATTCAATTTACAATTTTTGTTAGGCTAAAAATTACGAAAAAGGCAGTGCATCAATGATGGGAATACCTTTTTGAAACCCAATATCCGCTTTTGGGGGAACACTGTATTACTTTTCACTTTGTGAAACCGGATATATTCCCAATACGTCTTCGATAAATCGATTGGTTTCTTTTTGAACGGACTGTAAATCTTTTGAAGAGACGTGGGAGGTCATCACATGATCGCCCACTTCAGTAAAGGCAATCTTTCTTTTTTTGCGGGTCGGGGTTCCCAGCGCATCAAACATTCTTAACATCGCGGGTACGGAAACCACCTTATCTTTAATGGAATCATTTTTATGGAAATATCCCAAAAATGTTGGCTGCCCAACCTTCTCGAAAGTTTCAGGAACCATGGTATAGTCTACCATGGCCTGCAAATGTGTTAATGCCTCAAGTCGGTATTTGGTGGTCCAATATCGATTTTTCAAATCGATATCCGTATCAAATTCATGATAGTCGCCGCCTTTCACCAACCGGGCCAATTGAAGGCCCCAAGGTTTTGTCAGTAACTTTGCATTAGAATCATAAATTTCAATATTTGGGGAGTATAGCAACAGTCCGGCTATGTCAACATCACCACCGGCCAAATGTAATGCCAATGTCCCTCCGGTTGAGGTCCCCATTACAATCACTTTTTCACCCAAACGTTTGGCCACGGCGATGGCTTCTTTTGCAGAATCAATAACCGCATCAGCTGTCAAGTCAAGCATAGGCTCTTCTTCACTCAGTCCATGCCCCGCCAGCCTTGGCAGGTATAGATTACATCCATAACGTTTTGCCGTTTCAAGATGGATGGGGTCACCTTCTTCTTGACTAGCCGACCATCCATGAAGATAGACGATACTATATGCTGTTTTTTTGGGAATACTATCGAACCAAATGATTCTTGCCTCATTATCGGGCCTAATATTTTTTAATTGCTTCTCCCGCGTTTTAATCTGGTTTTCTAAAGCATGTATATCAGCAGTTACCTCTGGTAGTGTCTTATCCAATTCAGGGGCTTCCACTTTTGGCCCTAAAAAATAGGTTACTACCAAAATTGCAACAACGATGAGAAGGCCTTTTACGATTTTGAAAACTATTCCCATTTACCTTCTTTAGTTACAATCAATTGCGTAAGTATCATTTTCATCCTTAGTCCAATCCGTTGGGGGGTTCTCAAGTTGCTCTTGGTTGACCTGAATACAGCTCAAAGGGTTATCACCGATAATAAAATCCGTCAATGCCAGATTTACCGATACATCGATGGCACTGAGCTTATTGTCGGAAAGCGATAATAATTGTAGTGCGGTATTGTCAGAGACATCGATTAAGGTTAATTCGTTACGATCCGCGCCAACTTTTTCTAAGATTGAGATGCCGTCAAGGGTAAGCTCTTCGAGCATATTATCTTCAGCCCATAGAAATTTAAGGCTTCTATTTCTAGAAACATCCAAAGACGTCAGTTCATTTCCCCTAACGTTTAAATTTTCCAATGCATCAAAACTACCGATACCACTAAGGTCCGTTATCCCTTTATCGTCAATGATCAAGTTCGTTACCGATTTGATACGGCTATCCAATACCCGGCCATCTAGAGCGTCATCTAAGTTTGCATCTATCAAAGCCTGTTCAAAAGCGGAATCCGCTATTGCCGTTACGGCAGGTACCGGGGGTGTGTTGGTTTGTTCCTGTTCTTCCCCAGTATCGGTGGCATCAGAGGAGCAAGAGAGCAATACCATACACGTTAAGAAATGATAGTAGAATTTATTCTTTTTCATAGCATTTCAAAAATACAATTTTTCAGGTGAATCAAATTAATGGTAAATTCAGGCGCAAATTAATTATGAAAAAGCTCTTACAAATAGTAGGTCCGGGACTCTTGTTCGCCAGCATGGCGATCGGGACCTCACATTTGGTACTATCGACAAAAGCTGGCGCCCAATACGGCTGGGTAATGATCATCCCTATCGTTTTGGCCAACATTTTGAAATATCCCTTTTTTGAGTTTGGGGTACGCTATACCCATGTTACAGAGAAAACACTTATCGAGGGATATCAAAATCTAGGCAGAAAATACCTTTGGTTATATGCGTTCATTACCGTCGTAAGCGTTTTCACCATATTGGCCGCGCTTTACGTCGTTACCGCGGGGCTCTTTATGAATCTTTTCAAAGTATCAAATGTGGGTATCAATACTGTGACATTGGCCCTATTCGCATTTATAAGCTTGCTCTTGATCATTGGGCGTTATCGATTTTTAGAGGTTTCATTGAAATTCGTGGTCAGCATACTCTTTTTGGCCTTGATTACTACCACAATAGTTGTTATTCATAAGGGGCAGGTCATCCCTATCGCAGATTTCGAAGCCCCTAAAATATTCAATGAGGTCGGTGTACTATTCCTTATCGGTCTCGTTGGATGGATGCCCACGGCTGTTGAAGCCTCTGGCTGGGTCAGTATGTGGAGCATGGAAAAACTGAAATCCTTATCAGAAAAACCTTCTTTAACGGCCACATTGAATGAATTTAACCTCGGTTATTTTTTGACGGCATTATTGGCCGTATTCTTTTTGATTATAGGATGGATGACCCTATATGGCACTGGAACCGAACTTAGTGGAAATGCGGTGCTTTTTGCCGACCAAGTAGTTAGCATGTTTACCTTGCATATAGGCAGCTGGGCTTATATTTTGATTGCGGTTGCAGCCTTTGCTACGATGTTTAGTACTTGTATGACCGCTCATGATGCGGTTTCAAGGGTAAGCCTTGATGTTTTGGCAAAACTCTATCCGACTTACAAAGGCTTTACCATAAAGTCAGCATTTGCCATAACGGTTGTACTGTTAGCGGCTATAAATTGGATGGTCATTGCTTTATTTAGCGGAAATATGGCAAATCTAGTAGCCTTGGCCACCTTTGTCTCATTCGTAATGGCACCCTTAATAGGTTGGATGAATTTAAGGACCGTTACCAGTGATGATGTTCAAGCCCGATACAAACCTTCATCTGCGCTTAGGATTCTAGCTTATGTCGGAATGATCTTTCTCGCTGCATTCGCCCTTTACTATTGTTGGATAATACTCATATGATACGCTATCATAGACCCCAGGGACCTGAAGTAGTTATTTGAATAGCAAATTATCGTTCAATACCACGAATAAGGAACGTTGGTTCTTTTTGTGCAACACCTCGATACAATACACCCCATTTTTACAATTGTTGAGTATTTTATCTTCCCCATACCCTACGGAATAGAGAATGTTTGAGTTCGAAACGCCCATATCGATCAAGTATTTTTTGATGGCGTCAGACCGAAGTTGTGTCAATCTAAAGTTTGTGGCGCTACCCCCACGGCTATCGGTGTGTGTTTCTATCCTTAATTGTATTTCTGGAAATAGTTTTATCGCCTCGACCACTTTATCCAATTCTATGGCAATCTCTGGGGTTATGGTCGCTTTATTTCTAGAAAAGTAGAACTGTCTCAGCTTTATCACTTTTTGCCCCTCACGATCCTCAACGATATCTTCGTAGGCGACCAACCCCACATTGGCCTCCAAATCCTTCAATTCATCCAGTGCTTCACCACCATAGTTTTGCTTAAACAGGGAATGTTTTTCTTTGGTAACCTCAAGGGTTGCTTCTTCTTGCCAAGGCACTTCGATACGATACGTACCGTCATCGGCAGTCAACACTTCTTTGAGCACGCTTTTATCACTATCTTTTAAGGTCACCTTGGCGCCCGTAAGTACGGTGGATTGATTTTTGTTGACGACCTTTCCCTTCACGACCAGTGTCTTTATTCCTGGTTTCTCATCTACCATAAAGCCATAGACATCATCTGAACCCTTGCCGCCTTTTCTATTGGAGGAAAAATACCCCAAAAGCCCAGATCCCGCATCGCGCATTACAAAGCCAAAATCATCTTCCGCCGAATTAATGGATTCCCCTAAGTTTACCGGAATACTAAAATCACCATTTACATCAATCTTTGTTTGATAGATATCCATACCCCCAAGCCCATAAAACACATCTGAGGAGAAATACATGCCGTTCTCAAAAATAAAAGGGGCAATCTCATTACCTGGGGAATTGACCCTTGGCCCTAGATTAATCGGTGCGGACATTATACTACCGCGATTGGTATTGACATAATAAATATCGGTGCCTCCATAACCGTTTTCGAAGTTAGCTGCAAAATACAACCTTTCCGTCTCGGAGTCATAGAAGGGATAGTAAAATGAAGTACTTAGGTCACGCCATAAAAACCTAAAATCACCATCTATTTTCTGTACTCCAATGGCTAGTGCATTTTTCCCATTTTCATCAAATTCAAGTTTGCCCTCGGTAGTATTGGAAAGCACATAGAAAACACTGTTCAACGCCTCAGAAAAGTACGGGGTCGCTTTATGATAGTCAGATGCCTTAATATTGCCAAAGGGCTTAATGCCCGTCAACTGACCTTCAGCGTTGATTTGCCCATTGAAAATATCAAGATACGATTCGCCCGTCGGGCCATAGCTTGTTTTCTTACCATTGGGCCTACTACTTGAAAACAAGAGATTGGATTTGTAGAAAGTTGGGGAAAAATCGGCTTGGGGACTATTTATGTCTAAATTGAATATTTTAAAGTCAAGTGCCACGGTTTCGCTATCTGAACCCAAAATAGTTCTATTGAACGCTATATTTTCTAAAAACTCTTTGTCCGTTGCCGTTTCCCTCTTTTGAAGTACATCGTCAATGCGTTTATCGTTCCCGATTTTCGTCAACCCATGAAGATATCTATTTAAACGAAAATTATCGACAACGGAATCGTTTGAAAAGTACTGGGAGTACATATCGGTTGCCTTTTCATAGTTCTCGATTTGAAAATAGGAATCGGCCAAATTCAGATATTGCCCTGGTGTAAGTAAGATACCCTTGTCTTTATCACTTTCATAGGCGGTAATCGCTTTTTGATAAGCATATTCGAAGAAATAACCATCTCCCTTTGACTTTTTATTTTGTGAGAATACCGTCGTTATGGTAAGAATGAAAATCAATAAACTGTATCTCATGGCTTTGCTGTTAGAAAAATCTTGGTGAATCTATCTGCTTTGGTTTTCCCTTAAGGCTTTTATTTTTATTTCTGGACTTGCTGGAATCACCCCCACGTCCTAAATAGAACTTTAGTATTACCTCATGTGATCCATTATTGAACTCCCCTAAGATATTGGTATTGTAATCATAGGCATATCCTAAAAAAGTACCCGGAGTAATTTGAAAGCCAGCAAGGCCACTTACCGCATTGTCAAATCGATAAGACGCACCAAGGGTCAAGGCATCTAAAAACAAAAAATTAGCCGATAAATTTATCGTCGTACCCGCACCTTGCAGATAATTGATCAAAAAAGCAGGTTTGAATTTAGACCTATCGGAAAGCTCAAAAACATAACCCCCGATAAAATTGTATTGAATCTTATCTTCAACCAAAGTGGCTACTTCATTATTGTAAATGCCATTCGTCAAAAAGTTAGGTATGGACGCGCCTAAGTACCATTCGTCTGAATACATGAACAATCCTGCTCCGACGGTAGGATAAAAATTGTTGATCTCTTCGCCAAACAAAAGTGGCTCCCCAGGATTTTGAAAATTACCTTCTGAATAATCCACGCTTAATAATGATCCCCCTGCATCAACACCAAAAGACAATTGTGTGCTTTCTGAGAGGTTGATTTCATAAGAGTAGGCAACATCAATATAGGTCTGTGCCACTGGCCCCAACTCATCATTGATAACATTGAAACCCAAGCCCATTTTTTCGTTGCCCAAGGGCACATTGGCACCAAAGCGTATGGTTCTTGGTGCGCCGGGCACATCAATCCATTGTGCACGATATAGCCCTAAAACCTCAGGTGATTCGACAGAACCTACATAGGCAGGGTTGAAACTACCGATGTTATACATATACTGGGTATATTGAGGTTCTTTTTGTGCGATACATGTGCCCATAGCAAACAAAAAGACTAATACGATAATTGACCTGGACGTTATGTTCATCTTCATTCTTACCGTTTCGTATTATCTAATAATTTGAATCCAACCTTTG
The DNA here is from genome assembly GCA_947503285.1 of uncultured Croceitalea sp. Taxonomy (GTDB): domain Bacteria; phylum Bacteroidota; class Bacteroidia; order Flavobacteriales; family Flavobacteriaceae; genus Croceitalea. The sequence goes on from CANNDD010000001.1 coordinate 186,902, forward strand.
GTCACCTCTGACCCATCACCTAAGTCAAGGATATAAAAATAAGTCCCCCTCGGTAAATCACCATCATCGCCAGTACCCTTCCAGGTATTGTCATAAGCCGTTTGTTCAAAGACCATATTGCCATATCTGTCAAAAACGCTCAATCTACTATTCGGAAAGTTTTGATAACCGACCAAAATAAGATTATCATTCACCCCGTCACCATTTGGCGAGAACAAATTGCAAATCGTACCAATGTCGGTGCATTCACTGCGACTTACCGTCAAGTCAACCCTCGAACTATTATTATCACTTTCAATATCAGAGGGCAGGGAGTCAACCAAGGTCGCTACGTTGGTCAAGGTGCCCACTGTTCTAATGGTAACGCTGATATTCAATGTAATCGATTCTTCAGGCAACAATTCATCTATTGACCACAAACCCGTACCACTATCATAAATACCTTTTGATGTTGTACTCGATATGAATTCAAATCCCATGTCGGCGGTTATGATGTCCTCAACCAGAACATTTATGGCCCGAGACATACTGAGATTGGTTACGGTAATCGTAAAGGTAACCTCTGTATTCAGCAATGGTGCGATAATATCCACTGTTTTTTCGACTTGAATATCAACCGGATCAGGATTACAATCCGGCGTCAAGAAAGGGTCACAAGCATCTAAGGGATCGGTTGCTTCTTCTGGTATGGCGTCTGTGGCAGGATCATCTTCAACAAGAACCTCTTCACCATCGGTAAGACCGTCACCATCGGTATCGGAATTGTTGGGGTCGGTACCTAAATCGTTTTCTTCAGCCGTTGTAAGTCCATCATTATCACAATCACTATCTGCAAGTGGTGTTCCCCCCACGGAATCACAATCATCTAAAGGATCGGTGCCATCGCTGACTTCTTGGCCATCTTCAACACCATCACCATCGGTATCGGGGTTATTTGGATCTGTACCTATTTCTTCTTCTATATCATCATTAAGACCGTCAGAATCGGCATCAAGCAAGCAATTGACGACCATAATGGTTACATCAATCGATTGATCTGTACATGGTGAAATCGCACCGGTCGTCGTAAAGGTAAATTCATATGCCCCTTCGGGTAGTCCATCAAAATCGACTTCATTGTCGGCATTGATGACCAATACGCCTGAAGGGTCGGTTTTAATCGACCAAACTCCGGCATCGGCCCCCGTCAAGGAACTATCCAAATCTAGAATAGTTGAATTATTCGGCCCCGGGTTATTACACCCAAAGACACTAACAGGCACTCCGGTTGATGGTTCTACATTAATCGTAGCGACTACTTCAGTTCTTTCTGAAGGACACCCATTTGCCGTGGCCTCCACAAAAAATGAAGTCGTCACCTCTAAAATAGGTGTCGTAAAGGTATTACCCACGCCTAAAATTGTTGTACTTGTTGGGGTAGCGTACCAATTCAAGGTGGCCCCGACACTGGCAGTAGCCATTAAATCAACTGTTCCCTCACCACATCTTGAGGCACCATTCGTACCCTCGATTGTTGGCGTTGTATTCGAAACCAAGGTGATGCTTACCGTCGGACTTGCACAATCCACAGCGTTGGTAGTGTCGGCATCATCAAAATAAAACCCAAAATAAGTACTGGCAACGGTTACCATACTGCTTCTATGTGCACTTACTTGTAATGGGTCGGGATTCGTACTCCATGTTAGTACACTTCCTGCGGGTGTATTCCCCAATATGTAATCGTTTAGATCCACATCGATATTATCACAAAAATTGGTGGGTAAGGTGGTATCCAATGTGGGTGCCACATCCCCTGCATCACAAACAACGGAGCAGTCGGTTACCGTGATGGTCAAATCCACACTTTGATTGATACAAGGGGATACGGCATCAGTGGTCGTATACCGGAATATGTAATTACCTTCGGCCAGTCCTTCAAAATCCACAATATTGCCATTTCCTATGGAAACACCTCCATTGGAGGGATCATCGATTAAAGACCAACTACCAGGATCCGCACCATTCAATTGATCATCCAAATCTATAGAAGTAGGCTCGCCAGTACCCGCTACGTTACAAACGGCTGCATTCGTTGTTGTGCCTGGAGCAGGTGTACTGGAGGCGGTTATTTCAATTTCCAAAGCTGGGCTGGCACAACTATTGGCACTATCAAAAAAGAAACCATAATAAATTCCAGCCGTGTTCACGACGCTACTTGGTAAATGCGTATTCGCATCGTCTAAATTCGTACTCGACTCACTCCATCTTAAAACCGCACCCACCGGTACCGTACCCAGGGTATAATCATTCAAGTCTTTATTGAATACATCGCAAAATGTGGTGGGCTCATCAGTATTACGTATCGGGGCACTGGTGCCTGCCGAACAATCATCATCATTCAAAATGGTCACCAAAGCAGTATCTGAAATATCAATGGCAAATGCCGTATTACCAAGACCCGTAATGGCAACCCCTATGGTTTCGTCTTGTTCAATAAGACCATCTGATGTAGGGGTAATCATGAAGGATTCCGTTTCACCGGCCGTTCCGGAAAAAATCAATTGTTGATTGACCACAGGGTTGTAATCATTGTCAGCCAATGTCGCGGTATTATCCGATGTGGAAACCGCTATACTAAAGCCGTTAGCGACAGGGTTATCCAGAATGGCGGATATGGTAATCGGCCCTGCATCTTCCATACCTGAAACATCTGCTATGGTCACTGAAGCCGAATCGTCATTTAAAATTTGGCCTATTCCCTGGCCATCGTTTATAGTTGCACCTGTTACCGTACGAAGGTTAATTTCAAAGGTTTCGTTATTCTCTACTTTTACATCCCCATTGACCGATACCGTAATTTCAGTTGATGGACTTCCGGCAAGAATGACCGCATTGCCCGAAACGATTTGTGCATAATCCCCATCGGCAAAAGTGGCGGACCCATTTCCGGTTCCGTATGTAAAGTTGATATCATTCAAGGCATTTGAACCGCCATCAATACTAACGGTAAAAGTAAAGGCCGTTGTTCCATTGTCATCCTCGTCTAGACTAATATCATTGACACTAATAGCATCTAGATCATCGTTTTCAATAGTACCTATACCTTGGCCATCAGAAATGGTCGCACCGCTTACGGCACTTAGGTTTACAAAAAAGGTCTCATCAGGTTCAGGTGTATTTTCACCGATAACCTGAACTGTCACCTCGGTATCGCTACTTCCGGCTGTAATTGTTGCGTCGACATCGACCAAAGCAGAATAATCGCTACCCGAAGTCGCGGTATTATCAACGGTATTTACGGTAATATCAATATCGTTGATGGCATTAAAGCCCCCATCGATACCGATCGTAAAAACAAATTCCTTTGTTCCATTGTTTCCTTCTTCGAGTGTCACGTCATCGATACTGATCGAATATAGGTCATCACTAACAATGGTCACCGTATCACTTCCGTCAGAACCGACAGTATAGGCCGCAGCTGGGGTCAATGTAAGTACTACCGTCTCATCGGGCTCCACTATAGCATCATTGTTGGGAATAATTTGGATGATACCTGTTCGTGAATTATCCCCTATTTCAACGGAACCTAATAGGGCCGTGTAATCGTCCGTAGTGGCAGTTCCTCCGATACTATACGTCACAAATATGGAAGACCCTGTAGTGTTTACTTGATCAAGGCTTACCGTAAACGTACCGGGAACAGTACCTGATTCATTTGTGGTATTTACCGTTGCCTCAATATTCGCCTCAAATAGATCATCGTCTTGGTTGACTACATTCACGGTTTGGTCTGCCAAACTATCAAAGCTATCATCGCTGAGCGCATCATCCACGCTAATTGTGATTAAAAAAGGTACATCTCCATCTACTACTGTATCGTCTTGCCCTTCAATAGTCACTGCTTGTGCTATATTATAATCGGTGGGTGTAAAAGTTATTGTAGCGGCTGAGGATACAATTCCTTCTGAAGTATTGGAAGAAAGTATATTTAAAACTACATCACTTGTAGGCTGGTTGTTAAGTACCACCGTAAAAGAATCCACACTACCATTTTCACTAACCTCGGTATTTCCATCCGATTCTACTATTGTAAATCCAGCGACATCGTCATCAGTTATAGTATTAATGGCCCCTTGGTTACTTGGAGTAGGGTCGAGCGTTGCCAAACCGAAGGTTATACCGGTAAGCCTAATTTCTAAAGTCTCATTACCCTCAACGATAATATCTTCCAATACAGGAACAATAATCTCGGCTGTGGTCTGATTGGCCAATATGGTTGCTGTACCGCTCAGTGCAGTGTAATCCGTACCCGAAGTAGCACTGCCAGAAACACTGTAACTGATGTCCGTATCCGTAGAGGAGACCGCACTTTGTGTTAGCGTAAGAACTCCATTGGTAACAGAACCACCATTGTTTTCTGAACCGTTTGTTGTATTGGCAATACTCACTGTTGCGGTATCGTCGTCAGATATTTCATTGGTCGCACTTAGATTCATTGGCACTAAATCGAGTGTGGGCAATCCAGAACTAACCCCTGTTAGTGTAACGGTTACTGTCTCAGGACCTTCTAATGTAGTATCTTCAAGTACCGGTACCACAATTGTTGTAGTGGTTTGGTTGGCCAATATGGTGGCCGTACCACTCAGCATTGTATAATCAGTGCCAACCAAGGCCGTACCGTCAACACTGTAGCTTATCGCCGTATCAGTGGAAGAAGTCGCACTTTGGGTTATCGTAAACACTCCATTGGTTACAGCTCCGACGTTGTTTTCGGCACCATTAATAGTGTTTGCAATGCTGACCGTCGCACTATCGTCATTAGTTATCGTATAGGTAGTTGCAATCTGTGTTCCTAAAGTAGCATCGCCAAAAGGGCTACCAAGTGATAAGTTGATAGACTCATCTAACTCAACAATTGCATCAGGGTCGATAGCAAGTGTAGGTATGGCAATCGTAGTGCCCGAATAAAGACCAGGGGTAATATTAATCACCTGAGGACTAGTAAAGGTGTAATCAACACCAATGGTCGCACTACCACCATCATCAATTATGGTCACGGAAGTTGGAACAGCGACATTTCCCGTAAGCACAAGCAATGGAAGATTTCCACCAGAATCTTCGTCGTCCGATCCTAAAGCTTGTGAAAACTCCACGACAACTTGCCCGTTTACCATTGCGCCAAAAAACAAAAACGACGTCATTAAAAGAAGTCGGGGAAATCCAAACGCGGACCGTAAAGAAAAAGCACTTTTTTTAAAGTAGGAAACCATGCTCAATACCATTGATTCTCATTAAATCCCTGTTAATTTAGATTGGTTTTGGGGAAAGTCAATATTACTAAAAAAACATCCATTTCACCAACATGATAGCCAAAACCACTTTTAATTAGGACAAAATACCAATTCGTGTTTATGCGATTACCGCAGATGCGGTATTGGCAATAGGTTCTATTTTTCTGACCAGACCTTGCAGCACTTTTCCGGGCCCTACCTCAACAAAGTTCAATGCACCATCTTTCACCATATTTTGCACACTTTGTGTCCATTTGACGGGAGCCGTTAATTGTGCGATTAAATTCTGTTTGATATCCACGGAATTCGTGATGGCGGTCGTCGTTACATTTTGATAAATAGGGCAGTCCGGCTCGTTAAAAGTGGTATTCTCAATAGCAGCTGCCAACTCTTCACGGGCAGGTTCCATCAATGGGGAATGGAATGCCCCACCTACCGGTAATAACAATGCCCTTCTCGCACCGGCTTCCTTCAACTTTTCACAAGCTTCGTTTACAGCTTCCACCTCACCAGAAATGACCAGCTGGCCCGGACAATTATAATTCGCCGGCACGACAATACCGTTTACAGCCGCACATACCTGCTCAACCACCTCATCATCCAACCCCAGAACAGCGGCCATAGTACTTGGTTGCAACTCGCAGGCCTTTTGCATGGCTAAAGCGCGTTGGGAAACCAACTTTAGCCCGTCTTCAAAATTCAAAGTACCATTTGCCACCAAGGCCGAAAATTCACCCAAGGAATGTCCCGCCACCATATCCGGAGCGAAATTAGCGCCCAATACCTTACTTAAAATGACCGAGTGCAAGAAAATAGCAGGTTGGGTAACCTTTGTTTGTTTCAGGTCTTCCGGTGTACCCTCGAACATAACATCGGTAATGGAGAAATCTAAAATGGCATTGGCCCTTTCAAAAAGTTCTTGTGCAAGGGGGTATTCTTCATATAAATCAAGTCCCATTCCAACGAATTGGGCTCCCTGTCCTGGAAAAATATAAGCGTTCATTCCGTAATTTTTTGATGGGGCTAAAATAGCCAATTATTTAAACCATCCGCTGTATTTGACATAGTTATTGGCAATACGGTCAATTTCACCTGAGCTTAACTCAGGACTGATATCCTTTAGTTTTTTTGCAGGCATACCTGCATAGATCGTTCCCGATGAAACATGGGTACCCTTGGTGACGACAGCACCTGCCGCGATGATCGAATTACTTTCTACGATACAATCATCCATAACTATGGCCCCCATGCCTATCAAAACATTATCTTCAATGGTGCAACCGTGAACAATGGCGTTATGACCTATAGAAACATTATTGCCAATCGTAGTCGGGGATTTTTGATAGGTACAATGGATCACTGCCCCGTCTTGCACATTTACCTGGTTTCCCATTTTTATGAAATGGACATCCCCCCTTAGCACGGCATTGAACCATATACTACATTTCTCGCCCATCTCGACATCACCTACTAGGGTGGCATTTTCTGCTATAAAACAATCGGTTCCTATTTTTGGTGATTTACCGTTGACTGAACGTATGATCATGGTTAGTGGTTAGTGGTTAGTGGTTAGTGGTTAGTGGTTAGTGGTTAGTGGTTAGTGGTTAGTGGTTAGTGGTTAGTGGAAATTAATGAATTCGCAAGTTATCAAAACTATCCTTCATATTTTCAAACTACTAGCTTACCACTGTCCACTATTTACTGCTCCTTACTCCTTACTCCTTACTCCTTACTCCTTACTCCTTACTCCTTAAAACTATTTAAAATAGGCCAAAAGTTCCGCTTTTCTTGAAGCGGAGACCGACAATTCCTTACCGTTTGAAAGTATGACACTACCTCCCTTACCTTTCTTATACTTATGTATTTCGTTCACATTGACCAGATACGACTTGTGTATTCTCGCGAAAGGAAACTCCTTTAGGGTATCCTCAAAGTATTTCAAGGTTTTACTTACTACTATTTTCTTTTCTTGTAGATAAATCTCGGTATAATTATCATCGGCTTTACAAAAATAAATATCGGCAACCTCTAAAACCTGAAAACCATCTTGTTGGGGCAAGGTAATCTTACCCTCGGCCTTTTTAAGCCTCGCTTGCAACACCTTACCTTCTAAAGCATTTTCACCTGTTTTTATGTCGTGTACATAATCAACCGCTTTGATCAACTCATCAATATTAATGGGTTTCATCAAATAATAGGCGGCATGGTTGTTTAAGGCATCCATGGCATATTGGTTGTAAGCGGTTACGAAAACCGTTTCAAAATTACGTTCGGGTACCTGATCTAATAAATCAAAAGCATTTCCGAATGGCATTTCAACATCTAGAAACACCAAATCGGGCTGGTGCTTTTCTATCAGCTCGAGACCTTCTTTTATGGTAGCAGCTTCACCCAGCAGCGTTATATTCTGGCAATACTTAGTCAGGTAGTTTCGTAATATTTCCCTGCTATTTACCTCATCTTCTACTAGTATCGTTTTTAGTTTCATGCTCAAATCTTAGCTATTGGTCCTAATCTTTCTTTAATTTTAATACCACCCTTGTTCCGGTTCCGTTTTCATGTAGGTCATGGATGCTCACAGCGACTTTATTACGGTACATCTCATTTAAAATAGTGATACGCTTTTTTATGTTACCCATGCCCTTTGAGCGCTGTTTTCTTTGGTTTTGGGTTTTTAATTCGGCTGACTTGCGGCGACCGATACCGTTATCGGTAATTTCAATCTGCAGCAATTCGGGGGTAAGTTGTTTTACATTGATCTTTAAATATCCTTTTTCCTCCTTATAACGTAAGCCGTGCCAAATCGCATTCTCTATGTAAGGTTGTAATAACATAGGGGGAATTTCAAAGGCGTTTATATCGATACCGTCTTCGATGATGACCTCATAGTCAAATTTCTCAGGAAAACGGGAATGCTCCAGTTTTGTATAAAGTCGTAATAATTCCAACTCTTTTGAAAACGGGATAAAATCTTCGTCAGAATTTTCAAGTACGGTCCGCATCAAAACGGAAAACTCACTCAAAAAACGATTGGCACTACGTTCATCACTTTTTGCGATATAGTTATTTACCGAATTGAGTGCATTAAAAATAAAATGAGGGTTCATTTGTGAACGCAAAGACCTCAAAGCCAACAGATTATTTGCCAGCTTTTGCTGATTATTACTGCGATAGTAAAAGAATGTGGCCAAGGCAAATAGCAACATACCAAATAATAGGGAATAGATGATCAACTTTTGGCGCTTGTTACTTTCTTCAAATAATTGTTGCTCGGTTACCGCAAGGCTATACTTGCTTTGTGAAAGCTCTCGTTCTTGTTCCAAACTTGAAATTCGATTTTGTTTGGTCAAAATTTCACGATTCATTCGTGCCAACCTTGATATTTCTTGCTCTTTTTTTGAGTATAGGCTATCTACGATGGTACCATATTTTTGATAGTTTTCAAAGGCCTTCTCAAAATCACCTTTGTACCGATATACTTCTGATAACTTACGGGTTGCATCCTTCTGAACCACCAAGTCGTTGTCTTTATCAGCCTCAACGATACTGCGCTCTAAAAAGGGTATTGCCTCACTTAGTTTATCTTGTGAAAGGTAGGCATTGGCAATTTTATAATTGATGCGCTGTGAAGTAATGGAATCCCCTTCAACAATACCCTTTGCTTCACTCGACACCTTTTCGGGTGGTAATTGCTCCAATTCCTTTAAGGTTTGTTTCCGCAATTGTATCTCGTCTTTAAATCGGTTCGATTGATTGTAAAAATCAGCTACTTTTTCACTCTCTTGTATCGCTCGTCTCGGTGCTTGCTTTTTTGAAAGGGATAATGAATTGTTATAATAGCCCTGGGCTTCAATCTCCCTGTCTGCAGCCGCATACGCATCTGCAATCTTCGAATTAAAATCTATCACTTTTGGTGATATCTGATTTTTTTCGGCAACTTTCAATCCTTCATCGTAAAAATCAAGGGCTTTTTCCAAATTGCCCATACCCTTATAGGTGTCCCCCAACCCTTCATAAAGCCAAATTCTTTGGTATGGCGCCAGTTTTCGCAGCTTCAATACAGGTAGAAATACTTCTTCGGCCTGCTCGAAATCTTCATTCAATAAAAATGCTTTTCCCAAGGTCAATACTGACTTTGTTGTTTTTTGTGCAGTAATGGCGTCTTGTAGATTCGTTATGGCCAAATCATACTGTTTATGGTACAAATAAATTTCCCCAAGCAGTGTCAAAGCCTCAGCTAATTCTTTTTTATTACCTCGAACACCCAAGGTAGCCATGGACTGCGCCACAAAATCTATACTTTTTTCAATATCGATTTTCTTATAGAAGTTGGCAGAATCAAGACCAATTCGATACCTATTCGGGGTAGCCCCCCTATTTTTAGACGACACCTCATAATTCTCGACCTCTACGACAATAGCTTCATCTGAAGTTATGCGATGCCGCACCGTCTCAAAATCCGGGCTTTTGAAAATAATGATATCCCCAATTCGGGCATTGATCACAAATTCGCCAAATGCATTGGTGGTCACATAAATGCCTTTATCCGTAGAGACCTCAACACCAGAAATGGGCTTATAGGTTTCTTTGGCCCGAACCGAACCCTTTATTTGAACTTCGCCAGTTGCATTTGAATTTTGCGAAAGACCCAATACCGGCAAAAGAAAAAATAGCATCCATATGTATAGAAATCGCTGCATAGTTGTTGTAACCTCAGGTAAACTTACTTGATTTAATGCGGTTTAAAAAATGGGGATTTCTAAAAAGGTGGTCTTGAACCCAGCATTTTTACTGGTTTACTAAAACACCAATCTAATACGCTCAATGGAAATACCCTTTTGCTCATTCCTAATTTTTTTCAGTATTCGTTAATTCTAGTTTTGACACTCAATCATTGAATTATGAAAGAAGCATTGAGAAAGAAGTACCTAAAAGTCATTTTAGTTTTGGTCTTGGTATTCGCAGCCCTTTTTATTTCGAGGCTGTTATACGGTAATTTTTCAAACACCGATACCACCCACCAGAATAATGTGACACATACAGGGGATACCAGTGGTTTTGTTGCTGATGTAGCACTTCGAAAAAATTATGCCACAGAAAAAGTTTTGAACAATGACGGCCCTTCCATCGTTCAAAGCGACCAGAAATATGAAAAAATAGCGGACATTATCAGCTACACGACCTTTTTTGACCAAAAAGAAAAAGTGTTACGAAATGAAATTGAAAAGTATCAAGGCCTTGTTCAGTTTGAAAATAAATTTGGGAACGAAGGCCATCGTACACTTAGATTAATCGTTGGGGTACCACCAAAAAACTTTGATTCCATCTATCAATCCCTGATACAAATTGGGCATACCGTCTCTAAACAGGTAACTAAAAACGATAAAACAAATGAGTACCGTGAATTAAATGCAAAAAGGGAAACCTTGGAAAAGGTCAAAAACGCCTTGATGGAACTCAAATCAAAAGGAGGTACGATCAATGACTTTATCCAATTGGAAAATAGGATTTTGGAAATTGAGCAAGAGTTACAAATGTTAGGGGTCAACCTAGGAAACTTTGATACCGAAAACGAATTCTGTACGGTCAAGATCGTTTTGAACGAAAAAAATCAAATACCCCTATCGCAGCTCGACAAGATATACTCGGGCCTTGGTTGGACATTGACGGTGTATCTCAAGCTATTGGCAATACTTTCGTTGCTTATGTTCTTTACCTACTTAACGATTACTTCAATTCAAAAATTAAACAACAAATAGATATGAAAAATTTTAAAAACACTTTACAAATCGGTATGGCACTTTTGGCATTACATAGTTGTTTTGCACATAACACAAAACCTGAACCCGTTTTTGGGAAACAAAGGCTTTTAAAAGTAGAAACGCCCAAAACCGAAAAACCTGCAAAGCAATATGTGAAGATTGCGTTGTTATTGGATACCAGTAATAGCATGGATGGTCTTATCAACCAAGCGAAAGCCCAACTTTGGGATATCGTCAACGAATTCACCCATGCAAAATGTGGTAATGATAGCCGGCCCGATCTACAAATAGCTTTATACGAATATGGTAATGACGACCTTTCCTCAAGGGAGGGTTATATTCGCCAGGTCATTAATTTTAGTGGCGACCTCGATGAAATTTCTGAAAAACTATTTTCATTGACCACCAATGGCGGTGAAGAATACTGCGGACAAGTAATACATACCTCTCTAAAACAATTGGAATGGGGGAAAAACGAGGACGACCTTAAAATGATTTTCATAGCTGGCAATGAACCGTTCACCCAAGGTAAATTAAACTATAAAGATGCCTCTTTGGCAGCAAAAGAAAAAGATGTAGTGGTCAATACGATTTTCTGTGGCAATTACGAACAGGGCATAAACAGCAAATGGAAAGATGGTGCAATCAGTACGGGTGGGGAATACATGGCCATAGACCATAACCGTCAAGTTGTCCATATTGAAACCCCCTACGATAAGGTCATCATTCAATTGAACTCAAAACTGAATAAGACTTATGTATCGTATGGTGCTTTGGGTGCCTCGAAGGTAGCGGCCCAATCAAGTCAAGACAATGAAGCCTATGGACTTCATGAAGAGGTTGCCGTAAAAAGGGCAGTCAGTAAAAGTTCGAGGCTATACAACAACGCCAAATGGGATTTAGTGGACGCCTCGGAAGAAGATGAATTTGATGTCTCAACATTGAATGAAAAAGATTTACCAAAAGAGTTACGGAATAAATCAACCAAGGAAATCGAGAAGTACATTGCAGGCAAAAAAGCGGAACGCACTAAAATCCAGAAAGAAATTCAAGAGCTGAACAAAAAGCGTCAGGCCTATATCGCAAAAAATCAAAAGCAGCAAAAAGGGGAATTGGAAAATGCCATGTTAAATGCCATAAAAAATCAAGCATCCAACAAAAACTACAAATGGGAATAATAGGTGAAGTAGCGAAAAGTCCGTCGAAATCGACGGACTTTTCAATTCGTTAATAATTTGCGGCCGGGCAATAGCAATCGTAACGATTCTCGGGTTTCTCGCCAAGGTCAATCCCTAAGGTGATTTGATGAAAACCACCATTATCAAAACGGATGTCACCCGTCTGATAAGAATAATTATATGAAATCAAAAAACGATTGATGTTCACACCAACTATGGGCGTGAATAATTGTAGGCGCTGTTCGCCAAAAGTACCGTCTTGCTGAAATTGTGCACCGTCAAAGCTTCTGCGATATGACAACCCACCCCAAACTGTTGCATTGCCAATATCACGATACACCTTTGCATTCAAATCTATGGTGCGTTCTTCGGTGAATTCGGTCAATTGAAACAATACGGAAGGCTCTACACGAAACTTGCTTTTACCAAAAACATAACCGGCAGATATCAAATACCTTCTTAAATTGTCAAATTCGGCAGCGGTATACAAATCCCTGCCAGTACCCAAAAGGTTCAACACGGCAACATGTGCATAGAATTCTAAATAATTGTACGATGCACCCAGATCAACATTGAAATAACTGGTTGTATTCTTAGTACCCGTGATTATCGGATCGGGAATCACGGACCTGAACTCGGTCTCATCGAGGCTACTCAAAATCACCCCGGCACTCAAACCAAAAGATAATTGGTTCAACGTTCTAAAATCACCACTCAAGCGCAAGTGATGTGCGTATGTACCTTTAAACCCGGTCTGTGAATGGAATCCATTACTATCATTGAATAGAATTCCACCAATACCACTACTCTCACCAACCCTAAAATGGGCATTGAAGGTTTGTAAACTAGGGGCTTCATCAACATTAAACCACTGTTTTCTTGCGGTCAAACGTATTTTACCACCTTGACCAATACCGGCCATTGAAGGATATACCAGATAATAATTATCCGCCAAGTAATCGAAATAAACAGGAATTCCCTCTTGAGCGCGTGCATTTGCACCTACCAATAGGGCGATAATCAATAGTGTCTGCAGTTTTTTCATCAAGGATAAGGGGCTAAAAATTAAGCACTGCGCTGTTCAAACAACTAGTATAACGGTTTAAATGTAACATTATTATATCTTTTCATCCCCACTTTTACTTTGTATTTTTGCTAAAATTAAGGCTATGAAAGAATACCATATTACACTAATAGAAACCAATAACCCCGCCATATTGAAATTTGAGGCAAACCATTTTCTGGTAAAACAGAACTATGAGTTCAAAAACATAGACGAAGCTAAAAATTCGCCATTGGCCCAACAGTTGTTTTACCTACCCTTCATAAAAACGGTATATATTTCAGGTAATTTCATAGCCTTGGAGCGTTATGACATCGTGCAGTGGAATGATGTCAAAGATGAAGTGGCGCAACAGTTGGTAGAGTATTTAAATGCTGGTGAACCTATCGTAAATGAACCTGAAACCTCAAAGAAAGTGGCGGTCACGGTTTACGCAGAGGTCACTCCAAATCCCTCAGTAATTAAATTTGTCGCCAATAAGGCAATCGTACCCTCCATTTTTGAATTTAAGAACATTGATGAGGCCAAAGATTCCGAATTGGCCAAACAACTTTTTCATTTTCCATTCGTGAAAGAGGTTTTCTTTGACCAAAACTATGTCTCGGTAACGAAATACGATGTTGCTGAATGGGATGAGATCACCATGGAGGTACGGGAATTTATCAGGGATTTTCTCGCTGAGGGAAAAGAAGTCGTTTCCGCCGAAGCGAAACAAGCTGAACCGACCAATGGCAATCCCGATTTGGAGGGAAAAGAGGTCGTTCACGATGACACTTCAAAACAGATTATCGACATTTTGGAGGAATATGTGAAACCTGCGGTTGCCAGTGATGGCGGAAATATACTTTTCCAATCTTATGAAGAGCAAAGCAAGACGGTCAACGTCATTCTTCAAGGTGCATGCAGTGGCTGTCCGTCTTCTACATTTACCCTTAAAAACGGTATTGAGACCATGCTAAAGAATATGCTGGGCGATAAGGTACACGAAGTTGTTGCCCTCAATGGTTGATTTTTAGGTTTCATTAAGCAACAAATCGTTCAGAATTTCATAAATTCAACAAAACATAAAAACACTGACTATGGCAGTTTTAAAAGTTATTGAAGTATTGGCAAACTCAGCAAAAGGTTGGGAAGATGCAACCGCGAATGCCGTTGCACAAGCATCAAAATCAGTCAAGAATATTCGTTCGGTATATTTGAACGAACAAAGTGCTACCGTAAAAGATGGCAAAATCACCGATTACAGGGTTAATGTTAAGATTACATTTGAAGTAACCTAATAGGTTATACCTTAAATTTACAGCGCCTTATCGGCGCTTTTTTTATTTCTGAAGTTTGCTTATGAATAAGAGTATACATGTTTTGTTGATACTGACCGTCATCATATATGGTTGCGGACAAAAAAAGAGAGAAATGACGCATAAACATACCAATGCCTTAATTGAGGAGACCAGCCCCTATTTATTACAACATGCCCATAATCCCGTTAATTGGCAGGCTTGGCACCCGGAAGTTTTGGAACGTGCCCAAAAAGAAGATAAACCCCTTTTGATAAGTATTGGTTATGCGGCATGTCATTGGTGCCATGTTATGGAAGAGGAATGTTTTGAAGATGAGGAAGTAGCCCAAATGATGAACGAAAATTTCATCAATATCAAAATAGATCGCGAAGAACGGCCCGATGTAGATCAGATTTATATGGATGCCATTCAAATGATGACCGGCAATGGTGGTTGGCCGTTGAATATCATCGCATTACCAGACGGTCGACCTTTTTGGGGGGCCACGTACCTACCAAAAGAAAATTGGGTAAAATCATTAGAGCAACTTACCAAGCTTTACAAAGAGGACCCAGAAAAAATTAGGGGCTATGCAAGTGATTTAGAACGAGGTATACAATCTATAAACCTTGTAGAAAATAATGCGGAAGCAAATACGTATTCCCTAGAACAACTTAAGAACTCCGTTGGGGAATGGAGCGCTTATTTTGATACCTACCTCGGTGGATACAAACGTGCCCCAAAATTCATGATGCCGAACAACCTTGATTTTCTGCTTCATTATGGCACCAGTCAAAAAGATAGTATCGTGCTTGAATATGTGAATACCACCTTGACAAGAATGGCTTACGGCGGCATATACGACCATATTGGGGGCGGGTTCTCACGCTATTCAGTCGATACCAAATGGCATGTTCCCCACTTTGAGAAAATGCTGTACGATAATGGCCAATTGGTAAGTCTCTATGCGAAGGCCTTTGCCGTAACCAAAAATCCGCTATACAAAAAGGTAGTTGAAGAAAGTATAGGTTTTGTACAAGAAGAGTTAAGTGATGAAAGCGGCGGTTTCTATTCTTCCCTTGATGCCGATAGCTTAAATGAAAATAATGAACTTGAAGAAGGAGCCTATTACGTTTGGACGAAAGCAGCGTTAGAACAACTATTAGGAGCTGATTTTGCCCTTTTTAAAGACTATTACAATATCAATTCATATGGTGAATGGGAAGAAAATTATGTATTGATACGCGATAAATCAGACCAAGAAATAGCCGACAAACACTCCATTTCGGTCGAAAAGTTAAAAGAACGCCTTTCAAAGTCACTTTCGGTGTTGAAGCAAGCACGTGGAAACCGAAAAAAACCAAGACTTGATGATAAAATATTGACCTCATGGAATGGGTTGCTACTAAAAGGTTTAGTAGATGCCTATCGCTATATGGGAGACAAGAATCATTTGGATATGGCCCTAAAAAACGCCCGTTTTATCGAATCAAAAATGCTTCGCACCTCAGGGGGCCTGTTCAGAAATCATAAAAACGGAAAGAGCACCATCAACGGCTTTTTAGAAGACTATGCCGCGACTATTGAAGCCTTTATCGCATTGTATGAGGTAACTTTTGATCAAAAGTGGCTTGACCATGCAAAAGGGCTTACAGATTATACCTTGGTCCACTTTAATGATGATGTCAGTGGAATGTTCTTTTTTACTTCGGATGAGGACGAATCACTGATTCGGCGTACTATCGAGACCAACGACAATGTTATTTCGGCCTCCAACTCGATAATGGCAAATAACCTATTGAAACTACATAAGGTGTTCCCCAAGGAAGAGTATGGGGAACGTGCCCATCGGATGGTAAAAAATGTACAGGATAATTTTGATAAGAATGGGCAAAGCTTCGCCAATTGGATGCATCTGGTATTATATGAAAACCTGAACTTCTATGAGATAGCCATTGTTGGGGAAGAATATAAAAAACTGGGGCAAGAAATTGCGAGCCATTACATTCCCAATAGTATTTTGGTAGCTTCCGAAAAAGAAGGGGGAATCGATTTATTGAAGAATCGATACAATGAAGGCCAAACCCTAATTTATGTTTGCATAGAAGGAACTTGCAAATTACCTGTCGCAGAGGCGCAACAAGCCTTAAACTCAATTTAAAGGATTAAAAAACAATGCGGCTTTAAAGGCTTTATTGGTTTTATCGAAATGGATTAGGTTTAAACGAGATGTATTTCAATATGAAAAGGATATCATAGCGAAGTTCGCCAACCAGTATTACGATTAATCTTTAGTGCAAATGCACTAAGGTCAATGTAAACGATATCTTTTATTTGTAGCATCTTTAGGAAAGTAAAAAAATATATTAAATGGAAAAAATTACGGATTTACAAGCGCATGTTGATAATGCCATAAAATGGTTTTGGGAAATGTTACCCGATTTGATCTTGGCCATCATCCTTCTTTTTGTGGGATTGTGGGTGGTTCGATTTTTAAACAAAATGGTTCGAAGGTTTTTCGAGAAGAAAGATTACGACCAGACCCTCGAGACGTTCTTGCAAAGTTTTATCAGCATTGCCCTTAAAATCATCTTATTCATTCTTGTGGTAACACAGCTCGGTGTCAAAACCTCATCACTTGTAGCCATGTTAGGGGCCGCAGGTTTGGCCATAGGTCTGGCCCTACAAGGTTCGTTGGCAAATTTTGCAGGCGGTGTATTGATATTATTGTTCAAACCTTTTAAGGTCGGTGACTTCATATCTGCACAGGGTGTGGACGGTACCGTAAAAGAAATCTCCATTTTCAACACCAAACTGAACACTTTCGGCAATCAACTGGCCATCATACCCAATGGTCAACTTTCGAATGGCAATGTTATCAATTTTAACGCAGAACCCATCCGCAGGGATAATTATAAGGTAGGTATAGGTTATGGGTCAAACATTAAAAAGGCAAAAGATATTCTGCTGCAAATCTGTGCCAATAACGAAAAGATTTTGACCGACCCTATGCCGCAGGTAGTGGTGGACAGTCTTGGAGACAGTTCGGTTAATCTCTCCCTTAGATGGTGGGCCAAAAATGAAGACTTCTGGGATGCCAAATTTTTTGTGCATGAAGAAACAAAGTCGAGATTTGATGAGGCGGAAATTGAAATACCTTTCCCGCAACGCGATATACACAACCGCAGCTAAGATTTTTTAGACTGCAAAACAAAATCTTTCAAATAATAAGGTTCAAAGTAAGCAACGTCCTCAAAGTTGCCTACTTTGAACTTTTCATAAGAGAGCTTGGCCATTTCATTGGCAGAGGGGATAATCTCCGTTCTAAAATTGAATTTAGGGCTTTTTACTACTCCCCTACACTTTTCGGCACCATTACCAACTAAGTGAACCTTATCATAAGCCAAAAATTCTTTAAAGGAATCGTCTCCGATTATCTCTGCCCTAGTCTCACGAAGTTCTTCATGGGCAGCATTAAAAACGCAAGAATATACTTCCATTCTACGTGCATCGAGTACGGGTATAATGATGGTCTTTTCACTAGCGGTTATCTGATGTGCCATGCTTTTTAGGGTGGCAATGGAAATTAGGGGTAAGTCTAGGGAAAAACACAGTCCTTTGGCCGCAGAAACACCAATTCGAAGTCCGGTGTACGATCCAGGACCTTTACTTACTGCAATAGCGTCCAAATCCGAAAAATCCAAACGGGCTTTTTTCAAGACTGCGGCTATAAAAACATGTAATTGTTCTGAATGGGAATAATTGGGTGTATTTTCTTCCATTAGCGCAACTACCGCTCCATCTCTACCTATACTGACGGAACAATTTGTGGTAGCTGTCTCTAAATTTAAAATGGTTGCCATATGGGCGAATATAAAAAGACCCGTTGGATACTACCAACAGGTCTTCATTTGTTTTTAAAAATTAATTCTTAATCTAAAGATAGCGGAATACCGTAAAAGAATTCCAGAATCTTGATTCTAAAGATATAATCATATTTTGCATTGATGAGTGAAGCCTCTGCATTATCCACCCTTGCTTGGGCTTGACCAAAATCAAAAGCATTCAAGAGACCTGCATCATACCGTTCTTTGGCGTACTCATAGGCCAATCTTCGTGCGTCAACGGTTTTTTGGGCCGCCTCATATGTTTTCGAAGAAGTGGTTACATCTACATGTGCCTGTTGAATGTTGGTCTCCAATGCCAATTTATCTTGCTCTAACTGCAGTTTTGCACGCTCGACACCAATTTTGGAACGCTTGACGCCATTACGTGTACTCCAACCATTAAAAAGTGGTACGTTCAGTGAAAAACCATAAGCCAATCCATCAAATAGATACAATTGATCGGTGAAAGGTATAATTGAAAAATCGGTGGGATTACCATTTGCATCAAAAGCTGTTGGTACAAGGTTCTGATCCGAATATCTGGTATTGTAATTGATAAATGCGGAAAGGGTAGGATAATAGGCCCCCTTTGATATCTCGAGATCTTTTTCAGCTAAATCAACCCCAGATTGTGAAAACTTAATATCATTTCTAAACGTCAAGGCCTTTTCAAAAATCACCTTGGGGGAATTGTTCACAATATCTGACGGCGGAACGTCAAATGATTCATCGGCAATATCAAAATTTTCATAATCGGTAATCTGTAATAATTGCGCAAGGTTTATTCGTGATATCAATACCAAACCTTCACCGTTTACGATTTGTTGTTCTTGGGTAGCTGCCGTGGCCTCTATCTCAAGTAAATCGCCACGAGGCAACACCCCAGACTCTACCAACTCTTTAGTACGGTTCAAATCTTGTTCGGTTACTGCATATTGTGCCTTTGAAACCTTTAATGATTCTTTATTTGACAATACTTGAAGGTAAGCAGTCGCCACATTCAATCGAATATCATCTTTTAAATCGTCTAAACGATACTGATTCGATATTGCGTTTAACTTAGCCCTTTGAAACTGCTTGATATTTCTAAGCCCGTCAAAAATATTCAATACCGAGGTTACATTACCCGTAAAATTGAGCTGTGTACTCACCGGTTCTTGTGATGTTGGGTTAAACGAAAGACCAAGGTTCTCAGTGAGCCTGGCATCACCATTTAAAGAGGGTAATAAATTTCCGATAGCGTCAGACTTATCGATTTTGGCATTTTCAAGATCAAGCTCGAACTGTTCTATTGAAAGGTTATTATCTACCGCATATAAGACACATTCTTCAAGCGTCCACTTTTTCATTTGTGCATTTGTGATGAATACAGCACAAACCACTACTATTAGGGTGATTTTAAATTTCATCCGTTTTTTGATTTTTGGTTATTTGATTGATTATTCAGCTGATTCTTCTTCGCCTTCTTCCTCATCCAAACCTTTCTTGATAGGCTCTGTTTTATTCCATTGTTTCACCTGATCATCTTTTTCGATACCGGAAACAATTTCTACATTGACACCGTCTGAAATGCCGATCTCGATATCCCTTCTTTCAAACTCTTGTTCGCCCGTAGCCACCTCAACATAAGGCTTGTTCGTATTTTTATCAAACTGTAGCAATGATTCGGAAATGACCATGATACTATCTTTCTTTTCAAGCACCAATGAAGCATTGGCACTATAGCCCGCACGAATCAAAATATCATCTTCAACGACCACGTCACCTTCTATTTTAAATTGGACTGCACCAGCCTCCTCAACCCCTTTAGGGGCAATAAACTTCAATTTGGCATCAAACTTTTTGTCATCAATCGCACCCAGACTAATTTCAAGTGGCATCCCTACTTCCAACTTACCTACCTCACCTTCATCAACCTTACCCTCAAAAATCATCTTGCCCAAATCGGCAATGGAGGCGATGGTAGTTCCATCGTTAAAGTTGTTACTTTGAATTACTTGATCACCTTCCTTTACGGGAATCTCAAGAATGGTACCCGATACCGTGGCCCTGATATCGGTATTCGCCGCCGAAGAACCACCTATAGAGCCCCTGCGGATAATTTGATAATCTGCTTTGGCGTTCTTTAGTTCTTGTTCTGCTTGCTCAAAGGTCAACTTTTGATTAATGAAGTCTTGGTTAGAGACCACACCTTTGTCATACAAGGTCTTATTTCTATCGTATTCGATTTTGGCGTTGTTCAATGCCAACTCCGCATTGCGTACACGGCCTTGGGCCTGGTTCAAAGATTGCTCATTGGGTACCACCTTGATAACGGCAATGAGATCACCGGCTTTGATTTGGGTTCCTTCCTCTACGAAGATCTTATCGATGATACCGGTAATTTGAGGTTTTATGGCAACCTCATCTTCTGGTATGACCTTGCCTGTGGCAACGGTCTTTTTCTCGATGCTTGCAATAAATGGTTTGTGTGTTTCATATTCAATGGCAGACTTGCTATTGGATTTCATGAAAAATACCGCGGCCCAGAGTGCCCCTAAGATTAATACCCCTAGACCGACCCATTTTAAAATTTTTTTCATTTTAGTGATTGTTTAGTTATGTGAAAATGGTTTTTTATTTCTAATTATTCTTCCCTCAACGCATCAATAGGTTTGATACTGACCGCCCGTTGCGCGGGAATCAACCCTATCAAAACGCCCAAGATGACCATTAGCAACAAGGATCCTATTACATACGGAATAGGTACTGTTGGGTTGGTATAAGGAAAATCCCCACCTCGGGTAAACGTATCGATTACCTTCAAGGTCATCGCTCCCGCGATGATACCGATTATTCCTGCCAACATGGTCAAAAACAAGGATTCAATTATAATTTGGTTTCTAACTTCAGCAGGCGTAGCACCCAATGCCCTTCGAACCCCCAACTCTTTGGTACGTTCCTTTACCGATATCAAAAGTATATTTCCAATACCTATAACCCCTGCAAGAATTGTAGCAATACCAACAATAAGGGATAAAAAGGTCATACCCTGTGAGAAACCCATGATTTTGTTGAATATTTCACCAAGGTTGAACGAACCGAAAGCCCTTTCATCTTTCGGGTCTACACTGTGGATATTCTTAAGCACGGCTTTGATGTCTTCTTCAACTTTGATTACGTCGGCATCATCATAGGCCGCAATGGTAAACCAAGAGACATTATTTCCGGTATTGTACAATTTTCGAAATGTCGCAAAGGGAATGAAGATGTCACTATCACTTTCAAAACCGCCTCCAGGTGTAAACTTATGCACCCCTACTACTTGAAAATTGATATTATCAATTTTGATATAGCCCCCAATAGGGTCTTCTTCTTCATCAAAAAGCTCTCTCTGCGTACGTTCACCAATAACACAGACTTTTCGGGCTTGTTCAATGTCCGCCTTGTTGATAAAACGACCCCCTTCATAGATTTTCTTGGTAGCAATCTCGGCGAAATCAGGAAAATCCCCATAGACTGCATAGCTTCCAGATTTTAAACCCCTGGTAATGATTCCCGGACTGGAACCAAAAATACCTTTGACATTGCGAGGGGCTATGGTCTCGATTTCAGGCACCCTATTATAAAGTACCTCAACATCACTCAACTTCAATTGTATTTGCCGTCCGGTCTTGAAACCGGCATAAGGCATGCTTGTACTTTGCCCCCAGGCAAACAGGCTATTTTTTGCGATTGTCTCGAACTGACGCTCAAAACCGTTATCAAGACCTTGAGAGGCCCCAGATAGACCTATATAAATATAGATTCCGACGAATACCCCTATCATGGTCAAAAAGGTTCGAAGTTTATTCTTTGAGATGGATTGAAAAATCTCTTGCCATGTATTTCTATCAAATAACTGTCTCATATTATTCGTCTCTTAATGCCACAATAGGTTTGATTTTGGCCGCCCTTTTTGCAGGAATATATCCTGCGATTGTTCCACAAATAATCAGCAATACCGTCGCAAATATGGCAGTACCGGTTGCTATGTATGGGTTGGTAATAAAATAATCATCCTCTAAGGTCTTGCCCCCTATCTGTGATAATACGACCACGCCTATGATCATACCCACAAAACCTGAGATCGTTGTAATGAAAATAGACTCAAAAAGTATGGAGTTTATCACTTTCTTTGGCGTCGCCCCCAAAGCTTTGCGAATACCTATTTCTTTGGTACGTTCTTTCACCACAAATACCATGATATTACTGATACCTATAATACCTGATATGATGACCGCAAAAGCAATTGCCGAAATTATGATTTGCAGTACCCCGGCAAACTGTTGGTTCTGTTTTAGGTTGTCGGCAACATTTCGAATGAATATGCCATTGGGGTCTTCTGGACTAATAAATTTCTTCTCCCTAAGAAACAAGTCTAGTTTTTTTTCAAAGGCCATCGCACCTGCGTATCCTATCTCTGGTCTAAAGGCCAATATGATCTGGTCTATTTTGTCCGTGTTCTTTTCTATGAGCTGTCGGGTGGTGTAGGGTATGTAAATGTTACGCTCTTCATTATCACCCCCATCGTCTTGAAAAACCCCTATCACCTTAAAATTACTGCCTCCAATATCAATGAACTTGCCGATGGCATTCTCGCCTGAAAACAAATCGCGCTCCACCAATCTACCGATAACGGCATACTTCGTTTTATTCTTGACATCAAGATTGTTGATGTAGCGCCCTTTCATTATGATGGTCTTTTCGGCAAATAAATGTGCCGGACCCACGGCCCTAGTATTGTAATTATCGGATTCTTCTTTGTAAGTGACCAGATTGTTTCTTGATATACGAGGCGTGATGTATTCCATCAACATTGCAAAGTTGTCTTCGATATCGACCAAGTCTTGATTTTCAAACTCTATTTGCCTATTGGCTTTGTAGCCTTTGTAAGGTATTGTGGTCCTACCTCGAAACACGAAGAAGACGTTGGTAGCGTCATCGCCAAAAAACTTTGCGAATGTATTGTTCAGGCCATTTCCCATCCCAAATAGGGTAACGAAGATGAATATGCCCAAAGCTACCGTAAAACCCGTCAGAAAAGTACGTAGTTTGTTCTTCTGAATGGTCTCGAATATTTCTTTCCAAGTATCCCTACTGAACATATTGGGCAGCTCTAACTTGTTCTACTTTTTTATCTTCAACGATGACCCCATCTTTTAAATGGATTACCCTTTTACACATTTCGGCGATATCGGGCTCGTGGGTTACCACTAAAATCGTATTACCCTCATCGTTGATTTTCTGTATTAAGTCCATCACCTCATACGAGGTTTTGCTATCCAAGGCACCTGTTGGCTCATCGGCCAATAATACCTTGGGTTCTGCTGCCATTGCCCTTGCGATAGCGACCCGTTGTTTTTGTCCACCAGAAAGTTCACTGGGCAAGTGTGTCGCCCATTCCTTCAAACCGACCCTATCAAGATATTCGATGGCCTTTTCTTGACGTTCCTTTCTCGGAACACGCTGATAATACAAGGGCAATGCAACGTTTTCCATCGCACTTTTGTAATTGATTAGATTGAAGGATTGAAATACGAAACCAAGAAATTTATTTCGGTATTGCGCCGCTTTCGTTTCCGTAAGGTTCTTGATAGGCACGCTATCTAACGTATACTCGCCTGAATCGGCTTCATCAAGCATACCCAGAATATTCAGAAGGGTAGATTTTCCGGAACCTGATGATCCCATTATGGCAACAAGTTCACCTGATTCACAAGAAAAATTGATTCCCTTTAAAACGTGAAGTGAATTACTTCCCATTTTATAGGATTTATGAAGATCTTTGATTTCTATCATGATTGGTTTGTTAGCTATAAGACTTTTCAGTCCGACAATAGGACTTACAAGTTGTTAAATTGTTACAAGAATTTTTAAAAAGTTTTGTTAAATGATCAATTACCATTTTCTTCAGGCTCCACACTGTTCCAAACTTTGATTTTATCGGCATTTGAAACACCTGACCTCACCTCTACATATATACCGTCACTGACACCCAATTCGACATCCTTTCTCTCGAATTCTTGTTCCGATACCTCTACTTCAACGAAGGGTTTTTTCGTTTCATCGTCAAATTGCACCAAGGCTTCCTTTAGTGCCAATACACTATCCGCCCTTGCCAATATTATAGAGGCGTTTGCACTTAAGCCTGCTCGTATGAACGTAGTATCTTGTTTTTTTAAGGTTCCCTTGATTTCAAATTGAATGGCCCCATTTTCTTCTTTACCCTTAGGGGCGATATAATCCAATATGGCATCAAAAACTTGATTTTCAATTGCACCGACCGTGATTTCAAGGGGCAGGTCTTCTTTGATCTTACCTACTTCAGATTCGTCTACCTTACCCTCGAAAATCATTTTTTCAACGTCGGCAATGGCCGCTATCGTAGTTCCCTCGTTAAAATTATTGCTTTCAATGACCTGATTGCCTACTTCAACCGGAACTTCAAGTACCATTCCACTGACCGTGGAGCGGATTAGGTTGTTCGCTGCATTCCTAAAACCGTCAGTGGTACCCGTATTCACGATATCAAAACGTTTGTTAGCTGCCCTATAGGCCTGCTTTGCTTGATCATAGGTCACCTGTGCCCTTTCTAGGTCAGCTTGGGATATCACACCTTTGTTGAAAATGGACAGCTGTCTTTCATAATTCCTTTTTTGGTCGTCTAAATTGATTTTAGCGTCTTCAATGGCATTACGTGCGTCATTCAGGGCATTTAAATTTGGCACCACTTTGATCTTTGCCAATAAATCGCCTGATTTCACATAATCCCCACCTTCAACATAAACTTCTTCAATAACCCCAGAAATGTTTGGTTTGATCAGCACTTCTTCAAGGGGCAAAATACTTCCAGTAGCTACCGTCTTCTTAATGATCGTTTGCTTGGATGGCACTTCGGTCTCATAAACAACAGGGTCTTCTGCGTTCTTTTGATATAGATAATACATTGCCCCACCAAAGCTGAGCACAATGAGCAATAAAATAATAATGGTTACTGATTTTTTCATTCTTGATTGATTTAATATTTTGGAACATTGGTTCCAAGGTTTTGTAATTGATACCCCTTGATTGACCTTGATTTATTCATTCTGTTCTTAAAGCATCTATCGGCCTTACTTTTATAGCACTTTGCGCGGGTATAAAACCAGCCAACAAACCTGACACTATCAATATCACCAAGGCCAACGTGACCACCCCGATACCAACGCTTGGGTTCATAAACATATCGACTGGCCCCACACTGTCCAACAGTGTATTGATGCCATATATAAACAAGGATCCGATGATAATACCCATCATACCAGAAATAATGGTCAAAAAAATCGATTCCATAAGAATCTGTTTTTTTATCGACCATGGATTTTCACCCAATGCCCTTCTTATCCCAATTTCCTTGGTACGTTCCTTCACAACGATGAGCATGATATTACTAATGCCGATAACACCTGAGATCAATACCAACGTTCCAACGATAATTGCAATCCATCGCATAGCACTAAAAAGGGTCTCTACACGATTATATTGCTTGAATAAATCAAAAAAACCAATGGCCCTTTCATCATCAGGATGTACTTTTCGACTTTGCTTTACCGTGCTGATGATCTTATCGGTCAAAGTACTGATAGACTTACCGTCTTTAGCTGTAAGTGCCATCCAACCGACATTATCAGCCCTATTGAATGCTTGTGAGAACGAAGTGAATGGTGCATATATCTGACGCTCGCTATCTTGGTTACCCCCATTACTTGTTTTCTCTTTGTACGTACCGACGACCATAAAATTCACACCTGAAATCTTCAGGTAAGTACCTAGAACCTCTTCATCATCTTCATAAAGGTCTTTTCGTATGCCATCACCAATGACGACTACTTTTCGTTTTTCTTTAATGTCATTATGGTTTATGAACCGTCCCTTTGCCACATACATCGGATTTTGCATGATGATCTCTGGGTAATCGCCAAATATCCTATAAGAACCACTTTCAGTGCCATAGATGACATTATCCACACCACTGGCGGACCTCAAACTGTTTCTTGGGGAGATAATTTTAAGCTCCGGTACTTTTTGACGTATCAAATCAACATCCTCCAACTTAAAATTAAAGCTTCTTCCCTCTGGTAATCCCTGATAGGCCATTGTGGTACTCTGGGTCCACATGAACATGGTATTCGTGGCGACCCCATTAAAATCTTGTTTAATTCCATTTTCAAGACCTTTACCGGCTGAAAGTAGGATAATCAGGATCAGAATACCCCAGAACACCCCAAAAGCGGTCAACAAGGTTCTGAACCAGTTGCTGGTCAATACCTCTAAAATTTCTTTCCAACGATCTCTATTGAACATAACTATTCATCTCTTAAGGCATCAATGGTGTGGATACTCGCTGCCCGCCATGCGGGGAAAAAACCTGCTATCGCACCTGCAACTACCAAAACGATTACAGTAGAGAAGGCGACCGTAAAATTAACCGAAGGGTTAAGCACATAATCGATTTCCACATTTGGGCCCACTACCTCTAAAATGGCCATGCTTAATATCAATCCTGAAAAACCGGATATCGCGGTGACAAATATGGACTCTTGCAAAATCATTCCCACAATACTCCAAGGCTTTGCCCCTAATGCTTTTCGAATGCCAATTTCCCGAGTGCGTTCTTTCACGACAATCAACATGATATTGCTTACCCCGACAACACCGGCAATAATGGTACAGATACCGACGAACCAGAAGAAAAACTTGATGTTGTTGGTCAGTCCGTAGTAACGCTTTGCCTCTTCAATCGGATTCCAAACACGGATCGCCCTATCATCTTCTGGTGAGACACCATGGTACTCGTGCAGATAATCCTTCATTTCAGCTATGAACTTATCCGTGTTCGCAACAGTCTCGTCAAGTGAGCCTTGTTCGGGTAACAGGTAATTAAGATTGTTTATTTTATCTCCACCGTTAAAAGCAAGTTGGGCCGTTGTTATCGGAATAAAAATGCGTTCTTCTTCCCCTTCATCATCACCATACTCACCAAACACCCCGACCACCTTAAAATTGGCCCCTGAAATATTCAGGTATTCCCCCAATGGCGAATCCAATTTTGAAAAGACCTCCCTTTTTATCTTATTGCTTATTACCGCAACCTTGGCATTGGTACGAACGTCGGTCTCATTGATGTACCGCCCTTCGGACAAGTATTCGTTTTCTATGGTCTGTAGATCAGCGGTAGTACCCGCAATGTTGTAGACCAATAGGTCATTCTTATAAACCACTTTTACATCACGAGGAAAGTACAGTACGGAGCCTTTCTCATAGCCATCACCCATTTGCCCTGCAATCGCATCAAAATTCTCATTTCTAAGTTGGATTCTTCTTCCGGGGTTGAGCCCCTTGTATTCTATTGTGGTCCTTCTTGGCCAAACCCAGATACTCGTAGCGGCGTCTTCTTTAAATTCTGCCGCGATCCCGTTTTGCATTCCTTGACCGAAACCCAATAAAATAACAAGAATGAATATACCTGAAGCAACGGAAAGACCCGTGAGGAAAGTCCGCAATTTATTCTTGCGGATAGTGTCGAAAATCTCTTGCCATCTTTCGATGTCAAACATTGGGTTGGATTTAATTGATTGATGAAATACGCAAGCGTACTTTTAGTAAGACTTCAAACTCAATTATTTGTTACACTTTTTTATAAAAAAATAAAATAAACCGACTAGTTCCGTACTTTGCGATATATAAAATAAAAGAGTCCCCCTACCAATATATAGGGTATGGCCATCAAATACACAATACCATTATTGATACCTTCAGCTTGACTGTTATCGGCCTCGCTTTCTAGAGCTGCCCTGCACATGGCACATTGCGCCTCCATTTCTTGTGGAAAAAACACCAACGTTACCAAGACCAAAAAAGCTATCTGTTTTTTCATAAGACCATTTTAGTGTACATAGTATGGGGAAATCATCAAATACACCACTACACCCGTCACCGCTACATATAACCAGATCGGGAATGTGTATTTCGCCCATAACCGATGGGATTCAAAATCGCCTAAATAGGTCTTGCTATAGGTTATCAAAACCAACGGGATTATTACTATTGAGAGTACGATATGGCTTAACAAAATGAAGAAATAAACATACCGTATCACACCTTCGCCCCCAAAGGACGTGGATGTAGCGGTCATATGGTATGCGACGTACATTGCCAAAAAAAGTACGGATAGGGCAATGCAGGTCATCATCAGGTTTTGGTGCAATTTACGTTTACCGTTTTTAATGGCGATTACGGCAACAATCAACAAGACAGCCGTCAAGCCGTTTATACCTGCATAAATCGGTGGCAAAAAAGTCAATGGTTCGGCATCGGGTATTTTATACCCAAATAGGAATGCCACTACCAATGGTATTGCTATGGACAAAACCGTAATCCAGATTTTAATCTTCTTTTCGTCTTTAGCTAATACTCCCATCTATTCTGCCAATAATTTTTTGATATCTTCTTTCAATACGGTAATCTGTTGTGCCTCTCCCTCTTTGTTGACCCCTTGTTTCTCGGTGATGGTTCCCCTATAGTATATTATCGGATTTCCGTAACTATCGGTTCTTGACCTGATAAAACCTTGTTTATCCACCAAAGCAAACATTCCAGAATGCTCAAATCCACCAGGTGCATCATTTGCTTCATTTGCCAAAATATAAAAACCCGTGCGGGCCAGGTCATAAATTTCTTCTTGATTACCGGTCAAAAAATTCCATTTGGTATTCGAAGCATTGTACTTTTTTGCGTAGTCTTTCAAAACACTTGGCTTATCGTATCTGGGGTTGATGGTAAATGAAGCGATTCCGAATTCGCCCTCATCCTTAAAGGTAGCTTGCAGTTCTTCTAGGTTACTGCTCATTACCGGGCAAATAGTCGGGCATGTGGTGAAGAAAAAATCCACTACATATACTTTACCCAGATAATCCTTATTTGAAATCAGTACACTATCTTGGTTCAAGAAAGAGAAGGATGGTACTGCCCTTTTTTTGCCATTTGAGGTTACGTATGACAATGGCATAACTGATGTTGTGCCGGCCATGCGATCATTCTCTATTACCGTACCCGTTTTAAGTCTTTTTGTAATCTCATATACGGCAAAGACCCCAAATATTAATACTATCAAAGAAACCCAAACGTAGGTATATTTTTGCTTCTTATTTGCTCCTGTTGGCATCGTTCTTCTTTAAGGCAAGTCTATATTCGGCAAGTATGATCTTAACATCATCTTCCATTTTATTATTAAGCTCTGCAACCGATGTGGTATTGAACCCATATTTGACCCCCACATCCTCATCATCGTCCCTACCCCTTAAGTTTCTATTTTTATCTATGATGAACACTTCAGAAACCCCAAAATCCTTATTTAAGGATAAATCCGTTTTTAAGCTGGCGAACACTTCTTCTATCTTACTTGTCGAAGCGAAGACGAAGTTCCAATTGGTTATTGGTGACAACTTACCCAGTTCCCCCTTAAGTTCTGTAATCTTGGCTTCATTACCCAAGGGGACGAACATGACCAATTGAAAATCGTTGAACTCATGAAAACGTTTGTATATTTTTTGATTTAGGTTAAAAGCATTACCCTTTATGTTATCGATATCAGCACCCAAAAAACCAAGTATGGTAATCTTGTTTTCAAATGTCGTTGCACCATCAATCGAAATGATATCAGGAATTTCTTTTGTTAAAACAGGAAGTTTTCCAAAGTTGTTCACGCCTGAGGCGAAAAAAAGATAAGCAACCAATGGTAAGATAAATAATGCAACGAGAACAATGGTTTTTTTCACAAGAAGGGTTTAAAACACTACCAAATCCATACAGCTATCAAAATAAATTTTCGCCTTAGCAAAAATAAAAAAAGGCAGTCAAAAAACTGCCTTTATATACCTTCTATTAAGAAATCTTAACTAAAATTCCCAAGCTAAGAAACCTGTTTTGAATATATCGTATATATAGGTCGCCTCGAACAGTAAAATGAATACCAAATAGGATACCAAGAAAATGGGCGTCCAGACAATTGCCCTTCGTAGAGAGCTTTTCTCATCACGTAAATGCATAAAGTCCCAAGCGATATAATAAGCCTTTACGAGTGTTAAAATAATGAAAATCCAGTTTAACAGTTTCATCCCCAAAAAGGAGGTGCCTATTAGGAACGCAGGCTTAAAAATACCTAAGACTACCTCAACGGCGGTTACAATGGATAAAAAAATCAAAACCCCCCAAATCTTCTGGGTATTGGACTTAAATTTGAGTAAGCCCCTAAAAATTTCCAATTTATGTTCGTGTGCCATATGTCTTTAAAATATGCGTATCGTTTTTCCTGATTATATTCAGAAACGGATGCGTGCTTTATACCAAATAAAAGAATGTAAATACAAAAACCCAAACAAGGTCTACAAAGTGCCAGTAGAGACCAACCTTTTCGACCATTTCATAATGCCCCCGTTTTTCATAAGTACCCAATATCACATTTAAGAAAATAATGATGTTGATTACCACACCTGAAAAAACGTGAAAGCCATGAAAACCTGTTATAAAAAAGAAAAAGTCTGCAAACAATCGGCTACCATACTCATTTCTGACCAAGTTTGCCCCTTCGACTACCCTGACGGCATCTTTCAATTTATTTAAGGACTGCTCCCTAGTAAGTAAAGTCTTTTCCCCTTCTTCATTAATCGTCTCGGTGCGAATCAAAATGTTGGGATCCGCTTTAAAACCGGCAACAACCTCATTTAGGGATACACTGGTCAAGGCGGCTTCATCGGTATACCAAACCCCTTTATCCCTGGTGTTACGCACCCTTTCTTCTTTTAAGGCAACTGCAAACTCACCAACTGCGGCGCGTTCACCGGAGTCTGCCTTTACAAATTGTAAAATTCTTCCTCCTTTGGTTTCGAGGGCCCCATAATCGCCCTTTATAAATGTTGCCCATTCCCATGCTTGCGAACCCACGAATATTGCCCCACCGATAACGGTTAAAAACATGTAGATGATAACCTTATTCTGTTTCATCTTGTGACCGGCATCAACGGCCAAAACCATCGTCACCGAAGACATGATCAAAATAAAAGTCATGAAAGCCACATAGATCATCGGATAATTACCGTGAAAAAACGGCACGTGGGTAAAAACCTCATCAGCGATTGGCCATGTCTCAATAAACTTAAACCTTGAAAAGCCGTAAGCGGCCAAAAAACCAGAAAACGTAAGTGCGTCGGAAACGATGAAAAACCACATCATCAGTTTACCATAACTAGCACCTAGTGGCCTATTTCCACCTCCCCAAACATTTTCTTCACTATCGGTAGTCACCGTTGTATCCATAAAAACATTCGTTTTAATAAAACTTTAGCAAAAATACATCTTTTGACGTATTGGAAAAAGTCAATTTGTTTAGAAAACCGATGTTTCTAAAAATTATTTCACAAAAAACATAAATAGGATTAGATAAACCCACAAAATATCCAAAAAATGCCAAAACGTAGCACCTAATTCCATGCCTAAAAGATTTTTTGGGGTGTACCGCCCCTTATGCTGTTGCACGATAACCACCAGTAATGAAATCAAACCTGCGACCACATGCAAAATATGGACAAAGGCAATTAAGAAAACATAAGACATTTTTATATTGCTCGTGGGGCCCGTAAAATAGTAACCACTATCCAACATTTGTGAAAACCCTATAAATTGAAGTACGATAAAGGCAATACCAAGTATTAAAGTCAAGAGCAACCAGTTTCCAGATTTCTTCTGTTGATTCCCCTTTATTGCTTTTTTCGCTATGATATAGGTAAAACTACTCAACACTATTAGTATAGTACTAATGAAAAAAGCTTGTGGCAAAGCAATATTATCGAGCCAATCTTCTCTTTTACTGCTAACGACATACGCACTCGTCCAACCGGCAAACCCCATGATAAGGCTAACTATGCCAAACCAGAGCATCATTTTTTTTGCCCTTTTGTTCTTCTCTTCTATGGTACCTTTGGTTAAATCCATAATCTCTAATTCTTAACTAATTCGATTCCTTTTTTCCGAAAAATTCCGATCAATCAATTATTTCAAGTCTTCAAAATAGGGTAGTGCCAAACTTATCCACCACAAATACGATTTGCATCAATGTGATATAGATAACACTGGCCAGCATTAGTTTTCGTGCCGATTTATTATCCCTTTTCCCATACAATCCGAAGGCAAAAACAAGCATTGCAAACCCCATTACAAAGACAACTATGGCCGCTGTTACGGATAATTGCAGCCTTCCCGTAAAACCAAAAACGGGCATTATTGAAATCACGATCATCCAAATGGTGTATAAAATAATCTGTAAAATCGTGCCGGTGTCCTTTCTACCAGTGGGCAACATTTTAAAACCCCCTTTTTTATAATCATCATCCAACATCCAACCTAGTGCCCAAAAATGGGGGAATTGCCAAAAAAACTGAATCATAAACAATGTTCCCGGTTCAATACCGAAATCATTGGTAGCAGCCACCCATCCCAACATAAAAGGGATGGCACCGGGAATGGCACCAACAAATACGGCAAGTGGTGTTTTTGTCTTTAAAGGGGTATATACACTCGTATATAGAAAGATTGAAATCGCACCGAACAATGCAGTTTGAGGATTCAGGAAATACAATGCGAAAACCCCCAATACCGTCAAAACAATAGCTATCGTCAGGGCAGTGTTCACCGACATCCTACCAGCCGGTATCGGCCGATTTCTTGTTCGGTCCATCAATGCATCGAGATCTTTTTCTATAATCTGATTATAGGCATTGGAGGCACCAACCATACAATATCCCCCAAAAGCCAAAAGCAGTATGGAAAACAAACTGACTTCGTAGGCACCAAGAAAGTAACCTGCAATTGAAGAAAAAACGACACTCACCGCAAGCCTCACTTTCGTGAGCTCTTTAAAATCAGCAAAAACCAAGGACCAGTTTGATTTTTTTATTTCGCCAGTGGCAGTCTTCATTCGTTATATCTCTTTTCTCTAGGTCAGCAATGGTTCTTCAAACCATCGACAATACCATAATGTCAGGCCCGACCTATTTCATAGCATCCCTAAAGGGCCCACAAAGATAAGGTCGGCACTTATCATTTGCAACCGATTCACGGTCTTTATGCCATTATCAAAAAAACAGAAAGCCCTTGTCATTGACAAGGGCTTTCTGTTATAGAACTAAATAGCTTTTGCTACTGTAATTTGAAATTGATAGGAATACTAAAAGGAACCTTTACGGCACGACCACGTTGCTTACCTGGCGTCATTTTAGGCAGCTTGTTGATAATACGTAATGCCTCTGCCTCAAGGTTCTTGTCAGGTCCACGCATTCTAATGTTACCGATGCTTCCATCTTTTTGAATCACGAAAACAACACTAACACGACCTTGAACACCCATTTCTTGGGCAATCTCAGGATAACGGAAATTTTTTCGGATGTGCTTTTGGATCATTTCCTGAAAACATGCCTTCTTATTACTGGCGCCTTCACAACCCGGGAACACGGGAACATCTTCAATTACTGCGAACGGAACGGAGATGTCTTCTTCCACTTCTTCCATCTCTACCTCTTCCACTTCCATCACCTCTTCTTCTTGGCTAGTCTCGGTTGATTCGATAACCGTTTCCTCAACTTCCTCTTCATCCTCAACAACCTCGATTACTTCCGGCGCGGCAGGTGGCGGTGGCGGTGGTGGCGTTTTGATTTGTTCCGTCATTGGAACTTCCTCGTCCAACTGATCTTCAACGTTCAAGGCAAAATCATAATCATTGCCCTTATCATATTTTTTCCACTCTAAACCCCTCCAAACAATTAACATTACCACTGCAAGGCCAATAACAAAGTAAAGGCTGCTATTTCTACCTACATCGGCTTTTGGATTTTTCTTTGGCTCCATGTGCTTTAATTTTTAGTATTCGCTAATTTAATTATTAATTCGAAATATAGGCAATTATAATGAGTCATTTTAACTTCCCAATGCGTGAAAAGTACTTTTTGATGAGTAAAACACCTAACGAAGCCCCTGTTAGGTTCGCCAGAACATCCCAAATTTCAGCGGCGCGACCATAAGGCATGACATACTGTAAAAACTCAATTAGTATGCCATAAAGGGCTGAAAAGATGAAAATTCCAAGAAAAATGGTGTTTAATGAGGCCCCACTCTTTTTAAAGGACAAAGAACCCAAAATAACGATACCACAATGAAAACCGGCATGAACCAGTTTATCTAAGTGGGGAAACCATATTTTTTGTTCTCCATCCCCGGGAAAAGAAAATAAGCTGAGCAGTGTAATCAACACCATCCAGCTTATAAACAAAATCGTAAAAAAATGCTTTTTAGGCACCCACTAATTCTTTGTATTCCAAGTCGGTCATTAAATCATCGATTTCGGTGGTGTCAGAAATTTTGATTTTGATCATCCAACCTTCGCCATAAGGATCCGTATTGACCTTTTCGGGTTCATCTTCCAAACCTTCATTGAACTCCATAATCTCACCGCTCAAGGGCAAGAACAAATCTGAAACCGTCTTCACCGCTTCAACGGTACCGAAAACCTCTTCTTTGTTCAATGTTTCATCTACGGTTTCCACTTCGACGTAAACAATATCACCCAACTCTCCCTGGGCAAAATCCGTAATTCCCACTACAGCAATATCTCCTTCGATTCTAATCCATTCGTGGTCTTTGGTGTACTTTAATTCTGAGGGTATATTCATTTTTGCATGGTTTAGCACTAAAGCAAATGTAAAATATTAAAAATTCGTCTCAAAGATTTTTGATGAATTAAAACCAACACCGATAAGCAACGACTTTTTTAAAGCTTTACCAGAAGGCAAAATCCATTATTTACAACAAAATGGGTTTAGATGTAGTATCTATAAACTTATCTGGCTTGTTTACAAAGCATGAATGTGTTTATTCAAATGACGCCCAATATTAGTTGCCGAAATTATATCTAATAGTGAAGCCAGCATTTATTGTAGTCTGGGGAAATGCCGTGGACACCTTGAACTGCGAAAAAGAATGATCGTAAAAAAACAGGGCATTCAAACTTTTGCTCAACGCATAATCGGCCGTGAATTTAATGGACCAAAGATCTTGACCTGCCGTTATTTGATTGTTGTCAATATCAAGGTTTCTGATAATCGTAATATTATCCCTTAAAGACAGGTCTGCCTTTAAATTCAAATCCCCTTTTAGCCGTGTTCGCTCCCCACCAATATTGGTAACGAACTTGACATCTTTAAAACGATACCCCAAGCCAAGGGTATATTCCTTACCATTGATTTCCGTTAATAGGTTATTGTCAAAACTCAAAGAGAAGGTTCGATCCGTTCGTACCTCTGCCAATAGGCTGAGGGAATTCTTCATTTCAAAATCCATTCTAACCAGCGGATTGAATTGATCGGTCAATACCACGTTATTAATAATGTTTTCCGATAAAATATTTCCAGTTTCCGAATTTACCGGGGCTAAACCGTCTTTGAGCAGTTGATTGCGTTCTAAGTTGGTCTGAAAAGAATTTATACTATAGGCAGAACGATACCCGTGTTGTATCGAAAAACGTTTGAATTTTTTCTTAAACCATTTGTTCTTCATAAAACCGGTGAACTTGATATTCCAATTAGGAATAGGTATCTCACGAAAAGCATCAAGATTGACCCTATTGACGTCTTGACCCGTTATAGCCGCGAAAAAGGCGGGCAGCAATACATCTTGACTCGTTTTACCATACCCTACCGGAAAACCATCTTCATCAACTTCGGTTACGTTGACATTGCGATCGGAAACAATTCGATTTGCGATGGTCAACCTATTGTCTTTAAGTTCATCAAAAATCGCCGAACTGAATTCATCACTCTTCGAAAATACAGTACCGATCATAACCGTAGAGATACTGAAGTTACCAAAATTGTTACCTAATAATGGATTGTATTGCAGGCCTCCATTTTCCAAATCAGGAATCACCTCGAAAGTCTCTTGTAAACTGTTCGTAATTTGCCGGTCTGCCGTGAGGTCAATGGTCAGGTCTTGTGTTGGTTGGGCCGTAGCCGTAATATTAAGTTGTTTGGATGTATTCTGTAAAAATTGCGAATTAAATCCGGAAAAGGTGGTCAGCCAACCCCTTCGGGCAGCTTCAAAACGCACATCACTTTGGCTACCAAAGACAAAACCCAACGATGGCCTGGTCGTACCGATAAAACCGATTGATTGGGTATAACCGGGCAATACCTTACCCCTGTTTTCGCTATAATTGACATTGATCCTTTTGACCATAGTTAATATATCGATGGCCGTATTCAGGCCCTTACTGGTTTTCTTTTTTGGTTTTTCATCTTTGCCATCGGCCGTATTGCCAGCTTTATCCCTTCGCACTGCCGCACGTGTTGCACCTTTGCCCGTACGTTTTTTCAATCCTAAGAAATCATAAAAGCTTTGCATGGTAAGGTTCGCGGTCAGATTATGGGTACTTGCGTTTTGTACCGTATTAATCTGGGCCCCTTCCCCTAACTCGACCTCGGCTACCTCTGCCAATGCGTCACCGCCCCGTTGCCAATCAAAGTTACTGGTGTACGTATATTGCGCATTGATAAAATTTAAAAAAGGAAATTTATCAAATGGCAATTCATAGTTCAACTGCATTTGCTGGGCATGGCGATTGGGCTCGCCAACATCAAAGAAACCGTCCCATAAATCAAGGACCTCATTAATACCTGAGTCGGGATCATCGTCAATATTGAAATAATTTCTAACGATGTTGTTATTCGATGCCGTCAAATTGACCCGTAAAGACTTCGAAAGGCTGTAGTTCAATGCATATTGCCAATTGAACAGGTAATTTCGTTGTTGTAATAGCGGTAAATCCAAAGATTCAACCCCAGGTTCCAAAACATCACGAAAACGCTGCTGGTTGAACGATCGGTTGTAGTTTGCATTCAACGATACACTCGTAGGCAATAGATTGAAATTCAATTCTTTTAACCATTTCCAATAATCGCCGGTAAACAAAGAGTCTTTTTTAGCAAAAGGGGCTACCGGTGCCGGTTTAAAGTTATGGTTGTAAACAAAACCCGTAGTCACATTTTGATCTTGTAAATCGGCTATCTCGAAATCCCTATGATTGGTCTCATTATAAGAATAGTTGAACGTGAAGTTTTCGATATCATAGAAATTCTCGTCTGCTTCTTCGCCACGGTTCTTGCGAAGCCCAATTAAATTGATACTGGTACGCTTGGTATAATCTTCTGCCTGCTCACGTGTTGTTTCAGCCTCTTCAGGGGTAGCAGCGGCCGCGACCAAATCGTCTAATTTAAGGTCGTCATATACCGGATCGAATTCTGGGGTAATCAATGTTTCTGAAATACCGTAATTAAAGGGAATTTGAAGACCCCATTTCTTAGGAAACAATTGCCCAACATTTACATTGGTTACCACGTCGTAAGACATAGCATCTTCACGCGCCCTTTCATTAGGCATCTGATCTATGGAACCGAAACCCGAAGTACTTATGCTACCCGTAGCAGTGACATTCGCAAAATCGGCCATATTTGCATCTATCGCCGCTATGGCTGCCCAACCGCCATTATTATCGAGACCTGCCAATCTAAGTTCATTGAACCAAACCTCACCTCGAGCGGGCAGGGCATCGGTATTTTTAACACCGACCATCATACTTCTTATGCTACCCAAAGAAGGGTTACCACGAATACCGATCCTTAACTGCCCCAAGGTTCTCGGCGCAAATTCTGAAACTTCGACCAATTCACCATTTACCAAATCAAAAAAACGAAGTTCGTTTAAGGGCACACTACCAATAGCCGCCTGGCTTTGGCTGATTCGAAGTGATTTAACGCGATTTAAGTCTGCCAATGCAATGTCAATTTCGTTTACGCTTGGCCATATAATATCAGCTGAAGATGAACCGAATGGGGTAAATTGAAGTGGAAGTTCGACCTGATAGAAATTTTCAGAAAAATCCGTACCAATACGTAAAAAACCTACCAACGGTATATCATTATCTGAAAAGTCACTATTGACTATTTTCTCGGCATGCATGAACATTTTAATGCGTTCATACTGACGTACATCGATATTCACATTTTTAAATACCCCCCTTGCATCTTCCGATTCCAGATTTTCTACAACAAACGAAAGCGATTGTTCATTCTGTCGGATTATGGTATTGTTGTTATTTAACTGTTCGCGAATCACACCTGGTGGTAACACATAAGGTATGGGTGTGCGCCCACTATTTTCTTCGATATTTACCGTGTTCACATCGGTAAAGGTACCATCATCAGCAGGGTTATTGTCAATAGCAGGGTCTTGCAAGGTATTCGTAAATGAACGCCAATCACCTCGCACCAAATCCAATGTTGCAAACCGCAGCACGATATCATCGGTAAAGCCGGTCATGTACATTCGCATAAAACTTATCGACCTAAAATCGGTAATACCGCCAATGGCATCACTAAAGTCACTCAATGGAATTTTATATTGTATCCATCTTCGATTGAGAACATTGTTATTGGGCAACGTCGGTGTCTGCCCCTCTCGTATATCAGTGACATACTGATCATCTATAGTGGTATTTGGGCCTATTGGTATGCGATATTCGAAGTAGCTATTTACCGTATTCATGGTTAAATCACGGTCAATGTCTTCAACATCGGGCAATGTGGTGGAACCCCTGTTGGTATTGGTAACCTCGACCGGCGAGTTACCATCGGGGTTATTGAAATCAATATAACGTTCTAATATCCCTCCTTCGCGGTTTAAGTAGTATACATAGTTATCCAATGCTGGATCTTCTACAGGGCCATTGTAAATTGTTGCTTCGGCGGCATCATCAAAGCCATCGTAACCGATATCTTGTAATGCCCTATTCGTTTCATCAGCGTCAAAAGCATATACCAAAGATTGCGTTGAGGGCACTTGACCCCATATGGTCGCCCTTGGGGTCTCTGTCGAAGTAGAACTCGGCAGCCCATTCTCATATTGTTTGCGGCCATCGGGTAAAATATCTTCAGAGATATTACCCAGATTCAATACCAATTCCCCAGAATTTGACCCGGTGGTCTCCCCATCAACATAAGGGTCTAAAACCCAGAACTGAACAAATTCGACATTCGATTGCTCAAAGTTCGTACTGCTCAACGAACGCATAATACCCGCCCAGTTATCTTGGGGATTTTGCCCAAATTGGTCATTGGCATTGTACGGTCCTTTTTGATTCGGATAATAGGCAATATCCAGCGTGCCCTGAACCGTAGTTTGCCCCTGGGCGATGTCAACTTGCGGAAAGACCTCATCTATGAATACCCTACGGGTCGTATTCAATGAAATATCATTATCGGTAACACCATCTGGGCGTTGATTGGTATAAAAAATAGGATCAATGGTATACCAAGCCATTTTAGCCCTTTCAAAACCTATATTGATTCCATCTTCACTTTGCGGAACACCTACAGGCGGACTGGCAAGGGACCAACCTAAAGAGGAACGAATATCGATCAATGCCTGGGCACCTTCAAAATCATCTAAGTACGTAGTGGTCTCACCCTCAAAATCGGCATTTCTAGGTGAATTTGGTTTCAAAACGGCCACTTCACCCCGTATGGAAATATTTGAGGGTACATCAGTATCAATATTGGGTAGTTTGTTCGCCAGTCTCGTTAAAAAGGGTACCTCTGAACTAAAATTACCATTAAAACCAAATATCGTATTGTTTACCGGTTCAACGCCAAAATTTGATTTTTGTGTTAAGGGTCGTTCGTTCAAGTTCAAGAGTGTGGCACCTAGCACGAAATTTTCGTTTATTTTATGCTCTACGTTGATTCCCGTAAAACGCCTGGTTTGCTGTCCAAAGACAGCATTGTTCTCTACGGAAATATTTATCGGGGTATTTGATGCCTCCAAACTGGGATCCAACAATTGCACGGTACCTGCTTGATAGTTGACCGTATAATCAATACCTTCTTGCAGCTGTCTACCACCCGCCGTTACACGAACAGATCCGCGGGGCACATTAAAGGCACCTATGGGTATGCCATTATTGCCCTGTGACTTATACCTACCCTTGATTTGAAAACGGTTCTTCTGTGCATCTTGTAGCGAGGCCGCTTTCGTTTTGGCATACATATTACGAAATACATAGCGTGTTTGGTTGGCATTATAACCCTGGTCATTATCAACATCATACACCCCACCACCTAGTAAGTCGAACAGAAATTCACCAAATGGTTCTACCTTCGTAAAGATGATCCTACCTGTTTGGGTATCGACCGTAATGCCCGGCACATAATCAAAGAATCCATCCCCGCCCGGTTGCACATCATTATAGAGGTTCAGCCTATCTAAATTGAACACATCCAAAAGAATACGTTCTTCCAAAGGTTTTCCATTTGGTGATGCGGCGGATGTTGGAAAAGGTTCTACTGGCGTAATATAGTTACGGGGCGTTGGATCTGAATATAAAATATTCAATCGAAAATCTTCTTGACTTAGTTGAAATGCCCCTGTGGAATAGATATTCTTCATCATCAGATCCCATATCGGATCATTGACATTGGTGATGTTACTTTTAAGCAATTTCAGGATCAAGGTGTTATTCTCTATAATTGGGTTTTCCCCACCTGTCACCGTAGTTGCCTCGATTCCACCATTTGCAAATTCCCCTACTTGAAACACGTCGCCATCTAAGGTCGTATATTGGAATGCCACCCCTAAGACCTCATCATTACTCAAACGTTGATTTAAGGAAATATAACCCAATTGCGAATCAAATTGGTAATCACGCCCTTGTTCCAATTTTCTTGCGTTTTCCAATATGGCATAATCAAAGCCTTGATTGGCAGTATAACCAGGAATATTAAAGCCGTTGTCTACGGTAGCAATATCCCTCACTGCACTAGTCAACGCCCCACCGTTACCAATCAAGGCCGGATCATAGTCGTTGGCTTGATTTTGGGGAAGTACTGAATTGCCGACCAAATTGAAAAATCCTGCCGGGGCACCATTTTGTCTACCAATTCTTGTCTTCTCAATGCCATCTGAACCCAATTGTGCCTCACCTAAATCTTGAATAGCAACGACATTACGCACATTTAAGGTTTGTTGACTTCTGTTGGTTACCCAAACTTCCAATCTTGTAATTTGTACCTGACTTCGAATAAAAGGGTAATTCGTTAAGGCGGCATCATAATTATCCCTAAAAAATTGGGACAAAAAGAAATGCTTATCCTCATCGTAATCAAGTGCGGTCAATGCGAATTCATTTAAGGTTCCCCCACCTTGGGCAACTACGGTATTATTTTGAGATCGCTGTTCTGAAAAAACCGCGGTAACGGTAGTTCTACCAAATTGCAACTGGGTCTTCACCCCAAAAAGACTCTGTGCCCCAGTAATCAATGAACTGTTCAGGGGCATGTTCACATTACCAATTTCGATTGACCTTATGATATCATCTTCGGTCGGGGTATAGTCTAGCTTTACAAGGTTTTGAAAATCAAACGTAGCCTCTGTATCATAGTTGGCAGTAACTTGAAGTCGTTCACCAACTTTGCCCAACATACTTAGACTGATACGTTGGTCAAAATCAAAGGATAGATTGGTTCTATTTCTAGGTGATAGGGCAGGATTATCGTTTTTCTGCCAAATAACGCCCAGATCCATTGCTACGGAACCTTGTGGAATCACTTCAATGGTATTACCACCAAAAATCGATTCAAAGAAATTGTTGTTTACGTAAAAATTGGGCAATAAATTCTTTCGTGCTTCTTCACTTCCTTCCTTTTTACCCGAAAAAGCGTCAATCTTTTCTTTGAAATAAGACTTCATGCTTTCTTTTCGAACCAATTCGTAGTATTGTTCGGGAGTAAGAAATAGCGGATAGTTAACGTTAAAATCGCCTACGCTTTCGGTGTAAACATATCTGTTGATTTTGGCATCGTAAGTGTACTTTGAAACAATACTATCAGGATTACCAAGTAGTATTTCGCCGAGCGCAAAGCCTGTTTTTACAGAGTCCGCCGCTTGGGTAGGAATGGTATCTTGGCCTAAGATGTTGTTCATCGACACCAAAAAAAC
The DNA here is from genome assembly GCA_947503285.1 of uncultured Croceitalea sp. GTDB lineage: Bacteria > Bacteroidota > Bacteroidia > Flavobacteriales > Flavobacteriaceae > Croceitalea. The sequence continues at coordinate 229,492 of CANNDD010000001.1, forward strand.
CAATAAAAAGAAAATATGCTTAAACCCTTCAGGTTTAAGTTGTGGTTTTGCCCCTCTTTTCAAACTATCTACAAATTTTTCAGCGCTCGTTTTATCGTATCTTCCACGCTTAAAGAAGAATCTTGTGAAAGAACGCGATCCACAACCTTTTCTGATTGTTTTCTCGCGAAACCAAGAACCTCTAAAGCAGATAACGCTTCTTCTTTTGTTGTATTGTTTGATTGTAAGGAAACTTCGTCCATATCATAAACTTTAAGGATCTTGTCCTTTAAATCTAAAATAACACGTTGTGCGGTTTTCGCACCAATCCCCTTTATAGATTGAATTTTTGGGACATCGCCGCTTGCGATTGCCTCCTTTACCTGTTGCGGATCCAATGATGATAGCATTGTTCTGGCGATACTCGCGCCAATACCTGAAACTGAGATAAGCATTCGAAATATTTCACGCTCCGTTTTTTGAACAAAACCAAAAAGTGTGTGTGAATCTTCCTTTACCTGTAAATGTGTAAAAAGTTGTATGTTCTCATCATCGCTTAACAAGGAAAACGTATGCAGGGAAATATTAAGAAAATAGCCGACACCACCACATTCCACAACGACATAGGTGGGATTCTTTTCTACCAGTTTTCCTTTTAAATGATGAATCATAAATGGTTTAGGGTTTAGGGTTTAGGGTTTAGGGTTTAGGGTTTAGGGTTTAGGGTTTAGGGTTTAGGGTTTAGGGAAAATAGGTTTTAATATTAAATATTCAAATTATTTTAGCCTTTGTGACTTCTTATAGCTGACCGATATCAGTCAACCACCGACTCTCGACTAAAAACTATTTACCTCCCGTTTTTGCCTTTTTTCGTTTCTCACGTTCTTGGGCGTCAATTACGGCGACAGCGGCCATATTGACCATTTCATCGACACTTGAGCCAAGCTGCAAAATATGTACTGATTTTCTCAGCCCGACCATTATAGGCCCGATAGAGCTTGCCTTGTTCAACCCCTTAAGCAACTTATAGGTGATGTTGGCGGAATCTAAATTTGGGAAAATAAAGGTGTTCACTTTCTTTCCTGCGAGTTTCGAAAAAGAAAAATTATTGCGACACAATTCTTGATCTAAGGCAAAATCAGTCTGGATTTCACCATCTACAACAAGCTCGGGGTGTTTTTCATGTAATATCTTCACGGCATCCCTGACTTTTTGGGCTTCTTTATCATTTGAGGATCCAAAATTGGCATATGATAACATGGCAACCACGGGATCAAAACCAAAGGTACTCCCCACATTGGCGGTCATCACTGCGATCTCTGCCAATTCTTCGGCATTGGGGTTGATATTAACGGAAGTATCCGCTAAAAATAATGGGCCTCTCTCTGTAATCATAATATTGACCGTAGACGCTTTACCAACACCTTGGGCCCTACCGATTACCTCAAAAACAGGTTTTAGCACTTTAGGGTACGCCCTCGAATATCCTGAAATCATACCATCGGCATCACCTTCCATCAACATCATAGCGCCAAAGTAATTTCGTTTGCCCATATTCACCCTAGCACTATAACGGGTTTCTCCCTTTCGCTTTCGCATTTGCCATAGTTTATCGGCGTACATGGTTCGTATGGTGCTCGAATCTTCTGAGCGCGGATCGATGATTTGAACCTCAGCATCAAATTCAAGTTGCTCTTTGAGCTTCATTATGATTTCTTTCTGCCCCAATAGAATAGGAATTGCAATACCCTCTTCGTGCACAATCTGGGCCGCTTTCAAAACGTCCAATAATTCGGCCTCGGCAAATACGATTCGTTTTGGATTTACCTTTGCCCTATTGTGCAACATGCGCACCACTTTGTTATCGTTGCCCGAACGCAAAAGAAGTTCTTCCTCATACTTATCCCAATCTTCAATTGGCGCTTTCGCAACGCCACTTTCCATAGCTGCCTTTGCAACTGCCGGAGGTATTTTGGCAATTAATCTTGGATCAAAAGGTTTAGGTATGATATAATTCCTTCCAAATGTCAAACGTGTGGTATCGTAGGTAATGTTGACCTGTTCAGGAACGGATTCTTTTGTCAGATCGGCCAACGCACGAACCGCTGCCATCTTCATGGCTTCGTTGATCTTTGTGGCCCGCACATCTAAAGCACCCCTGAAAATAAAGGGAAAGCCCAACACATTGTTCACCTGGTTTGGATGATCGGAGCGACCTGTGGCCATGATGATATCTTTTCGCGTCTTACAGGCCAGGTCGTACTCTATTTCGGGATCCGGATTCGCCATTGCGAAGACGATTGGGTCTTTGGCCATGGCCTCTAGCATATCGGGCTTCAAAATATCAGCTTTCGAAAGGCCAATAAAGACATCGGCATCTTTCATGGCATCATCCAATGTCGCTATATCCCTACTCGTTGCAAATTCTGCTTTCTGTTTACTAAGGTTATCCCTATCAGAGCGAATTACCCCTTTGCTATCCAACATGACGATGTTTTCCCTTTGGGCACCAAATGCCTGGTACAAACGGGTACATGAAATTGCCGCCGCACCAGCTCCGTTTACGACAATTTTGACCTTTTCCATTTTTTTGTTGGTAAGCTCTAAGGCGTTTAGTAATGCTGCTGCAGAAATGATGGCCGTACCGTGTTGGTCGTCATGCATTACAGGTATGTCCAACTCTTCTTTAAGCCTTCTTTCTATTTCAAAAGCCTCGGGAGCCTTAATATCCTCAAGGTTAATTCCACCGAAGGTGGGCGCAATGGTCTTTACGGTCTCTACGAACTTATCAACATCTTCAGTATCGAGCTCAATATCAATTCCGTCGATATCAGCAAAAATCTTGAAGAGTAGGCTCTTACCTTCCATTACCGGTTTAGACGCCTCAGGACCGATATTACCCAAACCCAATACTGCGGTACCGTTTGAAATCACCGCCACAACGTTACCCTTAGCGGTATAGCGATAAACCTCATCTTTGTTCTTCTCAATTTCCAAACAAGGTTCAGCGACACCCGGTGAGTAGGCCAAGGCCAAATCCCTTTGGGTGGCATAAGGTTTCGTCGGCACCACCTTAATCTTGCCAGGTTGCGGTTTTGCGTGATATATTAATGCCTCTCTACGTTGTTTTTCTTTGCTCATACCTTAGGTTTGGAATGCATAAATTTAAGGGTATTCCATGGAACGGAAGAAGGTATTATCCACTAATGTAAAATCTATTCCGTCACAGCTTCACCAACGGCACTTTGCACATTTAAACGCATTGCCAATAATGCCGCTATAAAGAAGAATACACCCGCAAATATCATGGCATTTATAGCATTACCGCCCAATACATATTTATAAATAGGCCCGAAGGTAAGGGTCTCTATTCCCATGGGTATTACGATCATCATGTTCAATATCCCCATATAGACCCCACGTCGCTCTTGGGGAACTACTTTTGAAACCATAGTATAGGGTATACCCATCATGGCCGCCCAACCTACGCCAAAAAGAATCATAGGTGCCAAGACCAATAATGGGTCATTGATGAACGGAATCGAGAATAAGGCTATGGCAGTACCTACCAAACTGTAGGCATACACCTTCTTGCCGCCATATTTTAGGGTCAATGGCACAAGGGCCAACGCCACCACCATAGTCACAATATTATAAGTCAAACTCATCTGTGCAGATTGCGATGCCGCCTCAGAGGTGGAGTACCCCATTGTCAACTTGAACAGCGGGGTAATGTATTGCCAATAAATAAAAAGTGCATACCATTGAAAAAGGTAAACCGCCCCTATTTTCCACATAAAAGGTGGCATTTGCCTAATGGCTTCGGATATTTCTTTGAAAGGTTTAGCTAACCTAACACTAAAAGGTTGACTCTTGTCATGGTTGATTTCTGCCAGCTCTTCATCTGAGGGTGGTATTTCAGGCGTTTTAAGTACTGACCAGAGAATCGTTGCTATGGATAACATACCGCCAATATAGAACGAGTAATACAACCACTTCGGAATTTCACCCGCGACCTCAATGGAATCGCCACCGAATAAGTACTGAAATAAAACAATGGATCCATTGGCCAATAAGATACCCGCGCCCACAAATAAGCTTTGCATTTGATACCCCAAGCTCAATTGCTTTTCTGGAAGTTTATCCCCGACGAATGCACGGTACGGTTCCATCGCCATATTATTTCCTACATCCAAAATCCATAATAGTCCAACCGCAAACCATAATACCGGACTGGTCGGAAAGGCGAATAAGCACAAACTGCCTATTATCGCCCCTATTAAAAAATAAGGTTTACGCCTACCCCATTTCGGTGACCATGTTTTATCGGACATCGCACCTATTATCGGTTGAACCACGAGCCCTGTTACCGGACCTGCGATATTCAATATCGGGAGCATTTCCTCTGGTGCCCCTAGGTATAGGAAAATAGGGTTTATAGCGGTCTGTTGTAACCCAAAACTATATTGAATTCCTAAGAACCCAACATTCATATTGAAAATCTGCCAAAAAGTTAAACTGGGTTTTTTAATTTTCATGGTTGATTGAATTTGGTAATAAAGCTGTCTCGATCAAAGCCTTTTTCTTAATATCCTTTCAATATACTATAATCTTTATTGTTTTGATAAATTATACAAGCCAAAACAAAGAATTAGGCAACGAAAACGATTTCGAAAAACTTCTTGATCACTTTAAAAAATCGATATTTCTTTTGAGACCAGAAAACTTAGTGCGTTTAACCGCAGACTTTTGAAAAACCGTTTTAAACACATCCTCGGTAATCTCTTCCCAATCCTTTTTGGTCATATCCAGCAAATCAGGATGAGGATTGAACAAAGGTTCTTGATGCGCTTTTGAGAAACGATTCCAAGGGCAGACATCTTGACAGACATCGCAACCGAACATCCATTCATCAAACTTACCTTGAAATTCATTTGGAATTTCATTTTTCAACTCAATGGTGAAATACGAGATGCACTTACTGCCATCAACCACATAGGGCTCGACAATGGCTTCTGTCGGGCATGCATCAATACAAGCGGTACATGTGCCACAATGATCTGTGACTGGTGTATCATAGTCCAACTCTATATCAACGATTAGTTCGGCGATAAAATAAAAAGACCCCACTTGTTGGGTCAATAAATTGCTATGCTTCCCTATCCAGCCCAGACCACTTTTGGCCGCCCAGGCTTTATCCAATACAGGAGCCGAATCCACAAAGGCCCGACCCTGAACCGCTCCTATTTCCTCAGCAATAAACCCCTGAAGTGCCTTCAACTTTGATTTTATGACATGATGGTAATCTTGACCGTAGGCATACTTTGAAATCTTGTAGGTGTTTTCACCCTGTTTGTCTTGCGGATAGTAGTTCAGCAATAACGAAATGACCGATTTTGAACCTTCGACCAGTTTTGTGGGATCGAGGCGTTTATCAAAATGGTTCTCCATGTAAGTCATTTCACCATGCCTATTTTCATTTAACCATTGCTCTAAACGCGGGGCCTCTTCTTCTAAAAATTCAGCTTTTGAGATACCGCATGACAAAAAACCAAGACGTTTGGCCTCAGCTTTAATCAAGTTTGAATAGATCCCTTTTGAATTCATGATGTATTCAGGCGTATATCCGCTAAAATACGATTATGCGAAAAGAAAAAACAATGTCATCGAAGTCATTGCTTGTGATACCTTGAAATTTTTAAGTCAAATCATGTAACATTTTAAGGCTTTAGACATCTAACAGGCGTATTATCATAAACCAACGCTATGATCCAACTAAACAATCTCACTAAATCCTTTACCTCTAAAACCGGTAAGGGGTTTAAAAAAGAGACCGTGACCGTAAATGCGGTAAACAAGGTTTCCTTTGAATGCAAGCCAGGTCGTATTTTCTCCCTATTAGGACCCAACGGGGCAGGTAAAACGACCACACTTCGAATGATTGCAGGTATTATCAACCCAACTTCTGGCAATGCCATTGTAGATGATGTCGATATCTCTAAAGGTAATGAAGAGGTAAAAAAACGTATCGGTTTTTTAACAGGTTCCACAGGACTTTACGAACGATTGAACCCTGATGAAACCCTAGATTTCTTTGGAAAACTGTACCGTCTTCCCGAACCGTCTTACTCAGAGCGCAAGGAATACCTTTTTGAAAAACTGGGCATCAACGAATTCCGCAAGAAAAAGCTAGGCCAAATGAGTACGGGTATGAAACAGAAGGTTTCCATCGCAAGAACCTTGATCCATGACCCTGAGGTATTGATTTTTGACGAACCTACATCAGGTCTTGATGTCATTACCGCAGATAGTATCATTGATTTGATACGCGAATCAAAAGAGAACAACAAAACGGTGATCTTCTCTTCACATATCATGAGTGAAGTAGACCTGTTATGTGACGATCTTGCCATCATAAGCAAAGGCTCCATCATCTACAACGATTCTTTTGACAACTTCAAAAAGGATATGAAAGCGGACAACCTTACCCAAGAATTTATTAACCGAGTAAAAGAAGCATAACGATGAGGGATTTATTTATAATAGTCAAAAAAGAACTTACAGAGTTATTAAGGGATAAGAAGACCATTATCAACTCGATTGTGCTGCCGACCCTGTTAATTCCCGTGTTAATGTTCGGAGGCATCAAAGTAAGTCAGATGATCCAAGAAAGCAATCAACAAAAAAAGGTACAATTGGGCTTGGTCAACGCCCCACAGGATTTTGTGGCACTTGCAAAAAAAGACACCCTAAACCAAATCACCACGTATACCGGTTCAGAAGATTTTAAGGCACTGATTGACGATGAAGCCATTCAATCAGCATTGGTTTTTCCTGCTGATTGGCAGACTCAGATGGACAGTTTAAGCACTGCCAGTGTGAGTGTTTATCGCAATGGTACCAAAGACAATGTTAATGGCAGGGTTTCAAAGTTACTGGAAACCTATTCTGCGCAACTAAAAAAGAAACGTATTGCATTGTTGAACATTCCAACCGAAAAAATGAATCCGATGGTTCAAAACTATGTCGAGGTAGGGGAGCAAAAAGAGCTCATTGGAAAAAGGGTAGGCGGCTTTATTCCCTATATTTTTATCTTGACGATGTGGGGCGGATGCCTATTGGCCGCCATTGATTTGGTTACAGGGGAGAAAGAACGAAAAACTATTGAGACCACCCTTTCACTACCTATTTCAAAATTTTCGGTTCTAATAGGAAAAGCTATCGTCGCCTCTCTCTTAGGTTTCATACCTGCCCTATTGAATTTGACCGGTTTGATCATAGGGCTGAACTTCATCGATGATATTCCTGATACATTTAAACTTGCCTTGACCGAAATGTTAAGTCCACAATCCATTACAATGATCCTATTACTGCTCATTCCTTTTTCATTGTTCTTAGCGGGATTGATCATTGCATTGGTCGCCGGGGCGACAACATTCAAAGAAGCGCAAAGTAAGGCTTCCCCTATAATTATCTTGATCATCATACCGTTGGTCATGGCATTGATGCCCGGTATCGAGTTTACGTGGGCCACGGTTTTTATACCGGTACTGAATATTGGGTTGGGGGTCAAAGAAATAATGGCCGGTACCATAAATATCGGTATGTACACGGCCATGTTGCTATCACTTGTAATCTTCGCAGTGACCGCAATATATTTTAGCTACAAGAAATTTTCAGACGAGAATGCGATTCTAAGCTAAGCGTTACCATTTTGAAATAAAATAAGCCCGGACTTTGTTCCGGGCTTTTATCTAAGGGTAAATTGAAGTTTGACCTCTTTTGGTTTTAGTGATATCATGGGGTTGATCTCAATACGATCCATACTGGTTGTGATTTTATATTTTTTGACCAGTGTGGCAACTACCATGGCCATTTCAAAAGTTGCGAACGCATTGCCAATACACATTCTTGGCCCTGCACCAAACGGATAGTAATAATCGGTATATGTTTTATCTTGAAAATGTAAAAACCTATCAGCGATATAGTCTTCTGGGGCCTTCCAAAAACTTTCGTGGCGATGCAACTCAAATAATGACAACAGTACCAAGGTTCCTTTTTTTAGTTCAAAACCATTGATCTCATTATTTTCCATGGCTACCCTATCGATAAAATATGCCGGGGGATACAGCCGCATAGCCTCATTGATACACGATTGGATCAAGAGTAGCTTTTGCAAATCTTCAAGGGTCACTGAAGTTGTGTCCAATAGTAGGGCTTCAGCCAAAAGTTTTTCTTGTAGGTTTTTGTCTTTCGCAAGAAAATACAATGTAAATGACAGGGCATTCGCTGTTGTTTCGTGACCCGCCGTAAACAAGATCAACAACTCATCTATCAATTGTTCCCTTGGCATTTTACTACCATCTTCATAGGTAGCGGCCAAGAGCATGTCTAAAAGATCAGTACTATTTTGTTCACCCTTTAAACGTTCTTCAATAAGGGCATTCAAAATTGTTCTGGCTTCCGCCGACTTTTTCAACTCTGAACCTATTTCACCTGAAGCCCGAAACCACCATTTTAAGAAAGGGCGACGCATCTCTTTGATCAACATGCGTTGATTTTCTTCAGTGACCTTTTTCAATCTTGCCATTGGCTGGCGTATGTCGTTGGAACTAAAAAGCGATTTCGCGACCACTTGAAAGGCAACATCACCCATTAATTCAAAAACATCTTGTTCTTTACCGGGTACGATTCGGTTCAATTCATCTGCAATGGCCTCTTGCATGATGCCAAGCAACGATTTTAGGTTTTTTAGGTGAAAAGCAGGTTGTATCATCCTGCGATGTGTGCGCCAATGTTGGCCTTCAGCTGTCAACAGCCCATAGCCAATATATTTGGCCAAATCTTGGGTCTGTAATTTTGACTTGGCATAAAAACGATGTTTTTTCTGAAGTACTTCCTTAACGAGATCTGGGTCCCTAGAAAACAGCACTTTACCTTCGCCCGGTATTGAAATTTTAAAAGTATCCCCTAGCTTATCAAAATTTACTTTATGAAAGGGTAAAGGATTTTTTAAGATTTCCTTGCTATTCCATAAGACTTTTAAGGCAGAGACATGGGGGAGTTTTTTCATTTAAAATAATCCACCTTGAACATTCCCCTTAATCCGACCCAAATGTTTATAAGCCAGCTCCGTTACTTCACGACCTCTGGGGGTGCGCATGATAAAACCCTGTTGGATCAAAAAGGGCTCATATACCTCTTCTATGGTTTCCGCACTTTCTGAAACGGCAGTCGCCAAGGTGGTGATTCCGACCGGACCTCCCTTAAACTTATCAATAATGGTAGTCAATATTTTGTTATCCATCTCATCAAGACCATGAGCGTCAACATTCAAGGCCTTCAAACCGAATTTCGAGATATCGATATCAATTTTTCCATTGCCCTTAATTTGGGCAAAGTCGCGAACCCTTCGTAACAAGGCATTGCAAATTCTGGGGGTACCTCGGCTTCTACCTGCAATCTCTATGGCTGCCTGATTGGTAATGGGCACTTTCAAGATATCGGCGCTACGTTCAACAATGGTAGAGAGTAATTCGGTGTCATAATACTGCAAACGACTTTGTATACCGAACCGGGCACGCATCGGCGCCGTCAACAATCCAGAACGTGTTGTCGCACCTATTAAGGTGAAAGGACTCAAGTTGATCTGCACCGTTCTCGCATTGGGCCCGGTCTCAATCATAATATCGATCTTATAGTCTTCCATTGCTGAATACAAGTATTCTTCAACAATAGGGCTTAAACGATGTATTTCATCAATAAACAAGACGTCCCTTTCCTCCAAATTGGTAAGAAGTCCGGCCAAATCACCGGGTTTATCCAATACGGGGCCTGATGTGATTTTAATTCCAACCCCCAATTCATTGGCCAAAATATGGGCCAATGTGGTCTTTCCCAATCCTGGTGGACCATGGAACAAGGTATGATCCAAGGCCTCGTCCCTTTGATTCGCCGCCTGTACAAAAACCTTTAAATTTTCCAATACCTGTTCTTGTCCCGTAAAATCATCAAAGGTTATCGGGCGTAATGCCCTTTCAATATCGAGCTCTTCAGAAGAGAAATTACCAGTTGTTGGGTCAAGATTTTCGTTCATACACGACAAAGATAAAGCAATTACACTATAAGATTTTAAAATGAAGACTTTCAGAAAGTGAATCTATTTGTTGTAATTTAAACACATGAATATGAATACCTATAGCAATACCATTTTACCGTACATCCCCTTCTTTTATGTGATATGGTCTGACGATTTGTTATCTACTTCTGAAATAGAAGTAATAAAGACAGCTGTTCAAGAAGATGTATCATTGACCGATGCAGACAAGCAGAAGCTCAAAAGTTGGCTCGACCGAACAAAACCACCAACAAATGGGGAAATAAAGAATTGGCAAAAACTCATATCAAAGAGTAAGGCAACTTTGATTGAAAGTGAGGTTTACCCTTTGGAAGCTTTTTCACGTAAAGTCGCTAGTTATTACTGTGAATCGTGTTCGGTAAACCGAAATCTGAGGGAGATAGAGCTGAATTTAGGCATACAACCCAACCACTACAATCACCTGTTCCATATTGAGGTAGTACAGCAAGATTATTCAAACCATTACGATGGTACCGAAATCGATATATTACTCAACAAAGAATATTTAACGGAATTAAGGGAGTTCCGCAATTTTCTCAAGAAACCTATTTTCAAATGGAACGTCTATCGCGATAAAGAGGAAGCCCGAAAACTGGTATTGAAACAGGTACAATTATTGGCCTCTGAAGGCTGGGGCGCTTTGGCCTATCCAACTGCCTATGGAGGAAAGGATAATATTGAAAGCTATGCCTCCATTTTTGAACACTTAGTCTTTGTTGATGGTAGTCTTGCCGTTAAATTCGGGGTACAGTTCGGACTCTTCGGGGGGAGTATTCAAAACCTGGGTAGCGAACGACATCATGAAAAATATTTAAAAGAAGCCGGCACTACTGAATTATTAGGCTGTTTTGCCATGACGGAAACGGGTCACGGAAGCAATGTGCGCGGTATAAAGACCACTGCTACTTATGTTCATGAGACCCAAAGCTTGGTCGTACATACTCCGGGTAAAAACGATAATAAAGAATACATTGGAAATGCCCTCCATTCTACTATGGCCTCTGTTTTTGCCCAACTCATCGTTGGTGGAAAAAATAAAGGTGTACATGCCATATTGGTTCCCTTACGAAATGAAAAACATGAAGTTTTACCGGGAATAACGATTGAAGATAATGGGTATAAACTCGGTTTGAACGGCGTCGACAACGGTAAGATTTGGTTCAATCAGGTAAAAGTGCCCGTAGCGAACCTTTTGGATAAGTATGGGCAAATTGATGGAAATGGTGATTATCAATCAAAGATCAAAAATCCGAACAAACGTTTTTTCACCATGCTAGGCACCCTTGTGGGCGGACGTATCTGTGTGGCCAAAGGAGCTTTGGCAGGGGCCAAAATGGCCTTGACCATAGGGATTAAACATGCCCTTAAAAGAAGGCAGTTCAATGATTCCATCAAAGTTCAAGAAGATCTGTTGATGGACTATCCATCCCATCAATTGCGCTTGATCCCGAAAGTAGCCTCGACGTATGTGTATCATACGGCACTTCAAAAAGCAATGAACGTTTATGCGAGCAGTTCAGAGGACAAACGAAAAATAGAAACACAAGTGGCAGGCTTAAAAGCCATTATTACCTGGTTCGCAACCGAAACGATCCAAGAATGTAGAGAGGCCTGTGGCGGAAAAGGGTACCTATTGGAAAATAGAATCGCAGACCTGAAAAACGACACCGATATTTTTACCACGTTTGAGGGTGACAACACCGTTTTATTGCAATTAGCTGCTAAAGGGGTACTTTCTGACTTTAAATCAGAGTTGAATGCTGGTGGATTTCTCAGCGTTCTCAAATTACTTGGCGGGCGTTTTTCCGATAAGTTAACGACCATCAATCCGGCCTATTCCAATAAGGTCGACAAATCGCATTTGTACAATCCAAAGTTTCATTTGCACGCCTTGGATTTTAGGTTACGGCGATTGACGGATTCAGCGGCAATGCGTATTCGCGATTACATTAAAAAAGGCGTACCCAGTTATCAGGCATTTCTAAAGGTACAGACCCATTTATTAGCCTTGGGGAAAGCCTATAGCGAAGTTTTGGCCCTAAAATGGTATTATGAATTCGTTGCAACACAAAAAGAAGGGGATTACAAAAAATTGCTGTACCAACTTGGTGCCTTGCATGGTCTAAAAATCATACGACAAGATGCAACTTGGTATTTGGAACAAGGTTACATAGGAAGCACGAAATCAAAAGCGATACGACAACGTGTTGAGCGGTTGAGCACGGAACTCAGACCACATGTGAATTCTTTAGTTGATGGGTTCGGAATACCGGATAATTTAGTGACCGCCCCGATTGCAAACTAATTCTTCTTCTTAATCAATTGAGAGGTATCCAAGAAATCAAGTATCGTGATTTTAGGTTCCCCGTAGAGGTATGTTTTTGCATCACCACTTGATTGCAACTCAAACTCCATTGTAGCATATATCCTTGCCAATGGCGAACCCTCTATTTGCAAAGAGGCACTTTGGGTTTGCAGCTTTTCACCTCGAAACTTGGTATCATCAACTAGTTTCAAAATTAGTTTATCCGTCGTACCCTCTATATCCAAGGTTGCATTATTCGCTAGTTCTATATTCTTGGCACCACTAACACCGTACAACCTTGCATCTGCTTTATGCTTCATACTGACGTTTACGGAATCTACATCCAGATTAAAATTAGCGGTACTCGTGTCTTCTAAATTGATATTAGCTATAAATGCGTTCACCTCGACATCGAGCTTTGAAGGCCCAAAAACGTTGATAAAAAGTTCATCGCTATTAATGATGTCCTCACTATCGATTTTACCGTCCCTCATGGTGATGGCCTTAAGTTCTCGAAAGTTCACCGTAATCCCTAATTTTTTCTTTGCCGTGATGTCATAAAAAGAAGAGATTACCAAGGTACTATCGACCACCTTAAATTTCAAAACGTCAATTAAGTTATCATCTGCAATAATCTCATATCCCTCACCAAACGATTTTTTCAGTACAATGCTCAAATTATCATTAAGCTCTACGGCATTGAAGGGGGGCAGCTCTTCACGTACCTCGGTCACTTCCCTATTTCCTTTTATCTTAGGTCTTCGTTGCGCTGTACTTACAAAAGAAACACACAGTAAGCTTAATAAGAATATTTTTTTCATTTCGTTACGATTTATTTTTCAATTCAAAAACTTGTTGCCGGTTCTAAAAAACAAAAAGCGAATTTCATACCAAATTAATCAAATAAAAAAGCCATCCGGTATTTGGATGGCTTTTTTATACGTATCTAAATGACACTATTAATGATGCATTTCTTCTTCTCCATCTTGTAATGGAATATGTTGAGGCACAAAATCTTGCCCTTCAATAATATACTCCCCATTCTCATAGGTTTTACTATAATCGTAAGCCCATCGGTGTACTTCAGGAATCTTACCTGGCCAATTGCCATGTATGTGCTCTTGAGGGGCCGTCCACTCCAATGTATTTGATTTCCAAGGATTTTGAGGTCCTTTTTCACCGTAGAAAATACTACTGATAAAATTATATACGAAAACCAGTTGCGCCAACCCAGCAATCAATGCAAAAACGGTCATCAATACCTGAACATTGGTCAATTCGTCAAACATAGGGAATGCCGTATTCTCATAATACCTTCTAGGCACCCCTGCCATACCGACGAAATGCATCGGAAAGAACACACCATAAGCACATACCGCAGTGACCCAGAAGTGGATATAACCCAGATTCTTGTTCATCATTCGACCATAGAACATTTTAGGGAACCAATGATACACTCCTGCAAACAAACCATATAGGGCTGATATACCCATTACCAAGTGGAAGTGCGCCACAACAAAATACGTATCGTGTACATTAATGTCAAGCGTACTATCACCCAATATGATACCGGTCAAACCACCCGTAATGAAAGTCGAGACCAAACCAATGGAAAACAGCATTGCGGGATTGAGCTGTAAATTACCTTTCCAAAGTGTCGTTATATAATTAAATGCCTTTACGGCCGATGGTATTGCAATCAATAGGGTCGTGAACGTAAATACAGAACCTAAGAATGGGTTCATACCGGAAATGAACATGTGGTGGCCCCAAACGATTGTTGACAAAAATGCAATGGCAAGTATAGAGGCAACCATGGCACGATAACCAAATATCGGTTTTCTGGCGTTGGTCGACATCACCTCAGAGGTAATACCTAAGGCGGGTAGTAAAACGATATATACCTCAGGGTGGCCCAAGAACCAAAATAGATGTTCATAGAGTACGGGCGAACCACCTTGATAATGCAAGACCTCACCTTGAATAAAAATATCGGAAAGGAAAAATGATGTTCCAAAACTTCTATCCATAATCAGCAATAACGCAGCGGATAAAAGAACAGGAAACGAAATGACACCAATAATAGCCGTTACGAAAAATGCCCAAATCGTTAGGGGAAGTCTAGTCATGGACATTCCCTTTGTTCTCAAATTCAATACAGTAACGATGTAGTTCAAGGAACCCAAAAGTGATGACGCAATGAATATCGCCATTGAGACCAACCATAGTGTCATACCCATACCAGAACCTGGTTGGGCCATCGGTAAGGCACTTAATGGAGGATAAATCGTCCAACCCGCTGCTGCAGGCCCCGCTTCGACGAACAATGAGATTACCATGATGACCGTAGAAACAAAGAACAACCAAAACGACAACATATTCAAGAAACCGGATGCCATATCACGGGCACCGATTTGTAATGGAATCAAAAGATTACTGAACGTTCCACTTAGCCCCGCCGTTAGTACAAAAAATACCATAATGGTACCGTGCATCGTAATCAATGCCAGATATACATCAGCATCCATTACACCGTCTGGGGCCCATTTACCCAATAAAGCTTGAAAGACCGAGAAAGACTCCCCAGGCCATGCCAATTGCATTCTGAACATCAATGACATTGCAATACCGATAAAACCCATCACCAAAACACCTGTAATAAGATATTGCTTCGCAATCATCTTATGGTCTTGGCTAAAGATATATTTGGTGATGAACGTTTCCTTATGATGATGTCCATGATCATCGTGTGCCTGATCGTCAACGTGTGCTATTGCAGACATAATCGAATTTTTAAATTATTATTTCCTTTTTCTAGCTTAATTTACTCCTTATCAATCTCTTGCTGAGCCTCCTCAACCATCTCCTCTAGCTGTTCCTCTGGTTTTTCAGCCGTTCCCTCAGCCTCTTCCTCTAAAGCAACTTCAACGGGGGATTCTTTGGTATCTTCATCCTTCATTACCGTCTCGGCAAATGTACTTTGTTCCGCAATCCATTTATTGTATTCCTCTTCGGTCTCAACAATAATCTTCATTTGCATATTGTAGTGTGATCTACCACATATTTTATTACAAAGCAACACATAGTCAAATTCCCATGGGTCTGAGTTCGGGTCGCCGCTTGCAGCCTTTTCAGCACGAATTGCATTTGTTCGCTTCACCTTATCGACCACATCCGGTTTCAATCGCATCTCTTCGGTCGTAATAGTAGGTGTGAATGAAAACTGTGTGATCATACCTGGCACACAATTCATTTGGGCCCTAAAATGCGGCATGTATGCTGAATGCAAGACATCTTGTGAGCGCATGTAAAAATTCACCTTTCGACCAACGGGCAAATGCAACTCTTTTACGATTACGTCGTCACCGGCGTTAGGGTCTGACTCGTCTAAACCCAAAACATTGGCCCTATCAATATCAATAAGACGAACGCTGGCGTCACCAAGAACATTATCTTGACCCCCATATCTTGCCGTCCAATTAAATTGTTGGGCGTAAAGCTCTACAATCAATGGATCATCGTCTTCATTCACGTCCATAATATTTGTCCAAGAATACAATCCCCAGATAATCAAACCCGCCAATACGATTACAGGAATGATGGTCCAAATAAACTCTAACCTATCGTTATCGGCATAGAACAACGCTTTTTTTCCTTCTTCACCTCGATATTTATACCCAAAATAGTGCAATAGTGCCTGTGTGATGGTCTGCACGAAAAAGATAATGGCAAAAGATACCCACATCAGAGTGTCGTATTCGCCACCATGGGCCGATGCAGCTTCTGGCAACAATACCTTGGTATATTTGGCAAAACTAAAGATAGTAATACCATAAATAAAGATCAAGAAACCAAATAATAGGTAACCATTGTTCTTATTATCGGTATCGTTTGCAATTTGTGCATTCGTTGCAGTCGCCCCTAGCTGTGACAATTCAAATATCTTGGTCATTTGCCAGATTGCAATTGCCACTAAAACTAGAACTGTTAATATTAATAATGTCGTCATTCTCTAACTGATTTCGCTTACAATTTTAGTAATGAAAATGTTTACTTTCCTCAATAAATGGATTTCGTTTCGGAGTCAGGTCCTCTTTGGTCAAGGCGTTGAATACCCAGAAAATAAATAGACCTGCAAAAAATAGGATTCCCCCGATTTCAGGAACTCCAAGATACCACTGATCTCCAACGGTAGCCGGCATAACCATATTGAACACATCCATATAGTGGCCAAAAAGGATTATAATACCCGCCATCACGACAAACCAGTTGACACGTTTAAAATCACTGTTCATCAATACCAATAACGGAAATATAAAGTTCAACACCAGCATACCGAAAAATGGTATTTTGTAGTCTTCTATTCGTGTAACGAAGTAAGTAACCTCCTCCGGAATATTGGCATACCAAATCAACATAAATTGACTGAACCATAGGTAGGTCCAAAAAATACTTATCCCGAACATAAACTTGGCCAAATCATGGATATGACTGTTATTTACCTCTGGCAAAAGACCTTTTGATTTTAGGTAGATCGTTACCAAGGCGATAACCGTAATACCCGAAACAAACATACTGGCAAAGACATACCAACCGAATAAGGTACTGAACCAATGCGGATCCAAACTCATTATCCAATCCCAAGACATCATTGATTCCGATATCAGGTAAAAGACCAAGAACGCCGCAGATATCCTGAAGTTCAATTTGAATTTGGAATTATCATCTGCTTTGTCTTGCTCTAGGGAAAGCTTTCTAGAATACTGGCGATAGGCAATCCACCCCCCTAAAAAGATAGCGGCCCTAATCAAGAAAAAAGTAGGGTTTAAATACCCTTGTTTTCCCTGCAATAATTCGTCGTGCGCCACCACTTCGGCATCCATCCAAGTAAACATATGGTTCATATGTAATACCGACAGTACCAAGATTACGAATACGATAATCCCCCCTGGCACAATGTAAGAGGTAATGCCCTCCATAACCCTGAACAGTAGTGGTGACCAACCTGCTTGCGCGGCCCGTTGTATGGCATAAAATGCCAACACCCCGAGGGATATCATAAAAAAGAAGAAAGCAGCTACATATAATGCCGACCATGGCCTATTCTGTAATTGGTGTAATACATGCTCGTCATGACTTGCAGAATGACCAACAGCTTCATCACCGTGCGTATCGTCACCCGTATGGGAATCACCATGACCCACTTCAGCACCATGACCACCCCCGTGGCCATCATCGTGTGAAGCAACTATTGCCTTTGCTTCCTCAACGGTACTTGGAGCACTTAAAAACCCTGTTATCAAGCAAATAGCCCCAACGGCCATTAAGATATAAGAAGTAATTTTTAATCTATTTGAAAACGTGTACATACTTTCTGTTTTCTATTTTGTTAGGTCTGACTTTAATTTCATGACGTATTCAGCTACTTGCCAGAGCTCTTTTTCGCTACTCATCTGTGCCGCGTAAGAACCCATTGAATTTAGACCGTAATACATGGTATGGTACGTGCTCCCTACGGTAATATTACGTGCTGCATCATCATAGCTAGGTACTCCCAATATTTTTTCACGTTTGACCAATACCCCTTGTCCAGCACCTCTCGGCCCATGGCATACCATACAATAGACAGCGTAAAGCTCGGCACCCTTGACCAAGTTTTCATCCCGACCCAATGAATCTAAAGGACTTGGTTGCAATCTTGCCAATTCTTTGCCTTCGGGGGTGTTCTCGAATTCGTAAGGCATCCATTCCCTAGAAATCGTATTTTCTGCCGGCAACATCGCTTCCGTGCCTTGAGGGAAAAGACCGTTGTCTACACCACCGTAGGTTTCATAACCTACAGGTTCATACATATTTGGCATGTACTGATAATTGGGTTGGCTTTTATCAAAACAAGAGGTTGCACTTGCCAATAACACAATACCAAAAACTATTTTTACGAATTGCTTCATGCTATTCATCCTTTTCTGTAACTTTTACTTCAATTGCACCTGTATCCAACAATAGGTTTTTCAGGTCATCCTCATTATCGTGTATGCCAATTTCCATAAGAAATAAGTCATCGGTCGTTCTTTTATCTGGATTTTCAGCTTTCTTGAATGGCCACATCCTACTTCTCAAATAAAATGTGATTACCATTAAGTGGGCAGCGAAAAATACCGTAAGCTCAAACATTATCGGTACAAATGCCGGCATATTCTCTAAATAACTGAAGCTGGGCTTACCACCAATATCTTGGGGCCAATCTTCTATCATGATATAGTTCATCATCACAATTGCCACCGTAAGCCCTAAGCAACCGTACATGAAAGACGTGATTGCGATTCGGGTATCTTCCAACCCCATTGCCTTATCAAGCCCATGTACCGGAAAGGGGGTGTACACTTCTTCGATGTGATGATGTGCAGCACGCACTTTCTTGACGGCATGCATTAATATATCATCATCGTTGTAAACCGCATGTATAACTTTTGATGCCATTACTGTTTTTTATCGTTTAACAATTTAGCTTGGCCTGCCCAGTCATCACGTTGTGCGCGACCTGGAAACTTTCCTGTAATCGAATCCAACAAATCGTATTCCCTTGAAGTCATTCGACCTACCTGCGCAAACGTGTATATACCAATCTCATTGAGTACCCGCTCCATTTCTGGACCAACCCCTTTTATCTTTTTCAAATCATCGGCTGTTTCCTTGGTCGGGTCAAATGTACCTATGGAACCAAGAAGTTCATTAACACCCACTTTATCACCTACTGTAGGTACGACCTCACCCATGAGTACATCATCGGTAATGGTTTCCCCAATAACTTCATTGCCCCGAGAAGGCATTTGATATAAAGGTTTGCCGGCATCCCTTAACTTTTTATAACGTTCCCCTGAAGATTTTAAAATGGATTTCACCTCTGCCTGGGCAATCACTGGGAATGTTCTGGAATACAATAAGAACAAGACAAAGAAAAATCCTATGGTACCTATGAATATACCAATATCAACAAAAGTCGGTGAGAACATCGTCCAAGAAGAAGGTAGGTAATCCCTGTGCAATGAGGTAACGATGATCACGAAACGCTCAAACCACATACCGATATTCACTACGATCGATATAAAGAAAGAGAACATAATACTGGTTCGCAGTTTTTTAAACCACATAAACTGGGGCGAAAACACATTACAGGTCATCATGGCCCAGTATGCCCACCAGTAAGGGCCCGTGGCTCGATTCAAAAATGCATACTGTTCATATTCAACACCCGAATACCATGCTACGAACAACTCGGTGATATACGCACAACCTACAATTGATCCAGTAATCATTATAACGATGTTCATCAGTTCGATATGCTGTACCGTGATATAATCTTCAAGACTACATACCTTACGCATAATGATAAGCAAGGTGTTTACCATGGCAAAACCAGAGAAAATAGCACCCGCAACAAAGTATGGTGGAAAAATGGTAGTATGCCAGCCCGGAATCACCGAAGTAGCAAAGTCAAAAGATACGATTGTGTGTACCGAAAGTACCAAAGGTGTTGCAAGACCGGCCAAGACCAATGACACTTCCTCAAAACGTTGCCAATCTTTTGCACGACCTGTCCAACCAAAGCTTAACAAGCTGTAAATCTTCTTTTGAAATGGCTTGACCGCACGATCGCGAATCATTGCAAAATCAGGTAAAAGACCTGTCCACCAGAATACCAAGGAGACTGATAAATAAGTGGATATCGCGAATACATCCCACAGTAATGGGGAATTAAAGTTTACCCATAAAGATCCAAATTGGTTCGGAATAGGCAATACCCAATAGGCTAACCATGGACGCCCCATGTGGATGATGGGAAAGAGTCCGGCTTGAATTACCGAAAAGATGGTCATCGCTTCTGCAGAACGGTTGATGGCCATTCTCCATTTCTGACGGAACAGCAGCAGAACCGCAGAAATCAAGGTTCCTGCGTGACCGATACCTACCCACCATACAAAGTTGGTAATATCCCAAGCCCAGTTAACGGTCTTGTTCAATCCCCAAACCCCGATACCCGTGGATACGGTATAAATAATACAACCTAAACCCCATAGAAATGCCACCAATGCGATGGAAAATACTATCCACCACTGTTTATTGGCTTTTCCTTCAACCGGACGTGCGATATCAACTGATACATCGTGATAGCCTTTATCGCCAAGTACTAGGGGTTTTCGAATAGGTGCTTCGTAATGCGACGCCATAATCTATATGCTATTTCTTGCTTGTTCTTTGGTTATGCTTCGTTGGTGTTTCTAACTTTCACATGATAGAAGACATTGGGTTTCGTGCCCACATGTTCCAACAAGTGATACATTCTATCATCATCTTTCAACTCAGCTACTTTACTTTCTTTATCATTAATATCCCCAAAGACAATCGCCCCACTGCTACAAGCCGCAGAACATGCCGTTTGGAATTCACCATCTTTTATAGGCCTACCTTCACGTTTCGCATCTAAAATGGTCTTTTGGGTCATTTGAATACACATGGAACATTTCTCCATAACCCCACGTGAACGTACATTGACATCTGGGTTCACCACCATCTTGCCCAGATCATTGTTCATGTGGTAGTCAAATTCATCATTGTTACTGTACAAGAACCAATTGAACCTACGTACTTTATAAGGGCAGTTATTCGCACAATATCGTGTACCAACACATCTATTGTATGCCATATGGTTTTGACCTTGACGACTATGGGCAGTGGCAGCAACAGGACAAACCGTCTCACAAGGAGCATGGTTACAATGTTGGCACATCACTGGCTGAAAGGCAACTTGCGGATTTTCCGAAGGATTTTCCATCTCACCAAAACCACCAAGTGACCCATTTTCACCCCATAGACCATCGAGATTGTCTTTTCGTTCATTATCGCCTTCAAAAGTTTCCTCAGAAGAATAATACCTATCAATACGCAGCCAGTGCATATCCCTTGAGCGTCGAATTTCTTGCTTACCTACAACAGGTACGTTGTTCTCGGCATGACAGGCAATTACACAGGCCCCACACCCCGTACAGGCATTTAAATCAATCGAAAGGTTAAAATGATGCCCAATCGAACGGTCGAATTCTGCCCAAAGGTCTACTGAGGTCGCAGGGACTTCTTGATGATCCAAAGAAACCTGAGGAACATGGTTCCATTCACTATGGTCTTTTGTATTGAAAATCTCTAAGGTCGTTTCTTTAATGATATCGCCACGCCCCATAAGGGTATTATGCAATTGCACACAGGCAAACTCGTGCATTCCATCAGTTTTGGCAATGGAAGCGGATTGCACATTGTTGAAATCTTTATAAAGCATAAAGGCATTGACACCCGTCTGCATCTCTTCTTTCATTCCGGCTTTTTTACCGTATCCAAAAGACAGACCAAGGGTACCCTTTGCCTGACCCGGTTGAATGATTACGGGCACCTTCTCTAGAACAACACCGGCTACGGTCAAGTTGGCATAGCTACCATCTAGACCACCATTGGCCACATTCTCATTGACAAGGCCCATTTCCATGGCATCCGCCTTTGAAACGGTCACGTAGTTATCCCATGATACCCTAGAAATTGGATCCGGAAATTCTTGCAACCATGGATTGCCTGCCTGTTTTCCATCACCCATCCCCACTTTCGAATAAAGCATCAATTCCATACCCTCACTGGTAGCATTCGCCAAAGAACGTATCGCAGTGGCAAGGGATATCTCATTTTGGGAATTTAAATCGTCTATTTCCTCTTCTGATGCGGTATTCAAAACAACCGCCTCCCCTTCATTTACAGATGGGGCTGACATGGCGAATGTACCATCTTGTAATGCTTTGCCCCAACTGGACCCATTAAGGATAGTATTTGTCCAATTTTCTTTCACGAACTCGTAATACGTTTGATCGCTGCCCATCCAGGTCAACAGACAAGATTGAAACTGTCTGGTATCGAACAACTCACGTATGGTAGGTTGCATTAGACTAAAGTGCCCCTTCTTCATTTCGAGATCTCCCCAAGACTCTAAATAGTGGGAGCCCGCTGCAACATATTTCACGGCTTGGGCGGTCTCATCATTGTTGAAAGCACAATTGACCGTTAAGCCTACTTTTTCGAGACCTTCATTGAATTCCGCTGAATTAGGCAATGAATATAACGGATTTACACCGTCAATTATCAAAGCACCAACGCGACCGGCATTCATATCAGCTACCAGTTTGTTCAATTTTGCGGCATTCCCTTGTCTTACGTATTTAGGTTGCTCAGCATCAAAAGCTTCGCTTTGCAATAGTTTATTTATGGCCAACACCACGGTTTGCGCATCTACGTCGTTCAATCCGCAGACTACGACCGCTTTAGAACCTGCCTTTTTTATTTCGGTGGCCAACTGTCCAACAACACCATCGACCGAAGAATCACCGCCACCGACCGTGCTACCGTTAAGTTTACCATAAAGCTTTGCCAAAGCCATTCTTAGCTGCGATGGCTTCATGGGCACACGCCTATCGGCATTGGCACCCGTCAAAGACATATTGGATTCTAAATGGATATGACGCGACATCTTTCCATTCTTAGGTACACGCCCTGATGCATACCCGGTATCGTACCCCCCTCCTTGCCAATCGGCTAAAAAGTCTGCGGCAAAAGAGATGATCAATTCTGATTTAGAGAAGTCGTAGTCGGCAAGAGCCCTTTCGCCATAAGCAGCCTCATAGGCACTTAAAGCAGCATCTTCAGAAATGGCATCGTAGGCGACATGGTTCACATTAGCATATACAGTGGAAAACTCCTCAATTAGTTTAGCAGTTGATGGACTGGCGTAAGACTGTGTCAACAAGGCAATTTGCTTACCGGAATTACTTGCCGCCCTTAGACCCCCTTTTACCCTATTATCGAAATCATCCCATGACATGGGGCTCCCCTCAAAAGATGGCCCTTGAACACGGGTACTGTCATATAAGGAAAGTACAGAGGCATTGACACGCGCATTTGCACCACCATTAACCTTTGCCCTATCGTTGTTTTCAATTTTTATCGGACGGCCCTCACGGGTCTTCACCAAAATACTGGCAAAATCAAAGCCATCGGCAATGGATGTCGCATAGTAGTTCGCGACGCCAGGAACGATACTTTCTGGCTGGATAACATAAGGTATTGATTTCTTGACCGGACCCTCGCAAGCGGCCAAAGAGGCAGCTGCCGTGCTAAAACCGACATATTTAAGAAAATCCCTTCTATTGGTGGATGAAGCGGACAAGCTTTCTTTGTCACCCAAGAATTCATCAACAGGAATCTGCTCCGTGAATTCGTTCTGCCTTAGCGTCTCAACAATGGAATCGTTCGGATTCAACTCCGCTTCACTCTTCCAGTATTTTTTGTTTGATGCCATACTTCTTATTGAAATAACTTCTTATTTAATTAATAGTGGCACTTACCACATTCCAATCCACCCATCTGGGCTGCCGTCAATTTCTCAACACCGTATTTCTTCGACAATTCTGTATGAATTTTTTCGTAGTACGCATTATCA
This sequence comes from uncultured Croceitalea sp., assembly GCA_947503285.1. GTDB lineage: Bacteria > Bacteroidota > Bacteroidia > Flavobacteriales > Flavobacteriaceae > Croceitalea. Next base: position 253,444 of record CANNDD010000001.1, read on the forward strand.
GCGACCTGAACCTCTGTTTCTCGGTGACAATTGATACACCAGCCCATGGTCAATGGGGAATATTGGTACATGATCTCCATTTCCTCAACGGGACCGTGACAGGTCTGACATTCAATTTTTCCGACGGAAACGTGCTGCGAATGATTGAAATAGGCGAAATCAGGAAGATTATGGATCCTAACCCATTCCACCGGCTGCGATTCGCCAGTATACTTTTGATTTTCCTCATCCCAACCTACGGCCTTATATAATTTTTTAATCTCTTTGGTGTAGAATTCATTGGTGTACCCATTTGCCAAATCTTCGGCACTTGGCCCTTCAGGATTGCCCGTGTATTCATAAATCGACTTGTGACAATTCATACAAACGTTCAACGAGGGAATACCCGAATGCTTCGAGACCCTTGCGGAAGAGTGGCAATACTTACATTCTATTTTGTTGTCACCCGCATGTATCTTGTGCGAGTAGTGAATAGGTTGGATGGGGGCATAACCCTGATCCACCCCAATTTGCGACATCCAGGCATAGGCAAAATAAGCACTACCCAAAAGCAATACGACCACCGAACAGAAAACCAAAAATTGATTTTGCACGAAAGCCTTCCAAATGGGCGTTCTTTTCTTCGCATCCGCCTTAACGATTTCGACTCCGTTGGCCTCTGCAATCTTTCTCAACGTATTGTTGACCAAGAAAAGCATAACGACCAATAGCCCGAACACCAAGGCCAAGGCGCCAAGCACTATTTCATTGGAGATACCACTACCCGAACCACTCACAGGAGTACCACCTGCAACGTCAGGCCCCGCAGTTGGAGGTGCTGGCGGTGGCGCGGCGGTGTAAGCCAATATATTATCGATGTCAGCATTCGAAAGGGTAGGGAAAGCGGTCATCGCCGCTTGATTGTACTCGTTATAGATTTTGTTGGCATAGGCGTCACCGGAAGCAATCATTCCGGCACTATTCTTGATCCAAGCATACAACCATTCCTTACCAAGACCTTCATCCTCATATAAACGCTGCTCGACATTGGCCAATGCCGGACCGGTCATTTTTCTATTCAACGCATGACATGCAGCGCAATTCTGGTTGAACAATTGCTTACCTGCAGCGACATCACCTGCCGGGGCAGCCGTTTCTTCTGCCGCAGCCTCTTCTTGCGCATGTATTGTAACTGAAACTAATTGGAAAAGTAATAGTAAACTAAGACCAAAAACTTTTGAAAACTGCACTCGGTTTAAAACCTGTTTCATTTGATACTTGTTATTTCTTTTGGAGCCAAAAATGATATTTGTACTTGTTTTGAATTCCAGTTAACAGGAATAATACAAACTCACCTTAACGCCTTTGCTATCAGAATTTTGGCACGATATTTACTATATTTATGAACAAATACAGGCTTTCACCGTCCCATAAATTGCTGACAAAAATACGACACAGCGGTGTTTTTTTAAATGTTAATGGATTTATAATATATAATTTATAACAATTCTAAATAACATATTTTGATTTTGTTTAAGCCTTAAAAATTTACTTTTGTTACACATTGTAACATCCAAAAAAGATGATTATCAAAAGAAGTATTACAGCCATTGCGTCTACCCTACTTTTCGCTGGTTTGATATCGGCCCAAGAGGGAACGATCAACCTTGAACAAGATCCGAGAATCGCACAATTGGTCGAAGTATACAAATCCGTCAATTCTAAAGTCGATTATTATCAGATTCAAGTGGGTTTTAAAACCAAGGATAGTGAAGCACAAAGATTACTTAATCAGGTAGAAGTCGAATTTCCTGGGTGGTTTTCAGAGATACGTTTTCAAGAGCCGACCTATCGCGTACGATTGGGAAAATTCAGGGACCCTTTGGAAGCGGAAAGAAAGTACATAGAAGTTCGGAAAAAATACCCGAATGCGATGCTGCTCAAACCGGAGCAAAGCACAAAGTAACAAGAAATACGTAAAACTAAAAAAACCCGCTTTTGCGGGTTTTTTTAATCTTTATTTCAATGTTTTCTTCACGGCGACCTCTTGGAAGGCCTCAACAACATCACCTACCCTGATATCGTTATAATTTTTGACCTGCAATCCGCAGTCATACCCTTTCGAAACTTCTTTGACATCATCTTTAAAACGTTTTAATGAAGCGAGTTCACCGGTAAAGATGACCACCCCATCACGTATTAACCTGATTTGCGAGTTTCTGAAAATCTTTCCGGTCGTCACCATACAACCTGCAATGGTTCCAATCTTCGAAATTTTAAAGGTTTCCCGAATTTCTGCAGTACCCGTAATCTCTTCTTTCATTTCTGGGGACAACATACCTTCCATCGCATCTTTCAAGTCATTGATGGCATCATAGATAATGGAATACATCCTGATATCAATTTCCTCCTTATCCGCGATATCACGGGCATTACCCATTGGCCTAACATTAAAGCCGATAATAATGGCATCTGAAGCGCTGGCCAACAACACATCAGACTCCGTGATGGCACCCACACCTTTATGGATGATATTCACTTGAATCTCGTCTGTGGACAATTTCTGGAAAGAGTCCGTCAGGGCCTCTACCGAACCATCGACATCACCTTTCAATATGATGTTCAATTCTTGGAAATCACCAAGGGCGATACGCCTTCCAATCTCATCCAACGTAATATGGCGCTGCGTACGAACGGATTGTTCCCGTTGCAACTGCGAACGTTTTGCGGCTATCTGTTTGGCTTCTTTCTCATCGTCCAACACATTGAATTTATCCCCTGCTTGCGGCGCACCATCAAGACCTAGAATTGAAATCGGCGTCGCCGGACCTGCCTTTTTAATATTCTTGCCCCGCTCATCTTGCATGGCCTTCACCTTACCGCTACAGGTACCTGCAAGAACATAGTCCCCGATTTTAAGGGTACCGGCCTGTACCAATATCGTACTTACATAACCACGTCCTTTGTCTAAAAATGCTTCGACTACGGTTCCATTGGCCAATTTATCAGGGTTGGCCTTTAACTCTAACAATTCAGCTTCGAGCAATACTTTTTCCAACAGGTCTTTTACACCCTGTCCGGTTTTGGCCGAAATATCATGTGACTGAATCTTACCTCCCCAGTCTTCGACCAATAGGTTCATTTGCGCCAAGCCTTCCTTAATTTTATCAGGATTTGCCGTTGGCCTATCTATTTTGTTGATCGCAAAAACCAAAGGCACCCCAGCGGCCTGGGCATGGCTTATCGCCTCTTTGGTCTGTGGCATAATATCATCATCGGCGGCAATTACGATAATCGCAATATCGGTTACCTGCGCACCACGTGCCCTCATCGCCGTAAATGCCTCGTGACCCGGTGTATCTAAAAAGGTGATTTTCTGACCACTTTCCAAGGTTACCCCATAGGCCCCGATATGCTGTGTTATACCACCGCTTTCACCTGCGATAACGTTTTCTTCCCTAATGTAATCAAGTAATGAGGTCTTACCATGGTCAACATGCCCCATAACCGTAACGATCGGTGCCCTCGATTTCAAATCTTCAGGACTATCTTCATCAACCTCTATTGCTTCTTCAATATCCGCCGTCACAAATTCAACCTCGTAACCAAATTCATCGGCAACAATGGAAAGGGTTTCGGCATCCAACCGTTGGTTCATGGTAACCATCATACCCAAAGACATACATGCAGAGATAATTTGGGTGGTCGAGACATCCATCATGGTAGCGACCTCGTTTACCGTAACGAATTCGGTAACTTTAAGCAATTTGCTTTCCAGTTCTTGTTGCTCTAGATCTTTTTCGGTCTGTTGACGGTGCTGATCCCTTTTCTCCCTTCTATATTTCGCGCCTTTACCTTTGTTGGACTTCCCTTGAAGTTTCTCTAGGGTCTCCCTGACCTGTTTTTGTACTTCTTCTTCGGTAGGCTCTACCTTTGGGGTATTGGGGCGTTGCCCTCCCCTTCGATTACCGACCTGACCTCTTCCCCTTGGTCCGTTTGCACCTGGCTTACCACCTGTATTGCTTACGATCCTTCGTCGTCGTTTTTTACGATCTGTAGCGGAGCCCGCAGCATCTTTTTTAGCTTCTTCCTTTTTCTTCTTGGGTTTATCGAACTTGCTCAAGTCGATTTTATCACCGGTAATTTTCGGACCGCTAAGTTTTTGGTACTTGGTCGTTATGGCCTCTGGTTCTGATGGTGCTTCTTCCACAGCTTTAACAGGCTGGGTTTTGGCAGTAGGCTCTTTTTTGGCCTCCTCATCTTTCTTACTGACCTCTTTTACTACTTCTGGGGCAACTTCCTTTGAAGCTTCAGGTTGTACCTCTGGCGTTTTTTCAGTGGCTGCTGTTTCTTTGGCAGCCTCCTCTTTAACAACTTCGTTCTCTTTGGCTACTGGGGCCTTTTTGTCCAAATCAATCTTACCGACGGTTTTTGGTCCAGAAAGCTCCACTTTTCCTTTGATAACCTCTGTGGCGGCTTGTCTTTTCTCCCTAGCCAATCGTCGCTCTTCTTGCTCGCGCTCCATTTGAAGCCTAAGCTCTTCCTTTTCTTTTAATTTTTCTTCTGCGACCTCCTTTGATGCAACCTTTTTACTTTTATCTGTTTGAAATTCATCCAACAGCACTTGATATACCTCATCAGATATTTTGGTGGTAGGCCTAGCCTCGATGTCATGCCCTTGTGACACCAGATGGTCTACCGCCCTATCTAGCGAGATATTCAATTCTCTTAGAACTTTGTTTAATCGTATTGTTGGGTTTCCTGCCATAAAAACTTTGCTATCCCTTTAAATTTCGGTGCTAATATATAGTTTAATCTTCAAATTCTTCTTTTAGAATGCGAACCACTTCATTTACGGTTTCTTCTTCTAAATCAGTTCGTTTAATCAAATCTGCCGCATCTTGCTCTAAAACACTTCGCGCGGTATCGAGACCTATTTTCTTGAACTCTTCAATAATCCAAGCATCTATCTCATCTGAAAACTCCGTTAATTCCACATCTTCTTCAACGCCTTCCCTGAAAACATCTATCTCATAACCAGTCAATTGACCTGCTAATCGTATATTATGCCCCCCACGACCGATAGCTTTTGAAACTTCTTCGGGTTTCAAATATACCTGGGCCGTCATCTTTTCGTCATTCAGTTTTACCGATGAGACACGCGCGGGGCTTAAAGCCCTTGTCACCATTAATTGCGGGTTATTGGTCCAATTAATGACATCGATATTTTCATTGCCCAATTCTCGAACGATACCGTGTATTCGAGACCCCTTCATACCCACACAGGCACCGACGGGGTCGATACGGTCATCATAGGAGTCTACGGCTACTTTTGCCTTTTCGCCAGGTATACGAACGGCTTTTTTAATAGTGATCAGCCCATCGAAAACCTCGGGTATTTCTTGAAAGAACAATTGTTCTAAAAACTTGGGCGCCGTTCTTGACATAATGATGGTGGGCTTATTGCCCTTTAACTCCACACTTTCGATAATACCTCGAACATTATCACCTTTTCTAAAGAAATCAGAAGGTATTTGGCGTTCTTTGGGCATGATGATCTCATTACCCTCATCGTCTAATAAGATGATCGCTTTATGTCTTATGTGATGTACCTCAGCCGTATAGATTTCACCTTCCAAATCTTTAAATTGCTTGTAGATGGTGGTATTGTCATGTTCGTGGATTTTAGAGATCAGATTTTGACGTAAGGCTAAAATGGCCCTACGGCCTAAGTCCATCAATTTTACTTCTTCTGATACATCTTCGCCAACCTCAAAATCCGGCTCGATTTTTCTGGCTTCCGATAATGATATCTCCTCATTGGGTTCTTCTACCTCTCCATCTTCAACAACGATACGGTTTCTCCAAATCTCTAAATCACCCTTATCCGGATTGATAATAATATCGAAATTATCATCAGAACCAAATTTCTTTTTTAGGGCATTTCGAAATACATCTTCCAAAATTGCCATTAAGGTCACCCTATCAATAAACTTATCATCCTTGAATTCTGAAAAGGATTCAATAAGCGCCATGTTTTCCATCGTGGTCTACATTTAAAATTTTAATACAACTTTTGCTTCTTTAATATCAGAAAAAGCAATTTCCTGTTTTTTCTGAACCGTATGCTTTCCTTTACCTACTGGTTTGGGCTCCCTGGCCTTCCACTCTAACGTAATGGCTTCTTGATTGCTCGAGGTCAAGTTACCTTCAATAGTTTCACTTACCGTTTTCACCTCTAATTTCCTACCTATATTCTTTTGGTACTGCCGCGGCAATACCAAGGGTGTTGTAGCACCTGCAGAGGCTACCTCAAGTGAAAAATCTTGTTCTTCACGGTCTAAATTATGCTCAATGGCCCGGCTGATGTCCATACAATCTTGAAGGCTTACACCGTTGTCGCCATCCAACACAATATTGATCTTGTTACCGACACCTATGGTAAAATCAATCAAAAACAAGTCTTCGCGTTGCCCTAAGGCATGAGTCAGTAACCCGGTAACTTTTTCCTTAAACATGCAAAAACAATCTTTTATCCCTTCACGAATCAATATACATATCCACAAAAATCAGTGCCAACAGTGCTTCGGCAATACATTTAAAAAAATGCCTTTCGACAAGTTTCACTAATAAAAGAGGGGACTCGAAGTCCCCTCATGAATACTTATATCCGTTCAGTGTTGCAAATATACGATAATTCTATAGTTTGCAAAATCAAGGTTAAACAAAAAATCCCAATCAAAATGACCGGAATTTTTTTTGTTGGCCCACTAGGACTCGAACCTAGAACGACTGGACCAAAACCAGCTGTGTTGCCAATTACACCATGGGCCATTACCTTTAAGAGCGTGCAAATTTAAAACAAACTTTTATATCGCCAAATAAAAATGGTTACAATCGAACAAAACAATCGAAAATGACCTGTTAAAGGTTTTAGAAAAATGGGTTTGCTTCTCTATTTTATTTGGTAAATTCGCCCCGATTGGTAAAGCACAAATTTCATGTTTGCGAAAGATTTTCAAAAATGGGACACTATATTAGGATGGGTGTCCTTCTCCATTGCCTTGATAACCTATCTCATTACCGTAGAACCCACCGGAAGTTTTTGGGATGCTGGTGAATATATCACGACCTCAGCCAATCTTCAGGTAGGCCACCCACCGGGAGCACCCCTACTGCAAATGATCGGGGCATTTTTTGCCATGTTCGCATTTGAAAACACGCAAATTGCGCGAATGGTGAATACGGTTTCAGTAGTGTCAAGTGCCTTTACCGTTTTGTTTATGTTTTGGACCATCACCAACCTCACTAAAAAATTGGTCGTCAAAAAAGACAACCTATCAAACCATAAGGCCCTGGCGATTTTTGGTAGTGGCCTCGTAGGTGCCCTGGCATTCACCTTTTCTGATAGTTTTTGGTTCAACGCCGTTGAAACGGAGGTCTATGCCATGGCAAGTCTTATAATGGCCTTGTTATTATGGATGGGGCTCAAATGGACCGACAGTTTGGAGGATAATCGCGGTAACAAATGGTTATTGTTGATATGTTTTGTTATCGGTCTGACCTTTGGTATCCAATTTATGGGATTCTTGGCGATTCCCTCCATCGGATTGTTGTACTACTTTAAAAAATATAAAAAGACCACGGTCAAAAATTTCATTATTGCCAATGCCATTGTAATCGGTTTATTAATGTTGGTTTATAAATTTTCACTGACCTATATTCTAAAATTGTTCGGGTGGAGTGAAGTGTTCTTCATTAACGAAATTGGACTTCCCTTCAATTCTGGAACCATAATCATGGGGTTGATCTTCGTAGCCGTTTTCTACTTTGCATTACGATATACCAGAAAAAACAATTACTATCACGCCAACACTATCGTGTTGTGCTTTATGTTCTTGATCCTTGGTTTTTCATCATGGCTGATGTTGCCCATACGGGCCAATTCACAAACCGTGGTCAATGAGAATAATCCTGAAGACGCAAGATCTTTATTGGCGTATTACAACAGGGAACAGTACCCTGGTGTTGAGAGCCCCTTTTATGGAGCCTATTATTCAAATACCTTCGCAGGCCCGGGAGACGATATTGATGATAAGCCCAAATATGAAAAGGACGAAAAATTGGGCAAATATGTTATCGTCAATAATTATAAGGATGCCATGCAAGGGCCCAACGAAAAGCATGTTGGCTTTTTACCCCGTTTATGGAGTGAACAGCATGCCGAAAATTACATGCGCTATTTTGGACGACTTGACTTTAAAATCAAGTCAGAGTACATCTCTGAGACCCAATTACGGGATGCCGTGACCCAATTCAAACAAATGGATGCCGCCGGCGAGATCGGAACCGACCAATACATTCAGTTTTTTAGGGAATTTGGGGACTATATAGATGTATTGCCCCCCACCCTGACGGACAATATCAAATACATGTTCGAATTTCAATTTGGTTACATGTACATGCGGTATTTCATGTGGAATTTTGTGGGTAGGCAAAATGATGTGCAAGGACGCTACGACGAGAACGGGCATTGGCTTAGTGGCATCAATGCCATTGATAACATTCGATTGGGCAGTCAAGAAAACCTACCCACTGATGTTCTAAACAACAAGGCACGTAACACTTACTTTTTTCTACCACTGCTTTTAGGGATCATCGGTATTGTATTTTTGATAGCCCGCAACCCAAAACTTTTCTGGGTACTTTTTGTATTTTTCATGTTCACCGGTATTGCGATTCAATTCTACACCAATCCGTATGTTTTTCAACCACGTGAACGTGATTATTCCCTCGTTGGCTCTTTTTACATTTTTGCCCTTTGGATCGGCCTTGGGGTCTATGGTTTATTTGACGAAGTAAAAAAACTATTGAAGCCTAGATTAGCGGCACCTGTCGTTACGGTTTTATGTTTGGCAGCCGTTCCGTTTCTAATGGCATTTCAAAACTGGGATGACCATGACCGGTCTGGCCGGTATACCGCTAGATCTACCGCAAAAGCTTATTTAGACTCTTGTCAAGAAGATGTAGGGGCCATTCTGTTCACCATTGGTGATAACGATACTTTTCCCCTTTGGTATGCCCAAGATATTGAAGGGCATCGTACAGATGTTCGCATTGTTAACACGAGCCTTTTTGCAACGGATTGGTATATCGATCAAATGAAACGAAAAGCATATGAAAGCGATCCCATACCCTCACAATTGACCCATGACAAATACCGATATGGCACTCGAGATGCCGTATATTATCAAGCAATCACGGAAAGTCGATGGAATATCAAAGACTTTATGAACTGGATCGGGAGCGATAAACCCCAAACCAAGTTCAAACATTTATTCGAGAAACAGGGGCGTGATATCAGCGCCTATCCGAAGAGCACCCAAGAAATAGTATATTACCCAACCAATAAAATTCGAGTACCCGTAAATAAGAAAAACGTATTGGAAAGCGGACTGGTGAAACCAGAGGACCAAGATTTGATTTTAGATTATATTGATATCGATCTTCCTCAGAGTGCATTGCCAAAAAATCGTATCCTCATGCTTGATATCATCGCGAATAACGATTGGAAACGCCCCATCTACTTTTCAGGTGGAAGTTTCGACAAAGCGGAATATATCTGGATGAAAGAATACCTTCAACTAGATGGTCTGGTCTATAAGCTGGTTCCTATAAAGACCGAAAATGAAAGTCCCTATGAAATGGGAAGGATAGATACCGACCTCATGTATGGCATCGTTAAAAAATGGGAATGGGGCAATGCCTCAAGTGCCGACATCTATCATGATCCGCAAACTCGCTCACAAGGATTGTCATTTCGAGGTAATCTAGCCCGATTGATGGAACAACTCATAGAAGAAAACGAGATAGAAAAAGCAAAAGACGTCATTACCATCGCCATGACGAATATGCCTTTTGAACATTTTGGTTTTTATGCTTTTGTCGAACCGTTTGTAGATGGTTATTACAAGGTCGGTGAGCAGCAAAAGGCAAGGGATCTTTTTGAAAAGTTGAAAACCGTTTATCAAGAACGGTTGAGCTATTATGCAGGCATACCTCGGAATGAGCAATATGATAAACTTGAGAATATTTTGACCGAAATGGAGGCCTATCGAAGAAACATAGATATTTTAATCAGAAATCAAGATAGGGAATTAGCGGAAAAAGAAACGCTTATTTTTAATGAATACATTGATAAATTCTCACAGTTCATTGGTGAGGAAGATCAAGAATATTTGAGTGAACCGAGAGCAATAGACCCAGACCTACAAGACTCTATGGTCATAGACAGTATACCATTGGATACCATAACCGCGGTTCAAGATGCGGTTTCGGTGGAAGAATAAGTGTAGGGAAACACTTGAAACCTAGGTAATACTAGTGTCATTGAAATCGAAAATCAAGGAATTAAAAAGTTTATATTCAGGTATACTCGTTGAGTATGCCAATCAAGGTATTGGCATCTTGCTCCCCACTTTGGCGCCATACCATCTCCCCTTTTTTGTAGATCATAAGGGTAGGTAGCCCCTTAATTCGAAGGGCTTGTGAAAGTTCTTTGTTTTTATCAACGTCTATTTTAATGACCTTCCCTTTATCACCAAGCGCGGCCGCGACGTCTCGCAACACGGGATGCATTGAAGTGGACTGTTCGTTCCAATCGGCATAGAAGTCTAACAATACCGGAATGTGCAAATCTATAAGTTCACCAAATTTTGACATGGTAACATGGTTATTTAACAACTCAAAAGTAAGAAAAATTGTTAAAATGGTGCATTGTGTATTCCCTGCAGGCTACTGATTTAGGTTAAATTCAAGTTAAACCTTTCTTTTTTAAGGTAATTACCGAAATTTCGGGCCAAATACCGACCCTACCAGGGTAACCTATAAAACCAAAGCCCCTGTTCACATTAATATACTGGCCCAATTCTTTATAAATGCCTGCCCAATATTTATAACGCCATTTCACTGGGCTCCATTTCACCCAACCTGGTATCTCGATGCCAAACTGCATACCATGGGTATGCCCACTCAAGGTCAAATGAAAATGATAATCGTCGTTGATGACCACATCTTCCCAATGTGACGGATCATGACTCATTAAAATTTTAAAATCATCCTTTGAAATACCTACTTTGGCACGATTTAAGTCCCCTGCTTTTTTGAAACTGCCCCTACCCCAATTTTCAACTCCGACCAGGGCAATCTTGTCATTGCCCTTTGTTAAATAGCGATGGGAGTCCAACAACAGATCAAACCCCATTTCTTTTTGCATCGTTTTTAAATCCTCAAGATTTTGTTTTTTCCCTTGTTCCGTGTCCCATGATACATAATCACCGTAGTCATGGTTGCCGAGAATCGAGTACTTTCCATCTTTTGCCTGTAATTGTGCAAACAAATCAGTCCAAGGTCTCATCTCTTCCGCCTTGTTGTTGACCATATCACCTGTAAACAAGATAACATCGCTTTTCTGGCTATTGATCAGCTCAATACCATAGGCCACCTTCTTGCGATCATCAAAACTGCCGCTATGCACATCAGAAATTTGTGTAATTTGATATCCATCAAAGGCCTCAGGCAAATCATCGAACTCCAATTCATACCTCAATACCTTATAGTTGTATTTACCTTTGTACATGCCCAGCAACAGGGCCCCAAAGGGTAATGCAGCTATGCCTAACGCAATTGCGCTCAAAAACCTTCTTCTTGAGGGAATACTGAATTCTTTTTCAGTGCCAAAAACTTTTTGGTAAGCACCCACGAACAATCTGAAGATGTCTTCACCGAATAAAAAGATGATGGTAATCAACTGAAAAGACAACATGGCCAATAAAAATCCGAAAGCGTAACTTTTAGGCCTACTTAGTACCCTGCCCTCATCCGTACCCATGAACTGATATAGGAAATTACCAATGACCGCTAGGGAAAGTAAGATAAAAAGGTACTGTAACCAAGGGTATCTTGATACCGTCTTTACAGCCTGTAGGGCATAAAAACCCAGAACGGAGTAAATGAAAAGAAAGATGATCCAACGAAGCATAGTAGTTTTTTACAAATTTATTCCTTTAAAACCTTATACCGGTTTTTTGATTTTTATTTAACGAATCGTACAAGTTGACGAACGGTTTGCTCATTTGTGACCGCTACTTGGCTTTCTACCAAATGCTTTTGCGAATTCATTGAAATCTTGTGTTCGATGTCAACGGTATTCGTGAACGTAGTGCCCGAAAAGTGGATTACCTCAAAATCTGCCTTCATGAAATCTACGATGTTTTCAATACGAATACCCCCACCGGGCATTATCTTGATTTTAGTGCTTTTGGCCTTGAGTCGCTTAAGCAGAGTAATTCCCTGTGACGCCGTGGCCTGTTGCCCTGAGGTCAAAATAGTATTTACACCCATATCTTCCAATTGCAAAAGGGAGGTCTCAGGGTTGGCAACCCAATCAAAAGCCCTATGAAAGGTAAAATGCAATGATCCGGTCTGTCCTATCATTATTTTCATTCGTTCCATGTCAAGGGTATGATCTCGGTTTAAAATTCCTGAGACAATACCTTCGACACCCATCTCCCTGCAAAAGCGAATATCGTTCAACATCACTTCGAATTCAGTTTCAGAATACACAAAGTGACCGCTTCTCGGTCGTATCAAGACATGAATGGGAATCGAAACTTCTTGTTTGACCAATTGAATAAGCCCATGTGAGGGGGTAACACCCCCTACACCCAAGGCAACACATAGTTCAATTCTATCAGCACCGGCCCTTTCGGCATTAATGGCCGATTCTAAAGAATTACAGCAAACCTCTATCAACATATTGTTATCTTTAGTTAAAGAACCCATTTAAAGTTTAAAAATAAACAACCCAAACATGCGAAGACGCAAATTCATCAAGAAATCGGGGCTAACAACGGCCGGCATGCTCACGGCTCCCGTTTTAGCATCGTGTAAAGACGAAAAGAAAGTGGAGGCCATAACGGATCAAAAGTCTGTAATACCTATAGTCATCTGTACTTGGGACTTTAAAAATGCCTCTGCCAAGGCATGGGAAATCCTTTACCAAAATGGTAGTTCATTAGACGCCATCGAACATGGTGTCAGAATCGAAGAAGATGATGTCAATAACCAAACCGTTGGTACCGGGGGTCGACCAGACCGCGATGGCAATGTAACCTTAGATGCCTGCATCATGGACGCAGCCGGAAATTGTGGTGCCGTATTAGCTTTGCAAAATATCGCCAACCCCATTTCAGTGGCACGAAAAGTTATGGAAGAAACCCCACATGTGATGTTGGCAGGCAAGGGTGCGGAACAATTCGCTTATGAAAAAGGATTCAAGAAAGTAAATTTACTCACCGAGAAATCAAAACAGGAATGGTTGGAATGGAAGAAAACGGCCAACTATGAAACACCCATAAATATTGAAAACCACGATACCATCGGAATGCTGGCCATCGATAAGAACGGGGATATCTCAGGCGGTTGCACTACGAGCGGTATGGCCTACAAATTGGCTGGACGGGTTGGGGATTCGCCTATTATAGGGGCCGGCTTGTTCGTTGACAATGCCGTTGGAGGTGCCACGGCAACGGGAGTGGGCGAGGAAGTTGTGCGTACTGTTGGAAGTTTCTTGATCGTCGAATTGATGCGTCAAGGCAAATCACCACAAGAAGCCTGTGAAGAAGGGGTAAGGCGTATCATCGAAAAGAACAAAAATCGAAAAGACTTTCAAATCGGTTTTATTGCCATGAACAAAAACGGCGAAACGGGAGGCTATTGCATCCATTCTGGATTTAGTTACCGTCGCTATTCACCGGAAGGACATGAAAACATTGAATCACAAAGCTACTTTTAAGTTAAGGTACCCCATCCCCATTTCGTTTGATAGCGATGAAGGTGTTCCACTGAAAAGTGGCACTATCGAAAGACCATGCCACCCTTACCATACCTTAAATGCCAAAATAAAATAAGTAGTACCTCAAAACCTGCTTTACAAAATGGGGATCATGATTTTCACATTAGTTGGCTTTCATCCGTTTTTCCTATTTTTAAAATTCGTGCTTTAAACCTTAAAAATGTCCGATCAAATGGAGACCGAAGTAAATCCTGTTGATAAAAACTGGCTTCAACGCCTGAAGAATGAAAGCTGGGAAGCGGAACTTTTGGTATCGGCAGTTGCCATTTTTGCCATTTTAAAATCCTTTTCGGGTATTGATTGGCTTTTGACCAAGTTTATAGACTACTTGAACCCCAATCAATATTTGGTCGCCTATGCCATTATTGTTTGTGGTTATCTTGCCGTAGGGGTTCTGGCGGCCATGTTTAGCATACACTTTGCCCTACGGGCCTATTGGATCGGCTTGGTGGGTTTGAATTCGGTATTTCCCGATTACAGTTTAGAAGATAGTGCCTATTCGCCCATTTACACGGAAAAAATCCTTCAAATGCTCCCGAAATTATCGGTAAGCATTACCAAAATCGATGAATTGTGCAGTGTAACTTTTTCAGCCGCATTTTCCATCATGCTTATCTATCTCAATTTTACGGTGATTGCAACGCTATATCTTATCATCTACAATCTGGCCAAAGATGTGGTACCAGAATGGATTTTATTGATTCCTTTGGGGCTGTTCATTGGCTATATCGTTTATGGAAGTATTTTGACCTCAATAGCAAATACCAAAAAATTCAGATCAAATGAGAAAATACAAGAACTTTACTTTTTATACTCGAAATGGGGTGCAAGAATACTTTATGGCCCTTTCCCAAAAAGTATTTTACAGATAAGCATGATTTTTGGATCTAACTATAAAAGAAAAAAGGGGCTCGTAAAAATGATTTTGTTCATGCTTTTCATAGGCACTATTTTTGGCGGAGTACAGTTGGTTCGCTCGAACTATGCTTACCTCATCAATTATGACGTACCCGTCGACAGCTCAAAACAACATGCTTCGTATTATGCGGATAACAATATGGAAACCGATTTTCTATTGGCACCTGAAATCAATGCGGGTACCATCAAAAACAGGGTATTGCAATTGTTCATTCCCATTTTCAAACACGAGAAAACCATTTTTGAGGCAAAGTGTGCTATTCCCGATTTCCCCACTTTTCAACTTCCTGACGACACCGAGCGTCAAAGAAGAAGGGATACCTACTTAGCCTGTTATGCCAAAAACCAATCGGTGACCATTAACGGCCGTACTGTCGAGGTATCTTTTCTAAAAAGCGACCACCCCCATACGGGACAATTTGGAATCGTGACTTACATCAACTTAGATAGCTTGTCAAACGGGGCGCACACCCTAGGGGTCGAAAAAATATTTGAGGGTCAAAATCGTCGTAAATGGACTATTCCTTTTTACATTTCGGCCAAGAATTGACAGAAATCGTGGGGCTAACATCTTGAAAAATAATGATGTCGTATTTTATAGCATGTTTTGGTCCTAGAAAAGTCAAGCCTAAACCTCGTTATATAACACTGCCCATTTGCATAAACTTTGTACATTTAAAAAATCGTACTCCTAATTTCGTATTTCAAACTTTAATTCATGTCCGATCAAAAAAGACTCTTTCTGCTTGACGCCTATGCCCTTATTTTCAGGGGATATTATGCGCTTATAAAAAACCCAAGGATCAATTCAAAAGGGATGGATACCTCTGCGATTATGGGGTTCATGAACTCCCTTTTTGATGTTATCAAACGTGAACGGCCCGATCACCTGGCCGTCGCATTCGATAAAGGTGGAAGTGTAGAGCGTACTGAACTATTTGAGGCCTATAAAGCAAATCGTGACGAAACGCCCGATGCCATTCGAATTGCCATACCCTATATCCAGAATATCTTGAAGGCAATGAAAATTCCCGTAGTGGAATTAGAAGGCTATGAAGCGGACGACCTTATCGGCACTTTGGCGAAACAAGCCGAAAAAGAAGATTATAAGGTTTTCATGGTTACCCCTGATAAGGACTTTGGGCAATTAGTCTCAGAAAATATATTCATGTACCGACCAGCTCGTATGGGCAATGGTATTGAAATATGGGGTATCCCTGAAATACAAAAGCGCTTTGGCGTTGAACGCCCAGAACAGGTCATTGACTATTTGGGCATGATGGGTGACGCCAGTGATAATATACCCGGTCTACCTGGCGTAGGTGATAAAACGGCTAAAAAGTTTCTAGAGCAGTTTGGTGATATGGAAGGGCTACTTGCCAATACCGATCAATTAAAGGGCAAAATGAGGGAAAAAGTCGAGGCCAATGCCGAACTTGGTCGTTTATCACGCAAGCTTGCCGAGATCAAAACGGATTGCGAGGTTACCTTCAAAGCAGATGACTATGAAATGTGCGAACCTGATGCCGAGAAGGTACAAGAGATTTTTGAAGAACTTGAATTCAGAAGGCTAAAAGAGCAGTTTATCAAAATATTTTCCGGTGAAACGGAACCTGTTACCCAAGTTACGAATACGGTTACGGCAAAGCAAGAAACTCAAAAGGCCAAAGTGGCGGGTGGCGGACAATTTACATTATTTGGTGGTGACCCAGCCGAAACGGCAGCAACCATTAAAGATGTCAACAGTCGAAAAACCATCTCAGAAGTACCGCACTTTTACCAATTGGTCACTGAAGGTGCGGCCATGAATTTGTTTTTGAACAAGTTGATGCAACAGGCGTCGGTTTGTTTTGACACCGAGACTACCTCGATAAACCCACTTGATGCCAAATTGGTGGGTATTGCCTTTAGTTGGAGTGCCAACAAGGGGTTCTACGTTCCCTTTCCTGAAGATGAAGAACGCGTTAATACCCTATTACAGCAGTTGCGTCCCTTTTTTGAATCGGAAAACATCGAAAAAATAGGGCAAAACCTAAAGTATGATATCAAAGTAATGCAGAATTATGGTATAGCGGTGAAGGGAAAACTCTTTGATACGATGTTGGCACATTACCTTATCAACCCTGATATGCGGCATAACATGGACGTACTTTCAGAAACCTATCTGAACTACACCCCCGTTTCCATTACTGAACTCATCGGCAAAAAAGGGAAGAACCAATTGAGTATGCGCGATGTCCCCATTGAAAAACAAACGGAATATGCCGTAGAGGATGCCGATATCACACTGCAATTGGCAGCCCATTTTCGTCCTGAGCTGGCTGAAGCGAAAACGGAAGAATTATTTGAATCCATCGAAATACCACTATTGCGGGTCTTGGCCGATATGGAGCGCGAAGGTATCAATTTGGATAAAGCATTCTTGGGTTCACTTTCCGAGGATCTCGATAATGATATCAAAAACTTGGAACAACGTATTTATGAGGCTGCGGGAGTTGAATTCAACATTGGATCCCCGAAACAATTGGGAGAGATTTTGTTTGATAAAATGAAACTCGTCGACAAACCGAAAAAAACAAAGACCGGTCAATATTCTACGGCAGAGGATGTGCTCTCGTATTTGGCCAAAGATCACGAGATCATTCAAAATGTATTGGATTATCGAGGGCTTTCCAAACTCAAGAGCACATATGTAGATGCCCTACCAGAACAGGTACATACAAACACGGGGCGGGTACACACCGATTATATGCAAACAGTAGCGGCAACAGGTCGTCTGAGCAGCAATAACCCCAATTTGCAGAATATCCCGATCCGTACCGAACGGGGACGCCAAGTTCGAAAGGCCTTTGTGCCACGCGACGAAAACCACGTATTGTTGGCAGCTGATTACTCACAAATAGAACTGCGTATCATTGCAGCTTTGAGCGAAGAGGATACCATGATCGAAGCCTTTAAAAATGGAATGGACATTCATGCCTCGACGGCTTCAAAAGTATTTAACGTGCCAATCGAAGCCGTTACCCGTGAACAACGCAGCAATGCGAAAACCGTTAATTTCGGTATCATTTACGGGGTATCGGCATTTGGGCTAAGCAACCAAACCGACCTAACACGAGCTGAATCAAAAGAACTTATCGACACTTACTACAAAACATATCCGAAGCTTAGAAACTATATGGGCGAACAGGTTGACTTTGCCCGTGATAATGGCTATGTACAAACCGTGCTGGGCCGTCGTAGGTATTTAAAGGACATCAATGCCGGTAATCAAGTTGTTCGTGGCGCGGCCGAACGAAATGCCGTAAATGCACCGATACAGGGTAGCGCGGCAGATATTATCAAACTTGCCATGATCAATATCCACAAAAAACTTTCAGAAGGCAATTACAAAACCAAGATGTTGCTTCAGGTACATGATGAACTGGTCTTTGATTGCTATAAACCAGAGTTGGAGGAAATGAAAAACCTTATTAAAACCGAAATGGAAAATGCGTATACGATGGGCGTTCCGTTAGATGTTGAGGTCGGTATTGGTGAGAATTGGTTGGAGGCGCATTAAGAGTTAAAGAAGTCTAGAAATTGAATCTTTGATGCCATGGAGAGAATATTCTGATAATTTTTTTGAATTTGTTAAAATATTAAGGTTTTTAATCAAATATTTAAAAAACAAATAATCAATTGAATTGTCAGCAGGAATCATCTCGTCAAGTCTGTTTTTTTGACTTATTGAATAATAGGTAAGCTGCTTTACATTAATTGGACTAAAACATATTACTATAAACTTATTGACGTCAGAACCAAAATTTATCTTATTCAAAGATTTATCTCCTTTATTTCCATCAAAAAAGTTAGTTACTTGATTGATATGACTTAATCTATTTCCCTCATTAATTTTCGGTGTTGCTTTTATCGCTTTCAAATAATTATCTTCTTTGAGTTTATAATCAAAAAGATCTCTATAAATTTTTGGGTAAAATTCTTTAATAATTAAAAAATATAAACAAAGAATTGTTTCAAAAAAACATCCTTCACTTTTTGAGTTGAGATAGATGTTAGGTATTGAATATCCTTGTTCATATAGATTTTGATAGAAAATAGTCAACATTACGTATTTATTGAGTACTTTTTTCATCCTTCTGGGATTAAAGAAATTAATTTCTTTAAAAAAGTTTTCTATTTGTTCATTCCAGATACCATTTACATTTTCTTCATTAATAGGTGTCTCTGTAAAATAAAATGATATCAATCTATCAAAATGAAAAACTGATGGCATTGAAAACGAAATATCAAAAATCTTTTCTAAGTATTCGCTGGACTTTACAACTTCGCCATATTTGGTTTTCACTGCTTCATTCACTGCTTTTTTATCGATGCCACAAAAGAAAATCGTTCTCTGACCATAAGTGAAAAATAATTTTAGAGCGGACAGAAGGTTTAGCACATTTTCTGGCTCACATCTATCTAAATCATCAATAAATATGATATTATATTTTTTTTCACTTCGACCTCTAACTTCATCCTCCCATCTTAGAAATTCAGTCTTAAATTCATTTTTTAACTGAGTAAATGATTTTTCCTTCTCAGAATCCAATTCTTCAGTTAAAGCTTTTCCATCAACAGATAATCCTGGTAACGAAATACGAATAGATTTTGTAAAACCTTTCAGCAATTTTTCTGCCACTTCTATTAATTCATCAGCAATATCTTCCCCTGCAGTAGCAGATTCTAATAGTAAAAGCTCTAATAAGGATAACGCCAAGTTATTATCGGTCTCAAATTCCCAAGTATCAAAAAAGAACGTATTAAAATTTGTCTTAAGCTCTTTTAGCAAATACTTCATCAAAGTACTTTTCCCACTACCCCATTCGCCGTAAAGAGCAAACATTTTGATTTCGGAGAACTGTTCCTTATTACTCTCTATAAACAGTTTAATCAAACTCCCTTTATCTATTAAACCTAAATAATCATTATCACTTGTCAAATCCCCAATCGGTAGATTATTTAAAAGCATTCCATCCATATAAAAATGTTTAACTAAAGTTAAGTATTGTTTAATTCAAAACATATTTAAAATTATCTTTAATGAAATGCCGATTTCCATTAAAATGGTTATCAAAGTGAAATAATATATACTGGTTTTCGAATACTCTCAAACCCAAGTGAAATGAAAAAATTTTTGCTCTTCTTTCCAGTTATCGCCTTCTTATTTAGTTGTGACCAAACTCAAAAACAGGCAAATACTTCAAAATTGGAACCTACTTTAAATCCGAAGTTGAATTTTCGACCCAACATCCTATGGATCGTAGCTGAAGATCAAAGTCCGAACATACCTGCTTTTGGCGATAGCACCGTTGTAACGCCTACCTTGAATCGATTGGCCGCGGAAGGGGTATGCTATGATTACTTCTATAGTGCCCATCCGGTTTGCGCTCCGGCGAGGGCGTCCATTATTACAGGAAGGTATGCCAATAGCATAGGGGCGAGTCATATGCGTACGGGGCCTTGGTTTGCCGCAAACATCACTCAAGAAATCATTCAAAACTACAAAGCCTTACCTGAAGGAAATATTCCCTACGAAGCAGTACCCCCGAAAGAGGTCAAAATGTTCACCGAATATTTACGGGCTGCCGGATATTACTGTAGCAACAATGCCAAAGAAGATTACCAATTCAGAAAGACCATGACCGCTTGGGACGAGAGTAGTAATATGGCCCATTGGCGAAACAGGCCCAAGGGAAAACCCTTTTTCTCGGTATTTAACATCGGTGTGACACATGAATCAAGGATTTGGGCAAAAGCCAAGGATTCACTCTGGGTACCCAAAAATCTTGAAGTACCGGTACCACCGTATTTACCCAATACCGAAACAGGTCGAAAAGATGTGCGTAGAATGTATTCCAACATTTTGGAAATGGATGCCCAAACGGCCAAAATCTTACAAGAATTAAAAGCGGATGGCCTATTGGACAGTACCATTGTCGTATGGTATACCGACCATGGTGGGCCCTTGCCCAGACAAAAACGACTATTGTACGATAGTGGCACCAAAGTGCCGATGATCATTCGATTTCCGAATGGGGAATTCGCCGGTATGAGAGACGACCGTATGGTCAGCTTTATCGATCTGGCACCGACGATGCTTTCCCTAGTTGGTATCAAACCGCCCGACCACATGCAGGGTACCGCATTTTTAGGCGAGTATTTGCGTACCGAGGAACCAGAATTCATTTTTGGCGCCGCGGACCGTTTTGATGAATTTACCGATAACATTCGTTCGGTACGTGACAAACAGTTTCGATATATCAAAAACTACAATCCTGAAAAGCCATTGTATGCCGATGTGGCCTATCGAAAGAACATGCCCATCATGAGAGAGCTACTGCGCTTAAAGGAAGAAAACCAATTGACCGTTGCACAAGCGCTCTGGTTTGAACGACCAAGACCTGAAGAAGAACTTTATGATGTAATCAATGATCCATATGAAGTACGCAATTTGGCCCAACTTCCAGAATATCAAGAAAAACTGCTCTCTTTAAGAAAGGCTTGTTCCAATTGGGTAGGCCGTATCAATGACACTGGCCTTCGACCAGAGCAAGAACTTATCGACATGTTTTGGCCTAATGGCGAACAGCCCAATACCTCAAACCCTGAACTTGAGCATTCCAACGGTACAATCACCATTAGTTGTGCCACCGAAGGAGCCTCTATTGGATATCAAATTGTCGGGGCGGACCAAGAAGGCTGGACCGTCTACACCAAACCCTTTTCAGTTACGGGCGGCACCACGATCAAAGCCGTCGCGCATCGGTTAGGGTATAAACGAAGTGCAATGGAAACCTTTGAGGTCAAATAGACACTATAGCCTATTTAAGCTATTCATGTTCTTACAAAAAATCGACCTTCAGAAGGTTTTCAGAGAGAAAGGGGAAGCTTCATCCAATAGGGTTCGTGCACTTTGGTCTTACCAAAAACCAAAAGTGAACCTTGATTTTGTTTTTGTCTGTTTTCCCAACCTTTTTCTTTTTAGAACAACTTCTTTGTTTTGTAAACGTGCGGCTTCCTCAAAATGTGCGAATAGTTCCATTGAAAAAGGTTGAGCCTGCCATGCGCTAGGGTAATGTTTTAATTTCATAACGTTGTATTTTCTATTTCAGAGCGCGCAAAATTGCATCAAAAGCAATGTGTTGAAAACATCAAAGTTTTCCGATTTCTGTGCTATTTTAACATGAGTTCGACGTAAGAAACCTATCACTGTTTTCTCGCGATTTGTAAGCTATGTCAAGTTGAGCCTACCTTGTCGGCAGACAGGCGCAGTGTAAACCTCTCTTTAAATGTACATTCTTTCAAGCTCTGGACTGCGCTCGGGGTTACAACTGTCAATTTTTGTTGACAGTTGTTTTCTTTTGGATCTACTGTTACTTCGAACTCACGTTATTTTATCTCAAATGGAAGAATGGAACACCTCTGAAAAGTAAAGGAAACAAAGCTATTTTTTATGGGAAGGAATAAGAGGTCAACGCTTTACAGACGATTCATAATTCTCGCCTATTTGATCCAAGACCCTCAAGAAGGTCTCAAATTCCATGATATCCAAATCCTTTATCGCCTGTGCCCTTAATTGGTCTGCATGTGGGGAAATCAATGTAATCAACGCTTTACCCCTAGAGGTCAACTCCAATTTAAAACGTTTCATATCGCCCTCAAAACGTGTTTTTTTTATCCAACTTTTACGTTCCAGTCCGCCAATTACCCTTGATGTGGTCGCACGATTCCTAAAATTCGATTTTACGATTTCAGCCTGCGAGGCTGCATCGCCCAACTGCGAAATACGATGAAGAATTACCCATTGTTCAATAGTCATTTCAATATCAAGTTCTTCGAACTTGCGCAAATAAGCCTCTTGTATTTTTCGCAAGACCAAATCTAAATGTAAGCCAATACCTTGTATTTTATCTATTTGATTGAGCATAGTTCAAATTAACCCATGAGATATCGTGTCATGCCTAAATGCTTGAAAATAATAATCGACAGGTAGTAAATTCCATCTCAAACAACCCCTGAAAAATTACGATCAAAAGTCTTTTTGTATTTCAAAATTACGTATTTTTGTTGCATCAACAACAATTTTAATTTAATAGCTCCCTAAAATAGATTTCAATGGATACGACCGCACTACCAAAACTTCATGACAAGGCCCAAGATTTTATGCCGATCAACGGCACTGATTACATTGAGCTTTATGTTGGTAACTCTAAGCAAGCAGCGCACTTTTATAAGACAGCCTTTGGCTTTCAATCGTATGCCTATGCCGGTCTACAGACCGGTCTAAAAGACCGCGAAAGTTATGTCGTGATCCAAGATAAAATACGTCTGGTACTCACCTCACCTTTAAAAAGTGGCACTGAAATCGGCAAACATATCGACAGCCACGGTGATGGGGTAAAAGTGGTGGCCCTATGGGTCGATGATGCCACTTATGCATACGAAACTGCGGTTTCTAAAGGTGCTAAGTCATATATGGAGCCCGTGACGGAAGAAGATGAAAATGGAAAGGTGGTTCGTGCTGGTATTTACACTTACGGCGAGACCGTTCATATTTTTGTGGAACGCAAAGACTATAAAGGTACTTTTTTACCAGGCTATACCAAATGGGAAACCCCGGATTACAATCCCGCACCGACCGGATTGAAATATGTAGACCATATGGTCGGTAACGTAGGTTGGGACCGCATGAACCATTGGGTAGAATTTTATGAAAAGGTGATGGGCTTTGTGAATATCCTATCTTTTGATGATAAGGATATCTCTACCGAATACACGGCCCTAATGAGCAAGGTGATGAGCAACGGCAATGGTAGGATTAAATTTCCAATCAACGAACCGGCCGAAGGTGCAAAGAAATCGCAAGTGGAAGAGTACTTGGATTTCTACGAAGGTGAAGGCGTGCAACATATTGCGGTTGCTACGGATGACATCATAAAAACGGTTCGCGATTTAAGGAGCCGTGGTATAGAATTCTTGACCATTCCCGATACATATTACGATGCAGTCACCGACCGGGTAGGCCAAATTGATGAAGATATTGCCCCGTTAAAAGAGCTTGGAATATTGGTTGACCGCGATGATGAAGGTTATTTGTTGCAGATATTCACACGACCGATAGAGCCCAGACCTACGATGTTCTTTGAAATCATTCAAAGAAAAGGCGCACAATCATTTGGAAAAGGTAACTTTAAGGCACTATTCGAGGCTATTGAACTTGAGCAACAATTAAGGGGGACATTACATTAAAAACGTAGTTTAGAAGTTTAATGTTTAACGTTTTTGAACTTGAATTTGATCCTTGAGTTTGAACTTTAAAACAAAACTATGCCCATATATCACAAACTAGGGAAGTTTCCGCAGAAACGACATACCCAATTTGAAAAACCCGATGGTGGCCTGTATTACGAACAGTTATTTGGAACCATTGGCTTTGATGGCATGTCTTCTTTATCGTATCACGTACATCGCCCTACACAGGTAAAGGAGATTGGTGAAGCTTTGGATATGAGTCCGAAAATCGCCGTGGCCAAGAACATTACCTCCCGAAAGTTAATTGGGTTCGATGTTGCACCTAAAGATGATTTTCTAGAGTCACGTGAACCTATGATGGTGAACAATGATGTTCACATTGGTCTAGCTGCACCAAAAAAATCGATGACCTCTTATTTTTATAAGAATTCCGATGCCGATGAAATGCTGTTCATTCATCGGGGTGCCGGCACCTTAAAGACCTTTTTAGGTGATATTCCGTTTGAATATGGTGACTATTTGATTATACCTAGGGGAATGATCTATCAAATCGAATTCGATTCTGATGACAACCGCATTTTATACGCAGAGTCGTTCCACCCCATTTATACCCCAAAACGTTATCGCAACTGGTTCGGGCAGTTATTGGAACATTCCCCATTTTGCGAGCGTGACTACAAACTACCGCAGAACTTGCAGACCTTTGACGAAAAAGGGGATTTCGTGATGAAAATCAAGAAACAGGGTATGTTGCACCATTTGGTTTATGCCGCACATCCCTTCGATGTTATAGGCTGGGATGGTTACAATTACCCCTATGGTTTCTCCATCCATAATTTTGAGCCGATAACCGGGCGGGTACATCAACCGCCGCCAGTACACCAGACCTTTGAGACCAATGCTTTTGTTATCTGTTCGTTCTGCCCAAGGTTGTACGATTACCACCCGAAATCCATTCCAGCACCCTATAACCACAGCAATATCGATTCTGACGAAATGCTATATTACGTAGACGGTGATTTTATGAGTAGGACAGGTATTGGCCCAGGGCATATCTCTTTGCATCCTGCGGGAATCCCCCACGGACCCCATCCGGGTACTTATGAAGCTAGTATTGGCAAAAGGGAAACCGAAGAACTCGCCGTGATGATCGATACCTTCAAGCCCTTACAATTGACCGAAAATGCCCTAAAAATAGATGATGGCAAGTATTATAAATCGTGGTTGGACTAAAAAGGAGTTTGATGCTAGTATTTAGAAGCGGATTCTTTAACAGGTTCCGTAAAGCTCCTAATTACCAATCACTCATATCTCATATCTAAATAACATGATCATAGACATACCCAAAAACTCCGATTTTTCAATTCATAACATTCCCTTTGGGATTTTCTCCACGGAAGACAGAAGTCCGCGTGCCGGCGTAGCCGTTGGAGACTATATCTTGGATCTGGCAGCTTTGGCGGAATTGGATGTATTTGATTTTAATACTGCCGTATTTGAAAAAGAAACATTGAATGATTTCATTTCGTTAGGAAAGGAAATCACCAAAAAAGTCCGTCTTGACATTCAACATTGGTTACAAGATGAAAATTCGATTTTGGCAGGAAAACCAGAATTGTTTATCAAACAAGTCGATGCCCAAATGCATATGCCCGTCTATATCGGTGACTATACCGATTTTTACTCTAGCATTGAGCATGCTACCAATGTGGGTAAGATGTTCCGTGATCCTGAAAATGCATTATTGCCCAACTGGAAGCACATTCCCGTTGGTTATCATGGCCGCGCAAGCTCCATAGTGGTTAGCGGCGAACCTATACATAGACCTAAAGGACAGACGATTCCGGTTGGTGCGGACAAACCCGTTTTCGGACCGACCCAGCGCCTCGATTTTGAATTGGAGATGGGTTTTATTACCGGAAAGAATACCAATCTCGGGGAATCGGTTTTAACAAGTGAGGCTGAAGAATACATTTTCGGCCTGGTCTTATTGAATGACTGGTCGGCACGCGATATCCAGAAATGGGAATATGTGCCTTTAGGTCCGTTTTTAGCCAAAAACTTTGCCTCACATATTTCGCCATGGATCGTAACTTTGGAGGCTTTTGAGACGTTTAAGGTGCCTGGCCCAAAACAAGAACCTGAAGTATTGCCCTATTTGCAATATGAAGGTCTAAAAAACTATGATATCAACCTTGAAGTGGCCATAAGCCCAGAAGGAAGTGAAGAACAAACAGTTTGTCATTCCAATTTCAAGTATATGTATTGGAATATGGCCCAACAGTTGGCACATCACACCGTTAACGGTTGCAATATCAATATCGGTGACCTTTATGGCTCGGGTACCATTTCAGGAAAAGATGAAAACTCGTACGGCTCTATGCTGGAACTGGCATGGATGGGCACAAAACCTTTGAAGATGAAAGATGGCAGCGAACGAAAATTCATCAATGATGGTGACACCGTAACCATGAGGGGCTTTGCGGAAAAGGATGGAAAACGTGTCGGTTTTGGTGAGGTTTCGGCGAAAATATTACCCGTTAAATAAATTGTATTTTCAAGATGTCATAGTAGACGCATTCGAAATGACCTCTTCTAATTTTTCTTGTATATCGACGACGCAATAGTATATAAATATGACTAAAACCATCGACCCAAATAAAATAGCACAACGAGATTTACATGGTATTCTTTTAACTGCAGTGGCACCTCGCCCAATTTGCTTTGCAAGTACCATTGACACTCACGGCAATGTGAATTTGAGTCCGTTCAGCTATTTCAACGTTTTTAGTTCAAACCCGCCCATATTGATATTCTCACCTGCCAGAAGTGGCAGGGACAACACGCTGAAGCACTCGCATCAAAATGTAAAAGAAGTACCCGAAGTCGTTATCAATATCGTTAATTATCCTATCGTAGAGCAGATGTCACTTTCGAGCACCGCCTATGAAAAAGGGGTAAATGAATTCATAAAAGCAGGCCTTACGGAAATTTCAAGTGAAAAAGTAAAACCGCCACGTGTTGCGGAGGCCCCGGTATCTTTTGAGTGCTCGGTCACTGAAATCATTGAATTGGCAGACACCCCAGGGGCAGGAAATCTTATTTTATGTAAGGTCGAACTTATCCACATCAATGAAGATGTCATGACCGATGACCAATTGGATACCCAAAAGTTGGATTTGGTCGGTAGAATGGGCGGTAGCTGGTACACCCATGCTAACGGTGATTCCCTATTTGAAATTCCGAAACCGATACGAACCAAGGGTATTGGTGTTGATGCACTACCTGAAAACATTAGGGAAAGCGAAATCTTGACCGGAAATAATTTAGGGCGTTTGGGAAATTTGGAAGCCTTACCTACAAAAACACAATTAGATGCAATTGCCAATGATGAGGAACTGACCAATTTGGCAAGAAAGATCGGCAGTGATAAAACGGCACATCAAAAACACCTCCATTGGCTTGCCCAGCGTATTTTAGAAGAGGGGAATACGACCAAGGCAATGGCCGTTTTAATGCACGCCGAAAACCTTTAAGAATGAATACCATAGAATCCATATTCAAGTCGTATTTAGAGCCGAAAGAAGTTTATAAGGGTGGCAAGAACATTCCTGCATCAAACCAGAAAGTCCATAAACTATCGTCAAACGAAAATCCATTAGGTGCCTCGCCAAAAGCTATTGCAGCCCTTAAAAAAGCTGCTATGCAGGTAGCTATCTATCCTGATCAGACGGATATTCGCCTTCGCGAGGCATTGGTGGCCGATTTCAATGGTGCCCTCGCTGCCGACCAGTTTATATGTGGCAACAGCGGTTCTGAGATCATTGACATGTTGTTACGGGCCTTTTTGAATGAAGGGGACGAGGTGATTTATTCCAACCCCTGTTTTTTGCCCTACTCCGTTTTTTCAAGATGGTATGGTGCCAAACAAATTGATGTTCCATTGAAAAGTCCTAATTACGACTTAGACATTGACGGTATCTTAAAGGCCATCACCAAAAAGACCAAAGTGATTTTTTTGACCAGCCCAAATAACCCTACCGGCACCTATATCGCCAAACCGGTTCTAGATGACTTTTTAAACAGGATCCCTAAAAACATCCTTATCGTATTTGACGAGGTTTATAGACATTTTGCAAATGCCGAAGACTATGTCACGGCCCTACCTTATGTCAAACAAGGTCACAATGTTGTTGCCATCAATAGCTTTTCGAAAACCTATGGATTGGCAGGGCAGCGTATTGGATATTGTTATACTACGGCCACCATTGCCAATTATATGCGACAGATCCATAAACCTTTTTTACTGCCTTTGACCTCGATTGAAGCGGCAATCGGCGCTTTGAACGATCATTTGTTCATTGAGAATACGGTAAAAACGGTACTGACAGGAAAGGCCTACCTTACTGAGGAATTTAAAAAACTAAGCATCGACCATTGGCCGACCCAAGCCAATTTCTTTATCATTGACCCCCCACTTCCTGAAATGGAATTTACCGATAAACTAATGGCCGAGGGCATAATGGTTCGTCCCGTTTCACAATTTGGGGCACCCGGTAAAGTGCGGATAACCATTGGAACCCAAGAAGCCAACCAGGCTTTGATTTCAGCCTTGCAAAAAATAAAGTACACTTAGTTCGTTGAATTACCCTTTGGTAAAGATAGCCTGTGCGCCCGAATAGTTGTCGGCGTCGATAACCTCTCCGGCAATGACCATGGTATTGCCCTCAATCGCTACTTCAATCGTCTCTTCTTCCATGTCGGCATTGATGAAGGTCAATTGATTGCCCTCTAATGACCAGGTCGTGGATTCAGTATCACTTTGGGTCGGACATGGCACATCCAGACCGTTAGGACCGGCATTTACTTCGATATAGTTGGTTTTATCTTCTGCCGAAGCAGTACCATCGGCGTTAAATACAAAGGTTACTAGATAACACTGCTCTTCCGCGAGATTATCAATAATTTCAGCGGCCAAATTCAGTTCGGTATCACTTTGACCTGTAAAGTCAACACTGGTCAAGTTCCAAGTACCGACCAAATTCGATTCACCATCGACCATTTGAAGACCGTCATCCTCACTATCCGAAGAACAAGATAATGTCAAGGCAAAAACTGCAATTAGCACTATTAATTTAGATTTCATCTTTTTTAGTTTTTTGGGGTATACCCCATTTTAACGATGAATCGAGCATAATAGTGTAGCGTAAGTTCAATTCTTACAATACAAATCGATAAGTAGCCTTCAATAGAAAAATGTTCTGTGGGGTTTGACCGAGGATATTATCCCCCAAACTGGTGAACAACCCTTCTGATGGATTACCCGACTGGGACACGTCTTGCGACCATACCAAGAACACTTCCGAACCTGGAATATATTCCCATCGCAACACCAAATTAGACCTGAACTGCACAAAGGAAAAATCAGGATCGCCAAAACTAAAATCGGTAACTCCGTCAAGATTTTCATCTATGGCATAATTATCGTCAGAAAAGGTGACCTGATTGGCTTCATATTGCAAGAAACGATCTTCAAAATTTCGGGCGGTAGCATTGTCCACATGTTTAAAATTTGAATAGCGACCCCTCGAAATAAAGGGTTGCCCCCAATATTGAACCGTCAAATTCGGATTGATATTAAAATTAAAACGTACGGACATGCTTAGGGTACGCTGTTCAATCTCACCATTTAGGTAGCGAATACCAAGATCGGTATCGATGTTATCGATATATTGCAGTTTGTCATTATTGATGCTATACTCGGGAAAAACCGAGATACGTAGGGCATCAATGGGCTGATACCGAAACCCGAATTCCACGGAATACCTTCTGATTGAATTATCCAACGCCCGTCTCCCATTATGAAAAAAATTGAACCGTAATTTTTTTCGTCCATCGGTACCAATACTATTCCAAAAACTGACTTCTGGGGTCCGACGTAGTCGCGGACCACCACGTAAGGCAAAATTCGAAAATTGTACGGGAGCATAATTGAAGCCTATGTTAGAGAACCAGTTATTTGCCCAATTTTGCCAGGTATTGGTATTAAAACGCAACTCATTATGGTTACCGGCAAAATCCCAAGCGCTCCAATGGTTATAATTGATGCCCACTCTTCTAAAGGTACTGTCGGGTTTTAGTGTTTGATAGCCGACCCAAGTATAGTGACGAATGTCATCGGCTTGACGTTGAAAACCAATATCATTCAGCTCCAATTCAGGTGAACGCCAGGTGCCACCACTTTCAAAACGCCAGTGGCCATTACCGACCTTTCCTATTTGAAGGTTGCCACCCGTACCTGTCAACGATGTTCTCCCCTCGTCCACTTCCACGTGATCAGCATCAATTCTTTGAAACAAGCGGGTAATGGAGTTTTGGGTACGCGTTATCGCTTCCTCGCTGCCCTGAACATGGCTTAAGATGATATTGCCCCCTAAATACCAATCGCGATTGTTCCATTGGTGTTTGAAATCCAACCCTCCGGTATAGGCCGATTCATGAAGAAAGTTCAGGTTTTGGGTAAGATCGGCCCTGTTGGTTGCAGTGAATATCCCCCCGATAAAAGAATTACGTTCATTAAAATCTTTTTGGGCCCGGCCCACAAAATAATTCGTCAAGGGTTCTACGACTTCCCTTCTGCGATTACCATCATTAGCGATGGTCGCATATTTTTTTGCGGTAACACTCTCTAAAACGCCGATAGCCCAACCATTTTTAGTCTTTCCGCTGAATTTGGCCGCTCCTAGAATTTGGGTATTGTCAGGAATATCGACAAAATCACCATCATTCGTATCTGGAAAGCCTTGTGGACTACGACCTATACGGCGTGAATAAAAAACATTGTCAAAACCAAACGTATTACCTGCCTGAGACTGCGAAACATTGAAATCAAAAATATTCTTGTTCTCAACAAAGAAAGGACGCTGCTCTCGAAAGAAAATTTGAAAGCCATCCAAGGCGATTGCCGAAGGATCTGCCTCTACCTGTCCAAAATCAGGGTTTACCGTTAGATCGAGGGTGAGATCGTTCGTAATTCCGATCTTGGCATCAAGCCCTACGGCGATATCCGTGTCACTGCCATCCCTAAAGGGATTTCCCTCTTCAGCTTCATAGGTTTCACCACTCGCTACCGTATAAGGTTGTATTTCTAATTGTTTTTGCGGTTCCATATTCCTAAGTCCATGAAGCTCCCCGAATTCGCTTACCCAACCTGGTTGATCAATCGGCTTACGTTGCCAAAGCGAACGTTCTTCGGCCCGAAAGAAACGCCTGGTGGATTGCAAGCCCCAAACCTGGTTTTCGGCCCCACTGAATTTTAATTGACTCAATGGAATCTTAAGTTCGGCGGTCCAACCCTCATCGTCGATATTGGTCTTGGTATACCATATTGGGTTCCAACTTCCATCCCAATTGTTCCCGTTATTGGAAACAAACTCGTCCCCTTTTACCCCAGCAGCCGTTACCGTAAAAGAAAAAGCAGTACGCTTGTCATGATAACTGTCGATATTGAATTCGACCCAGTCGCCTTCAAAACCATCACGTCTAGACATTCTTCTTATAATTTTATCAGGCTCTGCATCGTAACAACGAACCCCGATGTAAAGGTTCTTACTGTCATAGACAATCTTGAATTTGGTCTGATAACTTGGTGGTGTATTCTCATCGGGTTGATTTTCGATATAATCACCCGTCCATTCCACAAGACCCCATGCCTCATCGTTCAACAAACCATCTACACTTGGTGGTTCTTCATTTTCAATGGCCTTTGTGACATAGATTTTCTTAGGTACTATTTCAGTAGTATCTTGTTGCACTTCAGTTGAATTTCCTTCTTGGGAAAGACAAATACTGGAAAAGAGTAACGCTGTCAGAAAGTGGGTTGGATTTCTCACTGCTATTTGTTTTTTGGTTGATGTGACTTAAAGACCATTGAATTTTCAAATAGTTACAGTTCAATCTATTTTTAAGTTTTCTTTAACACTAAATCAAGAAACCAAAAGCCTTGATTCCATCCTTTTTAAAAAGGAAAAAATAATATTTCACAAGCATTTGTAATTCAATCTAATAATTGTACATTTGCACCCCGTTTATCGGGAATGTTTTGAAAATCGATAATATTTCAAGAAGTGGATACATTAAGTTACAAGACTGTTTCAGCTAAAAAATCAGACATTGAGAAGCAATGGGTATTGGTTGACGCTGAAGGACAAACTTTAGGTCGATTGGCATCTAAAGTCGCTAAAATCTTAAGGGGCAAGTACAAGCCTAATTATACTCCCCATGTTGATTGTGGCGATAATGTCATCGTCATCAATGCGGAAAAAATTCAAATGAGTGGAAATAAATGGGCCGATAAGACCTATTTACGTTATACCGGTTACCCAGGTGGCCAGCGTTCGACCTCGGCAAGTGACCTTTTAGAGAAACATCCTGAACGTATTATCGAAAAATCCGTTAAAGGCATGTTACCTAAAAACAGATTAGGTGCCGACCTATTCCGTAATTTAAAAGTTTATGCTGGTACCGAGCACGGACAAGAAGCGCAAAAACCGAAGACGATTAACTTAAATGACTACAAATAATGGAAGTGGTTCATAAAATAGGAAGAAGAAAAACGGCTGTTGCCCGTGTTTATGTTTCTGAGGGAAAAGGAAACATCACCGTGAACAAAAGAAAATTAGAAGATTATTTCTCTACGGCAACACTACAATATAAGGTAAAGCAACCTTTTACCCTTACTGAAAACGATGGCAATTACGACGTTAACGTAAATGTTTTTGGCGGTGGGATCACCGGGCAAGCAGAAGCTATCCGTTTGGCATTGTCAAGGGCGATGTGTGAGATAAATGAAGAGCACAGAGGCGTTCTAAAGCCAGAAGGTCTACTTACTAGAGACCCGAGAATGGTTGAACGTAAGAAATTCGGTCAGAAAAAAGCCCGTAAGAAATTCCAGTTCTCTAAACGTTAATACATAGCTGCGATTTTCGCATTTATCCATAACTACCGACGGTATCGTCGGTAAATGTTCATTGAAAGTCCAGGCCATCATGGTCTGGATTAAATTTTAAACAAAAGTTGTCGTTGTTCCGAAAAGTGGATTACGAACTTTTTGGAATTTAGTTTAGCATCTAAATGTATCGGGCGATTTACAAAATGTAAAGACCACCAATACATTGCTATCTCAACGGAACGTAAACTAAGTACAAAAAAATGGCAAGTAAAGTCGAAGTAAAAAATTTATTGGAAGCAGGTGTGCATTTTGGCCACTTGACTAGAAAGTGGAATCCGAATATGGCTCCTTACATCTACATGGAGCGTAATGGAATTCACGTAATCAACCTCTACAAAACCGTAGCGAAATTAGACGAAGCGAATGAAGCGTTAAAGAAAATTGCCGCCTCAGGTCGTAAGATTCTTTTTGTAGCTACCAAAAAGCAGGCAAAAGACATTGTTGCCGAAAAGGTATCAAACACGAACATGCCCTACATCACTGAAAGATGGCCCGGTGGTATGTTGACAAACTTCGTTACGATTCGAAAAGCCGTAAAGAAAATGGCTTCCATCGATAGGATGAAAAAAGATGGTACGTTCAATACCCTCTCTAAAAAAGAACGTTTACAAGTAAATCGTTTGAGGGCCAAATTGGAGAAAAACCTAGGTTCGATTTCTGAAATGACAAGGTTACCGGGGGCAATTTTCATTGTTGACACCATGCGTGAGCATATCGCCGTGAAAGAAGCACAAAAATTGAATATTCCAATTTTTGCCATGGTCGATACCAATTCTGACCCAAGACCTATAGATTATATCATTCCGTCAAACGACGATGCCGGTAAATCAATTGAGGCCATTATGACTTCAGTAACCGAGGCAGTAGCTGAAGGTTTGGCAGAAAGAAAAGCTGACAAAGCCGATAAGCAACCTGAAAAAGAAGCTC
Source organism: uncultured Croceitalea sp. (assembly GCA_947503285.1). Taxonomy (GTDB): domain Bacteria; phylum Bacteroidota; class Bacteroidia; order Flavobacteriales; family Flavobacteriaceae; genus Croceitalea. Next base: position 287,490 of record CANNDD010000001.1, read on the forward strand.
CTAAGGCAAAAGCTGCTCCAACACCAAAAGCGGAAAAAACTGAAAAGGTTGCCCCGGTAGCTGAACAAAAAGAAGCTCCTAAAAAAGAAGAAGCCGTAAAAGTTGAAGCTGATGACCTTACCAAAATCGAAGGTGTTGGCCCAAAGGCAGCGGAGGCAATGATAGCTGCGGGCATCGCTACTTTTGCAGATTTGAGCAAGGCAGAAGCCGACAACATCAAAACCATCTTGACTGAAGCTAGCCCAAGATTAGCACATTTAGAGCCAGCTTCATGGCCAAAACAAGCTCAAATGGCCGCTGATGGAAAATGGGATGAGCTAAAAGAATGGCAAGACAACACCAAGGGTGGCGTTGAAGATTCTGAAGAATAATTTAAGCTAAAACGAGACACAATAATTGTATCTCACTTTACATAACTTTTTAAATATTACATAAATGGCAAAGATTACAGCCGCTGAAGTAAATAAATTAAGAAAAGCTACCGGAGCAGGAATGATGGATTGCAAAAAAGCATTGGTCGAGGCTGATGGTGATTTTGACAAGGCTATCGAGATTCTTCGAAAGAAAGGACAAAAAGTAGCTGCTAAAAGAGCGGATAGGGATTCTGCTGAAGGTGCCGCAATAGCAAAAGTAAATGGTGACAATGCCAAAGGGGTTGTGATATCATTAAATTGTGAGACCGATTTCGTGGCCAAAAACGAATCTTTCGTAAGCTTAGCGAATGAATTGGCCGATTTAGCATTGGGTTATGATACCAAAGATTCCTTTATGGATGCTTCGTTCAATGGTATGACCGTTGCTGAAAAACTGATAGAGCAGACCGGTGTCATCGGTGAGAAAATCGAAATCGGTAGCTTTGAAACCCTTAGCGCACCTTTTGTGGGCTCTTATATTCATGCAGGAAACAAAATTGCCACTTTGGTAGGGCTTTCTGCCAATGTTGATGGTGCCGCCGCCGCCGCAAAAGATGTTGCTATGCAAGCTGCTGCAATGAACCCTGTTGCCTTGAACGAAGAAGGAGTTGACCAATCTGTAATTGACAAAGAGATTGAAATCGCAAAAGATCAATTACGTCAAGAAGGTAAGCCCGAGGCAATGCTAGATAATATTGCCAAAGGAAAACTAAAGCGTTTCTTCAAAGACAATACTTTAGTAAACCAAGCTTTTATTAAAGACAGCAAACAAAGTGTTGCCCAATATGTGCAATCAGTTGATTCTGGCTTAAAGGTAACCGGTTTTTCTAGAGTTGCCCTCGGATAGTTTGGTCCTGTAATTACAATTTAAAAGCCCCAACTTTTTAAGTTGGGGCTTTTTCATATTATCCAACACCTATTGCTTACTTTGATCTAATCAAAATATCACCATTAAAAGTCTTAAACAGCATTTCAGGGCCACCTCCATTGATCGTACCCCTTACCCATTGCTCTACATTAACTTTGTAGGTTCCATTGGAATTGTTTCGCTTTACTTGTGGCTTATTAGTATCAAGCTCCATGTCGAAATCAGTAAATATTTCACCCATATCGGTTTTCGCCTTAACATCGGCCTTTAGCGTTTTCGGAAAGGTGATTTTCAAATCCCCGTTGAGACTACTAAAAGCCATATTCGCACCTGAAGTGATGGAATCGAAAGTAACCTCGATATCACCATTCACCGTGTCGGTTGAAGCAGCGCCACTCACATCTTGCAAAGTGATTTCCCCATTTACATTGCTTATCTCCATATCGCCATTTACGCCAACCACAGTAATATTGCCTTGATTGACCGTTGATAGTTTAAGTGAAAAATTGCGGGGTACTTTTACTTCAAGATTAATGGTTTTATTCCACTCCTCATTTGAAATTTTCACAGTATTATCTTTTTCCTCGCCACTAATATTCAATGACGTATTGGCAATTCGTTTCAGACCATCACGTTCCTTTTTATCTTTATAATGGGCTTTCTTGTTTCCGAATGTGGCTTTCGCGATAACTTCATTGCCGTCATACCCGACAACATCTATAGACCCCGATAAATGCTCTAAATGCAGCTTGCCCGGACTTCCTGGATTGCTTAACGGAATTGCGAACAAATCGATACTTTTCTCCTGAGCCATTGCCATAGTGCCAAATAGCACAAAAGCGGTTACTAGAATTGATTTTATATTTTTCATTTGTTTTTTACTTTAATAGTTATACGTTACGAATTGAATTCTTAAAACGGTAAGGACCATCTGGTTTTCAAATTCAAAATAAACCGCCATTCCTTATATCTTTTTAAGGAACACATTTCCATTTAACGTTTCGAATTTAAAATTAACCCCACCATTTCCTATTTGAACTACCGGGGTGGCCTCGAACTTAAATTTGCCCTTGCCACTTTTCTTTGTTTCCTTGCTTGTTCTTGTAAATTGTTTGGCAACATCAAAATCGGTGAAAAGTTCACCATTCATACTTTTGAAAGAGACCTCGGCAGACAATGCTTCTTGATACGAAACATTGATATCCCCGTTCAGGGCGTAATAGACGGAATCTTCTTTGGGATTGTTTACGTACGTGATGTCAACGCTTCCGTTGATGCAGTGGACATCTGTTTGCCCGTCGACATTATTCAAAGCGATCGCCCCATTGATATTGTTCACTTTAAGATACTGCCCGACGGTATTGCTTACTTCAATATCCCCATCATTTACGGTACTTACCTTTAAGTTGACATTCTTTGGCACCTGTACCTTGAAACTTAGTTTATGTTGGTACTCCGGTTCTTCATAGTCATTGCACCAATTAAACTTCAATCCTTTTTGGTTGTATTGAATATATGGGGCATCAGGTCGTAACACAATGGTATTACCATTCTGGGAAACCTTTAATTGTAATTCTGATTTACCAAGCTCCAATTTCTGGGCATCATCGGCAAAAATCTCCCTTTTTACCTCTAGTCGCACTTGGTCGCCAGAATAGCCCGTTACGGTGATTGGCCCGAATACATTGGCAATGACCAGTGTACTTTCATTGTTATTGCTTTGAAAAGCTAGTTCTTTTTTGATAACCTCATTAAAGGTTTTTTCTTGGGCAATGCCTTTTTTACAAGCAAGCAAGCTGATTGTCATTAAAATAAAAACTGTTCGTTTCATGATTTTGAGAATTTATGCGACTATACATAGTCGACCGTTCGTAATTTGATTTTGCCAACCAAGGCAGATGAATAAACTTTATATGATTGATGCTATCGTACTCTCGATTTTTTTCTTTACCGTAGAATCCAATTCTTTGTTTTTTAAAAGTTGCTTAAAAGGTTCTATGGACTTTTTCTCCTCTAAAGCAAGCATTAAATTGGCCAAGGTTACCTGAACGATTGGTGATTTTTGATGAGGTATGGATTGTATCAATCCCTGACGTACCTTAGGATTTCCTACGTAATTTGTCAAAGATTCAATAGACGCCAATCTTACGTTTACATTGGCGTCATTATTTAGTGTTTTTAAAAGTGCATTTATAACAGTTTCGTCTACCGTACTTATTTTGTTTGCCTCACTCACCCCTTCCAATCGTTTATTTGCAGAAGGTTGTTCCAATAAAGTCAATACCAGCTTCTCATGAATCTCTTGATTCTCTTCGCTTGAGACCGATTGGGGCTCAATGGCCTGAAAGGTATCATCCTGTTTCATAAAGTACCCCACCCCAAGGCCAATGAACAGAAGAAGAACACCATAAGCCAGCTGAGGCCTGAGCACATTAAATACCAACGCTTGTAAACCGCTCCATCCATTGGTTTTTTTCTTTCCCTTTTCAATTTCTGAATTGAGCATTTCAAAAAATAGGCTATCCATATTTTCAGAAGGTTCAGGTGATTCCATCTTGGCGAGTTGCCTCCATGAGGCAGCGAGTAAATCGAACTCTTCTTGATATGCTGGATTTGCATTTAAAAAAACCTCAAATTCATGCTTATCCTCTTTACTGATTTCTTCTTTCAAGTAGGCAATAGCCTTTATTTCAAACTCGGATTCTTTCATGATCTTACTGTTTTTGCATTTGCTTAAAAACCACTTTCAACTCTTTCAGGGCGCGATGGGCCTTCACTTTGGCAGTACCCTCTGAACATCCTAATACCTGACCAATTTCACTGAATTTCATTTCTTTTAACTTACTGAGTACCAAAACTTCCCTTTTATCTACAGCCAATTTCATCAAGGCCCTATGCAGTTCTTCGATTTCATCTTTTTTGGCCATCTTCCCATCGGCTTCATTACCGTCATCAAGCTTATACTCCACTGTTGAGATATCAAATTGGTTTTGTTTTCTTTTATTCTTCTGGTAATGATCATTATTCACATTTCTTGCCGTACTGAACATCCAAGCCAAAAAAGACCCCTCCCCTGTATAGGTGTGTTTGTATTTCAGCATTCTGATGAAAACATTTTGAACCAAATCCTCACTTGTCATTGCATCGCAGTTCATGCTGAAAAAAAATCCGAAAAGACGTTTTTTATGTCGCTCATATAGTAGTCCAAGCTTGTCTATATCACCGGACTTCACCTTAAGCATCAATACATTATCGCTTAACTCTTGCATTTCAAATTGGTTGTCAAAGGGTATACCGAACTTTTTGAAAAAGGTTACAAAAAGTAGTATTATTTTTTGTAACCTTTTCGAGAAACTTAGCATTTATAACGGAGGTACATCAAAAATAATTTTGATTATTTTTGTTCGGATTTCAAAAAACCGCAGATGCAATACAAGAGAATTCTTCTCAAACTAAGTGGAGAAGCTTTAATGGGCGAACAACAATATGGTATTGACGCCAAACGATTGACCGAATATGCCGAAGACATTAAGGCCGTTATAGCGAAAGGGGTGCAGATTGCTATTGTCATCGGTGGAGGAAACATTTTTAGGGGTTTGAAAGGTGCTAGCCAAGGTATGGATCGGGTGCAGGGCGACCATATGGGTATGTTGGCCACCGTGATCAATGGATTGGCGTTGCAAAGTGCCTTGGAAATTGCCGGTGTGGAAACACGTTTGCAATCTGCAATTAAAATCAATGAAGTTGCAGAACCTTTTATTAGAAGAAGGGCCATGCGCCATCTTGAAAAGGGAAGGGTCGTCATTTTTGGCGGAGGTACGGGTAACCCCTATTTTACGACCGACTCTGCGGCCGTTTTAAGGGCCATTGAGATAAAGGCGGACGTTATTTTAAAAGGCACCCGGGTAGACGGTATTTACACGGCCGATCCCGAAAAAGATAAGAATGCGACAAAATTTGAATCGTTATCATTTCAGGATGTGCTTTCAAAAGGACTGAAGGTTATGGACACCACGGCCTTTACACTTAGTCAAGAGAATGAATTGCCTATTGTGGTATTCGATATGAATACCCGGGGCAACCTTATGAAATTGATTTCTGGAGAGAATATCGGTACCGTGGTCAACAATTAGCTTTGGCATAATAATTGGTTTTTTTGAACTAAATTTCAGTAAGACATGAACGAAGAAGTCACTTTTATTTTAGATACTACAAAAGAAAGTATGGATGCTGCCATGGAGCATCTTGAAAAGGCGTTTATTAAAATCAGGGCCGGCAAAGCAAGTCCGGCGATGCTCTCTACGGTCATGGTAGAATATTATGGCTCGCAGACACCACTTTCGCAAGTTTCTAATATCAATACCCCAGACGCCCGTACCATTTCCGTGCAGCCTTGGGAAAAAAACATGCTTCAAGAAATTGAGACCGCGATCATGAATTCCAATCTGGGCTTTAATCCCATGAACAATGGCGACATGGTCATTATCAACGTGCCCCCATTGACTGAGGAACGTCGAAGGGATTTGGTGAAACAGGCTAAAGCAGAGGCAGAAGATGCTAAAGTGAGTGTCAGAAGTGCACGTCAAGAAGCAAATAAAGAACTAAAAAAGCTCGATATCTCCGAAGACCTGTTGGGCAATGCCGAAGTTGATGTTCAAGAACTCACTGATGCCTACATCAAAAAAGTCGATGATGTCTTTGCCGTAAAAGAGGCGGAGATCATGAAAGTCTGATTCTTTTTTAAGAACCTGATTTTGCTAGGTTCCCCAACATTCATTTTCTACCTTTGCAGGCAATTAAGGGAAAATGTTAAAACGACTTTTTCAAGGCTTTTGGGCCAAAGTAGCCCGTATCATTCTAAGAAACCGCATACTCATACTTCTATTTGTTGTCGCGGTAACCGTTTTTTTAGGATTGCATTGGAAAAACATGCGGTTTTCAAATACAGAGGCCAATGTTCTACCCGATGATCATCCTGAAACCGTACAATACAATGAGTTTGTGGGCTTATTCGGTCAAGAGGATAACGCAATCGTGTTGGCCATTAAGGACAGTTTGCTATTTCAACCTGAAAATTTCAATCGTTGGAACAAACTAAGTAAACAATTTCAAGCCATCCCCGAGATTGACTTTGTAATCTCTACCGATAATCTTCAAGAATTGGTCAAGGATACTGAAAAGCAAGAATTTGTCTTGCAACCGTTGATCAAAACCACACCAAAGACCCAAAAAGAAATTGACTCCATAAAGGGCCATCTTTTTCAGAATATGCCCTTTTATGAAAATTTGATCTTCAATCCTAAAAGTGGCACCATTCGAACTGTCATTTATTTGGATAAGGATATTTTGAATACTTCGGTAAGAAATGAGTTTATTTTAAGTGATCTTGAAAATTTGGTCGAAAATTTTGAGGATGAAACCAATTTGGATGTCAGGGTATCTGGAATGCCCTATATCAAAACATGGAATTCTAAAATCATTATTGATGAGATAGGCAACTTCATCTTGGCGGCATTGTTGGTTACCTCCATCATTTTCTTTTTCTTCTTCAGAAGTTTTAGGGCAACCCTTATATCAATGTGCGTGGTCATCATAGGGGTGATGTGGGCTTTTGGAATATTAGGACTTTTTCAATATGAAATCACCATTCTAACTGCCCTGATTCCACCATTGATCATTGTAATCGGTATTCCCAATTGTATTTTTTTAATCAATAAATACCAGCAAGAGGTAAAAAAACATGGAAATCAGGCATTATCACTGCAAAGGGTGATCTCAAAAGTGGGTAATGCAACATTGATGACCAATTGTACCACGGCCTTGGGTTTCGCTACCTTCATCATTTTAGATAGTGACCTTTTAAAGGAATTTGGTATCGTTGCCTCCATAAACATTCTATGCATCTTTTTGCTTTCCCTGTTGATCATACCTATCGTCTATAGTTTTATGTCTATTCCGAAAGACAAACATTTAAAGCATTTAAGAAAAAAATGGATAGATCGTTTTGTCAGTTGGATGGAACATGTGGTGCGCAATCATCGCATCGCAGTCTATATAACCTCGGTAATTGTTCTGGTTACCAGCATCATTGGTATTTATCAGATTCAAATTACCGGTAGCCGTATTGAAGATTTACCTAAGGACGCTAAATTTTTCAAGGATATTCGTTTTTTTGAAGAAGAGTTCGATGGCATTATGCCAGTTGAGGTCGTGGTTGACACCAAACAAAAAAATGGAGTACTAAAACCCGTCACCTTAAGGCGCATGAATCAATTGGCCGAAGAGATTGACGAGACCCATGAATTGTCTAAACCGGTTTCCGTCGTTAATTTGGTAAAATACTCCAAACAGGCGTTTTATAATGGCATTCCAAAATATTATCAATTGCCCACCACCCAAGAAAACACCTTTATCATGGATGTGGCGAGAAAGTCGTCAGGCAATGGCGATTTATTGCAAAGTTTTGTCGACAGTACTGGTCAAACGGCTCGAATAACAACTTTTATGCGCGATGTAAAAACCACACGTATGGAAGAAATCGAACAAGATCTAATTGAATCCATCGCCAAGATTTTTCCAACGGAACGCTATAATGTCTATATGACCGGAAAGGCATTGCTATTCTTAAAAGGCACAAAGTATTTGACGAAGAACCTTCTGCTATCATTGGCATTTGCCATTGGTTTGATTTCTCTTTTCATGGCTTATTTATTTAGGTCATTTCGAATGATCTTGATATCACTTGTCCCCAATTTATTGCCCCTGGTCATCACTGCGGGCCTTATGGGTTTTTTGGGGGTACCCATAAAACCATCGACCATATTGGTCTTTAGTATAGCCTTTGGTATTTCGGTAGATGACACCATCCATTTTTTGGCCAAGTACCGTCAAGAGTTGACGGCCAATAAATGGCAAATTAAAAAATCGGTATATAATGCATTGCGAGAAACGGGTGTTAGTATGTTCTACACCTCTATCGTTTTGTTCTTTGGGTTCTCCGTATTTATCATTTCAAGCTTTGGGGGTACCAAAGCTTTGGGCGGGCTTGTTTCTGCCACCTTACTTTTTGCAATGCTGGCCAATTTAATTTTACTTCCATCACTTCTGCTCTCTTTAGAACGCAGTATTGCGAACAAAACCGTACTTAGAAAACCGCAGATAGATATTTTACCTAAAAGTGATGAAAAGCCGAGTAGTAAATAGCTTTGCATAACATTCGTTTTTTAGCAAAGACCTATCTTTGCTGCTTAATTTCAGAAGTTAGAATCAATGGCAACCATTTCCGTCAAAGAACTATTGAACACCGTGCCGTCACATCAAGAAGTCGAAATAAACGGCTGGGTAAAGACATTTCGAAGCAATCGTTTTATCGCTTTGAATGATGGGTCTACGATACACAATATACAATGTGTTGTCGATTTTGAGAATTTCGATGATTCATTGATCAAATCAATTTCAACAGGGGCCGCTATAAAAGTAAAGGGAACTTTGGTCGAAAGTCAGGGTAAAGGCCAAAAAGTAGAAATACAAGTCAATGATTTATTTATTCATGGTGAAGCGGATGCGGATACTTACCCTATCCAACCTAAAAAACATTCCTTCGAATTCTTACGTGAAAAAGCACATTTAAGGGTACGCACCAATACTTTTTCTGCGGTAATGCGTCTTCGTTCAGCACTTTCATATGCAGTTCATAGCTATTTTCAACAAAACGGATTCTACTATTTTCACGCTCCTATTATCACCGGATCTGATGCCGAGGGAGCCGGTGAAATGTTTCGGGTAACGACATTGGATGCAAAAAACCCACCATTAAATGACAATGGAGGTGTGGATTACAAAGAGGATTTTTTTGGTAAGGAAACGAATCTTACGGTTTCAGGCCAATTGGAAGCGGAGGCCTATGCCATGGGGTTGGGCAAGGTCTATACCTTTGGCCCTACGTTTAGGGCCGAAAATTCAAACACCTCAAGACACCTGGCAGAATTCTGGATGATCGAACCTGAAATGGCCTTTTATGATTTGGACGCAAATATGGATTTAGCTGAAGACTTTATCAAGTGGGTTCTAAAATATGTACTCGACCACTGCGAAGAAGATCTGCTATTTTTAGAAAAGCGCCTTTTAGATGAAGAAAAGTCAAAACCGCAAGCAGAACGTAGTGAAATGGCTTTAATCGAAAAGTTAAGGTTTGTCGTTGACAATGAATTCAAACGGGTATCCTATACCGAAGCAATCGCTATTCTCAGAAATAGTAAACCCAATAAGAAGAAGAAGTTTGAATACCTTATCGATGAGTGGGGCGCCGACCTTCAGAGTGAGCATGAACGCTTTTTAGTTGAAAAGCACTTTAAATGTCCAGTAATCCTTTTTGATTACCCCGCAAACATAAAGGCTTTTTACATGCGTTTGAACGAAGATGGCAAAACGGTACGTGCAATGGATGTACTCTTTCCTGGGATTGGTGAGATAGTCGGCGGTTCGCAGAGGGAAGAACGTTTAGGAGTATTGCAGCAAAAAATGAAGGAACTCGGTATCAAAGAAGAAGAATTATGGTGGTATCTTGACCTGCGTAAGTTTGGAACGGCAGTGCACAGCGGCTTTGGACTTGGATTCGAACGTTTGGTGCAATTCACAACGGGCATGGGCAACATCAGGGATGTGATCCCGTTTCCTAGAACCCCTCAAAACGCAGCGTTTTAAATAGATTTCTTTAACTTTATAAGTAAGGAACGAATCAAGTATGCTAAAGCAACACCTTCAGTTTAAACTTTCCCAAAAACTTTCGCCTCAGCAGATACAGTTGATGAAGTTGATCCAGTTGCCTACACAAGCTTTTGAACAACGTTTGAAACAAGAACTGGAAGAAAACCCTGCTTTAGAAAGTGGTAAAGAAGAGGGTGATTCTGCAGAGGATACCTTTGATGACGCATTTGACGAAATCAATGACAGTGATTCCATTAACGCTGAAGACATCAATATTGACGACTATTTGAGTGATGACGAGATACCTGATTATCGCACACAAACCAGTAATTACAGTGCTGACGAAAATGAAAAAAGTATTCCTTATGCAGCCGGAATCTCATTCAACCAATACCTAATCAATCAACTGAATACGGTTTATTTAAACGATGAAGAATGGGCCATTGCAGAATTTTTGGTAGGTAGTGTCGATGAAAGTGGCTATATCAGAAGGCCACTTACTGATATTATGGATGATCTGGCCTTTACCCAAAACATTTATACCGATGAGGCCAATATAAAGAAGGTACTTAAGATAGTACAATCTTTAGACCCCCCCGGGGTGGCCGCAAGAACATTAGATGAATGCCTCATCATTCAATTAAAAAGAAAGGAAGCGACACCTTCAATCGAGATGGCCATCAAAATACTTGAAAAGTCTTTTGAACAGTTCACAAAGAAACACTACAAGAAGCTTATTGCGAAATACGATATCACTGAAGAGCAACTTAAAAGTGCCATTTCTGAAATTGAAAAACTCAACCCCAAACCGGGGGGTTCCTACTCTGGTAATAATAGGATTATTGAACACGTCGTTCCTGATTTTTCGATAAGAATCGTAGACGGGGAATTGGAACTGACTTTGAATGGCCGTAACGCACCCGAACTTCATGTGTCTAAAGATTACCACAATATGCTGCAAGGGTATAAAAACGCAAAGGATAAATCAAAGTCGCAAAAAGACACTGTTTTGTTTATCAAACAAAAATTGGATGCGGCCAAATGGTTTATTGACGCTATCAAACAGAGACAGCAAACACTGTTCATTACCATGAATGCCATAATACAACATCAAGAAGAGTACTTTCTGACAGGTGATGAGCGCAAACTACGTCCGATGATCCTCAAGGATATCGCAGACAAGATCAACATGGATGTTTCTACGGTATCCCGCGTGGCCAATAGTAAATATGTAGATACCCCTTATGGTACAAAACTTATCAAAGAGTTCTTTTCTGAATCGATGAAAAATGAACAAGGCGAAGATGTATCTACGCGTGAGATAAAAAAAATATTGGAGAACGTCATTGGTGAAGAAGAAAAGAAAAAACCACTGACCGATGATAAATTAGCCAAAATGCTTAAGGAAAAAGGTTACCCTATAGCCAGAAGAACCGTAGCCAAGTATCGCGAGCAGTTGGGAATTCCTGTTGCGAGGCTCAGAAAACAAATCTGATGCGATCCGTATTTCATTCTTTCTCCTATATTTTCCATCCCCTTTTCGTACCGATGGGCGGTACCCTAGCCTATTTTTTGGTAACACCAAAATACAGCTCATTAGAACTACAAAGCGGTAATATTCTCCCTATTTTTATTTTAACCGTGATCATTCCGATTATTTTCTTTTTCATCCTAAAGAACTTAGGGCTTGTAAATTCAATCTTCGCGCCCACATTACAAGAACGTAAATACCCCTTATACATTAGTATCGTATTATACTTCTTGATTTTATACAAAGTCATACCACTTAACTATATCAAAGAGCTCTATTTCTTTTTTGTAGGCCTCATAGTGGCCTTAATCACTGTTTTAGCATTGCTTTTTCTGAAGATAAAAGCGAGTATCCATCTTTTGGGAATGGGCAGCTTATTACTGTTCTTAATCGCCTTGAGCATCCATTTTGAGGTAAACATAACCTTTGCGATTGCCATTGTCACCATTCTGACAGGTTTGGTGGCAACATCACGGTTATCCATGCATGCACATTCAAAGATAGAAGTGTTGGTCGGCTTTCTTATTGGGGCCTGCTCTCAGCTGCTACTATTAAAATATTGGTTATAGAATATAAAATATAATACCGACCCTAAGCGGTTTTATGGGTATAGTGCTTCCCGCTAGGGTTGCTGTTTCCGACAGTAAGTTGTTTAAACTGTAATACAGGTGTATATTCCAGGTATTATAACCAAAATTCAAGGTAAGCCCGTATTGCCATTGTTCAATATCACGATTCGAAAAACTTAACACCTCTCCGTTCGACACGGTCCTTGACCTTCTCGAGAATAAATAGGCAACTTTGAAACCTGTATAAATACGCCAAAACTTATAGTCAACTGCATTCGAGGTCCTCCAACGTACTTCAAATGGAAAATCAAGCGAATGTGTTTCAAATTTACTTCTATCGAAATCTTCGGCATTCAAAACTTCATAGGTAATCAAACCGGCTTCTTCACGAGCACCAATATTACTGTAATAAGAATTGGTCGCATAGCCCATACCTAAGCCTATACCGAAGTTACGACGGGTATTCAATGGTATATCTTTTATAAACCCGAATTGTATGCCATAAGAGAGATTGCGTAACTCAACATTCTCAGGGACATCGATCAAGAAGTTATAAGATAACCCAGCATAAAACTGGTCTTCTAAATACTTGTTGTCGGCGATTGGTATAGTATCCAGCACTTGTCCCATTAAGCAGGAAGAAGTTAAAGACACTACAAGAAGTAAAAATAGGTTTTTGAACATATTCCCAAAATATAACAAAAAATGTATTTATGTATAAAAACACCTTTGATTATATATTCTATTTGATATCTCGGAAAATATCACCCTGGAAAGTGGTATAATTTATTTTTAGCATGTTGATTTTTTGAAGTTCATTTTTGATATCTGAAATAATACCCATACTTACGGTCTTATCAATTTTAAGGGAGACCATTGCTGTCTTTCTTAGATTCTCGGGCATCATTGCCAGTTCGGCCAAGACATAAGTGGCAACCCCATCGATTTCAGCAAGTCGATTTCCAAGTTGGATTTTAGGAACGTCCATGGAATATATGCCGTTATGCTTTGTAGGGTTACCTACCAGAATTTCGATTATTCCATCTGATTGATACAGCGCTTCCGTCTCAGTGGCGTTGGGCAACGTGTTTTCAACCAAAAAATTGGTTTTCTTCATTGTTGTTACGGTCATAAAAAAGAACAACAGTATAAAAACAATATCAGGTAACGAAGAGGTAGCTATGCTTGGGGCCTTTCTTTTTTGCCTATTGCGCTTCATCATCAAATCTTTTATTAGAAAATACTTCTGGTTCTACTATCTTTTGAGGATACATTTTCTGAATCCGTTTTAACCGTTTCTTTAATTTTTCTTTTTGTATCAAAGGGGTTTTCTCGTCATAATATGCTTCCGTCATAGCCACATAACTTTGCTTAAAAAGTCGTTGCGCTTCTCGATTTCTCAAATCATTATACGCACCTACCAACTCATTTTGAACTGCAATGTAAAAACCATAGGTGGTTTCCCTATTATGGTGTAAGGCAATAATAGCATCGATAGGATTGTCAGAAGAACTGTCATCGCGCTTACCTTTGCAATAATCACAGTACTTGGATTCACCGGGCAATGCCCCTCCATTATCCAAAAAATCAAAAGCGACTTTTCGAAGTGTTTTTAGATCAAGAACAGCATCCTCGACCAACAGCTCATTAGTACTATTAAGGTTTACCCTTAGCACATTTCTTTCATTGACATCAATGGTTCTTGGTTCAATCTCTTTCTTGGGCAGTAATCGACCTAACCCTTCATCAGTTTCCAATGTCGTTGTTACCAGAAAAAAAATAAGTAGTAAAAATGCAATGTCGGCCATTGAGCCTGCATTCACTTCCGGTGTTTCCCTATTCGTTGCCATATGCACAAGGATTTTATTATGGAGTCTTTAATACCACAATATCCCAGCATTTGATCAATAAAGAAAGTAAGAATGAGTAACCGCATCCTTTCAATGAGTCAAAAAAAAAAAAAAGGAGCCCGTTGAAATCATTTCAAAAAAAATGCCCTGAATTAAAATTCAGGGCATTCAAAGAAAATTTCTATTGTTAACCGCTATTGTAAATTATTGAAGGCATCTCCTTCAAACGTTGTGTAGTTAACTTTTAGGGCATTAACCTTTCTTAATTCTTGCTTAATATCTGATATCAAACCCATATTTGCACCTTTGTCCACTTTCAGTGCTGTAGTCAATACATTTTGTAACTGTTGTGGCTTTTTAGCCCTTTCCGCCAAAATATAAGATCCCACTTCATTCACATTGGCAAATTTATCATTTAACTGAATACGCGTTTCCGTACCATAAACCTTTTGGTACTCTTGCGTGGGCTTTCCGGCAAATATGTAGATAATCCTATCTTTCTTCTCTAACTTCTTGGTTTCAGAAGCGTTTGGTAGTGTATTCTCAACCATGATGGAACTATCTTTCATAGTTGTTACGGTCATGAAGAAAAACAATAACATAAAAACAATATCAGGTAATGAAGCGGTCGATACCGCAGGTAAATCACCATCTTTTTTCTTAGCAAACTTAGCCATCTAATTAAATTTTATTAGTTACTGGAGGTTTCTGCCTCTGATAGTTTTTGAGGAAAAAGATCTTGTATCGTCTTTACTTTATCCTTTAAATCATCCCTAACACTACTTGGTGTTTCAGGATTCAAATACTCTGCTTCCATCTTAACAAAATCACGCCCATACAGTCTTTGGGACTCTCGATTTCTTAAATCATTATACGCACCGACCAATTCATTTTGAACTGTTATGTAAGTGGCATACTTTGTCTCTCGATCATTTTTCAAAGAAATAATCGCTTTTGAAGGATTATCAGAGGATGAACCGTCACGCTTTCCTTTGCAATACGAACAATATTCCGGACTACCCTGAGGTGCACCACCATTGTCTAAAAAAGCGGTAGCGGCTTCCCTCAAGTTTTTGATATCCATGATTTGTTCCTCTACCAAAAGCTGACCGTTCTTATTAATATTCACGGTGAAAATATTCTTCTCTTTAATAACTGGTGGCTCTTCAGTTGGAGGTTCAATGGGTGGAAGCATCCTATCAAGTCCTGCATCGGTTTCTATGGTCGTTGTAACTAAGAAAAAGATAAGTAACAAGAATGCTATATCAGCCATAGAGCCTGCATTTACTTCAGGAGCTCCTTTTCTTCTAGGCATAAGACTTTTGTTTTATTTAACGAATAATTTCTTCACTCCTGGTATTACCATTAAAGCTACGGCAACAATGGTCAGGATGAAGAATACGTTCAATCCCATCCCTATATTCTTCACCGTACCTTCGGTAGCACCTTTATCAGCCATTGCATCGGCTACCGCCTTTGCCTCATCACCAGATGACAAGCCATACGAAATCGCCACAATTACGGCCAAACCTCCAATGGCAAACAATGATTTTTTCAAGCTGCCGGGAGTAGATAGTAATTTTTGGACACCAAAGAACAATGTAGCGATTACCGCAATACCAAGTAGTATATACATGATAACGAACATAAAGTTCATGGCTCCGCTATCTATGGCATTGGGATCTTCAGGATTAGGCATGAAGAACCAAAGGACAGCAGCCAATAAACTGATGACTATCAGTACTATTTTTACAATTTTATTCATGATTTACGATAGTTTTATATTATCAATTACTTTTTATGGGCAGCCAACATATCAATCAATGAGATTGAAGAGTCTTCCATATCATTTACGATACTATCGATTTTGGCAATAATGTAGTTGTAAAAAATTTGTAGGATAATTGCAGTAATCAAACCAAATACCGTGGTCAATAATGCCACTTGGATATCACCTGCAATAAGTGATGCACTCAAGTTACCTACTGCCGCAATCTTTTGGAATGCTGCAATCATACCAATTACCGTACCCATAAAACCTAGCATCGGGGCAATGGCGATAAACAATGACAACCAAGAAACATTTTTCTCTAATTGACCCATCTGGACACCACCATAAGCTACAACGGCTTTCTCGGCAGAATCCAAACCTTCACCTACCCTATCAAGACCTTGATAAAATATGGATGCTACAGGGCCTTTTGTGTTTCTACAAACTTCCTTTGCAGCTTCAACGCCTCCAGAGGCCAATGCATCTTCAACTTGTTGCTTTAATTTAGCAGAGTTTGTACTGGCCATATTAAGGTAAATTATACGCTCAATGGCAACGGCCAAACCTAAAATCAAACATAACAATACGATACCCATAAACGTTGGACCACCCTGAATGAATTGTTCTTTCAAAATCTGGGTAAAACCTTTGCTTGCTTCCGGCGCATCTTGCATCATAGCAGCTGAAGCTGTAGTCGTACCTAAAATAAACATTCCGGCAGTAGCCAGAGTAAGGGATATTTTTTTCATCGTGTTCAAACTTAAAATTAGTTAGTTAATAATGTTAAAGATATAAAAATTTCGCAATTAAAAAATTAAATAAACAGCAGAGAGGAAGGGATTCGAACCCTCGATACACTTTTGGTGTATACACACTTTCCAGGCGTGCGCCTTCGACCACTCGGCCACCTCTCTAGTTTAAATAGTTAGGCCGACCAATAAACAAAAAAATAATTAGTTAATAAAATTTAACACGTTAATTTAATGCATTTCCCCTCGTAATGAAGTTTCGAAAACGGTCTTGAACAAAGCATCTGAAACCCCGCTTCCGACTAGGTACATTGCTTTTGTCACTGCCGCTTCAGTCGTAATATCTTTACCGTCAATAAGTTGTATTTGAGACAATTGTTTACTAGTCTCATAATGCCCCATCACGACACTTCCGCCAGCACATTGTGTCACATTGATTATATGTATACCGCTTTTTATTGCTTGTTCCAAAGTATTTAAAAACCATTCGTCAGTAGGGGCATTTCCTGCGCCGTAAGTCTCTAAAATCAATACTTTCAGCTGGGGTGTTCGAAGTATCGAATCGAGCAATACCGCACCCATACCCGGAAACAACTTTAAAATGGCAACGTTTTGGTCCATTTTCTTATGGACTACCAAGGCTTTGGATTTCTTGGGCCTGACCAACAAGTTGGCATGATGGATTTTCAAATTGAACCCAGACTCCGCCAATGATGGATAATTTGGCGAATTGAATGCTTCAAAATGTTCCGCATTTATTTTTGTCGTTCTGTTGCCCCTGTAAAGTTTATATTCAAAATACAGACAGACCTCTCGTATTATTGGATTTCCATGCTCTTGCGCGGCAGCTATTTGAAGGGCCGTAATCAAATTTTCCTTGGCATCCGTCCTGAGGTCGCCTATTGGAAGCTGGGAACCTGTAAAGATTATGGGTTTGTTCAGGTTTTCGAGCATAAAACTTAGGGCTGAGGCCGAATAACTCATCGTATCGCTTCCATGAAGCACCACGAAACCGTCATGGTCATGGTAGTGCGTCTCTATAATCGAAACAAGCTCCTCCCAATACACTGGATTCATATTCGACGAATCAATGGGATCTGTCAACGAGGTGTTTTTAATATTGCAAGTCAGCTGACCTAGTTCTGGAATATGCTTAAGCAAGCCTTCAAAATCAAACGCCTTTAAAGCACCGGTACCATAGTCTTTGACCATACCTATGGTGCCGCCAGTGTATATCATCAAAATACTTGGTATTTTCCCCATGGCTATTATATACCGAAGATTTGCTTTGAATTTTCGGTGGTTATTGCTGCGATACTATCGGCATCCTTATCATAAATAGACTCCAATTTTTCCAAAACATTCACAAGGTACGCACTTTCATTTCGTTTACCCCTGTAAGGAACCGGCGCCAAATAAGGGGCATCAGTTTCCAACACTATGCTTTCTAGGGCAATATTGCCTAAAAACCGATCTATCTTACCATTTTTAAAGGTAGCTACCCCCCCAATACCCAATTTCATATTGTAGCCTATGGCTCTTAATGCCTGTTGTTCCGTGCCCGTAAAACAATGAAAGACACCCGAAAGTCCTTCCCCTTTTTCCTGTTCTAAAATTTCAAAAATCTCATCAAATGCCTCTCGACAATGAATAACTATGGGCAATCCATACTTCTTGGCCAGATGGATTTGAAATACGAAAGCTTCTTGCTGCTGCTTGAGTAAGGTCTTGTCCCAGTAGAGATCGATCCCTATTTCACCCACTGCAACATATTTACCCGTTTCAAGCTGTTGTGAAACATGTTTCAACTCTTTTTGATAGTTTTCTTTTACGTGTGTAGGGTGCAAACCTGTAAGCAGAAACATATTTTCAGGATATTTTGCCTGTAGTTCGTGCATAGCAGTGGTATAGGTCGAATCTATCGCCGGTAAAAAAAATCGTTTCACCCCTACATCCATAGCCCTGGCAATCATCGCATCACGGTCATCATCAAATGCCTCGCTGTACAAATGGGCGTGGGTATCTGTCAATATCATAAGGCAAAAATAAAGTTATCTTTTTATTCAAATACGTAAGATGTTCAAGTAATCTTAAAAAAGATACCCTTGAAGCGAAATGTGTAAAAGCAAAAAGGGCGAAGTCAATGACTTCACCCTAATTACTAAATAATATAAAAAATCAGTCTATCGTTTCACCAATTTTTTCTGTGAAACAACTGCGCCTTTTTGGTTTCGCAGCTCAAGAATGTAAACGCCTTGCGCCAATTTTGAAACATCTATGGATACGCTATTCCCTGGCTTGAGGTCAAAATCCAGATTTGAATAAACCGCTTGACCAAATAAGTTAAAGAGCGTTCCGCTCAATTGCTGACGTTGCCCTATGGCCAATGTTAGCTCAACAAGATCAGACGATGGGTTAGGGCTCATTTGTACAGCCAAATCCATTTCCGTGCCAATCACCGTGAAATTTAAGGTCAATGATTGCAACAGTGCTCCCCTCCTGTTTCTTTTTTCAAAAACGCTTATCGTAATAGTATTGTTTCCAAGGGCTAGGTCAATTGCGTCAAAGTCGCCGTTTCTGTCGCCATTGAGCGCATAAGGAAACACATTTTCCGTCCTAAAATTGTTGGTACCATTAAAATCGAACCGAACGCTACCCACATCAGGCAAGTCTACAACAGCCTCAATACTTAAACCTATACCATTCAATTCAGACAAATCAATTACTTGACCTTCCACAATACTGGTTATTGGTGTATCTGTATCAGCATCAATAAGAACAAGATCAATATTGGTAGGGTCAGGGGTATTATCATCACCTGAATCCACGAGTTCAAAAGTAAGATCAATCGAAGGTCCCTGAGCACCGTTACCACCATTACCATTGAAAGCAGTAGCCACTATCGTATTGGAACCAAGAACAAATGGTGCACCGAAGAAGTTTGAATTCGAATCGCCTGCAAGGGCGTAGGGCACAAAATTCTCCGTTCTAAACCCAACAACTTGGTTTAAATCGAACACGACGCTTTCGTCATTAAATCCTGTCACTAAGGCCTCAACCGTAAACTCAGTTCCTTCCGGAAAATCTGCTAAATCGATTGTTGCATTGTTTTGCAATACCCCGAGGGATTCCTCAGTAGAGGCATTGACCAATATCAGCTCGATTGTTGCATTAGTAAAATCTTCGATAACCTCAAAAGTTATGCTCTCTGAAGCGCTGATATCACCAGATCCTCCGTTGCCCGTAAACGCTGTTGCCGTAACGGAATTGACACCTATCGGGAAGTCTAGACCAAAGAAATTACCAGAGCGATCACCCGCCAATGCATATGGCGCTACATTTTCCGTTCTGAAACCTTGACTGGCATTAAAGTCGAAAATGACGCTTTCAACATTCAAATCACCGGTAAGTACCTCGATATTGAATTCAGTACCTGTCGGAAAATCAGCAAGGTTTATTACATCGCCGTCATTTATAGGGCCAATGGCCATATTGGTATCGGCATTGATCAGAATAAAACTCAGTATTGGATCATCTACAACCCCTGTACCTGTCAAGAATACGGTGACCTCTTGATTACCTGTGGTATCATTACTAGTAATGATCAAATCATCAGTAAACATTAGCTCACTCGAAGGTTCAAAACCTATAGCGACCTCTTGCGATTCACTAGGCTCTAAAACAAATGGAATTGTTATATCGTTAAAAGAAAATTCAGCTCCATTCAACAATGTGATATTCGTAATCTCTAAAGGTAAAGAACCTATGTTTTCGATGGTTATCGTTTCTTGACCCGTATTACCAACGAATACTTCGCCAAAATCCAAAGCATCTGGCGTCACGACAATCTGTGCGACAGGTTCAACTACCGTTACCTCGAAAAAGGCAGTGCTTCTACTTAAATCAGTCGAATTGCTGGAAACCATAAGTTCATCTAAATAAACTGCAGGTTCCAAATCGCCGGCGTCCAGGGTAACCGTTATGGTTTCTTCTTGCCCAGCCCCCAACACTCCGGACAACGGGGATACCGCTGTAATTACTGAAGGAAGTTCTGGAGCAGGTGGAATGAAACGCAATGCCAGACCATCAGTAGCATAGGGCGTATTAAACGCAACCTGGGCACCGTCGGTAGCACCTGAATTTTCAATACCTACGGTAGCAGCCGCCACGAATGAGGCATTTTCCACATCATCGTAGTATACGTCAATGGTACCGTCAGAAAATATAATCACTTGAAATGTTACCGTACCGGTAGTAAAAAAGCCCGGAGCATCAGTCCATTGAATAATAAAGAGTTCATCATTTCCTGCGATGTGTACCGTACCTCCGTCACCTGTACCAGGCTCCAAATCCGTCCAGAAAGGTGCAATGATATTGTTTACACCATCTTCAACAGGAATCTGGTCATTGATAAAAGTGAGACCGGTCGGTAGTTCAAAGGCCAAGAAACCATTGGCGTTAATGAAAAGTGTTTCGTTTTCCTCACCATAAAATGGAAAGGGGAAAGGCAGGGTAAGGCTTGCAGTTGCATCTGCGAAACCTCCTGCATCAATCAAAAACGAGGTAATGTCTTGACCTATACCTTGAGAAATATCAAAAAAGGCATTTACGGGTCCACCTGGCTCGTTGCTATCAATCCAAGTATAACCGAATTCCAAATCAGTACCCATGGCCGATTTAACAGGTGCACCAACACGGGTGTCTTTAAAACCTTTAGACTGGTTTCTGGAAAAGTTTGGAAAATCCAAAACCTCTGATTTTTGGAAGTTTGCATTAGGATCCGTCATGGCATTGGCAACAATAAATTCTGGAAAAGAATATGTCATGGGAGATTCCCCCTCGTTGCGCAATGTCAATTCATATGGTCGGGTCTCACCAGTATTCAACGTGACCTCATTTTGCTCAGGTTCCAATACCGCGAAAGGACCACTAACCCCCACACCATTGACCAATACCTCAGTAAGGTTATTCCCTTCTGCATCACTGGTTATCGAAATTACCCCATTACCACTACCAACGGTTGAAGGTGAAAATGTAACGCTGACCTCGAGTTGTTCTCCAGAAATCAAACTTCCAGAAGAAGGTTCAACAGTAAAATCATTATTGTCAGATGCAATTGACGAAATTGTCAAATTACCCACTCCTGAATTGGTAATCGTAAAAGTACGTTCAGCAGAATTTCCAACAAATACGTCATTGAAAAGTAAAACCTCGTCTGAAATTGAGATATCGGTAGTTTGACCTGAAACCTGAAAGGTAGTGGGTACCGCAACACTCGGGGCAATGGGGTCATTGCTATTAAAAACGATATCGCTCTCGTACGTGCCATTTGCCAACAAACTTCCATCAAAGGTTACCGTCACATCAACGGACTCCCCTGGTGCAACAGTGCCTGAATTTGGCAACAAGGTAATATACTGTTCCGTTTCACTCAACGCACGCGTCAAGAATGCAAAACCATCGAGAAGGGTAAAAGTCTCTCCTCCATCGGTACTAAATGCATAGACACCAGGTACGGTATTCGCAACATTATCATCTTGACCTTGTGGAAAACCTATTTCTGAAGAGTAACTGTGTACCACCCAGAATGATTCACCCTGTTCAAAAGTAAAGGGTCTATTAAGGGTTTCTAAAGCAAATACCCCATCAGGGCTATCACCTGTAAATACTTGCTCATGAATAAGCTCGCCTTGATCTGGTGTTTCGCCTCCACTATATATTTGCAATAGTATGGAAGAACCAACAACATCTTCGGTTCTATATGCATTTCTAAAGGAAGTCAACGTAAATTCCTCAGAATCTACGACAAAAAGGACGGCAGTCGATATACCGACCCCTTCAATACCACCGAAGCCATTTGGAAAATCTATACCGGTGTCATAAAATAGTGAATCTGTTACTTGGGTAGCATTCTCCAAAATGGTATTCCCTACACTATTGACCTCAAATTTCTTGGTCTTTTGGGTTACTTCTACCGCTTTATAGCTACCACTCGCTGATCCGCCCCCATAAATACTTCTGTCCAATTGCGCCAAAAGTGCATCATTGGCTTCATCTTCGGGAGGGGTGAAGGTTGGAGCACCTATAGATGTGGTAAACTCCAAGGGGTTACTACCAGTATTCGAAATTGTCAATGTTCTTTCAGCCGTAGGCGGATCATCAACCGCTATATCGACCGCTGCACTCAACGACCCAGGATTTATCAGGATTACCGGTGGACCTACTACAGTTAGGCTCACAGGCACAACGATAAATGGATTCTCAGGGTCATTACTAGAGATATTGATAGCAGCATTGTACATACCAGGTTCCAATGTACGGGCATCAAAGGTTACCGTAGCTGTTGTTGAACCACCGAAAGGTACTTCAGCCGATTGTGGTGATACTGATAGAAAAAAGGCATCTTCATCACCATCAATGACCTGCAAATTATCAATATCAAAGGTAGAGCCCTCTGCCTCAAGTAACGATAAAAGGGCTACATTATCAATGGCCGTAGCAAAACTTTGACCAGAGTGGACCAACATACCATTAAAGAATACACTCAAAGCCAAAGTATCGCGATCTACAACGATACGCACTTCAAAATATCCTTCAGGAACAGTGGCGTCTATAGGCACAAAAGCACCAACGCCGCCATCTAGCACATCAACCGATCCATCGCCGTTAAAACGCAGCCGTGTCGCAACCAGTCCTTCAACGGTATTCTGTGGAATAATCTCCCAAGTTACACCACTTCCCTCGACATTGACCTGGGCGGTCAATACGGAAAACGGGGATTCTGCTAATGTAAAGTTTGGACTTAATGCAATCGATTGGGCTGCCGAACCATCGGATATGGCGCGAAGATGTTGGTCACCCTCAAAAGCATCCTCACCTGATACGGTCCATACACCAATACCTTGTGCAAACCAGCCCTCTTGTCCATTGATATCACCTTGAACGAAACTTTCAAAATCTTCAGCAAACAAATCAGTGACGACTTGATTAAAACTACCGTCTACGGTTTTCAGGGCACTTAGCTTATTTTTAATACGTGTAGGGCCAATTTTTATGGATTTCATTCCATTGGTGGCAATACTGGCATCAAAAGCTTTTGCCCTTTTTGCGAATTCGGCTCCGTTATTGTTTTGACCAACGGTCAAGAAAACACTCAAATCATCATTACCAATATTATTGATGGCCAAATCCCTTGTTTCGATTTGAAACTGTTCAACCGTCAGTTCAAATACCGAAGGATCAACCTCTATGATAGGTACTTCGGTACCATCAAGAACACGCAAGGTAACTGGCACCTGAAAAGTAAGGTCAGAACCCTCACTTGCAAACGTAAGTACTTCCTCATAAATACCTGCGGGCACATCGGCTGTAATCAACTCTACCGATACCGTGGCAGAACCGTCTAAAGCCAAGGTAAACTCAGCTGGACTTATCTCGCCAAAAATAATAGCATCGTCACTAGGTGTCACCACAACGTCAACCGCCGCCTCACTAATATTGTTCACGGTCAAATCAACGATTAGTGACTCACCAACATTCAATTCTTCCGAGATTACTGAGGGGACTACGGCAATAGGTGCCTGTTCGGCCAAAACCCATCCCATATCCCTGAAATGTCCACGGGTAATATCCCCAATATCAAAATTAGATTCTGCGGGAGCGGCCTGCGGTGTCATAAGGGAGTTCGGGTCTCCCGTAGGAAATACAGCCTCATCCCAATGGGCAATACTCGACCCTCCTTGAAATGGGTTAGGGGCAAATAACTCAGGATTGTTACCATTCAGGGCTTCTCTGGCAAACTGGCCGTTCACAAAGACATCACCACTAGTAAAAAAATCACCAAGTTCTTCGGAAGGGTTAGGTATATCCAAAACGGAATTACCTGAGCCATCTACTATGAAAATATCAAAAACGAAGGGATTACCACCACCATTGATACTACCTGTTCCCGAGCCATCCACGTTTCCTCCATCAATAAAACCGAGTCCGTGACCCGCTTCATGAAGGGCAATGGTCACAAAATCAAATTGACCGGGAGGCGTATTGCCATCAGTGCCAAAATAAAATGGAATACCATTTCCAAGATTGATGACCAAATCAAATTCGGTATCGGGCGCCAAATCGGTACCCGCCAACGAACTTGCCAAAGCTATCGGGTAAAATACATCTTCTAGGGGAGCCCCTGGAAAATTGCTTACCAAGGTCGTTGGACCTGCGCTTGCGAGTACTCCTGGCCCTAGATCGGCAAAATCGGCAAAGATTTGAATAGGTACCGATGATACGATCTCACGCGCCCAAATATCCAGGGCAAATTGAAAAGCTTCTTGGACCTCTTCATTTCCTTGGGCACCTGGGCCAAAGGTAATTTGAAGATCGGCCGTAGCGGGTCTCTGGGCCGCCAAACTGACCAGACCACCTTCATTGCTCATTTGCCTCATTGCCATTCGAGAGTTAGCATCTTTGAGGTCTTTTGGTATTGGTTCTACGATCACCTCTCCGGGTATTCGTTTCATTTCTTGGGCCTGAACAGTGCTCAAGCCTAAAAATGCAATCAAAATAATACTTACGGTCGTATGGAACTTGGTCAGAAAAACCTGTCCGAAACTACCGCGACAAAAATAGTTTTGTTTCATTTTTGTGGGGTTTGGTTAATACTAAATGATTTGTTAAATCAAGAAAGCCATACAGTGTCCAATTGTGAGGAAATTCTTAATTAAGCGTTAAAATTTAGTATTTTATTTTAGATTAATCCGAAGTAAACGACATGCTTATTGCTTTTTTTCGATGAACTGCACGATTATCCCATATTTTGGATTTTTTTGACGTTCTTTAAAAACGTATAACCATGTCATCCGTAAATGAGATCACTAAGCAAATTGCTTAAAGAAAAAGGGTATGTAAAAATTGCCATCATCATGGCCAAAACGAACCATTTCGAAATAACGGCAAAAATCAATACGGTGCGTGGTAGGTTTATCTTAGATACCGGTGCTTCAAACACCTGTATCGGTATGGATAAGATCGATTATTTCAAACTTACCCCAGAGGCCTCCGATATCAAAGCGGCCGGAGCGGGATCAGCAGAAATGGAAACCCTTGTCTCTAAAAAAAATAAAGTTCAAATTGGGGATTGGAAAAAAAAGAAACATAAGCTGGTCCTTTTTGATTTGGTCCATGTCAATCAGGCACTGGCCAACCATAATGTGGAACCTGTCGACG
Source organism: uncultured Croceitalea sp. (assembly GCA_947503285.1). Classification (GTDB taxonomy): domain Bacteria; phylum Bacteroidota; class Bacteroidia; order Flavobacteriales; family Flavobacteriaceae; genus Croceitalea. Next base: position 313,166 of record CANNDD010000001.1, read on the forward strand.
GAATCATAGGGGCCGATATTCTTAAAAAAGGGAAAGCCATTATCGATTATGATAAAAGGCAGCTCTATTTAAAGGTATAGCAATACCTTCAAAACAAAAAAGGGAGCTTTCATCGCTCCCTTTCTACAAATACCATGGTCTTGTCTTAATTAAAGTTCAAGGGCTTTCTTAGCATCCCCTTCCATTAATAGTTCTACTGGATCTTCTAAAGCATCTTTTATCGCGACCAAAAAACCAACCGATTCTTTGCCATCGATGATTCTATGATCATAAGATAGCGCTACATACATGATTGGGGCTATGGCTATTAAGCTATCTTTTACGATTGGGCGCTCAACGATATTATGCATTCCCAATATGGCACTCTGCGGTGGATTTATAATCGGAGTAGAAAGCATGGATCCAAATACCCCGCCATTTGAAATGGTAAAGGTACCCCCAGTCATTTCGTCAACGGTAATTTCCCCATCCCTAGCGCGCAATGCCAAACGTTTCACCTCAGATTCAACACCCCTGAATGATAAATTCTCAGCGTTTCTGATAACAGGTACCATCAAGCCTTTCGGGCCTGAAACCGCTATACTGATATCACAGAAATCATAAGAGATCATTTCTTTGCCATCAATCATGGAGTTTACCGCAGGAAACATTTCCAATGCCCGTACAACGGCTTTCGTGAAAAAAGACATGAACCCTAGACTCACCCCATGTTTTTCTTTGAAAGCCTCTTTATATTCTTTTCTGAGCTCAAAAATGGGCGACATATCGACTTCATTGAAGGTAGTCAACATAGCGGTCTCGTTTTTAGCGGAAACCAAACGTTCTGCAACCTTTCTGCGAAGCATGGATAGTTTCGAACGTGACTCGCCCCTATTTCCACCGGCAGGTGTACCCATTGAAGGTACGGCTGCAACAGCATCCCCTTTGGTTATACGGCCGTCACGGCCCGTACCCGATACTGAAGAAGCTGCTATGCCTTTTTCATCAAGTATTTTTTTTGCAGCAGGTGATGGGGAACCAGTAGCATAGGATTCCTTTTTATTTTCAACAGGCGCTGCCGCCGCAGCCTCTTTTTTGGGTGCTTCCTTTACTTCCCCTTTGGTTTCCGGTTCTTCTTTACCAGCTGGTTTTTCTGCACTGGTATCAATCAAACAAACTACCTCACCAACGGCAACCGCATCCCCTTCTTCTGCCTTTAACGTTATGATACCACTTTCTTCAGCAGGCAATTCCAAGGTGGCTTTATCGGAGTCTACCTCGGCAATTGCTTGGTCTTTTTCTACATAATCCCCATCTTGTACCAACCATTCCGCAATCTCCACTTCCGTTATTGACTCTCCCGGTGAGGGGACTTTCATTTCTAGAATCATCTTTTGTTACTTTATTTCGAGTTCGTTATTTTCTTGTTTCAAAATTATCTTTCTTCTTGTCAAAGACATATTCAATTACTTCAGAATGCCTACGTTGCGACCTCACGGCACTACCGGCAGCAGGGGCCCCATAAAATCTTCTTGAAGCGACCCTGAAGGTTTTGGCTTCTTCGAAATGCATCAATAAATGCCCCCAAGCCCCCATGTTTCTAGGTTCTTCTTGAGCCCATACCACATCTTTGGCATTTTTGTACTTTGAGATGGTTTCGCGCATCTGCGACACTGGCAAGGGAAACAATTGTTCTAAACGCACCAAGGCCACATCGTCACGACCTAGCTCCTCTTGTTTGCCCAAAAGATCATAATAGAACTTTCCGGTACAAAAAACCAAGGTTTTTATCTTTTCCGCCTTCGCATTTTTATCATCTATCAGCTCTTGAAAACCACCCTCGGCCATTTCTTCTTTCGTAGAGACTACTTTAGGGTGACGCAATAAACTCTTAGGCGTAAATACCACTAAAGGCTTTCTAAACTCAGCCTTCATTTGTCTTCGTAATAAGTGAAACATGTTCGCTGGTGTCGTTACATCGGCCATGTACATATTATCTTTGGCACATAGTTGTAAGTACCTTTCCATTCGAGCAGAAGAGTGTTCTGCACCTTGGCCTTCATAACCGTGGGGTAACAACAATACCAGACCGTTCTGCAGTTTCCATTTGTCTTCGGCCGAAGACAGGTATTGGTCGATAACAATTTGGGCACCGTTACTGAAATCACCGAATTGTGCTTCCCAAATCGTCAGTGTATTGGGGCTTGCCATCGCATAACCATAATCAAAGGCCATCACCGCATACTCTGAAAGCAATGAATTGTAAATATGGAATTTGCCATTCTGATTCTTTCCCAGCTCGTTCAACAGTATAACCTCTTTCTCGTGCATTTCCGTCTTGATGACCGCATGCCGATGTGAAAAGGTACCCCTTTCGACATCTTGACCAGTCATTCTAACATCAAAACCCTCTTCAAGCAAAGAGCCGTAGGCCAATAATTCACCCATGGCCCAATCCAACTTATTGTCTTCAAAATACATTTTATGGCGTCCTTGCACCAAGCGTTCCAGTTTACGCAAGAACTTAGTGTCTTCTGGCAATGTGGTAATGCTTTTGGCTACCGCATCCAATTTCTTGATATCATAGGCTGTAGCAATTGGCTTCAGCATGGCATCTTCGGTCTTCTGTTGAAAACCTTCCCATTCATCGTTCATGAACGGTGTGATCCTGGTTTTTTCTATTTTGCGCGAATCCATAAGATCTTCTTCCAAGCTTTTCTTATAGTCCGCTTCCAATTTCTTTACATAATCCCCATCGATAATACCTTCGGAAATCAACTTTTCAGCATAAATATCCCGAGGGTTCGGATGTTTTGATATGGACTTGTATAGTAGGGGTTGTGTAAATTTAGGTTCATCGCCTTCATTATGCCCATACTTTCGATACCCCAACAGGTCTAAAAACACATCACGTTTAAACCGCATGCGGTATTCCAGCGCGAAGGTGGCGGCGTGAACGACGGCCTCTGCGTCATCGGCATTCACATGAAGTACCGGTGATAAGGTGACCTTACCGACATCGGTACAGTATGTAGATGACCTCGCATCAAGATAATTGGTGGTAAACCCGATTTGGTTGTTCACTACAATATGTATGGTACCCCCTGTTTGATACCCTTCCAATCGGGCCATTTGCACAATTTCATAAACTACCCCTTGACCGGCAAATGCCGCATCACCGTGCACTAAAATAGGTAGTACCTCTGAACTGTTATCGCTGTGGTCTTTATCTTGTTTGGCTCTGGCAATACCCTCAACAATGCCATTGACCGTTTCTAGATGCGAAGGATTGGGGGCGATGTTCATATTGACCATTTTACCCGAATCTGTTTCACGCATCGAGGTCCATCCTAAATGATATTTGACATCTCCATCAAAAATGGCCTCTTCATAATCTTTACCGTCAAATTCACTGAAGATATCTTTTGGCGATTTTCCGAAAATATTGGTCAGTACGTTCAGCCTACCCCTATGGGCCATACCCATCACGAATTGTTTAACGCCATTATCGGCAGCCTTTTCTATGATAACATCCAAAGCAGGAATCAGTGACTCGCCCCCTTCGAGGGAAAAACGCTTCTGCCCTACGTACTTTGTATGTAAAAAGCCCTCAAAAGAAACCGCTTCGTTGAGTTTTCGAAGTATATTCCTTTTTTCATCAGGGGAAAACTTTGGATGGTTATGGTTGACGTTCAACCAATCTTGTATCCATTGAATACGGTCAGGAGTACGAATGTACATATATTCGACGCCAATGGCGTCACAGTAAATGCTCTCAAGATGTGCTATGATCTGGCTTAGCGAACTTGAACCGATACCGATAATACTACCTGCATCAAAAACAGTATCTAAATCATTTGATGAAAGACCAAAATTTTCAAGCGCAAGTGTGGGTTCGTATTGCCTTCGTTCCCTTACCGGATTCGTCTGCGTAAACAAATGGCCGCGCGAACGGTAACCATCAATAAGCCGTATTACCTGAAACTCTTTTTGCAACGAGTCGGGTACTACGACTTGTTGCCCATTGACAAGGGTAGTCCCACCATTGGAATCCATAGCGATATCAAGCCCATCAAGTGAACTTTCGATACCAAAATCAAAACCCTGAAAAAAAGCACGCCAACTTGGCTCAATACTATCGGGATTTTTAGTGTATTTATCGTATAATTCCGCAAAAAAAGCGGTGTGTGCGGCGTTTAAAAAGGAATATTTATCCATTGTTTTACTTTACCAAAAAGTGCCATCGAATTTATACCAAAAATACAACAAATCGCCTATATCACCTTATCTTGTGGAATACAAACCGAAAAACTTTTGGCTATGACCCCAAAACAATTTCTTTTAGGCATAAAAATTATGTTTTGCATACTACTCTTCAACGACACCGGTGCTTATTCCCAACAAACGGGCGCCAGTGATTTTTGGCAAAATGTGAGATACGGAGGGGGACTTGGTCTGGGCATTTCAAATAACGCCTTTAACATTTCACTGGCGCCCAGTGCACTTTATCAGGTCAACACTGACTTTGCCACGGGAATAGGATTGAACTTTAATTATTCTAAATTCGATGACGACAGGCTGATTGCGTACGGAGGGAGTCTATTGAATTTTTTCAATCCTATCCCTCAAATACAACTTTCGGCAGAATTGGAACAGTGGCGTGTAAACCAACGAATCGAAACGCTTGTTGCCGGAAGTTTTGAAGAAAATTACTGGTTTACGGCCTTGTTCTTAGGTATTGGTTATTCTTCTCGAAATGTTACCGTCGGGCTTCGTTATGATGTGCTGTATGATACTGAAAACAGCATTTACATTGACCCTTTGATTCCATTTATCAGGGTTTATTTCTAACGGAATTGCTCTTTATACCAAACCTTTTGAAACTCCCTTTGTAAAACTAGAAAACCAACATGTTTTGATATTTGCACGATATCACTGGAATCAATGGTTTTGAATTCTTTCTCTTCTATATCTACAATATATAAAAAACTAAGGTAGTCGTCGAAATTGTCCAACAGCAATCGGTATAATTTCTCTTGAAGCCCTTTCACCAAAGTATCGATTGCAATCGAGTCGGTAATTTTAAACTCGATATTTGCCAAAGAAAAGTCTTTCTGAAGTTGAACGACCAATTGCTTATAAAGCCCTAAAGATTTGGCATTATCGAGAATTTCCATACTTGTATTAAAATCAAAATCAGGAGCCATACTTGACCAAATCAAGAAGAGTAACTGATAAACTGGCTATAATCGTTTTCTGAACAAACAACCAAAACACCATTCTGTCCGCACAAAATCGATTACTGGGTTGTTGGTAACCTGAAATACCAATCATTGTTTATAAATAGTGCCCCCTTTCATTACAAAACGCACATTCTCCAACGTTTTTACGTTATTCTTTGGGTTTTCAGCTACAGCGATAATATCAGCAAGAAAGCCTTCTTTTAATTGTCCCAGTTGATTTTCCATACCCAACAACCGTGCATTTACAAGTGTTGCAGCTTTCAGCGATTCCATAACCGGAATACCAGCTTCCAGTAAATACCCAAATTCTATGGCGTTCATACCATGGGGGAAAACACCGGCATCCGTCCCAAATCCCATAGGAACCCCTTTTTTATAGGCCCTATTGATCGCGGCCTGATGCAATGGGCCAATCTCCAATGCTTTTTTGGCCACGACCTCAGGAAAAAAACCTGGAACCTTGGCTTTTTCGGCGACCTGCTTACCCGCACTTATCGTCGGAATCAAATAGCATTCCTTTTCAATCATTAATTTCATGGTCTCCTCACCCATCAAGGTACCATGCTCAATAGTAGTCACGCCGCCCAAAACCGCCCTTCGCATACCCTCATCACCATGTGCGTGGGCCGCAACGGAAAATCCGTAATCTTTCGCAGTTGAGACGATAGCCTTTATTTCTTCGATGGTGAATTGTGGATTTTGACCGCTTTTAGCAACGCTTAGCACGCCCCCTGTTGCGGTTATCTTGATAACATCGGCACCATTCTTATAACGCTGTCTAACCGCTTTTTTGGCATCCTCAACAGAGTTGACCACCCCTTCTTTAGGGCCGGGGTCGCCAAGAAGTTTTTTATTGACCCCATTGGTAGGGTCGGCATGCCCTCCCGTCGTTGCCAACGCCTTACCTGCGGTGAAAATTCGCGGACCATCGACAATCCCTTTATTTATCGCTTTCCTCAAAGAAATGTTCACTCCGCTACCACCCAAATCACGGACCGTAGTAAAACCGGCCATTAAGGTTTTTTTGGCATATACGGTAGATTCAAAAGCCGTATCGGCCTCGTTATCTGAAAATCGTTTCATATAGACTTTAGGGCCAAACTCACTTTCAATATGTACATGCATATCGATGAGACCTGGCATCACCACACTATTTTTCAAATCAATGTTGATATCATTTGCGGTTCCGCTCAGGTATCCAGATTCAATCGCTTTGATTTTATCCCCCGAAACTATAATCGTTTTTTCAGTGATAAGTTTACCTGTAGCAACGTCAACGATAGTTCCGCAGTGCAAATAATGGTCTTGTGCAAATACCATTAAAGAAATAAGGAATAAGGGTAAAAAAAGTAGTTTTTTCATGGTCTTATTTTATTCGGCTGATACATAAATAAGACCAAAAGGTACATAAAAAAAGGAGGACGGAAATCGTCCTCCTTTTAAAAAGTAATATTGCTAAGGTTTTATTACACTGAAGCCTTTTCAGTACCCTTTCGTATTTTATTTTCCCAATCCCATGCTGATTTCATAGCATCATCAAGTGTGGATTTTGCTTTCCATCCTAAGACATCATTGGCTTTTTTGGTATCGGCATAAGCTTGTATAACATCACCTTCCCTTCTCGGTGCAATCCTGTAATTCAATTTCTCGCCAGTAACCCGTTCAAAACTCCCAATCACTTCAAGAACCGAACTCCCTTTTCCCGTGCCAAGGTTAAAAACCTCGAAATTTTCAGTGTTTTCCGTATTCAAAAGTCGTTTCAATGCTGCTACATGCGCTTTTGCGACATCAACAACATGTATGTAATCACGAATACAGGTACCGTCTTCAGTTGGATAGTCATCCCCAAAAACCGAAAGCTGTTCACGAAGGCCAATGCCCGTTTGTGTGATAAAGGGCAATAAATTTTGTGGAACACCAAGCGGTAGCTCCCCTATTTCTACCGAAGGATGTGCCCCGATAGGATTAAAATAACGCAATGCGATGGCCGCCAATTGTGGATTCACCTTACAAGTATCCTTAATGATTTCTTCGCCTACCTGTTTCGTATTCCCATATGGGGATTCAGCGGGTTTTACCGGAGCATCTTCGGTAATGGGCATTTGATCTGCCTGACCGTAGACCGTACAAGAAGAACTGAAGATAAAATTGGAGTCGCCTTTCTTCAAGAGTTCTTGTAAGATATATACCAAAACCCCTAGATTATTCTCATAGTACAACAGTGGATTCTCAACACTCTCGCCCACAGCTTTCGAAGCAGCAAAATGGATTACCCCCCCAATATTGGAATGTTCGGCGAAAAAGGCTTGTACTTTTTGCTTCTCACGAAGGTCTAGCTTTTCAAAAACCGGCCTCTTTCCACTTATTACCTCAATACCATCCAATACATTTTCAGAGGAATTGGATAAATTATCTATAATGACGACCTCAAAGCCTTCATTCTGCAGTTCTACCACCGTGTGGGAGCCTATGAACCCCAATCCACCGGTAACTAGTATTTTTTTCATCCGTCGTTATTTATTTATTCAAGTCAATGATCATTTATCTGTTTAAGAACTCAATGACCAATTTGGTGATATAAGCTATCTGTTCATCATCTAACTCCGTATGCATTGGAAGCGATATCACTTCTTTGACCAATTGGTTGGTCACTGGAAAATCCGCTTCGTTATACCTTTCATCAACATAAGCCTTTTGCCTATGTAGCGGAATCGGATAATAGACACCACAGGGAACGTTGTTTTCATTCAAATGTTGCACCAAACTGTCTCTTTTTTCCTTCAAAATTCGCAAGGTGTACTGATGGAACACGTGACAATCGCATGTTTCGCAGATACCTTCGCAACCATTCACGGTTTTGGGCAAGACGATATCCGGGTGGCCCTGAAAGGCATGGGAATATTTTCTAGCCGCTGCCCTACGCTTATTGTTATAAGCATCCAGTCTTGGCAGTTTCGCCCGTAATACAACGGCCTGTAACGAATCTAATCTTGAATTCACTCCTACCACATCATGATGGTAACGCTTGTACATACCATGGTTGACCATGCCTCGAATGGTATGTGCCAGGTCATCATCATTGGTGAATATTGCCCCTCCGTCACCATAACAACCTAAATTTTTTGATGGGAAGAAAGAAGTCGATGCCACATGGCCGATGGTTCCTGACTTTGCCTTACTCCCATTTTTAAAAGTGTGATTGGCACCAATACCTTGGGCGTTATCCTCGATCACAAAAAGATCGTGCCTTTCTGCCAACTCCATGATAGCATCCATATTGGCACATTGGCCAAATAAATGTACCGGTACGATAGCTTTGGTCTTGGGTGTAATGGCCTTCTCAATGGCCTTGGGGTCGATATTGAACGTATCGGGCTCCACATCAACTAAAACCGGTGTCAATTGCAATAAGGCAATCACTTCAACTGTTGCCGCAAAAGTAAAATCAGCTGTAATCACCTCGTCACCGGGTTTCAAACCCAAACCCATCATGCAAATTTGAAGGGCGTCGGTGCCATTCGCACATGGAATGACGTGTTTTACCCCAAGATACGCTTCCAATTCTTTCTGAAAAGCATGAACCTCTGGTCCGTTGATGAATGCCGCTGTCTCTAAAACATTTTGCATTGCTTCACCCACTTGTCCTTTAATTTCTTCATATTGACCAACGAGGTCAACCATTTGAATCTTTTTCATTTGCATGATTTTGAGTTACAAAATTAACAAAATAAGCAGCCTTGATTCTGGTTTCAGTTAAGAAATGTATTTTAGCACAAAGACTTTTTTTGCTCACCATCTACAACATACTTACCCATATTGTTTGGTTTTATCTGAAACTGATTGCCCTCTTTAATCCAAAAATGAAGCTTTTTGTTACAGGAAGGCAAAAAACATTTTCCATTTTAGAAACCCATCTTGAACGTAATCAAAAAACCATCTGGATGCATGCGGCTTCCTTAGGTGAGTACGAACAGGGGCTTCCTCTATTAGAGCGCTTAAAACAAACCTATACTGATCACAACTTGGTACTTTCTTTTTTTTCGCCATCGGGTTATGAGGTAAAAAAAAATAAAACCCCTGCTGATGTTGTTGTCTATTTACCTATGGACAGCGCTGGCAATGCGAAACGTTTTGTTGATTTGGTAAAGCCCGATCTAGCTATTTTCATCAAATACGAAATCTGGCCAAATTACCTACATGAATTGAACAAAGGTAAAGTACCCACCCTTCTGGTTTCGGCTATTTTTTCAAAAAGACAAGTCTATTTTAAACCCTTTGGTAGTTTTATGCGAAAAAGCCTTAAGAATATCTCCCACTTTTTTGTTCAGGATGAAAATTCTAAAACGCTTTTGAATTCCATCGGATTTTCCAATACTACGGTAAGTGGGGATACCCGTTTTGATCGCGTCTCAAAGATTCTGGAAGCAGACAACCGACTTGATATTATGGATGATTTTCTAAACAACGAATTTTGTCTTGTGGTCGGCAGCAGTTGGCCTGAAGATGAAGCCGTGATAACACCATATATCAATGAGGCCCCTAATACAATCAAGTTTGTGATTGCCCCACACAATATCAAAACCAACCACATTCAAAAGCTTGAAACTTCCATTAAAAAGAAGGTTGTGAGGTATTCTTCGAAAAACGTCTCGAGTTTAAAAGAAGCCCATGTCTTGATTGTTGATACCATCGGACTATTGACAAAAATCTATAGCTATGCGAATGTAGCCTATGTTGGTGGTGGATTTGCAACTGGACTGCACAATACCCTAGAACCTGCCGTTTTTGGGATTCCGGTCATTATCGGTCCAAAATATTCAGGATTCAAGGAAGCTGAAGACCTCATCATGAAAAAAGGCATCCTATCTATAGAAACCAACGAAGAATTCAAGAAAACACTGGATTACTTTTTCACCGATCCCAAAGCTTTACGACAAGTCGGTAGCATCAACCACAACTATATCAAATCAAAACTAGGGGCAACCGAACTTGTTCTCAATTACATAAATTCGCTTATTTAGTTTTGGTTAACTTTAACAAAAACCAACCAGACTATGGACAAACGTATTATACAAATATCGCTGACCGCAGCACTCGCAGGCTTTTTATTCGGATTTGACACTGTTGTGATCAGTGGTGCAAACCAACCCATAAAAGAGCTTTGGGGTACCAATTGGTTCTTGGGCGATAGCCTTTTTACCTTTCATGGTATCTTTATTATGTCAATGGCATTGTGGGGTACCGTTTTCGGGGCTCTGTTTGGTGGCGTCCCTTGTGACAGGCTAGGTCGAAAGAAAACATTGTTTTGGATCGGGATATTGTACTTTATCTCGGCAGTTGGATCGGCACTGGCACCTGAGGCTTATAGTTTTTCTTTTTTCAGGTTTATCGGTGGTGTCGGTGTCGGGGCATCTTCGGTAGCAGCACCTATATACATCTCTGAAATCTCAAATGCCGGTAATCGAGGTAGGTTAACGGCGGCATATCAATTCAACATCGTATTCGGAATATTGATTGCATTTATCTCGAACTATTTAATCGGTATTTTATTTTCAGAAAACGTTGCTTGGCGATGGATGCTGGGCATGGAAGGTCTGCCCGCCCTCATCTACACCTTAATGGTGGTCAAAATACCAAATAGCCCTAGATGGTTGCTATTGAAACAAAGCAGTGATAGCAAGGTTTTGGAAGCACTTAGTTTATTGGGGACCCAGCACGAAGAAGCCAAAAATAGGCTCACGGAAATAAAGAAGGCCCTACAAGAGTCAACTTCCACGGTTCAAGAAAAGTTGTTTTCAGGCAAATACAACAAATCACTGTTATTAGCTTTCTTTCTGGCATTTTTCAACCAACTTTCAGGTATTAATTTCATACTGTACTATGCCCCAGAAATTTTAGAACGAGCAGGACTTGCCTCTGGCGAATCACTATTTAGCTCCATTTCTATCGGGGTAATCAATCTGTTGTTCACTTTTGTAGGTATTTCATTGATCGATAAGCTTGGTAGAAAACAACTCATGTATATTGGATCAATAGGTTATATCGTTAGTTTGGCAATGGTGGGTTGGTGTTTTTACAGTGGGGCGAGCACTATACTCCTCCTAATCTTTATTTTAGTCTTTATAGCATCACACGCCGTAGGTCAGGGAGCTGTAATTTGGGTGTTCATATCTGAAATATTCCCGAACAAAGTCCGTGCTTATGGGCAATCATGGGGTACTGGGGTGCATTGGGTTTTCGCAGCCTTGATAACATTGCTGACCCCAACTTTTTTAGATAGTGAAATTGGTGTTTTTAAAGATAATCCTTGGCCTATCTTTATTTTCTTCTCTGCCATGATGGTTTTACAATTGTTATGGGTGGTATTGGCCATGCCCGAGACTAAAGGTATTTCATTGGAAGAGTTAGCCAAAAAGCTCAGCCGTAAGCAACGTTGACCTTACCATATCAAATATTGTAGAACATACTAAAAACAAGGCATTTGGTCGAATTAAGGCCTTCAAAATCAATCGTTTTTCCATTAAATTATGTACATTGAAACAAATTAAACAACGATGGGAGAACAACTATCTTTAGGAAATAAGTTATTAGTAGGGTTTTTACGTTTAATGGTATTTACCCTCGTTCTGATATTGATTGCCATACCTATTTGTATTTTATTGGATCAATTGGGTATTATCGGCTAGTTACAAAATCAGTCAGTGCATATGGAAAAGCCCTCTCGATTGAGAGGGCTTTTCCATTTACATTGCGAAAGGTTGCCCTGTACTCTGAAGTACCGCAAACCAAAAACCACTTTCCAAATCAATTTTCTTCCTCTTTGAGGTTACCGCAGTAATCGGCAGGTAGACAAACTTGTCATTCACCTTTCCTACGACAAAATTGGTCTTTCCGCTCATTGCGCCGTGTACGGCGTGATATGCTAAACTACTACAGAACACACTATCACTTGAATTTGCAGCTGTACTTCGAATGATGTAACTAGGATCTATATATTTTATGGTGGTTGGCAAACTTTCTTTGAAATACTCCTTTATTTTGTCTTTCAAGAATAGTCCAATGTCATCGTGTTGCACATTACCCGATGCATCGGTACGAACTTCTTCCTTTTCAAATAGATGTTGTCCTGCTCCTTCGGCAACGACGATGACCGCATGGTGTTTTTCTACTAACCTTTTCTTCAATGCTTCTAAAAAACCATGTTTACCGTATAAGTCAAAATCCAGCTCTGGTACCAGCACAAAATTTACTACGGGCATCGCCAAGGCTGCTGAAGCAGCTATAAAACCACTATCGCGCCCCATTAATTTGATTATCGATATGCCATTGAAAGCACCTGAAGCCTCGTTATGGGCATCGCGTAAAATGGGACTTGCAATATCGAATGAAGTTTCAAAACCAAAGGATTTATCAATGATATCAATATCATTATCAATGGTCTTTGGTATACCCACAACACTGATATCAAGGCCCCTTTTCATAATCTCCCCACCAATGGCATTGGCCCCTTTTAACGTTCCATCGCCTCCTATGGCAAACAATAATTGAATGTTATTATCGACTAAGGTATCGACCATCACTTGAATGTCTTGCCCACCACGTGAAGAGCCCAAAATGGTTCCGCCGAACTGATGTATATCCTTTACCCTATCAGGGGTAAGGTCTACAAACCCGTGGCCCATTTCTGGATTGAGCCCTTCGTACCCGTATGGCACCCCCAATATGTTCTTTACACCATAAAAATAATGTAGTGCCATAACGATACCACGAATCACATTGTTTATTCCAGGGCAAAGCCCACCACAGGTCACGATAGCGGCCGTAACTTGATCCGGTTTAAAATAGATTCGCTGTCTTGGGCCTGCTTTCTCTAAACAACGAGGTTTTTCATTATTCTTTAAACAGTGATCGTAAGCCCCCAGTGATAGGTCGAATACCAACCTATCTTCATCATTGACAAAATTGAAGATATTATCGCCCTTAACCGTACTTAGCTGAAGGGGTGATTTGATTTTAGGATTGCCCAAACGCTGTATCTCAAACATGTTAGCTTATATAAATTTAAAGATTTGCACTCCTTTCATGACGGGAATCAAATAGTAGTCCTACAACCAAGATTTCTTTAAACACCTCACTAACAAATTTATCAAAATTAATGAGGAAGAAGTACGATAATAAGATCTTTGAACCTCTTATAATCACATGGCTGCTACAATGCTTTGAAAATACCCTTACTTTCGCAACACTATCCTTACTTCCAGAAATCATTGCCCCATTATAATTCCCTTATCATATAAATTAGAGCACTATATAGAGTTTGATAACACACTAATTATTATGAAGAAAATGTGTTCCTAGCAGAACTGACAATTATCATGTTTTCTTTCATCAATTGCATATAGTTTTGATGTCATATTAAAATAGGCATGTGCAATTTAACCAACAAATACAATGTTCCAGGACCCAGATACACCAGTTATCCGACGGTACCTTATTGGGACATCGATAGTTTTTCAGCCAAAAAATGGCGTCTTAATGTTAAAAGCAGTTTTGACCAAAGTAAAGAAGAAGGGATAAGCCTTTATATACACTTACCCTTTTGCGAGCGTATGTGCACTTTTTGCGGTTGCCATAAACGCATTACCAAAAGACATGAGGTCGAAACGCCCTATATTATTGCTGTACTTAAAGAATGGGCCCTTTACCGTGACCTATTAGGAAACAAGCCCACCATAAAAGAATTACATCTAGGGGGAGGTACACCAACGTTCTTTTCCCCTGAAAACCTCACAAAACTCATAAATGGAATCTTTAGCCTAGCAAACAAGGCCGTGGACACTACCCTAAGTTTTGAAGGACATCCGAACAATACCACCAAGGCCCATTTACAGGCATTGTTTGATGTTGGGTTTAGAAGGGTCTGTTTTGGCGTACAAGATTATAACAAAACCGTTCAACGAGCCATCAATAGGGTACAACCCGTTAAAAACGTGAGTAATGTCACCCAATGGGCAAGGGAAATCGGGTATGCCTCAATTGGCCATGATATCATTTACGGTCTACCCTTTCAAACCTTGGAAAACGTAAAAAACACCTTGGCCAAAACCAATGAGCTTAGACCAGACCGATTGGCCTTCTATAGCTATGCACACGTACCTTGGTTAAAAGGAAATGGACAGCGAGGCTATCGTGATGAAGATTTACCTTCGGCAGAAAATAAGAAATTGCAGTATGAAATCGGTAAAAAGCTTTTGACCGTTTTAGGGTATCACGATATTGGTATGGATCACTTTGCCCTTGAAGGCGACTCCTTATTTTCCGCAAGTCAAAACGGGCAACTACACCGTAATTTTATGGGTTACACAGCCTCAAAAACCCAATTGATGATAGGTTTGGGGGCGTCAAGTATAAGCGATAGCTGGAACGCCTTTGCCCAAAACGTTAAAAATATTGAAGAATACCAACATTTGGTGGATCATGACATCATTCCCGTTTATCGAGGACACGTGCTCAATAAAGAGGATAAATTAATTCGCAAGCACATTTTAAATTTAATGTGCCAATTTGAAACCTCATGGGAGGTCGGGCAAACCAATTTTATTGATTTTCAACATATTATAGACAATCTTACCGAACTTGAAAATGATGGCTTGGTCAAAGTCGGCAGCAATACCATTCGAGTGACGGAAAAAGGCAGACCGTTTATCAGAAACATCAGTATGGCCTTTGATCTAAAACTACAGAGAAAAAAACCGGAAACACGTTTATTTTCAATGACTGTATGACCTACTTTTTTTATTAATCCAAAATCCCAAAAAGATGAAAAGTATAATCGTTCCAATAGATTTCTCAAAACAATCTGAAATTGCGTTAAAAGTTGCTGCCAATCTCGCCAAAAAGAGCAACGCCGAACTTCTTGTACTACACATGTTAGAGTTATCGCCTGCCATAATATCCAATACCGAATATATACCCCAAGTGCATATTGTGCACCTTCTGAAAGTAACGGAAGACAGATTATCTAAATTCTTGAACAAACCCTATTTAAAAGGTATAAGTACTACTTCTATAATAAAACACTATAAGGTTTTTAGTGAAGTAAATGAGGTTGCAAAAAAACATGGGGCTGATTTAATTGTGATGGGATCAAATGGTACAGATGGCCTAGAGGAGATTTTCATAGGCTCCAACACCGAGCGGGTAGTGCGTAATGCCGAGATTCCTGTTTTAGTGGTCAAGGGGGAAGTTGATAGTTTTAAGGCTGAACGCTTTGTATTTGCCAGTGATTTTAAAGAAGAAAGTATCCCTGCGGCTAAAAAAGCCATTGCATTTGCAGATTTATTGGATGCTGAGCTTAAGTTGGTCTATATCAATACCCCTGCTGATGCATTTTTGAGTACTTCGGATGCTTATGACCGTATCTCAAAATTTTTAAACCTTGCCCAACTTGGAAAAGAAGTCGATATCTATAACGATTACAACGTGGAAACCGGTATATTGAACTACGCTGAAAGTAATGCGGCCGACATGATAGGTATACCTACCCACGGTAGAAAAGGCTTATCACACTTTTTTATGGGTAGTATTGGGGAAGACATAGCCAATCATAGTAAGATTCCTGTGGTGACCTTCAAAATTTAACCAATACCTATTTTGGTATTCAAGAGGTTTTAAAAAAAGCACTGTTCTTAAACTTTTGTCATATTGGGCACGATCAAATAATTTAAAGATTCAGAAGTTCAAGTTCTCGACTGCACTCGAAATGACATTATGGAAAACTTTTATAAAACTGCTTTCTTTTAACGATCAAGAAAGTAATTTCATGTGATAGGGATCCCAATCCACCGGTCTGTTTTTAAAATAGCTTTCGTTGGCCAAAAGTGCTGCGCCAGCGGCCCGCAAACCAAAAGCAGGGTCTTGCACCACTTTTCCTTTGGTTCGTATGGCATTAAAAAAGTTATGAAAATGGTCGTAATGCCCCCCTTTATAATCGTTTGGCGCCTGCCAAACCGTTGTACCCACATTCAAGCTTGAAGCTCTTGGCTCCAACGCTTCTTGGTTATAGCCTTTTCTGATTTTTTTCTGTGTTGCCTCGGTATATGCTATCATCGAATACGAACTAGGTAGCATCCCTAATTTGGAACGTGTCAGCTTCACCTCATTTTGGCCTACCTCCATTTCCCCTTCTGTTCCGATTAATTTGAATCCGCCACCACCTCCGTTACCTGCAATAAAATTGATTCGAAAAACCGCATTAAAAGCGGCGTGTGTTTTGGTCTTTGGATAGTCATATAGCGTTAAGGTCACATCGGGTACGTCACGGCCATCGTTCCAATACCGAAGACCTCCCGTGGTCATTGCCCTATTGGGGCCATATGAACCGATGATGTAATTCAAGGTGGAAAATGCATGAACGAACAAATCTCCGGCGACACCTGTGCCGTAGTCCTGATAATTGCGCCATCTAAAAAAGCGTTTTGCCTCATAAGGTACGTTTGGCGCCTTACCCAAGAAGGTATCAAAATCTACTGTATCCATACTGGCATCAGGCGGAATCGGATATTGCCATGCCCCTTCGGCGGAGTACCGATCATTATACATGTCTAACATCACAATCTCGCCAATGGCCCCTTCTTCATATAATTGTTTTGCCTTTTCATTGCCCAAAGATGACATCCCCTGACTACCCACTTGGCATATCTTGCCATAATTTTGTTGCGCCTTGATAATGGCCTGCCCTTCTTCGAATTTTTGCACCATGGGTTTTTCACAATACACGTGCTTGCCAGCCTTAAGTGCCTCAACGGTTATCTTTTGGTGCCAATGGTCGGGCGTTGCCACTATTACGGCATCAATATCTTTACGCTCTAAAATTTTACGATAGTCCCTTGTTACGAATATGGACCCTCCCCAAAGTTCTTTTGCCCTTTCCAATCTTCCGGTATACAAATCACATGCCGCCACCAATTGAACACCGGCAATCTTTAGTGCCGATTGTGTATCATAGATTCCTTGAATACCCGTTCCGATCAGTGCCAAATTAATACGGTCGTTGGCAGTATATGATGTTGAACCCTGATACGTTCTTGAAAGCACAATTTTTTCATCGTACGAATTTGAAAAAATATAGGGTGTAGCCGTCAGCATGGCAGTACTTATAGTGGCCTTTTTCAAAAAAGACCTGCGGGAAGTATCCTTTTTCATTTTGGAGGTTTTGATTAGACAGTAACGTCTTGAAGTTACGCTTTTCTTAGAAACCAACGCAAGATGATTTTTCTTTTACCTTTAAAACAAATGACATATATCATGTTCTTTGACACAGTACCATGGTATCTTTAAGATAAGAAACCTAAATACTAGCACTCATGAAAAAACGAGTCCCCATAGCACGCATAATGACCAAAAATGTGGTCACCTTAAGTACCAAAGATGATTTGCTAACTGCAGAAGAGCTATTTAAGAAAAATAGAATAAGACATATACCAGTGACCTCTGGTGATGAGGTCTTGGGCATGCTAAGCTATACCGATTTAATGCGGATTAGTTTTGCAGACGCCATTGACGAACATGAACAAGATGTGGATACCATGGTCTATAATATGCTCAGGATTGAGCAGGTTATGGTCAAAGATGTTATTTGCGTTGCTCCTAATGCAACGATTCACGAAGTAGCGGCCTTCTTGGCACAGAAAGAATTTCATGCACTGCCAGTTGTCGATAATGACAAGCTTGTAGGTATTGTGACGACAACCGATTTAATCAATTATTTGTTAGCTCAATATTGACAGCGGTGATTGAGATTGTGATTTACTTCAGCTAAAGTGTATTATAGCTGAGTTCCATTAAGGGGAGTCTTGTTATCAAGATTCTCCTTTTTTCATTCTTTTGATGAGTTTATATCCCCAATCGTAATGACTTGACGTAGCAGAAATCAAATATGCTGCAAGAGAAGTTGAACCCGTCCATTTATACTTCTTTTTTGTGAAAAGTTCTTCATCAGAATATATTGCAATTACTTTTTGGAGTCTATCAAATGACTTTTGAAGTTCATCTTTGATTTCAATTAAAGGGATGTCGGAATACAGCTTCTGAATTTGGGCATTCAATTCAGGGACCGTCCTCCAGGTATGTCCTTCTTCTGGCATTGCGGGCTTTTCACCCTTCATACCTATTTCATGCCATTTGAGCATTAATAGATGCCAATGGTGTAAATGCCCAAGAACATCACGAATGTTTCGGTTTAAGGTTCCTTCAGGAAAATCGCCGATCTGAGCCTCTTTGGAAAATGAATCTATATACCTAATCAGCTTATCATAATTGGCTTTACCCAAAGTCAACAATTCTTCTTTTGATTTAGGTCTTGGCATGACATTAAATTATTTACGGCCATTAAAACGTTCATATGCCGCTTTGCCCAAGGTCTCTTGATGGTCAGGATGGGCTATTGAAATGAGTGCCTGGGCCCTTTGTTGCAAGCTTTTTCCAAACAAATTGACCACACCAAACTCCGTGGCCACATAATGTACATGGGCCCTAGTTGTGGTCACCCCGGCTCCTGTTTTTAAGAACGGGGCAATTTTTGAAACTCCTTTTTTAGTCGTTGAAGACATTGCAAAGATAGGTTTGCCGCCATTTGAAAGCGAAGCCCCACGAATAAAGTCCATCTGGCCGCCAACACCGGAAAATTGATAACTGCCAATGGTATCGGCACATACTTGACCGGTCAAATCAATCTCTATGGCACTGTTAATGGCCGTTACTTTCGGATTTCTTCGAATTCTGGCCGTATCATTGGTATAGGCAGCATCACGAAAATCGCAGATAGGGTTGTCGTCAATGAAATCATACAACTTTCGCGAACCTACCGCAAAGCAACTCACAATTTTCCCTCGTTTTACAGCTTTTTCCTTTCCGGTAATAACACCTTTCTCCAATAACGACAATACCCCGTCAGAAAACATTTCAGTATGGATACCAAGATCTTTATGATTGTTCAAATTCGCCAGTACGGCATCAGGGATACTACCGATACCCATTTGTAAAGTGGCACCATCTTCTATAAGTGAAGCCACATGTTGACCAATGCGATGCTCAATATCTGAAATTGTCCCTGGATTATGTTCATGTATGGGGCGATCAACTTCTATGGCACACTCAATCTCATCAATATGTACAATACCGGTACCATGGGTTCTTGGTACTGACGGATTTATCTGTACCACTATTTTTTTGGCTGTTCGAACCGCTGGAAGTGCCACATCAACAGAAACGCCCAAAGAGCAGAAACCATGCTTATCTGGTGGTGAGACCTGAACAAAGGCAACATCTATGGGCAGAATGTCCCTTTTGAACAATAAGTGAATTTCACTCAAAAAAATGGGTATGTAATCCCCATTAGGCGTATTGACCAATTTACGCACGTTGCCCCCAACAAAACAGGAATTCAAATGAAAGGTTTTGTTGTAGGGCTCTTGGGTGTATTTTGCGTCACCCTCGGTATGGATTGAAACAATTTCAACACGTTTCAACTCATTGTGCCTATTACAAAGTCCATCAATAAGTTCATTAGGGGTCATTGCGGCACCTTGAAAAAAAATACGATCACCTGATTTGACCACTTTTACGGCTTCTTCAACACTTACTATTCTCATAATCGGTATACGTTTTGCCTGTTTATATCCTCTAATATACTAATGGCATTCCGATTCACTTGATACCACCTCTGTATTGACAGGTACTTTTGGTGAAACATACGGAATACCCAATCCAAGTCCCCTAAAAATAAAAAGTGCGCCGATCAACACTACCAAAACCGGAATCATTTTTTGCGCCATACGTTTGGCGCCACCTTTCAAAAGACTACTGAACAATACCGCAGAGGTCATTAATGGTACGGTTCCCAAACCAAACAACATCATATATAAGCTGCCCAGCCAAGGGTTGCCCAATGCTACTGCCCCCAAAAGGGCCATATAGACCAGCCCGCACGGAAGAAATCCATTCAAAAAACCAATAGTCAAAAAGGTATCGGGCGTTCGCTTTTTAAGTTCTTTTCCCAATCTTGACTTTACTTTTACCAAAAGGCCATAAATGGGTTTCGTAATACTGTATTTCTTAAGGTGCCTGCTTGGCAGTATGACCAAAAGAATCATGATTCCGCCTATAATGATAGACAGTTTCTGTTGCATACCAAAGAGGTACAGCCCTTTACCTACATAACCGAATAGCAAACCCAAAATAGCATAAGAAAGCATTCTGCCAAAGTGGTATACAAAGAGTTGAAAGAGCTTTTTTGGTGCGTTTGTACGATCTAGTGGCAGCATAAAGGCTATCGGTCCGCACATACCCAAGCAGTGTAAACTTCCTAAAAGTCCTAAAACAAGCGCGGTGATTTGCATTTGCCAACTTTGGTTTTTGGGACTGAGGGATTCCGCGGTCGTTCAGTTTTAGTGAACTCCCTTGGAATGACAGTCCTTTGTTGAATTAGTATACCATCTTTTCTTTGTGTAAAAAGGCCTTGCCTTTATACTTCCATGAAATGGCAATGTCCCAGCGACCGTCTAGCAGGCGATTGTCAGGTATGAGCAAATGTGTTTTGGACAAACTTATAGGAAAGTCAAAATCCAAATGCCTGTTCGACGGTCTGTATAGGGACACTTTACCTGTGATATCTTCTATTTTAAAATCTTCTGGAAAAACAACGACCAAACCATCTTTGGTTTTTTCGACGGTCAATTCGGCACCATTATCAGACGCGTATTTTTCGGCATCGATCTCTGCCTGATAGGCCAACTCTTTTTTGTAATAGTCATCGGTAACCAAATCGTGATTTGCACGGTCATCCATACTCATTCTTACTACAAAATAAAGTATGAACGTAATAAAGCCAATAAATGCTAAAACGATACTTGTACCCCAGTTGATCTTCATTTTTCAAGTTTTAAGAAAGCTCTAAATACATGCTTATGACTTAGAACTTTTGACTTATTGCTATTTAGTTATAACTTCTCGGTGCCAAAAACTGTGTAATCGTGGTTTCAATAAGTTTGTCACCACTATACACCCCAATTTTCAATTTGTCTTTGTCACCGTTCAAAGCCGAGGCATTGATCTCAATGAACAAAGTACCTTCAGCCAATTCTTCAGCAGGTACTTCAAACGTATCTTGCGATACCATTTTTATTTCCCCTTTATGGGACAGCAATCTAAAACTGACCTCCTCTACATCTTTAATGGTTTTATTCACCAATTTATAGGTATACACATTGCTGATGATGTTGTTGGCCTTACGCTCATATAACTGCCCTGGTAACCTAAATATATTTGCCTCCAATTCATTTCTTAAAAAGAGCATTCCAATCAAGATTCCTATCAAAATGGTCAATACTGCGGTATACCCTTTCATACGCGCCGTGAACTTGAACTTTTCTTTTTTGGTAATTTCATTTTCACTGGCATACCGAATCAATCCTTTGGGCTTGTTGATTTTTTCCATGATATCATCACACTCATCAATACATGCCGTACAATTGACACATTCCAATTGTGTGCCGTTTCTGATGTCGATACCCGTTGGGCAGACATGGACACATTGAAAACAATCAATACAATCACCATGACCCAAAGCATCGCGGTCTTCATTCTTTCTAAACTTCTTACGTCCATTCTCGCCCTCGCCCCGTTTATGGTCATAGGTCACAACTATTGATTTATTATCTAACAACACCCCTTGCATGCGACCATAAGGGCAGGCGATAATACAGACCTGTTCCCTAAACCATGCAAAAACAAAGTAAAAGACGGCAGTAAAAATCAATAAGGTAACTATGGTATTCAAATGGGACAAAGGCCCATCGGTAACATATTGAACGAGTTTATCGCTACCTATCAAATAAGCCAAAAACACATTCGCTATCAAAAAAGAAATGATGAAAAAGACAATCCATTTTAGAACTCGCTTTCCAATCTTTTTTGCATTCCAAGGTGATTTATCCAATCGCATTTGTGCTCCCCTGTCACCATCGATCCAATATTCTATTCTTCGAAAAACCATTTCCATAAAAATGGTTTGCGGACATATCCATCCACAAAAAATACGTCCGTAGGCCACCGTAAAAAGCGCCACAAAGATGACCCCTGCAATCATTGAAATGACCACCAAATGAAAATCTTGTGGCCAAAATGGAAATCCGAAAATATTGAATCGGCGTTCCAGTACATTGAACATCAAAAATTGATGTCCGTTTACTTTGATAAAAGGAGAAGCAAAAAGAAATAACAACAGCGCATAGCTGACATATTTACGGTACTCGTAAAAACGACCGCTCGGCTTTTTAGGAAATATCCACGCCCGCTTCCCATCTGCATTTATTGTTCCTATGGAATCCCTGAAATTTTCGTCCATTGCTTCTTATCCTTTTGCAATCTTATACCAGGAATAAGGTCTCGACTACCCCAGACCAAACATCGCTTTTAGTTCATGACGACCGTGGTCGAATCGGAAACCTGCTCTACTGGAGCCTCTTCTCCTGATTCTACCGGTTCTGGTGCGTTGGGGTCAACCCATACATCACCTTCAGGTGCTTTCGGATTGGCAGGTGTCGTACCCTGAAATTGCAATACATAACTTGCTACCTGAGCCATTTCAATTGGTTTTAGACTTTGTTTCCAAGCCACCATCCCTTTACCATCGCGACCCCCTTCTGAAATTGTATTAAAGACATTTTTGATACCCCCGCCCAAAATCCAGTTGGCATCCGTTAGGTTAGGTCCGATTCCGCCACCACCATCTGCCATATGGCAAACCACGCAATTGGTCGTGAAAATGGCCTTACCGGCATTTAGATCAGAAACGTCGGTCAGCAGTTCTACCGTATTGACGTCTACCAAGTTCTTTGCAGTCTTTTTATATTCTTCGATGGCTATTTTGGCCTCAGCGACCTGTTGGTCGTATTCCTCAGCCTGGGTATAGTCATCAGTGATATGAAAACGGACCAAATACACCAACCCAAAAAGGATGGTGGCATAGAACATATAAACCCACCATGGTGGCAGTACGTTATCCAATTCACGTATGCCATCATAATTATGGTCTAGAATTATCTCTCCTTCTTCTTCAATTTTTTTGGTACGGGTCAATTTAGCATACATGGCCTTGCCCCATTTCCATTCTGACTTTTTGTTTTTCTCTGCCAGATAACGTTCTTGCGCCTCTGGTGAGAGGATTTTGAACATTACCGTTTCTATGGCATTTAAAATCAATTCAATAGCAATCAATAACAACAACACGAGTAACATAAAGACTTGAGTCATTGGGTATTTGATGATTGCGGGCTGTACCCCTGAATCAATGAAGTATTCCATAAGTCCGTAGACCAAGAAGAACAATACTGGGATACGAATCCACCATGGTGCTTTAGTAAACATAGTCTTAGTTATTTTATTGGTTGTCGTTATCTAAAGGCAATTCGCCCATTTCTTTTATATGTGATTTACTAGCCGTGAACACCCACCAAAAAAGCAGGGCAAAGAACACGAAGAATAGCAATAGTGATATCATGGGATAGGTTGCTATTCCATCGATACTTTCCATATGGTTTTTAACAAATTTCAACATCGTTTTATAGATTTTAGACCGCTACGCTCTTAGATATCAGATGTTAGACTAAGTTCTTTACGGTTTACTGTTTTATTAAAAATTTTATCAAGAAGCTTTGTATATTAACTTGCCCCTTGTCTAATATCTCAATTCTCACTTCTATTATCAGACAGCAAACCATCTGAATCTTTTACTTTAATATCAGTACCCAATCGTTGCAAGTATGCAATCAGCGAAACGATTTCACGGTCACGCATTTCAACAAATTCCCCACCATTTTCTTGTGCATACTTTTTATCGGCCTCGTATGTTTTCGCAAACTCGGGATCGCTGTACAAGTTCTTTTCAATCTGCTCGGCCTGTTGTGCCATGGCTTGTTGTGCATTTGAAATATCTTCATCAGTATAGGGTACACCCAAGCTTACCATCGCCTGCATTTTGCTTTCAACATTGCTGCGGTCATGTACATTTTTGACCAGCCATTGGTACGCTGGCATTATAGACCCCGAAGATGTGCTCTGTGGATCGTACATATGATTCAGGTGCCAGTTATCGGAATATTTGCTCCCAATACGAAGCAGGTCAGGGCCGGTTCGCTTACTGCCCCATAAGAATGGATGATCATACACGAACTCACCCGCTTTGGCATACTCGCCATACCGCTCTACTTCACTTCTGAACGGACGAATCATTTGGGAGTGACAACCCACACAACCTTCTCGGATATAGAGATCGCGCCCTTCCAGTTCAAGTGGAGTATATGGTTTGACACTGGTAATGGTCGGTATATTCGATTTCACCAAAATAGTGGGCACTATCTGTATAATACCACCTATCAAAATAGCAACCGTAGCCAATACTGTTAACTGTACCGGTTTTCTTTCTAGCCAGGTATGGAAGGTTTCGCCAGCGACCCTTCTTTTTGAGACCTGTGTCAAGGCGGGTGCCTCTGCCAATTCATCTTGAACGGCACTACCTTTTCTTATGGTTACGATCACGTTATAGACCATAATCAACATCCCGACAATATAAAGACTACCACCGATAGCCCGCATCCAGTACATCGGGATGATTTGTTGTACAGTCTCTAAAAAGTTACCATATACCAACGTTCCATCAGGGTTGAACTCTTTCCACATCAATGCCTGTGTAAATCCAGCAACATACATGGGCAATGCATATAAAATGATTCCCAAAGTACCTATCCAGAAATGCAGGTTGGCCAATCCTTTGGAGTATAAAGTGGTCTTCCACATTTTCGGTACGAGGTAATAAATCATACCAAAGGTCAAGAAGCCGTTCCATGCCAAGGCGCCAACATGAACGTGGGCAATGATCCAGTCACTAAAGTGGGCAATGGCATTTACATTTTTGAGCGATAGCATCGGCCCTTCAAAGGTTGCCATACCGTAACCGGTAATGGCCACTACCATAAATTTCAAAGTTGCATCAGAACGAACTTTGTCCCACACCCCTCTCAAAGTCAATAATCCATTGATCATACCACCCCACGAGGGTGCAATCAACATGATAGAGAACACAACCCCAAGATTCTGTGCCCAGTCTGGCAGCGAAGAATACAATAGGTGATGCGGACCCGCCCAGATATAAATAAAAATCAAAGACCAGAAGTGAACTATCGACAGTCGGTACGAGTATACCGGGCGATTTGCGGCTTTGGGTACAAAATAGTACATCAAGCCTAAAAATGGCGTCGTCAAGAAAAATGCTACCGCATTATGACCATACCACCACTGCACTAGGGCATCTTGCACCCCGGCATAGACCGAGTAACTTTTTAATGCTGCAACGGGCAGCTCCAAACTATTAAAAATATGAAGTACGGCAACGGTCACGAAAGTCGCCAAGTAAAACCAAATGGCAACATATAAGTGACGTTGGCGTCTTTTTAAAATCGTACCGATCATATTCCACCCGAAGACCACCCAAACAAGGGCAATAGCAATATCAATGGGCCATTCCAATTCGGCGTATTCTTTTGAGGTGGTGTAACCCAAAGGCAATGTTATTGCCGCGGCCACAATAATCAGCTGCCAACCCCAGAAATTGATGTTACTCAAAACATCGTTGAACATTCTTGCTTTCAACAATCGCTGTAACGAGTAGTAAACACCTGCAAAAATGGCATTACCTACGAAAGCGAAAATAACGGCATTGGTATGTAGTGGTCGCAAACGCCCAAAACTCAACCATGAGATACCATCGGTCAAGTTCGGAAACAGAAACATAAAGGCCAACAATAGCCCAACCACCATCCCTACAACGCCCCAAAGCATAGTGGCATAAAGAAACTTTTGTACGATTTTGTTATCGTATTGAAATTGCTGTACTTCCATAATTATTTAGTTTGACTTTTACTTTGGTTGTTTTTTTCTGATGTGGTCTCTACAAGCTCATCTTCAAAGAGCATTCGTACCGAAGGGGTATACGCATCGTCGTATTGTCCTTTCTTTACTGAAAGCACAAAAGCGACAAAAAAGACCAAAGCAACACATATACTGATGGCCAGTAACACATAGATTACACTCATACCTACCTGAATTTGAGGGTAAATTTAAATCGATGATATAGCACAAAAAATGACATTTATCAGCTTTTATCTATAATTCATTTTTTTTCTGTTCTCTCTAAAAAGGATGACCAAAGCACCCACAATAATGATATTTTTGCCAATGTACTGACCCAATAATGTGGGCACCAGTGGGGCCATTTCAAATGATTGTGCAGGAAAAAAAAGCAAGGGCGAAAACGTACAGACCATATGGGCAAGTGCAATGAGCACTACTTGTTTTCGATACATATTAAAAATCAATGACAGCCCTATACCTACCTCTAAAATGGCCAGTAATACTAGGGCCAATTGATTGGTAACCACGCCAAAAGTAAGCTGGTCAATGGTATTCTTGGCCAGTTCTTCTGCCGGACTCAAACCTGGAAAAAACTTTAAAGCACCAAACCATACATATACCAAACCTATGGTCACACATAATATCATTGTATTGCTGATCCTATTCTTTATCTCTCTTTTTGACTTCTCAATTTTCTACCCAAATAATTACTCGCGAGCGTTGTAAAAACGACTATGCTTATAGAACTCAATGGCATCAAAATTGCCGCAATCACGGGTTTTAACTGCCCTGTTACCGCGAAATACAAACCGATGACATTGTAACATAGTGATAGTAAAAAACTGATCTTGATTACCTTTATCGATTGCTTCGACAGCTTTAGAAAATTGCCGAGTTGGGTCAGTTTTGAAGCATCTAAAATGGCGTCACAGGCTGGGGAGAACACGTTGATATTCTCAGAAATGGCGATACCCACATCGCTTTGCGCCAAAGCTCCCGCATCGTTCAGTCCATCACCTACCATGAGCACCTTATTTTTTGATTGGAGCTCTTTGACAAAATAAAGTTTGTCTTCAGGTTTTTGATTGAACAACAGTGGGGTACCGAACGGCACCAATTCTTCCAAAGTGTTTTTTTCCCCTTCGTTATCGCCAGATATCACTGCAAGTGTATAACCCCCTGCCATTTGTTCAAACAATTTGGATACGCCATCGCGATATTTGTTCTTGAAAACAAATCGCCCCTTATAGTTGTCATCAGCACTTACATGGACCGAAGTATCCAAGGAACGTGAATCAACCTTTTGCCCAATAAAATTCGCAGAACCAGCCTTTATCGAATGTTCATCTACACGGCCCTGCACCCCTTTGCCCGTCTCTTCTTCAAAAGCGTCCAAGGTTTCAATCTCTTGGCTTTTTAAAATACCATACAAAGAGCGACTCAACGGATGGTTAGATGCCCGCAGGGTATTCTTGAGCAATGACACTTCTTGCTCGGTCAATTCCATACCTTCATAAAAAATGGTGTTTTCAGTGGCAGAGGTCAGGGTGCCTGTTTTATCGAAAAGGGCCATCTCAACCTGAGCCAATCGCTCTATCGTATTCGTATCCTTTAAGTAAAATTGATGTTTACCAAAAATGCGCAGTATGTTCCCCAAGGTGAAAGGTGCCGCCAAGGCAATGGCACAGGGGCATGCAATAATCAAAACCGCCGTAAAAACGTTCATCGCCTTACTGGCATCCACTACCAACCAAAAGGCCGCCGCCAAAAAGGCTATCGTCAACACCGCTATGGTGAACCGCTTACCAATACGGTCGGTAATGGTTTGAAATTGGGATACCTTATTTTTTGAAAATGCGGCATTGCTCCACAGTTGGGTAAGGTAACTTTGTGATACCGATTTTAAGGCCTCTACTTCGAGCACACCACCCTTTTGTTTGCCCCCTGCAAAGAGTTTATCACCAGAGGATTTAAAAACTACCTGTGATTCACCGGTCACGAAACTGTAATCGATTTGGGCACTACCAGAAATTAAGACGCTATCAACGGGTAGTATTTCTTGATTACGAATCAACAATCGATCACCTGCCTTTACCTCATAAACCTGAATGCTATCTTCTTCTTTGTCACCATTCAGTTTCGTCACCGCAATGGGGAAATAAGATTTGAAATCTCGTTCAAATGAAAGGAATCCGTAAGTCTTTTGTTGAAAAAAGCGCCCTACCAACAAAAAGAACACCAAACCTGTCAGGCTATCAAAAAAACCGGAACCCAAATCAAAGAGGATATCAACAGTGCTACGCAGGAATAAGGTCAATATACCCAAAGCAATGGGCACATCAATATTGAGTAATCTAGAGCGTAATACTTTATAGGCCATTATAAAATAATCACGGGCAGCATAAAAGACGACGGGTAATGAAAAGGCAAACATTAACCATCGAAACACATGCTTATACTGCTCTAACCAGAACTCCTCAACCTCAAAATATTCGGGAAACGAAAACAACATTACATTGCCAAAGGCGAAACCCGCTACCCCCAATTTATATATCAAACCGCGGTTGACCGCATTATTCTTTTTAGAATAGTCTTCTAAAGATATATGGGGCTCGTAACCAATTCTAGCCAATAATACCACGAGTTCTTTTAACGACAAGTTTTTACTTGAATACGTGATCCGTACTTTTTTCTTGGGAAAATCAACCTGCGAACTCTTTACATCTTGATGCAACCTTTTTAAATTCTCAAGCACCCAAATACATGAACTGCAATGAATATGTGGGATATTCAAGTGTACCACTTGAACACCTTCTTCATCAAACTCTAGAAGTTTTGAAACAATGGCAGCGTTCTCGAGGTAGTCAAACTTGTCTAAATTTTCTTCTGGTGTTTTTCCTGCTGCCTTCTCAATATCGTAGTAGTAAGAAAGGTCGTTGGTGGTAAAAATCTCATAGACCGTTTTACAACCATTACAACAGAACTCTTTTTCTGCAAAAAGTACTGTATTACCTGAACAAGCATCACCGCAATGATAACATGCTTTATCTACTGACATTTGCTTCATACCGATAACAAAGATCATGTATCGACCTTACCCAAAACATGACATATGTCAGCTTTTGAAAAATGGTGTTCCAATACCTTTGTAACACAACGATATGAATTTGAATACCATGACTAAATGTACCGAACTTAAAGTACGCCAACTTAAAGATTTTAGGTCATTGGATGAGGCTTCAAGAACACAAATGCTCAAAGGTTCAGAAGCAATTTCAATACCTAAAGGAGCTATTATTTTTGAAGAAAACCAACAACTTAAAAAATTGTACTGTATTCGTAAGGGCGCTTGTAAATTCAGTACCATAAATCATGGTGGACAAGAACAAATCCTGCGATTTTTAGGCGAAGGTGAAGTTATGGGAAAAAGGTCTTTAATCACCAATAATGGGGCTAAAGTATCAGCTACGGCACTAACAAACACGCTATTATGCTGTATCGATAAAAATGAGGTCGTCAAAAACCTAAAGACCAATACCGTTTTTTGCAATGACCTCATGAAGGCCTTTGTTGACGACATGAACACAAACGAGTATACGCGTTCCATCTTTTACTCATGCAAAAGCATTAAAAGCAGGCTAGCAAGCCTTTTACTTTATTTAGGTGAAAAGTTTGGAATCAATTCTGAGGGCAAACTACTTCTCAGGATCAGACGGGAAGATATGGCAGCAGTTTTAGGAACCTCATCAGAATACATTATCAATCTTTTAAAATATTTCAGGACTAAAAAGTTGATTAAAATCGTAAAACGGGAAATCTATATTATATCAAAATCAGAACTTAAAAAGATTAACTGAATACCTAAAAAATTACAGCTTTTTACTATTGTTTAAATCTTAAATTTACATAGTCAGGTAATACTTGTTTTATGGAAAATACTAGGTGTGAAAACTGCATCGTTCGTCAATTCAACTCATTAAGGGCAATGAGCAAAGAAGAATTGAAAAGGGTTTCTGATTCAAAAACGACCAAAACCGTCAAAAAGGGGGAACCACTTTTTGAAGAAGGTGACAAACTAAACGGTGTTTATTGTGTTCGTAACGGTGTTTCCAAATTATCAAAATTAAGTCCAAATGGAAAGGACCAAATCGTAAAATTGGCCACTAGGGGTGAGGTCATGGGACAACGTGCCGTCATTGCTGAAGAAACTTCCAACCTTTCGGCAGTGGCCGTCAGTGATATGGAGGTTTGTTTTATCCCTAAAGACAGTATTGCCACTACACTTCAAAAAAATCCAAATTTCACTATGGAAGTATTACGCCATATGGCACATGACCTCAAAGAGGCCGATGATGTTATTGTAAACATGTCGCAAAAAACGGTCAAGCAACGTATTGCCGAAGCTTTTTTGTATCTGAAAAATAATTTCGGGGAAAATAATGAAGGGTTTCTGGCGTTGACCCTATCGCGTGAAGATATCGCCAATGTGGTAGGAACGGCAACCGAATCAGCGATTCGAATTATTTCAGAGTTCAAGAAAAAGGGGCTCATCCATACTTCGGGAAAACAAATTGGAATCAAAGATGAACGAAAACTCAAAGACCTGGCCCAGGGATTTTAACGTTGTTCCTTCTCAAAACCTGATAATTATCATAGTATTGCTATTGGGGCGACCCTAATTTTATTCCATCTTTAAATTAATTTGGGATGAAACGTATCTTAATACCCACAGACTTTTCAGAAAATGCATGGAACGCCATTCATTATGCCATGCAACTTTTTCGCAATGAAGATTGTAAGTTCTTTTTACTGAACACTTATACGCCCGTCATCCCTAGCAGCCGCTTTATGGCCCCTATGGTCAATGGGGTCCGTATTGAAGATGCGCTGCAAACTTCGTCAGAACAAGGATTACAAAAAACAGTTGTCAAAATTCAAAAAGACTTTAATAATCAAAAGCATACCTTCGAAACCATATCATCATTCAATTTATTGGTAGAAGAAGTAAAGGATGTCGTATCTGAGTCTTGTATTGACCTAATCGTTACCGGAACCAAAGGTGCATCGGGCATGGACGAAGTGTTCATGGGAAGCAATACGGTTCGCATTGTCAAGAGTACCAAGAAGTGTCCTGTTTTGGCAATTCCCCAAAATTTTAGGTTCTCATCACCCTCAGAGATTGCGTTCGCTACGGATTTCAATAGGTTTTACACCATCTCTGAACTTATTCCTTTGATAGAACTCGCGCATTCTTTTAATGCTACAATACGAATAGTACACGTGCAGTATGAGATCAAAGCTTTGACGGAATTGCAACAGTTTAATTTAAACATGCTACGAAAATATTTTGCGGATGTCGAACACTACGTGCATACCGTATCAGAACTAAATTCGGTATCCCATACCCTAGAGGTGTTCTCACAAGAATTGGACATCCATTTGTTGGCCATGCTGAACTATCAACATAGTTACATGGAGCGTATGACGCGTGAACCAATCGTAAAACGCACCGCATTCCACACCCAAATGCCACTATTGGTGATTCCTGAGTTGGGAATGGAAGTCAATAACAGACCTGACAGACCTGACAGACCTAAAGAAGAATTAGCATCAAATTAATGGATTTTTTCAATTGGGTTTTCTTTATAAATCACCTAACAATAGGTAATGATTACCAATTTCCTTGTATACTATATAAACGAAAGTATCTGGCCAAATACAGTAAAATAAATCCTTGATCAAATGGTTCGATATGGTCTCATGGAGATACCCAAATTAAGCTGCTCGTGGATAATTCACTGAAATATGGAAGCAGGTGCCTTGACCATTGGTTTGTTCCAAAACAATATTTCCCTTCAATTGTACTACCAATCCCCTGACCATTTGTAGCCCAAACGACCCTGAGGCATCCATATCAAAGCCATCGGGCATTCCCGACCCATTGTCGGAGACCTTAAGGTCAAAGGACTTCCCTTCTTGCCCCATTTTGAAATCTATCGTTATGGTGGCATCCACCCTTGGTTCCCTAAAGGCGTATTTGAAGGCATTGGTGACCAATTCATTGAGCATGAGTCCCACGGGAACGGCGAGGTCCATCTTGATCTCCCCTGGTTGTATATCAGATTCAAAACGAACGTTCTTATGTTCATCTACATAAGATTCCCTCAAATTATCGATAAGGTCGTTGAAATAATTGGTGGTCTCCACTTTTGAGAAATTGTTCGAACTGTACAGGTTCTGATGTATCAAGGCCATGGAACGGATCCTGTTCTGGCTCTCTTGAATTATCTCGTCTACCCTTGCATCATGTTTCGAGGAATGTGCATGGGCGTTCAAGAGGCTCGAGGTGATCTGCAGGTTATTCTTCACACGGTGGTGGATCTCACGCACCAGCATCTCGTTCTCGCGGCTCTTTTCCTCGATGGCCGTTTTCTGTTCGGCTATTGTGGTCAACGCCCTTTTCTTGGCACGGTACTTACTGTAAGTGACCCCCAACAGAAGAAGGGCCAGTGCCCCGCCTATGGCAAGGCCTATTCGAAGGTTACGGTCTTGACCGGCCTTTAACCGCTGTACCTCGTTCTTGGTAGAGAGCAACCGTATCTCCCTGTCTTTCTTATCACTTTCATAGGCAATCTCAAGATTGGCTATTTCCTGTTTTTGTTCATCAAGGGCGATGCTGTCCTTTAATTCTATGTGCTTTTTATAATGATACAGACTGCTTTTATAGTCATTTCTACCGGAGTCTATTTTAGAAAGTGACTTGTAGATCTGTGATATCAGGTTTTTCGATTTTCTCAAATTGTCCAATTTCGAAAAGTCTTCTTTGCTTCTTTCCAATAACCGTTTTCCTTTATCGAACTTCCCGACTTTCACATAAAATTCACCAAGGCTACAATTGGCATTGATGATATCATATACGGTTCCGTCTTTCTTCACCAACTCCGCAGCCTGCAGAAAATACCCTTCAGCATTATCATATTCTTTTAATTCGGAATAACTGTAACCGATGGATTTTAATATATTTTGTTCAAAAAGATGGTTTTGTTCCCTCGAAACATCCAAGGCATCAAAGGCAAGTTTCAAAGCTTTTTCGCTATCCCCGGATATTCTAAAAACACCGGCCAGATTAAGGGACCCAATAATCAATTCCCTATATTGGGATTCTTCCCTGCTAAGATGGATTACGTTTTCAAAAAAGGTAATGGATTTTTCGAGCTCACCTATTTCCTTGTAGATTCCACCTATCCAATTATACAGCCTAATTTTAGAGATTACACTCAAGTCTTTATTATCCATTTTTTCAAGCAGGGGCAACAAGAATTTTAGGGCAATATCATACTTCTGCAAGTCTAAATATTGGCTGGCCACTTTCATATGGGCTATCACTTGTTCATTAGTGTTTTTATAACTTTCCTTTACCGATAATGCCCTATTGAAATAATCAAAAGCCAAACTTTGATCATCATTTCCAAGATGGGACAAGGCCAAATACATGAGTGAATTTTCCTCATTTTCGGTATCCCCTATTTTTCTAGCCAGCAACCCTGCAAGACTATCTTTTTGAATAGCCAAGGGGTAGTTTTTTTCTTTACGGTAAATACGTCCAAATTGGAAAAGTGCCCGAATCCTAAAATCTACGTTATTCCTTTTGGTACTCAAGTCCATGAATTGTTGCGCAAAAAAGAGTGCACTGTCGGTATTTTTTTTAGTGTAGGCAACACTTAACTTTTCTAAGTTGTTCGCCCGAACGGTATCCGCAAGTTTTAACTTCAAGGTCTTTTTTATACTATCGATGGGAATGCTTTGTGCCTGAAGCCCTATCGGAATTATGAACAGAAGAAATGGCACTAGGCACTTTAAGAATGTTCTTTTTTTTGCTAATGTCATACGATACCTATTCTTTGTCTTACTAACTTGGTCGCTCATCGCATTATTTCTTTCTATAAAGTTGAAATAGCTAAATTAAGGTTTAGGTGTATTTTCAAGCCGCTCGTGAATAATTCACTGAAATATGGAAGCAGGTACCTTGGTCGTTGGTTTGCTCCAAATCGATGTTTCCCTTTAACTGTGCCACCAATCCCCTGACCATTTGTAGCCCAAACGACCCTGAGGCATCCATATCAAAGCCATCGGGCATTCCCGACCCATTGTCGGAGACCTTTAGGTCAAAAGACTCCCCTTCTGGGCCCATTTTGAAGTCTATCGTTATGGTGGCATCCATCCTTGGTTCCCTAAAGGCGTATTTAAAGGCATTGGTGACCAATTCATTGAGCATGAGTCCCACGGGAACGGCGAGGTCCATCTTGATTTCCCCAGGTTGTATTTCCGATTTGAAACGAACATACTTATGCGCCCGCGCATAAGACTGCCTGAAGTTTTCGACAAGGTTATTGAAATAGCTAGTGGTCTCCACTTTTGAGAAATTGTTCGAACTGTACAGGTTCTGATGTATCAGGGCCATCGAACGAATCCTGTTCTGGCTCTCTTGGATTATCTGGTTCACCCTTTCATCATGTTTCGAGGAATGAGCATGGGCGTTCAAGAGGCTCGAGGTGATCTGCAGGTTGTTCTTCACACGGTGGTGTATCTCACGCACCAGCATCTCGTTCTCACGGCTCTTCTCTTCGATGGCCGCTTTCTGTTGGGCTATCGTCGTCAAAACCCTATTCTTGGTACGGTACTTACCGTAGGTGACCCCCAGCAGAAGAAGGGCCAATGCCCCACCGATGATAAGGCCTATTCGAAGGTTACGGTCTTGGCCGGCCTTTAACCGCTGTACCTCGTTCTTGGTAGAGAGCAACCGTATCTCCCTATCTTTCTTATCGCTCTCGTAGGCCAGTTCCATCTCTACCATGTGCTGCTTTTGCTCCTTTATCTTCAGACTATCCCTAAAGGCAACATACCTCTTGTAATGGTAAAGGCTTGAGGTAGGGTCTCCTAGGGCCGAGTCTACAGACGAGAGATACTCATAGATTTGATAGCGCATCACCATGCCCTGAGTATCCAACAGTACATTTTGCAACAACGATTCGGCATTCTTCAAAGCCCTTCTACCTTTGGCATATTGATTGATCTCAACATAGAACTCCCCAAGATCTGTGTATGCCTGGGCAACGGATGTGGAATCTTTTTTCGCTTTTACAAGGCTCAGATTTTTAAGATAAAATATTTCCGCCTTATCGTACTCCCTTTTTTCCACGAACATTCGGGCACCATTATAATTTATATGGTATTCTAAACGTTCAATAGGATGCTTTTCAAAGAAAGCTATGGCCTCTTCCCCATATTTCTGCGATGTCTTTGAATCCCCTTCCAAACGATAGAGATCCCATAGGTTGATTATCAGGGTCAAATGATTGTCATGAAATTTTGATGCCTTGCTAAATTGATAAGCCTTTTCAGCATAGAAAATAGCCTTTGTATTCTCATTCAGATACCGATGTAAGACCATTAAAACCGTGTGATAGCGTATTTTTAACTCTAAATCGATATCATCTCTTTTAACAAGCTCAGACTCTGTTGTCAATGTTTTAAAAGCCTCATCAAATTTGCTTAATTTACTTAGTACGATACCATGGTCTATCGCAATTTTTAGGGCCCAGTTCGGGTCAGGTAGGCTTTTTGCAAGGTCTAGGGCTTTGGCATAATATGCAGCCGATTTATCATAATCCTTTTCAGTATCGTAGGTTTTGGCAATGGATTTTAGCATTCTGGAATGACCCATCGTATCGTTGATATCTTTGAAGATGTGCAATGCACTACTATCGTTTTTGACGGCATTCCGATACGCTTTTTGCTTACGATCGGCAAGTGCGAATAAATGTAGTGCCTCGGCTTTTGCTTTTTTACTTCGGGTCTTTTCCCCAAAGTCCAGCAACGCATTGCCATGGTATAAAAAGCTATCCATTTGTTTAGGATAATAGGTCTTACCCAGTAAGATAATGGCATTGATACGCACAGAATCCACAAGGTCACCGGCCAATACCGATTTCAGACTATCCCTCGTGGTCATTTGTGATCGTACTTGGGTAGTAAGCGTAAAGAGTAAAAATAGCATTGTCAAGAACTTTATGCTTCTATTTTCCAAAAAATGGCACTGTTTCATCATACTTGTTTCATTACGCTGCCTCGCGATAGCTTATTAGTATCTCGAAACGTGTTCCATGCCCTTCCGTGTCGGCAATCACAATGTTCCCTTTTAACTGTTCGACCAACCCCCTTACCATTTGAAGGCCGAAAGACTCCGTTGTCTCCATGTCAAAGCCATCGGGCAACCCTTGGCCGTTATCTGACACCTCTAGCTCGAAAGATTCCCCATCTGCGGTCATACGGAACCCAATCGATATCACCGAATCCATTCTTGATCCCTTGAATGCATATTTGAATGCATTGGTAGTCAATTCATTTATAATAAGACCCAAAGGCACCGCTAGATCCATCTTAATCTCGCCGGCCTGTATATCGGATTCAAAACGCACATGTTTGTGCGTGTGTGCATATGATTCCCCCAAGTTTTCAATCAAATCGTTGAAGTAGCTCGTGGTGTCTACTTTTGAAAAATTGTTCGAGGCGTAAAGGCTTTGGTGTATAAGTGCCATCGAACGGATCCTGTTCTGGCTCTCCATAATAATGCGGTCAACCTTGTCGTCGTATCCTGTAGAACTTGAATGGGCGCTTAAAAGGCTTGAAATAATTTGCAGGTTATTCTTCACCCGGTGGTGTATCTCTTTGATCAACATCTCGTTCTCATGGCTTTTGCCCTCGATGGCCCTTTTTTGATCCTCGATGGTCGCGATAGCCCTGTTCTTTGTACGATACCTACTGTAGGTAACCCCTAAGAGCAATAATACCAAAAGACCCCCAATGATAAGGCCCGCTCGAACGTTTCTTTCTTGGTCTGCCTTAAGGTGCTGTACCTCGTTCTCGGCGGAAAGAAGCTCTATCTCTCGATCCTTCTTATCACTCTCATGGGCAAGCTCCATTTCTTCCATATGCTGCTTTTGCTCCTTGATCTTGAGGCTATCTCGAAAAGCAATGTACTTCTTATAATAATTAAGGCTTGAGGTGGCGTCACCAAGGGCCGAGTCTATCAAAGAAAGTGATTTAAAGATTTCTGAACGGATATTGAATCCTTCTTGATTCATTGCGAGGGCAGAAAAAAGCAGTTTAGCCCTTTCCAAATCCGCCTTTCCCTTGGTAAAGGCCTTTCCCTTTACATACGACTTGCCCAGACTACAATATACATTGGCCATGGCAAAGGTATCTTTCTTTTTCTCGGCTATTGCAAGGGATTCAGACAAATAGTATGATGATTTTTCATACTCGCCCCGTTCCATATGCAACGAACTTATCATACCCAATATCGCGGGTTTGCGTTTCTCTAAGTCGCGCTGCTCTATGATATCCAAGGCTTTATAAATACTTTCTTTTGCCCTCGTATAATCATTCTCCTTGTCATATAAGTAAGATAGATTGGACAGGGCCACTATCTGATCATCATAATACTCCGTAGGTACACTTAACGCATAAGCTTTCTTAAAGTAGGCCAATGACTTCCCATTCTCTTCTATTCTGCTATATATACTACCCAGAATGCTGTGATATTTAATTTGGAATTTTGGTGTTATCAGTCCCTGTTCCACTAATGCGGTTTGTTGCAATACAATGTCCAAGGCATTTTCATATCGGGTCAAAGCAGTATATACAATCGCCATATTTATAGAAATATTGACGATGTTTTCATGATCATTCAAGCCCTTGGCAAGTTCCAGGGCATTTTTATAGCATGTCAATGCATTTTTATGGGCCCGGGAAAAGGAATACGTGGCCCCCATCGATTTTTTGACCTCCATTTGCTTTTGGAGGTTTCCTGATTCTTCAAAAATTTTAAGCGCCATGCTGTCTTTTTGAATGGCCTCGGGGTATTCTTTGTTTTTTCTGTGGGCTATACCCAATAGGTGTAATGCTTCTGCTTGGGCCTGTGCGTTTCCCGTTTTTTTACCAAACGCTTTTATTTTTTTGATATTCAAATCAAAACTGTCCATTTGATTAGGATAGTAGGTCAAACTGAGCGCCACCATAGTGGCCAAACGCATGGAATCAGGGGTTTTCGCTATCAATAGTCTTTTCAGGCTATCCCTTTCAGTGGTTTTTTTTTGCGGACGAACACTTACTACCAAGGCGAGAAACAGTATACCACATAAAGTGATACGTCTATTTAAATGAAAACCGTTGTGAGCCATAGTTTACTTTTTGGCAAATACAGTAGTTTCTAAATGTACTATTAAATTCTGAAAATACCTGATTTTCTTCACTTTAGAATGATGCCTTTTATCGTAACCCTTACCACTCGTTTATCTTGAAACCTTTCGGGAAAATACTATTGGACATTTTACTGTTCATTAACACGTAGGCAAGTACGGATGATTTTACAATTCCATTTTAAGTGTACCATGGTGAAACAGGTAAGCAACTTTTAAAGCATACCAAATTCAATTCATCATGGATTTGGGATAATTCATCTTAGACCAAAAATTATTTTGGTTTGATATCCTATTATTAGGCAGCAACACTTTTCTCAGGCTTAAGACCATTTTTTCAAATTATCGAGACCAAACGAAGATTTTAAATCACAAACACTTCTTATGGGCACAAAAATGTCCATTTGTACCCATTGCGTCGATTTCAAGTTGCCTCAACTATAGTTTTACCACAATAATCTTAAAACTTAAACAGATGATCAAAACACGAAAAAGAACAGTATTGCTATTTTCAATTCTACTGTTAATGACTGCTTCACTCTCATTTTCATGTGAAGACGATGACGATGCAACCTTGACGATTACCCCAGTTTTCGTGCCAGAGGCATTCAGGGCCACAATCACCAATGCCGTTGATGTAAGCAACACCAAAAATGCAAGTGATATAGTCGTTAATTTTAATGGTGGCATCACCAGTAATATTACGGCATACAGGGTATTTTATGTTCTCAGTGAAAACATTGCCTTAGTAAATGAAGAGAGTGCGAGTGCATTATCGGCAAATAGTTTTTTACAATTAGAGAGTAGCGCTTCTGCCCTACAAATCAACTTAGCGGAAAGTCAGCTCGACTTTGAGGGAGAACCCATTGTGGCGGACCAAGATTATGTGGCGTATGTACTCACTGTGGGTACGTTTGATAACGAAACCGTTTATGTACTGTCAAATCCATCTTCAGTATTTCAGCTCGTCAACAAGTTAGAGGCCGCTACTCTTATTGGTTCTGATTTTCCTGCAAATGATGGTCTTTTCGTTGGTTCTGACGGAACGATCTTTGCTTCCAATTTCGGTGTTTTTGACCAAGCTTTGAACAAATACAACGGAACCCAGGTTTTTCAAATAACACCTTCAGGTGCTATTTCTGAAAAGGCCTCAGGTGTCGAAGCGCCAATGGGAGGTGTAATGGATAGCAACGGAAACTTTTATTTTACCAATGAAAACAATAACGATTTGGTTTCTGGGGTGCTTCTCAAGGTAACACCAGATGGCACCACTTCAGCAGTTGCTGAAATAGATGGTTGGCCATCAGGTTTGACCATTGATGCCAATGATAACATTTATGCCGCAAACTTTGCCTTACCCGTAATAAATAAAATCACTCCCGATGGAACGGTTTCCGTATTTGCAACTGCTGATAAATTGGCAGGTTGTGTGGGAATAGACATAGATAGTCAAGGCAATATCGTCACCGCAAATTTTGCTACCGCTGATATTTTGAGCATTGATACTTCAGGTGAGGTTTCATTGATTACCACCATACCAAATGTAACCCAAGGATTCGGCATTGGATATATGACCATTTTTGAAGACAACATCTATGCTACGGGCATCAATGATAATTTTATTTTTAAGGTTTCGTTTGATGGTACTTCAGAAATATTTGCAGGTACGGGGGAACGTGGCAACCAAGACGGCGAATTGAATGTGGCCACATTCTCAAATCCCAATGGAATTGCGGCAGATGATGAACGACGCATTCTCTATATATCGCAATTTGGCACACCTGGTTTAAGAACCATTCAATTTTAAAGTACAGATCAACTATTGAAAACAAAACCCAATGTCAATGACATTGGGTTTTTTGTTTTAATATAGGTATTAACATTCTTCAACCTAACCCCCTCTCAACGCCGTTGAACCAAATTAACGAGCCCTTTAGACCTACGAATACCCTTTTATACCTGTTGAAAATCGAACAAAGGGAAAAATCTTCAATCGATAAGGAAGAACCTATAGTATTACAGGGCAATTACTAGCGCATCTTTGTCATATAATTAAAATCAAAATATTATGAAAACAATTTATAAAGCCTTAGTGAACTTGGTCAGAACATCAGAAAAGACAGTCACCCCTATTACCCTCAATACTATTGACTGTAACAATAGTACCAATTTAGACTATCACTGTGATGCTGAAAAGCCATTTATACCCTTTACTAATTATTAATTTAAAAAATAAAATATTATGAGCACATTCAATGTACCCACAAGGGAAGAAGTAAGCACGAACAATCAAGTCATATTTGACAACCTTAAAAAAGCAGTGGGATTTGTCCCTAACCTTTTTGCAACCTATGCGCATTCAGAAAACGCTTTAAAAAACTACCTGGATTTCGCAAACGCAAAAACCTCGTTGAAAGCGAAGGAAAAAGAAGTGGTCAACCTTGCCGTGAGTCAGGTCAATAATTGCGAATACTGCCTTTCGGCCCATACGGCTATCGGTAAGATGAACGGCTTTGACGATGATCAAATATTACAATTAAGGGCCGGGCGTGCCTCATTTGACACAAAACTCGATGCACTTGCAAGACTGGCCAGAAACATTACCGAAAATCGTGGCAATACTGATGCCGACGTTCTCGAAAATTTCTTTGAAGCGGGCTGGACCAAAGAAAATCTTATTGATACCATCACTTTGGTCGGCGACAAGACCATATCGAATTATATCAACAACACCACTAAAATTCCAGTAGATTTTCCTGTGGCACCTGAATTGGAAGTAGAACTTGCTTTATAAAGAGTTACCCAAACTTCTCAATAGGCCTGTCATATGTATGATGGGCCTATTATTTTCGGTTACATCAGGGTCTCTTGAAAATTCTTCTTAAACGTTGCGGGTGGATGCCCAACCTGATTTTTGAAAAATTTTGAAAAATGGGTGGGTTCATTGAACCCCAATTCGTATCCTATTTCCTCAGCGGTCTTATCGGAATAAAACAATAGCCGTTTTGCCTCAAGTACGATTCGTTCATTGATAATCTTCAAGGGAGATTTGTCACCGGTTTTTTTGAA
Source organism: uncultured Croceitalea sp. (assembly GCA_947503285.1). Lineage (GTDB taxonomy): Bacteria > Bacteroidota > Bacteroidia > Flavobacteriales > Flavobacteriaceae > Croceitalea. The sequence continues at coordinate 354,684 of CANNDD010000001.1, forward strand.
CAGGTTACTCAAGGTCTTAGGTGATTTGAACAACAATTCCGCATACTGGGCCACGGCATGTTTTTCACGAAAATGTTGCTCAACCAAAACATGGTATTGACGCACCATATCCAATTGGGGTTTGGGAATTTCAGGTTCGGGAAAATCTTTTTGCGCCAACCTACTAGCCTTTATAAGCATTCTTTTTAACAGTACCCGAAGCATTTCACCTTGAATATGGTCTTTGGTCTCAAATTCTTCTTGAATCATCAAGAACATGGCCTCAAAGCTTTTTGCCTCTTTATCACTTAGCGTAATCACGGGCGGTAGGGATGATCCAAAAAACAAAAACCCATTGCAAGATACCTCGGCATCGTGGTCTCGAATACAGTAAAATTCTCGATTAAACACAAGGGCCAACATCTTAGAATCTCGTGGAATCTCTAAAACGTTCAAAGGCGTACAAAAAACGATTTGATTGTGTTTCAAGGTCAATCGATAGCCGTCAACTATGATATCGACCTCATGACCATTACTCCATAAGATTTTATAGAGGTTTTTATCTTTTAACAACTGTTGCGACGGTCCGCAATTAAAGTTGGTGAGGGTAAGTGCACTTTCATCCTTAATACTGGTGTACTGTAATTTCATACCTTAATAAACAACTTATTTTAGACAAAATAATACCTATAAACGATTTTGTGGTTGGAACCATAGTCCTTTGTTGAAGCTGATAATCCATACCACACAACCAGCCATACCATTCATTATCAAACCATACCCCAAATTTTCGTCACTGGCCTACAAAAAACTTTCTTCAAATCTTTCAAAATGACATGTGTAGCCGTTCGGAATTCGCACTAAATAGTCTTGATGCTCAGGCTCTGCTGGCCAAAAAACAGTAAAGGGTTCTAAGGTAGTGACCACATTACCATCCCATTTTTTGGAGTCTTCCACGATTTTAATGATTTGTTCTGCCGCAACCTTTTCTTCTTCATTTTGAAAGAATATCGCGGAGCGATAGCTGGATCCAATATCATTCCCTTGTCGATCTAGTGTCGTCGGATTGTGTATCCTGAAAAAATAATCCAAGATTCCTTTGAAGGAGGTTTTTCCAGGATCATAGGTCAATTCAATGCCCTCGGCATGACCAGGATGGTTTTTATAGGTCGGGTGGTCATTCTCTCCACCTATATAACCTACTTCGGTATCAATTATACCTGGGCGTGTTCTAAAAAGATCTTCCATACCCCAAAAACAACCTCCCGCGATATATGCTTTTTTATAATTGCTCATCTACTCTTTCTTTCTATTGGATATTAAAACGTTATTTCAACTAATTCGTAACCACTACGTTATTCAAGAAATACAGTACTTTATGTTCGGGCATTTCACAGGGTTTCAAAAATTCATGTGATTTGGTCTTATAGTAATTCAAACTTACGTAATCTCGCCCCCCTAGTTCTTCGCCATACACCTTATACGATTTTCCGTCGTTAAAACTCTTTTTGGTAATACCATACTTTCTATTTTCGAAGATACCTTCAGAATAGCCCTCGGGCAGCTTTTGTATCATTTTGAAAACCCTTTTGTTCAACGTATTTAAAATTTACTTTTCAGGTTTGTTTGTCGTACGTATAGGTCAGTTCCTTTCAATTGCCGTATCAAGTTTCATCGATTCTGAATTGATGCAATAACGAAGGCCACTGGGTTCTGGCCCATCAGGAAATACATGCCCCAGATGGGCATCACAAGTATTACACATCACCTCGATCCGCACCATACCAAAAGAAGAGTCTTTTTCATACTTGATGGCATTTTCTTTAATGGGCTGTGTAAAACTTGGCCATCCTGTTCCTGATTCAAATTTTATGGTAGAATCAAACAATGGGGTGTCACAGCAGACACAGTTGTACTTTCCTGCATCATAGATGCTGCACAGTTCACCACTATGCGGTCGTTCAGTTCCTTTTTTACGTGTAATCCTGAATTGCTCTGCAGTAAGTATTTCGCGCCATTCTGCATCCGTTCTTTCAACACGACGGTCAGGCTCGGGATTACCTTTTACACTAAAACCAATAATATCTTTCCAAGTCAACATAGCTTAATCTTTCTATTATAAATGAATGCAAAGTTAGTCGATATTTATGCGAAATACCTTATCCATTTCTCCGCACTGTCCATACCCTTCACCTACCCTTAAATCACAGAAAAAGTTATGCCATTGGACCTTTCGGCCACAATTTGGGAAAAATGTACCATTACAAGGGTATTCAAGCTATTCAAATTGAAGGCCGTAAGAGACATCTTTGCAAGAATAATACGACCAAAGTAATAGCATCTTGAAAAATCCAAAAAATCAAACTTATTGTATGAGACTTTTTATAGCATTTTTTATCATTTTCAGTTTAGCCTGGGGTACCTCAGAAAAAAATGCATCGGTAGCCATTGCCACAAAAGAGGTAAAGGCTACAAAAAAATCTGTGCTTTACAAAAGCAAGGAAATAGAGGGGATAAACATTTTTTATCGAGAGGCGGGCGACCCTAAAAATCCAGCACTAATACTGCTTCATGGTTTTCCGACCTCATCGCACCAATACAGAAAGGTTCTTGACGGTTTATCTGACCAATATTACCTTATAGCACCCGATTACCCTGGGTTTGGTGAAAGTGATTACCCTGATCCCGACAATTTCGATTATTCTTTTGAGAACTTGGGTAATATCATGAATCGGTTTGTAGAAAGTTTTGGGTTACCATCTTACAGTTTCATGATGCAAGATTATGGAGCCCCGATTGGGTACCGTATTATTCTTAAACATCCAGAAAAAGTCGATGCCCTGATCATACAAAATGGCAACGCTTACGAAGAAGGACTAGGTGCTGCCTGGGGGGATGTCAAAAAACTTTGGGAAAACAATACCCCTGAAAACAGAAAGCCCTTGTATGGGGCCTTTACCTTGGAAGGATTGAAATGGCAGTACACCCATGGCGTCAGAAATCCAGAAAAAATAAATCCAGACAATTGGGTCATGGATTTTCACAGGATGTCCAGACCCAAAATCCAAGATATGAACATTGATTTATTCTATGACTATCGAAAAAATCTGGCCGAATATCCAAAATGGCAGGCGTATTTACGAAAATACCAACCCCCCACCTTAATTGTTTGGGGCAAAGGGGATTTGTTTTTTCCTGCCTCAGGGGCCGAAGCGTATAAAGAGGATTTAAAAAACATTGACTTTCATTTGTATGATACCGGCCATTTTGCCCTTGAAGAAGACGGGGATGATATCATTGGAAAAATGCGCAATTTCTTGGGTAAACTCCAATCTAAGGAATTGGGAATGCAAAATGAGGATATACGCTTACTGAGAAATGCCACTTTGGTTATGAATTTTGCAGGAAAGAAACTGTTGATCGATCCCATGTTCGCTAAAAAAGGGGCCTTTCCGGCCTTTAGCGGCGCAGGAAACAACTTTAGAAATCCTATGGTGGACTTACCCATAACCGAATCGGAAATAGCCAAACTTGTTACTGAAGTGGATGCTGTGTTCATCACACATACCCATTTAGATCATTGGGATCAAAAAGCCCAGGAAATGATTGCCAAAGACAAACCCATTTTTGTACAACCAGTTGATGAGGCACGTCTTAAAAGCCAAGGTTTTACCAATGTTACCGTCATCACCGACACGACGCAATGGGAAGGAATTACCATACATCGCACCGGCGGGCAACATGGTTTTGGCAAGGTGGGCAAACTAATGGGAACGGTTTCTGGATACGTCTTCGACAATGGCAACAAAAAAATATACGTCGCTGGCGATACCAGATGGTGTGAAGAGGTGGAGCAGGCCTTGGACACCCATAAACCTGATGTCATTGTCTTAAATGCAGGAGGTGCCCAATTTATCGAAGGGGATAAAAAGGGGGATGCGATTACCATGACCCCAGAAGATATCTTTAATGTACACAGAAATGCCACACAATCCGATATTATAACCGTACACATGAACACGTTGAACCACTGCTTCGTAAAACGAAAAGATTTGAAAGCCGCACTTAGTACGAAAGGTTTGGATGAACTCATAGAAATACCTTTAGATGGGGATACCATTTCATTGAATTAAGCGTCGCACCAATTGATTTACAATCACAATAGCGAAACAATTACGATTAAAGCACTAAATAATGGAACTAAAAAAATTGCCTTTGCCGCCCTTCACCAAAGCAACCGCCCTTCAAAAAATACAGATGGCAGAAGACGCCTGGAACAGTCAAGACCCTATCAAAATCTCAATGGCCTATACAGAGGATAGCGAATGGCGCAATAGAAACCTTTTTATAAATGGTAGAAATGAAATCCAAAACTTTTTAGCGGATAAATGGAAAAATGAACTGGATTATAAGCTGAAGAAAGAATACTGGGCACATACCGAGAATAGGATAGCCGTACGGTTCGAATATGAATATCACGACGCGACCGGACAGTGGTACCGCGCTTATGGTAATGAAAATTGGGAGTTTGATGCAAATGGGCTGATGAAAAAACGGTTTGCGAGCATCAATGACCTAGCAATAAATGAAGTAGATCGAAAATTGTAGTGTCTTTATATAATTCCGAAAAAACTGCAACCTAAAGAATTATAAAACGGAAGAAATGAACTATCATACCTTAGCTTTTACCGATGATGTAAAGTCAAAACAGACGGTGAACGGAAGTCGTACGATTTACCAAGGAGCCGAAAAGCGAATGTACAAAGAAGGGCTTGGCCAAATGGAGAAAATGCATATTGGTGATAGTGATAGCTTTTACATGGCCACCAAGGGTGACAATGGCTATCCCTACATTCAACATCGTGGTGGCCCAAAAGGTTTTTTGAAGGTTTTGGATGACAGAACTTTGGGCTTTATTGATTTTTCTGGCAATAAGCAATACATATCCTTAGGCAACCTGTCCCATTCAAAAAAAACGGCCTTAATATTGATGGATTATGCGAAACGTAGGCGTTTAAAAATATATGCAACGACTGAAGTATTCGAACTGAACGAGCGACCGGACCTCATTCAAAAACTTACTTTGGAAAACTATGATTACCAATCTGAGCGCGTATTACTTTTTCATATTGATGCATTTGATTGGAACTGTCCGCAACACATTACCCAGCGGTTCACCGAAAAGCAGGTTGCAGAACAGTTAGCACTTAAAGATTCGTATATTAAGACCTTAGAAGTGCAATTAGAGGCACTTCGAGGGAAAAAACAATAAAAGCGCCAAATAAATGTTCTCTTAAATCAGGCATCCGATTTATGGACAACTGCGGCAGCTTTGATTATAACAAGAAATTTACGATAGCAAGCGCTACCCTTTTTCAATATAAGTAGCTTTTATGGCCCAATACATCTTTTTAAACAACAAACTGCGGAACACCATATTTTAAATGTGTATTTTAATCCCCGATTTTTATTTCTACAATTTTCCATTACCATAATGTGTAGTAAAAAGAAACTAGTAGTGCTTCTATTGACCTCGATAATGTCGGTATCGACATGGGGGCAATTAGGGGATTTGGCACGTATAGATTATACGATTTTACCTTCTTCTGCCGACTTTGAGTTCAATCGGCTGCGATTTCTTTTTAACTACCCCATAAAATTGGATGGGAAACAAAGCTATTTGTTCTTAGGGTTGGACTATAGTAATATCAATGTTATCTATGGCAGCGGTACCCCTAGACCATTTGATATTGAAGATCTGAATGGTTTTCAATTGCTCGACCTTAATATCGCCTACACCCAAAAACTACGAAATGATTGGCGTTTGGGCCTCAGGTTCACACCTGGTATCAGCTCGAACCTTAGGGCAGACGAGCTGACTTTTGACGATATGTTTTTTTCGGGTGATGCCGTTTTTATAAAAGACAAGAAAGACGATACCACCTTGAAAAGACCCTACCGCCTTATTTTGGGGGTTTCCTATTCCCAAAATCGTGGGTTTCCCTTTCCCTTGCCCTTTGTGAGTTATTACAGAAAATTCCACCCAAATTGGTCCTTTAACCTAGGGGTCCCGAAAACGAATCTGCAGTATCATTTTTCAAAACAAAATCGCCTAAAATTATTCGCACAACTAGATGGTTTTACTTCGAACATACAAAGCGGGGTTACCTTGGATAATGGCGTGGCGGAGCAAATCAATATGTCCCTAATTTTAACAGGACTCCAATATGAATATCATATCGGGGATCATGTCGAATTTTCTGTACGCACATCGTATATTCTGGACAGAAATGTCAATCTGCGCGATTCTAACAATGATGACCTTCTACTTATCGATGATAGTAATGGACTTTCTTTAAGAGCCGTTCTAAGGTTTAAGATTTAATACAGCGCTAATATGGTAGGGCGAATCATAATCCCATAAACCAAAAAAAGCGCTAAGGAATTGACCCTTGACGCTTTTTTTGGTTTTCTATATTCGTGACGCAACGATACTACGCTGCGGGATTGAATCCTATTTGTTGAAACCAGTCCCAGTTATCCCAGTAACATGTGATATTTTCTATCAGACCATCATCATTGATATTAAGCAGGAACAAATGTTCTACATTATAGTATTTTCCCTGACTAGGGATTCCTAATATCTCATTCTCTTGGGTCCCTCCGATAAAAACCTGTACAATTGCATTACCTTGATGGTCAATCGAAATATTTTTCACATCATTGGTCAAATCTGGAAAAGCTGCGATTAAGGCTGAGGCGATTCCCTTCCAAGTAGTACCTTCCGCTCCTTTGATCTTTCCTTTTCCATTATCACCCAAGGGAATGTACCTGAACGTACTTTCTGGTGTTGCCAAGGCCGTGGCCTTATCAAGATCATGATTTTTGTAGGCATTAAAAAAATGTGATGCGATTTGAATTCTCTTTTCTGTAGTTAGCATAATTTTCTTTTTTAGATTATGAAATAATTGTTGTTAACTCAATGGTTTTTCTTGCTGCCGATACCGAAGATTGTGGGTTTTGACCCGTTACCAAATTTCCATCCTCGATTACAAAATCAGACCAGTCATCACCTTTTCTATAAATCACCCCTTCATCTTTTAGGGCATCTTCGAGTAAAAATGGAACTACATCCGATAATCCCACAGCATCTTCTTCTGAATTGGTGAATGAGGTAACCCTTTTGCCCTTTACAAAGGGAGTTCCATTACCATTTTGAACCCCTTTCAAAGCCACGACACCATGACATACTAGACCGATTGGCCTATCATTTTGATCAAACGCTTGAATGAGTTGCGCCACCTTCGGATTGTCACCTAGATCCCACATAGGCCCATGCCCCCCCGGAAAGAACAGGATATCGAATTCAGAAGGATCCACCTCATCTACACGCTTGGTGTTCTTTATGGCCTCAAGCGCTTCTTCGTCTTTAAAAAATCGCTTCGTAAATTCGGTTTGCCACTCGGGTAATTCACTTTTCGGGTCTAAAGGCACCACTCCCCCTTTTGTGGACACAATGGTCAATGAAGCTCCACTATCTTTGAACTCGTAATACGGTCCAGCTAATTCTTCGATCCACACTCCGGTCTTTTCACCTGTATTTCCCAATTGATCATGTGAAGTCGTTACGATAAGTACATTTAAATTTTTCATCTGTTGTTATTTTTATTTTTGTTTTTAATTACACTACAAAGATGAGGTGTGAAGCCATTTTGAATCGTTGATCTGGGTTAGGAAAAAAAATTGACTTAAGTCAATTTTCAAAGCGCTTAGAACGCTTACTATCTAGAAACCAATCTTTTACGTATTCGACTCAAACTTTCAGGCTTTATACCCAAGTAGTTTGCAATCATATAATTGGGAATACGTTGTTCTATATTCGGATATGCCTGTTGAAATTCAAGGTATTGTTCTTCATTGGTTTTTTCCAACGATGATAGTATTCTATTTTGCAAGGCAACATAGGCCCTGGTCAATTTTATCCTGAAGAACCTTTCAAACTTGGGTACTTTAAGATATAGTTCTTCCAGATCATTTTTTTCGATTCCAATAACGGTTGATTCCTCTATCGCGTCTATATTCAATCTTGATTGCACTTGATCAAAAAAAGCCTTGAAATCACTGATCCACCAATTCTCCCTTGCGAACTGAATGATATGTTCTTCTCCATTACCATCAACTTCGTAAGCCTTTAAACAACCGCTGACCACAAAGTATTGATAGTTTACCCGATCCCCTTCCTCAATTAAGAATTGCCTTTTCCGAAGTTTTTTCACTATTAAAACCGATGTGAATTGTTCAATCTCTAAATCGGTAAGGTCGATGTATTCTTTAATATGTTCTAAAATACTGCCAAACACGTTTTCTTTTTAAAATTAGCACTTGTTATGATACTGATCTTGTCGTAACCTTACTGCCCTAAATGAATACAAAATCAAACTGCCCAGTGCCAACATGGCAAATAAAATACCTAAAAAGAGTATATAGGTAGCGGCTTGTATGTTGATACCTGTGCTAGTTGAGACCCCCAATAAAAGGGCGGAAATCACAAAACTACCTACTGAAAGATATAGAAAAACCATCGCTTTATTGATAAGTTTAAGCTGCCGCAATTTCCGCTCAATCAGTTTAGAACTGCCCCCATCTTTTATCAAAAGCTTGATTTCCCTGCTTAAGTCTATCATAATGTTCGAGGTTGATAAAATAAGCAGGCAGATACCTGGCAGTATGGTTATGGGTACATACCATTCTTCCATGTTAACTATTTACTATACTTTTTGTCATATACGTCCTTTTCCATTGTTCCATCAATACCATTTTCGATTTGGTATGAGGTTAGAAAACCAAGTACCGCTTTTTTATATTCATCGGCTACGTGAATATGTTTTTTGTTGGCATCCATGTAAACCTCAAAACATAATAACCCAAAATCTTTAAAACCATGTACACAGATTTTCACAATATTCTTGTCGATTTTTCTTTTGGTTATAGTGTATTTTTTGTCATTTACGGTCACTAAGGTTTTTCCGTTCGACAAGTTAGCAGTTGCCTCTTGTATAACAACGTCTATCAAGTCTTGCTCTTTTGGTTTTCTGAGTTTTGTGTTTTTGACCACCAATGTTGGAAACCGTAGGCGACCACTTTTGTAGTATTTTGACAATAAGAATTGATTTTCCTCGCTTTCGCCAATATCGTAACAGACATGGGGTATACCATTGTTCTTAAGCCAAGACTGATATGCCAACGTTTGTATGCTATCAGCAATTCCAAAAAGTTTTACGGGTTCCATAAGCAAACTTTTTTTGAATAGCGCGAACTATTTTATTATTTGGGTTTATTACTTAAAAAGGCAAACTGAGACCAAAAGTGAAACGCCCTCCGTCATCAGAAGCAAAATAAGCCAGATTCAAGGCAGAAAAACCACCTAGGGAGAAATACATGCCGCCTCCTGGTGAGGTATGCCAAGTTGAAGAGGTATCATCTTGTATCCAGACCCTACCATAATCAAAACCACCATAAACCCCCATTGAAATGGGGATGATCCCATTGCGTAGACGTCCTAAAGATAACCGTAGGTCCGTGCTATGTGCAAACGCCCTTTTTCCTGTAAAACGTTCTTGTCGAAAACCCCTCAATCCATCACCATCGCCAAGAGTTGCTCCTTGATAGAATTCAAAATCATTTCCAAAATTGATATGTCCCCTCATTTTTGACGCCAGTACCAAAACCCCTTTTTTGTCCACTTTGGTAGCTGCCCTCAAATAAGGGAGGGCGTATGCAAAACTTCTATCATTATCGATATTGCTTTTATAGCCTAAAGTAATACCCCAACCAATACCACTCTTTGAGACAATGGACTGGGCAAGGTTATCATATAGATATGTGAACTCACCACCTATAAAACTTTGTCCGTCAAAAACATCTTCAGAAACGTCGGCCGTTTCAATGAACCGACCAAGGGTTCGTTCTACTTCAACACTTTCATAGCCCACACCTACGCGTACTTCGCTGCCATGATAACCACGAAACACCAATGAAGGCATTACAAAGAATCGTTCTCTACGCACCCTATTGAAATCGGTGCCTAAATCGTCATCAAAGTTTGGGGTATCATTACCGATACCAAAAAAGTTATCTGTAAAATTAGAGCTACTGTATCCAGCTTCAAGTCCGAAATTCACATTATTGAAGATATGTGCGAATTCTCCCGAATAAAATATTTGCGCACTCCTAGTCTGAAAAAAGTAGGTCACCCCTAAATGATGGTCATCGGTAAATGGGTTTCGCACCAAAGAGTTTTTTTGAAAATTATACTGCAATCCGACACCCAAACCATCATCTGGATCAAAACCGATCAAAGGTGTGAATGTGCTCAAATCCCTTCTATGCTTTTTAAAATAATAGGTATTCAGATCTGCATTATCAGACAACATCTTGGGTACTTTGCCCGTAAAGGTGTTTTCTTGTGATTTGTAGTCGTAAACCTTGATGTTCTTTGAATTTTCAACTTCGTAGCGATCATTGCCATTTCCACCAATGATCTTGATGTGAATACGTTTTTTTCCATCGCCATCTACCCGAAACACATCTTCATCACCAAGACCATACACCCAAATCTCACCGGTATTGGCATTGTCATAAGACACATCCCAAAACAAATCACCTTTTACACCATCTTTAAAGCGATACCCCTTAATATGGGTTTTACCGTCAGCTACCCTAGAAATCTCAAAAAGGTCTTTATCATCGGTACCTGTAACCAGAATGCACTGTGAGAGATATTCATATACATCAATGGCATTCTTTTCAATGTTGGCAAGCCTTCCCTTTAACGCAGTCTTGACCCGTTGCACTTTCTTTTGATCCATTTCTGGCGGTATATTTTTGAATGCCTTTTCAATGATGTCATTCGTAATATGTTTTTTTATGAACCTGGCCTCGGCAATCCAATCTTCTTTAGTATGGTTCTTTAATACCGCTAAATCGACGTCATCACCGGCATCATTGTACCACTTCACCGAATTATAGGTACCGTCATAACGTTGCATAAAACGCAAGGGAGGGGTCAAAACCGTTAAGGAACGTAAAATAAAGCCGTCAAAATCTGAATATACCTGATCCCTATCCCTTGGAATGGGTTTGTAAAACGAAGTACCATCTTCCCTTTTATACTTTGCCCACTTCCATTGGTCGGCATGACGATCCCAATCACCAATAAGGTTGTCGAAGATCCGGGTTCGAATGTATAATTTCTCGTCAATACTTAAGCCCTCTTTATCCCGTAATTCTTCGAATAGTTTCAATGTGCTTACAATTTTATCACTTTCGCCTAAAGTGGTCACATCTTCTTGCCCTTTGGTCAATCGCTCTTCAATAAAGTACAGCTTATCGCCATAATCTTCATTGTACCCCCCTAACGCTTCTTGTTTGGGTATGTAATACAATTCAGGATTCGGGTGTAATATACCAACTGCATCGGCCAAATCGCCTATAGTCAATGCGCCATAAGGGTTTGCGGTCGTCCAGTAATCTTGAAGTAATTGTACAAAATACGTCTCTTCGACATCGGGTTTCAAATATTCCGTTTTGAAAAGAAAATATTGAATAAAGCGCAACGCACTTTTTTTAACGCTACGCAGGGCAAATTCCCTTCCTTCGGTATTAATAAGCCTAAGGGAATTGGTTTGATGCCCCCCGCCCTTTCTTAGGGGTTTCAAACCTCCATACAACGTGTCCAATAATGCGGTTTTGGCATTAATTTTCGTACTGTAATCCTTTCTATAATGGGCACCCCAAAGAGCTTTGTAAAAACCCGATCTTTTTAATTCTTCTTCGGTATATATGGATGCCTTGACATATTGGGGCGTTTCACGCTCTTTATAATCAATGGTAGCAGTATCCTCTTTATCGGCAGCGCGTATTTCTTTATCAAAAACACTGAATGCATAATTGTTGGTGTTGTCAAAAAAACTGACCCAAAGCGAACCATCGGTAAATTGCGTAATTTTCGTAAAACCCAAGTTCGATGAACCGAAGCCATCTTTTTTAGCTGCGACACGCTCGGCTTTTGCGCCAGCACCCGCTATTATCATCGGAATACCTTTCTCCCTAAAAAACTGAAGGTTTTTGTCATGTGCGCTTAAAAAAACGACATTATCGGCCTGTCTGGCAATGGTAATTAGCCGTCGACTGAACTCTTTATATTTTTGATTACTTAAATCTTTCGGATTGATGCCAAAACTGAATCGTGCCCCATAACGCCCATAACTCTGAGCGGGGTAGTGCATGGCCACAAGTACCGTTTTGCCTTCGCTTTTTTTGATATTACTTTCTACTTCAACGTAAAACTCTTCTTTGGTCCTTATTTCGCAATTAAGGTTGATTCCCGGGTAACGGTTCCAGTCCATAATCGCCCATCGCGAGTCTAAAATCAACAAATCGACTTGTTCATTGACCTCGATTCGTTCAATAGGGCATCCATCTTTGGGTAAAAAACTCTTCTTACCCAAGGCTTTCGTAATATACTTTTTTTGATTCTCGATACCTGAAAGGCCAGAAGCCCAATCTTCATCACCAGGCACAAAAATCGTTTTGCCATCAAAACCCTTGGCCATATTTATCAGGGTGGTCAGATTTGCCTCGGCGGTCTTGTACGACTCACCGCCTTTGGAGGGGAATCCCTTTTTTGAAGCACTGTTGCCTAAGAACAGTACCGTGGTATTTTTTGTTGCCCCTGAAGCAACTTTAGCCGCGAGGGCATCCAAATTCCTTTGCGCTTCAGCCGAATTTTGGTTTGCCCCATAATCCCCTAAGCCATAGAAAGTGTGGGCGATTTGTTTCGCAGGCAATCGGTCTTGTGCCAAAAGTGTTTTTGAGGTGGATACCGTTAGAAAAAAGCAGATCAGTATTTTTAAAAGTGCTGGTTTGTTCATAGTCTAAATTTTATTCGGTCTCTAAAAAATTGCGTCTAGTTTCAGATACATCGATATCAACACTGTATTCTTTACCCTCGCGTAAATAACGTATCACCATTTTGTTCTTATCGGCCTTTTGACGCGTTGCCTCTTGCAAGCATTCAATATGACAGGTCGCATGGTCATCGATGGAAATAATGATATCCCCGCCTAGAACCAATTTTCTTCCGGCTACTTCAGCATTAATGAAGCCTGCTTTGAGACCTGCCTTTTCAGCGGGACTACCCACTGCAACGCTTTGTACCAAAACACCGCCCGGAAGTTCCCTGTTGAAGACCTTGGCGAATTCCTCTTGTTGCAACAACACCCCATCTATCCCTATCCAAGGTCTATCTTCAAACGACAGAATATGTTTTGCGGTGTTGATGGTCACTGCCATACCAATACCCTGAAAACCACCTGAAACGGTCAATATACTAGATGCTATACCCACGACTTCCCCTTGTGAGTTGAATAAAGGGCCTCCACTGTTACCGGAGTTTATTGCCGCATCGGTTTGTAAAAACTCCACTTTTACAGAGCCGTCATAGATTTTATCAAACCCCCTAAATGCAGAGATGATTCCTGATGAAAAAGAATTTTCCATTCCGTACGGACTTCCAATGGCGTAGATGTTCTGACCAACGGCCAAATTATCTGAATCACCCATGGTGGCATGATAGAGTGTCTTATCAGGAATCTCCAATTTCAATAAGGCAATGTCGGCAGTAGGTTCACTGAACAAAACCGTTGCCTTTCGAAGTTTACCGTCTTGGGTCTTGACCATGATATCCGTAGAGCCATTTACGACATGTGCCGCTGTAAGAATATGACAATCACCTGACACTAAAACCCCAGATCCCAATCCACCTCGGCGCCCAGGTCCTTTATTGGAGATAATCGTTGATTGGGTATATATGGTTACAACGGCTGGTAGCACTTTTTGATAAAGTTTGGCCACCGATTTTTCAGTGGCTTCAAGATTGGCCGGTATTTTTCTTTGTAACGGTTTAATATGGTCCATTTCTTGGGCAATACCAAAGAAAACCGTCATGCTTGTTACGATACCTAAGATTATGCTTCTTCTCATTGGTTCTTGATTTCTAGGATTTGACGCACCATTTGATTGGTAAAACCCCACTCGTTGTCATACCAGGTCATTATTTTGAGTAAATCACCATCTACGACTCTGGTCATACTCAAGTCAACCGTAGAGGCAAAAGGGCTTTGAACAATATCTGAAGATACTATAGGTGCTGTTGTTACATCAAGTACATCGGCATAACGTTCGCTATTTGCCTCTTCGACCAAAATTGCATTTACCTCTTCGACCGTAGCCGGTTTGGCCAAAACAAAGGTCATATCGGAAAGCGAACCAACAGGGATTGGAACGCGAATGGCAACGCCATCAAATTTACCGGAATATTCTGGCAAAGCTTTGGTGGTGGCTATTGCAGCCCCTGTAGTGGTGGGTACTATATTTGCAGCACCGGCCCTACCCATCCTGAAATTTTTCTTTGAAGGTCCATCGACCATGGCCTGTGACGCAGTATAGGCGTGAACCGTGGTCATAATGGCTTTATGAACCCCTATTCGTCTTCCCAAAATTTCTACAATCGGACTGATATTATTGGTCGTGCAGCTTGCACACGAAAATATACTGGTATGGCCATCTTGTGAGTTTACCCCATGTACTACCGTAGGGGTGTCGACACTTTTTGTCGGGGCGGAAATAATAACGGTTTTCGCACCGGCACGTATATGCTTTTCGGCATCTTCATATTGGGTAAATACACCCGTACTCTCGATTACGAGGTCTACGCCATTGGTTTTCCATGGCAAGTTCTCAGGGTTACGCTCACTACTGTAGGCTATTTGTACTCCATTGACTATAAGGTTGCCATCATCAGTATAGTCAACCTCATTTTGGTAAATGCCGTATACTGAATCATATTTCAACAAGTAAACAATGTTGTCTATGGGTACAATGTCATTTACGGCTACGACTTCTACGCCATCGGTCTCTGAAATAATCTTTAATGCAGCCCGTCCGATACGGCCCATTCCATTGATTGCAATTTTCATTAGTGTAGTTTTTAGGTTAACTATTAGGGTTCTTTAGTTTATGACTTTTAAAAATATGTTTCAAGTAATCACCACGGGTGTTCTTCGAATCGAATTACAATGAACGATTAAAAACATATATGGGGAATCTTTAAATATAACAAGTAATTCAGTTTAATGGATGCCTACATTTTCGCGCATGGTACCATTGGATTTCCAGCTTCATATAAGGATTTCAACCTTCCCCCTCACCTTTTTGTAATTTTTAGCTTGCAAAGAGGGCTCTTGTAGCCCTCTTTGACAAACTAACCAACCTAACCAAACACTAATTCTATCTCGAATTGCCAAATTTCAGGAAATCACTTTGCTCCCTTATCCCTTGACAATCCTTAAAATTGGATACTGTTGGATGAAAACAAATTGATCATGCTCAATTCAACTGCTATAGTACTCCTGATAATAATGCATTAAAATTTCTCAAAACCGGGTCTTTGACCTTAAACTTAAAATAGGCCCCAAAATATTCCAAACAGTACCGAACGAGCATGATCGTTCTCTTAAATTGTGATGATTGTATTGATTTCATATAGCTTCGTTGTTTAAATTCAAAGTACCTTTATCAAGGCTTTCTACATTTTTATTGCGATAATCGATGGGTGTCATGCCTACATGCTTCTTAAAGAACCTAGAAAAATGTCCGGCATGTTGATAACCCAGCTCATGGGTTATCTGATCTGCTGTTTTAGGGGTATTCAAGAGAAGCCTTTTAGCCTCTAAAACGATTCGTTCATGCAATACCCTTGAAGGTGGTTTTGTACCATACCGCTTAAATAGGTTGGCCAATGTTTTAGGGGACTTAGAAAGCATTGAAGCATATTCTGCCACTTGATGCTTCTCGCGAAAGTGATTCTCGATCAAATCATTATACCTTCGTATGGTCTGCAGTTGGTTTTGCCGAATAAAGGGAAGGCAGTTATCATCTAAGACTATGGTATTGGTTTTGACAAATAGTCTTTTCAAAACGTACCGTAACATTTCTTCACATAGCTTATCGCGTTTATTGAATTCATCTAAAAAACAGTTGAACATCGTTGCATATTCAGATGCTTCCCCATCTTTAAGTGTTATTTTAAGCGGTTGCTTTGGGCCATAATACCAAAACCAGTAGAAAGATACCTCTTCATCATTGTCTTGCAGTGAGAAAAAGGTTTTATTGAAGGCAACTGCTTTTAGGTTCTTCGATCTCAAATTAGGGACACTCAAGCTTTGCAGGGGTTTGCAAAATAATAGTTCATTTTCCTTTAGCTCGAATTCTTTTCCATCAACAATAATATTCGCACTGCCCGATTCACAGAATACCACCTTATAAAATGCGGAATCCATAAACAAAGGGCGATACGAAATATTTGAAAAGTCAGTGTAGATTAGAATACTACCATCCGATTTATTTACATATTGATCAATCATACCTTAAATGTTCTCGTTGGATAATCATAATTGATTAGCTACAAGCCAAGGTTGTGCCAGAAAAACATATAATTTCAACTAATTGATAATAAGTATTTTACAAATTACAGTGGTTCTTTGATACTATGGTATACATACAAGATATTGTACTATCACACTATTTAGGTTTTTAATACTGATCTACCGAAAAAAGAAATTCATATTTGGCCTGAATAATCTTCCCATCAATTTTTAATTGGTTGATATTAAGCGAAAAAGAGCACAGTGGATGTCAGTCAGATCGTTAAACAAAAAGCATGAAATTATCTTCAATAACCTGAAATTTTAATTGGAAAAAAACCATCAAATCGAAAAAAGTATTTTTTTTCACAAAATTCTCCTGCCTTGTTTATTTTTGCATTCTTAGTATTTAGTGTTACCGGTACACTCTAAAAACCTGCTTTCGGGGACTTATACAACTTTCAGACTTCTTAATAAGATTTGGAATATTCAAACGGTTCCTATGAAGTAATAGCAATACACTCAGTGAGTTTTCCTTAAAAGTAATAATATGAAGACTAAACGTGCATTTTGTTTAAGCATTAACAAATACAACAATAAGTAACATGTCAGGTAAATTGCTAATTGTTGAGGATGAGTTTATTATCTCACAAGATATTCGAAGGATAACTTCGAATCTTGGCTATGCCGTAACGGCAATGGCTAAAAGTGCCGATGAGGCACTTCGTGCCATAACAAGCGAAAAACCCGATTTAGCACTGCTTGACATTAATATTTTAGGTGACTCCAATGGTATTGAACTTGCCGGGGTCTTGAAAAACAAGCACAGTATTCCTTTTCTCTATATTACTTCTTACTCAGATTCATCCATTTTAAAGAAAATGAATGAAACCGAGCCATTGGGCTACATTCTGAAACCCTTTGATAAACGTGATATTCGAGTGGCTCTAGAGTTGGCTTTCACAAAATTGCAGAGCAATTCAAATCGTTCTTTACCTGTTGATGTAGTAAAGAAGGATATCGATTTATCACAACATATCGTAGGTGAAAGCATGCCGCTCAAGAATGTATTGACCATGATCAAACAAGTTGCCAACACCGACGTAACGGTGCTTATTGAAGGGGAGACCGGTGTGGGCAAAGAATTGATGATGGAAGCGCTATTTAAGTCATCAAATCGCAGCAATAAAAGTCTTGTAAAGGTAAATTGTGCCACGTTACCATCAGAACTTATTGAATCTGTCTTATTCGGACATGAAAAAGGCAGTTTTACCGGCGCCACTGAAAAACGTATCGGTAAGTTTGAACAAGCCAACGGGGGAACTATTTTTTTAGATGAAATAGGTGAACTGCCTTTGCCTAGCCAATCAAAACTGTTGCGTTGTCTCCAAGAAAAAGAGATTGAGACGGTAGGCGGTTCGATTCAGAAAAAAATAGATGTACGCGTAATCGCAGCTACCAACAAAAATCTTGCGGATGAAGTAAAGGAAGGTAATTTCAGGGCAGACCTTTATTTTAGGTTAAATGTCTTTCCTATTAAAGTACCTCCCCTAAGGGAACGCAAAGAAGATATCGTTCCCTTGGCCAACTATTTTCTAAAAAGGGGCATAAGCAAATTCAACAAACCAAATATGGAATTTGATGAGTTCAGCCTTAAAAAAATGAAAACCTATCAATGGCCAGGTAATATCAGGGAGCTTCAACATTATATCGATAGGGCCTTATTATTGGCTACCAACGGTACCGTTCATCTTGATCTGAGCGATCAATTGGTCAATGAGGAAGAAAACAAAAAGGGGCACGAATTGCGATCACTTGAAGATGTCGAAAGGGAACAGATCATCTACACCCTTAAGTATTGTAAAGGAAAGATCAGGGGTGCCGGAGGTGCTGCTGAAATCTTAAAACTACACCCCAATACCCTGGATTTCAGAATTAAGAAATTAGGAATCATCAAAGAAAATCTTTTTACTTAAAAAGGCAAAATCAAATTCCTAATTAAGTAATCTTAGAGAATTCATTGTACCGAGCAAAGGTGCGTCAAACTTACCGTTGTGGCCAAGGGGTTCCCTTGGCCACAACTAAACCCTACAATATACACCTGAATCAAATGGCATTTCGATATTCGGCAAACTCCGAGGCCAGGTTTTTCTTGGCCCTGGAAACCAAAACCCAAACATTATTGCGGGATATATTCAAGATTTCACTGATGGCATCCGTATCATACTCTTTCATTACTTTCATCTCAAATACCTTCGCCTGTTTTTTAGGTAACTTGTCTAAAGATCGTGACAACCTTGCCGAAAAAAGATTGTTTTCTGCCACATAATCAAACTTAGTTTCCTCTTCCATTATACAGGCGGGTTCTTTGAAATATTTTTGAAAATATTCTTCATTTGAAAGCATGTTTCTCTCAATTTTACCCTTAGCCGTCTGTTGTGCCCTATAATAATCAATGATCTTATGTTTCAAAATAGAGGTAATCCATGTTTTCTCGGTTGACTTTTGACTGAAATTCTTCATAGAACGCAAACCTGCAATAAAAGTGTCTTGTATAAGATCTTCCACTTTACTCTCATCAGAAATCTTCTTCTTCGCATAATTGAATAGATAATCGTAATAATCTCGAATCCAATTATCTGGGTTAATGGTTGTTTTCATAAGCATTCTTGTTCATTAGATATGTTCAATCGTAACTAAGAAATCTTTGTGCCAAGAATCAAATAAAATGTAAAACACTGTATTTCAGAATTTTAAATATCAGACAAGCAACCTTCATCCTACAACATTCCGTAGTTGTCACATATTCTTACAATAACTTGTGGGCTGATTCCATTTGCAGTTCACGAATTCGCATTAAAGCATGATAGGTATCATAAAGTCCATCGACTTATGATAAAGCCAACTAAAAAGTCCATAAATTGTTACCTTTTAGTATTTGTACCAAAAAACGAGAAAACATGAAAGCTACTTTAGTTCTATTTTTAACGCTTTTAACCAGTTTGGCAATAGCCCAAAAAAGCCATTTGAATGCCAAAAAAAACCTTTTTCTAGAAGGTTATGATATTGTATCGTATTTTGAAGATGGCCCCGTCAAAGGAAGTGAAGACTTCGAATATGGTTATCAAGGTGCTACGTTTAGATTCAAGTCAAAGAAAAATCTGGAATCGTTTATGACCGATCCCCAAAAATATTTACCGGCCTATGGAGGTTATTGCGCCTATGCTATAGCCGTAAGTGGTAAAAAAGTGAAAGTGGATCCAGAAACTTTTGAAATACGCCAAGGCCGCTTATTTCTATTTTATAATTTTGGAAAAAACAATACCTTGGAGTCTTGGTCGAAAGAAAACCCTGAAGTACTAATTCCCAAGGCCGATAAAAATTGGTCAAAGGTAATTGCCAAATAATTTTTATGGTAACTAAAAACCGCCCTACCCTTTTGAAGATTTTCTTTGCCGCTTTTGGGGTCAGTTTCTTAGGTTCGCTACCTTTAGGTACCATAACCACGACAAGCCTACAATTAACGGTATCTGGTAAGGTGACCAGTGCTTTTCTGTTTACCCTGGCTACGGTCTTCGTTGAAATGGCCGTGGTGTTATTGCTTTTAAAGAAGTTCAAGGTTGGTACTTTTAGTGATAGGATTGAAAAAGGTATTTACCCCTTCGCCATTCTCTTTATTCTTTTTTTGGCGGTAAAAGCTTTTTTCGACGATCCTTCGGGAAGTTATGGGGTGCAGGCCATTGAAGGTTTAAATTCAGCCTTCTTACTAGGTATCGTAATCGGTATATTAAATCCGCTGCAAATACCATATTGGTTGGCGTGGAACAACATTTTTCTTAAAAAAAGGCTGGTCAATGAATCGTTATCTGCCGTAAGTACGTATATTCTGGCAATAGGTTTGGCTTCCTTTTTGGCAGTAAGCGTATATATTATTGGAGGCACCTATATCTCAAAATATTATGAGGAATACAACTATATACTAAATATAATCTTTGGAATTATTTATTTGGCCCTTGCCAGCTATTTAACCATACACTTTTACAAAAAACACTATCAAAGCGCGTTAAAAAATGTTTGAAACTAGCTATAATACCCTTATCCAACTCAAAACTGTTTTGGCCAACCTACCCGAAAACTGTTTCGCAAAGCCCTGTGAGGCACTCTCTGGTTCAAGTATCGGACAACATACCCGACATGTAATCGAACTCTACCAGTGCTTATTGAAAGGCTATGATAAAGCCGTTATAGATTATGATGATAGAGCCCGGGATATTGAAATTGAAACCGATGTACATAAAGCGATAGACGCATTGAATGCTATTCAAGAAGCATTGGAACGGCCCGACAAGAACCTACTTTTGGTAAATCGTCTCAATGGCGAAAGCGTAGAGGTACGATCAACATATTTTAGGGAGGTTCTTTACAATTTAGAGCACGTAATACACCACAAAGCGCTTTTGAAAGTAGGTATTCAAGATTTAGACCAACCATTTTCATTACCAAGCTCTTTTGGTATTGCGCCGGCAACCATAGAATTCAGAAAGAAATGTGTACAGTAAGTTTTGTTCGAATAGAAGACACTTATGTGTTCACCTCAAATCGCGATGAGCATCAAAGTCGACCTTCTGCCTTTCTACCTATCATAGAGCGAAAAAACAGCGTAAACTTGCTTTTTCCCAAAGATGGGGAAGCGGGCGGTACTTGGTTCGCATCGAATGAATTTGGTACCGTTTGTGTACTTCTTAATGGTGCTTTCACTGATTATACAAGAAAAACAGGATATAAAAAGAGCAGGGGCCTTATTGTTTTGGACATAATAAGTTCAAGATTTCCTATTACGGCAATAGATACGATGGACCTGACCAACATTGCCCCTTTTACCTTAGTACTTTTTCATGAGAACGAGTTATACGATATGCGATGGGACGGACGAG
Source organism: uncultured Croceitalea sp. (assembly GCA_947503285.1). GTDB lineage: Bacteria > Bacteroidota > Bacteroidia > Flavobacteriales > Flavobacteriaceae > Croceitalea. The sequence goes on from CANNDD010000001.1 coordinate 376,081, forward strand.
GGAAACATAAAAAGAGATTATCGAAAGATATTCCCCATTTGTGGTCATCGGCCACCTTATACAACCTTGAAGAAAAGCATTCTCGGCAATTTGCACTTCAAAACCTTACCCAGAATAATGATAAGGTAACCCCTAAGGGTATCTTTGAACTCCATAAAAAAGACCATAATTTGGGCGGGTTTCGTATCGATAGGCCAACGGGCCACAAGACAGTATCAATTTCCCAGGCTTTTTTAGACAATAATCAGATTGTAATGAATTACAGTGATTTGACCGAAGAAGTCAACCACTCAGAGCGCCTAAGCCTTAAAAAGGAGAAACTGCAGCCCTTATGAAAAACTTCAATCTATTTTTCTATCGTATTTTTCATTGGGAATATTGGTCCATGAAGTTTATTTATTATCCACTTTTTCCCATTTGGATATACCTGTCCATTAAATCCCGTTCCCTTTTCTTTTTCAATGCCGCCAATCCTAAAATAAAAAATGGCGGTATGGCCATGGAATCAAAAGACGATATCTATAAAATGATTCCTGAAGAGCATATACCAAAAACCCTACATTTTCAAAATAATACCGACAGTAATGCCATTTTGAAGGCCTGCGCCGCTACAAATATCACTTTTCCCTTTATTATTAAGCCCGATATTGGCATGAAGGGCTTAGGTGTGGCCAAAATTCATGACGGTGAAGAACTTGCCGCGTACTTGAAAAAGAACAAAACCGATTACATAGTTCAAGAATACATTTCACACCCCAATGAAGTAGGTATTTTTTATGTGCGGCATCCTAATGAGAAAAAAGGCAGTGTTACAGGAATCGTTTCAAAAGAATTTCTAACCATTACAGGTAACGGAAAAAGTACGGTTGGGGAATTGATCATTGAAAACCCAAGAAGCCATCTACAATTGAATAGACTTCGAAAAAAGTATGGTTCCTACCTGAAAACCATTCCGGGGAATAAAGAAAAAATTACCCTGATGTCTTTTGGCAGCCATACCCTTGGTGCCCGGTTTTTGGATTTATCAAATGCGATAACCCCTGAATTGACGGAAAGGGTCAATGCCATTTGTCAAGGCGTTCCACAATTTTATTACGGCAGATTGGATGTTAAACTCACCTCTTTAGAAGATTTTACCCAAGGGATCAACTACAGTATCATCGAAATAAATGGTGCGGGCAGTGAGCCCACGCATATCTATGATTCTTCGCACACCATTTTTTATGCTTGGAAGGAAATCTGTAGGCATTGGTTTCTTTTGCAAAAAATAAGTCAAGCGAATTTTTGCAAAGGGGTAAAATATTTAAGCTTTAAAGAAGGCTTGTCCATGCTAAAACAAAATGGACAGCTAGAGAAGCAACTGCGCCAGATTTAGCCCAATCCACTGGCTCATACCGGCATTTTGTAACAAGTAAGCTTCAATAAGTTCATGTTTTACACTGGTGGACTTTCCCCAAATGTCTAATTTTCGGGTTCCGGGTCCGAAACCTAAGGTGAATTCTTTTTGAGAACAGCGTTTACCCCGTTCATACTTAGTGCACAATATACTGGAGATTTTATCTCACTTCGCAGGTTTATGCCGATAATATGTTCAAGACCGACCTCTTTTACTTAGTGTAAGTTGAGGGCCCGCCTATTTCTAAGTATTTTTTTGAATATCAAATGATTTGGACCACCCCAGCTATTCTACGAGGCACAGACCATTAACTAGATCAACTTCGTAACGACCCTGTACCAATATGTCCCAATTCGGTAAGAACAATGATTCATCAAAAATAAATACCCTCTGTCGTAGTCCGTACTAGAACACGTTCTTCGTCATCCAGAAGATATTCCGCCCGATGTGATACGGCGTAGTTATCAACTATAATTACATCACCAGGCTCCCAATTATGGATATAAAGTGAAGCCTCGCGAGAGAGCTCATCATGTATGTAAGTTACGATTTCATTGACTTTTTTAAGGGCAAGCTTACCCCCTGTCTTACAATCATCCAGAATATTTTGGGTAAAACCTAAATCAAAGTAAATCGTATCTTCTCCCGTATAAGGATGTTTCCACAATAACGGGTGCCGTATGTCTTCCCTATAAAGTACCTTGTAGTTTTTCCATTTTTCTTTTTCTGAAAGCGGCAAATTTAGATATAGGTTGATTAACGAGGCAAAAGCGGTCTTTGCCCCTTCTTGCGGTATTCTGACCATCTGAAAAACACTCAAATACGACGGCCTTTTATTATAAGAGTTATCAGAATGCCATAAAACCCCTGCTTGTCGGGTCTTTCTTTTTCTGAATGAAGTATTGATACCATTCTTCTCATTTAAGGAGTATACCGCAGGTTGTTCTAATATACCCAGCTTTTTTGTAAATGCTTCTTGTTCATTTTCTGTCCAGACCCTGGCTCCCTTGATAAGCACCAATTTATGCTTAGCAATCTTTTGCTTAAGCGCTTTAATTTGATTTGGGCCTATTTTAGTGATATCAGAAAAGTTTAGCAATGCTGCCCCCAAATGCTCATTTATCCGCTTACTTTCTAAAGTGGATTTTGGTGATGGATCTAGATTCCTCACTTTAGATATCAGTTTTCTTATCATCGGCTTAGTACAATTTCATTTCTAAATAGCTTTGAGTCGCAATACGTTAGTATTACCTGCAACATAAATGCCATTGGATTGTCTCGTAAACAAAAAGATCACTATAGAGAAACTGAATAACATTTTATACCGTTGGCCTTACAACACACTGTCTAATGAAGAAAGAATCGTGCCAGCCCTTCAAAAAACACAACTTGTTGAAATTCATTTGCTTATCATATCAAGGCTGTATGTATACCTACAATATATTGTAGTTTTGGTGTTTTTAAACCCCGTATACTGCATTAGGCTATCAATCTTGAAAAAGCATATGAGGGCCTATTATGCTATATGACCAACTTAAAAAGGCAAAAAGCTATAATTAAGTTATAGATCTCTTCAAGCTACGGTATTATGGAGTAGTCCAGTTTTTGGGAGGAAACATTACTATTTTAAAATTTTCAATTATCTAAAAATCAATTGATTAAAATATTGGCATGCTTTAAGCTAAGACCATATAAAAATAACTTTATGAATACGGGGAATTTACTTGTCAGAATTGGATTTGGCCTTCTATTTGTTTGGGAAGCACTTGAAAAAATTATTGCCGCATTTTCAGGAGTCGTTGGCTTTCAGAACAATATTGATTATTTTTTAAAAGCCAGTGGTTTAGTTTTTCTAGGCGATACAGCAATATACATAGCGGGCGCCCTACTGGTTGCTTTAGAGTTGATTTCAAATGTATTGGTTGAACGTCATGATACATATAGTGCCTATGACCGCGTTGGCCAAACTGGCCTTTAATATGTGGGCAAAAAATAATTTCCGTAGCTGAAAGCCTTTAAAATTTTCAATTAACGTATTGAATATACAGCATTTGGGATACTTGGATTAGCAGCAACACAGGTTTATCAGACTTAATGCGAAAGTTGAATGTCGATATCTTAATTACGGTTTTCTTATCATAAATCAATTTTTATTTAATAACTAATCAAGAAATTAGCACTATTAAATCAAAATAAAGCTATGCGAAACTTTGAATTATATGTACCCACAAAAATGATTTTTGGCAAGGGTGAAATGAAAAAATTAGCCACCGAAGTACCTAAAGACAAAAAGATATTGGTACTCTACGGAGGGGGCAGTATCAAAAGAAATGGTATTTACGACCAGGTGGTGACAGCACTTAAAGACCATGACTTCATTGAGTTTTCAGGTATTGAAGCCAACCCAGAATATACTACGCTGCTCAAGGCACTTGAAATCATTAAAAAAGAGGATATTGGTTACATGCTTGCTGTTGGCGGTGGTTCGGTCATTGATGGCACCAAGTTCTTAGCCTCTGCAGCACTGTACGAAGGTGCTACCCCTTGGGATATTTTGGCAAAAAAAATAAGGACCTATAAGGGCTTGCCCTTTGGTACGGTATTGACATTACCCGCCACCGGAAGTGAAATGAACAGTGGTGCGGTTGTAAGCCGTTCAGAGACCAATGAAAAAATGGTCATGGGTGGCCCTGGGTTGTTCCCCGAGTTTTCAATTTGTGACCCTACCGTGGTAAGCAGTATTCCTGAAAGGCAGTTGGCCAATGGGGTAGCCGATGCCTTTACCCATGTATTGGAACAATATATGACCTACCCTGCCGACGCACCGTTACAGGATCGTTTTTCAGAGTCGATTTTACAGACCTTGATTGAAATTGCCCCAACTGTACTAAAAGAACCAAATGACTACAAGGCGGCCTCCAATTTCATGTGGTGCTGTACCATGGCGCTTAACGGGTATATTCAAAAGGGAGTGCCAACAGATTGGAGCGTACATATGATCGCACATGAACTCACTGCTTTTTATGGTATTGACCATGCCCGAACGTTGGCCATTATCTTACCCAGCGCCTATACCAAGAAGTTTGAAACGAAGAAAGAAAAACTGGCGCAATATGCAGAACGTGTTTTCAATATTCAAGAGGGAACCATGGAAGAAAAAGCCAAAGCAGCAATTCAAAAAACAGAAGATTTCTACCAATCATTGGGTATAAAAACACGATTACGCGATTATACCGATACCTATAAGGGATTTTCGCAAAAAGTTGCCCAAAGCCTTACCGACCACGGTATGACCGCCCTTGGCGAGCATCAAGACATTACCCCTGAAGTAGCCGCTGAAATTGTTGAAATGGCTTATTGAAATTTTCAAAACAACATATGTAATTAAAAAAAGCTTCTCATAATGAGAAGCTTTTTGTTTTACTATGCTAATTTTCAGGGGTTTTAAATCTCATATAATTTTAAAACGGTCCCTTGAAGAAATGACAACCAATCTAGAAAACCCTACAAACGGATATATAGTATTAATTTCAACTGTAATTGAACGAAGTATAGGCCCCAATTTCGAAGGTATTCCTACAACCAACTTTTTGAGTAGATTTGATAAAAACCCTTTAAAAATGGTATTTTCAAGCCAAATGACATAAAGGTGACACCCAAATGTCGTGTGTTTGGCAAGGCCTTATGGATAGCTTTGTACCAACAAAATTTTTAAGCAATGCAAAATCAATCAATAGGAAAAACCCTTGTCTATCAAAGAAAACGGAAAGGCTATTCGCAAGAAGATCTATCTGCTAAAACAGAAGTGACCGTACGTACTATTCAGCGTATCGAAAAAGGGGACGTCAACCCCCATCTGCAAACCGTAAAATTATTGGCCACTGCACTCGATATTAATGTCGATGAACTCTTAAATCTAGAAAACCCTAAAGATGAGGCCATCCAAAAAAAGTGGTTGTTGCTTTTGCACGGCACACCATTATTGGGCTTTGTACTACCCTTCTGTAATGTCCTTTTCCCTTTGTTCTTATGGATCCATAAAAGGGAGGATAACGCAATTTACGATAGGCACGGTGCCAAAATCATTAATTTTCAGATAACCGTATTATTGCTGTATGCTTTATCATTTATAGCCTTATTGACCATTGACAAATGGGGTTTTATCATTTTCGTATCGGTTATTCCCCTTTGTATATTGGTTGTTTTGGCCAATATCGTATATGCCGTAAAAGAATATAAATGCTATTATCCTTTGGCCATACCCTTTCTAAAATTCAAGGGAAGTAAAACCGTAAAATCCGTACTACTTCTATTTACCGTAATGGCCTTTGCAAATTGCGCCCCTCAAAAGACCGGGGGAATCAGTCGTTTGGACGGTACCGAAATTTCAAAGGATTCTTTGACCAAAAAAATCAATCAGCTTGTTACCGATGCTGAAGTGCAAGGGTTGGCAGTTGCTATCTTCAATAATAAGCAACCCGTCTATCAAAACACTTTTGGCTACAAAGATTTTCAGAAAAAATTAGTTTTGACGGACTCTACGAACATTTACGGAGCTTCTTTGAGCAAAGCGGTTTTTAGTGTTTTGGTCATGAAATTGGTCGAAGACAATGTTATTGATTTGGATACTCCTTTGGAATCATACCTTCCTAAAAAAATATATGAATATGAACCCCAAACACGTTGGCATGATAATTATGCTGATTTACAAGCAGACAGTCTTTACCATAAAATAACGGCCAGAATGTGCTTGGCGCATACAACGGGTTTTGCCAATTGGCGATTTTTTGAATCAGACCGAAAATTAAGGGTGAATAATACTCCGGGCTCAAAGTATGGCTATAGCGGCGAAGGTTTTGTTTATCTACAGGTCGTATTGGAAAAACTGACTGGAAAAGGACTGGAAGAACTTGCACAAGAAATTATCTTCGAACCCTTGCAAATGAACAACTCTTCGTATCAATGGATACCAAGGTTTGAAAAAGACTTTGCCTATGGCCACATGACCGATGGAAAAAAGTATGGCAAAGACATCGATAATGAACCAAGGTCAGGCAGTACTTTAGAAACCACGGCAAGTGATTATATCAAATTTTTAACGGCTATCCTCAATCAAGAGCTTCTTAGTAAAGCATCTTATGATGAGATTTTTAGCTCCCAGATCAGAATCCATTCCTTAAAACACTTCGGACCTGATGCGTCGACTACCACAACCAAGTACGATACCATTAATTTGAGCTGCGGATTGGGATGGGTCTATTTTGAAACACCCTACGGAAAAGCAGTTTCCAAAGGAGGCCATGGAGACGGATTTCAACATTATTCCGTACTCTTTCCAGAATTGGGTAAGGGCATGCTGATTATGACCAACTCTGACAATGGAGAGCGTATCTATAAAGAATTGTTGGAAAGTGCCATAGCTGATAAATATACGCCATCAGAATGGTCCAACTATATTCCGTATGATAAGAAATAGTATTTAGTTTTTAATATAAACTTTGAATCGTATTGAAATGAAAGTCAATTTACCAATACTTCTGACCCTACTTCTGTATATCCAAACCTATTCTCAAAAAAGCAATATTATTTCTTATGGTATTGATTCTACAGATCTATCCGCAGAACATCACAATCTAAACACTTATAGAAGTACTATCAATTTTCCTCCCTTCATAGGGTGGAGTAGAAATGGCAAGAAGATGTTATTTAATGGCGGCAAGGTTATCTATGCCATGAAAAGATACAACTCAGAAATTAAAGAATATGAAAAATTCGACTCTTATCTAAGCTCGTACTTATCACCTGACCGACGTAAGTTTTTATATCTAGAAGATGACGATGGCAATGAAGATTATCAGATTTTCCTATTTGATATTAAGACAAACAAAGCCATCGAAATATCAGCGAAAGGGGATAAAAGTTATGACCCTTTCTGGTCACCAGACAGTAATCGATTTGCCTATAAGTCGAACAAAAGAAATGCTACGGAAGTAGATTTATATTTTAAGTCACTTACCAATTTAGATAATGAGAACTTAGTATTTCAAGACTTTTCAGATGACGGCCAACTATATGATTGGAGTGCCGAAAAAGGCTTGGTATTAGCGGCAAAGGTCATTTCTGAAAATAACAAGATGCTCTATCTTATCAATGATGTGTCTGGCCATAGTACACAAATCAATTCAACCAAAAGTAATATTGCATATTCAGATGCGAAATTTATCCCCAATCAAGAAGCCTGCCTCATTGTATCAGATGAATTCTCAGAATTTCTCGAACTTACCTATTATGATTTGAACCAAAAAAGATTCAACAGAATAACGAGCGATATTCCTTGGGATGTAGAAGCATTGACCATTGACGAATACGGAGAAATAGCGGCATTCAGCACAAACGAAAATGGCTTTTCGAAACTATACATTTTAGACCTGAAAACCTTGGCATATCAAAAGGTTGCTGATTTCCCTATTGGAATTCTCGATAATCTAGTGATAGCTAACAACGGAACAAAAATTGGGTTCAATTTTTATTCGAGCACCTTTTCTCGCAAAGTTTTCTGTTATGACATTAAAAACAAAACTTTGAAGCAATATGCGAGAAAGGGGAAATTACCTGTCGACGCTATGACTTTTGCAACTGCCGAACCTTTTACTTTTAAAAGCGTGGATACATCTACGGGAATTGAAAATACTATTCCTGCTTTTATATACAAACCTCAAGGAAGTGCACGGCCCTCCCCAGTTTTTATCGACATTCATGGCGGACCAGAATATCAAATACGACCTCGATTCAATAGTTTTTACCAGTACTTGGTCAATGAATTGGGCATAACTGTAATAATTCCAAACATCAGGGGTTCGAATGGCTATGGAAAATCATATATGAAGGCCGATGACACCTGGAATAGGGAAAATGCCATTGCAGATGTTGGAGCGCTGTTGGATTGGATAAAGAATGAAAAAAACTTAGATGAAAAGAACGTGTCGATTTATGGGGAATCGTATGGTGGTTATGTGGTCTTGGCATCATTGGCGAAATATCCGCAACGGTTAAAATGTGGAATCGATATCGTTGGAATTTCCAATTGGGTAAGTTATCTCGAAAATACCCGTGATTACCGCCGGGATTTAAGACGGGTAGAGTTTGGTGACGAGCGCATAGAAAGCATGCGAAACTTTTTAAGCGAAATTTCTCCGCTCACCAATGTACAACGAATAGATTCCCCATTATTAATCGTTCAGGGGTTTAATGACCCTAGGGTAAACTACAAAGAGTCGGTTCAAATGTTTGAATCTTTAAATAAAAAAAATAAGGATGTATGGTTTTTAATGGCTAAAGATGAAGGGCATGGGTTTCACAAACGCCAGAATTATAAACTACAACAAAATCTCGTCGTTTCTTTTCTAAAAAAACATCTTTTGAACTCATATTTCAAAAACTAGTGGAATGAACTCATTTAGACTTTTTGAATTAGCTAAAAAATCGCTCTTTTCTCCTCGCTTTTTGTCTTTTTTTCTTTCCGTAGCCTCACTATGCAACTCAAAAAAGCAATCGATCGAGAAAAAAATAACTGATTTTCGCTTTAATCCAAAAAGTCTAAATGAGTTCAATATAAAAATTTAAGAACCCTTTAGTCTAAAGATTAGATTTAGTCTTTGTGGTTTTTACCTAATTGTAAATGATGTGTTCGTAACTACTTGATTTTAATCCATTCATAGGGCTTACCCTGATTGACGATTAACTTTGTAGTATTTCCACTTTGGTCTTGAATAAATTCTAAGGTAGCTTTCGGTCTTGCATTTTTCAATAAAAAAGTATTTTGTGCCAATGAAACAAGTTCCAATTTGAACTCACCGACCATATTAAAAATTAGTTTTTTTTCTATTTCTTTGATTTCTACAATCTTTGAGCTACCGTCCGACGGCTTATATCTTCCTTTAAAAGAGTTTAACAAATCTTCGTTGGTGTCGTTTGAAGCCAGTTCTCCACCCAAAGCCAACGTTGAAAGATCTTCTGTGATTTCTTGAACTTTTGAATTTTTGAAATTGGATAAAACAACGACAAAAATGTCTTCGTTGGGCATATACATTAAAAATGAATTAAATGACGAAATACCACCACTATGTGCAAGCGTAGCATTGCTGCCCTTTAGTTGTATATGATTTACAAACCATCCACCATAACCGAAAATTCCTTTGTTACCATTCTTTAAAATAGATGTGGTCGTAGCTTTTGTCAATAGTTCTTCACCTAGTAATTCGTAGTTGTATAAGGCCCGATGCCATTTATACATATCTTCGACGGTCGATAACAAAGCTCCGGCAGAATACGGAATCGTCATACTTCTGTATGCTCCTTTTACGTAATCGCCTTTTTCTAAAGCGTAACTAGTAGCTCGATTCGGAATTACCTTTGAATTAGCTCCATAGTACGAATTGGTCATATCTGCCTTTTTAAAAATATGCTCTTCGATATACTGCTGATATGACATTCCGGATACATTTTCAATAATAGATCCCAATAAAAAAGTGCCTGAACTACTGTAAGACGATCTTGTACCAGGTTCAAACGCCAATGGCTCTTCTTTAAAAAAGTCAATTACTTCACGAATAGTAAAATCTTTTCGCATTATAAACGGATCCGCAGAATCCATTTGCATATAATCTTTTATGCCAGAAGAATGCGTTAACAATTGTTCAATTGTGATTGAATACCCTTTGTTTGGAAAAGTGGGAATGTATTTTTGTATGCTGTCCGTTAATACGAGTTTTTCTTTTTCGACAAGTTGCAGAATTGCCAAAGCTGTAAACAATTTTGTAACGGAACCTATTTGAAATACCGTATTTGTTTCCACTGGAATTTGCCATTCTAAATTGGCCATTCCGAATCCGTTCTTGTAAAGAATTTTATCATGCTTTGAAACAAGCACCGCAATACCTGGCTGGTTCTCTTTATAGCGACTTGAAAGGTACCGCTCAATTTCCTTACTTATTTTTTTGTTTTCTTGACTGGTAGATTTAAAAGAAATCAACACCAAAAAAAGACAAGCTAAAATATTCTTCATTTGCTCTATTTTTTGCAAATGAAGCAAAAGAAGTACCCACGTGTCTACCCAAATCTAGATTTGAGAATAACTTTCACCCGTATTCTTGCTATGTTTTTGCAGAAACTCGCTCGGTGACTGTTGTGTGATTGATTTAAAAGTTCGTTGAAATGTTGCTTGCGAATTAAAACCACACTCAAAAGCAATACCGGTTATCGTCAAATCTTCAAATTTTTCTTTTAGAAGTCTTGATTTAAATTTTTCAATTCTATAACCATTCACAAATTCATTGAAGGTTTTACCCTTATACTGGTTTAAAACTGTAGAAATAGTTTTCTGTTTAATATTGGTGTGTGTTACAATATCATTCAATTTTAGGGAGGGGTCCAAAAACAGTTGATCTTCTTCCATTACTTTCTGTAGAACAGTCATAGTTCTTTTTATGGTTTCATGCGAAAGTCCATTAACATTTAGCGTTTTACGATAGGTGTTTACGCTGATAATAATTCCGTTGGTCCCTAGCCAGTAAACTACTATGACAAGCGGAATGTAAATAGGATACCAACCCACTAAATTCAACAAAGAATTAGACGAAAAGGGAATTATATAAGGTATGAGATGGATGAGCCATACTGCGGCAAATATCGAAAATCCGATAGTAAATCTTTTAGTCCATTTTAGTACCTTCTTAACCCTTCTATTCTCCTCATGGAAGCTTATAATTTTAAAAGTCAGATACAAATAAACGGTTAGGGAAAGCCATCTGGGAATATCGACATACACTTGATACGTTTGAATGAAATTAGCCCACTGCGCATTACTTTTATGACTAAAAATACCTAACAAACCACCTGTAATATAAATGGCGGCAGCTACATAAGGTACAACATCCAATAAAGTACTATAGAAATGGACACGGTCTTTTTTTTCTAGTTTAAAGTCGGGGTATCCTAATGTTGATTTCACATAAAAATATACCAATGGGCCAATGGGCATTATAATGACCAAAGGAACAATAGCTTCTATAATATTCCATAGCATCGAAGCTTCCTCTATGGTTTCAAGAAGATAAATGTTTAGACAAGCCAATGAAATCAAAAAAATGAGTGCTGAAAGAATAGTATCAGCACTCTTGTGCGATTTTAAGTTAAATAGTACGACCGAGGTAATTAAACCCTGTATTGTACCAACTAACAGAAGCGTATTTAAAAAACTAAATGCCATCAAAGATTATTGAACTACTTTATTTGGATACTATAGATAGCATTCCTTTGTTTCAATTTAGGTCAAAATTAGTGCCAATCAATCAATTGAGACAAAGATAATTTTCTGAAGCTCTTATTTAGAATTTAGCCCATTATTAAAATCAAACTAAGATTGTCTTTTCGTATTTCCTAAAAATTCACTAATTGACTTCATAGCCAGTACCCTACTGTTATCACCATTGGATGAATAAAGAAAATCCATTTTAAAAGGTCAGAATGTTCCGTGATAATCCCCTTTAACCCCTATCTGATTCAGATATCTTACATTTTGGTCATTTACACTTTGATTTTGGTTAACCCATAGGCTCGCTTTGGAAATACATTTGTACTGTAAAAATTAAACAAATACAAAAACCTTAAATACAGTACGATGAAAACAATTAATTTAAAAACCAGGAATTTTAGTGTAAAAGTCTTCGTCATTTTTGCCCTAATGCTAGGTGCAATGGCCTTATTGGCCTTTTCGGCATTTGACAAGGAAGAACAAAAAGAAATAGCTTCAGTGGAACCAAAAGGGCTTCCAGTAGAAGTATCAAACCCAGTATTCGAAAAAATCACGGAATGGGATGAGTACACCGGTCGTTTTGAAGCGAGTAACCGTGTAGAGGTAAGGGCTCGCGTTAGTGGTTACATTGAGAACGTTAGTTTTAAAGACGGTCAGTCCGTAACTAAAGGAGACGTATTATTTACCATCGACCAGAGACCTTTTAAGATTGCCTTAAACCAAGCAAGGGCAAGTTACGGTCAAGCACAGGCAAGACTGACGATAGCTCAGGATAATTTTAGTCGTGTCGCATCTTTAAGGGAATCAGGCGCGGTATCCGCTGAGGAGTACGATAGCCGTAAACAGGCATTGGCCGGTGCCAAAGCTTCCATACAATTGGCTCAGGCAGCTGTAGACAACGCACGATTGAATCTAGAATTTACACGGGTAAAAGCCCCAATTTCGGGCCGCGTAAGTCGTGATATGGTCAATCAAGGCAACTTAATCGATGGTGGTTCTTCAAGTTCGACCTTATTGACTACGATAGTAGCCACAAGCCCAATTCACTTTTACTTTCAAGGAAGTGAATCCGATTACTTAAAGTACACCCGATTGGCACAAAGCGGGGAACGGGAATCATCACGTTCCAAAGCAAATCCCGTAATGTTAAAATTACAGGATGAAACGGATTATACCCACGAAGGGGTTATGGATTTTGTGGACAATGAAATTGATAGAAGTACGGGAACCATCGAAGGTAGGGCAACTTTAGAAAACAAAGACGGTTTAATCGAGCCAGGTATGTTCGGTCAAGCAAGATTATTGGGAAGTGCAGAACACGAAGCCTTAATGATTCCCGATGAGATCATCGGCACCAATCAATCAGTACGCTATGTATACGTACTTGATGAAAATAACCAAGTAGCCATAAAGAACGTAGAACTTGGTTCACTACATACCAACGGACTTCGTATCATTAAAAATGGGTTAACTCCAGAAGATAAAGTGATTACGAACAACATCCAGAAAATTAGACCAGGGGTCGTGGTAAGTCCGACTGAAAAATCCATACATCAAAATGAGGATGCTTTAGCTTTCTCAGAGGCGCAATAAAACCCAATAACATTTTGGTATCCTTGATTTCCCTCTCTATTACTTCGATTAATAGCTGAAAAGAGAGAGGCTAGGATACTACTGTCCAACATTAAAAAATAGAAACAATGAAATTTAGTCACATTTTTATCAAAAGACCCATCTTCGCAGCGGTGCTCAGCATCCTGATACTGATAGTGGGCGGATTGGCATACGTTTCCTTGCCAGTATCACAATTTCCAGATGTAGCGCCACCTACAGTACAAGTAGTAGCAACCTACCCTGGAGCAAATGCACAAACACTTTCAGAAACCGTTGCTACGCCTTTAGAGCAGGAAATCAACGGTGTGGAAGGAATGATTTATATGACCTCACAGTCTTCGGCAGATGGCCGTGTTACCTTACAGGTAGCCTTTGAATTGGGTACCGATTTAGACCGCGCCCAAGTTCAGGTACAAAATAGGGTAGCCATTGCAGAGCCGAGGTTACCGGAATCGGTAAGACGTTTAGGAATAACCACCAACAAAGTATCGCCCGATATTTTGCTCGTTGTTAATATGTATTCCCCCAATAAAACATACGATCAAACCTATATCGGAAATTATGCCACCCTTCAAATGATCGACCAGATTGCAAGGATCAAGGGAGTAGGCGACATTCAAATATTCGGAGCAGCGGAATATGCGATGCGTATTTGGTTAGACCCAGACAGGATCGCAAACCTTGATATGACCGCTGGTGAAGTAGTGGCCGCTTTAAGGGCCCAAAATGTTCAAATCGCAAGTGGTACGTTGAACACATTACCCTCAGGGAAACAATCCGCTTTTGAAATCAATATACAGACCCAGGGGAAGCTGGTCACCCAAGACCAATTTGAGAATATCATCATTAAATCGGGTGAAAACGGCCGTATCGTACAATTGAAAGACGTTGGTCGTGTAGAATTAGGCGCACAAAACTATGCTACCAAAGGATATTTGGGAAAAGACCCTGCGATTGCAATGCCCATTTTCCAACAACCGGGCGGAAACGCTTTGGAAACTGCAGCTTCCATACAAGAAAAAGTAGCCGAATTAGCAAAAAACTTTCCTGAAGATTTGGAATATAAGATTGCATACAATCCAACGGAATTCGTTCAGAAATCCGTAGATGAAGTATATCATACCATTTTCGAAGCAGTACTACTGGTCATCTTTGTTATCTTATTATTTCTACAATCGTGGAGGGCAGCTATCATTCCGATATTAGCGATTCCAGTATCCTTGATCGGTACATTTGCCGTAATGCAGGCCATTGGCTTTTCATTGAATAACTTAACCTTATTCGGACTGGTACTGGCAATCGGTATCGTAGTAGATGATGCCATTGTGGTGGTAGAAAATATGGAACGGTACTTAAAACAGGGATTATCCCCAAAGGATGCAGCCCGTAAAACAATGGATGAAGTGGGTGGTGCCTTGGTAGCTATCGGACTGGTATTGATTGCCGTTTTTGTACCAACAGCATTTTTAGAAGGTATCTCAGGACAGTTCTACAAGCAATTCGGATTGACCATAGCCGTGGCAACGGCAATATCGGTTTTCGTATCGCTTACCTTAAGTCCGGCAATGGCTGCTTTATTGATGCGTCACGAAGCCCACGACCCTAACAAAAATACACCCTTACTTTTAAGACCGTTTAAATGGTTGGGCGACGGCTTTAACCGTTTTATGGACAAGCTCTCCGAACGATTTGGAAACAGCGTTCGAAAACTTATCAGAACAGGTACGATGGTAATGGTCGTATATGGCGGATTGATTGCTTTAACAGGATTTGAATTCAATAGAGTTTCAACAGGTTTTGTACCTCAAATGGACCAAGGGTATTTCATTAACGTTATCCAATTGCCGTCGGGGGCTTCATTATCTAGAACGGATGAAGTCGTTCAAGAAGCGATCGATAAAATATTGAACGTAGATGGTGTTGAAAATACAGTTGCATTTACTGGCTACGATGGAGCTTCTGCCACAAATGCTTCCAATGCAGCAGCGATTTTTTCTACTCTTGAAGATTTTGATGTTAGAAGTGAAAAAGGATTGACGACCGAGTCCATCCTTGCTGAATTACGACAAGAACTGGGAAGCATAGACAATGCATTTGGTGTGGTTATTCCACCACCATCGGTACGAGGTATCGGTAATGCTGGTGGTTTTAGAATGATGGTGCAAGACCGTGGAAATCTGGGAACCGCTGAATTGATGAATGCTACCAATGCACTCGCTGCCGCAGCAAATGCAGACCCAGCTTTAAATAGTGTATTTACGTTCTTTAATAACCAAACACCACAATTATTCTTGGATATTGACCGTGTTAAAGCGGAGCAGTTGGGGATTGATGTTGCAGATATTTTTCAGTCATTGGAAATCTACATGGGCTCCGCTTTTGTAAACGAATTTAACTACTTGGGTAGAACCTATCAGGTAACCGCCCAAGCAGACGCGCCCAATCGATTGACACCTGATGATATTTCTAGGATTAAGGTAAGAAACAATCAAGGCGAGATGGTGCCATTAGGCACGGTAAGTACCCAGAAAGATATTGCAGGCCCAAGTAGGGTACCACGATTTAATCTATATCCAGCTGCTTCTTTGGTAGGTGATGTAAATCCAGGATTTAGCTCTGGCCAAGCTTTGGATAGAATGGAGGCCCTTGCCGAAGAGGTTTTACCCCAAGGAATTTCCTTTGAATGGACGGAACTGGCCTACCAACAAAAACAAACAGGAAATACGGCAGCCATTGCCTTCTTATTGGCAGTTATCTTTGTATTCCTTTTACTTGCGGCACAGTTTGAAAGTTTAGTATTGCCGTTAGCGGTCATCTTTATTGTACCGATGGTATTACTATCGGCAATGATCGGTATTGATTTAGCGGGACTGGATAATAACATTATGGTTCAAATAGGGCTCGTTGTTTTGGTAGGTCTAGCCAGTAAAAATGCCATTCTCATCGTTGAGTTTGCGAAACAGCTGGAAGACCAAGGCAAAGACTTGAAAACGGCTGTCATCGAAGCTTCTAAACTGCGTTTACGCCCAATCTTAATGACTGCAATGGCATTCATATTAGGGGTCGTGCCTTTAGCAATTGCAACGGGTGCAGGTGCTGAGCTTCGAGTTTCCCTTGGTATTGCCGTATTTAGCGGAATGCTCGGAGTCACCATCTTCGGAATCTTTTTAACACCCGTATTTTACTACTTGGGAAGACGATTGACAACTAAAAAAACAAAGACGGAAAAGGTTAAAAAACCAGAGGTGTTGACCGAACAAGTCCAAACTTCATAGCGCATATTAGATTTTGGTCATAGTAAGGGTGTTATTGGTTATCAAAAAACACCCTTACCTACCGAAATTTGTATCAAGAAATCAAAAAAATTTAAACAGATGAAAAATTTAACACTAATAACACTACTATCCCTGATATTGGTTTCCTGTGGGGTTACCAAAAGGGATTTTGAAGTCAACTCCAATGTTGAGCTAGAAAGTAATTATTTAGAAAATATATCGGAAGATTCCGCTATCCTAAAAGCCAATACGACGGCCACTATCGAATGGTGGTCAGCATTTAATGACCCTATTTTAGATACCCTAATTGATAAGGCTAGAAAACACAATCTGGATATCAATATGGCCGTTGCAAATCTATATGCATCAAGAGCGATGGTCAAGGAAACAAAATTGGATAGATTACCAACGGTGACGGCAAACGGAAACGTGACCAGAACCCGCTTAGGTGAAAATATATTTGTACCGGGTGCGAACCCGACATTTACGACCTATAATTCCAGTTTTGATGCTTTTTGGGAAACCGATTTGTTTGGTCGCGTATCCAACAGGATAAAGGGCGCTTATGCCAACCAACAAATAGCAATGACGGATGTACAAGGAACATATGTAAGCATTTTTGCCGAAGTCGCCAGAAATTATATGGAACTGCGGGGTGCACAATACCAATTGGATATTGCAAACCGTAACCTTAAAGGGCAACAAGAAACCTATGATTTAACGGTTCGCCTTTCCGAAGCAGGAACCAGTAATCAATTGGATGTATCTAGGGCATTGGCACAACTGGAAAATACAAGAGCCACCATACCACCATTAAATGCTAGGATTGAGGCTTTAAAAAACAGCATTAGTGTATTGATTGGGGAAGTTCCTGGTAACCTGGATGGTGATATCATCACTAAAAAACCATTGCCAAGCCTTCCAGAGTCGGTAGCTATTGGGAACGTAACGGATTTATTACGAAGACGCCCGGATGTAAAACGTGCAGAAGCCGAATTACAAGTGCAAATCGCTACGTACAATTTGTCGGTAGCAGAGTTATATCCTAAAATCCAGTTCGGAGGTTCTATAGGATTTTCAGCGGTTGATTTTTCAAACTTTGGAAACAATGATTCCTTTACCTGGAGCATCTTTCCTAGCATCAGTTGGGCAGCTTTTAACTTAGGTCGCGTAAAAAAGCAAATTAAGAAAGAAGATGCGCTGACCTTAGCGGCATTGCAACGCTATGAAAAAACGGTATTGGAAGCCTTGGAGGAAATTAGAACGGCAATGACCAATTATACCAATGAACTGGAACGAAGGGAAACCCTTAGAAAGTCATCCTTAGCAAGTGCAAAAGCTACTGACATTGCGAGGAAACGTTTTAACGCAGGCCTGGATAGTTTTATTGATTACCTGAGCGCGGATAACACCTTATTATTGGCAGAAAACAGATTGGCCAGTAGCGAAATAGCTTCTGCTACTTCTTTGATCGCCATCTACAAAGCACTTGGTGGTGGATGGGAAATCATTGAAACGGATGAATTGGACCAACGATTTGAAGAATTGAAAACAGCAGATACGAGTTCAAAGTAAACTACCCCGGGGCAAGCCCGCGAGGCATTCATAGGAAACAAACGTTTAATTTCGAGGCAAGCCTCGGAGTATTATACCCTTTGGTGGTGCCAATAAAAACACATGGGTTGAGACCCCATGTTGAACTCGGGGTCTCAACTAACAAAATTGAATTCTGTGAAATCCTTTTTATTTTATGATTTCATTGACTTTAGTGTTGGATAGGGCAGCAGTCTTTTTATGATGAAAAGGCTGCTGCTTTTTTATTGAATTTGTGTATTTTGAAAAAAATGAAAGAACAAAAAATATATAACTCGATATCCGAATTCTTCGCTTCCATCAATCTCGAGATTGAACAGGATTTTGATTTTACCATTCATAGTTTGGACAAACTTCACGGAGAAGACCCGATGACCTCACCCTATTTTAGAACAAATTATGTAGCGTTCTTGGTCATTGAGTCCGGAAAAGGGCATTACACCATAGACGAAAACTGGTTCGAGTTAAAACCTTTCTCCTTTTACTTCACCTTGCCAGGCCATCTTAAATCGTTTACCATAGAAGAGAATTGGAAAGGTTATATGATTACCTTCTCTTTGGAATTTCTAAGGTCGCAATATCCTGGAAGCATTCAGTACGATTTTCCGTTTTTGCTCAATGAGACCGTTCCCGTGATGTATTTGGATGACAATACATTTGATAGAATCTCTGAGATGTGTGCCTCATTAGAAAAAGAATACAGTGGAGACTCTTCGTTCAAAAAGCGTATCGTGGCCAATCAGTTGGTGACCTTTTTATTTCTCACAAAAGAACTATTGTTATCCCACAAAGCGATTATCTCGGCCGAGAACCGGCCTGCGGAAATCGTAAAACTGTTTCAGACGGCCCTCAATAAAAACCTATTGGATATCGTAAAGGGTAATGCCAACCACATTTTAAATGTACAAGAGTATGCCGATGAACTTTCAATGCATCCCAACTATCTGAGCAATGTGGTAAAGTCGGAAACGGGTAAGACCGTGAAAGACTGGATTGATGAGCGAATTATCTCAGAGGCAAAATCATTGCTCAACAATACCAATAAAACCATAGCGCAAATTGCCTATGGTCTTACTTTTGACGATACGTCTAATTTTTCACGTTTTTTCAAGAAAAAAACAGGCCTGACACCGGCGAAATATCGTCAATCTTAGAAATTGACCATAAGGTCTTAAAAACGGACCTAACCTGCGCTTCCCTTTTACTGGACATTTGTAGTGTAATTAAAAAACAAATATTAATTCACTTAAAAATCATAGTAAAATGGAAAATTCAAATCAAACATTAAAAGGAAAAGTAGCAATCGTAACTGGTGCATCTAAAAACATGGGTGCACAAACCGCTACCTATTTAGGAAATGAAGGGGCAAACGTAATCGTACACCACTTTAGTGACCATAGTAAAGAAGATGCACAAAGCATAGTCGACACCATCAAATCTTCAGGTGGTGATGCCAAATTGGTACAAGCTGATTTAAGAAAGGTGTCCGAAATCAAACGCATTTTTGATGAGGCGGAAAATGCCTTCGGAAAAGTCGACATTCTCGTCAACACCGCTGGTACAATGTTGAAAAAACCTGCTGCCGAGGTACTAGAAGACGAGTATGACCAGATGTTCAACATCCATACCAAAACAGCTTTTTTCTTATTGAGTGAAGCCGCAAAACGGGTAAATGATGGCGCACGTGTCGTTAATATTTCTACCACCTTAACTTCGGTAACCACAGGATTCTATTCCGTATATGCAGGTGCCAAAGCAGCCACCGAGCAGTT
Organism: uncultured Croceitalea sp.; assembly: GCA_947503285.1. Taxonomy (GTDB): domain Bacteria; phylum Bacteroidota; class Bacteroidia; order Flavobacteriales; family Flavobacteriaceae; genus Croceitalea. The sequence goes on from CANNDD010000001.1 coordinate 396,043, forward strand.
TGTAAATAAAATTGCGAAGGAAGTAGGCCCAAGAGGTGTTACGGTTAACTCAATTGCACCAGGCCCATTGAACACTTCGTTCTTCTACCCGGTAGAAAACGACCAGTCCATCGACTTCTTAAAGCATATGTCGGTTCAGAATCGATTGGGTGAGATTTCCGATGTGATTCCGGCCATTAAGTTCTTGACCAGTCCAGAAGCAGGTTGGGTGACCGCTCAAAACATCCGTGTAAATGGCGGAATGTTCTAAAAATCCATCCTGAATAATAAGTAAAATCAATAATCATAGGCAGGGAAGCCCATTCCCTGCCTTTTAAAAAATTTAAAAAATGAGACCCACAGCAATAAACATCAAGAAATTAAGCAAAGTGCCTTTTTTTAGCGCGCTTTCGCAAAAGCAGTTACAACAAGTAGCAGAAGAAGCCGAAGAGTTCGGTTTTGAAGCCAACGAACTTGTAAAAAAACGAAAAAACACTAATAATCCATTTTGGATTTTATTATATGGAAGCTGGTCGATGAAAAGATTTTTAGATGGTATGGAAAAGCCTGTTGTTTATGAAACCGATAGACTGGGTTCTTGGCATGGCGGAATTTCAATCATTGATACCATAGCACAAGCAGAGATTAAAGCGACTTCGAATAGCTATATAATGCGAGTGAGTCCAGAACTGATGGAACAATGGATTAAAGATGGTCTACCTATTGAGAAACATCTATTAAAAGGAATCGGTTTTGGCGGAAGATTCCTTTATGAACATCTTAGCAGTAACGATTAAATTCATATTTCAAATCCTCATAAATCAGCAGTCAATTGAAGGTTGCTGATTTTTAATTTTACTATATTGTCTTGGTGAAATCCAAAACAAACTACTATAAAGATATTTTCACATTACTTAAAGGTTTAAAAACGGTTCGGCCTTTGAGTGCAGACTTCCATATCCATAAATTTTCAGATACACCAGATAGTTGGGTGAAGGAAACCAGTATCTTCCGAAGCGATACCTATTCCATCATTTTATTGACCGAAGGGGAAGCCGAATATAAGATTGGGCTATCCGATTATCATATTACCGAGGGGAGCATTTACTTCCAGGCACCACAACACCTACGTTATTACAATCGACTGTCGGAATGGGAAGGCTACGTGATTGTCTTTATGGAACCCTTTTTTGAGGACCATCCCACACTTAAAAAATTAGTGACCGAGTTTGATGGCTTTAAAATCACTTCAAAAGTGGTTGTGAAATTAGATGATGACATCGTATTGGAAACGGAACAAATGTTCCGACATTTGTACGACATCAGCTATTCAAATAGTGTACATCGTTTTGATAAGGCCAAATCCTTATTGGAACTGATTATGCATCAAAGTACGGAGCATTATAATTTTTTGTACCAAAATCAAAAAGAAACCAAACAAAACCGTATCGTCAAGCGCTTCGAGGAAATCGTTGAAGAGCACCTCTATGACATTACGACCAACAAAGTAGAACGCTTGATAAGTATATCCGAGATTGCGGAGCGTATCCACATCAATGCGACCTATCTAGGGGAAGTACTAAAGAAAGTAACCGGTAGAACGCCTAAGGAAATTCTTTCCGATAGAATCATATTGGAAGCCCGTTCGTTGTTGAACAATACCAATATGGCCATCAATGAGATTGCCTACTTCCTAAAGTTTCAGGATGCCTCTAATTTCACCAAGTTTTTCAAATCAAAAACTGGTTTTTCGCCATCTGAATACCGTCAATAGCATCCCTTTTTCATTAAAAACTGGAATTTTTACCTGCTTTGGTTGATTTTTGACCATAGAATCGCCTTGTAGCTGTCGGATATTTGTACTGTACTAAAAAAACAATACAAAATGAAAACAGATAACACATTTAAATTAGGGGATTTCGAAATCAACAGAATCGGTTTTGGAACCATGCGGGCTTCAACGGGAGCTGGTATTTGGGGTGATAATTCCAATAAAGAAAACACCATTAAAGTAATCAGGACTGCCATTGAAAATGGGGTCAATTTTATCGATACCGCGGATTCTTATGGGCCTTACACTTCAGAGTTACTGGTACAGGAAGCCATTAGACCCTATAAAGACCAAGTACTATTGGCCACAAAAGGTGGCGCGGTAAAATACAAACCCGGAGCTGTAATGGCGAATGGGCATCCGTACTACCTCCGAACGGCTATAGAAGGAAGCTTAAAGCGTTTGGAACGTGAAACCATCGATATGTATTTCCTACATCGTGTAGACCCCAATATTCCTATTGAAGAATCCGTAGGGGCTTTGGCACAATTTCAAAAAGAAGGTAAAATCAAGCATATCGGTATTTCCAATGTGACGGTTGAGCAACTTGAAAGAGCGCAATCGGTTGCTAAAATTGATGCGGTGCAGAACGCTTTCAGTTTTAAGGACAGACGTTACGAAGCTGTTGTACAGAAAACCACAAAGGAAAATATTGCCTTTGTAGCACATACACCAGTAGCAGTAAATAATTGGGATGACGCCGCTTTCGCAAAAGCAAAGGAAGCAGGTATATCCACCAATCAACTTTCCCTTGCTTGGCTATTACAATATGCACCGAACGTGATTTCCATTCCCGGAACATCCTCAGAAAAACACTTGATGGAGAACCTCGCTTCTCAAAACAGCAACATCAAATTTTAATTATACAATAACACATAAAATCTAGAAAATCATGAAATCGAATATTCACGAATACCAAAACAAGTATGTAGTAATGAGTAAAAAAATAGTACCCGTAATCGCAATCATATTGGTAAGTGTACTGGTTTACAGCTTTGTTAGTAATGAAAGAATCCCAAAAGATAAAGGATTGGCAACAATGAAGGCAGACCACCTTTTGTTAGGGGTGAACAACTTTGAGGAAACCCTTCAATGGTACCACGACATTTTGGGCTTTGAAGTAGAGGTGCAATGGAAAGTTGAAGGTCTGGATAATCTGGATTTAGCTTACTTGAACAATGGAAACTTCCGACTTGAAATTATAGGGGATAAATCTTCTGAACAAAACAACAAACAGGTAACCGATTTTGCCGATCACTTGTCACACCAAGGTTTTGCACATCTCTGTTTTCAGGTCGATGATATTGACTTGGCAATGAAACAGCTGAACGATAAGGGCATAGAAACCTTTGTACAACCTGCGACATATCCTCTTGACACTTATAAAAGAAGGGTGGCCTTTATCAAAGACCTTAATGGCAATGTCATCGAATTTGCTGGACCGCTAGTAAATAACAAGAAATAAAAACGATAACAATTTTAAAAAGTTTAAAAATGAAGACTAAAGCAATCGGAAAAGTAGGTTTGATAGTAGCAATATTATTATCATTCGTTACAAATGCACAGGAAAGTAACACCGTACAAATAGAGCAAAATTATAACCAACAGGAGATTGGTAAAATTGGTATACGCACCACCTTTGAACTTAATGAAAATGAGGTAGAAAAAAGTATTTCAAAACTTCAAAGACTATCGCAATTTGCGACGGGTAAGAGCAATCCTATTTTCTACAGGTTTTTTCAAAATGCAGAACGGCCCAATCAAATCATACTTTTTGAGGAATGGGCATCGATCACCGATTATCAAGATAAAACCTATCAATCGTACCGAAAGAAATACCTAGACGCTGTAGCCACTTCCATAAGTGGGGTAAAATGGTACAGGGCCATTGATAGTAAACGAGAAAAACACAACAAAGCCGACTTGACATTCTTGGATACCGTCCCGGCAACAGCACCTACCGCACAGAAGACGTTGGATAGGTTGAATAAGGTCGGAATGGGAACAAGTCCATTCGTATTGTTTGTAGATGTGCCGATTAAAAAAGAAGGCATCACAGCTACCCGAAAGTCCGTTGCCCAAATACAGGTTGAGACGTTGAAGGAGGAAAGGGCCATCCACTACGGATACTTTCAAAATTTGGAAGATGCCGGCGATTTTTTACTCTTTGAATGGTGGACCGAGTTTGAAGGGATGAACGACCATTTGCAATACGACCATTTCGTACAATTGATGAAAACCTTCGGTGCCTTCGGCGGTGATGGCCGTAAAATTGGAATTTATAGACCCTTGAAATTTTAAGGGCAGAAAGAAGAATTATACTATTTAAAAAAATAAGAAAAATGAAAACAATATTTACGATAGCAATGGAGGTACTCACAATATTTATAAGCCTTGCTTCAGAGACAATACAATTAAAGGAAATAGCGAGTTTTAAAGAGCACAGACCTACGGCAGTAGCCGTTTCACAAGAAGGTAGGATTTTTACGAACCTTCCCTATTCCAGCTACTCATCGGATTCACATTCGAATTCGGTTTTGGAAATTTTCGAGGATGGAAGTCAAATGCCATTTCCAAATGAAAATTGGAACCAAAAAGGATTCACTTTAAATACAGCTGACAGTCACTTTATTAACGTACAGAGCTTAACCATCGATGCCCAAAATGATTTATGGGTCTTGGACACCGGCTCGCCCAAACGTCAAGGTGTGATTGAAGGCGGAGCAAGATTGATACAAATTGATTTGGCAACGAATCAACTTGTTGGCATTATTACTATCGATAGTACCATACTTTCTGAAAAGAGCTATTTGAATGATGTACGCATAGATAAATCACAATCCTTTGCCTATATCACCGATAGTGTTGACGGCGGAATACTAGTAATCAACCTGAATTCTGGGCAACAAAAACGAGTGCTTCAAAACACATACCCAAAAAATGATATACAGAAAACATTGACCATTGAAGGAATTTCATTGGAGGATGCCGCAAATTTTTATGCCACAGATGGCATTGCCTACGATTCCCACAATGAAGCCATCTATTTTCAATACAGACCCTTTTCGGGCTCTACTGCTTTGATGAAAATAGACACCAAAGCGCTGAACGATTTTACACTTTCGCAAAAGCAAATGGAAGAACAGCTACACTTGGTTAGGCATACGGTGATAACTGACGGTGTTACCTTCAAGAATGGATATCTCTATTTGACCGATTTAGAGCGCAATGCCATTACCAGGTACAATCCCGAAACAAATGAATTGATTGAAGTCACTTCAAATGATAAAATCAGCTGGCCGGATAGTATTGATTTTGATAGCGAAGGTAATTTATACTTTACTACGGCACAGTTCCATAGATTACCTGGGCTAAATAACGGTGTGGATGTACAGAAAGGAGATTTTAAAATCTACAAGGTTCCTATGTCCAACAAATCAAAGACAGCATTCAAATTAAAATTCGCACCACATATCGGCCTGACCAGTTTGGAGGACGGTATGTTCATCAACCACGCAGGGCAAAACCCCATTGCACAAATACAGTTTATCGCTTCACAGGGTTTTAAGGGGATTGAAGATAATTTTATGAAAATACGTCCTGTCGAGCAGCAGATGGCCATTGCCCAAGAACTTGAAAAAAACGCAATGCAACTCGGTTCCTTTGTGCATAATACTACGACTTGGCAAGACGCTACGTTGGTTTCTGAACCCTCTGAAGTACGGGAAATTATACTCAAGGAAATCAAAGAAACCGTTGAAGTAGCCAAACGGGTGAACGGCAAATACCTGACCTTACTTTCTGGAAAAAGTCATCCCACATTGGAACGGCAATATCAAAAAGCCAACTTCATAGAAAACCTACGGGTCATTGCCAAAGAAGCTGAGAAAGCCGGTCTCATTCTAGGGCTGGAAGCGATTAACGGCAAAGAGTTTCCTGGAACGTTTATCACTAAAGTTACCGATGCCTACGAAATCGTAAAAGCAGTCAATAGTCCTTCCATTAAACTGACATTTGATATGTACCATATACAGATTGAAAATGGGAACATCATCAACAATTTTGACAGAACGTTTGATGAAATCGCCTATATCCATATGGCAGACAACCCCGGAAGAAGTGAACCCGGAACAGGGGAAATGAATTTCGTTAACATTCTGAAACATATTTATAAAAGCGGCTACAAAGGATTTATAGATATGGAACACGTGAACAGTATTTCCGGTAAAAAAGGAGAGCAACGCGTGTTGGAAATTTATAAAGACATAAACGATAAGTTATGAAAAAACTAAAATCCACACTCATTGTTTGGATAGCTATTTATCCTGCAATTACCCTAATCTTATTACTGTTCGGTGATATGCTAAATCAACTTCCAATCTTGCTTAGAACATTCATCTTAACTATAATACTTGTGCCTACTATGGTATATCTACTCATTCCATTTTGGACAAAGGTGTTTAACAAAGTACCATTAAGAATAAATAAGTAAACCCGTTAGTGTTGCTATTAGTTTTTGGTCATTTAGTCTTGCATAATGGTCGTCTATCAAACTAATGTCAGCGATAGATTTGTGGTATAAATAAATAATAACACATTTAAACTACAATATTCGCCATGAAAAATACAAGCAACATTAAAAAAACAAGTATTAGTCTTACAAAAACACCCTTCAATAAATCGATACTGGTGTTATTGTTTACTATCGTATTCATATCGTTCACCTCTGCCCAAAAACCCGGTAATCCCGTTCCAGTATTTGAGGGATTTGACGAAGCGACATACGAGCGTGATTTTCAGCATTACTTTACCGAGGTAAATGATATTACACTTCACTATGTTATGGGAGGGGATGGCCCGGCATTGGTGTTACTTCACGGTTGGCCATTTACATCGTATTCATTTCGTCAAATAATGCCCGAACTCGCTAAGCACTTTACGGTTATCGCTGTTGACCTACGTGGATTTGGGGATAGTGATAAACCCGATTCGGCCAATATGACAAAGCCTCAAATGGCTGATGATATTGTTGATTTGATGCAACAGCTAGGACATCAAAAAATTGCAATACTCGGTCACGATTGGGGCGGTGTAGTCGCCTATGAAATTGCTTGGAATAATCCTGAACTCGTTGAGCGTATGATATTCTTTGAAATGATTTTACCCGGTTTTGGGATGGATGACCCCAAGGTTCAGGCAGGTTTCTGGCAATTTGGGTTTCATCGTGCCCCTGATATTGCCGAAACACTTGTAGAAGGAAAAGAACGGGAATATGTAGAATTCTTATTACGGGGACAGAACATTTACAACAGACGCGCTTTTACCCGAGAAGATATTGATGAATTTATGCGCACCTATGGGGAACCGGGGGGATTCAGAACAACCTTTCAACTTTATCGGGATGCGGATGTAGATGGTGAGCGATTCAAGCGTTACGCCGCCGAAAGAAAACTTGATATTCCAGTTCTAGCCCTTGGCGGAATTACCTCTATGCGTAATCTTACGGAGCGGGATATGCAAGAGATTGCAACGAATGTAGAAGGGATTGTAATACCACAATTTGGTCACGCCATCGAAGAAAATCCGCAAGGCGTTATCGATGCAACATTACCATTTTTACTAAAAGGCAAAGAATAAGAAACCTTCTTTTCTTGGTATTCTTTAAGCCTTATTACCAGATACCCCCATAACTCTTAGCAAAGCAAAAAAGCCAGTTTTTCCAATTGAAAAGCTGGCTTTTTTTATGATGTATTTAGATTCATTTAAAATGGTCATTTGTTCTTGGTAATTGGTCAAAGTAAAGGGCTGCTTCAGAGGTAAATTTGTAGTGTAATTATGAATAATCTAAAAACAATAACAATGAAAAATTTAAATACGAATAAAATTATTCCAGGACGTTTATCTGAAAAATCACTAACTGATTCAGAAAAAATACAATTGCTATACGATAGGGAAGTCATCGCTCAAATCGTAAGCACCTATGCGTACAGTCTTGACAAAAAAGACTGGGAAATGCACAGGGCATTATTTGTAGATGATTTACAAATGGATTTCTCAGTATCCATAGGTGGGGAAGGAGGCATCATGGAGGTAAAAGCAGATGACTGGGTAGCTGGCGCCGCTAAATTCTTTGATGCGCTTGATGCCACCCAGCATGACCTAACCCCTTATAAAATAGTGGTTGATGGTGATGAGGCCTATGTCTCTGTAATGCTACACGCCCAACACTACAAGAAAAACAATTTTGGAAGCCCCGTACAGATTATGGTCGGTACCCATAATTTTTGGATGCGAAAGGTAGATGATGTATGGAAAATTTATAAAGTCATTGAAGAATTAAGCTGGAATGAAGGCAATTATAAAGTCTTTGACCTTGCCGTAGAAGAATCAAGTAAGTAAGATCCCATCGAAGGGTATAATCGAAAAATAATATCAAATAAAAATGGAAAATAAAAAAAACATCCTCATCGTAGGAGCAACAGGTCAAGTAGGGAACAAGGTTATAGAACTACTTAACGGGAATAAAGCGTTAAACCTTTTTGGAACCTCAAGAAATAAAGAAAAACTAAAAACACTTAGTGGTGCCAATATAAAAGGCGTGTACTTAGACCTCGAAGACAATGATTCCATAAGACCCGCTTTAAAAGGAATGGACAGTGCCCTATTAATGACTAGTTATACTGCGGATATGATGCGGCAAAGCAAACGCTTTTTGGATATTGCAAAAGAAGAAGGTGTGAAACATATTGTCCACATAGGTGCATCGGGCACCAATACCAATGAAATAGCACACTGGGGCTGGCATCAATTTATTGAAGCCTATATCGAAAAATTAGGGTTTGACTATACCCATTTACAGCCGGAATCCTTTATGCAGAATATCTTCAACTTTGGCTGGCTTCAAGAAAATACCCTTCACGATTTTATAGGGAATGCCAATTGGACGTGGGTTGATACGGACGATATTGCAGAAGTCATAGCACAACTGTTTATCCATCCTGAAAAATACCTTAATGAAACCATCCCACTTGGTTATGATGGAAAAACGATAACTGAAATTTCAAGTTTGATGGCTGAAGCTACCCAACAAGATTTTGAAGTGGTGAAACACCACCCAGATGAATTTAGGGATATGACCTACCAAGGCACCAAAGATTCCGTATATGCGGACGCCTATATGAAGTGTGTATCCGACCAATTTGCCTTGAATGCTTCCGGTGCGCTTGCTACGGGAGAAACCTTTGACAATTTCGAATACATCACTGGTCGTAAACCTACCAGTTGGAAAGATTTTATTCAAAAAAACAAGCATAGAATAGGGAATCAAGCCGTATTGGCATAATAACAAAAGAAAAGTAGTATGGAAGCGATTGTAATTGAAAAGGAAAAAGATAAAGCGGTACCAAAATTTAAAACTATCGACGAATCGGCACTTCCCAAAGGAGATGTCTTAGTAAGGGTCAATTATTCAGCCTTGAATTATTCCGATGCTGCAACAATGTTCAATATATGGAATATGGTGGAATCTTTTCCCCATATTCCAGGTATTGATTTCGTGGGCACAGTGATTTGGAGTTCAAACGAAAAATTCGATGTGGGTGAGCGTGTGTTACACACCAGCTACGGTGTGGGTTACAATCGCTTTGGCGGATTGGCGGAAAAAGCGGTTTCCAATGGGGATTGGTTGATTAAAGTACCCGATTCGGTAACGGATATACAGGTCATGGGACTGGGAACCGTCGGACTTACGGCAATGTTGGCTATCACTGAATTAGAAACCAACGGACTTATACCAGACGATGGAAAAGTACTAGTTACTGGTGCAACGGGTGGCGTAGGCTCTTTAAGCATTCAATTATTACATCAATTAGGCTATGAAGTAGTCGCCAGTACAGGAAAGTTGGATTCTTCAGCGGAATACTTGAAATCTATCGGAGCGTCTGAAGTTATTGACCGTGATGTTTTCAAAACTGAAACTAAAGAAAATTTAGAAGATGAAAACTATGCAGGTTTTATAGATTCCATAGGTAGTAATACATTATCCAGGGCCATTAAGCAATTGCAATATGAAGGCGTTGGTATCTCAACAGGAATAGTGACCGGTTTAGACCTTGATATATCTTTAGCACCCTTTGTGATGCGGGGTGTTAAGCTAATCGGAATCAATTCTGTCTACGCGGAAAAGGGGAAACGCGAACGCGCATGGAAACGACTTTTTGAGTTGGTGGATTTTGAGACCTTAGGGAAATCCCTTAGGATCGAACCCATTGAGAAAGTTCCCCAATTGGCCCAGAATATGCTGAATGGAAATAATACCGGAAGAATCGTAGTACGCGTTTAAAGCTTTCTTTTTCGTATATAAATCCATATCTTACCGTACTACTAAAAATTAGCAGTATACGGTGAAAATCGATGATATATACACGTTCTCAAAAATTGAGGATTACTATGACTTTATAAACTTTGAATGCAAGGTATTCGACGGTTTTTCCATAGGTAGGTTGGAAGATTCGGCAGTGAATATCCCCCAAGTAATGCCACCTTACCGGAAACGGTTTTTTAAGATAATGGTGATTTTGGGTGGAGAAATCGATATGAAAAATAATTCTGAAGAAAAGCATTTGGAGAGCAATACGCTTTTCTTTTCAGGAGAAGGTCATATACAGTCTTGGGAGAGTATCAAACCCCTTTCAGGCTTTATCCTCTATTTCACTTCAGATTTTTATTCCGTTGTCCATAAAAAGAACAAACTGCATTCTGATTTCCCATTCTTTACCCAGAATGCCTCAATGGGTATCAAGATCACCCCAGAAGAAACGGATCATTTAAAGAATACCTGTGAAAATATCATTCAACTGTCTGAACAAGATTTGGCCAATAAGAATGATATCTTCCGGTCATACCTCAATATCGTATTGTTGGAATCACTGAACCTTTATAAGCAAAAGATAGGAACGAGTAGCGTTACCGAGGATTCTGATACGCGTATCTTGAATCAATTCAATGAGTTGATAGAAGAACAATACGGTACAAATAAAGAAGATGTTTTGAAATCAGTTAAGGAGTTCGCCAATACAATGGCAATACACCCTACACATCTTAATTATGTGGTTAAAAATTTAACGGGAAAGACCGCATTACAGACCATTCATAATCGACGCTTACTTGAAGCCAAATCCCTATTGAGACAAACTTCCAAAACCGTAAGTGAGATTGCTTACGACCTTCATTTTGACAACCCTACCCATTTTGTGCGTTTTGTAAAGAAAAAAACGGGTAAAACACCCGTTCAGTTTAGGAATACTTAAAAAAGATTTGTTGTCGCCCATGTTTTGTCCCGGCCTTTATTCGTGATAAAAGTATATATATGGTATAATCATAAGAATAACGCTTTAAACAAGATGCTATAAAAATGCTATAATCAGCTTTGATAGTCTGGATAGCAATCTAGCTTCACATAACCCTAATATTAATAGTATTTGGGGAATATTTGAACCATTGACCAATACTACCCAGAACTTTTCTATTGACTCTTGTTCCAGTAATCTTAATGATGTACGTACCCATTCCATTCTGAACAAAGGGCTTTCGGTTTAAAAAGTAACCAAACAGTGATTTTTCAGGGATAGGAATCACCGTTTTTTAATTACCTTGGTAAGGTCTAAAACCAATTGGCTTGTTTAAATTTTTTACATCTAAAATATTTCCAATCCTCTTGGTAAACTTTATTGGAATCCTCGGGTATAGCCTAGTGATTCCAATATTGATTTTTATAGTAACCGATTTTGGGGGAAATGGTTTTATTTATGGTATTCTTGGCGCTACCTATCCGTTCTTTCAATTTATAGGTGCCCCGATCTTGGGTCGCCTATCCGACAAGATCGGAAGAAAGAAGGTATTGATAATCTCGCAAGTAGGTACCTTTATTGCCTGGCTTCTATTCCTTTTGGCTTTTGCATTGCCTAAAACCCAACTTTGGCAACAAAATACGGAACTTACAGGGAGCTATATGATGACCCTGCCGCTGATCATTATATTTCTAGCACGCATTTTTGACGGGTTCACAGGGGGTAATATTTCCGTTGCGAATGCCTATATGTCCGATATATCCACGGACGAGGACCGAAATCGTAATTTCGGACTGATGGGTTCTTCTACAAGTTTAGGTTTTGTAATTGGTCCGGCCTTTGCAGGTCTTTTGGCAAGTTCATTTTTAGGTGAGATACTTCCATTGATTCTCGCTGCCCTAATTTCTTTGGCCGCAATTTTCGTAATCAATTTTAGGCTTGAAGAAAGCGTACCTTGTATCGTTGATACGGGTGGCATATCCATTAAAAATGTACGGCGCTTTTTTCAGATTGAGCATAAAGACTGTTTTACAGAGGGTAGCGAAGCGCTAGAACCTGAAAGTAGTACGGGTTGGAGACGTGTTCTGAAAATAAAGGGGGTACCCTTATTGTACGGTATCTATTTTTTGACCTTTTTTGGCTTTAGCCTTTTTTACGCTGGTCTTCCTATTTACGCCAATGGTATTCTAGAATGGTCTGCCATAGATCTAGGCATCTTTCTCGCCTATTCCAGCTTTATTATGATTCTAGTACAGGGACCTTTACTAAGTAGGCTATCAAAAAAAATATCGAGTAATTCCTTAGTGCTGATAGGTTCTTTTTTTCTAGCCTCAAGTTTCTTTTTATTGGCAATGAAGAACACCACCGTTCTATATATAGCCAATACCTTATTGTCTTTGGGCAATGGATTGATGTGGCCTAGTTTCTTAGCGCTTTTATCTGCAGCCGGCACCAAAAAAGCACAAGGAGCCATACAAGGCTACGGAACATCGATGGGTAGCATCGCAAGTATGTTAGGTTTGGTAATCGGGGGTACACTCTTTGAAAGCATAACTACGTCGGTCTTTATTCTAGGGGCATGTATCTTTGTGATTATAACACTTTTGATGCTAATACATAGACATCGACATAGTGGAAGTGAAGCACTGCAACCAGCTTAACACCTGTCCTATTTATATCCAATCGCCAAAAATGGCAATTTTAATTGGATTATGGTCATTATGCCTTGGGTTTTGGTTAACCAAAGGCTTCAACACGGTTTTAAATTTGTAATGAATTTAAAACCAAGGAAATAATGAAAAATGGATGCCATCAATTAGACAGACCTTCACTATTGTATATCATTTTGGAAGAGCTGGTCTTTTTAAAAGAGACGCGAAAAACAACAGCTTACATTCTGAACGTATTGAAACGTTCTTACAACGGCGTCAAAGCAAAATACCGACGTGTTGTAAAAAACGAATGGACCCAAGCATACTTGATCCTCGCCGGATACATGACATTTTCGACCTTGCTCCTATTCGTTACCTATAAACTGGTCATGATATATTGAAAAGCCGTTATGGGTGCCCTTGACCAAACCATGATTGGGCCAGGAAACACCTTCCTTATCTAGGGATGTTACGCACTACACTGAAATACTATTTTCAGGAATAAATAGACCTATCGTATTTTGGTGATATTGGTCAAAAAAATAACTTTGTGGTATGTCAAAAAAAGAAATACCGGTATTTGAAACAAGTAACGATATTCACGAAGCTACGGGCTTTGACCATCGTAGTCATATACCCGGGTTTGACATTTTCACCCTTGAATCACTTGAACCCACGACAAGAAGATGTATGCCCCCATATCGCCAAGGATTCTATCAAATAGGTATTCTTAGCAATACTACCGGCAGCGAAATCAATTTGAATACCAATGCCGTTAAGTTGGAAAAACTACCCCTTTGGTTTGTGGTGCCAGGGCAAATATTTTCTTGGGTACGCAGTTCAGAGACTGCCGGCTATCATATTCAATTTCGAAAAGAATTCATCGCCCATTCGATAGCCAATTTGACCGAAGAGTTTCCTTTTCTAAAACTTACCGAAAACAGTGTGTTCTTAATGACGGAAGAAGAACAAAAGTCCTTGGAATTTGATATGGCCAGGATGCTGTCCGTTTTTGAAAATCCCCACCCATATCAAGAACGCATGTTACAGGGCATGCTGGTTTCATTACTATATAATTGTAAAGCAGTTTTTGAGCGATTTAAAACTACCGAAAGCCACTTATCCAGAGGCCAGATTTTAACCCAACAATTTCAGCAATTGGTGGATAGGATTTACGCTGATTCCAAAAATGTCAGTGATTATGCCGAGCAACTAAATGTTACCCCCAATTACCTTACAACCACGGTAAAGCAAATCACCGGCAAAACGGCCAAGAATATCATACAAGAGCGTATTTTCTTGGAAAGTAAAACGATGCTGACCTTTACCGACTTGGATATTGCCCAAATAGGATTTCAACTTAACTTTCAAGAACCCACCCATTTCACACGCTTCTTTAAAAAGTTTAGCGGAACTACCCCGAACAAATTCAGACAAGCATTGTAATACCCATATTTAGGTCATTACCTATTAAAAACTGGTTATTTTTTTATGGCTATTGGCCAGAACTTTGTATTGTAATTAAAAAGATATACTATGGACGATAGAAAAATAGCTTTAGTGACAGAAGCTGAAAATGGGCTGGCCTATAGGCTTGCAGGCATCTTAAGGGAAAAAGGATATGAGGTGATCATTGCGGCCCAAACAACGGCATATAACGATTTGAGAACGAAAGACTTGAAAGGGATGCGATTATTGGAAATGGATGTCACCACCACCAGCGGCATTACCCAATTATACGCTTACATTAAAACGGTATACGGAAAACTTGATGTACTTATCAATAATGCGGAAATAGCGAATGGGTTTGGCCAGAAGTTGACCGAATTGGATATCACCCAGGTAAGGAAACTATATGATCGGAATTTCTTTTCGGTATTGCAACTAACCCAAAAATTGTACCCTTTATTACGGAAAGGCCATTCTTCGCGAATTATCAATAGTACTAGCGGACTGGGAAATCTAAGTAAGATGGGTAATGAGGATTTTTGTTATTCGAACTATAAAATGACGGCCTACTCCACTGCAAAGGCAGCTTTGGAAATGTTGACCCTTTTATTATCAAAGGAATTTGAGGGTACCAACGTAACCATTTCGGGTTTTGACCCTATACGCCTGAAAAACTGTACCCACAACAGTGTCAAATTATCTAGCGAGGTCGAACATGAACTTCTTGAACTATTGGAAACCCAGACACATTTTGAAACGATTTGAAATGAGTAAAATACCATTTTCAAAGCACCCATTTCACGGCACAAAAAAATAAATCCCCTCTAGGTTGATATCTAAAAAGTACCATTTAGCATGCGGTCTAATTCTCGTTCAAGTATTTATGCACCATGCTGATTGACATTGAACCCTCTCCCACGGCCGAGGCTACCCTATTCATAGCACCACTTCGAACATCACCGGCCGCAAAAATACCCGGCACGCTGGTCTCTAAAAGATATGGAGGCTTGTTTTGTTTCCATTGCGCTTCGGTAGATGTACTATCCAGCACATCCCTACCGGTTACCAAAAACCCTTTTTGATCCTTTAAAAAATCATTTCCTGTCCAATCTGTGTAGGGGCGTGCCCCAATAAAGATGAATATTGCCCGTGCATCAAGTAGCTCCTCTGATTTTAAGGTATTGTTGCGCAGTACCACTTGTTCAAGTCTAGATTCACCGATTGCCTCAATAATCTCAGAATTGGCGACCAATTCTATATTATCGGTATTATTTATTTGATCGATCAAATAAGAACTCATCGTACTTTCTAAAGAATCCCTACGTATCACAATACTGACTTTTTTGGCATATTTTGATAGATACATGGCCCCCTGCCCCGCACTATTGCCCCCGCCTACCACAAATACGTTGCCGTCTTTACAGGTATGGGCCTCGGTAGTCGCCGCACCATAGTACACGCCTGCTCCCGTTAGGGCATCCATGCCCTTGTTCGACAACTTTCGATAAGCAACGCCCGTTGCGATGACCACAGCTTTGCCCTTTACTTGGTCGCCGTTTGAAAGGGTGACGATCTTATAAGAATCTTGCACTTCAATTTTACTGACCTCTAGCGGGGACAGAAATTCAATACCGAACCTCGTGGCCTGTGTAATGGCCCTTCGGGCAAGATCGGATCCGCTTAGCCCTTTTGGAAACCCTAGGTAATTCTCGATGCGCGAACTGGTACCTGCCTGTCCACCCGGAGCTTTTCGGTCGATAAGTAAGGTTTTCAGGCCTTCACTGCCCCCATAGACCGCAGCGGCCAATCCGGCAGGGCCGGCCCCAATAATGATAACATCATATAAGGCTTCTTGGGCGTTGACGTGCAATCCTAATTTCTGCGCAATTTCAGTAAGGTCAGGGTTTTTCAAGACACTTCCATCCTCAAAAAAAACCGAAGGCAAGTCTTTTGATTCAAGCTTATTGGTTGCGACCAATTCCTTCGCGACATCCTCATTCTCTATATTTAGAAATTGATAGGGAAACATGTTTCCTGACAAAAAATCCTTGATGATATGCGTATTTCTAGAAAATGGATATCCTACCACGCGTAACCCTGAAAAGGGAGGGGAATAATGGGCAAGCCAATCTTGTAAAACGTCATCGATTACCGGATATAACTTTTCTTCTGGGGGATTCCATGGTTTGAGCAAATAATAATCCAATTGCACCTCATTGATTGCCTTGATGGCAGCATCGGTATCAGAATAAGCGGTAAGCAATACCCTTTTTGCTTGGGGATAGCTGCTCAGTGCCTTCTCTAAAAAATCTACCCCCAACATGTCGGGCATGCGTTGATCTGAAAGCAACAACGCTACTTCCCCTCCTTTATTCTTGAGCTCTTGAATGGCTTCAAGTGCCTCATGGGCCGAAGTTGTGGCCATGATCCTATAATCGTTTCGATATCTAGAACGCAGATCCCCCCGTATGGCGGCCAAAACTTGTGGATCATCATCTACGGCAATTATGATTGGCTTTTTCACGTGTTTTCTTGTTCTATATTATGATTTTTGGGCAGGCATACCTCAAATATCGTTTCCCCTGGTTTCGATTTTACCTTAAGCTGTCCATTGTGTTGTTTGATGATCTTCATGGCAACATCAAGCCCCAACCCGGTACCTTCCCCAATCTCCTTTGTCGTAAAAAAAGGTTCGAAAATATGGTTTAGATGTTCTTCTGCTATACCAGAGCCGTTATCCTTCACGTATACATAAACAAAATTCCCCGAGGCTTTGGTCTGAACTGAGATTTCTCCGCCTTTGTCCGGTAGCGCATGAATCGCGTTATCAATCAAGTTGGTCCAAACTTGGTTCAGTTCTCCGGGAAGCCCATGGATTTTTGGCACGTTACCATCAAACTGTACGGTAATCTTATGTCCGACTTTTGATATCTTATGGTCCAATACGTTAATGGTGCTTTGTATGCCCGTATGAATGTCCAACATTTGAAAATCCAGGCTTTGATCCATGTAAGAATAGGTCTTTACCGATTTTACCAGGGTCTCTATTCTTGAAGACGCCTCTTTGATGTCGGTAACCGTTTTATGGGTCGTCATGTTCTGAACGATCCATTTTAAAACAGGATTAAAATCCTCTTCACGAAGAAATGATTTCACATATAATAAATCATCTGTATTGAATTGGTACTCGACCAGAAGGGGAACCAAGTCGTACTTATCTTCAAGGCTACAATCCGTGAACCAATCATATAGATCATCTTCTAGATTGTTTTTTTCGAGCATGGAAAGCCCTGATGGTTTCTCTTCGAGCTTTCGATACATAAAATCATTTATTTTGTCAATAGCAGCGGCGTCGGCCCTAATTTTAATCACTTTTTTGAAATCTTCGGGCAATCCCTTTAAATGTTGCTGTAACAAAGAAGCACTTCGTACCATCGCAGAAGCCGGATTGTTAAGTTCATGGGCCAAGCCTGCCGAAAGCTTCCCTAAGGCAATGAGCTTTTCATTTTGCACCTCGATCTGGGTGATATTGCGAATACGATTGTTCATTTCATGCACCAAAACCTCAGTCAATTCATAGAACTTACCTATCAAGACCTGAAGTTTATCGCGGTGCAATTTACCGACCACGGCGGGCTTAATGGCAATGGCAAAACCACTGGCATTTTTAGCCCTGGAATAGGGCAACAAACCTGATATATCATATTTTCTAAGTCTTCCGAACGCCTTACGACTATTGTTCCTTTGAAAATAAATCTCGAAATCACCCTCAAAAATAAGTAGTAAATTATCAATGGAACTGCCCAACTCGAACAGATAGCTACCTGTTGCAAGCTCTTCAATCTCCAAATTTTCCCTCAACCACTCCAATTGTTCTTTTGGCACCTTTTGTAATTGGGGGAAATCGGTAAGTTCGTAGGTCATATTCGTATCTTGTAATATACCGGCATGTAGCCAATTTTGTTCCCTGAAAGATAACGAACTTCAGCTAAAAAAGCAGCCTAGAAACAACAAAGGATCCCATCATCTTTTCAAAGGGGAAATCGATTTTTCAGACCAAGGAATAGTTGTAAATTGACAACACCAAAAATCAACTTATGCAACATCATGTACTTTTCAACCTGTTCGCCATTTTTGGTGTGGCCACGGCAGTAATCGTAATATGCAAGTTTCTTAAAATCAGGTATATTATCGGCTATCTGATAACGGGGGTATTGTTAAGCCCGAATACCAGCAGGTATTTTGCCGATATGGAAGAGGTTGATGTATACGCTGAAATCGGAATAATACTTTTACTCTTTACGGTAGGATTGGAATTTTCATTCAGCAATCTCAAACGAATCAAGAACTATGTTTTAATCGGCGGAGCTTCACAGGTTTTCTTTACCATCGTGCTTACCGCCTCGCTGATATGGGTGTTGATGCGACCCTCATTAGAGGAGAGTATTTTTTGGGGGTTTCTCTATGCATTGAGTAGCACGGCGATTGTGGTGAAGGTGATGCAAGACACCAACAAGATCACCACCCCACACGGAAAGTTTGTTTTGGCCATCTTACTTTTTCAAGATATCATGATCGTTCCGTTGATGTTGTTTACCCCGATACTTGCAGGTGCGGGGGAAACCAGTACCGCTGAGGCTTTGCTTTGGCTATTGGGCAAATTGATCTTGATGGGCGGAATTGCGTATTTACTGGCTCGCTTTATCATTCCGTTTTTCTTGAAGACCGTAATGAAGATTCAAAGTCAAGAGGTTTTTTTGATAGCTACCGTCTTCATAGTCACCGGCGTCGCCCTACTCACTGAGAAACTGGGGCTCTCTTTGGCCTTGGGGGCATTTATTGCAGGCTTGATCATTGCAGAAACAGAATATAACCGCATGGCCATATCATGTTTTCTTCCATTTCGCTATGTTTTTATGAGTTTCTTTTTTATCTCGATGGGGATGTTGCTTGATTACCAAATTTTCACGACCGATTTCGGGTGGATCGTTTTCTGGTTCTTCTTTGCATTGATCGTAAAGGCCATAGCAGGAATTTTGGCCGTAAAAGTGATGAAACTGGATTGGAAGACCGCTCTGGCCGTTGGGTTTTCCATTGCGCAAATTGGGGAATTCTCTTTTGTATTGGCGCAAAGCGGATTGGAATACGAACTTATAAGCAAAAACAATTATCAAATCTTCTTGGCCGTATCCATTTTGTTGATGTCGGTAACCCCGTTTATCGTTGCCAAGGCCGAAAAAATACAACCCACCTTTGCCAAATTAACACGAACTAAGGGCCATGTCTGAAAAAAAGCTAAAATTGTATGGTACCAACTGGTGTACCAAATCTGCCAACCTTCGGAATTACCTTCAGTCCATTTGGATGGAATTTGAAGATTATAATGTCGAGACCCAACCGGAAGCAGATAAAACCGTCCGTGCACTTTATGATGGTCAATTGAAATTCCCCACCGTTACGTATGGGGAACATTTTTTGAAAAATCCGTCCATCAAAGAATTGGATGAATTTTTAGAGGAGCATGATTTGATGACCTGACCTTATGCCGTTAGCCCCTTTTAAAGATTCCATAGGCAAAGTTTGACATGGGCTTGGGGATGCCCTATTTTTTTTAGCAAAAACCCTTTGCAAATACGATAATGGCGGAAAGATGGCATGCTTATGACGTCATCAACACAAGTTAGAATACATATATTTGGGCAGTCTATAATCTATGGAAAAACAATCCCTTGGGATGCAATTGGTCCATCTCAGAAAATTAAAAGGCCATACCCAAAATAGCCTGGCAGCAGCATCTGGCGTTGCCATAAGAACGATTCAACGCATAGAGAAAGATGAGGTGAGTCCGCAAATCGAAACCATAAAACTGCTTGCTGAATCTTTGGGGGTACCAGCCGATGCGCTATTGTCCACTAAAATACCTGAGCACGAAAACCTTCAAAAAAAATGGTTGTTTTTTATACATGTTTCCCCTTTGCTAGGTTTCCTATTTCCATTCTCCGTATTATTTCCGCTTTTTCTTTGGCTTCATAAAAAAGAGGACGATCTTATTTATGACATTCATGGTATCAAAGTCATCAATTTTCAGTTGAGTATGACCATATTGTATGTGCTCGCTTTCATCGCCTTGCTCTTCATTCAAGGTTGGGGATTTTTGTTTTTTATTCTTATTTTTCCATTTAATTTTCTAGTTATCACTTATAACATTTTTAAAACCGTGTACACGAAAAACTGTTACTACCCCCTCGCGATTCCTTTTCTAAAAAATCCAAAAAATAGACCCAAAAACAAGAAATTCCTTTTTATGATTTCCATGTTCATTGTTTTTTTTGGGTGTACCTCAAATACGGAAGGCAATGAATTTGAAAAACTTGCTGAATACGAGGGAAAATATGAATATAGCAACAACACCTCTTTGGCCATTGTCGCCTCTAAACTGGATACCACCCTGTATGCCGTCATTGACAAAGCAAAATATCCTTTAAAACAAATCCATCTAGACAGTTTTGTCAATATACAAAATAGCCCTGTGGTGTTTCAAAGGGATAAGAACAAGAGAATCATCGGTTATAAGTCAAGTGGCCAAACCTTTGACCTGATTACCAGGGAATATGAAAGACCTGAACTATTGCCAAGAAAAGAATTGTTCAACAAAGCTGAAAGCTATGCTTACCAAATACCGGTAGCACTGAATGATGGATTGGAAACAGGTGCCTTGGCAGATGCGTTTGAAAATCCCGATGAGATCATCGAAATGGTTAAAAAGACGATTGATGGCAGCTATCCTGACGTTCACAGTATCTTAATCTATAAGAACGACAAACTGGTGCTTGAAGAATATTTTTATGGTTATGATAAGGATACCCCGCACCAATTACGTTCGGCAACAAAACCGATTATTGGTGGTATCATGGGCATCGCCATTGATCAAGGATTCATCAAAAGTGAACAAGAAAAACTTTTACCCTTCTTCGAATCAAGCTATCCTGATATCTTGAATATGGATGATAGGAAAAAGGCAATAACCATCGAGAATTTTCTAATGTACCGCCATGGTCTTGATTGCGACAACAACAATGCTGAAAGTAAAGGAAATGAGATGTCAATGATGGAGAGCAATGATTGGGTTAAGTTTACGCTTGATCTACCAGCAGTGACCGAGCCTGGCACGGTATCTTCGTATTGCACCGGTTGTGCATTGACCATAGGCAGCTTGGTAGAAAAAGTAACCAACGAAAAAATTGAGGATTTTGCCAAGAAAAACCTTTTTGAACCTCTGGGAATAACCAATTACAAGTGGGTTTTTGAACCAAATCAAGAGAGCATGACAAATTTTAGTCAACTTTCATTGACACCTAGGGATTTGGTAAAGTTGGGCAAAGTTTACAAAGACAAGGGTAAATGGAACGGAAAACAGATCTTATCAGAAAGCTGGGTCAACAAAACGTTCGATACCGACGATGGAGATTATGGTTATGCTTGGAAGCATAAGTACTATATCCTTGATGGAAAACGCTATGACTCTTATTTAGCCACAGGAAATGGGGGGCAAAAAATCAGCGTTTGGCCAGAACTGGATATGGTTACGGTTTTCACCGGGGGTAATTATAATTCTTACCTAATTTATGGCAAGAGTACCCCACCAAACGAGATGATCCCGAAGTATCTATTAAATGCGGTTGAATAAATCCGTACAGAATAGCACCTAGTGCTTTATACCACATCAGTTCAACCTTTTATATTTTTTTAAAGTCTTGACCAATAGTTCATGGGGTAAGGCATAGGCCTTATTTCCGTTGATTCCTTCCATATCATCAGCGGCCAACATGGCATTGATGATAGCCTCTTCAACAGCTTGGGAAGTGGCCTCGAACAAGGGGGTCATTTGATCATTCGGAAGCGTATGAACCGTAGTCATGACTTCTCGGTCAAACGCCTTTTCATTAGCCGTGGAAAAAGCGATAAAGATATCACCGGATCCATTGCTTCCATAGCCTCCAACGGCCCTAATCCCCAATGGAACGCGTTGTGCTATCCGTTTTAACTGGTGGGGAAGCAAAGGTGCATCCGTCGCTACGACAACGATTATGGAACCATCTCCAGGTTGCCGCCTTGACTTTGGAGCATCTTTAAATACATAATTTAAGGTATCCCTTAATTCCTGACCAACGGGAACCCCGGCCACGGTCAAATTTTTCTTGGCACCAAAATTTGCCTGTACCAAGGCTGCAAGGGTATAGGTGCTATCCTTCATTTTTACTATTCTCGAAGAAGTTCCAGTTCCTCCTTTAAAACCTAAACACATCATTCCCGTGCCTCCACCTATATTTCCTTCTTTAATTGCTGCTCCAGAAACGTTCTCAATGGCCTCTAGCACATGCTTTTCTTTGACATGAAACCCATAAATATCATTCAAGAATCCATCATAGGTTTCCGCGACTACGGGATAGGTATACCACCAATCTTCCCCACTATACCAATCTTGGTCAACATACCACTTCAGAACGGCATCCCTAACTACACCAACGCTATTGGTATTGGTAATCATAATAGGGGTCTCTAAAAAACCGGACTCGGTTACCCAGGTCGTGCCGGTCATTTCACCATTGCCATTTAAACTGTACCAATTGGCATATACAGGGCTGAATTTCTTTGCTTTTCCCCTTGGAAAAATGGCGGTAACCCCAGTTCTAATCGGGCCTTTTCCTAAAACATTTCCACCCTTTCCCGAAATTATAGTGCTATACCCTACTTCAACACCTTTAACATCGGTAATGGCATTTAATTTTCCCGTCTTTCCCTCAAACGGAATCTTTAGATCCCTAGCCCTTGGTTTCTGGGAAAAGACCAAAAGGCCAACGCTCAAAAATAATACGGTACTAATAGTTCTTTTCATTCTTATTCGTATTTGGCCAATATTTTTTCCAACGCCTTCATATCCATATGTAGATCTGTCCGTAAAAACGAGGCAATTTCATTGGTAAAGTTAGAGAACATGATTTTTTCGGAATTTGAAAATAATACCAATCCGAATTTTGCATCAGGATAAAAGATAGTGAAGGCCGTAAAATCGCCATTATTTCCCCCGTGGGAATACATCCAACCATTCGGGGTGTTTTTCATGCCAAAGGCGAGACCCCAATGCGTATTGCCCAGAACCGCCTTTTCATAGTCCCCTTCAGGAATTACGACCTGCTTCTTCAGTAGCTCTGCATACGATTCGTCAGAAATATGTGCACCTAAAATCATAGCGCCAATAAAGCGTGCATAACTATCAATATCAGTATGTAGGTTATGGGCCGAACCAAATTCATCAACCCTAAAGTCAGATGGACCATTTGATTCCACTTTACCATTTTTATGCCCCCAGGCTTTATGTTTGGCTATATCTTCATTCCAGTCATAATATAGTCTTTCGGCCTTCAAGGGTATGGCAATATCTTGCTTGAAAATCTCAAAAAGTCCATCCCTATCCACATAGTTCACCTGTGCCAATGCACGAGCGAGATACTGAAAGCCTTCACCTGAATAAGCATACGTGTCGCCCGGAGGAAAAATGAATTTTAAGGTATCGTTTTCCAATCTCCAATTCGGCAATCCCGTAGTATGTGAAAGCACCATACGAGCTGTTATCTTCCTATGGCGTTCATCATGTTGAATATCTTGATAATCCACATATTCATATAAGGGAGTATCAAGGGCTATCAAACCTTTATCCATTTGCTTTATAGCAAAATATGCAAATAAGGGTTTAGAAAGTGAAGCAGCCTCAAAAATGGTTTTTTTAGTGACTTTTTTTTGGTTTTTAAGTGAGCTTACCCCAAATGTCTTACTATACACAACTTGATCTCCATTGAGTATCGCAATTCCTAACCCGGGCACCTCATATTGTGACAACTGTTTTTCAATAAATACATCGAAATCGGAAATATTTATTTCGGTTCCGTTCGGTACAAGTATCGTCTTTTTATGGGAGTCGCCACATGATACCACTAAGATCCAGGTTGTCAGAAGAAAAAATTTAAAAAATGCTATGGTTAGGTTATGTTTCATTTCATAGTGATTGATTTCAGCGGTGTTTACTCTTTAATATATACTTTTCCATCCTTCATGACGAAAACCACATTGAATATGGTATCTGAAAAATCTTTCTCAAGGTCTCCCCTTACGGCAATAATATCGGCAAAAGCCCCTTTTTTGATAACCCCAATACGATTGGACATGTTCATAAATTTACTGGATAGGTATGTGGATGATCTCAGAATCTCAAGGGGTTCCATGCCTTCTTCTTGATACGCAACAAGGATGTTCTTAGCTGCCTCACCTTGCGGAATTTCAAAATCCATATAATTATCAGATCCTGTCAAAATGGTGACACCTGCTTTTATGGCCCTTTGCAAGCGGTCCCTTTTACGGCTTTGGTAACTGATTACTGCCTTTTCAAGATCTCCTTTAAAGTCTAGGAGTTCAAAGTACTTATAGAGTAGTTTTTTCGATATATCAGTAGGCACCAACGCAGTTCCCTTTTTAGCCATAAGGGTCAGTGTGGAGTCAGCAATAGCATAACCATGTTCAATGGCATCCACCCCAGCTGTGGTTGCTTCCCAAACGGCGATGTTGCTAGTTGCATGCGCCGTAACCTTTTTGTTGTAGCGGTTAGCCATTTTGACAATGGCCCTCATTTCATCGATGGTCAAGCTCGTGTTATTGGGCGTATTATTGGCACAGATTTTTATGATATCCGCCCCATAGTTTACGTTTTCCCTTACTGCATTAATCGCGTCATCTACATTTTTAATAATCCTGTATTCGTTGGATGTAATTTGATGGTGATGCTTGAGTATTCCCACAACCTGTCCACCTTCCGAAGAAATAATGGGGCCAGAGACGAACATGCGCGGTCCGACAACGGTTCCTTCGGTAATGGCCTGTTTTAAGGCAACATCTAAAAATTGTCCTGAATTGCCTAAGTCCCTTACGGTAGTAAAACCACTTTCAAGAAATGATTTTGCCCTTTTCGCACCACGTAATGCCCTTAGGGCATCTCCTTGAAACAAAATTTCATTGGCAATAGGGTGTTTGTCCGTTACGGCTTCTGAATGTAAAAGATGTGTATGCCCGTCTATTAAACCCGGTAAAACGGTGTAAGAAGACAAATCAATGACCGATGTGTTTTCTGGAATGGGAATAGTAGTCCCAACTTCGAATATCGTATTATTTACGACTTTAATGATATGGTCACTTAATATCCTGCCTTTTTCAGAATCAAACAACCTTCCCGCTTTGATATACTTTATATCCTCCTTTTCTGCAGATTGTGCAAATACGAATCCTACGAAGCAAAGGCATAAGCAAGCAAACACTACAGATTTTTTCATGAAGCTATTGATAGTTGTTAATAAGTGCTTCTATTTTGATTTTCAGAAACTCAGCGTATGAATAAAATCATTTTTCAAAAGGAGGGACTTCCCAAAATGAGCATATTTCAGTAACTCAGAATATAGTGACCCAGAAAATCACCTTTTTATTCTACCCGTTTACCTTCATATGATTTTACACCATATTGGTATAAAACCACATTGTCAAACGATTGGTTTCCGCCTTCTACGAATTCTACTTTCAATTCTTCATCTACCAAGAAGACCATTTCCGTTTGCGCCACCAATCTCACGGATTTCTGACCAGGAATAACCAAGTTGAGCTTTCCATTTTCAGCAACAATATTGAAAGTAACATTTTCCTTGATTTGAAAAGTACCTGTATAATTTTCTAAGTTCTCGACGGGCACGATATATTTTTCGGTCGGAACCATTTTTTTATCCTTGATCTCAAAGATTTCCTTACCCTCATCAAGATAGGTCTCTACAACCTTTTGGTATACCTTATAACCTTCGTTGGCATTGGTGAAAATGACCATTCCCTTTTTTGATTTAGGTAATAGCACCGCGAAGGTCTTGATACCATTTTCATCACCCGAATGCATGATTACCGACTCTTTATTGGAAAGTTCAGGTATTACCTCCCATCCCAATCCGTAAAATAAGTTCTCTTTGACCTTGACCTGTGGTGAGACCATATCTTCAAAAACCGGTTTAGAAAAGGCCGCCCCATTGATTACGTAAGCACATACTTCCGTATAGTCTTTAATAGTAGTCAACAAGCCCGCGGCAGCATTTAATTCGGTTCTTGGGGCATATTCATACTCCCCAAAATTTTTGTCAAAAGGATAAACTACTTTTTTCATATCCCAACTCGGCTGCCATATAAAGGCTATATTGGTAAGCCCAATCGGTTTAAAAAGCACCTCTTCGGCCAATTTTGGCAAATCTTCA
The DNA here is from genome assembly GCA_947503285.1 of uncultured Croceitalea sp. Taxonomy (GTDB): domain Bacteria; phylum Bacteroidota; class Bacteroidia; order Flavobacteriales; family Flavobacteriaceae; genus Croceitalea. The sequence continues at coordinate 422,633 of CANNDD010000001.1, forward strand.
CCTAATTTGTTCTGCAAAGCCTTTCGCAGGTATTCATAACCCTCACCCGAATACAGGTATTGACTACCGGGTTCAAAATTGAATTTCAATTTCTTTGAAGGGCTCATATTTCTCCAGTTGACAAAACCTGACTGATGACTTAAGACAAATCGAGCGCTCAACTTTTTGAGATTGTCATCTACCTTCAGGTCGGGGTCTAAGTGATATTTATACAGAGGTTCATCAAGCGATAACTTTCCTTGCGACACCAAATTAAGTACTACGGTAGCAAATATGGGTTTGGTAAGGGAAGCTACCGTAAAAATACTTTGGTTATTTGCGGGCAACCCGATGCGCTGTTCTCCAAAAACCTTGGTGTATGTAACCTTTCCATTTTCAATAATGCCAATGGCAACGGCAGGAACTTTATGCTCTTCTTGCCATTTCGGTACTTTTTCTTCAAAATCGGAAGTAGTTCCACCTTGGCCAAAGGCACAAACGGTAAGTATTAGAAAAAGAAATTTTAAATTTCTCATAGTATATGGGTATTTTGGGTTTATGGTTATTATTTTTTGCCTGACAATTGAGATTGGATGCTTCAATACATGTGTCGAAATATAGATTTAGATTCATTTGTATACCTCACGGGCCTACCTTTCTCGGCAGATAGCCTTACCCGGGGCAGTTTACCATGTGACGATAAATTAGGTGGGAAGGTTACAAGATTTTTCACACGCTTATAATTATTGGCGTTTTCTGCTGGGTTCAAGCCCATAAATGGAGTTGAATTTCTCGTCTGCAGCTATGACATAGCTTCCATTTACATCCAATCTTTTTATGACGCTAGTATTCATGTTAATCAAGGCCTGCGTCGCCCTAATAGGGTTACCATGAAATGAGATGTCCGTTAGGCTTTTTAGACCATATAGTGGCCATAAATTGCCAATCTCATTGTCAGCCAACAAAGCCCATTTTAAGTGCTCCATATTGGATAAAGGCTCAATGGATTTGATTTTATTGCCCGTCAAGAACAATTTTCTAAGTTTGTTTAGGTTTTTTAAGACTTGAATGTCCGCAATGCTATTTTCCCGTAAATCAAGCCATTCAATATTGGTCAGATTTTTAAGAAAACCCAAATCCCTCAAATTATTTTTACGAAGCACTAAGACCCCAATACTTTTTATGTTTGACAAAGGACTAAAGTCTTCGATTTTTGTATCCATTAAGTTTACTTGAACCAATTTATGGAGCCCACTCATAGCTTGAATATCCGAGATGGGATTTTTTTCCAATATCAACACTTCCAATGATTCCAATCCCCTTACCGCTTCGATATTGGTGACCTTGTTATTCGGAATCCATATCCCTTCTAGCTTGGTCAGTTCTTTTAGGGGTGTGATATCTTCCAATTCATTGAACGCCATATTAAAATGTATCAGTTCTGTCCAGTTTTTGACAACTTCTATACTTTTGATATTATTGAAATTTCCTGAAATACCACTGAGCTTCTTTAAATTCGATAACGGACCAATAGTGGTAAGCTGATTTCTATCAAAAAGGAAGTGCTCAAGGTTAACAAGGTTTTCAAGGGCTTTTAATGACTTGATTTTATTACCGTTAATGACCAAGTTCTTAAGCTTGATCAAGCCTGCAAGCGGACTTAAATCACTAATGGCATTGTTATCAAGCCTTAAAGAAGTAAGGTTTTTAGCATATTCCAATCCTTTTAAAGACTTGACCCCCCTCCCTACTGCTGAAAAACGGGTCAATGATTCTAAATCGGCCTTCGTGAGTGCCCCTGTTGGTTTATCAAAATGTTCTCGTATTGCGTGATCTAGGTAAAAATCCTCAATTACGACAATACTGTCATTATCTTGGGCAGCGGCCAGGGTAAAAAAAGTCAGTGTCAGGGTCGATACGATTATCTTTAAAGTGTCCATAAGAGATAGTTATTATTGTTTCAAAATTCAATAACTCTAGCGGCTCTAAAAAAGAAATTGCCCTAAAAAAGGTTTCATCGTATACTATGAAACCTTTTTCTTATCGGAGACTTGGCCAATATATGTTTTTGGCGTTTGGGAAGTGAATTTATAAAAGGCCCTATAAAAGGTGGTTTTTGATTTAAAACCTGAATCAGCGGCAATTGATTCGATGGTAAAATTAGTGTATGCCCCGTTTTGTATTTTATCCTTCACCTCATCCACACGAAATTTATTGGCGAAGTCATTAAAAGTTACATTCAAATGGGTGTTCAGTAAGTTTGACAAAACGGCAGGGGTTACTTGAAGTTGTTTGGAAAAAGTGGACAACGAAAAATCTTTATTCAAATAGGGCTTTTCGGTTTCCATTTTATGAAGGATGTTTTTAAGCTGTCTTTCGATTACCGTTTTATCAAAGCCCATCTTAGTTGACCTAAAGGTAGAGTAGGTCACGTATCCCACCAATGAAATAACATAAAGCAGTACGGCATTATATATCTTAACCGCCATAGTGAGCGAAAAACCCAACCAATCGTCTAAAGGCGAGCTCCTCCAATACCCATAAATCCTGCCTATGACTGTTGAAATCAATTCAAATAAGGCACCGGCGAAAAAGAATAAAAACAAATAAATCAACCAGTTGCGATACTTAAGATTGTCTTTTGAGAATAGCTCCGTTCCTTTCTTTTTCAATTCTAGAAATGATAATGTCGTATAGGCGAATGCCTGGCACAAAAGCACAAAATAATATGCAGACTGCACCTCAAAATAAGCTAGCTTCGATAGTAAGTTCCCTTTATCTTGAATAGCAACAAATAAACTACCTACCCAAACGATGACATAGTACAAAGTAAAAATCACAGGGACTATGAAGTGCCCAATACGTTTACTATCTATCTTAAAATTGACTTTACGTATCGATTCGAAATAGAGATATAACAACGGAAAAATGAAAATGACCAGATTTAAGGGGATGAATCTTAGATAATCATTCGTCTCAATAAGCCCGGTATTACCCAAAAAAGTAGGCACCAATGAAAGACCGGCCACAACTAAAATCAGCATTAGTAATTTGTTCTGGGGTTGCCGCCAGTCCCTATTCTTGAATATCAAAAACAGCATTATGGTACTTTGGAACAACCCGAAAAGAAGTAATGCCGCTGTAGGGGTAAAGCTCATATCATCAAATTCGTTTACTAAAATTTTAGCCTAACCGAAGGCAATTTACGGCCTAAAATTAGTGCATTGTAACATGGTTCGCAATCTCAACGCAAGACCTTAACGTTAAGATCTTTGACCAAGTACCTTCAAAAAAGCCACTTTTCATATTCTATTTCTAAGTTGTGGTGTAGTTGCGACCGAATTTCGCTTTTTGCACATGATTTATGGGAATACAAACTTATGGATGAATTGTGATACTTCGTAACCCCCTTCCACGAAATCTAAAAAAGATGTTGTTTCGGTTGATTCGGTTTGCGCAACACCTAAACTTCTTGAAAGTGTTGTCGTTCTATTTCGCCCCCATTTTCCCTAATCCAGTTATAAAGCTCTTTTTCGGTAGTTCTATCGTACTTCGTTACTTGGTGCTGATGCCTTATCAACTGGTCTAAAGAAATCTCATAGTATGATTCGACTATCTGGTTCTGATTTTCAGAAGAAACGAATAACCTCCATTGCATGGCACCGCCTCGATAGCGTTTATTCCGTATGGCTTTTATTCTTTTTATGGTTTTTTCTTTTAGCGTATCACTTATGGAATATATAATGTTGACCATTACCCAACCTCCTTTATCATTGTCCCTTGAAATTGATAGTTCAGGCAGATCAGTTGCCATCGTAAAATTACCATCTTTGGCAAGATCCAATGGAAATACTATGGCAATGAAACCAATGACCGCACTTGCCAGACCTGCGCCATAAAGGGCATATTGCAAGGTGGTCTGATCAGCAAGCAACCCCCAAAGTGCGCTACCTATGCCCATACTACCTGACATTGCCATTAGAAAGTAAGCCATACCACGTGCGCCATACCATTTGGGCAATGCATATTGGGCCGATGTCATTATACTGGTAAACGCCATTTGCCAGCAGATTCCTGATATAAAGCATATTGCGATCGCAATATGAGGCGAGCCAACAAAGCCTAACAAGAACAAACAGATACCAAGTATCGAAGACACGAGTACGGTCAATTTATTCGCCCCCAATTTATTGGTGACATAACTGGAAAAGATCACACTACTCACCGCCCCAAATCCTGCTGCTCCCAACAGGTAGCCATATAAATCGGCACCTCCGTTGAATTGCTCTTTGGCCACAAGGGGCATTAAGGCCCAAAGGGAAGCCGCTGGAAAGAAAAACAGCAAGGCCCTGATAATACTATGATAAAGGGCCGGTGTATATCGTAAAAAACGGATGGAATCGCCTATTGCCCATGTTAATCGTTGGTTTGGTAGTTTTTCTTCCTGTTCTTCCCTCTTCCAAAAAAGGATGACAAGTACTACGGCACCAAAAGATATGGCGTCTAACCAAAAAGGCATATCCAAGGCATAAAGCGTGATGAGGCTTCCCGCCAAGATAGGCCCCAAGGCCCGACTTAAATTATAGGCGATACCCGTTAGGTTGATAGCTGTCCTTAACTGTTCGCGCTTGACCAGCTGTGGGGTAAGTGCGGCAAGCACTGGTCTTGAGAACGCCGCCCCTACCCCATTAAGTAAGGTGAAAAGTAGTAGCAAGAATACCGTGGCCTTATCTAAATAAACGATATAGGCAAAGATTAATGTATTCAAGATCAACAGGCTTTGGGAAATTATTACAATCCTTTTTTGATTGTAAATATCCCCAATGGCACCCGTCGGTAATGCCAAGATGAATAGTGGTATCAGCGTAGCTGTTTGCACCAGCGAAACCATAAATGCCGAAGAGTCAAGCTCGGTCATTAACCAGCTAGAACCCACGGCAAATAACCATGTGCCCGTATTCGAGATAAAAGTCGCTATTACGAATAGCAGGAAAAAGGTATTCTTGTAGGGACTGGAAGATTTCTTTGAACCCATATGGCTTACGTTGGCATGTTTAAATTCAGGATAGTTCGGGAGCACTTAGGTCTTCACCCTCACGTGGCAAATCGTATTGGATCCATTCACTGTTGAGGTGGATATCAAGGGAATCTAGACGACCTGGGCCTACATTCTTATAGGTATGGGGTATGTTCGCCGGCCCGAAAACGACCGCTCCTTCTTCTGCAATAAATTTTTTCTCCCCAACGGTAAACTCTGCGCGACCTTCAAGTATGTGGAATACCTCATCATAGGGATGAACATGCATATTTGGCCCCTCACCTATTCCATCAACACTATATCGAATCGATACGCAATTGTACCCATATTCATGGCCTTCCAATGCCCCTTTCGGGGGATTCTCTTTTTTGATCCACTCTTCTTTGGAAACCAATACTGGTGCTACTCTTGATTTTTTTGGCATTTTTCTACTTTGATTTAATCCGTTCTTAAATCCAATTTTTTAAACGGAAAGGTTAACGTTTTACTCACTTACTTGTGAAACGAGCAGGATATCAACTCGTTTTTGATTGGTCTTTATAGACCTTAAAGGCGCAAAATATTGGTTTTTGACCTGACGTCAGAACGTAATCCAATTAAAAGCTAACTGATATGGAATATGTATATTAGAAAGTGCTATCAATTTTCAAAAAAATCATGCCTCTTTTAATAGTGCGATATGTCATGGTTTTTCCCAGATTAACGTTTAGAAAAATAACGCTAAAGTATCTCGGCCTCCTGTGCCAAGAATTTATGGACCTGGCTCACCGCCAATGCTCCTTCACCAACGGCAGAGGCAACCCTTTTAGTGGAGTCTTTCCTAACATCACCCACGGCAAAAATACCGGAACAACTCGTTTCTAAAGATTGTGGCTTAAACCCTAATTCTTCATTGATGTTAGCCCCAGTGAGAATAAAATGCCGATCATCGGTTGCCACGGTACCTAGTAGCCAACCAGAAAAGGGTTTGGCCCCTATGAAGGTGAAAAGATTCTGGATCGTGAATACTTGGGTGTCTTGCGTTTTGGTATTGATAACGTCTATGGAATCCAACGAATAATCGCCATATAGTCGTTGCACTTCACTATTCAAATGTACCTCTACATTTGAGCAACTCCTGATACGTTGTACCAAGTAATCCGACATTTTAGAGCCTAGATCACTTGATCGTACGAACATATGGGCTTTCGAAGCATATTTGGCAAGAAATAATACCGCTTGGCCCGCTGAATTTCCACCACCTATGATTCCTATTTCTTCTCCTTTACAGCTCACCGCGTTCATCTCAGTGGCGGAGTAATAGATACCTTGACCTTCATACTTCTCAAAATTTTCTATAGGGGGTTTGCTATAGTCCGCACCAGTAGCCGCAATTAATGATTTACAACGCACAAAGGTTCCGTCATCCAAAACCACCCGATATCCGGTCGTACATTTTTTAAGCCCTTTTACGGTATGGGGTATAGAGATATGACATCCAAATTTCTGGGCCTGCAAATAGGCGCGTTTAGCCAATTCGGTTCCTGATATTCCCGTAGGAAAGCCTAAATAATTTTCGATTTTTGAGCTTTTACCGGCTTGCCCACCGGGACTATTGGAATCTATGGTAAGCACCTGCAAACCTTCAGAAGCGGCATATACGCTCGATGCTAGTCCGCCCGGACCTGCCCCCACGACAATGAGGTCATAGATCTGATCGTTAAATTCTAAAAGAACACCGGATATTTGTGCCATTTCCTTTACGCTGGGGTTGCGATGGATTTTGTCATCCATATCAATGATGATGGGCAAATCTTCTTCCCTAACATCAAAAGAGGCTAGAATGTCTTGTGCCCTTTCATCTTCTGATAAGTCTATCCATGTATGCCAAATATAGTTTTTGGTCATAAAATCCCTTAGCACATAAGAAGCTTTTGAGTTTCCTTTGCCCAAAAGCCTAAAACCACCCTCAAAATTTTGTAAAAACACCTCTTGTCGAACTAGAAAGGTGTTGAGCAAAATATCACTGATATCGGAATATTTGGTAATAAGTCGTTGCAGGTTGTCTGGCTCAATTTCTAAAAGTAAGCTCTGTGATTCCGTTATGGCCGTAAATATAGACGCTCTTTTGGATAGCATGTCACTATCACCGGTAAATTGATTGGCGGTATGCACTACAACAATACTATTGGCATCGTTCGGATTCTCAATGCGCACCTTACCTTGGAGTATGACATAGAACCTATAATTCTTATCGCCATGGGCCACCACGATCTTATCTTTTGGAAAGCGTTTTACAACGCCAAAAGGCCGCATTAGATTTATTTGCTGGCGCGTGAGTTCGGGAAACCTGTTTTCTACTTCCATATACCCAATTTAAATTTTCTTGTTATCCTTATATTTTTACCAGTTCCAAATAGCTGTGTACATGGGCAAAATCGCCTATAACTTGTATGCCATCAATATTTTTTTCCATCCAATCGATTCCGAATAGTTTTCGTTCTAAATCCCCAGATATTTCCAACCCCAGTCTTTCTTCTTTGTCAAGACCTCTGGTCTGACCCGTGTAATGGGCGGTTATATTAATATCCTTACGGGTTCCTTTAATGAACAGAACGCCATTTACGGAGTAATGCTCGATATCCAATCTTTGAAATGCCCCACTTTGAAAGGTGATGTATTTATGGAACTCCTCATCAAAGAAATCTGCGGACAAAAGATGTTGGTCGCGTATTTTATTTTTGGTATTTAAACTACGAACCGTGGCCCTCATATCAATTTTGGAATCAATTAAACTGTCTGAATAAATCTGCTTAAGACTTCCTTGGAATTCTATAAAGAACCCGCTAATGGAGCTAATGTTCAGATGTCCAATTTTGAATCCTATCTCAGAGTGTTTTGAGTCGATTTTCCATTCTTGATACATGCCTTTTATTTTTGATATTTACCCGATCATCGAGATTGAATGCCCCGACGCTTGCATCGAAATTTGAATTCCTATTTGTGTACAGCGGGCAAGCCCCGAAATAGTTCACTATTGAAACATGGTTTCATTTCAAAGGTTGTTTCGTCAAGAGTGACCTTGAATTTGCCATCATAGATCAAATGTCCGTATTAGGCCAGACGGTACTTCATATAACCGGCCAGGTACTTTAAACAACAAGGGTTTTATGACACCTCTCAAACCAACGGTCCGTAAGGGTAATGGAAAACCAAGATGTTGAATCCAAGGCGTCTTTATGGCTTTACCTTGGATTGTAGACCGGTTTATATGTAGCTTGAGGATACCGTCACATGAATCCCTATATTGTGACACATCCATGTTTTATCTACACATATTTTTTTATAAAAATACAGAGGTCTTTGAGAGTGGTCACACCATTAAAACGAGGATTAATTGTACTTTTTACAGGTTTGTATTAATTAACTTCGGGTGATATCCAATCGTTTCATACGATACTCAAGGGTTGTCGGTCTCACACCCAGTTTGCGGGCCGCTCCATTTTTGCCACTAACTTTCCATTTGTGGTGCTCAAGAACCTGTAAAAGATATTTTCGTTCCACATCATCCCGAAGTTTTTTTATGCCATCCATATCCAGCGCATCTATGGGGACCGTTTCAATATCAGTAATCTCATTGCCGCTTGCAGACACCCATTCTGGATGCTGCATACTACTATGGCCCGGATATATTTGCAGTATTTTATCCTTCTGCGAGATAACGGCCTGTTCCACCAGGTTTTGCAATTCACGTACATTGCCCGGCCAACTATGTTTTAGCAGTCTTTTTTGTGTTTTCTTAGATATACCCCTGAACGGCAGCCCATAACGTTCAGCAAATTGTTTGGCAAAAAATTCGGTCAATAAAAGTACATCTTCACTTCGCACCGTCAAGGGCGGCACTTCTATGGGGTAACCGTTTAGACGGTAGTATAGGTCTTCACGAAAATTGCCGTTTTTAACTTCTTGACCCAATACCCTATTGGTCGCGGCAATGATCCTGATATCAAGTTTAATGGTAGTGTTACTGCCCAAACGTTCCAATTCGCGTTCTTGCAGTACCCTGAGTAGTTTGGCTTGAAGCTCCAATGGCATTTCACCGATCTCATCCAAGAATATGGTTCCGCCGTTCGCAAGCTCGAACTTACCGATACGTTTGCTTACAGCGCCTGTGAAAGCACCTCGTTCGTGGCCAAAAAGCTCTGATTCCACTATCTGTGAAGGTATGGCGGCACAGTTTACCTTGACCAGCACTCGGTCTTTACGGTTTGAGTTTTCGTGTATGGCCCGTGCGATCAATTCTTTACCAGTTCCCGTTTCACCCAATAGCAGTACCGTTGCATCTACCGAGGAGACTTCTTTTATTTTATCGAACACCGTTTGCATCGCCTCACTTTCGCCTACAATATCACTAAAGTTATAGGCTTCACGAACCACGGATTCAAGATAGGTTTTCTCACTTCGTAGTTGCTCCGTTAGACGCTTAATCTCTTGATTGGCGCACCAATTATCAAATGAAATGACCAGCGTGTTACCAATACTGTCTAAAATGTCAAGATGTTTTAGTGTATAGGCCCCGGTACTCGTGTGAAATAGGAATAACTGAAAATCGGATTCTTTGTTATTGGAATCAAACGTATAACACAAGCTAGTTTGAAACTTTTTAAAACCTGTTATTTTGGTTTTGGTTAGGTTTAAAAATGCATTCCCTTGTATTTGGGAGGCAATATGCTCAAGCCATTTGGCCGTATCACCTTTGCCCACGCCAAAAACCGCTTTCATAGCCGTATCGTCCAAGTAGCGAAGTTTATTCTTGCCCAGCCTGTCAAAGGTCAAAAGTTCTTCTTCATTGATGTTCTTGACAACTACAAAATCAAATGGGAAGAAAGCGGTCAAATGGGTTAGCATAAATTGCCATTTCTCCTTTAAGCCCGTATCTTTTTCAATCTCTTGGCTCGCTCTGAGTTCGAAAGCTTGTAATTCGTTTTTAAGGACGATTTTTTTACGGTTCAGAATGTTGGCGACCGCAACGGAAATTTGCTCCGTGATGGTTTGAAAAAAAGAGATATCATTTTTGGCATATACATTTGCTTTTGCAGAGGCGAAGAAGATAAAGCCAAATGCATTATCCCCATATATCAAGGGTGCGGCAATGGTTTGTAACAGGGTTCTGTCCGCCGTCAATTTTTTGAAAGCATTTTGGACTTTGGCAGGCATATTGGCGAGGTCGGAGACCAGTAGCCCATTTTCCAATACAAAGGCACCGAAATTTTTTAGTCGCTCATTTTGAGTATCCACCCTATTGATACCAGCGGTATTATGCACATAATTTTTATCCAAAAGTGTGGGATAGGCCAACTCGTGAAAGTATTCGCCGGTATCGTCAAGGGTATAGATGCCTAGATCGTCATAGGGCAATACAGGCCTGATGGTTTTATCGATGACGCCATACAAAAGTTCATTGGTATTGGCCGTTGCCAATGCCTCTGAAACCGCCAATAATTTTTGGCTGAATTCCTTTTCCTTTATGATGGTCGTAGTGGCCAATATATTGGAAACCACCACGGAAATCTGCTCAGAAATAGCATTGAACAGCGGTAAATCTTTCTCTGACCATCTGTTTTTATCCGTACTGGTAAAATTAAGCATCCCAATCTCCTTACCAGCATAAATTAATGGGCCAGCTATGATTTGCCTCAATCCGGCATCCATCATAATTTGTAGTTGCGGATGCGATGTTTGTTCATTGATGGTCTTCAGCTCTTCAACAATAGGCCCATTTTGCATTACCCATTCCACACCGCTATTCTTATGCGTATACAAGGCATTGACGCCAAATTTTTCATCGATTAAATGTTGTGCAACGGATCTGTCAAATAAATCCTTATCCGTAAGTTCATAGTGGAATTGACCGGTTTCATTCAACACAAAAATACCGAGTTCATCATAGTTGAAAACGGGTTTTATGGACTTAAAAATTACCTTGTATAGTTTATCTTCAGTGGTTACCGTGGCCAGTGCTTTTGATACATTCAACAGGCGTTGTTTCTGTTCCTTTTCCAATAAAATGGCCTCTTTGGCCAATATATTGGAAACTACCACGGAAATCTGCTCGGAAAGCGCCTGAAATAGCGACACGTATTTTGTAGACCATTTATCGGCCGTTGTACTTGTAAAATTCAGCATTCCAATATTCTCCCCAGCATAGGTCAACGGGCCTGCAATTATCTGTTGAATCCCAGCTTCCATCATTAATTGATGTTGCGGATGCGGAGCCTTTTTATGAAGCTCTTCCATAGTTAAAACTATGGGGCCATTTTTCATTAACCATGCTACGGAAGTACCACGATGCTCATAAAGGGCATTTTTACCGAATTTCGCTTCGACCATGTGCTGTGAAACGCGATTATCAATGGTCTCAGTGTCATTGAGTTCATAATGGTATTTACCACTCTTATCCAAAACAAAGACACCAAGTTCATCATAATCAATTAAAGGTTTTATAGACCTGAAAATGACTTTGTACAATTCATCTTCATCGGTGACCGTGGTAAGTGCATTGGATACATTCAGTAGGCGTTGTTTTTGTTCTTTTTCCAATAGAATGGCCTCCGTTGCCAAAATGTTCGAGACCACGACCGACAACTGTTCAAGAATATTACTGAACAACGGGATGTCCTTTTGCGACCAGAAATCCTTTTGTTTGGATGTAAAACAGCACATTCCAATTTTAGTACCGCCAATTACCAAAGGGCCACCAATAAACTGTTTTAAGCCCCCTTCAATCATATATTGATGTTGCGGATGTGAAGCTATTTTATCCAAATCTTCCATTGTAATCGCAATCGGGCCATTATCCATTAACCATGCCACTGAGGTGCCTTTATGCTTGTACCGGTTATGCGCCCCAAATTTTTCTTCGATTAAATATTGGGATACGGAGTTATCATAAACAGACCCATCGATAAGCTCATAGTGGTACGATTTATTTTTATCGAACACAAAAAGGCCTAATTCATCATAGGGAAAAATAGGCCTGATATTTTCAAAAATAACTTTGTAAAGCTTTTTCGCATCCGTCACCGATACCAGGTGCTGTGTTATGTTCAATAGGCTATTGCTAAATTCCCGCTCACGAACTATGGATTCAGTATTCAGGATATTGGATACGGCAATGGACAATTGTTCGGTAACGGATTTAAAGAGCGGGAAAGTCTCTTTTGAGAAAAAATCCTTTTCCGATGAATTGATACAAAACATCCCTAATACCTCATTGCCTATTTTAAAATTCGAGGCCAAACAGTCTCGGTATTCCAAACCGAGGGATTCCAGAACGGCCACTTGATAATAATCAGGAAATTTCTCGTTCAATTGTTTAAAATCAAATAAGAACACGTTATCATTTTGTGCAACTTGCTGCATCATAAAATCAACTACAGAGCCTTTGTGTTTTACCCTATTGACACCTGTATCCACTAAGGCCTCGTTCCAAGCTGAAGGACTGATATTTGGCTCCATTGCTGCCAAATCATAATGGTGTTCCTTATCTTCGGTCAGCAAAAAAACACCGACATCATGAAACTTGAAGATGGGCTTGAGCTCCTCCAAGGTAAATTTTAGAAAATCTGGAAGTGTTCTTATTTTTGAGACACTTTCCGTTATACCAAGTAAAGTCTCTTTGAATGCTTTTTCGTCTTGAAGTCGCTGGGTAGCTAAGATTGAATTGAGACAGACTGCCAATTGTTTACCGACTTCCCCGAAAAATTCAAGCTGTTCCGATTTAAAAAAGTTTTTTTCATTGAAGTTGATACTGAAAAGTCCGAGCAGTTCGCCTTGAAATTGAAGTAGCGTCACCACGGATACTTGAAGCCCCGACGCTTCAATGGTCTTCTTTTGCTCGTATCCGTACCACTCCATGATTTCATCGACGGCATAGATTTTTGGTGACCCGTTTTTATGCAAATCCTGAACACCCCATTCGATAAAAGAATCTTTATAAGTAAACCACTCATCACCCAATGTAGAACTTAGACTATAATTTCGTTCGGAAGGGGATATGGTCGGGAAACGAACCGTTAGGTCTTGATATTTTCCGTTTGCTATAAGTACAATACCTACGTCATCAAATTGAAATACATCCTTCAATTTATTCATCACGTACTCCAAGAAATCAGGAAGCGTCTTTATAGTCGATAACTGTTGACCAATAGCAAGCAGTTGGGTTTTTTGGCTTTCGTTATGTAAAATCTGTTCACGCTCAATGATATTGTTAAGAACAATACTTACTACCTCCGCAATTTGTTTTGCGATTTCTAGGTCTTTTTTTGAAAAACGACCTTTTTCATTGGACCATAAAAATAGTAACCCAAATTCCCTGTTCTCATAAATTAATGGTGTGCTTATGAACTCTTTTAACTCACTCTTTAAAACGAAATCCAAATGTGGATGCCCTTGAATTACTTTGGCAAAATCTTCAATAGATATAATTTCGGTCTTCCCTTTTAACCTAGTAATGCCTTTGTGGGATGCTAGAAAGCCTGTGATGTTGTTTTGGTTTAATTCTTTGGCCACCTTACCAAAGGTATAGTCATCTACCGCAAAATCACGGTGCCTACCGTCTTCAAGAACCTCAAAAAGCCCTAAGTCGTCTATTTTGAAAAATTCATTTATTTTATTGAACAAAAGCGGGATAATATTACTTCTATCCTCAACCTTAAGAAGTTGTCTTAGTAGATTGCTCAAATGCGCAGTATTTTTTGATGTAGCGTTTACCATATGTCTTGAAAGGTTGTACGAGAAAGTAATGGGATATATCAATATACTCAAAAATTCCCAAATAATATGGGAATTTCACGAAAATTATTCACAAATAATTTGGGAATAATTATTTCAAGTTGATTTTTATATTTTAAAATGTTGATATTCAGAATATTAAAATGAATCCTAATGTGGTATGATTTCAGCGTACTGTTATGTAAAAAATAACGATGACAACGAATCAGAAGCACATAGAACTATTGGACCTGAGTACCTTTATCGATTGTGTGGTGCCGGGGAAAAGCAATATGTCCGGTCAGCAAGAGGCACAGGAGAGGCGGGACTTCTTTATCGCCAACCTCTCCGACATCTACCCCGATGGACTTCTGGAGACACCGTATCTGTATGATTTCTTCACCATCTACTTTGTCAGGGTAGGTACCATCCATAAAATCAACCAACTAAAGAGCTTCGAAATAAAGTCGAACCAGATCTTCATCTCGAAACCCGGCGAGATAAAGACATGGCAGCGGCTCGAAGGGGTAGAAGGGTACATGCTGGCCTTTACATTGGATTACCTGCTCCTGTTCGTTGACGATAAGGGCTTTATAGACACTTTTGACTATCTTCTGCCCAATGCACAGCGCAGGTTCGGGCTGAACGAGGCACAAATGGCATTTTTCGGAACGGTGTTCGGCGAAATGGAAAAAGAGTTCAAGAAGCCGAAAAAGCACAGTGACGAACTGATCAAATTCTGGATCTTCGTCATCTTGATAAAGGCCAACAGGATGTACGCCGAGCAGTATGAGAAGGATTTTCTGTCCGGCTATAAGAATTCCGCCCAACAGGTGTATGCGCGGTTCTTGATTGCGCTGGAGCGTGCCTTCAAGAAACTGGCACAGGGCGAAATCCCGCGTCCACCACGGGTATCGGAGTTTGCCGACGGCCTGAGTATAAACCCCACCTATCTGGGGGAGTGCGTACGAAAGGCAAGCGGCAAATCCACCAAGGCCATTATCAACAAGCGCATCCTGTTGCTGGCCAAGTGCCAATTGTTGCACACGCACAACAATATCGCCGAAATAGGTTATCAACTAGGTTTCGAGAGCTCCGCCTACTTCATTCGGTTTTTCAAAAAATTTGAGCAGGTCACCCCTTTGGAATATCGCAAGCGCAATTCCGGCACTTTTTCCATTACTAATTAACCCGTTTGTTTCAGCGGATAAAAGTCATATAAGACCCTCCAAAAACGCACTATCTGAGTCCTAATTTTTTTATACGGTACTCCAATGAAGTAGGTTTCATGTTCAGCAATTTTGCCGCACCCTTATCGCCCCTTATGCGCCAATTGGTCTTTTTCAAGACGCTTAATAGTTTATTTCGCTCCAATGCTTCTTGCTCCTTTTTAATGGCCGCTATATCGAACTCAAGCGGTTTATGACTGTGTACCGGGGTAGTTTTTTTAGGTGCTTTGGCAACCAGTTCACGAGCCCACGATAATGCTTGTCCTTGATTAAGGATGCATGCTTGTTCCACCAGGTTTTCCAGTTCACGTACATTGCCGGGCCAATCATATTCCAATAATTCCTGTAAGGCCTTTTCTTTAATACCCTTAAAACGGGTATTGAATTTTCTACAATATTTTTGCGCAAAGTACGTGGCCAACAAGGGGATGTCCTCTTTTCTTTCCCTTAGGGCCGGAACCCTAATAGGAAAAACATTCAATCGATAATAGAGGTCCGACCTAAAATTACCCGTATCCACCTCTTCATTAAGGTTTCTATTGGTCGCAGCAATGATTCTAACATCTACGTTGATGACCTCTTTTCCCCCCAGCCGTTCAATTTCCTTTTCTTGTATGGCACGCAAAAGCTTCGCCTGTAGGTCCAATGGCATTTCCCCAATTTCATCAAGAAAAAGAGAGCCGTTGTGGGCTAGCTCAAACTTGCCAATTCTACGCTCAAAAGCACCGGTAAAACTTCCTTTTTCATGTCCGAAAAGTTCAGATTCAATAAGCTCTTTGGGCAAGGCCGCACAATTGACCTTAATGATGGGTTTATGTCTTCTGTTAGACCTATTGTGTATGGCGCGGGCTATCAGTTCTTTGCCTGTACCTGTTTCTCCTTCTACCAATACGGTGGCATCAGTGCCTGCTACCATCTCCACATTTTTGAATACTTCACGTAACAGGGCGCTGTTCCCAATGATCTCTTCAAAATTATGCTCCGTTTTTACCTCCTCGATCAAATAGTCCCGTTCTAGGCGTAACGCTTCGTTTAAACGGGAAATTTCTTCTTTGGCCATAATATTGCTCACGGCTAAGGCGATTTGACATGCAATACCTTCAAACAATGGAAATTGTGTTGGTGCATAGCGCCCTCCCTCTAGGGAATTAAAGCTTAAGGTCCCTATGATTTTGTTCCCCACCTTCAAAGGCGTCACCATGACTTCTTTGAAGCCGTGTTTTGCCATAATCGGAACCATAGGGTTGTCCTGAAATTTTGTTAGGATTTTTTCTATGGAAAGTATGTCCGTATTGCTCAAAGCATGATCCAACAGCGCATCTTTCTCCATAAATTGGCCTAGCCCCAGGGTGGTCAATTCTTTGTTGAATGCCGTTGTACGGTACTCATCGGATACCGCAAGGTCCCTCCATTTTTTGCTGGCCTCATCCAATACTACCAAACCCACGTCATCAAAGGGCAATACGTTATTTATTTTTTTGAAAATCAAAGTGAACAGCTCTTTCCTGTTCTTAACGGTAGCTATTGCCTCACTAATACTCAATAAGGTTTCACTACGCTGCTTCTCCTTTTTAATATCTTCATTCTCGGCCTTGTAGAGCGCAATCTCTATTGCGTTGTATAAAATCTGCTTTTGGATGGGTTTGGAAAGAAAGCCATAGGGTTTGGTCTTTTTGGCTTCCTCAAACTGACTCCCTGAGGTATGGGAGGTAATATATATAAAGGGAATAAATTCAGGATTCAAGACGGTGTTTGCCAGATCGCTTCCCTTTTCTTTGCCCAATTGAAAGTCCAATAACACCAAGTCCGGTTTTTGTTGGGCAATGGCCGCGCTGGCTTCGGTCAACGAAGTGGTTAGATCCTGAACATGATATCCTAAGGCAAGCACCATATCCTTTATGGTGCAGCCCAGTATGTACTCATCCTCCACGATCAGGATGGAAGCCGTGTTCAAAGGGGTTTCTGTTGGTTTCGTATTGCCCATCATTGTAATCGGGGTTGTTTAAGCGGGTATCTCTATGCTGACCATAAATCCCTGTTGTTTGATAAAATTGATTGAACCGTGCAATTGCCTGGTGAGTCCCTTGACCAGTTCCAATCCAAAATACGAGGAGTTTTGCCTTGCCTTGGCGTCCTGTTCCTGGGTTTCGTTTATGCCATTGCCATTATCACTTACTTCAAGCAAAAGGTTGTCTTTTTTCCGTTGAAAGGATATGGAAAGCTCACCTGAACTGTTCTTGGCAAAGGCGTATTTGATGCTGTTCGTAATCAATTCATTCGTAATGAGCCCCAATGCCACAGCTTTTGTGGAGTCGACCACAATACCTTCTTCGATATTCTTATGTACTTTTATGTCTTTTAGCGCTTCCATATAATTCGTGAACATAGAATCAAAATAGTGTTTGATATTGACGGCATCGGGAATGTCCGACTCAAAGAGGTTCTGATGCAACAACGAGATGCTGTGAATGCGGTTGCGACTTTCTTCAATCAACGCTTTCGCTTTGTTGTCCTTGATGAGGTTTGCTTGTGCACGTAAAAGGTTTTCTATGGTAGAAAGGTTGTTTTTTGCCCGATGGTTAATTTCTTGTAGCAACATCTCCTTTTCGCTCAGCGCTTGGCTTATCTCCGTATTTTGTTCTTCAATGACCTCTTTTTGTTGTGTAAGTAAGGTGTTCGCTTTTTTTACCGATCTTGATTTGCGGTAGGTCTGTACCAGCGCAAAGGTGCCAAGGGCAAGGGCCGTAATAAAAAAATAGATTTGCGTCCGCTGATTGCTATTGGTGAGACTTACGATCTCGTTTTCTTTTTCAAGATTATCGATACGCTGCTGCTTCTGTTCGGTTTGGTATTTGGTTTCCAGATTGGCGATTTGTTCGCTTTTGTCAAGATTGAACAGCGTATCCTTAAAGGCTACATGCCTTTTGTAATACGCAAGGCCTTGCGCGGGGTCGTTTAGTTTTTCATAGATCTCGGAAATGAGCAATGCCGTGCTTTTGAGATTTATCTTAGATTTAATCCTATCCGAAATAGCATAGGCTTCCTTGGCTTTTTCCAAAGCCTTGTACGGACGGTTTTGTTCTAAATCGATTTTGGCAAGATTGCTCAGGTTTTTAATTAGCCCCCTATTGTCCCGTGCTTTTCTGCTAATGTCCAAACTCCTATTAAAAGCTTTAGCGGCAAGCGTATATTTTTTTTGTTCAAGATAGGTTTCGCCAATTTTAATGGAATTGATGGTGATGCCCGGGGTAAGCCCCATTTCTTCTGCAATTTGCAGGGATTTTTGATAGAGGTCCAGCGCATTGTCATGATCACCTTTTTTAAAATATACACCCCCAATGTTGGAAAGGCTCATGGCCAGGTAATTTTTATGCCCTGCTCTTTCAGCCATATTCCTGGACTTATTAAGGTACTGTAAAGCCAAATCATACTCCTCCAATTGGTTGTATAAAGAACCTATACTATTCGTCGTTATGATGGTCGCAATCGTATCATTTCTTTCCTCTTCTATCTTTAGGGACTTCTGATAGGCATTAATTGCCAATTCATAATTTCCCATTAAATTATGGATGCGTCCCGCCGCAAAATGGGTGGCGGCAACTTTCTTTGAATCTTTGAGCTTTATGGCCAAATCTCGTGCCTTAGCGTTGTAAAAGAGGGCACTGTCATTTTTATGGAGGTTTTTGAACAGTATTCCCGCATTGTAATACGATTGCATCAATCCCGGATCATAGTTGAGGTCTTTGGACAATCTTTCTGTTTTCTTGACCATTTTAAGTGCTGTGTCAATGCTATCGTAGCGAAGTTCAAAACCAATGGCATTCAGGGTGTTGACATAGCTGGTATCTACTTTGTCAGGTGACAATGCACCATAGAGGCTATCCAGTTTTTTTGGCACGCTCTGACCTATCCCCAAAAAAAAGGAAAAAAAGAACACCGCCGCGCAAATTCCTATACCGTATCCGTTTGTTTTTTTCAATGCATGGGCCTTCCCGTTCTTTTGTTTTGCATTTTCAAACACCTCCTTAAATGTCCTGTTCCATAGTGGAAATAAGCAATGAAAACTCATGGGACATCCCGGGGAGTGTAGTAATTTTTTTCGAAAAATCATTGGTGCGTTAATTAGTATTTAAAGGTAATTGAAAACTTCATAAAATCTCCAAATTTTTTAAACTAAAATGTATTTTTTTTGAACTTTTATTTGTGCTTTCCATTCTGATAGAAAGTATAACTAATTGATAATTAATATGTTGATTTTTTATCATGCCACAATAGGTTTTATGGCACAATTATGGAAAAGTGTTGTCTGCCAAAGGGGATCATAGCATATATCATTTGCGATTTTGAGCATTTACCATGGTTCTTTTTTTGGCACCAACACAGTGTTATACCAGCTGAAAATTTGGTGTACCGACCATAAACTCTAGAAATTATAGCAAGGGAGATGAAACAGGTGCTGTTGACATCGAAGATGCTCATTTAGTGTGCAATTTTAAAATAGAGTTACGTATGACCGCAAATCAAAATTATATTAAGTTATTGGACCTCGCCTCTTTCAGGGCATGTATTGAAAATAATGGGCACAAAATGCCCAAGCAAACAGTAACCGCAAGAAAATGTGACTTTTTCATTTCCAGCATTGCCGATATTAAATTGGATGGGTTGATCGATACACCCTATCTGTCAGATTTTTTTGTCATCTATTATGTTACCCAAGGGTCCATAAACGGAATAAATCAGTTGAAGAGCCTACAAATAAAGACCGATCAAATCTTCTTTTCCAAACCTGGTGAAATAAAGACCTGGCAACGCTTGAATGGGGTAGAAGGTTATATGGTTGCTTTTACACTGGAGTACCTACTACTTCAAATTCAAAATAAGAACTTTATAAATACTTTTGATTACCTATTGCCCAAAGCACAACGTAAATTCGATTTGAATACCACCGAAGTGTTATTTTTCAATGGTATTTTTGAAGAGATGCTAAGGGAGTTCAAAAATCCAAAAAAGCATAGTATTGAACTTATAAAATCATGGATCTTCGTTATTTTGATTCGGGCCAACCGTATTTATTCAGGGCAATATAAAAAGGAGTTTTTAACGGGATACAAAAATTCGGCACAACAAACCTACAGCAGATTTCTTATCGTATTGGAAGAATCGCTTAAAAAATTGGCCCTAGGTGAAATAACCAAAATACCCAAGGTGAGCATGTTTGCCGAACAGCTCAATATCAATGCTACGTATTTGGGTGAATGTATACGTAAAGCCAGTGGAACATCTACAAAAACCATCATAAATAAACGGATCATGCTACTGGCCAAATGCCAGTTGCTGCACACAGGCAACAACATTTCTGAAATAGGATATCAGTTGGGGTTTGATAGCTCGGCGTATTTTATACGATTTTTTAAAAAATTTGAAAATGTGACTCCTTTGGAGTATCGTAAGCATAATTCGTATAATTATGCCATTACAGGTCAGTCTAAAGAGCAGAAAATTGCTCCCATGCATGCCATTTTGTAAGCAACACTTCATTGCTTTACGGGTATTCATTTTTTAAACAAGGTATACGCTGGGTGCGACAGAGAAGAATACAAGGTTCCGTTGAGCATACATTGGCACCCCTTTAGGTTCCGGTTTGGTCCTTTCCATAGTCTATATTATAATCGGCTTCTCCCTTAAATCATAGGAGAACGCTGTTTATATACTAATAAAGCGGTAGCAAAAAATGCTACCGCCCTATAACCAACCTAACCAAACACTGCCGACCAACTACCTCATCGGCAATATTATTATTATCTTTAAAAATTAACCTGTGTCGTCCACAGCACATAAAATAAGTTTTCATTAAATCCGGAAACATTTAAAAAACTACCCGGGTCAATGTAATTCACTTCAATATCACTGCTCAGGAAGCTGTTCCACCTATAATTTGCATGAAGCCCCCATTGCTTGGCTATAAATTTTTCACCACTATCATTGTTCGCCAACAATTGACCCGGCAAACTATGTATGCCATCCTCGTCCGAGAACCGCCAGAAGGAGTAAAAGTCCACTTCAAAGAGCAGTCTTTTATGCTGAAACATGATATAAGGGTGTACATCCATTAAGTTATAGGGGCCAAAAAAAGCGACCCTCCCAAAATAGGCACCTTTAGGGTACAATGGGTTAAAGGTGTTCAAGGTATTATCATTGGCATCCCTATCCCCGCTTATCAATTCCCCATTAAGGCCTAAAGAGAGGGTATTCGTCAATTGGTACAGACCGTTTATAGAGGCCGTCCATGCGCTTATATCTTGTTCGCCAACGCTGCCGAACTGATACAGGAATTCGTTGTTAAAGGATAAGCTGCCAAGCGTATGTATGGTTCTAAGCCCGAGACTATGCCGCGTTTCCTCGCCTTCTGCATTGTGATACCTTTCTAACTCGGCATCGTACCCTAGATAATAAAGCTCATAGTTGTTCTTGTCCGTTTTTGCACCTATCCAATTGTAGAGGCCCCAGACCAGTTCATCACCCAGTACAAAATCATTATCAAAGGCGCCTGGTTTATTCTTTACGGTCGAATAGAACAATAGCTCACTTTTGGCCTGTGTCGTCCACCGGTAATTTATTCTGGCCCCATCAAAGGATTGCCTTACATTGGGCCCTTCACGAAAAGTGAGGATCCTGCCGCTACCATAGTTCAGGTTCTCCCTTCCCAGAACAACCTCCAACGCATTACTGCGGTAGCGTACGAACCCTTGGTTTACGTGCCAGATATCCCTGTCTACAGGCCTGAACACTTCTCGACTTGCCGTATGGCTACTGCCCACTTCCAAGAAAAATTGCCATGTGTTGGCTATTCTTAGGTCGGAATGTAGAAATAACCGCCCCAGATACCAGTTTTCATCGTTGGGGTCATTGCTCCCCAATGTCTGATTCGTAAAATGTTCCCATTGCGCCCTATAACTGCCCCCCAGGCCAAGTTTGACCGAATCGCCCAAAGAAAGCACCTTTAAAGTATTATAGGTTTCATATTCGGGATTATTGAACTGCTCAAAATCATCCAACTGTCTTAGAATAATGAAACGATAATCTTGCGCTTGCATTTGCGAGCTTAAAGCATAGATTATGATGCACACGACCGGTATAGAATAGTTTTTCATAAGATGTTAGTTTTTGTTCCATATTTTTAGATAGTCCGCCATACGGCTTATCAGTTCATCCCCTTGCGGTATTGCGGCCCCCAATTGTAAAAAACCATGGATCTGTCCTGGGTAATGCCAGTGGGCCACTGTCACTTCTGATGCCCTTAACCTGTCTGCATACTGCTCGCCTTCGGTATGTAAAGGGTCAAACCCCCCGGTAACGACCACCGCATCTGGTAAATCCTGAAGATTTTCCGCCTTTAAAGGAGATAGGTAAGCCTCAGCCAATGTTCGATTATCGGACACATACATTGCAATGTTGGATGCCATATCCGATCGGGTCAACACATAACCCTTGGTACCCAATTCTTGCCAAGATGTTGAATCCAAAGTCAGGTCGGTATTGGGGTAAATAAGAATTTGCCCTTGAATTCGAGGTCCGTTCCTATCCCTGGCCATCATTGCCGTTACGGTGGCAAGATTTCCCCCGGCACTATCACCTGCTATAACTATTTTGGTGCCATCCGTTCTTAAGGCCTTTGTGTTTTGCGACAGCCATTGCAAAACGGCATAACAATCATTGAGGCCCGCCGGAAAGGGGTGCTCCGGTGCAAGGCGATATTGCAATGCCGCCACGAGAAAACCACTTCTATTTGCCAAAGCCCGTAACGGCCTATCGTGTGTGTCAAGACTGCCGGCCGTAAATCCGCCACCGTGTATGTAGAAAAGTACGGGTAGGTCATTATTCGCTGTTGGCCTATATAACCGTATTGGGATGTTATTGCCATCAACACCTACAATTTCTTTATTTTCTATGGCATACACTTCTTCGGGCTCACCGGCCATAGTGACCAACCCCTCATACCCCTCACGGGTCATGGCCAGCTTTTCTTTGGCATCCAGTTTGGAGAGGGTGGCCAGATTTTCGTTATACTGCCGTGCAAAATTTTCGACTACTGCCTTTGCTTCTTTATCCATAGGTAAATAAATTTGATAGGGTATACATCCTTAATAATTCGCGTTATCGTAGTACTTTCAACCCAACCTTAGGGAACAGGCCGCTGGCCACCGCAAACTGTACCCAGGCCGTGGCCAGGGTCTCTAAACTTCTGGCTACTTTCAGTTTTCCTGCATCAACAGGGCTATAGCCTGCATCGTGAATCAAGCTTTTGGCTACATCTTTCGCCTGGGCATCATCTCCGCAATAAAAAATACTGGGGTGTTCGGCATCAAAATCCCTACTTGGCAATTGCAGGATTTCCGCAAAGGTTATATTGAAGGCCTCTACCACTTTGGCACCTGTCTTCCCTGCCAGGGTTTCTGCAACCGATTGTGCCAAGGTTGAAGGCAAGCCCACGGTATTGCCTTCAAAATCGGGCTTTAATCCGCTAGAGCAGCTGAGGACTATTTTTCCTTTTAGGTCGGTTCCCTCTAAGGCCTTATCCATCACATGGGGTGGCGCAGCAAAGAAGAATACATCGCCGAAGGAAACCACTTCACTTACGTCACCCGCCGATAAATTGGTCAGGGATGTTTGTTCCACTTTTTCTTTCAAGGCATTCAGATTTGTGGTAAAGCCCAATTTTACTTGATGGTTCTTTTGTGCCCAAACTTTACCCAATGCAAAACCCATATTTCCGGCACCTATAATTCCTATTTTCATAGCTACTTGTTTTAATGCAACATATATTCAAATTCTGGCAATACCATATTACCGTATTCTTTGTGTCTTTTAATGAATGCCAACACATAGGGACACATGGGAACTATCTTGGTGCCCTCATCGTTCAGCTCATCAAGGGCCTCATTTACCAGAATACTGGCATAGCCTTTTCCCTGTAGGCTTGGCGGCACTTCCGTATGTGTCAAATATGCTACGTTTCCCTTCACCGTAAAATATTCCAGTATCGCTATTTGATCATCAATGTGAAGCTCGAATCTCTTTTTGGCGCCGCCTACGTTCGTATTATTGATAAATTGATGTTCCATACTCATTTAGTATCTTGATTTTAGTACTGTATCAATGGCTTCCTTAACGGTCATTTGCTTTCTAATCCCCATGGTATATGCACGTGCATTTACTACGGAACAAATACCATCTTGATAGGTGCTCGTGGGACTTCCTATTTCTGCGGACATTGCCGCTACCGCAACCGCGGCAATACCGGAGTCATTAAGGATATGCAGTCCTGCTACTCCAGAAGAATCCTTTGCGATACCTGCATCGTTGGCAAAAATCAATTTTGGATTTACGGGCAAGGTGTATTCGGCCATTACCGCTCCGGAATGCGATGCTACGCAGAAAATAGCATTGGGGTGCTTTTCCTTGATCAATCCGATGGACCAAACCGTGTACACTTTGGTATCGTTGTGCTCCTCTACAATTGTTATCTGATCATCATAGTCCAGCTGCTCCTCAACTTTGACCCCAGGCTTCGCATCTAGCATCAATTTAGCGGCATCCAAAGCTTTCATTCCCTTTGAAACACCCAATTTTTTAGCGGTTTCATTACATACGGAAACGATGCCTTCAGAAACCGAAATGCCATCGCTTACTATCGCGGAATGTGTGGCCACTGCGGCAGCCGGTATGCCATGATGCTGGGCAAGGAAAACGCCTTCAATGGCCTTCTGGTTTTTGCCGACACCGCACTCGTGGGCGATGACGCCCTTAACACCCAGGGCGAGAACTGCCATAAATGTTGGTGTACCCGCAAACGATCCCCCTATGATAATGTCCTTATCGGTCACCGGATAGAAACCATACCGATCTTCATCATCTAAGTAGGTAAGTGAATTTGAAGCGATGATCCTCCCGCGTTCGTCCTCATATATTTTAATAACTTCTTTACGTTCCATTTTTAGATGGGCACCACTGAGCGATAGTACTACCAGTATGCTTGCTATTTTATTTTTAATGGGTTCCATTTAACGTTACGGGCACTTCAATTATCAGAATATCACAGTCTTCAATACAATTAAAAGAGAGGCTAGGTGCACCGGAAACCGCCATGGCATCCTTTGTAAAAAGGCTATTTTCATGTAGCTGTAGTTCACCCGTAATGACCATTAGATAGATACCATTGCCTTCTTTTTTAACGGTATAATCCATTTCTCTCCCTTTTGCAAAGGCGCCCCTTGAAATATAGGCTTCCTGATATATCCTCAGAGTGAGGTCACCATCACCTTCAGGGCCAACCAAGGTTTTCCATTTTCCCGTCCAGTCTGCCGGGTCAAAGGATGCTATTTCTGAACGCGGCTCAACATTCATTTTGTTCGGTAGGATCCAAATCTGAAACTGCAACGCTTCATCTTCGCTTCTATTAAGGTCGGAATGTGTAACCCCTGTTCCCGCAGAAATTGCCTGAACCATATTTTCCCTAATATTTCTTGTTCCCGATACATCGGTATGTACTAGATCGCCTTGAAATTGAACCGTGATAATTTCAAAATTCTCGTGTGGATGTTCTGGAAAGCCCTTGCCCGGGGCTATACTGCTGTCATTGAGTACCCTTAATGCCCCGAAACCCATTCTTTTTGGATCGTGGTATTGCCCAAAACTAAACGAATACCGGGCTTTGAACCATCCAAAATCTGCTGCACCCCTTGAATCCGATCTTATTATTTGATATTCCATGGTCTAAATTGCTGCGTTTAGCTTTTTGGAAGTACGGTCACCTTAAAATCCGTAATCTTGGTATCGTCCTGACCCGCCTTATCCAATTGTGAGTTGAGCACGTATATGGCATCTTTTCCAATGGCAACGGCCGTAGGAAAGGCAAGTCCCTCTTTTATAATGGATGATGTGCCGTTCGTAAAATCACTGTTCAACTCTACCTTCGCAAGCTTACCCGCGACATTAATGGCTACATACAGTGTATCACCATCTATGGCGATACCGTCCCCATTGCGCAAAGGGGCTCCTGAAACTTTAATTTTGGCAACCTTTTTGGTTTTTGTATCTATTCTGAACAATTCACCGGTATTGGTCTGTATTACGATTAAAAAGGCCTTGTTCTTTGTGAGTACTATACCATTTAGGTTATAGCCGCTTTGATATTTAATGACCGTATCATCTAAATTCAACCACTCGTGAAGTGCGTTTCCTTTTTCTTGATCAAATTCATAGATCATGGGTCTAAACGAATCGGTCACATACCCCTTGTTCGTATCCCATACCGCCACATCATTGATGAATATTTCTTTTTCGCCAAGGTCTTGTGGTACGGTAAACTCATATAGTTTTTGTCTGTAGGTTGAAGAAAACACCCCTACTGTGCCATTAGTACCGTTGGCCACGTACAGCCTATCGGTAAATGCTTTTATGCCAAGGGCCGATGGGGGATTTTCCTTAACGGGCATAGCCTTAAAACCCTTCTCTTTGATGCCGGCCCTATATAGGGTTCCATGCATCATTGAACCGGTATACAAGGAATTGGTGTTAAAAGAGTATGCCAGCCCCTCGGGAAAAGCATTCTCAGCAGAAATTTTCAGGTCTTGGTTCTGGGCAAAGCCCATTTTAAGTAAACAAAGCGCTAGTACGGTGACTATGTGTTTCATGTTAATTTATTTTAGGTACATCAATGATCAAAATATCGGTGTGTTGGTCAAATGCAATGGCCACCTCTGTAAATTCATCGTCGGCTATTCCCAGACCATCCCTTCTGTTCAAGGTATTGTTCATTACCGTGGCTTGGCCCTCAATAACAAATAAGTAGATACTATTTCTTTCGGATCGTTTGTGATAGGCGAGGCTCTTGTTTTTATCAAAAGTGCCACGCCAGACCCAAACATTTTGGTTGATGACCAGGCTATTCCCTTCACCTTCGGGTGATGTAAGTAACTGTAACTTGTTTTTTCTATCTTCTGGATCGCTGACCATCGTCTGATATTTGGGTGTGATATTCTGTTTTTTGGGTAAAAACCAAATTTGAAGATTGTCTATGGGTATGGTGGATGAATGGTTGTATTCGGAATGTTCTATTCCGGTTCCCGCCGAAATTAGCTGAATGGCATTTGCCACATTTACCCCTTCGTTACCTGAGGTATCTGAATGTACCATTTCACCGCTGATGACTACGCTTAGAATTTCCATATTCTCGTGGGGATGCATGCCAAAACCTTTGCCCCCAGGTGCTATTATGCCATTATCCAAGATGATCATGGCACCAAAGTGCCTTCGGTCAGGAGTAGGCGGATGCCCCGGGTTAAAGGATTGATACAATTCTATCCACCCCATATTCCTGTGGCTCCTTGTCCTTTCCGGATGGTAAACTAATTCCATAGCTCTACGGTTTTTAACCCCCGAGCGTTATGCCCGAGGGTTTTGCATAGGTTACTTAACTTACGGTTTCTGGTTCTGCCTCTACTAGCGGGGCCAGTATTTCCTCATACATAATGCCCTGAATTTTGGCCCCGGTCTCATCGGCCCAATCAGAAGCCAATTCGGCCATCACCTGATTTGTTGAGGTGATGGTTACCCCGGCGTCCTTCATTCTTTGAATGGCCGTTTCATCTGCCGTCTGTGTCGGGGAACCACCCCCATCTACAACTACCTGTACCTCGTACCCTTCTTCGACCATACTGATCGAAGGGAAGACAATGCATACATCATTGGTCAAGCCGGCCATAATAATTTTCTTTTTGCCGGTAGCTTCTACGGCCGTCCTAAAATCGGGATAATCCCAGGCGTCCACAATTCCAGGTCTTTTTACGCGATCGGCATAGGCTTCCGGTGCAATGTCTTGAATGTCTTGTAACAGCGGGCCCTGAAAACGATCTTCTTGACTGCTGGTCAGTACCAAGGGCATTCCGGTCTCTACGGCGGTACGTGCCAAAGCCCTGGTATTGTGCACAAGTTCTTTGTACGGTAAATTAACGGCTAGTTTAATGGTTCCTTGTTGATGGTCTATGAGCAGCATGGCTGCATTGTTGACCGTAAATTTGTTTTTCATGATAAAATATTTAAATGTTACTAATTAAAATGTAAATGTTGTTGTGAACAGCAGAAAGCTTAACGTACTGTTGCCGTCCTGTTCTTGTATAAAATTTTCGGGCAGTATGATATTGGTCTCCAGATCAGTGGCCAAAAACTTGTTCCAATGATATTTTACGGTAAACGCCAGTTGCTGCGCTACAAAACGTTCGTTGTTCACGGGTTGGAACAATAAAAACCCTCCACTACCATAAATCCCGTCTTCTAGGGAATACCTCCAAAAGGCGTAGTGCCCCAAGTCTAACATCCAGTTATTTTTTCTGTATTGAAAGCTGTTGTGTAAGTCGATGAGGTTATAGGGGGCGAATCGTGCGGCCCGTCCAAAGTATGCCACATCGGGATATAGGGGATTAAAGGTATTGAGCCTATCATCGCCCTGATCATTATCGCCACTTATCAATTCTGCATTGATCTCATATTCCAAGGATTCCGATATTTTATATACGGTCTTGAGCGACAGCGTCCATGCGCTTACATTCTGTGTCGCTACGTTTCCGAACTGATATACGAATTCATGATTAAAGCGTAACGGTCCCCACGGAATTTCCATGCGCGTACCTAGACTATGCCTTACTTCGTTTCCTTGAACGGCCACGTAGGTCGAAAATTCTTGGCGCACCCTAAAGTAATAAAGCTCCAAAAGGGTGGTATCTGAGAATAACTTCAATGTATTGTAACTGCCCAGTACATAATCATTAAATTGATAGAATCCGTTGTGAAAAACACCCCTTTCTATGGGAACAAGGCTGAGGGCCAAAAGTTCACTGGAAAAATTGTTTTTCCCATATGCCGCCCTGAACGTATCAAAGGACAGGCGCACATTGGGTCCTTCCCGTATGGCGAACAGTCTTCTAGATCCATAGTTTAAGTTCTCGCGGCCTATGGTCCAATTAAAATGTCCGGTTCGGAATTTGAAAAACAATTGGTTTACATAAAGGCGATCCCGGTCTAGAACACTCGGATTGTCTTTTGTGATACTATGCGAGCTCCCCAGTTCAAAGAAAAACTGAAATGCCTTACGGTCGCGTACATCCAAATGAAACAACCCTCTTGTTAAAATACCGGTATTGTCTTGATCGGTGGGTTGAAACAGTGGTTGGTCCAACAGCTCAAATTGTGCCCTGGCACTACCACCAATAGATGCACTACCGCCCAAAAGGCCAAAATTCTTGACCTTTTCGTAAGCTGAATTATTGTTGGTAGGAACATAGGATTGCCACGTATCATATTGCCGCAACAATGAAAATTGAAGGGAGTCTTGCTGCGCATCGATTTGCATCGGCAAAATTACCAGCCAGATAAAAATGATATGTATCGCTCTTATGTTCATTCTTCTTTTATGGAAATGGATACTACTGTTCGGGTTCCTGTTGGTGAACTAAATTTTAAAGGACGCTTTTCATGGGGCGCACTATGGCATATACTAAGGATATTACCCTCTAGCTTGATGATTCCCCGCAATAGTTCTCCTCTATAGGGGTCCGTTTGAGGATAAATATCCAATCGCTGTATGTCTTCGCCCGTAGGGATCAATTGAAAATCCCTTTTCCAGATATCACCTTGGGCAAGACGCTCGAATTTATTCGCTTTGAAGACAAGAAATGCCTCACCTTTCAATTCTTTTCCGCCGATTATTGCCTTTTGGATACGCCAAGTGCCTTCTAGACTCCCTATATCCATTATCCTGATGTAAACATCCGTAATACTTCCGGGGATGGTGAAACGTTACCGGCCGCAAATATTTGGTTTCCTTTAAGGGCTTTAGTAAGCCGGGCTACGTTGGCCCCGTGATGATAGGCGGCCTCCAACATCTCTGGTGCCAGCTTTTGTGGCATCATCTTTATTCCGCCCGTACGACCGCTGGGGCCCCAATGGCTCAAGGCAAAATCCGCTCCCGGGGTAATTTTGGGAAAAGGTGTCAAAATCATACCGTTGGCCGCCATTGCCGATAAAATGCTCAGTTGTGCCAGCTCACAACCGGCGCCGTTGTTACCATGGCCTCCACCAACG
The DNA here is from genome assembly GCA_947503285.1 of uncultured Croceitalea sp. Classification (GTDB taxonomy): domain Bacteria; phylum Bacteroidota; class Bacteroidia; order Flavobacteriales; family Flavobacteriaceae; genus Croceitalea. Next base: position 452,768 of record CANNDD010000001.1, read on the forward strand.
GAAAACACACCGCCTACCTTACCTACGAAATTATCCGTTAGCCATCCTTTTTCCCAGACCCGTTCTATATATTCCTTCAATCGGGAATGCATATTTCTGTGCTTCATGGGTGAACCGGCAATGACACCATCGGCGGCAACGGTATCTTCCATAGTGGCGTCCGCGGCCATTTTTCGTACTACATTGACGCCTTCCACTGATTTTGCCCCTTCCTCTACCGCTTCCGACATGGTTCTTGTAGAACCAAAATCAGTAGTATAGACAATAAGCACATTGGCGTTGTCCTTATTCGGAAAACCTGCAAAAGCACCATTGCCCTCAGGAATGGGGTCCAGTTCCATCCCATAAAATGAAGTTTGGGTGGTAATGGCCAGGCCTGCCGCCACCAAGGAACTTTTTTTTACGAAATCCCTTCGGCTATCTTCTACTACAAGGTGTTCGTCCAATTTTTTTGCTTTGACCTTTGCGGTCTTCTCCTTTAACTTGCTTTCCATTTCTTTTTATTTAATTGTTAAACTATAGCAATGCTTTATTAAAACTTAAATTCCGTTGTGAACACGAAATGAAAGAGTGTATTGTCCAATCCGCCCTGTTCTAGAAAACCACCGGGGAGTATGACGTTACTCTCCGCTTCCAGCGCTATGTATGGCGACGGCGACCAATTGAGCACGGCACCATATTGATGGCCAATAAAACGCTCATCGTTTACATCGGGAAAATCGAGGATACCTGCTGCTCCATAAACACCATCTTGTACCGACTCTCGCCAGAAAGCAACATAGTCCAATTCCAATTTTAGCGTATTGAACGCTATGGAGAACTCTGGATGTACGTCTATAAGATTGGAAGGCCCAAATTGAGCCACTCGCCCAAAATAGGCACCTCTTGGATATAGGGCATTAAAGGTGTTCAATACATCATCATCGGGGTCATTGTCCCCTGATATCAATTCACTTTTTAAGCCCACCTCATATTGCCAGTTTTTATTGCCAAAACCGTAGGCCGCGTGCAGGGATATGGTATATGCCCTAATATTGGCGGTTCCAAAATCCCCGAACTGGTATAGGGCTTCAAAATCATAGAATAAGCCCTTTGGTTCGCCAAAAACACGTAGGCCCAAGCTATGGCGCTCTTCATTTGCCACACCTTGTGAATACCCAATATCATCTATAACACGACCTATGTAATAAACATCCGCAAGGAATTCTTCTTTTTTGAAGGTTACGGTATTATAGTTGCCCCAAAGAAATTCGCTGTCGTCTAAAAGGTCATTGTCAAAACCAAAAGGGGAAATCTGTACGGGGAAACTTAAAAAAGCCTCGGCGGTTATCTTGGTATCTGAAAAGGTTACTTTTACATTGTCAAAATAACGCCGAACATTGGGCCCTTCCCTCAGTGCCAATATCCTGCGCGCCCCATAATCTGGACTTTCCCTACCTATCAGAACGTTCCATTTGGCCCATGCATAGGTCATGAACAGTTGACTCACGGCAAATTCATCCCGGTCTACAGGGGATGGGAATTCTTTAGACCATACAGAACTACTGTTTAATTCGGCGTACGCCTGAAAGTTGTTCCATTTCAGATGGGCATGTGCCATTACCCTATTCAACCACCAACCATCAGAATTTCCTTCCACGAAGGCTTCATTGTCAAAATATTCGAATTGCCCCCTATAGCTGCCTCCAAAGGACAGATAGGCATCCTCGCCCAATGTGCGGTACTTGAATTTGTCATAGGCCGCCTTACTTTCCTTTTCTTTGAAATACGAAATATTATCATTTTGACGAAGTAGGGCAAACCCGGGTTTGCCATCTTCTTCTTGTGCTGATAAAATTGCACAGGCCAAGAGACTAAAAACGAATGCCTTTAGATACCATTTTGACCCTTTTGTATATCTCGTTTTCATCAAATTGACCGGTTTTCCTTTTTTTAAGTGAACAATGGTGCGGCATCCATCACCATTCTAAAATCGTCTATTTTGCTATTTTTGGTTCTCAATATGCTTACTGCGGGTAGTATCACTTTTTCTCCATTCTTTTTTATGAACAACACATCTGCCTCAAAAACAGCACTGTCATCGGCTATCCAAATGCCTTTTTTATGGTGTTCCATGGTCTGCAGCATTTCATAAAACCCAATGAGTACTTCCAATATGGCCTGTGGACCTATTACCGCATTGGCATTGCCAAACTTGAACGATCCGTTTTCCCCGTAATATGAAGTGACTTTTTCTGGGTGCATGGTATCCACATCCTTGAAATAATCAATAACAAATTGTTCCGTTAATCTTTTCATCTTCGGTATTCCTTTACGTATATCCTTTCTTTGGTTCTAGGTAGTTTCCAGTTGCGTTATGGGTTTATATTTATGTTTGTTGGCCCAAAGTATCAAGCAGTTCATTGCCATTAAAATTGCCGCCATTACCACTCCATTGGGCGCGAGAAAGGCGTTAAAAAGCAATATTCCGATAATAACGGGCGAGAGAACGATAGCTCCAAGCGCCTGTGTTCTGGGTATTGCCATAAGAATGCCCCCAATTATCTCGGCGATGCCTACCAAGGCCATGAGCCATCCGGATGCGATCATTGCGCCCATTAATTCCATACCCGCCTGGGGGAGTTCTGGTACCGGCATGTGACCGGTGAACTTTGAAATTCCCGAATTGGCCATGAATACTCCGAAGAGTACGGAGATGACAATTACTATTTTTTTCATACGATGCTTAGTTTCTTTGATACCCGCCATAATATTTTACGGGGGACCAATCAGGTATAATTTCTGGTAGTTCGGGCGTTAAGGCCTCAAATTCCTCGGCTCCATAAACCACACTACCGTCCACTACGGTAAGTACCGAAGAGAGGTCTTTTATTTTCTCTTCGGGAACGCTGAAATAATCATCCGATAAGATTGCAAAATCTGCAAACATCCCGTTTTCCAGAGTCCCTTTTACGTCTTCTTCCTTGGATACCCATGCACTGCCTTGTGTGTACAGATAAAGTGCTTCGGGCCTGCTCAAAATATTGGACGGTTCACTCAATTGCAGGCCACCTACGGTTTTTCCCGTGGTCAACCAGTAGAGCGCCGACCAAGGGTTGTAGCTTGCTACACGGGTACCATCGGTACCTGCACCTACGGGCAGTCCCATTTCCATCATCTTTTTTATGGGGGGTGCCGCTTTGGCTTTGTCCGCTCCATACCGTTCTACAAAGTACTCCCCGGCATAGGCCATTCTGGCTTGGATGGCGATACCGCCATTGAGCACCTTTATCCTTTGCAGCTCTTTTTCCTTGACCGTTTCCGCATGATCGATCAACCATCGTTGAGAGGCTAATTTTCCATTGGTCTCTTCATTGACTTCCTCTATCACATCCATGATATTGGCAATGGTCTCCCCGTATGTGGCATGTATTCTAAAAGGCCACCCTTTGTCTACATGCATTCTGATGATTCTCTTGATATCCGACCTCCAAGTAGGTCTATCTTCAAGAAAGGGCTGTGGCGCCAAAAAGTTCTCAAAATCCCCGGCGCTCCAAGCTAAAAACTCACCACCACCTTCAAGTTCATACCCATGGTCTATGTGTATTTCCCCGTTATGACCTACTTCGTTATTGGCCATCCACTCTTGAAACTCTTCGTATTCGGCACCTTTGTTTTGTGGAAACAGGAAATACGACAATCTTATAGGCATCTGTCCATCTTCTGCCAGTGTTTTTGTGCCTACATAGTCTTTTGGAAATTTATGTCCGCCACCACCGGCATCAATACCGCTAGTAATACCCTGACTGTTGAGCTCCCTATAAAAATGCTTTGTGCCGTTCACCATTTGGGCTTCCGTAAGTGGCGGCAAACCTCCGATACGGGCATATAGAATAGTAGGATTTGGTTCGGCCAGCAATACCCCGGTCAACATTCCATTACTGTCTTTTTCAAACCTAGAACCCTCGGGCGCCTTGGTATTTTCATCAATACCCATTGCTTTAAGCCCAGCTTTGTTCAACCAGGCACGGCTGTATAAAAACAGCACATAGGTAGGTACATCACCTGTGGCCTCATTGATTTCTTCGGGTGTTGGAAATCTGTTTTCCTCGAATTGAAAGGGACTCCAGCCCCCGATTACACGTACCCACTGGCCTTCTGGCGTTCGTTCTGCTTGTTCTTTAAGCATCTCCAGCGCTCTTTTAAGTGTTTTTACGCCATCCCATCGCAATTCGGCACTATAAAATCTTCCGCCTCTGGTCAAATGCAAATGGGAATCATTGAGTCCCGGAATAATGGTGCGGCCGCCAGCATCAATATGCTGTGTATCTTCACCCTTAAGCTTCAAGATATCATCTGTAGTACCGGTTTGAAGAATTTTACCGTCTTTTACTGCTAGGGCATTGGCCATGGTATAACTTTTATCCATGACCGCCACCTTGGCATTGGTTACAATCAAATCCGCTGTATCTTCCAACGACGCATTGCCCTCTTTGTTTTTGTCCTTACAGGCCAAAAAACCGATGCAGACCAATAGTGGGAATAATAAATTTTTCATGTTGTTGTTTTTGGGTTCATCTTACGGCCTTTTACCATATGGTTATAGCCTAGTTTTTGGCATTATGCTCTTTTTCCCACTTGTCTAGGGTTTTCTTGTAATCGATACCCAATCCGTAGGCGCCGCCCCATCTTTTGGCAATTTCGTTCATCTTTACGTACATATCCGATCTTGCCCAGTCCCTATGGACTTCAAGGGCATATTGTAAAGAGGTCATTGGTTTGATGCCTGCTTGGACCATTCGCATTATGGACATGTCATGGGCCTCTTGTGAAACCCCGCCAGAGGCATCGGTAATCACATAAACATCATACCCGTCTTCTTTTGCCGATAATGCAGCGGATAGTACGCAGACCTCCGTCCATAAGCCGGCTATGACCAGCTTTGGTTTTTTGTACTCGCCTACTTTTGCGACCACTCTTATGTCTTCCCAAGAGTTCATGGTCGTGCGGTCTATATATGATTTTTCATCGGGAAAAAACTCCCTGATTTCTGGAAAGACCGGTCCACTAAAGGATTTCTCGGCTACCGTTGTCACCACTGTTGGTATTTCGTAGATAGTGGCAAGCTCGGAAATGAGCCCGGTGTTGTTCCTCAGCTCTTCAATAGGTTGTGACTCTACGGCGAAAGCCATTTGACTTTCGTGGTCGATCAACAGCAGGGTGTGATTGGTTGGATGCACCAATTCTTTGGATGCATTGGCAGGATCGTTATTGGGATTAGGATTGTACTGTTTCCATTGGGCACTGGCCAGGTTGATGGATAAAACGGCAAGCAGTACTGTAGTCGTCAACTTTTTCATCGGTATAAATTTTAATTGTTAATTCGTTTTGGGAATTGGAATGGTACATGATCGCACCAAGCTACTTTTACCCTATTGGCTAAATTAGGGGAAGGTGTTGCCTTGTCCATAGCATGATTACAAGGATATATTGAACATTTGACAGTTTAAGGCCTTTTAATGCAATTATTATACTGATTCGCAGCTAATTATATTTTTCAAAATACCGGTGAACCCCAAAAAATGCTATCAATTCGCTGATAAGTACAATAGGAGTTCCGTAATATGGGCGAAATTGGTTGGGGGTTATATGACTCCCTTGAAAATGGCTTTCCCATGCGTATATAAACCGTTGGGTAAATAAATTCAATGAAAAGAATGAACAAAAATATTTGCAAACATCTTTCAGACCTAAAACCAAAAGGCAGTACCATAAACTATTGTGAGGCCTGCGTGAAGATCAATGATACTTGGGTGCATTTAAGGGTCTGCCAGACTTGTGGCGCGACCCTCTGCTGCGATTCCTCTAAAAATAAGCATGCTTCAAAGCATTTTGAGGAAACCGGCCATCCGGTGGTTATTTCAAACCTACCCAAACCTTGGTCTCAATTTGCATGGTGTTATGTAGATAAAAAGAAGAAGCCCTTAGTGAGATGACCTTATCTGTCACATTGTTGTAATTATGACATCGCTAGACAAAATTCACGACGTTTTCAGCTAAGAATGTGATGACAATGATAATAAACCCTACCATGAATATGACATAGGATAATTCAATTTGGCGAAAAGATTTATTGATGAATTTTTCAAACAAGTAAATGGTACGTACTTGATTGCCAATTTGATATTCTTGATTTTGCAAGATTTGATCAAAAGCCCGTTCATATTCTTCTAGGCTCACATTATGGGTAAGACCGACTCCAAAAATATGTTCTTCCAGTTTTGTGTATTTATGGCTGGTACTATCACGCATGCGCTGAAAAAGACGAAACGTTTTGGGGCGTGATGCATTTAAGGCAAATATTAATGAACTAAAAGAACTCAATATCATGATAACCCCTATAAAGTGACCACATTTTAAGTCCTTCACACTATCAAAAAAAATAACAACGGCTGAAATAATTGCGGCATTGACCCTGATCATTATTGCCGCTTTTCTGTCTATCACATTAAAGGAGTTGACATACATTTTGTTTTGGTTCCGCATAAAAACGTCAAATCCCTTGCCGTCTTTCATATGGCCTTTATACAATTGCTTGTCTTCTTTTTTGGGATGTACACCCATCTTTAAACCGTTTTTTTATCATTTTTCATTGTAGTTTCCGCCCTGTCTTATAGGGATAACGTTTCTTTTGGTCGCGATAGATCATTGCGAATACTACTAAAGCGTTCTGCCGTTATGCTTAACTCTGGTTTGCCATGCAAAGGCAAAATATTTGTGACTTTAAGGTCAAGATCACCCCAAACTTTGGCCAAACCGCGATCCATTTGGGAACTAGTGGGTATAGGCCTCTCAAAGTAATGTTCAGTCATGTCATACGGTGAGCCAACAGCATTGTCGCCACAAAAGAGCGTACCACCATTAATGGGTGAATAAAACGAAACGCTACCGTAGGTATGTCCGCCCATATGTATTACGTCAAGGTTAAAATCTTGCAATGCCTGTTCTTCATCAACAACGGAACGCATCATGGATAAATAGGGACTTATATCCGCAGGATGCATAAAAAGTGGGGCCCCACCAAATAGTTTGGATACGGAATACATATCAGAAAAGGCCTGGCCAATAAGATGGTTATGGGTCAATGATATGCCCCGTACCACATAACCGGAGCGCATCAAATTAAGTATCACTTGTTTTGCCTCTTCACGAACCGCATCGATCAAGAATATTTCTTTACGCTCGTCGTTCAAGAGAACATACATATTCGCAAAGCGATACTGGAATTTCTGCGCCTTGATGAGTATCGTTTTCGGCAGTACCTCAAATGCCTTGCCTATTGGTAAATTCCGCAATGCTTCAATAGTTCCTTTGTTTTCTTCGGTTACATCCATACCATTAGTTGTTTCGTTTTATAAAATTTAAATTTCTAAAAAAACGGATTGTGATGTATAGCCAAAAACGCAGAAATCATATTACTTTTTTTAGCAACTTAAGGGTGAATTACCTGGTATTCGTTCATTTCATTAACCCCGCTATACCATTGCCGGCTTTTACTCGATGATCTAGATTTAAATGCTCCGACGTCTTCGCCGAAATCTAAATTTAGGTTCCTGTATAGGCCCACGGGCCTGCCCTGGAGGTAGTTTACTTTAAACCGATATGGCTATTATTGGTTAAAATATAATGGATAGCATGGGCACATGACAATAAATGACCAAAACCGAAAAGAAATACAATATCACTTGAAGCGCGAAATACCACACCATTAGCCGGGTTTGTTGGCCGTACTTATGAAACGGGGCTGTTTTGGCAACGGGTCATGAAGAAGAACAAGTTGAATAAGACTTGTTCTTTTACAGTTATTCACCAGGCTAATAGGTCAGCTGAGGTAAACGTTTCTCCAATTCGGATCTCAAATGTTCATGCTGTGCAGGCAACTTTAAATCCCTCCCTAAATTTTCAAGGGCTTCATCTGCGGTGAATCCGGGATCTTCGGTGGCAATTTCAAAGAGAACTCCACCCGGCTCCCTAAAGTAGAGCGATTTAAAATAATCCCTATCGATCTGCGGGGTTATGTGGAGCCCGTGCGCTTCTATTTTTTTGCGTACGTTCATTTGGGTTGCCGTATCCTTTACGCTAAAAGCAATGTGATGTACGGTACCGCTGCCCATACCGGCAGCATTTTCATCGGGTAAATGGACAAGATCTATCACTGCTGCATTGGCATTGTTTTTAGACATATAGCGATGCCTATTTACATGGGTCTCTAGGTGTTCATAGCCCAATAAATCTGTAAGAACGGTCGCTGTTGCTTCATATGTACTAAGGGTCAGTGCGGTACCGTAGAAACCGCGTAGGGCATTTTCTTCGGAAATATCCCCTGTTATCCAAGGTGTTCTGTTATCATCGCCATTTGCTACCAATGCCAACTTTAGCCCATCTGGATCTTCAAAAACCAAATAGGTTTCATTGAACCGGGTGGACGGATTATTATAAATGATATTTTCTTTTTCAAAACGATTTTTCCAAAATTCCAGCGATCCCGGAGGAACGGAAAACATGGTCTCTGTAGCCTGTCCTGCGCCCTTTGTTCCCCTAGGGATATTTTGCCAGGGAAAAAAAGTAAGTATCGTTCCGGGCTCCCCTTTTTCATTTCCAAAATAGAAATGATAGGTTCCCGGATCGTCAAAGTTTACGGTCTTTTTTACAAAGCGTAAGCCTAGTATATTTTTATAAAAATCCAGATTTTTTTGTGCATCACCTGCAATGGCAGTTATGTGATGTAGTCCTTTTACCGTATCGCCCATACTGTTTATATATTATAAGAATGTTGTTTAAAGTGCGTCATTGAATATTAAATTGGCCATGTTCATCTCATCTTGGTTAATGGTATGCCCCATATCCTTATATATCTTCTTTACCACATTGGCATTCATATCATTCAGGATTTTTACGGATTCTTCAATACGGGATTCCGGAACATGTGGGTCAAAATCACTGGAACCTATGAAAATTGGCGTCTTTTCAAAATTGCCCGAATACTTTGCCAAATCCGGATGTTGACCAATGAGTCCGCCCGTCAGGGCAACTACACCCCCATATTTCTGGGCATTCCGTGCCACATATTCGAGCGTTAGGCAGGCCCCTTGCGAAAATCCCATAAAATAAATATCCTTGGGCTTTATATCCACTTCCCCTAAATTGCGTACCACTTCGGCAATACCATCCAAACTTGCATCCAACTGTGGTTGATTTTGCGCTACAGGTGCCATAAAACCATGCGGATACCACGTGTTGTGTATTGCCTGAATAGCTAAGAATACAAAATCTGGCAAGTCATCAAGCTCATTGGTTATCTGAATAAATCCATCAGCTCTTGCACCTCTACCGTGTAGGAGTATAAGCGCTTTTTTTGCATCTTTTAATGAACTTCCGCCTGCTACAACTTCTTTGTTGTGAACTATCATATTAGTTTATGGTATTGTTATAAATATTGATCTACGTACGATGTCATTAATGGCTTTGGTGCTATGCCCTTTTCCTTCAACATTTTCCATCAATAAAATGTCTCCTCCCTTAAAAATTCTCTTTTCGCCTAAACTGGACGCTATTTCTATTTGTCCATCCAACAATATGATAAACTGTTTCTGTGGGGCATTGTGAAAATCATAGTCGTACTCAGGGTCCGTTTCCCTAAAGAACAATTCTTTCACCCTGAACGGTTGCGATAGCTTCCCTATTTCACCATTACTTTTAAGTGGGGCCTCCTCTTCGCAAAATTGCGTGTTACCATCTTTATCACTGTATATTCTAGTATATTTCATGTTCTCGGTAATCGACGTTCAAAGGCTTCTAGGCTTACGCTGAAATCTAGATTTAGGTTCCTCACAGGCTTGCGCTAAGGGAGTTGACCAATGTGAATTCATCATTTAATCAGCACTAAAAAATCCATAGGTAGTGCCACAACATAAAATGGTTTACTTATTCTACTGTTCAAATACACGGCCAAATTGCTGGAATGGTAGCTTTAAATTACTCAAAACGTCACATTCTAGGGTATCGTGCAATATCTGAATTAATACGGTACGCTATATCAGACAAATTACAGTTATGATGATATAAATAGAAGGTGCACCAAGAATATTCAAATATGGATTCCCTATACTGCGCTTTTCTAAATTGACAGAACGGTTTTATGGCGTTAATTGGTAAGCCAATCTTGATTTATCATTTTAGGGGCGATAGAAGAAATTGGTTTTAAGGATGTGCGACAGTATGCCTAAAAATAACTACTGGTTTAACGGTATTGGCACACTTGTAAAAACACAATCATCTCTATGATTTGTGTTGCAAAGAAAGTAGGAATTAAAAGCATCTTTGGGTATTGATCTAGGCGTTCGCATTCTTGGACCGAAAAGAACGCACAAGATTTTTTATTCACCGTAACCACTATATTTATGGACTATGACATATTGACCTCATTAAAAAGCGACTTGATACACTACCTCATCAATGAACGAAAGCAAAAACTAAGATCGGATAGATCTGTACAGCAAAAGCGGCTTAATGAGGCAAACACCCTAACGTCTGACAAGCAAAATTTATATGAAAGTCCTCTTGAATCTGAGATAGAAGCAGTAGAATTGAACGCAGGAAATTTGGATATACAGGCCGCAGAGCTCGGAACATTGAGAAGTATTCCTGAAAACAACGAAAAACAAGGGTGGCCTTTGGTGCGTTGGTGCGTACCAATACCACATTCTTTTTAATAGCGGTTCCTTTTCCTGAAATTGTGTTTAAAGGCTATAGGATCAGGGGCATTAGCACACAGTCGCCACTATTTCAAAAGATGGAAGGTTTTAAAGAGCATACGGAATTCCATTTAGGACGTATAGAATATGTCATATTCGAGATTGTATGACCATTAAAATGAAATGTAAACCGTGACTACCTATAAAAAATGAAGGACATCAAAGATAAAAATCCCTTGCAGCTAGAAATATTGGTTCAAGGTCCTGGTGAGGCCGAGAAAGATCTGATAATTGCAGGCTTTTTTGAATATGAAGAAAATGAACCGGAACTCATTGGTGGTGCCAAACAGCTCAATGATGGTCTTCAGGGTAAAGTCATGCATATTAGAAGAACAGCGAAAAGGTTTGTGGGCCAGTTGGGAGAAACATATTTATTCAGATCACCGGCCAATACCATTCCGGGAAAAAACGTTATGCTAGTAGGGCTTGGCCCCTTGAAAGATTTTAATGTAGAAACGGCAAAAGCGTTTGGCACCGCGGCGTTTCTAAGAGCGAACATGACCAACTTCACCGAAGTATGCCTGGCACCGGAAATTAAGGACGCCGGGGTAAACCCATATGATGGACATGCAGTAACCATTGCCCTTATAGAAGGTATTATGCTGGGGTACCAAAAACGGTTGGCCAATAATGAGAAGATAACTATAAAAAAGTTTTTTCTACTGGCCGGTAAGGCCAACGAAGAAAATGCCCGAAACGGCCTTAGGGATGGACTGCGCCATTTCTACCATACTAAGTATTGATTTAGGTCGTGTCATACCTTATATTTTAGCTTTTGGATCATGTCGTAGTTTAGGGAGTCTGAATACATACCATAAGCGTCTACCAATAAGCCCTTTATCTTATAACTATCCGATGAAATTGCAAATAAAATAGAGGCATCATCCGGATTCGAATCCCCTTCAAAGCGATACATCTTATCTACTTCAAATTCATTCGCCAAAATTTTATAATCCAGTGCCCTACATTCTATACAGTCTTGTTTCAAATTAAAATCGTAGGTATATCCTGATTTTTGAAGGTCCGCTATAGCTTGGGAAAGGGTGTCGTAACTATTTTTCATACTAGGATTTTCTAAAGGGTTATTATTGTTAAATACTATTTATTTACGTGTTTTATCAAAAGAAACCAGATAAAACCAAGTGATGATGCCAGCAACGAGGCCGTGAGGATACCAACTTTTGCGATATCAAGTAAATCATCATTATCACGTATGGCAAGTTCGGCAATAAAAAGGGACATGGTAAAACCGATACCGGCAAAAAGGCCAACCCCAACAATACTTTTCCATGTTGAATCTTGGGGTTTGGTGGTAATTCCAGATTTTATCAATGCAAATGAGAATACGGTAATACCCAAGACCTTGCCCAAAACCAGGCCTGTAATAATTCCTAAACTTACAGGATGAAACAACATGGTCATAAATTCCCCTTCGATCCTTACCCCTGCATTGGCCAATGCAAATAGTGGCAATACCAAATAGTTTATAAATGGGGCCAATTTGAATTCAATACGCTGTAAAGGGGTGCCAGCACGTTTTGTATTGATGTATACCTTTCTCAATATTTCCGTTTGATGATTGGTAAGCAATCGGTCGGTAGTAGTGCAACTTTCATCAAACTCAGCTGCCCAAATCTTTAGTTTGTCGCGATATTCACTTTCTTTGATCTTTCGGGTCGCCGGTATCGCGAAAGCACCAAGAACCCCTGCCAAAGTTGCGTGAATACCCGATAGCAACAGTGCTATCCATAACCCCAAAATTCCAACAATAAGGTAAAACCACATATTTCTAACCCCCAAATAATTGGCCAAAACCATTACAAGTAAATAGACGCCACCGGCAATAGCACTAGCACTATCTATGGATGGGGTCAAAAAAAAGGTGATGACCAAGATGGCCCCAAGATCATCAACAGTGGCAAGCGCAGTCAAAAATACTTTTAGTTTTCTGGATACCGCAGTACCAACAAGGCCTATAAAACCCAAAGCAAACGCGATATCCGTTGCCATCGGAATACCCCAGGCATTTTGGGCTTCGTTTCCATAGTTGAAGGCGATGAAAATAAGTGCTGGAATGATCATACCGCCAAGTGCTGCGATAATGGGCAGCGATGCTTTCCGGAAAGTAGCGAGTTCACCTTCTAAAAATTCCTTCTTAATCTCAAGACCTATGCCAAAGAAAAAAACCGCCATTAACCCATCATTGATCCAAATATGCAGCGGTTCGGTCAAGGCAAAAGCTCTCCAGCCAATCGTAAATTCAGACTCAAAAATATGAACGTAGCTTTCATAAAATGGGGAATTGGCCCATATCAAAGCGATACATACCATTATTAAAAGTAACATCCCCTTTGCATAGCTAGCTTCAAAATAGGTGTTGACCTTAGATAACACCCTATCTGCAACGGTCTTGTCCATATTAAGAATATTTACTTAGCAAAAAGTCTATGGTCAAGGGAATATTTACCAGGACCCAAAAAGAAGAGCAATAAATAGGATAGTGAGTACATAAAAGGGACATCTTTTACTACCCAAGGGTCTGAGATATGTACGACCAAAAAGCCAACCAGTGTTATACCTAAAATCGGGATGATAGCCAATCTTGTATAGACACCAAGAATTACCATAATCGGACCAATGATATTGCCTATGATGGCAATTGCTAAATTGACCTCCCCACCTAAACCAAAAGGATCCGGTATATGTTCGATTTCGTAAGGAATGTTCCTAATCTTTTTTAGACCATGTGTATTTATCATCGATACTGATAACAAGACCCTAAAAATGAGTAAGACGGTATCGTGTTCAAGAAATTTAGGGAATGGACTCCTAAGACTTTTCACTAATGAAATCTTCATAACTATAGTATTAAAAAACAGATGGATAGCGAACTTTATCTATCTCAAACTGACCATGGTAATGTAGCGCTATTAGTTTAAGGATGTATAGGAATTTTTAAAGGATAAATTGAACATTTAGCAGTCATGAAGCACGGTCAATATAAATTTTCAAATAGCCCATTATCCCCTTACGGGAATAATTAACACCAAAGAACCCTACCCCACCCCATTGTACATTAGCCCGAGAGTTACCTGTGCCATTGGCGCCTACCGTTTTGCGCCCTGATTATATTGAAGTACATTTTGAGCAGGTTCATGTCGCAGAATATGCTGTTTTTTGCATTCCGGTTGTCACACTACGTACTTTTTAAATGTCTAACTTATAGAAGATATGGAAGACACTCTGGAAATTTTGGTGCGGCAATCGAACTCTGGCGATAGAAAGGCTTTGGAATCAGTGGTATTGCATATACAGGATTATGTATACAATTTATCCTTAAAAATGCTTCTCTACCCTAAAGATGCCGAAGATGCCACCCAAGAAATATTGATCAAGATCATCACCCACTTAAGCACCTTTAACGGCGAAAGTAAATTTACGACCTGGGTGTACCGTGTGGCCACAAATTACCTACTAACATACAAGGGCAAAATGACCAAGGCGTTTACCATGCCTTTTTCGAAGTATGCAGATCTAATAGATAGTGGCCATTCCAAAATCGTGAAATACGCTGTAAACGAAGGCGAACTTTCCCTTTTGGAAGAAGAAGTGAAGGTAAGTTGCACCCAAGGCCTACTACTTTGCCTGACCCCAGCTGATAGAATGGTTTATATTCTATCTGAAATACTTGGGTTCACCGGTGTTGAAGGTGCAAAGATCATGGACATCACCCCTGTTAATTTCAGGAAGAGACTATCGCGTTCGCGAACCAAGATCCGAAATTTCCTGAACCGTAAATGTGGTCTTTCAAATCCTGAAAATCCATGTCGTTGTCGACGAAAAATCGATTTTCTCATAGACCGGAAAATCATAGACCCAAAAGGTATAAGATTTGCCAATTTCTCTCAGCGCAGTATTGATTTGGTCCAAAAACTAGGTGAACTGGAAAAATCCATTGCAATTTACCGTTCCGTACCCATCATTGAAGCTCCTGAAACGCTTATGCGTACCATACGGCAAACATTAGCACTTGATTCATATGATGGCAAAAAAATTTAAGGGCAGGCATTTTATCGTTATAACCCTGTTGACCAGTATTTGGATCAATATTTCAGAAGTTTTTCGATACTTCGTGTTCGTAAGGCCTAGAATGAGATCATTCTTTGATAACAATCCCCATGTAGCGGATATGGATTGGGGTATTTTTACCATCTGGGGATTGTGGGACACCCTATTAAGCGGTGTACTGGTTTTTATCGTTTGGCTCTATTCGAGCGTATTTGGCCACTCCAATCGCACTGCCCTCATCACAGGTACGATAGTCTGGTTGGCGGTATTCCTTATTTTTTGGGTAGCCACGGCCAATATGGGTCTATGCGATTGGAACATGCTTTGGATTACCTTGCCTTTGAGCTGGCTAGAAATGGTCATTGGCGCATGGCTCGCTACTACACTCTATAAAAAATACGGGAATGAAAAAATCTAAAATAGTGGACATTCCGTTCAAAATGGAAAAGTATTACGGTAAAGGCAAAATACTGCACCCCGCCATTGAAGAAATAGAAAGTCTTATAGAAAAAATACCAAATGGCAAAGTGGCTACTATAGATGCCATAGGAAAACGTTTGGCCAAAGATTTTGGTGCCGATGTAACCTGTCCGATGCGTATAGGAAACGCCATTAAGAAAATTGCCGAACGTCATTCCACTAAAAAAATTGACCTTCGACTTCCCTTCTGGCGGGTCATACGTTCTAATGAACACGTTATAAAATACAAGGACTTTGAATTTTGGGCCTCCCTTATTGAGGATGAAGGAATACCCTTGCGTTTTACGAGATCAGGAGCCATAAAAGTTGATTGCGATGCTACGCAAAGGTTTGTTTTTTAGCAATAAAGATAGCTGTACAGGATTTTTCAGGTAAAGGATTTTGGGTGGAATACGGTTCCACGAATTTCACTATTTTAGATATCATGATTTTCATCCAACACCAAATTCCGAAAAATTTAGAACGCTATGTAGCCGCACTGCTTTATCACAAAGATTATTTTCCAGAACATAAAAAGGACAAATACCTTCCGGACGGCACCATTAATATCATTTTCGAACTCACGGGTAATCCAAAGTTCATATACCACAACAACACGGGCGAAATTTCCCAAACGTGCAGCGATGTTTGGTTTTCAGGTGTATTGAAAGATTACATTACCATAAGCAGTCACCATGAAGAGATGATGGTACTCGTCTTTAAACCGGGGGCGGGATTCCCCCTCATACACGGTTCAGTGGCGTTCTATACCAATCGCGTAGTACCCGCAGAAGAAATTTTTGGGCCAACTATTTTGAACTTACTTCAAGAACTCAAGCAACCCACACCAGCCGAAGAAAAGTTTAGGGCCATTGAAAAATGGTTGGACCGGCAACTGAACGCAGATGATTTTTATCTTGAGGTCATCCGCTATGCGATTGAAGCCATTGAAAATTCGCCGACACAAATCAATTTGAGTAAACTTTCAGAAAAATTGGGGTATTCCCAAAAACAATTTATCCAGCTTTTTAAAAAGTATGTGGGCCTGACACCGAAACAATTCCACCGTATTGTGCGCTTCAACGAAATACTGGCGGCTGTCGAAAACAAGGAAACCATTTCTTGGACCATGGTTGCCGCTGACTGTGGTTATTTTGACCAAGCGCATTTTATAAAGGATTTTCAGTCGTTCTCGGGCATCAACCCAAAAAAATACCTGAGTGATATCGAAGACTATCCCAATTTTCTACCGGTAAAATGAACGATGGCGCTATTCAAATAAACCAAGGGGTAAATTTTTTACAATTTTAAGAACAGTAGTTCCTATTTCTTTGTGGCGTATTAATCAGTTCACTAAACCAAAAATTATGGAAACAATGTACATCAACCATCTCGCCGTCGTTTGCTGCGCGGTATTGAACTTAGTCGTGGGTGCGCTATGGTATAGCCCAGCGCTTTTTTACAAGGCCTGGAAAAAAGAGAACCACCTGACCGATGCTGATTTTGAAAATACCAAAATGGGTAAACTTTACGGTATTAGCTTTGTGCTTGCGCTCATCATGTCGTATAATATGGCCTTCTTTCTGGGGGACGCCAATACCGATTGGATTTGGGGAACGTCCGCAGGCTTTTTCACGGGTTTTGGGTTTTGCGCCATGATCTTTACGGCGATTGCCCTATTTGAGAAAAAGTCGTGGCGGTATATTTTTATCAACAGCGGATACATCATAATTTATTATACCCTTATCGGATTCGTTTTGGGAATCTGGAGGTAAAACCTAAAAAATGAAAAATGAAAAATACAATATACTCATTAAGTTTAGTCTTTGTAGCCTTAGGTTGCCAAGCGCAACAAAAGATAGCCTATAATGTGCTCGAAGATGCCGCTGCTCAAGATTATGAAATATACGTAATGGACGCAGATGGCAAGAACACAAAGAATATCACCAATTCAAAATCGGTCGATTGGGTCTATTACAGTTATGGCGAGAAGCTTTATTTTCTATCGGATAGAGGGGAATGTTTTCGATGCCTATACCTCTATGAAATGGATGACGAAGGAAATGACGTTCGAAAAATAACCGACTTCAAACTGGCGGATAGTTGGTTGGGTAGCCGAGCGAACGGCACGCAATTCATCGTTAAACCTGCAGCGTCGGATAGCACTGTTTTTTATATCATCGACCTCAAGGGTACTATTCTTGAAAAGGTACCTATTGACCTTGCGTACGCAAACGACCCTACTTTTTCACCTGATGGTGACCGTATTGTTTTTCGTGGCAGTACCGTGTCGTCACCTCGTCAACCGGGTTTCACCGATGCCCTATACGTACTGGATCTGAAATCGAGTGAAATGGAAAAAATCACTGCGCATCAAGATGAAGGTGCAGGCAAACAATGGACAGGTTATTTGGCCGCCGCTCCCCGATGGCGGGCAGACAACAAGATTTCTTTCGCTTCTAAAAGAGCTGATAATTATGATATTTATAGTATGAACCCCGATGGCACCGAAATGACATCAGTAACCCCCTTAAGCAACAATCAGGTCTACCACGATTGGAACCAAAAAGGCGAACTTATCTTTGAGGCCTCTATGAACAACCAATCGGGGTACGAACTCTATAAGCGCACCGTTGATGGCAAGGTCATTCAATTGACCGATGATGACGTGGAACAGTACGCACCCGTATTTGTCAAATCAAAATAACCCCATTATGGAAACTGCCGGATATTCAAAAACACCATTGGCTAAAAAATTGGGTATTAAAGAAGGTTTTGTAGTACTCTTCGTCAATGAACCTGAGCACTACATGAGCCTTTTCAGCGATTTCCCCAACGGTGTGGAACAAGGTAAAAAGCTGAATAGTGAGACCTATGACCTCATCCATATTTTTGTCCGCCACCATTCAGAACTTGAACGTCTGGTGCAAATGGTAAAGCCGACGTTGAAGAAAACTGGAATCCTTTGGGTAAGTTGGCCGAAAGGGGCGTCAAAAATCCCTACCGATTTAAAACGCGAACCGATTAGGGAACACTTGCTTAAAACAGGATTGGTCGATATCAAGGTCTGTGCGGTCGACAATGACTGGTCTGGACTCAAATTCATGTACCGCAAAGAAAATAGGTAAGGCCATCTTATTGTTTCGAACAAAATTTTTGATAAAAGCCGTAATTGTTTAGACATACAAAAAGGTCACCTGAACCTACCCCTAAAATAGGATTCCGTTATTTAAGAAGGTTTGTACATAATAGTTGGGGCAAGAATCAAACCTCAAACTATTGAGGCCATGGCACGCTACAAATTAGCACGGAACAATACAGGTATTTAGTTGCGCCTATTTTTTCCCTGTTTCTATTTCTAGTATTTCCCTACCGTAGCTCCCCAGGTATTGTATCAGTAGATCTTCATAAATTTTATAACCATCGTCCACATTGGTGAAAATCAAAATTCCTTGTTTGGTTTTAGGAAAAATAAAAAAAATGGTCTGCACACCCTTATCAGCTCCCCCATGGGACATTGCAAAATTACCATCCTTGAAATCATACCTTTCAAACCCCAGTCCAAAATGCTTTCCTTTTTGGGATTGGACTTGGTTCGATTGCATTTCTTCAACCAGCTCTTGAGACAATCCGTATCCATTTAGAACAGCGGTCAAAAATGTTCCGTACTCCTCAACGGTCGTAAGCAGGTCATCGGCTGCATTGGCATTGGTCCTCTTATGGGTTTCATAAACTTCACCGTTTTGAGCAATTCCAGGGGCCAAGCGTTGTTCGTGCATGGTATCGTCCCAAATGAACCGGGTATCGACCATACCTAGTGGCTCAAAAATTAATTCGGTCGCCAACTGATCAAGGGGTTTTTTGAACTTGCTTTCCAATACCATCCTCAAATATTCAAAACCCTCGCCAGAATATTGATATGCAGTGCCTGGCGTAAATTGAAATTTCAAAGTTTTGTCCCGCCAATTCGGAAAACCGGTCTGATGGCTGAGTATATGTCTGGTCGTCAAGAGCCTGTGCCTTTTATCATCTTTTAAATCTGGATCGACCCAATAGTGGTAGACGGGTTCATCTAAATCCAATTTATTCGCACTTGCCAACATCAGGGCGATATAGGCCGTAATAGGCTTGGTCAGGGAAGCAACGTTGAATATGGTATTAAGGGGTGCTTTCTTTTTTTTGTTCAGGTCACCGATTACTTTGATTTCTTCTAATTCACCGTTATTGATTATCCCAAGTCCGAGAATGGGAATCTTATGTTCCCGCAACCAGTTTTTGAGTTTCGATGGTCTGTATAAATCAATAGGCGTTTCGGCCCGTTCATTTGTGTGATTGTAACTCAGGCTTCGTTTTAGTTTCCAATCAGCGTTCTCCAATATCCAGAGATGCGTGAAGTCTGCCGAACTTGCAAACCGCTGCTCTTTATCATTTATCGTTTCAAAAAAGTGGTGTACCCCCGTTTGAATGGCACCATACAGATTTTCATTGGCATAAAGCGGGTAAATCTTGGTAGTGTTTTTCGATAGTACCCTTGTTGATTGATACTGTTCGGGTGATTTACACAATCCATTTCTAAGGGCATTTAAAAATTCCGCTTTGTCCTGTATGCCTCCCTTGTCATGGAAAAATTCAAAATCGGCCATCAAAATATGTTCAAACTGACCTATATCACAAGAATTAAAGCCTACTTGGAATAGCAGACTGTCTTTGCGCATAATACTTTTAAATAATTCGGTTTGTTCCGTTACTTGGGCTTTCAAGCTAAATGCAGTTAGAAAGCATACGGTTATAGCAATAAATTTAAGTCTCATAAAGTAATTGGTCACTAAATTGGTTAGGCAGTCTGAAGCAAGTGGTCTTACCCACTTTGTTGATTAGCACACTAGACTTATTCTATAATTGGTACAATCGATAGTATTTCGTAAGACGGCGAAAGGTACTAATTGTTACTTTCTATTTGAAAAAAATAAGTGCTGAGTGCAAATTGTTGCTTCTTATCTGTAAAAAGGATAGTCAACCACCAAAACTAAATGTCTCAAATTTGTGACATTTTAAAAATTACGTTATTTTCGTACCCATGCTTACCGAAACAAGATCCCGAATCATAGCATCGGCTATCGAAGTTTTTAATGAAGATTATTCCGCTCCGCTACAGAAAGTAGCCGATAATGCCCATGTTACAAGAAGGACGCTACATCGGCACTTTAAAGACCGAAATGAATTGGTCGCTGTTTGCGAACGTGAAATGGAAGTTAGCTGTAAAAAGGCCATGATCACCGCAATCAACTCTTCCAATGAACCTTTGGTGCAATTAAAGAATATGCTGTTGGCGGGTATCGATTGTGGGGCCAAGTATTCTTTCTTCCATAAATTGCACCAACGTGAAGGACATACGCATACGAAGAAAAATAAAGATTGTGCAGATTATGATTTCATATATAACAGTTTTACGAACATCATTACAGCGTTACAAAAAAGTGGTGTTATCAACGAAAAGATGACTGTTCAGTGGATTCAAAACTTACACGCTGGAATCATTAATAGTACAGTAAATGTGAGTGACACCGGTAAAACATCAAAATCCAATATCAAAAATTTTGCTTGGAATTCCTTTATAAAAGGAATCGCACCTTAAAAAAATTTAAACCTATATGTCTCAAAAATGTGACATATTTAATGAAAACTATGAAACGTAATGATTGAAACCTTAGAATAAAACATAAAAAGTTGTTCCATAAATCCAATGGATTTAAAACACCTACAAATAGGAGTCCTGAATTCCAAATATACAGTGGTACTGATTTAAATGGTGATGGAATTCTAAAAGGATATGGTAATTCTATAGAAGAAGCCATTAATGATCTACACCAAAGTTTACTCTGAGAACACAATGGGAAACCGAAGAAAATTTATAAAACAAAGTTTATTTGCGTCATCGGTAGTTATGCTACCCTTGCCGTTATCGGCTCTTAAAAAACTGGATATTATGACAAAAGAAACAAAATTTGATGTACTGATTATAGGCGGTAGTTATGCAGGTCTCTCTGCAGCAATGGCTTTAGGAAGGTCACTTAGAAATGTACTTATCATCGATGCGGGAAATCCTTGCAACGAGCAAACCCCACATTCACATAACTTTATTACCCAAGATGGCGCTACCCCCGCATCTATCTCAGCTAAAGCAAAAGAACAGGTTTTGGAATATCCAACGGTACAGTTTTTAAAGGATTTTGCAGTACAAGGAAAAAAAATAGAAAATGGTTTTGAAATTACAACGCAATCCTGTCAATCTTTTCAGGGCAGAAAACTTGTCTTCGCTACTGGTATAAAGGATATTCTACCCAAAATAGATGGCTTTGCCGAATGCTGGGGAATCACCGCAGTACATTGTCCCTATTGCCACGGTTATGAAGTGCGAAAAGTTAAAACCGGGATTCTCGCCAACGGGGAGGCTGCTTTCGAGACCGCAAAATTGATTTCAAACTGGACTGAAGAGCTATCCATTTACACCAACGGAAAATCAGAATTGAATAAGGACCAGCTTAAGGAACTCAGCAAAAACAATATCCTTGTAATTGAAAAGCCAATCGCTTCTATTGAGCATACGGATGGTCATATTGAAAAACTAAAATTTAAGGATGGTACTATGGAAACCCTAAAGGCATTTTATGCACGAGTACCTTTTAAACAGCATTCAGCTATTCCTGAAACATTGGGATGTGAACTAGACGAGAACGGATATATCGAAGTGGATATGTTTCAAAAAACATCGGTTCCTGGTGTATTTGCCTGTGGGGACAACACAACTTTTATACGTTCGGTTGCCCAAGCGGTCTATGCAGGCAATGTTGCGGCCTCAAGTTTAAACAAGGAGCTTATTGAAAGGGATTGGATTGCGTGAATACTAAAACGTAGTCAGCATTCCATACCTGCCCTGCCCAAAGCTATATTACCGCGGGATAGGTATTGATTGACCAATCACTTGGATTGAGAACAGTCACTAGTTTTCAATTTTCAAAATGATACGCTCCAATAGCTTATTCAAACTGTCTGGATTCTCAAGCATTGGGTAATGGCAAGTGCCGTCCATATGGTGCAATTCGTAATTTTCACCCAAGTATTTTTTGAAAGGTTCCTCATTGGTGGGCGTATAGTTTACGTGAATGGAATATAACTTCAATTTCAGCCTTTTCAATAGCGCTACCGCTCTTTTGGGATAGTCAAACCCGTTTTGCAATAAAGGAATACCGAGCTCAGGATCCATTTGCTTATAATCCGCAAGTAATTTCGACACAATTTTCGGATCCGTGGCATCGGTCAATAAGGCATGTTTGGCAAATTGCACACAAGTATGCTCAAAATCAGCGTGCAATCCCTGAACTATTTGGCTGACCGCTTCTCTTGGCAATTCCATTCCCACATTTTTCATATGATCGATTTCAATTAAACCGCTAATATGGCTAGTACTGACCGTAACGGTCTCTAACATAACATCAGCACCGAAAGAGTGCCCTATGATAATTACGTCATGCAGATGCAATGCTTCAATGAACTTACCAATGTCCTTTCCAAATCTCTGTCCGGTCCACTCCCCTATGTTATGGGTAGATGCCCCATGACCAGGTAGGTCAACCGCTATCACCCGGTATTTTCTTGAAAAATACGACAACTGCCCAATCCAATATTCCTTTTTAATGAATGCACCGTGAAGAAATAACAATGTCGTATTTCCTTTCCCCGTATCGTAATATGCCAAGCTTTCGCCATTGATATCGATTGTTTTTGTTTTGTTCATATATTCAATATTGTTCATTTATGAATAAATATTCACTAAATGGTGAAAAAAATTTATTTTTTAATGGCATTCCAACATAGGGCGAACGATTCATCTATGGCCCGTTCACTAAGATGGCCCTTGCGGTCGTTTACAAGATGCGTTGAAAAACTTCGTATAAAACCAATCATCAAGGCAATAAGCATATTGCTTTCCACATCTTTGATCAAATTTTTTGACTTCCCTTGTTCCAGTAGCTGTTTCAGGTAGTTCTTGAATTCCATATCTATTTTTTTATTGGCCTCTGATATGTATGGCGAAATAATGAATTGTTCTAAAAAAACGATTCTCAGGTTATTCGCTACCAACCTTTTGAGGGCAATACTCCACATTTTATATAACTGGACATTGATTTCAAGATGGGTGATATCACGCACGATTGCAGGGGCACTTTCTTTCTGTAATTTAAAGTATAGGGCATTCAACAACTCTTCTTTGTTCTTAAAATAGATATAGAGCGTACCGGTCGCTATGGATGCCTCTTTAGCGATGTTTGACATCTTCAAACCAGCGATTCCCACCTGTCCGGTAAGGCGAAGGGTCGCTTCAAAAATTTGTTCAAGACGTTTATTCTTTAAATCAGGCATGCTCAAATATATGAATAATTATTCATAATTGGATTTTGAATGATTAAATCAAGATGATTCAAAGCCGTATTCTAACCTGCCTGGAATTTTAAACGATGCCCAATATCGAGGATAGGGCCGATGCCAATCCCAAAAAACTGAGAAAACCACAGATATCGGTTACCGTTGTAAGAATAATTGATGATGATGTTGCAGGATCTTGTCCTATTGCTTTCAATCCGATAGGTATGACCGCCCCTGCAAATCCGGCAATGACCATGGAAAGAATCATAGATATGCCTATAACCACCGCAATACCTAAGGAACCTGACCAGAAAAAAACGACGACACCGGTAGTTATAGCGACCGCTACGCCATTTATAAAACCAACCATCAGTTCTTTTTTTGCGACGCGCAGCCATTGCCCGATTCGAATCTCTTTCAAGGCCAAACCCCTAATGGTAACGGCCAAGGCCTGTGAACCCGTATTGCCCGATTGACCTGCAACAACGGGCAGGAATATGGCCAGAATAGTGATTTTTGCAATTGTATCCTCAAAAAAACCAACGACCATTGAAGCGAGAAATGCGGTCGCTAAATTGATTTGGAGCCAAGGTAGCCGTTTGCGTACGGCAAATGAGGTCTTAGAAAGCGCATGCTCTTCTTTACCGGCACCGAACATCGTTTATAAGTCGCCACTTGCCTCTTCGCGCGAGGCCGCAAGTACGGTGTCGTTTCTTATGATACCCAGCAAATGATTGTGGATGTCCACAACAGGAATCTGCAAAAGGGAATGTAATTGGATTTCGTTTACCACTTCCTCCCTAGTAGCCATGGCCTGCACGCTATATGCTTGATACATCAGTTCATCAAGCTGCTGTTCAGGCTTAGCGATGGCAATATAATTTACGGGAACCCTACCTATAAGCTTATCTTCGTCATCAACAACATAAACCGTAAGGATCCTTCTATCCCCAAGTTGTCGCAGCTTGGTCAGTACGGCCCCTACCGTATCTTCTTTAGAACAGCTGAATAAATTGGTTTCCATTAGGAAGCCGGCGGTATTTTCACTGTAATCCAGAAAATCCTTGATTTCACGTGAGGTGACTTTAGGAAGCAATGCCAGTTTTTTGTCAACGGCATCGCGATTCAGTCTTGACAGCACTCGCGCGGCCCTATGGGTATCGGTTTTAGTGAAGATTTTTTTAAACATTTCATCGTTCATCACAGTAAAAATATCAACGATGACGTGCGTAGAAAGTTCAAAAAATACCTGTTGTGCGGTAGTCTTGGCGGCAGTTTCAAGAAACGAGAGTAACCCTTCATGACCTACATTTTCTAGGTCAGCGGCAATCTCCCGTGGTGTTTTGGATAAAAATTCGTTATTCAACATGGCTATGATAGTTCTTGACCACTAGTTGGTTTATCTTTTTGTATATGGCCCAGATGACCGACTTTTCGGATGGTCTTTTGAATAAAAATGTTATTGGGCAAGGTTATCTCTTCATCAGAGGGAAACAATTTTATTTTGGTAAAAAATAGCCCTATGTTCAAAACTTCACCACTAATCTCATAATCTTTGGTTTCCATTATGGATATGGCATCGCCAATTTTTACCGAATGCCCGAAAAAGATAATGATACTTGAGGTGATATTTGATAATAATGACCATTGCGCAAAAAAGGCAACGCCTACGATGGTCAACAATGAACCAACAAAAACCGCCAATTCAGATTGTTTTACGCCCCAGATGACCATTAAAATGGTCAAGCCAACCAAAAACAAAATAAAGTGGATGGCCCTTTTTATAAGTTGAATCCTCGATTTTTGGACTACTTTGTCCGTAATGGTCTTGTTGATGAGCCTATTCGTAATGATTCGAATAACCACGAAAATGGTTATCACGACTATTGATTCTATAATTTTAGTGTAATAAGGTTCCATTGGTCTTGAGTTGAATTATATAATCGGTTTCTAAAGTTAAAAAGGTTGCTACTTATATTTTCTTTGGGCTTGGTATGGTTATCCATCAATATCCTAAAAAATCCCTACGACCAGAGCCGTAGGGATTTGGTACTTTAGGTAACCCACTACTCAGTCTTTATTAAAGGCCACTTTACCACTTTCCATATCGTATAAGGCGGAAACGATCATTATTTTTCCCTCATCCTCCATTTTTGCCATGGTAGGTGATTGCTCCCTTATATTCTTTACGGTGCGCATCGCATTATTATTGATTACAAGATTCGTAAAGCCCGCATTTTTAGTGGTGCGCTCGCCCTCATATTCAGTTTCTTTGACCGCAGGCTGAATCTCGTCAATAAGGTCGGCAAGTGAATTCATACCCAATGCTTTCGCGTCGACCTCGTCAATTGTCGATTTTACCGCTCCACAAGCCGTATGCCCCATAACGATGACCAATTTAGAACCGGCAACGGCTGTGGCATATTCCATGGAACCTACAATATCCTCATTTTCTATGTTTCCTGCTACCCGTGCTACGAAAATATCACCAATGCCCAGGTCGAATACATCTTCAACAGGCACCCTACTGTCTACGCATGATAGAACGATAGCCTTCGGAAATTGACCAATCATAGCTTTTCTGCGCTGTTCAGAGTGGTCTCGTTGGGTAAGGTTATTATTGATGAAATTTTCATTTCCTTTTTTTAGCCTTCCAACAATTTCCTGAGGTGTCAATTCAGCTTGCTCCTCGGCGGTCAATATACTTTTGACCACCCTTTCTTCAACCAGTTCCTTTTGATTGTCGAGGGTTACTGGTGCAGTGGTCTTGGTTTCTTGACAAGAGGTTAAAAATACTACCGTTGATAGCGCAACTAATCGTAATGTAAGCTTTCTCATTTATTTAGATATTAAAGTTTAAAAATTAAAAAGTATGGTGCAGGCTAAACTGCAATTGTCCTTTCTGCCAGTCGACGGTGGTCTGTTCCATCCATCCCAGCTGCACCCGCAGATTTTTCTTGATAGCGTACCCCAGCCCCAAATAGGTTCTATTTCGGTCAAAGAATTGAACCGTTCGCCCGTTCCCTATTTGCCGTTCCCCATTGATGAAAATCTCATTGTAGAAAGCGAAATACGGCGTGCCTTTGTCCAATGAAGTGCCTTTGAAGGGGATATTCACAAAAAGATTGTAACGGTATCGTGTTCTGAAATCCTGTGTTTCGACCCACCTTTGTTCATAGCGAAACCTATGGGTCAACAACAGTCTATTCAATAAGGTATTTGAAAACAACGCTTCTTGATAAATTCTGTTTTCCGATACCGGATTATCTACCTCCGTGCCGAACTGCCCCGTAGTGATGTTGGCAAACCCCACGGTAAACTTTACATCAGAACCCTTTGGGGTATAGGTAAGACCCGAACGCAACAACAATTGTTCTCGGTCACCTAGCCCACGCCAGTCACGATACTGTATGTCACCTTGAACCCCCCAATTTGATTCTTTGAAGGTAGTGCTGAAAAAATACATGTACCATGCACCCAATTGATCCTCATCAGGACCTTGGGCATTCGCATTGATGACACCTAACACGAAAAGTAAAATGAACAGATAGCGTTTTTGCATTTTGTCTAACTTATGTAAAATATTATGAAACAAAAGTAGTGCCCATTTCTGATTGCCCCATTATACTTAACAAATATTTAATAGTAATACAATCATAAAAAAAAGTTTTACTTTTGATTATGCGTCTACCCTATATCGCCGTTCCAATCCGGTATCTACCGAAATTCAAAACCACCTTCATTATAAGACAGCTGTTTTTTTAGGTTACCGAATCCGTAACCTATTTCCTTATTTTTACCGTCCGGACACCAAGGTACCTGATGTGAAATAGCTATTTTTGTAGGATTCCGTAGGTATATGTTGGGCAGTTTTCCATGATATGCTTTCGTATTTTAATTAAAGAACCTTTTTTGAGTTTGGACCATTTTTCCACTTTAAAAGACTATTGCAAAGGCATCAATATTCCGCCGCCCAAATTAAAGGGGTTTGACATTCGTAGTTTTGAGGAAAATATGAAGACAGTGCACCACAAGATGGCTCCCTTTAAGCACGAATTCTATGCAATTGCCATAAAGCTAGATGGGGGTGGATATGCCAAAACGGGCAATTACAGTACGGCGGACAAAAAAGCGACCTTATTTTTTAATTCACCCTACCAAATACTTCAGTGGGACATTGCGCCAGATTGGAAAGGCTTCTACATCATTTTTTCCGAGGATTTTTATCGCGGGCCCCTTTCCAGAAAACGTATCACAGAGCAATTCCCATATCTCTTGATAGACAATACCGTTCCTATGGATATTGATGAGGAAGATGCGCTGGCATTTGCCAAAGTTTTTGAGGATATTTATAAGGAACACCAATCGTATAAGGCAAATGCCGAAGAAATCATAAGGCATTACGTGCATATTGCCTTACACAAGGTAGCGCGCCTATATGACTATTCAAAAGATAAGCTCGAAGTCACCACTTCGCAAAGATCCCTGGATCTACATATCGTAAGCAGGTTCAAATCGCTACTTGAATTGGCGTTCCACCCCGGTCAAAGCTATTCTGAAACCTACCCCAACCAAGTACAGCATTATGCCAATAAGCTGAATCTACACCCCAATCATTTCAACGCCATCGTAAAACGCATCACCGATAATGCCGCTTCTGAGATCATATACGGTCATATTTTGAATCTTGCCAAATCCAAACTTTCCAATTCCGATAAAAGCGTTAAGGAAATTGCTTTTGAGTTGTATTACAACTATCCCAATCACTTTGCAAACTTCTTTAAAAGTAGAATGAAAATGACGCCTTCACAGTATCGAAAGTCCCTTTAAAACCTGAAAACAGCCTTATTTTTCGTCCTTATTTGAATTCCGTACTTCCTACTATGAATTCCGTAGCTAGGTAGCCTTCTCATGCCCGTAGTTTTGTTGTATCAAAATTAAAGAACTATAAAAACGACTGTTATGGCCTTCTGTCCTTTCTCATATAAAAATGCGCAAAGTGCCAATACCATCTTGAACAACCTTTATGCTCAAGGTTTGCCTATACGTCAAAATGAAATATTAAAATTTAAAATTAATAATACTATGAAAAAATTAGGAATCGCAGCTGCCCTTCTAGTAACACTGGCGGCCTGTAAAAACGGAAATCAAAAAAACAACATTACAACCAAAACAGCTATGAATACTTTAGAATTAAATGCCGTTACCCAAGAAAGGGAAACGATACAAAATGTTGCCGAAACGCTATTTAAGGAAACGGACAAAAGAAACTGGAATGCTGTTCAAGCTATTATGACAGATTCAGTCTATGTAGATTATACATCCTTAGGCGGTGATGCTGGTTTCAAAACCCCAGAAACCATTGTTACAGGTTGGCAACAGGTCTTACCAGGTTTTGAAAGAACGGTACACCAAGTGCATAATTTCGCCATTTGGCCTGTTGGCGACCGTGCCACAGCAACTTTTGATGGCATTGCCACACATTATTTAGACCGTAAAGAATGGACGGTCTTTGTAGGGTACGACACCGAATACATTAAAGAAAACGGGCAATGGAAACTCGCTCGTATCGATGCATCTTTATATAGCCAGTCAGGCGACACTTCGTTACCACTTACAGCTATACAACGTGTTACCGATGGTGCCGTTACAGCTTTCGCAAAAGCGGACATCAATAAAACAGCAATAATCGATGGTTTTTTTGAAGCCTTGGAAAACCGAAAACTTGAAAATGTTCTGGCCTCTTTTACCAATGATGCCAGACAAGAAATGCCACTTTCGCCAGAAAATTTTCCAAAAACACTCAACGGAATTACTGAAATTAAAAATCAATATTCAGGTGTAATGAACTATGTTCAAAACTATGAAGTTGAGCATTTTTCCACTCAAAACCCAAATGTATATATCACCAAATATGCAGGCACTATAACCACGCAGCAAGGCAAGCCGTATAACAATAGTTATGTAGGCATCTTTACCATAGAAGGCGATAAAATTTCAAATTTTGTAGAGTATTTTAATCCCAATATTCTAGTGAACAGTTGGCCTGGACTTCAACCAGCACATTATTCAATGCACAAAGCGGGGGCCAGTATCGATAGCGGCATACAACTTCAAGAAGTAAGCTTTAACAGTAATGGTGTGAATCTAAAGGGGCACCTCTTCTTACCGCCGAATTTTGATAAGTCAAAGCGCTATCCAGCCTCAATAGTGACCGGCAGTTGGACCAGTATTAAAGAACAAATGCCAGATGAATATGCAAGCGTAATGGCAAAAGATGGATTCATTACATTGACCTTTGATTTTACAGGATTTGGAGAAAGTGAAGGACAGCCTAGACAAGTAGAGGATCATCGATTAAAGATTGCGGATATCAAAGCTGCCGTAGACTATTTGGAAACACACCCTAATGTGGCAATGGACGAGCTTTCTGCCCTAGGCGTATGCGCAAGCTCAGGATATATGGCCCACGCCACCGCCCAAGACGACCGAATCAAAAAGTTAGTCTTGGTAGCCCCTTGGTTGCACAATCCGGAAATAGCAAAGAACATTTACGACATGCGACCCGGTGGTACCAAAGGGTTGTTGCTGGCCGCTCAAGAAGCCAAGGAAAAATATGCCGAAACCGGGGAAATGAACTATGTATTGGCCGCCAGTGAGCTTGACCCATTAAGCGCAATGTATGTACCTGAAAATGTATTTGATTATTACTTAAATCCTTCAAAAGCAGCTGGTCAATTGTATGACAATCGCTTTGCAGTAAGTAGTTGGGAACCTTGGTTAACCTTTGATGGCATTACTATAGGGCAAGAAATTTCGCAGCCCGTATTCATAGTGCATAGTGAAAGTGGCGCCGTACCCCAGGGCACCAAAGATTTCTACGAATTATTGAAAGGGGAAAAAGATATCGTCTGGTTAAATCAATTCAACCAACAACAACTTTACTTCGAAAAAGAAGCGGTAAACGCAGCAATGGATGAAGTAATAAATTACTTAAGATAAAAAACAATAACAATTAAAACATAGAAACGATGAACTATAGATTATTAGGAAATACAGGATTAAGAGTGAGTGAAATGGCCTTGGGCACAATGACGTTTGGTACCGAGGCCGGATGGGGAGCCGACAAGGAAACCAGTAAGAAAATGTACGATGCTTATAGAAAAGCAGGTGGAAACTTTATTGACACTGCCAATGAGATCTACACAGGCGGAACAAGCGAAAAATTCGTAGGTGAATTCATAAAAAGTGAGCGTGATGCCATTGTTTTGGGAACGAAGTACACAGATGCAATGCCAGGTGCCGACCCCAATATGGCCGGAAACAGTAGAAAAAGTATGATGCAATCGTTGCACCGTAGTTTAAAAAGGCTGAATACGGACTATATAGATATCTTTTGGGTGCACTCATGGGATTTTATGTCACCTGTAGAAGAGGTTATGCGCTCACTGGACGATATGGTAAGCCAAGGAAAAGTATTGTATCTAGGAATTTCAGATGCGCCGGCTTGGGTCATTAGCAAAGCCAATATGTATGCCCGTCAAAATGGATTGACCCCTTTTGAAGCCTCACAGATAGAATACAGTTTGATTCAACGTACCGGCGAACGTGAATTGTTACCTATGGCCAAAGATGAAGGAATGACGACCCTAGGATGGTCGCCGCTGTCTTCAGGCATCTTAACTGGTAAGTACAACACTGATGACGGTAAGGGAAATCGAAGGCTCGACGTATCAGAATTCGCGGCGCTTTCAGAACGTAATTTAGGTATTGCGGCCAAAGTAATCGAGGTGGCGGCTAAATATGACGTCAGCCCTGCCACGGTAGCGATTGGTTTCGTAAAACAACAGGGAATCGTCCCTATTTTGGGCGGAACGAAACTGAGTCATATCGAGTCTAACCTTAGGGGTGCGGATTTTACCCTTTCAGACGACGATATGAACGTGCTTAAACAAGCAAGTACCATTGAACTTGGCTTTCCGCATGACTTTTTAAAGTCTACCCAAGCGGTGACCTATGGCGGTCAATTAGAAAATATCGTGCACAACAGACCAAATATTTATTAATGGAAACTACATCAAAAATAGCCCTTGTAACCGGTGCCAATCGTGGTATCGGTTATGCTGTGGCACAAAGTCTTTTAGAAAAAGGGATTACCGTTATTGCGACAAGTCGTAATCCAGATTCAAGTAAGAAAGACATTGATAGACTAAGTGTTTATGGCAATGTTGTCTATCATCAGTTGGATGTGACGGATGCAAAAAGTATCAACCTGCTGTACGCTTTCCTGTCTACCGAACAGGCAGGCGCGGAAACGAAATTTGGAAAACTCGATATCCTGATAAATAATGCGGGAATTAATTATG
This sequence comes from uncultured Croceitalea sp., assembly GCA_947503285.1. GTDB lineage: Bacteria > Bacteroidota > Bacteroidia > Flavobacteriales > Flavobacteriaceae > Croceitalea. The sequence goes on from CANNDD010000001.1 coordinate 484,878, forward strand.
ATACCTATCAAAATATTGAAAATGCCAACCTTGAAGACGTAAAAGATACCTTTGAGACCAACACCTTCGCACCTTGGCAAATGATTCAGAAGTTCCTTCCACTACTGCGGCAAAGCCAGGCTGCACGAGTAGTAAATGTATCTAGCGGTGCTGGAGCCTTGAATAGTCAAAACGGTTCCACACCCGGGTATAGCTTATCAAAACTAGCTCTTAACGGACTTACTAGGGCATTTGCAGACCAATTAAAAAATGACGGCATTGCGGTCAATGCAGTATGTCCAGGTTGGGTGCGAACCGATATGGGTGGCAGCGGTGCCACGAAAAGCCCCAATGAAGGTGCTGAAACCATAGTTTGGGCGGCACTATTGGAAGATAGTACAATGAGTGGAAAGTTTTTTAGGGATAAGCGGGAGATCGAGTGGTAAGACCAGAGCCGAAAGGCAATTTAATGAAGGTATTGTACGAGTTTCTAAGACAAAAAACTAGATCTTATATCCAAAATCTCCATGATTTTCTCGTGATTTGATTCTAATCTATGTATCTTAATAAAAGTAAGCTTCTATAAAATTAATTCTACCAGGTGTTGTAACTGACTTTGTCAACCTATTTGCTGAGTCTTTCAATAATCATTGATGAGAAAAAGTTAACTCCGGTTTTTAAACAACTTTCGTCAATCGCAAAGTTTGGGGTATGCGGCATTGAAATGAGACCTTTTTCAAAATTTGAACCTCCCAATAAAAAATAAACTCCCGGAATTTGTTTTTGAAAAAGTGCAAAATCATCACTTCTCCCATCTGGTATTGCACCGTACAGACTAAAAACATTCTCATTTCCATAAATATTAGAAAGACTTCTCATTGTTTTTATAGTCAAATCTTTGTTGTTATTAATTGTAGGAAATTCGTCATTATAGCTAACATTGATTAATTTTTTTGAATACTTTGAACTACCAATTCTTTCTTTTAGAGCAGAAGTAATCGAGTCCATTATCACTTCGTTACTTGAGCTTATAAAAGTACTTATTGACACTTGCTGGTCGGTTTCCGTGATTTTAAAATCTTGATTTACAGTCGTGAAATTTTTGTAAATGGTATTCGGGTTCGCTAGACCTATATTTGGATCTAAGAGATTTCTGTTATCCCAAAATTTGCTCTCTGACTTGATATTCTTTAGGCTTAACATTAGTTTTTGGGTGTAGGAAACTATTGAATCATTTTCATTAGAATTTTTGAAAGATACTTTTAGGGATTTATAACCCGCAAAAACCCAATTTGGTTTGGTGCTCATCAATCCCGTTGGCATCGGTGTGATGTGTAGCGCATAAATTTCTTCTGGATTAATAATATCAAACAAACCATCATCGATCATAGCTTTTGCCCCGCTTAAATTTTCTTCAGCAGGTTGAAAAACAAAATAAATGGTTCCAGTTAAATACTTTTTTTGGCTAACTAACACATCGACTATTCCCAGAGCAATAGTAATATGAACATCGTGACCACAAATATGACGCACACCTTTATTCTGTGAACGGAAGTCCGTAACGCCTAGACTATCTGATGCCAGTGCATCAATGTCTGCTCGCCAAGCAATTCGTTTACCCTTTTTATTAGTCCTTAAAACACCTATCACACCATAACCCCCGATATTGCTATGTACTTCCAATCCAAGTCCTAAAAGATATTTGGTTATTTTTTCCGAAGTTATTTTTTCTTTACCTGAGAGTTCTGGATAGCTATGAAAGTCTCTACGGATTTTTACAAGGCTGTCGAAAATTTGATTGGTTCGTTCTTGTACATTACTATGTATGAAAGGTTTAGCCGTCGTGTTCTGTCCAAATGAGACCAGTCCAAAAAACAGGAAATTTATGGTTAATGACAGGGCAATTTTTATGGTTTTTTTATTTGAAATCAATTCCTACAATAATTTAAAATTAATATTGTAAAAATGTGATATAATATTGTTGTTTACCTGTCACATTTGTGACAAAGTTATTTTTTGGCAATTTTACTCCTTATTCTACTCAATGATTGTCGTTCGATTCCTAAATAGGATGCTAAATGTGATAAGCTTACTCTATTGATAATATCCTTATTTTGGTCTATAAATTTCAGATATCTTTCTTCAGCATTTTCAAATAAAAAGCTTTCCACTCTATCGGTCTGAACGGTCAACACCCATTCAGCAATGAGCCTACCATACATTTCGATGGCCTTGAACTTAGTATACCCTTCTTGAATTTTGTTGTAAGGAAATTTTATAATTACAGATGGCTCAAGGCATTCAATGAAATACTTCGAGGGCTTTTGCCTTATGAACGATGGATAATCTGTGGCGTAGTTATTCTCATTTATAAAACCTGTTGTTATTTTATTCCCTTTTTCATTGATGTAGTATCTTCGTAAAAATCCTTTGCAAACAAACCCTACCTCTTTTTGAACCATTCCACTTTCAAATAAAAACTCCTTTTTGTTATACTTTCTTATGCTCAAAGATGAGTTTATAAAAGATAACTCGTCTGAGTTTAAATCGACAAATGTTTTAAGATAGGAATCAATATATTCTTTAAACTCCTGTTCCATTTTGTTTTTCAACTAGCTGCAAACTTATTCAGTTTAACAATACATAAACCATCTTACCTATGAGAATATAACGATTAAATACTATTTGGTTTATTTTAAATTTAGTACGTAAAAGTATAGCATTCTCGAAAAACCGAAGGTTATAGAATAATGATAGTGCTTTACGATAATTTCAAACGGACTTAATTCACAATCTCGGGTAGGGAGGGATTAATACAACGGAAAGCTAAAATCGAAGATTTGGTCCAAGATATTTGCAATGAAGCTCTTTTCCCGACATGCAGGGACACGAAATGTAGGGAAATGTGCTGAGCGGTTAAAACAAATTAAGTTATTGTGTAGTACCTATATGTTAAACAACCAATCCTTGGGCGCAAGCAGACGTTATTCCAATTCCTTCAAAATATACTCAAGTATCGCCCTTCTTGGCAGAGCACTTTTATCATAAATAGCATGTGAATTAGAATTACCAGCAGTGAAAATTGTTATATCATATCCGACTTGAGCCAAATCATTGCTTAACCGAACCGATTTTAGTATCTAAGCAGTTGTATATGGAATAGGTTACCAAGAGGCTACAAACTTTAATGATTCTTCAAAAGGGCAACTAATCTACTTCAGCTCAATCTAAAGAATTGAATGGCCTTTGAACAGATTAGCACCGTATAGCACTTAATCTTTATAAAGACCACTCGATAGAAATTCTATTTGAAGAATACTTTTATTCTTTCATGAAAAGAGCCAATAGTTCTTTTTCAAATTCAGATGAAAATTCTGAATTTGTATAAAATACGTAGCCTATTTTTTTGTCTCTTAAAAATCTATACTCACAAGTAAAACTCAAATTACCTCCACTATGGCCGTAAAGTGGACCATATTTCGTTGGTTTTGCGTTTATTCCTAAGGCCCAAGAACGATTATCCTCTTCAACAACCTCTTCATCTTCATCATATTCTTCTTCAGGGTTTTCTACGTGTATCTTAAACATTTCATCAAAGGTGTCTTTTTCTAAACCTTTTTCTTCCATTAACCCAATTATGAAATGCGCATAGCTTATTGCCTCTGATTGTAGACTGTAAGATGCCCTAAAGTTTGGTTTTTCTTTATTAGCACCCCAGCCTGGATTTACCTTACCTTCGTAATGTCCAGAGACCCTATTTTCGGTCACATAATCGGTCCAAGTGTAATAGGCATTTTCCATCCCTAAAGGATTTGCAACCTCTTCTTCAAAAACTTTTTGCAAATCATTTCTTTCTGTGCCCTTTAAATGAGCTATGACATCTGCTAAATATTCAAAACCTTCACCAGAATATTTAAATCCAGTACCCGGCGTAAATTTGATATCCAATTTTCCATCTTCGTTAAAAAATCTCCAATTCGGAAAACCAGAGGTATGACTTAGCACCATACGGGCAGTAATCAACTTATAACGTTCATCATGTTCAATATCGGGGTAGGCCAAATAGGTGTGAAGTGGTGTGTCTAAATCTAAAACCCCTTGATCTACCATTCTTAATACCATATAAGCAAAAGGGGTTTTAGAGGTAGATCCTGCATCAAAAAGTGATTTTTCATCTAAACTTTCTTGGGTGTCAATATCTTTTAAACCAATATTGCTGTGGTAAACAATTTTAGCATCATTGATAATGGCAATAGAAATTCCCGGGAGCCCAATCGAATCCATTTTCAATCTAAGGAACTGATCGAGTTCTTCAAAAGGAATAGTTTGATTACTAAATGTAGTAATTCCTTTTTCTTCAATTTTAGTTGTTTTGTTTTTACAGGAGGAAATACTAAAAACTAGTATAATTGCGAATAGAAGATTGATTTGTTTTTTTAAAATAAAGTTCATTTGTTGGTTTTTTAAGTTGTAAAAGAGATTACCGTAATTCGCTATTGTTACAGTTTTAAAAATGAATAGTTCCTTTAATCATGGCCATAGTTTATCTCAAGCCCGGTTAAAGAATCGAACATTCTTTCATTTTCGCCATAATCACTTTGAAACTTGTTGCGATAATCTACATCTTCTATGTGGGGATTTTACAGTAACATTTAAAGCAATCCTAAAATGAAAAGAGAAAATGTATTCGTGGTTCTTTTCTTTAAAGGAATGACCTTTCTGTACTCAAGTTCTAAACTTTGAGCTTGGTTTGATTTCCATTTACTTTAGAAACCACAGCTATCTTGCTCAACTTTTTTTATTAGTGGCACTTGCTTTTGTTGTCATATAGCTCAAATTCTTGGTTTGACAATATTTTGAGCGGAAACCCAACGGAAGGTAAAATGCAAGCTCAAAAAGAAATGGAATAAATGAGGAAGGGAATAAACGTTTGCTTTATGTATTCGCCTTTTATAAAAGTATGGTACGAGTTTAGATGCAAGTATGGTATGTATGGAATCCATTCCCATAGGTAGATTTAATTACAATTCCAGTCTGGTAATGCAAAAGAATGGGTAAACGATTTCAGCAAACTGATACCAATAGGTCAGTATAAAATCGTTACGTTGAAATAATGAAATGTAAGACTGATGAAAAAAATGAATAGTAACCCATTATACCGGAGTATTCGTGAAGCAATCATCCTGACCATGGTCTTTTCATTTTTGCCTTAGGGCCTAATTTCACTAAGGGTTTAAATCGACCAGAATTCAAAATAAAGAATGATTCCGTAGAGCTTTATGTCTTTGTCGTAGTAAAAGTCAACCGATATCCCTTAATTTTAGTAATCGTTGCAACTCTACCGTAGGCAAAACAATGGATAATTTATTATCTTGATGGTACTTTTGAGGCTGATTTGATCTTCGTATTCTTTTTTGCTTTGTAAGTGCTAAAGTTTCACGGGAACTGATTAAAACAATCACCTGTAAACCAAATCTTTTTAACTATGATAACCCCGCATACCATATCTGATTTGTACCATACACTAAGTATGCCTGTCGAAGAGGAAATTAACTTCACGATTTTAAGTGTTCCTGATATACACCCAGAAATTCCTTTTAAATCGCCAGTGTTAAGAGCGGAGTATTTCTCATTTATATTGACTAAGGAAGGTTCGGGGGTATATAACCTTGATGACCATAAATTCCCTTTCGGTGATAGGTCAATTTATTTCACAAATCCGGGTCATGTAAAATCGTATGAGTTATTTTCTTCAAAGGAAGCACAGATCATTATGCTGACTGAAAAGTTTCTTCAAGAAAACGTACATCCTGAGATATACAGTGAATTTCCTTTTCTATTGGCCGAGATTGTTCCCCCAAACGATCAGACCGCGGCCGAATTTGAAGAATTTGAACTCCTTTTCAATCAGATCGGTTTTGAGTTCAAAAACGATTCAAAGTACAAGAACAAGATTATCGGTAATATGATATTGGTATTACTCATGAAAATCAAAGAACGGTTTTGGGCCAATTACAATCCCCTTATTGAGGGTGAGCACAATTCTAGAATCGTTAAATCCTTCAAGAGAATACTGGAGTCGGAGTTCAAAAAATTGTTGGGTGAAAAACGGGGACAGATAAAACTTCAGGCCCAACACTTTGCCGAACAATTAAACCTACATCCCAATTACCTCAATGCTGTCTTAAAAAGTAAGACAGGCAGAACGTTAAGTGACTGGATATCGCAACGCACCCTTCTCACATCCAAATCCCTTTTGGTCGATTCTTCTTTGTCCCTCAAAGAAATTTCCTATCTATTGGGATATAGCGAACCGACACACTTCAGCAGATTCTTCAAAAAGAACACGCAATTATCCCCCAGGGCCTTTAGGGCAGCCAACAAAAGTATGTAATCTTTGAAATTGGTCAGTTTTCGTTTGAACGGGGTTCGCTAGCAGCCTTCGTTCGTTAGCATCTTTGTATCAAATAATTACAAACAATAAAAACGAAAAAAAATGACTGATTTAAGTACGACATCAAAAAATGAATTGAATATGCCACTGGTTGGTTTTGGCACGTACCAACTATCAACCGAAGAGGCGGAATTTAGTGTAGCAGAAGCTTTGAAAGCTGGATATAGACAGATAGATTCCGCAGAGGGCTACAATAACGAAAAAGGAACCGGTAATGCCATTAAAAACTCCGGTATCGCAAGGGAAGAGATTTTTTTGACCACCAAGCTTTTTCCTGGCAATACACAATGGGGTGTTCAAGAAAAGACCTATGAATCAACTATTGTCACCCTTAAAAACCAGTTAAAGGAACTTCAAGTCGATTATGTTGACCTTTATCTCATACACGCCCCCTTGGCAACATTGCGATTGGAACAATGGAAAGCACTCATTGAACTGAAAAAGCAGGGATTGACCAAACATATCGGGGTATCCAACTACAATGAGGAAGCCATCAATGAAATTTTAGATGCGGGTCTGGAAAAGCCTGAACTGAATCAAATTGAATTCCATCCACTTTGCGCACAATCCGATTTGACCCAATACCTAAAAGAAAACGGTATTGCACGAACGGCCTATAGTTCCCTGGCACCGTTATCCACTTGGAGAACAGCGGAAGGGCAAGGAGGCGAGGTACTGGCTGACAAAAAAGAGGATGCGCAATCCACCTTGAAGGAAATTGCCAATCAACTGAATGTTTCAGAAGCGAAGCTATTATTACGATGGGGATTACAAAATGGGTACAGCGTACTGACACGCAGTTCAAAACCCGAACGTATCAAAGCGAATATAGACCTATTTGATTTCAGTATTCCTGACAATCAGATGCAACAACTAAATCAGTTGAATCAAAACCAAGCTTTTGCTTGGGCGGCCAATGGTCTAAACCCTATGGAATCAGCCCCTGACTTGAAATAGACTGCTCACCGAATACCACTGAAAAAATCGAATTAGTACTATCTAAAATCTTACACCATGGAAATAACAGGAACAACGTATCGCCCAAATACAACAGGAATCAATAAGTCTGCGAAATCAATAGTCGCAAAATACATTAGCATCAATCCTTTGGGTATAGGTTTCCTGTTAAGTGGTGAAGGCAGAAGAAATAATTCAAATAGCAAGGGTGATAGCTATAAGAATACACCTTTTATGAATGAAACCATTAACATGGGTTATCTACCATCAGACCTAGTTTCAAGATGGGATTGAATATAACCTGATAAAATAATAACAAAATGAAAAATACACAGAAAATGAGTCGTAGAGAAATTTTAAAGAAGGGTACGTTAGGGGCATCAGCCCTTGCAGCTTCCACATTTATGGGAGGAAATACCTTATTGGCCCAAGAAGAAAATAGAAAAGTATTCACCTCTCAATTGGCAGCGAAGACTGCATTTATTACAGGAGGTGCCAGGGGGATTGGCCTAGCCACTGCCGAAGAGCTCGCCAAAGCCGGAATCAATATTGTCCTTTTTGATATTGCCACGGAAGATATTCCACATGTAGGCTACAAATTATCCTCAGAAGATGACTTGGAAAATGCGAAGGAAAAAATAGAGTCCTTTAACGTAAAATGTTTGGCCATCAAAGGAGATGTGAGAAATCTTGACGATCTCAAGGGCGCAATGCAACAGACGGTTTCAACATTCGGTAGTCTAGACATTGTTGTGGCAAACGCCGGAGTGACCCAAGTAGGTGCCATTGAAGCCTTTAGTGCTAAAGAAATAGAAGTTGTCTACGATATCAATGTCGCTGGTGTCATTAAGACTACCCAGGCAGCTGCCCCTTTTATGAAAAAACAGCAATCGGGTCGAATGGTTTTTCTATCTTCAGCTTTAGGTCGTATGGGCAACGAACTCTTCCCAGTCTATGCCTCCACCAAATGGGCAATTATCGGTTTTGCAAAAAGTGCCGCTTTGACCTATGGTAAAGACAACATTATGTGCAACGTGGTAGCCCCCGGATTGGTACGTACCAAATTAGCTGACAATCCTTATGTATTAGGGAAAATGATGCCCAACAACCCCGATGCGACCTTCGAAAGCGTTTCTGAAATGCTTAAGCCAGGTAACCCAATACCTGTAGGGCACCTTGAGCCCGAAGACGTGGCAAAAGCAATAGCCTTTTTCACTTCTGATGCTACCAGCAAGGTCACGGGAGAAGTTTTTGATGTTAGTTATGGCTCATTATCAAGAAGTATAGCCTAGTCTCTATAATTGGGATAGCGCTTTATCAATACTGCTGCCATTAGCATACGTTGTTGCCATTCTTGAAGATCCCAGGGCATTGAATGGTAATAACGTATTTTTTTTAATGCACGTATACACTATCGGAATAACGCTATTCTAAAAGCGAAACAATCCAGTTGGTCATCACCATATATAGTTCGAATAGAGATAAAAGCTATTCAGCCCATATAGAGCCCAATCTTCTCATCAGAAAAAATAGAATCAAAAGCTGTGAAGTAAACCCTTTTGTCATTAAGACTCACGAACAGATATAACTCCTCATTTTTCCTTCCGTTGGTAATATTTGCTCTTTTAACGGGAGTCCATTAATTACTTTTAAGTTTTGAGAGATAGATAGATGATGTTTCTCCATTTTTTGTTTGGGCTGAAAAATACATTTCATCTAAATCAGGGGAAAATGAAATACTCGAGGCATTTTTTCCTTTGATTGAAACAATTTCAGGAGCCAAGATTTCAGGTGTCAAACTAGGCGGTTTTTGCCCGAGATAAGATTCTTGTTTTGTAGTTGAATTATCCTCTTTTGAGTTCGGTTTTTTAGTAGTACAAGCACCAAACAATATTAATAATACCAGTACTGAGAATTTAACTATGTGGTTTCTCACAGTTGAATTTGTTATTTAATTAAATCAAGAAATGTCGTAATGGCCTCCCAATATTCTTCTGCACCTTTTTGTCCTGTCCATAAGGCTCTTGAACCATGAAACCCATCAGATTCTGGAATAAATTGTGATTGGTTTTCTTTTAATTTCATAGTTCCCATCAAAGTAGTCAATGCTGAAGCTTCTGTCTTGGATGAGGTTACCAAAAAGGGTTTATCCGCTTTTGCAAAAGCAGTACTTAAAGAGGGTGCCGCATCACCAAAATAATCACCCGGACTAAAAGCAATGATGGCTTTGACCTTTTTATTTGAAACGCCTTCAAGCAAGGCCAAACTTGATGAATATGAACTACCCCAAACAATTATTTTTTGCTCGTATTTCTCGTTCAGAAAATCAATTGCAGCTTTGATATCTGCACGGGCATCTATCATTTCACTAGGCAATCCTTTTTCTTTGGCTCTTTCGGCAGTTATATTTGGTTTTCCAGCAAAATTTCCTCCTGAACGTTGGTCAATGACAAGGCAGTTGTAACCCATTTCGTTAAGTTTGGGCGCAATGTCTGCGTATTCGATACGATTATAGCCTGCTTGGTGGCAGAGCAAAATTGTTAGTTTGCCTTTGTCAACCGCATATAGATTTCCATTTATCGAAAGCCCATCGGCCGCATTAAACTCAACCTTCTTTGGCTGGTATTTATCACCTAAAGTTCCTGGATTTGGAAGCTGTACACTTTCCTTCATTTTTTTCTGGGCTTCCAATTCCATTTTAATGAGGTTTTCTATAAGCTCAATACGTGTGAATTTACCTTCGTCGTCAAAATGAACGTACGATTCGCGCACGCCCAAACCAACAAAGTCATACTTTATTTTTGCTTTTCCTTCTGAGCTTTCCAAAATAGCCATTGAATTCAATTTTGGTAGATTGGAAACGATATTGGCAAGTATAGCTGGTGTATTCGCAACAGGAATCGGGTCAAATTTCAATTCTGCACTTACATAATCCTTTAAAGGGGTAACCGATTTTTCAGCGAAACCCTTTTCAAATGCTGTAATTTGCTTTGAATAATCTTGGGCTATGGCATTAAGACTTATTGTTAATGTTATGAGTAAAATTGATGTTTTCTTCGAAATATTTTGACCTTTGATTCTTTTCGAAATATAGGGCAATAGCATCAGAAATCCACCGAACAGAAAAATATAGTTGGGCAAATCTTCCGCAACAAAATGATTGATGTTGAGAAGGTCTAACATCTTGACAAGCGTCAGCGCGCCCGCAATGATAATAAGTGTGATTCCTATCTTTTGAATTGCATTGTAGTCTTTAAATTTTGTGGAAGTTTTCATTATTGTGGTGTTTGAGATTTAGTGAAACCCAATTCTTTCTTAAGCTTGTTCCATTTCGTGGCCAGTAAAAAAATCAGTCCCGTATTAAAAAGTACCATTTCATAATACCATGGATAATGGTCCGGTATTATCGGAAAAGCAATCAGCATTATTGCCACGCCCAAGATCTTCAGAATTTTAAGTTGATACTCCTTTTTCATACGTATGGAATTTTTTGGTATTCGCACAGTATGTTACAGGATTGACTTAAGAATTACACTTTTGAGGATTTATTTTTCCTGAAGGTCTTTTAAATTGGATTTTAACTGGTTCAAATAGTTGCCAAATTTGATTTTTTGTTCAAATCGGGATAGATGAAAGAAAACCACGGCACCAATGATAATTGCAGCAAGAACCAGAAGTGTGATTTCCATTGTGCCTTCAACAAATCCCTTGCGGTTGTTCAACAAATAACTTACCCAACCGAGCGCTATGGAATTGAATGCTACGCCAGAATGGATATTGAGCTTAATGGTGCGACCCATAATGCCAATAAAGCGCTTTAAAGATTCCTTGACGGTAGCCGTACTGGTTTCAAAATAGGTTATTTCTCGAAATGCCTTAAAGTTCCAAGACAACATCGCTGCCATAAAAAGTATGACTGTTGCCAAGAAAATTCGATTGTCCATCACATCAAAAATAGCCTCATAGAAAGCAAATTTTGTTGGGTTTACAAACGAGCCTATGAGCATCACTATGCAAATGACCAAAGACAGGCTACCCAATGAAAACTTGAAATACATCACTCGTTTTATTTTGGCCAATACCGATTTTGAATCTTTTTTGATGGATTTTTCAACCACAAATCCGTCCATTCGTTCTTTTGAGATGGTGTCATCCACCACCACGTCCCAAACTGATTTTAATTCCAGTAGTTCCATCTTAGTTTTTCTTTACTGTTTTTGACAATTTCGTTTTTATACGGTTCATTTTTACGCGAACATAGTTTTGTGTAATCCCTACTATATCCGCTATCTCTTCATTTGATTTTTCTTCCAAATGCAACATCACTATGGCCTTTTCAACTTTGTTCAAACCTGAAATAGCCATATGCATCAATTTTAATTTTTCATCGATAGCCTCAGATTTTTGCTCTACCGAAGCATCTTTAAATTGATTGGTCTGAAAAAAGAGTTGTTGTTTCTTCTTGGTCTTTCGTAAATCCTGAATGGCCACATTAATGGCCACACGGTACATCCAAGTAGAAAATTTGGAATCCCCTTTAAAGGATGGGTAAGATTTCCAGAGCTGTATCAGTATTTCCTGGAATAGATCTTTCCGATGCTCTTCATTGTCACAGTACATCCTACATACTTTATGGATGATACCCTGTGATTCTTCTATCCGTTTGGAAAATTCTATTTCAAGTTGTTCGTTGCCCAATAGATTATTCGGTTTGTTTGTTCAGTCGTTTTTGCAAAGCGGTCGTCTCCTCACTCAAGGTTCCATAAAGTCTTTCTTGAAAATCGTACAGTTTTAAACTTTCGGCAAGGGTATTGTTGAGTACCAAAAATTGATCTGAGTCTAAATTATTTCGCCAATTTGCAACTGACCGATGTTGTTTGTCGGAATATCCGTTCAAGTGCAATAAATCGGTGTTCTTTTTAAGTTCTAAATCGTATCGTGCTATGTTCTCGATAGTCTGGGTTTCATAAGTAAAATAACGTTCCTGAAGATTTTTCAATTTAAGGATGGCCTCCTTTATATTTTTTGGAAACAAGGAAAGATTACCCGTGGCAATAAGGTCTTCAATGGTGTAAGTACCTGTGTAGAAAGCACTCTTGGATGTGTTGACACTATCCAATCGTTCAAGCAGAATCGTTGTTTCCGGATTTTCAATATTATAGTAATCTAAATAGTAATTAATCGATTTTCGCTTTCGCGAAAGCGATTCCTTTGATTTGTTCAGATTGATGATGTCTTGTTGCAATTCTTGCGTAAGACTTGTTAGGTAGGCATCTAAAAGAGCATCACGTTTTTTCTGCTCGTTACTATTATTGATGGCAACCGCAATTAGGATTCCGATAACGACCAATAAGATTTCGCCTATGGCGTAAAGCAGGTATTTACCTATTCTATTCTTGCCCAAGTGTTGACGCCGTATCTTCTTGAATAACTGAATCATAGTATAGGGATTGGTTTAAGTAACCCCTTAATATGTTAAAAAATTCAGTTAATAATTACATTTTTGGTTGAATATTTTTTCATCATTATCTACTTTCATAAGTAGTCGTGTTTATGTGTATGTGTCCAAGAAATTTATAGTGAAGCGCTTTCTCCTGAAATGTAGTCCTTTGACTGCGCTCAGGACAGGCTTTTTTTGAAAAATGAAAGGGAATGTTCAGAGAGGATTATGGATTAAATGGTACTCTAAAATAAAGATTAGCAATCCATCTTATTAATATAAAATCTCACAAATATCAATTAAGTTCTTGAAAATATCGAAATGTTGTACCTATGTTGTACCCAAACAAAAAAAGCTTCCTGTTTCCAGGAAGCTTTTCTTTCGTGCGGGCGGAGAGACTCGAACTCTCACACCTTGCGGCACTAGATCCTAAGTCTAGCGTGTCTACCAATTCCACCACGCCCGCTTTTCCAATATTTTAAGAACTTTTATTTGGGTTAATCCTAAGTCGCGCGCGCCTACCTCCCAACGCTTCGGGACCACCACGCCCGCATAGGCCAAATAATTATTGGGATGCAAATATAATTCAATTTCTGTATTGTGAAATAGCAAAATTGAATATTTCGATTTACATACTGATAATTTCCATTTCTTACCACACGTTTCGTAATTTTAAGCCACTTTTAAAATATACCATGGATACCATCAAAAACTATATCCCAGAGAATAAAGAGCGTTTTTTGAATGAACTTATCGAATTGCTGAGATTGCCCTCAATAAGTGCAGATCCCGCTTATGCCAAAGATATAATTCGAACTGCGGAGTTGGTAGAAAAGGCATTGCAGGAGGCTGGTTGTGACACTACCGAAATCTGCGAAACAAAGGGATATCCCGTGGTGTACGGCGAAAAGATAATCGACCCTAAACTTCCCACCATTTTGGTTTACGGGCATTATGATGTGCAACCCCCCGACCCGATGGATTTGTGGACCTCACCCCCTTTTGAACCAGTCATCAAAAAAACGGACTTGCATCCCGAAGGGGCAATTTTTGCCCGTGGTGCCTGTGATGATAAAGGGCAAATGTACATGCACGTCAAAGCTGCGGAGTTTATGATCAAAAACAATACACTGCCCTGTAATGTCAAATTCATGATCGAAGGCGAAGAAGAGGTGGGCAGTGATAGCTTGGCCGATTTTCTAGAGGACAACAAAGAAAAGTTGGCCAATGACATCATCCTTATTTCTGATACTGGCATGATTGCTAATGATGTTCCTTCCATTACTACCGGCCTTCGCGGTTTGAGTTATGTTGAAGTAGAGGTCACCGGCCCTAATAGGGACCTGCATTCCGGTATTTATGGTGGTGCCGTGCCCAACCCGATTAATGTACTCAGCAAAATGATTGCATCGTTGCATGACGAGAACAACCATATTACCATTCCTGATTTTTATGATAAGGTCGAAGTTGTTTCTGAGGCCGAACGTGCCGAAATGGCCAAAGCTCCTTTTAATTTGGAAGAGTACAAAGCGGCATTGGATATTGGCGATGTCCAAGGTGAAAAAGGATATAGTACATCAGAACGGTACTCCATTCGCCCCACCTTGGATGTCAACGGAATTTGGGGTGGTTATACCGGTGAAGGGGCGAAAACCGTAATCGCCAGCAAGGCCTATGCCAAAATCTCGATGCGTTTGGTACCCCATCAGGATCCCGATGAAATAACCGAGTTGTTCACCAAGCATTTTGAGGCCATTGCACCTAAAAGTGTAAAAGTGAAGGTAACCCCGCATCACGGTGGACTGCCTTATGTGACCAACATAGAGAGTACCGGTTATAAAGCAGCGGCCAAAGCATATGAGACTACGTTTGGCAAAACACCCATACCTGAACGCACTGGGGGGAGCATTCCGATCGTTGCCTTATTCGAACAGGTCTTGGGCAGCAAAACCATTCTAATGGGGTTCGGACTGGATAGTGATGCCATACACTCCCCTAACGAACATTTTGGGGTTTGGAATTACTTAAAAGGTATTGAGACCATTCCGTATTTCTATAAATATTTTACTGAGATGAGCTCTTAGGGGATATGAGGGAAACGCTTTAAAAAATGGCTTTATCATGTTGTATGTTCATTGTTTTGTATTCATTTTAATGATACTTCAATTTTTAGTAGCGGCAACAAACTTCACCATATTTTTACGAAGCCCTATTCGTTAAAAAGAATGTGACCACAGTGCAGGGAATCAATCTGCGGTGGCATGCTATAAAAAAGGTCTTGACCCTTTAAGACAAGTTCAGCTCGGTTACCGCCCCTATCATTCCATTCGCCGGCCTTGGTCTGATAAAATATGGCCACAACATTGAAAATCGAATCTTCATTAGCAGCTAACGTCCTTTCAAAAGAAGTCGCTTGATCAAATGACGTCAGTGCTGTTACGCCATAGTTTAATGAATTTCGCTTGTCAAGATTCATGGTATCCGGAAGCACAAATAATTTCATGAAAGAATCGGGGGAATTGGGAATTGCAATGGAATCGGCAGAAAAATTGATTTTCAGTTCTAATGGATTGCCGGTTTCATTAATAACTCGGGTAAAGAATATTAAGTTACTGACATTAAAATATTTTTTTATTGGTCCCGAGTATGGCCCACCCTTTGGGAAGCTGTTCCGTATGACAACCCCATTGCTCGTCGTCTCGCTGTATATCCCTTGTGCCTTAACAAAAGAGCAAATGGATAAAAAGAATACTATGGTTAGGGTACATCTCATAATTTCTGTGTTTTGCCCGCTTTTCATAATCTCAAAAATATAGGGTAAGCAAACCTTTTTAAAGTCACTACATACCTTTCTTTAATTACTTTTTGTAATTACAACAACCTCAAACTCAATCGCATCAGAAATGGTTTCATCTTTTAAACTTTTTAGTAAACTTTTAGATTGATAATTTACGTTCCATCTTGTTCTGTCAATGATAAACTTTGCCGTCATCACTGTGCTATTGTTCTGATGCCGTAATGTGGCCTCGTATACTATTGGTTTGGTTACGTTCTTGATGGTAAGATTCGCATCAATGCGTAAATTCAGACTATCAGAATAGGTTACGTTGGTCATTTCCAACCTAGCAATAGGGTATTTTTCAACATGGAAAAAATCTTCATTCTTAAGGTGCCATACCAACCCCTTATTGTACTCTCCATCCGTATTTAAAATAGAATTCATATCAATTTCAAACCGCCCCCCTGATAAAGAATCGGCATCTTTAATGAGTACCCCATTCTTAAACTTAACGGTGCCATAGTGTTCGTTAAAACTAAAAAGGTTGGAACCTGCCCACTTTATAAGACTTTTACTGGTATCAATTTGAATTTGGTTTTGTGCTTTTACGATCGTTATGGCATAAAGACCGATAAAGATTAAGAGTATATTGTTTTTCATAATGACATTTAATTTCTTTCAAAACTATTCGAGTACCCTGTCACCCATGTCAAAAAAGTGCAAAACAAATGTCAAAAGTTGTTACTCTTTGATTAATTGAATATGATTGCAATGGTATGATGAAACCGAAAATAGTAGTTCTAAGTTTTTTACCGGTCTTAGCTTTTTTTGCACTGTTCGTTTTCGAAGGTTCGCCCAAGAACCAAAATTTTCCTGAACGGGTGAAAATTGCCTTAAGGGATGCCGGTAATCGCTTACTGCTTGCAGACAATGATTCCACTTCATTGATATTGCCAGTAATCGCTTTGGATAAAAGCACTTTTGAACTATCTTTTGAAAATAGTTTGGCCATCTTACCAGATAGCTTGGTTGGCATAATCGACGATGCTCTTAAAGCTTCGAGCATACCGAGCACCTATATTGTTGAAGTTATGGAAACCAAAAGCGGAGAGACCGCTTATAGTTTTGAAAGCAAAAAAAATAAATGGGAGAACATCGTTCCCTGTATTGGTCGACACCTACCCACCAATGAGTATAAAATAAAAATCATTTTCACCCATGCGCAATCAACCCTAGAATTAAAGCGGAATACACTGCTTTCACTCGTTGCCCTAGGATTCTTAGGATTAGGACTGGCCTATTGGAAAAAAGGGAAATCAAGTGTTTACATAAAGGAGGATACGCAATTTTCAAAAATAGGGGATTATCGATTTTATAAAGATCAGAACAAACTCATAAAGGGCAATACGACTATTGTATTTACTGCAAAAGAATGCGAATTATTTTCCATATTTGCAGAAGGGCCCAATCAAATAATTAAGCGTGATCTTCTTATCAAAAAGGTCTGGGAAGATCATGGAATAGTCGTCGGCCGAAGTCTGGACACCTTTATTTCAAGAATAAGAAAAAAGTTTGCGGGTGACGATTCCATAAACATTGTTACGGTGCACGGAGTAGGGTACAAACTTGAGACTCCATAAGTATTTGCACGATTAAGAAAATAAAATCTAGTTGCAGTATCGCTGTAAGGGTTTAATCCTGAGCTAAAAAATCGAAAAAGTTCACCCTAAAAATAAAAACTACGGCAATTTTTAATCTCTACATTTGTAGAATTAAAATATTTATTCTATGTTTGTAGAACAATCCCGAACCCTCGGGGACTAATATTGTAGCATATGCAACTCTCGAAATCAGAAGAAGAACTCATGAATATTTTGTGGAAGCTGAAAAAAGCCTTCATGAAAGATTTGTTGGATGGATATAAAAATCCCAAACCAGCTACAACAACCGTAGCGACTTTGTTAAAGCGAATGACCGATAAAGGGTTTGTGGCTTATAAAAGTTTTGGTCGCTCACGTGAGTATTATCCTTTGGTCAAAAAAAAGGATTACTTCTCGAAACACGTTAACGGACTCATCAAGAACTTCTTTAATGACAGTGCAAGTCAATTTGCTTCTTTCTTTACCCAAGAAACCAATTTGAACAAGGCTGAACTTGAAGCACTTAAAAAATTAATTGATAAGGAAATCGAAAATCTGCCTGATGGCAAGGAAGGGAAATAACCATGGAAATCTATCTTTTAAAATCCGCTGCTTGTATGGCCATCTTGTTGGCCTTTTACAAGGTATTTCTCGAAAAAGAACAGATGCATGTCTTTAAACGGTTTTTTCTTTTGGGGGCAGTGATCATAGCCTTGGTCATACCATCGCTGGTCTTTGTTGAATACATTCCCATTGCGGCTACAACCCTACAAGAACCGTTAGTCATAAATATACCGCCAAATGGGCAACTGCTTGAAGAACCCATTGCCGTAACCGATATGGACACCATCAATTGGTCGTTACTATTCTTGACCCTTTATGGGTTTGGCGTATTGGGCTTTGGTTTTCGATTTGTCAAAAACCTAACCCAAATTATTAGGCGTATTCGTATCAATCCGAAGTTGAGACAGCTTTTTAGTGTAAAGGTCTTGCTGTCGGAAAAAATGCCCCCGCATACTTTCTTTAAGTACATCTTTTTGAACAAATCCAATTTTGAGGCCGAAAATATTCCGAAAGAGGTTTTGCTACATGAAGAAACACACGCGAAGCAGCTGCATACCTTGGATGTATTATTCATAGAACTTTTACAAGTAATCCTCTGGTTCAACCCCCTAATTTTCTTGTTTAAAAAAAGCATCAAATTAAACCATGAGTTTTTAGCTGATCAAGCCGTCATAGAAAAAGGCGCACCCCAGAGCAATTATCAGAATACATTGCTCTCATACATATCAAATGAAAGTCTACAAAAATATCAGTCAATGGGCATGGCAAGTGCCCTAAATTATTCATCAATCAAAAAACGATTTATCATCATGAAAAAAAGAACATCGAAAAGAGCAGTTTTACTGCGCAGCATTTTAGTATTGCCGCTATTGGCACTTTTACTTTATGGATTTAGTGAAACCAAATTTATCGAAGTGCAAACCACCAAAACGGAAATTTCAAGCATTCCTAATTCCAAAAAAGCGAGTGTTGAACAAATTACTACATACAATTCATTGGCAAAAAAATACAATGCCATTCCAATGGGGCAAAGAATAATTCCATTAAACGAATTACGGACGTTGGAATATAGCTATGCCCAAATGACTCCCGAACAGCGCGAAAACGCGGAGCCTTTTCCTGAATGTCAAACGGCTGAACCTATTGACATTCATATTGATGGCCATGGTAATATGCTGGTGAACGGAAAAGAGGTCACCCTTGAAGGGCTACCGGACTCCTTGTCAAAAATAAATAGCGGATTGTCTAAAACGGCACGTGAGAAAAAAATAAGTGCCCGTATCCATGTCGAATCAACCACCGATAAAAAGATGGTCAAACAGGTCGAAGCCATGCTCATTGACTATGGGGTTGCCACGCTCAATATCGTCGGGCCAAAAAAAGGAGCGACAATCCCTCAAGAAGGTGCTTCTCGAAAACTCATGTCAGAATACGACGCATTGGCTAAAAAATACAATGCAATGGACCGTAACCATATGCGGATTCTCAAAAATGACGTGGAACGTTTGGAATATATCTATAGTCTGATGTCAGATAAACAAAAAGTCGATGCCGAGCCTTTTCCAGATTTTCCCGAACCTCCACCTGCACCAAAGGCCCTAAAACCTGCTGAAGCTCCAGCGCCAGTTCAAAGTACGAGAGTACTAAAGGGTGAAGTAAGTGCTGTTGCCCCACCAAATGCAAAGGCTCCAAAAGCAATCAAGGGGGAGGTCAATAACATTCCGGTTCCGCCCCTACCTCCAGAGCCAAAAGCACCTCTTGACCATATTATCGAAATGGCCAAAAAAGGGGCTACCTTCTTCTATGAGGATAAAAAGATTTCTTCAGACAAAGCAATAGAATTGCTTAAAAAGAATGAAAGTCTGAATATTTCAACCACAAAAAGTCAGTCTAAAAATCCGCAAGTTCGAATATCTAAAAAGCCCATTAAAATCAAAAAATCATCAGCTTCAAGAAGTTCGATTGAAACGGGAAACATTACCGTAAATGGTAAAGAACTTTTTTATAGCACGAGAAATGGAAGTACCAGTTACTTTAATGAAACAGGGAACCAGGTTGATAGGCAAGGAAGACTATTATCTGAGAACCAGAAAGAGAACCCAACTTTCTATTTTAACGGAACTAAAATTTCTTCTTCAATAGCACATCAACTATTAAAAACAAATAGGTCAATACAGGTAACGACCAAAAATTATACGGAAGATGAATATGCCATAGTATTGACCGATTTAAGCAAAGTTTCTTCTGCTCAAAATCATAATAAAAATGACAATCCAAACTCGGTTATTGACCTTACCGATATGATAGCTCAAGATGCCTTATTTTTCTATAATGATGAACCCATCTCAGCGGAAAAGGCATTGTGGCTGACCAAGAACACCTATATTGAAAGAGTAAATACCATAGGATCCAAAAAGGGAAAAACTAAGGTCTATTTATGGGAAAAAGCATGAGAATTACTTAACACCAAAGGTAGCCTTCGCCATAAATCACTGTTAAAGCCTTCAAATTGAGGGCTTTTTCTGTAACAAATCATTGGAAATTACGTTCTATAAACATTGTTAGTTCGAGCGAAGTCAAGAACCAATGAGATTTCAACTGTGCTCAAGGTGACAAAGAGAACAAATTCATCAAACCAAAACGAACACTATCATGTTACAACGATTCTTTATCTTCTGTTCAGGAGCCGACACCGATATTCTTTCAACTTGTTCAAATGGGGAACGCAATAAATATGCGGGGATAGGCGCAACCGTATTTTTTACCGCGGTTATGGCCTTTATCGCCAGTGGCTATGCATTATACACTGTTTTTGACAATATTTTCACCTCTATTTTCTTCGGATTTATCTGGGGCCTACTCATTTTCAATCTTGATCGATATATTGTATCTACAATTAAGAAAAAAGATAGCTTCAAAAGTGAATTCATACAGGCTGCCCCACGAATAATTTTGGCCATCATCATTGCCATCGTTATCGCCAAACCTTTAGAGATGAAAATTTTTGAAAAGGAAATCAATCAGGTGTTGTTGGAAGAAAAAAATGCAATGACATTGGAAAATAAGGAACAATTGGCATTACAGTATACTCCGAAAATTGAGGCCATCAATCAAGAAATAGGCACTCTAAAAAATGAGATTGTTGCAAAAGAAGCTGAAACAAATGCTTTATATGATACCTACATTTCAGAAGCAGAAGGCACAGCGGGTACAGGGTTATTGGGCAAAGGCCCCGTGTATGAAGAAAAACGTGAAAAACATGACGCTTATCTTGCAGAACTACAACAATTGAAAATGACCAATGCTGAAAAAATTGCGGCATTAGAGAGCCAAATAGCTACTCTAAATAAAGATTACGATCAGGCCGTATCAGGCTCACAACCCATTATAGATGGCTTTGATGGGCTCATGGCCCGTATCAATGCCTTGAATAAACTACCTTGGCTACCCTCATTTTTCATTTTCCTACTTTTTCTTGCCATAGAGACCGCACCTATTATTGCCAAGCTATTGGCCCCTAAAGGGGAATACGATTATAAGGTGGAGGAAGCCGAAAGTGTTGTTGCCACATGGGTCACGCAAAAAGTAACACAACGTAAACTGCTGATGTCGACCGATGCCGTTATGAACCAAGAAATTTATGAGGATATCAAATCTGAAGAAGAACTATATCGCTACAAAAAAGAAAAGGCCGAAGAGCTATTGCGTCTACAGGCAGACTCTTTTCACAACACGCAAATAAAGGGACTTTAGGCCTTCATTTCAGCGTAAGCTTTTATCGCGAGTTTAAGGCTATCATGCCAGTGCGGAATTTCAATTCCGAAGGTTTGCTTGATCTTTGATTTATCAAGCACACTGAACTTAGGCCTAGCTGCCGGCGTAGGGTATTCCGAAGATAGAATTGGTTTCAGGTTTATGGTAATGCCATATTCATCAAAGATTGCCTTGGCGAAATCATACCAACTGGCCACACCTTCATTACTATAATTATAGATACCGTAATCAATGCTATGCGCTTTGATCATCTGAATTATCATTTTCGCCAAATCTTTCGCATATGTTGGGGTACCGACCTGATCATAGACCACCGATAATTCATCACGCTCTGAACCTAAACGAACCATAGTTTTCATAAAGTTGGTATTGAACTCAGAATACAACCATGATGTTCGAATGATAAAATGCTCTTTGAGGTTATTGATAATAGCACGTTCCCCTTTGTATTTGGTATCGCCATAAAAACCGATTGGTCTGGCAATGTCCTCTTCTTTATAGGGCTCGTTGGAATAGCCGTCAAAAACGAAATCAGTTGAGATATGTATCAATACCGTTTTGCTTTCATGACAACCCAATGCCAAATTCCTTGCTCCGGTAATATTTACCAAACGTGCCAAATCTGTATTTGATTCCGCTTTATCCACATTGGTAAACGCCGCACAATTGATGCAATAGGCATAGTCATTCACGGTCAACTCGTGATACACCGATTCGTAGTTGGTGATATCCAATTCAGATGATGATCTAAAAACAACATTAAGGCCATTGTTTTTGTTCGCCGTTAGCGCTTTAAACGTATGGCCCAATTGACCTGAAGCCCCAGTTACAAGAATATTCATTGATTGCGTTTACCTATTTATAGTTGACCTACTACCAATTTATCAAAAGTGGGAAGCAGTTTGTCTTTTTTGGATATGATCAATTGCGAATCCTCTAAAATCCAATCAATATCAAACTCCGAATCATTGTACAAAACTCCTCCTTCAGAGGCTTTATTGTAGAAATTGTCACATTTATAGAAAAAAGTAGCAGTTTCGCTTAAAGTTACAAAACCATGTGCGCACCCCCTAGGAATAAACATTTGTTTATGATTTTCAGCGGAAAGTCTCGTTCGCACGACCTTACCAAAAGTCGGGGAATCTGGTCTGATGTCAACGGCGACATCCAAAACC
Source organism: uncultured Croceitalea sp. (assembly GCA_947503285.1). GTDB lineage: Bacteria > Bacteroidota > Bacteroidia > Flavobacteriales > Flavobacteriaceae > Croceitalea. Next base: position 507,640 of record CANNDD010000001.1, read on the forward strand.
TCTCCTGTAACGACCCGTACCAGTTTAGCCTGGGCATGTTCCCCATATTGAAAATGAAGCCCACGAAGAACCCCCTTTGAAGAGAAGGATTGATTGTCTTGCACAAAAGTCGTTCTAGAGCCGGTCAGGTCTTCAAACTTTTCTTGATTGTAACTTTCAAAAAAATAGCCCCTTTCATCCTCAAAAACCGTTGGTTCGAGAACGAAACATCCATCGATTTCAGTATGCTTTAATTTCATAATGCTTCCAATAAACTTTTACTATAGCCACTTTTCGTCAAAGGCTGTGCTATCTTCTTGAATTGATTCTTTGTAATATAGCCCATTTTATATGCAGATGATTCAATAGCCCCAATTTTTAATCCCTGTCGTTCTTCAATCACCTGAACAAACTGTGAAGCCTGCATCAATGAGGCAAAAGTACCGGTATCGAGCCAGGCTGTACCCCTATCCATAATACTCACTTTCAATTTCCCCCGTTTGAGGTACTCTTGGTTGATATCAGTGATTTCCAATTCACCCCGCGGACTGGGTTTGATGTTTTTGGCAATCTCAACCACGTCATTATCATAAAAATAAATACCCGGAACGGCATAATTGGATTTTGGATATTTCGGTTTTTCCTCTATTGATATGACCTGTCCCCCTTCGTCGAACTCAACGACACCGTAACGTTCAGGGTCGTTTACGTGATAAGCATAGATAATTCCACCATCTGGGTCATTGTTGGCCTGCAATAGGTTTTCCAAGCCTGTTCCATAAAAAATGTTATCCCCTAGAACCAGGGCAACTTTATCGTTTCCTATAAATTCTTCCCCAATGATAAAGGCTTCTGCCAAACCATTTGGTTCTGCTTGCACGGCATATTCAAATCGGCACCCATATTTTCTACCGTCACCCAATAATTTTTTGAATAGTGGTAGGTCATGTGGGGTGGATATGATCAAGATTTCCCAGATTCCAGACTCCAATAAAGTTGAAAGTGGATAATAGATCATGGGTTTATCGTACACCGGCATTAGTTGCTTGCTTACTGCCAATGTTATAGGGTGTAATCGGGTTCCAGAGCCCCCGGCCAATATAATTCCTTTCAAACGTTTAAATTTTAGTAATTAATCAATAAAAAATAAATTATAAAACTGAGAACGTATGTAAACGCTGCGTTCTCGCATCAAAAATTTTAAACCTTGCCTATTACAAAGAAATGTTTAAAATTTCTTAATGCTCGTTTCATATATTTATGTGCTTTGGATTGGCCATTACGCCAAACTTGAATTTTTATTTTCTACGTACCTGTTGATATACCAATCTATGGTCTTTTCAATGCCGGTCTCAAAATTTTCATCAGCTTCCCAGCCCAGATCATTTTCAATTTTCGTCGCATCTATGGCATACCTGAAATCGTGGCCAGCTCGGTCTTTGACATAGGTAATTAAATCTTCGTATGATTTTTCATCCTTTCGAGGATGTTTTTTATCCAAAATAGCACAAACGGTCTTTGCGATATAAAGGTTATTGCGTTCATTACGACCGCCTATATTATAGGTTTCCCCAGAAATTCCTTTTTCATATGCCAAGGCAATGCCTTTGCAATGATCCAATACATACAACCAATCACGAATGTTTGAACCGTCACCATAGATAGGTATGGGTTCTTTTGCCAAGGCTTTTCGAATAATGGTGGGAATCAATTTTTCATCATGTTGTTTTGGCCCGTAATTGTTTGAGCAATTTGTAGTGACCACATTCATACCGAAAGTATGGTGGTAACTTCTAACAATAAAATCAGAGGATGCTTTTGAGGCACTATATGGGCTATTCGGGGCATAGGGCGTTGTTTCCATAAACAATCCTTCCTTGCCTAAAGTACCATAAACCTCATCAGTGGATACATGATGAAAACGTGACGTTTTATATGCTTCTTTGTAAATGCCAGGACCGACCATCCAATGTTTTTTAGCAACGTCAATTAGATTGAACGTACCAATGATATTGGTCTGCATAAACGCATCAGGATTTGTAATCGAATTATCGACATGTGATTCAGCCGCAAAATGGATAACGCCTTTGATGTCATACTGCTCGAATATTCCCTCTATCAGTTTTCTGTCACAGATATCGCCTTCAACGAATGTATAACGCTTATGCGATGCCACCTCATTTAAATTATCTAGATTACCGGCATAGGTCAATGCATCAATATTTACCAAATGGATATCAGGATGACCATTCAGAAAATAAGGCACAAAATTGGAACCTATAAAACCCGCCCCGCCGGTTATTAATATATATGTCATTACTATTTAAGTTTTACACTTCTTATTTTGTAAATATAATCCTACAATTTATTTCGAATCAATTTATGTTGTGAAAGTTGGATTTTTGGTGGTACAACTCATTAAGATATACTTTTCGCCTTTAGAAAGCCAATGAATTAACATATCCATAAAACCACTACCAGTCAATTCGTATTATACCTGAAAACTTTTTCTTACTTTAGTAAGTATAGAATTAGATAAATGACAGCGCAAATTACCGAAAAACCCTATATACTCGCAGTTGATGATGAGCAATTAAATCTGGAACTACTGCGCTTTATCCTAGAACGGAACAATTATGAATATAAGGGTACGAGCGATGACGATTATTTTTTTGAACTGCTGCAACAACAGGTTCCCGACCTAATTTTATTGGATGTTATCATGCCAAGAATCGAAGGTTTTGAACTCTGTCAAAAATTAAAGAGCATTCCTGAATACAAAAATATTCCCGTCATATTCTTAACCGGTAAGGTAAATATAAAAGATAAGGTAAAGGGGTTCGAAGTCGGCGGTGTTGATTACGTCACCAAACCTTTTAATGAACAAGAACTCATTGCCCGTATACAGACACACGTAGAACTTATTCGCGCTAAAAATCAAATTGAGTTACAAGCTGAAAACCTAAGACAATCGAACATTTTAAAAGATCGGATGTTCTCCATCATCGGTCATGACCTACGATCACCTTTAAGTGCTGCAAAATTAAAGATGGATTTTATCATGCGGGGTATTATTGACCCTAAGTCTGACGAGTTTCTTGATGGTACGGTATATGAGCTTTTAAAGACCATGGATGAGGCCTTGAACCTGCTCCAAAACTTGTTGGGCTGGGCAAAATCAGAAAGTAATCAAATACAGATCATACCCGAAAATCTTGATGTTTTTGATTTGGTAGAACAGACTTTCCGCTTATTGAAATTGGGCAGCGAACATAAAAAAATCAATTTGGTCAATAATGTACCAAAAGACACTATGGTCTATGCAGACATGAACACGGTCAAAACCGTTCTAAGAAACTTACTTTCGAACGCCATCAAGTTTACACCTGTTGATGGTTTGATTCAAGTAAACTCAAACACTGAGAATGGTCGTTTGACCATTGAGGTAGAAGATAACGGTCAAGGAATACCAAAAGAAGATATTGGCAAAATTCTCAACCCGAATGAGCATTTTAGCAAGCTTGGCACTGAAAAAGAACCTGGCACTGGTTTAGGATTGATACTATGTCAAAACTTTGTGCATAAGAATGGGGGAACCTTGAATATCAGAAGTGAGGTTGGTAAAGGAAGTGTTTTTTACTTTGACTTGCCCATCCATACAAAACAACTTGCTTAAGCAACGGCCTCAGTCGTGGTTCCACCTCGTTTTGCACGTTCCCAATTTACCGATTGCTTTCCTTTTAAATAACGGGCAAACCCTAAGAAAACCGATAGGTTCATAATAAAAAAGTAGTATGGAATGAACAGTACCTTAAGTCGAATCTGTTTGTTCTCTAAAAACCAACCTAAAAGGGCTGCTGCATAAAAAAGTACCTGTCCCCAAAACAATACACTAAAAACTCCAAAAGAGAACAAACCTTCGTTTTGGGCCAGAACAAAGTTTAAAGGAATCAAAAGCAATAATAACAAAGGGGTCAACGTCCACCGTAGCACCCGATGCGAAATATATTGAAATGATAAGGTTCCATATTTAAAAAAGTTCAAAAGAGGTGCCAGTCGTATGACCGACTGAATTCCTCCTGCTGAAATCCTGACCTTACGTTTTAATTCTTCCTTTACATTGGCAGAAGCGCTTTCAATGGCATATGCTTCTGGATTGTATTGAATCGTTTTTCCTTTCATCGCTACCCGAAGTGAGATCATAAAGTCGTCTAAAAGTGTATCTTTTTCGACTTCTTGCCAAAGCTCGGTTCTGATGGCAAACAATTCGCCTGCCGCACCTACCACGGAATACAGCTCTGCATCCCATTTTTTAAGTTGTGATTCATAACGCCAGTACATGCCTTCACCGGCACCAGCAGCACTATCCGCATCTTTTGAATAAATGCGTTTTTCACCTGAGACACATCCTACTTTTGGGTTTCTAAAAAGACGGACTATCTCTTTAATCGCATCTTTTCCTAAACTGGTGTTGCCATCAGAAAAAATGACTATTGGGGTTTTAACATAGTGCATCCCCCTATTCATAGCAGCAATTTTACCGTTTCGCTCTGGCTGATGTAAAACACCTAGGTTTTCATATTCTTTCAATAACTCTGGTGTACCATCATCAGAACCATCGGTCACCCATAACTGGGTTACTTTTTCTTGTGGGTAATTCAAACTCTTTGAGTTTGCCACTTTTTCATGTAGGTAGTCTTTTTCATTATAAGCAGCTACAAACAGTGTTACTTCCGGTTCATAATCTTCATTGCCCTCAAAAGGTTTTGCCCAACCTAAAAGCCTTCGCACTTTAATAATACCGAAGAGTAAAATTCCGTACCCTAAATACGAATAGAATATGATGAACAAGGCCAACCAGAAAATTATCTTTAAAGTCTCCATACTAGTATATCTTATATTTTAGACCGTAACGGCCTGTTTCTTTTTTACGGATTCCCACGCACCGGTATGATGGTTGAATTGTTTGATAACCCTTGCCGGATTGCCAACCGCAACCGAATAGGGCGGAATATCTTTTGTCACCACACTGCCCGCACCGATTTGACATCGCTTACCGATGGTCACACCGGCCAGCACCACTGAATTGGCGCCTATATGGGCGTCATCTTCAATAACGGTCGGTCGTACATCCAACGCCTGATCACTTGAGTTTTTAGAGCCATCGGCATAGCCATGGTTAAAACCGGAAACGAAAACATGCTGGCCCAGGCCAGACCCGTTTCCCATAGTTACGGGACCTATGACCACACTACCAATGCCCACACGTACCCTATCACCTAAAATCACATCACCTGAACCATTGTTGACGGTACAAAAAGACTCTATGGTGGTAAGCTCCCCTATCTCAAATCGTTTCCATGGAAAAACATCGATACGGCTATTTCTTCTGATTGTGGCACCCTTTCCCTTTTTATGTTTCAGCGGATTTAAAAACCAACGGACCCATAACCGTGGACGGGGGTTTCGTTTCGGAGCGATTAACCTCAACGCCAATTGTTTTGTCTTTGCATTTGATTTTATGCGATGTACTATGCCCATAACCTGATGTTTAAGCGGACTGCCGTTTTACTTTTAAAATACAATTGTAGATTTCATTGACGTTGTTCTCCCAACTATGCGACAACCCAAACTGTTTTCGTTTTACCTCTAGTTCCGGTGTATTTTCAACCAAGGCCTTTTCAATAAGTTGCACATACCCTTCAGGTGTTTCTCCCAAATAGGTATATTCTTCAAAATACTCCATGGCCTTGGTAGCGGAGGCTACTGTTGGTTTGCCCATTGCCAAGTACTCATCAATTTTTCTAGGATAATTGCCCATGGTGGCATCATTGATCAATTGCGGATTTATGGCAACATCAAAACCTTTGATATAATTGGGTAGTTCAGAAGCATCACGACTACCTAAAAAGTGTACATTGCTGATTTTATGTAATTCTGAGGCACCGAATTTTTCGTCTTCTGGCCCGACCAAAACAATACTCCATTCAGGTCGGGATTTTGCAATATGGACCAAAATTTCAATACTCAATCTTCGACTGCTCAAAAACCCTACATACCCAATAATTGGTTTTGAGATCGCTTTTAATTCCGCTGGAACTTTTATCTCACGTATCGCATCATTGAAAAGTGAGGTATCGCAACCTTGACCTACCATATACGAATGCTCGGTAAATTGCTGGCCATATTCGGTATACAGGGTCGAATTGTTCACTACGCAATCGGCATGCTCAATTAATTTGGGCTCTAGACGTACCCCATTTTTCTTCCAATAGGGGTTTTTAGTCAAATAATCACGCATGTAATACACGTAAAAAGAGGGCTTTAGAAATTCTTTGATGTATTGGCCCAAAAACATCGAACTATCATTAAAAATTATGTATTCGTTGAAGTCCAATCTTTTGAGGGCATCATCAACATCAGTACAAAAACGTTTTGCATTGACCTTGTTCAGACTATCGAACAAAAACTTGTTTTTTATGAAATTGATGGATTCCGTCTGTGTTTTGGGATAGAGGTTCCAGAAGTTATCCGCTAGCTGCACCAAATCATCTTGTTGCCCTTTTTGAATACGTATTCGTTTTTTGATTTTTTCGGTGTGCCTTTCACGATATCTAGAAACCCTATCCATTGGCGGATTGACATAAAGCACCCTATTGTGTTTCGCAAACTCCGTCGCAATGTTTTTGCAATTGCTTCCAATCTCGATATCCCATGCCTGAATACCCATTACAATGATGTCTTTTCCCTTTATCATACCGATGTTTTATTTAGATCTTCATACACATCGTTGTAGAGTGCCAATACATTTTCGGCCATTGCCCTCCATGAAAATTTCTGGGCTCGCAAAATGCCTTTTTCTGACAGTAATGTCGCTAGCATTTGATCTTCTACCAAGGTTTTCATAGCATTGGCAATTTCTTTCGGATTAAAGGGATCTATGATCAAGGCCGCTTCTTCTCCGGCAATTTCAGGCATTGATGAGGTATTTGATGTTATGACGGGCACCCCACAGGCCATCCCTTCTAAAATGGGAATCCCAAAACTCTCACGTAATGAAGGATATAAAAAGACTGCACATTGGCTTATGATCGCGGGCAATTCTTCATTGGGCACATAGCCCAACAAATGAATCGACTTACGCAATTCAGGTTGACCAAGGGCTACAAGGATTCTTTGTAGCTCGTCTTCGTCATAATCCAACATCACCAATTGGTATTGGTTCGGATACGATTCATTGAAATGTGCAAAAGCCCTTAGCACGCCTACGGTATTCTTCTTCGGATCCGTGTTGCCTAAAAAGAAGAAATAGTTATCGGGCAACTTAAATTCAGTACTGACCGCAGTAAGTTTTTTTGTATTGGTGACTTTTTTAAAATGCTCGCCTACCCCATTATAAATGGCCTGCAACCGGTCGTCTTTAAATCCGAAATATTTATTGATACGATGTTTTTCGTAGTTGGACACCGTAATTACCTTTTTACTCTTTTTTATGACGGGAGGCACAAAATACCTGCGGTACATATTACCAAATTTTTGGTACCAGGTACCTTCTTTTTTGAAAATACTGATACTCTCTAAATAGATAATATCGTGTAAAGTGGTCACCAAAGGAACCTTTGAGAAAATTGGGCCTGTATTACTCGTGCAATGCAGAACATCACACCCTTCTTTCTTGGCCGCTCTGGGCAGTGCCCACTGTTCCCAACCGGGATATCCGAATTTTGAGGTGAGCTCAACAATCTTGAAATTCGATGCCATAGGAATACAGCCATCGTCTTCATCGGGCTTTACAAAAACCACGTACTCGTTTTTCGTATCGATTCGTTGTAGGTTTTTGATCAGCTCTAAGGCCACCATGTCCATACCGTGCTTCTTTTTTCTAAAAAGCCGTTGTCCTTCAATTCCTATTCTCATGAATTAGTATATTATTGACCGCTTAAGGTTCCGTGTTGGGTATGAATGAATTTCTTGTTTGCCCCTTTCAGCTTGAATAAAGACAGTAACATCAATACAAAAGCTTTTGGTAAGGTCAATAGGGCATTTAAAGTAGCCCTACCATAGAATTTTTTAGGTATTGCAAATACGAATGCTAGCACTGTCAACAACGAGGTCACATACCAAAACACCGAAGGAACGACCAAAAGGGATTCTGAAAAGAGCAAGTCATTACCTAGGTAAACCACGGTTAAGATACCTACCAGACCAAGTAAAAGTATTCTTGGCGGTGAGACCATTTGGTAGACCTTATCGGCAAAATCAATATTGCCTTTCAACACAAGTGCTTTGATTCCGGCAATAACGTACCGCCTAAAATAGATGAATTGAGCCGACAACCATCTTTTACGCTGGTTCGAGAATACGTCTGACTTTTGAACCTTCTCATCAAGAACCAAGGCATCGTGCAGGTATTCGATCTTTGTGCTGGCCTTTAATAATTTTAATTCCAATTCTTTGTCAAATCCGCCTACGGCATTTACATTGGCCATGGTCGTCTTGAAAAAATGGTAATCGAAGGCCATACCCGAGCCGATCAACGCTGAAGAAAGGCCTAAAACACGATGTCCCTTTCTAAAAATATGATTGTTTACTTCTTCACTAATGGCATCTAAAATGGCAAAGGGGGTATTGGTGTTTTTTGCGACACGATGTCCTTGAACGACTTTATAGCCTTTATTGAAGGCATCGTTTACCCGCTCAATAAAATCAAACTCCATAATATTGTCGGCATCAAGTATCAAAGCAACATGGTATTGGTCTCCGATAACGTCCATTGCCTTATTCAAGGCTTTGGATTTCGTGCTTTTCTCAAAAGATACCTCAATCAATCGAATGGGTAATTTTTTCAATTTTTGAAGGGTACTTTCTTGAAAGGAATCGGCTATGATGACCACTTCAAACAATTCTTCAGGGTAACTCTGTTCTAACGCGCGACGCGCTACCTCGACGATTACATTATCCTCTTTGTAGCCAGGAATAAGTACGGCGAACTTCCTTTTTTTATTGATAATGGTTTCCTTTTTTTTCGCAGAAAAAAGACCAAAAAAGGAAAAAACAAAAACATAGATGGATGCAAAACCAAAATAGGTCATCAAAGCAATTTCCATTCCATTGATCAAATATTTTACTACATCCATCTTTGCTAATTCAAATTAAAACTATAGCCTAACCAATTCTTTTATAGACTTATCTTGTAAGGTGCTATCAAAATATGCGATGGTCTTTTCAAGACCTGTTCGCAAATCGACACTAGGTTTCCAATCCTTTAATTTTTCTTTTGCCAAAGTGATATCCGGCTTGCGTTGCATGGGATCATCAGAAGGTAAGGGCAAGTGGACAATCTTAGATTTAGACCCTGTTAAATCAATTATATTTTGGGCAAGCTCTAACATGGTGAACTCCCCCGGATTACCAATGTTGATAGGGCCAATGAACCCATCTTCGGTATCCATCATCTTGATCATACCATCTACCAGGTCACTTACATATTGAAAACTTCTTGTCTGCGTACCATCACCAAATACGGTAATGTCTTGGCCTTGTAAAGCCTGCATGATAAAGTTAGAGACCACACGACCATCATCAGGTTCCATTCTGGGCCCATAAGTATTAAAGATTCGAATAATCTTTACCAAAACATTGTTGGATTCATGGTAATTGACGAACAATGATTCGGCACATCGTTTACCTTCATCATAACAAGAACGAATACCAATAGGGTTCACATGACCCCAATAGTTCTCAGGTTGCGGATGTACTTCAGGATCACCATAAACCTCACTGGTGGACGCCTGTAAAATTTTGGCGTTGATTCTTTTTGCCAAGCCCAACATATTGATGGCACCCAAAACGGAAGTCTTTATCGTTTTAATGGGATTGTGTTGATAATGCACTGGAGAAGCCGGGCATGCAAGATTGTAAATCTCATCAACCTCAATAAAATAGGGCATCGTCACATCATGTCGTATCAATTCAAAGTAGGGGTTGTCCATCAAGTGTATGATCTTACCCTTTCTGCCAGTAAAATAATTATCCATGCAGATCACTTCGTTCCCTTCTTTCAGAAGGCGATCACACAAATGCGATCCCACGAAGCCCGCACCACCGGTTACCAATATTCTTTTCATGTTTTTTCTTTGAAAAAGTTTATACTTGGGCAGTTGCTGTTGTATTGACTGCTTCACGCCCAATGCTGTAATAACCGAAGCCGATTTCTTCCATCTCTTCGGGATCATATATATTTCTACCGTCGAAAATGGTGTGGCCATTCATCAGCTTTTCCAAAATCCTGAAGTTCGGCATTCTAAACTCTGACCATTCGGTCACTACGATCAATGCGTCAGCATCGATACAGGCATCGTATTCATCTTTGGCATATTCAATGGTATCGCCTAAAATGCGCTCTGCCTCTTCCATAGCCACCGGATCATATGCACGTATATTTGCACCCATCGCCTTGAGTTGTTCAATGATCACTAGAGAAGGTGCTTCCCTCATATCATCGGTTTTTGGTTTAAAGGCCAAGCCCCATAGTCCAAACTGCTTCCCTTTTAGGTTTTCACCAAAGTGTTTTTTGATTTTTTCGACCAAAGTGGTCTTTTGACGGTAGTTTACGGCCTCGACAGCTTTTAAAACCTCTAGGGAATGGCCGTATTCATCTGCCGTTCTTACCAGGGCCTGAACATCTTTAGGAAAACAACTGCCTCCATAGCCCGTACCGGGATAAATAAACTTATTACCGATCCTGGTATCAGAACCGATACCCTTACGGACCAAGTCAACATTGGCACCCACCAATTCACATAAGTTGGCGATATCGTTCATGAAACTGATTTTAGTCGCCAACATGGAATTGGCAGCGTATTTGGTCATTTCAGAAGAGAAGATGTCCATAAATAATAACGGATGACCGTTCATTAAAAATGGTTTATACAAACGCTTCATTACTTTTTCAGCTCGCTTGCTTTCGATACCGACAACAATGCGGTCGGGCTTTAAAAAATCATCAACCGCACTGCCCTCTTTCAAAAACTCTGGATTGGATGCCACATCAAACGGAATTCTAATCCCACGTTTGACCAGTTCTTCTTCAACAGCGGCCTTAACCTTAAAAGAGGTACCTACGGGAACCGTACTCTTGGTAATGATGACTTTGTAGTCTTCCATATGTTGCCCAATCTCACGGGCCACACCCAATACATATTTTAAATCAGCACTACCATCTTCATCTGGCGGGGTACCGACAGCAATGAATACCGCGTCGCAATCTTTTATCGCTTTTTCCAAACTTGTCGTAAAAGAAATTCTACCTTTATCAATGTTACGTTCTAAAAGGGTATCTAAACCAGGTTCATAAATGGGCACTTCCCCATTTCGAAGCATGGCTACCTTCTTCTTATCGATATCAACACATACTACGTTGATTCCTGTTTCTGCAAAACAAGTACCGGTCACTAGACCAACATACCCCGTTCCAATTACTGCAATATTCATTTATTAAAGCTTTTTCGTTATATTTTTGTAAATATTATCTTACAATTTTAAGATTGAAAAATATTGTTGTCAAACGATATATAATCGTTGTCAATCATGGGTTTCCCCTATTTTTTTAGCGTTGGTACCAATCAAGGCTCTCTACGCCTCCTGAATTTGCCCAGTTTATAAATCGTGGGTACTGCAGGGTAATGGGAACTGATTCTGGCGGGGTGTCAAAGCCCTCATAGATATTCAGGGCCCACGGCAAATTGGTCGCCGTTTTATAATAACGCCCTATCGAAGCATCTGAAAAGTCATCTTGAGTACCTAAGTAACCCGCCTTGCTCGTTGGTGGCAAGTCTGGAAGATGTACTTCACGCGCCCTATCGCCATTAGAGATTAAGAACGTATTGAAAGGAATCTCACCCAAAACCGATTCACTGACCGGTGAATTGAGTTCGACATTGATGTTTACGGTAGTGCCCTTTAAATCAAAAGCATCACCGACCACGAGTATCACCGCTTCGTTGGTTCCCGTACCTGTTTCGGTACCATTTGCGGCCACGGTTTCAAAACCCCCATTCAAAATTTGGCCGTCTACACTGGCAACAATACTTGGGTCTATCGGAAGGACAAATCCGAACCCATTGTGCAAGGCTCCACCAATCTCTTCAATCGTAAAGGTGGCATCAATTGCAGTGACCATATTATCGCCGTTTGCAATCAGGTTAAAGGCATAATCCAACGCGAGATCGTTAAAGTCATAGTCGCCCTGACTTGGCCATAAATCTTCATAAACCAATTTTCCCGTTGAATTTACAGATGGCGAAAAATTGCTGAATGCCTTATTGGGATCAAAAGGAAAATCATCCAACTCATCATTGATTCCGTCACCATCAGCATCGGTCGCCGCTTGTATTTGGGCCAAATTACCTACTTGAATGGCATCTACGGGATTCGACTTTGCATAAAATACGGCATCGTTAAAATCATCGTCCGTAGGCCCATCCCTAAATAGATCTTCAAAACCCAGCAAGGTCAATTCCCTACCTTCATCATACAGAAGCACCATATGGTTTCTTCTTTCTGGGGTAGCTTCAGGATTGAAATCAGGGTTTGAATAGTACACACCATTACCATCTTGCACATCACCCCAAGCCCATCCGTTTGCGGCTAAAAACCAAGAAACGACCGTGTTTGCCGGAAATCTACCTAAGTACACACGATCACCCGGTATTAAGCCTCCCCCTGAATATTGCATGGATACATTCGGAAATATGACATAATGGGGATCTATTTCATCGGTTGATGCCGGTTCTTGACCTATAGGATGGGAGTAATAACCCAAAACATTGCGATACCCGGCCCCCTCTGATACAAAAGTTACCCAAACATCAGCTTCCTTTGTAATGATTAAACTAGTTTCTTTACCCGCTAAGTAATCGGGATTCGTTACGGGAATTCCACCCGGCACGTTTTCAGGCAGGGAAGCATTGATATCATCCAATAAGTTTTGCTCAATGACATCTTGAAAAGCAAGATTATCGGGTACGCCCCAAAAATCAAAGGTATCAATGAAAGTATAGTTGTCCACATTCCGCGATGGCAAAATCGTTCTTTTAGGGTTTATTTTAGATTTTCCCGAACTACCTTGCCGCTCATAAAAGGGCCTATAGTCAAATGCAATGGTATTCGTTTCAACAGGCAGGCGCACATTGTCAATAAGACCAATGTAGTTAGAGAACAAGAGTAGACTGTCCGTTCTTGAACTTAAGGTAAACGCTTTCTTATAATGCCCGCCATCATCAAAAGTGCCCTTACCGATCAAAGTACTATCCTGCGCCCCTATTTTGCTGTAAAGGGTAAATACCGCACCCTTAAGGTTTGAAGGCACATCCAATTCAAGGGTTACGTCTTTACTGGTCGCATAATCGAACTCAGCTGAAACATTCAATGCATTTAGAGGGTCACTGGAGTCGACATCATCGGTGCCACCCATACTATCATCGGTTAAATTTTGGTCGAGATCATTTTCATTTACGCATCCAATAATGGCAAATGCTAAAAAGACCACATACATTAATTTAAAAGTCTTCATGGTTTTGGGGAATTTAATATTAGGTTTTAAGGATTTCACTTGATTATACAAGCGGTAAATCTTGTTGTCATATCGAGCGCAGTCAAGATGTTTTGCCAGCCTTTCGACTGCGCTCAAGGAGACAAAAACTGAATTTCAAACATTTTTCTTAGCTACTGGCATAATTACAGCTATACAGATTAGGTTTTAAGGATTTTATGGTTTGACAGGTTCCACATAACGGCTTTCCATAAAGCATTTAAATGTTGAAACTGTCTTTTAAAAAGAAAGGTCACCGTATTCTTCGGAATTGATATAAAAGTTTGGAACAATAGGCTCACAAACAGTTGAAAGGGTCTGAAATTACGTCTCGCAAAAACGATTCGATTCCTGGCAATATAATAGGTCTTTAACGGGCTGAATTTGCCCGTTGACAACGATTCTTTATGTAGGATATATGATTTGGGCTGATAATAGATTTTGTACCCGGCGCGTTTGATCATTTCTGCCCAATCGTGCTCTTCGTAGTACAAAAAATATACTTCCGTCATCATCCCAACTTCTTCCACCACCCTTTTAGGAACCATCATTGCCGCCCCATGTATGGATTCGGTCTCCCCCGCCTTATCAAATGAGCCATCGTCTTTGTGATGATACCCAATACTGTTGTTTCGAATGGTCCATTGGTTCATAGGGGTATACCCCGCATATTGAATCAATGTGGGGTCCCAATGAAACTTGATCTTGGGGCTCACCATACCAATAGTATCATCTTTTTGCAGCGTTTCGACCAAGGGCCCTATAAAATTTTCGGGTACTATCGTATCGTTATTGATGAAAAGTAAGTAATCGCCTTTGGCAACCTTGACACCGAGGTTATTGCCCCCAGCAAAGCCTAGATTTTCTTTACTCTTGATCAAGTTTATTTCTGGAAAATGTGACTTGAGCACATCAGGATCGTCATCGGGTGATGCATTATCCACTACAATTACCTCAACATTTTTATACGATAGAAACTGTAATGATTCCAACATCGCCAGCGTCACAGATGACTCATTGTAATTAATGGTTATGATGGAGACCAAGGGTTGATTTGCTTTCATTTGTTTGAATTTATGCTGGTACGATATCGTTTAGCTTTTCTGTTGTCGGTCCACTTTTCGGTTCGCCTTTAGCAGCCCTTATTTTTCTGTCCATTTGTGGTGCGATAAACATGAATACCATACCCGTATACATTAAAATACAAGTTGGAAACTGCCCAAATACCCCGTTGCCATAAGATGCGCCCATAATACCGAACATGCCACACACCAAAGCCGCTATTTGCCCCTTAAGCCAATCATCGCGTACTTTGAACATTACATTGTAGGCACCGGTGATGAGTACAAAAAATAAAATGAAGAGATGCAGGTATAATCCGACGATTCCCGTATCGGCCCAAATGGCGACGAACCAACTGTCAGTGGCGGTATTGGCCAAAAATGTGTTGGGGGTAAAACGTTGCCCCCAGTTACCTGTTGAACCGATACCGCCACCAAAAGGTCTTGATGCTAAATAGGTCGATAACTTCCTTTGGTTTGCCAACCGTACTTGTAACGAGGCATCATTAGGGTCAAACGCAGTTCGCATTCTGCGCACCTGTGCATTATTGTTCAGTATGGTGGTATGTGCAAAAAAGACATACACTCCTATTCCCATAATGGCCCCTGCAACCAAAATAGGTATGTTTTTTCTCAAGATCAAGAACATGATTCCGCCCGCTGCAGGAACGGCGATGGCACCACGTGTACCTGAAATCAGCATACCGTAGAGGCCGGCCAAGGAGACTATAATACAGAATATTCGGAATTTCCTGCTTTTCGCAAATAAGGCCAAAACACCAAAGACGACCCCGGCGTGACCCTGGGATGCCCCAAACTGGCCGGCATCGGAATAGAATGAGAAAATACGCAATTTACCAAAAAGCACATGGGTCAATGCGCCCCCATTATCCAGCCATTTTTGTTCAAATGGGTCAACCCCGAAAAACAGTTGTTGACAACCCTTTAAGGTTCCTAAAAAGGACATGACCCCCCAAATGATCAAAAAAATCTTTAGATCTTTTGGTTTATTATAAATGATAAAAAGTAGGGGCACGATCATCCATTGGTACAATGCCAAGCCGCGCATGGCGTAAAACCAGGCTTCAATACTGGCGGCTTCGGGGTTTACGGCTTGAAAAAGGGCATAACCGAACCAAATGGTCACCAATAGACTTAATTGGGATTTTGCCCGACTCCAGGGAATCTTGATCTTGAAAGCCTTAAAGAACAAGGCCAGATACATTAAGAACAGCAACCCATCAATCAGCAAACCCCAGGTCATGGGCACATATCTACCGAGGCCCAAGATTAGAAAATTTAAAACAAAAATGGTCATCAGCCCAATTTTGGGCTTAACGAATAAGACCCCTAAATAGACCACTGCTATGGGTAGGATAATTATGGCCATACCTACGACCAGTCCTTTTGAGGCTGTTAAGTGCGCGCACGCTATACAGAGCGATAGAAATATCGCAATGGGCAATGGTTCCCTAAGGCGATCTGTTCCATATGTTTTGTGAAATGGATTCATCGGCCGATATAGGTGTTTAAATTTTTGAAAAAGAAAATTCCTTCAGGTAAAATCTGTTTTGATTCTATTTGAATCTCTTTTCTTAAAAAATAGAACCCCAGAAAAATTCCTAATACCGTAAAGAAAACGGTACCCAACGCCACTACCACTAGGCTCTCAAATACGAATACGGCGAGTACATCGACCAAAATATTGGCCACTGTCATACATATGACTTTATAAAGGTTCAATTTGGGCCTATTTATACTATCCAACAAAACCCCGGTAAAGCGGTCAACCGGCAATAAAAGTGTATACACCGTAAATACCCTAAAAACCAATGTCAACAAGGGTAAAGAATCGGAATAGGCCTTTCCCCCTAAAATCAATATCAAGTCTTCTGCCAATACGAAACAGCCTATTGCTACCGGAACGAACAACAATGTGATCGCACCTGAGTAAGCATAGAAAACCTTTCGAACACCATCTAAATCGCCTTCAATAGCTTTTTTGGACATTCGCGGATAGGCGGTCATCGTAAAACTTCGTAAGGGAATACCTAATAAATCGGTAAGTTTCAATGGAATTGCATACATGGCGATGCCAGTTGACCCCAAAACCGGACTTAGCCCAATTATCAAGGTATCGGCACTTTTCAGTAAGCTTGACCCTATAAGCGTACCCATGGAGTATTTGCCAAAATTGATCAACTCCTTTTCGGTTTTTCTGTCTGCCTTGTTTAAAAAAAATAGGCCATCCCATTTTTTGAAGGTACACCACAAGCTCGAAATAAGGTTGACGGCAAGATTGACCCAAACCAGCTCCAACAGCCCTAAATGAAACCAAAATCCGTTTAAAACCAAGAAGACTACAAACAAGCCGATGTTGGCCAATCGAACCAGCATCATACGGTTAAAGTTCTGCTCCGCTTGAAACAGTGCCGAAGCATTGTTCCAACCCAAATTACAAAAGGCCAAAATGGGATACCATCTTAAAAAGAGTTCGTATCCCTGCGTTATTTGAAACTCGACAACATGTACTATCGCCATGGTCGACCAACAAAAAATCGTCAGAATTACAAGTAATATGAGGTTGATCCTACATGAGGATCCCAATAATCTTTTAAAGGCTTTTTTATCAGCGCCCGACAACAACCGAACGACGGAAGTTCGGGTCAGGCCGAATCGTAACAGGTCAAGAAACGTAGCCAATGTGATAAAAAGCACCCAATCACCAAATTGGGGTTTGCTTAGCTGCCGGGTAAGCAACATAAAACTAACAAGGCCAAGAAATGCGATAACCACATTGGTCAACAATGAGGATATGTTCTTTTCTTTTCCAATATTTTTCAGTTTACGTATCATTTTGCCACCGCTTTTTTAGTGAAGAACCTAAACTGAACGATTTGTTTTATCCATTTTCGAATCAACGACCTCTTCTTAGGAAGGTCACCCACCACCGTTTCCATTTCCAATACCTTGACCCCATTTAGTATGATAGTCGGTTCTGGACCTGTGGTCGCTTCGTTGAAAAGCGCCAAAGAATTTTTGTCCGCTTCACCCCAAGCCCTATTGGCCCTGGTAATCAAAAAAGTATAGTCCATGGTAGACGCCAACTTTACAGGGAACGGATTTTTGATGATACTGGGTAGTTCAAGGATTACGAAATCAAAATAACCAAAGTCCGTAATCGCCTTATCACCATCCAACTCTTCGACCGTCGAAATTTTGTACAGTTGATCACTCACCCCGTATAACAACTTTTGATAATACGGTCCTTCCAGATTCAAGTCATAGTCATCATAGGTTACGTGTAGCGTTTTGTATTCCAATTCACAAAGTTTGGCTATCAAGTGTTGACAGATGAACGTCTTGCCTTCCGCATCTTGGGTAGAAAAGAACATATTCACCACTGGTCTATCATCTTTCTCTTTTTTGAACTGGTTTAAAATGATATTACGCGAAATAGCATTGATGGCCTTATTCTTCAGGTATTCAAAGTCTATCTTATTGCTTTTCTCATTGATTACGGGAAAAATCGAGGACACTTTCAAACCAATTTTATCTTCTGCCCTAGCTGCCGTATTCAGGTTGCCATCTAAAAACTCTAAGACCAATACCGTAAATGTGACCAAAATAAAACCGGCCATACCTGCAACGATGACCAGCAGCATACGCTTACTGGGCTTTGGGTTTATTGGAAAAAAAGGAACTTCAATGAGTTTCAAATTCGATTTCAACTCTACGTTCTGTTGGCGAAGTTTAGCTAGGCCAAGGCTATGCAACAAACTAAGGTATTCCCTTTCGGCAATATCGATCTTGCGCTCTAGTCGTTTCATGGTAGCCCCTAAAGGAGAGAAAACTTGATATAATTTTTCAAACTCAAGTCGTTTTTCATCCATGACCTTTAACTGTGCCTTTGTACCTTCAAATGCCACGGTATTCTCTAACCAATCACTTAAAATATCTGTTGAAGCAAGTGTTTTTTCGTCATAATCGGTACTGTACAACTGGTCGACGCGTTGTGAGAGGTCTGCTTCTAGTTCGGCCGCTTTTTGCTGCAGCGCGACCACATCTTTTGCATTCTGCACCTGTTTTACTGAATCGGTTTCGACACCCAATGTTTTCATTGAGATCTCAAAATTCACATCGGCCAATTTGTTTCTGAGCGACAAAATCCCTTCACTTGACAACCGCTTCTTCTCATGTGTCTTTAACTTTGATTCCAATGACTTCAAAACGGCTTTTGCCGCATAGTGTGCTATATGCACCTTTTGATATTCCAATTCAAAGTGCTCTTTCTCTGATGCGATATGTTTGGTTTGTTCGTAGTAATTGATGATGTTGTGTGTTCTATTAAAATCCAACAATTCATCTTCAGCTGAACGAAGATGTTTGGTAGACGTATTGAGCTGCCCTTCAAAATACTTTACCACTGCATCTGATTGATTTACTTTGATATCGGCATTAAGCTTTACGAAAACCTCTGCAAGAATCAACAAGGTATTTTGACAAATGGCGGGATCTTCGGACTCAAATTCAATATCCACGAAATCACTACTCAATATTCTACGGACACTGATTCTACCTATGATTTTTTCAATACTGTAATCAGGATGCTTTAGATTGATCAACTCATAAATAAAATTCGAATGGTTTGATTCTTTCAACCTTTTGAAATTTTCAAAGGTCTTTTCGATATCTCCTTTTACGGAAAGTGCCTTAACATCATCTGGTACGATTTCCATAAGGTCATCGTACTTTTCCCTTGAGATAATCTTCGTGTCCGCACTATCGAGTGACATATGCTGTGAAAAAAGCTTAAGACCAACCGTTTCAATCGTAGTTCTTGCCTTGATAAGGTTCAAAAGGTTGTCATAGGCCGTATTGGTTGCCCTAAAATCCAGTTTTGTATTATCGAGCTCTATTGTTGAGCCGGAAGCAATGCCAGTATAGACCCTGGCTTTTGAGTTAAATACCTTAGGTTGGTCTTGGGTAAGGTAAAACACCAACGATGCCAATAGTATGGGCACCAAGAGCAGCAAAGCGATATGCCTTAATAAAAGCCGTACAAAAAAGAGTAGGTTAAATTTCATCTTTATATCCTAAACTTAGTACCGACGATTCCCTCAAGGGCGGTAATGGCCAGCAAATATTCGGATCGTTGAAACTCAAATGTTTTCAATGATTGATTCAACATCTGCTGTAATCTGGTATATTCCGTAACATCAATCGCCCCATTTGTAAAATTTTTATCAGCGTTTACAGATTGTACCTTATAGGTTTCTACTACTGAACTGGCCACTACCAACATTCGATGCGCCCTAATGACTTCATGATATTTTTGGGCCACGAACATTTCGAGTTCACGAACGGCAAATTCTTTTTCATATTTAGCACGTTCCACTTCGGCTTTTGAGGTCTTTACCTCAATCTTCCTATTGAAAATGGCGTGCAGGGGCATTTTCATCGATACCCCAAGATTGTAACGGCTTTGTTCGGTCGTAAATAAGGTCTGACTTGCATCGGGTACCCCAGCGATCTGGGCATTGCTCAAATTATCGAAAACCCCATAGCCATAAGAAGCGTCCAGATAAATGCTGTTCAACCATGACCTGCCTACACTTTTGACGCGACCCTCCCAGTACTTTGCATCGGCATCAAAATATTTCAACCTTGGTGAATGCTGTTTGGCCATGGATACCAAGCTATCTAAGGGCGGTAGTTTTTCAGTAATGTCATTTTTCTGAAGACTTTTTGACACAAAATCATCCAATGATTGCGCCAATAATATTTGGGTGCCCAAAGCAAATAGTAATAGGGGGATAATACGTAAATGCATTCTTAAACATTTTCTTTTTGAAAAACAGCTTTGAACGTTCTTAGGATAATCCACATATCAATTAAGAAGGCATATTTGCTATTGGCATATTTTACATACTTGACATCAAGTTGTTTTCTTTCTTCGGGTGACATTTTTGAAGATCTACCACGCGCCTCTACTTGCCAAAGGCCGGTAATTCCGGCTGGGCCGTTAAAACGCTCCGTCCACTCATCGGTAGTCAACATTTCAGCTTCATAAAGGGGTAATGGCCGATTACCTACAATCGACATATCGCCTTTCAGAACATTGATCAGCTGAGGCAACTCATCAATACTGAGCTTTCTAATGATCTTGCCCACCTTGGTAATACGTGGGTCATTGTCAAATTTTATAAAAGCGCTTTTTGCGCTTTCCTTTCTTTTTTGATTATGTGCTATCTCATCTACCTCAGCATCATCACTGATAAGCACGGTACCTTGAATCTTTTTCTCACCCGCATCACTTGCGATTTGCCCTGAATCATCTTCATGCACATACTGGTTTAAATGTTCAAACTCTTTCAAGCGTTTATCTGCATCAGGGTACATTGAACGCAACTTTAAGAAATTGAATATCCTATAGCCTGTACCGACCCTTTTGGAGATATAGTACACCTTACCTTTTGATTCTAATCGAATCGCCAGAATGACAAGTAACAAAAACGGGGATGCCAGTAACAATACGGAACCTGCCAACAATAGGTCAAAGCTCCGTTTCCAGAAACCAATCTTATACTTCTTTAACTGGGCGTTACTGGATTGGATTTTCTGCTTACGTAAGTTTAGCTTTAATTCTTTTAAAAAGTCAATGCGCTCTAAAAGACGATCAAAACGAACGGGATGGGCGAAGAAATCATCAAATCCATTCTCAATGGCCAGAAGTTTTTCTTCTTTGGTCAGTTTTTTCCCCAAAAGCAAAAACGGTATTTTCTGTGCCGGATCGAACGTTTTTTCTATGTAGCGCTTAAGTTCCAACAATTCTTGCCGCGGTATACCGTGTTCACACAAAAACGCATCCACTGCATTACCTACATTGATCCATTGGCCCTTTTTGAATTCGGCATTAGTGTGCAACCACTTAATGGCCTCAACCGTAGTAACGGTTGAATGTACGTTGACCCTATCGGTTTCACGATGGAACTCTTCGGCCAAACGCTTGTTGGCCCCTATGTATAGCACTTGGGTTTTCTTTTGGGTTAAGACCTCCATACTAACTGCGGATTAACAGTTTGTCTACTCTTATGAGTAATTCTTCAGGATTAAATGGTTTCACCATATAATCGTCCGCTCCAAGTCGCAGACACTCCACCCTATCGGCTGAACTATCCCTGCAGCTTAATACGATTATTGGGATATCGGAAAAAAGTCCGGTTCCCTTTATTTGTTTGATCAGTTCAAAACCATCCATTTCAGGCATTTCGAGATCTGTAATGATCAAATCAGGTATATTGCCTTCTTGCAACCATGAAATGGCCGACAAGCCATTCTCCATAGTGGTTACATTATGTGATTGTCCTAGAAACTGTGCGACCAATTCACTCAAAGACTGCTTGTCATCAACTACCAATATTTTCATAATTTCTGTTTTGTAGTATTATTAGAAACGAAAAGTAGGATTAATATTACTTTTAATGAATTGATTGTTGTCAAACAAGAGCTAAGTGTTGTAATTACAATAGATCTGTATGTAGTATTTTTCTTAATGAATTCTATCCCTCAATAACAGTGTCATGCAATTGTCTTGAAAGTAGGTTTAGATCGTTCAAATAGCTTCCGTATTCTTCTTAAAAAATAAAAGAGACAATCTGGGTATGCCAAGTATCGATTTCAACGGAATTTTAAGTACAAGACCACAAAAAAAGCACAAGATGGATCTTGTGCTTTTATAATTTTCAAGGTAATGGGTATTACACGCGATCGGAACTTAGGATGTAATCGGTCTTAGTAGTATTCATTACTTCCGAAATTTCTTTGTTCTGTCTTCCTACTATGGCCAGCACTTTATGATTGGCAGCCACTTGTTTATACAATTTTTCAAAAAACAGGGCAACACTTGAATCCATAACAGTAACCTTTTCTAAACTGATTACCATTTCATCGGTTACCTCTAAAGCCGACTCAAAATAAACTTTCAAAGCCCCTAAATTCTGCGAAGTAAGCTCTCCGATCACTTCAAATATTCCTTTATCCTCTTTTATTTCCAATGCCATTTGACAGCTATTTTAGATTAAATATGTTATTTCTTATAATGTTTAGATCATTTACAAAAGATTCAACCGTTGCATAAGACTGGGCCTATTCGAACGACTTATGGGGATGACATTTCGTTCAATCAAAACACTATTGTCTTGAATATCAATAATCTTAGTATAATTTATGATGTATGACCGATGAATCTGCATAAATAGCGATTGCGGCAATTTTTCCCTAATCTTTTTTAATGTGGAATGCACCCTATAAAACGATTCGGTAGTTTTGATCTCTATATAATCGCCTTTGGCTTCAATCAATAGTATATCCTTGAATTTTAGTTTTATCAACCGCCTATCAATATTGATGTATAAATGGTCTTCTTTGGGTACTGCACCAACACCTTCGCGTTCTTCATCAGTCACTGGCGCGTATTCGGTATGTTGAAGTTTCACCATTGTTTTTTGAAAACGCCCATGGGTAATCGGTTTGACCAAATAATCTACAATAAAGGGATAACTATAAGCGGCTATCGCGAAATTCGTATCCGACGTTGTCAATACGATTCGTGGAGGGGTTTGTAAGGTTTCAATGAAATCAAACCCCGTCAACATGGGCATATGAATATCCAAAAATATAACGTCGACCTGGTGATGTGGCAAAAACTTCAATGCTTCCACGGCATTTGAAAACTGGCCAATGACTTTTAAGTCTTCACACGATTCACAAAGTTCGGCAACGATTGCCCTCGCGGTCAATTCATCGTCTATGATTATACAGTTCACTTTATGCGATTTTTAATATAAATTCCTCTACCGTTGTCAATACATCCATAAACTCATCTTTGAGTTTGGTATCACCGTACTTCAAGTCTTCTTCATATTTTATGGCCAATTTGTACGCACCGTTCAGCCCCAAAATACCTAACTTGTGTTTTATTTTGTGTACTACCTTGGCAGACTCTTCCAGTTCTTGTTCTTGAAGTAGTCTGGTGTAGTCTTTTTTTTCGTTCGGAAATTCGGCCTGTATGATGGATAGGAATTTCTTTTCGAATTCTTCGTTCCCTCCCGCAATCTCCTTGATATAGTTCAAATTTGGTTTCTCACCCATTAGATTTTCGTTTTTATTGTAAAAAAGAATGTGGTACCCATACCTTCTTCTGAAGAAAGCCAGATATCCCCTTTGTAATAGTTGATTATTTTTTTGACCAATGCCAATCCGATTCCAGTCGCATTCGCATCATTTTCCAATTTCTTGAACATATTGAAAATACCGGCCTGTAGGTGTACCGGAATTCCCTTGCCATTATCTTTGACACTGAACAGCCATTTGTCTTCTTGTTCCGCTGCACTAATGACAATAAAGCCTTCTTTCTCTGCTTCAAGTGCCGTAACGGCATTGGTTAGTAAATTTTTAAAGAGCTGTTCTATTCTATACTTGCCCGTATATAAAATCGGTAATCTGTCCTTTATTACAATTTTAATATGATTTGGCACATAAATCGTTTGGTCAATTTCTTTGATTAATAAATTCAAATCCACTTTGGCTATTTTCTCTTCTAAAGAATCAATGGTAGCATGTTTCAGAATGCCATCTATTAAACTGTCCATTTTAGATAGATTTTGAAAAATGAGATCAAAGTTCTTCTTGTTATCATTTTCCAATTTATTCGGGGCATCTTCAAGAACCCAACTGACCAAGGAATGAATATTTCGAATTGGCGATTTCAAATCATGCGAAACCATGTGTGCATAATTGTTCAGTGATTCGTTTTGCTGCTCAAGGTTTTTAAGAAGATGGTCTTTCTCGGCCGTAATCTCAACGATTTTATTCGTTTGATTTTCAATATTCTCCACTAATCTTTGAGGGTCAAAACCAAGTGACCCACGTTCCATGGTATTCGTCTTACTTTCCATAAATGCAACAGCTTTACTCAAGGCCTCAAGTACTTTGCGCTGGCTCTCGGTCTCTATATTCAACCTTTTATTGGCCTCATAAAGTTCTTTTGAGCTCAATGATGTGGCATGCTGGATCATCTCAAGCTTATCATCATAGTCTGAATACGAATTGGCTATCGATTCAAAGAAGACATCGAGGCCCTTATGATTTTGCAGATCTTTGGGCAAATACTTTTTTATTTGACGTTCGAGCAGAGAGTGCATTTATTCGCTGAGTAATGTTAAGGTCATGGTTTGATTATGTAATTGGCATTCATTTTTGCCCGCAAAAGGGGCCATTTCCCCATAAGAGTAAAATCCGGTAATCTTAGCTTGATTGCCTATGACCTCTTTTACTTCTTCTATTTCTTCTTCAGTGCGCTGGGCCAACACTAATTTTCTTCCCACGCAACTTACCAATATGGCCAATTGAGGGCTATTTTTGCGGTTCATCATCGCAAATTCCGCCGCATTTGATGCTCCTTGCGCGATATCACCCGTGGTAGACATCATTAGTTGCACCTTTGAATTTACAGGAACATCCCCTGCTAAAATCATCGAATTTGCTTCTTCATCAATATTCAAAATAGTTCGTACCAAAGATTCCGCACCTTCATGTTCTTGAACGGTCAATGGGTATAACAATGCGGCTTTGGGCAGCTCTTTCGCTTTTTCACCCAAATAGGTTTTATAGAGATCCAAAGCTGGTTTTCCATCGATTTCATACAGCACGTTCCCAATTGATTTGGTAATTGTCCTTTCAGGACCAAAAGAAGTCCAACCCCCATAATTCGCATACGAAACCTCCAATTGGCTTCCATAGAAACCAATGGCAATTACCTCGCCTTGTTTCGGATTTTCATTGTATGAGGTCAACGTTTTTTCAAAACGTGCCCCATCACCACATAGTCCACCGGTTATTGATGCTTTGAACTCTTCATCAGATTCCAGCCCTTCAATGAGACCACTTCCATTTACAAAGCTGCCATCAGAAACAACAAACAAATGACAGAGATCTTCCTTTTCAAATTGATCTGCTATGGCCCGACCCATTTTCTTGATGTCTACATAATCTGCCACGTTCTCATTGACTATTTTAAATTTCGTTTTCTCGAATTCAATAGCGGTCAATGTAATGGTCCCCTCAAAAACATTGGTCTCCAAAATTTCACCCGAAGTGGAACCAAAAACAAGTTCCCCGTCAGGATACAGCTCACGTATCTCGATATAAATGGTATCTGATTCGAGAATATACCGGTCTGCAAAGATCAATACCAATGGTTTTACCAATTTTTCATTTTGACGGAAGGTCCACTCACCATCTTTAGTTCTTATCGCCTGATTTACTTTCATGATTTCTTCAATGATTTATTTTTTTAAGGTGAAATAGAATATGGTTCCCTTGCCTATTTCACTTTCTAACCATACCGATCCGTGATACAGGTCTATAATTTTTTTAACTATTGACAATCCGATACCCGTAGACCTTTCATTGTTACCAATGGATTGAAAAATCTTGAATATTTTTTCATGGTATTCCTTCGGTATTCCGACACCATTATCTTTTACACTGAATTGCCAATGGGTGGGTGTTTCTTTACTTTCAATTTCGACAAGGCCTTCTTTCTTATCAATATTGACTACGGCATTGCTCAAAAAGTTTTGAAACAATTGATGGATTTTGGTTTTGTCGGCTATAATGATGGGGAGTTTACCCACTATCTTGATTTGAACATGTTCAGGTATGAATATGATTTCGGATATCTCGTTTATGACCTTATTGACATCGACTTCTTTATGATCTAAAGTATCGCTATTGACCGTTGAATATTTTAGTATGCCCGTAATCAATTTGTCCATCCCCTCTACTTTTTCGAGCATCATTTTTAAATTATACCGACCACTTTCGTCCAATTGGTCTTTATAGTCATCATACAACCATGTCGCTAAGGCGCTAACACTGCGTAATGGTGATTTTAAATCGTGTGAGACAATGTGTGCGTACTCTTGAAGTCCCTTATTGCTTTCTTCAAGCTCATTGACCAATTGTTGCTTTTGTTGCTCGAGTTCTTTTTGTTTTGTGATATCAAGATGTACCCCAATAGACCCATTTACTTTACCAAATTCATCATATTTGGGTGCCCCACTGATAAGCCAATGTCTTTTTTCGCCGTTATGCAGTTTTACCTCAATCTCGTATGAATCGGATTCATTTCTTCGTCGTTTTTCAAATTGTGCCTTGATTTTATCTAGGTTTGCCTCATCCAATCCCATCACCTTCAATACATCTTTACCCATAAGATCCTCAGCATTGATGTCAATCATCTCTGAATATCTGTTATTGACCAATAGAATCTCACCTTCTGCATTGATCTCGACCAAACCGAGGTTCATATTGGCGATGATGCTGCCGTATTTCTCTTTTTGTATCTCAAGATTCTTTCTGTAGTTCTTTCTAAGGGTCACATCACTATAGCTCCAGAGGTGCCCTTTATACACATCATCGATTATCAAAGGAATGTAATCCAATTCAAAGGTGCGGCCATCGACCAATTCAAGTTCATCGGATAGTACCAACTCTTTTTTGTTGAGTATATGGTTGATCCTCTTTATAATGTAATCGGGGTCGACGAAAAGTTCTTTGTACTTATTCAAATACTTTCTACAATCCAAGCCCTTTAACTTCTGGGGAGATAGCGGAATTGCAAAAAGGTCACAGAATTTTTGATTGGTCAAGATCATTTTCCTGTTTTCATCTTCAAGCAGGATTCCGTTTTGGAAATTTCGTATCAAGGTGGTCAACCGCTGTTCAGAGGCCCTTATCTTTTCTTCCGATATTTTATCGTTGGTAATATCCTCAATCATGGCAACCTTGTAATCAATGCCACCGTGTTCGTTACGTAAAGTGTTCACTGAGGTTTTACCGTATATAGAGGTTCCATCTTTTTTATGGAACTTTCTTATGATCGAGAACCTGTCTGATTCACCTCTTTCATTATCATCCAACAAATCCCTGTACAGGCTGACATCTTCTATGGTTGAAATGGCATCTATGCTTAGTTTCTTCAATTCTGCCTCTGTATAGCCCAAAAGCTCGATAAAGGCATTGTTCGCCTTTACGATTTTGTCTTGCTCTATCAAAAGAATACCTAGTGATGAGTTTTCGACTATAATATCCTGTTGTTGTTTTTGCTGTTCTAAAAGCTCTTTGATCTCAATCTCGCGTGTAATATCACGAATGACACCTTGTGCTGCTATCGGGCTCCCTTCTTCATCGTAGATAAGGCTGGCATTTATGTTCACAAACCGATCACCATTATGTTGTGTTCGTATTTGAACATTGTAATTTTTGAGAATACCTACCTGTAAAAGGGTTTTAAAAGATTCAGCGGTGTACTCTAAATAATCTTCGTGTACCAATTCTGATAAGGTGATGTCTTCTTTGGTATGATCATAACCCAGAAACTCTTTTGCGCTTGTGTTCATATTGACAACCTTGGTTGTCATATCCATAACCACATAAGGGTCAATGATATTAACGAAGGCCCCGTCAATTTTTGAATCGTCTTTGCTCAGCAAGGCCTCCAATCTTCCATTGGCCTCTTTCAAGTGCAGTGAGGCATCGTATAGCTCTTTAGACTTACTTTCAAGCAAACGTTCTGCCTCTTTACGCGCTTTTTTTTCACGTGATAGTGCGCGGTGCAATATTGAGATATCCACTTTATCCATTTTGAACAATTGCAAATTGCACTTCAGTTCCGGCTTCATTCAACAGTTCGTAATCTACCGTAACGGTATTACCAAAATATTCGAAGGTCTTATTGATAAGTCCATTTGCCAGTGCATAAAGCCCCCTTGATGAGCTATAGATCATTACCAGTGATGTTTCTGTTTTTTCAAGGATCTTGAAATTGGGTAGTTCTGCGTCTGGATATAATTTTTTTACGTGAATATGAATATGGTCTTCAATGGCATAAATAAGTGCTAGGGGATTTTTATAGGCACGTACCACCTCGGGGTGTGCCTTACACAATCCATCAAAAAGATAATACCCGAAAGAATATAATAAATCGTTTATCGGCATCTTTGAGGTTTCACTCAGACAAGTAAGTAAAGACACCATCTCATTAAAATCATAAGTGCCTACCGCAGTATATGCGCCTTCTGATTCAAGCGTCGAATTTTCGATAATGGAATCCACCACCTCCAATCCGAAAGTAGTTTCGACCATTTCTAAAAATTCAGTAAACACAATTCCTTTCATAATACAGAATATTATGATTTAAAAGTAAGAATTGGACTACTTTGCTAAAAAATAATGTTGTGAAATGCCAATTTTAGTTAGGCTTTGATAAGTTCACTTATCTCCCAATAATCGAATACGCGTTTTAGTTTAAACTCGTAATCCTCATATTTTAAAGGCTTTATAATATAACCGGCAATACCAATTTCAAAACACTTCAATAAATCGACCCGATTTTCTGATGTGGTCAAAATTATGGTTGGCAAATATTTGAAACGCGGATTTGCTTTTAGAACACCTAAGAATTCTATACCGCTCATTCGGGGCATATTCAAGTCAAGTAAAATGATATCTGGTAAATTACCTTCGTTTAAGATGGCTAAGGCTTCTTCACCGTTTTTGGCTTCGATAATATTGTGTTTTGATTCGAACTTTGAAATTGCACGTTGCATTTTCATTGATTCAATCATATCATCTTCTATAAACAATACATTCACGATTCAACACTTTTTACAGATTACAAAATTGCTACAAATAGAAAAAACAAAACAGTTGGGGGAGATGAATTGTATTTTACCTTCGATTAATGGCAAAAAGGTATCGATGAAATTAGTAAAAAAATTCTTACATAGGCAATCGATTTTTGATTAATTGACTTTATCCCGTAATTCTTGCTGAAGTTTTTTAGAAAGTTTGGAAACGACCAACTCATACGAATGATCTATCATTTTTTTTGTTATGGCGGGGTCTAGCTGTTCTATATAAATGGTATTCCAATGTTTTTTGCTCATATGATAACCCGGTATGACAATCCCATCATATTCTTCACGAAGTTCAATGGCCCACTCTGGATCACATTTCAAATTGATTTGTGCAGGCACCCTTTCCAACGACAATAAGGCAAACATTTTGTCCATGACCTTGAAGACCAAGGTATGTACATCAAAAGGAAACGTTTCGGTAACCCCTTTTTTCGTTATGCAATACGACCTAATTTCTTCAACATTCATTGGTTTATGCCATTGGAGTCATAGACAATCACCTTGTCCCATAAATCTTTGCATTCTTCGATGAATATGAGATGGGCCTCTTCGTCTTGGTAGTGCTGCTGTGCCTCTGCAGATTCAAAAGTCACGATCAGTGAATAGGTGAAAGATCCATCCACGACATCTCTGGTAGCATTTGGTGGTGTCCCGATGAAATTGGTTTTGGCGTACTTCGAGTTCTTTAAGAACTTTTTCAACGATCTTTCAAAACGTTCCCTATTGTTTTGGTTTACCGGGTCTTTGAACCAAAAGTAAACCGTGTGTGCAAATGCGGGGTCAAAATTTTTCATTTCGTTATGATCTTGGGCCATCGTACTTAAACTTATACCTACAAGTAAAAATGTACAAATAATATTTCTCATCATTTTAATTTTCTAAAAATTGTTTTTCCCTATTGGTGATTTCCAGCGCAGAATAGTCAAGTTTCCACCCGATGGTCTCCACTATCTTCTCGATTAAGAGTACAGCATCCAATGCTTCTTTTTGAGCCGTTTCGATCAAACCACTTTCAGGGATTTTTTCCCTGATATGTTCTTTTGCTTTTTGGTTCAGCTGTGTAAGATCATCTGGCGAAAATGAATTGAACAATCCGTTCTTGATATCATAAAACTGAATGTCAGGTTCAATGGACAGTATTTCAGGTTCTGGAAACGCTGCCAATATGATTTTTCTTTGTTCCTTATCTGCACTTATCCGTAACTTTTTAAGATCATACCCTATCTGAGCCTTGGCATTTATGACCACCAGAGCTTTTTTCTTGCTACTTAAAATGTTCATAAACCCGTCTTTGATGTTCTCATATCGGTATATTTCGGCAAAATCCCCTTCTACCGAGACCAGTTTGCATACACTTTTGATCTTATCAAGAATTACGGTGGATTGGTGCTCGGTCAGTTCGCGCCTTCTTTTTTTCGTGAACATGCCGTAGACCCAATACATTAGTATTGCCCCTAAGATCAATCCTAAAAAAGCTTCTATCAAACTATCCATTTTTCTTGCCTATCTCACCCAAATGCGTAAACCTAAATCCTTTTTGGTACTTCAAACCATACCCGAAAATCCTATCCATAGCACAATGGGAAAATAAAATAATTCCTGTTAGTTGCAAAATAGGGGACTTCAATGAAACCCCAACCAGATAAAACAAGATCGCTAGACCCCTATGATGGAAAAGATTATAGGTTATTGCCCCTATCTTATTTCCAAAAGCATAGCCCAACATACCGATATCAGGCGCCAAGAGTAGTGCAAAAAACCACCACCAGGCCAACTCCATTTTCATAAATAAAAAAAAGCCCAGCAAAAATAACAGCGCCTCTTCCAATTTCAATATTACCTTCATGATCAAATAATTTTATACAATATTGGTCTACTTGGGCTGGCATCATTTTCAAAAGGGGCCACCTGCAAGTTCAAAAAATAAGTGCCGTCTTCAATGGTATTGGCGACATAAACGAATTCGGTAATCGTTGCATTCAGACGTAAGTTGCCTTCGGTATTCCAAAAGGCATTATGCCCCCGAAGTGCACCTTCATCTTGTTCCCTATCCACCGATGGCAGATCGATCAATAAATGCTCCACATTTTTTTCCCTTAAAAAGATGACCGCTTCTTCTAAGAGATAGGGTGGATTCGTATGCGAATATTGCCTGCTTTTTTTTGAGTCCAAGTTTGGTAGGGTACGAATCACTACAGCCTTCCTTTTTTTATTCCCAAGGGCGTATTGCAGCTGCTTTTTCGAAACTACGAAATCATCATCCAGCTTTTCAGGCACCACGGTGACCAATTCGGCCAAGAAGAAGAATTTCCTCAGGTTTTGATTGACGGAATGGCAAGCTTCAGTGATATGACCGGCACATTCGGTATGGGTGACATGCGAATGCGGATTGAACCATATGTTATTAAAATTTACTGAAGACCCTTCTGAGACCTGACCAATAAAACCATCCTCTACATGTGGCTCAATTTTGGGATGCCCCAGGTACCATGCATTAACGTTATTAATGGCACCGGTCATTGCTATGGAGATATCCAACGGTTTAGAGAGATCGATTTTATAGTTTCTCGAATTGTATTTTATCGTTGCCTGCATGATTACAAATTAAGCATAAAAAGGTCTGCCGCTATACCGTCGGCCAAGAACTTTCCTTTCTTTGTGGTCAATAGGTTTCCGTTATCCAAATAAAGCAAATGTTCCTGAACGTACTTTTCGGCCTGTAGCCTTAGATATTCTTCATACTTTTCACCAAACTCGGCCGCTATCCTAGAGAATGAAACCCCCCAAATGGTTCGCAACCCGGTCATTATATATTCATTGTACTTGTCGGTTTTGGACAAAACCTCAACCTCCATTGGAAGTTTTCCGTCGGATATGGCTTTGATGTAGTTCGAATTGTTATTGATGTTCCAACCCCTTCTATCCCCGTCAAAAGAATGTGCTGAAGGCCCAATACCCAAATATTTTTTCTGCTGCCAATACGCCGAATTGTTCTTTGAAAAATACCCAGGTCTTGCAAAATTTGAAATTTCGTAACCAGCATATCCCATTGAAGTCAACGTCTCATTTAAGATATTGAAATGTTCTTGGGCAACTTCATCCCTTACTGGTGCTATCAATCCTTTTTCAACGAACTTGGCCAATGCTGTTTTAGGCTCCACGGTAAGTGCATAGCTAGAGATGTGCGGTATTTTAAATGATAAGGCTTTCTCAATATTGGACTTCCAGCGTTCATTTGACATATTGGGAATACCATAGATCAAATCGATTGAAATATTATTAAAACGCTTTTTCGCTTCGCGGATACATAACTCGGCCTCGAGGGCATTGTGTGCCCTGTTCATAAGCTTTAAATCTTCTTCGTAAAAAGATTGGATTCCGATACTTAATCGGTTTATAGGACCTTGGGCCAATTCATTGATCTTACTTTCAGAAAGGTCATCGGGGTTTGCTTCTAGCGTTATCTCTGCATCTGGCACTACCTCATAGTTTTCATAAATGGTATGGACCAGTTTTAGAATCTCAGATGTATTTAAAACGGAAGGGGTACCCCCGCCAAAATAAATGGTCTCCACCACCTCTTCTGAAAACTCCGCTTTTCTGAGCACCAACTCTTTTGAAAGGGCTTCAAGCATTTCCACCTTTTTTTTCAAATTGGTCGAAAAATGAAAGTCACAATAATGGCAGGCTTGCTTGCAAAAAGGAATGTGGATGTATAGGCCCCCTCCGCCCCCAGAGGGGGAACGCTCTTCTTTGCTCATAATTTTAGGCAGTTTTTCAACACTTGAAACACTAAGACTTCTTTTTCCTTAAATCTACTACCGCAGTATTTTTTACTCCCCCTTTGGGGGTTGGGGGGCTATTCTGCTTTACAAAAGCCGCCCAACCGGAATATGATTTACCGACCACAACCTTGCCCTCATTGTAAAAATGACAGACGGCAGCGGCCAAGCCATCGGTACTATCCAAATTTTTAGGCAATGTCTTCAGGTCCAGCATTCCTTGTAACATTTTGGCAACCTGTTCTTTACTGGCGTTTCCATTACCTGTAATGGCCATTTTGATTTTCTTCGGAAGGTATTCCGTTATCGGTATTTGTCGCGACAGACCTGCAGCCATCGCAACGCCTTGGGCACGACCCAACTTGAGCATGGACTGTACATTTTTACCATAAAATGGTGCCTCTATGGCAATCTCATCAGGATGGTAGGTGTCGATCAATTCAATGGTACGTTCAAAAATCAGCTTCAACTTGGTATAGGGATCATCGTATTTTTTAAGGAGCAACTCGTTCATTTGAACAAATTGCATTTGTTTATTGATAACCTTTATGATACCAAAACCCATGATTGTGGTACCAGGATCAATCCCTAATATGATTTTCTCTGTTGCCAAATCAGTTGTTTGTGTTTAAAACCAGTGGTAGTCGAAATTTCATACTTACGGGAATACCCCTTTTTATTGCGGGAGCTACCGTCGTCAATTCTTTTAAACGATTTGAAACTTCTTCATTAAAATTCGGAATCAATTCGTTGATCCTTTCATTTTCCCCTATTTTATCCAAAGTAATGAAACCATGCTCATCCACCTTAAAATCAATATACAGCGTCTCGTCAACCGTTTCTAGAACTTCAAATTTCGCATCTGAAAAAGCGTTGGTAAAATATTGGAGCATGGTTTGTTGAAAACAGTCTCGCTGCTCATATTTGCTTACGCCCTCATCACAATTCTCAAAAAGCGGGTATGTATCGACATCGTTCCAATCAATGGTCATCAACGCTTTATTCACCTGATTCTCAGTGCGAACTTCCTTTGATTGGAATAGCTCGCAAGAGCAAAAGAAAAATACTAGAAGTAAAGGGGTTACCTTTTTGATCACAGCCCAAAGAATTTGGCTGAAATTACGATTTTTAGGATAAACAAATACAAACTAAAATACAAACCCAAACCTCAAATACAAACACAAAGTTCAAGCATAAGGATCAAATTAAAAACAAAACGAAAACAGGGCGTGACCGAAGTTAAGGCCTGTACCTCGTACTTTTCGCATCAGTCTTTGCCAAAATGAATTTCCTCTTTCAGTTCAGTGACTCGCTTTCGGGCACGTTCTTTAAGAAAGGGCATTACCTTATCATAATCAGTCAAGAATTTTTCATAGTGGGCCAATTTGAGTTTTGGGTCTTTATAATATTCATCGCCCAAAATACAGATCTGCCAATAGTGGAGTTGATTGGTTTTATTTTCTTCCCAAGCCCTAGTATAATAGTCCAATGATTTTTTAAGCTCCCCATTTAATCGGGCAATACGTCCTAAATTGCGGTATTCATTGTCAAATATATATTGGCGTTCTTCTATGGATTTCAAAAAATAGGTTTCCGCACTATCCAATTGCTGCTCTTGCAAATATACTTGGGCCAATCCCAAATAGGCGTCCGCTTGATAATCTGAGATTCCACCCAATTGTTTGTATGCTTCTTTGGCCTCTTTGTATTTCCATCTATTGGCAAGGGAATACCCTAACTTTCTATAGATAAAAGGCTTCTTCTCACCCAATTCCAATAGTCTTTCAAACAACGAAGCAGCAATTTCATATTCCCCGACATCAAATTTTACCAGTGCTTTCAAGTTCATAAGGGCGACATCATTGGGTGCGGTTTCTAAACCCAAATCAATGGTCTTTAAAGCATTTTGAGGTTCTTCTACGCTTACATAATACTTCCCTAACAAATAGATGCTTCGCAAATGGGTACTATCAATGGCAATGGCCTTTTGAAGTGCTTTATTACCCTTATCGTAATCAAGTGTTGCCTGCAAAGCCTTACCCAAATAGTAAAAGAACTCTGGATTTTTTCTAGTGGCCTCCATAAGGCGTTTAAACAATGAAATTGACATTGTATATTGCTTGGTTTTATCATAGAGTTTTCCCAATTCAAATTGGGCCAATATGTTCTCTGGATATTTTTTCACCAAGCCTTCGTACTGGGCAATTGCCTTTTCATTGTTGTTTTGTGCCGCATAGGCCCTAGCGATTTGAAGATTGGCTTTTTCATTTCCAATTTCTGCATAGACATTGATAGCCTTGGTATAATCACCCGTAAGATATAGGCTGTCTGCCATAGCAAAAGCGGAAGACTGGGCTTCGACTTTCGCCAATAGGAATCCTAAAAGAACTACTAAACTTAACTGCTTCAACTCAATTTACTGTTTTTTAAGGTTACTATCCCTGCCATTTGCTAGCACAAAGTTTACAGGTATTGAAAAAGGTACGCTCACCGACGTTCCATCTTGTCTACCCGGTTCCATTTTTGGCAATCTCTTGATGATACGTTCCACTTCATTTTCCAACAACTCGTGCGGACCCCTTTTTCTGATATTGGCAACCAAGCCACCTTTAGTAATCTGAAAGACTACATTTACCCTGCCTTGAACGCCTTGTTCTTGAGCTTCTAGCGGATAATTAAAGTGTTTCTTGATATGTTGTTGTATCCCTTCTTGAAAACAGGCACGTTTATCGGTTGCGTTTTCGCAACCTGGAAAAATTGGGACTTCGTCTACAACGGCAAAAGGTACCGGTTTATCTTGAACAGAAACATTGATAAGTCCAGGGTAACCATTAATGTCTTTTTTTGCAACGACATTAGTAATCAAAAACCCGTGGGTATCATCACTAACGAATACTATTCTTTTTTTATTCGCAACAGTACCCAGATAGCCATTCAAACGATTGATTTCTTCTTCCGTGAAATCGGTAACATTGCCTACTGTCATAAATTCACCCGGACCTAAATTCTTATCTTTCTTTACTACTTTTCGAATATTGTACTGGTAATTGGAAGTTAAGGTCATTACATCGGTATCCAATAATTGAAATGCCTTTTTTCTATCGATATAATTGTGGTAAAGTGCGGTACTGGGTATAGGGAATGTTGAAAGAAATTCTCTTTCATCAGATTCCAAGCCATTCTGTATCTTTAGGGCTAACATGGAATTTCTTGTGTAAATTAAATTGGTAAAGAATTCTTCTTTAGATGAAATTTCGTTTACTCGATTTACTTTATCACTGAGTTTAGCATGCTCTTGAAAAAATGCTTGCGAATCTTTAATGATTTCGTATTCCGCCTCAATCTTGGCAATTAATGCCACATCACTTGCTGAAATTTCTCCATTTTGTACTTCTTCAATAGCATTTACTTCCTGCTCACAAGAAGTATATACCAACATCCCCAATACCAC
The DNA here is from genome assembly GCA_947503285.1 of uncultured Croceitalea sp. Classification (GTDB taxonomy): domain Bacteria; phylum Bacteroidota; class Bacteroidia; order Flavobacteriales; family Flavobacteriaceae; genus Croceitalea. The sequence continues at coordinate 544,269 of CANNDD010000001.1, forward strand.
GGGTAACAGCAATAAATATTTTAATTGAAATACCTTTTTTGATTTTGATTTGCTTAACATGACGATTCGTTTTTTGATTAATGATTTTTTAAAAAATTGATTAATGAAACTGATATGTTGAGTTTCAAAAACTTCGGACAAAAGCATTTGATATTGTTCTTTTTTGTCGGTTTTGGCCACTTGCGCATCAGCGATAAATTCATGCAATTCCGCCATTCTTGACTGATACACATAGGTTAAAGGGTTGAACCAAAATACGATGCGCATCAATTCGAAAAACAAGAGATCAAAAGAGTGGTACTGCCGTATATGCACCAACTCGTGGGCCAAAATGCTCTCCTCTTTTTCTTTGGAAATATGATCACCCATAAAAACATGTCTAAAAAAAGAAAAGGCCAGTTCACTTTGGGCGATTATTACTTTTGTGAATTGAGGGTAATATTGTTTTTGACCTCGTCGTTTTAGGCTATCAATTTTTAACAATTTGATTATGAACAGCAGACTTGCAATTAAAATTCCGATTCCAAAAGCCCATTCATACCAAGTCAAAGAAGACCAAAATCGGGCTTCATCCACCACAAGATCCACTTCAGGAGTGTACCATTCGTAAAATGCTGTTGGATAAACTGCATATTCAGTAGGTAAGGTCGTGCTAAAAGCTTCAATTTTAATCCACGGCAATACCAAAGAGACGACATAGGTTATTAATAAATAGGCGCGGTTCCATTGAAAAAAGGTTTCTCTTTTCAAGAAGAGGTCATACACCAGCAAAAATGCCAGCTGAAACATAACTATTTCCAAAACGTAAGTAATCATCACTCTTCTTCTTTAATACGTTTCATAATTTCTTCTAATTCTTGTAGACTGATATCATTTTTCTTCATAAAAAAGGAGACCATACTTTGAAAAGAACCCTGAAAATAGCCATCCACCAGTTTGTTCAAACTTTGGTTGCTATATTCCGATTTTTTGACCAACGGAAAATAGATATGGCCCTTCCCTACTTTTTCATGATCCACAAAGCCCTTGTCCTCTAATATTCTTACAATCGTTGATACGGTATTGTAGGCAGGTTTTGGTTCGGGCAACTGGTCAATGAGTGCTGCTACGTTAGCTTTTTCGAGTTTCCAGAGTTGTTGCATAACTTCTTCCTCCGCTTTTGTCAATCGTTTCATTCAACTAAGTTTTTAGTTTTAAGAACTCAAATATAACTAAAATTTTAGTTTAAACTAATTTCTTAGTTGTAAATGTTTCAATCTTTGGTCGCCGTATGTAACAAAAGCCCCATAAATTTGTCTAACCAATAGAAAACTTAATATGGACATCGTTTTACTCATTTTGGGCTTTTTATGTATGCTTATCGGTATTTTGGGTAGTTTTTTGCCCGTTCTGCCCGGCCCACCCATTAGTTGGATAGGCTTATTACTCCTTCACTCGACCAAAGCAGTGCCTGACAATTGGTGGTTTTTGGGTATCACCTTGTTTTTTGCGGTTTTTATTACGGTAATGGATTATGTGATACCCGCAATGGGTACGAAGAAATTTGGCGGTAGTAAAGCAGGCATATGGGGCAGTATTATCGGTCTGGTCATTGGTTTATTCTTACCGATACCAGGTGGAATTATCATTGGGGCGTTTTTAGGGGCATTTGTCGGGGAACTCACCCAGAATACGGACCAAAAATCAGCCTTAAAAGCGGCTTTTGGCTCATTTTTGGGCTTTTTGACCGGAACCTTTATGAAGTTTCTGGTCACTGTGATTTATGCCGGACTTTTCATTTGGAAGGCCATTGAATACGGGGTTGAACTCTTCACTTTCAGTTGATTCTGGTAATAGCAGCCTTTTGATTTTGATTGGACACTATATTATTCCAACCACACCACTTTATCTTCTATAGGTTGGCGTACCCCCGTTTCCGGCGCTTCATCATAATAGCCCATATAGAAAAAGCCCAAACATTTTTCCCCTTCGTTCAAATCAAAAAAGACATCCATGTATTTTATAAGACCCGGTGAACTCCAATAACTACCGATACCCATTTCGGTACAGCAAAGCCACATATTTTGAACTGCCATTGCAGTTGCTGCAACCTCTTCCCATTCCGGCAGACTTTCATTAGGGTCACGCTGCATACAAATAGCAATCACCGCAGCAGCCTTTGACGGATTGTCCAATAACTTTTTGATTTTTAATTTCTTGGGTTTCGCTTCAACCTCTTGATATTTGTTTGCCAAAAAAGTACCTAAGGCTTCTTTGGAATTCCCCTGTAGTACCTTAAATCGCCATGGCTCCGTTTTTTTGTGGTTTGGTGCCCAATTGGCTGCCTCTAAAATCTTCTCCAATGCTTCTTTTGAAATGGGTTTCGCATTATATTGGACAGGAAAAATAGAACGTCTTTTTCGTATTAATTCTAAAATCATAATTTCTTTAATAATTGCCCCTATGGCATTCTCTTATATTCTTTTTTCAAAAAAGCAGCTATGCCCTCATAAGTAAAATCTAAAATACAATACCAGAGTCAATTTTTATGGCCCAACAACAAATCTAAACAAGGTTTTAACACAGGGTTCCGGTTATCAGCTTTCCAAACTACTGATAAAACTGCTCTTTGAGGCACTTTTTTTAATTCGATAAATCGAACCTCCATATCAAATCCGTGTTGTAACGCAGTAGGTACAATGGCAATTCCCAGTCCATTTTCAACCAATTTAAAGATGGTGTGCGCATGTACCGATTTATGCGAGACTTTTGGGGTAAATCCGGCATCTTCGCAAATGCTCACCACAGTATCAAAATACAACGGACTGTATTCTTGTGAAAAGAGAATAAAATCTTCGTTTGCAAATGATGACATATTTTTAAAGGAAGTGGACCTTACTATATGATTCTTAGGAAGCACTACGGAAAACGTATCTTCAAAAACAGGATGCAATTCTAGGGGATTTGGTACTCGTTTCAAACGAACAAAACCAATATCTAAACGATCTCTCAATAATGCACTGACCTGTGCATTATTTGACAATTCTTCAAGCGTTGTATGTACATTGGGATGACGCTCTTTTAACCGAACCAACAATTTCGGAATTACCCGTTGCATCGCAGAACCCAAAAAACCTATCCTCAGTTCCCCTAAATGACCAGCCCCAATCTGCTTTAATTGTTTTTTAGTTTGCTCCAAATGATTCAATAAAAACTCCACCTCGCCTTTGAGATAAACTCCGGCAGCAGTCAAACGCACTCTCTTCTTATCCCTTAAAAACAATGGCGTTTGTAATACTTCCTCCAACCGTTTGATTTGGGTACTCAGTCCGGGTTGTGAAATAAACAGTTTTTCTGCTGCCCGTCTAAAGTGTAGTTCTTCGGCGACAGCCAAAAAATAATGCAGATGACGTAATTCAATTTGATAATTCATAATTATCAATTATTACAAATATTAGTATTACCAGTTATCAAAAATAGGTTTTAATTTTAATTATCCTAAACCATATACAATATGCCCAAGCAACTTGATTTTTTATGGGGTGAAGACCATTTGACGGCCCGTAAGGCCATCCACATTGGCAAAGGCACTCTTAGGGCAGTGCTATCTGATACCACCAAGAAAAAAGTTCAGAAAAGCGCCCAAGCAGTAGCGACCATCGTTGAAAAAGGCCAGCCGGTTTATGGTATAAATACCGGATTTGGTCCGCTTTGCACTACCAAAATATCCAAAGAAGAAACAAAACTGTTGCAGACCAACATTTTACAAAGTCATAGTGTTGGTGTTGGTGAACCGATTTCAGAAGATATCGCCAAACTGATGCTCATATTAAAAGTACATGCTTTGGCAAAAGGATTTTCTGGTATTCGATTGGAAACCTTGGAGCGCATCATTTGGCACATCGAACATCATGCGATTCCTGTCGTGCCATCCCAGGGTTCCGTTGGTGCTTCTGGAGATCTAGCACCACTTTCGCACCTATTTTTACCCCTATTGGGTTTAGGTAAAGTGGTCTATAACGGACGAGTAATGACCACTCAGAATCTTTTTGGGCAAATGAACCTAAAACCCCTCGATTTAGGTCCGAAAGAGGGACTCGCCCTTATCAACGGCACACAATTCATTGCTGCCCATGCCGTCAAAGTTGTAGTCAAACTGCGTAACTGCTTGAAGCATGCCGACATTATCGGTGCCATGATGCTTGAAGGCCTACAAGGCTCTATGAAACCTTTTTATGAAGAACTTCATCACCAACGCCCGTTTAAAGGCAATCAACATGTGGCGGCACGGATTCGCACCTTGCTTAAAAGTTCAGAAATTTTGGAGGCCCATATCGATTGTGAACGGGTTCAAGACCCCTATTCTTTGCGGTGTATGCCGCAGGTACATGGTGCCTCAAGAAATACGTGGTTGCATTTGAAAGAACTGCTCGAAGTTGAACTGAACTCTGTAACGGACAATCCGATTATCATCAATGAAGAATTGACCATAAGTGGCGGTAATTTTCATGGCCAGCCTTTGGCCATGGCTTTGGATTATGCTACTGTAGCAGCGGCAGAACTTGGCAACATTTCTGACCGACGTATTTATTTGGCATTGGAAGGCAATAGTCCTGGAGTACCCAAACTTTTAATGGAAAATACGGGAATCAATTCAGGTTACATGATCTTGCAGTATACAACCGCTGCGCTTGCCAGCGAAAATAAAAGTCTTTGCTTTCCAGCAAGTGCTGATAGCATTCCCACCTCATTGGGGCAAGAAGATCATGTAAGTATGGGCAGCATTAGTAGTCGAAAAGCCCTGCAGGTCTTAAATAATGTTGAGAAAATCTTGGCCATTGAGTTATTGACAGCTGCACAGGCTTTTGAATATCGAAAGCCTTTAAAATCAGGAATATTGTTGGATGTGATACATCGACACCTTCGCACCAAAGTACCTTTTGCAGCCAAAGACCGTGTTTTTGCAGATGACATAGAAGTCGCCATCGGTATCATCAAAAATTCGGAAATTATTGCCTTGGTCGATAAAACGATGCAAACCCATGATCTGAAATGGAACGCCCCTTACGAACAGGAATTTGAACGATACTAAAATGAAGAATTTGAAATTGATAGGGCCTTTTACACAATTGCTTCCCATGACAGGGTTACCTATAAAAGGCTCCTTACAAGATGAACAATTGACCATCATTGAAAATGGCGGAATATTGGTTTCTGAAGGAAAAATAATCAAGGTTGGTAGTTTTGAAGACTTAAAATCTGACACAGTTGCTATAGAGCGCATTGAAGGAGGACAAGTGTGCTTACCAGGATTTGTTGATGCCCATACCCATATTTGTTTTGGTGGTAGCCGAGCTAACGACTATGCCATGCGAAATACAGGTAGATCCTATTTGGAAATAGCAAAGGCCGGAGGCGGTATTTGGGATACCGTCACCCAAACCCGAAAAGCAGGTCAAGACGAATTGGTCAAAGGAATTGTGGCACGATGTCACAAACACCTGACAAACGGTATAACCACCCTTGAAGTTAAAAGTGGCTACGGGCTTTCAGTAGCAGAAGAACTAAAAATGCTCCGTGCCATTAAAAAAGGTAATAATGCTGTCATTCAAGACCTCATCCCCACATGTTTAGCAGCACATATGAAGCCTAAAGATTGGGCAGGTACCCCAACAACATATCTGGAGCATATTGCGAATGACCTGTTTCCTATACTGCACAAAGAAAACTTGACCCACCGCATTGATGCCTTTATAGAAGAAAGTGCTTTTTCGAAAGAAGAGATTCGACCCTATTTTGAAAACGCCAAACAAAACGGATTTGATATTACGGTGCATGCAGACCAATTTACTACGGATGGAAGTCAACTAGCGATAGAATTCAATGCGCTGAGTGCAGACCATTTAGAAGCAAGCACTTCGAAAGAAATCGCCTTATTGGCAAAAAGCAATGTTGTTGCGGTTGCATTACCAGGAGCGTCCATTGGCTTGGGATGCAACTTCACCCCAGCCCGTAAACTATTGGATGCCGGGGCAGCTGTAGCTATTGCTAGTGATCACAATCCTGGTTCTGCACCTATGGGTGATCTGTTGACCCAGGCTACGGTATTGGGATGCTTTGAAAAATTGGCCAATGCTGAAGTTTTGGCCGGCATCACCTTTAGATCGGCAAAAGCGCTGAACTTGAAGGATAGGGGTATTTTGGAAAAAGGAAAAATGGCAGATTTTATATCCTTCCCTACGAATAACTATCAAGAAATCACCTATCATCAAGGGCAATTAAAGCCCAAGTGTATTTGGAAGAACGGGGTTAAAGTGGGTAATGGGTAATGGGTAATGGGTAATGGGTGATAATAATTAAAAAAATACAATGCTAACAATGAGGCTCTCTTTCAAAAATGCTATAAAACAAGGAATTCCCAAAGAATTACCGCCACCAAGGCCCTATCCTAAAAATAGCAATCCTGCTCCCAAACGAAAGGATGTTTTAAGCACACAAGAAAAAAAATTGGCGCTAAAAAATGCCTTGCGTTATTTTCCAACAGCATGGCATGACGAATTAGCAAATGAATTTGCCAATGAACTTAAGACCTATGGTCGCATCTATATGCATCGGTTCAAGCCGGAGTACGAAATATATGCAAGACCAATCAATGAATACCCCGCCAAATTACAACAAGCAGCAGGTATCATGTTGATGATCCAAAACAACCTCGACCCCGCTGTAGCTCAACATCCTGAAGAACTGATTACCTATGGCGGCAATGGGGCCGTATTCCAGAACTGGGCACAGTACCTTCTGACCATGAAATACCTGTCTGAAATGACGGATGAACAAACGTTGCACATGTATTCAGGGCATCCTATGGGTTTGTTTCCTTCCTCAAAAGAGGCTCCTCGTGCGGTTGTCACTAATGGAATGATGATTCCTAATTACTCCAAACCCGATGATTGGGAAAAATTCAATGCCCTTGGGGTGACCCAATACGGACAGATGACGGCTGGCTCTTATATGTATATTGGTCCACAAGGTATTGTTCATGGTACTACCATCACCGTAATGAATGCCTTTAGAAAAGTGTTGAAGAAGAATGATACACCCTATGGAAAAATTTTCTTGACAGCCGGATTGGGAGGTATGAGCGGTGCACAACCTAAGGCGGGTACTATCGCAAAGTGTATCACCGTGTGCGCCGAAGTAAATCCTTCCGCTGCAAAAAAGCGACACGAACAAGGCTGGGTGGATGTTCTCGTAGATGATTTGGATACCTTGGTAAAACGGACCAAGAAAGCGGTAGTCAATAAAGAAGTGGTCTCCATAGCCTATATCGGAAATATAGTCGATGTTTGGGAACGTTTTTTTGAGGAAAAAATAGCGGTTCACCTAGGTTCTGACCAGACCTCATTGCACAATCCTTGGGCGGGTGGCTACTATCCGGTCGGCCTATCCTGTGAAGAAGCTAATGCGCTCATGGTCGAAAATCCTAAAGCATTCAAACAAATAGTACAGGCCTCTTTACGGCGCCAGGTTGTTGCCATTAATAACCATACAGCCCAGGGGACTTACTTTTTTGATTATGGCAATGCTTTTTTGCTAGAAGCCTCACGTGCTGGAGCCGCAGTAATGGCCGAAAACCAAATTGATTTCAAGTATCCCTCTTACGTTCAAGATATTCTCGGCCCGATGTGTTTTGATTATGGATTTGGCCCATTTAGATGGGTCTGTACGTCAGGCACCGCCAAAGATTTGTCAAAGACCGACCAAATCGCTGCAACAGTCCTAAATAAAATCAAAATAGGGGCGCCAAATGAAATTCAACAACAACTACAAGACAACATCACATGGATCACAGAGGCTGAACAACATCAATTGGTGGTAGGCTCTCAAGCAAGGATTTTATACGCGGATGCGGAAGGTCGCATAAAAATCGCTACGGCCTTTAATAAGGCCATTGCCAATGGCGAAATTTCTGCACCAGTTGTATTGGGTCGTGATCATCATGATGTGAGTGGTACCGATTCCCCCTATCGTGAAACGAGCAACATCTACGATGGTAGTAAATTCACCGCAGATATGGCCATTCACAATGTGATTGGCGACAGTTTTAGGGGCGCCACCTGGGTATCCATACACAATGGTGGCGGTGTTGGCTGGGGCGAGGTCATCAATGGTGGTTTTGGAATGTTATTGGATGGCACCGAAGAAGCCCATAAAAAGCTACAAAACATGCTTTTTTATGATGTGAACAACGGTATTGCGAGACGTAGTTGGGCAAGAAATAAGGAAGCGATTTTCGCCATTAAACGGGAAATGGAACGTACGAAAAACCTAAAAGTCACTTTGCCTAATTTGGTAGATGACGCCCTTTTGGATAATTTGCTATAAGTATGCAAAATTATACACCCCCAACAAGAGCTAATTGGATTGGCAGAAATTCAAGCGAAGTGCTTTACTTGCATGAAAAAGTGCAATTGGTTCCGCTTTCAGAGCTTGAAAGCACCAAAAGTGCCTTCACTCTTTTAGGGTATGCTTGTGATGAAGGTGTTCATAGAAACCAGGGACGCATTGGGGCAAAAAATGGTCCGGATGCGATTCGAAGAGTCTTGGCAAAAATGCCCAACCATTTAAATGAAACGACATCGTTAATCGATGTTGGCAATATCCATTGTAACGATGGACGATTGGAAGCCACACAAAAAACGCTTTCGAACACGGTCACTGAATTGCTACGGAAAAACAAACGCCCCATTCTTATAGGCGGTGGCCATGATATAGCTTACGGACATTATAATGGAATAAAGAATCATCTTCTTAGCAAAAAGAAAAGACCATCAATAGGTATTATCAATTTTGATGCGCATTTTGATTTGAGAAACGATGTCAACGGAGCCAGTTCAGGAACTCCTTTTTTTCAAATTGCAAATGAAAACGAACCATTTCATTATTTGTGCTTGGGCATTCGAAAAGATGCCAATGATAAAGTACTTTTCAAGACCGCACAAGAATTTGACGTTACTTTCGTAGACCGTAATACATTTCGCATTCAATTCTCAAAGGAAATCAATACTTGGATACGGGCATTCATGGAAAAAGTGGATCATATTTATGTTACCATTGACCTAGATGGTTTTTCTTCGGCATATGCCCCAGGGGTAAGTGCCCCGTCCCCGATGGGGTTTTCGCCTGATATTGTGTTGGAATCATTGGATACCATTATGGCCTCTAGCAAATTGATTAGCATTGATATTGCGGAACTGAACCCAAAATACGATCTAGATGGTCGCACTGCGAAGCTTGCTGCCAGCCTATTGTACAGTATTATACATGCCGAGTATCGTTGAACAAAAAAAGCCTCCCATAAGGAAAGCCTTTCATTGGTTTGCACTTTCTGTGCATCACCTGGTCTCAACAATGTTGAGACCCAACACAACGGTACAAAGATATAAAAGAATTTATTCTAATGCTGATTTTCCCAAATCAATGCTGCCGCACCGCAAATAGCGGCCGTCTTATCTTCCATTCCGGAGGAGATAAGCTTCACCTTACCTCTGTAGACCTCCAACAAAAACTCATTAAAATATTTTTCCAAGGGTTCTAAGATCCATTTTCCGCTATTGGTCAGCCCGCCCATCAAAACAAAAGCTTCAGGTTGGGTAAATGCGGTAAAATTGGCTAAAGCTTGCGCCATTATTTTAGCGGTATAATCAAATGCCTTGATGGCAATGACATCACCTTCTTCGGCAGCCTTGGTAATGTCTTCACCGTGCAAATCATTATAGGCGATATTCCTGAACCGACTATCATCCATATATTTACTCTGCATATGCATTATCGTTCGTTTTAGGCCGGTTGCCGAAACATAGGCCTCCAATCCGCCCCGAACCCCAAGGCCAGTTAAACGCCCGTCACCTATAGTCATGTCGATATGGCCAAGCTCGCCTGCAAAGCCGTCGTAACCATCTATCAATTTGCCATTGGCCACAATTCCCGCTCCGAAACCGGTACCAAGGGTAATAACTATAAAATCGGTCATGTTTTGCCCACTTCCAAAGAGCATTTCGCCCAAAGCGCCCGCACTGGCATCATTCATAATACGCATGGGCATGGGCATCTTTTCCTTGAATTTTTCCAATAAGGGCACAGAACCCTTCCAAAGTAGATTAGCAGCATTTTCAATGGTGCCCCGTTTACTTGATGCATTGGGGGCCCCGATACCACATCCAATGATGTTAGGTTTAAGATCCAGTTCTGTAATCAAATCATCAATACTTTGCTTTAGCTGATCAAGATAATCGCCCAAATCAGGATACTCCTTTGTTCTGAAGAAGGTTTGCACAGGGCAATTCCCCTTATTATCGACCAATCCGATCTTGGTTTTGGTTCCGCCAATGTCAATTCCTATCGCTAAATCCATACGTTTGTTGCTATACCTTTAAAAGTAAATATTTTACCCAATAGTAGAAAATTAATGACCCATACCGGTCGGGTTAAATATAGTCGGCCTAAACCTATTGGGTTAACGTTATTAAAACTTTAATCTGAAAATATCACTGTACGCTCTGGATCAAAACCCTTGAGGTAAGCGACTTTTTTCGAGTTCTAAAATCAGTCTCCTTTTTAAAATCAAGATGGGTTATGACACCAAACGTACCCCCTATTTCTATTTTGTGAAGTAATTTCATCATGTTGATAAAGTCTCCTTCTAAAGTAAAATCATACGAAACGTATTTTGCATCATCGCTTAGGAATAGGTGGGGTGTATTAAAGGTCTTTAATTTCAGTTGTCCTTTTTTTGATTCAGCGTTCAATGTTTTTAAAAAATTATTCTCTAAAGAAGTATCCGTCAAATTCATGGTCTGCAATATGGAATCGTAATACACCTGTTTTTTAGAAATTACTTGAAACTGCAACGAAACGTCTTTGTTCAAAAAAGCTTCTTTTTCCAATGATCTATACTGTTTGCGAAGCGTAAGGGTTTTTGATATCGCCGTAAGATAAGATATCAGAAAGAGCACAACTGCCCCGATGATCAATAGAAAAAAACGTCTTTTACTATTCATTGACCGTGATTTTTAGACTGAAAATCGAACTGTTCTTACTCTTAAAACCGAACGATATCGTTTCAACTTGCGACACCCATTCAAAATCTTCAAGTATTACGATCCAATTTGAAAAGGCTTCCGTATCGTTGGTCTCTCCTGAAATATATATTTCATTGAAATCTTGTGCAATGGCCTCGTCCTTCTTTATGGGCTTGGAAATAGGTTGATAGACCAAATTTTCCAACAATACCGAATTTGGAATACTTTGGGCTATAGCATCCATAAAGAGCGTGCTTCTCGAATTATTGTTGGTGAGAATGGCTTCGACCCTTTTTTCTTTTGCAATGAGGCTTTCTTTTAATCCTATCAATTTTTCTTTGTTGGTGTTGTTTGAATTCAACTCCACTTCCAAATCATTGGATTTTGTATAATAATGATTGAACACTAAAAAATTGGCCAATAACAATACAAAGAAAAAAGCTACGATGGGCCACAACAGAACCTGAAAAGCCCTTGTGTACTTAAATTTTTCTTGTTGGGCGTTCAACACCCCGAGATAATTTTTTTTCGCACCTTGGTTCAGTAGATCAATAACGGCACCTAAACCTAGCAATTTGGTATGATCAACATGTAAACCATTGATTTCATAACCCGTTTTAGGGATTTTTCCTTTTTGAGGTTTAATAACAATGGTATCTTCAGATCTGCCTTTATCAATAACAAGTGTTTTGGTGGTGGTATGTATGGTATCCTCAACGAAATAGTCCAACAGGTTGGTCAACACCGAGAGCCCTATACTGTAGTTTACAACATGCAGTTTAGCACCTTCAAAGTTTTTTATAACAGCATCGATTTTAGCCTTTTCGACCAAAGCAAGATAGTGCTCTGCATGAAACGGGCTGATGTTATAATAAAATCGTTCTATAACGATATTCGGAAAAACCTGTTCAATTAACGCAGTATCATTGTACTTGGCTTGGGCCGATACCATTTTATGAAGGACATCTTCGGTATTATAGCATAAGCAAATAGGTGTTTTGGCATCTAACCCGTCGACCACATCTTGCCAGTCAGTAAAGGTATGGCTCGTTGAAATGAGCAACTCGGTTTTTGATCGTTTTACCAATACCACCTCATAATTAAGGGTACCGTTATGCTCGAAAACCTCTATCCCATAGATTTTAGACCCTATATTCAAATACGTTTTAAGTTGCTTGAACACTAGTATATTACGGTTGGTTTAATGAGGATGGTGAGTTTTTGTTTGCTGTCTTCCCTTCTTCTCTTGCTAAACAGCCATTTAATAACGGGTATTCTTGCCAAAAATGGCACACCGCTGCCCGAATCGTTTTTGACCTTTTCTTCCAACCCTCCTAAAACGGCGAGATCTTGGTTCTGCATTCTGATTATCGAACTAAACTCCCTAGAGGTCAGCCCTGGTGGGGCGTCTTCATCTATTCGTTCCCCGTTAAAGTCAGATTGGATGACATTGATATCCAAGGTAACCTGACCGTTGCCCGATACCAAAGGTTTTATACTCACCGCCAGTTCAGCATCAATGGGTTGAAAATTTCGAATTTCCGATGAGGTAGGTATTTGGGATCCAAAAAAGTTTTGGCTGGTCACCACATAATAGGTGGTTTCACCGATAGAGAGGTTTGCTCGATGTCCGTTCAAGGTTGACAATTTCGGGGTAGAACGAATTTTAATATTACCGTTCTGTTCCATCGCCTTTATGGTGGCGAAAAATTCGGGCACTACCTTACCGATATTAAAAGAACCAAAACCGTCAAAACCCCCGATAATCTTATTGACCGTTTTAGCCCCAAGCGTCAAATCGGTTTCTGGAAAAACACTCCCCTGCGTTCTAACTTCCTCATCACCGATTCCCCAGCTAATACCTGTTTCCACGGTTGCCGTTCTTCGAACCTCGATAAGCATCACCTCTATCAATACCACGGGTACGGGCCTATCGATTTCACCAATAAACTTTTTAAAACGATTGATTTTTGAGGCAGGCCCGCTTACCAAAAAACTATTGAGCTCAAAGTCTACCCTAATATCAAGATCTGAGGTGACCTCATCGGGCAGAATATTAACTATGGCTTCTGCAGTTGAAGCAAAATCACTACCAAATTGCGTGCTTTGGGTATTTATACTACGTGTATTATTGAGGTTATTGCGACCAAGACCGTTTTGATTATTCCCAAAATTGCCTTGACCCTGAAAACCTCCGCCCAGATAATTGATATTACCCCCTACTGTTCTGCCCGCAGATCTGCCAAAACTATTGTTTTGCATGGGGTCTCCCAAAAGCTCAACAGAACGATGCATCATTTGCACCACCTCAAGTTTTCGAACACTTAATTGATCTTCCGTACCAAAAAAGTAAATGTCATTTTCCTTTTTGAAGGTAAATGCGGATGCCCTAGAACCAGTGCCTTGATTGTTCAATGCCGGGTTCGGATTTCTATTGTTTCTTACATTTTGGTTTGGTTGGTTGGTCTGCGGATTCGGGGTTCTATCAATGGTTGACTTGCTCTCAAATATTTTCGTGAGTAGTTCATCATAATAGATTTGTTTGGCCTTGATACTGGCATTGCCTGCCTCAGAAAGTGGAGTGGCGGTATAAATATCTAAATCCAGGTCTAAACTAATCGCTTCAACTATCGTCGAAATAGGTGTATTTTGAAAATCGACGGTCAATATTCGCTTTATCGTATCAATCACCTGATAATTAAGATTATTACCAAAACCCCTATTGTTTCTTCGTGAATTCACATTAGCACCTTCTTCTGGTGCAATTCTATCAAACAAGTAAAAGCCATCCCGAGATTTCGAATAGATCAAATTGTTCGTATTGGCCAGTTTTTCCATGGCAAGATCAAAGGGAACATCCTTTATATAAAATGTCAAGGGCATATTTTCCATTCCATTGTTGTGCAATAGGTTTTGACCAGAAACATCGATGATTTTTCTAAAGGCCTTCTCTAGATTATCATTGGTCAAATCCATGGATATGGTGTTGTTCACCCCATCAAATGAAACTTGGATTTCTTTCTCGACAATTTTTTTAGGCGGGGGAACGTATTTTTTTATGGATAGGATACTCCCCGTAAAATCAATATCCAAATCATATTCTTTACACAGAAAGACCAATAAATCGGCAACCGCCACATCAGAGAAATTATTGACGATGTTTATGCCCTGAAGACTTGGGTCAACATTCAGGTTTAGTTTGTGTACATCGGCAACCGCCAACAAAAAATTAGATAGTGAAACACTACTTATGTTGATATCCAACTTCAGGTTTTCTGATAGTCCGGCATTTTCAACTGCCAATGCTTCAAGGTTGTTCTGAATATTCAAGATCCTATTTTGCTTGACAGCGGTATCGCTTTCTTGGGCGTATCCAATACAAAGTGGTAATAGGAAAAGAAATAGTAGGATTTTCTTCATGGTTCTAGTTGGTTAGTAAGGCATATACTTCATCTATCGAGGTTACACCCCCTTTTATCATTCGCACTGCATTGTCTTGTAAGGTAATAATTTTATTATCTTTTAAGTAGGTATCTATTTCCAACGAATTGTTCTTGATCTCTTTGGTCAGCGTGTTTGTTATGGGCAGTATTTCATAAATGGCCTTTCGCCCTTTATAACCAGTATGATGGCATTTTGGACAACCGATCGGAATGAAATGATCGGTCAATTTTTCACTCGTATTAAAATTCTTTGGCAGTAGCTGTTCTGAAATCCGTTCTTGCTTCTTGCAGTTATCACATAATTTTCTGACCAATCTTTGGGCAACACTAAGATTAAGTGTACTTGCGATCAAAAAAGGGGGTACCCCCATATCTATCAATCTCGAAATAGTCGACCAAGCAGAATTGGTATGTATGGTAGAAAGTACCAAGTGGCCTGTCAGCGCTGCCCTAATCGCCATATTGGCCGTTTTCACATCACGTATCTCGCCAACCATAATCACATCGGGATCTTGCCGTAGAAAGGTTCGTAACGACGTGGCAAAGTCAAGACCAATATTTTCTTTCAATTGTACTTGATTAACACCTTCCAGTGTGTATTCAATAGGGTCTTCTATAGTCAAAATATTGGTCGTACTGTTGTTCAACAGTTTGAGTGTGGCATATAATGTCGTCGTTTTACCCGAACCGGTTGGCCCAGAAATCAAGACAATACCATTGGGCTTCTTTATGCCCTCTTTATACGTGTTCAACTCAATGGTGTCAAACCCCAAACCCTCTAAACTGAGATCTTGTGTATTGCGATTGAGAATACGTAGCACAATTTTTTCACCAAATAAGGTTGGTAACGTTGACACCCTAATATCAAAATCGTCGCCGATCGACTTTAGGCTTATGCGGCCATCTTGTGGCAATCGTTTTTCAGCAATATCCAAATTTGCCTTAATTTTAATTTTATTGATGATTATCGGATATTCTTTTCTGTCTATAACAAACTGTTCGACCAGTTTACCATCTAAACGAAACCGCACACGACATTCGTTCTCATAAGGTTCAAAATGGATATCGCTACTTCCGATTTCCTTCGCATTGATCAATATCTTATCCAAAAAATCCGCAGAGAAACTTAAGGCCTCTTTGTTTTGATCGGTTGCAATGCGATAGTTGGCGGTTAAAAAGTTCTGTAACTCCTCGGTACCCACTTTTTCTAAACATAGGTCATATCCCATGATAATTTTCAACTCGCCCAATAAGGCTTCGGGGGTATGGGTGTCCGTTAAAAACAATAGCGCACCATCTTTCATTTGTTTTGGCACGATGCGATAGTGAAAAGCCTGTTGCGCCGTAATGCGTTGTATAAGGTCTTTAGGTATTTTATAAGTGCTTTCCAACATTAAAAAGTATAAAGTGAAGGCGTTTTAATGAATATACTCAACCCCAATACGGTCAATACGAATAGGCCCATCAATCCTGCCAAGGGAACCGTATTAACTTGCCTGTATTTTTTCATAAAGAGATATACCACTAATGAGAACAACAACGAATTCGCAAACAAGACCACAAATGTCATCGTAGGGAAACCCATTGCGAAGGCATAAAAAAACAACAGGTCCCCCAAGCCGAAACTATGGTTCAAAAATGGTTTTTGTATCCATAGCTTATGAATCAAGAACAATAAAAGGACAATGCCCGTGACCAATAACGTATTGAGCAAAACGAAATAGCCGAAAATCAGACTCTCATCCACATTCAAATAGTGGACAATGGCCAACGAAAATGCCAACAAAGGGAATAAGAACCAGAATACCTCACGTTCTTTCAAATCTTGATAAAAGATACATACGAGCACCCCACAGGCAACTACTTTCAATAGGGAGCCCATTAGTCTTTTGTGATTTGTCTAGGGTTGCCATTCTCATCGATCTCCCAAATATTGAGCACCCCATCCCCATCAAAATCGGTTATCGCTTCGGCCCTTGCCTTGAAAGTGGCATTGTCGGCACTTAGTATTTGATACACATAGTTGGCAGTGCCGTTTTCCTTTACCGTTTTTGGGGCCTCAAAATCAAGTTCATTGATATCGTTGGTGTATTTGCTGTACATGTACCGATGTGTGGTCTGGGCATTATAAATGGCCTTTAACTGTACTTGGGCCTCAACACTTTTTGCCTTGGCAATCAAGGGCATCAGATTTGGCAGTGCAAGCAACAATAGAATGCCAATAATAGCAAGCACGATCAAAGTCTCTTGAAGGTTGATGGCCTTGACCTTTTTTTGAAAAAATGGGCTGCGTTTTTTCGACATATCAATTTACATTTTATCAACTAGCAATGGTTAAGGTATCATTTTTTATGTTTAGAAAAAAAATCATTCGTTGCATTTTTTCTAATCAAAAATAAAATGTAAGAAAAAGATTTCAATTCAAAAATAGAGGCAAAACAGAAATGTTAATAAAAAGTTAAAACATAAAAAAATGTTAACATCTTTTCATTTTTTCAGTGATTTATTTTGTTGATTTTCAATTAATTAAAAATAAATTGTGTAAAAACCATAGTATTATTAAGGTTTTTGTTTAATGTCTTAAAAAAAGAATTCTATAGATTTAAGCAGATAACTCAACCATTCTTACTCATTCGAGAAATCATCATTTTTATTCAAAATTTTGAATGCAAAGTTGTTTTCTATTGATTAAAAAGTTTGGCCAAGAAACCACCAATCCCTCAATATGAAACTTCTTAGAAAACTACCTTTACTTTATTTTCTACTTCCCTGCAGCATAACTTTTGCCCAAAATAATCTTTTGGATACAGGTACGTGGGTTGAGGGCAATGGATCTGTTAACGGATTCAACAGGATAGGAACGGATGCAGAAAACGTACGTGAAATGGGCATTGACCCTTTTGGAAATAATTCAGTGCTCTGGAAAGCGGCCCCTGATGCAGGCAATAATAATGATGGAGGGTGGAATACACCTTATTTGAGTATTGACGAAACTAAGACATACCGATTATCCGTATGGATCAAAAAGACAAACTCAAACGGTGGACAGACCCGTTTCGGATTTCAGAGTAGAGATGCAGGTAATACTTTTACTAACTTACGTACTGACGGAACTGCATTAAATTCCCCATATTTTTTTAATGCTGACTTACCTACACTTGATAAATGGTATCTTCTTGTAGGCTATGTCCATTCCAGCTCTTATACCGGAAATGAAATATTAAGTGGGGTTTACGACCCATTGACCGGGGATAAGGTCTTAGATGCTTCTACGGACTTTAAATTTGCACCTGGTGCGACATCCATAAGGCATCGAACTTGGTTAAGGGGAACAACGAATACTGCCGATTTTCAATTTATGTTTGAACCGGCTCTTTATGAAATCAATGGACAACAACCAAGTATTGCACAATTGATCAATCCTGATTCAGGAAATCCGGGAGGCACTTCGGCATGGACCACAATGGGCAACGATATTTATTATGCAACCGGAAACGTTGCCATAGGAACTAATAATACACCCAACGGATTTAGGGTCGCAATAGACGGTAAACTGATTACCGAAGAGGTTTTGGTTCAACCTTCTGGTTCTTGGCCGGACTATGTGTTTAAGGCTAGCTATGACCTACCTACCTTAGGGGAAGTGGAAAACCACATTAAAGAAAAAGGACATCTCATCAACATTCCCTCTGCCAAGGAAGTTGAAAAAAATGGCATCCAATTAGGCGAGATGAACAAATTACTTCTAGAAAAAATCGAACAGTTGACACTTTACGTGATTCAATTGAAAAAAGAGAATGACCACCAACAACGAACAATAGAAAAACTACTTAACGAATATAAATCCTTAGAGAAACGATGAAGAATTTACGCTTATTTTCTTTTGCCATAGTCCTGGTCACTTTTAATTTTTCAATGGCCCAAGACGATTACCTTCAATTTGACGGCACGAATGACTACATAGCTTTGCCGATCTCATACAATGGAGTCAATGCTGTTCCCCAGGTTAGTGTTGAGGCTTGGGTAAGAACTAGTTTTACCGGCTCGGGATATAATTCCAATTGGGCGATTGTCGATTTCGACCGTAGTGATTTTTATGATTTATTTGTCAGGGGCGATGATGGAAGAGTAGGATTCAGCACCTATTCGGCAACAGGGGCCATCAACGATTTTTATGGAAACCTCTCTGTTAATGATGGTGAATGGCATCATATCGCTGCAGTATATGACGGGGTAGACAAACACATTTATGTTGATGGTGTTCTCGATAATTCAATTGCCAATCCGCATGGTGGAAATTCTTTAGGGAAATCCACGACCCGTTTCGGAATTATCGGTGATGGCTCAGAAGCTTCAAGTTACAATGCGAATAAAAATAATATTTTCTATCAAGGTGATATTTCTGAAGTGCGTATATGGAACCGTGCCCTTGATGCATCGGAATTGGATTTGAACAAACTTCCTGGCACGCTGAACGGTAACGAAACTGGATTGTTTGCCTATTATACCTTTGATGACGGGTTGGCCAATGATTTGGGTCCTAACGGTTTTGACGGGGGCCTTTTTGGACCTGTTTTTAGTGACGCAGGTGGTGTGCCAACACCGCCAACAAGTGGTAGTTCGTTATGGTCTGCAAATGGGAACGATATCTTTTATACGGATGGTAATGTTAGTATTGGTACTGGTAACGTAGCCAATGGCTACAAACTTGCGGTTGATGGCAAAATAATTACCGAAGAGGTTTTAGTTCAACTATCCGGTTCTTGGCCTGACTACGTCTTCAAAGAAGGTTATGACCTGCCCGCTTTAAGGGAAATTGAAAAACACATCAAAGAAAAAGGGCATTTGCCCAATATCCCTTCTGCCACCGAAGTAGAGGCAAATGGTGTGCAACTGGGAGAGATGGACAAGCTTCTACTCGAAAAGATTGAAGAGTTGACCCTCTATACCATCCAACAACAAAAAGAACTTCAAAGTCAAAAGAAAACAAATATTATACTATCTAAAAAAATGGAAAGGTTGGAAGCAAGAATACAAAAACTTCAAAATGAGCGATAATATTCATCATATGGGCAAAATAACATTACCCTTGGCAATTATTGCATTATTAGCTTCCATTACAGCCATATTTTTCTCTCAATCCAAATCAGGTTTAGCCTATGTAGATGTAAATGAACTTATTGAAGGATACGAAAGAACGAAAATTGAGCGCACACTATTTGACAAAAAGGCAAATACGTTAACTGCCAACATTGACAGCTTAGCTAAAAACTGGCAAAATGAATTGAAAACATATGAAGAAGAGCGCCCAAAAATGTCTAAAAAAGAGATAGAATTACAGCAAGAATTATTGGCCAATAAACAACAACAACTAAATAACTACCAGCAGGCTATTCAAAAGCAAATTCAAGAAGAGAATCAAAAAATGACCCAAACAGTTGTTAACGATATAAATGATTACATAAAAGAATATGGTAAACAGAATGGTTACCCAATTATTTTTGGTGCCGGGGGAAATGGTAACATCATGTATGCAAAAGAATCTACCAATCTAACATCAAAAGTGTTAGAGGGTCTAAATAATCGCTATCGTGGTGAAAACTAGTTTTTTGAACATCTCATTTTTTATCATTGTTAGTGCTGGTCTGCTAACGATTTACTCTTGTAACCATAGAACTTTTGATACAAAGGAAGAACTTATTTCTTATATGATAAATCCAAAAAATGGAATGTTTCAATCGAAAATCATTAATAAAGTAGAATACGCTATTACTCTGAGACCTACCGATTTAATGGCTTATAACGAAAATGAGATAGGTTATAGCCAACAGGATTTGGACGCAATAAGAAAAAAGTATCAAGACTTCATCTATGTTAATCTATCTATTTCAAGGGAGGGAAAAGATATTTTGAGTACACATAAAGGTGATAGGGCTGATTATTTGAATAAGGTAAGGCAAATGGTTTTCGGAATGGGTGACAAGATTCATTTCATTACAAAATCCAGGGATACACTTCCTTTGTTAGACTATATCTATCCAAGAACTTATGGTATGGGCAATAATAGTACTATGGTGTTGGTCTTTGATAGGG
Source organism: uncultured Croceitalea sp. (assembly GCA_947503285.1). Lineage (GTDB taxonomy): Bacteria > Bacteroidota > Bacteroidia > Flavobacteriales > Flavobacteriaceae > Croceitalea. The sequence continues at coordinate 564,865 of CANNDD010000001.1, forward strand.
ATGTAAAACTATTTGATGCGGATTATTGCTTTCTGACCATTGAAGATTTCGGCTTAAGTACGGGCGAAGTGTCTTTTAAGATTCCCACGAAAAGTTTTCTAGACGAACCTAAATTAAGATTCAGATAATGAAGAATTTACAGCTGGTTTTATTGGCTCTGATTTTTAATTTTTTCAGTGGCCATGCCCAAAAAAACAAAGCCGTTTTGGTTTTTAAAAACGGTCAGCAAAAAACTGGATATGCAAAGTTGGTCAATAAGAATATAGTGAAATTTAAAGATGACAAAAAAGCCAAGGTCGTAGAATACAAGTTTTCAGAATTGGACCATATTCAAATAGCGTACAATAAAGAATATAAAACTTATGAAGCGATTGCTATTAAAGGCAAGAATGAACCCAAGGTTTTGGAATTGGTCGAGAAAGGTAAGGTTACTTTATATACTGAAACCAATCAAAGTCATAGACCGATATATACTGGAACTACGGGTGCAAACGGGCCAGTTTATATGGGTGGTGATTTTATAGCAATCAAAAATTCATATATCAAACGAGAAAATGAAAATAGCGCCTACCACCTGGGTTCTGATAAATTATTCAGCAAAAACTTCAAACAAGCTGCTTCTGATTTTTTTCAAGATTGTTCAAAATTGGTGAAAAAAATCCAAGACAAGGAATACAAGAAAAAAGAAATAAAAGCAATAGTGCAGTATTATAACAATAATTGCAATTAAACAGTGACCGAACATATGCAAAAAGCAACATTTTCACATAGGGTAATTTCAATTTTTTTAGTCGTTACTTTTTTACAAAGTATTCTTCCTGTAAATTATATCTATGCCTCTAACAACGGGCCTAATGCGCCCGAGGCTGCCGGTTTTGAACCTGTAGATGCCACAGACATGGTGAACTTGGTAAGTGGGGACGTCAGTTATGTATTGCCATTATTGGACATGGATGGTTTCCCCGTTACATTGGCCTATCACGCAGGAGTTCCCTTGGACATGGAATCTAGCTGGACTGGTCTGGGTTGGAATGTAAATACAGGGGCAATTTCCAGAAGTGTAAGTGGTACTCCTGATGATTGGAAAAACGGAAAGTCTTTAGACTTTATCAACTTTAGTGAAACCGAAACATTTTATAATGTCAATGTGGGCATTGGTATCAGTCAAGCCGCTGAGGTCGGTGTGGGCATGTCTTGGGGTTCGAATAAGAGTCTTTCAGGCTCCGTATATGCTACTTTAGCCTTTGCCACTGCCAGTATCGATACCGATGGCAATTACAGTGTAGGTATCGGCATCGGTGCGGGAAAAGGAAACTATGGCGGCTCGATTGGAATTTCAGGATCAGGTAACGTCAATGGTGGCGCTTTTCGGGTTGGGGCGAATATTGGTGTCGGGGCAAGGTCAAATGGTGGGGCCCAAGGTAGTTTAGGCTATAGTTTAACCGATGGCACTGTTTCCCTATCCGCTGGTTTTAACAATAGGTCTTCTTATGATAAAGGACAAGCAGGTAGTGCGAGTGTTTCCCAAAGCAATTTCTCCTCTGGTGATTATGATATTTCTAGCAAAGGATTTTATGTGCCGATACAACTGGGTATTTTTTCTTTTGGTTTCGGAAAGAGAAAAGTGACCTATTCATTGGACAAAGGTTATCCAAAATTTGGATACGGAGCATTATACGCCGGTGACGCCAATGCAGGTGTTTCTTTAGGTGACTTTACTGATCAACAAAATAGATATGTCTATACCGATTTATACGAAGAGGCCATCCCCTCATATGAAGAGGAATTTATTACGGATTATCAAAGCGAAAGGGAAAAAGTGAATTTTAGTTTCGCCAGTTATGATACCTATAATGTCAACGCAACGGGCATTACCGGCACTATTCAACCTAAAACACTTGAAAACGCTACACTATTTGGTATTGGGTATCAAGGTACGGATACGGACAATACCAATCGGAAGATGGAAGTGTATTACCACAATGGAGCTTCAAGTTCAAAGACCTTCGGAACTTCATTAGCAAACAATTCTTCGGATATCAAGTTTTATTTTAATGGGCAATTCACTCAAAATACCACTATTCAGAACAGCGCTATTTCGAATACCACGGCCAATAGTCTTGACGACTATTTGGGCGGGGTGAGTTTTGAAAACAACAGACAGCAATCAGCAAATTTTGTTGAAGTCTTTACGAATCAACAATTGGCTACAGGTAATACCACCGGTATCATTGAACCAGAAAATGCGGATTATCAAAACTGGCCGGCTGATGGAATAGGCGCATATAAAATTACAGCTGCTGACGGTAAAACCTACCATTATTCATTACCGGTATACCACTATGAACAAGTAGAACGCAATTTAATTAAGGATAATTCCGAGAACAATGTCAATGAGAAAAGGCAGTACTCCCCTTACGCAACACATTGGCTGTTAACGGCTATAACTGGCCCAGACTATCTAGATACAAATAGTGATGGTCAACCAGATGAAGATGATTATGGCTATTGGGTACGTTTGGATCATGGTAAATGGTCAGAGGGTTATGTCTGGCGATCACCTTATAAAGGCAAAAAATACAACACCAACCTTGCTGGTGAAATTGAGGATAAAGACTTTGGAAATTACCAATATGGGCGCAAAGAACTCTATTATTTAGATAAAATAGTGACACGGGAACATATTGCGTATTTCGTAAAAGACATTCGATATGACAGCACTGGGGCGGTTGGCGAAAATGATTTCCAAACCGTTGCCGACCCCTCCATTTACAAATACTCTTTCAACGGAACTACCAATGTGGAAAATGATTCTGATTTCACCACACCTACCGATATCAGGGTACAGGAAAATATTTCGTACAAAAGGGAATACCAATTACTTCTTGATAAAATTGTGGTGGTTGAAAACAATGGAACACCATTAAATAAAAATAATAATCCTTCGCTATCATTAGCGGATGCCACTTGTTTTCCAGGCTACGATGATGATGTCAATAGTTGGACTCCATTCTTTAATGCGCAAGGCGGCTTTAGTGATGCCTATGGCCTTGGGTATACTTATGCCCTACACCAAGAACAGAATGTATATGATGTGACGGATTTCAACAATTTCGACTATACCCAAGCCTTTAAGGTGGTCGACTTAAATTATAATTACAGTTTAGCACAAAATTCGCCAAGTTCCATTAGTTGTGGCAATGAGGGCAGTGGACGACTCACGCTTGAAGGGGTGTACTTTAGGGGCAAGAATAATTTTGGTTACATGCCCCCCTATCGCTTTAGCTATAAGAATGAAATGGAATACCCCGCAGGTATGATTTTCGAAAAAGCCAATGAAGGTGATTTTTTACCGGGTCAAGCAAAAGATGCCTGGGGTTTTATTGATGAAAAACAAGTTGCAGAACAAGTGTACGGCAGTACCGATTATGAAAGATTTGGCCCGGACAACTGGAGTTTATCTGAAATCACAACTCCTACCAGTGGTAAAATAAAGATTGAGTATGAAGAAGACGATTATTACCAAGAGGCCTTTTCTAGAAAACTATGGCAAGATAATTTACAATTTGCAGTAAGGGGCGCAGGCAATGATGTGCCAGCTTATGATGATCATTATGTTTCGATAAAGAACCAAGACAATATTAACTCAAATTTAATAGTAAATTTTAATGACTATTTTAAAGTTAATGACAGAGTATATTTAGATTTATGGCTTTTTAGAACTTTTGATAACGGTTTGTTCTCCGAAGATAAAGGTGGAGGTGTTGATTTAGGCAACCAGTTTTTGGAGAATATTTTTGTTCATGATATTACTACCGACAACACCTTAATTCTTAGATTGGAAAGAGGTAATCCAAATGATGGTTTTTTTGTTTGTCCTAGTTCACCAACAAATTGTAGTATTGATGCCGTAGTCGATCCATTTTTTAGATGGTTTGATAAAAATGGAAAAGGAAGTAATAAGCACGTTTCCTTACCAAGAGGTCAATTTGAAAACAGTGTTGGTGATGGAGCCGATCACCACACAATGTCATATAGATTATTAGCAACTCAAGTCCCTACAGATTTAAACGGTGGCGGCCTAAGAGCAAAAAGCATTACCATTTCAGATGAAAATGGGCGGGAATATAAAACGAACTATTACTACAATCAACCTGGTACGGCTCGTGATAAAAACGATATAAATTATGTCTCTTCGGGCATTACCTCGTTTGCGCCAGAAAATGGCATTAAGTTTATCCCATACCAAACAGAATTACCAGGGGCCGGGGTGATGTATGAATATGTTACTATGGTTCCGGTATCTACTAATGGTAATGAGTTGGGTAATACAAGATATCGCTTTCATACACTAGACCCTGTCTTTGACCTTTTTGATCCTAACCTAGAAATGAAATACGAATCCGAAGTGATGAACCCAACCTCAGGTTTAGTAGAACCCCAAGATGTAACTGTTTTTAAATCTAGGGTTACCGATCATGGTAATGGTGATTATTTTGACGCAACAAATAAAGCCTATGCAAAGACAATTGACCTTAAAATAAATACATCCTTAGCGGGACAATTTCGATCCATGGAAACTTTTAATGTTGAGGGGCAATTATTATCTAAATCACAGAAGTTTTATGAAAATAGCTATTTAGGGCCAGATGTTCCAGCCAAAAATATTCCTGGCAGAGGTACCATAAAAGAGGCATTTCAAAGTATGAAATCTGTTTTCACTACTGACAATAACGGCAATGGGCGAAGTTTGAAGAATAGGTATATTTCTATTTCGTCAAAAGAAGATTTTTCGACTGTTCTAAATGAAGTTAGAACCCTTGGTGGTGGTTTTACACAAACCGAGCGATATTCTAATGCGGATTTAAAAACAGGGGCTTTTCAAGTTACGGAGACTACAAGGGCAGACGGCACACAAATTCGTACTACACAGGTACCCGCCTATACAGAATATGCAAGTATGGGGAGTAAAGTTGATAACCTAAATAATAAACATATGCTTACCCAAAAGGCAATGACTATAAGTGATGTTTATGTTGACAATCAATGGTTTACGAATGCTGTGTCTGTAAATACATGGCGTAATCAAGCAGTATATGATAATAGTAGTCTAGGCAATCCAACAAATGATGGTATTTGGCGCAAGTATCAAAATTTCATTTGGAAAGACGATGTTGATAATAACGGTACCTACGGCACTACGATTACGAGTTCAGACTTTAATTGGGGGTTAGGGGCTTCGCAATCAAATTCGCAATGGCAAAAAGTGTCAGAAACAAGCCGTTATGATCATTGGTCCAATCCTCTTGAGATTGTAGATATCAATGGTAATTATATTGCCACTAAAATGGGTGATGATAATAAAAAGATTTTGGCTACATCAAATGCGGCGTATAATGAAATGTTTTATTCGGGTGCTGAAGATTTAAGTGGATCTTCTTTCGGTGGGCACGTCACCAAGGGTACGGCAGCACGAATAAATACAGATGCGCATACTGGAGCTTATGCGCTAGAAGTTTCTTCAGGTCAGACAGCCTTTGTGGTAAGTGCAACAGAAGGCAACACCAATAAGTATAAGGCTTCTGTTTGGGCTAAGGAGAACACTCATCAAAATGTAAGGTTGAATGTGGGCGGATCTACGGTAACCTTCAATGAAGATGAATTAGTTCGCGCTGGGGAATGGGTACAACTCAATTTTTATTTTGACATTAATGGAAGTCAATCCATAAACCTTACTTCAACGGGCACTACAGTTATTCTAGATGATTTTAGACTACATCCCATAACCGCATCAATGACTTCATATGTATATAATCAATGGGATGAACTCACGCATATTATTGGAAGCAACAATATGGCCACCCGATATGAATACGACCAAGCCGGTAGACTTACAAGTACCTATTCTGAAGTTGCTGATTTCAATGGAACTGGTTCAGGTGGATTTAAAAAAGTCAGTCAGCACAGATATACGTACAAAACACCAACAAACTAAGACTTTAGAAAATAAAATGAATCGATGATTATGAAACAAATTAAATTTTTGAAACATATAACACTATTTATTTTCTTGATGTTTGTCGCTATTGGTCATACTCAAGGAAACTCGGGAGCAAATGATTTATTGGGTACATGGGTATTTCAAGTTCCTCAGTCAATCGATAAAATGGCAAGTGACATAAAAAATGAACTTAGTACCTCGTCAGATTTGCAAAGCCATGTGCAATCCTTTTATTCTGGTAGACAAATGTATTTTGGGGCCAATGGTACTGCGTCTATTTTACTGGCAACAGGCCAACAGTTTACAGGGCAATGGCAGGTTCAGGGCAACCTTCTTAATATTATCGAGGCCAACGGCGCTACAACAACTTATGAAATTGGCGGGCTCACCAACACCAATCTTTTGTTATTGGCTCCACCCGATATCAGTACGGAAAATAGGCAGCTTTTTCCAGAATTATATTTTTCCAAATTGCAATAATCGAGCACATGAAAAGACCACAAATAATCAACAAAAACATTCTTTTACCACTACTCTTATTTTGTGTTAGTTTCTCTTTCCATGCACAATTTTCGATTAGTGGTCCTAGCAGCGCAAATATCAATGAGACCAAAAGTTTTTCAATATCCAATAGTGGTGGCGGCAACATAGTGAATACCCAATGGAGTACAACCAGCTTGAGCAGTACCATTGTTTCAGGTCAAGGCTCCACAAATGTAAGTATCCGATTTACTTCCATTGGATCAGGGCAAATAAGGGCAACTGTACTGAACAGTTCATTTAATTCCACTTATCTGACCAAAAATTTCACGGTTAACGGTACTGTGGTAGGTCAGGTCAGTATTACATCGGGGCCTACGTTTCGTTGCAAGGGTGGCGGCACAACTGATTACAATGCAAGCGCATCGAATGCCACTAGCTATTCTTGGTCACTTAGCCCCACATCAGCCGGTAGTATCAATAGTTCCGGTACGATATCTTGGAGTAGTAGTTTTTCTGGCACGGCAACAGTAAGTGTTACTGCCAACGGACCGAATAGTAGCAGTTCTAGTGCAAGCAGGTTTGTAACAGTAGAAAGCCCTCCTTCGGCTACATCAATCAGTATCAATAATGCTACGATTTGCAGTGGCGAGACCACTAGGGTACGGACGACGAATACCGTTCAGGGAAATATCTATAAATTATACCGTAACGGTACTTATATTGCTCAGGAGACTGCAACTGGTTTTGGTCAATTGATAGACTGGAACACGTTGTCCACTGCGGGTACGTATTACGTCATAGTAGAAGATCCAGGCGGAAACTGTGGCGATAGCCCACAAAGTAATTCAGTTTCTTTAACTGTAAACCAAGGACTAGGTTCTGGAATAACATTGGAAAATCTTGATAATTCAACTAGATGTCAGGGTTCTGGTACTACAGATTTTAGATTGAACGGAGGCTCAGGCACGAACAGTTACGATTGGTCCATTAGTGGGGGCGGAACGATTTCAGGATCGGGTAGGAACATCACCGTGAATTGGTCACCAACTGCAAGTGGCACTTCTACAATTTCAGTAGAAATAACAAGCCAATGTGGCGATACAACCACACGCAGCACAACGGTTACTACAGATAGTGCCCCGTCGGCAACAACCATAAGTATCAATAATGCTACGATTTGCAGTGGCGAGACCACTAGGGTACGGACGACGAATACCGTTCAGGGAAATATCTATAAATTATACCGTAACGGTACTTATATCGCTCAGGAGACTGCAGCTGGTTTTGGTCAGTTGATAGACTGGAACACGGTGTCTACCGCTGGTACGTATTACGTCATAGTGGAAGACCCAAGTAATAGCTGTGGAGACAGTCCCCAGAGTAATTCAGTTTCTTTAACTGTAAACCAAGGACTAGGTTCTGGAATCGAGTTGGAAAACCTGGATAGTCCCACCAGATGTCAGGGTTCCGGCTCAACCGATTTCAGGTTGAACGGAGGTTCCGGAACGAACAGTTATGATTGGTCCATTAGTGGAGGCGGAACGATTTCAGGCTCGGGTAGGAACATCACCGTGAATTGGTTACCAACAACAAGTGGTACCTCGACAATTTCGGTAGAAGTAACCAGCCAATGTGGCGATACAACTACACGAAGCACAACAGTTACAACGAATAGTTCACCTTCAAAACCCGTTATCAGTATTAACGATGTTACTATTTGTAACGATGAACAAACGGCAATTAGTGTAGTCAATGGTATTAATGGACATATTTATAGATTGTATCGAGGCAGTGGTATTTCTATGGGACAAACAACGGCCAGTGGTTTTGGTAGTTTTATAATTAGTAGTAGCATTAGTATAGAGGATACCTACTATGTCACTGCTGAAAACCCTAGTAACAGTTGTGGTATAAGCCCACAAAGTGATTCTGTGAGTTTAACAGTAAACCAAGGTTTGGGTTCTGGAATCGCGTTGGAAAACCTGGATGGCCCCACCAGATGTCAAGGTTCCGGCTCAACCGATTTTAGGTTGAACGGAGGTTCAGGCACGAACAGTTATGATTGGTCCATTAGTGGGGGCGGAACGATTTCAGGCTCGGGTAGGAACATCACCGTGAATTGGTCACCAACTGCAAGCGGCACTTCAACCATTTCCGTAGAGGTAACCAGCCAGTGTGGTGATATGACCACGCTAAATTCGGTTGTTAATACCGACAGTGCACCTTCGCCACCCGTAATTAGCATTGACAACACGGCAATATGTGATGATGATCAGGCAACAATAAGTATTGGCAATGGTCAAGACGGGTTTACCTATACATTGTACAGGGTTGGAAATGGAACAGCGATATCTAGTTTTACTGCTTCAATCCCCAGTCAATTTGGGAGTGTTGATTTCCCCTATGCTCCTAACGTTGGTGGAACCTATTATGCCACTGCAGAAGATCCTAGCAATAGTTGCGGTGTAAGCCCACAGGGTAATTCGGTTTCTTTGACCGTGAGTCAGGGTCTGGGTAGTAATCTAGATTTAAACAACCCAAACGGTTCAACAAGATGTTCAGGTGTTGACAGTTGGAACTTTAATGTAACCGGCGGAAATTCAACAAATACGTATTCCAATTGGAGTGTTAGTAATGCCGGTAGTTCTACCATATCAGGTTCAGGTAGAAATGCCACAGTGGACTGGGCCGCTAATTTTGGTTTTGGTAATACGGCCACGGTTTCGGTATTGGTGACCAGTCAATGTGGTGATAACATAACTTTATCCACAACAGTAACAGCAAATAGCGGACCATCGATTTACGCACTTCAAGTAGAATCTGGTGATGAACAACTGTGCGTTGGTGGTTCAAGTATATTGTATATTCCTAGATCACAGGACGGAGTTAATTACACACTATATAGGGATGGTGGTTTCCCGGTTACAAAACCAGGCACCCAATTTAGTGAACGCGTGGATTGGACGGTTGATACCACGGGCACCTATACCGTTGTTGCAAATGACGGGGGCAGTTGCGGGACCCAACAAATGGGTGACCCTATTACTATTATACCAGCAACTGATATTGAAATTGAGATTACAGCAGATCAAGACCTAGCCAATATCTGTGCAGGAACCCCAGTTACACTTACCGTCGCAACAACGAACGGAACCACATTTTCAAATGTGGAATGGAACACCGGAGCTACCACTGAAAGTATTATGGTTAGTCCCTTAGCAAATAACACTTGGACGTATGAAGTTTCAGTTAGGGACCCTAACTGTGGTAACTATATTACAGAAAGTATAACGATTACTCCATTTACACCAACCGAATGGTATACCGATTCTGATGGTGATGGCTTAGGTGACGCCTTTGGTTCCCCCTTATTATCTTGTGATGATCCCGGTGGTAACTACGTGGATAACAATGATGATTTATGCCCGAACCAAGCAGGTAATGTCGAGAACTCGGGTTGCCCGCCAGGTTTGGAACCAGAAAATAGAAATACGGTGACCACTTGGGTCTATGATTTAGCCGGAAACGTTAAAGTCTCGAACAAAGCGTATTATGATGAATTGGGTAAGTTAGAACAAACCCAGGCCTACGATGTGAAATCAGATTCTATCTGGGCCAGTGCCACTTTGTATGACGAATATGGCAGAACGGCCCTACAGACCTTATCTTCGCCTGTACGTGAAGGTTTGATATATCAGTTTAAGGATGGCTTTATAAAAAGAACCAACAACAGTACGGAATATGACTTGTCAGACTATGATGGGGCAAATGGTAATGACCCCAACCCAGTGGGGGATGCGCCCACGACTTTAGGTTGGTATTACAGTGAGAACAATACTAGGGAGCCTTACCAAGATGTTACCGATTATCCCTTTTCAAAAAGTGTCTATAGCAATCTGAACCCAGGTACGGTATTACGGACTATGGGTGGCAATAAAGTAAATGGCATATGGCCCCAATCGTATGCTTTTTCTATGAAAGCCTCCGGTGAGTTGGCACTAAACCCAGCCTTTGGCGAAACACAGTACAATGGTATTGAAACCACCAAAACGGTTTCACGTGACGTACACGGGGTAGAAAATGTGGTCTTTACGGATACCGATGGCAAGGTACTGGCAGCGGCACGAAGTGGTGTTGAAGGTCAAACTTCATCGCCACTTACTTTAGCCATACCGGAACAGGGTTTTGTTGATATTCACATCCCTGAGGGAATTACCGGAATAAGCACTTCCAATAACACTGCTTTGGATGTCTATAGCTTAATTGGCGACACCAAATTGTTAACGCCATTTTCATCCTTACCAAGTGGCTTTTATCGTATTGCCGTAAAAGATTTAGAAAATTATACGCCCAACAGCATAACCGTAACCTATAGGGTCAACTATTACGACTACACCTTAAACGAATATGACGAGGCGGATCGTCTGGTGGCAACCTATCAGCCGTTGGGCGCGACCAAAGCCCAGAAACCGGCAACAACCTTTGAATACAATACCTTAGGGCAATTAATTCGTACTACCAGCCCAGATGAGGGTACCGCAGAATTCAAATACCGTGAAGATGGACAAATACGTTTTTCACAAAATAGCAAACAATTGGCCTTGGGCGAGTTCTCCTATACCAATTACGATACTTTTGGCAGGCCTATAGAAAGTGGGGTGGTCATCAGTACGGCATTTAATGGTAGTGACCCAGATAATGGCGCAAGCCCAACAGGTGCTAAAAAAGAACAGCAACTTACCACCTATGATAGTGCTGACGATACCGCTTTGGCAACTGCACTTGGCGCAAGAGCCAGTCAATACCCTACACAAAGTTTTGTGGCGGGTAATGTGACCCATACGGCAAATGACCAAGCCGAAACCTGGTATGCTTATGATGTTTATGGCAGGGTCAAATGGTTGGTCCAGCGGATTAATGGGCTTGGCGTAAAAACGATAGATTATGAATATGATCCAGTAGAAGGCTTGGTAACTAAGGTCATTTACCAAAAAGAACAAGCCGATCAGTTTATACATCGCTATGGCTATGATAACAATGACCAATTGGCTATGGTAGAGACATCAGCTGATGGAATCACTTTTGAAGAAAATGCAAATTACACTTATTATGAAACAGGTGCTTTAAAACGGACTGAGCTGGCTGGCGGCACGCAGGGTATGGATTATGTGTATAATTTACAAGGGCAATTAAAGGGTATCAACCACCCTAGCCTTAGTGCAATGGATGACCCTGGCCAAGATGCTAATGACCTTTTTGGGATGCAGCTAGATTATCATCCAGACGATTACAAACGTAGTGCGCCGAATATTAACCAGACTACCTATGGTTCCGACCGCTTAAATGGCAATATCAAAAGTATACGTTGGAACAATACCAACCCCAATACATCGGAAAGCCAATATGTGTATGAATATAACCGTAATGATTGGTTAACTGGGGCCAATTTTGACCCATCTGGGTCAGCGGTGGGTACTGGTGGTTTGCTGGCAGACGACAGCAGCGCTGCACAGTATGCCAATGGACAGACTGATGTTTTAGAAGCTACCAATAGTTATGCTTTAACCACAGGCTTTCATGCACAAACGGGGAGCTCAGTGACCGTGCGTATTGACGAGAATGGCGGTGGTAGCATCATGGACGGGGATTATGATGTCAGTAACATTACCTATGATGCTAATGGTAATATTGTAACCCTAAATCGTAATAAAGGATCCCAAAATGGTGCTAATGCCATGGATGAATTGGCTTATACCTATAAAACAACTCCACAAGACGGCCCCAACCAATTGGTACAGGTAGCCGATGGGATTGCGAGTAATGCGGATGCTGAAGATATCGATTCGCAAGGCACCAATAATTATGTCTATAATGCTATAGGGCAATTGATTCGGAATAATGCTGAAGATGTTGATTATAGCTACAATACCACTGGTTTGGTTACGGAAGTCAAAAAAGGTGGTTTGACAACGGTAAAATTTTATTATAATGACCGTAACCATCGCATACGTAAAGAAACTTTTGACGGTGAGGGCTTTTCATTTTACAACACCTATTATGTGCGCGATGTCGCTGGTCAGGTTATGGCCATCTATAATGATTTTTCAGGTTCAATCGACTTGGCAGAGCAACCGGTATATGGTAATAGTCGAGTTGCAGTAGCCTATAACAGTACGGGGAACACCAAAAATTATATCTATGAATTGACGGATCATTTAGGTAATGTACGGGCAGTGTTTACTAAAAATGGGGCAAACAACGGTGATGCCGATGCTTATACCGATTATTATCCCTTTGGAATGCAAATGCCGGGAAGAAATGTTACCGGGGATTACAGGTATGCCTTCCAAGGGCAGGAAAAAGATTTTGAAACGGGCAATGAAGCATTTGAACTACGGCTGTGGGACAGTCGAATTGGAAGGTGGCTTACAACGGATCCCGCAGGACAGTACTCTAGTCCATACCTCGGAATGGGTAATAATCCTATAAGTATGATTGATCCAGATGGTGGATTTGCAAGACCTCCTAGAACCGGATTAGGTAGGTTTTTAAAGAAAATAGGTAATGGAATATCAAACTTTTGGCATAAGAACTTTAGTAGAATGAGGCCCTTAAAAAAGAATACTCGCAGGTATAAAAGATGGATGCAACGTCAGGGAGGGCCTAGATATGTTCAAAATAGGAGATCTCGACTCAATAAAACTCCAACTTTGACAAATAGTTTGGTGCTTAAAGGCCTTACGATTTCAGGTGAATTACTATTAGAACAAAATTTAAAATCAGATAGAATAGAAAGTGCACTTTCTTTTAGAACCGGATTAACATTCCCTGGAGCAAGAGTAGTATGGAACAAGGGGGCTCTTTGGGAAAAAAGTTATTCAAATACAATTTATGATCCAGATGGTGAGATACCCGCTATTGCCAGCCTTTTATCTAGTAACCCCGGAAGTACAGTCAGGATTGATTTTCCAAGATTATTAACAAGAAAAGACAAGGTTTTAGGAGAAAGGGTGACCGTTAACCTTATTCAATGGCAAAGAAAGGAATATCAAACTAGGCATCATAATTTGGCACGAAAATTGAAAAAATTAGGAATAAGTCCGAATAGAGTACATCGGGGGTTTCATAACAGATTAGACCCCTCTAAAGGCACTTTTTTTGGTGACAGCAGTTTAAATATTATTACTATTATACCATTGAAAAATGATTAATTGTGTAAAATTAAAATATTATATTTTTTACTCTTTTGTATTGTGTTTTTTGATTTCATTAAATGCGCAAAATGATGATTTAATTTATTGGTCATCTAATAACAAGTTGGGATTCAATGATTTTAAAAAGACACAAGGACAAGAATTCTACCAGAATAGTATGCTTGCTGCAAATTCAAGTATTGTATTTGATTACAAATTTCTATCCAATGGGAGGGTTTCCCCTCCAATTGCAAGTTTTGAAAAATTGAATTCTTGGATTGTCCAATTAGATAGTTTAGTATTGAGGCATGAACAGGTTCATTTTGATATTGGTGAATTATTCGCAAGAAAGATGAGAAAAGAATTTATTGGATTATATCAAACCAATAATAATATTAGACAAAATTACTTAGATATTATAAATAAGAACATGAAAGAAATTCGTACCATGAATAATAGATTCGATGCGGTATCTTATGAATATTCTCCTTTAAGAGGCAAACCATGGGATTCAAAGGATAGAAGTGAATTTTGTAGAATATTAGAAGATTGGGAAAATAAAGTCAAAATCGAACTTCAAAAATTGGAACAATTTAATCTAAATTAAACACGAGAGAGTTCATTTAGAGTTTGAATTAAAGGCAATTCTTTTAGTATTTCTATAAATTGTCATTCCGATATTCATAAAAAATATTGTAAAGGAGGAAAAGATTCAATAACCTAAAACATTATTCTTACAATTACATACTTGGCATTTATTTTATTTAAGTTAATAATCTTTTGAAATATGAAATATTTTAAGTTGTTAGCCCTCATTTGCCTAGTTTTCAATTCATGTATTTTTAAAGTAAATAAAGATAACAGAAACAGCAATTTATATGAAAAATTGAACTTCAAAAATAAATCTGAAATACCTTTTATATCTGAATGTAAGGAGAACCATTCTGAGGCTTGCCTTAAGGACTATATTAACGAATTGATTTTAAATGAGGCCAAGAATAGAAACTTAAATTTGTTGCAGGACACTCTTAACATTGGTATTAGAATAAATGTTGATGGAACGACTTCAATTTTAGAAATTAAGTCAAATAATCATTACTTAGAGCAGGTCACCTTTGATGTTTTGTCGAAAATAAAGATTATAGAACCTGCATATATAGAGGATTTAGAAAGGTATGAAAGTACCGCTTTTTTTTGGTATTTTTTCGTTCAAAAAAATGAATTAATCTTATCCCAAAATAATAATTGATTTTGTATTCGAAGGACTAAATAAAAGAGACTTATGAAAAAATGGACGATTTTAATTGTATTACTAATGCTAATCTAGCTCAAGACAAAAAATTTAGTACAACATTGTCTTACCCTTTACCCATAGGCGACAATTTTTTGGAAGCCTATACAGGTTATGTTGATATTGGGGCGCAGTACCGTTTTCTAGATTTTAATATGGTACAAATTGGTGTTTCTGCAAACCTTAGCCCTTTAGGGCCTGATAATCCTGAGATGGCCAATTAAAACTTGAGCGGCATATTAATATACCCATACCATACGATGAACAAATACGTCATTCAAGAACAATACGATTGGATAATACGAAAACTCATATTCGAATGCATAAAATTGAAAACATAAGATTTGAAGATGAGCTTAACTGATTTTTTTGTTTTTTTTTCCAAAATTTATATTAGGTTGGGAATGCTGAAAAATGACAATTGGTTATATTATTCAACTTATGTACTGACGTTTCTTATCACAATAAACATTTATGTGTATACAAGTCTTTTTTACGATACAAATATTGTTTGGGTAATTATATTATACTTTACCTTGTATTTCATTTTACTTTTCCATTTTGATAAAAAATTTTCTTTAGATGATATTAGGAATTATGAAATTGAAACTAATAAGAAGATTGCTCTTATCTTATTTATTTTTTTTGACCTTGTCTTTTTGTTATACACAATGATTAAATCTAAAGGATAGAAAATTAAAATTAGTTAGCTATTTAAAATCGCTTTAATTAAATAATAGGGGATTATTATAAAATGTAAGTTTGAGCACCGCAAATTTTGACCCATCTGGGTCAGCGGTGGGTACTGGTGGTTTGCTGGCAGACGACAGCAGCGCTGCACAGTATGCCAATGGACAGACTGATGTTTTAGAAGCTACCAATAGTTATGCTTTAACCACAGGCTTTCATGCACAAACGGGGAGCTCAGTGACCGTGCGTATTGACGAGAATGGCGGTGGTAGCATTATGGACGGGGATTACGATGTCAGTAACATTACCTATGATGCCAATGGTAATATTGTAACCCTAAATCGTAATAAAGGATCCCAAAATGGTGCTAATGCCATGGATGAATTGACCTATAGCTATAAAACAAATGCTCAGGACGGCCCCAACCAGTTGGTACAGGTAGCAGATGCGGTAGCAAGTAATGCGGATGCGGAAGATATTGATGGGCAAGCTGCAAATAATTATCAATACAATAGTATTGGGCAATTGATTCGTAATAATTCGGAAGATGTGGACTATGTGTATAACACTAGCGGTTTGGTTACTGAAGTAAAAAAGGGAGGCTTACCTGTTGTTAAGTTCTATTATAAAGACCGTAATATTCGTTTTCGGAAAGAAACCTTTAATAGTAATGGAGAATCTAGTTACAATACGTACTACGTTCATGATATAAACGGACAAGTATTGGCAGTATATAATGATATATTAGGCTCTATAAATGTAACGGAAATGCCAGTTTATGGAATTGGTCGTATTGGCGTAGCTTATACTGCTGCCAACAACACGAAAAACTATGTATATGAACTTACAGATCATTTGGGTAATGTACGAGCGGTATTTCAAAAAAATGGAGCTAATGCTCAAGGAAACGCTTTTACTGACTATTATCCATTCGGGATGCCAATGCCAGGCAGAAATATTATAGGTGATTACAGGTATTCCTTTCAGGGGCAAGAGAAAGATGCTGAAACAAATAAAGAGGCATTTCAGTTGAGATTATGGGATAATCGTATTGGGAGGTGGTTGACGACTGATCCTTTTGGAGAATTCAGCTCTCCTTATTTAGGAATGGGGAATAATCTAATTTCATTAACGGATCCAGATGGAGGTATGACCCAAGATTGTTGTGATGATTGGAAAACGGATACATATAATGAGCTAGATGGAGTAGAAATATTTGGTGTGAATAAAAGTAAAGGTCATAAAGGCCTAGTAGGGTTAGATTTTACTATTAGTGCTCCTGTTTTAGGACAAAGAACAATGGCGCAAAGCATGGCCAAAGCTTATTTTGATGTTACTGGTGAACTTGAGGATGGTCTTAATCAAAGAATGTATGACGCTTTTAGTTTTCTTGAAAGCCCGATTGATAGAACACTTCAAGGCACTGCCAACTCAATAAATTCCTTTGATTTGTTACTTAATGATTTTGTTGCTTCAGGAGGTGGGAACTTATATTATTTCTTAGGAAATAGGACAATAGATGGGATGTCTAATATGACATTATACGATTGGTCATATACAGTTGGATATAGTTCGCCAGATATTGCATTAAGTATAGGAACTGGTTATGGAATTCCTAAATTGGGTTCCCTAAGAGTTCCTGTTTATAGGAGATTTGGGGGCGGAATCTCTACTGCTTCGGGAGAATACTGGAGTTTAGTAAATCCACGAATTTACGGATCAACGTATAGAAATCTATCTGGATTACCAGATTGGAATACTTCAGCCTTCCAAGTCAGGGGGACAGTTGAATTAAGACATATTCTACATCTTAAACCGGCAGCTCCTTATCATGGAAATTTTGGAAGACTAGTCCCTGAAGTAAGAGCTTATCCGGAAAATGTAAGATTGACTCATTTTAATGGCTTTAGAATAGAAAATTAATTTTGAATATGCAAAAACTCTGTATTAAATCAAGTGAATTTGATTTTTTAAAAAAAAATCATAAAATTCTTAAATATAGTCATACAAAAATTGATGGTAAAACATGCCTTAGTTGCGTTCTTGAAGATAAAATTACTGTTTGGTACAATGGCAAACTACATATTTATGGGGAAATTATTTTAGTAAATAGAACTTGGTTAAGTAGAAGATTAAAAAGACTAAAACAATTTCCTGTGAGTGTTCATATAATAGATAAAAATAGTATCAGGAATAATTCTTTGAAAAACGCTTTCAATATAGCTTGGGGTACTTTGGAGAAATGTAATTATAGTGTGGACCATACTTGAATGTATTATTCAGTAGCTGTTCGACATATACTCCTTATAATTTTTTGGCCATTGATGATAAGGGTAAATGATAATATCTAAGGAATAAAGCCCGCTTCTTTAAACTCTTGAATCCTGAGTAGCGCCTTTAGCATTTGAGAAATGGTTAAAAGTATAATAGATTAGATAGAAAGATTTAAAACACCTATTTTGAAAATACTAAATTGTAATTGCTTATGCTTTGTTATCCCAAATTTTAATTAAACCAACAATATGAAAAATTTAACAACAACCATTTTTTTGGTGCTGATTATGAATTCAGTTCTTGCACAAGACCATAAATTTAGTGCAACATTGTCTTACCCTATAACGGTAGGAGATAATTTTTTGGAGGCCTATACAGGCTATGTTGATATTGGGGCGCAGTACCGTTTTCTAGATTTTAATATGATACAAATTGGTGTTTCTGCAAACCTTAGCTTATTAGGGCTTGATAATCCTGAGATAGTTAATGAAAACTTGAACGGCACATTAATATACCCACGCTTGTTTGCGGAGTTCCCATTAGGTAATGAAGGTGCTTTTAGACCTATAGTTGGCGTAGGCTATGGTATAAATTCTTTGGAAGAGAATGATAACAGCATGGCCATTGGCGTGATGCAAGTCAAAAACACCTTTGAAGGCCTTATTTTGAATATCGGGACTTCTTATGACATTTTAGATTCACTTTTTGTCATTGCTCAATTTGATTGGGCCGACATTGATAGAAGCACCGCTGCCCAAGGTGATGAAAGTTTTACCAGTAGGGGCATATTGCTAAAGTTTGGGGCAGGGTATCGTTTTTAATAGCTAGTAGGTGCTATGTAAAGAGTGGATATCTTTACAGAAACCAAAGGTTTATAGCTCACTTTATCTAAAAATATTTTATTTCTAAACGAGAAGTCTTACTTTGTAGTAACACAACCATAGATTTTTGAGAAAAACCCTACTTTTTACATTTTTGTTGTTATGCACTTTTTGTTTCTCCCAAAAAGAAGCGGCCATTTGGTATTTTGGTGAAAACGCGGGCCTTGATTTTAATACGGGAGCTCCTGTTCCCCTCAATGACGGTGCCTTGGTCACCCAAGAAGGCTGTGCAACGATTTCCGATTTTAATGGCAACCTATTGTTCTATACCGACGGTAGCACTATTTGGAGCCGTAATCATGTACCCATGCCCAATGGAACAGGTTTAAATGGAGACGTTTCTAGTACTCAATCAGGCATTATTGTACCTACACCAGGCAATCCTAATGTCTATTATGTATTTACGGTACACGATTCTGGGCAACCAGAAGGGTTACAATATAGTCTTGTAGATATGTCCTTAAATGGTGGTTTAGGTGATGTTACCACCAAAAATGTTCCATTGGCCACCCCTGTATTAGAAAAGTTGACCGCAGTATCACATGCCAATGGTACGGATATTTGGGTGTTGGCCCATCGTTTTGGCAATAATGAGTTTTTGGCCTATCTAGTGACCCCGACGGGTTTGGTAGCCACACCTGTAATTACAGCAGCAGGCTTTAATTATCCCTTTGTAGCAAATGGTATTGGTAGTTCAGGATATATGAAAGTCTCACCAGATGGAAGTACCGTGGTCATGGCAAGCAGGGATAACGTCGAAATTTTACAATTTGACGATACCACCGGGGTATTCTCAAACCCTATACTGCTCACCCCATCTTACACTAACGATCCATCTGTTTCAAGATATTTATTTTATGGAGCGGAATTTTCGTCAGATAGTCGTAAACTTTATGTACCTAACTCATTGTTTACTTTTCCATCTCAGTTTATTCAAACAATTCATCAATATGATCTTACCAATTATAACCAAACGGATATTTTCAACTCAAAAGTCGAAATCACTGGTATTCAAGACCCTGTAGATATTTCGGCTATGCAATTGGCCATTGATGGAAAAATATATATTACAAGATTAAACCAAACCTACCTAGGGGTCATCAATAACCCGAATGCAGCTGGTTTAGCTTGTAACTATGTGGGCAATGGAGTAACGTTGGCACCAGGCACATCTGGTAGGTTGGGTTTACCCCCCTTTATTCAGTCTTTTTTTATTGTGGGTTTGACCGCAGAGAATTTCTGCTTGGGTGATGCCACGGAGTTTTCGGTAAGCTCAAGCGATCCCATTACCAGCATTTCTTGGGATTTTGGTGATGGCAACACCTCAACATTGGAAAATCCAACACATACCTATTTGGCCCCGGGTACTTATACTGTTGAGGTGACCATTGACACCGCATCAGATACCAAATTGGAGACCAAAGAAATTACGATTTATGATACCCCAACAGCAAATACCCCTGGGGACATATTGGGCTGTACTTCTTATGGCAGTTACAATCTAGATCTACCTTCTTTTGACCCAACGGTATTGGGTGCACAAGACCCAAGTGCGGTAACCGTTTCTTATTTTTTGACCCAAATAGATGCGGACAATAATACCAATGCCTTAGAACCAATCCATTCTTTCGACTATGGTACCACCACCGTATTTGTTCGGGTCTCCAATACAAACAACAGCCTATGCTACGACACCACCCAATTTGATGTGGTGGCCCGCCAGGCTCCTTTAGTGGACGTGGTTACCGATTGGGTGGTATGTGATGATGATCTGGATGGGCGGTTTACCTTTGACCTGACCCTAAAAGATGTGGAGATTTACAATGGCCAAGATGAGACCCTTTTCGATATCCAGTATTTCGCGACCCAGACTGATGCCGATGCCGGCACGAATCCACTTCCCGACAATTATACCAACACGCTGGCCGTAGAGGAAGTATTCTTTCGATTCCAGAACAGTACTCATACCACTTGCTTTAGAACGGGGAGCTTTAGCATTGAGGTCCTAGAAGGGGTCACGGCCAATACCCCTACCGATTTGGAAGTCTGTGACGACGATAACGATGGGCAGGCCAGTTTTGATTTGACACAGGCTGAACCGGAAATCGTAGGCACTCAAAATCCGGCAAACCTCGTGATCTCGTATCATGAATCAGAAACAGATGCCGACGCGAATACCGACCCGTTACCCACTGATTATTCAAGTACCGCCTATCAGACCACCATTTACGTGAGGGTCGCCAATGCCTCCGATACTTCCTGTTTCGATACCACCTCGTTCGAGCTGACCGTTTTTGATACGCCGATGGCGCAGACCGTTGCCGATTGGCAGGTCTGTGACGATGACAATGATGGAACATACGGCTTTGATCTTAACGAAAAGGCCAATGAGATTTTGGCCATGGCCAGTGGGGCCGACATTGGTTTTTATACGAGCCAACAAGATGCTGAAATGGCCCAAAACCCCATCGCAGGTACTTTTCAGAATACCGTCAACCCCCAGACCCTTTATTTTCGGTTGGAAAACCCCTTGAACCCCCATTGTTTTGACATAGGCAGCTTTCAGCTTGAAGTTTTTGATACCCCGACCACTTTCCCCCCCAGCGCCATTGTCATCTGTGATGTGGACGGAACGGGAAGCTACGGCTTTGACCTCTCCCAAAAGGATATTGAAATCTTGAACGGACAAGACCCCAATACCTATCAAGTGAGTTACCATAGTTCTGAATTGGATGCTTTGAACAATGAAAATGCCATTTCAAAAACCGACTACCGAAACACCGGTTTGAACGAGACCATCTTTGTTCGGGTACAGCATTCACAATTCGATATTTGTTACGATGTGTCGAGCTTTGACCTTATCATAAACCCATTGCCACAATTGGCATTGGAAGAAACTTACGTTATCTGTGCCGATAGTCCGGACCTGGTCATCGACGGGGGTATCTTCGAGACCTATGAATGGCGCAATGCCGATAATGAGATCGTCGGTTCGCAACAAGAGCTGGCCGTTTCAGAATTGGGGGTATACAGCCTTACGGTTACCCAAACAACCAACGAAGTGGTTTGCGAGAACACGGCAAGTTTTGAGGTGTTTTCCTCCGGTGCACCGGATAGCTTTACGGTCGATGTCAGTGGTTTTTCCGATAGCATCACATTGATCGTCGACGCCCTGGGTGTTGGGGATTTTGAATATTCCATTGATGGAACAGACTATCAATCGTCAAATACCTTTGAGGTCTTGCCGGGTACCTACACCGTTTTCGTTCGTGACCCTTTGGAGTGCCGCGTTCTTGAACAAGAGGTCATGGCCATAGGGTTTCAAAAATTCTTTACCCCCAACGGCGATGATAGGAACGAGCATTGGAACGTTATAGGGGCCGGGAACATGCCTAATGCCCTTGTCGCCATTTATGACCGCTATGGCAAATTGCTACGGCAACTGTCACCAAGCGATACGGGCTGGGACGGCACCTTTCAGGGAAGCCCCATGCCCGCGGCGGATTACTGGTTCAGGTTCGATACCGGTAATGGCCAACAAATGACAGGGCATTTTACCTTGAAACGATAATCATAAAACCCAAAAATCAAGGCCCTTGAACAAACAATTTTCGTTACTTTTAAGATAATTCTTTAAGCATGAACCCTATTCAAAAATTACTGCTATACGTTTTGGCACTAACCATCTTAGGCTGTGGCGCGTACAAGGCTAAAAAACAAGAAGCATTACTGAATTTGCCCCTTATGGGTACCGTGGTCAAAACAAAAGGGGGCATGTTATACGATGCCGCCGAACAGATTGGCGTACCCGAATGGGCCTCGTTAAAAGTAGCGGTCAAAGAATTGCCCTTCAATATCGAAAGCTATACCACCTATGCGCGGCATATGCACCGAGCTGCTAAGATCAACTCCATACCCTATAACGACTCGCTACGGTACAAACCCAAATACATACGCTTACAGGTACAGAACAAGATTGACATCGCCCATATGCTCAATGACGATGCGCATGGAGCAATGCGGAACTATCTAAGCCTAGATCCCGACCACCGCTTGGTGACCTCAGTAGACATAGCTTTGACCGAATTGGAAATACAGGAGTTTTTGGCCATTAATGGTGCGGAGCTAAAAAAAGACAAATTGAATAATATTGTATTGACACTCTATATGGATGATATCGAAAGAACCTACCAATTAAAAGACCTTCCCATTTTTGATTACGGATTAAGTGCTTTTTGTTGGGGTGAAGACCAATACCACCGATTACGGATAGAAAATATTGTAGACGAAGATTTAAAATGTCCTAAGAATACCTATTTGAAAGCCTCGAAAATCAAATCGGACAAAGCGTATTTAAAATTCTAAAATGAAGATTGAAAAAGTTCTTTTGTATGCGATGGCCCTTTTTATCTTTTCAAGTTGTGAAGATATTTTGGAATCCCCGGACATTTCCAATGAAACCGTTGTCATTTTTGCCCCTTTAGAGGGTACGGTAGTGACGGGAAATACCGTAAACTTTAATTGGGATACTCTAGACGAAGCTAGATCGTACCGGTTTCAACTGGCACAGCCCAATTTTGGAAATGCCCAACAGTTTCTTGCCGATAGCATTATCACAATAGACAGCTTGGGCAATGTGGGCACACAGATCACACAGACCTTATTCAACGGTGCTTATGAATGGCGCGTACAAGCATTGAACGGGGGCTTTGAGACCGCTTTCTTCACTAATGCCTTTCAAGTAAATGGTGATGAAAATGCAGATTTAGACCCTCCAAACACCCCAGCATTGGTCGCCCCAGCGAACGGCACCACTCAAGACGATACCCTGGTCAACTTCTCGTGGACCCGTGAAGATGTACCCGGCTCCGCTGAGCGCGATAGTATCTATTTTTTCTCTGATGAGAACTTAGAAACCTTGGTAGGTAGTGATATTGGGGCAAATAAAACGTATGCCGCAAGTTTTTCCTCTGGCACCTTTTTCTGGCTGGTAAGGGCATTTGATGCGGCAGGCAATGAAAGTGAAAACAGTTCAACATTCAGCTTTACCATTAACTAATTGTCAAAGAATGTAAAAACATACGTGCTTTTGGGTGTAGTGCTAATGATTTGGGGTATCATTGGGGTTAAAATCTTCAGCGCCCTTTCCCCAAACAAACAAGAAAATACTCCGATTAAAGATGTGACTTTTACCAAAGTAACGACCCTCAAAAGGGATACGTTTAGCATTGTTGCCGATTACCGAGATCCTTTTTTAGGCACCCTACCCAAGAAAAAGAGCTCAAAAAAACCCATCATCAAAAAAAAGGAAGTTCAAAAACGAAATGTTACCTACACCGGTTCCATAATTGACAATAATAGTAAAAACAGCGTATTTTTTGTAACTATTGAAGGCCAACAACTATTGCTGAAAAACGGTCAGACCCATGAGGGCGTGACCCTGCTCAAAGGAACGGCGAAAAGCATCCGAATCCGATATAGTGGCGTCATAGAGACCATTCAATTGCAACAATGACCAAGAACCATAAAATAAAGGCAGGTTCCTTACAATTTGTGCTTTTTATAGGGGCAGTAATAGCGGTTTTGTTGTTGACCTTTGTGCTGCTTAGCCATAGCCATATTTTTTTTGCAAAAAAGAGTGACAAATTTGTTGAGGTAATCGAAAACAACCACTTTGCTTTAAAATTGGCCTTACAACATAATGGAAAGGCAATAGCTTCAAACAACGGCAGCTACGAAAAAGATGGGGTGTTGACAGAAGTCAAGAAAGGGCTTTGGGGCATATTTGATCACTATAACGCAGTATCTTCCTTTGAAAAAATCGATTTTAGCAGTAGTGTTTTGGTAGGCCGCGGTATTGCCATTACCTTTCCTGCGTTATACTTAAAAGACAACCAACGACCCTTGATCGTGGCTGGCAACACCAAGATCGTTGGTAATGCCGTGCTACCGCAACAAGGTGTACGACCGGGCACCATTTCTGGTAATTCTTATTTTGGCAATAGGTTGGTCCATGGTACCGTAACCCAGAGTACGACCAGCCTTCCAAACCTGGCTACTGAAATTGAGAAAAACATAAAACGTTTGTGTGGGCCTTTTTCACCAAAAAATGGGGTCGTACCGCTTACCCCATCCCGAAATTCATCTTATTCGAATTCATTCTTACAACCTACAAAGTATATTACCGGTGATTATATCAACTTGACATCCGTCTCCCTGACCGGAAACATTGTTGTAGTGGCAAGTCGTGAGATTCAAGTTGACGCCTCATCAAATCTACAAGACATTATACTTTCCGCACCTACAATCTTGATAAAGGACAATACCAAAGGTACGTTTCAAGCCTTCGCCTCAAAACGTATCGAAATCGGTAAAAACTGTGTCTTAAATTACCCTTCCGCCTTGGTAGTACATGAAATATCTAGTGCCGAGACACAGGATCGACGTCAACCGATACTATCCCCAGTCTTTATTGATTCTGGTTCCTTGGTTAAAGGGGTGCTTGTATATCAAAATAATTCGGAAGAAAGGGTGTTTTTTCCCCAAATCAAAGTAAACACCAATGCAACCGTGATTGGCCAATTGTACTGCGAAAAGAATGTAGAACTCAAAGGTGAGGTAAGGGGCAGTGTGTATACCGATGGCTTTATGGCCTTGGAAAATGGCAATATTTATCAAAACCACCTCTATAATGGTAGCATTGATTTTAATCAATTGCAAGAACAGTTTGTCGGACTCGGCTGGAATGATACAACAGCCCCTAAAAAAATTGTAAAGTGGTTGTACTGAAAAAAATAAAAGGGTCGACCTTAATGGAAACCATGGTGGCCACGGTCTTGATAGTCATCATCTTCATGGTGGCCAGTTTGGTCATGAATTCCCTTATGGCGGCAAGGGCCAAAAACGATGTTCAGGCCATTACACAACACCTTAAAAAACTGGAGTATCAATATGTAAACAAAATGCTTACACTACCCTACTTTGAAGATTGGAACAAGTGGCAAATCGAAGGCCTTATCTCAGAACGTAAAGGTCTGGACAGATTGGAACTGAAAGCTACAAATACCGTAACCCAAAAAGAGGTTACCACAACACTAATCACTGAAGAATGAAGCTAGCTAGAAAACTAAAAGCCTTTACGCTAAGTGAAATGTTAGTGGTCTTATTACTCACGGTCATTGTTGTCGGCTTGGCATTTTCCATATTAAATATCGTGCAGCGACAGATGAACCTTACTCGCGAAAATTATGAAAAAGGTACGGAAGTACACCAGTTGAGGCAGGCCTTATGGCATGATTTTCGAACCTTCCAAAATAGCGTTTTCTTTGAAGAGGGGCAAAAACTGGTTTTTGAAAATGAACTGGGCAGCATTCAGTACAGATTACTTGAAAACCAATTGATCAGGGAAAACGATACTTTTAATATTGAACTTGGTCAAAAACGGTTCTATTTTGATGGAATCGAGGTTCCAGAAGGAAAGATCAATGCTTTAGAACTGCTTACAACGGAGGATTTGGGTGGGAAAAGCATTTTTGTGTACCGAGAAAATGATGCCGCTAATTATATGAACGAGTAATGGGCTTTAAACTGGAACATAATGATAATGGCCAAAAACAAGCCTCAGGTGGATTGTCGAACCTACTCCAAAAAGAGATCCGTCTTTTTGGTAAATCATTCTCAAATAAAAAAAAGGAGGATTTTTATACCGAACTTGGGGTTTTACTTAGGGCCGGCATCAATCTGAAAGAAGCACTCGGTCTCATTCTGGAAGGACAAAAAAAAGAAAAACAGCAGCAATTCATCAAAGGTATCGTAGACAGCCTGGTATCCGGTAAAAATCTATCTGAGACCATTGAAGGAAATACCGATTTTTCGGAATACGAGTTTTATTCCCTGAAAATTGGGGAAGAATCCGGCACCTTGACCGACATTGTAACGGAACTCGGCTCGTTTTTTTCACGTAAGAACGAACAATTCAGAAACTTGATCAATGCCTTGACCTACCCCATAATTATTTTAATTACCGCCATTCTTGTGATTATTTTCATGTTACGCTTGGTCGTACCGATGTTCGAGGATATTTTTAAGCAGAACGGGGTAGATCTACCATGGATCACCGAACTCATTGTTGCTGCTTCCAACTTCGTAAAAGAGTATGGTTGGATCGTTCTTACCATTATACTAATAGCCCTTGCATTTAGAAAATTGGTTTTTGGCCACCCATGGTTACAAAAGAATAGAGACTACGCCCTATTGCGGATCCCCTATGTGGGATCATTTATTAAAGCAGTGTATTTATCACAATTTACAAGAGCCTTAAGCCTTTTGACAGCCTCTAAAGTACCGATGCTGACCAGTATCGAATTGGCTGGCAAGATGATAAAGTTTATCCCTTTAAAAAATGCTTTGGATGAGATCAGCACAAAAATCCTTCAAGGGGAAAGCTTAAGTTCTTCGCTACGGGAGAATAAACTATTTGATAACAAAATGGTCTCTTTGGTCAAGGTTGCTGAAGAAACCAATCAGACAGAGTTTATTTTCGAACGATTAAATCAGCAATATTCCATTGAGGTACAACAAAAATCAAAGTTGTTATCCACACTTTTAGAACCCTTTATCATTTTGATGGTTGGCGTCTTTGTAGGTGTCATTCTAGTTGCCATGTACTTGCCGATGTTTAAACTGGGTAGTGTTCTGGGGTAAGTGGTTGAAACAATTTTCTTAAAAGACCCTTTTCTAAGGATTTAAGTTGCCATTATAGACAGCTAAATTCTGGGAAATCTGATGGATAAGACAACCGTATCATCAAACCACTATGCCCCCAGCGGCAAAATCAGCAACTTTCTAGGTAAGCACGCCCCACATCAGAAATTCGGCTAAACGCATACAATTCAAAACCCACATACGACGGTTCAGCGTTTTGCAATTTCATTTATTTATGAAAGATCACATATTTGACCCTACTTAAAAACACAAGAAAAACCGACACCTATGACACCGAGCGAGATTTTCAGTTTAGCAAATATGACCGTGATGCCCATGTGGCTATTGCTAATCGTACTCCCAAAATGGAAAGTCACGAGATTCTTGATCGATTACAAAATCGTCCCCTTAGTTCTGGCAGTTTTTTATAGTATTTATATTGGTAAGGCCATACAGATTGGGGGATGGATGGATTTTGGCAGTTTGAATTCCGTAATGACCTTGTTTACTGAAGAGAACGCTGTCTTGGCGGGATGGATCCATTACTTAGCCTTTGACCTTCTTATCGGCATGTGGATGGTCAATCAAAATAAAGAACTAAAAATACATCCACTACTTATGGTACCCTGTCTTTTGGGCACCTTTATGTTCGGGCCCGTTGGGTTTGCGCTTTTCATGGCAATGAAAACCCTCAAAAAACAACGATCATGAAGTATATCAATCAAATTTTTAAAACCCTCAAAAAAGAAAGCCCCATTCTTTATTCTATTGTGCTGCTCTTCTTTGGCAGTGCCGTCGGCTGTCTTATCGCACTTGTATTTGACGATAGGCAATTGGCAGGAATCAATGTTTGGATCAAACCCTTCAAATTCTTGATTTCCACTGCAATCTATGTGGCGACCGTTGGGTATTTGATCACTTTCTACCCCTATTCGACCCTAAAGAAAAATAGCATTCGTAATATTGTTTCGTGGACCTTATTGCTTGAACTCGGCATCATCGTATATCAAGCCGCAAGGGGAGTTCCATCGCATTATAATGGCAGTACCGCTTTTGACGCGATGCTGTTCGCTGGTATGGGCATTCTCATCGGTATCAATGTCTTGATCATGGTACTTTTTATCATTGATACTATTCGATTGAAGCTCACTTTAGGGCGACCCATACAGTTCGCGATTTTAATAGGTTGGATCGTTGTGTTCTTTGGAAGTTGGATCGGGGGAACCATGATTTCACAAATGGCCCACAATGTAGGTGTCGCCGACGGAGGTGATGGATTGCCCCTATTGAACTGGAGTACCGTTGCGGGAGACCTACGTATCGCCCATTTCTTCGGGTTGCATGGCATACAGCTCATTCCTTTATTCGCATTTTGGATCGGCCACAAATGGAATGTCAAAAAAAGCCGCCAACTAGGCTATGTATTGCTATTTGGATTGTTTTATGCCTCTTGGATTGCATTCACTTTCTATCAAGCGAAAAGTGGTATTCCGTTAATTCGTTTGTAACTTGATCCTTGATGTTAGTACGATTCGACAAGAAAAAACGCAAACAGTGGATAGGTTTCAACGACACCTGGTTCATGGTCATTGGGGTTATCATTTTGAGTTTTGTGACCGATTACATTTTCAGCAACTCCTTTAGCAGGTATCCCTTTGGGGAGGCCATCTTACGTTGGAGTACATCGCTTTTCTTTTCTATTTTCAACTGGTCCATCATTCGAGAGATGATGATCTGGTTACGAAAAAAATACCCCTTGTTAAAGGATAATAGCAAGCGCATAGCCCTGCTTTTTCTAGCCATAGTAAGCACAGTGATTTTTGTGGATGTTATTGGGGGAAAATTGATTTCGTGGCTCTGGAACCTCAGTTACAACCCAAGTTCACGGTCTAGGGTCATCGTTCCCGTAATTATCATAAGCACCATGATCATGGCCATTTATGAGGCCATTTATTTTTACATCCGTTTAAAAAAAGCTATCCGCGAAGAAGAACGTGCAAAACAAGCCGTGATCCAGACCCAACTGGATATCCTTCGAAACCAAGCACAACCCCATTTTCTGTTCAACACACTCAATACGCTACGCGATATCATCGAGGAAAACCCCAAGGCAGAGGCCATGGAATTTGTGGATAAAATAGCGGATGTCTACCGTTTTATTCTAGAATCGGGCAACGCCCATGTAATACCCTTGCGCGACGAATTGAAATTTGCCCGTTCGTACCTACATATCCAATCGGAACGGTTTGGCGACAACTTGAAGGTTCATTGGAATCTTACCAATGCTTTTCTTGATGATATGATCGTACCCATGAGCTTGCAACTACTCTTAGAGAATGCCATAAAACATAATACCATTTCAAAAGCAAAACCCTTATGTGTTGAAGTTGCGATTAAAGAAGATTATTTGACGGTAACCAATCGTATACAGCCCAAATCGACCCAATTGCCCTCAACCAAATTAGGACTCAAAAATATCACGGAACGTTATGCTTTAATATCCCCCAAAGGTTTGGAAATTGAAAGAAAAGATGGCAACTTTAGGGTGGCCCTGCCTTTGTTAAGGCAAACTGATTAAAACCACGATTTTGCAGATACTTATCATAGAAGATGAACCACGCGCCGTTCGACAGTTACGCAATATGCTGGACACCTGTAATTTTGAACATCAGGTATTGGGGGTAATCGATACCGTAGAAGATGCCGTAACATGGTTTAAGACCAATGCAACCCCACAGTTGGTATTTATGGACATACAATTGGCCGACGGGCTGAGTTTTGAGATCTTTCAGAAAACCACGGTTACCGCCCCCATCATTTTCACCACCGCATTTGATCAGTATGCCATTCAAGCCTTTAAGGTCAATAGCATTGACTATTTATTAAAACCCATCCGCAAAGAAGACTTAAAACATGCCTTGGACAAATTTCAAAAAACCAACCAACCGTCCTCCCTGGCGCCTGGCATATTGAAAAAGCTTCTGGGTTCGTTGCAAACCCAAGAATATCGATCGGGAATACTGGTTAAGGATGGCAACGGGTTCGTACAAGTGCAAATGGCGGATATCGTATACTTTTATTCAGAAGACAGTATCACTTTTGCGGTTACCCAAGACAAACGATTTATCGTTGATGAAACCTTAGACCAATTATCAACCACATTGGATCCAAAGATATTTTATCAAATCAACCGCGGACAGGTGATTGCCAAGAAAGCTATTTTGAAAGTGAACCCTTACTTCAACCATCGTTTGAAACTGACGGTTTCGTCACCCAGAAATCAAGAATTTATCGTAAGCCGACCAAAGACCAAAGCGTTTAAAAATTGGCTTAACTTTTAGTTCTAAGGGTTTCCGTAAGGTTTTTAATCAAAATATTTCTGTAGCGTATGAACAGATTAAGGCCTGCTATCTGATTCCGCTAATTTGCGCTCAAGAGCATAAAATCATCAAAATTTCAACCCAAATATTTCCTTTTCAAGGGTCAAAATTCCGCTTCACCTATCTTTTTAATGTACGGGAGGTCAGGCTGTGCTTCATTTGCAGCATAATTAAACATAAAAAAACAATAATGAAAAAATTAGCAAGCCTTTTAGTAATCGCAGGAATTTTATTTTCCTGTTCAGAAGATGATTCCGATGAAATCGTCGTTACCCCTACACCGACACCTCCAGCAGGTTCGGCCAATATCGTCATCAATGAAGTAGCCTATTTAAGTGGCGAAGTGGAACTCACGAATACCGGTGATGCGGTGATGGACGTTAGTGACTACTTTTTATGCCTAGGGCCGGGCACCTATATTCAAGTGGGCGGTATCATCGCCAGTGGCGATGCCAACCTTGCTCCCGGCGCGTTTCTGGTTTTGGACTATGATATGCCAAACGCGACCGGTGGCCTAGGCCTTTACCGTAATAATTCTGGCTTTGGCGATGCAGCGAATATTGCTGATTTTGTGCAATGGGGAGATGCGGGAAGCGCTCGGGAAAACGTTGCGGTTGCAGCCGGCATTTGGACGGATGGGGATTTTGTTCCGGTGTTGGGAAATGCAAATAACAGCATCGTTTTTGATGGGAATGGCGAGGCCGCTTCCGATTGGGCAGAA
This sequence comes from uncultured Croceitalea sp., assembly GCA_947503285.1. Taxonomy (GTDB): domain Bacteria; phylum Bacteroidota; class Bacteroidia; order Flavobacteriales; family Flavobacteriaceae; genus Croceitalea. The sequence continues at coordinate 596,482 of CANNDD010000001.1, forward strand.
ACAGCTACAGTTACCCTTGGCGCTGCAAATGTTACCACGGCCCCTGAAGCTGAAGTACGTTCCGTAGTCATCAACGAAGTGGAATACTTGGTAAATGATGAGATAGAACTTTACAATAACGGTAACGTAACGGTAGACCTTTCCGACTATTGGATGTGCCTTGGCCCCGGGCAGTACTTTAGGATTGGTGACGCAGCCATGACGACTATCGTTTCCGGTTCCGCCAACCTTGCCCCTGGGGAGTTTTTGGTCATCACCCCGGCAACCTTACAGGCCGCTGACGATGCAGGTGGACTTGGCCTCTATGCCAACAACGATGGTTTTGGTGACGCGGCGAATATTAGAAGCTTCGTGCAGTGGGGCGCTGCGGGCAACGCCAGGGAGAGCGTCGCCGTTGAAGCCGGTATCTGGAACGCAGGTGGTTTCGTACCAAACGTACCTTCTGGAGGCAGTATCGCGTATGACGGTGAAGGCCTGACTTCCAATGATTGGGATGGTACAGGAACAATTACCCTAGGAGAAGCCAATGTATTTACAGAAACTGAGGTACGTTCCGTAATCATCAACGAAGTGGAGTACTTGGTGAATGATGAGATAGAACTTTACAACAACGGTAACGTAACGGTAGACCTTTCCAACTACTGGATGTGCCTTGGCCCCGGGCAGTACTTTAGAATCGGTGACGCGGCCATGACCACTATTGTTTCCGGTTCCGCAAACCTTGCCCCAGGGGAGTTCTTGGTCATCACCCCGGCCACCTTACAGGCCGCTGACGATGCCGGTGGACTTGGCCTCTATGCTAACAACGATGGTTTTGGCAACGCGGCAAACATCAGGAGCTTCGTGCAGTGGGGCGCTGCGGGCAACGCCAGGGAGAGCGTCGCCGTTGAGGCCGGTATCTGGAATGCGGGCGGCTTTGTGCCGAATGTGGCCACCGGCAGCAGTATCGCCTATGATGGTGAAGGCCTTACTTCCGATGATTGGGAAGAAGACACTACCCCAAGTTTAGGAAGTGGCAATAATTAGTATCACATCATTTTAGTTTAGTTCATTGTCTAACTATATTTTGAAGTTGATAAAGCCCGCATAAAATGCGGGCTTTGTTTTTTTACCATTTCAGGTTTAGGAAACCCATCTATAATCCCTCTTCCTGGAATAAAAAGTGATTTTTCTTAACGGGTAATAAACCTTAATCGTATATTTTGAAAATGATTACTTGCCTATGGTATTATCATATAGAAAATGAAAAATTGGTCACCCGTTGCCAAAAAAATGTACATCCCGGAAAAACCGAAGTACATTTTCTTGCCATTTTCACTCATTGACTTCCTATGTTTTTTGTGCCGAAGGCTTACTTTCAGAAACCGGTTTCAACTATTGGGCAGTTTTACACAACATAGCCAAAAGGAAATCCTATTTTTGAGCGTATGAGGTTAAAAAAAATTCATCTGTATAGCTGTTTCTTATTTGGCTTTCTGGTGTGTATGGCACAACAATCAGAGATCGATAGTTTAGAGCAGTTGTTACAACGAAAATCCTTGACCGACACAGCAAAGATCAAGGTGCTATTGCGACTATCTGAGTTTTACGGACAAGTGGATATCAAGGAGAGTCTTTCTTACTCCAAAAAGGCTTTGAACATGGCATACACTACCGAATCAAGGCAAAACTTGTTTCATTCGTTGATCAGGTTAGGCGTCGCTTTCAGGTTGAATGCATCAAGGGACAGCTCGCTATTTTATCTGCAAAAGGCATCGGATATTGCCATTTCAGACGACAACAAAACCAATCGTTTAAGGGCCAATAAAGAACTATTGGCGCTATATCAAGAAGCCAGGTATTTAGAGGAAGCCCTGAAGTTAAGTATGGTAAACCTTGAAATGACCAAAGACGAACCAGACAGTGCAGAAAAGGGCAAGCAGTATGTTGATTTAGCCAATATTTATCGAAGAATGCGAAAATTTGAGCAAGCCATTGCCAACTATGATAAGGGAATTGCCATTTATGATGATGTTAGGGACGAAGGTGGAAAAATGTCAGCGATGGCCCAAACAGCATATGCCTATATTGGATTAGAGGAATTTGAAAAAGCAAGTAGAAACCTAATGGTATCCCTAGTATATTTTCAAAAAGTGGACCGACTGGCCAGTATTGGTGGAAACTATATTGGTCTTGGGAATATTGAAAGCGTACAAAACCAACATGACAAGGCCGTGCCTTACTATCTAAAGGCAAAGGAGCTCTTTACAAAAACCAAGCATTTGGCCCTTATAAAAGATTTGGACCATAAACTATTTATAAGCTACAGTGCGTTGGGCAAGCGAGATTCGGCAAATGCTGCCTACAAACGTTATACTGCACTTAAGGATAGTTTGGATTCAAAAGAACGAAAGCGTCTTGTGGCTGAAATGAAGACCAAATTCGAGACCGAAAAAATAGAAGCGGAAAAGAATACGGCCAAAGCGGAGGCCGCACTGGCCAAGGCCAACAATCGCATCAAGAACTATCTTTTGGTCGGTTTGTTGTTTCTTCTGTTCGCAGTGGCCATTATCTATAATTATTATATCAAAAAAACGAAGGCCCAAAAAAGTGCTGAAGTGGCAGCGGTTGAACTAAAGCAAGTACAGAAGCAATTGGCGCTGGAAAAACAGTATCGAGACAGCGAACTAAAGGCCCTGAAAGCACAAATGAATCCGCACTTTATCTTTAATTCCTTGAATTCCATTCAAGAATATGTGGTGTTGAACAAAAAGAAGGAGGCAAGTAGTTATCTACAAAAATTCGCTTCCTTGATCCGTTCCTATCTCGATTTCAGTGAAGTTGGTGCCGTCACCATTAGGGAGGAATATGATACCCTTTCCAAATACCTTGAATTGGAAAAACTCCGGTTTGAAGAGACCTTTTCGTACGCAATGGTCATCGAGATCGGTGTGCCCAAATCAGGGAGGATACCGACCATGCTTATACAGCCTTTTGTTGAAAATGCCTTGGTACACGGGTTATTGCATAAAAAGGACCATAGAAAGCTTGACATTGTTTTTGCATTGGTCGATGAAGATAAAATCAAATGTACCATACAAGACAATGGTGTAGGGCGTGAATATACCAAAGAACTCAAAAGAAAGGTCCATGGATCATTTGCAACGAAGGCAACCAAAGACCGTTTAGAGCTGCTCAACTATAGAAGGGACAAAAAAATAGGGATAGAAATCAATGACCTATACACCGATGGGGGAGTTGCCAACGGTACCAGGGTCATACTGACCATTCCCCTTTTGAAAACAATTGTATGAAAGCACTTATCATAGATGACGAGGCCAAGGCCAGAAACCTTTTGCGGGTTCTGGTCACCGAGAACTGCCCAAGAATCAAGATGGTATTACAAGCAGACAGTTTGATGGGCGGCGTGGATATCATTAAAAACGAAGCGCCCAATATCGTATTCTTGGATATTGAAATGCCACGCCATTCAGGTCTTGAAATCTTGGATTTCATCAGTAGGGAGGTATCAAACTTTGAAATCATCTTTACCACCGCCTACCGAAAGTATGCATTGGAGGCCTTTCAATTGTCCGCAATCGATTATCTGCTGAAACCCGTAGGACCGGAACAGGTCAAAAATGCCGTGGATAGGGCCATTGCCTTTATCGGAAAATCAACCCTCTACGACAAACTTGAAAACCTCAAGGTCTTTCTAGAAGAAAAGCGGTTTGACAAAATAGCCTTGCCCGTAAGTGATGGTATTGAATTTGTGTCGTTCAACGATATTATCATGCTCAAAGCGGACAGCATGTATACCACCTTCCATATTAAGGGACACAAAGAAATGGTGGTCAGCAAGCCATTAAAGCATTTTGTGCAACCCCTGCAAAAAGTGCCGAGTTTCTATCGGCCCCACCGTTCTTTTATGATCAATCTCGTGCATTTGAGAAAGTATGTGAAGTCTGATGGGGGTTACATTGAAATGGACGAACAACTTACCGCCTCCATTTCTAGGGACAATAAAGAGGAGTTCATGAAAATTATCCAAAACATCTAGGGTTTCCAAAAACCTTTAGAAGGGCAAGAACGGCTTAGGGCAGTTCAAAATTACGGTACAGCAATCGTCGCTTTTCAACGGCATGAGTGGGTGTAAGTTTGCTTAGGGAACTCTTATGGTACCACATTATGGTATTGTGGGAGTTTTTTATTGAAAACTAAATTTTAAAACATTAAATCCATGAAAAACTCTTTAAAAGCACTATTGGGTAGCCTAGTCTTACTTTTGGTCTTTGCCTGTAGCCAAGATGATGACAGCCCACAACCCATTGAATTGAACATTGAAGATTTTACCCTTACCGTTCCAGAAGATGTGGACCCAACATCCGTTTTGGGAACATTGGAAGCAAGCACCAGCAGGGGGGAAATCACCTTTAGCTTGACCAATGTTTCTCCTGATGGCGCACTAAAAGTGAATGCTGGTACCGGCGAACTCTCCTTTTTAGAGGCAAGCCTTATCGATTTTGAGACCAATCCGACATTCACGGCCACCGCGGTAGCGACCGTCGACGGGCAAACGGCAACCTCAACGATTACCATAACCATTACCGATGTCGATGAGACCGTACTAACGGCACAAGACTTTTCAGTGGCTATTGATGAAAATCCCACCAACGGCCAATCCCTTGGAACAATTTCGGCAAGTACCACTTTGGGTGATTTGACATTCGCAATAACACAACAGACACCCGAAGGTGCCATGGCCATAAACGCCGAAACAGGAGAATTAACGGTGGCCAATGCCGCCTTTTTTGATTTTGAGGTCAATCCAACCCTAACAGCGGAAGTTGAAGTGACCGCTAACACAAAATCCGAGACCATTACGGCAACCATTACCCTGCAAGATGTAATGGAAACGGCACCCGGTTCCATTCCATTTATATTTAGGTGGCGTGTAAGTGACGGGGAAAGTATCCGATTACCGCGGGGGAGCGGTTTCACCTATGATTATACCGTTGATTGGGGTGATGGTACCGTAGAGTCCGTCGATGCCAACACTTCGGGCAACGCCCATGTATACACAAACGGTGGTATTTATACTGTTGAGATTACTGGATCGTATCCTTGGGCACCATTCAACAGCCAACAGCTTCAAGATGCCATAAGAAGCGTAGAGCAATGGGGTAACCTTCAATGGGAACTAATGTCCGGGATGTTCAATGGAGCCCGTGATTTTGATATCAATGCAACCGACAGTCCCGACCTTTCTTTGGTGACCGACATGTCTTTCATGTTTCAAGATTGTAGTGTGACGACACCGGATTTTAGCGGTTGGGATACGTCAAACGTGACCAATATGCAGCGTATGTTCAGAAGGGCAAACAATTTCAATGGGGATATAAGCACCTGGAACGTTTCCAATGTAACCAACATGGAGAGTATGTTCATCGATGCCAATAGTTTTAACAACGATATTTCAAATTGGAATACCGAAAAAGTAACCGATATGGAATTGATGTTTTTAGGAGCAAGGTCTTTCAATCAAGATATCAGCGATTGGAATGTGGGGCAGGTAACCACGATGACAGGAATGTTCAGTGGTGCTCAGGTCTTCAACCAAGACCTTAACGGGTGGGATGTTTCCAATGTGGAAAGCATGGCAGTGATGTTCAGAAATGCAAGTGATTTTAATCAAAACCTTGATAATTGGGATGTGGGCAAGGTTACCAATATGCAAGGTATGTTCAGTGGTGCCGATGATTTTAACGGTAACATCAATAATTGGAACGTCGCCAATGTGACCAGTATGGCTTCCATGTTTGCTGCGGCAGGTGGGAGTGCCAAAGGAAGTGCGGCTAGCGCAACATTCAATCAAGATATCAGTGGGTGGAATGTAGAACAAGTTACCGACATGAGTCGCATGTTTGAAGGCAATACGGAATTTAATCAGAATATCGGCTCTTGGAATGTAGGCAATGTTCGGAATATGGCCCGAATGTTTGAAAATGTATCATCATTCAACCAAGATATCGGTTCTTGGAATGTGGCGAACGTAACCAACATGAGTAGGATGTTCTTAAATGCCACGGCTTTCAATCAAAATATCAATGCCTGGGATGTTTCTGCCGTGACCGTGATGGACAGCATGTTCAATGGGGCCGTAACTTTTGACCAACCCCTTAATCTATGGGATGTTCAAAACGTGACCAACATGTCTTTCATGTTTAGAAATGCGAACAGCTTCAATCAAGATGTGGGCAATTGGAACGTGGCCAACGTAAACTTTTTTTCGGCTATGTTCGAAAATGCGTCCAGTTTTAACCAAAACCTAAGGAACTGGCAGTTTACTTCTTTGGCAAATCGCTCGGCCATGCAAAGCATGCTTGATAATTCTGGGTTGAGCACGTTCAATTACGACCTTTTGTTGGACAGCTTGTCCAATCAGGCTAGCAACATGCCCCTGGGTATCGATTTCAGGGGAACAGGATTGGTATACTGTACTTCGGTAGCTGCGCATGATGCGTTGACAGGTTCTTTTAATTGGACATTTACGGATTCCATTTGCCAACAATAATTCTTTATCAACTAAATGAAAGGGCAACTTAAAGGTTGCCCTTGCTTAATCAAATGGCAGTAGAAATTGGGATAAGATACTGCCAAACCAAAAACACAATTTTATTTTCAGGAAAATCATGAAACATCTAAAATCAATACTTCTCAGTACCACTTTTTGTATTTGCCTATACACTACGGCCCAAGAAGATCTGTTCACGGCTATTGCACCCTATGCAGATGGTAAAATGGAATTTATGACGCTTGACGAATATCGATATAAACACACCTATACGATCGCAAAAAACAAGTTTGGCAGAAATGCTGGTCTGGAAGCCAAAATAGACTATAGTGATGGCAAGATCAAGACCCAGGAATGGCGCACCTATTTTGACGAATTAGACCATTATACCCACCCAGCTAGGTACATTTACGGCGCTGGCAATAACCAAGCCACAAGCTTCATTTTCGTCGATAAGGTGCTTTATAAGATCTGGTATTGCAGTGAAGGGTGTGTAGACTTTAAAATACAGACGATTTTGGTACCCCTGATCAAAGAGGAAAAAAAGGAGGCGGCAGGTAAAAGCAAGAAAAAGAAAAAAGGCGGTTTTATGAACAAGCTGGCGGCAAAGATGGGCAAGGCCATGGGTATGAATGCTCATTACATGGCCCAGAACGATGTGGACCATGAAGCCCGTATCAAAGATTACCTTCAGGCCATGAAAGAGGTGCAGTTAGCAAATCCCTACAATGCCCAAACAAAAGCGGAATTAGCGGAACTACAAGCAGACAGGAACAAAGAAACCGATGAAATCAATAGGGTTAACGCCGAGTATTATAATTCGGAAGAGTATAGGGAAATCCAGAAACGGGATGCCTTTTTCGCCAACAAAGCCGCTGAAGATGCGAAAACCGAAGTCACCCTAAAAAACCTTACGGGCAAAATAGTGGGTTTTGGTAATGGTACCAATATGACAGGGGGCACGGTAAATCCCGGTGCCACGGTGACCGTATCTTGTGAGGAGGACATTTACCTGTACCAAGTAGCAGGAACTACCTATAAAAAAGCAAGATTGGTCAATAGTTCCGGATCCAATTGCGAAGGGACCATAGATGTACAATAAATTCAATACCCTTCAAAGGAGGATGTTCTAGAAATACACCCTCCTTTGTTTTTTATTTCGGGCCCCGCTCAGTTTAGGTTTTCGCATAAGAGCACGTATTGGCCAGGGGCAATCCCTTCCGTAAAGACTTTTTGGTAACCCTTACCATTGTACTGTTGTGCAAAGGTTGCATGATGAAAGCTACAGTTGCCATCACTTCGCTTCATCACAATAACCCCTGAAATTCTTCTGCCCAATTGAACACCTGTTACTGAATTTCGATAAATGTTCCAATCGTTTCCCGTAAAATAGGCATTGATCACCGTTTCTTCCCAACCGTACTGATTTGCCCAACTTTTTGCGGCAGTCAATGCCTGTTTTTCAAGTGCTAGGTTCGAAAACCCTTTTGAGGGCAACCTCCTATCCTTGATTTCCGCTTTTTCCTTTTGCGCATATTGTGTTTCGCGATACTGTTTTGCCTTTAATGACCAATCCCGGAGTTTGGCATCTATGGCATCCTGTGCATTTTTATTGACCAAAAGTTCACGTATTTTTTGTTGGTCTTTATGGTAATAATTGAACTTTTCCTGTTCCCCCCAGATAGATTTACCCAAGTCATGGCCATGGCCATACTTGGCCCAGATGATGGATTCTAGCCCCTCGATAAACACATGTTCCCTTCTGTTGTTATGTTCACTGAATACCTTTACCCCAAGTAGTTTGCTCAACTCTTCGGAGTGATGGAACGTTGTTGATCCAATGTTCACCAACTCTTCTGAGATAGTTATTGTTGACACATTCGAAGGTTGTAAAGCAGAATAGTAACGATTGTCACCTTTATCCATTTCGTTGTTGGATACTTCACCATGCATTATCAGTTTTGATAGCGTAATGGCCCATTGCTCCACAATATCCTTGGTCATGTTTTTTACTTTGGACCTGTCTTTGCTAAAGAAATTTGAATACCGGAACGTTTGCCACACACCCTCTCCCAAACCTACAAGGGGGGATTTAGGCGCTACAGCAATATAGCTGTTGCCATCATAAGGAATAACATAGATTCCTGAAACTCCATACACCTCCATCGAAGCAGCATTGCTAGCACTGGCATTGTAAGTATACACTGCCGGCATACATTGTGCACATGAGGCCATGGCCAAGATTTTGGTGCCATTGTTCTCACCCAATTGCAGGATCTGCTCGTTCTTTCCATCCCTACCTGGTTCCATTAAAAAGTAGTGGGATTGGGACATTAAAAGCAAGGGAAAAAGGAACACAAGAATAAAAGATTGGATTTTAAATACTGTTTTCATGTTTGTAGTTTTCGTGAAAATCATCATTGAATGCTATCGACATTATAAAAACTGCTGGATGAACGTTGTCAGCTTCCCATGGGTATAAATTTCCAAGATGGATGGTGCCCATTAATTTCCCGCAGCTACAAAAACGTAAAATCGGATTCTTAGTGAAGATATTTTTGTAATCACAACGACAGCTTGTTTTACCCTGCCTTGGTTGAAAGGAAACACTACATATTGGGAAAGAATTTTGCTGAAAAAACCAATAATCGATTGAAATGAGGTCTCACGCTGCAAGTCCTGAATCCGTATCCTAAAACTTTCGTCACGCCCAAAAGTTCCACACCAAAATGCCCTATCGGGTTAGTGTTGGTGCGTAGGTTCCTTTCCATTTCAGTGTCACGTTGGGCAAGCACCCTTGACCGCCTAAAGCAAAAGCATAAGTCTAGTATACCACTTGTTGTGACCAGTACCGGCGTGGTGGTCAATTGCCATTGGTTATTGACCTGTGATAGCCTATTTTTTCATTTGCCAGTCGTTATCCGTGAAGTTCGGATTGATACGGTATTGGGTATACTTCACCACGGTGTTTCCATCCTTACCTTCGGTAGTTTCCGTAAAGGGCAACAAAAGGCCGGCATCCTTTTTTAAATTGGAATAATAAGTGATTTCACTTTTGCCATTTTTAGGCACCATAGCGGCTACCAGTACCTTATCTTTTTTGTCCACGACATATCCCATTTTATGTGTTCCCATTTGTGCCAACACCAAAAGAAGGTCATCTTTGGTCTCAACAACATCCCTAATTTTTAGTTGGTTCAAAACCTGATCCCTTAAGCCAAAAAGTCCGGTATAAAACGTCATGCGTAATTCCTCCCTACGTGCTTTGGAAAGTGATGTGGTCACGTTGTTTTGATGCACCCATCCTTCATTACCTTCAAGCTGTTCCACATAGTTGAAACTCGGGGATGTAGATTCCAATTGTAAATACGATCTTTCAAAATCCATCGAGACCTTAAAAGAGAGTCCTGAAAATACGATATCCGCCTCTATTGTTTTTAGTCGGTCAAGGGCCTGGCCACCATGTACAAGTTTTGCATCCCTTAAGATTTGCATTCCTTTCTGTTCCACGGATTCGGCATCCCGATTCGTCACTTCCTTGGAGGTCTTTACGGTACTATTTTGGGTCGTGCTTTCCTCCTCTTCCATACCAGAGAAAAAAATAGAGCCATTGATGGCCGTCATAAAAACCCCTTCATCACCATCATCTGGGCGGCTGTAGAAAAAACTGCTTTTCGTTATGGTACCATCATCATATTTTAGTGTAAGTAAACCCTGTTCCATGGTATACTTGCCTTTTCCCGAGCTTTCGCTCCCGCTCCCGCCCCCAACATTTTTACCACTTAAGAAAACCCCACTGGAAGAACTTCGGTCAAAAGTACCGTTCTTATAAAAGTTATAGCCCTTATTCTTTTGTGTACCCACATAGACCGAACCCGTTCCCATACCACCGGAACTAGAAGCTTTACTGAATTCATAAAATCCTTCCGGGATGGTGTTCGCGATCTTCATTTTCACCATCTGGGCCCCTTTATAGAAAATCAACCTATTCCCTTTTTTACTCCGTTTGAAGAAAATGGTATCGTTTTCTTCTGCACCATCCAAATACTCCATCACAATCTTATCATTGGTTCTCTTATAACGGCCATCAATCTTGGTTTGCCAATCAGTATCTTCCAAACGGTTGCAAAAAGTACCATCACTCCGGAACAGGACCACTAGGTCGTAACTGGACATTTGTAATCCCCAAGTAAAGCCCCTTCCTCCATAAACCACATCGGTTTTTAGTTTTTGGGAATGGGAGCGGTTTATAGAAAAGAACAAAAGCCCTATTGATAAAACCGAAAATACTGTAGCGTTATACTTTTTCATGGAGTTGCAATTGATACGTTTTTCTTTATAACCAGTTCTAATAGTGATGACTCATTACCTTCTCAACAGATGCTATCGCAATATGTTTCAATGTAATAACTTTCCCATCCAATTAAAACATCACAATGTACTATTTCAAAAAAAATTAGGACTAAACGATTGCTTTCTCGATTCCCTGGGAGGCGGTCCGAAAGAGTGGCCCAACAATTGGCTAAACCAACCGCCAATGTTGTTGGCCGGTTGTTTTTTCATTTCGAAACTAAAAAATCCTTCACTTTCGTAAAGGGTTTTGTTACTTGTAGTCTGGACGGCCCCAAAAATTCGAGGGGAACTTTTCTTGAAAATCCCCTGTATATAAGGCCTGCCAAAGAGTCGTTTTTTGGACTCACCGTGCGGCTCACCTTTTAACAAACTTTAACAGTTATAAGATTATACTCGGTAGGGTTTGTAGTGATATCAATCGTTCTTTCACTTTTTATTATTTTTCCTTTTGATTTAGGTTGTATTCAATTTTGGCAACCTCGAATAATAGTCTTGAGTATTTATCTACTTTCTCACCTAAACTTTTTATTTCGACTTTAAAGTGTTCATAATTGGTATTGCTATCAATATATTCCAACAAGAGTAATTCTCTAAATTCAGGATTAGATAAATGGTCATAGATTCTTTGAGGATATTTTTCGGAATATTCATTCTTCATCGTTTATTCAAACTATTTGATTTAAACTTTTTGCTAAAGCGATGTATCAATAGAGTATATAAAGAAAACTAATAGGACCAATAGTACTCAATTTAAATGGGCATGCTGTCTTTATGATGCTCCCAAACCATCTTCCTAAATTTTTTATTATTGAACCGCATGTAATCGTCTTTTTTTAACATTGGGTATTTCTATTGACATTTTTGCAACTCCCAGCCATTTTATTCTCCTTTATTCTCTTCAAAATTTAAATTATTATTGATTTAAGTCTTACAACAAATATTAGAAAAGTCTTACATTTATCATACTACCGAAGTACACATATGTTTCCAAAAAGGATATCCAAAATTCAGGCTAATAGAATTTCTCAAAACTATAAAAATAAGAAAACCAAAATGTGGAAACCGACAAACCCAATTGAACTATATACTCTAGGGCTATTTATTTTTACTGCAGTATTGGCTTTAATTTCCGTGATTCAAATTTTTTTGTTCATTCAATCAAATCGACAGGCAAATAGAGCTTCCGAGGCTGCCCTAAATGCTGCAGATGCCGCTAGGGAAAGTAATAATATTAGTAGGCAGGTTATGATTGCAGAACAACGCCCTTGGATAAAACACGAAGTAAGTATAGGAGGCCCTTTAAGTTTTTCGGCTGAAAAGGGGTGGAAATTTCCTCTGGAATATAATTTAACAAACGTCGGTAAAAGTCCAGGAACAATGGTATCATTTTATGCCCAATTATTACCTTTCAATATTTCTGTCTACCCTAAAGAAAATGTAGCTAATGGTATTCCTAAAGGTGACCCTTTACCTGGAACCGATATCGAGGCCGAATTACAAAAAATCTCCAAAGTTCCAGATGATAAGGAGTGGTTAAAAATGAGTTTCGGTGAGATATTATTCCCGAATGACGTCATAAAAGGAGTACTTAATATCCATACCAACAGTCAGTTATTTGATAAAGCCAAAGAGCATGAAGGGTTTTCGGGACAATTTCTTGTTCTCGTTTGTGTTAAATATGGTTCGACCTTAGGCGATGACATGTATCGAACAGCGAAATCCTATCAATTATGGAAGACTGTTCACGGGCAGAGCATTAATCTTGATGGCGAAACCATATCTGTTGCAGAGCTTGCACTAACTGAATCTCCTCAACTCTTCACAAAAATTATTGAATAGTTAGTTGTCCGAGAAAGCCTTTTTTGAACTATCATTGACTCGCTAAAAACTTTAACTTTTCCACTGCCATTTTGAAATCTTTTTGATGATTAATTAAAAAAGGCTCGATAACTAGATTTAATCGATTTAGATCAATTTTATGACGATCGTTATCTTTATTTGAAATGAAATCTAGAACATTAAGGTGAAAGACTGTTTTAAAAACACCGATTTTATTTTTCATCAGTTTAAAGTAATCATTAGTCAAATATCTCCACCATTCAAATCTATTTTTAACTTCTGGCCTCATAGAAATACTTGCCATTTGATAATAATCGGCTCTTCCTTTACATAAATTAACTTTTATGTCCAAGGGGGTTATATAGCCACATAGGCATTTATCAATATTTATATCACGTAATAAACTTTCAAAAAGACATCCATAGAATGATCTTATATATTCCAATGGAGTATTTTCTGGTAAATAGTAATCTTTGTTTGCATTTCTACTTATAGTTTTTCCATCAAAGAAATTGCCGTGTTCGCTAGGGTAAAGATGAATAGATTTGGTTCTTCTATCAAAATGAAATAATCTATAATTTAGCTCATTTGCAATATGATGTCCAAGTTCATGAATGAATGTTATTTGCAATTTTGTCATTAACTACTTTTCTAAAATCACCCTGTTCAGAATCTCCAGTTTACAATAGAACTTAATCCATAAAGCATATAATAAAGGCTGAATACAAAAATCATCTAATATAGATTGGTGTTCTACTCAAAGCTCTCATGTCTAATTCGATTTCGTGCGGCCTCGGATTCCTGTGTTTTTTCTATATACTTCATAAACTTCTCTCTTTCCAGAACAGCCCAATTTTTTACATTTATATTTCCATGATTGTGCAACTTATCGAATAATACTATTCTCTTTCTTAAAATTTCAGCCTTAGAGCCACTCCAAGAAGTTGGGTCTAATGAGTTTTTCATTATTCTCAATATTGACTGCTTATCCTCAGCTTTGATTAGCATATAATAAACCATGGGTTTCCAGTCCAATCCCCTTTGTTCAGTTATGTGGAAACAACTCATTTTTTCTAATATGATTGGAAACCTTTCCTTAGGATTTTTTTCACACCAATCAATCAAGATATTTTCGGGAATTTCATTTATAGGGGATTGGTTTCGTTCAAATGAATCTCTAAATAAATGTCGAAATCTGTAATTTGTAGGATTGTTTTTTACAAGAAAAACTTCTAGAAAAATTAATGGCTGCTTTTTAGCAACTGACTTTAAAAACTCGGAAAAATCGGAGGGATATAAATTGTTGGCTTCAATTGAATCGAATATGTGTTGACAAAGTTCTTCTGAATTGGAGTAACCATATTTTTCATCCAAGCAAACATCGACCATTTCGGCTAGCCAATAATCTCTCATACCACCATTTCTATCGCCTTCCTGAAACGGTAGATTTGATAACAATTTAAATGCCACTTCGACAATTTTCTTAGTAATTGGAACCCCATCTTTTCTCTCCCTTGAAAATCTTAATGAAATGATTTCTATCGAAGGAGCCAAACCACCTTCTTTCCCACTTAATTTTTCTACAAGCAGAGCAATATTATCATCATCGATTTGTGAGTATGCCTTGCCATAGGATAAGTCATTATAAGTCCATGGATAGGAACTATCATTATCAAGTGCTTGATGCAATCTTTCTAATCCTCTAGCGTCCACTGAACCTGAACATTGAAATCTGGGGAACCATTTTTTAAGATATTCATCTTCCAAAACCTTATCCAAAATTTGATGATATATGTCGTTGTGAAATTCATCACAATACGATAAAAACCCAAACATGAAAAGAAAGTTAACCTCATTTGTGTCAACCAACTTGATTTTTTCAGCTAATTCATTCCATATTTCCAGTAGATTGGTATAGGAGCTCGCAAACCCCTTTCCCAATTCTAGAAGTCTGATATTATGGATACTGAATAAATCTTTGATTAGTTTGTCAAGTAGTGGTTTTTGTTGAGCTATTTTTTTCCCTAAATCAAAGGTTTTTTGTACAACCTTCTTTTCTTTGGCTCGATAGTCCTCATCCTCGCCCAAATCGTCCAAAATATCAAAATGGCTTAATCGTGAACTGGTTAAAGCGTAAGCTCTGATTTCACTTTCCAAATCTTTTGGGCGTAACATTTTTTCTAACTCAACTAGTCTATTTTTTTTATTTCCTAATTTGCCTTTATCATATCGTAAAGTTCGCTTTATAGCCATCCAACCATCATTCCAACTATGTTTGGAATGAAATTCTAAAATCACTTTTTCTACATCTTCAAAAATTTTCAGTTCGATGAGACTTCCTAAATGGTTAGCCAAAAGGAGTCTAACATCTTTAGCTAAATCAGAATCGAGTATGCCATATTTTTCACCTAGTTGAAGAAAACATTTGTACCATCCATTGTATTCATCCTCGGTCTGGGGATCATAGCCATAATCACGAGACCTTGCTCCAAATTGGTGAGGATAAATAGAAGAGAAGTGATGACTATCGAGACAACTATTCAGTAACAATACGCCGAGCTGATTTCTTGCCGGATTTTCATCATCAAACAATTTTTCAATTATGACTGATTTTTCGTTGTGGTATGCATGAGTGCCCGATAAATAATGCTGAAATAGGCCCTTTAACACATTACGCGTTGAATTATGATTTTCTTCGGGTCTTTCTGCTAATGCGAATCTGATAATTAATTCAACAGCCCTATTAAATAGTTTTTTGTCATACGCTATCAACGCTAAAATTCGCACAAAATCATGGTAGTAGGTATTGGCCCTAGATGTAAAAATTTCACCTGCATCTGAGTTTGCTACTCTTTCAATAGCTTCCAAGGTAAGTTCAGGTGAAATAGGTGCAATATTGTTAAAAACTGAAATGTCAAATCGACTGAAATTATGAATAGCCTTGCCTAACCATCCATTCTCATTTAACCATATTTTTGCAATTTCAATAGCCACCTGTTCATCGTGTAAATAGGACAGCCTTCTTGAAAAGGACTTTGTAAGCCTCTCAGATGAGTTTTGAAAAGTGTTTATTATTGAATCCTTTGGAATTTGATTTAAAGCCTGTTTTGCTAATCGATTTGCAATGGCATGAGGTAAAACAGCCCTCCAAACTCCACGGGATTGAATCATACCCCTGTCTTTTAAACTAGAAACGTCTGCATAAAGGTCATTTGGGGTCTTACCCTGTAAATTCGCCAATACTTTTAATTCTGATTTTTCGGAAGCTATATCTTCTCCCTCAAATGAATAAACTAAAGAACATATTTGGGCGGATTTAAGAAGGTCTTCATTTTCACTATTTCTTTGTCTAAATAGCCTTTGAAAGAGGTCTTCATCTCTTAGATTGTTTAGGTTATCACCTTGCTTTAAAGTGTTCGCTAACGCAATTGCTACCCTAGCGTTGCCACCAGAAAATTCAGAGATTGTTCTTGCATCTACGTCGCTGACTTGGTCAAATCTTTTCTTGATTAGCTTTTCGATTACTTCAATACTTGCTGGTTCTAACCTAAAAACTTCCGTCTCATCAGGAAGGTCATCCCTAATATCATATTCTACAGTTAGTAAGCTAACCCTACTGTCATTTTTGCTACATATTTTGGTTAGTGTTCTGTGCAATTCCGGTGAACAATTATCAACTATCAGAATAGCTCTTGATTTTGAAGCTACGAGCTGTTCAGCCATTGCAACAGGTTCTGGATTTGGGCTAAACGAAATATCGGTATAGATGACCAAAGACGGATTTAAGGCATCATTCCCGATTCTATTATCAAATAATGCTTCACATAATCTTGTTTTGCCTACACCAGATAGGCCTGTAAGCCTGACGGATGATTTTATTGGTAAAAGGCTAGAACGCAATTGAGATATGCCCTTTTCGATTGTAAAACCATCTTCGTTGGACTTTATATTGTCATGTAGCCTTAAGTCGTTGTCTAATATATATTCGTCATCATCTGCTTTACCATTGGTGGACCAATTTTCGAATGGAAGCCATCCGATGATATTTCTTCCAAGTTTGCTCCAAATCCAAATTATGCATGAAGGATGTTGTCTTGCCCAAGTTGCGATTCTTCCTCGGTCATAAAAATCTAGAAAAGGTTTCTTATCATCATCCAGTACTTGTATTGATTTACTCATCTCATCTATCCTGTTCCTAAGGGAGGAATAGGAAGTTGAATCACCTGAACTAACAATAATATATGCACCGTTTTCTTCCCCAATCTTATTGATGACATCTCTCAAAGTCCCATTTGGAGACATTTCATTTTTTATTGCTGATGGGGGCATCGAAGGTTTTTTTACTTGAAAGCCCGTGTATTTTTTCGGAATAAAACTTTCGCTAGGCAGACCTTCTACTGTATTAACAACAACGTCCAGCCCACCATCGGGTGCATCCTGAGAACCACCCCAGGTAATACCTTTGGTTGAATGGCCTGCATTTCGGTAGTCAGATTCACATAACAGTCCTATTAGGTTTCTTAATTCCGAATCGTTAAGTTCCGCAATGTCATCTCCGGTTATTTCTAAGAGGCTCATCTTATATGATTAAAACAGATAAAAGGTAAACTTTAAAAATGTGTCGATAAAGTAAACTTGTTAGTACTAATGAACAAGATTGGAAATGAAAGTTTACAAAAACGATAGTGCTTTTTAAAAACTGTAATTCACTGGCATATTTTTAATTTGAGTCAAATAGAATAGCATTCAACTCACATTTTTTCTATTTTTGAGCCGAATAAGAACTGTAATCGCCTCATGCGTTATAATTGGCAACAAAACGACTGGCCCAATTTTCAATATCAAACTACTGATATTGAAGATATGCTCTTTGATTTTGCCCAACGAACCGGGCGCATTAGTGGTGTAATGGAAGGACTTTCCGAAACCGAGCAAACGGAGGCAATGATTAACCTCATGGTTTCGGAGGCTATCAAGACCTCAGAAATTGAAGGAGAGTATTTGAGTCGAAACGATGTGATGTCGTCCATTCGTAGAAACTTGGGGCTTAACCCAGAATTGCCATTGACTAAAGATAAAAGGGCTGAGGGCGTGGCTCAGCTGATGTTAGCAGTACGCAATAACTTTTCAAAACCACTGACGAGTCAAATCCTATTCGATTGGCATATCATGTTGATGAAAGGCAATACCCAAATTCAAGTAGGGCAATGGCGTACCTATGAGGAACCTATGCAAATCGTATCTGGGGGTATGGGTAGGGAGGTCGTCCATTTTGAAGCCCCTCCTTCAAAGGAAGTGCATATTGAAATGGATGATTTTATCAAATGGTTCAATACTTCGCAGAGCGGAATCAAAAAACCTATTATTCGTTCGGCGATTGCCCATCTCTATTTTGAAACCATTCACCCTTTTGAAGACGGTAATGGCAGAATTGGCCGGGCAGTGGCGGAAAAAGCACTTTCGCAGAGTATCGGTCGTCCCGTACTGTTCAGTTTGTCAAAATCCATTGAGGGAAATAAGAAAGTCTATTATGATGCATTACAAAAAGCCCAACGCTCGAATGAAATTACCGATTGGGTAAATTATTTTGTCCGAACGGTTTTGGATGCCCAAATTGATGCAGAACAAGAAATTGAATTTACCCTAAAAAAGACCAAATTCTTGGACCATCACAAAGATGCACTCAATGAGCGTCAACAAAAGGTCGTTCGCAGAATGTTGGAAGAAGGCCATCATGGCTTTGAAGGTGGTATGAACGCTCGTAAATATGTTTCGCTTGTGAACACTTCCAAAGCAACAGCAACCAGGGATTTGCAAGACTTAGTTGCAAAAGGTATTTTCAAACCTATCGGCGGAGGACGAAGTACGCGATATGAAATCAACATTTAAGTGAGGGCATAAGAGTATTCTGGCTTGCTAGACTTAGTATAAGGATTCATAGGTTTCGTCATGCTCAAAGGTATTTAATGAATCATATATGCTACTCAGCAAACCGAAATGATTTGCTATTTTCAGAATATTATCAAGTGTAGAGTTTTTACCATTTTCAATATTCTGAATCGTAGTTGCTGAAACGTCTAATGCCTCAGCCAGTTCATTACGAGACAAGTTATTAGCTTTTCTTTGCTGCCGACAGACCAAGCCGATTTTCTCCTTGACTTCCTTAATCGAACGAATACTAATTACCATTATATTGGTTATTTATATATAAAAATATTCTTTTTTACCATTATAATGGTAAATATTTGCAGTAAAGTTTTGAGCCGAATAGAACTCCTAATCGGCTCATGTGTTTCATTTTTGGTGAGCAAAACAAGGTTTTGCGCTGCAAGTCCCCAAGTCCTTACCCCAAAACGATGCGCTACGCCCTAACATGCCCTACCAGAACAAGTGGTCTGGAATGGCCAACCTACCCGTCAAGGCAAGCGGGTGTTCGATTTTTGTGGTGTTACCATAGATATGTAAATAACAAGAAGATGCACCTTTGCGCAACGATACTATATAGCATGGCTTACTTGTTTCCCTCGAAAGTTGCCACAAAGGGTGTCCCTGCAAGAAGACAAACCCTGCTGCTAACCTTATTGGCAAGCTATTTTTAGTTCTTTCCCCAAAAGTAAGCTTGTAACCTCCAGAAACTAAAAAACCCTTCACTTTCGTGAAGGGTTTTACCTAAATGCGGTCTGGACGGGACTCGAACTTTTCTTGAAAACCCCCTTTATCAAAGGCCTGCCAGAGGGGCATTTTCTAGGCTCACCACGAGGCTCACCATTTAACTTAAGTTTAACTTTTAATTTATTTGAACAATCAAATAGGACTGAAATTCTATTAATTCCAATTTATGTTCTCAAAACTATCTAGAATACGCTTTAGCTTAACTCTTCTAGGTTTATGCATATTATATTTGGTCAAACTTTGTAGTTCTTTGGACAATGAATCCAAACGCTCTTTTGATTTTTTAAAATTGAACTTACCATTATGGTCAATCTCCTTAAAATCAGTTGATTTCAATTTGAAGAAAAGGAGAAGGTACTTCAATTCATCTTCTGTCATTTTATAACAACTATCATGTCCCTTAGTAGATTCTAATATTCTGATATTGATATAGTCGAAATATATTTCTTTTCTTGAATTCTTGGTTAGCTTAAAACTTTTCTTTCCCTTAAGTTTATCTATTTGTGATGTTGTATCTATAAACCCTTGATTCAATAAAATTTGTTCTAATTTGCCGTTCGCCTGATATCTTTTCATGAGGTTTTTATTATCCACTTGTAAGTTCAATTATTAATCATTTTCCTTAACAATAATCTGAATCTAAGTCAGAAACTGAAGCCAAATAAAGTTCCAGACTCATCTTTATCATGCAGATTAAGAATGACTTCGCTTGCATCGAACTCTATCGGTTTTTCCTTTTCGTCGACTGGAAGATCATCCTTTATTACAGACAATATATATTGTAAGTCATATTGTGATGTTAGTTCTTTAATTAAGCTAACTAACCCATGTTTAACTCCGTTATCTTCGTTAGCTAATACATCATCATGATAAATAAAGCGATAAAAAGACTCAGTCATGTAACTCGTTAGAATGGCTAAATCAAAGCATACACAAAATAGTTTCGTATAGGTATATCCTTCGCCTTGTGATGTATCTATTCTTAAACGACCATCAGTATTTTGAACGGTAGGTGATTTGAAGTCAACATTATTCTGTTTATTAAGAGACCAAGATATGTATGCATCCTCACCTAATATATCTTTATAAAACTTTGAAAAACTTTTTCTAATCTTACCATAAAGTTCATTCTTTTCAGTCTTTAAATATTCTTCATTTACAATTTTTACAATTGTGTTTATTTCATCTTGTAATGACTCAATATCAGACTCTTTCGAAATAATCGTATCTATAGTATTCAACTTTCCTTGAAGCTTTAAAAGTTCGCTCTCAATTTTAACCAAACCTTTTTGATATTCTTTAAATCTTTTAAAAGTGGTGGTATCTTGGATAAAGGATAATAAATTCTCTTTTTCGAGATTCAATTTTCTTAAACTTTCTCTGATTTTTTTCAGAGCTATTTCCTTCTGTTGTAAATTTTCTCTTAAAAGCTTATTCCGCTCGTTTGTCAATTTTTTATTAAACTTCAATAGCTCTTCGTAATCATTGGCAAGTTGCTCAGGAAAGAAAATCTGTGTTTCGCTAAAAACTTTCTTTACTTTTTCTAAGTCAAATGCAAATTTGTTTCTGATAGAAGTCTCTAACTGTACGATCTCGTACTCCAATTCATACGTTAAAGTATTTGAATCACTGATTTTGGTTTCAATATCCCTAATACCCTTCTGAATGAGTTGTTTGTCTTGCTCATAGAAATTAAAATTATCTACTTGTAATGAGACTTCTTTTACTTTTTGCTCACGTATTTGTATTTGAGCAACCAAATCATCTCTGTCTTCTTTTGAAACACTAAACTCTGTTCGCAGATTTTTAATGAAATTTTGCTCCTTTTCAATATTAGATTCTAAGTCATATTTTTTACTTAAAACTTCACCGTTAAAACCTAGCAAATCAAACATAAAGGGTTTCCAGTCTCTGTCTTTACCAGCACTAAATTTCTTGAGTCTATAAATATCACTAAAATCACCTTGCCTCCTAAGAGAATAGTTTATGGCCTTTCTATAATCATATTCCTTTCCTTCAAAAAAACTGAAATTCAAAAATTCTCCCAGTCTTTCCTTTGCTTTTTTAAAGGCCAAATTCTCATAATCCCAGTCTTGAGGAGTTGGAAATCCATCAATTTTTTGTTCACTTAATTTGAAAGATATTTTAGTATTATTCAAAACATCTCTTTTAATCAATAGATATCTACCCGAGTTTAACTTTAATTCTAAATAAAATACATAGTCAGAGAAAATCTGTTTTCCATCCTCTCCTATCGACTTTATTAAAAAATGGTTTTTGGTAACCCCTTTTAGAAGAAGAAAATCAATTAACTCAGATAATAAAGTCTTACCTAGGTTATGAGAATTATTCTTTTCTTGAATCTTAGTTTTGACATCCGCATATACAATGTTAATACCTCTAGTATTAAACTCGATATTCTTAAAATTGTCCTTATTACAATATAGTTTACTAAGCTTCATTTATTCGAAAAGTATCCGATTCCTGTAAATAATCAATCTTACCCAAAAGAAACAAGAAGTTTAAAGCGTAGGGATAGTTAACAATACACTTTTCACCCATCTCACTTATTATCATATCCTTGAGAGCGTCATATCCAATGTCAGTACTTGACAATAGTCTGTTAAGAATAAACGAGCTAATGTTCATTAAAGATAAATCCAAATTTGTATGCTTATCAGGACGAATCATATATTATTTAATTCCTATTGAACAAGTATGATACATATAATGTAAAAGCACTTTTATGAATCTTTTTTTGCCTCGGAGAATTTCATCAAGAGCAATCTTTTGGTAGATGAATTCAAAAATTTCTTCAAAATTACCAAACTCATCTCTTTTAATTAGAATTAAATCCTTTAACTCAACTGTAACATCAAAATAATAATCTTTTAAAGTTTCATTAATTGGATTTTCAAGAAATAATTCAATCTTCGTGAAATATCTAAGAGAAGATTCTTCTATTACCTGTTCATAGTATTTTTGACTTAGCTCATTCTTTTTGTTTTTTTGAACATCACTTATCTTATCATAATTGTACTTCACCTCTTCAACCCTCTTCTTAATGTCTTTTTCAATACTAGGAAGTTGTTTTTTAAACTCAATTATTATTTCTTTTATGTCCTTTTCGGAGAAGTCAAAATTAATCGTGCTTAGACTGAATTCCTTTACTAGTGATTTCAATTCTGGAGTACCTAACCAATGATTAAAATTTTCAATTCCAAATAGCTCAACATTTTCTATAGGAATCTTAATGCAATCACTTATGTGTTTTCTAATTTTACCGTCCGTTACACCAGAAAGTTTTCTATTAGTGAACAATACATAATAATCCAAACCCTCCGAATCCCTGATTTTTTTCAGCCTCTCGATTTCCTTATTGATTATGCTTGTTTTATTTGCAAAAAAATCATTATCAGAACAAGAGGCGAATGGTTCATTACAATGTTTTGCTTGGACTATTATCTTACCATCCCAACCTTTAAAATTTAGAGCTTTTCCTGTAAATCTACCATCTTTTCCGCCATCCTTTCCTTTAGAAAAAACAACTAAACCGTTGCCAAAAAATTTATCGCATACACGAGAAACCAATTTTTCAAAGTCATCATCCGAGATGTTGTAGGCAAGTGGAAATGAATAATTCATTAATCAATATTGGATTTTATTCTCACCAACTATTTTAGATAATCCGAAAATAAGTTAAGCTGTAATTTTTGAGGCTATATAATTGTCCTTTTTCAAAATTTTTATAAACATCTTAAACTGAATATGGACAATTTTATCAATAAATGGACTTTTTTGCTCCTATATGAGATTTAAGGCAAGTAGAGCCTATAGGTTATTTCGTACAATGTAAATATAATTATTCTTAACTAATTTGAATAGAGCCGAATAGTATTTTTATTCAACTCATATTTTTACTATTTTTGAGCCGAATAAAAATTCTAATCGGCTCATGCGCTATAATTGGCAACAAAAAGAATGGCCCAATTTTCAATATCAAACTACTGATGTTGAAGAGTTGCTCTTTGATTTTGCACAACGTACTGGCCGCATTAGTGGTGTTTTAGAAGGGCTTTCAGAAACAGAGCAAACAGAAGCTATGATTAATCTGATGGTTTCCGAAGCTATCAAGACCTCAGAAATCGAAGGGGAATATCTGAGTCGAAACGATGTGATGTCCTCTATTAGAAGAAACATAGGGCTTAATCCAAACTTACCCCCAACCAAAGACAAACGAGCAGAAGGTGTTTCAGAATTGATGGTTGCCGTCCGTAACAACTTTTCGAAACCATTGACAAGTAAGATGCTGTTAGATTGGCACACTATGCTCATGAAAGGTAGTAAAGAAATAGAAATAGGCCAATGGCGTTCTCATGAAGAACCTATGCAAATTGTTTCTGGGGCAATAGGACGAGAAATAGTCCATTTTGAAGCCCCACCATCGAGCAAAGTGCCCTTAGAAATGGATGGTTTTATTAATTGGTTCAATACCTCACAAGGCGAAATAAAGAAACCTATTATTCGTTCAGCTATTGCCCATCTGTATTTTGAAACCATTCACCCTTTTGAAGATGGTAATGGTAGAATTGGCAGAGCTGTGGCCGAAAAAACATTGTCTCAAAGTATCGGCCGTCCGGTACTGTTCAGTTTGTCAAAATCCATTGAAGGAAATAAGAAAGCCTATTATGATGCCTTACAAAAGGCGCAGCGTTCGAATGAAATCACTGATTGGATTAATTACTTTGTCCGAACGGTTTTGGATGCTCAAATTGATGCCGAACAAGAAATTGAGTTTACCCTGAAAAAGACTAAATTCTTTGACCAGCATAAAGGGGAACTCAATGAGCGTCAACAAAAAGTAGTTCGTAGAATGTTGGAGGAAGGCCATCAGGGTTTTGAAGGCGGTATGAATGCGCGTAAATATGTTTCGCTTGTGAAAACATCCAAAGCCACGGCCACAAGGGATTTACAAGACCTAGTGGCAAAAGGTGTTTTCAAACCTATTGGAGGTGGAAGAAGTACAAGGTATGAAATAAGTATTTGATTTCAAGTCTTAAAATTCTTTTTGATCAAGGGAAAACATCCACTAGTTCTCCTTAATTTTCGAACATTTCTAGAATATCGTTCAGCAAAGTTCTACTTCCGTTCATTTCCCTAAAGGAGTCATAGTACTCGTCCGATATCAATTGAAACTTATCAGCCTGCCCTGCTTCTGACCAACCTGATTTTATTGATTCAAATGCATCAGTATTTTCTATATGCAAGTTTAGTAGCACGTCGGATATTATTTCCCTTTCCTCTAAAGGAAGTTCTTTATGCACCATTACAGGACCCAAGGGAATTTCATCTGATACCCATAATAATCTTACCTTCTCCCGGAGTGTTGAGTCCGTTTGGATTTGCTTGTAGTATTCATTGCTGCCGATAGCGCCTAAATCTGTTTCCCCTTTGGCTAATTTTTCAATAGTCAATGTATGGTTTCCACCATATCGTACTTCCCCAAACTGGGATTCTGGTGATGTAATACCTATAGAGCTCAAGAAAAGTCTGGGTACAAGATTACCCGATGTAGACCCCTCTTTTACAAACATAATTGTTAAGTTTTTAGCCTCATTCCTGATTTCCGAGTATCTCTCGATTGAATCATTATTGGTCAATAAAACTGTTTTATAGTTATCGACGGCATCTTCTTTTATATGCATATTGGCTATGGGAAGCATGTACTCATTGTCCGATGAAAGAATCAAATACCCCAAAGTATTGATAAGTGCGATATCCACTTCATTTGATTTTATACCCAAAATAAAGGATTCCACATCTGGATAGCTCGTTACCGCAACCTTACGTTGAAGGCGGTCTTCCAATTCTTCAGATAGTAACTTCAAGTTTTCTATCCTATCATTGGTGGCATAGGTATAGGTTGCCAGTCTTATAGGTTTCTTATCTCCCTTACATCCAACGGACAAAAGCCAGACAATAACAATTAAGAAAAGTAAACTCAGTTTTTTGTTCATTTTTAGTAGTGTTTTATGCCTTATTAACTCTTTCCAAAATCAATGATGAAAACGACCTTACCCCAATTCTGATACATTCTTCGTCTACCCTGAAATTTGGCGCATGATTCATTGCGTGTATATCTTTTTCAACATTAGAACCGCCCAATAAAAAATATACCCCAGATGTTTTTTGTTGAAAATAAGTGAAGTCATCGTTGAAATATGGAATTTGTCCATAACTCGATACAACAGCGTTACTACCATGGATATCAATCAAGGTGACAACCGCAATTTTGGTCAATGCTTCATTATTTAGTACTGGGGGATTTTCTTGGATGTAGGACATCGAAATGAATTCGTCTTTGTGTCTAGATTTATTGATTACACGCTCAATTTTGGGTAAAATATCGGGTAGATTGGATTTATTGGTTTCGTAAACAGAAGCTGTTACGGTAAGTTGATTACTATCTTCTTTTATAAAAAAATGCTCATCCACAAATAGATAGTCCTCGAAAATAGTATTCGGGGAGCCTATGCCCTTTACAGTATCAAATGCTTTTGAAATTTGCCAAGGACTTGTTCCCTTTTTATTTCGTTGAACTTCGCTTCTTATTTGACCGTGTAGCTCTTCTGCATCTTCTTTTGACAGTTCACCGTTGAACTTAATCTGTACTATTCTTTGATAAGCATACAACTCATTTGGCCTCACCATTATCTGACCAACTGGTAAGGCAGTTACATGTAATGCATATATTTCATCTATTTGCAGCTCTGAATATATATTGTTGTTAATCATATTTTTTGCACCGACAAAAGTCTCTTCTTCAGGTTGAAATATGAAATATACCGTACCGTTAATCGATTCTTTGTTTTTGGCCATTATTTTTGCGATACCAAGCCCAATCGCCATATGAACATCATGGCCACAACCGTGTTGTACTCCTTTGTTTGTCGATTTAAATGGAACATCATCAGAAAAATCACTTGGGATGGCATCCATATCAGCCCTCCAAGCTATATTTTTTCCACTTTCGTTTCCCTTCAAGATTCCAATGACACCATAACCTCCAACCCCTGTTTTAACTTCCAGACCCAAATCAGCTAAGTACTTAGCGATAATTTTAGAAGTCCTTTTTTCATTTCCTGCAAGTTCAGGATGCTGATGAAGGTCTCTTCTAATTTGAACTAAGTCATCAAATATTTCTTCAGTGTCTTTTTCAATTTTTGGTTGTATGCTGTCATCTGTGAATGTTTTACAATTAGCCAAAATGCCCAATAGAATGAGAACAACTATTTTTATACTAATCAATTTCATCTTTATTGGTTTACGTTTTTTGTAATATGAACAACTAGAATTTATAGTTATCAGCATTTTTCTTTCACAATTAGTATCGTTAATTTCATCAAGAGTTACTTAGGTCTTTAACGGCTGTACCCGTTATCTTAACTTTTCCGCCGAA
Organism: uncultured Croceitalea sp.; assembly: GCA_947503285.1. Lineage (GTDB taxonomy): Bacteria > Bacteroidota > Bacteroidia > Flavobacteriales > Flavobacteriaceae > Croceitalea. Next base: position 623,358 of record CANNDD010000001.1, read on the forward strand.
TGGAAGGGCCTCGGCTTGGTAGATAGTTCTTGCCGGTCTTCTGTTTTCGGGAAAGTAATCCCTATAAAGTCGGTCAATTTCCGGTTGATTCTTCAGGTCATCGAATGCGATGTCGACAAAAACAACATCTTCTTTTTCAAAACCAGCGGCCCTGAGGGCTGAAAAGAAATTTGCGAACGCCAATTTGCCCTCTTCTTCTATCGTTCCACAAACATATTTACCACTGGAATCAATTGCCAACTGCCCGCTTACAAAGCACATATTTCCAGCTACCACAGCGTGACTAATGGGATTAGACCAATTGGGCAGTCCGATTCCCCTTTCTATAAATTTTTTTTTGCTCATATTTTAAAATGGTTTATAGTTGTCTTTTACAAAAATTCAGACGGGTCGTGGTAACCAAAATACTCAATTGTATCATCATGGTTTTCAATGAATTTTCTAATCGTGTTCAAAGTCTTGGTCCGCATCTGATTATCAACCGCGCGAATGGTGGCCAACTGGTCAACGGGATGGTTTTTTTCCGTCAGTTCGACTCTTAAGTAATAGGCATCCCCAAGATAAAATGCCCAACGGCCACCATCTTTGTAGGCAATACCACAATGCCCTAATGTATGGCCGAATAAGGGAATAAGGTAGGCTTCAAAATTCATGTTTAATTTCCGTGCAGGTAAACCGAACCATTCGCTATCATCGTTTTCATAGAGCACTATTTCAGGCTTATGAGCAAGCTGGTGCCTCAAATATCGTTCATCCCCATAATTGAAGGCATCATATTCCTCCTTGGATATGTGCACTTTGGCATGGGGAAAGTCGGCCGTTCCCCCGATATGGTCTGGATCAAGATGCGAGCAGATGATATCGGTCACATTTTTTGGATTCAGCCCCAATCTTTCGATTTGTCGAATCGCGGTACGGTTTTCATCAAATTTAAAACCAGTCAATGCTACCAGTTCTTTGCCCAGTCTTTTTTCGGGTTCACGTGTTTCCGCCATTCCGATTCCCGTATCAATAAGCGTCAATTGCTCGTCTTGTTCGATTAGTACGCAATGACCGATTGCCGAACCGAAAGGCGACTCGATCTGAACGCAGTTTAAGTGGTAGATTTTCTTCATTTTCTTTAGTATAACTTTAATTTCGAGAATTGTAAATTAGGCATTTCTTTTACAGTTCACCTTTTAGAAATGACTTCGAGGTATCCAAAAAAATATCGGCCCACCGCGCATCCCATATCGGTAAATGCCCTCCATTTGGAACTATCCATAAGGATGCTTTTGGAATTGCCCTCGACATTGCAAAGGGTATTTCCAAGGGAAAAAATTCATCAAGCTCACCATGAACGATTAAAGTCGGACATTTGATTTGTGAAAGATATGGGGCAGTAAAATTCATATCGTCGTAAGAATTCTGCATTGCATTGAACTGCCCCAGTAATCTTTTGATTTGAGCATCACCTTCAGGTTGATGTTTCTTCATATCCAGCATCCAATCTTCGGAAACTGTCTCAAATTGCGAGTTTGCCATAATTTCCCTGCAAGGTTGCCCGAAATGCGATGTTGCCCCGACCAGTATCATCGATTCGATTCTCGTGGAATCCATTGTGGCCATATGCACAAGGGTCATGCCTCCGGAACTGGCACCGATGGCCTTGAATTTCTCAATTTTCAGCGCATCCATCAAGGCATACATATCTTTTGCAGACTGCTCATGGGTAAAGATATTAGTGGAATTGGTTGATTTACCGTGTCCGCGCATATCGGGCAAAATCAGTGTGTACTGTTTGGCCAATTCATCCAACCATGGCTCCCAAACCTTGTGGCTCGAGGTAAAATTATGTAAAAGCAACAAAGGTTCTCCGCTGCCTAGAGTTTGATAATGGAGTTTTATTTCGTTCAAGTCGGCGTATTCGGCCTTCTGTGCATATGTTGTGGCTAACAGTAAGGTGTAGCCCAAAAGAATGATAATTCTTTTCATTTGTATCTATTTGAGGATGGGACTATTGATTATCGAAAACGACTTGTCATTCCTCCGTCAAGAATCAGCGCATGTCCAGATAAATAGGTGCTCTTTCCTTGGCACAGCCAAAGTATGGTCTCGGCGAATTCATTGGGCCGACCAAACCTACCCTTGGGTATCATTTGTTTGTACTGTTCTTCTATGGCCATTTGTTTGCCCTTATCCCCACATGCCTGGGTATGCAAGGCCTTTTTTAACATGGGCGTTTCAAACGGACCGGGAACAATGGCGTTTATCGAAATATTGGATTGCGCATTTTCAAGCGCTGCCGATTTCGTCAGGGAAATGACTCCGGCTTTGGCAGCCGCATATAACGATAGGTATTCTGCACCGCCTAACCCATTGATAGAAGAAATATTTATAATATGTTTTCGGTTCGATGTATCGGCTGTCATTAATTTAATTTGATGTTTTAGGCTAAGCCACAGACTTTTTAGGTTTACGTTTATAGAATGGTCAAAATCGGCTTCGGTATATCCCGTCAGAGGCTTCATTTCTGCGTGACCTACATTGTTTATGGCGATATCAATCGATTCATATTCTTTTTCAACACTATGGTAAAGTGCGTTGACTGATTCCATATTGCCAAAATCGGTTTGCAGGAAGTGTACTTTCGAATTCGTCTTGCCAAACTCTTTTTCAAATCTTTCCTGACTTCTGGAAGCCACTATTACATTTGCACCTTCTTTAAGGAAAGCATTGACCGTCGCCAATCCCAATCCTGATGTGCCTCCCGATATAATCACTTGCTTGTCTCTCATTTTCTAAAATTTTGTGGAAGTTTTATTGTTTTTTGGAAATATCTTTAAAAATAAGCATCTGCCTTACTTTGCTGGAAGCACCTTGGTAGAACCCGGTTTCATGCTCAAACTTTTTGGGATTTTTGAATGTACCGAATAGCATATCAAAAAGAGAAATATCCGAATAGTTGTAGGCGTGAATGCCCTTTGCATGGTGAAGGGCATGGGCCTCGGGCCTTTGAATGATATACCCCATCCAAACGGGAGTCCTGATATTGCTATGCTGAAAGATAGATAGGAACGTGGTGCCCAAAATGATGAGTGTCGTCGCTTCGGGCGTAAATCCGGCTATGACTACCAGACAAAGACTTCCCAAAAAGGTAAAGCCAATCATATCCATCGGACTGAAATAAAAAGCTCCGTAACTGTCCAAACGTTCAGCACTGTGGTGCATTTGGTGAAAAATTCTCCAAAGCGTATCGTTCGTGTGCATGCTCCGATGCCAAAAATAGACGCCCAGTTCATAAATCAATATACCGACTACCGCCCCCCAAAGGGTGCCGAGTCCCGTGAGGTCGATTACCTGAAATTTCGCTAACGTCCCGTCCCAAATCAAGGGCAGGTAGGAAGACAGGTAGAAGAACAGGACAAAGGCCAAAAAACCTTTTAGCTTCCAGAATCTTACCTTTGGCAATTTTCGGGCAGGCCATAAAGCCTCCCATAATATCAGCCCACCATAAATGCCAAATACAATATAGGAGATGGGGTCAAATACCAATTCAAGAGGTGTGGGCAGATTGTCAAAAATTTCTTTCATAACGTTTGATGTTTTTCGTGTATTAAATATTGTTTAAAGGTGTCAGCATATCGATTTTTGGTCAAAAATGATTGTATGGGTTATTTCATTATCCAAGGAATACCTTGGAAAAACTTATAGGTCTTTATTTTTAGAAATAATTGTAGCGCAGATTTCTTCGATGTGGGAAATATCGGTTCCGCAACATCCTCCAAAGACTTTGATATGGGAATGCCTACTTTTTAATAATCCATACCACTGGGCTAGTTCTTTTTTATTTCCCATATCCAATTCGGTGGCTTCGTCCAGTTCTGCATGGCTTTTACAAGAGGCGTTCGCCCTTATCCCTTGAATACGGTATTCAAATCCATTAAGCTGCGACAGACGTTCTGCGAAATGTTCCGGATGGGCGCAATTGATCATATAATACAACGGATATTCCTCCGACGCTTGGTCTATGGTCTTGACAGCTTCAAACAATGATTTGCCATCGGGAAGGTGGCCATCGACTTCGACAGTGAACGATATGACCACAGGGACTTTTAAATCTTTTGCGGCCATAACGATGCCCAACGCCTCTTGAATATTGGTCATTGTAAGACCACTGATTAGGTCAACACCACTATCCCTTAAGGTCTTAATTTGTCGGGAGTGGTATATTTTAGCATCTTCCCAATTTTCCGAAACTGTTGCCGCATATCCATCATGTTTGGGACCAACGCACCCACTGATCAATATGGAACAGATTTCATCGCTATACTCCATTTTCAGTGATTTCATCTGTTCGATGGCGATTTGATTTGCCTTCACAAGTTCTTTTTGAGAATAACCCAGCTTGTAGCCCCAATCAGGATTGGCCCGCCATGTTGCACTTTCCAAAATAAAACCGGTTCCACAGCGTTTTGCCAGTTCCAAATACTGTCTATAGTAAGCATCTATAATTTTTCGATGTTCTGGGCTGCTTAGAAGGTGAAAAGCTGCAAAATGGGGTAAGTGGAGTTGTTCATGGAATAGCAAGGTCGTTTCCAGACCTCCATCGGTCAAATAGACGTCATTGATCAAAAGATGGTTCCAGGTGTTAGTATGAGTCATGATATCTTTAATTATGATATAATCAACACCCTAGTAGGCGTAAGTTTTAAACTTACACCGTAAGTATCACGAAAAATATTTGGAAGTTATTCTAATAAACCCAGTCTACGGGGTTCTCGGGCCTGTAGGAACAGAACGTGCCCGTTTTGATGGACGTAGTAAGATGTTTGGCCAAAGCTGGGTGGACTTCCCCGAGTTTTTTAATGGCGCTTCTTATTCTCCAAGTGACCGCTGATCTCGCTTTGTCGACTTGAACGGATGATTTTCGGCTTTTACCCGCCAGACCGGTAGACTTGGATAGGTGCTCCAAAATGGAATCGTACTCATCTTGAAGCTTTGCCAGCTCTTTATAATTATTCAAGATATCCGCTTCCGCGATGTCTTCCTGTAGCTGTAGAATTTTCCTTTTGTACCCTCTTTTCGCCTGTTGGTCGATAAGTTCCATTCCCTTTTCATTGACTACGGCAGCACCGATCAATTCGCTACAGTGTATTTCTTCTTCGGGTAGTTGCAATAGCGTGAGGATATCATGGAGTCCCTTTAAATCCTGTATCATTATAGCTTCAAAGGCATATGAAATCTCCCAAAGACTGCCCGTTTTCCGGAAGAGATTTAATTTTGGATGCACATTGTTTATAGAATTTGACAACTCAGCAGTGTCAATTTTTTGCTTGGCGATAAACTCCCAGAAAGGCTTTAAGTTGGTATTCTTTTTGTAGGGATTGACTCTTATTGACCACTTTAGGGCTTCCTCCTCATTTATATCATCCGTTTTAAGAACAATTTTGCTGAATTTATGTAGATAAATTTTCCAGTACTCTTTCATTTTTTCAAATTCCCCAATGTGAAAGTGGGCAGCTGCCATATAGGCCGCGAAATCAACAAAAGAAGTCCCAATATTTATTCTGTTGCCCAGTTCAATGGCCTTTCTATAATTTCCGTCCTCAAAATAGAAGTTTGAGCCATAGCCAAAGTAACTTTCGGGATGGATAGGATTTAATTTAAGAGCTTTCTCATATAGTTCAAGGGCCTCCTTGGTATAGCCCAAAAACATAAAACAAAAGCCCACTTGAATTAAATTGGAAGCATCATTGGGGTTCATGCGCAACGATTTCCGAAGATAATGTTCGGCCTTATCAAATTCACGGGAGAATAAAAATGTCCTACCTGCCACCGTTAGCGCGACGTAGTCGTTTTCATCAAGTTCAAGGGCCTTCAATGCATATTTTTGCGCACCATTTTTTTTTAAGTCCCATTGATCCATTAGCTGACAGCTCCACTCGTTAAAGTACGAGAGAGATATACCCGTATAAGCCTTTGCGTAATTTGGGTCCTTTTTTATGGCATCCTCAAAATAGGTCCGTGCTTCTACATCGTATTCGGCACCTCCCTTTTTTAAAATGTTCATGCCCAATAGATAACTTTCATATACTTTGAGATTGGTGGATTTTGCTTTATAGGAAAACGACAAAATATCGTAATCAACTTGTTGTTGCACCATGTTTACAAGTTGCTTGAGTATTTCATCCTGGGTTTTGAACATCTCTTCGAAGGAAAAGTCATAATCCTTGGCGAAAATAATGGCATGGTCTTTTTTCCTTATCAATTGAATGCCAATACGGAAACTATCCTCGAATTCACGAAAACTACCTTTGACCAAATAGTCTGTGTTTAGTCCTTCAACTTGATTATTATGGATGTTCAGATTTTTAATGGTTTCAGAAGAAATGACCGATAGGCCAATAAACTTCGAAAGATTTGTGGTAAGATCCTCTACAAATCCATCAATAAACATTTGATGGTCGCCAACACGAATAAAGGATTTGAAGGGTAATATGGCGATTGTTACATCCATCTATTTAAAATAACTTAAAATAAAATAGATTACAAAGTTGTAAATTTTTTGCCAGAAATGTCTTATCGTTAGTAATCATATAAATGCCAAACCTTCCACATTAATGAAAACAAAAGTCCAAATATCATTTCTTATAGTTCATTCCACTTTTTTAACAATGAGTACTGTATAAAATGTGCTTAAAGTGTTTATTATAAAAAGTTGGTGATTTGAAATTTACCGTTTAGGCAAATACTTTGGTTACCGCGACAAGATCGAATATACTTCCTTGCGCACTTCCTCTATTCCCTTGTGTAAGGGAGTCTCGGTTATCGTACCCAAGTTTATGGCAATAAAAAAGTATAGGTTTTTCTCAGGAACATAATATAGTTCGCATCCGGCGCCGATACCACCACCCGAATGTCCGTAGGCTTCTACGCCATTTATTTTGATATAGCTCAGACCAAGGCCGTAAGCGGGTTCCCCGTTATCCCGATGTACCCAATTTTTCATCAACTTTAAAGTGGATTCGGAAAGCAATTTGCCTTCAATCAAGCCTTTTAGAAATTTGATGGCTTCTATTGGCGTAGTAACTATTCCATCGTCCCCAATCATGTTCATCACGTTACTACGCTGCAAATAAGAAGCATTCTCTACTATCCCCGTACCGTATCTATCCCAATAACTATCTACAAGATCAGTTTTATTCAAATAATCGGATTTGTTTCTATAAAAAGTATGTGAAAGTTCCAAGGGTCTGAAAATTTCATCTTCGATAAATTGGGCGTGGTTTCCAGTGAGTTCATCCAATATCAGGGCCAACAGTACATAATTGGTATTTCTATAAGAATAGCGGCTGCCGGGTTCGAAATCAAGGGACTTCCCGTCAATAAATTTCAGATAGTCCTCACCCTTGTAGTTCTTCTCAGGACTTTGTAGTAGTTGGGTAACATAGTTAGGGTTGAAGTTATATTCTCGGATACCAGAGGTATGGTTGAGTAACATTTTAACGGTAATGCTCTCAGCTTTTGCGATATATCGGGTGATATTTTTTGGCAGATACGCTGTGATTGGACTATCGAGCTTTAATTGGCCTGATTCGTAGAGTTTCAAAGCCGCAACGGCATGGTAGGTTTTGGATATGCTCTGCAAGTATTGGAGATGACTGATTTGCATCGTGGTCTTGTCCTCGATTCGCGAATACCCTTTACCCGAATACCACCAACCCTTATCGGAAAATATGGCGATTGCGGCTCCCGGAGTACCGCTTTTTACAATTTTGTCCATGGCCCTGTCCATCGCCTTCGCTTCGGCAAATCCATTTATGCTCTCCGACGGGTGGCAAATCAATTTATGCTCTTGCGCACCAATTTTTTGGAATAGCAAACAAATCATGGTGATTGTTAAATATAGAAATGCTTTCATAAATTTTAGTAGTTAAAGTGAATTCTAGATCCTATCTGAATCAACGTTTGGGGAACCAATGGAATGCTTTCGTTGTAGTCCTTCACGAGAACGAATTGGTAGCTCGCAAAAGGGGAAACATCGATTTTATTTGAGAAATCGGCATAGCCCAAAGAAACCCCTACAGGAATCGCGAAAAAGCTCTTGCCTTTTTTTCCGACCGAGATCCATTCTCCGTTCTGTTGCTTGAACGATTCCGTCGGTCTGGAATTAAGCATGTAACCGGCCCCCAATTTTAGTTCGGTGTAAAGATTATTGACCAGCGTCGGTCGCCATACCGCTTGGGAATAGATGAACCATCCATTGCCAACATTTTTATTTCGATACCACATCAGATTGACTTGCTGTACCCAGTTTTGTTTTCCGTTGCGGCTCACCTCGGTTCCGATTCCGATCCCAATGTTCTTAAAGTTGCCCTTTAAATTTTTAAAGGGCATCGAGAGGGAATGGAATTGTAGGGTTACTATCAATGGAAAGTTTCGATACCCGTTGGTTGCTTCGGCCTGACCTTTTGTGGACTGTATCGCAAGGGCCGTGATAAAGAAAACTACTATTTTTCGAATCATTGCAATATTTTTCAATGTCCAAAAATAGATTCAGCACGTTACGGAATCCCCGTCAACTCAGGGTGAATACCTTGAAATGTAGCAGTTAGACCCTTGAAGTGTCATAGTTAGGTCGAAACCAGCTTTTAAATGATGGTGCCTTTGTGCGGCTAACGGGAATCTCGGAAGGGAAAAATTCGTTTTCGCGAAGCTGAACTAGAATCTTACCGTTTTCCACTCTCTTGAAAGCAACTAGCATATTACGGTGAACGATATATTTTCTGTTCAACCTGAAGAAGCGGTCATTTGGTAATCGGTTCTCAATCTTGGTCAAGGAATCTTCCAAATAAAATGTCTCTCCAACATTACTGTGCGCCACGGTGTAGTCCGTATCGGCATAAAAGCCTGATACATTCTCAAAATCTAATCTCACATCCTTATTGCCAACTTTCACTACGAAACCATCGGCCTTCATTTTTTTCTCCTCTAAAATTTTCTCTTCTGTTCTTTTCCATTGGTTATAGTAGTAAAGCCCCAAATAGATTGCATTGATAAAGAAGAACCATATGCCGATAATAAAAAGGTCGGTCGTATAAAAGTGCAATGGTGCAGATTTTCCTTTGGCTATAAAGCTGACCATTTCCGTAAGGATGCTGATAATAGCCAACCCTAGAATTATTGTAGCAATCAGTTGAACTGCCATCCTAAAGACAATTCCTTTACTATAAGGCATCTTTTTATCAAGCCAAAGAATCAATTTCCTAACCGTGAGCCATGCGATATATCCTTGAATCGTATCAATAGTGAAAGTAAGAAATAAAAAAGAATTGAATTGAATATTGGAATAGGTGAGGTAGTAGTTGATTGCACTTATTAGGGGGATTAGAATAAGGAATAGGGCAATATCTGGATGGTAAATTGACTTATTTTTCATTCTTTCGTTCACTGATAGAAATCTCTTAATATCCTTACTTAGAGTTTCTGCTTCTATCGAACAAAAATACTTTATATCAAACTATTTTTTTTTGCTAGCTATCAATATAATATGAGTTTCGTTTTCCGATTCATGTCTTTTGAATTGAAACCAAAAAGTTTCTAATTCGGTAAACCGATACTCAATAAGTCTTGCATTTATTTCTTCCAAAGCATGATAATAAAAATAGACCTTGTCTTCATTGCTTGTTTGGAAACCGGAGTTCTTAGGGTCGCCCTCAACAAAACTTAAATAAAAGAGTCCATTTTCGGTTAATAGGCTATGAACGTCCTTAAAAAGTTTTTTACAATCGGCTCGAGACATATAGGGTATACAAAAGCCACAGACCACCCCGTCAAATTTTTCTCGAATCCCATTTATTTTCCTGCTGTCCATGACGTCGAACTTAGCGGTAGGATTATTTTCTTTCGCCAAGGCTATCATATTCGGGGCGATGTCGATTCCGTAAATTCGGAAGTCTTGTCGTTTGGACAGGAGATATTTTGTGATATTCCCTGGGCCACATCCAATATCTAGAATTTTGGCATTATTAGTTTTAATAGAGTTGCAAATAACGTCGTAGCTACTATTATAAAGATCCATTGCCATAAACTTGTCTTGATATCGTGATGCTACTTTGTTCCAAGTGGCGAAAGTTTCTTCGTATCTGTCCATGTCCATCCAATTTAATCCTTTAAATAACCTACAAAAGGGTTTTCCGTATTATAGAATCGGAAAGCACTAATCGAAGATAACTTTGAAAATGTTTTCCATTGCCTCTTGTGTAGAAGTAAACTCATCTATTTTTCCATAATTTCCATTTACAGCCCAGCATATTGTAGTCTCATGATTTGGAAAATATACCATGTTGGCGTAATAACCTATTGCGTCACCACTATGAAAATAAGCTTCTCCCCATGGGGTTTCCATTTTAAAAATACCCAGCCCATAAGCAATCGGAAAGAAATCCGGATCCTTTATATCAGGTTCGATCCAATCCATCATTTCATCTAAAGCAGATGAAGAAATCAGTTCTCCATTTACCAACGCGGTGAAAAACGTATTTAAGTCGTAGGGATTGGAAATCAATCCGCCATCCGCAGTATAATAGTCCCAACCGCTGAAATGGGTGGCATCGGTAACTTCAAGTTTGCTGTACAAATCACTATAGCCCCTAATAATATTTTTGGGAACGGGATTCTCCGCCGCAAATGAGGTAAAGCTTAAATTCAAGGGATTAAAAATGCGGTCTTGAAAGACCTCGTAAAATGGTTTCCCCTCAGTTTTTTCGATGATCTCACCAAGAAAAATATAATTCGTGTTGGAATAATCGACATCGGTTCCGGGAGAAAAATTCGACTTTTGACCGCGGGCATAGTCCAGCAATTCGTCAGGATTCCATTCCTTAGTCAAATCGTTCAATGAAGCTGTTTGAAAATGGGCACTTTGAATGTAATTATAGATGCCACTACTGTGTTGTAACAACTGGCGTATAGTAGCTTCTTCGGCATTTTCGATATCCCTCATGGTTTCTTTCGAAAGATACTCGGCCGCCTTATCCTCCAAACTCAATTTTCCTTCTTCCACCAGTTGTAACACTGTGACGGCCGTGAACATTTTTACCGTACTGCCCACACGGGTGATGTTGCATGGTTTGAGATCAACATTGCTTTTTAAATCCGCTTTGCCGCTCGAACCTATCCAAGGCATATTACCATCGTTTGCATCATAAACGGTCATCAAAATTCCAGGGACGCCTCGGGCGACTATACCGTCCAGTGCTTCCTCGTACTTAACGTGATGGGGATGTTCCGAATTTTGGGTACCCATCGGTAGCTCACAATCATAAGTGCTTTCAGGGACTATTTCATCTTCCGAAACAGAACAGGAAACAACTATTGAAAGTGCTACTATAGCTATATAAAATATTCTTTTGTTCATTTCTAAAATAGTTTTAATTAATATAGAATTTCATTCCGATGCTTAGATCCGTATGGGACATCAGGGATATAAAACCCGGGGAGTAGGGAAACTCCACCCATGATCGGTAGATCAGCATAAGCTCGGGGGAATTCAACTTTTTCCTGTTGGTACGGAAACCAAGCCCTACTGAGAAGGAAGGCATGATTCGGGAGTTACCCACATCCTTTTCACTATTATATTGCCCATCTTCAAATCGATACTCCTCATTGACCGCAAATGAATGCAGGTAGCCTACGCCCAATAACGCTTTCAAGTTTAGGCCAAAGCCCAACCGATAGTCATAGCCCAGTTCCGTATTCAAGTAGACACCTTGAAATAGGTTTTCATGGTATATATAGCCTATATTTACGGTCTGGTAAAGATAATGGTGCATGTTATTATTGTATCGAAACTCCGTGCCCAATTGAAAGGTCGGATGCACAGGTCTGGACCAAAAAGAAGTATAGGGTACTGCAGTGGCTTCGTTACCGACAAGCATACGAATGGGAAAACCTTTGTCTTGTCCGTAGGATATGGAGGCTACTCCTAGAGCGAGCCAACCAATTATCATTCTAAATTTCATGTTCGTTTCATTTTGTATTACTCATTGTTCAAAAAATATCTTCTGTTATTTATTGAGTCTTTTTGCTTTTTTCAACAAGCGCTTGACCATATCCATGTAAAATATTTTATGGCCCTCGAAATTGTGGGTCAGGGTGTTGGCAAAAACAATGGCTCCGTTTCCGGTTTTCGGGTCAAAGGAAGTTACAGTGGCCACACCAGGGTCTACCCCTGTATGAGAGGGCAATCGAGGTATGAATAAATAGTAGAGCCAATTGTCGAACTCATTGTAGTTCCATGCAACGGCCTGCCATTTATTTGCTTCGGGAAATTGAATACCGAGAAAATCTTTCATTGTTTCCTCCTTTAAAAACCTGCTGCCATTGACCTTTCCATTGTTCACCATCAATTTTATGATCTGGGCATAATCGGAAACATGGGTTCTCAATTGACCATCGGGATAATCTGGGAATCCGTAATGCTTCAATACCTTATAAACCGAATCGGGTTTTTTGCTTTCGACAAATTCGTGGGGCATTGAAATGTTATTATGGGGTACATCCGCTAGAAACCAATAGGAGCTGTTCATTCCCAAGGGTTCGAATATTTCCTCGTACATATATTTGGAAAAATCTTTTCCCGTGATTTGTTCTATCAAATAGCCTATCAAGGCATATCCCACATTTGAATAATCTTTGACCGTCCCCGGCCTGGCGTTGAGAAAGTTTTTTTCGGGATGATAATACCTGCCATCCCGCAAGAAATAATCCCTGATAAAATTTTCAAGGGAAATCGGGGAATCCCCACCCTCCTCAAAAGTGTACAACGATACCAATAAAGGCGTATCATCGCGCAAGGAGGAGGTATGTGCCAAGAGCATGCGGAACGTGATGGCCTCGGAAGGATAATTTGGAATGACAATCCCAAAAGGTAAATAATCATTGATGTCATCATCCAGATCGATCAAGCCCTTATTATGTAATTTCATCAATCCCAAGGCCGTTACAGGTTTGGAACAGGACGCGATCATAAAAAGAGTGCTGTCGTTCACCGAAGTGTTTTTTAGAACATCTTTTTTTCCATAGCTGCCTGTCCATTCCAACTTTCCGTTACTGATGAATGCGGCTTGCAGGCCGGCAATCTGGGCCTTTTCCATTTTGCGTTCAAAAAACCTATCGAGCCTTGCATCCAAATCTTGGGCAATGCCGTTATTGACAAAACTTGCCAAAATGAAAAAAGTACGTAGTATATGTCTGACCATTGCTTTCATTTTTGAAATAAAGAATTGCCGGCACCAATAATCGGCACCTTTTAATTTTGGTCAAATGTAGAAGGGTTGGGCCACCGTCACGAAGAATTCGAGGGGCGGTTTGCGGAAACGGACAAAAAACAGGTTATAACGGACGCTTCATGCGCTTTGCAGCCATGTCTTAAAATCGGTTATCTTGGTTTTTGGCACAAAGACTTCATCATGGGTAGATGGGCATAACTCAATTTCCAATCTGCGGGTATCGGTAGGAATCGTTTTTACGATGCTGTTACGTTTTGCAATGACCTGGCGGTTGAGCTGGAAGAATTCATTTTGGGGCAAACTGGGCAAGATTTCCTTGAACGGGAAGTCATGCAAATAACTTTCCCCTTGGTTTGTAACCAAAAAAGTCAATTTGTTTTGAATCTTAAAATAGGCCACGTCATCTAGGGGAATGTTCAGCCATCGTTTCCCTTTTTGGACGATAAAATGACTTTTATGATTTTCTGTTTCGTGGAAATCGCTTTGCTTTTGAAATCCCTTGAAAAGCTGATTGTAATGGAGTAGACTATAAATGAGATTTACCAGTAGGCAAAAGATAAAAATGAGGGGGAGTTCCAGATAAAAAACCGAACTGTCCTCAATTTTAATATCCAATAGCCGTAGATATATCAATTCTATCGACACCAACACTATTGTGGGCAATACGATGCCCAATAGGAGTTGGGCTGCAAATCTCTTTTTTGGGTCATTGTTCCAAGGGTATTTTTTATCCATCCAAATAAACATTTTTTTTATATACAGACCGAACGTCAAACTACAACCCAAAGCCAGCGCCAAATCAGAATAATAACTCGGAATTTGTAGCAGTTGAGACAGTGTATTTTCGTTACCGATATGCACCACCAGTAATGCCAAAAATGGATGTACATAAATAGACATCCATTTATTCGGTGGTGAAGTTTTAGAATTATTCATGAGATATTATGTTAACGGGAAGATTTTAAGCAACTTCATAATTATAGAGAATGGCCCAAAGCTTTTGTGACACTTTATATAAAGTTTTACGTGTCAATGATATTTTGTCTTGGGCAAATAGAAGGCTTCATTTTTCGGCACACATCTAAAGCCTTGGGTTTAACAAATTTTCCTACGTATTGTAATAACGGGTGGGTTTTCCAGTGAAATTTAATCCCAGTTTTATCGTAGGATGAATCGGCGTCCTTAATAATCCCGTCTAGGGTACTGCCATCGTATCATTTCCAATAGTGATTTTGATTGGAAAGTTACTTCGGCCAGAAGTACATGCGGCAGAACCCCTGTTGGTACTACACTACCTATCTAATTTTTATTTTTTACTATTTAATCGCCTTACCCCTTATTTGTGGAATTATGGGCACAAATGGGGAATAGTGATTGTATGTATCCATTGAAACCGTACGAAACCCGGCAGATTCCAACAGGGATGCCGTATCCCTATTCGTATGGCATCCTTCAAAGAACCAATGCCACGGTTTATGTATAAGATTTTGAATGAAACCGAGAATAGAATTTTCTCGTGCCTTTACGTGCTCGATGAACACAAATTGGCCAGAAGGTTTTAGAATCCGCCTTATCTGATGAACACATTCCATAGGGTTTTCTACTGTACATAGAACGAGCGTACTCATCACAAAATCCATTGAGTTGTCCGGTAAATCGATGGCTTCCCCTGTTATGGATTTTATTTCCAGATGTATTCCGTACTTCTTTGCGGTCTTTCGCAGATTCTTATGCATATGGATATTGGGCTCAATAGCGATTAATTTGGTTCCTCTTTTCAGGTACCGCATATTGGCTCCTGCCCCTGGACCTATTTCAACAACGGTCTCAGGGTGATCTTGAAATAGTTCTTTTTTAGATTTCCCCCATAGCACATCCATATAGCCTGAAATTGTATGGAAGAACCAAGAATTAATAGGCCCTCTAATACTGTTATTTTCGAATTTATTGTCCATTGCTTTGATTTTAGTCAGTAGAATATGAATTTTCACGCCCAATCGGCATTTGTTTTATATAGTTAAAAGAAGTTGACGACGGCAGCCGCCAACTTTCTAACAAATTTGTGGCAACCACCGTTCAGGTTATTTTTCCTGACGGATCAATTTTCAGCCACTTTTTCTGTTTTCCTTTACGTACCAGCACCTTAAAGCTTTTTTTTGTTCGTTTATTACGATAGTATAGGATGGAATACCGGTTAGTTACAATTTTCCAATTCGGGTACTGCCTAAGAATTTCATTGCCGACCGATTTGGGCATGGCGAAGTTGCTGAACCGCTCTATAGCGGAAACAATCTTTCCTTTACTGTCATAACTTGCATATAGATTTCCATTCTTTAACTTGAAAGTAACGCTAAAGGGTTCGCCCTTTCGACCGTCAAATTGCCTTGATGAGGAGACATCCCAATTCGATGCCACGTTCTCAAGATATTTGACCTGCCTTGGTTTAAGACCGTCCTGTACTTCGTTTAGGTAGTTGTAATTTGAACCTGATATACCGAGTTCTCTATATGTTGAGAGATTAAATTTGGGATTGGAGTTTTGGGCAAAACCAAAACTTAACATACCCATTGTTATTAAACTGATTACTATTTTTTTCATAATACTGTCGCTTTTTACTGTTGATGAATTTATTTTACTACTGTTTTATTTTTGAACCTACCGCGCAAATGGCTTTTGACTATAGGGTCGGTATTGCCGCCACTTTTCCAGCCAAACCATTTGAGGTCAATTGTTCTTCTATTTTTCAGGGATTTTTCCATGACTTGCTCTTACGATGTGTTTTCAAAAAGTGCCCACCCACTCCAAAGAGGGTTAGATGGGCACCAACACTAACCTCAAAACACTTCTTTTTTGTTTGAAATCAGTAGGACACCAAGTCAATCGTAAAATTGCAGTTGAAACCAACGATGTTCTGATCGAACTTTGACAAATCGATTTCTCCTACCAAAGTCGCTTTACCCTCACTGCCCTCAAAATCGAAAGTGGTATCGAAAATGTTATTTTCTAAGGGTTTGGACTCCGTCGTGAACTTTCCATCGCCACTAGGTGTTTGTAGCACCTCGCTTACCGAAGTAATGGAGCCCTTTCCATCGAAATTAAACGTTGTAACCACGGTAGAGACCAATGTGCCGTCGGGAAATTCCGTGGTCTTGATATCGCAGTCGTTAACAGTACCTATTACTTCACCCGTTTCGGCGTCCACCATATCGATCAGAAAACAAAAGCCTTCTGCGGCCTCTCCAGTGGCGGGATTCGTCATGCTAACGACCCTTGCAACCGCGGGCCCTTTCGCAATGACCTTTAACTGGGTCTGCTTTTGTTCGGGAACGTTCCCGGTGTAATCGTCGTCGTTACAGGCAACGAAGAATACTGTTACTACGATTAAAAAAATGTTCTTGATAATTTTCATGATAAAAGATTTAAATGTTAATAGATGATTGTTAATAATTTTCTGATGGTAACAGGGTTTAATTGTAAAGGAGCCGGACAAGTAGAACTATCTGAAACAGGGCCGCAAACCCTCCCAAAACGATTAGAACTCTGTCGAACTTTTCGGGGTGTTTCATTTTTGCTCCTTTGAGATATCCTTGAACAATAGCATTTCTTTCACTTTGGCCGAGGCACCGTGATAGAAACCGGTCTCATGTTTGTAACCCTTCGGATTTTTAAATGTTCCGAATAGAATATCGTAAAGTGCTATCCCCGCATAGTTATGGGCATGAATGCCTTTTGCGTGATGTATGGTATGCGACTCCGGTCGCTGTATGATGTAGCCTATCCATGTAGGGGTCTTTATATTACTATGCTGAAAAATGGATAAAAAGGTCGTAACTAGAATAATCAAGGTGCTGGCCTCCGGTGTAAAACCTGCTACTAAAACGAGCATGACACTACTAACGACAATCCATCCGATCATATCAAAAGGACTGAAGTAAAACGCCCCGTAGCTATCCATTCGTTCCGCACTGTGGTGCATTTGGTGCATTCCTTTCCAAAGAAAATCACTGTTATGCATGGTTCGGTGCCAAACATATTCGCCCAATTCATAGACCATGACCCCGACTATAGCTCCCCAAACGGTTCCAAGGGATGTTAGATCAAAGATTTGGTACCTGGCGAAGAAGCCGTCCCAAATTATGGGTAAATAGGATGAAAGGAAAAAGAAGAGTACAAAGGCAAGGATACCCCTAAGTTTCCAAAATTTTACATGGGGAAGTTTTCGTGCTGGAAGAAGTGCCTCCCAAAGCATTAATCCCCCGTACATTCCAAAAATGATATAGGAGATTGGATCGAACACCAAATCAAAAGGTGTAGGCAATTGTGAAATGAAATTTTCCATAATAACTGATTACTAAATGATTAAACTATTATTTATACCGACTAGGCGGTGCAAATATAAATTTATTTTTTATTGTACCAACTAGTTTGTTTAAATTTTTTATCTTTACAAAATGGGAAGAGACGGAACACCTACACGGAACAAAATTTTAGCCGAGTCAAAGCAACTGGTTTTCGAGAACGGATTTTCGGGAACCAGCATTGATCAGATACTGGAGCGTACCGGTATTACCAAGGGAGCGTTCTTTTATCACTTTAAAACGAAGAACACTTTGGCAAAGGCCTTGATAGAAGAATTCTCTAGGGAAGATATTTTTCACATGAACGAGGCATTGAAAAAGACGGAGAAATTAAAGGGAAATCCTTTGGAACGTCTTTTGCAGTTCATTCAGGAGTTTATCGATATGATGTCTGAAGTTGATGAGCCTTATAGCTGTCTATATGCCTCTTACTTATACGAACCTAATCAATTTGACGAAGAAACCTTAAACTTGATAGCCGAAACGATATTGACTTGGAGAACTACCATGGAGCGTTTGATTAAAGATATTCTCGAAGAATATGATACTAGAGTCCAGATTGACATTCAGTCCTTGGCGGACCATACCGTTGTTATCTTTGAAGGCTCCTTTGTGGTGTCGAAAGCCTTGAACGGTAAAGATTTGACGGCAGATCATTTGAGACATCTTAAAAACTACTTTGAATTGATTTTTGAGAAAAAGTAATAATCCTTAAAACTGTCAAAACAATTTTCATCACGGTGATATGGCCTATTGCGTAAAAGCGAGCGAAACGTAGTTTCGTGCTGCAAGTCCCAAATCCTTACCAAGCTTCATCCTATCTTTTTGCGAGGTAAATTATAGTTCTTGATTTAGGTCTTGGCGCAAACTTTCCAATTCATTTTCCTCAATCTCGATTTTGTAGTAGGATTTTCCAAATCGGGATTTTTCCAATGTGATCCGATCCAATAGTTTCAAAATCCTTTTACGCTCCTTTTTCCAATTCTCCTTTAGCATGTAATTATCATACTGGGTCACTTTGTCCCTTTTTAAAGATTGGTCAAAAATCTTTTGCTGAAACTCCAGATTCTTTCTTTTACTCCTTTCTTCCTCTTCGGCAAAATCGAATACCTTTTTGAGCATATCATGAATTTTCGGGATGCTACTGTTCTTCTCCCAATTTCGAAGTAGTTCTTCTATATAATCAAACCTTTTGGTCATGTAATGGACATATCCCATATGGTTCATCAAATACTTGTTCTTTGGCGAAATCTTTGCCCCTTCAAAAAAGTCCATCATCAGTTCCAATGTCAGTGTATGTGACTTGGAAATTTGCTTTGAAAACTCTCGATATCTTCCGGCAACTATCCGATTGATACTTATGGCCGAGAAATCACTTTTCTTCTTCTTTTTCAATTCCATTACAGTAATTTTTTTCAAGGTTTATAGGGTCTTACAGGGTGTTTATTGAGTTTTAACGCAAAAGATAATCACACTATATTTTCAATTCATTGAAAATCAATGGTTTGTAATCCGTAACATCGCTTTAGCGTGTTACCCTCTTGCTTTACAAACCTTATTCGCTTCGCTCCTAAATTTTGTAAACTTGCACAAGGTACTTTTCAAAGAAAAAGTAGATTGCGCCCTATTGGATTTTTGCTAAACGCTTACCTCTCGGGACGCTACAAAAACCCAACAGGAACCATGCGCAAAAGTTAGGGTAAGGATTTGGGACAATTTTAGTTTTCAATGCTGCCTTCGTCTTTTGGATTAGAATTTTCAACAGGTTTTATCTTTTCTTTTAATCGGTCCATTTCCTCGGCTATTTTGCTATCCAGAACCTTCGCGTAAATCTGAGTGGTCTTTAAAGAACGATGTCCCAACATTTTACTGACTGTCGAAATTGATACTCCATTTGACAATGTCACAGTAGTTGCAAATGTATGCCGTGCCAAATGTGTAGTGAGATTTTTATTGATTCCACAGACATCGGCAATCTCCTTGAGATATGCATTGGATTTCTGATTGGTCAATACGGGCAAAATGCCTTTTCCATCTAATACGTAAGGATGGTTACGATACTTAAGAATAATTTCTTCTGCTGGAGCCAACAATGGTATACTACTGATAGCTTTGGTTTTTTTTCTAGGCATTTTAATCCATCTATCCCCATTGACCCCTATTATGATATGCTCTTCTTTTAGTTGTTGCACATCCGAGTAGGCCAAACCCGTATAACAACAGAAAACAAAAACATCTCTTACCAAATCAAGACGTGGTAAAAATGACTTCTTATCACGTAGCGCATCCAATTCGGTTTGAGTTAGATATTGTTTTTCTTTGGTTTTCCAAGAAGCTTTCCAATGAAAGAAGGGGTCTTTGGTAATCCATTCGTTGGCCAAGGCAATCCGCATAATCTTTTTAAAATTCACCACATATTTGATAGCCGTGTTATGCTCACAGTTTCTTTGCGACTTCAAAAAGAATTCCAATCCCGTAATAAACTTATAGTCGACCCTACGAACGGGAATATCGTTTCTATGGTAGTTTTGTATGATGTAGGCCGAGACGTGCTTATAAGCTGCCTTATAACGTTGTAACGTCCCTTTGGTAAAACCTTTACCCAACAAACTTTCAATTTCATCATTATGCTCTTGAAAGATTTCTAGAAGCATATACTCTTTGCCCTCTTTCCCCAGATAGATATTCTTTACGATGGTTGCTGAAATATCTTCTCGTTCTTTTAGCAACGAATCGTAAATGTCGTAAAGTCGATTCTTGACATTATCCAGAAATCGATTGAAATTCGATACCTCGGTAGTTGTTCCCCTTAACTTTCCGCCACGTGAATCCCACCGTTGTTCATCTATACGACGACCTAAACTGAACTCACCACGCTTACCATTTATGGTTATACGGGCATAAATCATGACCATTCCGTCATCATTTCTTTCTGATTTTTTCGGGTAAAAAAGGATGTTCATCTTTCCATACATAGGTGCGGGTTTTAAATCCTCACCAGAAGGTACGAAAAACAAATGTTAAAATTTCTTTGTAAAGTTTTCTTTAACAGTCAATTACAGCGATTTAGGTGCGGGTTTTTGAAGGGGTAAAATACGCACCGATTTCCGCACTTTTTATATGATATTATATGGTGACTTTTGATATTATATAAAATGAAAAAGCCCGTAAATCATTGATTTACAGGCTTTTTGAATAATTTTGAACAATTTCTAGCGGTCTGGACGGGACTCGAACCCGCGACCCCCTGCGTGACAGGCAGGTATTCTAACCAACTGAACTACCAGACCTCGCTTTTAGCGGATGCAAATATACATTCCCTTTTTGGTTAAACAAATATTTTTTACCTCAAAATTCGATTAAACGAATTTTTGACGCTCGACCATAAAGGTATTAAGCACATGGGAAAAGTCATCCCCAACATCTACCCCAACATACTTGATTTTATATTGGGCACATTTCAGTTTTAAATCGTCAATGTAAGCGCCTACTTGAGTTGCATAGGCCTCTTTAATATTCTCGGCATAAACATCGATATGTTCGCCGGTCTCCACATCTAAAAATCGTTTTGGGGTATTGTCAAAATCGAAATGTAATTCACGGGTGGCATCCATTAAATGAAAAAGCACCACCTCGTGTTTGTTATATTTTAAATGCTGAAGGGCCTCAAACAGTTTTTGTGCTTCGACCTCGGTCTGAAACATATCTGAAAATAGAAAAATCAAACTGCGCCGATGTATCTTTTCCGCTATTTGATGCAAGTAGTAATATGTTCTGGTCAGTTTTGAAGGATTTTCAGGCACTGTAACCGAATTCAACCGGTCAAACAACATTTGAAAATGACGTTCACTGTTCTTTTCGTTGACATAAAAGTTATAAGCATCAGAATAAATGCTTAATCCAACCGCATCCCGCTGTCGTTTAAGAATGCTCATAATCGCCGCAATCGATAAGACACCAAAACCAATTTTATTCAGGTTGTCCACACCTAATTTTTTGACTTCAGGGTAATACATTGAAGCAGAATTATCCAGTATCATATGACACCGTAGATTGGTCTCTTCTTCATAACGTTTGGTATATAATTTATCGGTTTTTGCGAAAAGCTTCCAGTCGATATGCTTCGTAGTTTCTCCGGTATTGTAGATTTTATGCTCTGCAAACTCTGCCGAAAAACCATGGAAGGGACTCTTATGGATACCGCTAATAAAGCCTTCTACAACTTGATTGGCGGAAAGTTCCAAGTTCGAAAAAAGCCTCGAATCATTAAGTGTTGACTTGACATCCATTTCAAAGCCCAATTTAAAAGAAAAAGGCCTGTATGAACAGGCCTTTTATAAACTTTAACTATTGCGATAAGTTACAATGCAGCATCAATTGCGTCAGTGTACACCTTTTTAGGGGATACCCCAACTTGGCGATTTATAATCTCCCCATTCTTAAAGACCAAAACGGTTGGAATATTGCGTACGCCGTATTTGGCGGCAAATTGCTGATTCGCATCTACGTCAACCTTACCGACCACTGCTTTGCCTTCATATTCTGAACTTACCTCATCAATGATAGGGCCTACCATTCTACATGGGCCGCACCAAGCTGCCCAAAAATCAACCACCACTGGTTTATCGCTCTTTAAAACAACTTCATCAAAAGTTGCATCTGTTATTTCTAGTGCCATATGTATTAATTTTTCTGTTACACAAAGTTAGTCAATAATACAGGCGTTTCCTTACGTACTTTATATTCATTTTGATTATCAGGCCATTGCCAAAAACTATAACCAAAAAGCAATATCCTATAAATAGCATTGCTTTAATTTAATTTGTAATGCACCTCTTGTTCTTCTAAAGTGTGCAGTAGCTCACTGGTGATATTTACTTTCTGCTTGCGACTTGACAAGTTCAATTTTATCTCTTCTTCCATCTCATACACCACAAAATTCAGGGGATGGTTTCCCTTATAGGAACGTAGGGTATCTTTTAAGGCATGGATACGCTTTTCATGTAGTGCCGCTATATTGAGTTTTATGGTCAGCTTTTTGGCATAGCCTTCCATAACATCTTGCAATAGCATAAAACTATTGAACTGCATTCGAGGATCACCCTTTTTGCCGGTTTCACGATTGACCCAACCTTCTCGAATGAATATTTTGATAAAGGCAAAGGAATTGATCATCAAGAAATGACGGAACTTTAGATATTCCTCACCAAAAATCCGAAATTCAAAAGAGTCTGTGTAATCTTCCATGGTGAAAGCCGCCCATCCTTTTCCATTTTTGGAGACCCGATGCTGTACATCAGTAATTACCCCCGCAACGGAAAGTTCACGATTCACATAGTTACCCATTTCATTCAAATGGGAAATACTGGCATTGCAAAATGCCTTTATCTCGGTTTTAAAATCATCTAACGGATGCCCAGAAATATAAATTCCGACCACTTCTTTCTCGCGCCGCAATTTTTCCATAGTACCCCATTCCTCACAAGGTGGAACCACTGGTTCTGGTATCTGTGCCTCACTGATTCCCCCGAACATGTCCATCTGTGAAGAATTTTTATTCTCTTGGTATTTTGCCGCGGATTTAATGACTTTCTCCAAAAATGAAATACCATCGCCATCATCATGAAAATATTGCGCCCTGTGGGTACCTCCGAACGAATCAAAACCTCCGGCCACAGCAAGGTTCTCAAAGGCCTTTTTGTTGGCAGCCCGTAAATCCACACGTTTGGCCAAATCAAAAACCGATTGAAAATTGCCCTCTTCCTTTCGATTGGCCACTATCGTCTCCACTGCGGAACGCCCCACCCCTTTGATAGCACCCATACCAAAACGGACCGCCCCTTTTTTGTTGACGGCAAACTTGTAGTACGATTCGTTGACATCTGGCCCTAGAACATCAAGACCCATGCGTTTGCACTCTTCCATAAAGAAGGTCACCTGTTTGATGTCATTCATATTATTGCTCAAAACCGCCGCCATGTATTCGGCAGGATAATGGGCTTTTAAATAAGCCGTTTGATAAGCAATATAGGCATAGCAGGTTGAATGGCTTTTATTGAAGGCATAGGCCGCAAAAGCTTCCCAATCTTTCCATATCTTTTCTAAGATTTCCCTCGGATGCCCGTTCTTTTCACCACCATCCAAAAATTGGGGTTTCAATTTTTGAAGCAATGCGAATATCTTCTTTCCCATGGCCTTACGTAAAACGTCGGCATCACCTTTTGAGAAACCCGCCAATTTTTGTGACAGCAACATCACCTGCTCTTGATAGACCGTGATACCATAAGTCTCTTGAAGATATTCTTCCATTTCAGGAAGGTCATAGGCAATCTCTTCAATACCATGCTTACGTGCAATAAAACTCGGAATATATTCCATTGGCCCAGGGCGGTAGAGTGCGTTCATGGCAATGAGATCGTCAAAAACCGAAGGTTTGAGGTCCTTCATATGTTTTTGCATACCTAGCGATTCATATTGAAATATACCCACGGTATCACCCCTTTGAAAAAGCTCATAAGTCTTTTCGTCATCCAACGGAAAATCGTCGGGCACCAAATCGATTCCGTGTTTAGCCTTAACAATTTTGACGGTATCTTTGATAAGGGTAAGGGTTTTTAATCCTAAAAAATCCATCTTCAACAATCCGGCACTTTCCACAACGGAGTTGTCAAACTGCGTGACATACAGATCAGAATCTTTGGCGGTAGCCACAGGAACAAAATTCGTGATGTCATCTGGGGTAATGATAACCCCGCAGGCATGTATACCGGTATTACGGACAGAACCTTCTAAGGTTCGGGCCATTTTTAGGGTTTGCCCCTCTAAATCATCCCCTTCGGAAATATTGAGCAATTGATGCACTTTCTCTAAATCTTCTGACCGGAATTTCTTCTTCAAGTCTGCCTCTGACTGCCCAAAGATCTTACCCAGTTTAGACATGGTCGGTATCAATTTCGCAATGCGATCGGCATCCCCTAAAGGTAAATCCAATACCCTGGCGGTATCACGAATTGAGGATTTTGCGGCCATTGTACCATAGGTGATGATCTGGGCCACTTGATTGGCACCATACTTATTGATCACATAGTCCATAACCCTGCCCCTACCTTCGTCATCAAAATCAATATCAATATCGGGCATGGATACCCGATCCGGATTTAAGAACCGCTCAAAAAGCAAATCATATTTGAGTGGGTCTATATTGGTAATGGTCAGGCAATAGGCCACTACTGAACCTGCAGCCGAGCCCCGACCAGGACCTACGGATACGCCCATATTTCTTGCCTCTCGAATAAAATCCTCAACGATCAAAAAATATCCGGGGTAACCGGAATTTTCAATGGTCTTCAGCTCAAAATCAATGCGCTCCGTAATTTCCGTGGTAATTTCACCATAGCGCTTTTTCGCCCCTTCATAGGTAATATGATGTAAGTAGGCATTCTCTCCCCTTTTTCCGCCATCTTGGTCGTCTTCAGCGACTTTAAACTCTTCTGGAATGTCAAATTTTGGCAAGAGCACGTCACGAGCCAATTCAAAAGGTTCTATTTTGTCGATAATTTCTTGAACGTTCAAAATGGCTTCCGGTATATCCTTAAAGAGCTCCTTCATCTCATCTGGAGACTTAAAATAGTATTCTTGATTGGGCAGCCCATAGCGATAGCCGCGACCACGGCCGATAGGTGTCGTCTGTTTTTCACCGTCTTTTACACAAAGTAGGATATCGTGGGCCTCAGCGTCTTCTTTGGCGCAGTAATAGGTATTGTTCGTAGCCACCAATTTTACCTGATGTTTTTCACTAAACGCCACTAAGACCTTATTGACCCGATCTTCATCTTCTTGACCATGCCGCATCAACTCTAGGTACAGGTCGTCACCAAACACTTCTTTCCACCAAAGCAATGCTTCTTCGGCTTGTTTTTCGCCGACATTCAGTACTTTACCGGGCACTTCTCCGTAGAGATTGCCCGTTAATACGATAATATCCTCTTTGTACTGTTGAATTATTTTTCTGTCAATTCTAGGCACATAATAAAATCCGTCCGTATATGCGATGGAAGACATTTTGGCCAGATTGTGGTACCCCTTTTTGTTCTTTGCCAGTAATACGATTTGGTAACCATAATCTTTCACATTTTTGTTGGTATGGTCTTCACAAACAAAAAACTCACAGCCAATAAGTGGTATGATTTCTTTCGCTACCGGTGATTCCCCCTTCTCAACAGCCTCTTTATTTTTTGCCTTAACCGATTTATTGTGGGCACTGACCTCTTTTACAAAATGAAAGGCCCCCATCATATTGGCATGATCTGTTAAGGCTACGGCAGGCATTTGATGCTCCACTGCCGAATTCACCAATGACTTGATATTAATCGTAGACTGTAAGACCGAAAATTGGGAATGGTTGTGAAGGTGCGCAAAAGGGGCGTCTTCCAACGATTTGATATTCGCATTGATTTCTTCTTCAGAAACCCCACCGGTATCTTTTTCCCAAAGGGCATCCGCAATCTTTTTTGACGCCTTTTTGAGGTTGATATGCTTTAGACCAATAAGCTCAATCTCTTGCGGATTCGCTTCTGAAAAATTCTCGAAATAATCAGAAGGAACATCCAATTGTTCCAGGGTATACTGTTTTCTGCGGATGAGTTCTAAAAAGCAGCGTGTAGTCGCCTCTACATCGGCAGTTGCATTATGTGCCTCGGCAAAAGGTTGCTTGAACAGGTACTCATGAAGCTCTGTTAAAGTCGGTAGTTTGAACTTTCCTCCCCTACCTCCGGGAATTTGGCATAATTGTGCCGTATGCTCGGTACAGGTGTCTAAAACGGGTAATTCTTGTAATGGATTTTCAATACCCAATCGGTAAAACTCCGCCCCCATAATATTGACATCAAAACCTACATTTTGACCCACAATAAATTTGGTCTGGGCCATAGCGGTATTGAACTTTTCAAGCACTTCACCCAACGGCACGCCTTTTTGCTCTGCTAAAGCGGTGGAGATGCCGTGAATTTGTTCTGCTTCATAGGGTATATTAAAGCCTTCGGGCTGCACCAAATAATCTTGTTGGTCGACCAAGTTACCCATATCATCATGCAATTGCCAGGCAATCTGAATACATCGTGGCCAGTTATCGGTATCGGCAATGGGTGCGTCCCAACGTTTGGGAAGACCTGTAGTTTCCGTATCAAATATGAGGTACATAGCGTCCAATTAGATTGAAGTCCATTTTAATCTGGGTAAGGCATCATGCACCCAATCCGAGTATATGAAATTGTCGACTTCGATTTTAAGTAAAGGATAAAATTAGCTAAAATAGCTGCAGTTAAGAAGTAGATTTATCCCATAGTATCAACAAAAGTAGAGTTTAAACCCTAGAAATAGATAATTAAGCAGATGACGTATTAAATTTTGCCCCATCCTCCTTATTTAGGTCTTATTTTAAAAGAGAATTACTATATTGAAAGTCAGAATTTTCTAACATAATTTTTTTAACATGAAGGCCAAATTAGAAAAACAAATAAAACATCTGGCCAAATTAGTCCAAGAGCAATATCATGAACTAGATGACATTGGAGTGCTCGGTGGTCAAGCAGGTGCAGCCATGTTTCAGTTTTATTGCGCACAATACTTTGATGACGACAGTTATTCTCAAACAGGAGTTGAAATTATAAGTAATTGCATAGATAAAATCAACAATGGCTATTCCCTTCCTAGTTATTGCAACGGAATTGCCGGTTTTGGTTGGACCTTACAACACATGGCAGATAATGATTTCGTTGAGTTAAATTTAGACGAGTTGCTCGCCCCATTTGATGATTATCTTTTTAACCAAATGGAATTTGAGTTTAACAAAAACTATTTTGATTTGTTGCATGGCGCTTTGGGGTACGGATTTTATTTTTTAAAACGTTATGCAAGTCCCAACGCCTCTCAAAAAAATAAAAAAAAATACTCTAATTTCTTAACTGAGCTCGTTAATTCTATGGAGCGAATAGCCTTGAAAGATGGTGAAAATCTTAAGTGGAAGTCACCTCTAAGCAATAGAAAAAGAAGTAAAGGTTTTAATTTAAGTCTTTCCCATGGGATGAGTAGTATCATCTATTTATCTTTCAAAATGTTCAATAACGATATCCAAAAAGCTAAGACTTCAAACTTGGTTTACAAAGCCATAAATTATATTTCGAAGTATCAAAGCATCGATAATACAGGAAATTCCTTATTTCCTAATTGGATCGAGCCTGGAATCCCTAACGAATATCAAAGTAGGGTAGCCTGGTGTTATGGCGATATTGGAATTGGAAAGGCCTTTGAGTGGGCGGGCTACGTACTTAAAAATAATGATTTAGAAGTTAAAGCCAAAGATATCTTGTTACACACCAGTACCAGAAGAAATATTGGTAATACTCTAGTCAAAGACGCAGGGTTTTGCCATGGCTCCTTTGGGAACGCTCATATATTTAATCAATTGGGAAATAGTTATGAGGAAAAAAAATTCGAAAAAGCAGCGCAATTTTGGTTGAAGGACGGCCTTTCTCGAAAGACCATTGATAATAATCAACCCTATAAGCATTTATCAGGAACACCTCCAATTTGGGATTTTCATCTAAGCTTATTAGAAGGAATTTCTGGTATTGGCCTCGTAATGATTGATTTTCTATCGGAAAAAGAAAATACCTGGGACGAATGTTTAATGCTCCGTTAAAGATGAAAAAACCATTTCCCTATACTGCCTTTGATAAATTTGTATTGCGCACCCCCTTATTATCCTTTCAGTTTTATCAAAAATTGACGGCAAATCCTCAAGTATCTGATGAGTTCCTTCAAGAAACCTTCAACGACCAGATGATACAAGAGGCTATTTTCTTGGCTTCACCCACACTCTATTTTGAACTGAAAAAATGGATTGACGGAGAACTGGAACAAAAAAAACAACAGCGGGTAAAACTATCCCTGTTAAAATACCTATCCAGAATGAGTTCCCGTTGCACGCCATTTGGACTGTTTGCAGGCTGTACCTTGGGACAATTTTCAGAACGAACAAAACTCGTACTGGATAAACGTCCTAAACATCAACGGTTTACACGGCCCGATATGAACTATTTGGTGGCCCTATCCCAAGATTTGGCCAAAAAGGAACACATCAAGCAACAACTTATTTATTTCTCCAATTCCAGCCTTTATTTGGTTGGGGAGCAACTTCGTTATATCGAATATTTTTATGTAGAAAGTCGTAGGCAGCATCATATTGTAGAGATAGATAATTCCATTTATCTGCAAAAAATCTTGAACCATGCCAGTAAGGGCGCAACGCTTCACGAGTTGGCCAATAAGCTCATTGATGATACCGTGACATTGGAAGAAGCTTACGGATTTTTAGATGAGCTATTAGAAAGTCAGGTATTGACCAGTGCATTGGAGCCTTCGGTAAGCGGCCCCCCATTTATTGATCAGATGCTAAACGTTTTTCAGCAACTCAAAGATTGTGAGGGTGAAGTGGAATTTCTAACAGAAATTTCAAAACGGTTTTCCATTCTTGACAGACAACTTGGCAACGATAGTAAACAATACCTGCAACTAAATACATTTCTAAAAGAACAAGAGACCTCTTTTGAACTAAAATATCTTTTTCAGACCGATTTGGAGGTCAAAGCCCAATCGTGTGAGCTGGCCAAAAGTCTTTTAACACAAATTAAAAAGGCCCTGGTCCTGTTCAACAAAATCACACCTACATCTTCAGAAAATAACCTATCACGATTTCGGGAGGCATTTTACGAACGTTACGAAGAACGTGAAATGCCCCTTTGTAGTGTCATGGATGTAGAAACGGGCATTGGTTACCTTCAAAATACAGGGAGTGGTGATATTAACCCGTTGGTAGACAACTTGCTGCTGCCCCCTACAGAAAACATTTTAGAGGAACGGGACCTCAAATTGAATAAGGTCTATAGTACTTTGCTCGATAAATTGATAGCTGCGAACAAAACCAATCAGATGACCATAACGCTCGGGGAATATGACTTTGGGGAACTCCCCACAAATTGGGACGATATGCCCGACACCCTTTCGGCGATGGTGGAGCTGGTTCAAGAACACGACGGGATAAAAATTCAAATTTCTGGTTGTGGTGGGTCCTCAGCAGCCAATCTTTTGGCAAGGTTTTGCCATGGAGAAAGTAACATCACCCCTTTTGCCAAAAGTATCATTGCCAAAGAAAAACAGTTGGAACCGGATAAAATTCTGGCTGAGATAGTACACTTGCCAGAAGCTCGTGTGGGAAACATTTTGATGCGACCCAGTTTTCGGGAATTTGAAATTCCTTATTTGGCCCAATCCATATTGCCGAAGGAAAATCAGCTTTCTTTGGAAGATCTTTTTATTTCAGTAAGAGGCAAACACCTCTATTTACGTTCAAAAAAGCACAATAAGGAAGTTCTTCCAAGATTGACCAATGCCCATAATTATTCCGCGAATTCATTGCCTATCTATCACTTTCTGTCTGATTTACAAACACAGAACCTTAGGGGTAGCATCGGGTTTAATTTTGGGCCTTTAGACGCCCTCTTTGATTTTTTTCCACGTGTGGAATATGATAACCTCATTTTACAAGAGGCAAAATGGCGGGTTAAAAAAGAGGAGATAACAGCACTGGTCCGCTTAAAATCAAATGAAAAAGAACGACGGGTAGCGGTACAAAAGCTTCGTAAAACAAGGCAGCTACCACAATATGTGCTATTAGCAGATGGAGACAACGAATTGTTGATCAATCTTGAAAATGGCACTTCGGTGCTAATGTTATTGGAAACGGTTAAAAATAGGAATGAATTCATACTAAAGGAATTTTTACACCATAAAGGCGGTGTGGTATCATCAAATGGAGCATACTATACCAATCAAGTGGTTGTCTCTTTTTTTAAAGGGAAAAAAGCGAACCACATAGCAAACCAGAAAAAAAAGGCCCATGGTACAACGTAGTTTTATTATTGGCAGCAAGTGGCTGTACTATAAGATATATACAGGGGCAAAGGCTTCAGATGTCATCTTGACCGATATATTACTCCCCTTGGTGGAAAGATTTGAAACCGAAAATTGGATCGCTAAATGGTTCTTCATCCGGTATGCTGACCCCAAACACCATTTACGGGTTCGTTTTCTCCTCAACGACTATAGTTCACTACCTAGGGTTATGGAAGCGTTTTATGAGAAACTTCAGCCTTACGTGGAAAATGATATCGTTTGGAAGATACAATTGGACACCTATCATCGTGAACTGGAGCGCTATGGTCAACATACTATGGAACTATCAGAATCCTTATTTAATTGCGACAGTTGGGCCATCGTTCGGTTTTTAGATTTGATAGAGGGGGATGAAGGGGAACAGTTGCGCTGGCTTTATGGATTACGGGCAATGGATAACCTGTTGAACACTTTTTCATACATGCTAGAAGAAAAGCTTCAAATTATGGAAGACCTAAAAATCGGATTTAGTCGGGAGTTTAATATGTCACGGCCCCTAAAGAAGCAATTGGATGAAAAGTATCGTAAAGAACGTGCGCAAATTGAACACTTTATGGTATTTACCGCTGAAGAAGAACCTAATTACGAACCTATACTAGTGATCATGAAAAAGGTCAATGCGGACATACAGCCTATAGCCACTGCAATTTTAGCCATTGAAAAAAACGATGAACTTCAAATTAGCAAAAACAATCTAATGGGCAGCTATATCCATATGTTGATGAACCGTTTGTTTAAATCAAAAAATAGATTAAACGAAATGGTCTGCTATGATTTTTTGTACAGGTATTATAGAACTTTAATAGCTAAAAATTCATCAATTCACTAAATTAAGAGCCGTTGGGTTGTAACCTAACGGCTCTTCACCATCGGGGTTTATGGAAATTTTAGCATAGAGCTGCATAGCAAGTGCCTGCGGCATGAGCTGTTCGACAGCCACCGCCTGAACATGCGTCTGCACTTGCAGTACCGGCAGTACCGCCCCCGCCGCATGCAACAGCGCATGTGTTATATTGTGTATGCCCCCCCCTAATTTGATTTGTCATTTCGATATTCAATGCACTAATCGTTTTCTTGTTAAGGCTCAAACCTCTTAAATTCTTTTTTTTCATGGTGATGTTTTTTTAAAATTATTGTTCTTTTGAAATCATTTAAAATTAAATTTTTAAATTTTATATGTAGTTAAAAAATTATTAATATTAAAGATTTTTCTTTCATATATAGATGTAATACTTAGTTATTTGGTCTAAACCAAATCATAAAAGCGCATTATTAAATGGTGAAAAGGCTGTTGGTGGATGAAGGGAAATCAAATAGCACTATATAAGTTGGGCGCTTAGCTGTCTAACTTTTAAAGATGTCCATGGCAGAATTGATTTTGTAACTGATAGACGAGGTAAAGAAATTTTTGCTGACCAGTTGGGATTGCCTTATTCTGAGGTCAGAATTGATTTGGATTGTCTAAATCATTACCCTAAGAATCTTTGGGTAGTTGGAAAACCATATACCTATTCTTTACAAAGAAAGCCTTTCTTACATGTGGATGGAAACCTTTTAAGGCGAAGTTAATGAACTCAGAACGTATCGGCCAGCATATTGAGAGTGAAAAAGGTCATTATGTATTTGACTTAAATGTGTTAGTCAAACATGGTATAAGTATACTTATTGAAATTATAGAAGATTTAAACAAACACAAAGAAATAATTTCCACGAACGCAGGTATTATTGGCGGAAGCAACATTGATTTTTTTCAAGTATACACGGAAAGGGCATTTTGATTTATAAATAAAAACCTATCTAGAGTAAAGCCGGAACTTCTTGGAGCAAGTTATGCCCTTATATATGAGCAATACTTATATAGCTTGATGGCTAGAAATCGAAATACTAACATCGAACATTATTTTGATGTCAATGATGGAAATATTTTGGATTTGACAAGTTTCAAACGTGGATATAGAGATATGGTACATTAATTAGGTGAATTCAAACGAAACCTTCAAAAGTGTCATGAGCTTGAAATGCAATTAGCAATCAATTATCCCGAATACTATGAGAGAATCTTAACTTTTTTAGAAAAAAAATGAGAAAGCAATTAATTCTTTTCCAAAGAACCCTTGGTCTATTAAAATCTTTAGGGCTAGAATTTAAGTTGTTGGAAAACAATCAAGATTCGCAAGAACTTAAAGCTTTCGAGAAAGAATTATCTAATTATATTAATTCACAGAAGGGGCTTAATAAGACTTTATTGAATTCCTTATTAGAAATTTTTTCCATTGAGAAAGAAAAGGTATCACTTACCGCTACCAAAAGTGAATTGATAGAAATTATTAAATACGAACGAGTTTTTTATGAAAAACGAGAAAATCTTCTATCGCGCCAAATATCGGATTTTTATAATACCCCTTTTGTATTTAACCCCTTGATCAGTAATTATGAAGCATATTGTGACTGGAGCTCCGCGTTGACAGATTCTAATTCCATTTATAAAAAAATAATCAATAATTATGAAACGAATATATTCTTTGTTTTTCAAAAAACCGGAATTTATGATTCAATATTAGACACTAATATATTAGAACAAAAAATTAACGAATATGAATATTTTTTACTCCATATTTTTACCGAACAACAAACACTACTATCTGGAATTAATAGATTTGAAGAAGAATTCAATGTAAAAACAGTAGAGGAAAGTCTTCTATTAAGAAAAAATACCGAAGACTTAATTTGGGAACTCATGTACAGAACTTATCTTGTTGAATCAAAATTAGAATTAACGGTATAATTTAATAATGCGGTTAAGTGCTTAGGATGCAAATAGCTACAAGTTTCCAAGAATTAATTTAACTTTACCCTCTATCGAATACTTTTCTTAACTCATAAAAAATCCGTTCCAGTACACTCAACTCTTCAATAACAATTTCCG
Source organism: uncultured Croceitalea sp. (assembly GCA_947503285.1). GTDB lineage: Bacteria > Bacteroidota > Bacteroidia > Flavobacteriales > Flavobacteriaceae > Croceitalea. Next base: position 656,927 of record CANNDD010000001.1, read on the forward strand.
CAGTTCCCTGCATTTCTTGCTTAAATTCGATTTTTTTATCAAAAGAGGTGGTCAACCCTGCAATATCAATGTAAAGGGTATAAAACGTTTGCTCCCCTTGTTTGGGGACTTCTGAAATGCTTTTGACCTCCCCGGTCAAACTTCCCCACTCTTCAAATGGGTAATTATCAAGCTTTACGATGACTTTCTGACCTGTTTTGACCTTACCGGAGTTTCGTACCGGCAAGGTGACCCGCCCGATAATCCCTTCCTTCACCTTCGGAACGACAGTGAACAATACCTCCCCCACATCTATATTCTGATACTGGTCCCAGATATCAAAAACAGTTACGACCCCATTGATGGGACTGGTAATCAAGTACTGCTGTTCCCATGTCTGCAGGGCCGTTAACAGGCCCTGTTTGGCATTCTCCAACTCTTGTGAATACGTATTTTCAAACTCCGTACCTTCTATCGTGGCCTTGGTCAGTAAATTATCGAAGTTGGCAATAGCAATCTGTGTATTGGAGATATTAGTCAAAAACCCTTCATACTGCTGCTGATCCGTTAAGTAAGCCCTGGAGGCCTCTTCATATTCCGCTTTTGAAATCACTCCCTTTCCATACAATTTTTGGTTTCGTTCAAAATTATTTTTGGATAAGTTTAAATCTTGCTCAAACAACGCTAGCTGTCTTTTTTGGTTGTAAAGGAACTGTCGTTGTTCTTGCAATTGTTTTCGTATCAAAGCAGATTCTTTGCTATTGGGTGCCAGAGTATTGTATAAAATAAAATTTTGATAGGTGGCCAAGAAATTTCCATAAGCCAATTGTATTTCACCCAAGTTGAGTGTTGAAGGAAAAGTGTTTTTCAAACTATCCAGTACCAAAATAGTTCCTTCATGGTTTTCCAATTCCGTTTTAAGGTAAAGCACATCATCAAATTTTGCCGTATTCTCGATTTCGGCAAGAATATGGCCTTCCCCGACCGACTCGTTTGGCTCCACTAAAACCTTTGTCAATCTGCCCGAGGTACGTGCCTTTAAGTAGACCGGGGGATTTTTACTGGTAATCACGATACTAGCCGGAATGATATCATTATAACTTATTACAGCAGAACCGATTAACAACAGTGCGATAATGGCAAAAACCAAGGAAGTGCCCCATTGGATCATCCAATTGGGCGCTTTGCCCATAATCTCCTTTACCTGATCTGATCGCTCATCAAACAAATTGATTTCCCCCTTTTTAAATTTATCCTCTTCCATGTTATTGACCCAACTCCAACTGGTTTTTAACCAAAGAATAGTAAAGTCCTTTTTTTGAGGTTAATTCTTTATGATTTCCTTGCTCTACGATTTCACCATTGTCCAATACAATTATTTGATCGGCGTTTTTGACCGTACTCAGCCTATGGGCTACCACAACAACCGTTTTCCCGCGATAAAATGCCTGCAATTTCCCCATAATGACCTTCTCATTATTCGCATCTAAAGCGCTAGTGGCCTCATCAAAAAAAATGTAGTTTGGATTTTTATAAACGGCCCGCGCAATCAAGATACGCTGTTTTTGGCCCCCGCTGATATTGACCCCTGACCCCCCGATTTTTGTGTTGAATCCTGAAGGCAGTTGTTCAATGAACCCTGAAATATTGGCCACATCAACGGCATGCAACAACCTTTTGCGATCAATAATTCCTTCTGAATCTGATTCGGTGATATTTCTTGCGATGGTATCACCAAACAAAAAACCATCTTGCATTACAGAACCACAATTCCTGCGCCAAAAAGTAGTTCCAAGATTATTGAGCTTGGTGTTACCAATTTTTATAGCCCCTAAAGTGGGCTCATAGAATTTCAATAAGAGCTTAATCAAGGTCGTCTTGCCGCTACCACTGGCACCAACGATTGCAGTAATTTTACCTTGGGGAATTTGAAACGAGATATTATCCAATACCTTCGGTGAATCTTTACCGCCATACTGAAAAGTCAATTTATTTAAAAAAATACCACGATTTTCAGGTAGCTCTTTTATTGGCTCCAAGCGATCATCTTCTTCATCGTCTTTGTTGTGTATTTCTGAAAGGCGTTCCAAGCTTATTTTGGCATCCTGCCCGGTTTGAATGAACGTGATAAAATTATTGATCGGTAAGTTTAATTGTCCAATAATATATTGTACCGAAAGCATCATTCCTAAGGTAAGGCTTCCATCAATTACCGATTTTGCCGCGATAAAAGTGATCAAAATGTTCTTCAACTCGTTAAAGAAGCGGCCTCCCACATTTTGGGTTTGGGTCAAGGTCAAGCTCTTTAGGGAAACTTTGAACAATTTCACTTGTATGGCCTCCCATTCCCAACGTCTACGTCGTTCAGAACCATTTAATTTGATTTCCTGCATTCCCGAAATCAGTTGGTAAATACTACTTTGATTGTCAGCAGCCTGATCAAACCGTTTATAGTCCAATTCTGCCCGCTTTTTTAAGAACAACAAGGTCCAACCCACATAAATGAGCGATCCTATAAAAAAAATGGCAAATATGGTCCAATTGTAATAGGCCAGTACCACCCCAAATACCAGAATATTAAATGCAGAGAAAATAGTGTTTAGGGTGGTACTCGAGAAAAACTCTTGTATGCGATCATGATCGTAAATACGCTGAATGATATCCCCAGTATTCTTAGAATCAAAAAAAGCAATGGGAAGGCGCATCAGCTTTAATAGAAAATCTGATATCAGATTAATGTTAACACGACTGGTAACGTGCAACAAGATCCAACTTCGTATAATATCTACCGTTGTTTGTGACACGAACAATGTCAACTGTGCTATCAATATCAAATAAATAAAATTGATATTTTGATAATTAATTCCGTAATCGACAATCGATTGGGTCAAAAAGGGAAATATCAGTTGTAAAATACTTCCTATGATGAGCCCCAAAAAAAGTTGCCCGATATACTTGGTGTAAGGTTTGAAATACCAAGAAAGAAATTTGAACCCGTATTTTTTAGGTTCTTCCGTGTCATTTTCATAAAATCTGGGGGTAGTCTCAAAAAGCAATAAGTATCCTTCAGAATTTTCATCAGCACCCTTCCCTATCCATCCATCAATAAATTCCCTTTTAGCATAATCAACAAGACCATGTGCGGGATCCGCAACATATACCCGATCTTTCGTAATCTTATAGACCACCACAAAGTGCCGCTGTCGCCAATGGGCTATACAGGGCAAGGGTACCTCGCCCTCAAAGGTTTTGAAATCAATACTTACCGCCAAGGTATGGAAACCTATGGCTTCTGCAGCTTCTGCTATCCCCCCCAGCGAAACCCCCTCTCTAGTAATATTGGATTTCCTCCTAAGAAAATCAACCGCATAAGTCCTTCCGTAATGCTTGGCAATCATGCGTAAACAGGTAGGGCCGCAATCCATCTGATCAAGTTGCCTGTAAAAGGGGAAGGGTTTTATTCGAAACATATGAGAAATATAATCATAAATAAGAAAAAACTTTAAAATGTAAGCATTTTCCTGTTATCAACTATATACATTCTCAAAATTGAGTAAGTTGAACCAATATGGGAAATTGATTGCGAGCAGACATTTTAGGACAATAATACCCATACGACAATAGCGCTGTTCAACTCGCTGATTCTGGTTTAAGCCATCTAAAACCATTTGTTTCTCCAAAAAAGCAATCATGAACTAAAAAAAACAGCGCCATGGCGCTGCTTTTCATCATCAATCAATCAAACTGACTTTTAGGATACCGCTGTTTCATATAGTTCTGCAGTCTCCAATGTTTCCCGTATTGCGTTTCGTTGCTTCATCAACAAACTTTCCGTTGAGGGTGGCAATATGAAATCTTTGTCATTTATAATGTCATTATAGGTCTCGATGGCCTCGTTTTCCCCACGCTTCACTTCTTTTAGCATGGCCTCTTCATTGTTGGTAGTGAATAATGATTTAAAATTGATCCATGACCTATGTAATGTGGCCTTGGTACTGCCCCCTTTATCTGGCGACTGGCCATAAGCCCTAATTTCGTTTTTCAATTCATGGCCGAAATCATAACGTTGCTTGGCCCTTTTTTCAAAAAATTCCTTTATAACAGGATTCTCTACTTTTTCAGCAACTTGCTGAAAACCTTTTTCGGCATCGTAGGTTCTTTCCAATAATTCATTCAATTTGTTTGACATTTCTACGGTGTACTTCATTCTATTCTACTTCATTTTAATTTAATCGTTATTGTCTCTCAATAACTTACACTACTTAATATATAGTTATTTTGCAGAAAGTCAAGTATTTACAATGGTTTAATATGAGTTTAACATCAAATAGGGTAAGTGTTAAAGCTATTTAACTTTCTACACTCAGAATAGTGGTAGTTTCTAAAATAAATGTATTTTTGCATCCGCTTTTCGATGAAAGCGTTGATAATGAATTAATAACCTGGGTCGGGCACCCTACAAAATTAATGTGATATGCCAGTAAAAATTAGATTGCAACGCCACGGTAAAAAAGGAAAACCATTCTATTGGATCGTTGCTGCAGATTCCCGAGCAAAAAGGGACGGTAAATTTTTGGAGAAGTTGGGAACTTATAACCCTAATACCAATCCTGCAACAATCAACTTGAACATTGATGGATCCGTTCAGTGGTTGAACAACGGTGCACAACCCACCGATACTGCTAGGGCAATTCTTTCGTACAAAGGAGTTTTATTGAAGCATCACCTTTTGGGAGGTGTTCGCAAAGGCGCTTTGACCGAAGAACAAGCAGAAGAAAAATTCAATGCATGGATTGCTGAAAAAGAAGCTGCCGTTCAAGCTAAAAAAGATGGTTTGAGCAAAGCTGATGCAGAAGCTAGGGCCAAGGCTTTAGAAGCCGAGAAGGAAGTTAGCAACAAACGTGCCGCTGCCGCTTTGCCGGAAGTAGAAGAAGAAGTTGTTGAAGAAAGTGCGCCAGTAGTAGAAGAAGCAAATGCTGAAACGGCAGAAGCTCCTGAAGCAGCAGCAGAAGTGAAAGAAGAAGTTGCCGAGCCAGAAGCTAAGGCCGAAGAGGCTGCACCTGCTGAAGAAGCTAGCAAAGAAAAAGAGTAAACAATTTTTACGATGCGCAAGGAAGATTGTTTCTACCTCGGCAAAATCGTTTCAAAATATAGTTTCAAAGGAGAGGTTTTAGTAAAATTGGATACGGACCAACCTGAGATTTACGAAAACATGGAATCAGTTTTTGTTTCATTAGGAAACAATCTGGTTCCATTTTTTATTGATAGGTGTCGATTGCACAAGTCCAACTTATTGCGAATTGATTTTCAGGAAGTCAAAGATGAAGCAGCCGCCAACCGAATACTAGGTGCCCAACTATATCTTCCCCTAAACATGCTCCCGCTCCTAACCGGAAACAAGTTTTATTTTCACGAGGTCATTGGCTTTACGGTACAAGACCAAATCCATGGTGATATTGGTATCATTGAAGCGGTTAACGATTCTGCTTCTCAAGTACTCTTTGAAGTCAAAAATGGGGATAAGGAGTTATTAATTCCTGTTACAGATGATATTGTCACTAAGGTAGATAGGGATGTGAAAACCGTACATGTAAACACTCCTGAGGGACTGGTTGACCTATATTTGGGTTAAAAAAAAGAATATCATGGACAACAACGATTTTTTCACACTGTTCACACCTGATTCAGAAGCATTAAAAATCGGCTTGATTCTGAGGGATTTGCTGTTTTCATCATTTTCTGATATCGAAGAAACTATCTCAGGAGGGGCAAAAGTCAAATTAGCCCTTTATAGTAGAGGTGGAAAAAACAATGTGTTATGTGGTATTCAGCAAAGCAAAGATGGATCATGTATGCTATATGTGCACCATATCGATTCCATTTCACATGAAAGATTAAAATTCAGCGGAAGCGGTAAACATGCGAAACGAATTAAGTTTTCTGACGCGTCCCAAATTCTTGCTGACGACATCATTTGGCTGTTTCAGCTTGTAGAAAAGAATGCACCTTATTGATTCTTGGTGATATGTCTGAACCATTCAAATTCAAACAATTTACAATCCATCAAGACCGCTGTGCCATGAAAGTCGGTACGGATGGGGTGCTTTTGGGTGCTTGGACTTCTTTGGAAAATAATCCACACTCTATTCTTGATATTGGCTCGGGAACAGGTTTGATTGCCCTTCAATTGGCCCAACGTTCCGTGGCACAAACTATTGACGCTATAGAGTTGGATGAAAATGCCTACGAGCAATGTGTCGGCAATTTTGAAGCTTCTGACTGGAGTGACCGATTGTTTTGTTACCATGCCAGTCTGCAAGAGTATGTTGAGGAACTGGATGATACCTACGATTTAATTGTCTCTAATCCCCCATTTTACACCGAAGACTTCGGCAGCGTTAGTGGCACAAGAGCAATGGCTAGACAAGAGCATTCCTTGCCCTTTGAAGAACTGATCTCATCAGTCGCAAAACTTCTATCGGACCAAGGTGAGTTCGCCCTGATCATCCCCCATAAAGAAGAAGAAAATATCGTACGCCTCGCCGGTCAATTCGATTTGTTCCCTAAAAAAATCATGCGGGTAAAGGGTAACCCGACTTCGGCAACAAAACGCAGTCTACTACAATTTTCATTCACGGCACAAGAGCTGAAAATGGAAGAATTGGTGATTGAAATTGGTCGTCATGAATACACACCAGAGTATCAAGAACTAATCCAAGCCTTCTACTTAAAAATGTAACGATCACCATGTAAAATGTTAGTTTTGCTTAGTACCTTTATAAAAATTTCCGTGCATGAAACCCGACTTATTTGAAGCTCCTGACTATTACAACCTTGATGACCTTCTTTCTGAAGAACACAAATTAGTTCGAGATGCCGCCCGACAATGGGTAAAGCGTGATATTTCGCCCATTATCGAAGAATATGCCCAGAAAGCGGAATTCCCCAAGCAGATTATTGGAGGACTCGCGGAAATCGGGGCTTTCGGTCCTTATATTCCTGAGGAATATGGTGGGGCCGGATTAGACCAGATAAGCTATGGATTGATCATGCAAGAAATCGAACGTGGTGATAGTGGGGTTCGCTCCACTGCCTCGGTGCAGTCGTCTTTGGTCATGTATCCTATTTTCACTTATGGTACCGAAGCGCAACGGAAAAAGTACTTGCCCAAACTAGCAACGGGGGAATGGATGGGCTGTTTCGGCCTTACTGAACCGAACCATGGTTCCAATCCCAGTGGTATGGAAACCAAATACAAAGACATGGGGGACCATTACCTGTTGAACGGTGCCAAGCTTTGGATATCGAACTCCCCTTTTGCCGATATCGCCGTAGTGTGGGCAAAAAATGAAGAAGGCCGTATTCATGGCCTTATTGTTGAGCGCGACATGGAAGGCTTCTCCACACCTGAAACCCATAACAAATGGTCATTGCGAGCTTCAGCTACGGGAGAACTCATTTTTGACAATGTGAAGGTGCCCAAAGAGAATTTATTGCCCAACAAGACAGGTCTTGGGGCCCCCTTGGGATGTTTGGACTCTGCCCGTTATGGAATCGCATGGGGAGCTATTGGGGCCGCCATGGATTGTTATGACACTGCTTTGCGCTATGCCAAAGAACGTATTCAATTTGGCAAACCCATCGCCGCTACCCAATTACAGCAAAAGAAACTCGCTGAAATGATCACTGAAATCACCAAAGCCCAACTGTTGGCCTTCCGTTTAGGACAATTAAAAAATGAGGGGCGGGCGACAACAGCACAGATATCCATGGCAAAACGCAACAATGTTGAAATGGCGATTAAAATTGCCCGTGAGGCGCGTCAAGTTTTGGGTGGAATGGGCATCACGGGTGAATACAGCATAATGCGCCATATGATGAATTTGGAAAGTGTGATCACCTATGAAGGCACCCATGATATCCACTTATTGATTACAGGAGCGGATATTACAGGACATCCTGCTTTTAAATAGGATTGGGATTCTCATTTTGCTCAATCAAGCTTTCATTTTTATTGGAATTATATTTTTCCCTTGTATTTTTAGAAGGATTTCCATCCCTATATAGTAATAACCTATGACCAATACTGCCAGAAGAAGTTTTTTGAAACGCTTGGGTCAGGGGGCCGTTGGTTCCATGACATTACCTGTATTCAGTACTACGTTGAACGACCATTGGCAAACTATTGGATTGCATGCCACTGCAAACGACTCGGAGGAGTATTGGCATTTGGTGAAATCACAGTTCAACCTAGCAGAAGGATTGCATTATTTCAACAATGCCTCTTTAGGGGCCTCTTCAACCCATATTCAACAAGCAACAAACCACTTTAGATCTACTTTGGATGGTTTCCCATCGAAATATATGTGGGGCGCGTGGGAAGAAGAAAAAGAACGGGTGCGGGAAAAAACGGCCAATCTATTCTCGGTGACCACGGAGGAAATCGCACTTATCCACAATACCACCGAGGGAATGAACCTTATTGCGCGAAGCTTTGACCTGCAACCGGGCGATGAAGTCATTCTGGCCGATCATGAACATGCCAGCGGTAGAATTCCGTGGGAAGTATGGCAAGAGAAGAAAGGAATCAAATTGGTGCGACCAGAGTTGCCCATACGACCCAAAAGTGTTGCCGAACTTGCGACGATATATGAAAATGCCATAACCCCCAAAACAAAAATCATTTCAATGTGCCATATGGTGAATACCAATGGCATGATCTTACCCGTACAAGAGGTTTCTAAAATGGCCCATGAAAAAGGAATCTTGGTAGCTGTTGATGGGGCGCAAACTGCTGGAATGTTCACCATAAACCTTAAAGAGCTTGGATGCGATTTTTATACGGCCAGTTCCCACAAATGGTTATTTTCCCCTAAAGGTGTTGGTGTTTTCTATGCAAGAAAAGAAAGCCAACACTATCTAAAACCCTTGATGGTCGCCCGTGGGCATACCGATAAAAGCATACGCCGCTTAGAAAATTACAATACCCGTAACCTCCCCGAAGTTTTAGGCCTTGGTGCGGCTATTGACTTTCACAACACTATAGGGGCATCGCGAATTCATCGACGATCTTTCGAATTGAAAGCATACTTTCGTTCGAAACTCGAAGGCAATCCAAAGCTTATCATTAAGAGTCCGGCCCTAGATGCACTTTCAGCGGCGATTCAAGTGGTAGAGATCAAAGGCAAAGACGTCAAGAACGTAAAACAAAAACTTTGGGAAGACTATGGTATTGACTGTAGGCCTATGAAAAGCCACAATTTAAACGCACTGCGTCTATCGTTTGCCATTCATATTACCAAAAAAGATATTGACTATTTGGTCAAAGCATTAAATGCATTGGCCGCATGATAAAGATTCCATAGCACCCCAACTACCGCCAATAAGTGATCATTTGTGCTTGATTACATAGTTCTTTAGCTTCACCACATAATTTAAGGACTTCACATCATTTCTTTCGCGACATGACCAATCAGGCCTACATTTACTATGTAATAATTCAGAAAGTAAATTTTTTCATTTTCATATAGTGTTCTCGTAAAAGGGTCTTGTGTAAAAGCAAGACCTTTTTTAGTTAGTAAAAATCCTATTTTAAACCTGTTCGCCTTTTAAACCTGTTCGCCCTTCAGCAAAATCTTTTTATTTGATTACTTTTCTACTGGTTTTCATTTCGGCATATCTTGGGTCTTGTACGTATGCTTCTTTTCGCATTTTAGAAACCTCAATACTCAAAAAGCCAAATTCACTCACGACCTTGCCGTAAAAACGATAGATACCTTTTCCCTTGAATTTATATTTTGCGGCTACAGGGGGAAACAATACCGTATCAAACACTTCACCGTATTGGTCTAATAAAGTTGCAAAATGCATTCGATGCCCTTTGTGGGTATTCGTATTTTTAACCGTAATGAGATAACCATAAATATCAATGCGTTTGTTAAGGTAACGCTCTAAATCTCGCTGACCATTTTTACTTTTCGCACGTTCTTGCAATAGTTCGAAAGGATTACAAAGTGGAAAACCCAGTAGTTCCCACTGTTCAAAAGCAGTTTCAAGTAGCGTCGTATCCAACTTAGGGATTTTAAACTTGTGATGCTTGGGGGGAAATAATTTTGGGTGATCGACACGCTTGGCTTTTCCTAATATCAGATGGGCCTTCCAGAGTAATTCGTGTTTATTGACCCCTGTAAAACGAAAGGCATCGATACGAATCAAAATACTGATCTGCTCTATTGAAATGATGGTTCGGTCCATAAAATTTTCTAGAGAGGTAAACTTTCCATTCGTTTGTCGCTCTTTGAGGATACGCTCCATCACACGATCTTCGAGATCACGTAGGTACAACATCCCCAAGAAAATATGTTTCCCATAAATGACGTTTAACCTATGACTTTGATTGATACAGGGTGCATGAACGGTCGCCCCCAACATTCGGGCATCATGCACATAAAATTCAGGATGGTAAAAGCCACCCCCATTGTTCAGTACCGCTACCATATATTCTAAGGGAAAGTAGGCCCTTAAGAAGAGGCTTTGATAACTTTCAACGGCATATGAAGCCGAATGCCCCTTGGCAAAAGCATAGCCTGCAAAACTTGCCACCTGCTCCCATACCTCATCAACTGTTTTTTGAGGAATACCCTTTTTCAAACAATTACTACGGAATTTACCTTTCGCTTTTTCAAATTCTTCACGTGAACGGAACTTACCGCTCATTCCGCGTCGCAACACGTCAGCCTCGCCAAGGGTCAGATCGGCAAAATAATGCGCCACCTTGATGACATCTTCTTGATAGACCATTACCCCATAGGTTTCAGGCATAATGTCTAACATTACAGGGTGTGCCTTTTCTTTTGCCCTGCCCGGATTTCGATGCCTCAAAATATACTCCCGCATCATACCGCTTTTAGCAACCCCTGGTCGAATAATGGAGCTAGCGGCGACCAAGCCTAAATAGTTATCCACCTCCAACTTTTTGAGCAGCATGCGCATGGCCGGTGATTCTACATAAAAGCAACCCATGCATTGTGCGGTTTTTATCAGATTATTGATGACGGAATCTTTATAAAATTCAGAAACATCGTGAATGTCAAAATTTGCTTTTTCGGGTTGATTTTGCTTCACAATGGCTATGGTATCCTTTATTTTTCCCAATCCCCGTTGTGCTAAAATATCGAACTTGAAAAGCCCTACATCTTCGGCAATGACCATATCAAAATGTGCCGTGGCAAAACCTTTAGGCGGCATGAAGGTTGCCGAAAAGCATTGCAAAGGCTTCTCACTGATAAGTATTCCACTTGCGTGCACGCTCACATAGTTCGGAAAACCTTCTATCAATTGCCCATATTTGAGTACTAGCTTGGCCATACTATCCACTTTAGAAGAAGCAGGACTACCATTGCCCAAGGCATCTATCTCATCTTTGGGCAGTCCGAATACTTTACCCAATTCACGCACCACCCCTTTATATTTGAAGGTTACATAGGTACCTACAAGGGCAACATGATCAAAACGGTCAAAGATGTACCGTGTCATTTCTTCACGGTCGCGCCATGAGAAATCAATATCAAAATCGGGCGGATTGGCACGGTATAGATTGATAAAGCGTTCAAAATAAAGATCAAGGTGAATGGGATCTACATCAGTGATGTACAATAGATAGGCTATAATACTATTGGCCCCACTACCGCGCCCCACGTAATAGAAACCCTGGCTTTTTGCATAGGATACGATGTCCCAATTAATTAAGAAATAAGATACGAAACCTTTCTGTTTTATAAGATACATTTCTTTTATGAATCTTCTTTTTATGGCCCAAGAGATTTTTCTTCCATACCGTTTGGGCAATCCTTCAACACATAGTCTTTTTAAGAGTGCCTCATCTTCTTTCTTGTTGCCCGTGTAATAGTTTAAGTTTTGGGCTTTGCGCTCATTTGAAAAATCAAATCGTATGGAACATTGAGCAAGTAGTTTCTCTGTATTTTCCAAAATATGGGGGTATTCTGAAAAAGCCTTGGTGAGGTCTTCAGAACTATACATTTTTTCTTCTTCTTTTGCCGTCTCGGCTTCATTCAACTTGCTCAATAAAACATTATTGTCAATAGCCCTTAGTAGTCGATGCGCATTAAAATCACGCTTGTTTCTAAAGGTCACCGGTTGCTGTACTACCAATTTATCGCGAAAGTCCTTTAATCGGGAAAAAGGAAGTCTACGCAAATCTTTGATGGAAATACCGATATACTCATGATCAAAAAATTCATCCTTTTCATTCAGAAGTACTTTTTCAAAGGGATAGACCACAAAAACATCTTTAAACTTTGGTGCTTGTCGAGAAATTTCAATACCATTATGAAGGTGGCGCGATAAAAACCCGTTTAGCTCTTGATAACCTGAATTGTTTTTAGCGATTCCTACAAAGCAGGGGTCAACCCCATTTCTTAAATCAATACCTAAAATGGGTTTGATATCATATTTAGGGGCTTCACGCACAAAATTCAAACAGGCAGAGGTATTGTTGATATCGGTCAGCACCAATTGCTTTATGCGATTTTCATGAGCCAACCGCAAGAGGTCATGCTCAGAGAACGTTCCGAAGCGAAGACTATAATATGTATGACAATTCAAATACAAGTTCAAGTTCAAGTTCAAGTTTAAAATTGCTCGATGCCCGGTGTTCGATGCTTTATGTTTTTGGTTTGATTTAATATAAACGTTTAGACTTCATGCCCTGCACTATATACTTTGGCTAATAATTTTGAGGCTTTTCCATGTTTCATATTTCGTTCCCCCTTTGGGGGTTAGGGGGCCTATTGTTTTCGATGCGCCAATACTATAGGCGGTTGTCCATTAAAAGGATTTTGCATTCTACCTATCGTTCTTGCCCCCATTGCCGAGGCACGGATCACGGCTCGATCACCGAATCGGTTACGCACCTTGTCCATCGCCTGATATAACCGCAACGCTTCTTCAGTGTCATCAAACAAATTGATCTGGTAATTACCAGAAACCAGATGAGTGAATCGAATGCCCACCAGACGCACCAACATTCGTTTGTTGTACACTGAATCGAACAGTTCCATAATTTTCGGAATAAGGATATGATCGGCGCTGGTATATGGAATCCGTTTTTGTTTGGTATAGGTGTTAAAATCAGAGTATCGGATTTTTACCGCAATACAGGCCGTAAGTTTCGCTCCGCGACGTAGTTGGTAGGCTAAATTCTCGGCCATGGCCACAATGATTCCCTTAAGTTTTACCACATCAATGGTGTCACGATCAAAAGTGCGTTCATTTGAGATAGACTTACGCTCATTAAAGGGAATGACGGGAGTATTGTCCATTCCGTTCGCTCTTTTCCAGATGACCCGACCATTTGCCCCCAACACCCGTTGCATAATATCCATGGGCATTTCTTGAATCGTCTTTACTTGTCGAATACCTAAGTTTCTAAGTGTCTGGTACGTCTTATCACCCACCATAGGTATCTTTTTGACCGAGAGTGGTGCCAAGAAAGGCTTCTCCAAACCAAAATCAATTTTGAGTTGATTATTGGGTTTGGCCTCATTGGTCGCCACTTTTGAAACGACTTTGTTTACGGAAAGACCGAATGAAATGGGCATACCGGTCTCATTGATGATTTTTTGCCGTAGCTCAGTTGCATATTTATAAGAACCAAAGAATTTGTCCATTCCCGACAGATCAGCATAAAACTCATCAATACTCGATTTTTCAAATACGGGTACCCCCTCTTTAATGATTTCGGCAACCTCATCGGAAACTTTACTATACGTGCCTGCATTACCCTTAATGACCTTTGCCTCAGGACAAAGTTCCTTGGCCATTTTCATGGGCATACCTGAATGGATTCCATAATCACGGGTCTCATAACTACAGGCAGCCACAACGCCACGATCGGTAATGCCACCGACCAATAAGGGTTTGCCCTGTAATTCGGGATTGATACGCCGCTCTACGGAAACAAAAAAGGTATCGAGGTCAAGATGTAGAATGGTTTTGTTCACTATCCTAAAAATAAAAGGATAGCTAATTTATGGATTATTTCCTATTATTCGGATTATTTCCATAATAAAATATCATAAAAAAGCCCCAACATACGTTAAGGCTTTTAGTACTCGAGGTGGGAATATCCGTTTCATACCAAATGAAACCATATGAATACAAATGACTGTAAATCAGTTATTTAAAATGTTAAAAATTTGGTTTGCTTTCCCTTTATTTCCTATTTTTAGATGAAAACCGTCACTTAACCGTCACTTTTATGTCTGTACAATTAAGAAGTAGGAAGCTAAAATCAGGAGAAAAAAGTTTGTATTTGGATATACATCACAATGGAGAACGATGGCGGGAATTTCTCAAAATCAGATTGTCGCCAAAAGATGCTGACCGAATTGAAAAGAAAAGGTTAGCGGATAAAATAAGGGCAAATCGAGAATTGGAAATACTTTCTGACGAAACGGGTCATCTACCACAACATTTAAAAAATCAGAACTTCTATTTATTTGCGGAACACTTCATTAAGACGTATAAGTTTAAAGATGTTCGAATTGTGGCTAGTGCGGTTGAAAAATTTAAATTGGCAATAGATAACCCAAGGTTGAAAATTTCTCAAGTTACCCCTTCTCTTATGGAAGTTTATAAAGACTATTTAGTACACGACGCCGGACTTGCAGGGGAAACGGCCCATAATTACTTCACTAGGTTTAAGAAAGTTCTAAGGTCAGCCAAAATTCAGGGGTATTTAAAGATAATGCCTACTGAGGATATTCGGTTTACGAACCCCAATAGGGATGATACGTTAAGAAAACAGGTCCTTGACGGAGAAGAACTACAAAAGCTTGCTAATACGCGTTGTGGCAATTCAGAAGTAAAGAAAGCTTTCCTGTTCGCCTGTTACACTTCGTTAGGTTTTGCCGAAATCAGGGAATTAACATGGGGCAATATCAACAAAAGTCGTTTGATAACACATAGAAAAAAGACAGGTGAATTGATTAATAATCGATTGAACCCGACTGCTCTCGCTATACTCGGTACACCTAAAAAAAAGGATGATTTTGTTTTTAACGTTCAGAATCTTAGTATTAATGGTCTCAACAAAACAATCGGTTATTGGGTTCAGCGGGCGGAAATCAATAAACATATTACCTTTTATTGTGCCAGACATACATTTGCTTGTTTACTGCTTATGAACGGTGCAAACCTAAAAACGGTGGCCGATGCTATGGGGCACAGCTCTACGAAAAGCACATTAAAATATTTAAACTTCATCAACAAACTGCAAGACGAGGCCATTGACAATCTTCCAGCTTTAAAGATTGTTTAATTAATGTCCTTATTGAGCGTGGGCAAAATAAGGGCATGGAACGTTTTTTTGCGCTCCATGTGGTTATGCGCGGTGCCGAGGATGTTGGAAAACCGTAGGTTTTTTAACTTCCGCAGGTACATGGACTTATATGGGATAAAAGCTCTTTTTTATTTCAGTAGTAGTAAGTCAAGTTTTTTGCGCAAAAAACTTGACTTGTTGGCCTTTTAGATTTCTTGGAAGAAGGTATTGATGGGACACTGTACGATTAAAATAATCATTTAATATTATAGTCCCTGTAACTTGCGAGTGTCTTTACCACTCGCAAGTTACAGGGACTAATGAAACAACACAACTAAAGTTATCAGCACTTATTAAAAAATGTCCAGTTTTTTAATAAATAAACTGGACATTTTAAATATCTTTGTAGAAATAATTTCCAATGAAAACCTCTGAATACATTGAAGATAAGATTAATAAGTTGCCTAAAGGGTATGTGTTTACCTATATGGATTTTATGAACGAGGTGACTAGAAGGGAAGCCATCATTAAACATTTGAATAGAATGGCCGCTTCGGGTAAGATAAACAAACTATCCAAAGGTAAATACTTCAAACCGCAAGAAACGGTATTTGGTACTTTGTTGCCAGACCAACACCAAATTGTAAAAGACTTGTTGGAGGAAAATGGAAAACTTGTCGGTTATATTACTGGGTATAGCGTTTATAATTCCCTTGGGCTTACAACACAAGTGAGTAGCACGATACAGATAGGCAAACGGGAGATACGGCCTTCATTTAAAAGAGGTCGTTTTAGGATTTCGTTCATCAAACAAAAGAATACGATAAATAAAGAAAATATTCCGCTATTGCGATTGTTGGATGCTATACGTTACATTAAGAAAATACCCGATACCACTATTGAGAAAAGTTGTATTCGATTAATGGCATTATTGCGCGAATTGAAAACTAATGAACAGATAAAACTGATGAAATTAGCTTTTAAGTATTCCCCAGCAACCAGAGCTTTGTTAGGTGCATTGCTAAGCGAGATCGGTTGCAAGGCAGCGGCTGAAATGAGAGACCTTCAAGATAGTTTAAATCCAATAACGGTTTATAATCTTGAAATTCCTGAAAAGGTGTTGTCAAATGATAAATACTGGAATATAAAATGAAGCTGCACGAGAACGAACCACTTTTTAGGCAAGCGGTACAAGCAACTGCACAACGGATGGGTATTTTAGATATCTACATCGAAAAGGACTATTGGGTATGCTATGCCCTAAAACTCATTTTTGATAGTGCAATCAAAGATGAAGTTATATTTAAGGGCGGTACGGCCTTGTCAAAGTGCTATACATTCATCGAACGTTTTTCCGAAGATATTGATTTGGTCGTATTGCGCAGGGAAGAAGAAACAGGGAACCAACTAAAGACGAAGCTCAAAAAAATCACCAAGGAAATAACTGCGCCATTCGTAGAGGTAGAAATGGAAGGGATTACCAACAAAATGGGAATGATTCGAAAGATAGCATATAACTACCCCAAAATTTTCAAAGGAAATTACGGGCAGGTACGGGATGCCATTATCATAGAAACAACCTGGCTGGGCTATTTTGAACCATACACTAAGCGAGTCCTGAATACCTATATCTATGATATGATGAATGCCAACAATCAAACGGAATTGGCGGAAGAATATAACCTACTGCCTTTTGAAGTACTTGTATTGGATTCTCGTAGGACGCTTTGTGAAAAGATAATGAGTTTGGTTCGGTTTTCACATACTGAGAAACCAATTATCGACCTCAATGCTAAAATCAGGCATGTTTATGATATTCATCAGCTATTGAAAGATGAAAAAGGTTCGGGCGTTTTTCACTTCGGAGGCTTTTGATACGATGCTCCTAAAAGTAGCCCATGATGACGTGCAAAGTTTTAAGAACAACAATAATTGGTTAAAGCACCACCCAAAAGAAGCGTTGATTTTTAAAGAACCTGAAGAAACATGGAACCAACTTAAAGACACCTATCAGAATGACTTTAAGTTTTTGGTTTATGGGGAGTTGCCGGATGAAGAAGCTGTTATGACAACAATTCTGAAAATAAAGCAACGTTTGCAGAAATTTGACTGGTCAATAAAATTATAAAAAGGTATCGTTCATTTGCTCAAAAAAGCCTTAGAAGCCATTTAATATTTTATTTTTCTGGTTTTACGCTTTTTTCCTTTTGCTGCCCTTTTGATTGTTTTCCACTCTTCCTGTTGAAAGCGTTGCTCGCTCGTTTTGATTACTTCCCTTTCTATTATGTTGAAATGTGCAGATAACTGTTTCCTAATACTTTTTGAATCCATTCCTTCATATATTCTACCTGCTGAGTTGGTATAAGTTTTGCTGGCGGCATTGCGTGCATAACTCAAAAAGTTTCTTTTTCCAAAATGAGAATATTTCTCAAAGAGTTGTTTTTTGAAAATTTTATTAGACTTTCCTTTTTCGCTATAAGCCATCATAACACTTTTAACGATACGGCCTTTCATTTTTCTAAAATATCGAGATAAGCTTCCAGGTCTTATATATATATTTTGACCATTAAACTCAAATCCTAAATATTGCAGATTTTTATAATATCTATTTTCATTACTAGAATCCAATACAGCAAAATCCGTTTGAATTTTTTTATAGTCAAACGCTCTTACTTTATCGCTAGAGTTTTCCCGGAAAATAATATGCTCTGTTTTTTTATCTTGTATCTGTAGCTTATAGTTCTTTATTTCTTCAACGACTAGTTTGTTTATTTTGGATGCGTCGGCGGATTTGCCAATAATTAGTAAATCGTCACAATACCTGTAATAACTGAAACCCATCTTTTTCCCAAGATTAGACAACCACTCATCAAAATCAATAAGATAAATATTCGATAAAAGCGCGCTCATCGAAGAACCTTGAGGTATCCCTCTATGTTCAAAAGTTCCATCCTCTAACTTCTTTGGTAAATTGGTTACGACTAAGTTTGCCTTCCTGATTAAATTAAACTTTTCATTCAGGCTTTTGCCGCCTAGTGCATCTGGGATTAGGTCTAGCAAAGATTGCCATTTATAACCTTCTTTCTTTTTCTTTTTTAGATTTATTCCGAAGTGTTTTAAAAAACTATCTTTTTTTACATAGCTGTAAGCAGTTAGAGATCGAAAAATTTTATACTGATCTTTTG
The DNA here is from genome assembly GCA_947503285.1 of uncultured Croceitalea sp. GTDB lineage: Bacteria > Bacteroidota > Bacteroidia > Flavobacteriales > Flavobacteriaceae > Croceitalea. The sequence goes on from CANNDD010000001.1 coordinate 675,431, forward strand.
GAAGTACTTGGAGATTTAAAATTTTACACCATTTTTCTTTTAGGATATTATGATCTATGTTATCAAAATAACCTGTTATATCTAAGGCAATGGCAGAACAATCAACTTTTTTGTCAATCCTATCTTTGATGGCGCTAAAAGCATTTTTGGCAAATTGAATGTTACATAAACCATCCAAGTCAGTTCTATAGGCCAAGACAGATTTATCAAATCCTTTTTCCTTAATGTAGTTCTGGTAAATTTCGTTGAGTGCAAAAGAGTAATAGGCATAAACATAAGTGTCGAAATGACTTGCAAAGGAAATTGGTCTGACTTTAGTTTCTAACCCGTATGCGGAAATTTCTGCTTGGTATCTAAAACGAGGAGTTTTTGTAAGAATTTTTACGAACGGAAGAAATGAGTGCCTTGAGACCGCATTTAAGGAAGGATCGGAAAGCATATTTTTCAGTTTTTCCCTATCCTCGGAAAAGTTAAAAAAGGGGTCGAACTGAGGGTATTTTTTTATAATAAAGGAACTTTCATCGGTTCCTGTTTTTTCTGAAAATCGTTTCCAAGTATCCTCGGAATATAAAGAGAGTTGTTCCATAATTTTAATGGGACATTAGTCAGATTGCAATATCAGACTTAACAACCTGACTAATGTACAATGTATATCATTGCTTAACTAACGACTACCCCAAGTCGTTTCAAGGGTTTTCACCTTTACAAGTCTTAATCCGCTCCCGGCCAATCAAATTATTGCTAATCTGTGACACTTCAGATTGTACGAATACAACCTTTTCAAGATTACCGGTGGCTTTGTCTGTTGCCACTTTTGTTTTTTCCCTTGAAACCTTGCAGAATATGTTTCGCTTCTACTCGGGCATACTGAAATAAATCAGCGAGGTTTTCAACACTATAAATGTTATGGCATCAATTGAATACTTCTTTAATATTAACCTTGGTATCCTTCTGCTTCTTGGCGAGGCAGGGATAATTCGGCAGTCAATGTCTGAAGGACTGACAGCGATACTGACAATCTTGGTATGCTTGTTGAGCGTTTACCAAATAACAATTAACTTTAACAATTTACCCTTCCACCTACATGGAAGGCATAACATAGTTTCCAATATCTATGCCAAGGGTGAATGAGTGACATGATGTCATAATAAAATTGTTAACCCAAATCTTACCCCAAAACTTTGCGCGTGGATCCTGTCCGGTTTTTGTAGTGATTCCGGCAGATTAGCGTGAAGCAAAAACCGGATAGGGCGCACCCTACTTTTTGCTTTGGGGTTCTCGCCATTTTTTGTAGAGTTCGCTGGCCTCTGGGTTGGCCTCGAAAAAAGCCATGAAATGCCCGACCGCTTTTTCCTCTCCCTGTCCATAAGCTTCTTGCTTTATTTCAGGGATTCGGGAGACTTTGTAAACGGAGTACCCCAATACCAGAAAGATGATTACCAGGAGACTAAAAAACAGCCTTGTTGCCCATTTCGGAAAAGTCATGGACTTTTTAATATAGTAGACCACGTTCGCCATTAGTTTGTGTTGGTCATCAATGGCTTTCTTTTGATGGTCATTGTATTGTCTTAAAATAAAGTCAATATCCGAAGTGTCGGGCTTGATTATATAGTTCCTCAAAAAAGCATGTAGCTCCTCCAAGCGACTTATGGAGTTCTCGAATTCCTTGATTTCCTCTGTTAGCAATTCTGCTATTTCGTCTAGTTTTGCCATTATATCATATTTCCATTCCTAATCCAATTGTTTTCTTAATGGCCAATTTGAGTGCCTTTTTTGCAATGCTCGCTGCCAAGTTGGGGGATAACTCTACAGTTTTTCCGAGCATTGATAGGGAGTTTTCCTTGGCTATTTTTTGGGCAACATTTCTATCAAAACCAATTCGTTCGGCTATTCGCCACATTGACATGGAACGATGTACTTCACTTCCTTTTAGGTTTTGGCCTTTGTATTCAAATCTAAAACCCCGCAATTGATTCGATTTATTGATGCTTGGAATGACTTCGACATTCCTTTGTTTCATGTTTTTGATGTATTGGTCAAAATCCTTGGGTTTCATTTCTGCAATAACCTTTTCATGGACTTGCTTTATTTCCTGACGAACATTTGTAATTTCGTTCAGTTTTTCCTGTTGCACTTCTCTTACCGTTGTCAATCCCATTTGTTGAGCCACTTTTTCTGCCGAATGTTGGCTTCGTTTACCGATATAGCTGTCCTTGTATGCTTTGCCGTCAAAACCGATGCGGTTTACATATAAATGGATGTGCAAATGACTTTTATCTTGATGTACAAAGGCGATGGCCTGTCGTTCTTGTAGTTTCATTTCTTTAATGAATCTTTCTGTAATTTCCTTCAGTTCTTTTTCTTTTAATTTTTGTCCATCTTGTATCGTGGGACTAAGGACGAAACTCAACGTGTTCTTTTTACAGCGATGGTTTTGCGATTGAATGATTTTGAATTCCTGTGTAATCTCTTTGGGGTTGTCGCCAGCCAAATGTTCGCGATAGACCACCTTGGCATCTTTCTCTTCGTTCCACCCGTATCCCATGGAAGCTCCTGTGTGCGATATGGATTTTCCCATGCCTATCATTTCTTGAAATTGTAAAGATGTTTCCGTATTTCATTTGCCAATTGTACTACTTCATCCGCTAACTTCGGATTGCGTTTTCTGTACATATTCCCGATACGTTTAAAGTTAACTTGATACTTTACGAGTAATTTGTATACATTAATTTGTTTATCGGAAAACCGTTCGACAATTCTATGGTCAAATGCGGCACGCCGACAATATTCACTTATGGAGAGTCCGCTCTTTTTGGCCTTGATTTTGAGCAGCTTCTTCTCATAAATGGAACATCGAAATTGTACAAACTCTTTTTTCACTTTTGATTTTTTTTATCTTTTAAATCGAAGCACGTTTTTATAAATCATTAATCGAAAACTCAGTTAATAGTTCCTACTCTTTTGTGACCAACGGGAGCAAAAGCAAGATTTGTCATGACAATGACACATCTTGAATTCTTACTCAGACGCATTTCCACGCCTACCTCCCTTTTTCATCTGCGCTTGTTTTTAAAAGCGTAGTGCAAAGCTTCGGTCTCTATTTCTATACTTGACTTTCTTCCATTCTGTAAAAGCCATGTAATGAGTTTGGCCTTTTCAAAAAATATCAGTTTACCATTGGGTTTTGAGTGCGGAATATTTCTGGAAGCCGTCAATTTGTACAGATAGCTTCTCGATATTCCAGTATAGTCACAGGTTTCCTCAAAGGTTAGTACTTCCTTATTGGCTATTAAAAGCCGCTCCAAACTATCAAGTCGTTCAAGGATTAAATAATTGTCCATTGTTTTCCTTTTTAGGGTTACTAAATGAACAAAAGCGCTTTTGTTTTCTTTTGAAGAATTCTTGGGATAAAGGTAAAATAAAGGAAAGGGGGAAGATAGATATTTTGATTTAAGTTATTCACAAAAATCTGATATACAATTAGTTATATCAAATAAATTCAAATGAAACTATATGCAATGCGGTATTTTAGATTTGGTTTCAAATGACTTCAATTGATATCATTTGATTTTTGCCAAAAATGAGTAGATTTTGAGTTATTAACAATTTGAGATAGCTAAATATGAAAAATCTGATTTAAGAAGGGTTGATTTTATAGTTTTAGAGCAGTCGATTACATAATCGTTATTTGAAGAAACTTTCCATTATAATTATGAATGCTGTCCTTTTAAAAGTTCGTTTTATAGAATTCGATTCATACACTTTTAATTACTGTCAAAGTCATTCCATTAATTATTCAATCCGAGTTTGAGCTTTACCATTTTTAAACACGCTATTTATTTTTAAGGTATTGCTGATTGATTCTAGAGGATTCCCATCTAAAAGTACCATATCTGCGATTTTACCTTCTTCAATAGACCCAAGTCGGTCCTCAACTTCTAACATTTTGGCTGCATTTAAGGTTCCCATTTTGATGATCTGACCAGGGTCCATACCACCGAGTTCCAATAGTTGCATTTCTTCATGTAAACTGTACCCAGGTAAAATGAAATCATTCCCGGTATCCGTTCCAAGAACCATATTCACTCCATTTTTGGTTAGTTGAATAAAATCCTCCACTTGAAATTGCACCACTTGTTTAAGTGAGGGATTATCGAAGTCGTAGTATTCCTGAAAGTATTTCATAAATTCTTCAGCCCGGAAAATATAGTCTGGATCATTCATTTTTTCAAATTCCTCGGCGGGATACATCTCTTTTAGACCTTCCACCTCAAACCATTCAGGGTTTTTAGGATACATCATGCTTTTGTCCAACATTAGGGTGGTCACCCATGAAATACTATCACGATATATTCTTTGAATTAGCTCTTTGTCCTTCTCGAAATCCAAATCCACACCGGTATAATGCAGCAAGTTCTTAATTCCCGCGTCAATGGCCATTTGAAGTTCAACATTATCACTTACATGGGCAAATACCCTAGTGCCATTCTTTATTGCCTCTTTGTTGACATGATCCACAAACTCTTGTGGCATGCGTTCCACGTAGGGAGGGTAGGGCCCATCTTCGATCGTCAACTTAATTCCTGAGATAGGGTATTCCGAAACCCTTTTAACCAATTCGGAAATTTGCGCAGTATCTTTCATAATATAGAAAGACTCTCCCTCTATCCACTCGCTACTACTATAGGTCTTCACCGGGTGGCTACCTTCAACAATCAAGTGCTGACTTGTGTGGAACACCCTTGGAGCCGGAATTGAATCCTGTGCACCCATATCCCGCATTTGACGAAAATAGTCATTCGTGCAGGTGCCTCCCCCGGTTATGAATACAGAGGTCACCCCATAGTGCATGAATCTTGGGAAGTCGCCTTTATAATCTCCGGTATGTGCATGAGAATCGAACAGGCCAGGAATAAGGTACTTTCCCACTCCATCAATAACGTTCTTCTGCTTACTTGATTCGATAGCGACCGTGTCAATTTTAGAAATTTTTGAATCCTTGATATAGACATTTACATTTTTTTGCAGATCTTTGCCAGTGCCATCGATGAGGTTGACACCTGAAATAGTCAAGTCGTAATTCGTTTTGGCCCCTACTTCCTTTTTGCAAGAAGCGCACAACATTATCAACACCAAGGGAATGATATTTGTATTTATGTTCAAAAACTTTTTCATGACCTGATTCTCATTTGATGTTCGACATATAAACCTTCCCTTCCTTCATCACAAATTCAACTTTTTCAAGCACGGTAATATCTTCCAACGGATTTCCCTTAACGGCTATGAGGTCGGCCCATTTCCCTTCTTCGATACTTCCGGTCTTGTCTTCAATTCCTATAAGTTGTGCAGCTACTATGGTCGCTGATTTTATGGCATCGATTTCGGTCATTCCAGCTTTGACCATTAAATTGAACTGCTCTGCATTTCTACCCTGTGGGTACATGCCCGAATCGGTTCCAAACGCCATTTTCACACCTTGAGCATATGCTTTGTTGAAGTTGACTGAAAGCTTTTGAAACATCTCTTGATTGTTCAGGTTTGTTTTTTTGTCACTGAAATCGTCATTTTTTTCAATAAGCTCATAGTGGGCGGCCAATAAATCCATCACCAGGTATACCTTCTGGTTTTTCATTAATAGTACGGATTCGTCATCCAAAAAAGTGCCGTGTTCTATGGAGTTAACGCCTGCCTTGATGGCATTTTTTATGCCATCCGCGCCATGCGCATGTGCAGCTACTTTCAAGCCATTTTTGTTCGCTTCTTGAACCGCAGCCTTCATTTCTTCGATAGTAAAGGATGCCGCCCCGGGAATTGATTTGGATGTGCCGAAGCCACCTGTAGCATTAATTTTGATCAAGTCAACACCGTTTTTGATAAGGGTTCTGGTTTGTTTTCTGACTTCGTCTTCGCCATCTACTGGAAATCCAGGGTTGGGCTCCAGTTTCATATACGGTGCCAACCAATTACCCCATGCCCCATGCCCCCCTGTCATCGTTAAGGCCTTGCCGCTTACATACATACGTGGGCCCGGAATCCAATCATTATTGATGGCATCACGAAGGGCAACATCACTATAAAATACGCCTCCCACATCCCGTACACTGGTAAAGCCAGCCTCCAGCGTTCTCTTAGCATATAATGTTCCTAAAACTCCATAAGAGGCGATTCCCAGCTCATAGGCATCAATGGATGTATCGAAATAGGTGCTTGTTAAGTGCGAATGACAATCGATCAACCCTGGGAGTATTGTGTACTCTGACAAATCGATAACATTGTTGTATTTTGTCTTTTCACTACCCTTGTCAATTTTTACGATTTTCTTCCCTACAATGACGATAACAACGTCATTGATAAGCTGGCCTTTTTCAACATCGATTAGGGCACCTGCGTGAACGATCTGGGTATTGTTAGATTTAATGGATTTGCCTTGTTGCGAAAATATTTTGATGCCAAATACAAGGATAAAAAGTAGAAGCGGAAAGACTCTGTTGCATCCCATGACAGAATATTTATAAGTTACATTCTTGGGGGAAGTACCAAACAAGGTATTAAATATATTTATTAAGGAGTTATTTTCATAGAATATTTTATGGATGGATGTTTACATTGTAAGATCAGCATTAAATCAGTTGACAGAGAAATTGGCTACTGTCTCAAAAATGGTTGGTTTTAAGGTGCGTTTTCATTATCCGTGTATATAAGCTGTAACTAGCTTTTGCTGGACTTGACTGTAATACAGAATGTAGACATACTTCAATTCCTTTTAGATAGGTTCAACCAGTCCGGAACTTTCTCAAAACTACGTTCTTTATATCCTTTAATTATGTTTTCCAGGGTGCCTGGGTCGTATTCCATCCAATCAATCTGCTCCATGATTTTCAAATCTTCATCAAAACGCAACCATATGGTAAACTCCATTCCCCAATCTGGATCGACAATCACCCCATCATAATAAAACGGATTCAAATTTCCCTTGGCCACGACGGTATTACCTTCTACAACTAGTGATTGTAGGTCAAGGTGTTTTTGCTCAGGGAACAGCTTCTGAAACCGATTCCCTTCCTCATCCCATTTGTAAAATCTTTTGAATCTCCAAAGGCTATCCAATTCCAATTGCAGCATAATATCCTTAAAATGGAGATCATTTCGATAATAGGAACAGAACTTATCCCAATCTGAGCGTTGGGCAAACGTTTCAAAATATTCCAGGGCTTCACTTCGTACCGCTTGTTCAAAGTCATTGACTTTGGGATTCCTTATTTGGTTGCAACCATTTGCCATGAGAAGTATTGCCATCAGCAACAACCAAATCATCTGGGAAATACTGTTTTTCATTTTCAATCCATTTAAAATAACAATCCGCTATTCGCCTTTCGATTCTTGTCAGGAGCTTTATTTTTCAACGTCAATAATGTTAAAAGGTTATTCATATAAGAGACAATATTGATAGTCTATTTCTTTACGCCCAACTCATTTCTACTAATGGCCATACCTTTAACAATTACAGTCAGTATTTCGTTGTATGCGTTGATACTTTCAAGCGGACTTGAATCCAATACCAACAGATTTGCTTTTTTGCCTACTTCTATGCTTCCCAGAGAATCCAGTAAATCAAAACTTTTGGCATTGTTATAGGTGGCGGCCTTGAATACGTGCTCTAATGGCACGCCGGCATCGACCCAATGGTTCATTTCCAAATAGCCATTTAGCCCTGGTACATGGGTTTTCATATTCATCGCACCATTATCCGTACCAAATAATAAATTGCCATCATTTTCTGAAAGCAGCCTTACCATAGTTTCTATTTTCATCTTATAAGAATCGTAAAGCACATCAAACAATTGTTCATCAGTTTCAACGGTATTCCGAATAGGGTGAAAAAAGCTGGGATTGACTTTGGCAAGAAATTTAGGTCGATTCAAAATCATTTGCTTGCCCCATTGCGCATCTTCTGATTTTAGAAAGTCAATAAAAGCTTCGGAATACAGCATGGACAATTCAGGATTTTCTATCAGCTTATCTTCTAAGATGTCCAGTTCTCCTAGAATGGTTCGAAACGTGGGTTGATAACCAATTCCTCTTTCCGCAATCTCCATAACAAGCGCTTTGTGGGTCGAAGGAATGTTAGTATCAAGGAATTTCTCTGGGTCTGAGGTCCAATTCCACATCGCATGCGCAATGATATCCACGCCATTCTCCATTGCAAACCGCTGCCCTTCATAGGAAGGGGCATGCATCACTACACATAGCCCCTCTTCGTGGGCAGCCTGAACCAATTCTTTGGTAATTTCTTTTGAGGGAAGCTCCCAGACCATGGGCAGACCTGACGAGGTATCTTCATAGAGGGTTTTGACACAAATGTTTCCCTGAGATGAAATCCTTTTTACTAATACCTCCGGGCTGTGTTGGTCAAGGTTCAGGGTGTCAGGATAGCTTATTCTTTCATTGTACTTATCATGTAGAAAAGGTAATTTCATCTTTTCGCTAGAAGGAAGCTCGTTCATGATCATTTCAAAATCATCCATAACCTGAATCTTCCTTCCGCAAGTATATATTTGGGGGCCAATCGGAACATTCTGTAAATTATCTATGGTCTGGGGGGCATAATTATCAACGTCGATAAGGGTGGTATACCCATAATACAAGAAGTTTTTGGGAAGCCGTTCAAAATATTCTTCCACCAATAAAGGATGGGTTTGCCTGAGTTGATAATTCAATCCTGCAATATTATTGAGATGCACGTGGCTATCAATGAGCCCGGGAATAAGGTATTTTCCAGTGCCATCAATCCTTCGGAATTTACCTTCAATCAAAGTCGTCGAGTCAGCAACGGCAACAATTACGGCACCGTCAAGAATCACGTTTCCTACTGAGCTGTTAATTATTCCTTGTGAATCCGGCGTGATAATAGTAATATTTTCAATCAACAGTCCATCGGTAATGGCAACGGTATTGTTTTCTGGTTTACAGCTAGCAAATAGAAGGATGATTCCTAAGAATAGTATTTTTTTCATTTTCGGATTGATTTATTTAGTGGAAAGGATAAGCTATCAAAATAATTAAATGGATTAAGGCCAATCGATTCTGGGGTTTATGCAAATGGTGATAGAGGTCATCTCGATAAAATGAACAGAATTTGTTCCAATCAGTACGTTCAGCAAAAGTTTTAAAATATTCCAGAGCTTTACTTCGTACCGCTTGTTCCAAGTTATTGCCTTTCGCAGTTTTTGTTGACATTTTTAAAAAAGTACTTGGCCTGAATTGACCACGTTTTGCCTTCATTTATACTATCTTCAATTAAAAAGGTAAATGAATTTGAAGTAATATTTTGAAGGCTTAATCTATTATGATGTTTTGTTCCCTTATCATCTAAGTAATGCGTCCCAGACTTCAAATTATCAGCAATCAAATTACCTTTACCGTCAATATTTCCTTGGTAGACATCAACAAGGGCTGGCCCATTATCAAAAGCAGATAAAAGATATACATCACGAAATTGATCATATCCTAATATCAATTTATAGGAGATATCAGCTGTAACAAGGTCCATGTTAAAATACTTATGATTAAAGCTGTAATAGCAATTCAGTAGTTTGATTTTATTCGTTTCTTCAGGATTTACCGAGGCTCCAAGCGTAGGATTTCCGGAGTGGTCTGGATAATACAGGTCATACCCAAAATACCCTTCGCTAATTAAAATTTTTTCAATCGCTTTTTTATGCTCATCCGTGTTTTGTGCACTTATTAAAACTGGGATTATCAGAAATCCCAATATGATTATTTTTTTTGCCATTTGTTCTTTAATTAAATAATTGTGTCTTCGAATTAATGCTTGTTTCAAATGCTCAACCTCTATTCAAAAATTGTTGGTTCTATGACCATTCTTTTACTATTCGGTTCCTTTCCCATAAAGAGGTCCCATACCAAATCTCCGATAAGAGGTGATTGCATATATAAATCATGTACAGCATTTTCAATGATCACGTGTTTTCCGTTTTTAATTTTTTTTGCCATTTCGATTCCCGAATTTGTGTACGTTCGTCCGTCCATCGTTGCTCTTGTTCGAAGTCATTGACTTTAGCAGTCTCCTTTTGGTCGCAACCATTTGCTATAAGCAATATTGCCTTTGGCAACAACCATCTCATAAGGGAAATACTGTTTTTCATTTTCACTTTGTTATCCTAATAATTGTTTCGCAATGCGCTTTCTTTCATGTCCCCAAAAAAGTGAGCCCACTAATCGTCCATAACAATATCCATTGGCCAAGTTTGACAAAGTTTTTTGAAAATGACTTAGAAATCGCCAAGGTTATTATCCATACTGTCCCATAGCCAAAAAAATACAATGAGATCAATTGTAACAATTGAACTTCATTGGTCAGTATATTAGTAAACGTGATGAGGGCCAGACCAAGGGTCGCAAACAACAGATCGAATGAAATCCAGTGCCATCCGCAACGCGACATCGTCCATATGACCGTTTCCTTTTTCACCATTTTTTTTGTGCGTTCCGGTTCTAAAACCCGAAGCTCTTTGTCACCTACGAAAGTGTGGACAAGAAATGCCATTAGGGTCAGAATACTTGCTGCAATTAAGTACCAATTCATAGTTTTATTTTAGATTGTTTTATTCAGATAAGGTTAAAGTATAGCAATGATAAGCTTGTAGTATCAATTAAGGCATGAATTACAATGACAACTTTTAGACTGTTGTATCTTAAAAAGAGTGCGCCTAAAATCATGCCTATCAAAAAAGTGGTTACAACACCTGGAACACCTTGATACAGATGCCCGAAAGAGAAAATTATAGAAGATAGAAGTAATGCTAAAAAGGTACCTGTCTTGGAACCCTCGAAGAAATCTTTGATTCGATTAAGCACATAGCCCCTAAAGAACACTTCTTCACCTAGGGCAGCAGAAACCCAAGAATACAGCAATATCATAATAAATGCCATTGGATTGCCCTTAATGGCATCGAAGTCAGATAGATTCATTTTGCCAAAGACCGTTTCGACTACATAACTAATGGCAACAACCAAAACGTAAACTGGGACAATCCATATCACGGCATACTTCGTGGCCTTTGCCCAAGACAGGGTTGTGAAAGATAGATAACTCCAGTCCCATTGCTTACTCCATAATGTGAACGACACCACGGTCAACCCAAAATACAAGGCGGTCGATCCCATGTTGATCAAAAGGGCAATGCATATTATAGCAATATGTGCAAGAACCGTAAAATCGTTCGTAAGGAATTTTGATATTCTTATTTCCATGATCGTAGTATTGGTTTCGTTGCTAGTGGCCGGATGTGTTTTTAAGGGCCGGTTGTTTTGGTGGGTTTACGGTATAGCCCAATTTGCTATAGATGTCAAATGAATCTCCGAAGTTTCTTATTTCCATGATCAGACCATTCTCGACTTTGTAAAAGCCGGTCATTTGATACGAGATTCCTTTTTCCATAGTGGAGGATTTTCCCTTTACCATTCCATAGGTTACTACCCATTCCCCGTTAAGAAATCCAGTAAGATTACAAAGCCCTGTTGAGGTTTTTTGATATTCAATGGTCTCAAAAAGCTGTAAGCTTTGACGCCAACCTTCAATGAGTTCTTTTTTGCCCATTGAAGGGGCTCTTAAAATTGTGGTATGGTAATCTACGACCTCTGGATGTAACCACTTGCTCTGCGCAACGGTATCACCAAGAAAGGCCGCTTTTAAGTATTCATTTACCACATTTATTTTTTGGTCTTCAAAAGTCTGGCTTTGAGCCTGTACTGAAGTCTTGACCGTCAATAGGACTAAGATTAAGATAGTATACCTGTTTTTCATTTCTTGGTTATTGATTTAAACATTGTTTTAATTAGATTTTATTAAGGTTTTGGCATGTCCATAAATGCAGTAAAGGAGTTTTTCATCACTTTCTGAAATCAGTACCCCCGGTTGGGGTATGCCTTGGCTCTATACACTTGAAGGGACAAAAAGCAAAAGAATGAGGAAGATACTTGCTATTATCCCAGGATGGTCACAATCAATAATTTGTTTCATGACTGTTTCTCTTAGATGATTTATTGGATTTTCTGAAAGCGTTTTCCGTTTAAGGCCAAGACGGTAGACTCCTCCCCGGGCCATTTGAAAATGGTGAAGGAGAGCATAGAGCCTTGGTTGCTTTCCAGACGCAGTGCATAACCTTCGATAGTGTAGGTGCCCGTGTCTATTGAACCATCGGTTCCGACCCCTCCATCAGAAGATGCACCCGCAACAATGGACCTGATATAGGTGCCATCCCTGTTGAACTGGATTTCATCTCGTACTCCCAATGTATTGATACCGATACCAGGGAAACCAGACGCACCTATATGTTCAAATACATAAGTGGCATCAAGAGTACCACTCGCCACATTCGGTTTAATGGGCTCATATTTCTTTGTCGAATTCTGACGCCAGCCTCCTGATTCTTTTTCCAAAGTCCAAACTTTGTTTTGGTTGAAGGTCCACCTGATGACCAGTTGATTTCCGTTCTCTTCGTACTCTCCAACACGAAGCGAATTCTCATTGATCAATTCAGCTCTGGTCAGCAGCCCCAATACACTTTGTCGTGGAAGACCATTGTAGGCTGTGCCATCGGGCAGTAAGACCAGAAAATAATTTTTGAGTCCCCCAGTCCTTGTAAAGGGATTATAGGGTGTGTTTTTGGTGGCCATGAAAAGCCTTTCCTGTGTTGAATCAAAAGTTGGATTGTCATCTTCTCTTGAACAGGAAGATTGAAACGACAAAAGGAATACCGATACAGCTAATGCTGTCATTTTTAAATTTTTCATGATATGTGATTTTTGATTGATGACCCAAAATTGGGAAAGTCCTTATCATCAATCGTCCCAAACGGTAGTTTGGGACAACTTTTGCGGTAAAAGGGTCACTACTTTATGCAACCCGCATATGCATTCTTTGATACTGTAAAGGAGTAAATCCAGTGGATTCCTTGAAGATTCTATTCAGGGAAGATTTGGAATTGAAGCCACTTTCTAATCCAAGAGCTAAGATGGTATATTGTTTGTTTTTAGGCTTGGTCAATTCCTCTTTCAGATAATCAACTCGATAGTGGTTCACAAAATCATAAAAAGTCTTGTTTGCCTTTGAATTGATGGTTTGGGATATCTGATGCGTGGTCACTTGCAATTCTTTCGCCAAGTCATCAATACGAAGTTGGGGCTCGAGAAACCATTTTTCATCTTCAAAAAGTTTCGTGATTTGACCATAAAGAGCATTTATCTTCTCTTCGGTCATTGAGGAAGACCTGTATTTTTCGGTAGCTTTTTGAATATCGCTATTGTGGTCTTCAGTAGCTTTGAAGTCCGCTATAGCGTATTGTCTAATACCATGAAAGCAGACATAGAATAATGCAATGGTAAGGCTCAAATAAAACAAATACGACAAAAGCCCTTCATATGAGGGTTGTTCTAAGTGTCTTAATAGCGTTATGGTCATTGCCAAACAGATGGTAAAAAGATAAGCCCTCGTAAAATTCCTTAACCAGTTCATGTTGAGGTTATCGATATTCGAAAAGTTTCCTTTCAAAGACCTATTGTAGTCCTTTAATTTGTTGAGAAACCAGATGAGGAGTACGATTTGGTATACGTAGTGCGCTATATAAAACAAAAGATAATTCAACGGGGCCGACTCATAAATCTCTTGGATTTCCTCAACTGTTGTGGTACGCTTGGCAATACCCATATCATAGATGAGAAATAGTGTAAATACCACAGCAAGACTGAAACTCCACAGCCAAATAGGCTTAAATTTTTGATTGGGCGAAATTAGGACCAGTCCATATATCAATAAGAGAGGGAAGAAGTAGAATTCAGTAAGCGATTGTATGCAATACGTCCAGATGCTAAAGTTGTAGGGTAATATGAATCCAATAAACTTGATACCGATGGCAAACAAAACAGCAAACAACCACCAATCGCTTGGTATCTTTTTCTTTTTGGCCAGAATAAAGACCATCAAGACAAGGATGATGCCCAATCCGGGATAGGTCAGATGTTCCATGAAATTATTCTTAAATTTTGTTTTTCTTTAAAAGAATTTTTGTAATTCAAAGCTGTCAAAACAGCTTAAGTTTAATACCTGTTTCAATTTAACTGAAATTATTAAGAAATGAGGAGTATGTTAATTTTTCAACCAACCTTACTTTACAGACTTAAACAGGATAGCTTTCCCAATGACCTATTTCACTAAGTCTCTCAATTCGCTTGAAGATGTTTTTCGAGGGATGAACGGTTAGGAATCCTCTCAACCATTGAAGATATTGTCTCTTAATTTATGTTGGCTTTCTCTTCTTAACTATCTAAGTTTTGAGAACATCTTTTTTCAATCGAATAATGCCAATTCTCTTAGAAATGACAACTAAAAAGGAAATTAAAATGACTCCAATCACCAAATTTTCCTGAAGGAAAGATTTTTGCGCGGAAAGTTCATTCTGTGTTATTTTCCTCACCCTTATTTTACCTCCAACCTTACATTCCATAACCCAGAGATTATTGTCAATATCAAAGAGCCCATTGATTGGAGACCATAAAAAGGGAGTTTTCATCACCCGAGTACTTCCTGTTTCATTTATTCGCCTTATTTCTCGACCACCGTAAAGAGCGACATAGACGTTTTCTTTACTGTCGGCCCATACACCATAAATTGTATGCGCGTCATCGACGAAAGAAAAAGGAAATCGATTTGATGATACATCTTGGGCCACTATGGAAATGGCACCTTGATTTAGCCTATATATTGATGGATAATCAACAAATAAAAGAATATTGTTTTTACCAATGTACTTCCACGTCGGGTTATTAAGCCTTACTTTGGCGAGTACCTTTTCCTGCAAAGAATCCGTTAAAACGATTTCGTGCTCTTCCAAACCTTTTCGAATCTCGTAGCTATTGAAGTTCCGATCTCTAACAAAACTGAAATAATCATTTTCACCATATTGATTTTCACGAATCCTTTGGGTAACTCCGTTCCGGTTAGCACGCCAAATGTAGTTTTTGAATTTTTGCTCGGACTCCACATACCAATAGTGTTCACCGTAAATATTTCCGGCATTATCCAGTGCTAATTCATGGCTATGAACATTCTCAACGAAAATTTCAGAAATACCGGATTTAGTGTCCAATTTCCATACATGCTGCAAATCCGTATAATAAATAAATCTTTCTCCATCATATATCATTCCAATACCAGGATGTGCCTCTAAGTAGAAGCAAGAAATAGAACCAAAGATGAGCAACAAAAACTTTTTCATTTAATAAGTCTAACTAGATTTTTTTAGAAGTGTACACAGGTCTATGTTTCTTATCTATTAATACCTATTATTCTTTTTCGAAAAACTATCTTTTAATGACGTTACCGTCGATGTCGTAATCGACCACACCAACTCTATTCCCATCCGAGTCGTATTTAAATTCCGTCTTGGAAGTCTTTGTGGACAAGTTTCCTTGCGGAATTCCATGTCTATTGTATCGCAATATGGAATCCAATTGAAAGTTATCGTTTAAAAAATACGTTGTCTTGTGTATGGAGTCATTGTCATTGGCTGGTTTTCCAGTTGCATCATAAAGATTCTGTTCGAAGTATTTTAGAAGTCCTTTTTTCCGGTCTCCCCAAACATTGTTCTCATAAAGCCATTGCGCATAGCCATAGTCCGTGTTTTCAATGGGACTGCGATTTACAAGATTTCCTTCGGTATCCTGAAATTCCCAACCCATTTCATTGCCATGTATATCAAAATCAAATATGACTTTGGCGTATCCCGTCCTACTGTTCATCTCAATGTTATGGTCAGTGTCACTTACATTGTAAATTCCATATAAATCGCCCTTGTCATCTATGGTAATTTTAGAAGTGTAAAAGGGAAAGTAATTGGTGAGTATGTTTGGTTGACCATCTATGTCAAACTGTTTTTGCACGAATGCCGTATCGCTAAGGGTCTGCCATTGATACTCATAGACTCCCAGACCTGTTGAAACCCTCTTATCAACCGAATCTAAAAGAATTAATTTGGACTTATTACTGCCCGAATCTAAATAGAAAATCTCTTTATGGATGTTTCCTCCCAAATAGTAATGGCGCCAAAGATTGCTCTTTCGATTTTTATTATCATAATACGTCCTAATCAATGTGGAGTCTGAGTATTCATAGGAAACTTTATGGGTTCCGTAGTATGACCCGTTGTTTGGCTTCCCATTAACGAAGTACACAATTTCTTGAAGCTCCCCCCCTTTTCCTGAAACCACCTTATAATGGCTGAAAAATTGAATACTATCCTCTGATATCTCTCCTCTTGGATTATACTCTAAATAGGGTGATATGATTCCAGTGAGTTTTGAATAGTACCCAGTTTTAGTTATTGGTTCTTGACCTTTTCTTTCTGAGCATGAAATAAGACAAATTATTGCCATAATGGACACAAGGTTAATTTCGTAGTAAGCTCTCATAAATCGTACCGCTGAATTAAATTCAAAAAGTAAAAAAAGTCGTAAGAGAACTTTTAATTTTTTCTCCCAACGACTTTTTTAATACTCCAACCTGCGGATTATCCCAATTTTCTAGAGAGTCTTCTAAATGCTTTATATAAAAGGAAGATTAATAAGCTCGATGCAAGAACAAGAACACCCAAGCCTATTTTTGCAATCTTAGGAAACCCATTTTTTATTTTGAAGGTCTCAATGGCTGTAGTGTCTTCAAATTCGACCCCTCCTGACAGAAAAAATTTTTTTATCCCTACGATGACCTCATCCCTATACAGAAGGTCAGCAACATGGCCTGCACCTTTGAATACGACCAACTTGCCATTCTTAAGCAATGGCATTAATTTACTTTCAACATTTTCATGTGGTGTGGAAAAATCCAAAGCCCCATTCAAAACCAGTGAGGGGATGTATGATTGATTTAAATCGGAAAAATCTGATGAAGGTTGCGCGACCGGCCATACGACACCTAAATCCATGAACAGGGTAGATAATGGAGACCCTAGAGGGTAAGAGGTCGACTTAAATTCATTTCCATAGTTTTTGGTACTATCATAGTCTATCATTCCTTTCGATAAAAAATCCCCCCATAGCATCATGTCCGGAATGACGTAATCATACGATAGGGACATCAATGCAATTCCACTGTAATCACCCTCTTTTGCCGCTAAAAAGGCATCGATTACTTGGAGAGCAGTGTCTTTATGGTATAGCATGCCAAACGCTACGACCTTGACCTTACCGGGGTCTATTGGAATGAAAAACCAGCGCTTTGGCATTTGTCCAATCACTTCATCAAAGGTCTTTACCAAGTCTTCTGATTTATTTTTACAATAGGCATCGGCTTGACAGAGCAAATTGTAATCCTCGATTTTTTTATTAATCATGGCTGGTTCCCAAATAAAGCTTCCTGGAGTACCCGCCCCAATCATAACAGATTTATTGACATGCCTAGAATAAAATTTCGCATACAATTGAGCCACCCTTGTTCCATAGCTGGCACTCAATAAGTTTAATTTTTCTATTTTAAAATAACTTCTGACGGCATCAATATCATACAATACCTGTTCAATGGTATATCCATCAAGGTCGACCCCGCTATTTAACAATCTACTTGCACATTCTCCAGAGGCCTGTTTTACAAAATCTATGGATTCATCGGAAAGCAGGTCATCACCCCTGCCTTTTAGTGCTCGACTTATCTCTGGACAATTCAAGACCACAGATCCATCTATACCTCTGTAGCCCATTAGGATTACATCATGGTTTTCCAAAAACTCGCTGGGAGGTTCATAGTCCATATTTGACTGTCCCGGACCGCCACTTAGCCATAGAATTGGCGGAGATGGAATTGGGTTTTGAGTTTTATAAATCTTTACTGGAATTGTTATTTTTCTGCTAGTTTTAGATTTCCAATTCTCAGGAAAATGAAGATTGGTACATGCTAAGCTATCCGTTTCAATACAAACTGGTGTACTGCCATTTTGCCCGTTCGTATAAAATACATGGAGTAATAACTGGCAAGCAACAATAAGCCTGATAATATTGACTGCTTTTGATATCATGGAGTAAATATTGAACTTTTAAATTGCCAAATCATTAACATTGGTTAAGAAATACTGATTATTAAATTATATGAACGATGTAATCAAAAAGCAATTTGACTTAATCTCTCCATTGCATAAGAGCACTTGGCAGGAACTCCTTCAAATCGCGATAGAAAGAAGTATCCTTAAAAACGAAAAATTAGCAACCGAAGGGATTCCCTTTAACTACGAAATTTTTTTGGTCAAAGGTATCTTAAGAAGTTTTTACGTAACTCCAGAAGGCAAGGAGTATACGACTTCATTTTGCAATGAGGGAAGCTTTGTGTCTCCCGTCTTCACCCGACAATCTGAAGGAAAGAGCTTGTTGCATATTGAAGCTTTGGAAAACAGCAAATTAATACTGTTCGAAGAGGTTAAATTTACCGAACTCAGATATCGATTTAAGGATTTATTCATTCTGGGAAGCAAAGTCACAGAAGGAGAACTACAATTAAAATCCTTGAAAGAGTTGCTCTTAGCAACCAGTAACATAAAACAGCTGTACTTTTTCTTTCAAGAGAAGTATCCCGATCTGGAGAAAAAGATTTCCCAAAAACACATAGCATCCTTCATGGGAGTGGATCCCGTTTCTTTGAGTCGTATTAAATCCAGGGTTTTAAAAGAAAGGTCATAAAGAACGGTCCACAGGGAGAAAAGGCTGATTTTTAGGCCAAACTCATGGGGAAAATATCTTTATAGTTCTGTTCTAGAAATAACTTGATTGGCTCTACTCTCAATAGATTATGACAGTTTCATTTAGAAAAAGAATCTACTGCGTTCAAGAATACTTTGACAAATCAACACTTACCCTTTTAGTTTTGAACAATACAGCCTTCTCATATAAAGGCTTTATCTGTGAATCAAATCACATTTTGGCATAAACGTATTGGTCACCGTTTTAGTACCATGTATTTGACAACATACCTATTACTAAGCTTTTAGATATTTTCTTTTAATACTTCCTAGCTCTAAAGTAGTTACGATTCACCTCTAAATACATATCGTTTCACCAAGTTTTTATACGGTTTTATAGTACAGAGTTTCGAATTCTAATTTCCTTTGAATCCATATCAATCAAAAGCCAAAACAATGAAAGCATCTATTGCCCTACTGACCATCTTCATGTGTTCGCTTATTTATGGACAAAACGAAAACCATACTGAGGGTTTTCAGCAGACCATGGAAGACTTTGTTTCTAAAAAGATGAAAAAGCACCATGTAACGGGGGCCTCTGTTACCATTATTGTCGATAATAAGGTGGCATTAGACAAGGGTTTTGGTTATTCCAACTTACAAAACAAAACATTTGCCAATGACAGCACAAAATACCCTATTGGCTCAGTTTCAAAAGTGGTAACAGCTACGGCTGTGCTTAAACTTTATTCCGATGGTATCATAGACATTGACAAACCTTATGTCCATTACGTTCCAGATTTTGAAATGAAAAAGCATTTTTCAGGCCCTATTGAATTCACTATCCGACATTTATTGTCACATTTTGCAGGAATTCCACGATTAAGGGCGAAAGGATTTTTACTCAAAGAATACGCACCATTGAACCGGTTACTTGAGTATTCTAAAGATGAATATCTGATAGCCCCAGCAGGAAAGGTTTACCAATATTCAGATTGGGGTACAGATTTACTGGCTTTATTAGTGGAAAGAGTAACCAAAACAAAATATGAGAAGTATGTGTCTGAAAATATTTTCACCCCATTGGGGATGGACCATTCCGGTTTTGGCCCGGTCGTTACAAAAGGGTATGTCAATGGTAAAGAAACAAAAACATATGAATACAGTTATCCAGGTTCTGACGGGGTTTTTTCGACCGCCAGTGATTTGGCAAAATTGAGTACTCTATATTTTACGGAAAAAGGTTCCTATTCTAATGGTCTCCTAAAACCTTCCGTGGTTCAAGAGGCGTTCACCCAGCCATTTCAAGATGCGCCTTTAGCCTATGATGAGGAAATTGGTTTGATGTGGGATGTACGACCTCTTCGTGGTTTTCACAGGGTGAAAAAGGCAGGGATACACGAACCTTTTTATACCTATGTTTTTTTTGTCCCAGAATACGCCTCTACGGTCGTAGTTTGCAGTAACTCGAACTCGTCAAGTGATTTGCACTGGGATATTTGGTCCAAGACTTTTGAACTTCTTAAAAAAAGATTTGGGCTTAAAGGCGGACAAAGTCCTATCAAAAAAGTTCGTGATACCAAAAAAGTTACTTTGACCGATGATCAGATGCAAAAGCTTGAAGGCACGTATAGCACGGATTTGGGGATTTTGAACATGAAGCGGCGTGGAAGTAAATTCGATGTAGTACTTGGGGCCGAGAACCGTAAAGGTTTGGCAACCGCATTTAGTGAGAATCTTTTAAAGTTGTCAGTTAAAATGTTGGGTATAAAAGTCCCTGCCATCAATATTTTTTGGGATACTTACGAAGATGAAATAGTGGTCGGTGAACAATACAAAAGTGGGAACAGAAGTATCGGTGGCTCTAAAATCGACGAGAGAAAAATTCCCATAACCTGGAAAGAAGCGGTTGGTAGTTATCAGGTCATTAACAATTCTGAAAAAGAATACAAGACCATTGAAAAAGCAGAATTGTTCATAAATTCCTTTGGTATATTGGAACTTCGAGTGGATGTAAACTATCCGAACGAGGTTCAATTTCAGTTGGGTCTTTCTCCAATTTCAGATACCTTGGCCATTATCCCAGGGTACAATTTTGAGTTTTTTGGTGGTGAGACCATTGAACTTTTAGGTGCCGGTCCAAATTCTGTTTTAAAGTTGTCGGGATATCATCTTAAAAAAATATAGTTTATAGCACAATGGCGGCTACGTTAAGGAAACATGGTAATCAAAAAAGGCCGTTAGAGGCGGAGAGGCTTCTTTTTAAAAGACCTTATATCCTGGTCATAACTCTCACCATAACAACACTGAATTTTTTAATTACTTACGATTTGCGAGGTATTGGCCTTAATTACTTTTTTTTCTTCATCATTGACTTATTGACCACATATATAATCATTAAATTTTATGAGTATGGAATACGATATCTGAATAAAAAGTTGCCATTAGAGGTAGATTTATTAAAAAGGGTAATGTATCAATTAACACTACATACCTTAGCCGTTGTTATTTTTAGTATTCTTCTGAATGAGCTTTTGGATCATATCTTTTTTGAGGGAAAAAGACTATCCCTTTCATATGATTTTTATACTCAGGACACCGTTTTAGCCATGGTTTTCATCCTATTTTTTCATGCGTTATATTTCGGTTTATATCTATTTCCAAAAAAAAGTGATACTGTCAACACTATTGATTTAAAGATTAAAGTATTACATGGCATGGCTTACAAACTCATTTCGCTTAATCATGTAATTTGTATCTACATCTCTTTGAACACCACCTACGTGGTTAATAACCGATACGAAAGATACATTACAGAAAAGACTTTAGGAGAGTTTGAAAAAATTACTCCTTCACACTTCTTTCGAGCAAACAGACAGTATCTCATTACACAAGCCATTTTAGAGGCATACGAAAGTTCTGAAAATGGTAAAATCAGACTTACCCTAATAACTGGTGATATTAATGACATAGCCAAACAAATCTATGTAAGTCGTGATAAAGCAGCATCTTTTAGGGCTTGGTTAAATTTTATTTAGGCAATTCGTTCTTCTAAGTCAAGTTGTTTTTGCACGAACGCTGTATCACCATGTGTCTGACATAAATATTCAAAGAAACCTCATTCTGTTGAAACCCTCTTGCTATGAGAATCTAAAAGAATTTTTTAAAAATCCGTTTCTTTTAGAAAGGATAAAAGCTCACTTATATCTACCTTATATATATTCATCGCTCCGTTAAGTATTTGGTTGTAAAATGAACGAATATCATCATAATTCGCGTATGTCTGTTTAGAAACGTCAGGATATGCCAACCTATCACTAGAAAAATAAAGTGTTTGTCCATCAGGACTTAGGATTGGGTCAGAGTCCATACGGTTAGAGTTCACTTGGTTTCCCAGATTGATAGCTTTGCCCCATTTCCCATTTGTTTTCTTTTTAAATACGTAAAGATCATAATGGCCAAGCCCACCCTTCCTAGTACTGGTTAAAAACATGAGCTGTCCATCATTGCTTAGTTCCGGGTCCGCATCACTTGAGATGGTATTCAATTCCTCAACTAATTCTGGCGAAGTATAAGTTCCGTTTTTAAATTTTGATACGTAAATGTCCCCATTTTGTGAATCTGGTCTGTTCCAAGACACAAAATGGACGGTGCGGTCTAATTGAATCGTAGGATAAACAATATCGTATTGATCATTTATACTCCCTGGTACAATTTTAGGCTCGGACCACCCATATGTTGTGCGCTCCACATACCAAAAGTTTCTTCCTTGAATGTTTGGATTTTGCGTTGGTCTATCTGATGTAAAATAGAGTCTTTTGCCATCCTTTGAGAAATAAGGATTGGTGTCATTGTACTTTCCAGAAAATTGGGTGACAAAAGGTGGTGACCAACTAGCATCCTTCCACTTGCAGTAAACAATCACTGTTCGTCCGAACCTTGGCAAGCCTTTTACAAAGAAAAATTCATTCCCATCAGGTGATACGGATGTCCCGAATTCAAAATCTTTAGTAGATATGGTCTCCGGCTGCACCAATTCAACCTTGAGATTTTCTAGAATTTTATTCAATTGATTTTCTTGGGCGACAAGCTCCAAGCCCATCGCTAAGCTTGAAATGAATAATAGAGTTGGGAATTTCATAATACTGGTTTTTGTTGACCGTTCTTATTCGAGAGTAAAATGCAAAAAGTCGTCCGAGAAGTTTACTTTTTTCTCTGAACGACTTTTTAAGCACCCTGAATGTAGGATTTCATCAATTAATAAAATACAATTTGGAGTTTAGTTCGGAGCAGAATATTTTACCAGATCAATACCTATACCATTGGGGTCTTGAATGGCGAAGTGCCTATCACCCCAGGGCTCATCCCTCAAGGCTATCTCGATATCCACCCCCTTTTCAATCAGTGATTCGTATAAGGTGTCCACATCGTCAACTTCGATGGTCAGGTACATCCCTTTTCCACTAAACGCGGGTTGAAACAATGGCTGCTGCGTGGGATGATCTGGTAGCAAAAAACTAAGTTGCGCACTCCTATCTGGAGTATGCATAAGAAGATAGAATTCGTTTTCGAACGTAACACCAAAACCTAGGTTGTTTTGATAAAACTCCTTTGTCTCTTTGATTTTTGAGGTTACAATTCCTGCATTAAGTTTCATTTCTTTTTGATTTTCAGATTCGACATTGTTTTGGGAAAATAGTTGTGCGGTGAGCAGTAAGGCTCCGATTAGATAAACACATTTCTTCATGACAATTTGTTTAAGATTATGGTACAAATTTGGCATCATGAAATCTGAATCCATTGTACAAAACGGACAACTTATTTATCTCAGGTATTCATCAATGTTTACTAATCGATATTTAGGACTCCGCTTCAAAAACTCCCTAAAAAAAGCCGTGTGGGAACCTCCCATAATAATTAGAATCC
Source organism: uncultured Croceitalea sp. (assembly GCA_947503285.1). Lineage (GTDB taxonomy): Bacteria > Bacteroidota > Bacteroidia > Flavobacteriales > Flavobacteriaceae > Croceitalea. The sequence goes on from CANNDD010000001.1 coordinate 699,097, forward strand.
TATCCTTTCTAGTTACGGGGACCCTATTTAAATTGGAATACATCCTCAAATTTCGTTGATAAAACTTAGCGGCTTCATCTGCACCTTCAAAATTGTTTTTTGATCCCACATGCGTCAACATATCCGCATTTTCAATAATCAGGAAATCCAAAAAGTCTTCTTCATTGATTGTTCTTAATTTGTCCAAGGTATTCATATCATTGAGCTGGGCTACCTTATTGGGCGCAGACAAAAGCGGATTTTTATAATAGGCATCAAATGTTATGGGGTCTAAGGTGTTCGTTATTTTATCATTGATATTGTAATCGTAATTCATTTTATGGTTTATTCCATAGATGCTATCCACTTTACAAAGCCTCCCGATCTCAAATGCCAAAAGATTTATCTCACCAGCATAACTACTATCAGAAATTGAGTCAGTCACAAATTTGTTGTATGCTAGGTTCAGCTTTTTGTTTTCCGAAGGTTCTATCTCAACGCAGATTACCGTGGGCTTAAACTTGGCTATTTGTTTACTTATATATCGGGTTTCAATTAATGCCTCTTGATCTGAATTATCAAATTCTACGGAGTTTTCGTCAGGTGTAGGACGCATATGGAAAGTGGCCAAGTTAAGAACAGGTATTCCCAATGAATCCTTTTCGGATGGGTCTTCATTTTTGCTGTGTTCCTGGCCATAGCCAGACAATAGGGTTAAAAGAAATAATGCGCTTAATACCGTTTTTATCATAGTGCAATTATTGGTTTTCTGTTTCAATCCTTATGGGCTTGTTTATAGTGGTCTAGATCTAGATTCATAATGTAGAAATTCAACGAGCCATTGTCACTGGAGGAGGTAACTGTTTCAAAATCCCGATAGTTTTTTATTGCCCTTTTTTTGATGTCTTCCGATGCCCTATTTGAGGTGAAAATCAAATAATTCCCGTTAGGCGTTACATATGGGCTTCCGTCTATCTGCGTGCTGTTTACCTCTTGGCCCATATTAACGGGATTGGTCCATTCGTTCCCATCGATTCTAAAGCTGATGTATAAATCACTATTTCCAAAGCCATCTGGTTCGTCCACACGAACAAAAATGATATAGGATTCGTCCCTGGCCACAAATGCATCAGCTTCCCTACCTTCCGAATTAATGTTGTCCGGTAATTTTATGGGTTGTTGGTATTTACCATTTACAAGTCGTGATTTATAAACATCTGAATTTCCGTCCTTATCCGAACAAAAGTAAATACTTCCGTCATTGATCATCACTGGATAAAATTCATTCCCAGCGGAAGAAATTGGGTAGCCCATTGGGCTTGGACGCCGCCATTCCCCATTTTTTAACTCTGAAGTCCAAATATTAAAGTTGAAGCCCTCAGGTTTTCCTTCATAGTCCATAAAGGTTGAAAACAACATTAAGTCGCCCTTTGGTGAAATTTGAACATCTGTCATAGGAATATCGGCAGATACGAACGGAACAAATTCTGGCTGCTTAAATCTTGCGTTTTCAAATTTTTGAAAAGCAATGCCCGTGACTCCTAATTTTTGGGAGGTAACAGTGTAGTACATAGTATTCCCATCCGGGCTAAAGCTGGTGTTGTATTTGTCGAGCTTCGTGGATACGATTTCAGGATGGAATTTTGTAGGTCTAAGAAGTATCGAATCCGATTGATAGGGATGATTGAGGCGGTCGGCAATCCCTTTTCGAGTTTCTGTCCCTTGATTGGTACACGAACTAACCATGGCCAAAAAAGAAAGAAGGATTCTGAATGTTATATATCTCATTTAGGTTATATTGGATTTAATGCCCTGCCCAATCGGCTATTTTCAGGGGATATTTAGTTGTTCAAAAGGAATTTATATCGTTTAAGCGGACCATGGACCTCTTCCATTTTGATAACTTGATTCGTATTCTTACTGATCCAGAACACAGCAGAATTCATGTTACTATATTCAATTTTTAGTTGCCTACATGGAATAATCGGGCCACTTGCCGTCTTAAAATTGGTTTCACCAATTACTTCATATAGATAGTATTTGGGTGGCTGATTTCCGCCAGGATGATAAAAATTGATTGCAAAATATTGGGCAGTTCCATATGGCAAGGTCTGAAGAATTTCTAAGTCCAATTCCCAGTTTAAAGGGGTATCTTGGGTAGCAAGTTTAAACCCCTTTTTAGTATTATTTGCAATGCTATCGGAACCGACGATCTGATTTGCGTAAAAGTCAAATGCCTCTATACCTCCTTTCCAATTCTTGGTGTAGTGATAAATTGGCTTAAAGGTTTTGTAATCGCTCACAGAATATATCGTTCTCCCCTTCTTTGGATCTTGGTTTTTCCATTTTTGGGATATATGGATTTTACCATCGCTACCTTCTTCAACGTTAAGCTCTCGTTCCCAAATGGAATTGTCCAGTAATACACCGTTTCGCTCTGTGTAAACCAAATAAATACTTTTGCCTTCATAAAGATTTCCTACACGTAAACTGCCACTGTCAACTTTTAAAGTATCCATTTGAGCCATCGTGAAAAATGGCAAAACAAGTATCAAGAGAACTAACTTTTTATGACTTTTCACCCTATTATATAATTCGTTTATTTAGAACTACTGAATTCCTAAAAATTACCCCCAAAAAAGGGAATCATACCATTGCCAATTGCATCGCAATTTTAATTTATTGTCGTTAATGATCGCTCAAAAATCTTCCAACAGTAATTTTGAGAGTGCCAACTACTTGATTATCCGGTTCGCTTTATTTAACTATGCTCAGACCACTGAAAATGAACCATTTCATCTACCTTCCAAAAGCCTCGGTTGGCGTTACCCCATAAAATCTCTTGAAGTCTCGAATGAAGTGTGCTTGATCATAATACCCCTTATCGTAAAATACTTTTTCTGAGGTTAAACTTTGTTGGGAAGGCTTGGCATTTAGAATGTTTTGAAAGCGCAATACTTTTGAAAATACTTTAGGGGATTCCCCAAAATAGAATTGAAAAAAACGCCTAAGCTGCCGCTGACTTACTGATATGTCCAATTGATTAATAGGGATGTTCCCCCCAGATTGAAGAATTTGGTCCACTGCGTTGGAAAATCGGGAATCCAATGAATACAAATCGTTTTCATTAGTGATATACGAGCTCAAAACCCCATTGAACACCTCAAACGAAGTCTCAGAGTTTGCTTTAACCCCCAGATAGGATTTGATGTTTTGGTTTAACTCGGGCAACAAAACTTCCAAATTCAAAAACTTGTTCACCACCTTTTCGGCCGAAATCCCAAATAGTAGGGGAAACATAAAGGGGTAGAAACGAACACCTACATACTCAAAAGACCTACCAAGATTGTATTCTACAAATTGTTTTGAAAATCCGGTGATAAAGGATTTCCCTTCTTTGGTATTTATCAAAATATCGATACATCCGTCTGACACTACCCGATACAAGAAGGGGTTTTGAAGGAAATTTATTGATTTCAACTGCCAAAAGCAATAAACATAGTCCGATAGTGCTTCGTAAGGCTTGTACTCTTTATACAATACCATTCCCGAATGCCTGGCTCCTATTGTTGGCTGTAACGGCCTAAAGAATGTTTTTAACGCCTTCATACTCCGGGAAAACGAATTCTAAAATATGAACAATATTTGCTGGAATTAATTCGGGGAGAAGATTTTAGAAGGTCTTTAAATCAATAGGAATTTTTCTTACCCGCTTACCTGTGGCCATGAATAGCGCATTGAGAATAGCAGGTGCAACACCAGGAACGCCCGGCTCACCGGAACCGGTTGGGACATCGTCACTTTGAATTATCTCTACCTCAATATCCGGGGTTTCACTAATTCTCAGCAAAGGGTAATCATTAAAATTACTTTGTTCCACTTGACCATTCTTGACTGTTATGGAAGGGGTTAATAGGGCGCTCAAACCCCATACAATACTTCCTTCCACTTGCGATTTCACCTTACTGGGATTAATTACTGTACCACAATCGATGGTCGCAAATATCTTAGAAAGATATAGTCCATTAGTACCGCGCTTAAGATGAACCACCATAGAGCAGTAGGAGGTATTGTAACCAATGGAAGAGCATCCTTTGAAGACATCCTCATCAGCGTTCGTAAACCATCCCGATCTTTCTGCTACCTCTTCTAGGGTTCCAACGAGTTTTGCCGGATATAGATCAGCACCTACCCAAGGGTCCCGTTTTTGTTTTACCACTTCGGCTTTCTTCAACAGATTTAGTCTAAATTCCAAGGGATCTATTTGGGCTTCATGGGCCAGTTCGTCCATAAAACTTTCCAATCCCAGGGCCCAGGGATGTGCCATAACACTTCGCCATGAGGCCCTGGGCACCAACCAACCTTTTATATACCTTAATCTGGAACGATAGGCCATTGGTAAGCCATATGGAAAGGGTCTAAAAGCACTTGGCCCGCCCGTAAAACCTTGATAACCGATGGCAATGGGATACCCCTTGTCATCTAGCAAGGCTTCCCAAAAATCACTGGAATATGGATGATATTTTGAGGTTTTTATAGTATCCTCCCTGGTCCACATCAACTTTACTGGTCTTCTGATTTTTTCGGAAACTATGACCGCTTCCTCTATATAATCACAAGTGAATTTCCTGCCAAAACCACCTCCTGTGGGATGGTTGTTCACCACTATTTCCGTCTCCTGTAAGCCGGTGAGTTCCGCAATACGTTCACGTGTCATGGAAGGGGATTGTGTCCCAGCCCAAACTTCTACCTTATAACCATAATGGTAGGCAACCGCGTTCAGAGGTTCCATACAGGCATGGGCTTGGCGTGGTGAGTCATATCTCACCGCCAGCTTTTGATTTGATCTATTTAATAAGCTTTCCGCGTTTTTTAGGTTTACGGCCACCGCACGGTTGTCATCACGGTAAGCGGTAAGTCCATCGTGGACATCACTAGTAGAATACCTGGCATTAGGTCCTAGGTCCCAAATAATTTCCAATGCTTCTTTCCCCTTGATGGCCGCCCATGTATTCGTCGCCACAACGGCTACTCCTGCCCGGACACCCCCCTTGTAATCGTCCTCTTGTTCTTCAATAGGTTCAATCTCAAAAACATCAATGACTCCAGGCACTTGTCTGGCCGCGGTGTCATCATAGGAAACAAGGCTCCCTTCCCATACGGGACAACGTTCTATTACGGCATAGGCCATGTTGGGCAGTTTTACATTGATGCTATAAGGAACAGTACCTTTGGATGCATTTTTCGTAAGCCTCCCTGGAATGGGCTTTCCAATGTATTGAAATTGTTCTGGATCTTTCAGCTTTACTTCCAGCGGAGCTGGCAAGGTTGATGCTACCGTGATCAAATCACCAAAGGCTATTTTTTGCTCATCTTCGGCACTATGAACATACCCCATGCTGGTGTAAAGAGAAGAGGCAGATCTCCCCAATTGTTTGGCAGCAGCTTCAATAAGAAGCTCTCTGGTAATGGCGATGGCCTCCCTTAAAGGCTTCCATACCATACGAATTCCGTTACTCCCTCCCGTATCCTGTAAGTGTAGACGCCCATACTTTTCCTTACTACCATCCGCAAACTCCACTTTGATTTTGTCAAAATCCGCACCAAGCTCATCGGCCATAATCATGGCGAGGCCTGTCGAGGTTCCTTGACCCAGTTCTGCTTTGCTACAAATAAAGGTGACCAGATTATCCGAATCAATGCGAATAAAAAAATTAGGGTCCCAATAGGTTGTTTCCCGTTCTTCGGGCATGCATGCCAAAGGGATGAAAGTACTTACCACTAAACTACCCGTACCCAAGGCCGAAACTTTAAAAAAATGCCTACGTTTCATGAGTTTAAGTCTTCTACAGTTTTTTCAATGGCCTTTTTGATTCTGACATAGGTACCGCACCGACATACATTCCCTTGCATTGCAGAAAGAATCTCTTGGGTCGTGGGAGAAGCATTTTGTGATAATAGGGCGGCTGCACTCATCAACTGCCCACTCTGACAATACCCACATTGCGGTACGTCAACTTCGACCCAGTTGTCCTGTAGTAAGCTTAGGACGGCATTCGAGGATGCACCTTCTATTGTGGTTATTTCCTTCCCTGCCAAAGAGGAGGCAGGGGTCAAGCACGAACGAGTGGACTTTCCATCCACATGAACGGTACAGGCACCACATTGCCCAATCCCACAGGAATATTTAGTGCCCGTGAGGTCAAGAAAGTCCCTCAATACCCATAACAAAGGTGTCGTTTCATCTTTAAGTTCAAAGGAATACCGTTCCCCATTAATATTTAATTCCATACTTGGAATTTGAAACAATAACAATTCAAAATGAAAAAGAATCCCTGAACTTCAATCTTAGGTTGATGAACAACGAATAGAACCAGACTTATGTACTCAGATGAGGTTTATTTTCTTTAAGAGGAGTTCTTTGCTAGTTCGTCCTACAGGAATCCTATCTTCCCCGATATAAATTAGATTCCCTGATATCTTGTCAATAGCTTCTATATTGACAATGTAAGATTTGTGGCACCTAAAAAACGATTCTTTGGGCAACACTCCTTGCCAAAACTTTAAGCTATAAGAGAGTAAATACGTTTTGTTTACCAGCTTCACACTTGTAAAATCAGAATCAGAATTTACATATCGGATGTCCGAGAGGTATATCTTGATGATATCATGACCGTCTTTGGCAAAGATGAACTCCTTTTCGCCCTCTTTTTCGGAAACCGTTTGGTTGGCGTAGACTACTTTTGAAATGGCTTTGAAAAAACGTTCGAACGATATGGGCTTAAGTAGGTAATCACAAACATCAAGTTCGAAACCCTCTACGGCATATTCGCTGTATGCTGTGGTAATTATCACTTGGGTATCAAGATTACTCAGCTTTAATAATTCAATTCCGCTCAACTTGGGCAAGTTGATGTCCAAAAACAAAATATCGGTACGATTGCCAGATTTTAAAAATTCTATGGCGTCAATAGCATTGGTAAAGGTCCCCAAAAGCTGAAGGTGCGGCACATTGGCGATGTGTTTTTGCAGAATCTTCTGGGCTTGGAGTTGATCTTCTATAATGAGGCAGTTATATTCCATTATAATAATTGTATCCTTAGGTTGACCTGATAACTATTACTGCTATCCTCGATGTTCAAGGTATGCTTTTCTGGATAAAGTAGTTGTAATCGCTGCTTGGTATTGGAAAGGCCAATTCCCGTTGGGGACAAACTCTTTTTGGAAGATTTATCATGACTGTTGGTTGATGAAAAAAACAATTGACCGTTTCTAATTTCAATTTGGATTTTAATGATGATATTATCCAGTTGGGTATCCATACTATGCTTAAATGCATTTTCGACAAAAGGGATCAATACCAAAGGGGCGATGGTATATCCGACCGAATTGCCTGTAATTTGAAAGTCAACTTTTCCCCTTCCTTCAATTTGTATTTTTTGCAGTTCAAGATAGTCCTCAAGATAGTTTAATTCTTTAGTCAATAACACAAAGTTCTCTGAACTTTCGTAAACGATATATCGCATTAAGTTGGATAGTTTCAGAATGGTATTGGCCGTTCGTTTATCCTCTTGCATGGCCAATGAATAGATATTGTTCAGGTTGTTAAAAAGTATGTGTGGGTTTATTTGGGATTTTAAAAATTGCAATTGGCTATCGGTTTTCTCTTTAGAAAGGCGATCTATAATAAGTTGCTTATCCCTAAAATAAATCATCATCTTTATTAGTATAAAAACGACGACAGGTGGTCCATACTGAATCAAAAGACTTATGGGAGTCTGTATAGGAAGTGTTGTCTCATCTATGAAGAAAAGGCCTTCAATTAGGTACTCCTCAATATATCCGGTTACAAAAATGGAAACCACCACAAGGGCTATAAAAGTCCATAGCCTTCCTCTTATATAAAAATTCGGAAAAAGAATATAGTTAATGAAGATGAATAGAATTATGCTGTTAATGGTCAAGACTATTTCAAAGCCTCCTATACGGAAAACCTCTCCTTTAAATCCCAAGATTAATAAATCTGCGAGCCAGAAATTAAATAATAATACCCGGTCATCAGAGAGCCATTTTTCTATCCGCGGTTTTTGATAAGTACTATCAACTGATTCGCCCATATTTGCACAAAACTAATGACTAAATTTAAAAATGTTTAAATCTGACTGCAAACTACCATGTTTGCACCGCTAACAGCAGTTTGTAGGGAATCAAAATACTAACAGTAAATTCTTTTCTATTAAGCCTACGACTACTTCCATTCAAAGATTCAATGAGGTGAATCTTCTGCAAAACCCCACTTTTGGCCTGTTTTAATTTAAAAGAATTACAGAAATGAAGTTTTCCAGAAAAATTACTGGCGGCTTAGAGCCGACAATCAGTTTTAGATTGAATACGTCTTTAGTCATTATTTTCTCGGTTTTTGTTTCAGCATTTTCGTGTTCCCAGAAACCGGAGCCTTATATCCTCAATGGGGTCAACATCATTGACCTTGACACAGGAATGGTACGAATTAATATGTCCATATTAATTTCTAATGGAGAAATAAAAGACATCTACACCAAACAATCTATTCAGGGCAATGACGGAATAACCATAGTTGATTTGAAAGGAAAGTTTATCATTCCCGGCCTTATAGATGGTCATGTCCATACTACAGCAGGACCACCCCAGATATTGGTTGAAAATCTTAAGAAGACCTTGAAAAGTGGTATAACCACAGTGAGGGATATGGGCGGTGATGGGCTCTTAATCAAAACTTGGAATAAGGATTTGAAAGGTAAAATTCCAAACATTCTATCCACATCAATCTTCGCAGGCAAAACTTGGATAATGGGAGACAAACGGTCTCTAGCATCAGCTCATGGCAGCTCCCCTGGAACTACTTCTTGGCTGCGCTATTTTCGTCTAGAAACGATAAAAGAGGATTTGCGGTCCGCAAAAGACTTTGGAGTGAGTGGAATTAAGATTTATGCCGACCTCAACAAGACTGATGTGAAACTGATTGTGAACGAGGCTCACTCGATTGGTCTTCCTGTTTACGCACATGCTACGGTATATCCTGCAAGTCCCTTGGATATCGTTGAGGCTGGAGTAAATGTTATATCTCATGTAGAACGCATGCTTCCCATAAACGACGCAATGCTTCCAACAACTTACTTTGAGGCAAATAGACAAGAAAAAGACTATAAACTATCAGGTTTGCAGACTGCGGAAATGGAAAATTATCTTCATTCAATCAAAAGTAGGAATGTAGCTATTGACGCAACACTTTTAGTTTCCAAAATACGTGCCGACCGCAGAAATGACGAATCCTCGGAGACATTGACAACCGTATTCGCATTGACGATGAAGGCATATGAATTGAAAATTCCCGTAATAGCTGGAACGGACCATATGATAAACCCTAATAGTGACTCGGCCAATCTTCACGAAGAGTTACGATTGTTAGTGGAAGAAGCTGGTTTTTCGAACCGCGATGCCCTAAAAGCCGCAACGTCTGTGCCGGCAGACTTTTTTGGTCTAAAAAATAAGGGTAAGATTGGGAAAGGTTTTGATGCGGATATGCTTATCTTAAATGAAAACCCATTAGACGACATTAGAAACACTACTAATATTTGTATGGTTGTAAAATCCGGAATCATATATCAATAAGATAGGTCCCATGTTAGCGCTTAGGACGACCTGTGATATTGATATGTACAACTTTGCTAAATCATTCATCAATCAAAAAAATAAACATGAAAACTATTGTCACATTTCTTGTATTTTTCTTATCGGGCTTAGCCGTGCTCTTTTCCCAAGGCATACAATTCGCTCCTTACGAGTTCAAAAATGACAAAGGAGAAATTGTTGACGCTGAGATAGGGTCACTACAAGTTCCTGAAAATCGAAATAACCCAAACTCCAGAAATATTACCATAAAGTTTATTCGCTTTAAATCCACAAACCCAAACCCCCAAGCACCTATTATTTATTTAGCTGGAGGGCCTGGGGGTTCTGGAATTGCAACCGCAAGGGGAATACGGTTTGAGCTGTTCATGCAACTCAGGGAAGTAGCCGATGTAATTGCCTTAGACCAGAGAGGAACAGGTCTATCAGAAGATATTCCAAGATGCCGTACAGATTTCAAAATGTCGATGGCGGAACCTGGGAGTTCTGGTAAGTATTTGGAGGTGATGCAAGAATCCTCAAAACAATGCTTGGACTTTTGGATTGAAGAAGGAATTGACATAAACGGATATAATACAATAGAAAACGCAAAGGACATCGATGCTTTACGACGAGCTCTCGGGGTCGAAAAGATAAATCTTTGGGGCATTAGTTATGGGAGCCATTTGGGGTTTGCCTATGTGAGACTTTTTGAGGACAGGGTAGATAAAATGATAATGGCATCTTTGGAAGGCCCAGATGAAACCATCAAACTACCTAAAAACAATGAGAGCTATCTTGAAAGGCTGAATTTGGTATTGAAAAAAGATACTTTGGCCTATTCGAAGTACGGAAATTTACAGAAACTAATGAGGGTAACATTGGATTCCCTAAATAGAAAACCTGTGTACACAACCTATTTTGATAGGAGGAGCAAAAAGGAAATCCAAGTGGGAATCAGTGATTTCGATTTAAAGCTTGTTACCTCATACTTTTTGACCAAGAATCCGGAAGATGCCTCAGCCCTACCGCTAATTTATCATGGTGCATTGACAGGTAACTTAGGTAAATTGGCACCAATGGTTGCGGGTATGAAACAGTATGCCAATAGAGTTCGCTTGATGCCCTTGGTAGCCGATGTGGCCTCCGGGGTATCGGAGAGGAGACGTAGATTAATTGCTAAGCAATCTAAAAGGGCTATTCTATCGGGGACTACAAACTTTCCCTACCCAGATATCGGTGAAGGATTGGGTATTGAAGATTTAGGAATGGAATATAGAAAACCGTTTAAATCCGAAGCCAAAGCACTTTTCTTTAGCGGAACGTTGGACGGGAGAACCTATCTTGAAAGCGCTTCAAAAATCGTGAACGACTTCGAGAACGCTACCCATATTATTGTAGATGGTGCCGGTCATGATTTATATACGAGTTCCTCTGAAATTAGTGAACTTATAAAATCCTTCCTTAGCGGTGAAGTGGTTCCATCCAAAACTATTAGTGTTAAGACCCCTGGATTCAGATAAGATGCTTTTTTAAAGTAAGGATGACCGGGTGGTTTGGTTCATCTATAATTTCTATTAAGGGTAAAATATTGGATTTTACCTATCTCATTTTACCGTTCGCTGGTTTTGGTGGCATAATAAATTAGTTCTGCTATAAATTTACGATGTATGCGTTACATTTTAATTCTTATAACACTTCTGGCTTTTGGATGTAAAAAGAATTATCAGCTCACAGAAGCCTATGATAGGGGCAAGGAAGTCTATATAACCAACTGCATAAGCTGTCACGGATCTGATGGTTCTGGAAACCTTTTGTATCCCGCTATCAACTCAAGGGTTGCCAATGCCATGACCTTGGAGAGAGCAGTATGGGTTATAACGCAAGGTTCACAGAATATGCCCTCCGTCGACCTTACAGATCAAGAAATTACTGATGTTCTAAACTACATTCAAAACTCATGGGGTTTGGAGACAGAAGTAATTTCCATTGATTCAATAATCAGTTTAAAATCCACAACGAAAAATGCCGCGATTTACCCTTAACATTAACGAAATAGAATATACCGTTGAAGCTCCAGAAAGAATGCCGATTCTATGGGTACTTAGAGATCATTTAAAGCTCACCGGAAGCAAGTTCGGTTGTGGTATAGGGCAGTGCGGCGCGTGTACTATTCATGCGGACGGCATCCCTATACGAGGGTGTTGTGTACCTGTGAAGGCTTTAGAGGGAAAAGTGCTAAGAACCATTGAAGGTGTCCCTGGCGAACATCCAGTGAAGGAATCCTGGCGCAAATTTGACGTGGCTCAATGCGGCTATTGTCAAACGGGACAGATTATGTCGGCAATAGCCCTATTGGATAGAAAGCCAAACCCTACGGAAGAAGAGATAAACCGTGCCATGAAAGGAAATATCTGTCGATGTGGTACTTATAAACGTGTTAAAAATGCTATTGAGGAAGCCAGCAAAAACCAAATAACGTGAAGCGGAGATTTTTTATTCAAACGGTTTCATTGGGGAGCAGCGGTTTTGCATTAAGCGCTACCCTTCCCCTTCTGGATGTAAATGGAGTGCCAGAAAAAAATGCACTATTTGAACCAAATTTATTGATGTCTTTGGGAGAGGATGGAATTGTTAGGTTCAAATACACCCGTCATGAAATGGGGCAAGGGTCTTTTACAGGCCTTACAATGATTTTTGCGGAGGAATTGGGGGCCGACTGGGAGAAAATTGAAGTCTCCCAAGCGGATTATGATGAAAAATATGGCAACCGGCTTTATGGTAATACCGGGGGAAGCGGAACGGTGAGGAGAATGTGGGAACCGCTTCGTGAACTGGCAGCGACCGCAAGAACAATGCTCGTTTCAGCTGCAGCTGAAAAAATGAATGTGCCCATTGAAGAGTGTTTTGCGGACAATGGAATGGTAGTTCACAAATCTTCAACCGAGCGTATCCCTTTTGGCGAACTGGCTTCACTTGCTTCCCATCAAGAAGTGCCTAAGACTGTCACTTTTAGGGATGTCGCAGACTATAACATCATTGGGACACCAAAGAAAAACTTAAATCAGAATAAGATCATAGAGGGTCAACTGCAATACAGTATGGATGTGGTGATTGAGGACATGGTCTATGCCTGTATCGTTCGAGCTCCCATTATGGGATTGGATGTAATTTCCTTTAATTCTGAAGAGGTAAAGAAAATCGAAGGGGTTGTGGACGTGCTGCAGGTGTCCAACAGGCTGGAAGAGGTGGATGAATCAGATACCAAAACATCCATGAGAAATGGTGTAGCAGTAATCGCGAAAGATACTTGGACGGCCTTCGAAGCTGCCGAAAAACTTCAGGTAGAGTGGACGAATTCGTCGCTTGAAGATGGCGATATGGAATCCATTGAGAACGATCTTGCTATGGCAAAAGGCAATTCCGCGGCGCATACGATTTTTGAAACCGGTAATGTTCCAAATGAGTTTAAAAACACCTCAAGGACTTTTTCTAGAACTTATAGAAATCCTTTTCAGGCGCATGCGCTAATGGAACCCATGTGCGCAACGGCAGACTACCGGGAGGATTCGTGCGAAATATGGTCCTCCACCCAACATCCAAACAGAATTCTTCTAAGAACGGGCATAGTCGTAGACAAACCGATAGGCTTTTTTCTTCTGCATAACCTCCCCTGTGGAGGAAGTTTTGGAAGACGGTTTTATGATGATTTTATCACAGAGGCTGTGGTGCTGTCAAAAGTGCTCCAAAGACCGGTTAAGGTGGTATGGAGCCGGAAAGATGAAGTAGCCACCAGTGGTTATCATGCGCTTCAAGAAGAAGAGCATACAGTTTCATTGGGCGAAGATGGGAAAATCCTCGCTTGGCGACTACGTGAATATATGAGTGCTCAGACTGAAGAGTTGCAGTGGGCCTTCCCCTTCCAAGTTTATTACAACACCCAACGGCTTCAAGAGGTGGTCCAAGTTCCGTTTCGTTTACCCATTATGGCATGGCGAAGTGTTCAAGCCCATCCCCATGCCCTTGGGTTGGAGAGTTTTGTTGATGAATTGGCAGAACATTTAGGGAAAGATCCTTTGGAGTATCGATTGGAGCTGCTTGAGAACCAAATGGAACTTCCCAAATCCTTTGGTGAAGAGCGGTTTGAAGTAAACTACAACTCAGTGAAAGAGATTTTGGTCCCAAGAGCCATTAGAGTGTACAAAGAGCTAAGTAGGTTAAGAGATCAATATGTTATGTCAAACGGGGAAAACACTTTGGGATTTGCCGGGCATTCTTTTGGCCCTACGTTCGCGGGCCAAATGGCAGAGATTTCAGTTGAGAACAACAAATTGAAGGTTCATAAAATAACATGTGTGGTTGATTGTGGTCTAGTCATCAATCCCCAGCTGGCAGAAAACCAGATTGAGGGAAGCATTATATGGGGGCTTTCTGCTTTATTCTACAATAATGTGACCATCAAAAAAGGGGTTGTAGAGCAAAGCAATTTTGATGACTACAAGGTTTTAAGGGTGGACAAATCACCCCAAATGGAAGTCATCTTTTTAGAAAGCGAAGAAGCTCCTTCCGGTATTGGTGAACCTGGGGTCCCACCTGTCGCACCGGCCGTTTTAAATGCAATTTATAAGGCCACTGGAAAACGCATTCGGAAATTACCCATCTTAGGAATTGATAATCTAGAATTGGCATAAGACTCATATGACATCAAAAAAAAGTATTGCTACCCATATTCTTGCTACTATGGTAATTTCTTTTTTTGCCAATACCTCAGCAGGACAAGAAGCTAGGAAAGATTCCCCACTAAAAAACATTGAGTTTTTAATTGCGGATTGGAAGGTGTCCAACTTCGAGAAAAAAGATGGGCGATGGCGTTTGGTAGGAGATACCCATTCGTCAATCAAAGCTATTCTTGAGGGTAGTTTTTTATCCGAGAAAGTAAAATATTTAGTGGGCACCTCCGAATTGAACATGGTGGTTCATATAGGACATGACCATAGAATAGGTCACCTAAAGCTGAGTGCCATGGATCAGGAATATGGGCTAATGGATGTTTACACCGGTGATTTTTTAGAGAATAAAATAGTTTTCACCAACCTTATGTCAGACCAACCAATTGACTTTGGAGAAGGTAAAAAGCTTTCTTTTAGACTAACCTATTCCAATATTAAAAAAGATTCTTTTGAACACTTGGTTGAAGGCACCTATGACGAAGGTCAAACGTGGTTTCCATTCGCCAAAAGTATTTATCGAAAACAATTAAAATGAAAAAATCAGGACAATCCATTAACCAAATCTTTCTAGCTGCCCAAAACTGGCTCATATTCTTTGTGCTCTTTTCTGGTGCGGTCTATCTGGCGTCAATAATTATGACAAACTTCTTCCCCCTCCAGGAGAACATGAAAAGTTTTAGTTCAGAGATGAAGGCTCTGAGTTTGGGGGTGTTGGATGTCTTAAGACCTTTCGTTGAATTGGTAATCATTTTCTGGCTGACGGATTGGGTCCTAAGAAAATTGGGTTTTGGCATATCAAAAGGACTTGCTCAACTAAAGTGGAACGCAAAATCGTTTATTTACTTGTCTTTATTGTTCACTTTCATCGTAGTTGCCCTTGTACTAACGGAAGCAGTATTTTATTTGAAGGGAGTGATTCTCCTAATGGCTGGTCTATTTATAGGCTCTAGAATTAAACTTCCATCCATAGAAGGTCTTTTGAATGTTAACATGAAAAAGGAAACTGAAAGTCCAAAGGTTGAATAATATGAATAAATACCCTCCAAGACACCATCAAGAAACTGACTTCGCAAAAATTGTTGATACCATTAAAACGTTTCCTTTTGCTACTCTTATATCCACATATGGCGACCAGCTATTCGTTACACACGTACCCTTAATCTATTATCCCAAATTTGGGGAAAATGGCAAGTTGGTCGGGCATATGGACCGCAATAATCCTCACTGCAGTTATTTGGATAAATGCCAAATAAAAGCCGTTTTCCATGGACCCAACAGTTATATTTCCCCAACGGATTATTTGACGCCTCAATTACCTACTTGGAACCATATTACAGTTCATATTTCTGGTAAATCCAAAGTGATTGAATCAATAAGCGAGGTCAAAAAGTCAATAATACGAATGACCGATTTTTTGGAAACTGGCGATAACCCATTCGTTTTGACGGAGGATAACACGAGAATGAATCAGATTATCAATTTTATAGTGGGCTTTGAGATTGAAATAACAGCTTGGGAAGGGAAGTTTAAACTTTCACAAGATAAGGGTGAAGAAGATAAGCATGCCGCAAAACTTAAATTGATAAGCAATAGCACAAAGGGCAATGAAGCTTTCATTGAAACTATTTTGGATAGAGAATCCATAAATGTTAAATAATTTTTTTTTCGGTATATAATGAAGTTCAAAGGTTGGAAAGCAATGGTGTCATTTGTGGTAAGCTATACTTTTTGGATGGTAGCGATGTCCCTTTTGGTCATGCTTTGGATTTTAGACCTAGATTTTTTAAAAATGTGGATGTTTATGGTATTTGGCCCAATTGGAATATTGGCTTTGTGCAAATTAGTAGATCTCTTGTCCAAAAGAGCGGGTGTGAAACCAAATTCCATTATGGCATTGACCCTAATGGAAATTTGGAATCTCCCTGGTGAATTATTAACTAAATGAATAAATAGTTTAAGGCTATTTCTGAAAATAATAGCCAACTAAAGAAAGAATCAATGAATAGAATTTTAAAACAAGGAGTCCAACTGATGGTTTTGACGGTGTATTCGATTAATCTGTCATGTAATGCTCAGGCCATAGAGGACCAAAATCAAAAAGAATCAACAGCTTCGCCAAATGTTCAGATATTGGAAAATATCATTCAGGTACCCTATTCAAATAGTTGTAGGACCTTGCGTGTTTATTTACCCCCTTCCTATGATTCAAGTGATAAAAACTATCCGGTAATCTATATGTTGGACGGGCAGAATCTATTTGACCTACGAACCAGTTATTCTGGAGAATGGGAAGTGGATGAAACAATGGATGCTTTGGCAAAAGAACAGGAATTGGAGGCGATTGTTGTAGGTGTTGACAATCACGGAGTATTCAGAATGCAAGAGTACAACGTTTATGATCATATAGAATTTGGAAAACAACAAGGTAGGGAGTTCACAAATTTTTTAGTGGGTCAAATCAAGCCCTTGATTGATAAAATGTACCGAACAAAACCTGAAAGGGAAGACAATATAGTATTGGGATCTTCAATGGGAGGATTGATGGCCCATTACATCTTAATGACCAATCCTGACACCTTTTCAAAGGCCGGTGTCTATTCTCCCTCATTTTGGGTTTCTGAAGAAATCTATAGTCTTCATAAACAAAACCCAACCCAAGGTTGAACGAATCTAAAATTCATATGATAGTAGGCTCAGAAGAAGGTGGTATGGTACCTGTTTTCGAACGAATGCGAGCAACACTCTCGCCTTCAATGAGTGAAAATCAGTTAAAGTCTGAAATCGTTCAAGGAGGCACCCATAGTGAGGCTTTTTGGAAGGAACAATTCAAGGGTAGTGTTTTGTGGCTGTTGGGCCAATAGTCATTTCAATTGTGGAAACCTCTTAAAATCGAGTTCCATTTCTTGAAAAAGGCTTCAAAGAAAATCATAAATGATCGTTCGATTTTTAGGACCAAAAAGAATTGTTGGGGGAGCTATGTCTCAAGTTAGGTATTGGAAGCCTTGGTAATCTTTAAAGAAATGAAGAATAGTGAAGTGTTGAACACAGCAATACCCAGAAGGAGATAACGCAACCATTGTAAGCTAGCAGGCAAAGGCATGGGGTCAATTAGTTGATACATGCAACTAAAGAGCCAAAAGAAGAAACCGGCAACAAGTAGAGGTTTGATATTTTCCGCATTGGACGAATTAAAACTATAGAACATCAAAACACTTAATAACAGCAATGTAAAACTGAAGTAGTTATTGGTCGCAAACAAGGACCAATTAATAGTAGGTATGCCTTCAGATAAGTATTGCGACCATTTGAATTGATAAGGAATAAAAAAATGGTAGAGTGCCATCGAAAAAGTCTGAAACGCTCCTAAGTTGAGTGCAAGTCTCACAGGAAAATGTCTTGGTGTTTGCATAATGATTAATCTATATACCAAATTATGAGCTTCGTCATGTATGAAACCGATAAAATCACACCAAATAAAGGTCATTCATTTTGGTGTTTCTTCGATTTTCATTTCAACGGCTGTTCGGAACCCATGAACGACCATTCTTTATGGGTAACGCTGGCCAAGCCCCACGTCAATACTATTTATCTTGAAAATTGATTTTTAGAATACCATTTTAATTGTAAAACTGCTGAATTGAGAGTAATTATTATTGGCATACTACTAATGATTGTAATCTTAAGTTTGATTTTAGGCTTCTTTTTACTAATGTCAAGTAGCAAGAAGAAACTTAGCAACTATTTATTAAGCTTTTACCTTATTGTAGTTGGTATACAGATGTTCGGAAATCTTTTTTCGTATATATTGAATAATTCCGCTAGATACTCCCAATATAATTCTGCCCTGAGCTTTTTGTTGCCCCCAGTGCTATACCTATACGGCATTTCTGTATTGGAAACTAAATGGAAATTCACCAGTAGGGAAGTCATTCATTTTATCCCTTCTTTCATTGCCGTTATGTTTACAATGAACAATATTTCTTTACCTGCGGAACATAGGGTACTGTTGTATTTGAGCTTCATCATATATACAACTTTGATTTTTTCAAAACTCTACTTTCCAAGTAAATCACGGAGGGCTTCAATGCACCAAAAAATTAGTTGGTTAAAAAACATTTTCTCGTTGTTCACCCTTATCTTTCTATTCGATATTATCTATTTTTTTGGCTTTCCTTTCCTTGGAAAAGTTTCCGTTATACTTGAATTTCTTATTCTTTCTCTAATTGCTTTGTTCAATTTTTACATCGTACAAAACATAACGAGAACCGCTACCAGAAGGAAGATTTTTCAAATTAAAAGAATAATGCCCAAACTTGCGCCAAAAAAGAAGAATCTATGTGTTATGACAGTAGATTACGAACATGAGAAGATCTATGAACTAAATATCTATATGGCAAAAGAAACACCGTTTGTAAACCCAGAACTAACCCTAGTGGATCTGTCCCTGAAAATTGGAATTCCCAGTCGGGAACTTTCAGAGCTCATCAATGGTCATCTTGGCACAAACTTTATTTCCTACGTCAATTCCTACAGGATTAACATGGCGAAACAACTTTTGTCAAATCCTGAAGAAATTGGATTGAACATCTCTGAGATTATGTACGAAGTTGGTTTTAGCTCCAGGTCTTCGTTTAACACACTGTTTAAAAAAGAGACCGGCATGACCCCATCGGAGTTCCGAGAGGGCCTTCTTTACCGGCCTACAAATCCTAAACCAATTATTCAACGACTGCAATAAGTTCTATTTCAACCTTTAGTTTAGGAATGAACAATCTTTCTACCTGTACCCAAGTCGAAGTGGGGAACTTACCTTCATCATAGAAGGATTTTCGTAATCCCATGTTTTTCTTGAACTCTTCTAAGTCCGTGGTATAAATGTTTTCCTTCACGATGTCAGCGGAACTAGCGCCATAATGCTCTAGAGTATCTTCAACGTATTTGTAGATGGTTTTTATCTGATTCTCCATATCATCATGTTGACCATCAACGGTGCCAGCGATGAAAAGTGTTTTTCCTACCTTAATGGCATGGGAGTATCCTATCCCGTTTTCAACATTTTCGTGGCCCGGAATATGATAAACCTCCCTTTCAACCTGTTGGGCAAAAGAAAACTGTACCAAGAGCAAACTACAAACAATCAAAAAGTTTGATTTCATAACTATATGTTTTTTAATGATTAAACTGGAGCAAATATTGGTCATCCTATTCATTAAGTTGTTCCGATACATGTATTCGAACACTTTTTTGAAGTACCCCGTAAATTCTGGGGACCAAAAAATCCCTCTAAGAAAGACGTCGTCCAAGTCTTCATCTTCCCAGAAGGAAGTCCCTATGCACTTCTTTGAATTGCGGCAATGAAAGTGTAATCATCCGGAATTTACTTCTAGGAATTATGAACGTTCCCTAGGACCTCATTTTTATTTATGGGAAAAGGCAACTATAACCAATGGGTAAGTTTTAATATCAGCCCTCGGTTCTGCAACCCCAAACCAGATGTGTTTTGGTTTTGATTGAATATTACGAATAAATCCGACATAGGGGCGTATCGCCATTGGAACCTACTGAAGATACTAAAGTTGTCACTCTGCGTATTATATTGAACCACATTGCTGAACAAAAGATTTTTTGTAAAAGTAAGATTGCCCGTAAACCGTAATAGATGTAATTCCCTTTCTCCGAAGTTTTCTTGTAGCTTTACGTTATTATAGTCATATACCAGTCCAAAGTTGGCCCAAGGCTGAATTCTATAGTTCGCTTCCAACATACTATTTAGAAGAGTCCCGTTATAGAATCCACCATAATTTACGTTTCCTTCCAGTATGAAAAGTTTTCTCCTATCCGTTCTAAATTGCAAACTACTTCTAAAAAAGGAGTAGCCGTCAGGTGGTAAAGGAGCAAACTCATCCCCGATTAGTGCCGTTGGAAATAAAAGGTTGACCCTATTAAATCGATTATTTAACGTGATGGTAGATGTGTTTCTAAAGTCAATAGTGTAATCCAGATTGTTATTGGACTCGTTTAAAGTCCCATCAGGATTAAAATAGATGACGTGCCAAGTATTGGCACCATGTTGTGCGATTTTCTTTTTTTGATCATCATTAATAAACCAATACCGTATCCACGGATTCAATTTGGTGAAACCAACACGAATGGTCTCCTCTGTTTCTGCATTGAAATTTTCCAGCCTAGGGTTGATCCCCACATCTGTAATAAAATTTTTCCCTACGTTTTCCAGTAGCCAGCCTGCCCTTACGTGCTTACTGCTATAATTTCCTTTAATACCATAATAGTGGTTTTGGTTTAACCCCTCAGAAGTAATCGCAGTATGAAAACGGAAGGTGTTGTTAAAACCACCATCAGGGGTAATATAATCGAATTCAATTCCGGCATTCCTGGAATAGTCACTGTCAGAGAGAGGACCACTTGTTGCCTGCCTATTAATAAACAAAGCTTTCAAGGCGGATCTTTTAAAAACCCGTTGTTGAAATGCAGCCACGGCATAATTCTGTGCAAAAAAATCACTCGTTTCACTGGTCTGTACATCCATGAGGCCTATTCTAAGACCAGGGGTCAAATTTCCAGTTAACCGGGCACCAAAATCAATGGGTATGGGATTGCCATTAGAAAGACCTATCCTCCTAGAGAAAAAAGGCCTGATGGTTCCTGCACCGAAACTTGTAAAAATATCTGCATTATCTAAAAAGAAGTTGCGCTGCTCTGGTAAAAAAATATTGAATCTGGTAATGTTCGTAATCTCTTGATCTACATCTGCGTTTGAAAAATCTGGGAGTACCGTTAAATCTAGATTTAAAGTGCTCGACACATTTACTTTTATATCACCACCCACATCTATCTTGCTTTCAGTATTGTCTTGATTGATATCCGCATAGTCCCGTGAACTGGAAAATGTCACATATGGGTTAAAAGTCAATAACCTGGTTTTGCTTTCAATAGGTTGATCCCAAGTGATTGTTCCCATATAATTCATATCGATAGAGTTGAAGTTTACGGGAAATAGCGTCCAAGTAGAGTTCATGAATTTTTCTCGATCGATACGCATAAAATTGAGGCCCCATGTAAGGTTATCCTTGTTGTATCTCAATGATCTAAAGGGAATTGCAATTTTAGCAATCCAGTAGTCGTCAAATTGTTGCGTTGCCGAAAACCAACGCTGATCCCAATTTGGAGCATAAATGGTCTGAGATCCAAACAATTCCAACGTTGCTTCCATTTCGGCGCCTGCTGCATTAACTCCAAATAGAAAACCAATTTGTTGTTTGTTCGTAGGGTCCATAACGACCGTAAAAGCATCACTAAAAAATTGGGATTGATCGTTGTCCCTGTCCAATGATTGAATTACCCGACTACCGTTATCGTGCATCTTTGCGAGGAAGTAAATATATTCGTTATTGTAAGTAATTCGCACCTCCGTTTGATTATCCGCTTGTCCTTGGTCAATAGGGAAATGGTTGAAAAAGTTGGTTATAACCCCATGCCTCTCCCATTCTTCTTCATCGGGGATTCCATCTAAAATGATTTCGGAATTCGATTTGGTAATTTGATAGTTCAGGCGCTCAGTAGCCAGTTCCTGAGCAAATAATATTTTTGGAAGAATACAAAACAACAGGAAACCATAATTAAGGTATTTGAACATTTTGACAACCGGGTTACGATGATTTTCAGAAAATTACCTTTAGTATAGCCTACCATCAAAAAAATAACTTGAACTACAAAATTGACGACCTGTTCGGTAGCTTTTAACTGATGACACACATTTGTCAAAACCCTTTAGTTTTCTTTACCTAGTTTAAAAAGGTCATATAAGCAGGCTGTACATTGGAAGCATTGAAATCACTCCTGCCAGTCAAAACCAATAGGTCAATTTTACAACCAACCCTCTGTTTCTTTGGTTAAAATTTTCAAGTGTATTGTAGTTGTCGGTATAAATCAAAAAAAGGTCCGACATGGGCAAGTACCTCCATTGAAATCTAGTAAAAATCCCAAAGTTGTCCAGCTGGGTGTTGTACTGTGCTACACTTGTAAAGAACATATTGTTTGCAAAACTGATATTCCCATTGAATCGTAAGAGATGTATTTCCCTTTCCCCAAATTCATCAGGGAGTTTTACGTTATTGTAATTATAAGTCAGTCCAAAATTACCCCAGGGTTGAACCCGCATATTTCCGTTGACGACCATATTCAATCGGTTACCGTTAAAGAAACTTCCGTAGCTTGTTCGAATATCTCCAGTCAGAACCTTCCGATTGTCGGTTCTATATTGAAGACCGAATTGGGTAAAGGAATAGTTTGAAACAGGTAAGGGTTCAAAATCACCCAAAAAGCTTGTGGGCACTGGCAGGTTCAATTCCCTATATCGGATATCAGCAGTAAAGGCAGAGGTATTTTTAAACCTAAAGTCATAAGCAAAATTGTTCTCCGTTTCGTTTAAACTCCCGTCATTGTTAAAATATAGTTTGTGCCATGTTCTTATTCCATGCCAATTGAAAATACTCTTCTCATTTTCTGGATAAAAAAGGTATCTGAAATAGGGGTTGAACTTTATAAATCCAATACGTTCTACTTCTTCCGTCTCTGCATTAAAGTTTTCCAATCTTGGGTTGATGCCCACTTCAGTAATGTAATTTTCTCCGACAACATCAAAAGTCCATCCAGTCCGCACCCTAGGTGTCACATAATCACCACTGAATCCATAATAGAAATTGTCATTTAGACGCTCATCTGTATGTGAGCTATGAAACCTAACAGTGTTGTTGAACTTACCGCCCTTCCCAACGTAGGCAAACTCCAATCCGTAGTTACGTGCAAAGGAATTATCACTATTCCCCACTTGGTGTTTATCAATGACCAAAGCCTTTATCACCGATTTGTCCAAAACTTGCTGATGAAATGCCGCAACCGTAAAATTTTGTTTTTCAATTTCATCGATAGAATTTGTTCTAATTTGCATGGCGCCAATTCGTAATTTCTTCGAAATATTGCCCGTAACCCTTGCGCCATAATTGATAGGAACAACCCGACCTTCATCCAGTCCGATTCTTCTTGAGAAAAAAGGTTCTATATCCCAGCCACCGAAATTTGAAAAAATATCATTGTTCTCTAAAAAGAAATTACGGCGCTCTGGTAAAAAAATATTAAAACGGGTCAAGTTGGTCACTTGCTGATCTACATCTGCATTGGAGAAATCAGGATTAATGGTAACATCCAGGTTGATGGAACTGGTAATATTCACTTTGGCATCAATCCCAATTTCAAATTCGTTATTGGTTTTGGTTTGGGAATCATCCTCAAAATCCCGGTTTGAGGAGAAAGTGGAATAAGGTATTAAGCTGAACGGTCGTTTATTTTTAGGTATTTCTTCATCCCAAATAAGCGACCCCATGTAGTTTAGGTCATCTGGGTTGAAATTTCTGGGAAATTCTGTCCAAGTGGTAAGACTGTTGTTTTGAATATCGGGACGTACGAAACCAATACCCCATTCCTTGTTTTTAGTATTGAATCGGAGGGTTTTAAAGGGGATGGCATATTCCACCACCCAATAATCCTCAAATTCCTTTACTGCTGAGTACCATTTATTATCCCAAACTGTTGAGTTTTCCGTACGGGTGCCATCCAATGATAATATACCCTCTATCTGTGCGCCTCCCGCATTGACCCCAAACATAAATCCATTCTGTCTATTTCCGATGGGATCTAGGGCGAAGGTCAGGTGGTCACTACTGTAATAGCCCCCGTTGTCTCTTTGCAGTGTCTGAATTACCCTATCTCCACCATCGTAGCATATTCCCAGTACATATAGAAATCTATCATTGTAAGTAAGCTTTACTTCGGTTTTCAAATTGGAAAAACCCTTGTCTTCTGGGGCATGGTTGTAAAAGGGCGTCAATGAATTTAAAGTTTGCCAGATATCGTCTATTTCTCCATCTATGACGATATCATTTTTAGCTCTTTGAATTTCATATTTAAAGCGGTCACGGGTGTCTTGGTTTTGTTGGGCTAATGAAACCATACAACCAAAAATCGTTGTGGTTAGCACTATCGAGTGCAGACCTCTTCTTTTCTTTCTCATTGTGTAGTATTGGTTAAATCCTTTGCAGGTGGATATCGAATGTCCCTTCGAATGTGTTTTCATTGATTTCTAAATCTATGAAACGGTCTTTTGAGGCCATTCTCGACAGATAATCAGAACCATGCTCAGCACCTTTAAAATAAAGTTGGGTTACCAATGTCTCATATCCTCTTCTTTCGATTTTGTAATGAATATGCCTAGGTCTACTGCCATATTTCCCTGGTAGAACAGTAATGAAGCTGTATTGACCATAGCCATCGGTTTGGATTTTTGTTCTGAACAAAAAGTCTTTTGAGTTATTATCGTAATTACCATCCGTTCCAGCATGCCAGATATCAATCGTGCTATTAGGAAGTACTCTTTTTCTCTGACAATCTTCCCCATCGTAAACTGTTCCTGTTATTCGCAATGCTTTGCCAACCTCCCCAGTGGTCATCTGGTTATTGAGTGGAACATTTTTTCGGAAATAAGGCCCTAAGGCATCAGCTTGGGTAATACATTTTTGTCGTGTTTTTTTGGCGAGTCCGAAAAGCGAAATCGATAAAAAACTTGTAAAGGAGGTCAGCAGAAATTTTTTTCGGTCCATATTTCGCATTTTCAATTGAAAGTGCAAAAAGTCCAAAACTGATGGAATCAAAAAAAGAAATCTCCCTAATGCAGAATTAGGAATCTGAACTACTATAATTTGAAGTTTTGACGTTTAAAGTCTTCATCTTGAGATAAAGATGAGACTATTAGCAACTGTAGTTCTCCCTAATATAAGTCTTGCCCTATTAAACGGCCGCTTTACGGGACAGTTATTGACACAAAAAAACTTGCAAAGGCCTTAACCAATGTTTAGATTCAATTCAGAAATCAAATTAGCCGCTGCATTCACTTTTTTATCTTTGGTTTTGCTATAGATGCCGGTTTTTTACATTTAGCATTACCTAAGGTGCTTTATTATGGTATAGATATCGACATCATTTTCAAATTGAATTAAATAAAACACCAATAACTAGCGGCAATTTTCATATCTTCCTTTCAGGAAAATAAAAGGTGAAAATTAGGTTTATATTTAAAAAATCGTCACTCAATCGCCACTTCTAAAAACACAAAACCCTGTTAATCAATTGATTAATAGGGTTTAAAAGTACTCGAGGTGGGAATCGAACCCACACTCCCGAAAGAACTGGATTTTGAATCCAGCGCGTCTACCAGTTCCGCCACTCGAGCATTCAAATTTTGAAACGGACTGCAAAGCTAAAAAATAATTTCATTTCGAAAACTAAAATTCACAGAATTATCCTTTAACAACCCAGATTAATTTTTAAATTTGCACCTCGCAAAAAAAATCGGATTTAAAAGCCTAGAGTAGAATGCCATACCAAGTTCCAGAACCTAAGATTTTCGCCTGTACCCAGAGCACTGCCCTTGGTAAGAAAATTGCGGATGCTTATGGTGCTGAGTTGGGCAAAATCCATTTTTCGCGATATAGCGACGGTGAGTTTCAACCTTCTTTTGAAGAATCCATTAGGGGGGCACGTATCTTTATTATAGGATCGACCAACCCCAGTTCAGAGAACCTAATGGAAATGTTGTTGATGCTAGATGCCGCCAAGAGGGCCTCTGCCAGACATATTACGGCAGTAATGCCCTATTTTGGCTGGGCAAGACAAGACCGTAAAGACAAGCCAAGAGTGCCGATTGCGGCAAAATTGATTGCCAAAATGCTAGAGACCGCTGGTGCCACAAGAATCATTACGATGGATCTGCACGCAGACCAAATTCAAGGTTTTTTCGAAAAGCCGGTGGATCATTTATTCGCTTCCACACTGTTCTTACCGTATCTAAAAGAACTAAGCCTTGATAACCTTTGCGTCGCCTCACCGGATATGGGTGGTTCAAAAAGGGCCTATGCCTACTCTAAAGCCTTGGAGTCGGATGTAGTCATTTGTTACAAACAACGCGCAAAAGCGAATGTGATCTCGCATATGGAGCTTATCGGGGAGGTAACCGGTAAAAACGTTGTTTTGGTAGATGATATGGTTGATACTGCCGGAACCCTCACGAAGGCCGCAGATTTAATGATGGAACGAGGTGCCTTGAGCGTACGGGCAATAACGACACACGGATTATTGTCAGGCAACGCTTATGAAAAAATAGAAAAATCACAATTGAAAGAATTGATCATTACCGATTCCATTCCAATTGAGGTTAAAAGTGATAAGGTAAAGGTATTGAGTTGTGCGAATTTATTTGCCGATGTGATGCACAGGGTGCACCACAACACCTCAATATCGTCTAAATTTTTAATGTAGCTTCGGCTACGCCCAGCTACCGTGGCCATGAAAGTGCCACACCAGACCGGGCAAAAAGTGAATTATTAATTTTTAATATTTATAATGAAGTCAATTACAATCAAAGGATCCCAAAGAGAAAGCGTGGGCAAGGTTTCGACCAAAGCCTTACGTAATGCTGGAAAGGTCCCTTGCGTACTATACGGAGGGGAAAAACCATTGCACTTTTCAGCCGATGAACTATCGTTCAAAGATTTAGTGTACACCCCCAACGCGTATACCGCGGTAATTGAGTTGGAGAATGGGGAAAAATTCGATGCCGTATTGCAAGACATCCAATTTCACCCTGTGACCGATAAGATCCTGCACATCGATTTTTATCAATTATTCGAAGACAAACCGGTGACCATGAACATTCCCGTTCGTTTAGAGGGGAACTCACCAGGGGTACGAAATGGTGGTCGTTTACTTTTCAGAAAACGAAAGCTCACCATTAAAGCCCTGCCCGCTTTACTTCCAGATTTTATCACTGTTGATATTTCTAAACTAAAAATTGGCGGAACGATTGCGGTAGAAACCTTATTGAACGATGATTTCAATATACTTCACCCTGACAGTACTGCCGTCGTTCAGGTAAAAGCATCTAGAAATGCCGTACTTGATGACGATGACGAAGAGGAAGAAGGTGATGATGCCCCAGCTGCTGAAGGTGCTGAGGCAAATGCCCCTGAGAGTGCTGAATAATTAGCAACCAATATTTAAAAGCATCCCTGATCGAATTGTAAAATTTGATTTCGGATGCTTTTGTATTTTTGGCCAAATCAATTGATAATGTTTGCTTGGTTAAAGTCTTTATGGAGTACAAATACACCTATACTTTCTGAAATAGACATCATGAAAAAGTTTTTGATCGTTGGGTTGGGCAATATTGGTGAAAAATACCACAACACCCGTCATAACATAGGTTTCAAAATTTTAGACAGGCTCGCCGAAGAGGAAGGGTTACACTTTGAAGATGCTAAATTAGGTGCTATCACTACGTTCAAGTTCAAAGGAAAGAGTGCCTTATGCCTAAAGCCATCAACATTCATGAATTTAAGCGGTAAGGCCGTGCGTTATTGGATGGAAAAAGAGAACATTGCCTTAGACAATGTATTGGTCATTACCGATGATATCAACCTGCCATTCGGAACTATTCGCTTAAAAGGAAAGGGAAGCGATGGCGGCCACAATGGCCTAAAGGATATTCAAAATACGCTTCAGACGGCTACCTACAATAGATTTCGATTTGGTATTGGGGCCGACTTTGGCAAAGGCCGTCAAGTGGACTATGTACTGGGGGAATGGAATGGGGAAGAAAGCTCAAAACTACCCGAAAGGTTAGAAAAATCAACGGCTTTAATACGTTCGTTTATGTTCGCTGGCACAAAAAACACCATGAACCAGTTCAACGGTACCTAGGTTTAAAGTGTTTTAAAATCGAAAACACCTGAATCTGAAACATTCCCTTCGCTATCCGTTGTGATTACTTTCCAGTAATAAATGGTTCCTGAAGTGACCACGGCCGAAGCTTGTTGGGCTGTGGCATCTGTTGACATCAATAAACTTTCTGGAGGGTTCTGTTCAGAAAAATAGAGCTCAAAAGTTTCAATATCATCTTCAACATCGGCCCCCATCCATCTTAAAACAACTTCATTGACATCGTTGGCCGATATGGTGGCCCCAGGTTTTGGCAATATGATTTGAGCGGGAAAAGGTGCGTAGGTTACCTGTGCCCCTGCGTTGTAAAACAACCAATTTTCACTTGTGGCCGTTTCATCTGAATTTGAATTGACCGATAGCACCGACCATGAGAAAGGAGCTCCTTTTTCCAATGACAAACTTGCGGTAGTTGCGGCCGTAGTTATCGCTTGGGGTATGTTGGTATTTAGGTTGAGTACTGTCAATGTATATAAATCGGTATTGTTTGCGGGCATCCATTCAAAAGTTACCTGGCTCAATTGTGCGTTGACATCAACACCGGTCGTACATTCGGAATCTTGAAGTGGAAAAACCAAAAGTGCCCCTTCTGGTGATGGTGGGGGACCATCATCACTGCCGCATGAAAAACATAAAACAACCAAAAATATCATAAAGGCTTTTGTCATCTTTTTATCAATTTAAAGGTTTGACTTTCCCCATTTAAGTTGACCACGGCAATGTAAATTCCTTTAGATAGACTAGAAACATCTATGTCAAACCTGTTATTGACACTTTCATGGACTTCATTAATAACCAACTGCCCGCTTATCGTAAACAATTCGAAAGCTATCCGACTTTCATTTTTGTTCGTTTCAATCGAAATATAGTCCATCATAGGGTTGGGGTAAACCATGATTTCGCCAGCAACAAATAATCGCTCTTCATAAGTGCCTTGACATGGCAAAGAAGAATAAACCTTTAAATTGTTATAGCCATCCTTTAAATCAACCAACAACTCACTATCATCCGTTTGTATCACAATTCCATCCAAGTCAATAGTGTATAAATCGGCACCGGCCATTTGTAGTAGAACCTGATTCGACCCTGCCAACAATGTGCTCGTAACCATTAACACTTCAGGCTCCGTAATAATAAGCTCAAAACAATTTTCACGATAATCAAGCACTCCATCGGTGCCTGAAAGGCATAACTGATATTGCCCTGCCATTAGGCCTTCAAATGAATTGGAACCGGTAAAATCCATTGAGGAATCAAGACCATTGCCAACTAAGGTTGCCGAATAGGTAATAGCGGTGTCAACTGCGTCTATGATGATGGCACCATCGTTGCTTTGCCTACAACTTTCACTTTGAATCTCGAGGGTATAGCTGTTGGCCGGCAAATCATTCAAAGCACATCCCGACGTATCAACAGGCACTCCTTTCGGTGTACCCAAACATAAATCATCGCCGTCATCAAAAACCCCATCTTCATCGGCATCAGGTCTGAAAACACCTTCCACACATACTTCTAACGAGAAAGCATCAAGGGCGCCTCCGTCTGAGGCAGCCGTATCTTCAATAGTCAAAATCCAATCCCCTAGAATGGATTCCCCTTGAAATGAGGCCAGACTACCCAATGGAGTAATCGTGCCTTGAATCGCCGGATTTCCCGAACAGCTTATGGGCATTCCGTTATCATCAAAAATGGCATTCAGGTTATTCGAACTTCCACAGGTTTTTGAAATTAGGGTTACCGTAGTTCCCGATGGTGAAGTCAGGCTTACGATCAAATCTTCCAAATAGGTATGTGATAGCTCTAAATTGACCTTCATATCAAAAACCTTTAAGTCTTCTGCAAAACTTAGTGTAGAAGTAATTGTAGAAGGATCTTCTGCACTAATTTCTAAGGGTAATCCATTACTATCAACCACCTTGCAGGTGACCACAGCTGTTGTAAACGTGGCGGTTTGGCCAAAAGCACCTTCTCCACATTGATTATTTGGCCGCACTCTCCAATAATACGTTGTTTCAGAAATCAAGTTTGAACTTTGATAACTGTTGAATATGGTATTCGCTGATTCAATAATCGCAGCAAACGAAGCGTCAGTGGCAATTTCGATATCATAATTTGTGGCATTGACATCACCCGTCCATAAAAATTCTGGATTCACACTGGTACCAACCGCCTCATTAGAAGGTGAAACCAAAGCCAATTCCTCAAAATCAGCATCATATACATTTAGCTCGAGTATTGTACTAACACTACCACTTGATGAAGTGGCGATTACTTCAATCGGATAACTACCAACAGCCAAATTAGAAGTATCGCTAATGCTTAAGTCTACATTGGTTTCATTGACACTCGCCATACTCGGCAAAAACGTGGCACTCAATCCATCTGGTAGATTGGCGCTAAAGCTAACCGTACCCATAAAACCGTTATATGTCTCAAAAATAAAGGGTATGGTCAATGCGTCAGGTTTACAAATGGCATAGGTCAATGCATTAAAATTGAGCACGAAATCAGAAGCTTCAATTGTAAAATCTGATGCATTGACCGCAAAGAATATGTTATCACTGGCTTTCACCATCAGTCTAGCTGTATTTGAAGCCTCACCTGGCAACTGTACTTTTGCAAAACCGGTATTCGGAACGTTGTCGGCAATAAGCAATGGAAACGTTTCGCCTCCGTTAGTGGACAAATAGATGTCAACCGCAGCGGCATTTATAGGAGCTGTATTTGTATTCGCGACATCCCAGGTAATTTCTTGTATACTACCAGCTGGGTATATCACATTGGAAGTTTGTGAGGTCACTACGAACGGCCCGGAGCTATTGTTGACGTCAACCTTGACGAAATCTGAGACTACCTGCCCCCCACCAGTAGCATTATCACGTACCGTTAATGCAAAATTGAGTTCCCTTTCAATAGTTGAAACCGTCTCCCAGGTGCCATTTACTTCGGGTTCCGTTTCCACCAACTGCCCACTTACGACCCTCGAAAGCCTAGGAAAGTACCTACTAGGATTCGTAATGGGCCTCAACGATCTAAAATTGGCTCCCGTGGCATTGTCCGGACCAAAAGTATCCCTAGTCACCACACCATCATCTATTTGTTCCCAGTTGTAGGTCAGTATATCACCATTATCGGCATCACTAGCATTACCGGTAAGCACGAAAGCCGTACCTTTTGGAATAGTGAAATCCCCTAATGGAATTAGCACGGGAAGGGTATTTAAGAGCGCCGAAGTTTGGGCACAGGAGACCGTTTGTAAATAATCACTAATCTGTTCAATACTGTTATAGTGAAAATAATCGTCCCCGTTGGTGGCTACATTATTTCCTTCAACGATACCGGCATACCCCATGATGGTCGTTCCACTTGCAGGTTCAGCCTGAACCCCGGTACCTTCAGACTCAAAAGACCATGTATGGTTGGCCCCAAATTGATGCCCTAATTCATGCGCCACATAATCTAAGTCAAACAGATCACCTTCAGGTTCCAAAGCAGACGAGAAAGCACTTCCCTTTCTATTGTCAAAGCATACAGAACCTATAAACCCTGCATTGCCATTATCGTTATCATCATGAAACAAGTGCCCCACATCATAATTCGCTTCTCCGATTATTGACGTAAGCGTACTTTGCACCTCGGCATTTAAGTTTGAACCGTACGGATCGGTTTCTTCGTCTGTAAAAATGAGTAGGTCATTATTGGGTATCAACTCTAGCGTAACCCCTAAATCCGTCTCGAAAACCTCATTTACGCGAGTCAATGTTGCATTAATGGCCGCCAAGGCATCTGCCACCGTCCCACCATGATGATCCGTGTACTCTCCCGTAGCCGAAACGGCGATTCTAAATTTTCGTAAGGTTTGGTCATCGATAAGGTTTTGGGAAACTTTTGAAGGGTTTGCATTACCCAGGGCTTCGGTTTTACACTCAAAACCAACCTTAGAAGTTGAAGTACGTTGCCTGAAAACCTGGTATACATCACCGGTATGCGATTGTTTTTCAATAAACGAGGTTTTTCCTGTCGCCAAATCGACGAGCATGACCTGAAGCCCATTATGTGAAAAACTAAATCGGGCTTTTACACTACGTCCCTTGTTCCACCCCGTGAAGGACTTTATCTGAGGATATTTTTTACATAGTTCAGGATGAAGCACAGGGGTTTCCGCAATATAAAAAGCATCAAAACCCCCTGTCACCTTGGGTAAAAACACTGGGGCACTTTCATCTTCAATAGAACCCAAAAGCGCCAAGTTGAAAGCTTGAAATTCTAGCTTTAAGAGTTGATGGTTTTTTGAACTTGTATGGGAAGCGGATTGTGAAGCAGAAAGAAGGGGTTTCCAATATTCCTTTTGGGAGAATCCGTAAAACCAGCTAAAAAATATGGTAATTGATAAAACAAGACGTAATTTAGCTTTCATCCAAAAAAAGGGGGCTATCTATATTCAAAAGTAAGCCTTTTTTATTTTTTTATGCAGTGGAAACAATCCAAGGAATCTCTCAGTTCAATTCACCGGAAAAAACAATCCTAACGATTGGAACCTTTGATGGTGTTCACATCGGACACCGCAGTATCCTAAACCGTCTCATAAATGATGCCAAAATTTCAAAGTCCAAATCCGCCGTATTGACTTTTTTTCCGCATCCGCGGATGGTACTTCAAAAAGATACCGATATCAAGATGTTGAATACGATGGGTGAGAAAAAACAGGTCTTGGCCGATTTAGGGTTGGATTATCTAATCGTGCACCCTTTTACAAAAGAATTTTCAAGGCTTTCCGCACTTGAGTTTGTGAGGGACATTCTGGTGGGTCAACTTAAGGTCAGAAAAATAATCATCGGGTATGACCATAGATTCGGTCGAAACAGAAATGCCAATATCAATGACCTCACCAGTTTTGGCAACACCTTTGATTTCGATGTCGAAGAGATACCCGTACAAGAAATTGACCAGGTATCCATAAGCTCGACCAAAGTTCGAAAAGCATTGCTAAATGGCGCTGTCGAAACCGCAAACAACTACCTGGGCTATCCGTTTATGTTGACGGGTGTCATTAAAAAGGGAAAAGGACTCGGACGACAAATCGGATTTCCGACCGCCAATCTGCATATTGAAGAAGACTATAAACTGATTCCTAAAAATGGGGTTTATGTCATTAAGGGCTTTTTTAACGATCAACTTGTTTACGGCATGATGAACATCGGCTTCAACCCTACGGTAAATGGGAAGGAAAAAAGCCTTGAAATCCACTTTTTTGATTTTAATGAAGACCTTTATGAAAAACAGATACAGGTAATGCTCATCAAAAGAATAAGGGAAGAGCATAAATTTGAATCTGTGGAATTGCTTCGGGAACAGCTTGAAAAGGATAAGGAAAACTCGTTACGGTTAATATCTTAAAACGTGGTGAACCAATTTTTGTTTAAAAAAATAGACAATGCCCAACTCATTGTGTTTCGGGTTTTCTACGGAGTTTTAATCTGTGCGGAAGCTTTCGGCGCCATTGCTACGGGTTGGGTTCGAAGAACCTTTATAGAGCCCCGGTTCACTTTTAGTTTTATCGGTTTTGAATGGCTACAACCGCTACCCGGAAACGGGATGTATTTCTATTTCGTACTCATGGGTATTTTTGGCATATTCATCACCTTGGGTTTTAAATACCGTTTTAGCGCTTTCGCATTTGCCTTTATGTGGGCCGGAGCCTATCTCATGCAGAAAACCTCATATAACAACCACTATTACCTTTTGATGTTACTTGCTTTTATCATGGGTTTTTTACCGGCACACAAGAGTCACTCAGTAGACGCCCATTACAATACTGGTTTAAAGACCCATCAAATGTTCAATTATGTTAGGTGGATCATCATTTTACAATTGTTCATCGTCTATACCTACGCCTCTGTCGCCAAACTATACGGCGATTGGCTCGATTTGAGCATTATCGAGATTTTGATGCGAAGCAAGAAAGACTATTTTTTGATCGGGGAATTTTTGCAGCAAAAATGGGTACATCAGATGATCGGTGTTTTTGGTATTTTATTTGATCTCTTGGTGGTACCGGCCCTTTTATGGAAGCCTACCCGAAAAATAGCTTTTGCCCTATCGATATTCTTTCATTTGTTTAACAGTATTGTTTTTCAAATCGGAATTTTCCCTTATCTATCCCTAGCGTTTTGTGTCTTCTTTTTTAATCCACAGACGATTCGAAATATTTTTTTAAAACCCAAAAGGGTTCCCGTTTCAGAAAACCTAAAATTGCCAAAAAACCATAACTGGATCTTAATCGCACTTGGCACCTATTTCATAGTGCAATTGCTATTACCATTGCGTCATCACACCTTCAACAGTGATGTGCTCTGGACTGAAGAAGGCCATCGATTAAGTTGGCGTATGATGCTTAGAAGTAGGTCTGGCACCATTAGTTATCGTATTGTCAACCATCGGAACAATGCTGAGTCCATTGTAAATTTAAATGACTACTTGACCAAGAAACAACGGCGAAAAGTAGCATGCTACCCTGATTTTACATGGCAATTTGCGCAATATTTGAAAAAAGAATATAACGAGAAGGGAGAAAACATCAGCATTTTTGTCAATTCGAGGGTTAAGGTAAACCAAGGAAAGTATCATACCTTTATCGACCCTAATGTGGACTTGGCTGCCGTGCCTTGGAAACATTTCTCACACAATGAATGGATTTTACCTCGAGATTAGAACATAAACATTGTCGCTTCACCTGCAAAAAATTAAATTTGCCACGCTAAATAAACGCTATGCTCCAATTACAAAAGATACGAGAGAACAAAGATACTTATAGCAATGCCCTGAAAAAGCGAAATATTGATGCAACCGGGGTGCTGAATAGCGTTATAAGCCTAGACGAAAAAAGGCGTGCCATTCAAACGGAACTTGATGCTACTTTGGCAGAATTAAACAAACGCTCTAAAGAAATCGGAATGCTTTTCAAATCTGGGCAGATAAAAGAAGCAAATGATTTGAAGGCAAAAACCCCTAGCCTGAAGGAAGCCTCTAAAAAATTAGGGGATGATTTGGATCAAACTTCCAAAGACCTGCAAGAATTACTTTTCCAAATTCCCAATGTCCCCCATGAATCCGTTCCGCCAGGCAATTCAGATGAAGACAATGAAGAAGTGTTTCGTGAGGGCACTATTCCTGAACTAACGAAACAGGCCTTACCCCACTGGGAGTTGGCGAAAAAATACGACATCATAGACTTCGAGTTGGGCGTAAAAATAGCTGGAGCGGGTTTTCCTGTTTATAAAGGAAAAGGTGCAAGATTACAACGTGCGTTAATTGCTTATTTTCTTGATAAGAATACAGCTGCGGGATATACCGAAATTCAAGTGCCGCATTTGGTAAACGAAACCTCGGGGTATGGTACCGGACAGTTACCAGACAAAGAAGGTCAGATGTACCATGTACAAGCCGATAACCTGTATTTAATTCCTACGGCAGAAGTACCGGTAACCAACATCTTTCGTGACGAAATAATAGCAAAAGGGAAATTTCCCATTAAATATACCGGATACACACCTTGTTTTAGACGAGAAGCTGGCAGCTATGGGGCACATGTTCGGGGCCTGAACCGCCTGCATCAGTTTGATAAAGTAGAAATTATTCGTGTAGAGCAACCTGAAACATCATATCAAGCACTTGATGAAATGGTTGAACATGTCAAAAACATACTTCGAGAATTGAAACTACCGTATCGCATCCTCCGTTTATGTGGTGGCGACTTGGGTTTCACCGCTGCCTTGACTTATGACTTTGAGGTATTTTCCACGGCCCAAGACCGGTGGTTGGAAATTAGTTCGGTATCCAACTTTGAGACCTATCAGGCAAATCGTTTAAAACTTCGGTTCAAAGATGAGAATGGTAAAAGTCAATTGGCACATACCTTAAACGGCAGCTCATTGGCGCTACCACGCGTTTTGGCCGGTATTTTAGAAAATTACCAAACCGATGAAGGAATTCAAATACCCGAAGTACTAGTGCCCTACTGTGGATTCGACAAAATCAACTAAGCTCAATTTCTGATTCGGTTAACATAATTTAAGGGGTCGGTACGTTATCTTTAGGCC
Organism: uncultured Croceitalea sp.; assembly: GCA_947503285.1. GTDB lineage: Bacteria > Bacteroidota > Bacteroidia > Flavobacteriales > Flavobacteriaceae > Croceitalea. Next base: position 735,398 of record CANNDD010000001.1, read on the forward strand.
ATGCGAAGCATTTGTTCTATTTTTTTCTTCCTCTTTTTTTTGGTGGCGTCGGCACAACAAGATTTTTTGGCCAAACAATATTTTAATGACGGGGAGTTTGAAAAAGCGGTGGTTTTCTATGAGAAACTGGTCGAAAACAATCCGAGAAGAACCGATTATGCAGAAGGGCTTGTTGCCTGTTACCAGCAATTGGAACAATATGAAAAAGCAGAATCATTTCTTTTAAATAAAATCAAAGGGGGCAGCGCTTTCCCCACTTTTCTAATAGAATTAGGCTATAATTACAAACTTCAAGGCCTTCCGGAAAAATCCGGGGAATTTTTTGAAAAAGCCATTCAAAGGATTGATGAGAATCCTAATTTCGGCTATAGCATCGGATATCGCTTTCAAAAATACGCACTACTTGATGAGGCAATTGCCGCTTACACTAGGGCCATGTCGTTAAAACCGGATCTGAACTACGATTTTCAGCTGGCACGCATCTATGGGGAACAAGGTGATATTGAAAAAATGTACCGATCTTATCTCAAGCTGATCTATGAGGGTAAATCATCTCGCAACAATGTGCTTCGAAATATAGATGATTTCATCTCTGAAGATCCAACTGACATCAACAATGTTAAACTTCGAAAAATACTCTTGCAGAATGCACAGAAGAATCCTAATATCATCTGGAATGAGCTGTTAAGCTGGCTTTTCGTGAAACAAAAACAATACAAGAGTGCCCTCGCACAAGAAAAAGCCATTTACAAACGAACTGAAGGTGCCTCATTGAACCGCTTAAAGAATCTTGGCGAGATCGCACAAGAGAACAAGGCACTCGAAACCGCTGTAGCCTCATTTGAATTTATTATCGAGAATTCAAACGAAGCCACAACCACACTGAACGCAGAATTAAGTTTGATAGATATCAAGTTATTGAATGCCGACACAAAAGCATTGAATGCCGTGGAAAAACGATTCGAATCTTTACTTGAAAACTACGGTTATGACCCACAGACCCTACAGCTTCAGATTGCGTATGCTAATTTTCTAACGTTTCAAAGAGAAAATCCAGAGCCTGCCATAGAGATGTTAAAAAAGGGACTTGAACAACCTTTGGGTAGATTCGGAAAAGCCTACGTAAAATTGGCTTTGGGTGATATTCTGGTCTTTGACAAACGTTTTAATGAAGCATTGATTTATTTCTCGCAAATTCAGAAAAGCCTTAAAAACGATGTTTTAGGACAGGATGCCCGATTCAAGGTTGCCCAGACCAGTTTTTATAAAGGTGACTTCGATTGGGCTTTGACCCAACTAAAGGTTTTGAGGGGTTCCACCTCTCAATTGATCGCAAATGACGCCATGCAGTTGAGTTTATTGATTTCTGATAATTCTTTGGAGGATTCAACACTGACCGCATTGAAAAAATATGCAAGGGCAGACCTACTGGCCTATCAGAAGAAAACCCAACAGGCCATCACCGTATTAGAGGATATTCTTAAAAATCACAAAGGTGAAAAAATTGAGGACGAAGCGCTGTTGAGGCAAGGCAAGATTTATGAGCAAATTGAGAACTTCGAAGGCGCCCAATTCAATTACCAAAAAATAGTGGAATTTTATAGTGATGGTATTCTCGCGGATGACGCCCATTATGCCCTTGGCACATTGTACGAGAAGCATTTCGATAATCCTGAAAAGGCGAAAAGCCATTATGAGAAAATAATATACGATTACCAAGACAGCTATTATTTTCCACAGGCACGTAAGAATTTCAGAAGGCTACGAGGTGACCTGATCAATTAATGCCTCAGGCGATACACAAAACACCTAGTTCGAAAGAGATAGGTTATCTTTACCGACATTTAAACCAAAATGTATGATCATCTACAATGTCACAATTAACATTGATGAATCGGTTCATGAAGATTGGCTTCAATGGATGAAATGTGAACACATTCCGGATATGCTCTCCACGAAAAAATTTACAGGGGCCAAAATCTGTAAGGTGTTGGTTGAAGAAGAAATGGGTGGTCTGACCTATGCCGTTCAATATCGGGTCAAGGATCGTGAGACCCTTAATTTATACTATAAAGAAGATGCAGATCGAATGCGATCGGCCGGGCTTCGTCTTTTTGCCGATAAATTTGTAGCTTTCAGAACAGAATTAGAAATCATTAGTGAACAATAACCTTGAGAACAACACATAAACTTTTTTCGTACGGAAAATTACAGGAACACGAGGTACAACAGGCAGTTTTGAATAGAAAACTCAAAGGAACCAAAGATATATTGGTCGGTTTTAAAAAGTTCGAGAAACAAACAACGGATCAACACCCTATAATTGAGCCTACCAACGATGTTAAAGACGCTGTAAAAGGGGTACTTTACCCGATTTCAAATCTCGACCTGTACAAAATCGATTCTTATAGATCGTTGAATTACGCACGCAAACTGGTCACCCTTAAATCAGGTACAAAAGCTTGGGCATACCTGCCACATGTGAATTGATCGTGCTATCTTGCGACTAAAAGAGGGCATGCCTAAAAAAGGAAAGCAGCGAAACGTTTTCTACGAAAAAAAGGGAACTAAAAACAGGCGTGGCGATTCACCGGTTCAAGCAAAAAAACATCTTGGACAACATTTTTTGAAAGACGAGGACATCGCCAAAAAAATCGCTGACACCCTCTCTTTGCAAGGGTATACCAATGTTCTCGAGATCGGCCCTGGCACGGGCGTGTTGACCAAATATCTTTTATTGCGCGGAATTCATTTGGTAGCGATGGATTTAGATGAAGAGTCCATCGTATATTTAAATCATAGTTTTCTTCTTGAACATCCAAAAGTCTTGAAGAACGATGAAAGCCTTAGGGTTATTGAGGCTGATTTTTTAACGTTCGATTTTTCAAAACTATTTTTTGACCAACAGTTTGCCATAACGGGCAATTTTCCTTACAATATTTCTACACAAATCGTTTTTAAAATGCTCGACTTGCGCGAACGGATTCCTGAATTTTCAGGTATGTTTCAAAAAGAGGTCGCACAACGCATTTGCGAAAAAGAGGGAACCAAGACTTACGGAATACTTTCTGTTCTGGTTCAGGCCTTCTATGATGCAGAATACCTGTTCACCGTGCATCCGCAGGTATTCGACCCGCCACCGAAAGTTCAATCTGGGGTACTGCGCTTGACCCGAAAAAAAGATTTTCATTTAGATTGTGACGAACAGTTGTTGTTCAAAGTGGTGAAGGCGGCATTCAACCAAAGACGAAAAACACTTCGTAACAGCCTCAAAACCTTTAATCTTTCAGATAATCTTAAAGAAGATGCTATATTTGACCGTCGACCAGAGCAAATGGCGGTTGCAGATTTTATAGCCCTCACAAAGAAGATTTCAAATGACTCCATTTAAACTTACCGATGAGCTCGTAGAACGGATACGATCGCTAATTGAAAATCAAGACGATGAGCAATTGCGTTCGCTCATGAAAGAGTTTCATTATGCCGATATAGCGGAAATCACTAATGAACTTAAAGGAGACGAGGCTACCTATCTTATCAAACTCTTAGATAGCGAAAAAACGTCCGATATTCTTACGGAGCTTGATGAGGACATCCGTGAGGAAATTCTGAACAATCTCTCCCCTAAAGAGATTGCCAGTGAAATTGAAGAGCTGGATACTGACGATGCCGCTGATATTGTTGGTGAGCTACCAAAAGAGATCGTTAACGAGGTCATCTCAGAAATTGAAGATCGTGAACATGCAAAGTATATTGTAGACCTCTTACGTTATGACGATGATTCCGCTGGGGGATTAATGGCCAAAGAGCTGGTCAAAGTCTATGAAAATTGGACGGTTACCAAATGTGTACGCGAAATGAGGGCACAGGCCGAAAACGTAACCCGTGTCCATTCCATTTATGTGGTTGATACCGAAGAGCGCCTGATAGGCAGGCTCTCTTTAAAAGATTTGTTGACCGTATCCACTGAAACACACATTCGGGAAATTTACATTCCCAAAGTTGATTCGGTCAATGTAAATGAAAAGCCTGAAGAAGTGGCCAAAATTATGTCAAAGTATGATTTAGAGGCTATTCCGGTAATAGATGAAATTGGGCGTTTAGTGGGTCGTATTACCATTGACGACATTGTGGATGTCATTCGGGAAGAGGCCGATAAAGATTACCAATTGGCCGCTGGTATCTCTCAAGATGTTGAGGCGGATGATAGTATTTGGGAGTTGACAAGGGCACGCCTCCCCTGGCTCATCTTAGGGTTATTCGGTGGTGCCGCCGCTGCGTATATTATGGGCGGTTTTGAAGAAATGTTCAGCAAGTATACTACGTTGTTTCTTTTTACACCATTGATCGCCGCTATGGCTGGTAATGTAGGGGTGCAATCAAGTGCCATTATTGTTCAGGGTTTGGCAAACGACGACTTAAAAGGGAGCATTGGCAGTCGGTTGATCAAAGAAATACTGTTAGCGCTATTGAACGGGGTCATATTGGCCGCGATCTTGCTACTCTTTACCTGGATTTGGAAAGGGGATTTTATGATTGCCCTGGCCATCTCCATATCATTGATAGCCGTAATCGTAGTGGCGGGATTTGTAGGTACGTTCACACCGCTATTTTTACATAAAAGGGGGGTAGATCCCGCAATAGCAACAGGGCCTTTTATCACCACTAGTAATGATATTTTTGGTATTTTAATTTACTTTTTAATTGCTAAACTGATTTTAGGAATCTAACATAAGAATGGACCTACCTTCAATTGGCTAACTGTAAGCACCACCATGAAAGCTATCAACCTGAAAGAAAAACATCGTTTATTTTCCAAACAGTGGCACCCCCACCAAATTGCCACCGTAGATGACATGCAAGTCATTTTGGCCAAGATAAAAGGGGAATTCGTATGGCATGCCCACGAAAATGAAGATGAACTCTTTCAAGTTTTAAAGGGAACCCTCTACATGAAATTCAGGGACCGCACCGAAGTAGTCAATGAAGGGGAGCTAATTGTGGTACCCAAAGGTGTCGAACATTGCCCTTCAACCAAAGATGATGAAGAAGTACATTTATTGTTGTTTGAAAAACAGAATACCGCCCATACAGGCGAAGTACAGCATGAAATGACCCAGACCCATTACCCTAAAATCTAGTTACACCAAACCGATTCTTAGTTAGAGATTGTAAAAACCAACGACTAAAAACATATGAAAATACTTCATGTAGATACCAATCACCCCCTACTCTTGGATCAATTTAGGGAGCTCGGCTTTGAGAACGATGAGGATTACACCTCATCAAAAGAACAAATTCTAGAGAAAATCCATGTATACGATGGTTTGGTCATTAGAAGCAGATTTCCCATAGATCGTATTTTTTTGGATAAAGCAACGAATCTAAAGTTTATTGGTAGGGTTGGTGCCGGACTTGAAAATATCGACATCGACTATGCCAAAGAGAAAGGTGTTTTTTTAGCCTCTGCCCCAGAAGGCAACCGCAATGCAGTTGGGGAACATGCCTTGGGTATGCTATTGAGTCTATTCAATAAGTTGAACAAGGCACATAAAGAAGTGCGAAAAGGAAAGTGGGACAGGGAAGGAAATCGAGGTACGGAGTTGAATGGAAAAACCGTGGGCATCATTGGCTATGGCAACATGGGAAAAGCCTTTGCGAAAAAGCTTCGGGGTTTTGAAACAGAGGTGATCTGTTATGACCTTATTGGCGGTGTCGGCGATGATAATGCACGGCAAGTAGGTGTTCTTGAATTACAACAAAAATCAGATGTTATCAGTTTACATGTGCCACAAACAGATGTAACTACTGGCATGGTAAATACTGAATTTATCAATGGCTTTCAAAAACCATTTTGGCTTTTGAATACCGCACGGGGCAAATGTGTGGTCACGGATGATTTGGTAGAAGCCCTAAAATCAGGTCAAATCTTGGGTGCGGGGCTGGATGTGCTCGAATATGAAAAAAAGTCGTTTGAAACCATGTTCACCAAAAAGCCAAAAGCCTTCAAATACCTTCGCAAAGCGAAAAATGTACTGTTGACACCACATGTGGCGGGATGGACCGTTGAAAGCCATGAAAAACTGGCCCAAACCATCGTAAATAAGGTGAAAGCTAATTTTTGTTAACTTTATTGGCCAACCAAGACCAAAAAGTTATGACTATTGACGCGAACACGGTAGACGAATACATCTCAAAACTACCCGAAGAAAGAAAAACAGCGGTCAGTAAATTGAGGGAAACTGTTAAAAGCAACCTCCCTGCGGGGTTTCAAGAACGTATCAGCTATAAAATGATAGGGTACGTTGTTCCACATGAGGTATATCCCGATGGATACCATTGCGACCCCAAGCTGCCGTTACCCTTTATCAATATCGCTTCGCAAAAGAACTTTGTGGCACTTTATCACTCGGGCATCTATGCGAATCCTGATTTACATGATTGGTTCGTCACCGAATATCCAAAACATGTAAAAACGAAATTGGATATGGGAAAAAGTTGTGTTCGATTTAAAAAAGTCGAAACCATCCCTTATGATTTGATAGCGGAGTTATGTCAAAAAATGACGCCAGAAGATTGGATCACTTTGTACGAGAAAAATGTAAAACGATGAAAAAAAGGGTAACGGGACTCGGTGGGTTCTTTTTCAAAACCAAAAATCCGGATAAGATCAAAGACTGGTACAAAACCCATCTCGGATTAAATACGGACCGATACGGATGTACTTTTTGGTGGAAGGATAAAGAAGGGAACGATTGTTCTACACAGTGGAGCCCCATGAACGAGGATACGAGCTATTTTCAACCCAGTGAAAAACAGTTTATGATGAATTTTCGAGTGGAGAACTTAAAAGAATTACTGGTTGCACTGAGAAAAGAGGGAGTCACTATTGTTGGTGAAATTGAAGAATACGAATATGGTAAATTTGGCTGGATCTTAGACCCAGAAGGCAACAAATTGGAACTTTGGGAACCTGTTGATAAAGCATTTTTATAACAATCGAATATTTTATTACATTTAAACTTCAATTAACCAACAAATTAGAATTATGTCTGAAGAAAAAAAAGATTTAGGGGATAAGGCCGAAGAAGCTTTTGACAAGGCCAAAGACGCAGCAAAAGAAGTTGCCGATGATGCCAAAGAAGCTGCAAAAGATTTCAAGGAAGATGCCAAAGAGGTATTCAGTAAAGACAATCCTGATAGCGGTAAGACCGTAGCGATAATAGCGCATCTCACCCTGATCGGGTGGATAATCGCACTCGTTATGAATAATGGAAATAAAACGGAAGTTGGCTCTTTCTATATCAGACAGGTTTTGGGTATCATGCTACTGGGGTTCGTATTGGGGTTAATACCCGTGATCAATTTAATCGCATGGATTTTTCCGTTTATCTTATGGGTTATGAGTTTGGTATTTTCATTTAGTGGTGAACAGAAAAAAGTATTCTTGGTAGGGGACTACTTTCAAGATTGGTTTAAATCACTATAATATATACAAAAGGTCAGAAATTTTATCCTGGCCTTTTTTAATTCCATTTATCATCGTAATATTGCAATATATAAATATTTGATATGGGCATTACAAAAACACAGATATTTAACCAAGATCAAAACCGAATGGCCATTATTTTCAAGGCATTGGCCAACCCAGCACGTATTGCGATTCTCGAATACATTAGCAAACAGGATGCCTGTATCTGTAATGATATTGTTGATGAAATAGGTTTGGCACAACCCACGGTATCACAACACTTAAAAGAACTTAAAAATATTGACCTGATAAAAGGTGAAATCGAAGGTAAAAAAGTATGCTATTGTATCAATTTAAATACTTGGAATGCCATTCAAAAAACATTGAACTCCTTTTTTAATACCACAAAAAGCAATTGCTGTTAAAACCAAAACGTATGAAAACAAGCGAATTTTTAGAATTACTGAACGCCCACAAGAATAAAGAGCTTTTATTTGAATACACCCCGGGACATTTTGTAGGTGCCAACTACCATATTACCGAAATTAAAAATATAACCGTTGATGCCATTGATTGTGGGGCGAACGGTGATTTCTGGAAAGAAACGATCGTTCAGTTATGGGAAAGCCCAAAAGAGAAAGACAAGACAGCATTCATGTCAGCTTTTAAGGCACTTGGCATCCTTAATAAAGTAGATCAGATCAAACCTATGGTCAGAGACGCCGAGATCAAGTTTGAGTATAGTAACGATACCTTTCACACAGCACAACTATTTGTTAACGATGTCGTCTGGAATGATACGCAATTTGTCATTAAACTTGCAGTGGAAAAGACTGACTGTAAAGCAAAAGCTACCTGTGGTGTTCCTGAAGAAGTTGAAACCGTAACGTCATCGGCTTGTGCACCGGGCAGTGGTTGTTGCTAAGCTTTACCGTTATACCAAGTATCGATATGACAATCAGACCGATGGCACCCGACGATTGGTTAGCTGTTTCTAGAATTTATACTGAAGGAATGGCAACCGGTTATGCCACTTTTGAAAGTGAACTACCCAGTTATGCCGATTGGGATGCAGCACATGTACAAGCATGTCGCTTAGTAGCTGAAAAGGATACTGAAATTCTAGGATGGGCAGCACTGTCACCTGTTTCAGGAAGGTGCGTTTATGGCGGTGTTGCTGAAGTGAGTATTTACATCAACAAAGAAAGCAGGGGTAAGGGAATTGGCAAACGACTCTTTCATAGTTTAATCGCAGAAAGCGAGACTGCCGGTTATTGGACCTTGCAATCAGGGATCTTTCCTGAGAACCATGCAAGTATCCAGTTGCACGAAAAGGTCGGTTTTCGTTTTTTAGGAAAACGGGAACGGGTGGGTAAAACCAAAGACGGGGTTTGGAAAGACAATCTACTCTTTGAACGACGTAGTAAAACCGTTGGTATTGATTGAACAAAAAACAAGTTAAAAATGAAGAATATTTTAGTCTTATGTACCGGTAATTCATGCCGTAGCCAAATGGCCCATGGTTATTTGGAATCTTATCAAAAAGATTTGGCAAAAATCTATAGCGCCGGTATCGAGACCCATGGGCTAAACCCAGGTGCCGTTGCCATAATGAAAGAAGACGGTATCGATATCACACACCATACCTCAAACCACGTAGATGAATATCAAGGTATACCATGGGATTATATCATTACCGTATGTGATCATGCAAAAGAGAATTGCCCATTTATCCCTGCTGACAAAGCGGAACGTATCCATCATAATTTCTTTGACCCTTCTAAAGTCGAGGGAACCGAAGCAGTAAAACATACTGCTTTTTTAAAGGCACGAAACGAGATCAAAGAGTTTTGCGAAACCTTTATAAAAGAAGAGTTGGTCAATTAACAACGTCCTGCTGTTCAGCATGTTTCCGTTCCAATTCCGCTTGAAATTCTTCCATAACCGGTTTGACCGTACTCTCTGGCAAGTCGGCGATTTTGATATACATCAAGCCATCCACGGCATTGTTGAACAAGGGATCGACGTTAAAAGCCACCATTCGGGCGTTTTGCTTGATGTATTTTTTAATAAGTACCGGTAAGCGCAGGCTGCCCGTCTCAAGCTCTTCTATCAATTTATCGAATTTATTGAGGTCCGCTTTTGTTTCGTCGAACACGAACTCTTTATCGGCATCTTTCAGCTTGACCTTGAATTCTTTTTTAGGGTGTACGTATTGGGCCACATAGGGATCCCAATAATTCGATTTCATAAATTCAATCATCAATGATTTCGAAAAATTCGAGAATTGGTTGCTAATACTTACACCTCCAATCAAATACTTATGTTCGGGATAACGCAATGTCGTATGTACGATTCCTTTCCATAACAGAAATAAGGGCATTGGCTTCTGTTGGTATGCTTTAACAATATAGGCACGCCCCATTTCAATGGATTTCGACATCATTCCGTACAATTCAGGTTCAAACCGAAAGAGGTCTTGAAGGTAAAATCCATCGATACCGTAATTTTTAAAAATCCATGATCCCAAACCCATCCGATAGGCCCCGACAATTTCTTTTTCGGTATCGTCCCAGAGAAAAAGGTGATGGTAAAAGGCATCGAACTTGTCAAGATCTACGGCATTGTTCGTGCCTTCACCAATAGCCCTAAAGGTTACCTCACGCTGACGGCCGATTTCCTTCAAAATAAAGGGCATATCCTTTTCTTGTGCCAAAAAGACTTCATAGTTTTTGCTTTGCAATAAACGGCAATCCTTTTCACGAAGCTTTTCGATTTCACCCTGAATAACCTCCGTTCGAACGGCCGAAGCTATTTTTCGCGGGGCCTTCGGAATCTTCAAAGTGGTCGGCACCTTATCTATTAAGCGTTCTTTTTCAAAAACATTGGCCAGTAAATAGGTCTTTTTTCGAAGCAGGTCGGCAAAATCAGAAAGGCTTTCGGCCTCGCTCTGTGTCTTTACCGAAATGGGTTGCCCTATTCTGACCTTAATAGGCCTACGTCGTTGTGTCGTCAGTTCAGAAGGTAGTTTAGCCGTTCTAAATACCTCATTCATTTTAGCCAATCTATAAAATAAGCGACTGTTTTTCGCATGAAAATAAATAGGCACCACGGGCACTTCGGCTTTGCGTATCAATTTTATGGCAGCCTCCTCCCAAGGTTTATCGACGACCAACTTACCATCTTTATAGGTAGAGACCTCCCCTGCCGGAAATATACCCAAGGGATGCCCATTGCGTAGATGCAGCAGTGCATTTTTGAACCCAGAAACACTACTCTTGGCATCCTTGTGGTTTTCAAAAGGGTTTACGGGCATGATGAACGGCTTGATCGGTTCTATGCGATGCAGTAAAAAGTTGGCAATGATTTTAAAATCCTTTCGTTGGTTCAACATCAGTTTGAGCAATAGCACCCCATCAATACCGCCAAGTGGATGGTTTGAAATGGTAATAAAAGGACCCTCTTTAGGCAAGCGTCTGAAATCTTCTTCCGGAATTTCAAAATCAATTTCAAAGTCATCAAGTACGGCATCTAAAAACGCCGGACCCTCTAAGTCTTTATTTTTGTCGTAAAATCTATTGATTGCCGTGATTTTGGTCGTCACCAAGAGCAGCCAACCCATAAATGTACCTAAAAAGCCATACTTGTCTAAGTGTATGACCTTTGCAACCTCTTTCGCAGATACCAACCCCATAGTTAAAGCATTAGGTAACGGTAAATATAGAAAAATACAAAGATTGTGGGCTTTCTAATTTATCATTTTACGACCAATTGAACGGTTTCCTTACCGCGTTGCTCGACCAGCACCGAATAGCCATTCAATATTTTTTCCACCGAATGCTCGTCAAAATGCCTAATTGTGTATAAAGAGACATCATGATGGCAAGTCACTTTGAATTTTTGTTCGAGCAAGGGCAGCACTTCTTTTAGTCCATTGAAGGTATTGTCTAAACAGACTGAAAAACTTATGGCAGAGTTCTGTAACAAGTCGACCTTTAAACGATAATCGTGAAAAAGTTTGAAGATCTCGCTCATATTCTCTTCTACAATAAATGAAAAATCCAATGAGGATAGTTTCAACAAGACCTGACCTTTCTTCACAATGAAACAGGGAACCTCAGGTAAAATCTTGACCCCTTTGCCTACAGTGGTACCTTGCTGCTTTGGATTCAAAAACGATTTCACATGTAGTGGAATCTCCCTACCCTGTAGTGGCTGTAAAGTTTTAGGGTGAATTACCGAAGCCCCATAAAATGCCAGTTCAATGGCTTCACGATACGAGATTTGATGAAGCAACTCGGTCTCATCAAAATGTCGAGGGTCGGCATTTAGTACCCCCGGTACATCTTTCCATATAGTGACCGATTCGGCGTTAAGGCAATACGCCAAAATCGCGGCCGAATAATCAGAGCCTTCGCGCCCCAATGTCGTTGTAAAATTGTTCTCGTCACTCCCCAAAAAACCCTGTGTGATATTGAGTTCCCCCATGTTGACCCTGGCCAGCACTTCTTTTTGTGTACGATTCCAGTTTACATGGGCATCACGATGGCTGTTATCGGTTTTGATAAGCTCGCGTACATCAAGCCATTGGTTGGTAACACCCACCTCGTTCAAGTAAGCGCTTACGATGGTTGTCGACAAAAGTTCACCATAACCAACCACTTGGTCATATACAAAGGCATACTTGGGCGATTTGTTCCACATTAAAAAACCCCGAAACTCTTGAATCAATGCATTGACCTTATGATGGATTTCGTGGTTTTTGATTTCAAACAAATCATTGAGTATTGTTTTATGATTCGAAATGACCACATCAATAGCCTGCTCTAATTGGTTCTTATCATTAAAATAAGCATCTACGATTTGTTCCATGGCATTGGTAGTCTTGCCCATCGCAGAAATAACCAGTAAGGTATCTTGATACCCAACTTGCTTTAGTACTTTAACCACATTTCTAACACCTGCCGCATCCTTCACGGAAGCTCCACCAAATTTAAATATCCTCATAAATTGATTCAGTTACTTTAAGCGCAGTTGAGATATCCTTTGTTCGGAATAAAGGCGGTTCTCGACGGCACTCGAACGGACGATTGTATTCCGTTAAAATCTATTCATACCTTCCTCATTCAGCTGCACTACATCCCAATCGCGCATCACCTTGGCACCTTTGCTTTCATAAAATTTTATGGCCGGTTCATTCCAATCCAATACCTCCCATGCAATTCTGCGAACGCCTTTATCCTTACCATAACGTACGACGCGTTCTAAAAGTGCAGAACCGATACCCGTACCCCTCATGGATTGGGTGACGATCAAATCCTCTAAATGAACGACCGGACCGCACCAAGTGGAATACCGCGCATACGTTAATGCCAAACCCACTACTTTTTGGTCAACCTCGGCCACAAAACAGTGGTAAAGTGGCGTCGGCCCAAAACCTGCTTCGGTCAACTCATCTAGGGTTACTTGAACCGACTCAGGTTCATTCTCAAACAGGGCCAGCTCTTGAACCAAACCCAAAACCTCGGGCATATCGCCTCTTTTGGCGTCTCGTATAATGTATTTCATAACTGTTACAAATAAAACAATTAGTTATAATATAAACAAACAATCATTTTGCGAAAACGTTGTAGTATCACAAAATGGACGATATTTGCATTCAAATAAAACACAATACCCATGTTTGGCAAACAGCACCGAACCCTCGGCGAATTTATTATTGCAAATCAAGACTCGTTTCAATATTCCTCTGGTGAACTTTCCAGACTATTGAACGGCATACGATTGGCTGCAAAAGTGGTCAACCATGAAGTGAATAAGGCCGGACTTGTCGATATTTTGGGTGATGCCGGCGATACCAATATTCAGGGTGAAGATCAAAAAAAGTTGGATGTACTGGCCAACGAAAAGTTCATTCAGACCCTGAAAAATCGTGAAATCGTATGTGGAATAGCTTCAGAAGAAGAAGATGACTATATCAGTATCAACAGTCAAGATGAAAAGCACCAGAATAAATATATTGTTCTGATAGACCCCTTGGATGGTTCTTCAAATATTGATGTCAACGTTTCGGTGGGTACCATCTTCTCCATTTACAGAAGGGTAACCCCGGTCGGTACCCCGGTAACATTAGAAGATTTTTTACAGCCTGGCCACAAACAGATTGCTGCCGGGTATATCATTTATGGTACTTCTACCATGCTCGTTTATACCACTGGTGATGGCGTCAATGGATTTACACTCAATCCTGCCTTGGGTACTTTCTACCTATCACATCCCAACATGCGATTTCCTGAAAATGGAAAGATTTATTCCGTAAACGAGGGTAACTACATCCATTTTCCGCAAGGGGTAAAAAACTATATCAAGTATTGCCAAAGGGAAGAAGGTGATAGACCGTATACCTCAAGATATATTGGATCCCTGGTATCCGATTTTCATCGTAACATGATTAAGGGCGGTATTTATATGTATCCTAAGAGCAGTAAGGCCTCTAACGGAAAGCTACGCCTTTTATACGAATGTAATCCCATGGCGTTTTTGGCGGAACAGGCCCATGGAAAAGCAAGTGATGGACGTCAACGTATTATGGATATCGAGCCCACCGAACTTCACGAAAGGGTTCCTTTTTTCTGTGGAAGTAAGAAAATGGTTGAAAAAGCAGAGGAATTTATGAACTAAACCCTTTCTATTTTTCCATTAAGTATTGATAGTCTTCAAAAGCAATCTTACCACAGAAGATATCCAACGATCTTTGAATCATGCTTTCAGCTTTGTCAGGCGAGTACCCCAGGGCGACCGCATAACGCATGATAAATTTTTTCTGATCTTCATCAATGGATTGATCTGCAAAAGCCATCTGAAAGAATTCAAAAAGGCGCTTCAGTCTTTTTTCGCCGCTATGGGGGGTCTGAATCGGATATTTATTTTCCTTTTTCATGACCTCTTTATATTCCGCGTCAGTGATGTTCAGTTTAAAAGCGAACTTGTCAAGAATCGCTTTTTCCTCCGGATTGATATCACCATCAACGCTGGCCAAACTGGCCAAGGTGGCGAAATGTGCCAAATTCTGTCGTTGTTCACCGTGCTCGTATAAATCTATAATGGGCATGTCTTAAATTTTGTTGCGCAAATATAAATCTTTTTAGAGCTAAAGAATATGACCATCAAGTAATATTTTGGTGTTCGCTACGTGCCGTGCCATTCGTTGCTAATACCCTTTTATATTTTACATAGGGATATAGGTTTTTCAGTGCTATCACTAACACGGACCAATGCATTATTTTGTAATTTCACAACGCTATGAAATGAATTGTTACCGTGCTTAAAACCAATTGAAATGTTTGATGCCGAAATCGCAGATTCATGAACACCTAGACGAAAGAATAAGCTAAGATGTGAATAATTACCTCTGATTTACCCATATCATAAAACTACCGAATGAAAACCCCGCTTCTTCAATTTACCGACCGCGGAATCTATTGCGAACCGGCAGCGGTTTATTTAGACCCTTGGAAACCCGTTGACAAGGCCATTATTTCACATGGTCATGCCGACCATAGTCGCTGGGGGCATAAAAGCTACATCACCCATCACAGGAATGTGCCCATAGTTAAGCATAGGCTCGGAGATGTGAACATCACCGGGAAAGAATGGGGAGAATCCTTTAGCATAAATAACGTAAAGTTCAGCTTACATCCGGCAGGGCATATCATTGGATCATCACAGATTCGGGTAGAACACAAGGGCGAAGTCTGGGTTTTTACAGGGGATTATAAATTAGAGGATGATGGTGTCGCCACCCCCTATGAAACCATAAAATGCCACACTTTCATTACGGAATGTACTTTTGGGTTGCCCGCTTTTTTATGGACCCCCCAACACGAGGTATTTCAAGATATCAACGCTTGGTGGGAAGAAAATAAGGCCAACGGACAGACTTCGGTACTTTTTGGATATTCGTTGGGTAAGGCACAACGCCTCCTAAAACACTTAGACCCCTCCATTGGAAAAATCTATACCCATGGTGCCGTTGAAAATATGACCGAGGTACTCAGGCCATTGGTAGATTTTCCTGAAACGGAATTGATAACCAGGGATACCAAAAAGGAGGATATTAAAGGAAATATGGTCATTGCACCACCTTCGGCACACGGCAGTACTTGGATCCGTAAAATGACACCCTTTGTCACCGCTTCGGCAAGCGGATGGATGGCGTTTCGTGGCGCACGAAGACGACGTGCCATAGACAAGGGCTTCGTACTAAGTGACCATTGCGACTGGCCCGGGTTGTTAAAAGCCATTAAAGATACCGGTGCCGAAAAAATCATTTGCACCCATGGGTATACTGAAATATTCTCGAAGTATTTAAGGACACTTGGCTATGATGCCCGAACCGAACAGACCCAGTATGTAGGGGAGCTAGGGGAAATCAATACTACCGAAACTGAAAAAATGGCGTCGGAATGAAAGATTTTGCCAACCTCATCAAAACGTTGGACAGTACCAACAAGACCAATGTCAAAGTACAAGCTTTGGCAGACTATTTTGGTAAGGCGAGCGACAAGGACAAGGTTTGGACCATTGCCATTCTTTCGCATAGAAGACCCCCACGACCGGTAAACACTACCTTACTTCGTGAATGGGCCGCAGAATTATCGAACATACCCTTATGGCTGTTTGAAGAAAGCTATCATATTGTCGGTGATTTGGCAGAGACCATCGCTTTGGTCATTCCCGCCGGTGAAGAATCTACCGACAAAAGTCTCACTGAATTTTTAGAAGAGATGATAGCGCTCAAACCAAAACCCGATAATGAGAAAAAAAACTACCTCTTCAAAAACTGGCAACGGTTAAATTATTACGAGCGTTTTGTATTTACCAAATTGATCACTGGCGGCTTTCGAATAGGGGTTAGCCAGAAATTAATGACTCGGGCTTTGGCCAAGGCAACTGAAATCGATGAAGATGTGCTGGCCTATAAATTAATGGGGAATTGGGACCCCAATTCCATTTCATTTCAAGAACTTATTTTAGAGGAGAATGAAAGTGACTACTTATCAAAACCCTATCCCTTTTATTTGGCTTATGCCGTTGAGGACGAGGTGTCCGGTTTAGGCGACCCCAATGATTGGTCCGTAGAGCACAAATGGGACGGTATTCGATGTCAGGTCATCATCAGAAACGACGCCCTATTTGTTTGGAGCCGAGGCGAAGAATTGGTAACGGACAAATATCCTGAATTTCAAGAATTTGTAGGGGTCGTTCCCAACGGAACGGTGCTTGACGGTGAACTACTACCCTACCCTAATGGGGAAATCGGCACCTTCAATGATCTACAGACCCGCATTGGCCGTAAGACCGTTTCTAAAAATCTACTGTTAAAGACCCCCGTAGTGCTAAAGGCCTATGACCTACTGGAATGGGAAGGAAATGATATTCGGCAAAAAACCTTTATTGAACGGAGAACAATTCTTGAAAAACTGATTTCGACTACGCTCAATCACAAGGTCGCTGAGCGGAGTCGAAGCAATATTCCTATCTTATTATCCGAACGAATGCAATTCAACTCTTGGCCAGAAGTAGCCGAAGAACGAAACCGTGCTCGTGAAAAACGCAGTGAGGGCCTCATGCTCAAAAGACTGAATTCAGCTTATCAAGTAGGTCGCAAAAAGGGCGACTGGTGGAAATGGAAAGTAGACCCCTTGACCATTGATGCCGTACTGACCTACGCCATGCGTGGGCACGGCAGACGCAGTAACCTCTTTACCGATTATACCTTTGCGCTATGGCAAGAAAATGAAAAGGGAGGTAAAGAACTCGTCACTTTTGCCAAGGCCTATTCCGGATTGACCGATAAAGAGTTTCGAGAAGTGGATACCTGGATCAAGAAAAATACCTTAGAACGTTTCGGTCCCGTGCGCAGTGTAACGCCCCATCACGTTTTTGAAATCGCCTTTGAGGGCATTGCTTTTTCAAAACGCCACAAAAGTGGGGTTGCCACTCGTTTTCCAAGAATCCTGAGATGGCGAAAGGATAAGAAAATTGAGGAGGCGAATAATCTAGAGGATTTAAAAGCACTGATTCCGACCCCGAATACTCGGGGAAAGGAATCTACCAGCAAAGAAACCCCAGTAAAAGGATCATGATTAAGGCCAAAAAATAGAGACCGAAAAAACAAAACTGGGAGTTTTTGGAATGGAGAACTTAAATATAGTATGAGAAAGTATTCAACAGATTACTTCGCTAAGTTCGTAATTCGTCCATGAAAGGATATTGCTACATATTGACCAATAAAAATAAGACCGCACTTTATGTAGGAGCTACCAATGACATACAACGACGAATCAGAGCGCATAAAACTGGAAAATATGCCAACTCTTTTACCATAAAATACAATTGTTCCCTATTGGTTTACTTTGAAGAATTTGTTGCGGTAAGTGATGCCTTTGAAAGGGAAAAACAATTGAAAGCAGGCAATCAAAAACGAAAAGAAGGTTTAATCAATTCATTAAATCTAGAATGGAAGGATTTATCCAAAGATTGGCTTGACGAAGAAATGGATTCTAAGTAACTTTTAGCACAGATTAAACTGATTGCTTCACTTCGCTCGCAATTTATGACTCGTAAAGAACTCTTCCATATCGCCCAAAACTGGTTTGACCGACAAGGTTGGAAGCCCTTTGCATTCCAAAAGGAAAGCTGGACCGCTTTTTTGCAGGGAAAGCACGGTTTGCTCAATGCACCAACGGGTAGTGGAAAAACCTATGCGTTGTGGTTTCCGATCGTATTGAACTATATCAAGAATAATCCTGATTATAAAACCAAACATAAAAAAGGCCTAAAGGCAATTTGGATAACGCCGTTACGGGCCTTATCACAAGAAATCAAACAATCCGCAGAGCGAATTACCAAAGATTTGGATACTCAAATGACCGTCGGCATCAGAACCGGCGATACCTCGACCAAAGAGCGTTCGAGACAGAAAACGGCCATGCCCGACTTGTTGATCACCACCCCAGAAAGCCTGCAACTTCTACTTTCGTCAAAAGGCTATGACAAGGTTTTTAAAGACTGTTCGGCAATTGTTGTTGATGAGTGGCATGAGCTATTGGGCACTAAACGGGGGGTGCAAATGGAATTGGGATTGTCGCGCTTAAAAACCATTTGTCCAGACCTACGAATTTGGGGTATTTCAGCTACCATTGGCAATCTGGAACAGGCCAGGGAAGTATTATTGGGGCCTACCTCTGAAGCACTTCAAAACTCCGTTTTGGTCAAGGCAAAGCTGAACAAGAAAATTACGGTAAAGAGTATTATTCCGAAGCAAATGGAAACCTTTCCATGGCGCGGGCATCTGGGCCTACATCTTTTAGAGGATGCCGTACCTATTATCAATAACAGCAAGACAACATTACTTTTTACCAACACCCGAAGCCAGTGTGAAATTTGGTTTCAAAAAATATTGGAGAAACATCCTGAATATGCCGGGGAGCTTGCCATGCATCACGGTAGTGTAAATAAAGAAACACGTATTTGGGTAGAACAGGCCATTCGTAATGAAAGCCTAAAAGCCGTCGTTTGCACCTCGAGCCTAGATTTGGGCGTGGATTTTGCCCCTGTTGAAACCGTGGTCCAAATCGGTGGTCCAAAAGGGGTGGCCCGTTTTTTACAACGTGCTGGGCGCAGTGGCCATAGACCAGGTAAAGAGAGTATCATCCATTTTTTGCCGACCCATGCCATGGAGCTCATTGAGGCCTCTGCCATGCAGCAAGCAGTCAAAAAAGAAGCAGTCGAAGACCGGATACCCTATTTGAACAGCTACGATGTACTCTTGCAATACCTGACCACCTTAGCCGTCTCTGATGGGTTCTATCCCCATGAAATTTATACCGAAATCAAGCATACCTTTTGTTATCAAGGCATCACGGAAGACGAGTGGCAATGGCTGCTTAATTTTTTAGTCATGGGCAGTCAAAGCCTGAAAACCTATGATGAATACCAAAAAGTAGAAGTTGGGACCGATGGAAAATTTAAGGTGAATAACCGTGGTATCGCCATGCGGCATCGCTTTCAAATTGGTACGATTGTAGGTGATGCGGTCGTAGCCGTTCGCTATCAAAAAGGGGGCTATATTGGCTCAATAGAAGAGTATTTCATCTCAAAGCTTACCCCTGGTGATGTATTCACTTTTGCAGGTCGAAATTTGGAGTTCATTCGAATAAAAGGGATGCAGGCCCATGTTCGAAATTCCAATAAACGTACTAATAAGGTGCCCAGTTGGATGGGTGGCCGTCTCAGCTTTTCAGCGCAAATGTCAGAACTGCTGCGCCAAGAACTCTATACCGCTGAATGGGAACCTGCAAAACAGTCTGATGAGATCAGGTCATTGGCCCCGATGTTCGCCAAACAGCGTGAAGAGAGCATCGTTCCCAAACCTGATGAGTTTTTAATAGAGACGTTTAAAACAAGGGACGGTTACCATCATATTTTCTATCCCTTTGAAGGACGGGCCGTTCACGAGGCCATGAGCAGTCTGTTATCATACCGCATCAGCCTGTTAAGCCCCATCACCTGCTCATTGGCCTTTAACGATTACGGATTTGAAATGCTATCAGACAAACCTATCGATATTCAACAGGTATTGGACAATGATTTGTTTTCAACAGACTATATGCTCAGCGACCTGCAGAAGAGCTTGAACAGCAATGAAATGGCAAGGCGTAAATTCAGGGATATTGCGGTCATCAGTGGAATGGTGTTCACAGGCTACCCTGATAAGGGAATCAAAATGAAACATTTGCAAAGCAGCTCCCAATTGTTGTTTGATGTTTTTAAAGATTTCGAACCCGATAACCTCCTCTACCAACAAGCCTTTACCGAAACATTTGAACACCAATTGGAAGAAGGACGTTTGCGCATGGCCTTAGAACGAATTGCCGAACAGGAAATCGTTTGGAAACAGTGTAAAAACCCCACCCCCTTCTCTTTTCCCCTTATCACAGATCGATTACGTGAAAAGCTGTCAAATGAAAAACTGGCCGATCGCATTAAACGAATGACCAAGATTTTGATGAAGTAGACCACCCCACTCTTCGGTCGCCCCACCTAGTTTCAGGAGGGGAACTTCTGGAGATTGAGCAGAAAAGCCCTCCTCTTTTTTTCAAGGAGGAGAATGAATTCCTCAAAACGGAAAAACGAGGTGGTTACTTTACCTTTGCCATGCAGTGCTACTTTTAACTATATGCCCCATTCCATCCAAATAAAAAATCAAGAATTCCAGCTTCATCCCACGGGGGGTATTTTTTGGGTTGAAAAATCGATGTTGCTCATCAGTGATGTACACTTAGGCAAGGTGGCCCATTTTCGAAAATTTGGGGCCGCGGTACCCCAAAAAGCGATTCATAAGAATTTCATCTTGCTTGATGAAATTGTCAACGCTTTTCAACCCTTTCAAATCTGTTTCTTGGGCGATCTGTTCCACTCTTCCCTGAACAAAGAATGGCAGTTGTTTGAGAATTGGGTGCAAAAAACTCCGACCGAAATCATTCTAGTCGCCGGCAATCACGATATCATAGCCACAGAGAAGTTCGAAGCTTTGACCATACCACTATTTCAAGAATTGAGCATAGACGGTTTTTTATTGACCCATCATCCTGAGGAACGTGAAAACTTTTTTAATTTCTGCGGGCATATACATCCCGCGATTCAGATGCAAGGTTTTGGACGTCAACGCTTAAAATTGCCTTGTTTTTTCAAAAAACGGCACCAATTGATCTTACCCGCTTTTGGTGAGTTCACCGGAACTTTTGTCTTGGAACCTACAAAAGAAGATGAGGTGTTCGCCATTGTGGAAGATGAAGTGGTAAAAGTTTAGATTTCTAGATAGTCGCATTGCCTCTCATTTCGAACTGCACAAAATAACTGTGAAAAATCTTCTGAATGTCGGTAATGAATCATATAGTATTGTCACCTCGAACGCAGTCGAGAGGTCGTTTGGCATAACATAATCAAAATGAGGTCTCTACTGCGCTCGACCTGACATGGATTATGATGTTTGACTCATTACAGATATTTAAAAAAATCTTAGATTCCCTTTGTGAAGAACTAACTTGAAATCTATATTTGCAACAAAGTTTTTAGGTTGACCAAAACCTCCATTTTAGAACTTTTTGAACAGTCTCCCCAACTCGGGAAACTGCAGGATTTTATTGTCGAATCCAAACCTCTTGACCCTACAAAAGCCCGCAAAATCAACCTTAAGGGACTTACAGGTTCGGCACTTTCATTTACGCTCGCCGCCGCTTTTAAATCTACCGAAAAACCATTCTTGGTTCTGCTCAATGATAAAGAAGAAGCAGCCTATTACCTCAATGACTTAGAACAGTTGATCGGGGAAAATGAAGTACTCTTCTACCCCGGAAGTTATCGCCGTCCTTACCAAATTGAAGAAACGGACAATGCCAATGTGCTTTTGAGGGCCGAGGTATTGAACCGTATCAATTCCAGAAAAAAACCGGCGGTCATTGTTTCGTATCCCGATGCACTTTTTGAAAAGGTAGTTACCCGAAAAGAACTAGATAAAAATACCCTTAAGATCAAATTGGAAGATACCCTCTCTTTGGATTTTCTGAACGAGGTACTTTTTGAATACCAATTTAAACGGGTCGATTTTGTAACCGAACCGGGTGAGTTTTCAGTCCGTGGCGGTATCGTTGATGTCTTTTCGTTTTCACACGATGAACCGTATCGAATTGAATTTTTCGGTGATGAGGTCGATAGTATTAGAACCTTTGATGTAGAAACCCAGTTGTCCACTGAGAAAGTCAATAAAATTGCCGTCATCCCCAATGTCGCCAATAAACTGGTGCATGAAACACGGGAAAGCTTTCTGAAATATATTTCACCAAAGACAGTTATTTTTTCTAAAAACTTAGATTTGGTCTACGACCGAATAGATACCAATTATGAAAAAGCCAACGAAAACTTTTCAAAACTTAGTGAAGACCTGAAACACGCGAGACCCAAAGAATTATTTTTGAATTCAGATGCGGTTAAAGAACAATTAGGTGCATTTGACCTTATTGAGATTGGGGCTTCGAATTCCCCAAGTAAGATGGGCACCTCGCCTGAGTTCGAATTGACTTTTGACACCAAGCCACAACCCGCTTTCAACAAAAAGTTTGATTTATTGATTGAAAACCTAAACGAGAATCATGACGCAGGTTTTACAAACGCTATTTTCTGTTCTACGGAGCAACAAGCCAAACGCTTTCATGATATTTTCGCTTCGACTACGCTCAGCGAACTTGATACTAAGCGAAGTCGAAATGTACACTACAAAACGATAGTCTTCCCACTCTATCAAGGTTTTGTTGCCCCTGATTTAAAACTTGTCTGTTACACGGATCATCAGATTTTTGAACGCTATCATAAATTCCATTTAAAGAACGGCTATGCCAAAAAACAGGCCATCACCCTCAAAGAACTCAACAAACTTGAGATCGGCGATTATGTGACCCATATCGACCATGGTATCGGCAAATTTGGTGGTTTACAAAAAATAGATGTCGAGGGTAAAAAACAAGAGGCCATCAAACTGATGTATGGAGAACGCGACATTCTATACGTGAGCATCCACTCTTTACATAAAATATCAAAATTCAATGGTAAGGACGGGGCGCCCCCAAAAATCTATAAATTAGGATCTGGAGCTTGGAAAAAAATCAAGGATAAGACCAAAAGCCGTGTCAAGAAAATTGCCTTTGATCTTATCAAGATATACGCAAAAAGACGACTTGAAAAAGGGTTTCAATATGCCCCTGACAGTTATTTACAGCACGAATTGGAGGCTTCCTTTATTTATGAGGATACCCCAGACCAAGAAAAGTCTACGGCAGATGTCAAAAAAGACATGGAAAGTGAACGCCCTATGGACCGTCTCATCTGTGGCGATGTAGGTTTTGGCAAGACCGAGGTAGCCATTCGTGCCGCATTCAAAGCAGTCGATAACGGAAAACAGGTCGCTGTTTTGGTACCCACCACCATTTTGGCCTTTCAACATGCACGCACTTTTAAAGAACGTCTTAAAGAGATGCCCGTAACCGTTGATTATTTGAACCGATTCCGCACCGCAAAAGAAAAACGGGAAACTTTGGAGCGCCTTGCCGAAGGTAAAGTGGACATTATTATCGGCACACATCAACTGGTCAACAAGAATGTAAAATTCAAAGATTTAGGTTTACTTATTGTTGATGAAGAGCAGAAATTCGGTGTTGCGGTAAAAGACAAATTAAAGTCCATTAAAGAGAATGTAGATGTCTTGACCTTAACGGCAACCCCTATCCCAAGAACATTACAATTCAGCCTCATGGCGGCCCGTGACCTATCGGTAATCACAACGCCACCACCAAACCGCTACCCGATTGAGAGTAGGGTGATTCGTTTTAATGAAGAAATCATTCGAGATGCGATTTCTTATGAGGTACAACGTGGGGGCCAGGTATTTTTTATCCATAATCGTATCGAGAATATCAAGGAAGTAGCGGGCATGTTACAACGATTGGTACCCGATGCCAAAATTGGTATTGGCCATGGACAAATGGAAGGCAAAAAGCTAGAGCAGCTTATGCTCGCTTTCATGAATGGTGAATTTGATGTCTTGGTTTCGACCACAATAGTTGAAAGCGGATTGGATGTTACCAATGCCAACACCATTTTCATTCATAATGCCAATAATTTTGGCCTGAGTGATCTGCATCAAATGCGAGGTCGTGTGGGGCGAAGTAATAAAAAAGCCTTCTGCTATTTTATCACACCGCCCTACGAAGTAATGACTACGGATGCCCGCAAGCGCATAGAGGCTTTAGAGCAATTTACAGAGCTGGGAAGCGGTTTTAATATTGCCATGAAGGATTTGGAAATTCGTGGTGCCGGTGATTTGTTGGGGGGAGAGCAAAGTGGTTTTATAAATGAGATCGGCTTTGAAACCTATCAAAAGATTTTGGCAGAGGCCATTGAAGAACTCAAAGAAAATGAGTTCAAAGAACTATACGATGAAGTAGAAGGCGATAAACCCAAGGTCTTTGTCAAAGAAACCCAACTGGATACTGATTTTGAGCTCTTATTCCCCGATGATTATATCAACAATATTACGGAACGTCTTAACCTTTATACCCAGCTCAATGCCATTGAAGATGAAAAAGGTTTGACCAAATTTGAAACGGAATTGGTTGATCGTTTTGGGGAACTGCCTACGCAAGCGGTGGATCTATTTAATTCCGTTCGCATTAAATGGTTGGCCAACAGTATTGGTCTGGAAAAAGTGATATTGAAAAAGAACAAATTGATTGGCTACTTCTTGGCCGACCAACAATCCCCTTTTTACCAAACTACGGCCTTTACGAAGGTACTGCAGTATGTACAAAGCCATCCGCAGCAATGTCAACTCAAAGAAAAACAAACCCGAAATGGTCTCCGCTTATTGTTGACTTTTGACGGGATAACGAGTGTGGAGAAAGCGTTGCGAGTTTTGGAACCTTTAGCAATTCAAAAAGAAGCTAAAGTTTAGTTTTTTGTTGAAAATACGTACATTCAAAAATGATAATTGAATTTTTACTTCTACTTATTTCTATTTTTCTTATTCTAAGACAACTTTTTCCTGATGTTGATAAATTGAAATCTAGATACAAGAGTTTTTTATATTGGTTTTTGTTAATATCGTTTTTCTTACTTTCAATTGAAAATTTGCGTCAAAAGCGAAATAAAAATCAAGAGTTAGTAAATACTGCAAAAAATATTTTGGACAGTATAGGTAAAATAAACACTGGATTGTCTCAATCCCTATTAAAACTAGATGATGCAGAGAAAAATCTAACAAATATCGACACTTCTTTGAATAAGGTTGAGCTTAACCTATTTAAGCAAATCAACGTACTAGAAAAAACAGTTGAAAAATCTGAAGCTCTTGTCTTTTTTGAAGAGAAAAAGTTTTTACTAGACAAGCCTAATCTAACCGTTTTGAATAGTACAGTAAAAATTTCTCAAAATATTGATGAATCCAGTAAAATTGGTATTGAATTCAAAATTCGGAACAATGGTGCTAGAAGAGCCATGGCAGTGGAATATAATTCTATTTTAATCGCTTTTAATCGTAAAGAAAATTTGAAAAAGTTTTATTTTGGAGATTTTAATTTTGAAAAAATAGGCATTATTGATAAAAATATTGTTGCCACACCTTTAGTATCATTTGATCTAAATAAAAAAGAATTTTCAGATAGGTATGGAGAAGCTATCTTTATTGTTAGAATTAAGTTCATCGATGAAGGCAATGACAAAAAATATGATTATAATTTCTTCTTCTCTTCTAGGTTAGTCAATGGCAATTTGAAATTTTATAATTCAAATAGTAGAATAAAAAAGTTTGCCATTAATTATCTCAAAGATTACGATTTAGAAGAGTTTTTGTCTGAACAAATAAAAAATAGCATTTGATTTAAGGCTTGACACACCATAGTTAATCCAAATGTTCCCGTTGGCAACACATAGCCCAACATAGTATTATTGTCCTGTTTAGTTTTTTAAAGCTACAGAAATAGATTTCTCACGCTCATTTTATTCGGTCCGAAATGACTAAATACGTGCAACAGTCATTTCGATATGAGGAACAACGTGACGATTGAGAAATCTAGTTTTTAGACGTCATTTGCCTACAGTATCTGGATTACCATGTTCATCATGGCTTTACATACCTTTATTTTGCCAAATGCCCTCGTTTGTAGTAATTAGACAACCCTATAAGAGCAGTTAGATTCATAGCTTTTCGTTAGCATTTTCAAGCTCCTTTACTATTTGACTCTGCTCCGCGGTCCGCTTTGGAATATTATAAGTGGCCCAAAAGTCAGCATCAGACTTTTCAGCTTGGTTCTCAATACTTGCGCCAATATCCAAGTTTCTTTTAAAAGGGTACCCATCCACATTTTCAGTGATGATGTTATTCACAAAAAGCTCTTTTTTAGGATATTGGGTAAAAAGGACCTTTCTAGATTCCAGTCCTTTAAAAATTCGCCAATGGTCTTCTTCTCTTTGGTATTTTAAATACATTTTACCTTGGTACTCTTGGTATTCAAAAACCACATTATAGTACACTTGTAACGCCCCATTGGTAAATCGTCTGCGCCAAGATCTGTTTTTGATGGCCTGTCTGGTCAGTTCCATCCGTACAAAAGCAAAGCTTTCACTATCGATGTAAAGTGTTGCGGTTTGAAATGGCTTATCAACACCCGTTATTTTATACACCAGCCTATTGTCGTAGGTCAACACACTTTCGATTTCATATTTCCAGCCTTTCTTCGCTAATATTGGTCCGTAATCAAAACGTATAAAATCATCTTCTACTAAATCTACAAGCGAGTTCTTACGTTCTTGATTTTTATTCCAAGGATGTTTTTTGGCAATGCTATTGGTTCTTACCCCGAGCAACTCTATTTCGGGCTCCTTTTTGATTGCAGATCCTTTGTACTTGAACTTCGCTGCACATTCAAGATACTCCACATATTCATCATCTTCTTTCTGAAGGTCTCGTACAAATCCCTCTAAAATATAGGGCTCTGTTGGATAGTTCTTCCCAATCTGTTCATAGGCACGTTTCACAATCTCTTTTGCGGTGAGCACCTTATCTTTTGAGGCACTCAGTTGTACCTCATTAAGTTCATAGGCCTGAGGGGTTAATCTGATTCGTTCATCATTTGAAAATGAACTGGGCTTCTTTTCGATAGTTCGATATCCCATTGCGGAAATCACAACGTTCCCGGCCTTATTTTTAACCGGAACATAAAACACAAAATAGCCTTCAGCATTGGAAGTAGTCCCTCTAGCCGTATTCTTAAGGTATATGGAAGCAAAGGGTATGGGCTTTGAGGTTTTACCGTCCAATAATTGTGCTTTTATGGTCACCACTTCTTGACCAAAGACCAATCTTGAGATCAATAAAAAAATAAGGTAAGAATAAGCCCTAATTGTGTTTGTCATAGGCTTAAGACGAAGCATATTCCATATTGTTACAAAAGTAGGGATAATCTACAGTTAGTTCTCGTTTGCAACGATTTCCGATATGGGTGAAAAGCTTACCGGAAAGAAAAATAAAAACCCTGATTTGGGGTAACTCCAAAGGCTGGGTACGCAAAGCCGTAATTCCTTCGCTTCACTCGGAATTACGGCTTTACATACCCATATTTACCTAAATGCTCAGGGCTGTAATAGTTGTATAATCCTGCGACGGCGGCAGTATCCAGATCCTCTAAATTAACATCACCGTCCTCTAAAATAGCTTTTTTCGGTAGTATTAAATGTTCTATTTTGCCAATGATCAATCGGGTATTATTGCATTGTACCAAATGTTCCTCTTGAAATGAAAGCCCGATTTTGATATGACTTTCCGCTACAAACGGCGCATGAAAATCATTTTGATAGAATTCAGTGAGCCCGACGGCATCAAACTCTGAAATAGTCCGGTCGTATTTTGCTGATGTCCGATGGGCCTGTTTATGGATTGCGGTCGTGATCTGATTGATCGTATACACGCCCGTTTCCTTAAGGTTCTCATAGGTATGGCGCTCCACGGTTGTAGGTCTTAAGATAAAACCCAAATACGGCGGATTCGCACCGATATGGACCACACTATTAAAAACGGCCAAATTGGGCTGTCCATTTTTTGATTTTGTACCGATTAAATTGGCGGCTTTAAACCCAGAGACCATATTGATCAAATTGGTGCGGTAGCGGCTCGGTAATTGCATGATTTTATCAAAAGAGAACATTTTATCCATAAAAGCAATTTGTACAAAGGTATTTAGATTTAAGATTTCTCCCGCACGTTCGAAATGACCCATCAGACACAAAAGTCATTCTACCAGAATGGAATCAACATCTTTTTCTTCAATAGTATTTGGTTTGTCGCCATAGAAGGGTAGTAACAATTGTTTATCGGCAAAACGACCCCCCAAATCACTTTCAGTGGGTGTTTTTACCAAAACGGTGTTCCACTTGCCTTCGACACCAATATAATATTGGGTGACACTATCCTTAAGATTTGTAAACCGCATACAATCTTCTACGACTTCAATAAGCGCTCTTCTGTTTTTTGGTTCTATTTTCTTGATATCCCGTACTGCTAATAACACAAGCAACTTGGTACCGCTTCGTTTGGTAAAATAGGCAATGTCTTTAGTGCTGATACCACCTACTATATCGTCATCTATGCACTGCTTTAGGGCAAGGGTTACCGTATCCTTAGCCTGTACCATACGGGAGAGCCCGTCAATATCGGTATTTAAAAGTGTTAACCTTGGATCCACTTCGATTTTATACTTGTCTGGGTATTTAGAGCGCATGTAAACCCCGTAAAAAGAAAAGCTCATCACCACTATGAAAAGACTGACCAAAACCAAACATCCACAGCCTTGCCATAACGGTCGTTTTACAGGGTTTACTCGATTTTCATTATCCAAAGCCTGAAGCATTTCATGTGTAAAATGCGCCTTATCATAACTTTTTTTACAATGTGAGCATGTTGCAATATGTGTTTTAAACAAAGGAATAACAGGAATCCAAAAAAAGTGGAAATACTTGCTGAACGTACTTACTACAAAAGAATCTTTCGTTTGACAATACGGGCAGGTAGTACGCTTTAATTTTCGTTCTTTGACCTTGGTGGCACGGGTTCCAAAAAAGAATAGCATAGGTTGGTTATTAAAGATCATTTCAAAAATACCTTAATTACCGAACCTGGTATTCCCTGTTTAAAGGGTATTATTTAGTATTGACCAGAACCGTTCTTTTCTTTTTTGGCGTCAAAAGACCACATACCGTTCTCGTAAAACAATAGCTTAGCCCGTTGGGTTCTAAAATCTTTTGAAAATTGGACAACCACCCCTTCGTTGGGCCAGTAAAAGCTATCTTCAGCTTTTGGCGACAGCATAAAGGAAAAACCATCTTCAAAGGAAACCTTAATACCCTCATCTAAGGCCTCAACATGTACTTTACCGATAAAACCATTTCCATAAACCCCTTCATGAACTTCAATTTGCTCGGTTGGTATGGCAACAGCGCTGGGCTCTTCATAAGCTTTAGGTGCTTGACCGAGTAAAGAACCCAAGTCGTTAAAAGAGTACGAGTATTTCCCTTTGGCCAACAAATCCTTGATAGTTGTACCGACCTTGTTATTGGGGTCATGCTTGGAAAAAAACCATAACTCGCCAGTGGTCAAATTTTGAATATTGGAATACATGGTACCCCCATTTTTTTGCGCCGTTTGCTCTAAAATTTGCGTCATGGTCGCTAAGTTCACCGCTGACTCTTTTAACATTGCCTTTGCAATGGGATAGCGCCAACAAGAGCTGGCAGCTTCATCACCGCAAATATCAAAATTGGTGGAAACCAAATGTTCTCTGGGTTTGGCAACATGGAATCCTGATGCACTGATCATGGCGAATTTACCATTTCTATCTGCCACATGCATCTGGGCACCTCTAAATCCGTCTTCGAACCAATACGTTTCAAAAAAGGCCACCACCTCGTCCACCGAAGCCATATTGGCTAGAATATGGGGCAAAATAGCGTCATTGCCTGCTGGAAAAACCACCTTGCTTCCCATTTCGAAGTCTTCAACATATTTGATTTGGTTAAAATCGAACGTTAACCCCGCTTCATTGGTTCCTCCTTGCAGGCTTCCTCCGTTGCCATATCTGGGCGATAGATAGGATAAGGTAAAATACCCATATTTAGAATTCTCGGTTTTGGGGAATACATTGATAAAGTTGCCCACACCAAAGGGGCCATCTTCATTATTGGCATTCCAAACATGGCCATTCTTGGCAATTGCACTGATAATCGTACAAGAAAAAGTAGTTGATGGTAGTATAAAAAATAGCATACCAAAGGCCAATAGTTTAAATTTTAATATATAGGGTAATTTCATGATTCTTATTTTTTAAATCTTATATGGGTATAATGCTTTGGAAGGTATTTTACCATCCAAAAAAGAAGCAGTATCGAATACTTTTATGTAGAAAGTTACAACTGTTCTTTGACCATGGTAGAAACTTTATATAATACCAGAATTTCCAATATGATCACGGGAAAAAAGAGGAATAGTGCTATAGGGGATAAAATAACGGTCAGTAGACAACCTGCCATGAGCAATTCCATGATTCCAGAAGCTAAACCCGTGTTGCCCAAAATGGGCCTGGACTTTAAAATTGAAATTCCAAATAATATTCCTAGTGCACCAAATGCCACGGACTCTGCTAAAAATACCACTTCAATATCGAGTGCTCCATTAAAAACCGATACTATGTCATACACGTAAAAGCATATGTTGGCAATGATCATCAAAACGACGGTAATCTTCATCAAATAGTTTTTCAATAGTTTCCCTGAGATCAAAAAACCATACAAAAGCATCGAGTATAGCACAAGTATTAGAACCTTAACCGTAACATGACCCCATTGCCCATAGATCAATTCACCGTCTTCAATCCTTACATAATCAGCTATACCTTCAAATACTGCTGCAATCAAAAATAAGATTCCGGCAATCCAGGTAAAGGTCAATAAATCATATACCGACCTTGCTTCTTTCGGGGGAACGAAATCGATTTTGGAAGTGTTTTGATTTTCTTCTTCCTCTAGACTCTCCAAGTCATATTCTAAAGCTGATAAAATGGTTTTTACGGTATAGCTTCGCGGGGAGACCTCACCATTTTCTATTCGCTGTAAGGTTCTTACGTTGATATTGCATTGTTCTACCAGTTCTTCTTGTGTAAAGCCTTTTTGCTTACGTAACTCACTTATTCTTAATCCTAATTCCGGTTGTTTCATTGTACTACTATTTCAATTCGTTGGGCAATGTTAAACCCAAAACCAAAAAAGCCCAAAAAATCACGCCGGAATTGACCCGACATTTAGACGGCATTTCAGTAATAGTAAGGGTTTCAAGAGAATTTCAAGAATTTGAAACACCATAAAGCCCCATTTTACTTTCAGCTTAAAAAGGTATACATACAAGCAACCAAAACCAAAAATCGTTATCTTAAGAAAAAGAATCAGTAAGATGAAGAAGTTTGGTATTATATTTTTTTTGCTCATTGTGACAAGCTGCTCAGATTCGGACGATGAAATGGTGCTTACCGAATCGTTACCCCAAACATGGGAGTTGGCAAGTATCAATGTAGGGATTTCAGGGGAAATACTTGAAGACAATGATCTGCCTTGGCAAGAAACCTTAGTTTTAAATTCAGATAATTCTTTTGTTAGAACGAGAATCTACGAAAATGAGACCATTACGGCAACGGGACGGTTTATGCTCTTGGAGGCCCCTGAAGAGCGGCAGCTTATATTGGTCTATAATGACGATAGCCCTTTGATAGAAAACTGTTCGAACTCTAATGAAGAACGCCTTCGATTTATTTCAGATAATCAATTATCTGGTGGTGCGGTACCTTGTGACGGACCAGGGCTTTTTTATGTTAGAACAGCGTAATAGAAGGGTTTAGAATTTTTTCTTGTGCACGGGTTTGCCTTGGGAGTCATGATACTTCCAGGTTCCAACTTGTTCATCTTTTTTAAAACGACCTGTTATCTTTTCAGTACCATCTTTGTAATATTCTCGATAACGGCCATGTTTTAAACCGTCTTTTAATTCGACCTCAAATCGAATACTTCCGTTGGAATAGCTTTTCGCAAAACGTTTTGCATTTAAATCCGTGGGATATATGGGTCTTAATTTAAAAACAGCATCCGTGATTTCGTCATTGCCGCTATGTAATACGGTGTTCAACTTGCTGGAATTTTCGAATTGAGCCTTTGTCTTGACCTTTTCTATATCTTGGTAATCGACAACTAGCTTGCTCTCGAACAAGTTATCTTCAGGGGTTAATTGAAACCCCACTTGAGGAAAACAGATGATAAAATCCTTGTTTTTTCGAAGTTGATTTTTTGTACCTCTATCTGCAAGTGCGTACATGTTGTCATACAAAACTGGAATATTGCTGTAAGCGAACAGACTGCTCTCACTATCAAATTTTTTGTTGAAATCAATAAAATCACCTGAAGTTGACAGGGTCTCTTCTATCAAATAGCCATCTATCATGCTTTTTAAGGTGTTGGGATTGTTGCTAAAAACAACATAATCATCGATCATCGTAAAGTAAGGTTTGTCAAAATTCTCAAAGCGTTTTCCCAAAAGAATTTTGAAAAAGCCCTTGATGGAAAGGAAATTGATATAGTGGTCGTTATAGTTGACCGCTTTGAACTTGACGGGAGTTTTCTTTTTGATTTGCTTGAGTACAAAATCAAGATTTGTTTTGGCACTATTGATATCATTTACCTTCAATACCAATGCAAGGTCATTCTCACCTTTTGATAGGTCTGACTTTATTTGAAGTAAGGCAATCTCATCACCAATCCAATTGACAAAGTTTTCTTTGACGTCAATCTTTAAAAATTTTTCTACTTTTTCAATCCCAGCCCTATAATTTTCGAATTGTACGGTATTGTTTTCCTTTTGTACCGTTTCAAAATTTTCATAAAACTTGGCAAAACCGTCAAAACCGTAACTTATATAGAGTGCCGTACGTTTTGGTGCAATTTTAGGAATGGTTCGTTTTGCCGTTCCAGACTTTTGGAGCGCTTCTAAATAATTTTCATTGTCAAAACCGATATTGGTAAACCCGTTGGCCGTTATGGCACCGTTTCCATCCAAATCAAAACTAAAACCGGAAAACAGGAAATTCTCGCTGGTATTTTTAATCCAATCCGCAGGTTTATTGGAAAATCGTTTGTAATAATCATCTAAAAAATCATATTGCAAATAGAGCCGAAATAGATCTTCATACCCCACTTTCTTATTGATCTCCAAAAAATTCAAATTCCGACCTAGATAGGGTTCTTTATATTGATCAATGGCTGCTTCAACTAAACTATGGGTATACGAGGCAATCAATTGGTTTTTGACAAAGGCCATATACATGGTCTCTTTACTGCTTCTATCATAGATTTCTAAAATCTCATGGTCATGGTAGTTACGTTTACTGAGCGTATACCCTTCATCTAAAAGGGTGTTCAAATACGTTTTTAGCAGTTTGAGCTTTGCAATTCGTTTTAAATCGAGCACATAAAAGATTCCATAATCTTTTGGTGACACCATGTGGATCGAAATAAACAAAGAACGGCCATCAAAAAATTCGAACAACTTATGGTTATTATTAAAGATGGTGTCAACCTTTTGAATATTCTCAGTCAGTGTTGCGAAGTAGTCATTTTTATTCAAATGGTTCCAGGCATCACTTTGGCTGATTTTCTTCCAACTTTCCACGGGCTGGTCTGACTCAATAACAAAGACGGCATCTTTAGGAATCAGATAAATCGACTGTAAATTGGTCTTGGGGGAAAGCACAAAAATATAAAGTAGGTAAGCTATATAGCATAGTACCATCGCTAGAAGGCCAAAAAAAATCCTTTTTCTAATCATGATTCGACATAAATCCAAAATCAGAACGAAAAAGAAAAGGCTTTAGTTTATTAGAGGGTCTTCAAGTCCTTTATCGTCTTGAATGCCACATCTACCTGATCGTCATTGACTAAAATAGTAAATTCATTGGTCGTTGAGATAACCTCATAAAGCACGATGCCTTCCCAAGCCAAGCGTTGAAAGATGAAATAGTAGATGCCCGGTACCGATACGTTCTCTGAGGGTAGCTTCACCGTTACGGACGATAGGTTTTCGGCCTTTTGGGTACAGCGTTCCCCAGCAAATAATTCTTCAACGGTATGGTCTAAACTATTGCTTACCACTATGTTTATCTCATTTACCCCTCGTGATGAAGTATAAAAGATGTCTTGGTTCTTATTGACCTCTTCAAGCAACTTGGCCTGATTGGCCAAAATCGTCTCAGAAGATAAGAAGGTATAATCGGTGAGATTAGATCTTACCGTTATCTCGCCTATATTCTTTAATACCTTTACGATTTTATGGGTAGCCCGAAACTCGAGATCATCCGATAATCGTTTTAAGGCCATAACGATGGCACCATTGCGAATATCTTTGCCCAGCTCTTCTTCAATTTCAGGTTTGACAATACGGGAAAGCGATGTAAGGTTAATGATTCCCTGGGCCAAAGCACTTTGTAGAAAAGGTTTTTTTTTGATATAGCTCTCGACAACTGACGATATGGTTTTCATAACAGGTGGATTTGAAACAAAATTAACTTATTGTTATAAATAAAACAAATCGTTAAAAATGATAGAATGCATTTTCTAAATGCTCCAGTTCAAATTGTTTCCCTTTCTTTAAAACGGTAATAATGTCAAAACGAACTTCGACATCCAGATCATTTTCAATTACATATTGATCTGTAGCAGAAACCAAGAGTTTGATTTTTTTCTGGTCAACGGTATCGGCAATGTTCTCGATGAAGTCTGAACTTCTTGATTTTACCTCTACAATGGCCAATGTATTTTTTATTTGGGCGATAATGTCGATTTCCGCTTTTTGATACCTGTAATTTGTGGCACGTATACGATATCCGTTTTCCACCAAAAAATCAGAAGCTTTTTGTTCTCCAAGCTTCCCAAATTCGTTATGTTTTCCCATGAATTGGACAAAATATGAAAAATAGTGTGCATTTCATCGAAAAATTTCGCAGTTCATCGCTAAAATCGCGTTTACATTGTAATTTACAACCTCAAATGAACCACACCTACCGAAAGCACATAGTGAACCCAAATACTATGATACTTTTAAAAGCCAAATTTTGCTATGGAACTTTTTATTAATTGTAATACCGCTACCCTAGCGCCGTATACAACACCTCTAGATGAAATCAGGGCTGCCCATTTATACCGAAGATTAGGTTTTAGCGCTTCCGTTGAAACCATAAATCAAGCTGTAGGGCAATCAGCAACTGCATTGGTTGACAATTTGGTCAATCAGGCATTGGCCGCACCGGTCATTCCGGCTCCCGAATGGGCGACTTGGAATAACGACAATTACCCTGCCGATGACGACCTTGCCCGACAATTGAGACGATCACAACGAGAGGAATTGTTCACGGCATATGGTAATTCACTGTTGAACAACAACCTCAGGGACCGTATGAGCTTCTTTTGGAGCAATCATTTCGTAACGGAATATGGGGTTTACGATTGTAACTCTTTTTTGTTCGAATATGCAAATTGCCTACAACGCAATGCACTTGGTAATTTCAAGACTTTTGTCAGTGAGATTGGATTGACCAGCGCAATGCTACGTTATCTAGACGGAGCCTTTAACAACAGAAATCGCCCTAACGAGAACTATGCCCGAGAGCTTTACGAACTGTTTACTTTGGGTGAGGGTGTTGGTTATACCGAAGAAGATATCATTGAGGCCGCAAGGGCACTTACCGGCTATGTAAACCGCGGTGAAGTCGGTTGTACGGCAATCACTTTTGACCCAGAACGTCATGATACCGATGCCAAGACCATTATGGGGCAGACCGGTAATTGGGGTTATGATGATGTCATTGATATTCTTTTTGATCAAAGGGCAGACCAAATCGCAACTTTTATCAGTATGAAGTTGTATGAATTCTTTGTGCACCCAGACTCATCTGACGATAGCGGTAATGCACAGACCATCATCGCAGGTATGGCCAATACATTTGTGGCAAATAATTTTGAGATTGCCCCCGTACTTGCAGAATTGTTCAAAAGCGAGCATTTTTTTGATGAAACCGCCATCGGTGTCATAATAAAGAGTCCGTTCGACCTTTATCTGAACTTCCTTAAAGAGACTAATTTCACCTATGATGATGGCACGGTAATCAATGCCATCGACGCAGCCGCCCTAATTGGTCAAGATCTTTTTGATCCCGTTGACGTAGCCGGTTGGCAACGTGACAGGCAATGGATCAATACCAATTTTATTATTGGTAGATGGCTGACCATGGAGGTCTTTGTAGAGCGGTTCTTCGCTGCCAACACCGAACAATTTAGACAATTGGGCATTCAGGCGACAGGTGCCAATGGAGCCACAACAAACGATCCCGACATCGTCGCAAGGGCCATTATAGATAAATTCACCCCTAAGGGATTGTTGACCGACGCGGAATATACAAGGGCAATCACTGTTTTTAGAGAACCCTATGAAGACAATAACATTTACGAAACCGGTACTTGGAACATGATGCTTGACGACACCCCATCTCAAGTATACCTATTATTATTACACCTTGTCAGGGAACCGGAATTTCAACTTAAATAACACCTACTACTATGTGCGATACCCATCATACTCACGATACATCACCACACAAAGGCCTTGAACACGAAGGCCACGATTTAGAACACAAAAACTGGAGCAGAAGATCTTTCATCCAGGCGTTAGGAATTGCGGGCTCGGGCTCCATGTTTTTGGGAAGTAATTTGCTTTCTGCATCTGCACCCTCACCGCTGACCTCGGCAATTGCCGCTTCAGAAACGGATAATATTTTGATATTGATTCGCTTAAATGGCGGTAATGACGGGCTTAGTACGGTCATTCCAATACAACAATACGATACGTATGCAAATGCAAGGCCCAATATTTACATTCCTGAAAGTAAAATATTGAAGCTTACCGATGATTTCGGAATTCCGACCTACATGGATTCTTTAGAACCAATGTGGGGTGAAGGCCAATTTAAGGCCGTACACGGTGTCGGTTACGAAAGTCAGAGCCTATCCCATTTTACAGGTTCCGATATTTATGCCAATACCGATTTGACCTCAACGGGCTTTACCGGATTGAATACCGGTTGGATGGGAAGGCATTTCGAAGACCTCTATCCAGATTACCTTATAAATCCGCCAGAGGCCCCTGCGGCAATCCAAATCGGAAATTTGTCCAACCTTGTTTTTCAAGGTGAGGAGACCAATTATGCTTTCGTAACCAATAATATCGATCAATTGGAGGAAATCGCCGAAACTGGTTTTTTCTATGATATTGCAAACGCCCCATTTGACGACTGTATGTATGGTGACCAACTCCGCTTTTTAAGGGGCGTTGCCAATACCACTTATGAATATGCAGGCAAGATCCATGAAGCGTACGAACGTGGTCAAAACCAAGTCGAATACCAACAAAATGGTTTCGCAAGGCAATTGGCCCTATTGGCTAGATTGATCAAAGGTAACTTGGGCACTAAAGTGTATATGATTTCGATGGGTGGGTTTGACACCCATGGTAACCAGCCCCAAGCCCATGAACGGTTAATGTCGAATTTATCGATTGCCATTAACCATTTTTACGAGGATATCGCTTTTACACAACAAGACGACAAGGTATTGAGCATGACCTTTTCAGAATTCGGACGACGTATTTTTGAAAATGGCTCAAATGGAACGGATCACGGTAAAGCGGCTCCCACTTTATTTTTTGGTTCAGGACTCGACGGAAGTGCTTTCGTCGGCGAACATCCATCATTGGAAGCGCCCAACGGGCGTGGAAACTTAGAATACACTATGGATTTCAGGGACTTATATGCAACTGTTTTGGCAGAATGGCTATGTGTTCCCATTGACAAAGTAGAGCAACATTTATTGGACCACCCCTATAATCCTATAAATCTAGGTTTCAATTGTAGTGGTGTTGATTTTGATGATATTGCTTATAGCGATGACCCACCTACATTGCCAGATACCCCGCCTAGGGACGATCCAGATGCAATGGATCCCGAAGCTGAGTTGGCCAATGAGGTCATTCATAAACCCTACTATCCTACCGATAGAAACCCCCACATTTATTTGGAGATGCCCTTTAGCGCCCACGTTGACATTCAACTCTTCAACATTCTAGGCCAAAATGTAGGTACCGTCTTCAATGAACTGATGTTAGAGGGATCTGCAGAAATCAACATACGAGAACGTGTTAGAGGCAGTCTTTCTACAGGTAAGTACATTTATCGTATTCAGGTAGGTGAACAGCGAATGAGTAAATCGGTCATGATTATGTAAGCAATACTTGCATTATCCAGAGCCTCCGTTAGTGCACCCCCCCACCCCAATTCGTGGTTGCATTAGTCGGAGGTTTTATTTTTCAGGCAAGTTTGGGTTTGTCATCGTCAGTCTTGAATTTTAACGCTTTCTTTAACTCATGTTTAGGGTCTTTGTAAACTTTGGTAACATCGTCACCTGTTTCTTTGGGCTTTTTTTCAACATCCAATACAACTTTCGAAAACTTATCAAACTTTTTGGGGTTTCCAACACTCATAACAACCTAGTTTTAGTTACTTAAATTTGTAAGTAAAAACTTATATTTCACTGTTTTATTCTTTAAAGGCCATATTTTTCGATATCCTACAGGGTAAATATCAAAAACCCGAATAACTATTGATTTATTGATGGAATCGGGTCGTTTGAAATTCCCTATTTTTGAGCCCTAAAATGGATTTCATGTCTGAAAAATCACCTTCACGATATACCATAACGGCAGCCCTGCCCTATACCAACGGCCCTATTCATATTGGGCATTTGGCCGGCGTGTACGTACCAGCCGATATTTATTCGCGATACCAACGTTTACAGGGCAACGACGTAGCTTTTATTTGTGGTAGTGATGAGCATGGGGCCGCCATCCCCATGAAAGCAAAAAAAGAAGGTGTTTCCCCGAAGGATATCATTGACAAATACCATGGTATCATCAAACGGTCTTTTGAAGATTTTGGCATTTCCTTTGACAACTACTCGCGCACTTCGGCATCGATTCACCATGAAACGGCATCTGAATTCTTTAAAAAATTACATGCTCAGGGCGATTTTATTGAAGAGACCAATGAACAATTGTTCGACGCAGAGGCGCAGCAGTTCTTAGCGGATCGTTTTGTTACGGGTACCTGCCCTAGATGTGGATATGAGGAAGCCTACGGTGATCAATGTGAGAATTGCGGTTCTTCATTGAACGCTACCGATTTGATCAATCCGAAGTCCACCATTTCAGGTGCCATACCCACACTAAAGAAAACCAAACACTGGTTTTTGCCATTGGACAAGTATGAGGGGTTTTTAAAAAAATGGATTTTAGAGGGCCATAAGAACGATTGGAAACCCAATGTCTACGGGCAGTGTAAATCATGGATTGATGAGGGTCTTAAACCCCGTGCCGTAACCCGTGATTTAGATTGGGGCATACCCGTACCTGTTGAAGGTGGGGAAGGTAAGGTGTTATACGTATGGTTCGATGCCCCTATCGGATATATTTCCTCCACCAAAGAGTGGGCCGCTCGAGAGGGGAAAGATTGGGAACCCTATTGGAAAGAGGAAAACACCAAAATGCTACACTTTAT
This sequence comes from uncultured Croceitalea sp., assembly GCA_947503285.1. Classification (GTDB taxonomy): domain Bacteria; phylum Bacteroidota; class Bacteroidia; order Flavobacteriales; family Flavobacteriaceae; genus Croceitalea. The sequence continues at coordinate 775,226 of CANNDD010000001.1, forward strand.
CGGTAAGGACAATATCGTGTTTCATTGTATCATTTTCCCCAGTATGCTCAAAGCACATGGCGAATTTATACTGCCTGAAAACGTTCCTGCCAATGAATTTCTGAATCTAGAGGGAAACAAGCTATCCACCTCAAAAAATTGGGCCGTTTGGCTGCATGAGTATTTGGTCGACTTTCCTGAAATGCAAGATGTATTGCGATATACCTTGACCGCTAACGCTCCTGAGACCAAGGACAACGATTTTACCTGGAAGGATTTTCAAGCCAGAAACAACAATGAACTGGTTGCCATCTTTGGCAATTTTATCAACCGCGTGGCGGTATTGACGCATAAATACTATGATGGGGAAGTTCCATTGCCATCCAATCTAACAGCTGTCGATAAAGAAACGCTGTCTCAAATGCAGAAATTCCCTGGGATCATTTCGAATTCCCTAGAACGTTACCGTTTTCGGGAAGCCAGCCAAGAATTATTGAACTTGGCACGTTTGGGCAACAAATACCTAGCAGACGAAGAACCATGGAAATTGATAAAAACTGATGAAGGGCGAACCAAAACGGTCATGTTCGTAGCCCTACAGATTGCGGCTGCCTTGGCAGTATTGAGCGAACCGTTCTTACCGTTTACCGCTGCCAAATTGAAATCAATCCTTAATGTCACATCGAGCACAGTCGAGATGTCGTGGAACAATGTGGCACAAAAAGAAACCCTACTCCCAAGTGGTCACGTAATCCGTAAAAGTGAATTACTGTTCCGTAAGGTAGAAGACCAAGAAGTGGAGGCACAATTGGCAAAATTGGAAGCTACCAAAAAAGCGAATGCGCAAATGAACAAAGAAATAACCCCACAAAAAGAAACCATCACCTTTGATGATTTTTCAAAGTTGGATATACGCGTAGGCACTATCGTCGAAGCCGAAAAAATGCCCAAAGCCAATAAATTGTTGGTACTAAAAGTAGATACGGGCCTTGATGTGCGTACTATTGTTTCTGGTATTGCAGAAAGCTTTAAACCTGAAGAAATCGTAGGCAAACAGGTGACTGTTTTGGTGAACCTCGCCCCTAGAAAACTTCGTGGGGTCGAAAGTGAGGGCATGATCTTGATGACGGAGAATGCCGAGGGCAAATTGGTTTTCGTGAACCCGGATAAGAATATGGAGACCATCATAAAAAATGGAGCTGCAATCAATTAGATGATATGAAGTGTTTTAAAATAGTATTACCTCTATTAATTGTATCATTATCATCGGCTCAAGAACCATTTGCGGAACTGAGTATCAAAAAATCAAAATATGGAGGAAGAGTAATCGAGAACGTTTTTACCGTTGTAAATGACGAAGATAAGACCTTTGCCATCTTCACCGACGATAATAAGGGCTTTCAAAGCTCATTGATGAATTTTGAAGGAGGGGAGATCACCACCTTTTCTTCTGAAAGGCCTCCAAAAAGATATGACGAAATCATTGGTTATAATGTAGAAGGAAATGATGTTACCCTATTTTTGAAAAATCGAAAAAATAATAAGTTCGGAAGTATCCATTTTGATTTTGACTACCAAACCGCGCGCGAAGAACTATATGATTTTAAACTAAAGGATGAGATTTACCTTAAAGGATATAACCATGGTAGTCTGTTTTACCTAATTACCTTGACAAAGAAGAGCAACAACCTTAACTTTTATGTCTATCAAGGGCAAAATCAAATACAAAAAACTACCGTGGAAGTATTTGATGAAAAATTCAAAAGCAAGTCTGGAAAGATTCTAAATCTGCACGAAGTTTTGTCACAACAGCCTAATAGCGATTTCATCAGGACTTCTTCATTTTTAAACCTTATACAAATAGATGATAGTGCACCAAATTCAATCGAAAATGTTAGTGCTAAGGCAAAGATATATCCCAAGGAAAATGGTTTTGTGCTATCTATAGAAAATCGTTCGTTCACACATCTTTTTAAATTTTTGCTGCCAGAACTGACCTACACGACCTCAACTTATGGAAAACCTGAAATCAATTCAGAATTTAGCAATAGTAATTCTTTTGTCTTTGAAAACAACATCTATCTCATAAATGCCGCTGCGGAAGAGATGAAGTTCTCGGTCTTAGATGTAGAAACCAAAGAAATTATAAAAGAAACACATCTCAAAAAAGACGAGGAAATTCCATTTAAAAATACGCCCATCATACAAGAAGGCGGTGGCCTAAATAAGTATCGGGAAATGGAGAAGTCAACAAAACTTTTAAGAAGACTTGCCAAAGAGGATATTGGTATTGCAGTAAACAAAATCGATGAAGATCATATCATCACTATTGGGTCAAAAAAAATGATTTCAACCGGTGGAGCACCGATGATGATGCCAGGTTTTGGGGCTATCCCGATGGGAGCTGTAGGAGGATTGACCGTCGCTTTTAACCCCACTTTCTTTGCCTATAATTCGTACACCAGAACAAAATCAACTCGGATTAAATGCTTATTTGATAAAGATTTCAATCATCTTGAAGGTATTGTTCCTGATAATACTTTTGACCGGATAAAAAAAGCTGCCGATGCAATACGAAGTAAAAAAGCCGAGACTATTTTTAAGCTTGAAGATTCGTTCATCTGGGGGTATTTTAATAAAACTTCAAAGGTTTATTCGTTTTATAGGTTTTAGTGCAAAAAGACTTTTCAAGTATGAGAACGACCTTCTTTGAAACACATTGAATACATGCACCTGATATCATACATTATTCAAAACACCCACTTAAATGAAAAGTGCGTTGAAAATACGGTCAAGCTTTTGAACGAAGACTGTACCATTCCATTTATTTCACGCTATCGCAAAGAGTTGACCGGCAATTTAGATGAAGTAGCCGTCGGGGCAATTGTACGATATAAGGCCCAATTTGAGGCCTTGGAAAAAAGAAAGCAAGCCATTATAAAAGCTGTTGACGAGCAAGGTTTACTGACACCAGAACTTAAAAATAGCTTTGAGAACTGTTCAGACCTAACCGGTCTAGAAGACTTGTACCTCCCATTTAAAAAGAGCAAAAAGACCAAAGCCGAAACGGCACGTAAAAATGGTTTGGAACCATTGGCCAAAATTATCATGGCCCAACGTTCAGAAGAAATCGAATTTATTGCTTCAAAATACCTAAACAATACGGTAGACAACGAAGATGATGCCCTTGAAGGAGCCCGGCACATTATTGCCGAATGGATCAATGAACGTGCCGATATTAGAAACCAGCTGCGCAACCAATTGCAACGTTTTGCCTTAATTACAACCAAAGCAATCAAAAGCAGGGAAAATGATGAAAAGGCGCAGAAGTTCCGAGATTATTTTGATTGGGGCGAGCCCTTGAACCGCTGCCCCTCTCATCGGTTCTTAGCGATACAACGTGCCGAAAAAGAGGGTTTTATCCGTGTTAAAATCGAATTGGACGACGAACGCGCCATCCAAAATATGGAAAGACGGTTACTAAAATCAAATAACGCCTGCACCCCACATATTGAATTGGCCATTGCCGATGCCTATAAGCGATTGCTATTGCCATCGTTGTCGAATGAATTATTGAAAAAAGCAAAAGAAAAAGCGGATACTGAAGCTATTGAGGTCTTCTCTAAAAACCTAAAACAATTGTTACTGGGGGCACCTTTGGGCGAAAAACGAATCTTGGCCATTGATCCGGGTTTTAGAACAGGTTGCAAAATCGTTTGTCTAGATGCCCAAGGCGATTTAAAACACAATGAAACCATATATCCGCACGCACCGCAGCACAACTCAAAAGAGGCCATCAAAAAAATAAGTTCTTTGGTAGATGCCTATAAAATCGAGGCCATAGCCATTGGTAACGGCACGGCCTCAAGGGAAACCGAGCGATTGGTAAAACGAATAGCGTTTAAAAATCCTATTGAAGTTTTCGTTGTCAGTGAAGCAGGGGCATCCATTTATTCCGCTTCCAAAATTGCAAGGGACGAATTCCCCAATTACGATGTTACCGTGCGCGGTGCGGTTTCCATTGGGCGACGATTGGCCGACCCCTTGGCCGAGCTGGTGAAAATCGACCCCAAATCTATTGGCGTCGGGCAATACCAACATGATGTGGATCAGACCAAGTTGAAAACATCGTTGGACACCGTAGTCGAAAGCTGCGTTAATGCCGTTGGGGTCAACATCAATACCGCAAGTGTTCCCCTTTTGGCTTATGTATCCGGCATTGGGTCCAAATTGGCCGAAAATATCGTTGGTTATCGCAATCAGAACGGTGCATTCAATACAAAGGAAGCTATCAAAAAAGTACCACGCTTAGGTGAAAAGGCCTTTGAACAAGGTGCTGGATTTCTTCGCATTAAAGATGGTGAAAATCCGCTTGATGATTCGGCCGTTCACCCAGAGAGCTATGGAATCGTGCAAAAAATGGCAAAGGATAGAGGATTGGCATTACCTGAAATCTTAGGTAACAAAGAAATCTTGAAAAGTATTCCATTAGAAAATTATAAGACGACCACTATTGGGCTGCCCACCTTACAAGATATCATAGAAGAGTTGGAAAAACCTGGGTTGGACAGAAGGGAAAAAGCCAAGGTGTTTACCTTCGACCAAAACATTAAGACTATTGATGACTTGCAGATAGGGCAATTGCTGCCCGGTATCGTCAATAATATTACCAACTTTGGCTGTTTTGTGGATATTGGAATCAAAGAAAGTGGTTTGGTCCATATTTCAAACCTTTCCGACTCATTTGTAAAAGATGTCAATGCCCATGTCAATTTACGCCAACAGGTTCTTGTTAAGGTCCTTGATGTTGACATCCCAAGAAAAAGAATACAATTGAAACTTCACCGATCTTAAAACGTATGCCTTGCTCAAAATAGCCTTTCATCCCATCTATAAGCATCCATTACCCGAGGGGCATCGTTTTCCTATGATGAAATACGAGTTGTTACCACAACAATTGTTACACGAGGGCACGTGTAGTTCAGAAAACTTTTTCGAACCCAGTTTTCCTGAAGACCGGCATATTCTTGCAGCACATGACGAATCATATTATAATGCATTGAAGGGTCTCGAACTCAAACCCAGTGCTGCCCGAAAAATAGGTTTTCCGTTATCTAACGAACTGGTACAGCGTGAACGTATTATTGCCGATGGTACCATGCAATGCTGCACGTTTGCCCTTTCACACGGTATCGCAATGAATATCGCGGGGGGCACCCATCATGCCTATTCCAATCGCGGTGAGGCATTTTGTATGCTTAATGACCAGGCAATCGCAGCGCGCTATTTACAGAAGCAAGGGCTTGCCAAAAAGATATTGATCGTAGACTTGGATGTACATCAGGGCAACGGTACCGCAGAAATATTTAAAGGTGATGATTCCGTTTTTACGTTCTCTATGCACGGGGCATCCAATTATCCCTTTAAAAAGGAAATCTCCGATTTGGATATTCCATTGGAAAAGGGTACGAATGATGGGCACTATTTATCGATCTTGAAAGAAATCTTGCCCAAGCTTATTGAAAAAGAAAGTCCCGATTTTATTTTCTACCTGTGTGGCGTCGATATTTTAGAATCGGATAAATTGGGTACTTTAGGGATGACCCTTGAAGGTTGCTTCGAACGAGACCGTTATGTACTACAAACCTGCAAAAATCTTAATATTCCCATGCAATGTAGTATGGGGGGTGGCTACTCCCCCGACATAAAGATAATTGTAGAAGCCCATGCCAATACATTTCGATTGGCGCAAGATATTTTCTTTTAAAGCACATCGCCATTGAAAGTTTTTATTAGCTTTCGCGACTATTTATTTTATGTCTAGATTTCTTTTAATTATTGTATTGGTTTTTTCCTTTAAAGGAAGTTCCCAAAGTTTGGATTCCATACCCAAACAGGATACCAGATGGCAAATGTTCACCTACGACGTGGGTACCATGTTTACAGCTGTTGGTCATTCGTATACCCGACCGTTACATTGGGGAAGCAAACAATGGTCCCAATTTGGATTAGTGGCCGGTGGTACCGGATTGTTCTATCTCTTCGATGAAGATTCGTCCCGTTTTTTCAGGAATAGGCAAGAGGACGTCCCTTCGTTTATTAGGGAGTATGGGGAGTTCTATGGAAATCCTGAGAATAATTATCTTGCCACTGGTGGAGTCTACTTGGCGGGCCTTATCACCAAAAATGAAAAACTAAGGAGAACGGGCGTACTTCTTGTAGCCTCTGCAACCTCGGCCGGCTTCTTACAACAAGTCTTAAAATCAGTGGTCGGCAGGACCAGACCGGTAGCAGGACTCGGCAAAGATACGTTTGACCCTTTCAATAGTAATAGAAATTTTCACTCCTTTCCATCGGGCCATGCCCTTTTGGCCTTCACAAACGCCTATGCCATTGGTAAGCAATTCAAGAATCCTTGGGTGAAGGGGGGCATATATCTTCTTGGGGCCATACCCGGTATTTCAAGGGTCTGGGACGGACAACATTGGCTAAGTGACGTAATTTTTGCCTATGCCCTAAGTATTGCCACGGTCGAATCCATAGACCGGTATTTGGATAAAAAATATGCGGAAAAGTACAATGCCCAACAAAAAGAGGTCAGCTGGAACCTTAATTTTGGAATCAATACCGTAGGTGTCACGGCACGATTCTAAATACCACAAGGCATCTTAAGGATATTACCTTCTTCATTTCGTACCTTTACGATTGAAAAATTGTATCCGTATGTTATCAAAAAAATTGGAAAAAGCGCTTAATGAGCAAATACGAATAGAAGCGGAATCTTCACAAACCTACCTTTCTATGGCCTCATGGGCCGAAGTAAAGGGTTTGGAAGGGGTTGCGGGCTTTATGTATGGCCATTCAGATGAAGAACGAATGCATATGTTGAAATTGGTCAAGTATGTCAATGAACGGGGAGGTCATGCGATAGTATCGGATCTAAAAGCTCCAGAGACGGAATTTGGAACCCTACCCAAAATGCTACAAAAATTGTATGACCATGAAGTCTTTGTTTCGCAGAGCATCAATGAATTGGTGCATGTAACCCTTGAGGAAAAAGATTATGCGACCCATAACTTTTTGCAATGGTACGTTGCCGAACAATTGGAAGAAGAGGCTTTGGCCAGAACGGTATTGGATAAGATAAACCTTATCGGCAATGATAAAGGCGGATTGTATCTTTTTGATAGGGATATTCAACAACTTACCGTCGAGAGCGCCGCTTCTGAAACCATGGGCGAATAATTTAACAATTAATCTTATTTAGATTAATTTAAAATAATATATTTTTGTCTTAATCTTCATGAAAGATGGGCAAAAAGAAAAAAGATTCGGACAAAAAGAAAAAGGCAAAATTAAAAGAGCTTGTTCCAAAAGGTTGTAAGACCAAATGCTGCAAAAAGTATAAAAAAGGAGAACAAAAGCGCTGTAAACGTTGCCCATGTTACGACTTATTGCAAAAAGTCGCTTAAAGAGATAGTATAAAGCCTCAATCCCTGATTTGGGGCTTTTTTGTTTTGAAAGCGTACGTTGTTTCTAAGGCGTGAATGGAATAAAAGGCCGCCTTTTTCACATAGGCCTCCCCATGCCCACAACTGGCATCACATTCTTTTTGATGTAATCGATAAGCCATTCGTTTTCCCTTTAAGTAAACTTGATAGGCCTTGGGGTTTTCTTTACCCAATAAATTCTCAAAGTCGTTTTGATCTTGCCAAAAATCTTCTTGGTCTTCCAAATTTACAAAGATGAGCTGTTGCTCGTGCAAGGCATCACGTTTTGCCAAATCAGTATAAAACACCTGCATAACATTGGTCGTACTTTCTTGACTAAACCCTAAGCAAGGAATTAGCATTACCAACCAACAGATATGTAATAAATAGCGCTTCATTTCAATAACTACGTAATATTTGACGACTTCAGTTGTTAAATGTTACCCGTTTTACCTTAAGTTATTGTTAATACTTCAATCCAAAAAAGAAATAAGATAAACTGAAGTGTTTTTACGTTTTTCTTCCATTGGGATACTGGGAGTAGCACGTTACTTATTTTTCACTATTACATCAAAATGTCAGGTCAAGCGGTAGATTTCCCATTCATATCATCGATAATAAAATATACCTAAACTTAGCCCAATGGCGCTGTCTAAATTTATTCGGGCCATTAAAGGATTGCGAAACATTCGTTTTCATTGTATCGCAAAGAATCACTCAAAATGACCCGTTGAACAAAAGCAATAACTTCATAATGCACCACAGGTTAGGTATCCAATAAATACAGGCCAATTTTAATCTTCCAGTATGGCATTTTCCCCTCAAAATATTCAAAATAGCTTTTTAAGCTATCCGCCTGCGTCAAATCTTCTTTGGCATCCGCGATTTCATCAAATTCCGCTCCTGTTAAAAACTGATGTAGGTCCACGTGCTTCCCTTCAACATTGGCCTTTACCAAATGACCATAAATGGTATTCTCAGAAAGGTTTCGTGTTACTGCAATGTCTTGTATGGATAGGCCCTCTTTAAATAATTGAAGCGAGCGAAGGTGTGTGGCAACCTTCGTTTTTTTGGACTCTGTATAGGATGCAATTTCATTTAAAAAGACTGCTGCGTATTTTTCAAGTTTCGCCTGTCCAACACCGGAAATCCCCATAAATTCAGTCTCGTTTTTAGGAAGCTTGGCCTCCATATCCTTTAAACTGGCATCACCAAAAACCACGTAGGCCGGTACACCTTCCGAAGTAGCTATTTCATGTCGCAGCAACCGTAATTTTTCAAAAAGTCCCGATTTTTTTGATTTGGACTTTGTAATTCTCTTTGCTTCAAACTTCTCTTTTTGCAGTACCGCTAGTTGAATCTTTTTGTTTGAAAACAATACCTCTTTAGCCAAGGGTGTCAAGCCCAATCTGGCGCCTTCTTTAAAATTGATATCAAGAATCCCCTGGTTGAGTAGTTGTATGGCATACTGCTGCAAATCTTGCCAAGAAACATCCTTCACGGCACCATACGTTTTTATTTGTTGATAGCCTTTTTCAATAACTTGGGCATTTTGCGCCCCTCTGAGCACGTCGATTACCATGCCCATTGGCTCCTTCTCTTTTAAACGGGCCACTGCCGAACAGATTTTCTGCGCCAACACGGTGGCATCAAAATAAGTAGGTGGACGGTCACAGATGTCACAGTTGCCACAACCCTGGCTTACATGTTCGCCAAAATAATTTAAAAGGGCAATTCGTCGGCAACTCAATGCTTCTGCAAATTGTTGCATGCGCTCCAGTTTGGCATACTCCACCTCTGCATTTTCACTTTGTGAAATAAATCGTCGTAATTGTGCCACATCACCAAAACTGTAAAAAAGTAACGCATGTGCGGGTAGACCGTCACGACCGCCGCGTCCAACTTCTTGATAGTAACCCTCTATATTTTTTGGTAGGTTATAGTGAATGACCCAACGCACATTACTCTTGTCTATGCCCATACCAAAAGCAATCGTAGCAACCACGATCGGGACCTTGTCGGTAATAAAATCTTCTTGGGCCTTATGACGCTTTTCGGCCGACATTCCGGCATGGTATGCGCTGGCCTTAAAGCCCGCCTTTACCAGTTTTTCCGCTATGGCCTCAGTACTTTTTCTGCTTAGACAATAAATAATTCCGCTTTCATGAGGGCGCCCTTCCAAAAATTCCAAGATATGCTTAATCCGATCTTGGGCCGGCTGCACCGCTAAATGTAAATTTGGCCGGTTAAAGGAAGCTAGATGTTGTGCCGCATTTGAAATATGTAGTTGTTCAACGATGTCTTGTTGCGTAGTTTTATCGGCCGTTGCCGTAAGTGCTATTACGGGAACCTCGGGAAACCTATCCTTTAAATTTCCCAATTGGGTATAGGCAGGTCTAAAATCATGCCCCCATGAAGAGATACAATGTGCCTCATCGATAGCGAAAAGACTTATGGTCATTCGTGCAAATAGATTTTGAACAAACCCCAAGCTTTCCGGTGCCACATAAAAAAGCTTTAGCCTTCCCTCTCGAAGCTGGTCAAAAATGGCTTCTTGTTGTTCTGACGATTGCGTACTGTAATAGTAGGCAGCGGCAATACCATTCGCCTGCAACACATCAACTTGATCTTTCATTAATGCAATTAGGGGCGAAATAACAATTGCGGTCCCTTCTAGGGCCAAGGCGGTCAATTGATAACATAATGATTTTCCGCCTCCGGTCGGCATAATGGCCAACACATCTCTTTTGGCCAATACATCTTCAATGATAGCCAGCTGATTGGGTTTAAAGGAGCTGTACCCAAAGTGGGTTTTCAATAGTGAATTCAACTTATTTTCCATAGTGGATATCATCGTTATAAAAATAGGGTTTTACTTGACAAAAGGGTCTTCGACTGCGCTCAGACTGACATCTCGTTGCTGTCTTTTGCAGAGCAATCCGAATTTGATTTTTGGAGTGTTGTTTTAAAGGTTCTTATAACATGACGATATCAAGTTTTTGACAACAAAGTCTTCGACTGCGCTCAGACTGACATTTCATTAAAACACTTGGGAAACAATCAGCATTTAACTTTTGGGATATCGTTTTAAAGATTATACCATGACGGTATCAATTTTCGACCAACAACGTCTTCGACTGCGCTCAGACTGACATCTCGTTGCTGTTTTTAAAGAATAATCCGTATTTGATTTTTGGATATCGTTTTAAAGACTTCTTCACTGCAACGGTATTAAACAACGACGTCTTTGACTGCGCTCGGACTGACATTTCGTTTTTGCCTTTTACAGAACAATTGGTAGTACAGCTTTGCATATGGGTCGTACAAGTTGACGTATCAGAGCCATACAAAACCAATATCAAAAATACCTTCGACTGGGCTGGTCGAGAGTTTTACGTGCTATCATCCTGAGCGCAGTCGAAGGCTTTGAATGCGCTTATTTTCCTAACATCAACAGTTCATTACATCGAACCTCGGTAATGTATCTTTTTTCGCCTTCTTTGGTCTCATAGGACCGATGGGTCAGTTTTCCTTCAACAGCAACTTGTTTTCCTTTGGTCAAATAGTTTTCTACGATTTCTGCGGTCTTACCCCAGGCCACTACATTGTGCCATTGTACATCTTCCACTTTTTCGCCTTGGGCATTTTTATAATTCTCACTGGTTGCAATTGAAAATTTTGCCAATTTGTTACCATTGTCCATGGTTACTACTTCTGGGTCTTGCCCTAGGTTACCAATCAACTGTACTTTGTTTTTTAATGCGTTCATCTTTCTAATTTTTATGGATTAACAGTTAATACTATCGAACCACCATGATTCGACAGGGCAAACTTATAAGCAGCTCTCACAAAGATTCGGTTGGGAATTGTTTATTTTCGTTTACAAACGTTTGTAGTCGTTTGAAAACATATGATTCTTGTAGCCCAAGGGGAACTATATACGTCATGAGACAGGAATAAAAAGTTTTGTCGTGATATACCTATGAGGTACTTTTTTGGGAATCACCCCTAAGAGGTTAAACCTCTACTAATTCAGCAGTTCAGGGCAATATAAGGAACTATCCTATTTTCAACGAACGTTATAGTACTATTTCCAATTCTAAGCTAACATTGGTCAGTTACCGTCATTTTTCTTTGGTACTTATACTTTTAATACATCGCCTAGCGTTTGGTAGATCTTGAGCTTCTTTTCGTACGCTTTGGAACGTTCTTTTATTTTCTTTATTGACTTTTCTTTGGTCATGTTACAAAGCTGCAAAATATTTTTTCGTATAAGTCGGAAATAATTTTTAACTTTAGGAGTTCTCTTTTTTGTAAGATAAGTTTTTATTTGATTTATTTAAGCAATATTTTTGCATTCGTTTTTGCAGAATTAACTCAAAATTGTAAATGTCAGAATCTGAAGCAGTTACTGGAATAAGCTTATTTAACAGCTACTTAAAACTTCACTCTCAAGACGCTGAAACATCTAAAATTAGCGATTTATACTATCATGTAAACGTTGTTGCAGATGCATACTCGCGCGGTTATAATGATGGTGAAAAAAAAGCCAAGAAAGAGGTTATGGATTTGATAACCAAAAAGGCTAAAGAAAGATTTATTGAGAAAGCAAATCAGGTTTATCTATCATCAAAAGCAATGGTTGGCTATTTGTCTCAAAAAGATTATGGTGTCTCGAAATTTTATATAAACATCTTTCACAGAAACCCCAAAGTAATAATTGCTGTAAAAGACTCATTGTTACTTAACGATGAATTTGTAGAACTCGCCTACGGAAAGATAAATGAAATGAAGTCGTCATTTCACTCCTTATTTGAAAGCACATTGGATTTAAGCCTAGTAAGCTCTCAAGATTTAGATGAAGACTTATTAGCAAGAGATGGTTTCGATTATTCCGAAGCTCCCTAAATGGCTAAGAAGAAAATTTTTGGTGAACGTAATCAAGAATTAAGCAATACTTTACTGAAAGGTAAAAAGTACTACGATTGGGTGGTTACCACAGCTTTTTATTCATCTATTCATTTTGTAGAAGATTGCGCTCTTCCGACTAAGATTATGGGAAGAGAATGCAAAGACATTTTAGACGTAAAAAGAGCTTATAAAATGGACGGCAGACATGCTGCACGAGAGAGAATGGTTTTTGACAAAATAAACGCTGCAATAGGAGCGCGTTACAAATGGCTCGATGACCACTCTAGAAATGCCAGGTACAAAACATATAAATTGCAACCCGCAGAAGCTTTAAAAGCCAAGGAATACCTTGACTACATACACAAACACTTCTATGAGGAAAAGAGTAAATAAATTATAATTGATTTATCAAATCCTTATAACTCTACACTCTCTGATCCTTCCAAAAACTGATGAAACCTTTGGTTTGATGTTTTAGAACGATTATTGAATCTCGCTGCATACTCATCTAAATAACGGCTAATATGCTTATCCGATACTTGATGATAAACTCCATACAAACCACGCTTTAAAACACCTCAAAAATTCTCTATGGTATTGATTGTTAAATTTCTAATTGGAAATCTATCGTATCAATCATAACTTATTTTCAGGTTCAGGAGGGTTTTTTGCTGTCTCTTAAAAATGCTCTACCGCTCCTGAATATAAAATAAGCAATAAACCAACCAAAAAATTGAAAAAACCAATCAATTCTTAACTCATGCCTAATTACCGGATCAGGTTCGAGCAATTGATAAGGTGTCCTTTTTATCAAAGGTATCAAACTTGGAATAAGAAAAATAGCAGTTGCAATACTTATCAGAATTAACGATATACCTAGTATTCTTTCTAAAATTTTTCGGCTTTTTGACACTACTCTAAAAGTATTCATTTTATGTCATCTTTATATCAATTGCCAATACTGATCTAAAAGAAACCAGTCCTACTAAAACACCTCCTCCAACAATTGTTGTAAACTAGCCCAGGACTTTTTATCGGCATCGGCATTGTAAGCCAGGGGCAAGCCGAATTTCTCCCCATTGGCATCTGCCTCTTTACTGGTAAAGCTGTGTTTTACACCGGGATAGGCCACGTAGTTATAATCCACATTGATGGAATCCATAGCCGTTTTAAAGGCTGTAATGGATTCTGGGCTTATAAAAGGGTCATCTGCACCATTACATACCAAAACCTTGGCCTTAAGTTGATCATTGGGCATTACGGGGAGCTGTACCCCACTGTGAAATGCCGCAACGGCATCTAAATCGGCCCCAGAATTGGCCATGGTCAACACCACACTGCCCCCAAAACAATACCCTATCGCCGCAATTTGTTCTCCATTTACGGCATCATGTGATTTTAATAGGGCCATAGCTGCATTAAAACGGGCCGTGGCTTCGGGTAGGTTGCCCATCACGCTCATGGCAAACTTTCCGGCATCGTCAGGATGATCGGCTTGTTTACCGTCACCGTACATGTCTACGGCCAATGCGGTGTACCCGAGCTCAGCGAGCATATCGGCCCGTTGACGGACGTAATCATTATGCCCCCACCATTCATGTACGATCAAAACACCTGGTCGTTTTGCATCGGCATTTGCATCATAGGCGATATAACCCTTGAGGTTGGTCGAATCCGTAGCATAGGTGACCTCTTCCCCTTTTACCTTTACGGGAAGGTTTTCCGATATATTCTCGGATTCAGTGTTTTTTTCTGTTTTTGATTTACAGGATGCCAAGCCAATCAACGCTGCAAGAAGTACTAGAATAGGAAATTTTTTCATTGAAGTAGTATTTAGGTCTATTTAAAGATAAGCAATCATTTGGTCAACTCTGATTCACAAATCGCAATGATCTCATCAATATACCCTTGCAGTTTTTGTTGATAGTCGATTCGAAGGGTCTCCAACCAAGTTTTTGAAATCAGCAAGCCGAGATATACGTCGTTATTTATGAGCTTTTCAATAGATTGGCCAAAGTCGTTATCGGTTGAAGTTATGCCCAGCTTTTCTAGCTCGACATCATGAATCAAAGCTGGGGTAACATCGGCAGATATCTTGTTCATTTCAATTAGATAGCTCATTGATTCGTTATGATCCTCAAACCCGGCATTGATGTCGGCGGTAAATTGCGAAAGAAGCCGCTTTAAATTATCGTTCTTCAAAATCGCTATCTTACCCGAACTGACAATGGCATCATAGGTGCCGGTCACAAATTCGGCCCTCCACCACGATTTCGCCCCTGAGGCGACCCAAAATCGAATCGAATCTTTATGGATGGTGTTTTTCGATTGCATGGCTTGGATCAAAGACCTACTGGTCTGAATAACATCCTCTTCTTTTCGTATGGCTTCCTTGATTCTATCTTTATTCTCTTTAAAATCTTCGATAAGTGCAATAAGCAACTTTTCTTCTTCAGCTTTTCGTTTTTGGGTTTCACTCCAATTATTGATCTGTAAGGCCAATAAAATCCCGATAACGACCAACACGATTTCCCCAATGGCATAAAGAAGGTATTTGCTGAACTTATTTTCATGAAGCAAACCTTGTCGAATTTTTTTAAACACTTTGGTCATAGGGCAAGCGGAGAATTATACTAAAATGAAACAGCCTAAAGATAGTTCATTACGGCAGTAAAATAAAAGCATGCTATAGAAAGCCTTTTTGGTAATGGCCAAAATTGTTATCGGTAACGAATCCAATTAAAAGCTATGCATGAAATAGCATTGGTAAAAGAGGAGCTACTCTGGCAACCTATTCTTTACCGTGCCTATTTGACCCATATGATTTGCCGAATGTTCCATAACATGGTACCACACCCAATGATAGTTAAATTCTTCATCGAGGTTAGACGCAAACCAGGCATCGTCCTTCGTTTTCAGCCCTGCCAACGTTTTTTCGCGAACCTCGTCCCATAAACCCAGATAGTATTGTATCGGTTTCCCCTTAAGTTTCTTTTTGGATGCCTCATTGAGACTACCACCTATTCCCCATCGTTCTTGCTCTTCGGCTGTCCACTGAAGCTCTGATAAGGTCTCTATTTGGTAATATGCCTCGGTTGATACCAAGTGCATGATCAATGCCCCGATACTATTTGCGTCTTCGTCATACATGAAATCAGTCTGTAATTGGTCCAGGTCCTTTACTTGCTCGGTAATCCTGCCCTTTAAATCTTCCAACATATAGACCATCAATCCTATTTGCGGGGAATACCCCTCAACCGGTTTCATTTCGTATTGGGCATTCACCCATGAAAATGAAAGGCATAAAAGTAATACGGTGATTTTCCTCTTTAGGGTCTTCATAAGATTGTGTATTTAAAATGAGAGGTGAAAATTGATTGTTTTGATATCTTAAGCATTATTTCAATTCGAGAGTGGACAATAAAAGGACAGGTTGGTTCAATCACGATAAGGTTCTGATGTATTGGCCCGTAACAATCGTTTTGCAGTTCTCCAAAAATGACCCGATGTTGGGTTGGGGTCCATCGCCTTTTGTGGAGATTCCAGATAAGAACTGACCAATAGTCTTAAGAATTGCAATTGGTCGTTATCGCCAAAAAAATCTTCATAGGCCATATCCCAATTTTCGAATTCACGTTCTTCAACATGGCTATGGGATATCAATTCAACATCATGATGGCGGTCATCCAACTTAATTTTATCGTACAACCCCAATACCGATACCTGCCTACCTTCCAAATACTGTAAAAACTCCCCTTGATAATAGATGAGACAACCTGTAATATTCTTCTTCTTATTGGATTTCTTTGCTTTTTCGAGCATTTCACAAATCGCTGCTTTGTCAAATGCAGGACTGGCTACAGATTTGTAAACGAGACAAAACATGGTTGATCTATTTAAAGGTTACCAACTAACTTTAACTCAAAAGTATAGCACCGGGGTAGCGGTATTAGGCCCTTATTACAAGAGCCTATATCAAAGGCTTCTAAATATACAAATTATCCGACGTATAAGAAAGCGGATAACCTATCGGATTTTCAGTTACCTAGGCCCCATATAATGATAAAAGCCCGCACATTCTTATGATGTACGGGCCTTGAGAACCTTAAAGTTCAATTTATAGAAACATTCCGCCAGAAGCTTCAATTCGTTGGCCATTGATCCATCGTGCATCTTCACTGGCCAAAAAGGCGACCACCCCACCAATATCTTCTGCGACCCCTACTCGACCTAAAGCAGTTACCGAAGCCAACATCTGCTCCATTTGGGGATTTTTCTCCAAAGCCGTTTTGTTCATATCGGTATTGATTGCCCCAGGAGCAACGACATTTGCCGTAATCTGCCTACTGCCCAGCTCTTTTGCCAGATAGCGGGTATAGGCCTCAATACCTGATTTCATGGCGGCGTAAGCCCCATAGCCTGGAATACTGAAACGGGCCAGCCCGGTAGAGATATTGATGATCCTTCCCCCATCGTTCATCACCTCTAGCGCTTTTTGGGTAATAAAGAAAGGGCCTTTTAATTGTATTTGCATCAAACCATCAAAAGTCTCCAATGAAGTTTCAGATACTGGAGAATTGGCAATGATTCCCGCATTGTTCACCAGGATATCGATTTTTGATGTCTGCCATTCCTTATTCAAGAAGTCGGTGAGTTCCATAAAAAAACCATCAAAGGTCGTGACATCACCTACATTCAATTGAAATGCTTTGGCCACACTTCCCAAAGCCTCTATCTCGGCAACGGTTTCCAAGGCCTGCGCTTCGTTTGAGTTATAGGTTACCAGTATACGGGCACCTTGTGCTGCCATTCGCAAGGCCATTTCCTTACCTAATCCCCTACTGCTTCCGGTTACCAATGCAATTTTGTTGTTTAAATCTTTCATGATATTTGTTTTAAAGGTTTATAATTAATTCTGGTACAAATATCATCTTACGGACTACGCTGATAAAGGCACCGATTTTAGAAAAAAGGGCACATTTTATAGATAATCGGAAAAAAGACCTCAAAAGGCAGCTCACCAATACACTTTGAAACGGTTTTTGGCTATTGAATAGTACCGATTAAAAGAGTTGAAATGATGTGTTAGAGTCCGGTCCAAACCATTTTTCTATCTACGACTAGGTTTCGACTGCGGTCAACCTGGCATTGATTATAAAGTGATAACGTTCAATGGAACAACTACTTACTAAGCTTCAAAAGACTATGATTTTCTGAACTGATTCGGCGATTTCCCCGTCATGCGTTTGAAAAATTTTGAAAAATGGGTAGGTTCGGTATATCCCAAACGGTAGGCAATCGCTTTTATGGGCAATATTGAACCGGTCAGTAATGCTTTGGCCTCAACCAACAACTTCTCTTGAATATATTTATTCGCTGATTTACCGGTCTTGACTTTGATAACGGTTGAAAAATAGCTGGGATTCAGCCCCTGTTGTTCTGCAAAGAAAGCTACCTGAAGATTTTGGGGGCTTGGTTTTCCTTCCCGGAAAATGGCTTCCAGGTCTTTTTTGAATTTATTGGCGATCTCGCTGTCACGGTCATAGGCTATTTTGAAAGATGTATCGGCCATTAAATACGCTTTGACCTTAAGTAAGAATACCACGAAAAGGGAACCTATGATATTGTCTTTTAAAGGGGATTGTTTTTGCTGTTCACCATACAACTGTTCTGCCAGGCCATGTAATTCATTGAAACTGGTGGCATCAAGATAACAAGGTGGAACGGTTTCGGTCAATAAAAAGGAAAACTCCTTAAATACGTCTTGGTGGACATACTTTTTTAGATATTGCTCTATCGTAGTAATCAAAAATCCGTGGACCACCTCTTCAATACCAAATGATTTCAAATGCCCAGGATTCGTAAAGTATAGTGTACCAGGTCGTGTTTCATATTTTCTGTCATCGATGGTATAAAAACTTTTACCTTCTTTGACCAACACAAAAGAGTAATAATTCGCGCGAAATACCGGAGAGGTCACCGGTCGGTCATGAACCTCTTGCATACGGTGGATAGTGAAATTGGAATCTTGCTCAAAACGGTTGCCTACTTGCTCCCCTTCATAAAGATCGGCCAACTTATCATAAGAACGTACGCTATTTTTTTGGGCCATAAGCAATCCTTTTACTGAATTCTAAAATCATCATGCACTGGGTTAAATATCCCCTAGAAATTTCCTACTTTTAAAAATACCTAATTTAATATTATGACGCATCAACTTGTCGACAATACCGAAGCGAAACGATATGAGTTCCATATTGACGGTCTTGTTCCCAAAATAGAATACATCAAGACCAAGGACAAAATCTATTTGACCCATACCGAGGTGCCACAAGCTTTAGAAGGTAAGGGTATAGGCACCGCATTGGTCAGGCAGGTTTTAGAAGACGTTGAGGAAAAAGAGTTGACCTTGGTGCCCATGTGTCCGTTCGTTGCCATGTACATTAAAAGACATCCTAAATGGAAGTCATTGGTTTTAAAGGGTATTAATATTGCGTGATATGGAAAAAGAAATCGTAAAGGAATATACGAAAGGGGATTTCACGGTTATTTGGAAACCCAAAAAATGCATCCATGCTGAAATCTGTTGGAAGACCTTGCCCGAAGTCTATGACCCTAAAGGAAAACCTTGGATCAAACCTGAAAATGCCAGTGTCGATGCGTTGAAATCACAAATCTCAAAATGTCCTTCGGGGGCGCTGAGCTATCATATAAAATGAGAAAGAATTGTAGACCAAGATTCTAAAACCGAATGTACCGTAGTTGAAAACGGACCGTTATTGGTCAAAGGAAATTTAAAGGTTATTTTAGTAAACGGCACCGTTGAAGACAAACAACGTTCAACCGCTTTCTGTAGGTGTGGCGCATCAGAAAATAAACCGTATTGTGATGGCACCCACAAAAGCAATGGATTCAAAGATTAACTACCATGCAAACCCATTTTTCTTTAAACGACCATGAGCTTGAACTGCAGTTTAAAAATCGAGAGCTAAGTACGAAGCTTTTTTGCCACGAAGCACATTTGCGGTTGGCTTGGATACATCTTAAAAGATATGGCGAGGAAAAAGCCATAAAAAACCTGACGCAACAGATTACTGCATTTGCCAACAAAAACGGGGCGCCAAACAAGTTCAATATGACTTTGACCACAGCAGCCATAAAAGCGGTACATCACTTTCTCCAAAAATCCAGTTCCAGCAACTTTCGTGATTTCATGAAAGAATTTCCTCGATTGAAAACACGGTTTAAAGAGCTGATGGCAGCACATTATGGTTTTGATATTTACAATTCGCAAGTCGCTAAAACCAAATTCTTGGCCCCAGATTTGCTACCCTTTGATTAAAACACCAAAAAATGAAAAAAGCATTAACACTAACTATTTTATTAGCAAGTACGATTTCGGCCATGGCCCAATCTAAAAACTTTTTGGACGTACCCTATTTGGAAACTTCCGCGAAAGTAGACACTTTGGTAAACCCTGATAAAATCTTTTTGAACATTACTATTCGTGAAAAAGACACCAAAGGACGAAAATCAGTGGAAGAGCAAGAGAACAAAATGGCGCAACGCCTCAAAGGCCTGGGTATTGATATTGACGAACAATTGACCATAAAAGATTTGGCCAGTAACTACAAAAAGTATTTTCTGCGCTCAAAAGAAGTGTTGAAGAGCAAGCAATTTTCTTTATTGGTATATGATGGACTGACCGCAGGAAAAGTAATGGCTGCACTTGAAGATTTGGATATTGCCAACACCTATTTGGAAAAAACGGAATATTCTAAAATGGATGAACTGGAACTGCAACTGAAAACAAGGGCGGTAAAAAAGGCCAAGAAAAAAGCGGATGCCCTCACCAAACCCTTGGGGCAGAAAGTGGGTCCGGCCATTTATATTTTAGATAACTCACAACCGTATTATCCGAGAAACAATCAGCCCAGAATGGAGATGAAGTCCATGGCCATGGTAGATATGGCAGAATCAGAACCCTTGGATATTGGTTTTGAAAAAATACGGGTAGAAAGTACCGTGAAAGTTTCTTTTCGACTTACAGAGTAGCCTAACTCAAAATAGAAAGCCCTGAGGTAACGATTTGTCGTAGCCTATCGGCATTGGGATCTACTTTAGCAACCACACGAAGGCCACTGTACAAGGTAAACAAGTAGGCCGCAAGGGTATCGGGGTCTTTTGGTGTTTTCAACTCTCCACTGTCAAGTCCCCGTTTGACCATCGAAGCGAACAGACTTTCCACGTTTTCTTTGTTTTTTAGAAGCACCTGTACCAGGTCGTGATTACCAGGTATGAGTTCAGTGGTCACATTGACCACAAAACAACCCTTTCGGGTCTCATCTTGAATGGCTTCTTCAATGGCGAAGTCAAAGAGTTTCACAAATGCCGTTCTGACCGAAGGTTCCCCTTCAAAAAGGGTTTTGATTACTTGGGTACTATTTTCTCGGTATAGGGCAAATGCCTTTAGAAAAAGGGCATCCTTACCACCAAAGGTATCGTAAAGGCTGGCACGGTTAATACCAAGGCCAGAAACCAAATCTTGAATTGAAGTAGCATGGAACCCTTTCTCCCAAAAGAGTTCCATAGCTTTCTTCAACACTTCTTTTTCATCAAACTGCTTCGTTCGCGGCATAGGCAAAAATAAGATTATCCAGCCAATAACGGATTGACATTGATGCCGCCATCAATATTGTATTCCGCACCTGTGATGAATGAGGCCTCATCCGATGCCAAAAAACCGACCAAGTTGGCAATATCCTCAGGTTGCCCAAATCGCTTAAGGGGCACCCTATTTTGCATAGCTTCGGCAAAACCGTTCAATTGTTCTTCGGGCATACCTGTTTTACCAAAGATCGGGGTGTATACCGGGCCTGGGTTCACCGAATTTATACGTATTTTTCGAGGTGCCAGTTCAGTAGCTGCGGTTCTAGTGTATGAATTCATAGCTGCTTTACTCGCAGCATATATCGCCGTATTGGGCATACCGGTATAAGCGTTCACTGATGACAGGTTTATTATAGATCCCCCGTCTTTAAGAATAGGTAAGAATTTTTCAACGGTAAAGACGGCACCCTTAAAATTGATTCCCATCTGATGGTCGAACATTTCTTCAGTAATCTGTCCGACAGGTGCCGGTGCAAAAATACCAGCATTAACGAATAGAATGTCTACTTGACCATGCTCATGCTTTACTTTATGGACCAAACTATCCAAAGCATTCAAATCCTTAACATTGGCCACGACACCTTGCACGCCCAATTCATTGGCTGCCGCACTTACTTTTTCCTCAGAACGACCGGTAATGATTACGGTTGCCCCTTCTTCTTTGAATTTTTTGGCTGAAGCATGACCTATTCCACTGTTTCCGCCGGTTACTACAGCTACTTTGCCTTCTAATTTTCCCATGATTTTAAAAATAGTATTTAGATTAATTATTTTTTTGGAACGTTCGTTCTGATACAAACATAATAATACTGGAACGTTTGTTCCAAATTAATTATTGCTTTTAACACTGCTTTAATATTTTACTTCCGGTTTTGTATCTTACCATATTCAAACTCCAACCACATGAAAACACTTAAAATTATATTGCTCTTAATCCTTATTGTTCCCTTGACGAATCACGCACAGCGGAAGAAAAAAAAGGTCTCCACACCCTCAATCATTCTAAACGATTCCCTTTACTCAGGCCTTAAGTGGCGAAACATTGGTCCGTTTAGGGGTGGTCGTAGTGTGGCATCAACGGGAGTGGTCGGTCAACCCATGACCTATTACATGGGCACGACGGGTGGTGGTATCTGGAAAACCGTTGATGATGGAATCACTTGGAAAAATGTTTCGGACGGGCAGTTGAACACGGGTACCGTAGGTGCCATTGCTGTCGCCGAGAGCAATCCGAATATCGTAGTGGTCGGAATGGGCGAACATGCCGCAAGGGGCGTGATGACCTCGATGGGCGATGGCGTATACAAATCTACGGATGGCGGTAAGACTTGGAAGCATATCGGTTTGGATGAGACCCGGCATATTTCTGATGTCATCATCCATCCCAACAATCCGGATATCATCTTTGTTGCGGCCCAGGGAGCGCAATATGGCCCATCTGAACAACGCGGTATCTATCGTTCCGTGGATGGTGGCACAAATTGGGAAAGGGTACTTTTTGTGGATGAAAACACTGGGGCATCGTCCCTATCCATGGATATGAACAATCCGCTGATTTTATACGCGGCCCAATGGCAGCACCGTCGTTATCCGTGGACCATGGAATCTGGTGGCCCCTCTTCAGGATTATACAAATCGGTCGATGGCGGCACGACGTGGAAGCAGCTCAAAGAAGGACTTCCAAAGGAGTTTGGCAAAGCAGGTATTTCAGTTTCCCGCGCCAACCCCGAACTGGTTTTTGCCGTTATTGAAGCGGAAGGCACCAAAGGTGGTGTCTACCGCAGTGATGATGCCGGAAAAAAGTGGAAACAGGTCAATAAAGACCGTATCAATATTGCACGTTCTTGGTATTACATGGAAATTTTTGCCGATCCCCAAGATGAAAATGTGGTCTATGTGTTGAATGCTCCGGTGACCAAGTCCATTGACGGCGGAAAGTCATTCAAACCCTTACCCACGCCCCATGGCGACAACCACCACTTATGGATTCATCCCAAGAACAATTCGATAATGATCAATTCCAATGACGGTGGGGCCAATATTTCAAATAATGGTGGTAAAAGCTGGAGTACACAGCAAAACCAGGCTACTTCACAATTTTATCGCGTCATTACCGACAATTTGGTTCCTTATAATGTGTACGGAGGGCAGCAAGACAATTCTGCCATTGCCATAGCAAGTCGCACCAATGATTCAGGTATTGATTGGAAAGATTGGTACTCGGTCGCAGGCTGTGAAAGCGCATATTTGGCCTTTGATCCTGAAAACCCTGAAGTGGTTTATGGGGGCTGCTATCAAGGTATTATTGAAAAATGGGTGAAAGCCTCCCTAGAGGGGAAACCCATAAAGGCCTACCCTGAATTAGGCTTGGGCAAAGTACCCAAAGATTTTAAGTTTCGCTATAACTGGAATGCCCCCATCATCAGTTCGCCTCATGATAGAAATACGATTTATCATGCAGGCAATGTCGTATTCAAGACAACAGATGGTGGTCAAAGTTGGGAGGTCATCAGTCCTGATTTAACCAGAAACGAAGAAGATAAGCAAGGCCCAGGGGGTGGCCCATACACCAATGAGGCCGCTGGTGGGGAAAACTACAATACGCTAATGTATTTGGTAGAATCACCACATGAACAAGGCGTGTTGTATGCGGGTAGTGATGATGGTTTGGTTCATATTACTAAAGATAGTGGTGCCAATTGGGTAAATATTACACCACCGAATATCGGAAACGGCATTGTCAATAGCATTGAGGTCTCCCCTCATGACCCGGCAACGGCATATATTGTTGTCATGCGCTATAAATCGATGGACTTAAGACCTTATATTTTCAAAACTTCGGATTATGGGCAAAGTTGGACTAAAATCACGAACGGAATCACCGATAAGCACACTTTTGTTCGTGTAGTACGTGAGGATAAAATCAAAAAAGGGCTCTTGTATGCAGGAACGGAAACCGGATTGTACATTTCTTTGGATGACGGTCAAAATTGGCAAAAGTTTCAACTGAACCTACCCCTGGTCCCTATCAATGACCTTACCATTCAAGACAATGACCTCGTCGTTGCCACGGCCGGGCGTTCCTTTTGGATATTGGATGACGTGGGTGCCCTACAGAACAGTTTTGACACCGCAGAAAAACTAAAGATCATAACCCCAAAACCTACTTATCTTATTTTTGGGGGCAGTCAAGATAAACCGGTACCCGGATTGGGTCAAAATCCAAAATCTGGGGTGACGATAGATTATTACCTTCCAGAAGAGTTAGACTCCACCGAATTAAAACTCGAAGTGCTTCAAAACGGCAAGGTTATTCGCAGCTATACCAATCAAAAGCCTAAAAAATTCAAATCATGGCCCGGGGGGCCTTCAAAACCGAAGGTTTTGCCCAGTAAAAAGGGATTTAACCGTTTTACTTGGGATTTCAGGACGGAAACCTTGCCAAGCATTGAAAATGTATTTGTATTCGGCAATGCTGCCGGGCACCGCGTAGGCCCAGGCCAATACACCCTTAGAATCGTGCTTGAAGATGAGGTCCTCGAAACTACGGCCACCATCTTGGCCAATCCGAAAGTGCAAAGCACGGCTATGGATTATGCTGAACAGCAAAAGTTGCTGGAGACCATTGACACGACTGTAAAAGAAATGCATGAGGCGGTAAACCAAATGCGCTCTGCCAAAAGCCAATTAAAACATTATGAAAACCTATTGGAAGACCATGAAGCAGCGAAAGAACTCTTAGAAAAAGGAGCGGCCTTGAAAGAAAGAATAAATATCTGGGAAGAAAATTTGATCCAACCCAAACAAAAGACCTTTCAAGATGTCATCAATTTCAACAACCAATTGAATGCGGATCTATTGCATCTAAAAGGTTTCATTGATGTAGCCCAACCCCAAGTAACCGCCGGGGCCAAAGAACGGTTGAAAGACCTTTTAGCTGATTGGGCGGTTTACAACAATGAGAAGAATGTTATTGTGGATACCGAAATGAAAGAATACAACCAGTTGTTTAAATCATTGGCGCTACCTGCATTAATTCTAAACAAAGAAAAATAATGAACAAGCCATTTGTGGCGGATGAACATTTTCAAAATGAAGATTTCACCAAAAACCCACTACCAAAGGCAGATTATGAAGCGTGTATTTTTGAAGGATGCCAGTTTCAAGACGGGTTTTTAGATAACCAAAACTTTGTGGATTGCACCTTTACGGATTGTGATTTAAGCAATACCAATATCGCACATACGATTTGGAACAATGTCCGTTTTGAGTCATGTAAGCTACTGGGGTTATCATTAGACACGTCAGCAGCAGGACTATTGACGGTTACCTTTAGCAATTGCAACCTGACCTTGGCGAATTTTGGTGGTCAATCGCTTAAAAAGACTCATTTCATTGGTTCCAATTTGACCCAAGCTGATTTTACGAATACAGATCTAACCGAATCAAACTTTACCGATTGTAACTTGGATCATGCCCTTTTTGAGAACACCAATTTGAATAAGGCCGACCTGTCGAAGGCCTTTAATTTTAATATTGACCCCGAGGCAAACTTCATTAAACAGGCTATTTTCTGTAAAGAAGAATTGATTGGATTATTGAAAAAATACGATATTGTTGTCCAATGAGTCCAATAGTTTCATCGGTTTTCGTCTATACTTAAACTCCTATTATGAAAATACTATCATTTTTAGCCCTCTTGAATTTTCTAGTGGTCACTGGTCAAAACACGTTACAACTAGGTGAAGGACAAGAATCACCAGATGCAAAAATCAATTTAGTCTCATTTATGGAAGGCCATTGGCACGGTACTGCTTTTGGTGGCGTTACCGAAGAAATATGGACCCCAGCTGTTGGGGGATCGATGTTATTCGTGTTTCGTCATATGATTGACGAAAAGGTCAATTTTTATGAAATAGGCCATATTCGTGAGCATAACAATAGTCTCGTCTTTGAACTGAAACACTTTAATGCCGATTTGCACGGTTGGGAAGAAAAGGATGAGGTGCAACAGTTCAAGTTTATCAAGGCAGAGGGTAATCGGGTCTATTTTGATGGATTTACATTCGAAAATGTAAGCGACAACGAAGTCAACATCTACGGTTTAATAGGCAATGATGATGGCAGCCATAATGAAATGGTATTCAACTATACAAAACAATAACACATGAAGGCGTGTTTGGAGTGCGACACTGAGATAAAAGGAAGGGCAGATAAAAAATTCTGTTCTGATTACTGTAGGAATGCCTATAATAACAAACTCAATAAAGACAGTAAAAACCTTGTTCGGAACATTAACAACAGACTTCGAAAGAACTATCGCATTCTTGAAAGTTTTACGCTAAAGGAAGGTAAGACACGAACGACAAAGAAAAGTTTGGACAATAAGGGCTTTGATTTTGAACACATCACCAGCCTCTACACCACAAAAAAAGGAAGCACCTACTATTTTGTCTATGACCTGGGCTATCTTCCTTTGGACAATGATTATTATATGATCGTTAAAAGAGAATAATCCCCCTCTAGCTAAGCCCAAGAAGGAAAACAATTGCTAGTTTGCCACGTAACGAAATCATTTTCATCATAAGAATGAAAAAACCAACCCTCCTTTTTGGGGAGGGTTTGGGATGGGCTTATTTCCAATTCTGGCCACTGAGCTTTAACGCGGCGATCACAATATCTTTTCTACTTATCTGGCCTACCAGTAAGCCGTCTTTCATCACGGGCAACCTTCTTCTATTATGACGGTCGAAAACCCCGGCAGCATCAAATATGCTCATATCATGTGGAATCGTTTCAACGTTTTTCGTCATAAAACGTTCGACACTTTTATCCAATATCGGTTGATTGAAATAACGGCTTTCCGAAATTTGTTTCATACAGTCCGCCTCAGAGATGATACCTACCAAAAATCCATTGGAATCCATAACGGGACCCCCTGAAATTTTATATTTGGCAAAAGACTCCATGACTTCTAAAATCGATTGGTCGGGCGAAAAGTTTACCAACTTTTTGGTCATATAGTCTGACACCAAAATCGGTGCATCATACTCCTTTTTTGAATCCACCTTGGCCCTGGCTCCTTGAAAACTCTTGATTCCCATAATTATTTACATTAAAGGTTGATTACCTAAGATAGTGAATTTTAACGAATTATTTAATTTTTTTGCCACTTGACCCTTGACCACCTATATTTTTATACATTTATATACCAACTACAACCACTATGAGTTTTTCCAGAACCTTGTGTATATTCTTAGCGATTATCGCCACTTATTGGAGTTTCAAATCCTTAATGCCATCCTATAAAAGTGATTCCACCATAGACCAGACTTCATTTTCGGTAGATCGGTCTTTGCAGCATGTGAAACAATTATCGTTACAACCGCATGCCGTTGGGTTTGAAGGGCATTCGAATGCTGTCGCTTACATCACCAAAACGCTTAAGAATTTAGGGCTCGTCACGACCACTCAAGTGGGCTATACGGCCGGTGATTGGGGTAACCTAAGTAAAGCCACAAATATCATGGCCCGAATCAAAGGCCGCGAAAAAGGCAAAGCCCTATTGTTACTGTCCCATTATGACAGTAGTCCGCATTCTTCCTTTGGCGCGAGTGACGCAGCCAGTGGTGTTGCTACGATTTTGGAAGGGATACGGGCTTTTTTGGCCCAAAACAAAACCCCTAAAAATGATATCATCATTTTGATTACCGATGCTGAAGAGTTGGGGCTTAATGGTGCCGATCTCTTTGTTAATGAACATCCTTGGACAAAAGAGGTCGGGTTGGTCTTAAATTTTGAAGCTCGGGGCAGTGGTGGCCCTAGTTATATGCTCATTGAAACCAATAGGGGCAATGGAAAGTTGATCAAAGAATTTACCAAGGCCAACCCCGAGTATCCCGTAGCAAATTCACTGGCATATAGCATTTACAAAATGTTGCCCAACGATACCGATCTGACCGTTTTTAGAGAGGATCGTGACATAGAAGGGTTTAATTTTGCATTCATTGACGACCACTATGATTACCATACGGCCTTAGACAATTATGAACGATTAGACCGAACTTCATTAGCGCATCAAGGCAGTTATTTAATGCCATTATTACGGCATTTTAGTGACGCGGACCTCACCAACCTGAAAAGTTTGAACGATTACATCTACTTCAATACCCCTTTCTTTGGTTTGCTATCGTATCCCTTTGAATGGATTTGGCCCATCTTTGGCCTAGCGGTCATTCTGTTCGTTGTACTCTTGGTAATTGGTCTTCAAAAGAAGCGTTTGACTTTGAAGGAACTTGCCGTGGGTTTTGTTCCCATGCTGATCGCACTTAGTGTAAATGGTGTTTTCGGCTATTTTAGTTGGTCCGTATTAAAATGGTGGTATCCTGCTTATGCCGATATGTTACATGGTTTCACCTATAATGGGCACGCTTATATTCTGGCTTTCGCCCTTTTTTCGCTGATGGTCTGTTTTTTTGTATACAACCGATTTCGAAAAATTACGACCCCCAATCTTTTAATAGGCCCGATATTCATTTGGTTGGTCATTTGCGGATTGGTCGCGGTATATTTGGAAGGGGCAAGCTTTTTTGTAATACCTGTATTTGGCTTATTGGCCGCTCTTTTGGTGACTATCAATCAAGAAAAACCAAGTGCTTACGTGCTGCTTTTTTTGGCCTTGCCTGCCATTTTTGTTTTTGCACCGTTCATTAAAATGTTTCCCGTTGGCCTGGGGCTAAAAATGATGGTCGCGTGTACGCTATTTACCACCTTGTTATACTTCTTTTTACTGCCGTTGCTTGGCCTCTCAAAACATAAACTGCGGTTTGCCATCATTACCGGTCTTTTATATGTCATTGTAAGTATTGGCGCCCACAACAATTCTGATTTTTCAGAAGAACGCCCCAAACCAAGTAGCTTGCTCTACGTTTATGATGCCGATACCAAAACGGCAAAATGGGCGACCTATGACAAGGTCTTGATCAATTGGAATTCACAATTCTTGGGAGCATCCAAGGAACCACCTAAGCAAAACTTGGCCGATAAAACCATTAGTAGCAAGTATAGTACAGGATTTACCTATGTTACGGAAGCACCAATAAAACAATTGAGCGAGCCCGATATTGCCGTCACAAAAGACACGGTTATCGGTGAAAATCGAATACTTTCCATTTGCATTACCCCACAGCGTAATGTGAACCGCCTAGAAGCCTTTACCAATGCGGTTACCCTGAAAAAAGCTTCGGTCAATGGCATTGCACTGTCAGATTATTATCTCGAAAATCGCAGAAGGGGTAAACTCATCACCCACTATGTGAGCAACAACGAGTATACGGAACTTGAACTGGAACTATCAAAAGATGAAACCTTGGAACTCACGTTTTATGAGGCATCCAATGATTTATTGACCCATGAACAATTTTCGGTACCGACACGTCCAAAGAATAGTATTCCAATGCCTTTCGTATTGAATGATGCCATATTGATCACCAAAAAATTGACTTTTGATTAATACCATAGGTGTTTTAGGATGTGGATGGTTGGGCAAACCATTGGCAGAAAGCTTGCTGAAAGAAGGATATCATGTTAAAGGAACAACAACCAATCCTGATAAATTAACTG
The DNA here is from genome assembly GCA_947503285.1 of uncultured Croceitalea sp. GTDB lineage: Bacteria > Bacteroidota > Bacteroidia > Flavobacteriales > Flavobacteriaceae > Croceitalea. Next base: position 804,898 of record CANNDD010000001.1, read on the forward strand.
CATTGCAAGCCGCTGGTATCAGCCCATTCTTAATCGCTATTGGCGACGATGGTATCAAGGGTGGGATTTCATCTTTTCTAAAAGACTTGGATGTACTGATCATTAATATTCCGCCCGGACTTCGAAAAGCACCCACCGGAAATTTTGTTGCCCGGATGCAGTTTTTGAACCAAGCTATCAATGACGCTGAAGTTCCCAAGCTGATTTTCGTAAGCAGCACTTCGGTTTACGGAGCTTTACAAGGGGAGGTTTGGGAAGATACCGTACCCAAACCAATATCTGAGTCGGGAAAGCAGCTTTTAGCGGTTGAAAAACTTTTCTGTAATAACCCCTCTTTTAAAACCACCATCATACGTTTTGGCGGATTGATCGGCCCAAAAAGACACCCCGTAAGGCAATTATCCGGAAAAAAAAATATCAAAAGTGGAGAAGAATTGGTCAATCTCATACATCTTGATGATTGTATACGTATCATTACCACGATACTAAGAGAATCGTATTGGAACCAAATCTTCAATGGGGTCTATCCTTATCATCCTTCAAAAAAAGAGTACTATACCAACGAAGCGTTAAAAATGGGGGTAACCCCTCCTGAATTTCAAGACACCAACGCCCCAGTTTACAAGAAGATCGTCAAAAGCCAGGTTTTCAATGTTAAAAGCCATCCGCTACTTACAACGATAGTTTCTTAACACACCACAGAAAAACATTCTTTCACAACAATTAAGAGCATTTTATGTTAACAATGTGTTGGTTTTAAAGGGTTTATCGACTAATTGCATAACTTTAAGTATCATTTAAATAGAAAATAGTTATGGAAAATTCAAGATTGAAAACGAGGATCTTGATGGAAATGGAAAAAATGATAACGGATAATAATCCCAAAGGGAAAATGACCGAAAAAGTCATGGAATTCCACAAGGCAATTATTAAGAAGTATTACAACGCAGTAGACGTTAAAATTGATTACCATCGCCATCGAGTGACCATGGACATTATTATCGATGACAGCATGTATGATCCTAAGACCGTGAACAAGAAGCTATTGGTATTGCCTACCAATATGTATTTTATAAGTTTGACCGCGTTTTTAAAATCATGTATCGAAAGTGATTGTAAAAGCCTAGCCTTTTATGCAAGGTTATTAAAGGATTTCACCAAAAAAGACCTTGCCAAGGCCATCGCATAGTTCTAAAAGTGGAACGGAATAAAAAAGATGCTCTCGGGCATCTTTTTTTGTTTTCACCTTAGGGCTTTCTTTAACAACTAGATACATTTTATTTTTTTAGTTTTGCCGCACTTTTAATATAGAGAAAATGAAAAAAATAATCGTCTTAGCTTTTTTGGTTGCTGGAATTTCGTTGCATGCCCAGTCAAAATCGGAATTGCTTACCCACTATGAAAATTTTTATAAGGAAATGCGTTTACAGGGTGATGTAGTCGGTGTAATAAATGCCTTGACCCACCTGAACGTCATAGCACCCTCTCAGGCTAGACGCGATACGCTTGCCTTCATTTATATGAACAATGGCCAACACTTGCAGGCCTTGAATACCATAGGTATTGAAAATGACAAGAACAGTTCGGATATCGCGGTTCAAGTCAAAGCGGTATCATTAAAAACCTTGAACCAACCCAAAAGGGCCATAGAGCAGTTCGAGACCTTATTTGAACGAAACCCCAACGCCTTTTTGGCCTATGAGTTAGCTGACCTCCAAATTTTAGTCGGCGATGCAGAAGGTGCTGCTAAAAATATTGAATATGGTCTTGCCAATGTCAAAGATGACATGAAACATGCCTTTTACGAACGTCAACAACCCTATGAAGCTTCTTTGAAAGCAGCTTTTTACCACATAAAAGGATTATTGACCTTCAATAATGACAAAACCAAAATTGACGAGTCCATCGCACTGATGGAAGAAGCCTTGAAAATCGACCCTAACTTCAATCTGGCCAGTTTAAGCAAGCAAGCACTAGAGTCAAAAAAGAACACCCCTGAAAGCGCCAAAGAATAGTGCATTGCTTAAAATACGAATTGAAAGGGGCCCCTGGCCTCTTTTTTTATGGTATACACTGAAAATACGTGCCTTTTCATTTATCAACCATAAATCGATTTATGTATCTTTAAATACAAGAATTGACATCATGAAACCGCTAAAACTCCTTTTTGCACTACTTTTTGTCGTTACCCTGTGCCAAGCACAAGAAACGGAATCTGAAATTGAAGCCGTAAAAGCGGCCTGTCTAAATTACATCAATACTTTTTACGAAGCTGACACCACACTTGCCTATAAAAGTGTACACCCGAGTGTTCGAAAAGTGGGGTTTTATTTTAAAGATGATGAAAAAACCTATTCCCCACAGTTAGAGATGCCTTTTCAAGACCTGATCAAGCTTGCCAAGAGTTGGAATGCCGATGGAAATCAAATCAATGATACATCACCAAAGGAAGTTACCATTTTCGAGGTTTCCGATAAAATTGCCAGTGCGAAGGTTACCGCCGTTTGGGGTATTGATTACCTCAGTCTGCGAAAAGAAAATGATACTTGGATGATCATGAACGTACTTTGGCAATCACCCCCTAGGTTTTCCGTTTCCGAAGAGTGAACGGGTTATAATTTTTCTTGTAGTTTTTTGGTCAAGATACTATCCGAAACTTTTTTCAACGCGACCAATTGACCTACATTTTCATTAGGCACGGCTATGGATAGTACATAGTGGGCGATCTTCCAATTTCCATCTATTTTTTTGAGTACCCCTGAGCCCCTACAGAGTTTCATTTGAGTGTCTAACAATTCATCAAACCAAGCAAAATCTTGTTGACCATTGATATAGATGTTACGCTCAACAGCTTTAAAACTCCAAGCCTTACCCTTATCAAAATAAGGTTTTGAAAAATCCCGAAACTCTTGGTTTTGCCAATTCTCGGTAGCATCAGTGCCCAGAAAGACCCCGTCTTGGGTCATCAAACCAAAATACCTGTCAAAATCAGCATCTGCAGCAGCCTCATGCCAATCGTCCAGAACTGATTGAATGGTATCTTTTTCATACTGTTGTGCAAACCCGGAGCCTGTAAGCAAACAAGCTGTTACGAATAGGAATAGTCTATTTTTCATTTAAAATGAGATTGATATCCAACTTACTGTTGACCATGATGTTAAACTGTGACCTCAAGGCGTTATTTGCCAAAAGCATTTTACGCATGGGTTCATCGACATCAGTCTGTTCTATGATACTTGCCTTTACATTTAAAAGAAACGTTCTGACCACACGCTGTCTACTTTTGATCTGCGCATTGTCAAAAGTCTCAGGATATTCACCTTCGACCATAGCTTTTTCTTTATTCAATAGGTCATCAATGGCCAATGCGAGATCCTCATTGTTCTTGGCCCGATAGAGTACTTGAAAACTACTTTCAAAGTCTTGAAACTCTTGCCAGTCAGTAAGGATTTCCTGTGCCTTTGTATTAATCGTTTGGGCCTCGGGCATGTCTTGAAAGGTAAAAAAAACGGTTTTCCCTTCGACGGTCCCCGTCGATTCCCCTTCATCTTTGCACCCTAATCCCAGGGTGATAAAAGCCAGAAAAAGCAATAATTTTTGCATGAAACGAAAGTACAAATTTTAAGATAAGCTATATTTACCCATGTATTGAATTAACTTCTTTTACATGCAAAAATCTATTTTGATCATTGGGGCTTGCGGACAGATAGGTACTGAACTGACCATGGCGCTTCGCGAAAAATATGGCAACGATTCGGTCGTGGCGAGCGATATTCGTGAGGGTAGCGAAAATTTAATGCGGTCAGGTCCTTTTGAACTGCTAGACGCCACCAATTATGAGGCCATTGAAGATGTCGTGATGCACTATGAGATAGCTGAAGTCTATTTGATGGCGGCGATGTTAAGTGCCACGGCAGAAAAATTTCCGATGCGGGCATGGAACCTGAACATGAACTCGTTGTTCAATGTTTTGAACCTAGCCAAAGAAAAGAAGATAGATAAAATATTCTGGCCCAGCAGTATCGCTGTCTTCGGCCCCAATACCCCTAAAAATGAAACCCCACAACATACCCTAATGGAACCCAGTACGGTTTACGGTATCAGCAAACAGTCTGGGGAACGATGGTGCGAATATTATTTTAAAAAATTCGGGGTCGACGTACGCAGTGTACGTTACCCTGGCTTAATCAGTTGGAAGACCCAACCAGGTGGTGGTACGACGGATTATGCGGTTGAAATTTTTCATAAGGCATTATCCGAAAAAAAGTACACCTCATTTCTTAATGAAGAAACAAAACTACCTATGATGTATATGGACGATGCCATACGGGCCACCATTTCATTGATGGACGCCAATAACGGGGACCTTTCCATACGATCGTCTTACAATTTAGGGGCGATGAGCTTTACTCCCGAAGAACTAGCGGCATGCATCCAAAACCATATTCCAGATTTTGAGATTCGATACGAACCCGATTTTAGACAGGAGATTGCCAATAGTTGGCCTGCCAGCGTTGACGACGCCAAAGCAAGTCAAGATTGGGGTTGGGCCCCCGAATTTGATTTGGGGAAAACTACAGAGGTCATGTTGAGAAACCTTCGGCAATAAGATGCCCCAGTCCTTTTTCAAGTCCTTATTTTCATTGATTTGGCTTTCCTTATCGCAAAAAAATAATTCGCAAGGTATATTTTGCTGTTCAAACGCTATTCGCTACTGTTAAAAGAAAGTGGGTTTACCCGATTGGCGAACTTCAATTTCTTTTCAATCGCCATGATTATTTCATTGGCAATATCTTTTCCAGTTGCATTTTCAATGCCTTCAAGTCCAGGGGAAGAGTTGACCTCTAATAGCAATGGTCCTTTGTTAGACCTAATGATATCAACCCCGGCCACGGCCAAGTTCAGCACTTTGGCCGCCTTGATGGCCAGCTTACGTTCTTCAGAGGTGATTTTAATGATTGATGCTTTTCCGCCTTGGTGAATATTTGCCCGAAACTCCCCTTTTTCAGCTTGCCGCTGCATGGCGGCCACAACCTTTCCATTGATCACAAAACAGCGGATATCTTGCCCGTTGGCTTCTTTAATGAACTCTTGGACCAAAATGTTGGTCTGTACACTTTTAAAGGCATTGATCACACTTTCAGCGGCCTTATTGGTCTCTGCCAAGACAACGCCCTTGCCTTGGGTACTTTCCAATAATTTGATGATCAAGGGGGCACCGTTGACCATTTTGATCAAATCTTTGGTATCCATTGGAGATTTGGCAAAACCCGTAATCGGAATATGGATATCATTTTTTGAGAACAATTGTGATGCAAAAAGCTTATCACGGGATTGTGTGATCGCCTCGGCCGAATTTTGACAATAGACCCCAAGATTGTCAAACTGTCGAATCAGCGCACATCCGTAAAAAGTAACCGAAGGTTTGATCCTTGGAATGACCGCATCAAATGCGTTCAAAATATTACCGCCCCGATAGCGAATTTCTGGGGAGTGGGCATCAAGCTTCATATAAGCCAGCTCTACATTTAGAAATTGGATTTCGTGACCCCTGGCTTCTGCGGCCTCTATGATTCGTTTGTTGCTGTACAACTGCTGGTTGCTGGCTAAAAGGGCAATATTCAAGCCTGTTTTTTCTTTAAAAAAAGGTGCGTATTTGGTATTGATCTCTTGATCGGAGAACCCTTGCTGAAGGTAGTTTTCGGCTGGGTTTACGATATACCGGTTCGTCAAGGCTTCCCTACCCAGTAACATTCGAAACTCCATCGTATCGCGGTTGGCCAATGTGAGTTCAATTTCGAACATGTGTTTCCCCAATGTCACCAACGTTTTGATCACGAGCCGTTCTTCTGAGATTCCAGAAGAACTTTTTACCATTCTTCTATCTAACAAGGGTACCTCACAAGCTACGGAGATGCTTCGATTTTCCTGAAGTGGATTTACCTCAAACTTTACCCACTCGTGGCCACCTTTAAGATACACCTTTGTATTCGTGGCCTGGATTGATGAGGTTTTGGCTCCAGAATCCACACGCGCCTTAATGGCCGGTATGCCCAGTTTTTCAAAAATGCACCATTCTTCACTTCCAATGATTTCAAGTTCGTTTACTGAAAAATTTTTCGTTGTCAAGCCTTTATTTTATTTGAATTTTTATTGATGAATCCATTTCGGTTGAACTTATCGGATGATAGGCATAAATTATTTTTCTTATCCATTTGCAAGGCAACAACAACTAAAATGGTACATTTTTTGTCATTTATTTTTTTCTGAGCTCAAAGAGATCTTTGCGCCTGTCTTTTAGGTTGCGCACCGCACCAAACTGATTGAGCTCCCTCAGCAGGTCAATATCCACATCGGCAATCAAGATCATTTCGGTATTGGGGGTCGCCTCGGCTTTGATTCCGTTTGTAGGAAACGAAAAATCACATGGAGTGAACACCATAGATTGTGCAAACTGAATATCCATATTCTGCACATTGGGCAAATTGCCCACGCTTCCGGCAATCGCGACATAACATTCATTTTCAATGGCCCTGGCCTGCGCGCAGTTGCGTACCCTTGAATAGCCATTCTGGGTGTCGGTCAAAAAGGGCACGAATAAGATATCCATACCTTCATCGGCCAACAGGCGGCTCAGCTCGGGAAACTCTGAATCGTAGCAGATCAATACACCTATTTTACCACAATCGGTATCAAAGGCCTTTAATTGATGTCCTCCTTGCATGCCCCACACCTTGGCTTCATCTGGTGTGACATGCAATTTTTCATAGCGTTCCATACTGCCATCACGACGGCATAAATAGCCGACATTGTAAAGGCGGCCATCAATCATTTCAGGCATGCTGCCGGTGATGATGTTAATGTTGTACGAAATGGAAAACTCAGAAAATTTCTGGGCAATGGCCTTGGTATGTTTGGCCAGTTCACGAATGGCATCAGGTGTTGACAAATGGTTGTCTTTGGCCATTAACGGTGCGTTAAAAAATTCTGGGAAAAGGGCAAAATCAGATCGATACCCTGATACGGCGTCAATAAAATATTCGGCCTGTTCCAAAAGGGCATTTAAATCTTTATAGGGTCGCATTTGCCACTGAATCAGACCCAAACGGACTATCGTTTTTTTGGTTGCCGCCTTCTTCGATGGTTTTTGATAATAGATGTTGTCCCATTCCATAAGAATGGCGAAATCATTGGATGCCCTATCCCCTTCCAAATATCCTTTCATGACTTTGACCGGATGAAAATCATTACTGATCTGAAAATTCAGCACCGGGTCTTGAATCTCTTTCCGTTTTACTTTGTCTATATATTCTTTTGGGGTCAGGGTGTTGGCATACTTATGGTAATTTGGCATTCTGCCCCCGAAAAGGATGCCCTTCAAATTTAAATTCTCGCAGAGTTCTTTTCGGTAGTCGTACAACCTTCGGCCCAATCGAAGCCCCCGAAAATTAGGTTTTATAAAAACCTCAATGCCATAAAGCACATTACCATCCTCTGCATTATGGGTATTGAAAGAATAATTACCGGTAATCTGCGCATAGGTATGATTATTATCGAATGCATCATAATCTACCATAATGGAAAGTGCTACCCCAGCCAGCTCGCCGTTGATTTTGATGACGACCTGCCCCTCCGGAAATTTATCGATCAATGCCCTGATATGCCCTTCTTTCCAGTATGCGCCAGGCATATTGGTGTACGCAGAAACCATGGCCGCCCTTAGCTCTTGATAGTCATCAAGATCCAAAAACTTCAATTCAATATTTTCTATTTCTTCAACATTCATGAATATGGCATTATACTATCCGGTAATAGTACCCCATAAAACCCTTTTGAGCAGACTGAAAAGGAAAAATGGATTTTCTGAACATTTTTTGATGGTGCAGGAATGCCCTAGTGGAGCCAAGGGCATTAATCATCTGAATCTTCAGGCTCTGAAAATGGGTCAACTACGGCCTCTGGGTCGTCATCGTCAAATTCTTCGTAATCAGCTTCGTCGTAATTGGCCATGGTCTTTTCCAATTTTTCACTGATCTTGACCAAGTATTTAGTGTCGTCGGTAATAACCTCAACGGCCTCTATACGCTCCCCATGGGAGTTACGATACGAGATAATATCGTCATCATCGTAACCATCAGGATACCGTTCCACGGTCAATTTCAATACTTCTGGTGTCAGTTTTTTGAAATCGACGATTACTTTTTTTAAATGTGCGTGCTTGTCCATAATCACATGTTTAAAAGATAAGCAAAAATTAAGGGCGCAACAATGGTCGCATCACTTTCAATGATAAATTTTGGAGTATCCATATCCAATTTCCCCCAAGTGATCTTCTCATTGGGAACGGCACCTGAATAAGACCCATAACTTGTAGTGGAATCACTGATTTGGCAGAAATAACTCCAAAATGGGGTATCCGTTTGCTCCATATCTTGATAGAGCATGGGCACCACGCAAATGGGAAAATCACCGGCAATACCACCCCCTATTTGGAAAAACCCTATACCTCCCGAAACTTCGGGATTTGAATTTTGGCTATACCAATCGGCCAGAAAGGTCATATATTCTATCCCTGATTTCATGGTGCTGGCTTTTAGCTCTCCCTTTAAGACATAGGAAGCAAAAATATTGCCCATAGTACTGTCTTCCCAACCGGGACAGACGATGGGTAGGTTTTTTTGCGCAGCGGCGTACATCCAAGAATCCTTCAGGTCGATTTCATAATATTCCTCCAAGACACCGGAAAGTAACAACTTATACATATACTCATGCGGCAAGTGGCGTTCGCCATTAGCTTCAGCATCCTTCCAAATTTTAACGATATGCTGCTGTATTCTTCGAAAGGCTTCTTCTTCAGGAATGCAGGTATCCGTTACCCTATTAAGACCTTTCTCCAACAAATTCCATTCATCCTGCGGAGTAAGATCTCGGTAATTCGGTACCCTTTTGTAATGGGAATGTGCCACCAAATTCATGATATCCTCTTCTAAATTGGCACCGGTACATGAAATAATGTGCACTTTATCTTGACGTATCATTTCAGCAAAAATCTTGCCCAGTTCTGCAGTTGACATGGCACCGGCCAAAGAAACCAACATTTTAGCGCCGTTTTGCAATTGATCTTCATAACCCTTTGCTGCATCAACCAATGCCGCAGCGTTAAAGTGCAAATAGTACTTTTCGATAAACTGGCCTATGGCCCCTTTGTCATTCATCTTCAAATTTGAATTTTTGATGGTTATTTTCTTTTGAGGTGAATCCGCTATCATATACCCCATCCTCCGCTTCTTCATTGAACTTATACGACAGCATTTTATAGTATAATTTTGCAGCCAAAAAATCGGAAGATTTATCAATATCATTCGGGCAAAGCTCTACAATATCAAAACCGACCACGTTTTTTTCGGCGAAAACCATTTTCAACAACCCTAAGGCTTCATACCATAAGAGTCCCCCAGGTTCCGGTGTTCCCGTAGAAGGCAAAATACTGGGGTCAAAAGCGTCCAAATCAAAAGTAATGAACACATTGTCCGTGCAGGCTTCTACAACCTTATCCATCCAAAATTCATCATTGACCATATCGTGGGCAAAAAACATGTTATCTTCATTCATATAGGTTTTCTCAATGGCATCCATACTTCGAATGCCCACTTGTACCAAATTGGTGGTTCTGCTGGCCTCGTGCACTGCACATGCATGGTTATAAGGTGTACCCCCATATTCGGCACGTAAATCAGCATGTGCATCAATCTGCAAAACGGTCAGGCTCTCAAAATGCTCGTTAAAAGCTCTTATAGAACCGATTGAAATGCTGTGTTCCCCGCCAAATAAGGTCACAAACTTGTTGCGCTTGATATACTTTTTGGTTGTCTCGTGTACTTTATTGACCACTGCTTCCGGAGTACTATTCTCGGTTATTGCCCCGGCCAAATAAATACCTTGGCGATACACTTCGGTATCAGTTTCAATATCATAGAGCTCCATATTCTCAGAAGCTTCCAGAAAAGCTTCCGGACCTTTATCGGCTCCTTTTCCCCAAGTACTTGTGCCATCATAAGGCACGGGGATCAATACAATTTTAGCCGTTTCTTGTTGGGCAAACTCATTGGGGGTGCCCGCATAGTTTTTTGTTGTCTTCACGTTAATCGACGTATTAATATGGATTAAGAGACCAGCCCTTTTTCCTTTTCTTGAATAGGTTTTGTTTGTTCTTGTTGCTGATACCCCAAAATATCCAATAGCTGAGCAGCAGTCTGCTGTTCTTTGAATACCGATACTTGAAGTTTTCCCTGTTCATCACGCTGCAAGAGTAAATGTTTCGGGTGCGGAATCAAGCAGTGCTGCAACCCACCAAAGCCACCAATCGACTCTTGATATGCACCAATATTGAAAAAACCGATATATAGTGGTTTGTCTTTCTTGAATTTTGGCAAATAAATGGCGTTCATGTGTTGCTCGCTATTATAATAATCATCACTATCACAGGTGAGACCGCCCAAGAGTACCCGTTCATATTCATCGTTCCAACGGTTGATGGGCAACATGATGAACCGTTTGTTGATTGCCCAAGTGTCAGGTAAGGTAGTAATGAACGAAGAATTGATCATGTTCCATTTTTCACGGTCGTTCTGTTGTTTTTGATACAGTACCTCATATATGGCACCCCCGCTTTCGCCAACCGTAAAGCTACCAAACTCGGTAAAAATGTTTGGGACGGTAACCTCGGCTTCATCACACGCCAACTTGATTTGGTTCACGATTTCATAGACCATATACTCATAGTCAAATTCGAATGCCAGAGAGTTTTTGGTAGGGAAACCACCGCCTATATTTAGACTGTCTAAACTTGGGCAGGCTTTCTTTAATCGGATATAGACTTTGAGGCACTTCATAAGCTCGTTCCAATAATAGGCATTGTCACGAATACCGGTATTGATGAAAAAGTGCAACATCTTCAGTTCTACTTGGTCATTGTTCTTGATCTGCTGCTCATAAAACGGAACGATGTTTTTGTACCCAATACCAAGTCTTGAGGTGTAGAATTCGAACTTGGGCTCCTCTTCGGATGCGATGCGGATTCCTACCTTAAAAGGATTTTTGATTCCATTGGTAAGCAAATCGAGCTCTTCATAATTATCGATGATAGGTATGCAATTGTGGTGACCGTTATTGAGCAACCTCGCAATGTTTTCGATGTAACGTTCGCGCTTAAAACCATTACAAACCACATAAGTATCGTTTGAAACCAGCCCTTGTTGTTTTAGGTTTTCGATGATTTCAATATCAAAGGCCGAAGAGGTCTCTAAATGGATGTCATTTTTCAATGCTTCGTTAAGCACATGGCTAAAGTGCGAGCTTTTGGTGCAATAACAATAATTGTAGGTACCCTTATAATCAAGTTCATCCATGGCCTTACCAAACCATGCTTTGGCCCTATTGATATTTTCAGAAATTTTGGGCAGGTAGGTGAATTTTAATGGGGTGCCGTACTCTGCAGCCAATTGGGCCAAAGGAATACCATGAAACGCTAAGGTATCTTCTTGAGTAGTGAATTCTTCCTGAGGAAATTCATACGTTTGACCAATCAGGTCGCTATATTTTGTGTTCATTTTAACTGTTGGGAAATACTAATTAATTCGAAAAGGGTCTCTATAAAGCTATAATGACCTTAATCAAATAACAATCTGCTTCTCAGTAGTTGGAACAAAAAAGTAGGGGTGTTGACTGCCCCAAATAGAAGATAGGTAAACGGAAGCTAGCTTTAATTTTCGGTTACCCCTTCCAAGGGCTGTCTTGGCGATTGACTTCCTAACTGCCGAAGACCCGAACAAAGAAACAGATTTCAATTGTTCAGCTAATAACACTACAAATGAAATCAAAAAAATAATATGCGCAACAAAAAATCAAAAAAATTACGCTTTTAAATCCGATTTCCCTCCAGTCTTTCGCAACAACTTAATCTGATGGATTTCAATCGCCTTATCAATGGGTTTCAACATATCATACATGTTCAAGGCCACTACACTGGCGCCATGCATGGCCTCTACCTCCACACCTGTCTTGTAAAAAGTCTTTACGGTGACCTTTACGGTAATTTGTAATCCCTCGATTTCATATTCAATTCCCGCATATTCAATAGGTAGTGGATGACAATCCGGCAACAATTCAGGCGTTTTTTTCAGCCCTAAAAACCCTGCGGCCTTACTCATGGCAAACACATCGCCTTTGGGCACGGTTCTGTTTTGAATGGCCGTTATGGTTTCTGGAGAGCCGACCTTTACGATTGCCTGTGCAATAGCAGTACGATGGGTATTTTGTTTTTGTGTAATATCTACCATTTGCTAAGTATTGACTTTCCATTGGTATGAATCGTCTTCAAACAATTCCTTACCAAAAACCGGGACTTCTTTTTTAATTTCCTCCACCACATGATGTAATGCTTCGAACACCGCTGCCCGATGTGGCGAAGAGACAAATACGAACAAACAGATCTCACCTACCGCTACTTTACCCAAACTATGGTAAATGTGCATACAGGTGAGTTCAAACTTTTCAAAGGTGGCCTCGCGAATCTCGTGAAACTTTTGATTGGCCATTGTTTCGTACGCCGAATAATCTATGGCACCTACCCTCTTGCCATCAATTTCATCGGCACGTACTTGCCCCAAAAAAATATCATGGGCACCAATGGTCGTTTTCGATTGGTGTTTGGCAATAGAATTCGCTATAAATTCTGGAGTAATCGCCCCTTGTACAAAGACATTCTTTAGCTCCTTTTTTTTCATGGAAAATACTTTCGTACTAAGGTAAACAAGATTTGCAAACTGGAAATCGTATCGCACAAATTCGTGCAAAAGCGGCATATAATAAGTCTTCTAAAGGATTTTTTTGATAAAAATGTTTAAGTCACAGAAAATCGCTCGACCAAATCGAAGTACGCAAAAAATTCAAGGACCATGAAAAATTCAAACCAATTCAAAAGCCTAATACTGGGGTTCACTTTAGTGTTAATGGTTACAGCCTGTAGTGATGACGATAATGGGGATACCCCTACCCCAGAACCACAAACTGAAGTGTCATTTGATTTGGTGGTGACTTCTGGTGGATTTGGAAGTGGTTTGGGTCAAGCGTTACGTTTTGATGGTGAAAATGGAACATTCTTAGGTGAATTTCCAAATGATGCCACACTTCTAAATGACGACCCGAGGGATATTGTGATCAACATTGCCGATCCTAGGGAAATTCTCGATGGTTTTGCCGACACCAATCTTTTTATAGTCAGCGGTAACAATAACTTGGTTTCCTATTCCTTACAAGGTGATTTAATCGCAGAATTCATCCCTCCATTTACCGGTACTGAAAATGGAACTGACTTTTCTTTAAATGCTGGAGGCGCCGTACTTGGGCCCGATGGTAATCTATACTTGGGATCTCGCTCTGGCGGAAACATTGTGAGATTTGATTCTACCACTGGTGAATTCATCGATATTTTCGTTGCTACGAATGATGTGAGTTTCCCTAGGGGCTTTGTTTTCGATGACGATTTCCTCTTTTTAGGCAATGGTGCCGACCCTACCAGTGGTATTGGCGGGGCCACTATACAGCAATATGACGGCACAACAGGTGAATTGATAGACCCGAACTTCATTTCTGATGAAAACCTGAGCCCGTTGGATGTTATTCTAGGTTTAGACGGTAATATTTATACCAGTAGTGAGTTTCCCTTTGTAGGTGGCGCAGATCCCATGCCCGGTACCGTACGGGTGTACAGTTCTGAAAACGGGGACCTATTGCAGGTCATCGACCCCCGCGATGCAAATGGGGAGTCTTTGATTATCGCACCTAGGGGCTTGGGGTTTGGCCCCGATGGACTATTATATATCAGTAGTACAGGAAACGGCAGGGTAATCCGGGTTAATCCAAACACTGGGGAATTCGTTGATATTTTTATCGAATTTCAAGGTTTAAACGGGCAAGCACTGACCTTCATTCCGGCAAACTGATTCCAAATTGTTTTAAGAATGGTGTGTTCATTTGAGTGAACCGATTTGTGCTATTTTCATAAATATTGATAACCTTAATACTTACTTTCCGTATGGGATTGTATACAGTAGGAAAGATAAGCATAAAATACCTTTATTTTTTATGGATTCCTAAGGGTTTTAAAAAGAAAGGCTTAGAGGGTCTTGATATACTTGTGGGTTTTCCAACCACTGATTTCCTATTTATTCGACTTATCTTGTTATCCTTTAAAAGGCCCTTGAACAGCCCCTTTATTAAATGAGCAACATTGTCGATTTTATACTAGTTACGGGTATTATCCTCACCCTAATTGCCATTATCGGTCTTATCAAGGTCAAAAAGAAGACGTTGCCACAGTACATTTTGGGGGTCATTTGGTTGGCCATACTTGATGTGCTTTTATTCTTTTATGCCGTATTACGTGACATCAATGTGCTGGAATTCATAACCTATTATGTGCAAGATGGCGTACGCTTTTTGATACCGCCCTTGGTCTACGTTTATATCAAATCAATTTTTTTGGAAAAAAGGAATCTGATAAGGGCAAACCTATTTCATTTTATACCGTTTCTACTGTATTTATGTGGTTATACCATACCAAGTTCTTTAAGATTGGAACTTTTTCATATTGAATTGATCCAAGATCATATTGAGCTTGCTTTAGAAAAAGACCTCTATGGCATCTTCTATTTCGTGATAAGTCTCAGATTGTTTTACAACATGAGAAAAGCGTTAAAAAACAACTATTCGAAAATCGGGGAAAAAGACTTCTTATGGATTGAGAAGTTTTTGTACAGTTTTCTTTTGGTATTGGTCATTGACCTTTTGATTACCTTAAGTGAACTTTTGTTTGCCTATGATGTCTTTTGGGATAGTTATATCACCGCAATAGCTTTAGTGACAGCGATAGGGTATTTGGGCTACTACGGACTCACGCAGTCAACGATATTCCTTCCTGATTTTTTGATTGAGAACCATTTAAGGAATCCGGACATCACAAAAACGAAACCAAGTGTTATCGCAAATGATCAAAAAAATGTATTGATGGCAACCTATACGAGGATCATGAAAGATGAAAAACGCTATTTGTCATCAGATATCAGTTTAAGGGAGCTTGCTCAAGAGATGGAATTACCCGAAAGAAAATTATCGGCCTTTTTTAGAGAGGTCTTGAAAAGTAACTTTTATGACTCGGTAAATGCCTTTCGAGTTGCTGAAGCAAAGGTGCTATTAAAATCCGACGCCGTAGAACTTCATTCCATAACCGGCATTGGACTCTCTTGCGGATTTAAATCAAAAAGCAGTTTCTATCGGATATTCAAAAAACATATGGGAATGACCCCTTTGAAATATGCCAAGCAGCAATAGATAAGTCCTATTTTGCGCGATGATACCTATTTCATTGTAGCACCTTTGAGCTTTTTGCTTTGATAGGATATCTTGCTGACCAACGTTGAACTAAATTTTAAAAATGAACTTCAAAACCCCTTTGTTAACGCTGCTGCTTTTAGGCATATTAAGTTGTAAAACCGAAGATCGAACCACAACGATGGCAACATCTAAAAACTCGGTTCCGTTGGGCATTGCCTATCCTGTTTCGAACATTGCCATCGATGGCCGATTAGAAGATTGGAATGCCGCCCTACCTGAATATCCCATTACTGCCTTACTTGAAAATGAGATGGACGGCACAAATGATTTGAGTGCTGTTTTTAGGGTCGGCTTTTCTAAAAAAGACAATTCGGTCTATATCGCGGTAACCGTTACCGACGACAACCATCAAGTAGATGACGATGCAGGGGCATTGACGGATAATCAAGACCAATGTTTGCTCTACGTGGATAAAATGCACTCACCAAAAGGTTCGGGGGTCAACGTTTATAGTTTTAATGAATTGTACAAAGAAATAGACGACGCTAGCACAAGTTGGGATCCCTTGGCCAAAAATGCAGATTGGAGTACCGTTGAAGTAGCCTCGAAAAGAATAGGTAACAAGACCAATTATGAGGTCATGATACGATTTGACGAGCCCATAACCCCAGGAAAAATGTTAGGGCTCGACTTTATGATCTACGATAGCGATGATCCTAACCTTGAAGAGGATATTACCCGGATATCTTGGAGAAGATCCGATGGTAAGACCAATGTGCCTTTTAAACTTGGCAACATGTTGCTTTCAGAGGAGAAAGTGGAAATTGGAACGCTTCAGGGATACTTGAAATGGAAAACGGATTCCCTAGGCTTACCCATTAACAAAATCAAGGTTTCTTCGGCTAAAGACCCATCATATTGGGTGAGGGAAGATGTAGATACTACCGGGTTCTTTGACCTAAACCTTCCTAAAGGCAAGTACTCCATTGTTCCCGAATGGGGCATTTATAACGGGGAGGACCAACTACACAAGATCATTAAAAATCCAACCCAAGTAGAAGTAAGGCCTAATGGCGTATCGAAAGCTGATGTGATGATTGAAGTAGCGCAACCCTTAGATCTAATTCCTGATAAGGGCATTTTACTTACCGATACGGCAGACCCCTATGGCGAAATCGATGCTTTTATCAATGCGTATATTGATTTTTACGAAATACCCGGGGTATCATTGGCCATCATTGAAGACGGTAAAATGAGTTACCACAATACCTATGGCGTTGAGAACACCTTCAGTAATACACCGGTTACCCCGCAAACTATTTTTGAGGCCGCATCCATCACCAAACCCGTTTTTGCATTTACGGTGATGCGACTTGCCGAAAAGGGCATTATAGATTTGGACAAACCCTTACACCAGTATTTACCATTCGAAGAAATTGAACACGATCCCCGGTATCAAAAAATTACGGCCCGTATGGTGTTAAGCCATAAAACGGGTTTCCCCAACTGGCGTTCCGGAAAAATGGAAATCCTTTTTGACCCTGGAACTGAATTTGGCTATTCAGGGGAAGGGTTTGAATATTTAAAAAGGGTGGTTGAGCATATCACTTCTAAAGATATTGTTACCATCTTGAATGAAGAAACCCTTCAGCCTCTTGAACTGAATACTATTTTCTTTGAAAAAAGCGATCATCTTTTTAAAGTGGTCGCCCATGGCCATGACGATAATTATCCGCATAAGGTATCCTTGCCCAATAAGGCGGGAATGGCTTGGAGCATGCATACGGAAGCTAAGTCTTTTTCTGATTTTGCCATTGCACTATTGCAAAGAAAAGGGTTAAAAGCGCAAACCTACAGTGACCTGTTTTACAAGCATACGGTTACGGATAAATATGAGGAACTGAACTCTGAAGAATGGAAAAGCTACTTTGGCCTGGGATTGCAAATAGAAAAGACCCCATATGGATATACTTTCGGTCACGGTGGAAATAACGGCGACTTCAAATGTGAATTTAAAGTGTATGAAGACCTGCAAAAAGGATTCGTTGTTTTCACCAATGGAAATACTGGGGGCGAATTGGCCTATAAGGCACTGGAACGGTTTTTGATTACGGGAAAATCGAACTTCAAATAGAAGCTTTCCAATATCATTCATTATTGACCTATCATTAGTATGGACGTATAACCTCGAACAGCTATGTAAATCTTTTGACCACAGTCTATTTTTTATTATGAAAAGAAATTTTCTTTTACTAATTCTAATTTCAGCCATCAATATCGGGTTTACCCAAACCACAGAATTTAATGGCCTCAACGTTTATTTTAATGGTTTGCAAGCCAACAATAAATTTATGGGTAGTGTCGCTATCTATAAGGCCAATAAAATAGTTTACAGCAATCAATTTGGTTTTAAGACCATTGAAACCAAGGATGTACCAGATGAAAATACCAAATATAGAATCGGGTCCATTTCAAAGACCTTTACTACCGTACTCATTTTTAAGGCCATAGAAAAAGGGAGTCTGAATCTCTCTGAAACCTTGGATACCTATTTTCCCTCAATAAAGAATGCAAAAAAAATAACGATCTCAAATTTATTGAACCACCGAAGTGGCATCCCTAGCTTTACCGATAAAAAAGATGCTTACTTGAGCTTCAATACGCAGTTTAAGGCCGAAAAAGAGATGATTACTATGGTATCGGAATACCAGAGTGATTTTGAGCCCGATACGCAAGCATCATATAGTAATTCCAACTATTTGCTGCTTTCTTATATTTTAGAAAAGGTGTTTGATAAAAGTTTCGGACAAATAGTAACCGATGAAATTTCAAAGCCCTTGAATTTAGGAAATACGTATTATGCGGAACGTTTGTCCGCTCAGAACAATGAGGCTTATTCTTTCGTTATCAGAAAAAAGCGATGGAAACAAGAAACCCAAACCCATGGAAGCATCGGTTTGGGGGCCGGAAGTTTGGTTTCAACACCTGTAGATTTAATTCAATTTTCCCAAGCACTCTTTCAGGGAAAGATCATATCAAATGAAAGTTTGAAAAAAATGAAAACCATAAGGGATAAATTCGGTATGGGCCTATTTCAAACCAACTATTTTGATTCCACAAGCTTTGGCCACAATGGTGGTATAGACGGCTTTGTATCCATGTTTCGATACTTTCCGGAAAATGATATGGCCTTTGCGGTGACTTCGAACGGACTGGATTGTGACTTCAACGCCATAGAGACCGTAGTGGTCAAGAGTATGTTCAACAAACCCTTTGATATACCTATTTTTAGCAGCTACGAACATAGCTCGAAACAGCTTAACACGTATCTGGGCACGTATTCCAGTCCCTCTTTTCCAGTGAAACTGAAGGTAACCAAACTAAAGAAAAGGCTTATCGTCAATGTAGCCTCTCAAGAACCTATGCTATTCGATGCCTATGAAAAAAATAAGTTCAAATTAGATGCGGCGGGCATGGTAATCGAGTTTTTCCCAGATAAAAATGAAATGGCCATCACCCAAGGAAGTCAAACCAATGTATTGCAAAAAGAGTAAAAACGGATTTATAGCTAACAAATCAGGCGAACTTTTGCAAATTGATTGTACCTACCTTTAGATGCCACTTTTCACCTAAAGAAAAACCTTCTTCAAAGTACTACCGAGAAATCCATGTCATTGATTTTTTTATTATGGAACAACTGAACTCGATTCATTTTTCATAAATGCAGTCGAATATGCAGTGGAAGCAGGGTTATTAAAATCAGCATTATCACTTCTGCATTATTTCTTAAAAAAGAACTCCAACATCGGCAACCAATTCTTATCCCAGTTTTTCATCGTATGTCCGTGGGGTACCTCATTGTAACCCAAATCATATCCCTTAAACTTAATAATGGCCATTAATTCTCTAGTGGTTTTTTCATTATCGAAACGGTCGCCAGAACTTATAAAGAATCGTATCGGCATTTTTGGTGTATCTGAGTAAGCTTTTTTTAAATAGGGTTTAGGATGTATGGCGGGAGACATCACTGCGATATTGCCAAAAGTTTTTCCCTGGTCTTCCAATCCAAAATAGAGTGAATTTAATCCCCCAAAAGAGACACCATTTAAATACCTTTCTGATGGCGTCGTTGCAACTGCATATTCTTTCTCAACTTGCGGAAGTAATTCGGAAATAAAGAATTCGAAATAGTTCGGATTTGCCAATAATTCAGTATTTCTACGGTTACGACCAGTCTCTGGGTGCTCAGGACTTACCAAAACAATTATGAATGGTTTTTGATTTTTTAGCTGAAAATCACTTGCCACGTTTAAAAACTTGCTCTTGTTTTCAACAGTAGGGCCATCGGTCATATAAACAACCGGATAGGTTTTTGAACTATCATATTGATTTGGTAACACCACAGAATAGTCTATGGCATATCCCATCTTTTTACTGGAAATGGTATGTCTTTTGATTTGACCCAATCCTTGGGAAGAATAAACCATAACCATCGTTAACATTAAAATTTTAATAATTCCCATAATTTTTCAAAGCCATTTGTCTGCTTTTCTCTTAAAGAAAAACAGCTGTTCCCTTGCCATATACTTGGCCATCGGCCGATGATATATTTTCAGCTTGATATAGCTCGTGAACGTATTACACTTTACCCAAAGGTTAATCACGACCTCAAGTATGGTGTGCTTACCACCATTAGTTTGCTTAAGATTAACCATAGTTATGGTTCTCAAATTTTTCCAAGAATGATGTGATGACAAAATCTGGCCACTAATCAATTTCATTCTTTTAGAACTCGATGCGGAAATCACAATCCCCATTTCGGTGTATACTTTAACTAACTCGTGAAGCGCTTCAAAAACCCTTGATTTGGGTTGTTTTATAAGTTCAATAATAGTAATCGAAGTTTGCATACGTCCAAGAAGTTTTACCACCCAACATAACTGGGAGCTTTTATGCCTTTTAACCTTAGATAAACAACCATTTGTCCTCTATGGTGGGTCAAATGGTTGTCCATTAAGTTCATCAACCTGCTTTTTGTGGATTGCCCATACCACATTCTTGTAGTCTCGCCTAACTGTGCAGCCTCAATGGTTTCAATATAGATAAGCAATTCATCAAAGTTCTTTTCTAGGGATGCCATAAGCGACTTTTTTGAGGACGCATCCACTTTAGTAAGACCTGTCAAGCCAACTTTTTTGATATGGTTGTTTAACCAACTGGCGATATGAGTTGCTTGGCTTTTGAAGGTTTTCATACCATCTGCTGGTTTAAAATCATAGTCTGCTTCGGGCATAGCCTCCAATACTTTTAAAGTGTATCGTTTATTGGCTTTCCATTTTTTGATATAGTCTTCAACTAGGTATTGACCATCGATTGATTTCATACGCTTTGTTTGAGAATTGCAAGAACCACAAAAAGATATTGCCAGTAGAAATAGTATGTAATTGAGGTACTTTTTCATTTTCTGAAAAGTGATTAGGCCGCTTTGTAGTTCTTTTTAATGGTTTTGAAATTTTTTGCGGTCACTTCTTCTCCTGTGGTAGCAAAGTGATTGACCGATATGGCATAATCCTTAATTAATCCTGCTAATTGTCCTTTTGCCAAAGCCCCTAAAAAAGCGGGTTTGGTGCGGAACTGCATTCTCACGTGCATCTTGGATTTATTTTCATCTATAGGTTCTACCCGATAATCTGCATAACTGTACTCGGGTACCATCGGAAACTTGCCCACGTGTACCAATTGGTTTCGAAAAGATTTGTTTTCCCTGTCAAAGTTTTTTTGCACTTCTTGGAGAAACTTTGTTCCTTTTTCATTAAAAAGGCACTTACGTTCGGCTCCTTCGCAACCTTCGGTAGAGCCATTTATATAATGGGAATTGATAATTTGGGGATGTGATTTATAGGTGTTGCCATAATCCTCACCCGTTATCTGCCATACTTTTTCGGCGGACGCATTGATATCGAACGTCATTTCTACAACTTGTACTTTTTTCTGTTTTGCCATTGTTTTTAAAATTTAAAAAGCTCCCTATCCGCAAAAAGGCGGATGGGGAACTTCATTAGGGGGAATTGTTACAAAATCGCCTTGGTGTAAATAAACTCCATCTTACTCATTACGGCATCACGAATATCAACGTGAGCGGTAAAGTCTGGGTCGTTTTGAAACTTCTTAGGGTCATTAACATCGTTCCATTGGAAGATGCCCATCATTTGAGGGGTATACGCAGTAGCAGAAGTTTGTGGAGCTCCTGGATGTGGCCCTACAAAAGCCGTCTGCGCAATGCCATATTTACCCATTACAGGGCCGATTTTTCCAAAGTAGGTTTGCATCACTTGCATAATCACGGGCATTTGCTCAGGTGCCGTTGCAATTGTCCACGCACTGGTAAAATCGTAGATTTTATCATCTCTCAACACCACTGGGGTATCTTGTTGTGCTCCAAAGAAGCCAACATCAATTAAGCTCTTTTTTGCTTTCGCGAAAGCGGAACCCGATGCTACCTTGGCATAACCGGCCGGGTTGGTCCATTGTACAATGGCAATGTGTGTAACTGGTCTTTCCGTATCCTTTTTTACAACTTCAAACTTCGCAACAAGTTGACCGCCGTTTTTAGCAACTTCTTTCCCATATTCTTTTGCAATGGATGCAAAGTTCTTGGCATCCGTATTAAAATATAAGGTCTCTAATACGGCACCTGCCTTAATGGTAAACTCCCCCGTCTTTACATCTGCGGGTATGCTTTCGTTATTTTCCACTCCGGAAGAATGGTCTGGTAATTTATTTTCGGTAACCTCTGTACTTGCGGTTTCCTTTTCCTTTTTCGTGTTTTTTTCATTACAGGCCTGAGCGGTTATCGTAAACAAGCTCAATGCGGCAATGCTCAAAATTTGATTTACTCTTTTCATTTTTCTATGATTTATATTAATTATTGATAGTGATTAAAATTTTTCCTTTTTGTTTGTTGCTTTCCATATAGCTGAAGGCATCCTTTGCTTCTTCCAATGAAAAAATACGGTCGATGACGGGTTGATATTTTCCTTCAGCTAAGCCTTTTAAAATATGGTCACGCGTCTGTGCAAACCGTTCGGGGTGTTGCAGTATGTGGAACACCAAGTGGACAGCTTCGATACGGATACCTTTAATCAATAGGGGAAACAATGGTAACGGAGTATCTTCTAAGGAGAGGATACCATAAATAACTATTGTGGATTCATTGGCAGCGGCTTCCGCCAGTTCGTTTACAAAAGTTCCCGCTACTGGGTCAAAGGCAATATCAAATCCTTTACCACCTGTAATTTCCATCACCCTTTCGGCAAGGTTTTCTTCTTGGGTCGCTATGGCATAATCCGCACCCTGTTCAAGCAGGTAGTCTTTCTTGTCTGTAGTTCGGGTGGTAGCTATTACAATGGCTCCGTGGTTCTTTGCTACTTGAATCGCTGAAAGGCCCACACTTGAACTTGCAGCGGATATTAGTACGATTTGACCTGCATTGTCTTGAAGTCCACCTCTAAAAACTAGTCCGCCATAAGCGGTAGCGTATGACATCCAAACGGCAGCGGCTTCTTCAAAACCGATGTTTTCAGGTTTAGGGATTACGGCTTCTATAGGTGCAGCGACATACTCTCCGATAAAGCCATATTCGGTTGGCATCACGTTAGGGGTAAGACACACTTCTTGTCCTACTTCATAGTCCTCAACGTTCTTACCTACGGCGTGAATTATTCCAGAAGCTTCCAGCCCGACTTTTGCGGGAAACTCTGGTTGAAAGAGGTATTGTCCTTGAAAGAACAAAAGCTCGGCCCTATTAATACCACACGCTTTAACCTGTACAATGATTTCATTTTCTTTAGCATTGGGTATGTCGAGCTCTTGAAGTTCCAAGACTTCAGGACCGCCTATTGCATTAAATCGAATTGCTTTCATCTTGTTACGCCGAAATGGTTTCTAATTGTTGTGCTGAAGCGGCATACATCTGTGAGGTCATCTCTTTGATTTGAGGAAACGGTTCTTCGTCCAAAAGGTCTAATTCCGCAATCCATTCCAAACGAGTGCCTTCTCCTTCTTCAGAAAAAGTAAGCGTGCCCAAGACAGACGATGCAGGAACCATTTCTTGCTTGTCGATGCGGTATTGGAATACCTTGTTTTCCTCATCAATTTTCGTGATTGTTTCGTGCAAAACGCCGTTTTCGTGTGTGTTGCATACACGGGTTGCACCTTCACCTTCTCCGTTCATAGTACTGCTCTCGACGAGCACTACCCAATTTTCCCAGTTCTCACCTGATTTTACGTTCTCCCAAACTTTTGATAGTGGTGCATTGATGTAATGCGATGTCTCTATTGTTTTCTTCATCTTTCTGATTTTAATTTATTTGTGATACAAAGGAATTACTTAGAGAAGCTTTCCTATTATTATTTGTTTTGTACAGGAATGTATTGGTAAGGATGGGAAGGAAACGCCCTTGCACATTTATGTTATGGCAAAGGCGCTCTAAACACCAACCATCAAAACAACTTATCGTATTGTCTTATACCAATCATTAATGGAAGCACCAATGGCTTTAGGATGACTTTCTGGTAAGAAGTGTTTTCCTTGACCAATGTACTGTTCACTGTAATTCTTGAAATTCTCCCTTGCGTATTTGACCGCTTTTTTTCTTGTAATCAATCCCTTTTTGGCATAGATAAGATGGATTGGATAGGTCACTTCCGTGAGTTTTGGGGCATAGGTATTAATGATATCGGCCATATCCCCGGGTTCTTTGGATTTCATTTTCTTCGGAAAGGTTCTTGGTCCGGGACCGTTCATTATTACAGGTCGTCTGTTTACATCTTCAAAAGGTTCGGCATACGCTGCGAATTCCTCTTCGGATAGTTTACGTTTGGTAAACTGTTTCATCATCATAGCAGTAGGATTTCTCTTTATCAGAAATTTATTGGCCATTTTATCACCACGCATCATCCAAATCATCATTTTCTGCTTTGTGGTCAGTTGCTTGAACCAATCTCGCGCTGGCATAAAGGCAGCTTCAATCATTACGACACCTTTTATCTTTTCTGGATGTTTTGTGGCATAGTACAATCCGACCAAAGACCCTAAATCATTTACGACCAGCGTGACCTTATCCAGATTCATTTTTTCAATAAAGCCTTCCAACATTGCTAATTGTGCTTCAAAGGAAACATCACCGTCTTGTGGAAGTTCTGATTTTCCATAACCCAGAAAATCAAGGGCTATTGCTCGTTTATTACCATCTACTTCGTCAATGACATTGCGCCATAGATAGGACCAGGTGGGTATACCGTGTAGAAATAGAATGGGTTCACCTTGACCCGATTCCACATAATGTATCTCATTATTGTTGACGGAAACGAACTTGGATTCGTAATTAAAATCGGCGGAGACATTTTCCTCTGGTGGAGCTGCTTTGCCTGGGTAAATACTTTGAGCGTTAAGGTTTGATGCAATTAACGTGATGCCCATTACTAAGGCAGTAAGGTATCTTTTCATTTGTATGATTTTTAGAGTTCAGGTACAAATGAAGGTCAATCTACCTCCTTCCAAGTCTTATTTGTTTTAAAAGGGAAAAGCTTGGTACGGACAGGAATTATTTTAGCAAAGGGTACACACTTCTGGATATGGGAAGTTCAATATCATATCTTTCAAAAACCAACTTGGCTTTGTGGGCATTACCTATTAATTCAAGCCCTGGATGCTCTAAATTTACTAAATACGAATTGTGGACCCTCATAAAAGCTGGGTCGGAGAGTTGGGAGGTAAGCGCATTGATTTTCAAACGGAGTAATTTTGTAGTAAGCTTAGCATCCTTCAGATAGTGGATAGTGGTATAGTTTCCTTCGGCTTTAGCGAACACAAAAAAACCTTTTGAGATGGTCAACGATTCATTCAATTCTGACTTAATATGAAGTAATGTAGATTGGGATTTTTCCAATTCTTCAGGATTTACCGCTACATCTAATTGTGCCACAATTCTTCTATAGATATCTGTTTTACGTAGGGGTTCTATAACAGGGTATCGGAGGACGGAGACAAGACCAATTCCATTTTCGAAGGCTTTCTGAAGGTTGGTTAGCGCCATTTTTGGCTCATACTTCACGTATACGCCCATTAGGTCAGATGAGATATCCACTTCATTGTGATTTCGTTTATAGGTCATCAATTTTTCTAAGGATTGTTCCCAACTTTTCCTGTCATCAAAATGCTGGGCCAGTTCGCATGCTAGTCTATGGATGAAAAATTGATTGTCACTACGTCTGGAATATATTTCTAAATAGCGTTTTGCTTCCTTTTCATTACTGAGATATGTATTTGCCGCTGTTACGCCCTCAACGGCTCTGGAATAGGCTTTATCAAGTTGATAGGCACGTTCATAAAGTTTTAGAGCCATAGCATATTCAGAACGATAACGATGTATATCCGCCTTCGTGCAAATCAAATCCAAGGAAACGGGGTCATAGGTAAGGGCCTTGTTTATAGCTTCAAATGCTTTTTCATCTTGACCTATGGCTAGAAGATACCACACATATTCCCTTAAAGTATCAACAAAGTCACGCTTAAGTTGAAGCGCATTTTGAAAGGAGAGTCCGGCCGCATAAAAATCCTTGTCCATATACATAGCCACCAATGCTTGAATGGTGTGGGCCTGTACATTTTCAGGATTGATTTCCAATGCCCTTTTAAGCCAATCCCTTAATTTGAGAGCAATACTGATGTTGTGAACCCCATAACGAAATTGCTGAAACTCCGTGGCAGCCATTCCTGATAGTGCGAAGGAATGATTCGGGTTTTCTTGAAGAACTTTCTGGTAAAGCGCTATAGCGGTGTCATTATCATTTGGGGTGTGCTTTTTAAAGTAGTACTGGGCCAAGAGCAGCTTTTCATAGGATTTCTGTGAAAGACGTTGATTTTTTTGAGTTAAAAATCCAGTAACTCGCTGACCGATTACATAGGTGCTTACACCAGTTAAAATTTTTTCCTCCAAATTGGGAAAGCTGGCATTATTTTCTTCAATTACTATCACTTTTACCGTTTTCTCCCTTTTGAGAATGGCTAGAGTAACGGTAATCTTATTTTTGACCATTGCAAAAGCACCAGTTACAATAAACCCCTTAAAAATTATATCACGATAAGGGTCAAAATTCTCAGAGTATACTTTTAACTTTGGGTTAACGGCAAATTTGGAGAGCAGACTTGAGCGAAAGCCGGACAGAATTTTGCGTAAATAGTCATCCTTTGAATTGAGGTTTGTCAATGGTACTATACACAGCTCTGTGGATTTCATTTAAATGAAGTTTGAGCCGTAAAGTTAACAAGATTGATTTGGTTTCCCTATTGGCTTTGGTATAGTTTAAGAAGTATTGTTATGAATGGGAAGTTCAAAATTCTTTTTTCTGCCTGACCAAGTCCCGTTTATTTTTTTATCAAGGAATAATACTGTGTAGAAGGTGTGACTTCGATGTATGAAAGTGATATTGATTCGAGTACCGTAATTCGAGGTATACCATAGTATTTTGTATTGTGATAACAGGTCTGATGGTTGATAATTCCATAGACGCCCAAATATTTTTCTTGTACCCGACATTTTGAGATAAAATGCCAAATCCTCTTGGTCAATCATCGCTCCGGGAAGGATTGATGACTGCCAGTTTTCATTTAAAGAAAAACCTTCTTCCGAAAATTTAAAATGTATAGGTACTCCGTTTGATTTGCCGAAAAAAATATCATTAAAAATACTCCCTTTTAATTCTTTTTGTTCATATCTATAAGTCTGTAATTGAAGTATCAAGCTATCTCCGAAGTGCTCCCGAGAAATTACGTCATATAGTTTTTTATCATACAACAAATGAACTCGACTCATTTTCATAAATGCAGTCAAATATGTATTGGTAGCAGGGTTATGAATATCAGTACCGTTGTATCTGGATTGTTTTGATGCATTGCATCCGAACGTAAGGAGAATAAGAACTAGTATTAAAAGCTTTATGTACTTTAAGATATTCATAATTTAAAGTACACTATTAAAAATATGTTACCTGCAAAAATTGGTTTCAGAAGTAATCTATTGTTATGAATTGGAAACAATACGTGTTAAGAATAAACCTCATTCTTTAAAACTAAATCGTAAAAAAATTATTAGCAATGATTAATTCAAAAGCTTAAGAGAATGCCCTGTTATACCTTTATTCTTTGGACATTGGCGGTATGAAATATATTTTATAATGATTTATGCTTCAAACCATTACTTAAGTTTCCTATTGTAAAAGTATAGCCGTTACTAATTAAGCTCTAATTGAAAGCCGTAAACAGTCAAATTGTTTAATTGAAAGTCAAGTTCAGGCCATCTTAAGAACCCTATATTTTCATACATTTTCCAAGCAGTTTTCATTGCATCCGTTGTATGAAGTAAGATTCTATTGTGCTTAAGCCGTTTTGTTCGTTCAATACATTCTTGCGTCAACGCTTTTCCAATACCCCTTTTTCTTGCCCTTGGTTTAACTGCCAATAATCTAATGCCTGAAGTGCTTGGGAAGTCTGTATCAATTACACCTGAGCCATAATTTTTGGCGTGCCCATAAAATACCAACCCACCCAAAATATTAGCAGTATGGTCTACGGCAACCAAGACCTTGGTTTCTTTCTGTTCGGCCAGCCGACCTAAATCAGAAAAGGTAGCGTAGTATTCAGGATTTTCCTCCAAACTTGGAAATCCTTCTAAACTGGAGTATACTCTAGCGATAAGCTGCCCAAGCTCGTTATACTCCGATTGATATGCTTTCCTAATGTAAAATTGATTGTTCATTGTGTTGTTTTTTTAAGAAGAAGGCCACTTCCATTGCATCTTGCCCTCTGATAGGGGCAGCAATCCAAATTGCTGGAGATGATGCTGTAGATGACGAAAGTGAAAAATACGCCATCCATCAAAATCTAATGGCCCAAAGTAAAAATGCGAGGTTTTGAAAGAGCTGTCCATACTGCCAATGACATCGTAAAACTCAAAAATGAATCCTCTTAGTTCGATAAGGGCATCTTCGTTTGTATTGTGAATAGTAGGTTTTAAATTAGCTTTCTTCCGTTGTCTCTGTGAAATAGGGAAACCATTTTCCATCACAAATAGCTTGTTCTGTATAATTTTTTCATCTATTTCTTTAAATTGAAAGTTGTGTATGGACATATGGAACCCATAGGAAAGATTTTCAATCATATGTATGGGTGTCATTATGCCCCATAATGGTTTCGTTTCAGCGGATAGCTTTGTTAATTCCGTTAGTGCATCATCTCGTATAAAACCGTCTATATCTGTCCAACTTTCCATTACGTTTTAATCTTAAATTTGTGTAGTGCTATAATGTGCGAGAATATCATAGTAGGAGCCACAAAGCCCGGCAATAGGATAAAGGGAAAATAAAATATGGCCATTGTTGGTTGTTCAAAGTCAAATTGCTGAAATGGTAATGGAGCAGATAGGATAGCTTGGGATATCGTAAACAACAATATCGATAACGATAGGGCATTCCATATCAGCATTGTTTTTCGGGTAATACTTTGCTTCCTAAAAAATAACCACCATAGTAGTGTAGCACTTAGCCCAGGTAGGATGTCGAAATTTCTACCTTCAAAGGTCACGATGTCTGAAACCAGACCAGCTTTGGCCAACTGATATAGAAAAACGGCTTCGACAATAACCCTCAAAGAATGTAGTAGGGTAAGCCGTTCCATATTTGCCGTAGATACCACCTTTTTACCCTTGCGTGTTAGAGGGAATAGTATTGAAAATAGAATAGGTGGTAGCATGGCAAAAACTATTTTTGGAGGAAGACTATCATCTGGAATGAAAAATCCATTAAAGGCTAAAATGGCCAGTAGCGTACACCAACCAATAAATGCGAGAAGCTGATATTTTCCAATCTTTATAGCGCTATTCAACCATAGCATTGTAACTAGGGTCAAGACTAGGAAGCCAAAGGACAATATTTCAGTATTTTCAATCATTTTGGGCTTTCACGTGTATATCTAAATATTGCTTAAGTGTTTGTTGCGGTGGCAAATCAAGAAACTCCACTACGGGTCTAGACTCCCATTTTGGTTGGTATGTTGCTACCATCCTTGTAAGCGCCATTACATTTGCCGCTGATTTTGAGAACGGGTGCATTACCAACTGAAAAAAACGAGCTAGACCTGCTGGTAGATTAATAACACGCACTTTTTTCTTGTTCATTTGTATTGAAATCTGATTGGCGACGTCTCCCCAACTTAACCATTCAGGTCCGCCAGATTCTATAATCATATACTTATCGCCATCTTTCAAAGCAGCGGCAGCAATCATATGTGCTACGTCTATAGTTGCTATAAATACCGAACCGTGTTTAGCACCTCCCGGTGCTAAGAAGAGATTGTGGTTTTTGACAAAATTTCCAACAATTTTTTTCCAAGTCTGCATAAAGCCGTAGTTCCGTAACGTAGTTGAATGAGGGTCTTTGTTTTCGGCTTGTACAAAACCTCCCATTACCAACCATACATCCATAAAAGCTGGATTTCGCACGATTCTTGCTTCCATAGAAGATTCTTTGAGTCTTTGTTCTATCAATCTCTTGCCGGCTATTTCTGGAACTTGATGACCTATGGAAAGTTCAGGCACTGATGATTGGGCAAATCTTTTTACGCCAGCTTGTTCGCAAGCTTCAATAAGATTGTTCGTTCCAAATTCATTAATGGTCGTGGCAATGTCATTCCCTTTGGGCGGAATAATACCATTGGCCGTTGATATTACGATGTCCATTCCGTTAACGGCATTATCCAAGGAGTTGCGGTCTTTTAAATCTCCAACAACATATTTTAGCGTTTGAGGTGCGCCAGATATCGTGCTACCTTCTTTACGGACCATAGCGGTAACATCGTGACCTTTTCCAACAAATATTTTTGTTATTTGTGAACCAACTAATCCTGTTGCTCCAATCACTAAGATTTTAGGGTTATTCATCGGTATCGATTTTATTGTTACCAATCTTCTTTAAATTGGGATTTGGGTATAATATATCCTGGTCAACCGTATCAAATTCGAAAGAATTAACCTGAATTGTATGAATAGGTTTTTTTTCTTTTTTAATGTTGCCGAAAATACTTTCGTGCTTCATTGGAATCAGAATACCATCGACATCTTGAAAATTACTATATCTAATACTCCCAAAGAGGGAATGCTTTCCAGGTAAATATCCTTCGTGGGCAGAATAGGATACTATTTCAATGAGGTTTGTTTCTTTGTTTATATAAACCAAATATTGGTCGTGCTCCTTGGTAGGTTCACTATCTTGTCCCCAAGTTACAATGACCAAATCATAGGTTTTACCCAGTACTTCGTCCGTACCGGCATATCGTTTTATAGGCGCCTGCATCAACCGGTTAGGGAGTTCTGTAAAGTAATGATAGGTCGGTACGGCAAAGGCTCTTTTCTTGTCGTATTTTACTTTAAAGTCTGGAGACGAATCTTCATCTCCTTCATAGTACTGCCAAGACTGTAGTCCGAAGAATTCGCCCGTATCTTTTCCAGAGGTTATCTCGACCCTACCATCAAAAGTATTTATAGCGTATCGGAACGTTAGATTTACATTATTGACCCTCCAAGGATTTGCCATTTTACCCATCATTGAGCGCCAAGATTCCAAACCCGTAAACTCAATGGTTTTGAAATTTTCCAGTTTGTCCATTCCTTGATTTTTCCAGGCAGATTCTAAAACCGCTTCGCCTTTCAATTTTACCTTATCAGGGTTATCACTCAGCTGTTCTTTAAGATATGGAGTTCGTAAGTCCACAACACTACAGCTTGATACTACTATGAGGAGGAGTAGAAATGCAACAGCACCACCAATTATTTTTTTTGTCACGCTATATTTTTTCATCTTTTAATATTTTTAAATTAGGATTTGGCCTTAACTCCTTTGGGGATACTTGATTTAACTTCCATTTGGAGAATTGCCCATCGTGAAAAGTCAAAAATTTCATATATGGAATTCTGTTGTAAAATCTTGAAGGGAAGAGTATCCCATCCAGTTTCACATAGTCTTGGTAGGTAACCGTACTGTTTAGAAAATTGAATTGCTCTCTAACGGTATATGCAGCTAAATCAAGTCTTTTGGTGTTCTTATTTATGTAGAGTACATATTGGTCGGAATCTTTGTTCGGTTTGGCAGTGAGCCAAGAAATAAAGACAAGTTCATACTTGATATCGTTTTTTATTTTCGTGCCGGCATAAGCAACAATAGATGCTCCGCTTGCGCGAAATGGTAATTCTATAAAGTAATGAACAGTAGGATTACCAAAGGCCAAATTTGCATCATCCTTAAATTGAACTTGCCCTTTGGGTTTCTTCTTATAGGGTTGCCAGGATTGGATTCCCCAAACTTCATTTTTATGACTGCCGTCCAACAAGATAGCTCTGCTATCAAAAGAATTGGTCACGGCATCAAATCTTACATTTTGCTCATTATTAGGCCAATGATTTGCCATCCACGCCACGGGAATTTTCCATTTTGCATTATAATCTACCGACCAAGTCTGGGTATTGAGCCAAGTGTTTTTTCCGTGGGCATTCTCCATTTCAGTCAACAATTTTCGACCTTTGGTTTCCATTTCTTCGGTAATACCAGCCTTAATAATTTCTGGACGTATGTCTACAACCAGAAAAGCATTAAGCAAAAAAACAAGAACCAAGGGTATAGCTAATACCAATAGGAATTGAAGGCTATATTTTCTTATTTTTCTAATCAAAATGTAAATCCTGCATTTAGTGAGACGAAATAGGCAAAACCCGATGTTTCCCAGGTGGTATTCGCTACTGTTTGTTCACCGCTCCATTTATATTCTGTTCCAATTCCTCCCCAAGGGTTTAGATAGAACTGATTTTGTTTTCCAGGGTACCAGCGATATCCAGTTCTTGCTAAAACAGTATGTGATGTAAATTCAGCTTGTTCACCGTTTTTTTGAAGGTCATTTTCAAAAATGAAATTAAAAAGTCCCACATATGTCCCTTCGTTGGTGTTTGGCTTGAGGTGGTAATCCACTGCTACCACGTAGGCTTGTGATACTTCCCAATCGATACCTTTATTTCTGTTTTGCGGTTTGAAGACATCTACTATAAATGGGGAGAAATCGGCGTTTCCAGCAATCCCGACTAAAAAGCCCCAATGTTTCAATTTCTCCGGTTTATAGTTTACACCTATTGCATATCCACCAAAAACCCAAGGTGTGGTGTTTGTCTCTATTGAAAAATCAGAGCGTTTTTTGCGCACATCACTTTCTTGTGCGTTGATTGATACATACGAAGTGAGAAATAGAAATGCTATGAATAATGGATTCCTCATTATAAAGACCGTAATAGTTGCATTGAAAACTCTGGATTTATAAAGAAATCTTTATATTGGGTAACGAATTCTTCAAGAGTAATGAGTTTTGAGTTTCCAATTCGTTCCGCAACATCGGTGACCTTATCAAATTTCTGATTTCTGATATCTTCTGAAAGTGCAGGAGCGTGACCTATGAATTGAGGGTTGTTAAAAACAGCTGGTAATTGTTTGATACCTTCTACCCATTGCTCATCGGTTATGGGAACATAGCTTACTTCTTTATCAATGATTTGTGATATGACCTGGGCTATCTCATCCATTGTTCTAGAGGTTGGACCCGTAAGTACATATTTTTGACCAATATGCTTTTCAGGTTGGCTGTCTGTTAGAATATTCACGATTACCCGTGCAATATCTGGCGATGCCATACCTGCGTGTTTACCATTTGCCCAAGGGAGATAAATTTTACCTTCGGTGGCGATGGTAGGGGCTGCAATCACCAAGAGGTTTTCGAGAAATAGGCCTGGGCGTAAATGCACAGCGCCTATGCCTGCCCAATCCATAAATTGTTCCGCAAGCCAGTGTTGTCTCGTAGATGGACTATCGTGTCCCTTACTCGAGATTATTTGTGACATATTTACGAATAGCTCAACGCCTTCAGCCTTTGCTACGGTGGTCATATTCGCTGAGGCTTCCAGCAAGCCTGGTAAAAAGGGATAGGTAAAATATACTTTTTTGATTCCTTTAAATGCTTTTTCGAGGGATGCTATATCCAACATATCGCCTATGGCAATTTCAGCGCCCGCTTTTTCCAACTCTTCGATAGTTGAACTGCGCTTTCGCGAAAGCACTCTAACAGGAATTCCCTTTTCTAAAAATTGTCGTGTTGTGTGTCCTCCTGTTTTACCGGTTGCACCAGTGATTAATATTTCTGCTTTCATAATGAATCATTTAAGTTGTATATACAACATTACTTTAAAATTTAATTAAGTGATTTTTCAAAATTCTTGAACGACTTCCATCCTTCTGTGCCCATTAAACTATTTACTTCTTTCATAGCGTTATCCCAAGCGGGCAATACCGCTTTCATAAAGCTTTTTCCCGATTTGGATAAACTCCAAATAGGGTGATAGCTTTCGTTTTTTTGTATCCAACCATTTTTTTCCAACCGTACCATATTTCGCGATAAAGAAGACCTTTCCAAATTGAGTATCGTAGCAATTTCAGATTGTCCTACTTCCTTACTCTGGTAAATTACCAGTAAAATGGACGATTGGCTTTCAGAAATATTCAATGGGGATAAATATTTTCTGTAGATAGTATTAATCTTTCGCTGTAAAATGCCAATTCTAGCACTTATGCATTCTGTTGGTGAAAATTTCATTGTTAAGTGTTGTATATACAACAAATATAGTTAATTTTTACTTGCTTGGCTATCATTAAGGTTGAAGGTTTTATTAATTAGCTTATTTTTTAATATGGTCTCTATAGCTTTCCCAGATTTATCGTGATTTTTAAAAGGGTGGTCTCGATGAATTTTAGCGTACACATCATCCCGTTCCAATAAAATTTTATCTACTTTCTCTTCTGACAGCTCAAAAATCTTCTTTTTATAGTCTGAGTTCCATTTTAAATCTTCGGTAACCCATCCTCTCTCAATAAAACCTTTGGTCTTTTTAGAACAGCGACAAGGATTGTCTTTGTTTACTAGACCACATCTATCATTCATCCAATCGTAGAGGTTTCTCCTCGCTCTTGACAAACGTTTTCTGAATGTACTTGGAGTGATTTCAAATATTTCGCTAGCAATATTGTGGTCAATCTCAAATAACTCACCAACGATGTAGGTGAGGCGTTGCTCCCTATCCAAACACATTATCATACCTGCCATACAAGAAATCTTGCTTTCTTCAATTAGCAGTTGCATATCCTTTTCTTCTTTTTCACCCAGTGCAATTTCCGGTGCACTATCTATGTAATCGAAGAAATTACCAAAGCTCGTTACCATCGTCTCATATTTCTGCTTTTTCATATTTAGAATATGATTAAACGTAATGCGGTATAGCCAAGTTCTAAATCGTGCTTTGGTGCTATCAAATTTGGCCAGATTCGTGATTAGTTTGATTAGTACCTCCTGTGTTACATCTTCAGCATCAGCTATACTGTTTATCATCTTTAAGGCGATATTAAAGATGTATTGTTGATGGTCAACAATGAGCTTGTTTAAACTATTATGGTCGCCGTTTAACGCCTCACGTATTAATTCTAAATCATCAGAATCTGAATATTGTGTATTGCTGAATGGTTTTTTCATCTCTTGGCTTACTTCTTTTTCAATATAGTGATTTTGTAGTCTGTTCCACCATAATTGTATTGACCAGATGCTTCCCCATTTTCCCTAAAGGTAAAGTATAAAGGACCTTGGTAACTATTTCCGTTATCCGCATCAGTCTTCCAATTCCCTGTTAATTTATTTTCATCGGTTAACAATAGGTTCATCCTTCCTTTGCGGTTTTCATTACCAGAGACATATGCATAAGCAATGTACAGCTCTCCTTCCATAACGAATGTGGCATTTTCAATTGTTGCGAGTCCGGCAGCTTCGATATCCATCTCATAGCCATCGTAATTCGACATAAAGGTTTTGACCATTTTCTGCTGTTCTTTTCTATGGTTCATCTCTTGGGCATTTGAAAATGTGATTATCAATAAGCATATAGTTACTAGCGTCGTTTTCATTTTTCTTAGTTTGATATTTTTTCCAATCCTTCAACACCAGCAGCATACATTCCATTTACACCTTCTTCAATCATTGGGTAGATACTTTCATCCTTAAGGGAAAAATCCAAGTTCCAATCTAGATGTGTCTTTCCATTTTCTTCCCTTATTGCCATAGTGCCGACAACATCGTTAATAGGAAACAAGGTCTGTTCATCTATGGCATATTGAAAAATTCTGTTCTCGTGGTCTATTTTTAAAATAGTCTCGTTCAAGATTCCGTTTTCTGTAGTGCAAACTCTTTTGGCACCTTCACCTTTTCCTTCGAGACTACAGGTCTCTACCAGTGGCAACCATTCTTGTACACCTGATGCTTTGCTGATATTGACCCAAACCTTCTCAGCCGGGGCATTGACAATGTGCGATGTTTCAATTTTCTTTTTACTCATTTTGCTTTAGTTTACTTGTTCGTATTTTATTCCTTTGGCTTCCAGCTTTTTCTTTTCACTTGTGGGAATGGTACACTGTTTTATAAAATAGCAAATGATACATCTTGCCGAGAATACCGTTCCGAACTGCGCAAATGCCAAAATGCCCAAAAGTGAGCTGTACAATAGATTGGTAGGGTAGAAGTATACTGCTCCAAGGACTGCTGCTATGCCTACAATCGTTCTAATGGTTCTATCAACCGTTCCTATATTTCTGTTGAAGGAATAGGAGATTCCTCTTAAAAAGTAATTCATAGTATTTACCTAATGGTTCATACTAGTGATACAACTGGAATTTGTAAACGTGACAAAAAATTCTCAATAACTGGTAATATGAAATTCCTTAAAACAAAAAACCTTGACGTTAGCCAAGGTTTTTTAAGATTCTTTTTTCTATTTGCTAATAGAAGAACTGCTCACTCATAATTTTACCATTTTCTATTTTATAAACTATAAGCTCGTCAAGGGGCCATTTATTCCCGTCTTTCAAAATTGCTGTCATCTTGTACGGGATTGCGATATAGTCTTTAGCTACGATGGCATCACCTATTTCCATACCCTCAGCACCAGCGAGGTTTTCCTGCATTGCTTTATCTTTTGCCTTAATAGCTTCTACACCCTTCACGTGTGCAAAATGTTCTGACTGCGGTTCTATATGTTCTGCATCTGGGTGAAACAATTCATCATACACGTCATTAAATTTACCTTCTCTTAATAGCGATACAAGTCTATTGGCTACTTCTTGATTTGTCATTTCTATGAATTTTAAAGTGATTAAACAGATTTGAATGTTTATTTTGTCTTAAGAACAGTAGCTTTTGGATACTTATCTTTAATTTCCTTGTATTTATCGGTGCCACCTGTTACACGTTCACCCGTTTCGATATAGTGCTTTAAGCCCACAAGGGTTCCAGACATTTGTTTTTTAAAACCTCCTTTTGCGATGGCGCCAAGAAAAGCTGGCTTAGTACGAAACTGAAATTCATAGGATGCAGTTGAAGTACCATCGCCATTATCCTTCACACGATAAAAAGCTTGTGAGTTGTCGAAGTTCAATGGAAGTTTTGCACCATCAAATACCACATTACGCATCACCATATTTTCTGAATCTATATCTGCAATACGCTCGTGTGACCATTGCGTGCCTTTTTCGTTGAAATTACATTTACGTTTCGCGCCTACTTCACCTTTAAGTGAGCCATTCGTATATTCTGATGTGTAGATGTATGGTGAGAAATTCGATATTTCACCATAGTCCAATACCATTGCCTCCCATACACGCTCTGCAGGTGCGTCTATTTTTAGTTCTACTTTAACTGTTCTGAATTTTTTTTCCATACTCTGCGCTGTGGCCGTAGTACTTACTATGACTAACATCGCAATTGCCAAAATTGATTTCATTGTGATTGTGATTCTCATTATTTTTTATTTTTATGATTAAAGTGTCTACGTTTTTCTTAAAATTTTAAAGGGATATTCTAGGTGTTCCTATTGGTAACTAAAGGCTGATTTACCTAGATATTTTCTGTATAATCCTATCTGACCAAACTCGTAGCCTAAATGGTGCATCTGAAAGGCAAACAAACCTCTCATAGTTTGTTCTGCTATCGGTAATGGAAAAGGAGCTTTACCGTTTAGTTGTTCTTCTGTCAATTTGCCTAATGCCTCTGAAATTTTAGGTGACAGCGTATCCCAGTCTTCGGTCATTTTACTTAGCGACGGATATTTAGCTTTCGCATCAAATGGCTTTCCAAAGCCGAATTGTTCAGCGTACGGATTTTCGGTGGCTTGACCTGTAAGCATTGCCAAATTATATTGTAGGTCTAGCGTATGACCTACTATCCAAGCTAAACTATTTGCATTATTAATTCTCTTGTTAGCTTCTGCATCTGAGATGTCTGACAGATTTTTTGAGAATGTATTCGCGTGAACATCGTATTGAAGCTTTAGGGTCTTTGCGTCTAGACCTTTAGATACTTCTACTACGACTTCTTTTTCTATAGTTTGTGGTTTTTGTTCACCACAAGAAATCGAAGTTGCTGTAATTAAGGCCAGAACGATTCCTTTTGTGATTAATTTTTTCATCATATTTAGGGTTTTAGTTATGCGGCTTTTTTGCCTTTTTTCTTGAAGTATTTTGCGTCAGATTTAATTTTGACGTCCGATTGTTTACCAGTCTCGATATAGAATTTTAAATCTTCCAAGGTCTGGTATATGTCTTTTCGCATTTTTGGCTTAATCATCCAGCCCATAAGTAAACCAGGAACAGTAGCCAAGGTTACATCCAGGTCCATTGTAACTTCTGATGTGTTGATGCTTTTTGGCTTAACTTTCCATTTAGCTGTTGCAGCTTTCATAATAAAGGGTGTATCATCGAGATGGTATTGTAGTTCCATTTTTTCTACATCTGCATTATCGATGATTTCACTTACATCGCCAAAAACTGTAGAACAGGTTCTTCCGATGTAGTCGCTGCCAGCGACTTCACGTTCTTTAGATTCATTTACGGTACTCGCCCAATGACAAGCATCCCCATAGTTTGTGTATAGCACTTCCCAAACTTTACTGGCAGGTGCATTTACTTGAAGGGTTTTGTTAATTTTCATTTGATATTCTTTTTACACTTTCGTGGAAGCATACATAGTATGGCTTTCAGTGCAGTTGTTTAAACTTAGATTCAGAAGATGGCCCAGTGTGACAACTTAAGCCGAGAAACCCCATTAGAAAATCCATTACAACCCAAAATCGCTTCAAAATCAATCGCTTCACTACTTTTTGCTCAATCGACGTAACGCTGCTATATTTCATTCACAAAAAGCTCGATTTTCTTGTGATTCTGAGTCTCATCAACAAGTTCCCATGTGACATCTCGGCAACAAAAAACCTGAACGATTGTTCAGGTTTTAGAGGCTTAGGTGTAACTGTAATACTGTTACCAAGCGATATAACTAGGTGCTTTAATCCCTTTCATTCTAAGAAGAACGATTGCCTGGGCTCTGTGATGTGTACAGTGATTAAAAACAATATTCATTATTTTTCTACGGCTCATCCGGCCAGCCCAAAAAGACGTGGTCTCTTCAAAATAAGAGGCGTCTTTAGCCGTTACCGCATCGCTTAAAACATCATATTGCTTTTTAAGATAAGAGATGACCTCATCCTTGTCATTTGTATTGGCGGGCTGTGGAACTGTCTCAAAATCAAAAGCAGAATTACCTATGTATGCCATTCCTTCACCAATATGCACCAGTTGTTCTCCAAAGGTCCGAATATCAGAAACCGGTTTATAACTATAATCCTTTTCAGGCATTTTTTTTGCCACGTCTATGGTGTACTCAAGACTATTTTTCCATTTCTTAAGAAACTCTTTTTTAAAGGTACTTTGTTGTGCGGTCATAGGCATCCAAGAGGTAAATAACAATGTGAGTATGGCAGATATTTGTTTAGTCAAGGTCATTAGTTCAGCTTCATTAAATTTTTGATATGGTCATCATTCACGATGTCTTCCAGAAAAGTCTTTTTATCAAAATCCTTTTTGTAAGGTAACTGCCCATAGAGTTCAGCATATTTATCATCAATAATCTCCATCATATCATCTGTATCACCTTTTATTTCATTTTTAAATTTTGAAAACTCCTGACGATTAAAAAGTAAATTTTTACTGTCGATTACCTTATTATTTAATGCGAATGTGACCTTTTTGTGACATCGACAAGGATTTGCTTTGTTTACCAAGCCACATTTTTCATTCATAAAACTGGTGATGTCTTTTCTCGCCCTAGACAACCGTTGTCTAAAATTATCTTTTGAAATCCCAAGAATTTCTGACCCCAAATTATGGTCTGCATTGAACATTTCCCCTAGAATATAAACAAGTCGTTGTTCCCTAGTCAGGCAAAGCAACATCCCACTCATACAGCTGTAGTTCATTTCTTTAATAAATTCCTTGTTTTCCTTTTGCTCTTGTTCGGTAAGTGGATGGTCTGGCGTCATTTCAAGACCCTGTGCCATTTTATCAAAACTTTCAAAGACGGATTCATTTGGGCGTCGTTTAGACATTAAAAAATGATTGGCCACGATACGATATGCCCAAGTTCTAAAGGAGCTTTTGCCTTTAAACTGCGTAAGGTTGGTTATAATTTTTATGGTAGCCTCTTGGGTTAGGTCTTCGGCATCGGAAGGATGACGCACCATTTTCCAGGCAATATTATAGATGTATGGCTGATGTTTAAGAATAAGGTCTTCAAGTGACTTTTTGTTGCCATTTTGGGCTTCTTCCACCAATTGAATATCCGTCTTGTCGCTAGTGTATTCCTTTAAAAAAGGATTGTCCATAATAATATCTTTTTACTTGGATGCAACTTTGGCAATGGTGTGACAACTTTAAAAAAAATAAATTCTTTGGCAACCCTGTCACACGTTGTTGGAGATTGAATCTAAATAGTGTAATCATAAAATATAAGCAAAATGAAACGATTAAAAAATGTAATAGTACTTGCGATAGTCCTATTTGGATTTAACCAAATGAATGCGCAAAACCCTGATGCAAAAATTACGAACACGATGGTGGTTGAAGCTTCTGCAGATGACGTGTGGGCAGAGTTGCGAAAATTGGACAACATTGATGAGCTTTCCAGTCAAGTAGCAAAGGTAGCTTACACAGGGCCAAAGGGCACAGGTGGTTCCAGAGTGTGTACCTCGCCAGATGGAAAAGGGAAGTTCAAAGAAAATATTCTCGCCTTTGACGACACTGCCAGAACATATACTTATGCTGTAGTTGAGGGGGTTCCTGCTATGGGTATGGTGAGTAATTTCAAAGTAGTCGATTTAGGTTATAAAAAATCGATGATTGTCTGGACTTCTACCTACGAGAAGTTTATGAAAAACCCACAAATGAACGAAGAAGAGTTAAATGGATTTTTAGATATGGCTTCAAAGGAAATGATAGGTAATGTAGCTAAAATGGCATCTAAGTAAAATGCTTAGACTATTGAATGGTTGATGATCGAGAAAGGCTGCACTGGGCAGCCTTTTTCTATTAGCTTTTCCAATTTAAGATAGTCTGCTTTAATTTCTCTTCTCGGTAAACCGTAGGCGATTTTTCGTAATGTTTTTTTAAAGGATTTGTGGTAAAGGACAAAAAAACTTCCAATTAGAATATAAGTATTCTGCAAAATTACCTGTATGAATCAAGTTTACATATCTGACAACACTTTTTGATATAAAACATTACTCTTTGAATCCGATGATTTGATTATCCCTGTTAATCATCAGCATGTGTTCTTCTGACGTTGAGATGCTGAAGACATCATTTGGCAAATCATTACCAACATATTCAACAGTGTACCATCCTTCTTCACTTGACCACCGATAATCATTTCTTATCAAGATTTCGTTATTTTCATAGTAATGATACCTACCTAAATAAGCATCATTAAAAATCCATTCCCTTCGAATACTGCTTGTTTGTCCTAATGCCTCAGGTGTCTTTGATTCAATGGCCCATATACCAAGTATGGGATCATTGTTTTCGGGGATTTCTGAACAACAAACGCAGAAAAGCAAAAGAAGCAAGTAGGTCATTTTATGTATTGTTTTCATTAGATAGGTTTTAATTAGTGTCATAGTGCCTTTAGTCAATAGAGGTGACTTCAAGGCAATTGAAACATCCATTTTAGCATTGTCAAAGGCAGTGCTAGAGTGTACCAAAGTGAGCAAGGATTAGGTATTGGCTTAGCATGTATAAAATAATTATCACGGTTTCGGGTTTCGACAATCTTGATATAATTTTCATAATCATTTTGATTTATATGTTATTGAATACCAAATGTATATATCGACACTATCAGAAAACATGTTCAATTATTATTTGCCAAAGGCCAGCTATTATTCGGTTATGTACCCCTTCTAACCCCAAGGTCACGTTGCAGACCAAGGGTCAATTACTGAAGCCGCTGAATTTAAGATGGGTGAACGGTGATTTGATTGTGATAAGACTAACTTGTCAATACTAAATATTACCTTCTCGGTCAGAAAATCGTAGATGGATCAAAGACAGGTTTTTTGAATGAAATACGATATTCCGTAATCGGTTTTAGGCTATTGGATTTTCTGATTGAAGTGATTATGCCATATAGCCCTATATAAAAGAATATGATTTCACTTTTTAAAACCGTAATATGTCGAAGTACCTATCTTTTTTCAAAAGCTAAAAAACGCATGATCTAAGTAAACCTATATGTTGATATTTAACTTAGAACCAACTTTTCTATCGCCTACTATCCATTTTTTTTTGCTTTCCTAATTATTGATGAAATCAGAATTTCATTTTTCCCGTGTCGTGCCTCCATCATCAAAAAGAAAATCAATCCACAAGGGATTTCGTTCCACATTTTCTTCAGAGGGAATTTCTACTTTAGAATTAGTAGTGCTGGTATCCACAATTTTGGTTTGCATATCGGGCCGTAATTCCCCATTGAAGCTTATAATGTAAATTACTATCGCCAGCACATACGAAAAGCCAAATAAAATCGATACCGAAGGAATGTCCGCTAAACGTCTTATCTTAAAGATTCGTCTTATTGGAAACGTATTTTTATTAATATTCATAGTTCTATAAATCTTGATATTTGTCAGGTTTTATTCAGAAGAATGGGTTTCTGCAAAGTGGGCAGCATCCATCACCTTGTTATTTTAAGGGATTAGTGGCGGTATTTATGACTTTTTCCGGTATTGCATGATCATGCCAAAAAAGGTAGTTTATGACCTCATTCCATATCGAATAATGTTCATTGGGCAGCACTGTTACGCGGATTCAATTTTCGGGTTACCTTGAAATAAAATGCGCTTTCATCCACATACTTACCCTATTATCAGCTTTGTCAATTATTTTTTAGTCTAAATAGGATGTTATTAAGGTTATTGCATTTTACAAAACCTGAAACGAACTGTTTTTTGATGGTGCTGTTTAAAAAAAGCAACCACACCTTGCTTTTCTTCCCACTTCCACCCGTAGAAGTAGTTCATGGGAGCCTCCATTAAAGCTATTTAAATCCGTAGTGTCCGTATCATAAGAATATCCTATGAACCAAGTTTTGTTCAATTGAAAGCCTACCAAGGCACTAACTGCCGAATCTAAACGATAAGATGCACCCAAGGTAAGGTTCTCGCGATACAAAAAATTAGCGGATACATCTGTTGAGAAGGGTGTCCCCGATGAAATTTTTGTCAAGATAGCTGGCTTAAATTTCCAATCGTACGAAAGATCGAACACATAGCCCCCAATTAAATAAAACGTTTGCCTTTCGCTGGCTAAAGAAGTACTGGTACCATCGAAATGACTGGTTTCTAGAATATTCGGAACGGATACACCCAAATACCAGTAATCTGAAAAATAATAGACTCCCGTTCCAATGTTCGGTGAAAATCTATTGTCCACTTCGGCAATTAGATTCTGGTCATTGGGGTCGAAAATTTCCAACTGATTGAAATCTACATTAAGTAAGTTAGCGCCCGCCTTAATACCAAAAGCCAAGGTGCTTGCGTTAGATGTTTTTATGCTATACGATATATCAATATTGAATATCTGTTCGCTGACCGGCCCAAGATTGTCATTTACAAGACCAAAACCCAGGCCAATCCCCTTTTCCCCGACCGGGGTATTCAAGTTTAGTGTTTGTGTCTCTGGTGCGCCTTCAAGACCTACCCATTGTGATCTGTGCAATGCCGTTATATTTAAGAGACCCCTGGTACCCGCATAAGCAGGATTAACAATATTGGTATTGTATATATACTGCGTATATTGTACGTCTTGTTGTGCCATAATCCCTTTTGAACAGGTAAGTGTCATGAGCACAATAAAAATTATGCTATAAAAATTTTTCATTATCAGTCTTATTTTTATTCAACTTAATTTCTTATTAGTTTTATTTGATTATCTGTTTAGATATAAATAGCCACTCTTGGTCTCAAAACCCCTATCTGGAAATTTGTACTGCAATAGATAAAAATATGTGCCTGCTGGTAATCCGTCGGAAGTATTGATTGTTGATCTCGCATCCGATATTCCATCAAAAAAGTTATTGTTCGCCCCATAATTTTTCGTTTCATATACCTTCACACCCCATCTGTTGAAAACCTTTATGGCATTGGCCGAATTCCCTAGTCCGGTAATCATTAACACATCATTGGCACCATCGCCATTTGGGGAAACATAGTTGTAAACAATTATTTCATTATCGTCTTGGGCATCTAGATAATCGGGTATTCCGTCGTTGTCGGTGTCATCGTTGGTAGGGTCTCCATCCCCGTTGACATCCTCATCAGCCGTATCGATGCCATCGCCGTCATCGTCCGGGTCCAAATAGTCCGGTATGCCGTCACCATC
>CANNDD010000002.1 GCA_947503285.1 uncultured Croceitalea sp.
ACATCCTCATCAGCCGTATCGATGCCATCGCCGTCATCGTCCGGGTCCAAATAGTCCGGTATGCCGTCACCATCGGTGTCGTCGTTGTTGGGATCACCGTCACCGTCAAGATCTTCATCGCTATCGTTGA
Organism: uncultured Croceitalea sp.; assembly: GCA_947503285.1. Classification (GTDB taxonomy): domain Bacteria; phylum Bacteroidota; class Bacteroidia; order Flavobacteriales; family Flavobacteriaceae; genus Croceitalea. Next base: position 131 of record CANNDD010000002.1, read on the forward strand.
TACCATCCCCATCGGAATCCATATCACTATCATCGGTAGGGTCAAGATAATCGGGTATCCCGTCGTTGTCCGTATCGTCATTAATAGGGTCACCGTCACCATTGACATCCTCATCTGCCGTATCGATGCCATCCCCGTCATCGTCCGGGTCCAAGTAGTCCGGTATGCCGTCACCATCGGTATCGTCGTTGTTGGGATCACCATCACCGTCAAGATCCTCGTCGCTATCGTTGATGCCATCACCATCGGAGTCAAAGGGGGTAAAGACGACAGTTTCTGGACTACCATTGGTTACTGTTACCTGTGGCGTGCCCACATCATTGTCATCATCTAGGGTGGCGGTAATAGTTGCTGTGCCTGATATGAGACTTGACAACAGCACCGTGGCCGTTCCATTGGCGTTGGTCAATACGGACACCGTATTAAAGGTTCCCAAATCGGTATCGAATGTGACTGCCACACCGGCCAGAAGAATGTCATTGCCATTGGCGTCCCGTAGTTGGACAGTTAGGCTTGCTTGATCTACACCATTAGCTTGGCGTATGGTATTCGTTCCACTTAATAAAGATCCGGAATTTCCCACACTGATACCGTCAGCTATAAAATCGATGGTAGCCGTATCTGCTATAGTGCTTCCATTCAAAGACCCACTTACCGTTACGGTCTCAGCTACGGTATTGGTTGCTGTTGCACTATAGGTACCGTCACCGTTGTCGGTCAAAGTGCTAAGTACTGCACTTCCCGTGATGTTGAGCACCACCGTACCACCACTGTTGGTCAACAGGTTGCCGTTCGTATCCGCGAGCTGTACGGTAATGGTACTGGTCGATATGCCATCGGCTATCACAGGGCTTGTGGCCGTAATGGTCGTATTGGCGTTGTTGGGGTCGGCATTTCCAGTGATGAAGGTCACCTGTGCACCGTCTGTGATGTCCGCGCCATCAAGGGTACCGGTGACCGTCACGGTCTCGGCAACGGTATTGGTCGCGGTGGCGGTATAGGTACCGTCACCGTTGTCGGTCACGGCACTCAGCACGGCGTTTCCCGTTATGTTCAGTACCACCGTACCACTACTGTTGGTCAATAGGTTGCCGTTTGTATCCGCGAGCTGTACGGTAATGGTACTGGTCGATATGCCATCGGCCCTTACCGGGCTGGTGGCCGTTATCGTGGTGTTGGCGTTGTTGGGGTCGGCATTTCCACTGATGAAGGTCACCTGTGCGCTGTCTGCAATGTCCGCACCATCAAGGGTACCGGTGATCGTCACCGTCTCGGCCACGGTATTGGTGGCCGTCGCAGTATAGGTGCCGTCACCGTTGTCGGTCACAACACTCAGTACGGCGCTTCCCGTTATGTTCAGTACTACCGTACCACCACTGTTGGTCAATAGGTTGCCGTTCATATCCGCAAGCTGTACGGTAATGGTACTGGTCGATATGCCATCGGCTATCACCGGGCTTGTGGCCGTTATCGTCGTGTTGGCGTTGTTGGGGTCGGCGGCACCAGGGACAAAGGTTACTTGTGCAGGGCTACCGTTAACAACGACGACCTCTGGGGTTGCTCCATCATCATCGCCATCTACCGTTGCGGTAACGTCAACGGTTTCCGCTACATTATTTGTTATAGTAATAATTGCCCTACCATTGGTATCGGTAACCGCGGTATTATTGGAAAGTATTGCGCTGCCCGTCACGGCGAAACTGACCGAAATGTCTGAAATAGGGAGTTCATTACCAGAAGCGTCCCTTAACTGTACGGTGATAGTCTCGGTATCCGAACCGTCTGCAATCGCCGTTCCATCCGCAGCGCTTATTGAGGTTCCTGTGCTGGATACATCAATACGGTCATCATCGGTTATCCTAACCGTTCTTGTACTTGTTCGTATACTTCCAAAAGATACATTCGAAATAACGGCGGTAATAGTTTCGTTACCTTCTATCAAAAAATCTTCGATAACCCTGAGAACTACAGATGCACCTATGCCTCCTCCAACATCCCCTGCTGATGCAATGGAAAAACTTGTAGGCCCCGTATTATAATCCACCCCTTCAAGTGCGGTACCTGAAAAATGGATATCCCCGGTAATGGGCGAACCTGAGGCATTGGCCAAACCACCCCTAATCGCCACATTAAAAGAAGCGTTACCGGGGGTGCCAAAATTTCTTTCAAAACCGTTCCCTCCGATAAGTATGGAGATTTCGGGGATGTCATCATTTGTGATGGTGTATATGTGATCGGCTATCATCCCACCTCCTGCAACTTCACGTAACACCAATGCTCCTGTCGGATTGGATAATGTAAGGGCTATGGTCTCATCCTGTTCTACTAATAAATCAGGGAGAATAGCGAAATCAAGAGGGGTCACCCCGTCTGAAAGGTGAAGACTATTCAAGGGAACGGGTGTCCCTGCCGTATAGGTACCGGCCGGAACAATTACCGAAATGGTCTGGGGCAACGTTCCGGTGGCCCCTCCCAAGGTATAATCGGTGGCAACGGCCGCCGTTCCGGTATTATTGATTACAATATCTATGGTAGCATCGGTCGGCAATGTACCTTCAATCAATAGATTGGGTAGGTTGCCTCCGCTGGTTTCTTGATCGCTTGCGGCTGCCAATTCAAATTCTATGCCGACCTCGATCTTAAATGCCAAAGTGAAAATGATATCGTCTGCAAGGGTTATCCCGGTAATTTCGCCTGTAGATGATAATCTGCCCAGCTCTGTAGTACCGCTGCTGAAGTCACCGGTGGTACTGGTCAAAACGACATAGTCATCGTCATAACCTTCAAATTTCAGGTTTGCATTGGACACATTTCCCGTGTTTTCGGCTTTCCATTCCCTTGATACCCTGTCTCGATATCTTGAAATGTCCAATTCCGTAGTCTGTAGGGAAGTAGGTTCACCATTGTTCCCGATTACCAAAAATTGTCCATCTGACAACGAAGTATGCGAACCATTGGTGTCCGTAAAATTGGGATCTGTAGAAAGGGTAACGATACTTCCTTCGTTTATCGATTTGGAAATTTGTTGGTCCAATGCTTGTGCGGTCTCATTACCGACACCAAAAACATCTTGCCAATCTGCCGTACCATCATCTGCAGTGCCCCCATTGGCCCCGTCGTCCAAATCGAATATAGATGTACCGGCCGCATTAAGATAATTGTTTACCGAGCCGTCTAGTGTTACTCCATACTTTAAGGCCAAATAGGATTCTATTTTTTGCCTGGCATTGGATGAAACGGCATCTATATCATCATTGTACACAATAACTTCTGCAATGGCACCGATATAATTGGCCCTGGCGTCTTCAAAAGGTAGTCCCCCTATGGTCAAAGGGCCTGAATCCGCTCCCTTAACAGCAGCTTCATTTATTTCATCTGCCGTAATCTGCGATAGCGTTATGGGTACTTCCCCTGATTTTTTTCCCTGTACATAAATGGATTGATCGGATTGAAAATCTAGAATGCCCGACATGATAAAGGGATTGCCCAATGCATTAAAGGTAGCTGGAAGGGGGGAGTTTGTGGCTGTACTAAATGTTCCTCCGTGATCGGCAGGGGATTCCAAAAGGGTTTGTGTTCTAGAATTCCTAAGGGCGTATCGGTTCTGCCGATTTCCACCACCAAAACCAAGGACTCCCCGAATGGTAGTAGATCTTGAGCGAGTAACCGCAATCAAGGAAAGCCCCTCTTTATGGGCAAAGAGATAGTCATCACCCAAAGTAAGGGTATTTTGGGTGGTATTGCTGAAGGTCATTACCGGATTAAAGTTGATGTTTTGTGAAGCATTGTTATAGTACACAGTTCCGTTTGATGTAGGATCAACACTTGTGGCATCATTGGTGCGTACGCCCGAAAAATCTTTCCAAGAATGTGCCAGATCACCATCAGAAGCAAGAGTGTTACCCGAAATACTACCGTTACGATCTGCAAACACCCCTTCATTTGCCTTTAACCATAACGAAAGGCTATTTGAAACCCCACCCGGAGCTGCACCCCCTGAAATAAAGGTGATTTGGGCTGGACTGCCATTTACGATGGCTACTTGAGGCGTACCCGAATTATTGTCATGGTCTACGGTTGCTGTAATGGAAACGGTTTCCAATACAGTATTACTAATCGCCACGGTAGCGATGCCCGATGCGTTGGTAAACACGGTTGCCGGTCCGGAAATGACCGCGTTGCCGGAGACCGTAAAGGTAACAGGTACACCAGGGGTATGCCGGTCATTCCCTAGATTATCCTTTAGCTGTATTTGTACCAATTGGGTATCTCCATTGGTGATACGGGCAAATTCCCCTACGGAATAAATACGTGTACCGTTACTACCCGTATCCACACTGCTGAAATCAATACCGATATCACTGTTGAAAGGCACGATACTACCAGAATTCAAGACCTGGGCAGCTGTACCGTTTACAAAGGCATTGTCAGTAAAGGAAAATTGTAAGTTGCCAACATCGTGGAAATCCCTATGGTCCGGAGCCATCCCCGTAAAATTTAAGGTGGCCCAAGTATCGTTTTTGGACAAGGTAATCTGCGGAACGAGTCCCAAAGGTACATTAGGTAGGATGACCTCGGTGCCGATATCCAATACATCATCATTATCCGCATCTTGAAAGGTATTTCCGGAAAGGAAGATGACCATGGGCGAACCATCATCCAGCAGAGTTCCATTGTCCAAGCTTACATCTTCATGATAATCGTCCAAGGATATGGTATATCGGTCTATACCGTCACCGTTCGAATTCATGAAAAATACGGCATCACCGTTTTCACTAAAGTTCATTCCCGAAGAAAAAGGGGTGTCTGGGGTGATATCGATATCCGCCGATACATCCCTTGTGGCCGATGCAAGCTGATAGGGCACGGACAGGTTGTAGACCAACACTTTCGAAATACTGGAAGCAGATGAAGTATCGATACCAAGTATGTATAATTGGTCGCCCGTAATATTGAACATTATTTTGCGGCTCGCAAAATTATTCGGTAACGTCATCCTACGGATAAAGGTATTACTACGGACATCATACGGGGCTGAAAGATCATATTCTGCAACACCGCTGTCGCTGCCGGACCTGCCCAATAAAAAGAGTTTAGATCCATCTAAACTAAACGTAAGGTCCCCCAGGGAAGATACGTCACTAAAACTCGTAGATCGTGTTATTGTACTGATTGTTGCGATATCGAAAGGTGTCACTAGGGTGTAGATCCGAATACGTTCATTGGAGCTGCGTGTAGAAGTGACCAATAAAGTGCGCCCATCAGCACTAAATTCCAATCCCGTAGGGACACCAAAGTTTGCCCTGGTATCTACAGCGTAGGTTCCTGTACGTGTCGAAAAAGCTATTTGCGAAACATCGTAGGGTGTGGTCAGGTCATATTGGTTGATACGGTGACCACTACCTGATATGATGTAGACCCTGAGGCCACCATTACTGAAATTGAATCCTTGGGGAGATCTGTTTCTAAAGAACGAATACTCCGTATCGTATTGCATTCTAGGCAGTTCAAACGCATCTTGGCCACTATATGATAAGGTTCCTGATTGGGAGTACCCAAGATGGAATATGGAAAGGCATAGAAAAAGAAGCAGTTGTAGATTTCTGGTTTTCATTGAGGAAAAATTTAACATATCAACCACAAAATTAGATGGTTAACCAGTCTTGCTGCTAGGCACATCTATTATTCGGGGGCTGAATACCATTATTCGGGAAATCGTGCAGGTACCTTAGCACGATTTTCTTTTAATGGTAGGTAGGGCATCGTCAATGGACAGTACGTTTCGAGAATAGACGGTGCGCTTTTAAAGGATTACAAAGGGCCTAGTATTTTAAGAAGTTCATCATATTTGATTTTAAGTTAAGTTCCTTTCTTGATTTTTTCACGTCATGAAACCAAGGAGGCAAGTGTTCTATGGATAGTATATCTTTCGTGGGTAACCCTTTCTGAGATTTCATCGCAAGACCTTGAACGATATGGACGATTACCAATACAAAGTGGTTCTTCTCTCGTATCGGCAATTTTGAAATGGTCTTTCAGTGTTCAGCAAGTGATTCAGCTTTTTGTCAGGAATATTGCCTTTGATCAAAAAGATTGCAACGAGCATTTACGCAACTATTAAAAACACTTCGTATCTTTAGTATACTCTTGTTATTACTTGCTTTTTTACATTTAACAAGCTATTTATCGTTCAATGGAATCCATACGATGTTTTATTATAGAAGATGACCTAATCGCCTTAAACTGGTTACGGATGAAGGTGGAAGAAGAGTTTCCTTCATTGTTGATAGTGGGTACTGCTTCGAATACAGACGAGGCCTTCAAGGGTATACAAAAAACTTTACCAGACCTTATTTTAACGGATATAGAGTTAGGTTCGGGCACCATATTCGATGTGTTGGACGATTTGGAAAATCTCGAATTTGGTATCATTTTCATTACTTCGTATGAGAAATATGCAATAAAGGCCATACGATTGAGCGCGATAGATTATTTGGAAAAACCCATTGATTTAGACCAATTACGAACGGCAATACAAAAGTTTTCAAAAAATAATACTCAAAGTAATCAGATAAAAAACCTGCTGGCCCATCTAAATCTAAACAACAGTGTAAAAAAACTGGCCATACCAACTGAGAATTATGTTGAACTTATTGATGTGGACAGTATTATCTATATCAAAGCCGATATTAATTATTGCCATGTATATGCAGAAGACCTAAAACCAATTCTTGTTTCTAAAACCCTTAAGGAATATGATTTGTTGCTTTCAGACAACCCTAGCTTTATTCGAATACATCAGTCTTTCTTGATCAATAAGAATAAAGTCCGCAAAATCATCAAGACCAAACTGCCCCAAGTCATTATGTCAAACGGAGATACGCTTAATGTATCGAGGGCCAAGAAAGCTGAATTTGACATCAAGATGTTTGGTTGACACTTTCGTAGTACATGTACCCATAGTTATCTTTTTGAAAACCCCCCGATGTATTGAAAACAGAATTACTGCATAGCATGATTTTCCCTTAAAGGTTTTGGCCAATTTTACGGGTATTCGGGCATGGTACGTATTCTCGCTTGGAAAAATGGCGCGTAGTTTCATTTATTATACAATTAACTAATTTTATTCATGGGGTAAGTCAAAAGGTCGTTTTGCCCTTAAAGTTGGTTTTGGCATCCTTTGCCCATTCTTGTGATGTATAGGGTTCGTGCCCTAGCGCAGCGTTGATAGGATCATCTACCAGAACGACTTCTAGCACAGGATTCAGGGTAATATCGATATCTATACCCAAGAGGTGATCTATAAATGAATTCTTACCATTGGCCAAGTCTAAAAAAGTTAGGTTCCGGTTTTCTTTGACCCATATTTTGTTTAAGCCCGTGTTCTTGCTCAAATCCAATTCCCCTATACCGCTATTGATAATATCTACCGTAACCAGCCTAGTGTTTTTTGAGATATTCAATGTTTTTAACGATTGACAGTGTTTAAGATGAAGTACTTCCAGTTTTTGGTTCCCGTTAATAACAACTTTTTCAAGAGGCGTGTTTTGTACATCCAAAACCGAGAGCCTTTTCGCAAAATTAAGTCGTAACCTTCCTTTAAGCTTCGCACATTGTAACTCAAGGTATTGCAACTTTACAAATCCTTCTAGTCCTTTAATCGACTTGATACCATCATTCACAATTCGTAAGTTTTTTACTTTTTCGGCATCTTTTTTAAGAATATCACCAGTGATACCATTTGTATCGACACATAGCCTAATCAGTTCTTTTTCAAAAAAAGGATCTTTGATTTTTATACTTTGGGCGGGCAGTGCCAATGATACCGTCAGCACAATGAAAAAAAAGAATATAAATCGCATACTTTACCTTTTGAGGACAAATTCAAAAATGTTTATCAAGCTTCCTACATGAATACATTTTTCATTGGCAGTGGATTTAGAGGGTTTGGGTTCCCTCTAAATCTAAATCCATTACTGTTTACGGTAATAGATTCTTTAACTGCCATGCCAGGGACCTTGGCAAGGTTTCAGAGTAGGTTAAGCCGATATGTTTTTGTACTTGTATTCTGTTACTGGGGGTAAATTTAGGTGACTGAGGCTGCCTTCTTAACCCCAATTTATTATACGGTACCCTTTTATAATTATTTGGTAGGATATGCGCTACACTAGCCCAATTAATAAGGTCAAGAAGTGGCGAGAAATCGTTAGCATACCCCCTTACCGTTTCATGGAAATGGACTTAGTACTTTTCTTTATCGAGTATCAAAGCGTCTTATGCCAATATGGCCTGATCAATACGGGCACAATCCGTAACTTCATCAGTGTCTAAAAAGATTAAGTGATGCAGGGATTATTTTGACCAATTAAGGGCAATTGTTTTCTAGAGTACTATATACCATCGATAGTATACGACGATTTAAAATACCCGAATCGCGCAAGGAAGTACGATGTTCAACTTTTGATATCGGTTTTTTGTAGAGCAATAGTATTGGAATGCCCAAACCAGCCTAACTGCTGAAAACAAGTTTAGTAGAGTAAAGGTTTTTTGTCTTACTAAACTGGTACTCTATTTTTAACATGGAACACAACCTTTGTATAATCTTGTGACCGAGACCAAAACTAGGTGCCAGCCCACTTTTGGTATTTTTCCGTGATTCTAGTTGATGTATGCTTTGAGAAAATTTATTTACAATCTCTAGAATAATCCCAGCCCTTGTTTCCGCCACCCTTAATTCGATTTTCTCCCCGGGCAGCCCATATTTTTTTATATTCTCAAAAAGGTTGTCAAGAATTATGGACAGTGACTCTTTATTACTTTGGGTGCACACCGTTTCCGCAATATTAATTTTAAATTGAATATTTGACTCTCTAAAATGAGTTTCAAAATACACCAGTCGTTCCATTATTAATTCACCTAGGTTTACTTTTGTAATCAAAATAGAGGAATTTTCCAAGCGATGTTTAATTAAGGTCAATATCATTTTGATCCTGTTGGAAAGCTCAGCGGTATCGTTCTTAATAACGCCTAGTACGAAGTTAAGGTCTTCATCGTTGAAGTGCTTTGTTTTTTCTATGATACCTTCAAAACTATAATGCAATTGATTAATGGGCTTCTTTACTTGGTGTCCTAAAATCATAAGTAAACTCTCATATTCTTCATAGTATTGTTCCAATTTTTCACTCTTGGCAGTAATCGAGGCGTTTAGTTTTCGTATTTTTTTTGCGTCATTATAAATTTTAAACAAAACGAATGAAATTATAAATAAGATGCCGATAATTACAAAAATCACTTTTATCACATTGTTTGTACGAATCTTTTCTTGATGGATGATAAACTCTTTTTCATCCAAAAGCTTCTTGTTATCTGATAATCTTTTTTCAAAGACATCATTATTTATGGATAAATAATTTTTCATCAACGTATTTACCCTTTCAGATTCATCTTTTTCTAATAGGTTTATTATTTTTTCAACTTCAGGTCTTCGATAAGTAATATCCTGGTCTTTGGTGAATTCGCGTAATAGTAACAGTGATTTTGATTTATGAATTTCAGGGTGTGATTGAATGTATAGAAGCGCTTGATCGATTACTTTTTGCTTTTGTACCGATGAAGAAAAGGACCTGTATGCTACTATTTGTTCAATAATCGCCGCAGTAGGGGTATTGACTAAGTATGTCGAAAAAAGTTTTTCATCTATTTTAGATGATAGATAATCCGGGGTCCAACGAGAACTATCCAATTGAAAAAAGTACTCTAAAACACTTTCTTGCAAGCCCATATCATTACTAAGTTTCAATGCAGTTGTATATTCTTTACGAGCCTCACTGAAATTGCCTGTCTTATGATAAATCAATCCATTAAAGAAGCGATAGAAACTTACTACAAGTGGATCATATTTTTCGGGATTTAAAAGTCCGATATCGATAATCTGTTTGGCTTTATCATAATCACCCATATCCATATGAATGCCTATTACATTAATCAGGGCATACATCGTTTCCTTGTTATTAAAATCGGGATCACTTAATATCACATCCCAAATAATTTTCATTCCATCTTGAAACTCTTGGTTTTTTAAATGAATATTTGCTATCGCTAAAAGTACAGCAGTATGTGAACCCCCTAAAAGTTGCATTTTATTGATATAGAATGCAACTTTTTTTTCATCATCAATATCATTATAAAGATTTAAAAGCCCGGTACCTGAATGGATTATCCAAGTTTTATTATTTATCGAATTTGCATATTCATATGATTTTAAAAGAAATTTTTCCTCGTTGTCCGTATCATTGAGGTGTTTATAGTAAAGGGAGATACCATGGTAGGATATAGCAAGGTTAAGTTCATTTTCAGGTTGCGTCAAGTCCAGAGCTTTCTTGAAATATTCAAGGGAGGCTGAAAAATTATTTTTCTTCTGCTCAAATGATCCTTTAAACTGATAATATCGAATACGATTTTTATCATCAGCATATCTTAAATAATGCATTATTTTATTATCTATTTCATGAATCTCTTCGTTCTTGTTTGCACTTAATAAATTTTCAGCTTTTATCAAAAGTTTTTCTATTGCAGGTATTTCCGATTCCTTTTTAGAACTTTGTGATGATTGAAAATTACCTAGTACTAAAAACAAGGATAGATAATAAAAAGGCTTCATTTTTTGAGGGAATATGATACCAAGGGAAACTACACAACATGCTCAATTGAAGATAATTTTTGTTGTAAAAACAAGATGAGATGTAGTGTAGGGCAATTTTCTTTAATCGTGGAGAAACATTTTGAATAACCTCAAAACTTAAAAATCATGAAAAGTATTCATTCCCAGAATTTTATCTCGTATTTCTAAGATACTTTTTCTTTACCATTCTATTGAAACTTTAGATATCTCACTTGAATTTCAAATGCTACCTCAGAACTGGGTACTCATAAAAAATACGATTGGTTCAAGGTAAAATATATAGCGACTGTCCGACAAAAATTAATACCACTTTGATATTTATTTAGGTTATCCTTTCCAACTCGCAATAGTATTTTTCAGTTTAGTTTCTCGATACGCAGTCGGGGACATATCATATTGCTTTTTAAATGATTTGGTAAAGTACGCCGGGTCATTAAATCCGCAATCATAAGCAATTTCAGCTATGGTGGCTTTGGGTTTTCTGATGAGTGAATCACTTGCTTTCTCTAACCGTTTGGCCATTATGTATCTAGAAAACGTGGTATCAAACTCGGTTTTAAATTTTCGCTTGAACGTGGAAGCACTCATATTGGCTATCGATGCCATTTCGTTGAGTGAAAGGTCTTCCAGTAAATTAGCATCCACAATCTGTTGTAAAGTGTATTTCTCTTTTCTAAAAAGCGAAGAGAGCAATTCGATAATCGGGTTGGGATTTCTGCTGTTAATTAGCAATAACGTAAGTTCTTTGATTTTAAGTCGTATTAATTCTTCGGTAGCTAATTCTTGGTTGTCAAAATAAAAGAAAAGACCATCTAAATATTTTGATAGCAATACATCTAGCTCTACGACGGCATTCATAGGTCCAGCTAGCTCTTTTTCATTCACAGTTGGCACTGGCGTAGACTCTAACACTTTTTGCATTACATCAGGATGAAGTCTTAATATGACGACCTCGCTTACTTTTTTTTCATCGATGCCTTCCCATTTGTTCACATAGGTACCACACTTCATAAGTACGCCTTGGTCACTCGACACCTCAGTTTTGCCATCTGCACGATAGAGACTGCCCTTGGTCTGAATGGGAAATATAAAACAGGCCATATTATCTAAATCAGCAGCAGCAATCAATGGAGGCGTAAAGGTGAAATGGCTGATAACGGCCTTTCCACTTAATTCCAAATGTCGTTGTGTTAAAATCACAGTCTTACTTATATAAATGCTTAATCTCCTTCCACTTTTCTTTGTCAATAACTTCGCCGGTCTTGGCGTGATAATCAATACCATAGGCATATTTCTGGAATGCCTTTCGCATACTACCTTTGGCAAAACCCCTAAGAAAACGCGGTTTAGTAAGATAGTTAAAACGAATTTTTAAAAGTGTCTTATCCTTTGAAATTTCAACGGCGTCCATATTGACCCAGGTATATTCCACATTCAGGGGAAATCCTTCTTTGTTGACCACCTCAATGGTGATATGGTGGTTCTCTGGATCGTATTTTGCTATCTCATCGACAAAGTATTTGTTATCGCGCTTATCCGTCATATACATGATACGCTTCGCACCAACTTCAGCAGTATCAAACCCTTCTGCCCATTCAGAATGGGGACAATCTGGATTACTATCAGAGATTTTAGCGAAGTCTTCCCCAATGATACTCCATACCTTATCAACCGGTGCCCCTATTTCTTGCTCAACTTCAACGGTGACCACTTTCTTGCGCATTCTGGCATCTTTCTTCGCAACTTTTTCATTTGACGCAATTTTATCAGGATGCAGTTCACCGGTCTCGACATAATGCTTCAGCTCCCGGGCCATACTTTCAAGTGCCTTTCGCGTGGCGCCTTTCATAATACCTTTCATCATACCACCCATAATGCCAGTGGCACGCATCGTAGTTTTTCCTTTGATCAATGTGCCGTCAGCGGTTTCCTCCAATGTCCATACATTGATAGCGTCTTTTACAAAGCCAGGTAGACCATCGGCAAGCTCATAGCGTATCAAATGATTTTCAGCATCATACTCTAAGATTTGCTCTTTTGTGTCGTCAAAACCAGCGGCTGTAATTTCGCAAGCTCTTATAGTATAGTCTGAGCCACCTATGGGCTCTCCAAAGCCTTGCGAGTGCGATACACCCGACGACCATTTGCCAATACCTGCCCAGTCTTCTGCCAGTACGGCCCATACGTCATTTATGGGCGCATTGATGACCGTTTCTGCCGTTGCAACGACATTAGGTTTTTTGTCTTTGTCTGCAGCTTGTACTGTGCCTATCTTTGGCACAAAAGCTGAAAATAAGATAAGTGCAAGGAGCAATGCCCCATTTTTTTTGATTTCTTTCATTTCTATTTCTTTTGGGATTTTTACTTCTTCTTTTTTCTATTGTATTTCGCAATCGCCTTAACCTTATTTGGGTGCGGCTCTCCATTTTCAGCATAATGCTTTAGTTCTTCGCACATCGCAACGAGTACTTTTTGTGTGCTTCTGGTCATAAAGCCTTTCATCATCGCGCCCATAATGCCCGTTGCCCGCATTTCGGTATGAGCTTTTACGAGGGTGGTAGTATCATTTTTCGGGAGTAATTGCCAAGTGTTGTAGGCATCTTTTACAAAACCGGGCAAACCGTGGAAAAGGGTGTATTTTAGAAGATAGCCCCCTTTGTCGTAAATAACGATGCGCTCTTTGGTATCGCTGAAACCCGTCGCGCTGATTTTACACGCTCTTTCAGAACAGGTACTTCCGTTAATAGGTGCGCCTGAACCCTCTGATGCATCAACCCCTGATGCCCATTTGCCAATGTCCGCGAATTCTACCGCCAGTAATTGCCATACACCATCTACGGGAACATCGATCACTATTTCAGTCGATGCATTTACATTTGGGATTTTATTACTCATTTCCACTCTTGTTTATCTTTTTGAATAACTCAAAAGTAGATGTGCCTAAAACGAAACAATGTGACTATTGGGTCAATACCTTGTACGAAAAGACCAATAAATCCTTTAGAAGTAATGCAATACCAACAATTGGACTATGTTTTAAGTGTATGCCTATTTGCTATGAACCATTCTAGCTTATCCAATGAGGCAATGAGCCCCTTCGTAAACTGACGTTTGCCTATGGTCGCCATCAATAATTTTTGCCAAATACTGCTAGTAATATAAAACTGTTCTACACGAAGTTTGGCAAGCCCTTCATTAATGGGTTCAATAATATAAAACTGATACAGCTTTTCAACCGGTGGGGGATCTGTGGTAAGTTCACCATAGACGAGTTGATGTATTGGCACATCTTTTACGACGGTTGTAAAATTGAAGTGCTTTCCATTGATAACACATACGTGTGCCGTGCCCCCACGGGTAACTTCATTTTCATCGAAAACGAATTCCTCTACCCCTTCTACCCATAAATGTCGATATCGATAATTGGTGATCACTTCAAAAAGTTCGTATCCATCGACCTTCATTTCCCGTTCCGTAAAAAAATCGGGAGGTCTATTCGTGATAACGACTTCTGGGGTTTCAAAGCCGAGAAGACTTAACTTGGCCACTTCTATTTCGGCATAAAGAAAAGAGACTTTTTTACCATCGTATCGCTCTTCGTCTTCGTAAAAATGGAATAATTTACTTTGATAGGATGATTTCAAACCTATCTCATCTGAAAGCGATTTACTTATCAGGATATAATTATCGCTTTTTATGGTATTCTTCAATAGTCGATGGGCCTGTATTACGGTTTCGCCAAAGGGTTTTCGATTGCCTTGCACGGTCATGAACTGAAGTTCCCCACAGTGCAATACGATCTTGAGCTCTAGATTGGGGGCCGAGGCACAGGCATTACACGGACAGATCCGATTGGTCTCCATCATTTTTAAATGACTGTAAAAGGCAGTGTACATGGTCTCTACTTGGGCCAAGAGTTTTTCTTGTGAGGGAATGTTTCCCTCTTTATAAAAAAACAAGGCATCCCCTTCAACTTCGGCAAGACGTAGAGACTGCGTATTGGCACTTATAAGTACTTCCAACAACTCTGCGATAACATGTTCACTATGCTCTTTTTCAGTGGTTTGTACGAAATGGGTGAATCCTGAAATATCTGGAATAAAAAGCAATGATTTTGCTAAAGCCATTTTTCTAACCGGTATTTGAATTCATGAAAACGCCTGGATGCCGCTGCGCGTATCTGTTTTTTTAGAACAATCTTCTGTGCTAATCCCCATAAAAAGAACTTTGTAGTCGTCTTATATTTTATGGTACTTCGTATAAATGTACGATTTCCCATGTTAGCAGTGCTATTTAGTTGAATGCTGAGGGAGATATGGGACAACTCTTTTGGCCAAGCCATCGTATTCAGTTCCGCATAGTGGAAATACCCATGCATCGAATGGGAAAAAACCGAAATAGCACCTTGATCTTTATAAACCAAAAAACCTTCCCTAATAGCATCTTGAACAATGTTCACAGGTCTTTCAACACTATTGAAAAGGGTAATCGTACCCATCTCAAAAGAACCTTGAAATTCGTAATCGTAGAAAACTATCATCCTGAAAATTGGATAGTATCAGTTCAGAGGTTTCAATATCACTGAAAACCCTAGCCTCAATTTCGGCCGTCCAGCTGCTGCCAAAACGCCTTGAGGCCTCAACACTGAAAATGGTACTCGACTGTTTCAGGTCTTTTATGCCACCAAGAAGTATCGAAGTGTCTTGAATATCGTTAAAGGCTATTCTACTTCCGAAAAACACATCATTTTGAAGTGCCGTCAAAGCAAGTTCATCGCGTTCATCGTAGAGGTATTCCCCCAATAGGCCAATATCAAGTCCGTTGCCATCGATATTGCTGAAAGTGAATTCAAGACCCGCCACCATTGCCAAAAAGTCTTGTGCATCCGCATTACGATAAATGGATTCCAATTTCCACAAAAAAGCATTGTGGGTTATTTGCACATCCAATCCGGTCTGATTGATTACCGGATAAAATGCATTGATCCCCCCGGTCGGTGTAAACACGAAAAGCGGTTCCCTGCCATTACCATAAAAATGTGACAGGCCAATGTCAAAAGCACCCAAGAAATATTTCCAACGTATGGCGACATCTTGTCGCCACTGTTCCGCACCACTTTCATAGTTCAAATCATCATTGTCGATGACGGTTCCAAAACGCAATCGCCCTTCATCACCTGCAAAGGTACGTTTGCGATGATAGGGCAAATAAAAAAAGTCAAAGGTTCCCCAATCATCGGTTATCCAACTGAATTGTACCATAGGTTGCCCGAGCTTATCCTCACCATCAAAACTTTCTACGGCATCGGTTTGGTTGATGATATCGACAAGATGGTTACTTTCAGCAACGCCCCAATAGACTTTTCGGAGCCCTATGCTTAATTCCCAATTATTTTTGGCTTTTTGATAGTATAATTCCCGAATATCCCAACGTGTTCTGGCCTCATCCCTATCTATACGGGCAAATCCTTTAAAGTTTATGCTTTCGTAACCTTTATTCCATTCGGCGGAATACTCGGGTCTTATGGCAATTGATGGGTAATGGTCTTGCTGACCTTGAAACTGCCCCTTGTTGTAGAAATAGCGGTATTCACCTTCCAATTCGACTTCGACATCGTGTATGACCTTTTGGGGTACTTCCGATTGTGCCCCTACGAAAGTATGGGCAACTAGCATGAATAAAACTAAAATCGCATTTCTCATTGTCATCGTTCTATCAAAGCATCATACCAAATACCCTATGATCGGCGGGTGAAGTTGTCTTTGATCTTTTTGGATTACCCCACTAAGTTTCACGGGGTGGCCGATACAATCTTAATCTTTGGTCAAAAAAACTGGCGATTCTCAAATCATCATTTATGCTACAACGATCGCCAGTTTCCAACAACCAATCATTAATCCGTCCAATTCTAATTTCCAGCCCTTTTGAGGGCCACCTGGGAAAAATCATCGTCGGTAAGGGAAACGTCGAAATCGTAATTGCTGAATTCTAAAATGGTTTCCTTATTGCTTTGATGATTTACCATATTGAAGGTATCTGCCCTCCAAAACTTGCCTTTATACAATTGATAGCCACTATAGGTCAATGTTTTGAGTAAGGCATTTTTGCGATCGTAAAATTCGATTTTTTCAATGCGGTATCCCTTGTCTTTATTGTAGGTCACCAATCGCCTGGTATACCCTGATTTAGGGTCTACCGGATCTTGTTCAACTATGAGGTTACTACCCTCTTCAGCTATGAATTTATAGGTGTACTTTTCAACTTCTTGCGAAGAAAGGTCTTCATAGGCGAATTCACTACCCACGAACGGACCTGACTTGTTGTTCGATGAAATACGTTTCACCCGTGCAATTGAAGGTAGGTACAGCCACTGGTCATCACTCCCTTCTTTATGCGTAAAGGTCAAGGTCGCCGTACCTTTTACATCTTTAGGACTATTGAACACAATAAGCGATTTATCACCATCTTCGGTCAACTCCAAAGTATTTGTTTCAAGAAAACGCTCACTGGTCTGACCGTTCTTATTTTTTAAGGTCATTTTTAGTTCTACAGTACTACTTCCAAATCCTAAATCAGCTTCTTCGGCCGCTTTGGCAATTTGCAGACCTCTTTCTTCTGCAGTTTGGCCAAAAGTCAAGGAAATCGTAAGTGCCAGTATACCTGTTATAATCTTTGTCTTCATTGTTCTATTTATTTTATTGTTTTTCGTATTCAGTTTTTTGCCTTTAATGGGGTGTCAGATTCTTTTTTGCTTACCAAAATGAGTAAAGAGGGAAGAAGGATAAAATCTATGACCAAGGCCGCTATGATGATGATCAAGGTGATCCTCGCCATATAGCTATTCAATGCAAAGGGTGATGTGGAAAGGATTCCGAAGCCGGCCACCAATACGATGGTGGTGGTAACCAATGCTTTACCAACAGTCTCGAAAGCGTAGACCACGGCCTCTTTTGCATCATACCCCAACTCCCTTCGCGCTCGTAAAAATTTGCTCATAAAGTGTACGGTATCATCTACGATAATCCCTAAGGTCATACCAAAAACAATGACCATACCGGTATTGATCTCTCCTTTGTAAAGCCACCAAAGTCCGAAACCTACTACCACAGGGGCAACATTCGGAATAATACTTAGTAGCCCTAATTTGAAATTACGTAACGCGATCATCAAGATTATTGAGATTAGTAGTAAGGCCACTATATTGCCATTGAACATACTATCGGCTTGACGAAACCCTAACTTCGAGAACATGAGGGTCGGACTCACCCCTATGGAATGCATGGGCTCTGGGGCATTTTCTTCAAGCCATTTCTCGGCCCTTTCGGTGAAAGCGATCATTTCAACACTAGAGGAGTTCTCTAAAGTGGCCGTAACCCGTGTTTCAGATTTATCGACATTGATCTGGTTGTTCAAATCAAGGCCAAACGGTAATGATAGCTCATAGAGCAAAAGATACTGCGCGGCCTTATCCCTACTATCCGGAATACGGTAATAACTTTCATTATCACCGTGCATGGACCTATTCACCCTACGTGCCACTTCACTAAAGGCATTGGTATGCACTACTTCGGGTTGTTCGTTGAGCCAATCTTCGAATTCATTAAGTTTATTGAGGTATTCCGGATTGTTTATACCTCCGCTTTCGCCACTGCCCACCGAGAATTCCACATTATAGAACCCAGTAAGGTTTTCGTTGATAAAGTCGCTATCTTGCCTGAACTTCACCGTTGTATCGAAGTACTCCACAAACTCATCGTTGAATACATTGAACGTAGCCAGATAGGTAAGAACGCCTATAAGTGCCAAGGATATTACAGATAGCCTCACGGGTTGCCCTACCACCCAATGTCCGAAACGGGTGTACCAAGATATCCTTAAAGCTTTCGTACTATTCCGAGCCTTTTTTCTTTTCCAAAGTGGTAAGATGGCCATAAGTGCCGGTAGAAAAGTAGTAGAGAACAAGAATGCCATCGTCATGCCAAAGGCAACGATATTCCCTAGATCCCAGAAGGGGGGTACGTCACCAAAATTCATGGTCAAGAAGCCGATAACCGTGGTCAAACTGGTAATAAAGACAGGCATAAAATTGAGTCGGATACTCTCAACCAATGCTCCTTTTTTATCATAGCCTTCGTGCCTCGCTTTTTGCAGATAGGTAATGAGAATATGTATACTGTCTGCCACTGCCAAGGTCAGGATCATTGTGGGAAATACGGAGGAAGGTGGTGTCAATTTAATACCCATTAAACCGATAAATCCAAAAGCGGACATTGCCGAGAACATGAAAACGAGCATTGTTGCCAGCATCGCAAAAATGTTTCGTGTAAGCAAAAAGGTCAGCAATAAGACCACGAGTACCATTAAGCCCACAAGGGCAAATCCTTTTTCGGAATATTCAAAAAAGGCGGTGTTCAAAGGCACTAAGCCTGTAGTATAAACATCGAAGTTCGGATGGTTTTCTTGAAAGTCCGCCACCATTTTTCGGGTCGCTGAGGTCACCTCAGGAATTTCCAATGCGCTATCTTCACCCGGTAACCTTACGGTAATATTGATTGCGGTAACACTACCTTCTTCATTGATAATGCGGTGCACAAGTAAGGGCTCTTTTAAAGCTTTTCTTCGAATATCGGCGATTTCGGCATCTGTTTTTGAAGCTGATTCATAAGACAGATCATCAACGTACAAATCATCACCTACTGCACTGGTATGCTGAAAATTGGTGATGGCATCTACACGAGAGGAATAAGGGGTGTTCCAAGCTTCGGCAGTCAGCGCTTCAATGGCGACTAAATTTTCCCTAGTAAACACATTACCGTTTTTTGGAGCGAGAACTAGAACGATATTATCGTCTTTGGTATATTTATCTTGAAGGGCATCAAATGCCTCCAGTTCTGGATTGGTCTCACTGAAAAAGACGTGGTAATCACCGTCAAATTGCATTTTTCCCTGGGATGCAAGGCCCATGGCAAGAATAATCGATAAGACCAGAACGGGCCATCTGAATCTTATGACGAACTTTGCCCATCGTGTGGCAAAAGTCGGTTTGTTATGAATATTTGTCTCTTTCATTTGATATTAGGTTAGATTAATAATTTCCTTTTTCAAAGACACCCAAAAATGAAAATTAGGCGATGGTTTCTATTGGTGAAAAGGCTCAAATAGTTGAATTATTGGGTCTTAAAGACCATTTCTATCGTACGTTTTAGATTCAGAATTCGGTACGGTGTGACAACATGACCTCGAATATTCCATAGTTTAAATTTCAATTGTAATTTTTCCCTTCTGCAGGTTGGAAGCCATGTAAGTGTAAGCATCTTGCACCTGTTCCAAATGGAATGTCTTGTCTAACACAGGACGATATTCGTTGGATTCAAAACCTTGAAAAAGGTCTTTTCGCATTTGTTCAAATCGCCCTTCGATTTCCAGGGTCTGAAAAACATAGTGTAATCCTTGTATCGAAACCCCTTTAATGAGCAAAGGAAAAAGGGGGAACGAGGGGGTTGGATTAAGTGCCAAAGCCCCGTACACGACTATCTTCGCTTCGAAGCCTGCTGTTTCGATAAGTTGCCCCATAAAATCAGAATCTGCGATAGCATCCATAGCGATGTGAAAGCCTTTTCCTTGAGTATACCCCTGTACAGCTTCAACAAAGTTTTCTTCTTCGGTCGCGATTACCAAATCTGCCCCAAGCCCTTTAAGAAACCCCTTTTTCTCACTTGTTCTAGTGGTTGCTATCACTTTCGCGCCATAGCGTTTTGCCATTTGAATACCAGCGGTACCCACACCCGAACTGGCTGCTGAGATTACTACGGTTTGATTCATCCCTTTTTCGAGACCACCTCGAAGTACTAGATTGGCATAAGCCGTTCCATAGGTCATCCATACCGCTGCGGCTTCTTTAAACGAAAGGTTTTTAGGTTTCTTGATTACCGCCTTAATGGGGGCAAGTACGTATTCCCCTAAAAAGCCATATTCGGTCGGGGTAATGTTGGGTGTAAGGCAAACTTCATCCCCAACCTCAAAGCCCTTAACACCTGAACCTACTTTTTCTACCACACCCGAGGCTTCTAAGCCCAATAGTGAGGGGGAGTTGGGCTGAAACAGGTACTGTCCCTGAAAGAAGAGTTCTTCGGCGCGATTCAATCCTGCAAATTTTACTTTTACCACCAACTCATTTTCTTTAGGAATGGGAATCTCACGTTCCGCCAGATAAAGCACCTCGGCCCCACCTATCTCATTGAATTCCACTCTTTTCATTTGTTGTTTTGATTGAAGGTTTTGATGTACCAGTTCGTTATGCCTTCACCTATCTCATGAGGATGTGTTTCTTGTATATAATGCTTCCCTTTTCCCAGGTCTATAGCCGTTAGGTTTTTCCAAGTAGCTTTGATCTGTTTTGCCTCTTTTGGCTTGATGATCATACCGGGCTTCACATGAAACATTAGTTTTGGTACTTCTGAATCGGGTAGATAAGCATTGTAGGCATTAATAATAGCCGTACTAGACTCAGGTACCCCGCTTATGGCAATTTGCGAAGGCCATACAAATAAGGGCTTGCGGTGTTCTTCTTTTAAATAGGGAGCACGATAGTGCTCCATTTCTTCTTTGGTTAATTTTCGACCGGTCATCATCGGTAAAAAACGATTGACAAAGAAGTGGTTTTTTACTATCATCTTATACCCCTTCTTAGGATGACGGAATCTTTTGAAGATAAAACGCTCGATCAAATTGGCATCACCCCACGTAATAGACCTAACGATAGCTTCTAAGAAAACGATGCCCGATACCTTTTCGCGAAAGCGATTCGCATAATGAAAACCAATGCCCGAACCCCAATCTTGAATGACAAAAATGATGTTCTTGAGTTGCTTTTTCTCAATAAAAGCATCCATATAAACAATATGGTCGATAAACGTGTAATCTATGTCAGGTTTTCCAGATTTACCCATACCTATGAGGTCAGGAGCAATGACACGTCCTAATGGCGAAAGATGGGGGATGATATTTCGCCATAAATATGAGGACGTGGGATTTCCGTGTAATAACAAGAAAGTGTGTTCTGCACTTTTATCACCTTCATCTACATAGTGGATTGAAGATTCTAAGACTTCCAAATGGTTGGATTTAAATGGAAAGTCTGCCGATATCCCTGTTTTCTTTGCCATGGTCTATTCCCCTAATTTGTTAAACCCTATTGGTGCTACATCGTCAAGCGGATAGAGCAGTTCTTTATCGAAGGAATCAAACTTGTAATTGCTTAAGGCAAAACTGTACACTTTATTTTCTAGTTTTTTAGGGCCTTTGAGTTGTATCTGTACATTGCTCGGTAAGTAAGCCCCTATACTGGTTTTTTTACGTTCGTACCTTGCAGTAGCATGTTGCATTCCCTTTGGCATCGGCAGGAAAAAATCATTAATAGTGACTTCTAAAAGGTCAATATGTTTAGTGCTAGGATTGACGTACACCAAAAATCGATCAAACTGTTTATTGGGCTCCTCTGAACCCCAAGTGACATAGACGGTTTCATAAGTTTGCCCTTCTATTTCTTTCTGACCGGCATATCGTATAATTTCCGCATCGGGCAAATGCATGGGGGCCTCCATTAGATAATGATAGGTAGCCAACCCCCAGATATAGCGGTCGTGTTCGTGTCTTTTGAGATAATCACTACCTACTTCTTGTTTATATCCCTCCCAAGATTGAACCCCTTGAATGACGCCTTCTTTTCTTCCTTCTTTATACTCAACCTGGCCATCAAAACTATTGGTTGCCAGGCGAAGCTTTAGCTCTTTATTGTTATTACCGGGAAAAGCATTCATGGGCATCAATAGCCAGATTCCCTTCCAATCGAATTCGGCATCGGCCTCATACACTTTGGTCGCTGAAAGTTTATCATAGCCCATCGCCGTTTTGGCTTCGATCAAGAGGTCTTTTCCTTTTTCTTCTGCGTTAGTGATGCTGTTTGTCTTTAAAGCATCTGTTCGCAAATCAACTGATTTACAAGAAATAGCAGTGCTTCCAATCAATAGGGTGGTAACTAGTAAAAAGAGAATCTGTTTCATAATAAATAATTAGACTGTTCTGTTTAATTTAATTTTAAATTTTTTTAAGTTGAAATGAATTTGAAGGTAATCTCGAACCAGATATCCATATAAACCCTATTTCTAGTGACCTTCGTTCTTGAGAGAACACCATAAAATCCAGCATGTAAATACTCCGCAAGTTCTAATGCAGAGAATTCAACGGTGATTTCATTTGCTTCTTGACCTTTTTCTATAACAGTGGCCAATACGTTAAGCCATCCGACAAAATGTGTATTGGCCTCTGAACCGATGATATCGTTTTGGCGCCCAACCTCAACACTCATGTTATTGACCAAGCACCCTCCCGAATATTCATCTTCTTCATTGAGGTTCATCATCATGGCGTAAAACGATTTTAAACATTCAATAGGAGAAAGGGTACAATCTTCAAAGAAGTCCCTCATCCAACAGGTATTGGTCTCGCCATATTGGCGAATAACTTGTTGTGCAAAATCTTGTTTTGATTCAAAAAAATTATAAAAAGAGCCTTTAGGAATGCCTGATTCCTTTAAAATTTGATTGATCCCAACATTGTGGTAGCCGTTTCTTCTAAAAACGTCATATCCAACATTAAGAATATCTTCCCTGTTGTATTTATAACCCATGACAATGCGAATATACAAAAAATACTGAATTAGACTAATTGGTTTAATTTTATTGCGATGAAATTTTACAAGTAGCCAAAATGGACAATCGTTATGCCCATTATTATTTAAAACAACGCTGCTGCAACTTAAGATTTGTCTTTAATGGGGATAAGGATGCATGAATTCAATAGATACCATTTCTAATGAAAGGAAGTCCTCAAAAGCAAAGACGGTTTAAGGTCTTGGTGATGCCTATTCGCCGACAGGGCGGTGCAACCTAACGGTAATACACAAAAAGGTTAAAATCCAAGTAAAACCTATTTGTAATACAATGCATACGGTTCTTCGAAAGAGGTTTTCAAAAAAGCCTTCGGGTTGTCATGGGCAATTTTATAGAATAATTCTTCCCCTATATAGCCCCTTAAATCGGTAAAGAGCGATTTTTCCGTTTTCTTTTGGGTAACGACATAGTAATCTGTGCCGAACAAAATTTTGTCATTTACCTTATCATCGTTCAAAATAAACTTCAATAGGGGAAACAACGTTTCATTGAATAAAATAAAACTGACATCTGAGTACAAATTGTCATATTTGATCATCAGGTCATAAATTACCGACAACCAGCTGGCATCCCACCAAATAGTTCTTTTGCTGGCATGGTTCAAGGTATTTTTGACCCTATGATAGCCAGATAAGGTATCGTGGGTGATGTTTTTATTATAGTTGTTCCATCCATCCGCTTCATATTTATGCCATTCATCACTCCCCCCAAAATGGGCTAGACATATTTTTAATTTACTCAGATCACATTCATATCCCAAATACTTTGATAATAATGTCGGATTTAGCAAACATTCATAGTTTAAGGGATGTGTGAAATTGGTCGTCCAATCATAATTCTTTGTTTGCGGAAGGGGTATGGGGACCAATTCATGTTCAGCATTCTTGTATTCTAGAATAGGATGGGCATTCCATTCCTCCTTTTTCTTACCTCGATAAAAAACAGTGCCCTCGATACAATGGGTCATTATCGGTATTTCGTGCTTCTGTGCAAACAGCCAAGTATCAATAAGTTCTTTATCAAAAGGATAGTAGCCAAGTGCAGGATAGATTTTAATTCCGGAAAACCCACCCTTATGCAAAGATGATTTTAGCAGATTGGAATAATTTTTCCTTCCTTTTTGTGCTTTGGTGGCTTTAATCCTTCTTGGGTCGGCAAATATGAATGGAATCATATGGGGATTATTCCGTTTTACCTTCTTGATTTCCTCCAATTGTTCTAAATAGGGAATTTCCGGATCACCGGCACCCATATAGTCCATATCCATCGGCAATACCACGATCTTGGTACCGGTTTCATATGTTTTCTCAATTAAGTCATATATTTTGCCCTGTGTTTTGTAACGCATGGCATACCTGCCCATGGTCATAAAGCGATTGGTAACGGCCCGTAATTCTTTACTAAATAGATACTCGACTTTAAAGAAGTTTATGAAGATGTTGAATAACCACCTAAGCACGAACTTTATAAGGTGATAGACAATGTTCAGTACAATGGTCCATCTAAAAAAATCAAGTATCGCGTATTTTACCTTCTTTATGGCATGCCTGAACCTTCTATACTTTGCGCTACCACGAGAGGTAAGGTTGGTATAGTACCATTTCACCAATTTTATAGTCAGTATGCTGGCCAAAAAGTCAGGAACAAATGTCTTACCGAATTCATTTGGCACATGATCAATGGTAAAAATATGGGTGTGACAATTATATAGTTCTCTTTTCGGCATTGGTAGTTTTATGGCTTTTAAATTAACTAAATTATATTGGACTACGGATTTTGAGCATCCGTCTTCCACATTTACGTATTGGTAACAATAGGTTTATTCGGTCGGCGAAAGATGGTAGGTAATCCATTCATTGAAAACCGGTTTCAATATATTCGATGATTTGGAGTCATAACCTCTTACTAGTAGGGTACAATTAAAAAATAACACTTTCTTTAGGTTTTCAAAACATTAACCAAGCTTACCTCCCTATTTTTGTTCAGCTATAAACGTCCATATCCGCCAAAGTCGATTCACTATGAAAAATACGCTGTTTGTTATAATCCTATTACTAGTTAATAGTCATTTCATTTTTTCACAAGATTTGGTCCAATCTGGGCCCATGGTCGGCTATTCTACCATGCGAGAAGCCCTTCTTTGGGTTCAAACGACTACTTCTGCCGAAGTCCATTTTGAATATTTTGATAAGAAGAACCCCAACAAACGTTTCAAAACCGAAAAATATACTACGCAATCCAAATTGGGTTTCGTAGCAAAGTTAGTGGCAAATCAAATCATGCCCGGAAAGGAATATAACTACGAATTATTTGTCAATGGTGAAAAAACCCAAAGGGATTACCCCATGGAATTCCAATCACAAACACTCTGGCAATGGAGAACCGATCCACCGGAAGTCAATTTTGCCATTGGAAGTTGCAATTATGTGAATGAAGCACGTTTCGACAGGCCGGGCAAGCCCTACGGAAGTGAGTTTGAAATATTTGAATCTATTCATGCGAAAAAGCCCGATTTTATGCTCTGGCTTGGAGATAACACCTATTTAAGGGAACCCGACTGGAACTCGAGAACGGGTATTTTGCACCGCTACACCCATACACGTTCGTTGCCCGAACTGCAAGCACTACTGGCCTCCACACATCATTACGCCATTTGGGACGATCATGATTTTGGCCCAAACAATGCCGATAGCGGTTTTTGGCAAAAAAGAACAACTTCTGAAATTTTTAAGCTTTTTTGGGGCAATCCCAACTACGACGTCATCGATAAGGGCGGTATCACAGGTACCTTTCAGTGGGCAGATTTACAATTCTTCTTATTGGATAACCGCTATTTCAGGACATCGAACAACAATTTCACCACAGAACGTGAAATTTTAGGAAGGGCACAAATTGATTGGCTCATCAATGCATTGGCCTCAAGTACTGCCCCATTTAAGTTTATTGCCATTGGAGGTCAGGTTTTGAGTACGGAAGCAGACTATGAAAATTATGCCATTTTTCCGAACGAAAGACAGTATTTACTAGACAAAATTAGGGAAGCCAGAATTGAAGGGGTCATCTTTTTAGATGGTGATAGGCATCATACGGTCTTAAGTCGTATGCAAGAAAATGATCGGGTTTATCCTATTTATGATTTGACCTGTTCTTCTTTAACTGCGGGGACTAATAACAATAAAGAAGAACTGAATACCTATAAGTTGGAAGAAACCGTGGTAGGCCAACATAACTTTGGTATTTTGAACGTAAGCGGCCCACGTACTGATCGTGTGCTCCATATTACAATATTGGATAAAGACGGAAAAGAGCTTTGGCGTAAAGACATCAAAGCCCAAGATTTGAAGTATGAGACATACGATAAGTAAATACTTAAGGTATCGCCGGCTTTAGGGTGTTGTTATTCCCTAAAATTAGTTTTTAACAGTCCAAAGAATTCGATTCGAAAGCTATCTTCCTTAAACTTACCGCCATATTCAAGAATTGCGGTCAAACTATCTTTGTTCTTGATTCCCCTAGATAAACCGCAGAGGTGTTCTGAACGGACTGAGAAATAAGTTTTATCTACCGATTAAAAAAAAATAGCCCCTTTTCGAAACTACATGTCTTTTGAAGTAGTATGTAAAAACATGCAGCATGGGGTCAGATATTTATAGACGGAGCCGATTGAATTAGGGTGTTATCGATAAATTTTCTTACGCTAGTTTTGAGAACTCCATCAAAACGCATTTTCTAGCATAGAGATAAGTGACATTCCTGCCGCGGCCCCCGAAATAAAAAGGTTCCATTCTCGGTGTTTTACCTTCATGAGATGCAGAAATAGAAAGGCGATTCCAACAATAAAGAAGACAATCAATAACTGGCCCAATTCAATACCTACATTAAAGCCCAATAAGGGCACCACAATATCTGAGGGATCCATAATAAGTGCTTTAAAATAGTTCGAAAAGTCCATACCATGGATCATTCCGAAAAAAAGGGCCATGGCGTAATTCCGTTTCATCTTTATTGATTTTACTGCCTGATCAGCACCTAACACGTTATGGACTGCAGTAGCAAAAATCGTTAATGGAATAAGAAACTTAATGATGTTCGACGGAATTGAAAATAGTTCTAATGAAACCAGAACTAGGGTAATACTATGGCCGATGGTGAACGCGGTGACCAGAATAAGGATTTTTTTCCACTCCTCAATTCGGTACACAGCGCATAGTGCTACCAAAAAGAGAATATGATCATAGGCGGCAACGTCCGCAATGTGCTCAAAACCTAATTTCAGATAAAATTCAAATGGGTGCATATTAGAATTTGAGTTGGTGTACCGCTGTTTTCTTATTGAGCATCATACTTTTCGACTCTCCATTGACGTGCACGTATACAATGTTGTTCTGGTCAAAGAATAAATCAGTAAAAACAGCATTCTTAATTTCTAACGAGCTCAAGGGGTTAGGCTGTCTGAATTCAAAATACACCCACAATGCCGTATTATCACCTTCTCCACTAAGTCTCTTTCGCTTTATTTTCAAGTCTAAGGTCTTTCCGTTAGCTTTTACATAGAAAAATCGGTTGACATAGTCCATGAGCATTTGGTTTGCCTTGCTTGACTCATTGGGTTGGCAAAAGGCCAATTCTTCGCTGTAGGGGTCAAAAACCAGTGCTTCGTTCACATCAGTCAGAAAGAGCTTTAGATTAATGGAGAGCGATTGCTTTTTCTGTGTATATTCAATTTCACATAGCGATAGTCGTAAGGGGTGGGCAACAAAAGATGTTGACAGCATCAAAACAGAAATACAAACGATCGATCGCAGTACCATCATATTGTTTAGATGCTTAAGATGCCCCTTCAGATTGTAGCTGTTCTGCGATTGTCTGAACCTCTTTGAAAACCCGAATCAAATTACCACCCCAAATCTTTTCGATCGCCTCTTCGGTATAACCACGTCGCACCAATTCTATCGTAATGTTCATGACCTCACTGGCATCAAAAACACCTTCGATTCCACCACCTCCGTCAAAGTCACATCCAATACCGACATGGTCGATACCTGCTATCTTTACAATATGGTCGATATGATCGACCACATGGGTAACCGTTGCTGGTGGATTCGGATACTTTTCATTGAGTTCTTGAAAAGACTTTCGAATTTCGGCACGTTCTTCATCGGTCATTTCACTAATAGGTTTCATATTGGTGCGAAGTTCGGTCATTGCAGAATCACGAGCGGCATTCGGCGGGGCCGTGCGAAGGTAATCAGCGAGCATGGTCAATTGAACGACACCCCCGTTTTCAGCCATAAGCTTTAACATGTCGTCGGTCATGTTGCGTTGGTGATCGGTCACCACTCTTGCATTGGAGTGGCTGGCGATAATCGGCGCCTTTGAGAGGCTTACGGTGTCATAAAACAGGCTATCGTTTCCGTGCGAAACATCCACCATGATCCCTAGGCGGTTCATTTCACCCACAACCTTTTCACCAAACGTACTCAAACCGCCATGCTCCGTTCCATTTGAATCCGTAGCTGAATCGGCCAAATCGTTGTTCGATGAGTGTACCAAGGTGATATAGCGCACACCCTTATTAAAATAGAGTTCAACATTAGAAAGATCATCCCCAATGGGATAGCCATTTTCAATACCAATATAAATAGCACGTTTCCCTTCTTTTTCCAAAGCATAGGCATCGTCTGGATTCAGCGCCAACCCTACGATATCCGAATTTCTATCGGTAGATGCAATAACGGAATCAATCATTTGAAGACAAAGCGCTTTTGCCCTAGTATTACCGTCATCATCGCGAATATCCTGGGCAACGAAAGCAGCAAAAAAGATAGCATCCAAATCGCCTTCTTTCATTCGCGGGTAATCTACTTTTGAACCCGTTTCGTTGGGGTCATGTCGTTCGGCCATATCGAACCCGGGTTCGATCATGCGCAATGGGGTATCTGCATGCGTATCCAGCGTAAGCACACGTTTATGGATCTCTAAGGCGCGTTGCACCAATTCTTCCTCAGTTTCGGTTTTTGAATCGGTAGCAGCAGGCTTTT
Organism: uncultured Croceitalea sp.; assembly: GCA_947503285.1. Classification (GTDB taxonomy): domain Bacteria; phylum Bacteroidota; class Bacteroidia; order Flavobacteriales; family Flavobacteriaceae; genus Croceitalea. Next base: position 29,584 of record CANNDD010000002.1, read on the forward strand.
CTTTGCAACTACTGGCAAAGAATACCAATATTACTACAAGAAGGCAATTGTGACGTAATGAAGACATGATTTTGGTTTGACGGTTGAATTTGACTTAAAGATACAACATTAGCGACTTTGAAACTAAGCAAAATTACCTGACGATAGTTCTTTAATCAGCTTATCCATCATTTCCATCCCTTTTGCCAATTGCTCTTTTGCAATAAATTCATCGGCCCTGTGGGCCTGTGCAATGGAACCGGGTCCGCAAATGGCTGAATGGAAACCTTCATTGGCAAATTGCCCCGCCTCAGCCGCATAAGAAACCGTATCCAGTTTTGAACTGCCCGAGATTCTTTTGATCAAAGCCACAATGGCATCATCAGCTTTGGTATCTAAATGCGGCACGGGAGGATGGTTTTCTACGGTTTTTATCGAAAAATCGGGGAAAATTCCCTGCAACTCGTTCTCACGCTGTCTACAATACGCTTCAAATTCAGCAACGATAGCCTGTATATCATCCATGGGAATAGTTCGTAAATCCCAATAAAAATGTGCTTTATCCGCTATGACATTCGGTGCGATCCCGCCGTTGACCAACCCGATATGGATAGAAGAGTGAGGGGGATGAAAACGGTCATCCAAACGCCCATCGGCAATCAAGCGATCCATTTTGTTTTCTAACCAGAGTATTAATCGCATAGCCTCATGAATCGCACTTACTTCTTGTTTTATACGACTACTGTGTCCGGCAGAACCATTGACATAGGTTTCGAGAATGTAGATGCCCTTCTGGCCTACTATCGGTTCCATGAGCGAGGGCTCCCCTATAAGCGCATATTTTGGTGTTTCGCCATACTGTGTCTTAATTGCCCGGGCCAATTCTGGTGCAGCCAAGCAACCGACTTCTTCATCATACGAAAAGGCGAAGTAAATCGGTTTTTTTAAATCGGCCTTTACCATTTCAGGTAGTGCCGCTAAACAACAGGCCAAAAAACCCTTCATATCACAAGAACCCCTGCCGTACAATTTACCGTCGCCCTTGTCGGTAAGTACAAAAGGATCCGTACTCCATTCTTGACCTACTACAGGTACGACATCCATATGTCCGGAAAGGATAATACCCCCATCGACCGCAGGCCCTATTCGGCAATGTAACGAGGCTTTGGTGCCTTCTTGGTTCGGAACCAAATTCACGGTGACGCCATACGTTGCTATGTAGTCTTTTATCCAATTAAGGATGCTCATGTTGCTTTCGCCCCCTAGAACAGGAAATGAGACGAGTTTTGCCAAGATTTTTTCTACGGTCATAGGTATTAACTATAATTTATTGCGACGGCTACTATCAATGCCAAAAAGGCAAGACAGAGCACACTTATCAATACAGGAAAAATAAAACGAATCCATCGGTCAATAGGCACCCTACACATACTAAGCATAGCGATAAGCCCCCCTAAGGTCGGATTGACAAGGTTCGATAACCCATCACCTATTTGAAAGGCCAAAATCGTAATCTGTCTTGTCAGGCCCAAAGATTCCCCCAAGGGAAGCATAACGGGTAATGTGGCCAAAGCCTGTCCGCTTCCTGAAGGAATGAAAAAGTTGATTACCGATTGTGAAATGGTCATACAAATTGCTGAAACATATAAGGGCAACCCCTCTAAAAGGGTTGAAAGCTGATAGGATATGGTGTCGCCTATGTTCCCCAATTCCATAAGCACTTTAATGGATGTTGCAAAACCTACCATAAAGGCCCCGGGTGCTGCTAGGGCCACTGATTTCAAAACGGTCTCACTCATAGTGTTGGCACCCATTCGGGAAATGATACCGCAAAGCAGGGCAATCATCAAAAATACCGCCGAGAGCTCGTTGATGTACCAATGCAGCTTAAACACACCGTATAAAATAGCCAACAAGCCACCAATAAAAATCGCGATGACCATCCAATTGTTCTTACTTAGACTATAGTCTTCAATTGGTTTTGAAAGGGCCAAATCATCAGTATTAAGTCCTTTTCCTAAACCTTTTGTTGGATCGGTAGAAATCTTTTTGAAATAACGTACGTTATAATAGGCCATTACACTTAATGCCACAAAACAAAGGACGCTACGTAAAATGGCCCCGGAAAACATTTGAAGTTCCGCCAATTTATGTCCGGTGCCAACGGTGTAGGCGTTTATTGGAGAAAGGCCGAACCCAATGGTCATGGCCCCCACTGAGATCCCCGCGGCCAAGATCAGATCCCCACCCAATGCCAAGCTCAGAACGGCTGCGATCGGTACCATAGCAATGTTATTTTCATAACCGACCGCAACACCCAAAATACCATACACAAAGGTCATGATTACGATAATGAGCTGTTTGTTTTGCAAACCCAGTTTCTTTACAAGGGTCCCTACACCATTCTCCACGGCCTTTGATTTTTCTAGAAAGCCAAACATGATACCGCCTGCCAAAACAATGAATATGATTTCAATAGCCGCCTCAAAACCAAGCGGAATGGCTTTGAACATGTCCAATAAGCCTATTGGGGTCGAATTGATCGTTCGGTACAAATTCGGAACGACGGTGTTTCGTCCATCCACTACAACACGCTCATAAGTTCCGGCCGGAATAATGTAGGTCAATACCGTGACCAGAACGATAATACCGAACAGCATACTTATGGCATGCGGAACACGGGTGGGGAATATTATATTCGTTGATGGTGATTTATCCATTGCGCTGTTGAGGAAAGCAACCGACCTTATATTCTTTAAACGACTTGCTATTTTTGTTCAATTTAAGTCAAAATAATGATATGAAAACGCCGATCTAATACAATTTAATTGCAGCGCCGACTTGTCGTCTCATGACCCTATTTTTAGGTTGGCACTTGTATTTTCAAAGAATAAGAGTAATTTCAAATCGTCTGTAATTCAACCTTGAAGATCATCTAGCTTTAAATTAAGACCCATGCGTATCGCTTCGATGTTAGTATTCTTTTTTATTTCCTCTATTATTGGCTGCAAAAATGAGGGGGAAAAAGAATTGCCATTTCAAATCAAGACCTTTACCCTAAACGATCTTGATTATCCCATGGATACTATTGAAATTCCGAAGTCAAGACAAAAAGAATTCATTACGAATTTCTTCTTGCCATGGAATCAAAGTGCCCAAGTATTATTAGACTCCCTTGAAACTTTACCTGGTAGGGACCCGTCTTACTTAAAGGAATATTTGATTGACGACGGTTGGTATGGCGAGAATAAGAAGCCCCACGAAAAATGGCAGCGTCAAGAGATTGTCGATAATGTAGACTTCACCAGCTTTCCCAATTTTTTAAAAAAGGGAATCGTAATCGCCCATACCAATTTGCGAAGGGTGCCAACCCATCGTCCGGGCTTCGATACCTATTCAAAAGCTGGAGAGGGCTACCCTTTCGATTATTTTCAAGAGACCGGCCTTTGGGCCAATACACCGCTCTTACTGGTCCATACTACTGATGACAAACAGTGGTGTTATGTGATAAGTCCGTATTACAAAGGCTGGGTAGCCCTACGTGATGTTGCTATTGCCAATGAAGATTTTATTACGAAATGGTCTACTGAAAATTATGGCATGCCCTTATCGGATAAGGTCAATTTGCATAGCCCGGTTTCAAATTATGCCTTAAACGCTAAGATGGGGATGGTACTGCCTTATGAAGAAATGATAACCAAGCCAAATAAAGTTTTGGTGAACTACGTCAGCGCAGATGAAAACCAAAATGCCCATCTATTAACGGCCGAAGTCGAGAAAAGCGAAATTGCACTTGGTAATTTTAAATTCAGTGGCAATACCCTTAAGCATTTGGTCTCCAATTTAATCGGAAGACCCTATGGCTGGGGAGGCCACTTAGAAAATAGGGATTGCTCGTCTATGATCCGTGATTTGTTGGGCACCTATAAACTATGGCTGCCCCGTGATTCAGGGGATCAAATGGCAATTGGTCGTAGATACGATTTTCCTGACGGTGCTGAAGAAAAAATCAAACTAATCAAAGAAAAAGGAATACCCTTTTTGACCATCCTGAGAAAGAAAGGCCATAATATGTTGTACGTAGGTAATTCCCCAAAGGGAGAACCTTTGATACTTCATGCCATTTGGGGATTGAAAACATCTTACGCTGATACACAATTAGCCGATTTATTGGACACTTACCCGATAGAGGGTATCCATAAGGATGAAAATGGCACCTTGTATGGAAGGCACATTATTGGAGAAGCGGTCATAACCACGGTCACTGTTGGTGAAGGAAATCGTGATATTACCTCTCCTTTAGATGAAATATATGCCATGAGCACTATACTTAAAGATTGAACGACCAGAAAAAAAGAGTAGCTGCTAGGCCTATTTTTGATAGTGATTTTCCAGTTTTTCGCAAAAATCGATGCACGGATTCTAAAACGAAGCTAACTGAAAACCAAAAGGCAGTGCTACCCATCCTGACCTCTATACAAGATCAAATAGATTGGTCTATTGTTTTTTGTTACCCTATTGCTACAGTACACGTGTTTACCCGAATTACCATATGAGCCCTTAACCTAGTGTGAGATATATTGTTTTGGTTATAGCAGTAGTGCCAAACCTTTAACCGGAAAAAAGACATAAAAGCCGAATCACCAAATTTCGGTATTTTTACCTTCTACGAATTAAGCAAAGATTACTTGTCTTTGTCTTTTAAATATAAAACATCACTATAGCTAGATATAATTTTGCGGTGATTCTGGTGGTGCTTCTCATATCTGGATGCGCCACCAAAAATAGTGTGCAAAAATCAGGGTTACGCGAGGGGTCTGATAAAGCATTAATCGGTGAAAAGCAGCACACCAAATTCAGGAGTTATTTCCTTTTAGGGAATACGGGCTCAAAAAAATCAGGAATAGACAACGAGCTATTCCGTTTTTTAAAACAAAAATTATCATCGGCGAAAGAAGATGATTACTTTATCCTTCTCGGCGATAATGTAACCAAAAACAATCTTTCAAGCCCAAAGGTATTGGGTCAATTGGATACCTTATCAAAATTGATTTTGGAATTCAAAGGGGAAGGTCTTGTGATTCCCGGTGAGAAGGAATGGAAGGCAAACGGCTTGGAAGGCCTTGATGATATTGAAGATTATTTCGAAAAGGCGCTAGGGCGGGATAATACTTTTGAGCCAGAAAAGGGATGTCCCCTTGAGACCATAACCGTAGATGATCATGCCGAGATTATAATCGTTGATTCGCAATGGTATATCGAGGATTGGGATAAGAGACCCAACATCAATGATAAGTGCGAGTTAAAGACACGAAAGCAATTTATCGTCAAACTGAAGGATAAGATAAAAAAGGCCCGACATAAAAATGTGCTATTGCTCATACACCACCCTTTATTGACAAATGGCATCCACGGCGGAAGATTGCCCTTTTCAATAGCGTATAGCCCTAGCAGACAGAACGGATTTATACCAGGAATTGGAACCATGTGGGCCCTACTTCGTTCTGAGGGAGGTATATCAAGACAAGACCGTTACAACCCCCTTATGAATGAGCTCATGTCTGAAATTAAGATGTCGGCACTTGAGGTTCAGCGAATGTTCATCCTTTCGGCCCATGAGAATTCGTTGCAATATATCGAAGACGGTAACATAAGGCAAATAATCTCTGGAACAACAAGCAGTTCAGAAGCTGCATCCCTTGGCAGAAATGGCGTGTTTAGTTCTGGTAAGCCCGGCTTTGCAGAACTGAAACTCTATGAAAACGGCTTATCGGAAATCTATTTTTATACTATAGGACCAAAGAAAAGTGAGGTTGAGGTTTTTAAGGCGAAAACATTTCCAGAAAAAAAGCACTATCCAATCGATAGTCTTCCCAAACGCTTTCCCCCTACGTTCAAAGCATCGGTATACCCGCAAGAGCAGGTATTCGTCGATAAGAAATTCGAGAAGCGCTGGGGCAAGCACTACAGGTATGTCTATGGCGTACCGGTAGAGGCCCCAGTGGCGCTTCTAGATACGCTTTATGGGGGACTTACACCCGAACGGGCCGGAGGTGGAAACCAAACCATTTCACTAAGGTTGATAGACAAAAAAGGTAGGGACTACAATCTTCGTGCTCTTGAAAAAAACCCATATTCTTATTTAAAGGCCTCAGGGTTCAATGACCTCAATGCGCAACAATACTTTTCTGAAACGCTTCCGGCAGAATTGATTGCGGATTTTTTTACCGCTGCACACCCCTATGGCGCTTTTGTCATTGCCGATTTGGCACACCAAATCAAGATCAAACATACCCATCCGAAACTATTTTATGTTCCTAAACAAGCTGCTCTTGGAGACTTCAATGATGCACATGGTGATAGGCTTTACATGCTCGAACGAAAACCGGATGGCGATTTTAAGGACTTTCACATGTTCGGAAATAGTGATGAGGTAATCGACACCAAAGAGCTTTTTGAAGTCTTACGCGACGACGAGGCCAATCAAGTTGATGAGCAAGAATATATCAGGGCTCGAATATTTGACATGTTGATCGGCGATTGGGACCGACACGAAGGACAATGGAGTTGGTCTAAAAAATTACAAGGGGAAAAGAACATTTATACCCCAGTACCCCGAGATCGCGATCAGGTCTTTGCCAATTTTGACGGTAAGTACCTCGAATTTCTGCAAAAGGTTATCAGTGGTAGTCGTGTACTCGGTAAATATGGCCCTGATATCGAGTTCGTCAAAAATTTCAGTGAGAGTGCCATTAATCTAGATCGGGCAATCATTCAACGCTCAGGTCGAGACGTATGGAGGGAACAGGTTCAATTTATCCAAGACCAATTAAATAAGGAGACGGTATCAAAAGCGTTCGCCTCGGCACCAAAGGAAATTCAAGACGACGTTTGGAACAAAATTCAAGAGCATCTCCTCTTACGAAAGGGGAACCTTCGTAAAATTGTTGATAGGTATTTAGATTATTTTCTTCAATTTCAGACCTTAAAGGGAACCGATAAAGATGATCTATTTCATATGGACATCAAAAATAAGGATACTTTGCGCATTTCGGCCTTTCGTATCAAAGATGGAAAAAAGGGAATAAAGCTATTCGATCGTACCTTCAATAAAGGTGAAACCCAAGAGTTGTGGGTATATGGACTGGATGACAAGGATATTTTTGAGGTTTCAGGGGCATCAAAAACCAAGATTAAGGTTATTCTTGCCGGCGGTCTTGAAAAGGATACCTATGCCATTGAAAACGGAAAGGGCATTTCAATCTTTGATCAAAGAAATCCCAACAATGAAACTGAAAATAGCGGAGCTGCCAAACTGAGAATAAGCGATAATTACGCCAATCATATCTACGATCCAGAGGTACGGCCTTCATCGGGCAAGTTTTTTGAGCCCAATCTAATTTTCAATCCAGACGAGGGTGTTGTACCACAGTTAAAAATAGGACATAAAAACCTTGGGTTAGAGCGCAATCCCTTTACGTCAATGTGGGCTCTCAATACTCGCTATATCTCGTTGACCCAAGCAGTGGAGCTAATACCTGAGGCCCACTTTGCCAACATTTTCGGAAGATGGAATTTTAAGGCAGAAGGTAGATTCACCAGTGCCAATTACACCGAAAACTTTTTTGGTTTCGGTAATGGTTCGGAAAATGGGGACAATGGTCTCGATGCCAATAGAATTCCCGTACAATATCTACAAGGTGGCTTGGCGATTTACCGTAACGGATCTTATGGAAATACCCTAGAATTCGGGGTTTTCTACAAAAACGTATCCTCTAAACCTTCAGGGTTTGTTGATATAGGCAATGCTGCGAACACGCTAGAGTTCGTAAACCTTAAATTAAAATATGGTTTTAAGAGTGTGGACAACGAGAGTTTTCCTACCAGGGGGCTGATGTCAACGATCGAAGCGGGCATTTTTGATAATTTAGGGCCAGTGCCTACTACTTGGGCCTTAAACGCCGACTTGGAACTTTGGAATGCTTTGGAGCCGTCAGGTAACCTGATTTTGAAAAATAGATTCAAGGGGCAATTGCGAGAAGGGAATATGATTCCATTTTACCATTCGGCCCGTTTGGGTGGGGATTCAGGACTACGGGCGTATCGGCAGTACCGTTTTAGCGGCCAAACCGCTTTCAATACCTCAGTGGACGTACTTTATCGATTCAAGCCAGTAAAGACCTTTCTCTTCCCAGCACGTCTGTACACTTTTATAGGTTATGACCTTGGTAGTGTTTGGCAACCCGGTTCAAGTTCAAACCGTTGGTATAACGGATACGGAGGTGGAATACGTATTTCCATGGCTTCACTTTTACAACTAAGGATGTCTTATTTTGAAGGATCGGAAAACGGCAGGTTTCAATTGGGTCTAAACTTTGGTCTTTGAATAAAAACTTAAAAAGTATATCAAGTAAGTTCAACGGCACTTCCGATCTCTAAGAAAATAGATACCATTAATACGCATAGCGATTACCCCCAGACATAGCCTACCCGATAAAGAAGCAGTCAAGGTCTTGAGAATGTAAACATATAAAGAGGTTTCTACTGCGCCTGTTTGTCAACGAAGCAGGCTCAACCCAGTGAAAGTACTTAAACCTTTAGAAGTTAAAAAACAATAGATTTTGTAGGTTGAATTCACGCTAAATATCAAAAAGTAGCCCCGGCAAGAATCGAACTTGCATCTAAAGTTTAGGAAACTTCTATTCTATCCATTGAACTACGGGGCCATGAAAATGGAAGCCAAAAATATACTTTTTTATAGTATTCTTAAAGAAATAGTTAAAAAGTAGCTGGTGTATCCTCTTAGAAAAAGCGTATGAACGTGCTCGATTGATAATAAAACCTTGAAGGTGCTTTGATAAAAGAATCATCGATCCTTTTTGCACAGTAAATACCGATGACTATAGCTACAACCACTATGGCGAACTGAATTTTCTTTAGTCTTCTATTGGGTTCATTATAAATGAAAATCAAAATGGCCAGAAATAACGCAAAAATCAGGGTAAATAGCACTTTATCCAAAAAAGGGGATATTCCTGATATTAGTGTGGAATGGCTGGCAATATAGAGGGCTATTAAAATAGAAAATAAAGTCGTCAAGATGGTTCTAGCACCCATTTTATTAAAGTATGTAACGCTTTAAACCTTTACGTGTCAATTGTCGTTATTATTGGGCTTTCAGGACTTAGTTGCAACAAATCCCATAGATTTCCATACAAATCCTTAAAAACGGCAACGGTTCCATAAGAAGCTTCTTTGGGTTCTCTGACGAATTCTATTCCCATTGAGGACATTTCGTTATAATCCCTCCAAAAATCATCGGTATTCAAGAATAGAAATACCCGTCCGCCCGTTTGATTACCGATAAAACTTTGTTGCTCTTCGCTAGAGGCCTTTGCCAATAAAATCGTAGTCCCTATTGAATTTGGGGGTGCTACCACCACCCATCTTTTATCTTGTTCGGGTTGATAGGTGTCTTCAATCAAATCGAAATGTAATTTCTTGGTATAAAATGCTATTGCTTCATCATAGTCTTTTACGACCAAGGCAATATGCACTATCGATTGTTTCATATTTTGCTTATTTTAAAAATGCCAATGAAAATGCCAGTGCCACCCCGGCACCGTTGTAAATCATATAATAATTTAACGAACTATGGTAAAGATAATTTATTGTAGTAGTCCCCAGGGGTCAAGGCATCCCTAATTATTGCGCGCCGAGCAGCACGCCTTACGTTCTATGTTTTGGTCTTAGCCCCAAATATTCTGGAGAGGCTAATTCCCGTAAGGGGTTTATCAAAATACCCTGATACTTGTTTATGTTTTTTTGCAGTGGCCCTATCTTTGGCATTCACAAATGCGGACAGTACGTATATTTTTGGGAACGCACTTTGTTTGGCTACTTTTTTGAGCTGCTCAATGAACTGCCATCCGTCCATATCGTCCATCACTAAATCTAAAAAAATCAGCTTTGGTAAGGCTTGATTGTTTTTAATTAGGGTATTTGCAGCGGCGAGCCCTTCTTCTGCATTCGAAAAAGTCTCTATGGCCAAATTACCACCATATTGCTCAAGGCAATATCTGGTCGCAAATTGCGACACCATATCATCGTCAATAATCCAAGTTGTGGTCTGCATAAATACCTCGCCCGTTTTTGGGCGGCACATTATAATTTGGGGTTAAATTTAAAGGTTAATCGCATTTTGAGCCACAAAACATCGTTTTATGACCTAAACCCTCTGCATAACGCCAAATTCATGCAATTATTGGCAAATGTTTTAGTGCGGAAGTCGATTTTTGAGCAATCCGTAAACAAATGTGCCTACCAGTGCACCGAAAATAACAACCAAAATAGGTAGAAAGCCGGCTCCCAGCAAGGTATACATTGGTCCGGGGCATGCCCCTGCCAATGCCCAACCCAAACCGAACAAAACGCCTCCGATTGCATAACGTGCAAAAGATTTTTCTTTATCGGCAATGGTAATTTTTTCGCCATAAAACGATTTCTTGTTTCCCCTTTTTATCCATTGTGTAAATAAGGTGCCCAAAACCAATGCCGAACCAATGATACCGTACATATGAAAACTATCAAACTGAAACATTTCATATATACGGAACCATGAGGCAGCTTCTGATTTGAACATTACAATTCCGAAAAAGATTCCGACCACTAAATAGCTACTACTTCTCATTCACCTAAAAAATTAAAGGGAAAATAAAATGCACCATGACCAATCCCCCAACAAAGAAGCCAATGACGGCTATCAACGATGGAAGTTGTAAATTACTTAAACCTGAGATTGCATGCCCAGAGGTGCATCCACCGGCGTATCGTGCCCCAAAACCCACTAGAAAACCCCCTACCAATAAAGCCACTATAGCCATTGGATCAAAAAAAGCCGTATTGGAAAAAAACTCAGCGGGCATATACCCGGTGCCGGCACTCTCGAAGCCCAATTGTCGTAGTTTTTCAATACTCTTGGCACTTATCGCAACGGTAGTATCAACAGTCAAAAAATTTGCGGCAATAACCCCACCGATAACAGCACCTAATGCCACTATCAGGTTCCACCGTTGGGCCTTCCAATCGAACTTAAAAAATTCGGCCACTTTACCGCCTCCGGCAATCGTACATAGCGTTCTTAAATTTGAAGACATGCCAAACCGTTTACCAAGCAATATCAAGATTGCCATGATGACGGCAATCAATGGGCCTGAAACGTACCATGGCCAGGGTTGTAAAATAGCATTCATACCTGAAAATTTTTACAAAGAAAATACAAATATCGATTTAGCCTTGTACTATTCATAGATGTCAAAATCAATAGGGACCGTGCTTTCTGCGACTATTCGTTTCTGTAATTATGACGATAATCATCATAATGATCCCCGCAAAAAATACCTATTTGAATAAAATGGCAATCAAAATAAGTTTCTTTAAGAGACCTAACCCCCATTACACCCCAGTTTTGACCTTACAGGTACTAAGGCCAAAAATAGAATATAAGGGGCAGAAGCTTACAAAGCTGGTCAGTACAAAAATTACCGAAAGGGCCAATAACACATATGCTAAGGTTCCCCCGATAACTTCAAAATAGTACAATGCCAAAACAATCAATGCAATAACAAATCGAACAATGCGGTCCGTACCGCCCATATTTTTTTTCATAATCAATGATTTAATTTTTCAATTATTAGAACAATTGTGGTGACCGAAACCAAACAGCTTAGACAGACCAGTAGAAATTTGTGCCATTTCTTCAATTGCATGGTCAAATATATCTGAATGACACAAAAAAGCCGGTAACTTAGGTTACACAGCATTTCATTTTTAGACCTACTTTACATTTTAAGAATAAAAGAACCGCTTAAAAAAGATGGTTTCTAGCAAAGGTTCGTTATCGGTTGACTTCTATCAATTGACCTATCCAGATTTCATTATTCCAATTTTCACCCAATTTGATTTTGTGCAATAGGTTACCTACGCATCCTTACACGGCCACAAACTTCTTTAGAAGTTCCACCCGGTGCCCCAAAGTGCTAAAAAATGGTTTTAGAGAAAAATTGTCATTCCGTGAATGCAACATAAACTTGAAGTATTTTATTTTTATTTTCAATGGTTTATGTTTTACTATCAGGTCAAGCCTACCTTGTCGGCAGACAAGCGCAATAGAGACCTTATACTGTTCTCGATTTTAAGGGCCTCTCGACTATGGTTTATACTGGGCGAAATCAAAGTACTCGAGGTGACAGCTTTTGAATTTATTCGTCTTTACCTGTATTAAAGGACAGATTCTGGGTCGAACTCGTTTAATTAATCCTTTAAACCCTCAAATTCGACAAATTCAAATTGCGGTGAAGCTTCAAAAAGTTGTCTTAAGATGGCCGCATGGCCATTACCGATAACCAAAAGAATTCTATCTTCAGGACCTGAAGTCAATTTCAGGATATTGGAAAATATCCTAACATTTCTGTTGTACCACCATATAGTGAGCTTATCGGCACCATCATAATCTTCAGTAGCCATTGCCCCGGTAAGGTATAAACCAAAATTTGCATTGTGCGATTCCCTCCGGTTCATTTTCTTAATGAAATCAAGTAAGTGCACCTGTTTCATCAAGCTATCACGGTGGTCAATCCACTCAAAAGCCTTATCAAAATACGGGTCTTTTGCATCCCAATTGATTTTATTGGTCAAGGATTTGGTCAATAAGGAATCTTTCTCAAAAAGCTCACTTTCCAACGTAGGGGCATCAACGCTGAAAATACTATCGAAATCCAATTCGTGGGCAATACGCATCGCCACCTGATAGCGCTCATCCCTTTTATCTCGATATTCGCCTGTTCGATAGGCCTGATAACGGTCGTTCCAATCCGTTCTGGCTTCAATCAATATTTTATTCGGATTGAATTTTTTGATGTATTCCACCAATGCGGTTACCTCACTTTTTTTGGGTTCTTTCAAGACATCAATCTTATTGGAATCTGAGGTTTTATGCGTATCCAAGCCCGGAAAATTAAAGTGAAAAGTACCCATAATGAGTACTTTTGCCTTTTCTTTTGGGAAGAATTCCGAGGGTGATTTGATTTGGTCAGCAGTGTTCTGGCTTGAAGAAAATTGTACGGATAATAGGGCAAGGGTAATACTGATGGCTATTTTCATGTTCTTGGTTTTTAAAAAGATGTGTATTTACATCAGATGTTACACTGATTACAAGAAAACTTACCGAAGGGCCGGTCAACATACCTGTAAATTGTAATCGAGGCCCTATTCAAGATGTGGATACTACTTCGAAAACCATCATATGGATTAGGCCTTTGCTACTTTATTTTGATACCCAATCATTGTAGCCCCCTGAATAATCATAAATTTTGACAAATCCTTTTCCCTTCAGTAGTTCTGCAGCCCGATTACTTCTTCCACCCATCTTACAATAGAGGTATACCGGGGTCTCTTTATTCAGGTCCTCGATTTGTTTTAAAAAGGTCTCGCTATCGATAATGTTGTAGTTTACGGCATTATCGATATGCCCTGCATCGTATTCTTCGGGAGTTCGAACGTCAACCAACTGCACGTTTTTTCCAATGACCTCAGATTCTATTCGGGCTTTATCAATGATAATGATCGTCTTCGAATCGGGCTTGGTCTGGCAGCCAAAGACAGCAACCAAAAGGGTGAATACAAGACTATATTTAGATAGGCAATTCATGTTCGGTTTATTTGAAGGTGGTCGGACATTTGAAATCAGTAACAGGAATTCCAGCTTTCTTGATAGCGGCGAATCCCCCTGCCACGTCCACTAAGTTGTGTATGCCACGGCTCTTTAGAATAGAAGCTGCAATCATGCTACGATAGCCCCCGGCACAGTGAACATAGAAAGGTTCTTTCTCAGGAAATTCCGTCAAATGGTCATTTAAGAAATCAAGAGGTGCGAAGTGTGCATTTTCAATATGTTCAGCACTAAATTCGCTTTCTTTGCGCACATCAAACACCGGTACATGTTCATCTAGTCTACTTTTAAAGACCTCTGCGGTAATACTTTCGACCGTATCGATTTCCTTACCCGCTTTTTTCCAAGCTTCGATACCCCCGTCTAAATATCCTAAGGTGCCATCAAAACCTACTCTTGACAATCTGGTGATGGCTTCTTCTTCTTTATTTTTATCGGTGACAAGTAATATGGGTTGTTTTACATCGGCTATCAAGGCACCCACCCATGGGGCAAAACTCCCTTTTAATCCTATAAAGATGGAACGGGGTATATGGCCTTTGGCAAAATCATCTTGATGGCGCACGTCTAGTACTACGGCACCGGTTTCATTTGCGGCAACTTCAAAAGCTTGTGGAGAAAGTGCCCTAGCACCACGTTTCAATACCTCATGGATATCATCATATCCTTCCCTGTTCATCTTTACGTTCAATGGAAAATATTGTGGAGGTGGAAGAAGGCCATCGGTAACTTCGTTTACAAACTCTTCTTTGGTCATGCTTTCACGAAGCGCATAGTTCATTTTCTTTTGGTTGCCCAGTGTATCCACGGTTTCTTTCATCATGTTCTTACCACAAGCAGAGCCCGCACCATGGGCTGGGTATACGATTACGTCATCTGCAAGTGGCATTATTTTGGTTCGTAGGCTATCGTAAAGCATACCCGCCAATTCTTCTTGTGTCATTGAAGCTGCTTTTTGTGCCAAATCAGGTCGCCCTACATCACCCAAAAACAGGGTGTCCCCACTAAAAATGGCATAATCTTTACCATGCTCGTCACGTAAAAGATATGTCGTACTCTCCATAGTGTGCCCTGGGGTATGCAATACCCTGAATGTTAGTTTACCCAGTTTGAATTCTTGCCCATCCTCAGCTATTAACACCTCATACGACGGGTCGGCATTTGGACCGTAAATAATAGTGGCACCCGTTTCTTTTGCCAAGGTCACATGACCACTCACGAAATCTGCATGAAAATGGGTCTCAAAAATAAATTTGATTTCGGCCTTATCCCGTGCGGCCCTCTCCATATATGGTTTGACCTCCCTTAAGGGATCGATTATGGCCACTTCGCCCTCATTTTCAATATAATAGGCCCCTTGTGCCAAGCATCCTGTATATATCTGTTCAATGTTCATCTACTTTCATTTTATAGCAAAGCTATATTCGATTTGATTCATGCAAAGTTACTTAAGTTACAGAGGTATTCTGTTTTGATTGCTGCGAAACTTTTGCTTGAATTGCCGTTTTTTCAGATAAGTTTTCACAATACTCAAAAGCATCACTTGTGCGTACGAAAAGATTTTCGGTACCCAATTTGGATATCAGTCCGCTAGAGAAAAGAATATCCCTGATAGGGCCTATGGCCCCTGCGATCAACAATTCAATATTCTTATTTTTCAAATCATCAACTACTTGGTTGAGTACATTGAGCGCGCTACTATCTATATAATTTATGGCCTCTGCATTCAAAATAACGAACTTGAGTTCTTTCCCCTTATGTGCTATATTCTTATATAGCTCCGATTTAAAGTAATCCCTATTGGCGAAAAACAACTGCCCATCAAAACGAAGTACCAAGGTATCTTCAAATTGCTCAATATCATCACCAAACCGATTTACGTTCTTAAAATAATCCGTTCCTTTTATGCGACCGAGAATTGCAATATGAGGCCGCGAGGTTCTGTTGACCAACAATAATAAAGAGAACAGTACCCCAAAAATGATTCCTTGTGATATTCCTATTAAAAGCGTGGTCAAAAAGGTGACCAGCAACAGGAAAAACTCATCTTTTCGCTGTCTCCATAATTGTTTTGGATACTTCAAATCAATAAGACCATAAACTGCTACTAGAATAATCGCCCCCAACACCGACTTGGGTAGGTAGTAAAAAAACGGGGTCAAATAAAGAAGTGTTATGCCTACAACGATTACACTTACGAGTGAGGCAACTCCTGTTTTAGCCCCTTCATTTACGTTCACTGCCGTTCGAGACAATCCAGCGTTTACGGGATAGGACTGAAATAGGGAACCTATGATATTTGAAGCCCCTAAGGCGCGTAGTTCTTGATTGGCATCGGTGTAGAATTCATTGTCTTTTTCCTCTACTGCCTTCGCAATGGTCATTGCCTCTGCAAAGGCTATAAACGCTAGCGCCATTGCCGTGGGAAAAGCACGTATTATCAAATTCGTATCCAATTGTGGTAACTGAAAAGCCGGTAATCCTTTAGGTACATGACCCACAATATGGACATCCGTTTCGTTTACCATAAAAAAATAAATACCTACAATGGACAAAACCACCACGACCATAGCGGCCGGAAGCTTTCGATGTAACATCTTCAAACCCAAGATGACCAAGACTGCGGCAATACCGATGACGAGGTCATAAAAATTCGTTTCAGAAATTTGACTCCCTATGCTTTGAAGGGTTCTTAAGGTATTGTTGGTCGAAATCCGTAACCCAAAAAAATGTTTCAACTGGCTGATGGCAATCACTATTGCCGCCGCTGATGTAAAGCCACTGACCACTGGTCTCGATAAAAAATTGGAGAGAAATCCAAGACGCATAAACCCCATAATCAATTGTATGGCACCTACAAATAAGGCTAAAACGACTGCCATACCAATATAATCTTCCAAACTTGACAACTTCATTGCGGCCAAGCTAGAAGCCACGATCAAAGAATCTAAAGCTACCGGGCCTACTGCCAGTTTTCTACTTGAGCCTGTAATCGCATAAATTAAATTCGGGACTAGGGCGGCGTATAAACCATATATGGGTGGCAAACCTGCTATTAAGGCATAGGCCATACCTTGTGGAATCAACATAATCCCCACCGTAATGCCCGCAGAAAAATCACCTGCTAGATAGCTCTTCTTATACTTTGGTAGCCAATCAAGTATCGGAAAATAACGTTTATACATTACCGCAAAGGTACTATGCATTTAGAAGATAATCGGTAACACAGGTAGCAAAGCTCAAATATCAAATAGTTCAATTTGGTTTCTGTTCAACTTGATCTTGCCCATGACCTCTAGTTTTTTAAGCAATCTTGATATGACCACTCTTGAGCTATGAAGATCATAGGCAATTTCTTGGTGTGTACTTAGTATAACCTTTGAATTTGTAATTCGCGCTTTCTCTTTGAGATAACCTACAAGTCTTTCATCCATATTTTTGAAAGCAATACCATCGACTGTGGCCAATAATTCATTTAAACGATTATGATAACTATCAAAGACAAAATTGCGCCACGACCTGTAAACACTTATCCACTCCCCCATTTTTCGAACAGGCACCAGTACAAGTTCCACGTCGGTTTCAGCAATTGCCCTAATCTCACTTTGGGTATCGCCTAGACAACAGGCCATGGTCATGCTACAGGTATCACCGCGCTCGAGATAATAGAGCAACAGTTCATCACCATCATCATCTTCCCTAAGGATCTTGATCGCCCCAGATAGCAGTAAGGGCATACCTTTGATATATTCACCGATTTCAATGATTTTTTCCCCTTCAGATATTCGCAAATACTTGCCCGAGTCAGCAATCTCTTCTATCAAGGGCTTTTCAAATACGTTGCCAAAATTTTCTTCTAACTGATGCAACATGATGTCTTACTTTCAGTGTTGTATTAGGTTAAACTCAACGGTAATTGCGTAAGCCGATTCCCTGTTATGCGAAAAACGGCATTTGCTATAGCAGCTGCAATTGGACCTAAAGGGGGTTCCCCCACGGCACCGGGTTTATCACTACCTTGAAGCAGTACTACATCAATTTCTTTGGGTGCATGCTTCATTTGTGCCATTTCATATGGGCCATAGATTATCGGGGTCAATTCTCCATCTACCAGCTCCATTTTTTCATATAATGAGGCGCTCATTCCCATGATTATTGCGCCTTCGCATTGTGCCCTTATTTGATCCGGGTTTATAGCCAGGCCTGGATCCATTGCACAGGTCACTTTGTGTACCTTTATTTCATTATTGACAACGGAAACCTCAGCAACTTGTGCGCAGGGCGTACCCGCATCGGTAGATGCCGCGATACCCATTGCCCTTCCATTTACGGCCTTGTCTTTATAATTCGCTTTTTTAGCAGCAGCTTTAATTACCGCTTTTAACCGATTCCCCTTTTCATCATCTTGAATATGTGCCAAGCGAAAAGCTACAGGGTTTTTACCAGCCCTTATCGCCAACTCATCCATAAAGCTTTCCCAGGCAAAGGTATTTGCCAGCAACCCTAAACTACGCCACCAACTTGTGGCAAAGGGCAAATCTACGTGCCATGAAACCGTTCTAATATTGGGGATACCGCTATAATGACAGAAACCTCCCCTAATGGCACCAACATCAGTACCCAAAACCCCATGTAAAAAGCCCGGTAGCATTGCAGCATCTATGGCCACGTCACCGCTTGAAAAATCGTGTTGGATAAATGCTATATTTCCTTGGTCATCCAATTTTCCATGTAATTGATGATGTGTTGGTGGTCTGAACAAATCATGCTGAAACTCTTCCCTTCTAGAAAAGAAATACTTCACCGGTTTACCTACGGCTTTAGACATCACCGCTGCTTGAACTGCATGGGGCGTATGTAAACGTCTTCCAAAACCCCCTCCCAAATAGGTAGGAATGATATTGACCTTCTCTTCGTCAACGTCTAGTCGTTTTGCCACCTCTTTTCGGGTTAAGGCGACTACTTGCGTTGCCATTTTAAGGGTCACCTTATCCCCTTCAACGGAAGCCAAAACCCCATTTGGTTCTAACTGGGCATGGGCACCAATCGGGCTTGAAAACTCCATTGCAATAAGATTATCGTCGTCTTTCAAATTGTCGCCTTCTTTTTGAAGCAAAAAGGCTTTACCCTTACCCACCTTAACCATTTCACGAATGTCGTCTGTTTGCCAGTTTTCCGTAACTTCCCAAGTAACGTCAATGGCTTCTTTTGCCCTTTCAGCGGCAGTGAATGATTTTGCTACCACCCCAACGAAGTCCTCTTCTTCAATAATTTTTACGATATCGGGCATTGTCTGCGCCTTCGACACATCAGCGCTTATAAATTTTGCCCCAACCTTATTAGGTCTGACCACGGCCCCATATAGCATCTCGGGCATCTCGGCATCCATCCCGAAAATAGGATCTCCAAAAACCTTTGAATTCAGATCCACCCTTGGTATGGGTTTCCCTATGAACTTATAATTCTTGATTGCTTTTAAAGCAGGGGTTTTAGGAACCTCCCATTTCGAGACCCCTTGAGCAATCTCAGTATAAGTTAGCTCCGTATCACCTACCCGTATTACCCCATTTTCTACTTTTATTGATGAGGCTTCGAATCCTAATCTCTTTACTGCCTCTTGTTTTAGCATTTCCCGTAGGGTAGCCGCCAATTCGCGAAGTGGTTGCCATAAACTTGAAATGGACGTACTGCCCCCAGTGGCAAAACTGTCTAGGTTTCCTGATATGGAGGCCGCATGTACGACCGAAATCTGATTCATATCAACTTCCAGTTCGTCAGCTGCCATTTGCGCCAATCCCGTAAACGTTCCCTGCCCCATCTCTACTTTCGGGGAATGCAGCACCACCTTATTTTCTTTCGTGATCTCAAACCATAACATGGGTTCCATTCCGCTACCTAAATAGGGAGATTCACCACTATCGGCTACAGCTAAGATTTTTCTTCGAATAGGGTTTCTGAAAAGATACGTCCCTATTGCCACAACCCCTAAAGTTCCTACACCGCCTCGAATCAAAAACCTACGCCTCGAAATTTTCTTCTTATTGCCACCCATGCTTACGATTTTTGAGGTTCTGTTTCAGAAATTTCAGTTCCCTTCAGTTCAACTGCGCGATGAATCGCTTTTCGCATGCGATAGTAGGTGGCGCAACGACAGATGTTGGTGATGTTCTTATCAATATCATCATCGGTGGGGCTTTGATGTTTTTCAAGTAAAGCTGCGGTGGCCATCATAAATCCAGATTGGCAATACCCGCATTGTGGCACGATTTCCTCAATCCAAGCTTGTTGTATCGGGTGCGGATTCTCTTCTGTGCCTAAACCTTCTATGGTCGTAATCTGCTTTCCTTCAGCAAACTTTACCGGATATAGGCAAGAACGAACCGCTTCACCATCAATTACCAAGGTACAGGCCCCACAGGCCGCTTTTCCGCAACCAAACTTGGTCCCTTTTAAACCTAATACATCCCGTATGACCCATAACAGTGGGGTGGTATCATCGGTCAAATCGATCTCGGTATCCGAATTGTTGAGCACAAAAGAAATTCGCATAGTGTTATTTTTAGCTACAACAAGATATTCAACTTTGACGATATTACAGTAAAAACAGGTTCTTATAAAAAGAATACTTATTTAAAACTTCGATCTAAACCTAGTAGTATCGTACCTTTTGTTTTGGAATAGCTACTTTTAAAAATCAATTTTTCAAGAAATGGCCAAGGTCAATAATTATGGTTTGTTTAGGTACTTGCTCTTACTGTTTCTCTTGGCACAATGCAAAAATCAGGGAAACGAAGCAGTTGTGGTCACTAAAAAAGGGGAAAAGAACTATAGCAAGACCAAAGATACCGTACCTAAAGGCATGGTTTGGATTCCGGGTGGGCTTTTTATGCAAGGTGCCGTCAGCCATGATGTTAATGCCATGGCCCATGAAAAACCCGTTCATAAGGTGCGGGTCGATGGTTTTTTTATGGACATCCACGAAGTTACCAATGCTGAATTTTCAGAGTTTGTTGCCCAGACCGATTATGTAACCTTGGCTGAAAGGGAAATTAATTGGGAGGAAATGAAAAAACAACTTCCTGAGGGAACCCCAAAACCTGCTGATTCACTTTTACAAGCAGGTTCTTTGGTCTTTAAAAGCATTGCCACTACCAATTTATATGATTATTCGCAATGGTGGCAGTGGACCATTGGTGCGAACTGGAAACACCCTCAGGGCCCGGATAGTTCTATCAAAGGAAAAGAAAACAATCCCGTAGTCCATATCGCCTACGAAGATGCGTTGGCCTATTGCAAATGGAAGGGCAGGCGCTTGCCAACGGAAGCAGAATGGGAATATGCTGCCCGAGGGGGTTCTGAGGCCACTATTCATTCGTGGGGAAATGAAGTCACTGCATTGGCTGAAATGGCGAATACCTGGACAGGGCAATTTCCCAAAGAGAATACCAAAAAAGATGGGTTTGAAGGCCTTTCACCCGTAAAAACCTATGCCCCAAATGGCTATGGGCTTTATGATATGGCGGGCAACGTGTGGGAATGGACCAATGATTGGTACAATTCAAACTATTATCATGAATTGGGATTAGAAAATAGAACGACATTAAATCCGGAAGGTGCCGCGAAACCGTTCAACAAAAATAATCCATATGCCCAAGAGCGAATTATCAAAGGGGGTTCCTTTCTTTGTAATGCGAGCTATTGTGCCAGTTATCGCATATCATCAAGAATGGCATCATCACTTGACTCGGCCATGGAGCATTTGGGATTTAGAACGGTCAAGGGAGCATATCAAAAGTAGTATTCCCAAAATCAACTCCCTAGGAAGTCAAGAAAATACCCGAGGGTAATTTCCGTATAGGGTACAAAATGTTGCATTACCCAAATTAAATGATAATCATCAGTTTTTGGAAGGAAATTTTTCTTGAGAATATAGGGATGTTCCTCTTCAACAAGATGTTATAAAGTATATGCTAAATTTTTTAACCTAAATTTGTTTAAATTCAATCAATGTTTAGGGTCCGTTTTATTTTGTTAAAAAGTAAGATGTTGTATTAGAATCAGATAGCGCGATTGGGGTTTTGATAAGTAACTGAAATAGCCGAAGTGAATGCTTACTGATTTCTTTGAAAATAAGGTTTTATGACAACATGACTTTAAGACCATAACATATTCATAATCCGTTTGTCATTATGAAACAACTACTTTCATGGCTTACCATTTTTTTTACGATTCTAAGCATTGCGCAAAAGTCAAAGAAAGATAGTATCCTACAACTGATCCAAAAGAATCCATCCACTGAGGAAACGGTTAGAAATTTAAATTTACTTTCAACAAAATACTATAAGAGACAACCTGACAGTAGCATCATCTTGGCGCAACGTTCGTTGCGTTTGGCTGAGGAATTACGATATAAGGATGGCATCTATAGTGCCAAGGCCAATATCGTCTTGGCTCGTTTTCGGCAAGGTGACTTTGAAGATGCCGATGTTAGATTGAAAGAACTTTTACAAGCAGGGGAACTTGATAACTATGCCCAAAAAAGTATTCTGTTCGCACTGGGTGAGGTATACTTCAAAAAGCAAATACTTGATTCTACCTTAAAATATTCCCTAGCTACCCTCAAAGCTTCAGAACGAAGCAATGACCCCCCAGAAAGACTCTTGGTATACCATAACAATCTGAGTATAGATTATGCTCAAAAGGGATATTTGGACAGAGCCATATTCCACAACCTCAGTGCCATCAAACTTGACGGGTTACTTCCCGAAGATTTGAACAGAAAAACGCAATTGTATATCAACGCGGGAAACATGTACCGCTTGGTAGGAGGGTATAAAAACGCTTTAAAATATAGACAACTGGCTTATGAGACCGCAAAAAGGTTAGGGATCGACCGTATGATCGCATTGGCCGCGGTAAAACTGTCAGAATCACTGTTAGATGTCAACAAACCCAAAGAATCAAAAGAAAAACTCGATATCGCCTCAACATACATTTCAGGGTTTTCTGGACAAGGGGAAATCATAGAAAATTTTGTTTACGTTACCAGGGCCTATTATTACAAGACCATAGGTGACTACGATAAGGCAATCGATTATTATAAAAAGGGGATGGAAGTCGCCGAGAAGGCGGCCAACAAACAAGACCTGCTATTTATCTCGAATAACTTGGCTGAGTTACAAATAGAACTTGGTCTATACAATGAGGCGGAAAAAAATCTTGAAAGGGCTTTGCAAATACAAACTGGGGTCGGCGATTTGATCAGTGAAAAGGAAACCTATTTACTGAAGGCGCGTGTAGATTCCATTCAAGGGGATATCCATTCATACGTACAAAGCAATTGGAAATACAATCAATTAAAAGATAGTATCGCCTCTGAAAATACCGCAAAGGCCATTGCGCAGTTAGAGATTGAATACGAGACAAATTTAAAGGATAGGGAAATTGAACTTTTGAACCTAGAGAACGAAAACAAGGAAACGGACCAAAGGCGTATGCGTATTATTCAAATTAGTCTTGCGACCATTGTCATACTCTTACTGATCCTGGCTTTTATCATGTATAAGAGCAATACTTCACAGAAAAAATCAATGGTCACCATTCGAAGGCAGAATAAGGAGAATAAGTTGTTGGTACAAGAGACCCATCATCGGGTTAAAAACAACCTACAGATTATTTTGAGTCTTCTCAACGTACAAGCTTCTAATTTGAATAGCCACCCAAAACTGGATATGGCATTGGCGGAAAGCAGGAATAGGATAAAATCATTGGCCCTTATCCACGAAGAGCTGTACCAGCACAAAACAATGAGTAGCGTGAACTCAAAATTCTATTTCTCTCGACTCATCAAGAATATTATGGATTCCATGGTGGATAGCTCAGGTAAGATCAATGTTGTCCATAACATAGATGATGCTGAAATTAAAATGTCAATAGCCGTGCCCATGGGGCTGATCATAAACGAACTACTCACCAATGCGGTGAAGTATGCGTTTGAAGGGAAGGAAAGTGGTACAGTCAACGTCACCTACAGTACAAATGATGGGTACCATGAATTAATTGTGGGGGACGATGGTGTTGGTTTCAAGGATTGTTCAAAGAAGAACTATTCGTTTGGGCTAAACTTGGTAGAAGGCTTGACAAAGCAGTATGGGGGAAGCTTTTCAATACATCCTGAAAAAGGGGAAACTAGCTTCACGGTTGTCCTTAAAGAAGTATAGCAATACACGTAATCGCTTGGTATTTACATTGCCCACCGTATAGCTAAGCTTTGAATAGGAGGCTTTGAAAAACAACTGTGAATTAAAATCGTAAAATAACGGATAGGGGATATGAGCACCTCCTTACTTAAGGAAATAGTGGCTTTTACCACAAAGAAAAAACGCTAAAGGTGGGTTGAAATAGGCCATAGTTTGGCTTTGCTATTGCTTCCACGAGCTTGGCCCACCCTGACGACCCCCAGAATAAAAATTTCATTGTTAAAAAGGATAAAAAAACAAAAAACCTCTCGATTTCTCGAGAGGTCTCTTTTCTACTTATGCTCCTCCTCTTGGGCTCGAACCAAGGACACTCTGATTAACAGCGTTGGCGAATGGGGTACAAGCAAATTTTAAAAATCACGTATTTTATTGAATGTCAGTGTTTTAATAATTTTTGTTGTCAAACAAAGTCAATTGAAACCAACTTTTTGCGTGCAAATTGCGTGCAAATTTTTTTATAACTTATGTTCATGAACACGAGTATAAAGTTAAGTTTGGACACCCGTAGAATGACCCAAAATGGATGTTTCCCCATCATTTTGAGGCTGACCCATTTTAGAAAAACCACTTCGATAAAAACAGGCCATTATGTGCCAGAGGAATATTGGGATAATCACAGATGCAAAGTAAAAAGAAATTTTCCAGATGTTGATTCGGTTCACTTGATGAATACCCTTTTATTAAAAAAACAACTCAAGGCACAAGAAGTAATTAATAGACTGGCCGATAATGACCAATTGGACAGACTTACCGCAAAAGATATTGCGGATAAAATCGTCAATAGAAAAAGGTTAAACTCGTTCTATGAGTTCGGTCTTCAAAAGGCCGAAGAGCTTATAAGAGAAAAAAGGATTGGCACCGCCAGAAACTATTCCGGAATTATAGGAAGGCTTAAGATGTTTACCAACAACCGAGATTTAAAATTCAATGAACTCAATCTTGAATTCCTAAAACGGTTTGAAAGGCACCATTTATCAAAACCAGGCAATACCATGAATGGAATTGCATCATATATGAGAACGATAAAGGCAATTTACAACAAGGGCATCAGGGAAGGCATGGTGGATGAATCTCTATATCCTTTTAAATACTATACCATCAAAACCAAGCCGACTGAAAAAAGAGCCATTAAGATTGAAAGCATCAAGAAAATATTGGAAATGAAAACCGAGATAGGTTCCAATTATTTTCACTATCGTAATTATTTTATTCTTTCTTATCTTATGTTGGGTATGTCCTTTATTGATATGGCTTTTTTGAGAAGAGACAATTTTATCGATGGCCGTGTCAAATTTCAAAGACGAAAAACAGGAAAGCGCTATGATATAATTATAACGAATCAGATTGAACCAATCATTGATTATTATCTAGGCAATCCTAACCCCTCTGGTTTTTTATTACCCATAATCAATAGAGACACGCTAGAGTTACAGTACAAAGATGCTCAATGGGAACTAAGAAGATATAATATTGGGCTGAAAGAAATAGCTAAAAAGTGTGGTATTGAAGAACGTTTGACCTCCTACGTATCCAGACATAGTTTTGCAACACATGCTATGTTCAAAAAAGTTCCTTTAGAGGCAATTTCCGCTATGATGGGGCACAATAAATTAAGTACTACACAAATTTATCTTAAGTCCTTACCAAGCAACATACTTGATTCCTATCAGTTAGAATTGAACTCCTTATGATTTGATTATAAATCTTTCTTCTAAATATCGATCAGTAATACGAAAAATAATATCTATTTTTTCATAGTTCAATAAAACGTTGAATTTACGGAATCAAAATAAACAATTTAACACGAACAACAATCAGTATTTGATTCAGCTTCGTTAAATGAACAATCTACACCTTTATCTAAGGCATTTTTTAACTGATGAAAAGCTTGTTGAATTTTGGACAATGGAGAAGCTACATTCATACGCATGAATTGTGTATGCGATTCTTCAAACCAATCACCTGGTGTTAAAGCCAATTTGGCCTGATTCACAACCAAGTGTTTTAAGGCCGCATCGGATAAATTTAGCTTACTAAATTCTAACCAAACTTGGTAGGTGCCTTCTGGTTTGTATAGCGTTACCTCCGGCAATTCATTTGTAACAAAATCTTGAATCCAATTCATTGTTTTTTCAAGATACCTCAGCAAATCATCTAACCACTCCTCGCCTTTTGTATATGCTGCTATTGTAGCATTTGCAGAATGTATGCTTCCGTGGTCTAAATATAAAGAACCAATAGTGTTTTTAATTTGTTTGTATGTGTTTTGATTTGGAATATATAAATAGCCATTTGAAATGCTTTGCATACCAAATGTTTTGGCAGGCGAACCTATTACAGCAATGTGATTTTCAATATTATCCAATGAAGCTATACTATTAAATTTAGTCCTTGAATACACAATGTCTGAATGAATTTCATCACTAATAATGGTAACATCATATGTGTTTGCCAAATCTACTAGCTTTTGTAATTCTTCTTTTGTCCATACTCGCCCAATTGGATTATGAGGATTACAAAGTAAAATGGCTTTAATATTTAAAGTTTTGAGTTTACGTTCTATATCCTCAAAGTCCATTAAATAGCGTCCATCACTAACTTTTAGTTTATTATGAACCACTTTTCGTCCGGCGGATTCAATAACCTTAAAAAATTGATGGTATACAGGGGGTTGCACAAGTATTCCATCTCCTTTTTCAGACAGTTCACGAATCAATATACCTATTCCGGTGAGTACGCCAGAAACCTGTACAAACGATTTAGGGTTTAATTGTAATTTATGACGTTTTAAATTCCAATCTGAAATGGCCTTAAAAACTTCACCAGTACTAAATTCATAAGCATAGATATTTCTTGTTACTAGTTTTTGCAAGGATTCTTGGATGGGTTTTGCTATCTCAAAATCCATATCTGCAATCCATAATGGCATTACGTCGGTAGCTCCGAACATGCCTTTTAGATAATTCGGATTACTCTTTGCAAAGTTGTGTTCTACGTTGTGTATTGTATCGAATTGATTCATATTAACTTCTTTAATAGGTTCGTTTACTAGTTCCACTCATTCTTTGCAGCTTTAAAATCTTCTTGAAATTTTTCGGTATGCCACATTAGCATCAACATTTTATGCGCGATTTGTCTAGCCACCTCTTCATCACTTGGAAAGTGGACTCCCATAATTTCTCTCGACAAGCCAATTTCATATGCCAACGCAATATATTCAGCTCTCTTTTCTGGTATCAATTCACTTAGGGTATATGCTTGAATATAAGCCCATAAGGTATGTCCACTGGCAAAAGATGGTGTTGGTATTTCTTGTAAGGGTTTAATATTCTTGTCTAGATGATACGGTCTAGCACGCAATAGGTTAAACTTTACTGCAAACTCGATTAATCGCATATCTTGCATTACTCCTTTTAACAAATCTGCTGTTTTTGGATAATTTTTTGCATTGTATTTTTCGCCGGAAACTTCCCTGACCATAAAGAACAAATCTTTTAAATTATCTTCATATCTATCGTCAGTTTTGGTATAATTTTTATGGGGCCAATAGCCAACTTTTGCAAGTTTCATTACACGCTCTGTTTGTTTATCGGTTCTCTTGTTCTGTAAATCGAGTAAAAAGTCTAGTTCAGCTCTTGTTTGTTCTGAGCTATTGGCCGGAAAGTTTAAGGAGTTTACAATAAAATCTACTTGAGTAGAACTTAAATAATATGGTTTGTTTGAAGCATAAACCAATATGAAATTCAAATAATTATCGGTAGGATATACTATAGTATCCATAGGAGCGAATTCTACACGCTTTTCTGCATTTAGTCGTTTCAACTCTTTATAGTGATTGCTTATAGGTTCGATGTCATGAATTGTTGTAAAAACAGACTGCTGGCTGCATACACTGACAGAGATACTAAATAGCACTAAACACAAGAAACCTCTCTTATAAATATTCATAGTCAAATTGTTTAATAATAAAAATATATTTTAAAGCCAGCCAAATAACAACCCGAAACCCAGCACAACCAGTGCAACACCAGATACTTGACTTATGATTTGTTTGTTTTTTAATAGCTTATCTGAAAATTTATTGAATCCAATACCAAAACCAATTAATAAAGCTCCAAGAGGTATGCTATATCCAATGGCAAACACAAATAATGTAAACCAACCTAAAAGCATACTACCTTGTAGATATGATGTTCCCAAAATGATCGGAAATATTGGGCTACACCCCACAGAGCAAGCGGTTGCAAAACCACCTAGAAGCAAACCAAATAAAAAGCTCTTATTCGCTAATTTTGAAATTTTGGAAGATATATTAGAGCCAACATTAATTTTGAATGGCAACATATCTAAACTCATCAGTCCTAAATAGACCATTAATATACCGGCCACTAAAATCCAATACTGTCCAACTATTTGACCAATGGATGCGCTGATTAAACCCGTTAAAGCCCCTACAATTGATAGTGAGATTATGTTTCCCAATAAAAACGAAAGTCCCGTTTTTAGATGAGACGCTTTGCTCTTAGAATTAGATTCAGAACCGGCATAACTGGTAATCGCGGCCAGAACCCCAACATTACAAGCAGAACCAACTGCCGCTACAAGTCCTAAGATAAAAATTGAAATAAAAAATATAGGCGAATTTAATTGGCTTTCAACGAGATCGTTGGTCCACTGCTGTATACTCTCTAACATGTTTGTTGGTTTTATTTAGAGCTAGAGCCGTCGCAAGTGGCTTTTTGTTCTGGGGAACATGTAGTTTTTGCCTTAGGGTCACAAGAAGCATTACTTTTTCCTGCACAAGTGGCTTTTTCTGCTGGGGAACATGAAGCCTTTGAGCTTAATGCTGCATCATAGGCTCTAATTAATTTTGCCGAATTGACCTCTGCCCCGGCTATTGTTGAAACGCTTTTTCCCAGAATAGCGACATGAGGTGTTTCTTCTATTTTTAATTTTGACACTGTATCTTTATGGTGTTCATCACTTTCTTCTAAAGCAAGGAAATAGGCAGATTCACCTGTTTCATTTAACTCTTCAACAATACTTTCTACTTTCGAAGTGATTTTCTGGTTCTTATTAGGATCATTACCTTTTAAAACTATATAAGCCACCTTTTTATCTGTTTTTATCCATTCAAAATCAGCAATAGATAGTGTTGTGGAATCTGTGGTGCATGAAACTTCTGCCACAGCTGAGCCTTTAAAAGCAGTAGTTAAAGCAAGAACCAATGCCAGGCTAAGTATGCCTAGTCCAAATTTTTTCTTCATACCGGAATTCTTATTTATTGAACTATTGTTAGGTGTACAACAATCGGAATTAGTGTTAGATTCATTGTTTGGTGTACAGCAATTTGTGTTGTTTGAATTATCCATTGTATTTATTTTACAGGTTATTTTCATTCCATAGACGCGCCTTTAAAAAAAAGACGCAAAAAAAATTGCCTCACTTAATTGTGAAGCAATTTTTGCTATTAATCATCTGCTAAAATTATTTTTCAGCGTAAACTCCAAGACTTACAACGTCGTTATCACTCGCCTTGAACTTTTCTAATTCCTCTGGGCAGCATACATAATTTAGTAACACGTCATCAGGCATTTTTACAATACGTTCTTTAGTAATGGTAATATTTTTGAAACCAGCATCTTTTATAGCTTCAATATAATCTTCTTGTTGTAATGCTCCAGAAATACAGCCAGCATACATTTCGGCAGCTTCCATAATGCCATTTGGTAAATCACCTCTTAGTACTATATCTGACATACTAAAATGCCCTCCAGGTTTTAGTACACGATATACTTCTTCGTAGGCTTTCTTTTTATCAGGAACCAAGTTCAATACGCAGTTGCTTACAGATACATCAATGGAATTGTCTTTTAAGGGAAGAGCTTCGATTTCGCCCAAAACAAAATCTACGTTAGTATAGCCTAGTTTTTGTTTGTTTTCATTGGCTTTTTCAATCATGGCTTCGGTCATATCTACACCGATTACGTGACCAGACTCTCCTACGATTCTTCTTGCCACGAAAACGTCATTTCCGGCACCCGAACCTAAATCTAGCACCGTATCTCCTTCTTTGATTTTAGCATGTTCTGTAGGGATTCCACAGCCTAAGGCATAATCTGCATCAGCTTCGTAGCCATCTACCTTGGAATAACTTTCAGCAAGAGTCCAATCTTGTGCTGGAGAACCGCATGATGTTGGTCCACAACCGCAGCCTGCACCCGAATTTGCGACTCTAGTATAAGCTTCTTTTACGTGTTCTTTAATTTCTTGTGACATAATGTATCTATTTAAAGTGCTATAATTTAATTTTCACTCTATAGACGTCAGCTTAAAAAAAAGACGCAAAAAATAGCTAATCACAAGATTGGTTGCAATTTTTTGTTTTGTAATCGATAACATCACCATATACATCTGTAGATATTGCACAGCATTGGTCGTAGGAAGATTTTAATAATTCTCTGCCTCGTTGTACCCTGGATTTTGCACCTGAATACGAAATATTCAATCGTTTCGCTATTTCTTTCTGTGGTACATTTTCAATATCAGCCATAATAACGGCCTGTTTGTACTTTTCAGGAAGTGAATCAATAAACGGACTAATACAATGCGTTAGTTCAGAGGTAAGCGAATCGTTAGAGCTTTCTTCGGAGACAATATTATCAGTGGGTGTATCAAATTTCAATTTTCTAAAATGGGAAATTATTTCGTTACGTGTAATCTGATAAATCCATGACACTAATTTTTCTTTATTCTTTAGCGTATCAAACTTGGTAAACGCTTTTAAAAAAACATCTTGAACAATGTCTTTTGTAAGTTCAGGATCCTTAACCTTACCAATAACAAAATTGGTTAATCGGTCATTCATATCATTCCAAACTTCACCTATATCTGTACTCATAATTGTAAAAATAAATCTTTGATTTATTTATAGACGCAGGGATGGGAAAAAGACGCAGAATACTTAGGTGTGATTTGTACGGGAAAACCAATTGCGTTAGCACCCATTCCAATAAAATTGTATTATTCTGATTATGTCTATCAAATGATATTCCCATTTACTATCAGTTTACGGAACCGAGTTGAGAAAAAGGGAAAGACTTATAAAACGACCGATTTAAGAGACAGTATTACAAAATCAATTTCCGGATAATTGACGTGTCCTTTTATTGGTCTCTTTTAATAGTTTCGTTAATTCACCTTTTATGGGGTGATTCGATATGCATATTCTGTTTCTTATCATTTTTTGATTTCAACTATTACTAAATAGGTTTATATATTATTTGTAATAATCTGATTTTCTCTAAATATTCTGAATCAATGAAATTTTGACTGTTTTGGTTCAATATGATTGATGTGAAAGGCACTTTATGTTTACAGTTTTTGTCCTGCTTGCAGGACTAAGAATGTAAAGCAAGAGGGTAACACGCTAAAGCGATGTTACTTTTTTTAATTAATTGAATATCAAATTGTTATACTAATAGTAATTTATGATTTTTTAGTAATTGCGACAAAAGGAGGGCAAGCCCCTGTAAACAATAGAGAATTTTGTCGCAAAAAATAATATTTGCAACTCTTTGTTGAATTTTGAACAGTGTTTTTTACTAAATAATTTTTGAACTCAATTGGTTCTTATTGGTACTCCTAAAATATCAGTAAAGAGAAAAGTAATAAAACAAAAATTTATAGGAGCGCCCTATTTCAATTTTATTTTACGCTTATCTTCCCGAATACTATAAAATTGAAAAAGGATCCATGCGCTAAGTATTCAGGTAAGAAATGGGACCAATAGCAAATAATTCTGGGAAAATTTAGACTGAAATGTTAAAGTTTGACTCTAAATAAAAAAAATCTCAATCTGCGTGCAAATTGCGTGCAAATAAAAAAGGCTCCAGAGTGTGTATTTCTCTGAAGCCTTGCTGTAACTGCTCCTCCTCTTGGGCTCGAACCAAGGACCCTCTGATTAACAGTCAGATGCTCTAACCAACTGAGCTAAGGAGGAATGTTTTGCCTTAAGCGGCTGCAAATATAATTTTTTCTTTAAAAGACTACAAAGAAAAAATCAATCATTTTTATTTAAAGACCGCTTTATAGAGATCATTTCCATTTGCAAAGAGCAATAAAGCTATCAAAATAAAGAAGCCGACCATTTGGGCATATTCCAAAAACTTATCACTTGGTTTTTTGCCGGAGACCATTTCATATAACAAAAACATCACATGCCCGCCGTCTAATGCCGGTATGGGCAATATGTTCATAAAGGCCAAGATAATCGAGATCAGTGCCGTGGTAGACCAGAACGCAGGCCAGTTCCAAGTATCGGGGAACAATTTACCGATAGCCGCGAAACCACCTACACCTTTGTATGCGCCAGTCGAGGGGTTAAATATTTTTTTAAGTTGTTTTACATAACTGCTCAAGGTCTCTACCCCCTTGTCAATACCTGCCGGAATCGCTTCGCCAAAAGAATATTCAGTGGTCTTACTCTCAAGAACACCTAGTTCGGCTAAATCCAAAAAGCTTTTTGGCATTCCCGGTAGTACCCCAACCGTGGCCGAATCACTTATTTGAACTGCAACTTTTCGGGCATTTCCATTTTTATCAATGACTTCCAAATCAATTTCTTGATTTGAGTATTGTTTCAAAAGCTGCCGAGCTTGATCAAAATAAGCGATATCGTCGTTTCCTATTTTAACGATTCGGTCCTGTACCTCCAAACCGGAATCCTTATTATGTGATTCATCAGGGATTGCACCTACGATAAAAGGGACCCTAGGGTACAAAAATCTTACTTTCTCTTCATCTTCTAAAAGCGTGGCTATAAAATCTACGGGTAATTCTTTCTCGATGATTTGTCCATCACGTTCTAAAGTAACCGTATTACCGTTGATCAATTCAATATATACGTTACTAAATTTCTCTACTTTATTGCCATCAACGGAAAGGATTTTATCCCCGGTCCGTATTCCCGCCTTTTCCCCGATGGCATCTTCAATGACCCAGATACCATCTTTGAGGCTTTCCATAGGAATATACTGATCCCCGTACTTATAGGCCATACCTATATAGATGATTACGGCAAGTACAAAGTTTACGGTGACCCCACCCAACATGATTATCAATCGCTGCCATGCCGGCTTACTGCGAAACTCCCATGGTTTAGGTTCTTCTTTCATGGCCTCGGTATCCATACTTTCGTCAATCATACCCGCAATCTTTACATAGCCCCCTAAAGGAAGCCAACCTATACCGTAGACCGTTTCACCTATTTTCTTTTTGAAAAGCGAAAATTTTACATCAAAGAACAAGTAAAACTTTTCCACTCGTGTCTTGAAAAGTTTTGCGGGAATAAAATGTCCGAGCTCGTGTAAAACGATTAACAGTGAGAGACTTAAAAAGAATTGGATGACTTGTATTACTATGGGGCTCATTCGTATGCTTTACCTATAAGCGCACAAAAGTAAGTTTTTACCACTGCTTATGAAAACCCACACCTTTTAGGCTTCTATTTTTAAGAAACTTTTAGCAAGAAAAAAGCCCCATATTTTGAGAAAAATGCTGGGCAGACGTATTTTTGTGGGCTATGCGAAACTTTTTTAGGCAGTTTAAATTTTTCGGGATTACCCTGGCAATCTTATCAGTGGTCATCATCTATTTCATCTATGACGCCTTAAAACCTGAACCGCGATTACCCATATACACTCCTGCCATGGTCAATCCAGAACTGGTTGATAGCACTTTGCATTATCAAAAGAAAAAGGCCCAAATTGCCGATTTTAAACTTATCAATCAGAATGGTGACACCATAACCCAAAAAGAGTATGCGAATAAAATCTATATTGCTGATTTCTTCTTTACCACTTGCCCCAGTATTTGCCCTATTATGACCAAGAACATGGCTCAAATACAAGACCATATCTTAAAAGATGAAGATGTCTTATTACTTTCCCACTCCGTAACACCCCTTATTGATTCTGTTGCGCAGTTGAAGAAATACGCTCTTGAAAAAGGGGTCATCGATACGAAATGGAACTTAGTGACAGGTGACAAAAAACAGATTTACGAACTGGCCAGAAAATCATACCTAGCGGTAAAGGATGATGGCGATGGGGGCCCGTTCGATATGATCCATACCGAAAATTTCATTTTGGTCGATAAAGAACGGCGTATACGTGGGTTTTATGATGGCACCAACACCGACGATATTGAAAAATTGTTGAACGATCTCGACATTTTAAGGGCTGCTTATGAATAAGGAGGCAACCGCGTTCCATTTTTTTGAATTACATTTGTTTTAATTAAAATCAATCTAAATAAGAATACGAGGTGACGGTCGCAGAACTAAAACTTGGTCAGAAAGGTATCATCAAAGATTTTACCTCATACCTTCTTCCCATCAAATTATTGGAGTTGGGTTGTCTACCAGGTAATGAGGTGGAACTGGTTCAAGTAGCCCCTCTTAAAGACCCCATTTATATCAACGTCAATGGCTCACATATTGCCATTCGGCGTTCTATGGCGACCAAAATTGAGCTTGACATCGTAGAAGATCCCCCGGTTTTATGAGCAAGCGTATCAATGTTGCCTTAATAGGAAATCCGAACACCGGAAAAACATCCGTTTTTAACCAGCTAACGGGGCTCAATCAAAAGGTAGGCAACTATCCTGGTATTACCGTTGAAAAAAAGGAGGGTGTCTGTAAACTACCACGTGGGGTAAAAGCGAATATTCTTGATTTACCGGGCACCTACAGCCTTAACACCACCTCATTGGATGAAAGTGTGGTCGTAGAACTACTGCTCAACAAAAAAGACAAAGACTACCCCGACGTTGCCGTAGTGATCAGCGACATTGAAAACCTGAAACGCAACTTATTACTCTTCACCCAAATAAAAGACCTTCGAATTCCCACTATTCTGGTCATCAACATGGCAGATAGAATGTCTCGAAAAGGTATTTCGGTAGATATCGAACTTCTTGAAGAAAAGCTGGATACGAAAATAGCCTTGGTAAGTACCCGAAAGAACAAGGGCATTGAACGGATCAAAGAACTGATTGCCAACTACAAGACCCTCTCAAAAAAGCCCAATGTAAATACTTCGCGTATCGCCCCTGCCTATTTTGAACGTCTCAAAAGTGCTTTTCCGAATGAAGACCTCTATAAACTCTGGCTGGTAATTACGCAAGATGTCAATTTCATGCCCATTGAAAAGAAGCGCATACAAGATGCCACTTCGTTTTCAACAAAATCAAAAGAAGAACTCAAAAAGTTACAGCATAAAGAGACCGTTCTTCGTTACCAATTCATCAATGGGGCTTTAAAAGAAGCCTATAAAGTGGACCTTCAGTCAGCCAAGGGGTTTAGGGCCACCTTAGATAAGGTATTGACCCATAAAGTATTTGGATACCTTATCTTCTTGGTTATTCTGTTGACCATTTTTCAAGCCATTTTTGAATGGAGCTCCTATCCATCCGATTTTATAGATGAACAATTTTCCATAGCCAGTGATTGGGTCAAGAACACGTTACCCTCTGGTGTATTTACCAACTTATTGGCAGAAGGTATTCTAGCTGGTATTGGTGGCATAGCCGTTTTTATTCCCCAAATCGCCTTTCTATTCCTTTTTATAGCCCTATTGGAGGAATCGGGTTATATGAGTCGGGTGGTTTTTCTGATGGATAGGCTGATGCGACCTTTTGGTCTTAGCGGTAAAAGTGTCGTTCCACTTATTTCAGGTACTGCTTGTGCCATACCAGCGGTAATGGCCACGAGGACAATCGAAAATTGGAAGGAGCGGCTGATAACTATTTTGGTGGTTCCATTTACAACCTGTTCCGCAAGGTTGCCGGTCTACCTTATCTTAATAGCGCTGGTGATACCCAAAGGCAGTTTTCTGGGCTTGGGCTATCAAGCATTGACCCTATTGTTACTATACCTTTTGGGCTTTGGAATGGCTATTTTTTCGGCAATGTTGCTGAACAGGTATTTAAAAATTCAAAGTAGGTCATTGTTTATGATCGAGATGCCCACCTATAGGATGCCTTTATTCAAAAATGTGTTTTATACCGTAGTGGAAAAGACCAAAAGCTTTGTTTTTGGGGCCGGTAAGATTATTTTGGCAATTTCCATAGTACTTTGGTTTTTGGGCTCCAACGGCTTTTCAAACGAATTCAAGAATGCAGAGGAAATCGTTATCAAAAGAATTGAGGAAAAAG
Source organism: uncultured Croceitalea sp. (assembly GCA_947503285.1). Lineage (GTDB taxonomy): Bacteria > Bacteroidota > Bacteroidia > Flavobacteriales > Flavobacteriaceae > Croceitalea. Next base: position 65,767 of record CANNDD010000002.1, read on the forward strand.
GCCTGAACAATTACAGTAAGAATTATATCAAAAATAGTTCGATTACTTCGGTAAAATCACCTGACCCGTCTTTACTTGGGGTTACGAAAGACTCTTTGGACACCGTAAAACAACTTCTTACGGAACGGGCCATTGCCCAAGAAATCGCAAGTTATAGATTAGAACATTCTTATATCGGCTATGCAGGAAAAGCAATTGAACCCATAGTAAAACCCTTGGGTTACGATTGGAAGATTGGCATTGCCGTTCTGACTTCGTTTGCCGCCCGTGAAGTTTTTGTGGGCACCTTGGCGACTATTTACAGTGTCGGTAATGATGAAGAGGAAACCATAAAGAATAGGATGGCTGCAGAATTGAACGAGGGCGAAAACAAGCCTTTGTTCAACTTGGCGTCGGGTATTTCATTAATGCTCTTTTATGCTTTTGCCATGCAGTGTATGAGTACGCTTGCCATTGTAAAACGTGAGACCAATTCATGGAAATGGCCGGTTTTACAACTGATTTTTATGAGTACTTTTGCTTATCTTGTAGCCTTGGCGGCTTATCAAATTTTAAAATAAAGGGCAATGATCCAACAAATTCTCGTTTACATTGTTTTGACCATTGCAACAGGCTATTTAGCGAAACGGTTTTTCCTTCCAAAACGATTAAAGACCAAGATACATAAACCTTCCAAAGATTGTGGGCAATCTAATTGTGGTTGCTCCTAACCCTTTCTTTGCCTACATTTACTTACCATCCATTTTATTTTTTAAAATAAATTTAGACTCCCCTGTAACGTTTAGTACTTTTCTGACTATATAGTTATGAACACCAACTAAGATCATGCTGTTAAAAGAGCAAACAGACGAAAGATTGATGGCTGAAGTAGCCTTAGGAAATTTAGATGTACTCAAAGTACTTTTTGACCGGCACCACGTTCATATATTCAATTTTTTATATAAAATGTGTGGCGATAAAATGTTGAGCGAAGATTTGACCCAAGATGTTTTTTATAAGGTTATAAAATACAGGTCCTCATATAAAAACGGCAAATTCATCTCTTGGCTGTTCACTATAGCAAGAAATAGTATGAAAACACATTTTATAAGAAATAAGGAATCACATGATGACCTTGAGCCAATTTCACATCGGCTTACTGCAGGGGAAACAGGACGTCAAGAAGATTATTCGCATTTGCAAATGGCATTGAACCAACTTGAGGCCTCAGATAGGGAAGCTATCATATTGCATCGGTTCCATGAAATCAAATATGCCGAACTGGCCGAAATTTTGGATTCGACACCAGGTGCGGTAAGGACGAAGGTGAGCAGGGCGATACAAAAATTAAAAACGATATACCTACAAAATAGTTGAATATGAATAACGAACATTTCGTGGCATCCATACCGGACTATTTGGATGGAAGGCTCAATAAGGATGAGCACAGGGCATTTGAGCAACATTTGAAAGATTGCCCTAGCTGTGCGCTGGAACTGGAGGAATACAAGGCACTTTTGAGTGCTTTTGAAAACGAGGAAACCAGCATTCCCTCAAAGAAAGTCAAAGACAATTTTCTTCGACTATTAGAAGAAGAAAAAAACAGTTTGGTAAAGGTAGTGGCCATAGATACGGCCAAGACTGGAAGTAATAAGAGTTGGCTACCGCGTTTAATTAAAATTGCCGCAAGTGTAGCCTTGTTGATCGCAGCCTTTTCATCAGGAAGGTATTTTCAATCAGAAAAAGCAAATGCGACAATCGCACAAATCGAAAACGAAAGTTTACAGATAAAACAAACGGCAATGTTATCGCTAATGGAAAACCAATCAGCAAGCAAACGTATTCAGGGTGTACAATACATACAAGATTTTGACAAGCTCGATACCGCTATCGTGAATGCCCTTATGGATAGAATGCTCCATGATGAAAACACCAACGTGAGGTTGACCGCTGTCGAGGCATTGTCAAAATTCGTGAATTCAGAATTGGTCAAAACAGCCTTTATCACTGCCTTAAGTACGGAAAAAGACCCAAGTGTTCAAATTGCGATCATTCAACAAATGGTCAAGAGCCAAGAGAAAAAAGCCGTGGCACCTATGAAAAGGCTTTTAGAAGAAGAAGACACCCAACCCTTTGTAAAGGATGAAATAAATCAAGTATTATCAGAAATTATATAAATATCAAAAAGCGAAAATCATGAAATCAGTAACAAGTATTTTATTTATCTGCGCATTTATTTTTAGCGTGAATGCACAATCAGACTACTCCAAGTCGTTAAGCGGCGTAGAATGGGTCAAAATCGAATCTAAATCAGGGATTGTCTTAAAGACCCACGACAAAAATGAACTGTTGATAAAAGTTTCATCAAGAAAGGCAAAATCAGAAAAAGCCAAGGGATTGAGGCTTGTCGGGGCAGGTGGCACCGACAACACCGACGTCGGTTTTTACGTAGTTCAAGATGGCAATAACCTACTCGTAAAAAACCTAAGAAGGTCTGATAAGGCTGAAATCTTTCTGCCAAAGACCCAAAATGTCTCAGTGACCAATTCTTGGAACGGCAATATCTACATTGAAGGTTTTTCCGGTGAAGTCGAAGCTAATGCCAACTTGAACGGCGGCCTAAAAATGGTCAATCTTTCAGGCCCCGTAACGGCATATTCCCTAAATCAAGGGGTTGACGCTTCGTTCGAAAAAATCAGTAAAGACGCTCCAATCGTTATTCGAACCACCAATGGGGAGATAGATGTGACTTTACCCGAAAATTCGGCCGCCGATATGGAACTCAGCTCATGGAACGGTGATATCTACACTAATTTTGACCTTAAGAGACCAGATAAGGATGGCCTAAAATCGGTCTCTGGCAAAAACATCAAAGGTGCTATCAATGGCGGTGGGGCCGATATCAAATTGAAATCGACCAATGGCACTATCTATCTAAGAAAAAAATAAGCAACCCAATCAAAAAACGAATAGTCATGAAAAATTTACATTTACTTCTCGCCATCTGCTTTATTACAAGTGTGGCCTTTGGACAAAAGATTATTGAAAAGAACTTTGATTACAAGAATCAATACATTGAAATGAAAGTGCCTTTTGCGTCAGACATTGAAATTAAGACATGGGATAAACCCACTGTTTTTTTCAAGGCCGAAATAAATACCAAAGACGACAAATATTTAAATCTCTATAAGTTAGCTATTTCAGAAGGCACCAATACCATTTCCATTGAATCGGAACCCAAAAAAGTATTTGAGGCCTTTCACGAAGAACGCAACAAATATTCATCAGAAAACAGGTACTATTTTAGAAGAAACGAAATGTATGAGTTCAATTATGTGTTGTACGTACCAAAGAATGCGCAATTCAAGGTCAGTAGTATTAATGGCAGTATGAAGTCAGAACAAATCTACGGGGATTTTACCGCTGAATTGATCAACGGTAATATCGACATCAAAGATTATTCGGGCAAACTTGACCTCAGCACCATCAATGGGGAAATTGACGTCAACGTATCAAACGCATCCTTCACCGCTGAGACCGTACATGGCGATATTTATGCCGACGAGAACTTAAGCATTGTTGCCCATGATCGGAATGTTGGTCAAAAGGTGGAAAGTGAAAGTACTGATTTCAACAATAGACTGAAATTGAACACCGTTAATGGAAACATGTATTTAAGAAAATAAAAGGTTGATTTTTTGAAGATACTATGAAAGGCACGTTGACCGTGCCTTTTTTATTTACCGATACAAAACTTTATGTAATCTTTAATTTGTAATTTATCACCGGTAAATAATTAAATCATGAGAAAAAATCACGTTATCTTCCTTACACTTGCCGTATTGTTCTTTGGTGCCTGTACCGCCTCAAAAAACTATAAGGCTCCCGATACAAGCTTACAGGAGGAATTGGATCAAAAAAACCGTGGCAACGTTCCATTATTGGTTCAAATCAGGCAAAAGCCCGGGGTAATCTTAAAAAATGGCGTCCCATTTATTCAGAAGGCAGACAATTCAATTTCCCCTAACGGTAGCCAAGAACCGTTATACGTTTTAGATGATTTAATAGTAGGGAATTCTTTTGCCTCCATCGAAGATTTAGTCACGAATTTTATGGTCAAAAAAATTGAGATCATCACAGGGCCTGAAGCGGCTTTCTATGGCACTAGGGGCTCACAAGGGGTCATTAAAATCGAAACACACAAATAATCCATTCCCATTTTAGAATCGGTAAATGCGGCGTATCCTATTCTTTACCTATCTGGTCTTATTTTTAGTTACGACTTTTTCAAGTTGCAGGGACAACGCGTCCAAGGTAACCGAAACTAGTATTAAAGCCCCGACCCCAGAACAACAACGGTCACTTAATCAAAACAGGCAATGGAACCTAGTTTGGGAAGAAGAATTTGAAACCGACCTCTCAGATTGGAATGTATGGCAAAGTGGGGCATTTAATAATGAAATTCAATATTATCGCCCAGAACAACTACAAATAAACGACGGCATACTCACCATAAGTATCCAACGTGAAAAGATCATAGGGGCCAGCAATCCTTTTGATGCTTCTCCAAAAGCGTTTGAATATGTATCGGGTAGAATAGAAACCAAGACCACTTATGGCCCCTCTAATGCCGATGGCGAATCGGAATATCGTTTTATGGCACACATTAAAATGCCCCCAGGTAATGGTATGTGGCCTGCCTTCTGGTCGTATGGCAGTCCATGGCCAACTAAAGGTGAAATAGACATCATTGAAGCTCGGGGTAACCTACCCATGGAATTTTCATCAAATATTTTCTATGGTACCGAACCCAACATACCATTGACCAATAGCGAAAATATCGTTGTTGAGCATGAAGTCGATGTCGATATCACTGCAGATTTCCATACGTATGAACTTATTTGGACGGCAAATAGTCTTGAAATAAAATTCGATGGCGCAACCCTGCATAAATATACAGCCGACCCTACGAATTTCATCAGCTCCCTTTTTGGTCAAAAACAACAGCTTGTACTCAACACCGCCGTAGGTGGATTTTTCTTTCCAGATTCCCCATCTACCACTTATGTCGACACTTCAAATATGCAAGTAGATTGGGTTCGGGTATATAAACGTTAATGGATTACAAAGAAATAGTAACTGTTTTATCAGCTTTTACCTCAAAGGCACATTCCTTGAATTTCGGGGGACCAAAAGTTTTCATTTTAGCGTTGGAAAAAGCAACCTTCTCTTTTGGTATGCCCAACCAATTGGTATCTAACTCGTCATTTGCATTTTCATCGTAAAAAATGGCTATGGCATACTCACCGGTGGGTATATCGTCTAAAAGTAGGCTAGTCGTACCCGTATTCGCTTCAGCAGAAACAAAACTGTAGACCTTATCAAACTTTAAAAAGGCATCTTGACTATTGTATAATGCTATGCTGATTTTTCCTGACGAAGAGGGCACCTTTTCGACATTGACATTGATTTGATGTTGTGCTAAACCCAAGACCGGAATCAGCATTAATACGAGCAAAAATTTCTTCATAGTGATAACTTCATCAACAATTATGCTAAACTAAAAATTCTCAAAATTAGTATTGGAAACAATGGTTTTTTTTAACTATTCCTTGACTAAATCCTGAAACAACAAATGCGATTGAATACTATCACTAAGATTGATATAGAGCAGTAAGCTATCATGGTGCAGTAACCTTATTTTCGGTTGTTTTAAATCATCTACAAAAACGGATACTTCCGCATTACTTAAAGAATCTTTAAAAATCCCTTTTTCCTTCGCCAACCATGAAAATCCACTTTGTCGCTCCATCTTAGGTATTTTTTCGACCCATGAGACGCTGTCAATCTCTGAAAGGGGTACGCGTTGTTTATAAATTCCGGAAACTACTTGAAAATGGCCCTCTTCAAAAGTTACCCAATTCTTGTAATGTAGCACGAATGCGAATACACAAATTATCAATGTAAAAATTACAACGCCGTTCCAAAATAGATTCTTCTTCATAAACCACGATTATCCAACCTTGAAATTACGATTAAAAATGAATAAGATAATGTTTTACCAAGAAGCCCATGTTTTCGAATATCCATTATATTTAACGCGATAACCATTCTTTCCATACGTTATGAAAATGAAGAAGCTAAGAATCAAAACAGATCGCATTCTGGGTATATCGGCTATGATCATCAGTATTCTTACACTAGCCATTTTTATCTACCAAACCGATATCATGAGGGTACAGAGCAAACTGTCGGTTAAACCAAGATTGGATTTTACCACTGTCGAAGGAAATAATGATTCTATCATCATTCTTCAAGAGGTTATCCAAAATAAAGGTTTGGGTCCGGCCATAATAGACTCCATTTATTTTAATTATCAAGGCAAATACTATCCTTTGAATATTGAAAAATTACTAAAAGAGCAGGCGCCAAAAACCCTGGAATATGGCTACCTATCGCAGCAGGCCACTTTGAGTAAAGGAAGCACTTTACTGCCGGGCGAAGAACAAAGTATATTTACCTATAAAATACCTGGAAAACATTTGGATAGTTTGCTGAACTACCTCGATATCAGCTTAGAGGGCGATTCCCCTTTCCCTATTGAGGTGATATACACTTCAATTTATGAAGATGAGCGATGGAAGGTCTATGATAATAAAAGTGAACCTGTAAAATTAGACTGAAACCAGCAGTCTGAATCAATCTTAATTGTTGTAAAACCCGTATCTTTTGACTTCAATCAAAACGACTACCAATATGGCAATTATGAAATCAGGGCTTTACAACAAAAGTGCCTTAGCAGTTCTACTATTCATTCTATACTGTTTTTCAGGGTCTTCGCAGACCGAGACCAAGCTCATGCAACAACCTGCTTTGAGCAATGACAAAATTGCATTTATATATGCTGAAGATTTGTGGGTAGCTGATCGAGATGGTTCCAATCCAAAACGTTTGACCATTGATGAGGGTGTGGAATCAAGTCCGATATTTTCGCCTGACGGTAGCATGATTGCTTTTAACGCTGAATATGATGGCAATTCTGATGTATTTATCGTCTCTGTAAATGGGGGCATTCCAAAAAGATTGACCTGGCACCCTTACAATGATTTGGTCCGTGATTTTTCGCCCGATGGCAAAAAGGTATTATTTGCCTCAAGACGTAACTCACATACCAACAGGTACTTTCAGCTATACACGGTTTCCATAGATGGTGGTGCGACAACCCAATTAGACATTCCAAATGCATTTTGGGCATCTTATTCAGATGATGGAAAACATATCGCCTACACGACCATCTATGATACCTTTAACCAGTGGAAACACTATCGAGGGGGTACTATTTCACGTATTTGGATCTACAATACCGAGACCCACGAGGTAGTTGAAATACCTAAACCTGAAGGCGGTAGCAACGATACCCAACCACAATGGGCTGGGGATACCGTTTATTTTAGAAGCGATCGTGATGGAGAATTCAACTTGTTCAGTTATACTGTTAAAGACAAAAAAGTAGAAAAGCTTACGGATTACAACGACTTTCCGGTAATAAATGCAAAAGCGCATAATAACACGATCATCTATGAACATGCCGGAACACTTCATATGTATGATATCATTTCTGGAAACGATACAAAATTGACCTTGAACATTGCAACCGATTTGTTGGAATTGCGTGAACGGTACGTTTCTGGACAGCGGTACGTGCGCTCCGGAAACATTTCTCCTTCTGGGGCAAGGGTAGTATTGGATTTTAGGGGAGATATTGTAACGATTCCTGCAAAAAAAGGCGATGTAAAAAACCTCACCCAGACTACAGGCACCCATGAAAAATTTCCAGCTTGGTCTCCTGATGGTAAATCGATCGCCTATTTTTCTGATGCTTCTGGGGAGTACACCATGTACATCAAGAACACTACCAATGACAATATCAAGAACATCAAGTTGAACGGCACTGGTTTTTACGGAAATATCCATTGGGCTCCGAACAGCAAAAAAGTGAGTTATGTTGACAATGGCCGTAACCTTTATGTCACTGACATTACTACCTCAAAAACAGTCAAAATAGCCCAAGATGAAATGTTTTTCCCTGGGGATATTAGAGAACTTTTCAGTGATTGGTCTTTTGACTCCAATTGGATAGCGTACACCAAGATCATAGATACCAACTTTGAAAAAGCGTATTTGTATTCGCTTTCAGAAAACAAATCTTATGAACTTACCGATGGGCTTTCAAATGTTACAAGCCCCATATTCGATCCTAGTGGAAAATATGCATACCTCATTGCATCTACCGATGCAGGGCCTTTGGTCAACTGGTTTGATCAATCAAATGTTGATAAGGTACTGACCACATCCATTTATATGATTACGCTTCAAAAAGAAGTTACCTCGCCGCTTAAAAAAGAGAATGATGAAGAAAAGGGTGACGAAAATGGGAGTAAAGATGAAACAAAGGATAAAAAGGATGATGAAAGTGAAAAAACATTGCAGATAGATTGGAAGGGTATTCAAAACCGAATGCTCGCCTTACCCATTGAAACTGGGGTTTATAGTGAGTTAAATGCCGTAGCCGAGGGAGAACTCTACTATTTATCATCTTCGTTTCATAATTCCGAATCACACCTTTATAAGTTCACGTTTAAAGACAGAAAGGCAGAAGAACTTTTACCATTGAACTATTATGAAGTTTCTGGCAACGGAAAGAAAATGTTCTATAATAGTGGTGGGTCGTGGTTTGTTTCAGACATTGGTAAGAAATCAGAGAATGGACCATTAAATCTTGATGGCATTTCAGTTAAGATAAATCCACGGGACGAATGGGAAAATATTTTCAATGAAGCATGGCGTGTAAACCGCGATTATTTTTATGATCCGGGCATGCATGGTGTGGATTGGAACGCCATGAAAGCAAAGTACCGGCCCCTAATTGCCCACGCATCTTGCAAAGACGATGTTTACCGAGTAATGCAATGGATGTTCAGTGAGCTAGCTGTGGGGCATCACCGTTTTGGCAGTGATGGAGACGAACTAAATAACCCTGAGCGCATACCTGGCGGACTTTTAGGTGCAGATTATAAAATACATAACAATCGGCATCAAATCACTAAAATCTATGGGGGACTTAATTGGACTCCTGATTTAAAATCACCCCTTACCGAACCCGGTGTCGCCGTTTCCGTTGGGGACTATATCATTGCCGTCAATGGAAAAAATGTTTCTGGCACTGATAATTTCTACAGTTTCTTTGAAAATACGGCCAATACATTGGTTGACCTCAAGGTAAGTACGAAAGCAGACGGAAGCGGCGCTAGAACCTATCAGGTAACCCCATTAAGAACTGAATGGGCCATTAGAAATAGGGATTGGGTCGAAGGCAATATGCGAAAAGTACATGAGGCGACCAACGGTCAAGTAGCCTACGTTTATGTGCCGAATACCACAACGGCTGGTTTCGAGTATTTTAAGCGCTATTTTTATCCCCAAGCCAATAAAAAAGCCATTATTATAGATGAACGCTTCAATGGTGGCGGACAACTTGCCGATTATTACATTGACATTTTAAAAAGACCCGTTCAAGCGTATTGGAATTTTAGGTATGGTCAAGATTTAAAATCCCCAAGTGCTTCCATTCAAGGGCCCAAAGTGATGTTGATAGATGAGACCGCCGGTTCGGGCGGTGATTATTTACCATGGATGTTCAGAAAGTTTAAAATGGGTACTTTGGTTGGTAAACGCACCTGGGGAGGACTTGTCGGAGTCTTGGGGTATCCTGAATTTATCGATGGTGGTGTAGTAACTGCCCCGAATGTTGCTTTTTATACCGAAAACGGGTTTCGAGTTGAAAATGAAGGCGTACCACCAGATGTGGAGGTGGAACAATGGCCTGAACAAGTAATTAAGGGTCAAGATCCACAATTGGAAAAAGCCATTGAGATTGTGATGAAACAGTTAAAGGAAAATCCACCAAAAACAATGGAGCGCCCTGCATATCCTGACAAAACCAAAAACTAACCTTGGATTTCAACAATAAAAAAGTCTTAATTACAGGAGCCTCTAGAGGTATTGGTAAAGCTACTGCCCTGGCTTTTGCCGAAAAAGGCGCGACTATCGGTATTAACTTTCGAAGTAATGTGGAAGAGGCACAAAAAACGCTTGCCGAATTGCCCGGTTCAGGGCATCAATTGTTTCAAGGCGATATTTCAGAAAAAGAAAATTGCAAAGGCTTGGTCAATGATTTTGTAAAAGCCTATGGCCAATTGGACGTTTTGGTCAACAATGCGGGTATCTCCATTTTTCATGAAATCGATACCGTTGATTTTGAGCATTGGACCCAAGCTTGGGAAGGCACCTTCAAAACCAATCTTTTTGCCGCGGCCAACATGACCTATTGCGCAGTGCAAGCCATGCTAAAAACCGGAGGGGGGCGTATTGTGAATGTTTCTTCCCGGGGCGCTTTTCGAGGCGAACCTACCAAACCAGCCTACGGGGCCAGCAAGGCCGCTTTAAATGCGATGAGCCAATCCCTGGCAAAAAAATTGGCGCCTCATCACATCTACCTCGGTGTTGTTGCACCCGGTTTTACAGAAACTGAAATGGCAGCCGTAACCTTGACTCCAGCCGAACGGGAAAACCTCTTGCGCGAATCGCCTTTTCAACGTATGGCACAACCTAAAGAAGTAGCCCATGCTATTCTCTTTTTAGCTTCGGAAGGCGCCGAATATTCGTCGGGCACCATCATTGATGTGAATGGGGCGAGCTATTTAAGAAGTTAACAGTATGGTCATACTTATTTCACCAGAAAATGATTTACCCAACGAATTGCAATTACTTCATCAGTTATTTGAAGCAGGTTTAGAATATTACCACTTTCGAAAACCAGGGCATACCATACACCAGCACAAAGCGTATCTAGAACAAATCGATTCTAAATTTTTAAATCGAATCATGATTCATAACCATCATGAACTCGCGGAAGCATTTTCGCTTAAAGGCATTCATTTCGAGGAACGAAAATGGCGTGAAAAAGGAGCCGATTTGGAAGCTTATCTAGTTCATTTTAAAAATAATGGATTCAAGGTAAGTAGCTCTTATCATGAAGTTGAAGACTTAGAGGCACAACCCGCCAATTTTGATTACTACATGTTAAGTCCGGTCTTTGGTGCTATTTCTAAACCAGGATATGAAGGACGTGGTTTTGAAGTTTCACATATTCTAAAAAAGATTATTGGTATGGGAGGTATTAATGCCAAGACCACTGTCGATGCACTTACTTTAGGTTTTACCGGGGTAGGCACTTTGGGAGGCATATGGAACGCCCAAAACCCTATTGAAGAATTTAGAGCCATACTAAATGCTTTTCCAAACCATATAAAATCATGAAAGCAGCTACGGTAATACAACTAAAAAAAGAACTCCAGCATCGAAATCCGGAGGAATTGTTACAACTCTGCCTTCGACTGTCAAAATTCAAAAAAGAAAATAAGGAACTGCTCACCTATTTGCTTTTTGAGGCCGACGATGAAGAGGGGTATATCGAAACTGTAAAAGAAGAAGTTGACCAACTGTTTTCTGAGATCAACACTGCGAGTTATTTCTACATTAAAAAGAGTGTTCGAAAAATTCTTAGAAATCTCAAAAAGTACATTCGCTATTCTGGAAACAAAGCAACCGAAGTAGAGTTATTACTCTTTTTTTGTCAAAAGCTAAAAGATTTCAGACCTTCAATAAATAGAAACACAACCTTGACCAACCTATACGAGCGGCAATTGACCTACATTGCTAAAAAAATCAAGCTACTTCATAAAGACTTGCAATATGACTATGGCATGATACTAGACGAATTGTAGGCCCATCTGCAATCGTAGTTCAAAGCAACGAAATCGCCGCTTGTCCTTTTAAAAGCTACTTAACGTGGGTTCAACATGAGAAACCTGTCATTTATTTGGTTTCTCGCAATTTATAGACTTATGTCAGGTTGAGCGCAGTCGAAACCTCTTTAAATGTACATTTTCTCAAGCCCTCGACTGCGCTCGGGATGACAACTGTCTGTCTTAGTTAACATTTGTTTTCTTTTGGACCGACCGTTACATCAAACTTATGTTATTTAGGTCTAAATGGACTATTTTTCTTGAAGAGTAAAAAAACAAATCCTATCAAGGCCATAAAAGCACAGCCATACATCGTTATCGGAATATTTTGTGGTGCACCACGGTAATAAAACCCAGATAAAAGGGCTCCCAATCCAATACCCATTTCAAGGGCTATGAACATGGTCGAAATGCCCTTACCCCGTTGTTCAACTGGGCTCAAATCAGCGGTCCAGGCGTTTAAAGCCGGAGATAATATCCCCATTGACAATCCATAGAAAATTGCAGCGACCATAAGGCCTGTAGCCGTCTTAAAAATACCCATTGAAACCAATGCCCCTGTTAGTACAAAAAGACCTGTAATGCTCACGATGGTACGACCCAGTTTATCTGACATTCTTCCTGACAAAAAACGAATGGTCAAAGAAGCCACTGTAAAGGCTATAAAAAAACTTCCTTTGTTCTTAATGCCCAGATAATCGCTCCAATCAGGAATCAACGTTAGCACCATTCCAAAAGAAAAATACGCTAAAAATGTGATCAAAGCAGGAGTGAATACTGCCATAGAAATGATATCGTTTTTTGAAATCTTCAATAGGGATATTTTAAATCGAACGGTTTCGTTCAAAGTCTCTTTTAGTCTTAAGACCAAAAAAACAGCAGTCAATGCCATGGCCGATGAACAGTAAAAAAGCACCTCATAAGAATAGAACAACTTGATGGAACTGCCGATAGCAGGCCCTAAGGCCAATCCACTGGTAAAGAACAATCCCTGTATTCCGAAAGCTTCACCCCACCGATTACTGGGCACGATATCCGCAACATAGGCTGCAAACGCAGTTGGGGCAAAGCCAGTAGAAAAACCATGCACCAGCCGTAGAAACAAAAATCCGGCCACGGTGCCCAAAATAGGGTACAACAGTCCGCAACCGACGCATACCAATGCCCCAAAAACCATAACAGGCTTCCGCCCTATTTTATCTGTTAACAGGCCACTAAAAGGTCGGGATATGCCAGCGGTCAACGTAAATAAGGTGATAATCAACCCGATATATGCTGAACCGCCCAAACCGGATAAGTACGCCGGTAATTCTGGAATCAACATATTGAAACTGGCAGAAAACAATAAGGAGCTTAAACAGACCTTCCCAAATGTAAAATTATAGATACTATCACCTTTATTCATTTATCTCGATTGTATCTTTCGATCAGATTAAAATTTCTTTAAAGAAATAACCACTTTCTCACATTGTAAAGGACAAATGTCCACAACTTTAAAATGATACGTGTAAATAAGGGATTTTTAGACTATGTCACTACATTGAAGAATGCTGATAAGCACAGCGCAATAACCGAACAAGAAGCAGGTGTAGGTAAAAAAATCGTGACGGAAAAAACTACCGTATTTTCTGTTTATGTCGTCAAGGAAGGACTGGCAAAATGTTATTTGACCGAGGATACCGGAAATGACTTTATACAAGAATTCTTTGGAGCTGGCGAGGTGTTTGGCGAACTTGAAATGTTTACACAAGATTTCAGTTTTTGTACTATTGAAGCGCTTACCCCGATTAAGTACTACAAAATACCGAAAAAAGTATTTCTTGCCCTTATCGAAAACGATGCGAAATTTAATTCCCTTGTGCTTCGGTTAATGGCCTCAAAAATTAGGTATACGGCACTACGTCACTCGTATCACCAGTCACATGCATTGGAAGTCAATCTAAAACGACTGTTGAAAGAATTTCCTGATTTGCTGCAGAAAATTTCAAAAAAGGATATTGCCAATTATTTGGGCGTCACCTTACGAAGTTTAAATAGGGCCATTAAAATTTTGGGGTAACCTTTAACCCAAACCTACATCTAAGGTCATCATAATGATAAACCCACCAATAAAGCCCATGGTGGCCACATCAGTGTACTTATCACGTTGTGTTTCGGGGATCACCTCTTCAACAACCACAAATATCATGGCGCCCGCCGCAAAAGAAAGTGCATAGGGCAATATAGGTTCAAAAGTAAGTACGGCCCAAGCCCCTAAAACTGCGGCAATAGGCTCTACCATGGCAGACGCTTGGCCATACATAAAGCTTTTGGTTCGGCTTAACCCATGTCTGCGCAACGGCATCGCTACGGCAAAACCTTCAGGAAAATTTTGGAGCCCAATACCAAGAGCCAAAGCTACCGCACCACCAATAGTTGCCCCATCAAAACCTGCGGCTACCCCTCCGAACAAAACGCCAACGGCGAGCCCTTCGGGAATGTTATGCAATGTGATCGCCAAAGTGAGCAAAGTCGTTCTTCGCCACGGGGTCTTCACCCCTTCTGCCTCATTCTCTTTAAAATTAATATGCAAATGTGGTAAAACCTTGTCCAATCCATAAATGAAAATGGCACCCAATAAAAATCCAACAGCGGCCGGAATCACTTTCACAAAACCTTCTCCCTCACTCATTTCTATGCCAGGGGCCAGTAGGCTCCAAAAACTGGCGGCAACCATAACGCCACCCGTAAAGCCTAACATACCGTCTAGTACGGCCCGATTCATCGTTTTAAAGAAGAATACCAATCCTGCGCCTAAAGCAGTTAAGCCCCACGTGAATAATGAAGCATAAAGTGCTGCCAATACGGGGTCTATACTTTCAAAATAATTGATTACCTGTTCCATTAACTATCTTTTTTAACGTAAAGGTTGGTTGCTATCTGATTGGAAATTTGCATTTGCCTATCCCCTATTTGTATTCGAAGTGAATCGTCAAAATCTTCTTTCTCCAAAACTTGAATCGCATTGCCGAGCGCAATAGCATTCTTATCTAAAAACTTTAAAAAAGTTGCTGAGGTATCTTTTACACCAACACATATCCCTTTAACATTTAAGGGCATTTCACTCAGCAGTTGTTTATCACGTTCTAAAAACTGCCCATCTTTGGTTGGTATGGGATCACCGTGCGGATCGTATTTAGGAAAATCAAGCAATTCATCCAACTTGTCAATCAGTTTTTCACTTTTGATATGCTCCAATTGTTCGGCCACCTCGTGCACCTCATCCCAGGTAAAGTCCAATTTTTTAACCAAAAAGACCTCCCATAACCGGTGTTTTCTTACAATTGAAAGTGCTGTTTTGCTGCCTAAATCAGTTAATGAAACCCCTTGATAACGAATGTAGTTCAGCAAACCTTTCTCTGCCAGTTTTTTAGCCATATCGGTAACCGATGAAGGTTTGGTCTCCATCTGTTCAGCAATGGCATTGGTAGAAATGAGTTGCGCTTTGTTTCCTCCTAAATGAAAAATGGTCTTGATATAATTTTCCTCGGCCCGTGTCAAAAAAATACTTTTTTCAAAAATACATTTTTATTTATAAAAACATATTTTTAGATTTGTCTAAATTTTAATTTTGATGATTAAAAATCTACTTGCGCTCTTGTTTTTCTTCCTTATGAGTACACTTTCTGCCCAAAAAGTGACTATTTCAGGAAGCATAAGCAGTAAAGGTGAACCCGTGCCTTTTGCCAGTGTTTACTTAAAAAATGCTTCAGATGGTACCATAGCGGATAAAAATGGAACGTATACCATAACCGTTTCCCCCGGAAACCTGCTATTTGCCGTACAGGCCCAAGGGTATCGGTCCCAAACCAAAGAAATTAATATTGCCCCCAACAGTGAAGGCTCCCTTGATTTTGAATTGGTAGAAGATATTTTAGGATTGGAGGAAGTAGTAATTAGCGCCACAAGAAACCGTGTGGAACGCCGCAGTGCCCCAGTGGTGGTCTCTACGCTCAAACCCCGCCTATTGACCGCTACCCAATCCATCACCTTGGCAGATGGCTTAAACTTTTCACCAGGGGTACGTGTAGAAACAAACTGCCAAAATTGTGGTTTTACCCAGGTTCGTTTGAACGGTCTTGATGGTGGCTATACCCAAATACTATTGAATAGTAGGCCTATTTTTACTTCCTTATTGGGCGTGTACGGCCTAGAACAGATTCCGACCAATATCATCGAACGTGTAGAAGTCGTACGTAGTGGAGGATCGGCACTCTATGGTTCAAATGCCATCGCCGGCACGGTAAATATCATTACCAAAGATCCGGTATTGAACACCTGGGAAGTTGGCAGCAACTTTTCCCTTGTTGACGGGCAGGCCCTTGATCGCATTGTTAATTTTAACAGCGCGATAGTTGCCGATGATCTCAATAGTGGATTCACCCTTTTCGGAACCTATAGAAACAGGGACGCCTATGATGCCAATGACGATGGTTTTACCGAGTTGGTCGAGTTGCGTAACACCACCGTTGGTGGCAAGGCATTTTTAAGACCTACCGACAGAAGTCGGATATCGGTAAACCTCAACGCCATCAGGGAGTATAGACGCGGGGGAGACCGATTAGATCTGGCACCACAGTTTACCGATATCACAGAAGAATTGGATCACAATACTTTTATCGGTGGACTGGATTATGAAATTAACAGTAAGGATAATTCACAAAAAACCCAGGTATACACCTCTGCTTCTTATACCGATAGGGACAGCTTCTATGGTGGCTTAGGTGGTGAACGTACCCGTCAGGATAGTATCTTGGCAAATAATGCTTTCGGAACCACCAAGGATCTTGCTTGGGTCAATGGCCTTCAGTTTACCAAAAATCGTTCTAATAATGACGTATTCACGGCTGGTATGGAATACAACTTGAACAACACAGAGGATCGAATACCGGGTTATAATCGTCTTATCGATCAAAGTGTGAATACGCTTGGCGGTTATGCCCAATACGAGTGGAAACCTTCAGATAAGTTTACGGCCTTGATTGGCTCTCGATTAGACAACGTTAGCGTTGACGGTAACTATACCATAGGTGGAATTGCCAGAACGGTCGACTTAAGCCAGACAACCCTCTCACCAAGAGTGACCCTATCATACCGCATTACCGACGAACTTCGTTTCAGGGGCGGGTATGCCAGAGGGTTTAGAGCCCCACAGGCATTCAATGAAGACCTACATATTTCGAGTGTTGGTGGCGAGCCCCAATTCGTTATCCTCGCCGATGATCTGAAAACCGAATTCTCCAATGCATTCACAGGCTCTTTGAACTATTCCAAAAACATTAAATTGGTACAATTGGATTTTTTATTGGAAGGCTTCCATACCACTTTAGAAGACCCGTTTACCCAAGTAAGCACAGGCGCAGTATTGGAAAATGGTTCTATTTTAGAAGAGGTACGAAATGGTTCAGGAGCTACGGTATTCGGAACCAACTTTGAGTTTGGTGTATCTCCCGATCCTGAATGGAGTTTTCAATTGGGCGGCACAATTCAACGTACCCAATACGACGAGCCACAACTATTATTTGAAAGTGATGGAACCCCAGGGGAATTTGATATTGCCGTTGACGAATTTGTACGTGTTCCTAATTTTTATGGTTACCTGAATACCTCTTGGATTCCGAGTAAAGCTTTTAACATTGACGTGACCAGTACCTATACCGGAGAAATGACAGTACCTAGGGTAATCAGTGAAACTGGTTTTTTAGAGCTCAATGAAGTTAACGCCTTCTTTGACATGAACATTAAGCTCGAAGCACATTTTGATTTCAACGAATCTTTCATGGTTACCGTCTCAGGTGGGGTGACCAATATTTTTAACAGCTATCAAGATGATTTTGATATCGGCCCTACTCGTGATTCTGACTATGTATATGGTCCCGATATGCCCAGGGCAGTATTTTTGGGCCTAAAATTTGGTAAGTTACATTAATGGGTAGCCGTATTCCAACATATTACTATCGTATATACCCTATGAAAAGGCTTTTTCTGCTAATGACTTTTTTCACCTTGTTCTATTCGCATCAGGCCAACGCACAAAAGACTGGTGTGCAGTGGCTAACTTTTGAACAATTGGAAGACTCCCTATCCATTGCACCTAAAAAAGTATTCATTAGTTTTTATGCCGATTGGTGTGCCTATTGTAAAAAGATGGATGCTGTAGCCTTTAAAGACATCAAGGTTGTTACCAAGCTCAACGCTGAATTCTATGCAGTTAAAATGAATGCTGAAACTACGGCTAAAATAAACTTCGGGGAAGCTACTTTTATGAATAAGGAAGTTGGCAAAAAAAGGAACCCGACCCATGAGATTGCCCGACTACTTGCTAGTAGAAAAGATAAACCATTTACATTACCGGCCATGGTCGTGCTTAACGAACAATTTGAAGTGACCGATCGTTATTTCACCTACCTATCACCCAAGGCGCTTTATAACGCCTTGAACAAATGATAGTTTATCCCATACCTACGATTTACGACAGGTATGGGACTAAAATTTCAACTTTACCCTACTGGCGCCAATACTTTTTTCTCTGATTTGTGCAGGGCGACCACAAAAAGAACGGCTGCACCATTAATCCAGTAGAAATAGGCATCTAAGCCCTTGAATACAAAGATAAAAGGCACCAAAAGAAACACTACGGCAACCAAAAAATCAACGATTAAGTGAAAACGATACGAAATAACTCGGAACACCCCGGTCTCATGATCCGTCAATACGGTTAAAACCAGTGCTGCTATACCTGTAGCCACTGAAATGTACAAAGCCAAGGGGTTTGAACTACCTAATCCCAATAAAAAGGGAAGTGTAATTAAAGCGATAGCAACGGGATAGTCTAAAAATGCGTGAATTTTTTTTGTGATGAAGCTCATAATTTTAAATTTTTAATTATTGATTTATGTTCAATGCAAAGATGGGCCCTCCCCTAAAGGCAGGGATGAGCAATTTTTCCTGATAGGTTGTTCATTTTTCCTTTTAAGCGTTTACAGGTTAAATCTCAATGCAAACCTTGCATGGTCCGTGCCTTGTATGAGGCGAAATCGACCCAACACTATAAACAATGTTCATCGCAACAGCTAGAATTTCACAATCGGTTATCTTTAGACCGCTTTTGTGACAACTTGTTTCGATAAGTTGACAAATTATTCCATTGAAACCTTATCCTGATTATAGAAATGACATCTTTTCCAGTTACCGCTTCCACACTTTCAGCTAAAGAATTAGGTGTTTTCATAAAAAACAAATACGAACTGAATCAAAATTATCAGTGCGAACTTTTTAGGACCGGAATCAACCATACTTATTTTGTTGGTGACGGCACTTCTAAATACGCATTACGGGTTTACACTCATAATTGGAGATCGAAGACTGAAATTTCCCAAGAAATTCAATTATTAAATCTTTTAAAAAAGAATTCCCTAGGTGTTTCCTTTCCTATTAAAGACAAAAACGGAGAATTCATTCAAAAGATCAATGCCCCTGAAGGTATACGCCATGCGGTACTTTTTTCATTTGCAGAAGGTAAAAAAACTCGGTTTATCGATAAGCAAACTTGTTTTGCAATCGGTGTGTTAATGGCCAAAATACATAAGGTTACCCTAAATCAGGCCATAGACAGGATAACTTACGATAGGGATACATTATTAAACCAACCGTACAAGTATCTAAAACCCTTTTTTACCGAAGGGCTGCCTGAAATGCAGTTCATCAAAAAAACCAGTGCAGAAATGGATAAGGTTTTTCAAAAAACCAATAGGAGTGGCATCAAAAACGGCATTGTACACCTAGACATTTGGTATGACAATCTAAATGTAAGCGATAAACAAGGGATAACGATATTTGATTTCGACTTCTGCGGAAATGGATGGCAAGTCTTGGATATTGCCTATTTCTGCAAACAATTATTTCATATCGAAACTACTAAAGAAGTATATGAACAAAAAAAGAATAGTTTTTTAAGTGGTTATCAAAGCATCTTAAAGTTGTCAAATGATGAATTAAATCTAATACCCGACATGGGCGTGGCGGTATTTATATTCTATCTAGGTGTGCAGGCCCAGCGTTTTGACTGGTCAAATATTTTTCTTTCTGAAAATTACCTCAAGATGTATGTGGGCAAATTAAAATCTTGGGTGGAATACCATATCCACTAAAAATAGACCTCGAATGGATAGCGCTACATTAATTTCTTAAAAATCAAATAGTAATTCACTACCTTAGGGTACTAGGTCGACAGCCATTTTAGGTTGGTACATTTTATCATTGGTTGTTGGGCGGTCAATGACATAACGAACACATTATACCCTGCGACCCTTTGGTCGCTTCGTACTTAATCATGATAACAATGAAACATTTCGATCACCTCATTATCGGAACCGGTCAAGCAACAGGCACTTTATTAGGCAAACTGATCCCCACCAAAACCGCTATTGGCGTTATTGAGGCCCATAAGGTCGGGGGTAGCTGCGTAAACTATGGGTGTACCCCCACCAAAACATTAGTGGCATCAGCAAAGGCTTTTCATCAAGCAAACAGGGGTGATTTCTATGGGTTCGACACCGGTAACCTCAACTTGAATTTTGCCAAGGTACGGGAACGTATGAACCGCATCAGGAATGGCAGTAGTGATGGATTGAAATCTTGGATGGAAAATACCTCGAATGTAACCCTGATTTTTGGTAGTGCTAAATTCACGGATGATAAACAGGTAGCGGTAAATGGTGAGACCTACACCGCTGATAATATCTACATCAATGTAGGCACGAGGCCTTCGGCACCCCCAATTACAGGTCTCGATAAAGTAGATTGGCTTGACAGTGCGCGTCTACTTAATTTAGAAAAGGTTCCTGAACACCTTTTGATTATCGGGGGAGGGTATATTGGCGCTGAATTTGCACAAGTTTTCAGAAGATTTGGTGCCAAGGTAAGTATTATACAGAGGGGCAGCCAATTGATGCCGCGGGAAGACGGCGATGTCGCCGATGCGGTTAAGGAAATTCTAGAGGAAGAGGGCATTGCGGTGTATTGCAATGCCACCACCAAAGAGGTCACACAGACCAATGACCAAAAAAAGGTTGAAATAGAGGTGGATGGAGCGGTCAAAACCTTATACGGTGATCAACTATTGGTCGCAGCCGGAAGAATGCCCAACAGCGACACATTAAGCCTTGAGCACACGAAAATAAAAACAAATGAACGAGGTTATATCGAGGTGGACAACTATTGTGAGACGGCAGTACAAGGCGTTTATGCGGTAGGCGATGTAAATGGCCATGGCGGCTTTACCCATACGGCGGTAAACGATGCCGAAATCGTTTTGGATAAACTCTTTGGTGGAAATAGGACACTCGATGGCAGGATCATGATCTACGGTTTGTTTACGGATCCCCCATTGGGTAGGGTCGGTATGACGGAGAAAGCCGCCATTGAAAAAGGAATAAAGGTTTTAAAGGCCACAAGGTCGATGAACAAGATCAGTAGGGCCAAAGAAATGGGTGAAACAAAGGGTTTTGCAAAACTACTGGTCGATGCAGAGACCGATTTGATCATCGGGGCCTCCATTTTAGGGGTTGGTGGTGATGAGATCATCAATATGTTTGCCACGATTATGCATTCGAACATTCCATGTCGACATTATAGAAAGGTGGTATTGGTGCATCCTACGGTTTCTGAATTGATGCCTTGGGTCTTAGATGGTATCAAAGAAGTGCAAGAAAAAAATGCAGGTTGATTTGAGGAGGGAAATATATCCGTATGGCAAAAAATTATCCTACCACAAAATAAGACAACTTCCTTATGCGACAAAATCAATTCATTCTCCCCTGATTACGTATTTTTGACAAATGCCCAACTTTGACTACATTATAATAGGTGCCGGCGCCTCAGGCCTTTTGCTAGCTGATACCTTGGGAAATGATGCTTTCTTTGCCAAAAAATCGATTTTAATACTCGATAAAGACCTAAAAAACACCAACGACCGTACTTGGTGTTTTTGGGAAAAAGGAAATGGCGACTTTGACGCTATCACCTATAAGACATGGAGGCATATTTTTTTTGCCGGTAAGCAACTTCGGCAAACAACGGCCATACATCCTTATCGCTATAAAATGGTCAGGGGGATTGATTTTTATAAACACTATCAATCTAAACTAAAGCAATATCCGAATATCATAGTAAGACATGAAGAAGTGCTGTCGGTAGCGCAGAAAAGTGATTTTGCGACCGTACACACCACCAGTTCAGTATATCATACGCCACAGGTCTTTACCAGTATCTTTGACTACAAAAACCTAAAAAAGAATAGCCAATACCCCATTCTACAACAACATTTTTTGGGCTGGGTGGTCAAGACCGAAAAACCGATATTCAACCCTGACGAAGCAACATTCATGGACTTTTCCATTCCGCAAAAAGGCAATACACGGTTTATGTACCTACTCCCTTTTGCAGCAAACCAGGCCTTGGTAGAATACACTTTATTTTCTGAAACCCCCTTAGAAAGGCAAGAATATGAAAATGCCATCAAAACGTATCTGACCACTAAAGACTCGGGTGCCTATGAGATTTTAGAAACTGAGACCGGTAGTATTCCCATGACCTGTTATAACTTTCACCAACATAACTCGGCAAACATCGTGCATATCGGCATTGCCGGCGGTTGGGCCAAGGCAAGCACGGGGTATACCTTTATGAAAACGAATCAAAATGTAAAGAAATTGGCCCATCATCTTAAAAAAGGAAGAAAAGCCATCGATTTTAAGACCAAAAACCGTTTCTGGTTTTATGACTTGTTGTTATTGGACATTTTGTACAAACACAACCATCTGGGTCGGTCTATTTTCGAGTCACTCTTTAAAATGCACAAACCCCAATTGGTCTTCAAGTTCTTGGATGAGAAAACCAATTTATTCGAAGAAATCAAAATAATGTCCGCACCAAGCCCATTGCCTTTTATCAAAGCACTTTTAGCTAGGATTTTCTAAACCGAACGCATCATAAGATCTTCACCAAAGGCTTTGAATACCGCTTTTCGCCCTTCTGGAAGTTCAATTTCATCAAGCGCGTCAAAGGCTTTTTGTGTATATTCTTGAATCGCTTTGGTAGTCGCATTCACCGCCCCACTCTCGTTGAATATGGCCTTAACGGCCGCTATTTTTGAGGTAGGATCATCGGGTGTAATGGAAAATAAATCATAAAGCTGTTTTTGTTGTGTTTGAGAGGCCCGATCCAGTGATTTCAAGTATAAAAAAGTCTTTTTGTTCTCGATGATATCGCCACCAACCTGTTTTCCAAAGGTTTTTGGATCTCCGAAGGCATCGAGGTAATCATCTTGAATTTGAAACGCAATACCTAAATTTCTTCCAAATTCATAGATCAATTCTTGGTTCTTAAGGGTGGTCTTTGCTATAATGGCACCCATTTTCAAGGCACAGGCCACTAGAACAGCCGTTTTATACTCAATCATTTTGAGGTATTCTGGTATCGTTACGTCATCGCGCGTCTCAAAATCAACATCGTATTGTTGCCCTTCACAAACAGCCACCGCCGTTTTGCTGAATAGCTGCACCAATTCTTTGAATACATCGTGGTCATGCGACTCAAATAGTTGGTATGCATTGATCAACATGGCATCACCAGAAAGGATTCCCGTATTGATGTCCCACTTTTCATGTACCGTTTGGTTGCCCCTTCGCAATGGGGCACCATCCATAATATCATCATGAACCAATGAAAAATTATGAAATACCTCAACGGCCATTGCAGCATTCAAGGCCTGCCGATAATTACCATCAAAAAGTTCCGTCGCCATCAAGGTCAGTACGGGCCGAAGCCGTTTACCCCCCAAGCCAAGGATATAGGTGACGGGTTCGTAAAGGTTTTTTGGTTCTTTCGTTTCTAAGGTCTTTTCTAAATAATCGATGAACTCACTTTGATAGAATGCCACAGCCTGCATAAAAAGTATTTTGCCCAAAAATACATTCATTGTTACAAACAGTTGGTATTTGTGTCATATGTACTAACGGTTTTTATCGAAAACGCAATAGAATTATTTTTTATCGTCTTTATAGATGAAGGGCAAACATAAACCTGGAATGGAAAAAGGGGGAACTACAAATTCACTTAATGATTTTTTCAAAGAAGAGTACCATTCGCTCAAAGGTTATGTGCGCTCTAAAATTGGGGACACTGTCGATAGTGATGCCGAAGATATCATTCAAGAGGTTGCCCTACGCATTTTCTCAAGACCCAAAGATGCCTTGCCCATTACCAATATAGGCGGGTTTGTCTACAGTGCCATACGAAACAGGATCATTGATGTAATGCGTACCAAAAAAGAAAAAATCGATGATGAAAGAACATTGGAAAACCTTTGGACGGAATTTGCGGGACTTTTCTATGATGGGCAAGAGTCCCATTTTTCAGAACCATTGAAAGAACGGCTCAAAGTAGCCATTCTAGAACTAAAACCGGCCTATAAAGCTATAATCATAGCGGTCGACTTTGAAGGATATACCTATAGGGAAATTGCTGAGGAAACAGGAATCTCTTTAGGTACGTTAATGTCAAGAAGGCATCGAGCCATATCAATATTATCAAAAAACCTAGCATCAAAAAAAGAAGTTTAAAACTAGTATTATGAAACAGAAACAGAACATTGAAAATCATGTCAAGAATACGGTCACCAATTATGTAAGCAAGGGTGTTAAAATCGTTTTCTTCATACTTTTTGGTATTGCGATCGCCTTTTTAGTCGGTTACCTCGTAATGCGTTTGTGGAATTGGCTGATGCCAGAGCTCTTTGGGCTTACAGCACTAAATTATTGGCAAGCAGTGGGATTATTGATCTTGGCCAAAATCATCTTTGGCTTTGGCGGTGGTAGCGGGCCTGGTAAAAAGACCCATGCCAGAAAAACTTCGAGATTCAAGAAATGTAATACGTTACGAAGCGATTTTTCAGAATGGAAGTACTATGACGAGTTTTGGAGTCAAGAGGGTGAAAAAGCCTTTCAAGACTACTTGCGACGAAAGCAAACTGAAAATAAAGCGTAACGATGGACGAAAAGAACGATTCAAAGAAACATAGGTATCAATACAAGGCCTTTTTCTGGAGTTTAGGAAATAAAATAACGGTTCAGTCCAAAAATCGTGAGGTCAATCGTCATAGTACGGATATTTACCCCAATGAACATGAAAATTAACGATTCGTTAAAAAAATGCAAAACTTCGGAAACTTTTTTTGTTTTTAAAGTTTCCAAGATACATTTGTCAATCATTTATGCGTGATAAGATTTTACATACGGCCACCGACCTTTTCTTAAATCTAGGTTTTAAGAGCGTAACCATGGATGATTTGGCCAATGAAATGGGTATTTCGAAAAAAACGATTTACTCCCATTTCGAGAATAAGACCAAGTTGGTCGAAGAAGCTACCACACAACTCTTCTGGGAGATCTCAGATGGTATCGATGAAATTGTCGCCCTAAAGAAAAACCCGATTGAAGAGCTTTATGAAATCAAGAAGTTCGTCATGTCAAAGTTAAAGGACGAAAAGGCATCCCCACAGTACCAATTAAGAAAATATTATCCCAAGTTGTTCGATACCCTTAGAAAAAAGGAGTTCGAAGTGATGCAAGATTGCGTGGTCGACAATATAAAAAGGGGTATTGACATCGGTATTTATCGCGAAAACCTCAACATTCAATTTGTGGCGCGTATTTATTTTATGGGGGTCTTAAGTTTGGGCGACCATGACCTTTTTCCCAGTACCATGTTTACCAAGGTCGATCTCGAAGACTATTACCTAGAATACCATCTCAGGGGAATCGTAACCCCTGAAGGGCGAAAAATTTTAAACAAAACCATCAATTCAAACCAAGAATAATGCGAAAGACCATTGCATCCATAATTCTCTTAGTATCCCTAATAGCAAGTGCCCAAGAACAAAAAACCAATTTTAGTTTAAACGAGGCCATAGCACATGCCCTTGAACACAATTATAGTGTCATCAATGCCAACAGGGATATCGTAGATGCCCAAAAACAAAAATGGCAGACCATTGCCACTGGACTACCACAAATCAGCGGTGCTGTCAGTTATCAAAATCAAATTATACAACCGATAAACCAGTTTCCTTCCATACTGGTCCCTGAAGAGTTTCTTCCACCAGGTACGGTTCAAGGCCCTGATACGTTCATACCTATCGTTTTTGGTCCGCCCCAAACCGCGACGGCCACGGCTACCCTAAAACAGCAGATCTTCGATGGATCATACATCGTGGGGGTTCAGGCCACAAAGGCATTTTTGAGTTTTAGTCAGAACAACAAGGAAAAAACGGACCTTGAGATTCGAAAGGCAGTCGTTGAGGCCTATGGCAACGTATTGTTGGCAAAAGAAAGTGTGGCGATTTTCGAAAAGAACAAGACCACCTTGGAAAAGAACCTTTATGAGACCACAAAGGTCTTTGAGAACGGCCTCGGTGATGAAGAAAGTGTAGACCAGCTGCAGATTACCTTATCATCTATTGACAACCAGCTCAAAAATGCCGTCCGTCTTGAAAAGATCACACTGCAAATGTTGAATTTGATCATGGGTATTGCCATTGAGGCACCCACCCAATTAACTGACGACCTGAATACCCTAACACAAGATAAAATCGACCTTCAAGCGATAGGTACACCTTTCAACATTGAGAACAATACCGACTATAAGTTGGCCCTCAACCTGAACGAACAGCGTTTTTATGAGCTTAAGTTAGAGAAAAGCCGGGCCCTACCGACCTTGAATGCCTTTGTCAACTACGGGGGGAGTTCCTTTAGTGATAGTTTCAATTTTCTAAGTTCTGGCCAACAATGGTTTGAACAGTCGGTATTGGGTTTCGACCTAAGTATCCCGATCTTTAGTTCTTTGGGTCGAAGTGCCGCTACACAGCGGGCCAAGATCGCCCTAGAGAAAGCGAAGACCCAACTTACAGAGGCAGAACAGCAAATTACGCTACAGCTCGAACGGGCCAAGAGTGATTATGTTTTTGCTATTGAAGAATATGAAACCTCAAAACAAAACCTAGAGCTGGCAGAACGTATCGAAAATAAAAACCAAATCAAGTATACCGAAGGTTTGGCGACCAGTTTTGAATTGCGGCAGGCCCAAACGCAATTGTATACCAGCCAACAAGAGTTTCTACAATCAATGGTCAATGTCATCAATCGTAAAACCGACCTTGAAATCATTATAAATCAATAGTTGTTGATGAGTTGAAAAGTTTAGAGTTAAAAATATGAAGCAGTTTTCATTTGAAAAATTGAATGTATGGCAAAAATCTAGAGCTTTATCAGTAATGATATACGGAGTAACCAAAAAATATCCACCTGATGAAAAATTCGGATTGACCAGTCAAATGCGTCGCTCGGCAATATCAATTGCTTCTAATATCGCTGAAGGAACTGGGAGACATTCCCCAAAAGATAAAGCTAGATTTACGGAGATTGCGTACGGTTCAACCTTGGAGCTCTTAAATCAAACTATACTATCAAATGACTTGGAATATTTAAAT
The DNA here is from genome assembly GCA_947503285.1 of uncultured Croceitalea sp. GTDB lineage: Bacteria > Bacteroidota > Bacteroidia > Flavobacteriales > Flavobacteriaceae > Croceitalea. Next base: position 93,199 of record CANNDD010000002.1, read on the forward strand.
AATACGGATTTAGAAATAATAAGAAAACAATTATCAGAAATAACGGCAATGTTAGATGGTCTATATAAAGCTCAGCTAAACGCTTAAACATATCAACTAATAAACTAATTTAATTATGAAAAACGTACTATCAATCTTAATAATGGCAATACTGGTTGCCTCATGTGGTGGTGGCTCAGACGCCTCAGTTTCAGCGGTTATCGAAAGCAAGGACATTGACGCGATTCGGGCAAAAAGAAGTGCAATTGCAGAACAACAAAAAGCACTGGATAATGAGGTTAAGCAGTTAGACTCTGCCATTGCCGAACTTGACGACAATGCCAAACTTCCCTTGGTAACCACGTTTAAGACCAAAGCGGAAAAGTTTATCCACTATCTAGAATTGCAAGGTGATGTCATGACCAAACAAAATGTACTGATCTACCCTGAAATGGCAGGTACACTTTATAGGGTCTATGTAAAAAAGGGCCAAAAAGTCAAAAAAGGCCAGATTTTGGCTTCTATCGATGATGGCGGACTTTCAAGTCAGTTGGCACAACTCAAGACCCAAGCCGATTTGGCAAAAACCACCTTTGATCGTCAAAAGAGATTGTGGGAACAGAACATCGGTTCTGAAATTCAATACCTTCAGGCCAAAACACAATATGAAGCACAGACGAATACGGTAAAACAGTTGGAAAGTCAATTGGCCAAATCTTCGATCCGCGCTCCTTTTTCAGGGGTTATTGACGATATCATAAAAGATCAAGGTACCGTGGTAAGTCCGGGTCCAGGTTCAGAAGTTTTTAGAATTGTGAACCTATCCAATATGTATGTTGAGGTCGAGGTACCCGAATCACATCTGACCAACGTTGTACCCGGTAAAACGGCACAGGTATCGTTTCCTGTGTTGGGCGAGACCGTAGAAACTCAAATACGTCAAACAGGCAACTTCATCAACCCTTCAAACCGGTCTTTCACGGTTGAAATTCCCGTGCCGAACGATAAAGGAACTATAAAACCCAACCTAACAGCCATTGCCAAAATCAATGACTACACGAAAGAAGACGCCATCTTGATTCCCCAAAGTGTCGTATCTGAAAATGCCGCTGGGGAACAGTACGTTTACCTAGCTGAAAATAATGGTTCAGATACACAAGGCATTGCCAAAAGGGTGATTATAGAAACAGGCAAGACACAAGGTGATAATGTGGAAGTGGTTTCTGGATTGGTAGCGGGCAATAATATTATTGTCGAAGGTGCACGAAGTGTTCGTGACAACCAACAAGTGAAAGTTCGTAATGAAATGAAAACCGTCAATAACTAAAATCATGGAAAAAGCCAAAAAGAACGCAAATAAAGAATTTCGCCTTTCTTCATGGGCCATTGACAATCCTTCGGTCATCTATGTGATGATCGCAATTTTCTTGTTCATTGGTATTTCTTCATATTTCGCGATGCCCAGGGAAGAATTTCCTGAAGCGGTAGAGACCAAAATCTATGTAAGTACGGTCTACCCTGGCAACACGGCCGAAGATATGGAACGCTTGATTACCGATCCGCTCGAAGAACGGTTGAAGAACGTCAGCAATTTTGTAGAGATGACCTCAACATCGCAAGAAGACTATTCCATGGTCGTAGTCGAATTTGATGAGGGTATCGCCGTAGAGTCGGCCAAACAAAAAGTAAAAGACGAGGTCGATGGCGAAAAAGCAAGTGAAGATTGGCCCGTATTCAATGGCGCAAAAGTGGAGCCCAATGTGTTCGACTTAAACCTAGCGGAATCTTTTCCTATTCTCAATGTGAACCTTACTGGGGATTATCCGGTAGAAAAACTCAAGGAATTTGCCGAGTATCTTGAAGATGAAATCGAGAACCTTGAGGAAATCAAACAGGTGGATATTCGCGGGGCCCAAGACAAAGAGGTAGAAGTAGCCGTGGATATCAATAAGATGATGGCGGCCAAAGTGAACTTCGACAATGTTATTCAGGCCATCGCCAATGGCAATATGACCATGTCTGCCGGAAACTTGATCACAAGTGGGCAACGCAGAACGATTCGAATCACGGGTGAGATCGAAAAACCCGCTGAGCTTAACGACTTTGTGGTGAAATCTGAAAATGGGGTCGTGTATTTAAGGGATATTGCCCAAGTATCTTTTTCTGAAGAAGATAAAACTACCTACGCCAGAGAAATGGGTGAAAGCGTGGTAATGTTGGACATCAAGAAGAGATCTGGCAAAAACGAGGTCGAGGCCACCAAAAAAATAAAGGCCCTAGTTACCAAGGCACAAAAAGACTATTTGCCCGAAGATTTGGATGTTAGTTTTGCCAATGACAGCAGCAGTGCAACACTCAATCAAGTAGACGATTTAGTGAACAACATTATTTTCGGAATCATTCTGGTGGTTACCGTATTGATGTTCTTCTTAGGGTTTAGAAATGCCCTTTTCGTTGGTTTTGCCATTCCGATGTCGATGTTCATGTCATTCATGATCTTATCGGCATTGGGCTACACCTTAAATACCATGATCTTGTTTGGTTTGATTATGGGCTTGGGTATGCTGGTGGATAATGGGGTCGTTGTGGTTGAAAACGTGTATCGTTTAATGGAGCAAGAAGGTATGTCACGCAAAGAAGCAGCGAAAAAGGGTATTGGTGAAATTGCCATTCCGATTATCATTTCAACGGCAACAACAATTGCAGCTTTTATTCCTCTAGGTATGTGGCCGGGCATTATGGGCGAATTCATGATATACTTCCCTATCACGCTGTCAGTGGTTTTGGGCTCATCACTATTCGTTGCCATATTCATGAATTCTATGTTGGTTTCCAGATTTATGGAAATAGGGGAAAAAACCTTGACTAGAAAACAACTGATCCGTATAAGTTTGATACTTGGCGGTTTTGGCGCCTTCATTTATATAGTAGGTGGTCAAGTTCGTGGCCTGGGAACCCTGATGGTCGTAATTGCGGCCCTATTCTGGCTTTACAAATATTTCTTAAAACCATGGGCGAACCGTTTTCAAAAAAATAGCTTGGTTAAGCTTGAAAATTGGTATGAAAGAAGATTGATGCATGCCCTTCGCGGTAAAAATGTGTATTGGTATTTTGGGGTTACCATCATTTTACTGATTGCGGCCTTTGTTTCCTTTGGCGCCTCAGTAGGTAGTGAACGGACCAAATTGGAGTTCTTTCCCGACAATACCCCGAAAGAAGTCTATATCTATATTGAATATCCACAGGGAACGGATATCGATAAAACCAATATGCTAACGAAGGCAATTGAAGAAAAAGTCTATGGTATCATCAAAGACGAAAAATACTATGATCAATCCGGTGAGAACCTTTTAGTGGATACCGGTGTATCACAGGTAGGCAAGGGCGCTGAAAATCCGTTTACCGAAGCTGGATCTGCAGCAGATATGCCCCACCGGGGAAAAATAACCCTATCCATGCAAGAGTTCCGGTTTCGGGAGGGAATGGATACCGAAAAGCTGAGGCTGCGCATACAAAATGAGCTAGCCGATGTGTATCCCGGGGTTACTATTTCCGTTGAAAAAGATGCGGTAGGCCCACCAGCGGGTTATCCGGTAAATGTAGAATTGATCGGTCAAAACTATGATACCCTAATCAATGTGGCAGAGCGTATGAAAGGCTTCCTTAACGCTAAAAGCATTGACGGTATGGAGGGCCTTAAGGTCGATGTGAATAAAGGAAGCCCAGGGATGCAGGTAATCGTAGATAGACAAAAAGCCGGTGAACTGGGCATATCAGTGGGTCAAGTAGGGCAACAATTACGAAGGTCGTTATTCGGTGACAAAGCCAGTGTCTACAAGAAAGATGGTGAAGATTATGATATCAATGTGCGGTTCAATGAAGATTTGAGGTATAACACCAGTGCGCTGTTCAACCAAAATATTATTTTCAGGGACCAGGCGTCGGGGCAAATTAAGGAAGTACCCATTTCTGCAGTGGCGTCTCGCAAGAACACATCTTCTTTCAATGCCATAAAACACATCAACGGACAACGCGTAGTGACCGTTTATTCAGGCTTGAAACCAGGTGGTAATGCCAATATCATAGTTGACCAGATAAAAAAGGAAATGGAAAACTTTAAAGGCATGCCCGATGGTGTAAAGATTGATTATACGGGGGAATTGGAGGAACAGGCAAAGCAGCAGGCATTTTTAATGGGTGCCTTCTTCTCAGGCTTGGGCCTTATCATGCTCATTTTAATCTTTCAATTTGGTGGTATCTCAAAACCCGCCATTATAATGATGGCCATTTTTCTAAGTTTCATCGGGGTTTTTGGTGGACTGGTTGCGACTGGATGGCCCTTTGTAATCATGATGACCATGATGGGAATCATTTCATTGGCAGGAATCGTAGTTAACAATGGTGTCGTACTACTGGATTACACCCAAATATTAATCGATCGCAAAAAGGTGGCATTGGGTATTTCAGACGATGAGCTATTGAATCGAGAAGAGGTAACCGAGACAATCATCAAAGGAGGAAAGGCAAGACTACGCCCTGTTATACTGACCGCCATCACTACTGTTTTGGGTTTGATTCCCTTGGCCACTGGTCTGAATATAAACTTCGTAAAACTTTTTGGTGAGTTCGATCCCCAAATCTATGTTGGTGGGGATAATGTGATTTTCTGGGGACCCTTGGCCTGGACCGTTATTTTTGGCCTAATAGTCGCCACATTCTTAACATTGATAATCGTACCGGTCTTGTTCAATATTATTTATAGGATAAAGATTAGGATAAAAGGCAGTCATACTTCAAATAAGAAAGAAGAAAATCAAGAAATCAACCTAGCGGCATAAACTAGAGGAGTTTATCTTAAATAAAAAAGCCTGACCAGTACTGGTCAGGCTTTTTTATATCGTTTTGAGTCATTATTTGTTCACGGAAACTATTTCAGATTGATTCCAGTTTTTGACATAAGCAATTCGGTTATCCTCAAAATCAACCTCTTTTAAGATATCATCTTTCCAAAAGAACCATTTACCCGATCTTTTACCGTTCACATACTTTCCGGTAGCTATCTTCTTACCATTAGCATTATACATATACCACTGCCCGTGTAGCTTATCGTTCAACAAGGTTCCGGTCTGGGCAATCTCGCCATTATCGTGATAATAAGTGGCCTTTACCATTTTTCCCTCTTTTTCGAATGTTGGTTTTATATCTTGGGCAGATAGGCCTATGGAAAATAATACCGCTGTAAGTAAAATCACTTTTTTCATAACATGAAGCTTTAAATCATTGAATCCTTTACATTAACGATACAAATATATAATTTATTTTACATTAAATACACTTTCAAGTAACATTTAAATAACATTAAATTTACATTAAATACATAAATTATTGTATTTCAAATAGTTAACATATCTATTTTTAGGTGGCAGCAACGTAACCGTTTGAAAAAATTCACGGACCATCGTATGGAATATCATTTAAAATTGCCCTAAACAGCGCTTGTTTATTGTTTTTCATACCATCTGAACTAACTACCTTTGCAACTTATTTGAAAGTCATGTACAGAAACAATACTTGTGGTGCTTTGCGCATTACAGATAGCAATAAAGAGGTTGTGTTAAGTGGTTGGGTGCATAAATCACGTGATAAGGGTTTTGTGGTCTGGGTAGATTTACGGGATCGCTATGGGATCACACAACTTGTCTTTGACCAAGAACGAACTTCAGCAAAATTATTGGAAAAGGCCAGAAGTTTAGGAAGGGAATCCGTAATACGGGTTAAAGGTCAGGTCATTGAGCGGGCCTCTAAAAACCCCAATATTCCCACGGGTGAAATTGAGGTCTTGGTTTCTGAATTGACCCTATTGAATGAATCACTGCTTCCCCCCTTTACCATTGAAGATGAAACGGACGGAGGTGAGGATATTCGAATGAAATATCGTTATCTCGATATCAGAAGAAATCCTGTTAAAGAAAACCTTGTCTTTCGGCATAAGGTTTCCATGGAAGTACGAAAATACCTTTCAAATCAAGGTTTTATCGATGTTGAAACACCCTATTTGATAAAGTCCACACCTGAGGGTGCCCGTGATTTTTTAGTGCCAAGCCGTATGAACGAGGGTCAATTCTACGCCCTGCCACAGTCACCACAAACCTTCAAACAATTGTTGATGGTTGGCGGAATGGATAAGTATTTTCAGATTGTAAAGTGTTTTCGCGATGAAGATCTGCGGGCCGATAGACAACCTGAATTTACCCAGATTGATTGCGAGATGGCCTTTGTAGAACAAGAGGATATCTTGAATACGTTTGAGGGACTTACACGACACTTGTTGAAAGAAATCAAAGGTGTCGAAGTCGACACATTTCCAAGAATAACGTTTGACGATGCCATGAAGCGGTATGGTAATGACAAACCCGACATTCGATTTGGCATGGAGTTCGGTGAGCTTAACGAAGTAGCACAACATAAAGGGTTCAATGTTTTCAATTCGGCGGAGCTTGTAGTCGGTATTGCGGTACCTGGTGCGGCGACTTACACGCGAAAAGAGATTGATGCCTTAATCGATTGGGTCAAACGGCCTCAGGTTGGCGCGAAGGGAATGGTATACGTAAAGTGTAATGAAGATGGTTCGTTCAAATCTTCAGTAGATAAATTTTACGACCAAGAAGACTTGGCCAATTGGGCAAAAGAAACCGGGGCAAAAGCTGGTGACCTTATTTGTGTACTTTCTGGGGAGGTCAATAAAACCAGGGCGCAGTTAAGCGCCCTACGTATGGAACTTGCTGAACGACTTGGCTTGCGTAAGCCCAATGAGTTCGCGCCGCTTTGGGTCATTGATTTTCCATTATTGGAACACGATGAGGAAACCGGACATTACCATGCCATGCACCATCCTTTTACCTCACCAAAACCAGGCCAATTAGAATTACTGGATACCGATCCCGGGGCCGTTAAGGCGAATGCCTACGACCTTGTTTTAAACGGTAATGAAATCGGCGGAGGTTCCATTCGAATACATGATAAAGAGACCCAGGCCATTATGTTCAAGCATTTAGGGTTTACCGAAGAAGAGGCCAAAAATCAATTCGGCTTTTTAATGGATGCCTTTCAATATGGCGCCCCACCGCATGGTGGTATCGCCTTTGGTCTAGATCGGTTGGTGGCCATTCTTGGTGGTCAAGAGACGATACGTGACTTTATCGCCTTCCCTAAGAACAACAGTGGTCGCGATGTTATGATCGACGCCCCGGCAACTATTGACAGCGAACAATTGAAAGAACTTCATTTGAAATTGGATTTGTAATCGCCGTCCTGACCATTAGTCGGTATAAAGAAAAGACAAAGCCATTCAATAACGGAGGAAAAAAGAATAGCTTGACCAATGGCATCCTATGACCAAGGGCTTTCATTCGAAACTTCTTGACCGATCCATTTATCCGATTCAGAAAAATCAAAATCAGAAATAATGCCCTAATTTTGGATAAACTTGGCACTCCCAATATGGCCAATACCAAAGTGTACATAAGAAAATTCCTGAAATGGAGGTATAAGCACATCTCTAACAAAACCTTTATTCAATTGGTAAGTTTATTGATTGGGTTTCTGGCGGGTTTGGTCGCGGTCACCCTTAAAAATAGTACCTATTTCATAGAATCGCTTCTAGAGAATGGCATCGTTAGTTCAGGGAACCAATTGTATTTTATATTGCCGATAGTTGGGTTGACCTTGGTCTATCTTTATGTGAAATTCGTCAATAAGCACCCCATAGAACATGCCGTATCTTCCATTCTATACTCGCTATCCAAACAAAAAGGCCTGCTATCCGTCAAAAAAATATATACCCCGTTAATTGCAGCGCCACTCACCGTTGGTTTTGGGGGTTCGGTAGGTTTATTGGGGCCCGCCGTAAAATCGGGTGCGGCCCTAAGCTCGAATTTAAGCCGCCTTTTGCATATTGATGCAAAGACGCGAACCTTGCTTATTGCCTGTGCCTCTACCGGGGCCATTGCATCCATTTTTCAATCACCGATAGCCGCAATCATTTTTGCCGTCGAAGTATTCAGTTTAGACCTGACCATGTTGTCGGTACTACCACTATTATTGGCATCGATATCTGGGGTACTTACCTCATACTTCTTTTTGGGCAATGAAGTACTTTTTAACCATGCCATAAATGAGGGATTTGAGCTTGGCGATGTTCCCTTTTATGTTATACTTGGTATCGGAACCGCTATTGCATCCATCTATTTTACCAAAATGTACTTCGGCATCCTTAAAATCTTCAAACGTTTTAAGAGTCCGAAATATAAGCTTCTGGTCGGCGGTATTCTAATAGGGATAATGCTTTATTTTATTCCGCCATTATACGGTGAGGGTTTCGGGTTTATCAATGAACTTTTAGATGGCAATCACGTTAAGGCCTTGGGCAAAACACCCTTTGATGCTTTTATCGATAATATTTGGGTGGTTATCGCCCTTTTATTTGGCATAACCATTTTTAAGGCCATAGCAATGACTACGACATTTGCCGCCGGCGGTGCAGGTGGCATCTTTATTCCCACAATGGTCATGGGTAGTGCATTGGGCAATGTCGTTGCCAAGGTCATCAACAATATCGGACTTGGTTTTGAAGTCTCTGAAAGTAATTTCACGCTGATCGGAATGGCCGGACTCATAGCCGGTGTTATTCACGCACCTTTAACGGCTATCTTCTTGATTGCTGAGATTACGGGTGGTTATGCGCTTTTTGTGCCACTTATGATCACCGCTTCCATATCCTTTTTAATAACCAAGAACGCTTTGGATTATAACATATATACCAAAGAACTTGCACAGAAAGATGCACTGTTGACCCACAACAAAGATCAGGCGGTGTTGACCTTAATGCAGCTAGACGACGTCATAGAAACCAATTTTAAACCCGTGAACGCCGAAATGACCTTAGGGGAAATGCTGACAAAATCCGTAGCTAAATCGACCCGTAACATTTTTCCCGTTTTAGACAAGGACGAAAAAATGGTCGGTATCGTTTTATTGGATGATATTCGCGAATTCATGTTCAAAACTGACCTGTATAAGACCCTATTCGTCAAAGATGTCATGCACGCTGCGCCTGAGTATATCTTTTATAAAGAAGATTCAATGAAGCAGGTGATGAAAAAATTTCAAGAGAGTGGGGCTTGGAACTTACCGGTAATCCACGACGGCACCTATATGGGTTTTGTCTCAAAATCAAAATTATTGACCGCGTATCGAAGAAAATTAATCGACTATACCCCTTAGCTATGAAAATGAAATATGTCATCGTTTTAATCGTAATCGCTTCATTTGTGGCAATCATCTACGGATTCACCATCAAAGAAGCCGATAGTGTAACGGCAAATCGCTTTATTGGCTTTGGAACCATTGGATTGTTCTTACTTGCCATGCCATTATTTCTGATCAAAGAAAGTAAAGGAAAGAAAATGAACGATTATATGCTTACCAAGGAAAATATCGAAAAAATGCAGGACAAAGAACGTGAAAAGACTGATAGTCAATAAATTTCATTTCTTTTTTATCTCGCGATATTGAAAAAATGATAATTTCGTAAGACACTAAATTTTTTTACCATGACTGGAATCGTAAAATTTTTCAATGAATCCAAAGGCTATGGGTTTATTACCAATGATGACACCGGAAAAGACATTTTTGTACACGTAACTTCATTGAACGGTGTAGAATTAAGGGAAGGGGATAAAGTGGAATACATCGAGGAAGAAGGCCGAAAAGGAACAGTTGCTGCACAAGTACGGGTAATCAGCTAAACCTATTTTATTTGGGATAATTTAGAATGTAGACCAATCGTCAAGGGTTTTAGTATTCACCCCTTGTTCAAATGAACAGTATCAAACCGATCCAAGTTGGGCTCCTCAAAAGTCTCAAGCCGTCAGGTATTTAAATCAGACAGCAAGTAGTTGGAAATCTTGCCATAATCTGGCCTTCTAAAGGCCACTTCCACAAATGGGATCTGTATTAATTTAGATTACGTCTTTGTATAAAAAAGCGCTTTAACAAATCGGAAGCTTCATTCGCCAACACCCCACCGATAACATCGGTTTTAGGATGCAATGAAGTGCCCATTACGTTATAGCCCCGTTCCAAATCGGCGGCCCCATAGACTATTTTTGAAATTTGACTCCAGTAAAGTGCCCCAGCACACATCTGACAAGGCTCTAAGGTTACATAAAGGGTACATCCCTTTAAATACTTTCCCCCTAAAAAATTGGCAGCAGCGGTAATGGCTTGCATTTCAGCATGGGCAGTAACATCGATCAATCGTTCGGTAAGGTTATGGGCCCTTCCTATAATTCTATTTTGGGTGACAACTACCGCTCCGACCGGTACTTCACCCTTATCAAAGGCAATTTGCGCCTCTTCTAGGGCCTTTCTCATAAAATAGGTATCGTCGAACGGGTTTTCCATGTTTTGATTCAATGGGCAAAACTACAAATCGTACGGCAATAAAAAATAGTATAGAATCGGTATTTTTGGGGTTCAATTTCATGTCTTGTTAGCACAAATTAAAAATCCTGAGGACCTACGCCGAATCGCCCATACCGATTTGGAACAAATTGCGAGGGAGTTGCGGAGTTACATCATCGACATCGTAGCTACCAAAGAAGGACACCTGGGTGCTAGTCTAGGCGTTGTCGAATTGACCATTGCCCTGCATTATGTTTTCAATACACCTGACGACAAGCTTATCTGGGATGTGGGCCATCAGGCCTATGGCCACAAAATCCTTACGGGCAGAAAGGAAAACTTCCATACCAATCGACAACTGAATGGTATCAGCGGATTCCCAAAACGGGAAGAGAGCAAGTATGATGGCTTTGGTACCGGACATAGCTCAACGTCCATCTCGGCCATCTTGGGAATGGCTATTGCCGCTAAACTTAAGGGGGACCATAAAAAACAACATATCGCGGTAATAGGTGATGCCTCTATTGCAAGCGGAATGGCCTTCGAGGGCCTAAATCACCTAGGGGTTACGGATGCCAATGTACTGGTCATTCTAAATGATAATGCCATTGGAATAGACCCCAGTGTTGGAGCCCTAAAAAAATACCTTACCAATGTCAAGAAAGGGACCGCAAAAGATGAGAATATTTTTGAGTGCCTGAACCTTAATTATACGGGGCCTATCGACGGGCACGACATGCAAGAATTGCTTACCACCTTAAGACGCTTACGCAATATAAAAGGCCCAAGGTTACTGCATATTATCACCACAAAAGGAAAAGGATTACTAAAGGCCGAGCAGAATCAGGTCGTCTACCATGCCCCGGGTAAATTTGATAGGCAAACAGGGGAACTTTATAAAAATCCAACAGTGGGGACGGCCCCAAAGTATCAAGATGTATTTGGCCATACCATCGTAGAATTGGCAAAGAAAAACCAACGAATAGTCGGTATCACCCCAGCAATGCCGACGGGCAGCTCTTTAAAATATATGATGGAGGAAATTCCGGAACGCGCCTTTGACGTAGGTATTGCAGAACAACATGCCGTTACCCTAGCGGCAGGTATGTCAACACAAGGGTTGATTCCTTTCTGTACCATTTATTCCACTTTTTTACAACGTGCCTATGACCAGGTAATCCATGATGTGGCCTTACAAAACCTACCGGTAGTTTTTTGTTTGGATAGGGCAGGCTTGGTCGGTCAAGATGGACCTACCCATCATGGTGTTTTTGATTTTGCCTATTTGCGGTGTATTCCGAATATGACCATTTTCTCGCCATTCAACGAAATGCAGCTACGCGACATGATGTATACGTGTCAGGTGAATGATTTGAATGGGCCCATTGCCATACGCTATCCGAGAGGTTATGGGGTCACTAAAAAGTGGCAACGGCCATTTAATACCATTGAAATAGGTAAGGGCCGTAAACTTAAAGATGGTGAAAAAATCGCATTTTTAACGATTGGGCCTATTGGAAACCAAATCACTGAGCTGCTTGAAGATATAGATCATCCAGAGTTCTATGGGCATTTTGACATGCGCTTTGTAAAACCTTTGGATACCGCACTCTTGAAAACGGTGTTCAGCAATTATGAACATCTGATTACCCTTGAGGATGGTTGTGAAAAAGGGGGATTTGCAAGTGCCATCATCGAATATGCCCAAAAAGTCAACTACGTGGGATCCATAAAAACCTTCGCTATAAAAGATGAATTCATCGAACAGGGAACCGTTGAAGAATTATATCGTATTTGTGGCTTGGATTCGAAATCAATTAAACAGTACCTTGAGACCTTATCTTAAATATCCTTTACTTCTTTTGATAGCACCGTTTTGTGGTTTGTTCTTTTGTACTGCCCAAGACCCTGTTCTAGATTCCATACCTGCAGACAGCAGTATAACCGATACCATTGTAATTCGGTGGGAACAGAAGAAGATAAAAAATATACGTCGGGGCGTAAGACTACAAAGTCCAAGGGTTTCGTTCGTCGGTACCAAGCCCTTATCTGAAAAACCAAAGAAGTTCATACCGACTTCTTTTTGGACCAAAGAAAATGAGTTCGGACTCAATATCAACGAAGTTGCCTTTGTAAATTGGAATGCTGGCGGCGACAATTCCATCACGGCATTAGGCAATATGCGTTTTTCAAGAAAGTATAAATTCAGGTATATCAATTGGGATAGTGAGTTGCGTCTTCGATACGGCCTTAATGCACAAGAAGGCAGAAAACTTCGAAAAACCGATGATTTCATCAGATTGGCCTCGACATTTGCGTATCGTCGAGATACCCTTTCCAATTGGTATTATTCCGTCAAGGGCAACTTCAACACCCAGTTTACAAATGGTTTCAAGTATCCGGATAGGGAAAGTCCGATTTCCAGGTTTTTGGCCCCGGGGTATTTGTTTCTAGGTGCGGGTACCTCTTACATACCCGAAGGGGGCAAATTCAATCTCTACACGTCCCCCTTCACACTTAAAGCGACTTTTGTGCTTGATGAAGCTTTATCACAGCAAGGGGCTTTTGGGGTAGATGAAGGGGAACATGTATTTATGGAGGTTGGTTTTTTAGTAACCAATACTTGGGAATACGAGGTGCTAAAAAATATAATCATGAGCCATCGGTTGAACCTCTATACCGATTATATCAGAAGTTTTGGTAATGTTGATATTGATTGGGAGTTGGATTTCGTGCTTCAAGTCAACAAAAACGTAAATGCGAACATCGGCATACAGATCATTTACGACGATGATATTCTTTTTGATGAAGAAGTTGATGCCGACGGTACGGTATTAAATGCCGGGGAGCCCAGAATTCAATTCAAACAGCTTTTAGGCATTGGGTTTGGATATATATTCTAAAGCTGTCTTCCCATTAATTTATTATGGATGTTCACAGCAGCACTATCAGAAAGACTGGCCACGAAACAGGAAGCGCTCAACAGCAGTTCATATGTGGTTTTCGAATGGTCTTGATATTGCGTCGGCAAAGTTTTTATCAAAAGGTTGTCGTAATTGGTGGCATCACCTTTTTTCTTACGTAATAAAGCCGTTGTATATATTTCAAGAATGTCGGCAATGATCTTATACCCGGCTAATTCTTTCTCAATGACCTCTTGAGACTGATAAATATTGGAAATACTGACATTAATAATATCGGCTATTTGTGCTTTATAATGGCTCTTGTCTAAAAGGGCGACATCAAAATCCCCTTGCAAAATGGCGGTTTCGTTTTCTTCGAAAATACGTATGGCATCATGAATCAACGTATTTATGGCCAAGGCCCTCAAATAACTTAGCCTATCGCTGGTATTTGTCATTTGATTGTATTTTTTGGTATTGATGGTATCTTTTACGAGCTTGATAAAGTATTCCAAAGCATAATCTTCTGAGATGAACCCTAAGTTGATGCCGTCTTCAAAATCAATAATGGTATAACAAATATCATCAGCGGCCTCGACCAAGTAGGTAAGTGGATGTCTGTACCATGAGGCGGGTTCGTTACCGTCTTTCTTTTTCAAACCAAGCTCTTCGGCAATAGTGCCAAAGGTCCCTTTCTCCGATTGAAAGAATCCAAATTTCTTATCCGATATATGGTTTGTAGGTTTTTTGGGTAATGATGCCTTAGGGTACTTCATAAAAGCCCCTAACGTGGCATAGCTTAAACGCAGCCCCCCTGGCACCCCGTTGCGGGATTCCGTCAACAGTTTAAAACCATTTGCATTACCCTCAAAATCAATTAAATCTTGATACTCCTCGGCATTTAATTCTGCTTGGTAGCGTTTTCCCGCCCCAGATTGAAAAAAGGCCCCTATAGCCTTCTCGCCACTATGGCCAAATGGGGGATTTCCAATATCATGGGCCAAAGAAGCTGCTGCCACGATGGCGCCAAAATCATTGAAACGATAGCCCAATTGCTCTTTCAAATGAGGATGTTTTCGCAACAGGTTTCTTCCTGCTATCCTACCTAAGCTCCTACCTACCACGGAAACTTCCAAACTATGGGTAAGCCTGGTGTGCACAAATTCTTTTCTAGAACCAACATCAATCGGCATAGGTACTACTTGGGTCTTATCTTGCAAACTCCTAAAAGCTGAAGAAAATATGATACGATCATAATCTACCTCAAAACCCAAGCGGGTCTCATCTTGCAGTCGTCGAACCCTCTTCTCGGTATCACCTTGGCGCCTTAGCGATAACAACCGTTCCCAATTCATTACATCATAATTTAGAAAATGTTCAAGCGGTAAAGCTATGCTTTTTCTTAGGTACCACCGTGATTTGACCACTGAATTTGGTAACGTTTAATTAACCTGTAAGCGGAATTATAATGGCATTTTTGCTTATTTTCAACCGTTATATGGGAGAACAGATTTATATTATTATGGTAATTGCATTGGCCGTATTGGCAATTACCGACTTGGTAGTAGGTGTCAGCAATGACGCTGTAAACTTCTTAAACTCCGCCATAGGGTCAAAGGCCATCTCATTTCGTACCATCATGATCGTCGCCAGTCTGGGTATCGCTTTCGGGGCAATTTCTTCTAGCGGAATGATGGAGGTGGCCCGAAAAGGTATTTTTAATCCCACCGAATTTGTCTTTGCCGAAATCATGGTCATTTTCATGGCCGTCATGATAACCGATATTTTATTACTCGATTTTTTCAATACTTTGGGTATGCCTACCTCTACGACGGTATCCATCGTTTTTGAACTTTTAGGGGCGGCGGTGGCTATATCATTGGTGAAAATAATTGGTGTAGAAGGTACCCTCTCTGATTTAGGAAATTATATCAATACCGAAAAAGCTACCGAAATTATAATCGGTATTTTGCTTTCGGTATTCATTGCATTTACCATAGGTGCGATTGTACAATTTATTTCCAGGGTGTTGATTTCGTTTGACTTCAAGAAAAAACCCAAGTGGATCGAGGCTATTTTTGGCGGACTTGCCATTACCGCCATTATCTATTTTATTTTGGTGAAAGGCCTTAAGAGTGCCGATCTTTTCAGCCCGGCCGTAACGGATTTCATCAGTAACTCTGCCGAACTCTTCCTTTTAGGAAATCTCATTTTCTGGATCTTCATGTCATGGGCATTCGCGGTATTTTTCAAATGGAGTATTTACCGGGTCATCATAGTACTGGGTACTTTCGCCTTGGCAATGGCTTTTGCGGGTAATGATTTGGTGAACTTTATTGGGGTACCGATTGCGGCTTTGCAGTCTTTTCAAGATTGGCAAGAATCGGGTATTGCGGCCGCTAACTTTAATATGAGGGGGTTGACCACTGCAGTGCGTACCCCGACTACTTTATTACTGCTATCAGGTGGTATCATGGTCGTAACGCTATGGTTTTCATCAAAAGCCAAGAGTGTCGTAAAGACAAGTGTCGATTTGGCGAGGCAAGACGAAGGGGAAGAACGTTTTCAACCCAACTTTTTATCAAGGCAAGTGGTGAAGCTCAGCATAGGCGCGTTTGAAAGCTTTTCTAAAATCGTTCCTCCGTCGTTAAAGGGTAAAATCGACAGGCAATTTGAAGTACCCTACAACTATGTCCCCAAAAGCAAAGTACAGGATATGCCTGCTTTTGACATGGTCAGGGCAGCCGTAAATCTAATGGTAGCCAGTGTTTTGATATCGATAGCCACCTCAATGAAATTACCCCTTTCAACAACTTATGTGACCTTTATGGTTGCCATGGGCACTTCGCTTGCAGATCGAGCTTGGGGTGCTGAAAGTGCCGTATATCGGGTTGCAGGGGTCTTGAATGTAATAGGTGGATGGTTCTTTACCGCATTCAGCGCATTTACCGCGGCAGCTATCATAGCCTACATCTTACATCTTGGGGGTTTTGTGGCCCTAGTCGTTCTTTTGATAATAGCAGCGAGTCTACTATTGCGAAATTATATGGCCCACAACAAAAAAACCAAGGAAATAAAAGCCGAAGACAGTTTGAGAAGGGCCGAAAGTAGCTCGATTCAAGGTGTAATAGAAGAGAGTGCCGATAATATCGCGAATATGATCAGGCGTAGTAACAAAATTTACACTGGCGCGATAAACGGCTTGGCCAAACATGACCTTGAAGCATTGAAGAAAAATACCAAAGGGGTTTCTAAAATGTCAAAAGAAATCGAGGGCCTTCAGAATAACATCTTCTATTTTATTAAAAATTTAGATGATTCAAGCGTAGGTGGGGCAAGTGATTTTTATATAAAACTCTTAGGGTATTTACAAGATCTGGTGCAATCTCAAGAATTCATTTCAAAGATTGGCCTTACGCATGTGAACAATAACCATAGAAAGCTTAAATACAACCAAATAAAAGAACTGAAAGACCTAGACCAAAACCTTGAAGCGTTGTTCAATAAAACCATGGATGTCTTCCATAATCGTTCTTTTGAACATATCGGTACAATTTTGGCAACCCAAAACACCTATTTTGAATTGGTCGATGAAAAAATCAAAAAACAGGTCGCCCGAACAAGAACAGAAGAATCAAGTCCGAAAAACACTACCTTGTATTTTTCCATCTTAACAGAAAGCAAGGATATTATAAAGGTGCTTATGAATGTACTGGAACTGTATTATACCGAACACGATAGTTCGGTCGCACCAGCAAAAATCAGCAAAAGCTAGATCTTAATGAAGACCTCTTTACCGTGTATCGTGTTTCTTTTACTTACCTCGGTAGCTAACAGCCAATCGATTTCAGGTTCTGAGTTACTTGAAAAAGCCATTGATTTTCATGACCCGAACGAGAAATGGAGTACGTTCAGCAGTGCTTTTAAAGTTACGATGCAAACACCCAACTCGTCAGAACGACTTAGTATCATCAGGTTGGACATACCCCGACAGTCATTTGTTCTTGAGGTCTCAAAAGATGACGATTCTTATGCATTCATAGTAGAAGGGGACTCTTGCAAAGTATCACTTAACGGAAAAACAGAACTGACCGAAGACCAGAAAGCGAAACATAGATTGAACGAAGAAAGAGGGTTTATGTATCGAGATTATTATACGTACCTCTATGGGTTGCCAATGAAGCTGAAAGATGCAGGCACTTTAATAGACCCTATAGTGAAAACAAGGGAATTCAAGGGAAAAGCGTATTTGGTACTTCAAGTGGACTATGATTCAAAAGTTGGTAAAGATAGATGGTACTTCTACTTTGATCCACAAACCTACGCCATGGAGGTTTATCAATTTTACCATGATGAATCTAAAAATGATGGCGAGTATATTCTTTTGAGTGGCCTTGAGGAAATTGGTGGGATCAAAATGCCAAAAACAAGGGCTTGGTACTATAATAAAGATGACAACTTCTTGGGTACTGATATTTTGACCCCAAACTAAGTAGATAAGGAAACCAACTCGAGGGTTACCTCATACAGTTTTCTTTTTTCCATTTTCGCTTTTAACCATGCAAAGAAGCTCATTACGAAAATATCTTCTTGTTCCCTACCGATCCAATCAAAAGAGTGCTCGACCTTTTCCATAAAAACTTCTGAGGTTACCGCCATCGGCCTATCATAGTATTCTTTTACCAAACCCATGAAAATAAGTACCCGTTGTTCACCAACATCTTTTAGTAATTTACCGAATCGCCTTGAAAATCGTTGCATACGATTTAATACCAAATCGAGTTTGTCCAATTCTATCAGTAGTAAGATCTCAATACTGTTCTTTTTCAGTACCCAAGGCCAATCCATTTTTTTGAGGTACCAGTCATCAGTATGCTTTAAGGTGTTCAACAACCGATAAGCCTTTTGGTATTCTTCGTTTAAGAAGAAACACATGACCAACAATAGCTTGTTGTTCAAAGAGGTATCCGTCGTATTCGATAATAAGGCAATGGCCTTTTGAATATTTCCCGTATAGGCCTCATTCAGGGCCTTTAGCCGTGTTATTTTTCCACCAAATACGTCCTGAAGGTGTTTTTTACTATCGCCCAAGACCTGCTCGATGTAGCCAACCTGTACTTTTGAGGTCTCAAAGGCCTTGTTCCGAAAATCGGTTGCCGCCATGAGGTAGGCAATGTTCAAGTAATAATACATATACTTTTCGGTCACTTCACCCTTTTGTTTGACCTTGGCGAACAGTGTTCGCATAAAAGGTGAAACCGTGTAAAAGTCCCGTTGCAACTTCGCTGAAGTGGCAGTGATCTCCATGAGTTGATAGAGCGACTTATAGGTCAACCCTTCGGTGATTTCCAATTGAAATTCAGAAAATGCGTCAGAAATAATGGCACTTACCGAAGCAGTAGGGTTTTGTCTGAGTTCCAATTTGATCTTGGCATATACCATGTTCAATTGCATATCTTGAACCAAAAGCTGATGATTACGTTCAGAAGCCGCAATCAGTTTTGTTAAAACCCATTCTTGATTTAAATGGGCATACTGTATCTTGGTGTGATGTATCTCATTTAAAATAGCGTAGTTATCGGTCTCTAAAGCTTTCGCCTCTGCTTTTCGTATTGTTTTAAATGCGATACGATACAATTTTTGTTCAAAAAATATACGGCTTGCCAATAAGAATTTCATGGCTTCCAATTCTAAGGAAGTTTCATCTGCAAAGCTATTGCTGGCCACAAAATCAACCAAGGTATCCATAAGTCGTTTGCTAAGGGCATGAAGGGCGCCTTTTGCGGGTTTTCCGTAAAGCGCGATGTCCAAGTCCTTGGTCTGACCACTTCCTAAAAGACGTAGTAATTCTAAGTTCTTAGTATCTCCACGACGGTTTCTTTTTCTTAAAAATGACGCAAATTCTTTTTTTTCAGTAACCGAAAACACCTTATATACATCATTGAAATCACTCATTTAATCATCATTATTTTTGAATATATACAATTGTTTATCAACACTTTAATACTATAAATATAGTATTAAATCATAATATTTCAATAAATATTGTGTTGATTTGACCTTGCGATACGCTGCATATTTGCCCCATAATTCAATTAAAAAAGTAATTATGGACAATCAATCATTTTCAGAAAAGGAAAAGCCGATCTTTCAAAAAAAAGAGCGTAAAGAAAAGTTTGATCTACGACCAACATCCGCTTTTATTTCAGCCTCTTGGTCCGCTTTATTTATCGGAATGGTGTCATATTGTATCGGCCTTTGGAACGCCAATATGTGGCTTAACGAAAAAGGATATTATTTTACATTACTGCTTTTCGGGCTATTTTCTGTGGTCTCTGTACAAAAAAGTGTGCGTGACCGTCAAGAGGGGCTGCCCGTAACCGATGCCTATTACGGCATTAGCTGGTTCACGACCATAGCCTCGATCCTATTGTTGGTCATTGGCCTTTGGAACGCCGATATGGAGTTAAGCGAAAAAGGCTTTTACGGAATGTCTTATTTATTAAGCTTATTTGCCGCAGTAGCCGTACAAAAGAATACTAGGGACATCAAGTTTTTAGAAACTAAGGAAAGTGAACTCCAATAATTGTGGTAAACCTTGCCCTCTATGAGGGCAAGGCACTTTTTATTGAACCACCATTATAACATACCATACCATAGACCGCAATGTAGGTACTCATTTAAAACGACCCAATGAACCCAAAATTAGAAAGAGCGCTCCCTGAACTTATCGAAGCTCAGGTAATCACCTCAGATACCGCGCAAAAAATCACGGCGTACTATCTCGCCAAAGAAGAAGCCAAGCCAAATCGCCTGTTTACCATTTTCGGGGTTTTGGGAGCACTCTTAAGTGGCCTAGGAATCATTCTTATCATCGCACACAATTGGGACGGAATGCCCAGGAACCTGAAAACGGTTTTTGCCTTCTTCCCTTTGATCATTGGGCAAATTGCCAGTACTTATAGTTTTCTAAAAAAGAAAGGCACGGCTTGGATAGAGTCTTCAGCAACCTTTTTGGTGTTAGCTGTCGGAGCGACCATCTCATTGACAAGTCAGATATACAATATTCCAGGCGACTTCAGCGAATTTCTTTTGATATGGATTGCGATGACCGCACCACTTATTTACTTGCTTCGTTCAAATAGTACCGTTATGGTTCACCTTATGCTAATTACCTGGTATGCCTGTGACCTTGGTTATACCTATAGGGGCGCTATGCCTTGGTGGTACCTTTTACTATTTGCCTGGTTGATTCCGTATTATATCAGGTTACAAAAACAGGAAACAAAAAGCAATATTGCCGGTATACTCAACTGGCTTTTGCCCTTAAGCCCCATTATTGTCTTAGGCACTTTTACAACTGGGGGCAACTTATCTTTCTTGATGTATCTCGGTTTATTCGGACTGCTATACAACCTAGGTGAACTTCCGCTATTCAAGAATCAAAAGCTACGAAGAAATGGATATACCGTTTTAGGCTCATTGGGCACTAGCTTCATGCTAATGCTATTGACCTTTGAATGGTTTTGGATAGATGCCATTCAAGATTCTTATACATCAGTAGAAGTCATTATTACAAGTGTCCCTTTTTTGATGGCGCTAATAGTCTTGGTATACTTACACCTGAAAAAACATACAAAAGGCTTCAATCTCTTTCAATATGCGTTTATAATCGTAGGTGCACTATACTCCACTCATTATTTTGGTTACGTACACAGTGTCGTTTTAACCAATATCTTGGTCGCAACACTAGGATTATTTGCAATTAGAATCGGTATTCACAAATCAAGTTATACCATTTTGAATTATGGCTTACTTATTATCACGGTGCTTATCGCATGTCGATTTTTTGATTCCAATTTAGATTTTATATTCCGTGGTATAGTATTTATTTTGGTAGGTCTTGGTTTCTTTTTCACCAATTACCTACTGCTCAAAAAGCAACGCGGCACTGCTTTGCAAGACAACCCAAAAACAGAAGACCATGCGTAAACTACTTACAATAGCGCTATTTATAATATTTGCGGCACAACTATTGGTGCCGGCACAAATGATTCACCAACAAGAAAATATCCTAATTAAGGGCACTTCTTATAAGTTCAAGACACGACCGATCGATCCGACAGATCCATTTCGTGGAAAATATATCACATTGAACTATGAACTGAACTCATTTCAAACCGATGAGGACTGGAGTAACTACTCAGGCAATGTTTTTGTGTATCTTACTACCGACGCAGAGGGGTTTGCAATGGTGAAAAGGGTAAGTAAAACCCCCTTGGATTTTGATGAAGACTATATCATCGCAAAAAGTAATTATAACTATGGTAAGACCGTGCAGTTCAATTTGCCTTTCAACCGTTTTTACATGAACGAATACAAAGCATATGACGCCGAAATTTCGGTTCGCACGGCACAAAGGGATACTACTAAAATCTGCTACGGGCTTGTGTATGTTAAAGATGGAACTGCGGTTTTAGATAATGTCTTCATCGATGATATTCCCATCCAAAAATTTGTGAACGAGTTTCAAGACCTTAATTGATCGTAAACCATTTGCTTACCGATAAAAATTCATCTCGTCAAGGTATTTCCAGACCTTAAAAGGCAGTAAAGGTTTGATATTCTTGCCTTTGGTATGTTGCTTTCGAATGAAAGTGGAAGAAATTTCCATGATCGGGGCATCAACTTTATTGATTTTAGGGTGCCCTTCAAATTGATGGGAAACCGTTCCGGTCGAGATTCTAGGATAGACGTATAAAGCATAATTTTCTAAAATAACGGCATAATTCTTCCACTTGTGGAAGCCCTTCAGGTTATCTTCACCCATGATAAGGGAAAAATTGTATCCCTCAGGATATTTTTCTTCAAGGTGTATCAGGGTGTTTATCGTATAATTAGGTTGCGGCAAATCAAACTCGATTTTACTAGGTTTGAGTTTGGGGTAGTCTGTTGTTGCCTCTAAGACCATTTGATAGCGATGGTGATTATCGAGCAATGACTTTTTCTGTTTAAATGGGCTTTGAGGGGTAATCACGAACCAAACCTCATCAAGATCGGAAAACTCGACCATATGGTTCGCAATGGCCAAATGCCCAATGTGAATTGGGTTGAACGTACCAAAATAAAGTCCTACTTTTTTCATCGGTCTTACTCCTTCATAGGTCTTGAAGCACCAACATAATCCGCTACCATCTGATGGGCTTCCTCCAATGCCGTATGCAGATCATAGTTTTTGATGACTCTATCGAATTGTGGGGCCGTGGCCAATTCGACTGAAGCCTTGGCCACGCGCATATTGATCTTATCGTCGCTTTCAGTGCTGCGCTTTTTGAGTCTGATCTTCAATTCATCGACACTAGGGGGCTTTACAAAGACTGCAAGCGTCTGCTCAGGAAACTTCTTTTTTATCCGTAGGCCCCCAACGACATCAATATCAAAAATCACATTTTTACCTTCGGCCCATAAACGCTCTACCTCGCTTTTTAAAGTGCCGTAGAAACTATCTCGATAGACTTCTTCCCACTCTAAAAAATCATCTTGCTTAATGTGTTTTTTAAAGTCTGAAACACTAATGAAATAGTAATTCTCCCCATCTTTTTCTTCTCCCCTAGGTAGACGTGACGTTGCAGAGACCGAAAAGGCCAAATTCAATTCCGGCTGTTTTAAAAGATGGCGCACTATTGTGGTCTTTCCGCTACCCGATGGTGCTGAGAAAATGATAAGCTTACCTCCTCCTTTCATAAAAAACAAATTCAAGTTCAAGTATCAAGTTCAAAAGCATTGGTATTGATTTAACATAAAAACTACTTCGTTTGCAAGATAGTTTTAAAGCACGTTGAGCATCTGTTCTTTTATTTTTTCTAGTTCGTCTTTCATTTGCACCACTAATTGCTGCATTGGCGCATAGTTGGCCTTAGAGCCGATCGTATTTATCTCGCGGCCAATTTCTTGAGAGATGAACCCCAGTTTTTTTCCGTTGGAATCATTTGAACTTAAAGTTCCCTCAAAGTATTCGAGATGATTGGCCAATCGTACCTTTTCTTCGGTGATATCATATTTTTCTAAATAATAAATCAATTCTTGTTCGAAGCGATTGGCGTCCAACTCAACTTTCAAATCGGCAACTGCTTTTTCTAACCGTTCCCGAATAGTCCCCAGACGTTCTTGGTCCATTGCCTTCACTTGGTCTAAAAGATCACCTAATGTTTTAAGGCGATTACGGAAATCATTCTCAAGCACTTTTCCCTCTTCGGTCCTAAACATGTTTATGGCATTTAAGGCCTCGTTAAGCGCCTCTTCAATAGCCTTGTATTCTTTAGGATCTATATCATTCTTGTCGGTTTTTAGCGTATCGGGCATTCTAAGTGCCAATTCGAGCAACTTTATCGAATCCCCATTGGCAATTTCCCGCAATTGTTCCATATAATTCCTTACCACACCCGAATTGATTTCCGCACTGGTATCCTCACCCGTAATTTCGACATAAAGACCAAAATCAACCTTTCCTCGAATCAAAACGTCTGCGATGGTTTTACGCAAGTTCAGCTCTTTGTCCCTAAATGCTTGTGGAATTCGGGCATTGATATCGAGATTCTTGCTATTGAGTGATTTTAGTTCTACTGTAATCTTTTTTGATGGTAGCTGTACCACATGCTTACCATAGCCGGTCATGGACTGAATCATAAATATTTCGAAGTTTTGGCAAAGGTAGGCAAAACGGGGTTTTCCTTTTTATCAATCCAATTCCCTCACCCAAATGTTTCTGTAACTGACACGACTGTTGTCGCGATGATCCTGCAACTGTATGGGGGCTTTACCGTGAGGTATATTTTTTGGCCAACCAATATATTCAGTGGTCCCTTTCAATTCATAATGGTCTTGGATCAAGACCCCATTGTGTATCACTGTAATCGTACCTGATTTCATTTTTTTACCGCTCATTCCGAACTCGGGGGCATGAAAAATGATGTCATAAGTATTCCACTCTCCTGTGGGTCTTGAGGCCATTGCCAGAGGAACTGACTGTTTATAAATAGCCCCTACCTGACCGTTCACATAGGTATCATTGTCGTTATTATCTAAAATCTGCACCTCATACCTGCTTTGCAGAAATACACCACTATTCGCCCTATTCTGGCCATCAGCTTTTACTTCGGCGGGGGATTTCCATTCCAAGTGCAATTGTACACTACCGAAATTTCTTTTGGTTTGAATAAACCCTGCTTGGTCCTTTACAGTCATGCTACCATCTTTATTGAGATGCCATTGCACCGCCGTGCTATCGGCTACGTGTATCCATTCATCAAAACCACTGCCGTCAAAAAGAATGATGGCATCACTAGGCACCCCGTTCCCATTGACCGTTACCTTCGGTGGAACGGGCTCATAAACTTCAGTGGCCTCGGGCTTGGTGGGTTCTTCACCAACATATTTTTCAGCGGCCACAGTTTGTTCAGTATCTTCTGCACTTTTGGTTTTAACCTGTTTACAGGCATTTGATACGGTCAAAGCAGCAATAAGGATGAAAAAGATTTTTTTCATGAAATGGTTTTCGAAATAATACTATTCGGTTAATTCAATACGTGCATAAGATGACAACAAGGCTTAAGAACTACTACATGAGCAGCCTTCGTATTGCAAACTTTATACTTTGTTAGAGTTCTTTTACTTTGATATTTCGATAGGCCACGATATCGCCGTGATCCTGCAGGCCAATTTTACCGGTGGTATAGTTTCCAAATCCTTCCCAATCGGCAAATTTTGACTTGGCTACCATGGTATCCCAAGCTTCGCCATGTACAGGAAATTCCACGATTTTCTCCCCATTGAGTACTACGCTCCCCGCATTGGTGTCATGGTCAATCGTTATTACACAAGTATTCCATTCTCCTACGGGTTTTACCACATCTTTACTTGGAGCGATCATGTCATATAAGGCTCCTGCTTGATGCGTAGTGCCATTTTTTGCATCGGGGTGGGCAATATTATCCAAAACCTGAATCTCGGGTCCTGTTTCGTAAGGTTGGCCATATTTTGAGTCCTCATAAACCCCCCAGAATATTCCACTATTGCTTCCTTCATTTACCTTCCACTCCAATGACAATACGAAATTGGTGTATTCCTTATCCGTAACAATATTATAACTCTCACCATTTCGCTCTTTTGGTGGGTAGAATACCATGGCGCCATCTTCCAATTTCCAAACATTGGATACTTCATCACTTAAGTATCCATGCCAACCGTCAAATGAACTTCCATCAAAAAGGACTTGCCAGTCATTTGACACCTCCTCAACGTTTTCTTCAACGGCAAGATTTTCTTGAACCACCTCTTGTTTTTTAGTTTGTTTGCAAGCGAAAAATGATATCGCCAGTGCAATTACGGTCAACTGTTTCATAATCCTAATATTTTTCTGAGTTCGTCTTTGTCAATCTCTGCGCCGGCAAAATCATCGAATGTTTTCTGTGTTGCCTCGATTATGTGATCTTGAATAAACTTGGCCCCTTCCCTTGCCCCTTGCTCAGGGCTTTTTATACAACACTCCCATTCCATTACCGCCCAAACATCACAACCGTATTGTGTTAGTTTAGAAAAAATCGTTTTAAAATCGATTTGGCCATCTCCTAAAGAACGGTACCTACCGGCACGATCACCCCAATCATTATATCCCCCAAAAGCCCCTTTTTTTCCTGTGGGATTGAATTCGGAGTCTTTAACATGGAATGATTTTATAAATTCATGATAATGATCGATGTAGCTTATATAATCTAGCTGTTGTAGTACAAAATGGCTTGGGTCATAAAGTATGTTTACACGTTTGTGGTTTCCGGTTGCCGCTAAAAAACGCTCAAAAGTATCCCCATCATGCAAGTCTTCACCAGGATGGATTTCATAGCAGACATCGACCCCTTCTTTATCAAAGTGGTTTAAAATGGGCATCCAACGCTTCGCCAATTCCTCAAAACCCATTTCGACCAAACCTGCTGGCCGTTGTGGCCACGGATGCATCGTATGCCAAAGAAGTGCCCCCGAAAATGTTGCATGGGCGTTGATACCCAATCTACGACTGGCAGTGGCTGCCTTTTTTACGGTTTCAACGGCCCAGGCGGTACGTTCTTTGGGTTTTCCCTTCAGTTCATCAGGTGCAAAATTGTCGAACATCAAATCATAAGCAGGGTGCACGGCGACCAATTGTCCCTGAAGATGGGTTGAAAGCTCGGTAATCTCAAGACCATAAGAATTTACCTTTCCCTTCAATTCATCACAGTAATCTTGACTCTCTGCGGCTTTGTCGAGGTCGATTAAAAACGATTCCCAAGTAGGAATCTGAATTCCTTTATACCCCAAATCAGCGGCCCATTTGCACATGCCGTCCAAAGAATTGAATGGTGCCTTACTATCTACAAACTGCGCCAGAAAAACAGCTGGTCCCTTAATTGTCTTCATTTAAATTGGTTTTTGATACGATACATCCCTACAAATTTTAGGAATAATCAACTATATTTAAGAAATAAATTAATTTATCTGAATTTTCGCTTTACATAGCCATAAATATAGCGATTAGATAAGAACTAAATAACTCTATTGTGAATCAAAATACTGTTTATGATGCCATTGTGGTCGGAACCGGAATCACGGGTGGCTGGGCAGCCAAGGAGCTTTGTGAAAATGGATTAAAAACACTGGTCTTGGAACGAGGCCCAATGGTCAGACACATTGAGGACTATAAAACCATGCATGACGATCCTTGGGATTATAAATTTCGGGGGGAATTGTCAAGGGATGATAAGAAAAAATACCATAAACAGCTTCGGGTAGGATGGGCACCTACCGAAGATTCTAAACACTTTTTCGTCAATGACCTTGAACATCCGTATCAAGAGACCAAACGATTTGATTGGATACGTGGGTACCAAGTCGGGGGACGTTCACTTACTTGGGGGCGGCAAAGTTACCGATGGAGTGATATCGATTTTGAAGCCAATCTAAAAGATGGTATGGGTGTCGATTGGCCCGTTCGTTACAAGGATATTTCACCATGGTATGATAAAGTGGAACGTTATATTGGGGTCAGTGGCCAAAATTTAGGATTGAGACAGTTGCCTGATGGTAAATTTCTACCTCCCATGCAACTCAGCTGTGTCGAACAGGATCTGCAAAAGGCAATCGACGATAAATTCGAAGACGATCGACTGCTTACCATAGGCAGGGTCGCCCATATCACTGAGAATACTACCGAATTTAAAGGCAGGGGACCTTGTCAATATCGAGATCGATGCTGGAGGGGGTGTCCCTTTGGAGGATATTTCAGCAGCAACTCATCAACCTTGCCTGCTGCCGAACGAACCGGAAATATGACCTTACGCCCAAATTCAATCGTACACGAAGTAGTATATGACGAAACGACGAAAAAGGCAACCGGGGTCAAAATTATTGATGCTGAAACCCATGAAAAATTAGAATTCAAGGGGAAAATTGTTTTTCTATGTGCTTCGGCCATGGCCTCTGTAGGTATTCTATTCCAGTCAAAATCAAAAAGCTTCCCGAACGGGATAGGTAATAATTATGATGAGTTGGGCCGAAATATAATGGACCATCACTATGCCCTGGGCGCGAATGCAAGCACCGGTGAACATAGCAATAGGTACCATAAAGGAAGAAGGCCCAATGGTTTTTACATTCCACGGTTCGTGAACCTTGATGAAAAAACCAAACGCAAAGACTTTTTGAGAGGCTTTGGTTATCAAGGCAATTCAAGTAGGACCGATTGGTCAGAATCCATAGCAGAGGCCGGTTATGGCAATAATTTGAAAGCTGCCATCCTCAAACCGGGTAATTGGCAGATAGGGGTATACGGCTTTGGTGAGATGCTGCCCTATCACGATAACCGGGTGACCTTGAGTCGCGATAAAAAAGACCAATGGGGTTTACCACAGCTTGACTTTGATGTGGAGTTCAAAGAAAACGAATATAAAATGCGGGAGGCCATCAAAGAAGAAGCCGTAGCGATGTTAAAGGCAGCCAATTTCGAAAATATCGAACCCTATGACAAGGAAACCGGCCCAGGACTTGGTATTCATGAAATGGGTGGTGCACGTATGGGGTGGAACCCGCGGACTTCGGTAGTGAACAAACACAATCAAGTTCATGATGTACCGAATATTTATGTGACCGATGGTGCATTTATGACCTCTGCGGCATGTGTCAACCCATCATTGACCTATATGGCATTCACCGCCCGTGCAGCCAACCATGCCGCGGAGCAGTTCAAATTAGGAAAATTCGCTTAATCAATCAGTACTTAAATGGATAACGCTTCGGCCAGGAACCTCTGGGGGGACTTTTTAGACAAACACACTGAATTTGCTTTTGCAAAAGCCCCTGAAGTAGGGTATTTTGGCGACAATGAAAACGATGCCAACACCCTTGCAGAACTGGCGGTAAAAGAAATAAAGAGAGCCACCTCGCCCTCTTTATTGGGTATACAGCTTCGAGAAGAGCCCCTGCCAAAAATCGATGATTTTTTTATCGTTACCGATTGGGAAGGTACCGCAAAATGCATTGTCAAAATCACTTCTGTAAAAATGATGCCCTATTTTTCAGTCCATGCGGAACACGCACGACTAGAAGGGGAAGGCGATAAAAGCCTAGAATACTGGAAAAAGGTTCATTGGGAATATTACACGCGTGAACTAGCGGAATTCAATCGTAGACCACTTGAAAGTATGATCGTTGTTTTTGTGCAGTTTGAAAAAGTCTTTTAAAAAGAAAATGGCCGCTTAAAAGCGGCCATCCTATATTTGAGGCAGGTTCAGGACAACCGCTAATCCAACGTTATCCAAACGTTTCCTTTTTTATGTGATGCCACGGTACTTTCAATAAAGTTCATTCCGCGCACACCATCGGTCATCGTAGGGAACTCCCCATCATTGTACTTTTCGCCACGTATGGCCTTGGCCGCACCTAAATAAATATTGGCCATGGAATCAAAGATACCCTCAGGATGGCCAGGAGGCAACTTTGTACCCGCCAATGACAATGCCGAATTGTAGGCATGACCGGGCTTATAGATCTGCGTAGGTTCCGTATCGCTCATCTTATACAGAAAATTAGGGCGCTCTTGTTCCCATCTGAAAGCTCCCTTTTCGCCATATATCGCTATGGCCAAGCCATTCTCTTCCCCTGTTGCGACCTGGCTAGAACGGATTACCCCCTTTACATGGGCATCCATTCTCACCAAAACGGTGCCATCTACGTCCATTTGATTGTCTTCGTACAAATAATTGAAATCACAGAGCAACGATTTTACTTGTAGTCCTGTGGTGTATTCCAAAAGGTTAAAGGCATGTACCCCTATATCACCCATACAAGAACTGATTCCCGCTTTCGTGGGATCCAATCGCCAAACAGACGAACGCTTTTCTTTGTCATGTATGATCGGATTGATCCAGCCCTGATAATATCTCGCATCCACTTTATGGATTCTTCCCAATGCACCAGCCTTTATCATTTCACGCATTTGACGTACCATAGGGTAACCGGTATACGTGTGTGTCAACGCAAAGACTTTTCCTGATTTTTGATGTGCCGCCTCC
This sequence comes from uncultured Croceitalea sp., assembly GCA_947503285.1. Taxonomy (GTDB): domain Bacteria; phylum Bacteroidota; class Bacteroidia; order Flavobacteriales; family Flavobacteriaceae; genus Croceitalea. The sequence continues at coordinate 123,143 of CANNDD010000002.1, forward strand.
AATTCCTTCGCTTCTGCATAGTTCATGGTCATCGGTTTCTCGCAGATTACATGAAACCCGTTATCCAATAGTTTTTTCGCCATCGGAAAGTGCAGGAAGTTCGGGGTCTGTACCGAACAGACCTGAATACGTTCGTCTTCTGAAAGTTTTAGTTCTTCTTCGATAAGCGTATCAAAGTCTTTGTAAATTCTGTTGGTCGGTATATCAATCTCTTTTGCAAAGTCAATACTTTCTTGAAGTTCTGGACTGAATACGGCGCCCACGATTTCATAATTGTCATTGATGTGTGCCGCAACGCGATGCAGTACTCCGATTAGGGAATCACCTCCGCCCCCTAAAATTCCTAGTTTTATTTTTTTTGGCATTATTTTGATTTTCTGATGATAATTCAGTTAAGGGTTACTTTATGCAGGTTCTTGATGGATCCTGCTTTTTTCGATTCGCTTTCGTAACACGAATAAGATTCCGAATAAGACTACCAAAGTTAATGGAAAATAGACCATAAAACCCAGTACGGCCCTACCGGCCTCGATATCTGCCAGTTCACCGACAAGGCCCGTATTGAGGGCATTTGCTTTCTCAGCATCTAGCCGAGAGCCAATAATGGGGTTCCAAATTGAGGTGGCGAACATTCCTGCCCCACCCATCAAAGACATTCCTAAAGCACCCGTCTTAGAGGTATATTCTGAAGTAAAACCGATCATAGTAGGCCAGAAATAACAGACCCCCAACGCAAAGAGTGCAGCGGCCACATAAATCATCCCCCCCTCAGAGATGCTCATAAAATAAATAGCGGTTGCCGTAATGATCGCAGACATGAATAGCACCCCTATTGGGTTTAATCGATGTACGATCGGTCCGGCAAAAAAACGACCTAAGGCCATGATACCGGTGACCAAAGCCAAAACCAACATTGGGCTAGCCCCTGATTTACCTAAAATGGTCTCTACCCACTGCTGTGGGATAAATTCAGAGGTCGCCGTTAAGGTCATACAGACTAACATAAAGATAAAGAGCGGATTGCCCAGCGCCTTGATATTCGAAGAGGTATTGGATTCGATATTCTCGCTTTCAGGAAACTTCTGGGTGAATACCAAAAAACCGTAGATCAAGGTCGGAATCAACATGGTCGCAATCTGCAATTGCCACCCAAGACCGGCATCGGTCATAAATTTTGATACCAAAGAACCTATCACCAACCCACCCGGAAACCAAACATGGAACTTATTCAGCATGGCGGTTCTATTATTGGTATACATATCGGCTATCATCGGGTTACAGGCTGCCTCAACAGATCCATTCGCAAAACCGATAAAAAAGGTCGAAATGATCAAGGTCCAAAATCCACCCGCATAAATGGTCAATACCAATCCTAAAAGATGGCAGACAAAAGCGGTGATCAATAGTTTTTTGGGCCCAAGGGCATTGTATAACAATCCCCCGATGAGCATCGCCAACGGAAAGCCTAAAAAGGCCATACTATTGATGTAGCCAAGCTCTGTATTGTTAATTTCAAAATCAATACCGAGCTGTGTCAATATACCGGCCCTAATTGCGAATGTCATTGAAGTTACAACGAGTGAGATACAGGCTGCAAAAAAAAGTTTGTTCTTGTTAATATTCTCCATCTATCATTTATTTAATTAGCAAAGTTGGTCATTGTTTGTATTCAATTTTTTCGTTTTTAAAGGTAAAGGCAAAAATCAAGAAGACGAGAAATGCAAACCCTGCGGGATACATCCAAATGGTCTGCCAATAATGCGCTCCTTCCTTTAAAAGATATAAATCCGTAATCTTTCCTGCAATCCAAAAACCGATCAGCATACCTACCCCATAAGTAGCTAGGGTAATCAGTCCCTGCGCTGCGCTTTTGTATTTTACACCTGCTTTTGTATCGGTATAAATCTGTCCCGAGACAAAAAAGAAATCATAGCATATTCCATGCAATGCAATACCGATCAACAACATAAACGTGAGTTCATCAGGATTGCCATAGGCGAACAACAAATACCGTACCGTCCATGCGAACATTCCGGCCAGAATGGTCTTTTTAAATCCGTATTTGGTAAAAAAGAGCGGTAGCAGCAGCATAAACAATACTTCTGAAATCTGACCTATGGTCATCATTCCCGCAGGGCCAATTTCTGAGCCGAGCAATCCTATGGAAGCTCCGATCTCGCCCAAAAACTGACCCGCATGTTGGTAATAAAAAGCAAGGGGAATGCAAATCAGCACAGAGGCGATAAAGAATACCAAATAATTACTGTCCTTTAATAATTTTAGCGCGTCCAACCCTAAAATCGAGGATATGGATACTTTATCTTCTTTTGACACCCGTGGCGGTGTTTTCGGAAGTGAAAAACTAAAGACCCCCAAAATGGCAGACGCAATAGCCGTCATGAAAAAGGTGTTCTTCAGTGCACCATTTTGAATACTTTCAGGAGAATCCCACTTGAAAAGGATGCTGATAAACAACAACCCCGCCACGATCCACCCAATAGTACCGAATACCCTTATGAAGGCAAACTCTTTTGACGGGTCTTTCATTTGGTTGAACGACACTGAATTGACCAGTGCCAAAGTGGGCATATAAGCAATCATATATCCAAAAACATATGGAACGAATGTTGCAATGTCAGCTGCATTGGCCATTTGGTACATCAAAATGGCACCTATTAAATGCAAAATCCCCAAAATTCTTTCCGCATTGAAATAACGGTCAGCAATAAGTCCGATGATAAAAGGTGCCACTATAGCACCCCAAGATTGACTTGAATAGGCAAATGCAATATCGGCACCACTTGCCCCTAAAGTAGTTGGCAGGTAAATTCCTAAGGTCACGAACCATCCTCCCCAAATGAAGAATTCCAAAAACATCATAAAAGATAATTGAAACTTGGTTTTTGTATTCATGATGAAGGCTTGTATTATCTTTTATAAAAAATGTAATCCAGTTTTTCAGGTGCGATGCCATTTGTCCTGTAACCTGCCAGTATCTGACCTCTATGATGTGTGGAATGATTGATGATATGGAATAGAATATCTTTCAAATCATTGGCAAAAACACGCCCCTCCGTAGTTTCGTAATCAATACGCTTATTAAAATCATCGGTATTTCTGATAATCTCAAAAGTCGTTCTTTGATTTTCGTAATGAATATCTTCCCAATGTTTGATATCATGAATGTGCCAGACATCATATTCATGCTTAACGCCTTGTACTCTTCTATTCCAAATGTGGTGGGCGTTTAAGAGGTGACTGAAAAGTCTAGTACTGTCTTTAGGAATATCCTTAAGCGCATGGGCTTGCTCAATGAGCTTTTTATTACAAAAAAAATTATAGTCAAAAAGTTGATTAAAAAACACTTTCATACGCTTGTAGACTTGATACTTGAGCTACTTGGCAGCTTTTAAAAGTAAATTTTTCGTAGCCAATATCCCCGCTTCCTCGCTTAAAACATTCCCCTCATACTCAACACCGATATAACCGGTATACCCTGCATCTTTTACTATTTCAAGGATTCTGGCAAAATCGATCTTGGTTTCGTTTCCATCTTCATCAAAGTCATAGGCTTTGGCACTTACGGCCTTGGCATGCGGCATTAATTCGGCAACACCTTGATATTTATCATATTCCTCAATGCATTTTGATTCATAATAATCCCCCGACTCCCTTTTGATACAGAAATTACCAAAGTCTGGCAGGGTGCCACAATTTTCCATACCGACCTGGGTCATCACGTTTGCCAACATGGCTGCATTTGATGAAAGCCCTCCATGATTCTCGACAATGATATTGATATTTTTATCCTTTGCATAAGTGGCCAATTGTGTCAGTCCGTCAACGGAAGCCGTCGTCCAAGCCTCCGGTTCTTGAACACCGTTCAGGTTGACCCTGATTGAATGGCATCCCATTGCTGCTGCCGCATCGACCCATTTATGATGATTCACGACCGCAGCTTTTCGTTCGGCTGCATCGGCTGCCGCCAAATCGCCTTGACGATCGATCATGATCAGTACATTCTCCAAACCATATTTTTCGGCCTCAGCGTTACATTTAACAACAAAATTTTGCATTGCTTCTTCAGAATATTCCGCAGCTTCCAATTCATCTTTATACAGTTGACTAACGTATTCCAAACCTGAAAAACCCCAATTTTTAGCTTTCTCTGCAAACGTATAAGGGTCTACACCACCTTCCCTTATCATTTTGTTGATGGACCATTGCGCCAGGGATAATTTGAAAAATGGAAGTGTTTCAGTATTTGTTTGAGATGTAGTATCAACCGACTCCGCTTCGGCTTCTTTTTTTACTTGCTTACAAGAATAAGCACCAAAAACGGAAAATGCCACCCCGGCTTTTGCGCTATTTTGAACAAATTTTCTTCGATTCATCATGATGGTTTTGTGGTTCAATGGTTAGGATACATGCGATTTACTACAACGTTATAGTGTCAAATTCTCAATAAACATGGGGATTAAATGTAGAAAATTAATTTAATATTTAATACATTTAGTGAATAAACAATTCGTGAATACATGGGTAAATTTTATTACAACGAAGAACAAGAATCGTATGACGCGATTGTTGTAGGAACTGGTATTAGTGGAGGTTGGGCCGCTAAAGAGCTTTGTGAGAATGGACTCAAGACCTTGGTACTCGAACGAGGCCCAATGGTAAAGCACCGAGAAGACTATCCTACGGCCAATATGGACCCATGGGATTTTCCGCATTCGGGGGAACCAACCAGGGAGGATCTTGCTAAGCAACAAAAACAAAGTAGAACGGGGTATACCACCAAAGCAGCATCGAAACATTGGTTTGTAAACGACCTCAAACACCCTTATAACGAGACCAAGCGTTTTGATTGGATGCGTGGTTATCATGTCGGTGGCCGTTCCATTATGTGGGGTAGGCACAGTTACAGATGGAGCGATATTGATTTCGAGGCCAATAAAAATGATGGAATTGCCGTAGACTGGCCGGTTCGGTATAAAGATATTGCACCATGGTATGACAAAGTAGAGTCTTACATTGGCGTATCAGGTGAACTATTGGGGTTACCACAATTGCCTGATGGTAAATTCGAGCCGATGATGGAACTTAACTGCCTCGAAGACCATGTCAGGGGCAAAGTGGCCGAACATTTTGATGGAAGGGTAATAACGGCTGGTCGTGTTGCCCATATCAATAGCGATAAAAAGTTTGAAGGTGACGGTCGTGTACGTTGTCAATATAGAAATCGTTGTATTCGTGGGTGTCCTTTTGGGGCTTACTTTAGTAGTGTATCATCGACGCTACCTGCGGCAGAACGTACCGGCAACATGACATTAAGGCCAGACTCTATCGTACATCAGATCATGTATGACCCAGACACGAAAAAAGCTACCGGTGTCAAGGTCATAGACCGAGAGACCAAAGAAGAGTTTGAATTTAAGGCCAAAGTGGTTTTCTTGTGTGCCTCTGCCATTGCCTCTACCGCAATTTTGATGCAATCGAAATCCGATAGTTTTGAAAATGGGTTGGGCAACGGTTCCGATCAACTGGGCAGGAACATTATGGACCACCACCTTGGTGTAGGTGCCTCAGGTAAATTTGATGGTTTTGAAGACAAATATTTCAAAGGCAGAAAGCCCAATGGAATTTATGTACCACGCTTCAGAAACTTGGGAGGAGACTCGAATCGTAAAGATTTTATTAGGGGTTACGGCTATCAAGGCGGTGCAGGACGTGGCAATTGGGAAGACATTGTCGCCGAGACCTCATTCGGTAAAAACTATAAAGACGCCGTTCTGAAACCTGGTGGATGGACCTTCGGTATGGGCGGATTTGGGGAGGTACTGCCCTATGAAGATAACCGTATGACCCTCGATTATGACAAACTGGATGAATGGGGACTGCCAACGGTGACCTTTGATGCTGAATTTAGGGAGAACGAATGGAACATGCGTAAGGATATGAAAGATCAGGCCGCGGAAATGCTTGAAAAAGCAGGTCTTCGCGATGTAGAGCAGTTTGATCGACCTGGCGCATTGGGTCTAGGTATTCATGAAATGGGTACGGCACGTATGGGACTTGATCCGAAAACATCGGTATTGAATGGATACAATCAAGTACATGCCTGTAAAAATGTTTATGTTACCGATGGAGCCTTCATGACATCAGCGGCATGTGTAAACCCCTCATTAACTTATATGGCCTTTACGGCTAGGGCGGCCAACCATGCGGCCCAAGAACTTAAAAAAGGAAACATCTAATGAAAAGAAGAACTGCACTCAAAAATATGGGGATGGTGTTTGGATATGCCGCCGCCACCCCGACACTACTAGGATTAGTACAAAGTTGTAAGGAGAAAGCCCCTTATGCCACCTGGGTACCCAGTTACTTTGAGAAGGACAAAGGATACGCCCTAGCACAAATGGTCGATGTCATATTGCCGAAAACCGACACTCCATCTGCCACTGAAGTCAACGTTCACGTATTTATCGATGAATTTGCAAAAAGCGTACTACCAGAAGAGCAACAGGCATTTATGAAGGTGCTTATGGACAAATTTATGGGCAAGGTACTCGGTGATTCAGGTAAGGAATCCCTTATGGATATTGAGGGGGTTGATTTTGAACCCGCCCTAACAACCTATTTAAAAAAGCGGTCTGATGAAGATGAAGCTTCTCAAGAAGAGGCCATTGGGGCTTATATGGAGGCAAGGGCTGCAGGAAACACCTCAGATTTAGATGAAGATGTGGCCTGCTTTGCATTCGCTACCAATGTGCGTGATATGGCGACCTGGGCCTATAAATCATCAGAATATGTCGGTGAAGAAGTCTTGGCTTATCTACCCATTCCTGGGGAATATATCGGTTGTGGCGATGTCGATGAGTTGACACAGGGTAAAGCATGGTCTTTATAGCTTGAAATAACAACTAACAACCAAAAGCCCTTTCTAAACTTTCTAAAAAAGAAAGGGCTTTTCAGCATAGGCTTACCAAGCTTTAAATTCATATTACTTCTTTAATGAAGTATAATAAATTATCCAGTAAACAGCACAGGACATATGGTTTTAAAAATCATCTTGTATTGTGGAATTCAGGTTTTATTTGCTTTAGCCTTAAAAAAAGTGTAACAAAATGTTCCCCCACCATTGGAAGTACCATACAAGTCCTCGATACCAGAATCGAGCTCATTTCTTTCAATAATACCATGTGCTAAGACCTCTTCAGAAATACCTCTTATCATAGCCGTGAAAGTGTTTTTTATAAAACCCTCAAGTAGTTCGGGTTTTGAGTCATCAACATATACTTGACGCGGAGAAACTTTAATACCAGTGAATCCTGCGTTATCAAGTATAGGATATAATTCCCTTCCTATGTTCGCGTTACCGCCCTTTTTCTCTTGAAGTATTACTTGCGCTTGAACAGCTTTTCTAGCGTTTTTACTATCTGGATAAAAATAGGTTGAACCATGGTCACCCTCAATTATGGTTATTGTTCCGTTAGTTCTCAGAACCCGTTTTAATTCTTTCAAGGCGTCCGTAGGACGGGTAAGATGCTCTAGAACGAAACAAACAAAAATATGGTCAAAATAACCATCTTCAAAAGGGAGTTCAAAGATGTCGGCACAATGAAAACGAACGTTTCCAATATTTTCTTTCTCAATGGCTATTTTTGCTTTTTCAATGGAAGAGGAAGAAAAATCAACACTGACGAATGACGTCTCAGAATTCATAGCGGCAATGATCTTCGTTTGTGATCCGACACCGCAACCAGCTTCCAGAACCAAAGAACCTTCCTCCCATTTCGAATCCCAATGAAGTATTTCCGAAATAGAACTGGCTTGATCGTTCAAACGAATCGTTTCCTCATCTGAATATCCATGTATATAATCTTTGATATTGTCTTCATTGATTTCATGGATTTTATACTCCAGCATCTCAATTCTTTCCAAAATTTCTTTGCTTGCGTCCCGTAATTCTTTTCCCGAGGGGGTAAAGACCAGTTTATTCTTTACGCGATGGAAAATCCGTGTTTCAAGACGCATCTCCAGTTCCTTCAATTGATGGCTGAGGGCAGATTGGGTCAAATACAGTTTATCTGCTGCTTTTTTGAGCGTGCCTACCTTCTCGATGGTGTCTATAAGTTTCAAATGTTTAATTTCGATAAAACTCATTTGCCAATGCTTTTTAGGGCAAATTACGATACCACATCCGGAAATGAATCACTACAAATATGAAAAAAACTAATACTTTCGATGAGAATATTTTGAAGTCTAATGCCTCAATCTGTTGTAGAGACCGAACTAAAAACGTATTTCAAAAAAATATCTCAACGATTCTAAAATTACGTTTGGGGTATTTTAACCAATAAACACTATCACCTACCGAACAAAACTATAATCCGCACATTAGACAATCACCCTACGACAGCTAAACCTTCAACATGTGCATTTCTACATTTTAGCACTGCTTTGAGACGAGGCCAAAAAAAACGATTTCTAAAATATTAAGAGGATTTTTCTTTAAAACAGTACATTAATTTGGTTCATATTGCCAAATTTCCTACAGCTTTCACATAATAATTCTTAATAAATATAGTTATTGACAAGTAAAATGTCCATTATTTTATGGAAATTTGAATCAAACGAAAAAACTGTATAACAACTATTAACTGATTTTAAAATGTATAAAGAAATTTATTTGGTCGATGACGAAGACTTGGTAAATACTATCAATACCATACAATTTAGAAAGATGGGAATGGAAGAGCAGGTCAAAAGCTTCACAAATCCAGAACTTGCCCTTGATGACCTTCGTTTTCGTAAAAACAATGGGGATAGAACCTTGATACTCTTAGACATCAATATGCCAGAAATGAGTGGTTTTGAATTTTTGGAATTTATGACCCTAGAAGATTTTCCTGAAAATAATGAGGTTCTGCTCGTTACCTCGTCAGATTCAGATGTCGACAAAAAAGAAGCCAAAAAATACGACAAGTACGTCAAAAGGTTCATCACCAAACCTTTACAAATCAAACATTTAGAAGATTATCTTCAAAGTTCGTACCCTAATCCATAGAATCTCATCACTTTTATCAGTCGTCTATCCTGAGCGACCTCAAATGAAAAGAGTTATAGTTCTTGTATTGTACCCCAACCTTCCCTGGGCACTTAGCTACATTGATCGTAATCCATATTTTAAAGATTATCGTTCAAGTGCTATTTATGTAAAATCTACCTAAAAACCAATCGTCAGTGTACTATGGAACTCACGAAAGACGGCACGGCACTCGTTCGAAAAGATAGAAGTGATATAGCATGGGCCGTCAATGTAGCGTATCAGCTTACCTTTTTCAATGCGCCCTTTGAGCGGCAGTTTATAGATGATTTTAAAATAACCCCTACCCTCGGAATGGACCTCAGCAAAGTTGACGAGCACAACGTTTTCTTTAAGGCATGCCGAATGGGTTATGCTGCTGCATTTGAAGGTCAATCCATAGTCTACCAATCTACAGTGGGTCAAGCTGGGGATGAAAAAATCTTTGAGTTTTCCTTTCTTCCCTTTTGCGATATTTCTGGTACCGTAATCGGATGTTCTGCTTGGCAGAAAGATATTACTGAAGAATCGAAAGCAATATCGCTGCTTGAGGATCGAGACCAGAAATATAACGAAGCACAACAAATTGCGAATGTAGGCCATTGGAACTGGGATATCCTAAAAAACGAAATTCGTTGGTCCGATCAGCTTTTTAGGGTCTTCGGGCAAGAGCCAGGTACTTTTGAGGCCACCTATGAAGCCTTGATGGAAATAATTCACAGTGAGGATAGGGCCGCCTTCAATGCCGATGTCGAAAGGGCCCTGAATGAAAAAGTACTCCATGATATTGTACACAGGATTAGGATCAAAGGTGATGAGATAAGGTACGTACACCAAAAAGGAAGGGCATTTTATGATGTTTCAGGAAAGCCGGTGCGTATGGCAGGAACAACCCAAGATGTAACCACGGAAATTCTTGCCAATCAAAAAATCGTTGAACAGAACTTAGAACTGGGCCACTTCGTTCATGTCATATCACATAATCTCAAAGGACCGATCTCTAACCTTTTGATGTTGTTGAGTATTTACGAATGGGGACGTGATGTCGAAAATGATACTTTACTCAAAAAGTTCGAAATAACGACCAAAGCACTTGACCAGACCATGAAAGACCTGAGCTTATCACTCTCCCTCAAAGAAGTAGATTCGGTAGAGTTCAGGGATATATTCTTTGAAAAAGCCATGGATGATGTTCTTGGTTTGCTTGCTGAAGAAATCGAAAGGTCAAATGCAAAGCTTCTTATTGACTTTTCAAAGGCACCAACGGTAAAGGGTATTAAGAGCTACGTGGTCAACATGCTGTACAATTTAATATTAAACGCAATTTCATACCGTGACAAGAACCGGGAGCCACTGGTTAAAATTTCGACCGTTTTAGAGACATCGACACTAATTTTGACCGTCTCTGATAATGGTATCGGCATGAACCTTACTCCTGAGCGTAGAAAGAAAATTTTTGATATGTATGGCAGACTAAGCGGTCAAACCAAAGGCAAGGGACTTGGGCTATATTTGGTAAAGACCCAGGTAGAAGCCATGAACGGCAGTATTGCCGTCGACAGTAAAAAAGGTGTGGGAAGCACGTTCGTATTAAAATTCGAAGTTTAATCTTCTGACCCCCAATAGAATTGTGGACAATGGTCATCAAATGTGTTTTGATTGAATGTTTCTAATTGGTCAATCATAAATAATCCAAAAGATTCAGCCCCAACAACATTAAAAAACCGCAGAACGGTTCTAATAAAAAATACCCCAACGATTCTAAAATCACGTTTGGGGTATTTTAATCAATAAACACTATCACCTAACGAACAAAACTATGATCCGCACATTAGACAATCATCATCGGCCTGGCCCTCTTTTGCGCGTGCGATCATCTCTTTCATTTCTTGTTCCGTCATAGGCTGGATGTCCGTATCTTGGGGAGCAACGGGTGTTGGGTTCACCGTTAAGTTCTCCGCCGCTTTTGGGGAAGCCGCTATAACCTCAGCTTCTGCGGCAACACTTACTGGCACTTCTTTCTTTTTTGTATTGTCTAGAGTGAACTTAATGGCATCTACGGCAGCTTTGGTCCTCAAATAATACATCCCTGTTTTTAAGCCGCTCTTCCATGCATAAAAATGCATGGATGTCAATTTCGAATAGTTGGCGTTCTCCATAAAAAGATTTAAAGACTGACTTTGGTCGATAAAATACCCCCTATGTCTAGACATATCTATAATGTCTTTCATGCTCAATTCCCAAACTGTTTTGTATAAATCCCTAATGTCTTGTGGAATCGTTTGTATATGTTGAATCGATCCATTGGCACGCATCAATTCTTGTTTCATATTTTCATTCCAAAGACCTAGATTGACCAAATCCTCTAAAAGGTGCTTGTTGACTACGATAAATTCCCCAGAAAGTACCCTTCTTGTGTAAATGTTTGACGTGTAAGGTTCAAAGCATTCATTATTACCGAGGATCTGCGAGGTAGATGCCGTTGGCATAGGTGCGACCAAAAGGGAATTACGCACTCCATTTTTCTTTACGTCCTTACGAAGTTTGGCCCAGTCCCAGCGACCGGAAAGTTCTTCATCTTTAATACCCCATAGATTATGCTGAAACTCTCCTTGCGCAATCGGAGAACCTTCGTATGAAGAATATGGCCCGTCAATCTTGGCCTCTTCCATTGATGCGGTTACCGCGGCAAAGTATAACGTTTCAAAAATCTCTTGGTTCAATTTTTTTGCCTCGTCGCTTGTAAACGGTAATCGTAACATAATAAAGGCATCAGCAAGCCCCTGTACCCCCAATCCGATTGGGCGGTGCCTCATGTTGGAGTTCTCTGCCTCTTTGACAGGATAATAATTGCGGTCAATGACCTTGTTCAAGTTTTTAGTGACCCTTTTGGTTACCTTAAAAAGTTCTTTGTGATTGAACTTACCGTCTTTTACGAACATGGGTAAGGCAATTGATGCCAAATTACAGACTGCTATCTCATCAGGGGAAGTATATTCCAAAATCTCGGTACAAAGATTTGAAGAACGGATAGTACCCAAATTCTTCTGGTTGCTCTTTCTATTCGCAGCATCTTTATACAACATGTAGGGTGTTCCAGTCTCAATTTGCGATTCTAAAATCTTCTCCCACAAATCTCGAGCCTTTACCGTTTTTCGTCCTTTACCTTCCGCTTCATATTTGGTGTAGAGCTTTTCAAATTCCTCACTATGGTTTGTAAATAGGCCAGGGCACTCATTAGGGCACATCAGTGTCCAATCTTCATTAGCTTCGACCCGTTTCATGAACAAATCTGAAATCCACATGGCATAGAAGAGGTCACGGGCACGCATTTCTTCTTTACCGTGGTTTTTCTTTAAATCTAAAAAATCATAGATATCGGCGTGCCAAGGCTCCATATAGATGGCAAAACTTCCTTTACGCTTTCCGCCGCCTTGATCGACATAACGGGCGGTATCATTAAAAACCTTCAACATGGGTACGATTCCGTTTGAAGTACCGTTCGTGCCACCGATGTAGGATCCCCGAGCCCGTACGTTATGAATGGATAACCCTATTCCCCCTGCAGATTGTGAGATTTTAGCCGTTTGTTTTAAGGTATCATAGATTCCGTCGATACTATCTTCCTTCATTGCCAGTAAGAAACAAGAAGACATTTGCGGTTTTGGGGTACCTGAATTAAATAATGTCGGCGTTGCATGCGTAAAATACTTTTTTGACATCAACTCATAGGTCTCGATAGCAGCATCGAGATCATCTACGTGAATACCCACTGATACGCGCATTAGCATATGTTGGGGCCGTTCTGCTATCTGACCATTGACCTTTAACAAATAAGAACGTTCCAATGTTTTAAAACCGAAGTAATCGTAGCCAAAATCACGGTTGTAAATAATAGTGGAGTCCAAACGTTCCGCATTTTCAGAAATCACTTTAAAAACCTCATCTGAAAGCAAGGGTGCTTTTTTACCTGTTCTGGGATTTACATATTCATATAAATCCTTCATTGTCTCTGAAAAAGACTTTTTTGTATTCTTATGCAAATTGGAAACGGATATACGGGCAGCAAGCTTCGCATAATCAGGATGCGTAGTGGTCATGGTCGCCGCGATTTCGGCAGCCAGATTATCCAGTTCTGAAGTGGTAACCCCGTCATATAGCCCTTCAATAACGCGCATGGCAACTTTTAAGGGATCTACTAGGTCATTAAGACCATAACACAGTTTTCTGACCCGAGCTGTAATCTTATCGAACATTATCAACTCTTTTCTTCCGTCTCTTTTTACTACATACATGTGGCTACTTTGTTTTTCTTATTTATAAAATATGCTGTTTCAATTCTACAAGCAAGAACTTATAGAAAATAGCGGTAGGTATCGTTATGGTTTTGTTTGGGGCAAAAAAGCGCAAGACATCACAGAAATTCAAAAAATGCCTTACTGGCTTGTCTTTATCTAAAAGTCAGCATCGAAACTGATTTTCTGGGCATCTTCGTCCTTATCCTTATTCAACACGCCTGCTTTTTGATATTCTGAAACCCTTTTCTCGAAGAAGTTCGTTTTCCCTTGAAGGGAAATCATATCCATAAAATCAAAAGGATTCGTGGCATTATAAACCTTATCACACTCTAATTCAACCAATAATCTGTCTGTAACGAATTCCAGATACTGGGTCATTAGTTTGGAGTTCATTCCGATAAGGCTCGCTGGTAGCGACTCAGTGATAAACTCCCGTTCAATATTAAGTGCATCGGTCAAAATCTGGGTAATACGCTCTTTTGGAACCTTATTTATCAAATGTTTGTTGTGTAAGTGTACGGCATAGTCACAGTGCATTCCCTCATCCCTTGAAATCAACTCATTTGAAAATGTAAGCCCGGGCATCAAACCCCTTTTCTTCAACCAGAAAATAGAGCAGAATGCCCCTGAAAAGAAAATACCCTCAACTGCCGCAAATGCGATTAAGCGCTCGGCAAAACTTGGGGATTCTATCCAATTCAAGGCCCAGTCGGCCTTTTTCTTGATGGCCGGAAAATTTTCGATGGCCTTAAATAGAATATTCTTCTCTTTTTCATCCTTCACATAAGTATCTATCAAAAGGGAATAGGTTTCCGAATGAATATTTTCCATCATAATCTGGAACCCGTAAAAAAACTTCGCTTCTGCATATTGTACTTCGCTGACAAAATTCTCGGCCAGGTTTTCATTTACAATACCGTCAGAAGCGGCAAAAAATGCTAAGATATGTTTGATAAAGTAACGTTCGTCCTCATTTAATTTCTCGTTCCAATCCGTAAGGTCCTCACCTAAATCAATTTCTTCCGCAGTCCAAAAACAAGCTTCACACTTCTTATACCATTCCCATAAATCATTATGCTTGATTGGAAAAATCACAAATCGGTCCTCATTTTCTTGTAATATAGGCTCGTTGGAAGCAGACATAGTGTTCGGTATTAAAATTGAATAATTTAGATTGAAAAGTTACCCTTCGGTACGGACCAACAAATATTGAAAAATGTAATCAGAAGATAAAGCGTGTTTGAGTTAATCCATTACAAAGTTTTTAACACGGATCGTTGAAATGTACGTTGGCCAGTGATGTTTATTATGGGTTTCATAAAAGAGTATGATTCTGCAGGTATTAAACAAAAAACAGCTTCAAAAAAAAAGACCAAAAAGTATGTTTACGCATACCTTTTGGTCTTTATGTGTACCACCAAACCGTACGGCCTTGGCCCTACTTATCTTCATTCATGTTCAGGTAGTTCCCCCGAAACCCAAATCATAAACTCAAACTTGTAGCAACCAGACTATTTTGCAAATTCACATACTTTTAAGCATGTTGGTTGGCCGTACGTTAGTTGGTATTTATCTACTGGCAACCGAAGAGAACTTTTCTTTCTGGTCAACAGTATCTTTAGTATCGGTCAGCACTGACAACAGTAACGTCATTAACAGTACGATGAACAGAATAATGCTTTTCTTCATTTTAAACTGATGTTTGAACCAACATAACAACATCGAAGATACTTTAGCATCGACGGCAAAATCATTTCGTATGTATAACTGGTACAAAATCTTGTATAAACGGAACCTGTTCAAAACCGTGTTATGCTCAATTACCGAACATAAAACGTTTTTGTAGGCGAAAGCTTACAGGTAGGGTTTAGGGGGTTTTAGCGCAATTTATAAGCTATAATCGCCCATTAATACATAATCGGCATCAAGCACTACATATTAATGCTAATTTTATAAATTGAAACACCTTTATTCACTATGTTGGAAGCCGTACTTGTTGATGATGAATCAAAAGCTTTGGAAAGCCTAAGTTGGGAGTTGAGTAATTTGAGTGATGAAGTAACCGTTGTCGCAACTTTTACCGATGCCCATAAAGCCCTTGATTATCTAGAAAAGAACACTCCGGATTGTCTTTTTCTAGATATAGAAATGCCCGTTATGGATGGTTTTCAGTTCATCAAGAATCTAAAAAACAAGAATTTTCCGGTGGTCATTACTACCGCGTACAACCAATACGCACTCAAAGCCTTGAAAAATGAAGCGATAGACTACCTTCTCAAACCAATAGACAGTGATGATTTGAGCGAGACTATTACCAAAATCAGAAAATTCAACGATAAAAACTATACTGCAGAACGTTTAGAACAAATTCTGATAAGCTTCAATTCGCAGTCGCTGAAAAAAAAGATTACCCTTAATACTGATGGCAAACTTTTGTTTTTGGACAGTGAAGAAATCTTATACGCCGAATCTGATGGTAACTACAGTACACTTTATCTCGAGGATGGGCAAAAAATACTACTCACCAAAAAATTAAAGGAAGTCAACCAGTTACTCCCTTCAGAATCTTTTTTTAGGATACACAATTCCTACGTGGTCAACCTAGGTAAAATCAAGGAGTTTTTAAAGACAGATGGATACGTAATACTTAAGACCAATCATAAGATTCCCGTTTCAAGACAAAAGAAATCAGATTTTCTGGATTTGTTATAGCTCCCCTGAATGTTAAGATCAATTGCCACACATTTCAATAAGACCCCTTATCAAAAAACAAGAAGCTTTATAACCCTTGTTTTTTTGGTTTTGTTCGGTAGTTGGTGCTTCGCACAGACGGATAGCGTGCAAGTACAAGAAAATATCGAAAGGCTTATCGTCGTTAAGCCCAAAACCTATCTTGAAATCGATCAGGTCTTAAAACCCCATCGTAGGGATACCGTTTCACTGGCGCGGTTCATTAAAATCGCAACAGGGAATAATTACCAAGAGGGGCTATCCTATGCCCTAAATCAAATGGGCACTACCTATAGAAACCTCTCAGAATTCAAAAAATCGATTTTACTACATCAAAAAGCCCTAAAGATTGCCGAAGAAATCGAAAACAAAGAGTTTCGGGTATTAAGCCTTAATATGTTAGGGGTGGTTTTCAGAAGAACCGATGCCGTTAAAACGGCACTTGATTACCATCAACGGGCACTTGAGCTTGCCGAGGCCGTTAGCGACCCTTCAGAACATATCAAAAGGCATATCAATATCTCATTGAACAGTATTGGAAACCTGTATCAAACCCTTGGGCAGTGTGACCTTGCCATCTCGCAATTTCAAAGGGCCCTTAAACTTGAAGGCGAGTTGAACAACAAACTGGGGGTGGCGATAAACAATCAGAATATCGGCGATTGTCTCGAACAGAAAGGACAGTTGGATGAAGCCTTGGACTATTACAGAAAATCATTGGCCCTCAATGAGGAAATCAATAATGATTTCGGACGCATACTCTGTAAAAATAGTATTTCGCAAATCTATCTAAAGCAAAACATGCCCAATGCCGCCCTTGTTCTTTTGCAACAGCTGAAAGAACCCGCCGAGAAAATGGGTGACAAGTTCATCACCTCCTCCATCTTAATAAATACCGGTTGGGCCCAAATGGAAGTAGGGGGTTATTCAGATGCTGAAAAAAACATTCTTAGAGGACGTAAAATGGCAAATGAAAGCAATATGCCCAGCCTCATCATGTATGCCAACAGACACCTATCGGATCTAGAGACCAAAAGGGGCAATTACAAAAAGGCCTTAATGTACCACAAAGAAGCCGACAGGTTTAACAAAGAAATTACAAACGACCGAAATCTAAGATATATCAATGACCTTATCTTAAGGTATGAAAGTGAAAAGAAAAACAGTCAAATATCGGTTCTTGCCAAAGAAAATGAGCTGGTAAAGTTACGTCTGAGAAAAAATCAGACCACTATTTTAGTCAGTACGCTGGTCATCGGCCTCATAGCCACCATCTTGTTCATAATGTACCGCCAATACCAATCAAACTATGAAAAACGGGTTCTTGGTATGGAGCAACATATGCTAAGGAGCCAGATGAACCCACACTTTTTGTTCAATTCATTGAATTCCATAAAACTTTATATCATAAACAATGACAAAAAGAACGCCGTTCATTATTTGAATAAATTCTCAAAACTGGTACGTAGAATTTTAGAAGGTTCGTCTTTAAAAGAAACACCACTGTCAGAGGAACTGGAAACCGTGGCACTTTACCTAAATATCGAAAATATACGTTTTTCCAATGAAATCGATTACGATATCACCGTTGCTGAAGACATCAATACCGATCAAATAAAAATACCTTCATTGGTATTACAGCCTTTTCTCGAAAATGCGATTTGGCATGGCCTTTCTTCAAAAGAGGGTCAAAAAAACCTGTGGATCAGCATCGTCAAAAAAGATGGGAACCACATTCAAATAAGTATCGTGGATAATGGTGTAGGTCGCAAAGTGTCTCAAGAAATAAAGGAAAACCGCGTACTG
This sequence comes from uncultured Croceitalea sp., assembly GCA_947503285.1. GTDB lineage: Bacteria > Bacteroidota > Bacteroidia > Flavobacteriales > Flavobacteriaceae > Croceitalea. The sequence continues at coordinate 141,065 of CANNDD010000002.1, forward strand.
AAAAGAAAATCAGTCGGTATCGATATCACCAAAGAACGTCTGGCCAATTTCGCCAAAGATTATCAAAACGACTTTAGTGTAGAAATTATAGATCTATTTGATGATGAAGGCAATTCTAAAGGCACTAAAATATTGTTGGAAGTGCCTACTATCTAGTTTTATGCGCTTTGGCCACCTCTTCCAATTCCGAATACCATGTTTTGCCAAACTTCCGTATCAGAGCGTTTTTTACAAATTTGTAGATAGGTACCTTTAACTCTTTGCCCAAGCTGCATGCCGGGTCACAAATTTCCCATTTATGGTAGTTAACAGCGGTGAATTCAGTATACTCCCTTATCCTGATGGGATATAAATGACATGAAATAGGCTTCTTCCATACCGTGGCCCCTTGATTATAGGCTTCCTCCAAACCGCACTTGGCGATACCGGTTTCAGAAAAGATGACATACGCACATTCACTATTGTTGACCAATGGGGTTTCCCATTCACCGTCTTCCCCTTTCACGAAAGCCCCCTGCGCTTCAATCGCCGCTATACCCTCCGGCCTCAAAAAGGGTTTAACATCTTTGAAGATATCGACCAATATTTCAGTTTCATTTTCTTCCAAAGGGGCACCAGACTCGCCATCAATGCAGCATGCACCCTTACAGGCGTTTAAATTACACACAAAATCACTTTCTATGATCTCTTCTGAAATAAGGGTGTTGTCAATCTGGAACATATGCTAATAAAGTTGTAACAAATTTAATAATACCGCTCTTTATAATCCAATTCGCTCTTTTTAAACGTAAATTGGTCTTATTTTCAATTATTGTTCCATGAACTTTAACCTTAAGGAGATTGCAACCGCAAGTATGGTACTTTTTGCCGTAATCGATATTTTAGGAAGTATCCCCATCATCATTTCACTAAGAAACAAAGTTGGTCATATACAATCTGAAAAAGCATCCGTCGTCGCCGCTTGCCTCATGATCGCATTTTTATTCGTAGGGGAGCGCATTTTGAACTTGATTGGGATTGATGTGAACTCTTTTGCCGTCGCCGGTGCTTTCGTAATCTTCTTTCTGGCCCTAGAGATGGTACTGGGCATTACGCTATTTAAAGACGAAGAACCCGAAAGTGCCTCTGTTGTTCCCATTGCTTTTCCATTGATTGCAGGTGCTGGAACATTGACCTCGATTTTAGCATTACGTGCCGAGTATTATGTTGAAAATATCATTGTGGCCATCATCATCAATATCATTTTCGTTTACGTTGTATTGAAGTCTTCAAAGAAAATCGAAAAAATACTGAGTAAGAACGGGCTTAGTGTGATAAGAAAGGTTTTTGGCGTAATTTTACTGGCGATAGCCGTGAAATTGTTCGCGGCCAATATCAATGAATTATTTTAGTACCAAGAGCCCCTGATTATGAGTAAGACTTTCACGATTATATTGGTAGCAATAGCTTTGGCCCTTGCTATTTATAATATCACATTATTGGATTTCGATCATCTTTTTAAAGGTGATAGCCTAATTGCCTGTATCGGAATACTGGCATCTTTTTGTGCCATATTGATACTGTTGATTTTCAATACGTCCAAAAAAATATCCAAAAAACTAAAGGACGATTAATTTAAGGGCTTCATATGGCTACCATCCATAAGCTCCATTACCTCAGCATCTAGGTCAATCACTTTTTTAAGCATTTTGTCTTGCTTTGATTTAATTTTTGAAGCGAGGTCCACTGAATATAATTGCTCGGCGATATTGGCCTTTAAAAATGTTTTTATACGACTTTCATTTCCATAGAAATCAAGCTTTATCCCCCCATTTAGCAAGTAGTCGATAAACCGCTCAAAGATGATGTCGTCGACCCGATATTCTTCGATAAACTCGTTTTTGGGGTAATTGGCAAAACGAGTTCTATCCTTCTCTAAGAATTTGAAAATAAAATCTGAAAAATAGCCAGAGGCATCCAAACTCTTAATGCGTTCGTCATCTAAGCTTCCTATGGGAACGAAAATGTCAGGTATGATTCCGCCACCTCCGTAGACCACCTTACCTTTTGGTGTTGTGAACCTCAACGAATCAGCGACCTTTATACTATCTACGGATACCAACTCGCCACTATTGTATCTATCCATATACTTTTGATAATAATCTTTATGTCCCTTTTCATATGATTTTTGAATGGAACGGCCCGTTGGGGTATAATACCTAGATACGGTCAGCCGAACGGCGGAGCCATCACCAAGGTCCATTTCGCGCTGCACCAAGCCCTTACCGAAAGAACGCCTACCCACTATGGTACCGATGTCATTATCTTGTAATGCCCCTGCTATGATCTCACTTGCTGAAGCCGAGCGTTCATTGATCAATACATACACGGGCTTATCCTCAAATGTTCCGCGGTCAGTGGCGTAGACCTTGTTTACCTTACCTTTTTTATTTTTGGTGAATAAAATCAATTTACCGTCTTCTAAAAACTCATCGGCCATTTTTTCGGCAACACCTAAATAACCTCCCGGATTATCCCTCAAATCAAGCACTAATTTATTGGCGCCTTGTCGCTGAAGGTTCGACAATGCCCTCTTGAATTCTTTAAAAGTTGATTCTGCAAATCGATTGATTTTTATATACCCGATACCATTGGCCATCATGAAGTTTGCTTCCACACTTTTTATTGGCACCACATCCCTTGTAACAGTGACATCAAAAATCCTATTTTCTGACTTTCTATAGATTTTCAAATTGACCTTGGTACCACTTTTGCCTTTAAGTTTATCGACCAAAACCGTATTCGGTATTCTTTTACCGAACAATGTATCCTTATCTGCAAATAGTATCTTATCACCTGCTTTCAAGCCTTTTCTGTAGCTGGGACCTTCCTTTATGGTTCGCACAACGGTTAGCGTGTCTCGGTACATGTTGAATCGAATACCAATACCAACAAAGTCCCCTTTCATGTTCTCGGTAATCGCATCTATCTCACTACGGGGTATGTATACGGAGTGGGGGTCAAGCTTGCCCAATATATTATTGACAGTGACATCCACAATACTGTCGGTATCTACCTCATCGACATATTCATAGTCTATATAATCGATCAATCGATTGAGCTTGTCTTTTTTAGAGTTGGTTGAAAATAGCTTTTCAGGGGTATCGTTAAAATGGAGTTTGCCTCCAATGAAAATACCGATGGCCACGGCCAGTGCCAGCAAAGTAGGTAATAAATAATTGTTCTTTTTACTCATACACGTGGCTAAAGGATTACACCATTTCTTCTACTATTGGTAAATGCATCGTTTCTACGCCTGCCCTTTCTAGAAATCGTAACCCTGAATCATCTTTATAGGCCTTTTGGTATACTACACGTTTTATACCTGATTGATGGATCAACTTGCTACATTCGCGACATGGCGACAAGGTGATGTACAATGTAGCTCCCTCACAGGATTGGGTTGATGAGGCGACTTTCAATATCGCATTTGCCTCAGCGTGTAACACATACCATTTCGTATATCCTTCCTCATCTTCACAAAAGTTCTCAAATCCGGTAGGGGTTCCATTATATCCATCTGAAATAATCATCCTATCCTTTACGATTATCGCCCCGACTTGTTTGCGCTTGCAATACGAAAGCTTTCCCCATTCTTTTGCCATTCGCAAGTAAGCCTTATCGTATTTTTCTTGTTTGCCTGCTTTCATGAAATTCTTTAGGACAATATTTAAATATACCTGCTTTGAAAGAGGCTTACAACTGAATTCGATAAAATTTAACGATTATATCAATTAGGAAACGTTTCAATCAACATTGGTATTGTGACCAAGAAGATCAAAATCGATGTAACGCGAATAAAAATGCTTTGTTTGACCTTAAATAAGCGTTGCGTGACAAAGGCAATTACCAAGGCCAAGAGAATGATTGTTACCTGAGAAAGCTCAATGCCCGTGGCAAAACCCAGCAAAGGCCCCAGTTTGTTTTCTTCTTCGGCCATTAACATGTTAAAGTAATTGGAAAAACCAAAGCCATGGATCAACCCGAAAAAAGCAGTAGCCAATGCCTGAAAATAAATACCGGTGACGTGTTCCTTTTTAAAGCCGCGTAGAAAATTGAACAAGGCCGTCAAGGCAATGGTCACTGGAATCAAAAATTCAATCAACCCTACATCAACAGTGAAAATACCATACACTGAAAATGCCAAAGAAGCACAATGTGCAATTGTAAAGATCGTAGCCAAAATGACTACTTGTTTCCATTGTTTAAAGGTAAATGGCACCGCCAATGCCACCAAAAACAAAATATGGTCATATGCGCCCAAATCCAATACGTGGGCCAAACCCAATTGTATGTAAAACCAAAAGTCTTGCATTATTTAAGTTTATGGTTTATGGTTTATGGTTTATGGTTTATGGTTTATGCAAAAATATAATTTGAATACCAACTGTAACCCAATGCTGACAACTATTTACCATCCTCTTCCCTAACACCTAACACCTAACACCTAACACCTAACACCTAACACCTAACACCTAACACCTAACACCTAAATTAACCCATTCCCCGTTCTTGCTGAATTGTTTCATAGGCCTTTTGCACCTCTTTGAACTTTTCTTCAGCTCCTTTCTTGATGGCCTCGTTCTCGGTAATCACCTTATCAGGATGGTATTTTTTTGCCATATTACGGTATGCTTTTTTGACTTCATCATCAGTTGCCGTTTTTTGAATTTCCAATATTTTGTAGGCCTTATCGGCAGACTTAACGAACATGGCCATGATACTTTCAAAATCTACCTTTCCAATGCGCAAAAAGCTGGCCAATTCTTTAAGTTTCGCTATTTCTGCAGCACTTACCTGACCGTCGGCCTGTGCGATTCCAAACAAAAAATGAACCAATTGCAAGCGCACCTCATAACGTGTTCTTTGATTGAGGTACTGACAAATTCGTTGGGCGGATACCTCACGTTTTTTAATAACATCATTAAAAGTCCTAAAAATAGCATTCGCCTTTTCTTTACCATAAGTGCTTAAAAAATACTGGCGCACATAATCCAACTCACGCTGGCTTACTTGACCATCAGCTTTGATAACGATGGAGCATAATGAAAGTAGGTTCAATTCAAAATCGGCAGGGGAAACACTTTGACGCGTCAGATCATCAAAAACCGACCTCGGTCTACGAGAATCACCCCCCATGAGATTATCTAAAAAACTACCCGCTAAAAATCCGAGTATGCCTCCTATAAATCCTCTAAAAGAAAACCCGATAATGGCTCCCAACCATTTTATCATACCTCAAAATCTTTGAAATTCAAATATAGCGGTTTGTGTTAGAAAAGGATTGTGAATGCCATGTTAAGTCCTTTAAAAAAAACCACAAAAACCTTATCTTTGACTTTATTAAAAAAATTAGACTATGTATCCTGAAGAATTGGTGAAACCAATGAGAAATGACTTGGCAAGTGCTGGGTTTGAAGAATTATATACAAGCGATGCCGTTGAGAATGCCCTTAAAAAAGAAGGCACGACCTTGGTTGTCGTAAATTCCGTTTGTGGTTGTGCTGCCGCCAATGCGAGACCTGCGGCCAAGTTAAGCTTACAAAATGCAAAAAACCCGAATCATTTGGTTACGGTTTTTGCCGGCGTTGATACTGAAGCGGTCAATACGGCCCGCGCTGCAATGGTCCCTTTTCCACCTTCTTCGCCAAGTATGGCGCTATTCAAAGATGGTGAATTGGTACATATGATCGAAAGACACCATATTGAAGGTCGCCCTGCTGAAATGATAGCAGAAAATCTAATGGAGGCTTATAATGAGCATTGTTAAGAAATCCGTTATTTGAAAAACAGCATTAAACCACTCTAAATAGAGTGGTTTTTTATTGGGATTTACTCAGTGAATACGGAGCTTCATCTTGTCGAATTCCCCTTTGGGTATTAGGTTCGTCATCCAGTGTAAAACGAAGCTCACCGCCTTTTCTAAGTACCTCATGGGCAATGTAATTCTTAGGGTACGGCGAACCATTCAGTTGGGCCTCTTTAATGTAGACGTTTTCTGAACCGTTATTTAAATTGGTAATGGTAAACGACTGCCCATTGTCAAAATTCATGATGATCTTATCAAATAGCGGAGATCCAAGAACGTATTGATTGGTGGCTGAACTTACGGGATAAAACCCCATAGCGGAAAATACATACCACGCCGACGTTTGCCCGTTATCCTCATCGCCACAAAGTCCGTCAGGTGTCGGTAAATACAACTTGTCCATCACCTCTCTCACCCGTTGCTGTGCCTTCCATGGTTCACCGGAATAATTGTACAGGTAAATACCATGTTGAATAGGCTGGTTGCCGTGGGCGTATTGCCCCATGCCCGCAATCAACATCTCTGTAATCTCATGTATTTGAAAACCATAATAGCTAAAGTCAAAATCTGGAGGGCTGGTAAAAACGGCATCCAATCTATCGTTGAAGTTCTTTCGGCCACCCATCAACTGGATCAGGCCATCGATATCTTGAAAAACGGACCAAGTGTAATGCCAAGCATTTCCTTCCGTAAAGGCATCACCCCATTTTACCGGGTCAAATGGCGCCTGAAAACTACCATCTTTGTTTTTGCCCCGCATAAAACCAGTTTGGGGATCAAAAAGCCTTTTGTAGTTATAGGCCCGCTTTAAGAATGTATCCATTTCTGATTTTGGACGCCCCAGTTTCCTTGCCAAACGGTAAATCGAATAGTCGGCAGCGGCATATTCCAAGGTGCGTGCCGCATTTTCATTAATGCCGACATCATAAGGCACGTAGCCTAAATCATTATAGTACTCAACCCCCAAACGTCCAACAGAGGCAATCGGACCTTCATTTTCACTGTTCTTTAAGATGGCCTCGTAGAGCATATCAATATCATAACCACGAATCCCCTTGAGGTAGGCATCAGCAATGATAGTGGCAGAATTAGACCCTATCATGGCAGAACGGTGCCCAGGGCTGGCCCACTCTGGTAACCAACCGCTCTCTTTATAGGCATTGACCAAGCCCTGCATCATTTTTGCGTTCATATCAGGATAGACCAAGGTAAAAAGCGGAAAAACCGCCCTAAACGTATCCCAGAATCCGTTATCAGTGAAAAGATAGCCTTTCTCAATTTTTCCATTGTAGGGGCTATAATGCACCATGTCACCATTTGCATCGTACTCGTAGAATTTTCTAGGAAAAAGAAGGCACCTGTACAATGCGGTATAAAAATTTTGTCGCTCTTTCACTGAGCCCCCTTCGACTTGCAGTCTGCCCATCCACAAATTCCAATTGTCTTTTGCCTTTTGTTTGACCTCTTCAAAAGAGTCTTGTTTCAATTCCCTTTTTAAATTCGTTTTTGCCTGTTCCAAACTTATAAAAGAGGATGCCGTTCTTAGCGCTACTTTTTCATTTCGCCCCGTTTTAAAGTGTACGACCGCCAAAATATGCTCCCCAGTAGCCATCGCCTTTTCATCCAACAATTGATGGTTTTCGTAGAATTGTACTTTCTCAATGGTTTTATCCAACTCGATTACAAAATAATTTTTGAAATTATCGGGTACCCCTCCATTATTGTACCGACTATACCCTGTAATGGTATTTCCTTCGACCTTGATGTGGGAACCCATAGGGAAAGCGTCGATTACAATATGTGAATCATTCGATTCTGGGTAGTTGAACCTGAACATAGCCGCGCGTTCCGTGGGGCTTACCTCTGCCCAAATATCATAATCGGCCGCATATACTTTATAATAATAGGGTCTCGAAACTTCAACCTTATGGCTAAAGTGTGACTTGCGCTTAATTTCAGTGGTCTCAACGGCACCTGTTCTGGGCATAAGTGAAAATGTACCGTAATCGTTCAACCATGGTGATGCCTGATGCGTCTGCTTAATGGCATTGAACGTAGGGGAATCGTAGGCATAGGTCCATCCATCTTTGTTCAGGGCCGTTTGTGGTGTCCAAAAATTCATCCCCCAAGGCACTGCAATTGCGGGATAAGTGTTTCCGTTTGATAGGTCAAATGAAGAATCTGAACCTACTAAGGGATTGGCATAATCCACAAAATCCTGTGCACTGGCCGAGAACAACATTAAAAGCCCTGAGGCCCATAAAACAAAATACTTATGCATTGCCGTGTTTCTTTAGAACTAGTGATTGGAAAAGTACAAAATCTTGTTGGCCAATACGACCTCAACCCAGTCAAAAAAATGGCACATTATTGTCATACTTTTGAAAAAATTACCAACTTGTTCTATAAATGATTCCTATTCCATGAAATTACTGTCATATCCCATTACATTGATTTTCTTTGCTTGCTTCGGATTGACCTTGGTCATTTTTCACCCGATACAATGGATCTGTCTTCATGTTTTTGGTTATAATGCACATCATACCAGTGTTTTCGTGCTTAATTGGTTTCTAATGCGCTGTACCAATATCTTAGGCACTCGATACCGATTTGAAAATACACAGCAAATACCAACGGACAGACCTTTGATCATTGTGACCAATCATCAAAGCATGTATGATATTCCACCCATTATTTGGTATATGCGAAAATACCATCCGAAGTTTGTGGCCAAAAAAGAATTGGGTAAGGGGATACCGAGTGTATCGTACAACCTGCGACATGGGGGTTCTGCCTTGATCGATAGAAAAGATGGTAAACAGGCAATTATGGAGATAGGGAAACTAGGGAGCTACATCGAAAAACATACAAGAAGTGCCGTTATTTTTCCGGAAGGGACACGGAGCAGGACCGGAAAACCAAAGTCCTTCAAACCAATGGGCCTCAAAATGCTCATGAAAAAGGCGCCCTCGGCATTACTGGTTCCTATAACCATTAACAATTCGTGGAAGTTATTGCGCTTTGGGCAGTTTCCTATGGGTCTCGGTGCCTATGTACAATTTAAAGTGCATGCCCCCATAGAAAATACGGGAAATACCGACGAAATCATCAAGCTGGTTGAAAAAACCATAACCAAAGCTATTTTATAAGCTTATGGATACTTCAAAGTTGATTGAAGCGACCGTTGCCTTTGTAAAAGAAAGTTTAGCCAATGCAGAGGGCGGTCACGATTGGTTTCATATCGAACGTGTTTTCAATAATTCACTGTTGATTGCCAAAGAAGAATCAGTAGATGTATTGGTGGTAAGTTTGGCAGCGCTACTACATGATATTGCGGATCCCAAGTTCCATAATGGCGACGAGACCATTGGCCCCAAAATCGCAAGGGAATATCTTACAGGTGCAAAAGTTGCCAAAAAGACGGTTACGCATGTCGTACGAATCATCGAAAACCTATCTTTCAAAAATTCATTGGAGGGAAAGACCAGAAAATTTGACTCAAAAGAACTTCGGGTAGTTCAAGATGCAGACAGGCTCGATGCCATTGGAGCAATTGGTATTGCACGAGCCTTCAATTATGGAGGATTTAAAAATAGGCCCTTGTACAACCCTGAAATACCCCCAGCACCAAACATGACGAAAGAAGCATATAAAAATTCCTCAGCACCCACCATAAACCATTTTTATGAAAAATTGTTGCTGCTCAAAGACCAGATGAATACCATTACCGGAAAAAAGATAGCAACCCAACGACACCAGTATATGCTCGATTTTTTAGCGCAGTTCTATGGGGAATGGCAGGGCAATCGTTAATGCGCTTTAAAAGGCTATGGCAGGCTTGAAAAGTTGAATCAAGTTCGCTATCTTCAAGGCATCAACAAAATACCATTGGAATGCAAAGAAGAAAATTCATTAAAAATGCGGCTGCTTCCACTGCTGCCTTTAGTATCGTACCCAGTTTTGTTTTAGGAAAAAACCACACCCCCCCAAGCGATACGCTTTATGTTGGCGCTTTTGGTGTCGGTGGAAGGGGAAATGGTGTCATTCGAGGTCTGGCCGCAACCGGAAAAGTCAAGTTTGTGGCATTCTGTGATGTAGATGATCGCAGGGCAAAAGACACCTACGATACGTACCCTGACGTCAAGCGTTTTAAAGATTTTCGAAAAGTCTATGACAAACACTTAAATGATATTGACGCGGTTATGGTGGCGACACCAGATCACACCCACGCCTCAATTGCCTTACCATTTATGAGGGAAAAAAAACATGCTTATGTAGAAAAGCCATTGACCCATAACATTCATGAGGCGCGGTTAATGACCAAAGTAGCTGCTGAAAATAGTATTGTGACCCAAATGGGCAACCAAGGTGCCTCAAGTGATGATAGTCGAATAGCTCGAGAATGGGTAGAGTCGGGTGTTATTGGAAAAGTACATACTATTGATTGTTGGACCAATAGGCCGGTTTGGCCACAAGGTGTTCCCGTACCTTCAGAAAAACAGCGTGTTCCAAAAGGATTGGATTGGGACCTATGGCTAGGCCCCGCAGCTATGCGCGATTACAATGCAGCTTATCTGCCCTTCAAATGGCGTGGATGGTGGGATTTTGGTACTGGCGCATTGGGCGATATGGGCTGCCATATTATGGAAACCCCATTTAGTGTTTTAGATCTAGGCTACCCCACCGAGGCAGAGGCGAGTTGTACGACCGTATGGGTAGGTGATTTTGTTGAGGCCGACTACAGTCCTTCATGTCCTCCATCCTCAAAAATCCATTTAAAGTTTGAGCATGAATATCACGGCGACATTCAATTGAATTGGTATGACGGAGGGTTAAAACCAGACCTACCCGATGCCCTTAAAGACAATGAAACGATAGGTGATAGTGGAGGCGGAACCGTAATGTATGGTGACCGCGGCACTTTAGTCTTTGATACTTATTCTCGAAATGCACGGTTCTTACCTTCAGAGTTAAAAGAAATCTATAAATCTCCAGAACCAAAATACCCGCGTATTAAAAATGGAATTGACGGACACATCGCCAATTTTGTGGATGGTTGTTTGAACGGTGCAGCGACGTCCTCTGATTTTGCAAAAGCAGGTCCGTTAACGGAAACGGTGCTAATGGGAAATCTGGCCGTAAAAGCATATCAATATAAAACGCTAAAAGCCGGCAAAAAAATAGGCGATTGGGATCCTTACGATTATCCAGGAAGACGAAAATTGTTATGGGACGGTGAAAACATGAAAATCACCAATTACGACAAAGCCAATGAATGGGTAACTCGGGCCTACCGCAAAGGTTGGGAATTAGGATAGCTAGCCATTGCCCTATAAAAGAAATATGATCATTAATCATATACAATTGTTGTAAGCAATTTGAGCAAGAGTCTGAATAAATATAAAATATCAAATCTTCAATGGGAAGAGTTACTTTGGATTTCAAGAACCAAAAGAAATTTTTGGAGTGCGGAAACAAAACGACTTGCCAAAACTGAATTGGACAAAAGAAAAATCTCAAATTACGAAAAAGACCAACTTTGGGACACAATTACTGAAGAACTTGAAATCAGTTTTGAGGAAGACTTTTTTAAAAATGGAACAGAAGGAATTAATATCGGTTATTCCAACTATCAAAAATTTAAAATATTCATTACAGCTCCATTCACATTAGCTAGATTACATCCGATTGGTGACTTAATTGCCCTTTTTAAGGAAAAGAAAATGAAAATGTTCTGGGAAAAACTGATTCTAATTGCTTTGGGAACAATTTTTTGGGTTAGTGTTTTCTTGATTAGTTGGAATCATTCGGAAAAGGAAAGATTAAGAGAAATTCAAGATTATGAGTTGAATGAGTAAAAACTGCTTACAACATTGGCTATAATTCATTGTGGCGGATTTCCTAAACGGAAATCCTTAACTTCAAGCCAAGGTTTGATTTCGGGCGGACGGTTTCCTGTCGGAAATGTCCACAAAGAAATCATAGCCTGAACCGTTGGCTGTGATTTGAAAAAGTTGTGATTGAAAAAACCGATATTGAAGAATTGGTACTGGAAAATAAGAAAAGTACACTTGGAACCCATTTCTATGATGCATTCTTTTATAACACTTTAAAATACAGCGGAGAAATACGGAAAAATGAAATTCTTCTATGGACTTCATCGTTTTGGCTAAGAGGCGGTTATCCTGTTTTTAATTTAAAATTCGATTCTAAAAACCAGCTTAAAGGGATTTCAACCGAATTAAATCCCTTTGGAAAGTTCATCAAACTTTTCATGTTTATAGCGCTCGGATTTTTTGCCATACTACCCCTATTTGGAAATGGATTAAAAGAAGGTCTTGCCCTTTCATTATTTATTTTGGTAACAGCTCTTTTTTTGTTTCTTATTATGCGAAAAGCTAAAATTCATGAGGAAAAAATAGTTACCGAGGAATTAAAAGAAACCATTGAAAATATTGAAAGAAAAAAATATCCTGAAAAATTCAAAAACCGACCAAAACAAGAAAAGCCAAAAGAAAACGAGTGGACTCTCAAGAAAATTCTGACCCGAATTATTTTTTATCCACTTTGCATAGTCATTATTTATTTCTGCCTAAAAGAAATATTGCCGAACGGAAAAGCGATTCACGGACTTTTTGGGATTGGAGTTTGTGGAGCATATTTAGTTGCTGACATATTGAATATGATAAAAAAATAAAAACTACAGCCAACACGGTGTATAATTAATTGCAGGCGGATTTCCCAAAATGGAAATCCTTGCAATTAACTATCTTCGGTACAGGCGGACATTTTCCGTTGGAAAAGTCCGCAACTAATCATACACATGACCGTTGTATGCCATTTGAACTAAACTGAAATTGGAAGGAAAAATTAAAATAAGAAACCTGAAATTATCTGATAAAGCTGAATTGGCAAAACTTGCGAACAATAAAAACGTTTGGGATAATTTAAGAGACTACATTCCATATCCATATATGGAAAGTGATGCCGAATTTTTCATAGGATTAACGAATAAGGAAAACCCTAAACAAACTTTTGGAATAGAATATAAAGGCAAACTTTCAGGTGTAATTGGACTAGTAGTGCAAAAAGACGTGTATCAAAAATCGGCTGAAATCGGATACTGGATTGGTGAACCATTTTGGGGAAATGGAATTGCAACTAGAGCTGTGGAATTAATTACTAAATACGGATTTGACACACTTCATTTAAATCGTATATATACAGGCGTTTTTGAATACAACATTGCGTCAATGAGAGTCCTTGAAAAAAACGGATTTAAGAAAGAAGGTATTTTTAAAAATGCAATTATAAAGAATAACAAAGTCTGTGACGAGCATAGGTTTTACAAACTGAATGAAAAATAAAAACGGCATACAACAGTGGCTATAATTCATTGCTACATTCTAACTAACTTTAAAAGTAAAACCATTAAGACGGCCTAATTTCTAACCGACAATTTCCTACCGGAAATCGCCGCAACGAAATCATTGCCTAGACCTAGACCGTTAACGCTCATAAGAAGATTCCCAATGAAAATATTCAAAATACTCTTCCTTTTTAATTTCATATTAAATTATACCACTTGCTGTTATTCCCAAGAGACTAAAATGGATAAAGAGGTAGAAGAAATTATACTTTTAGGAAAAGATGCTATCATACAATTGGCTTTAAAGAAGATTAAAGAAGCAGGCTTGTCGACTGATGAAGGGGTAAGCATAGCGAATTTTACCCAAACCAAAGTATTGACAGATGGTAAAGAAGTTTGGGTGTCCTTTTCCAATCCAATAAAATACCTCCCCGAAAAAACTGTTTTCTATTTTGATATTGGGGTAGGTCTTTTAGAAGGGACTATTTCAACAAATCGAGTTTCCAATCCTGAAGATTATGACGAAAAGAAGATTCCATTCTATAAGGAAACAAAAGAAACGGAGATGAATATCCAATTTGTTTTTGAGGCTATCAATGAAAGTGGTGAAGTCGGTGAAATCGACATCGCGAATTTTGAGGATAATATGATAATTCGTGAATATGAAAACTATTATGACCTTAGTATAGTTTCAGAATCTCAAGAATCATATTACAAAATAGAAAAAACATCGGGTAAAATATATGATTCTGAACATGCCCACCTTGCGCCACCTCCTAATACGGGGGATGAAGGCAAATTCAAAGAGATCAACTGGGATTAATCTTAAGAACCAAAAGGGAGTCAACACAGAATAAAAAGCATTAAAACGACTTTTTATTCAACCCTTTCGACACGCCTTTTGAATACAAACAGCTCTCAGCTGTCCGCACAAGCGGCCAACGTGCTATAATATAAGAAAAAGTCAATTTGTTGATGTCATAACTATCTTAAAGGGTACTTATGCGTTCGCTATGCTCGGAAGGCCTGATAATTTATACGCCCAATAACGCAAAACCCTACAAGGAAACGTCCGCTATTGTGGACTCCTTGACAAACAATGACATGTGCTAATACGGAAGCCCGATTCACATGGCATTGTTGAACGGATTTTGCTATATTTTCGTAGAAATTACCGAACTGCGTTTAGAAGGTCGTTGTAAACAATGCTAAAAAAGTAAAATCATTGACGAATATATTTAAATCTGCAAAACGAAAGAAATGGAATGAAAACCACATTCTTCATTGGAAAAAGCATTTAGAATTAGACGATTCCGGTTTTAGCATTTTCCAAAATGAATTAGTTGCTGAATTAAAAAACGTATTAAAAGTCTACGGAAATCCATATGAAACAGAAATAACGGAGCATTACGATTTGAATAATGCAGATAGGATTGTAAAAATGATAAAACTGACATTAGACAAAAATTCTAAATTTTGGATTTATCACAATATGGCGGACTTTACTATTGAAAGTGAAAGTCAAGTTTATGAAGAATGGGGATATTTAAAACCTGAAGATTTGATTAATGAATATTTGAAATCATCAAAAGAATTATTAAATCGAAAAAGTAACGGAACCTAACAACAGAAAAGAAAAAGCACTGTTTACAATAAAACTTATAAGAAATACAGGCTTCTGGCTTAATCGCATGGTTTGTGTTTTTTTATGATGTCCGCGAAATCCTTGGGATTTTGCTTTAAACAAGGAAAAGAAACAACAAAACAAAAAGATTTCGCTATTTGCGTGGGGTAAGCAAACGCTAGTTTGCTCCCGTACTGTTCATTGCCCAGCCGCTGGCAATAATTTTGAGAGAAACTCGTCACTCATACAAAATAATAGTTTACTCCTTTTAATTTTTTGGATTCGGTATGTGAAAACGTATCCTTACATAATGTCAAGTTGGCATTAAGATACGTTGAGCTTCTTCTTTAAATGCCGTCTTACCAACTCGTTGTTGGTTAAATCAATGGCTTTTCGTAAAACCGTTTTCCCGTTTTTACCCAATTCGGACAATAACTCGGCCTTAATGGCATAGAAGAGGCTTACATTTTCAAAACCGTGTTCTTTTTCAAGTTTATCCAACTCCCGTAAAGCAGATTTTGCACCTTTTACTTTTGATAGGGGAACTATACGGTTCAGGGCGGCCATGGGGGAATATTGTGTTTTCAATCGTAAATCATAGAGGTATAAAATTTCTTTCCAATTCGTTTCCGCAAAAGATTTTGCCTCGCAATGATAATATGAAACGGCCGCCTCTAAATGGTAGGTAGCCAATACCGTATCATTGGTTCCAGCGCTTTCAAGATGACGTACCCCGATTTTAAAAAGTTCTTGATTGTATTTTGAACGGTCTTGAAATTCAAGTGTGACCAATTCCCCTTGTTCATCCAATCTTGTATCAAAACGAGCTGCATGAAAGCACATCAACGCAATCAAAGCCTCTAAATTAGGGTGTTGGCAATAGGGGTTCTTCTGCAGTAACAGGGCCAAACGCAATGCCTCATAACAAATATCCCTTTTTAAGATCTGGGATCCTGTTGTGGTCGCATACCCTTCACTAAACAACAAATAAATTACTTGCAGTACGACAAACAAACGTGATTGAAGCCCCATCTGTACCGGCACTTTCAAAAACCGCACCTTTTCCTTAAAATGCTTCTTGGCACGGGTAAATGACTTGGCAACGGTCTCTTCTTTTTTCAATAAGGCTTCAGCCAATTCTTTATTGCTGAAACCACCGATCAACTTCAAACTCAAAATCAACTGATATTCTTGCGAAAGGGAAGGGTGGCAACAGGCGAATATCATTTTAAGTTGACTATCGTTTATTTCATCTGCAAGTTTCATTGCATTTTCAGCACTGCTCCCCTCAAAATACGAAGTATCATCGACATAGTCCATTTTTTTACTACGTCTCAAGTGATCGATAAACCCATTGTTGGCTACCCTGAACAACCAAGCGGTGGGGTTATCGGGAATGTTCTTGAACGCCCAGACCTTCATAGCTTTTAGAAAGGTATCTTGAACGATATCCTCTATTCTTTCCAGGTAGGAAATCCCGTATTTATTGGTCAAAATGGATACGATTTTCCCGTATTCATTTCTGAATAAATGATTAATAGTATTTGAAAAGTCTTGGTTTTGCATAAAAATTGAAAAAGCCCAATTTTCATCAGGCTTTATAGTTTCAAATCCTAATTCTTAATGGCTATCCATGGTAATGATTTCCCTTACTTCAACATTACTTCCCTCATAATCAAAGATGGGGCATCCCTTGGAAATTTCAACGGCCTCATCCAGGTCTTTGGCAGAAACAATTAAATACCCCCCGACCAATTCAGCTCCTTCTGCAAAAGGCCCGTTGGTAACTAGTTCCCCCCTATTGTGAACTACCTTTCCACCCTCTGCCAAGGGGAGCCCGTCCAAAAGCTGGCCTTTTTCCTTTAACTTTCCCATCCATGTCCCCCATACTTGCATGTGGGCTTGTTTTTCTTCTTGTGACAATTTTCCATAGGCGTCATCACCTCCTCTAAATAAATACAAAAAATTACTCATCGATTTCGGTTTTGTGCTTGTCAAAGACAAGCTGTTTATATTTTGTTTTCAATAGAATGACGAAGCCATTGCTTCGTATTGGACAACCACTTCTAAATTTATTCAAAATAATCGCATTTGGCCATCTTTGTGCGCAGCATGTAGGTCGGTTCGCAATTTTGGAAAATTTTTGCCGGTAAAGTATTTTTGTTTGGCCAATTTGGCCATATCCTGAATTTGGGTCGCAATTTTACCTTCGCCCCGACTTCGAATTCCAAAACGACTATCATTTAAAGATCCCCCATGGCATTCTTGTATTTGATGAAGCACCTTTTCAGCACGATCTGGCATGGCTTGTTCTATCCAATCTTTAAAAATCTGTCCGATAGCCCCATTCAAACGGACTACCGTAAAACCGAAGGACAACGCTCCCTCTTCCGAAGCCCTTTTTGCCAAGGGCAACAGCTCATGACTGTTGATACCCGGTATCATCGGTGCCAACATGACATTTACGGGTACGTCGTTAGCCGCTAATACCTTGACCGTTTCGAAGCGTTTTTTAATGGTGGTCGTTCTTGGTTCCAGTAGTCTTCGCGTCTTTTCTGACAATGAGGTAATGGAAACATTTACCCCTATCAATCGTTGTTTTGCCAGTTCTTTAATGATATCAAGATCGCGCAGTATAAGGGCATTTTTGGTAATAATACCGACCGGATGGCGGTACTTTAAAAAGACCTCGAGACATCTTCTCGTAATTTCAAATTTCTTTTCTGCTGGTTGGTAGCAGTCCGTGTTTCCAGAAAGTACGATGGTCGCTGCATGCCATCGCTTGCTTTTTAATTTTTGCTCTAAAAGTTTGGGAGCCTGTTTCTTAATCAAAATCTTACGTTCAAAATCGAGTCCGGCACTATATCCCCAGAATTCGTGTGCATTTCTGGCATAACAGTATACGCAACCGTGCTCACAACCTTGGTACGGATTCATGGAATACGACATCCCTACATCTGGGCTGGTCACCTTATTCACAATGGTTTTAGGGAAAATAGGAATGTACTGGGTCTTATTGTTGTCGCATGTTTCCCCTTCGATTCGACAAAACTCCAAAAAATCATCACGTATTTCATATACATGACGATCAAATCTATTATGGACATTTTTTTGGGCCCCGCGACCTTTTAGAAATTTTTCTGGATTCATTGGCATAGGATTATATCCAAATTTATGGATTATTTCCTATTTAAAATACTAAAACGATTCTGGGAATCTTATTTTAACTTTAAGAATCAAGACTTTTTAAGACGTCGAAGTCCGGGATACAAGGGGGATGACCCAAAGCATATCGAGGCGTCTTATCTATTTGTAAATAAACACTTTACATCCGACCAAAACATTTTGGACTTAACGGTCTGTCTATCTCAATACATGTTGAGATACTGAGCAGGCGTTACCCTGAGCGACCGCCTAAATGATTTCTTATTCCAAAACCATTTCCCCACCATCACCGAAAGTCAAAATAAGGTCCCCACTATCGAATTGGAACCGAAGCTGCGCAACCGTGGTATTGGGTACTTGGGCCTCAGTAATCGCACCATAAAAGGCGGTTCCGAATTGGGTATCGGCCACCTCCGTTGTGGTAAACGACAATAAGGTCAATGTCGTGTTCTCAAGCTCATAATCACCACTGAACTGATTTACGGATGTACTGCCAACAAATGTGTTGTCAGTTTGAAAATCAATCGTGATATCTTCATTGGGTGGCGCCAATTGCACTAGTGTGGCATTGGAAACTTTGATGGATGCGATACGCCAACTACCCGCAATCGCATTTTGGGTATCGTCGTCAGAATCGCTGCAAGACAGCAAAAGTAAAAAGGCAGTAATCGTAATCAAAAGGCTTGATGATTTTTTCATGATATGTTCTTAGTTGAATGCTACTTTTACCAATTGTTTCTTGTTGCCCCGTTTAGCATAAAAAAGCAGTTCATCCTTTTTTGTATTGATCAATGGTTTTGAGACCATCAAAGGGAGGCGTGCTTCTTTCGCATCGATCACTTTCTCGTAATCCATCTTTCCATTTTCATCCAAAGAGATCAAGAATACGTTGCGATTGCCCGTAAGGCCTTGCTTGAATACGAGACGTTCGTTATTGATCAGCTGCGGATTCTCTGCCGCCGTACTTAAAAAGAAATAGGTGTCGCCATCTTTCGAGTAAGAACTGTAAGAAGCATAAGCACCATCTCCTTGTGTAACCTCGGCTTTATTGATGTTTCGCGCCCATAACATATCACCGTTGGTATTCAATTTTACACTTACGATATCATTATGGTGAAAACGATCTACTTTTATGCGCTGGCCGGCACCGGTGTTGTGCATGCTGTGGGTCACAAAATACTCTTCGGCATTGAACAGAATGTCGTTCTCGTCCGTTACCGTAACTCCTTTGAAAACTAGGTTATTCACAAACTCATTTTCACCGCGACCGAATTTATCATCCATAAACTGGTCGGTAAAGGGATTGTATTTTTTATTTAAAATGGTTAAAGAGGTTGCATCCAATTCAAAGAATGACAGTCCATTGTATCTATTATCTTTTCTATCGGCATAGAACCCAACACAATACAGTTTCCCTTTGCTTAAAATAGGATAAAGCCCTTCAGAGAACTTGCCAGGATTATCAAATGATTGGGTCTTGGCAACCCCACCATTCACTTTTATCAGTTCGTACTGAAACTTACGTTCTTCAGCCTTGAACCGTTTCTTTTTGAAATAGGCCTTACCCACAATATAGGCTTCATTACCATTACCTGATATGGCCAGGTTCTCAAAAGCATAGTTTTTTTCCGCTACTTCAGCAGAGAAATCATGTTCCCATCGTTTATTCAAATCAGCATCGAACAAGTGTATGGTATGTTTGTCCTCTTTATTTTTTTTATGGTGGGTACTGATGATAAAACCCGTTTTTTCAGCATTGAACAGTAGGGTGGTTGAAAATCCTTTCTTAAAATCCCTGTTATAGTAGTTTTTGCCAAAAGCTCCTTCTACTGCAGGGGTCACAAACTTTAACAACTGCTCTTTCTCAAAACTGAAGTTCACCAAATTACTGGTATGTGCTTGATATTCGTAGAAACCCCTTTCAAAATCATAATTAAAAAATAGCAGTTTCAACTGCCCATTCTTGATAAAACCATCGACAAATTGAAGGCCTTTGAGCTTATAATTGTACTGGGAAACCAATTCAAGGTCTTTGTTGTAATGCTCTATCAAATACCCTTTTGGTTTTAAAATGAGTCCTTGAAAATAAGATCGCACCAGAACATAACCCCCGTCACCGTCATTATCGATGGTAACCAGGTTTGAATACCGATAGCGGTCGTTCAGCTTTTCACCAAAATCATAGGAAACCGGCATTTTTTGCGAAAAAGCGCCAAAAAGTACACCCATAAGGGCGATTAAGAGTAGTAATCGTTTCATTTTTTCAGGTTTGGGGCACCTGACTATGAACCGGGAAAATCTGCCTTTCTTTTCTCTAAGAACGCTGAAGTGCCTTCTTTAAAATCGTTTGTTCCAAAACAGGCTCCAAAGGCTTCAATCTCGGCGGCATAGCCATCGGCATCATAGCTATAACCCGCATTTACCGCATTTATTGCGTGCAAAATGGCCACAGTGGAGTTATTCGATATCTTGCCCGCCAATTTTTCGCAAAGTGGAATTAAATCCCCTAATTCGACTACATAATTGACCAGCCCATATTGCAATGCTTTTTCAGCAGTGATCATACCCGCCGTCATGATCATTTCCATGGCCCTGCCCTTACCTACAAGTTGTGGTAGGCGTTGGGTACCACCATAACCAGGGATCACGCCTAACGAAACTTCTGGCAGACCCATTTTTGCATTGGTACTTGCCACCCGAAAATGACAGGCCATGGCCAACTCCAGTCCCCCTCCTAGGGCAAAACCATTTACCGCGGCAATAACCGGTGTCGATAGGTTAGCAACGAAGTCAAAGAGCAACTCTTGGCCTTTAGCGGCCAATTTTCCACCTTCCATTACCGAAAAATGGGCAAATTCAGAAATATCGGCCCCGGCCACAAATGCCTTTTCACCACTTCCTGTTATTATGATGACTTTAATCGCCTTGTCTTCGTCAAGTTCTTTAAAAGCCTGATGCAGCTCTTCTATGGTAGCTTTGTTCAGCGCATTGAGTTTATTAGGGCGGTCTATGGTAATCGTGGCCAAATGGTCTTCTTCTTCAATATAGATGTTGTCGTAGGTCATCGTTGTTCGTTGTTCGTTGTTCGTTGTTCGTAAAATTAACAAACCATCAACTATAAACCATAAACTACCGAATACAATTACTCTTTAGGGAATCTTACGGTGAAAACGGTACCTTTTCCTATTTGTGAGGTAAAGTCGATACTGCCTTGATAATTTTCGACGATGTTTTTTACCATCCCTAGACCAAGTCCCATACCGCTGGTTTTGGTCGTAAACTTTGGTTCAAAAATTTTGTCCTTAAACTCATCTGCAATACCAATTCCGTTGTCGGCAACGCATATTTTTACATTTTCATCTTGTATGGCGACCGTTACCAAAATTCTTGGGTGCTCTTGAGTACCCATGGCTTGAATAGCGTTCATCACCAAATTGGTTACAATGCGTATTAATTGTGTTCGATCTAGTTTTGCGATGATTTCTTCTTCATCTGCGATGAAGTGAATATAGGGTTCATTAAAAATATCGAGGGCGAGCTTAGATACTTCCACAACATTAAGGGTCTCTTTTTGCTGGGCCGGCATATCGGCGAAATTTGAAAATGCCGAAGCGATGTTACTCATGGTGTCTATTTGTTGCACCAGGGTTTTTGAAAACTCCTTGATTTTCGATTCTGCCTTTGGGTCATCAGGGCGAAACTTTCTTTCAAAACTTTGAACCGATAACCGCATCGGGGTGAGCGGATTTTTAATTTCATGTGCGACCTGTTTTGCCATTTCACGCCACGCCTGTTCCCGTTCACTTCGCGCCAATTTTGCTGCACTAGCCTCTAATTCATCGATCATCTCATTATACGATGCTATCAGTTTTCCAATTTCTTCGGTGGGATTATCAATAACGATTTTCTCATTACGACGGGTCAAATTGGTTTGGGTCATTTTATCTGAGATGGTTTGTAACGAACGTGTGATATACTTTGAAATAAAATAGGCCAGCACAATCGCCGAAATCAACATCAGAAAGTAGACCCCGCCCAAGCGCATGAAAAACTCGCGCAACTCCATATCATTGAATGAGTTGTCTTCAAAATACGGGAGGTTCATAATACCAATCGGCTTGAACTTCAAATCGGTGATGTACTTATACGTCGCCTGGTAGTTATCGCCGGCTGTACTCTTTTCTTCTACATATCGTTTTTCAGGACTCTCTAGAAGATTGTTCAGTACTTCAGCATCCAAACAATTTGAAACGGAATCGGCCTCAAAAGCGGGTTTTGAACTTTTTATAAGTGCCCCGTCAAGGTCATAAATATTAAAATTTACATTTTGGACATCGGCAATCTTATAAATCTCATCTTTAAAAATGAACTCTAAATTCTCCGTTATCGGCTCGTAGGTGGTCTCTCGCAACACATAGTCAATACTCTGCAAGATCTGTTCTTCTTTACGTTCCAATCTATTTTCATGGTAGTCTTGTGACTGCTCTTGATATTGAAAAAGGGTTACCCCTGCAATCAATACCGATGCAATCAACACCAGCATGATCATGGATAAAAAAATACGGGAGCGAAGAGAGATTTTTTTAAACAACTGCTTTCGAGTTTGAACATAAAGTTAGCAATAATCGAACCAAAGCAAGTTCAAACGCAAGAATCAAGTTCAAACGCAAAAACGGGTTAATCAAAATCAGCTTCTATTAAAACCAAGAATTTTTAATATCAAGCATTCGGATTTTTATCCCGAATCCTTTTGTAAAGTTTAATACCCAGCATTAAGAGTATACCCAAAACAATGATTCCTACTACCCCATAAATCCAATTAAAGGCACTTTTCAAGACCACTAAAAACACCACGGCAAACAAAATGATTGTGGTAGCCTCATTCCAAATTCGCATAAAATTTGACGTGTATTTGACCTCGTCGCGCTGAAATTGTTTGAAAATTTGATGGCATTTTAAGTGATATAAAATCAAAAGCAAAACAAAACCGAGTTTTATGTGCATCCAAGATTGTTCTAGCCATCCTGGCATTAATACCAGCAGCCAAACTGCAAAAAAGGTACACAGTACAGCAGATGGCCAGCTTATAATAAACCATAACCGCTTGGTCATCAGTTTTAGCTGCGTAGTAAGAATTTCCTTCTCTGGGGATGGCTTGTCATTGGCCTCGATATGATAAATGAATAGTCTGGGAATGTAAAACAGGCCCGCAAACCAGGTTACCACAAAAATAAGGTGTAGCGATTTTATGTAGTTGTAATATTCCATTTAGTTAACGGTTAGTGGCCGTTTGTTTATAGCAAATTTATCAATTCAGGCAACCAACAACTAAAAACCAATAACTTTAAAGCCTAATTGCACCGATACCAGCATCCCAAAGTTTTTTATTGAATTCCGGAATTGCCGTTTTCCTTAAAGTAGTCGACCTTGCCTTCAAAGCCGACCATTGCGCATCCAATTCTGCCTTTCGGTCTTTTGAAGGTTGATTGACCCTTGGTATGGTACTATTGGTAGCATCAATTAAAAATAAATATTCTGCAGTGAATTTGTTGGGAAAATTCTCCACATCATCATACGCCTTTGATTTACGTTGGACCATGTCTTTATCCCAGGCAACCAATTGTTCCAATAATTTGCCCCCTTCTTCTTTAAGTGTGGCATCCTTAACATCGTTCAAGACTTCTTTTAACTGCCCTTGTGCCTTATACAGCCTATTTACGGTTTTGTGCATTTCGGTCAAACGCTGCTCCATGTCGGTCATAAAAGTGTGGTATTCTGCGTACTGTTCTGTAGTGGTTTTATAGGTTGGCATGGCAACGATTTCGCCTTCGATTGTTTTTGTTTCGTTGCCTGCCGTGAGACTTACCGTGTAAGTTCCAGGTGGTACTACATGACCACTAAAACGAGATTCAATATAGGCACCCGGTATTCCGGGTAAAATCGGGGTTTTTAAATCCCAGACAAAACGGTTTAAACCCTCTTTCTTCGATAGGGTTGGGGCTCTTCTTGGTCCCCCTCCATTGTGAGGTTTGTAGTTTTTATCCTTCTCAGAAGAAAAGCTCCGTACCGTTTTTCCAGACGCATCCAAAATATCCATAGTAATTGCAGTGGAATCATTCAATTTGGGTAATTCATAGTACAACACCATACCACTTGCAGGATTTACCCCAGACAAGGTATTCATACCATTAAAGTTATCGGTGTTTCCGCTCATAGGGCTATACCATAAACCATTCATAGCGGCATTGGGCTTATACAACCTCAACCCTTTCTGCGTAGGCTCGTATTGCGCTAATAGTGTTAAATCATCCAATATCCAAAATGCGCGACCTGAGGTAGCGACAATCAAATCGCCTTGATGGATTTTAATATCCGTAATCGGGGTTTTTGGCAGGTTGAGTTGAAAAGGTTTCCAAGTTTGTCCGCCATTCCAAGAGAGGTAAAGCCCTTTTTCAGTACCGGCATAGAGCAAATCTTTTCGCGTGGGATCTTCCCTGACCACACGGGTAAAGGCACCATTGGGAATTCCAGAGTTAATACTCGCCCAAGTTTTACCGTAATCCGTGCTCTTATAAATCGCTGGGGTATGATCGTTGAATTTGTACTTTGTAGTGGCTATATAAACAGTAGCTTTATCATGTGGGGAAACCTCAATAGCATTTACTAAAGATTCCCCTAAGTTTTTCGGGGTAATGTTTTGCCAGCTCTCACCATTATCTTTAGTGATGTGTACGTAACCATCGTCACTCCCCGTATAAAAAACACCTGCTTCATGTGGTGATTCCAAAACATAAGCTAATGTTCCATAATTTTCGGCACCAACGGCTTCGTTGGTATAGGGTCCACCGCCATTACCTTGTTTGGCATCAATATCACGAGTTAAATCGGGGGACATTTCTTCCCAAGTAACGCCCATATTCCGGGTTCGCAATAACAATTGCGCTCCATGGTAAAATGTATTCTCTTCATGTTGTGAACGTAGGGTAGGTGCATTCCAATTATACAAATACTTCATGTTACGGGCTTCCCGTCCTAAATATTGAATAGGTGCCGCCATAACCTGTGTTGAGGCCTTAGATTCCATATCTAGAACATCAATGGTACCTAAATAACTTCCTCCCATGACATATCTCGGGTTATCAGGGTCAAAGGCCAAAAAAGCACTTTCTCCGCCCGCAGAAGGACTAAAGTCAGCCATGGTAATGCCTCCCCTACCCACAGACATATTGGCCACCATAGCAGAAGAATAGTCTTGTTGACCAGCATAAATATTATATGGAAAAAGGTTATCGGTATTAATGCGATAAAACTGCCCCGTAGGCATATTGACCTGTGATGACCATGTTTTTCCGAAGTCAAAAGTAACCGCTGCGCCACCATCATTCGCAATAACCATGTTTAAGGAATTCTTCGGATTGATCCACAGGTCATGGTAATCACCATGCGTTCCTAAAATGCGTTCCCAATTTTTTCCGCCATCCAATGAACGAAGGGCGGGTGCACTCAACACATAAACGATATCTTCATCTTGTGGATCTGTAAATACTTCAATATAATACCAAGCACGCTGCACCAGGCGGTTATCACCGCTTGCCATGGTCCATGATTTTCCGGCATTGTTCGAAACAAAAAGTCCCCCTTTATCCGCATTGGAATCACTTTCGATCAAGGCATAGACCTTATTCGAATTTGCCGGACTCACGGAAATCGCCATTTTTCCTTTCTCTTTCGGTAGCCCTTCGGTCAACTCTGTCCAGGTTTCCCCAGCATCCGTAGATTTATAGAGTCCACTGCCTGCTCCTCCGCTGACTACCATATGGGGTTTACGCTGGTGTTCCCACATGGCCGCATACATGATTTCTGGATAGTTTGCGTCCATCGAAAGTTCGGAAGCCCCTGTCAATTCATTTACAAAAAGTGTGTTTTTCCAAGTCTTTCCTCCGTCGGTAGATTTATAAATTCCGCGTTCTTTGTTTGGTCCATACAATTGCCCTTGCGCCGCGACATAGACAATATCAGGATTGGTTGGATGAATGATAATGCGCGAAATATGATGGGTCTCTTTCAAACCCATATGCTTCCAGGTCTTTCCTGCATCAGTAGACTTATAAACACCATCGCCATAGGATGTCATTACACCACGTGGTGCATGTTCTCCCATACCAACATAAACAATATTCGTGTTATAGGTCGACACGGCAACGGCTCCAACAGACCCCATTTCAAAAAAACCATCTGAGATGTTATTCCAACGTTGCCCGGCATCTTCCGTTTTCCATAGCCCACCACCTGTGGTTCCCATATAATACGTCATCGGGTCACCAACTACGCCTGAAGCCGAAACCGAACGTCCGCCTCTAAACGGGCCAATGTTTCTAAATTTTAAAGGTTTGAAATATTCTTCGGCGGTTTGTGCAAAAGCGGTGGTTATTGCCAGCGCATAACAAATAAATACTAGTTTTTTCATGGTTGATGGTTTTTTGAATATCAGTCTACAATACCCATTTTGTGAAGCAGAAAACTTGCGTTCATATTTTGGCAAACACCTTCTTTAAAGGTATAATCAAAAAAGAGTTCGTTATTTACAATTTGGGCATCAAAATAATAGTTCTTTACGGCATTCAGGCTGTTCGCTACTTCACAAAGACTTAAGTCGTGTGTTGCGATTAATCCTGAAGTATTCAAGCCCACCAATTTCTCGATGAACTTTTTGGAACCCGTGGCCTTATCAGTACTATTGGTCCCTTTCAATATTTCATCTAAAATGATAAAATGAGGTTCTTTTTCTATGGTCTCAATAATAAGCTTCAACCGTTTCAGTTCACTGAAAAAGTAGCTTTCGTCATCAGTGAGGCTATCGGTAGTTCGCATGCTAGTGATTAACTTGATGGGGGTATAACTAGCAGTATCCGCACAAATGGGCAAACCCACATTTGCCATCAACAGTTGCAAGCCGATGGTACGTAAAAAAGTGCTTTTACCGGCCATATTTGCCCCTGTAATCACAAAAAACTCACTAGTGCCTATGGTAAAATCATTGGCTACGGCATTTTTTGGATTCAATAAAGGATGCCTTGCTGACTTACAAATCAAGGTATTTTCAGAAGTCGTGATTTTTGGGTAGGTATGATCAGGATGGTTAAAGGCATAATTACCCAGACTGTTATAGGCATCAAAGAACGCTATGGCATCAAACCATCTCGGAACCGAATCTCGGTAGGTCTCAATCCATTGCTCAATCGCTTTACACACAAACAGGTCTCGCAATAAGAATCCATTGGCAACGATGCCAATGACAATATTATTTCGCTGATCTAAGGCGTCTAATAATTTAGAGAACTGTTTTAAAATTTTTGAACCCTTCATTGAATCCCCAATAGTAGCACCCCTTTGGTTACGCAATAGCACTGAGGTGAAATCTTGCGTTTCCAACAACGAAATAAGTTTGGCATATTGGCGAAACGTGCTTTGGGCTTGAGTGGTATGTGCGGCTAATCGTCCCACATTTTTGAGGTAGCGCCCGGTGATTCCCAATCCTAAAAGAAATACCATAAAAACCACGTACCCTGACAACAAATCCAAAAAATAAAACACCCAACTTAAAATGGATATAGAGGAAAACAATACGCTAAGTAGCCTTACCTTTTTAGGCAAAAAAGACTTATATCCTTTTAACCATTGAACGACGCTTTCAGCACTAACCTCAGTTTTTACCAAAGAAGCCACGGCACCGAACTTTTGGCGCCATTCAGGCATTTCAGACAATTCGTTGATGGCAGCCTGCTTTTCACCGATGGTCTTAATATCATTTGACAATAACAGTCTTGCAAGGGTATCGGCACCGCTTTTAAGGGAGGTGCGATTCATATATTGATAAAATGATCCTTTGCCGAACAAGTCAATATCTTGACTAAAAGGATGCGCGGGGTCTTTGTAGCTATTCCCATCTGGAAGGTCATGAAAATTACGCTGTAAAACCCTTAGTTCAACATCATTTTGTAAAACCAGGGCCTTCAAGATATCTTTCTGATATTTCAAGCCATTGTGCCGTACTACCAAAAACACAAACAGTACGATTATAACCAAGCTTACGACCAATAATTGCTGCGTGTTTTCCCATAAAAAATATACCATGGCCGCCAATAGGGCTATGAGAAGTAATCTTAAGGTGCTGGAAGTATTTAGCCTTGTTTTGATTTCTTTTAGCCCTACCTGAAATTTGGTTTGTTGAACTCGATAAAACTGTTTAGGTTCTTGGGGCATTCTTAATTTAATTGAGGATAAATCTAACACATTAAAATGTATCTGAAATCGATTCGTATGAAACAGGAAATAAAATTTAACGAACCAGTCAAAAATATATCTCGACTCCGCTCGATATGACAGTCTGCACCAATTAAACTTTAAAACTTAATCTACTTATTCTTATGATGAGAATCGTTTTTGCATTCAGCAAGAATAGGCAATAAATCAAAGTCTTCATTTGCCAAAGCAATTTTCTTTAACCTACTCCATCCTTTAATCTTCGTTTCAAAAATTTCGGCTTGTGAAAATTGCATAAACTCTTGGTTAAAAACGAGTTTCACAGGTCGCCTTTTCGAAGTATATGAGTTATCATTTAGACCGAAATTGTGTTCTTGAAGTCTACGTTCCAGGTTATTTGTCAATCCAACATAAATTGATTTGTCAGCACATTCGACCATATAAACATAGTAGAATTTCATATTCTCTTTGAATCTCACAAAACCCTGTCATATCGAGCGGAGTCGAGATACAGGTTTTGACAATTTAAAAAAAGCTTCTCTACTCCACTCTAAGTAATGGTACTTGATTTGTGATATACACCGTACATCTTAATCTAGCTACTCTTCTACACTCAAATACTCTAAATTCAGGGCATTGAACTGCGCATTGAACGCTTTCATTTCTTTATCAACCATAGCATCAAATGCCTGTAACTGCGCATTGATTTTTGTTGTCATTTCATTTTTGACCGCAATATCTTGGGCCGTTGGTGGAAAATCATCTAAGCTCACAAGGCTATTTAAATGGGCAAGCTTGTTCGTTAAGCGAATAGGGAAATTAAGTGGATCTTGATTACTTCTATTTTTTGTTTGATAAAGTGCTTTTTCAATTTCCTCAAATCCTTCCTTCATCTTTTTAGCCTTTTCGACCAAATCTTTCGTCGCATCATTGCCTTTGTATTGTTTCGCAAATGCCGCTAACTTTTTATTGATTCCCCGAATTTTTTTGATGGATTTATGTGCCTTGTCTACCGTAGTGTTGATGCTTGTAATAAAGTCATATTGCTTTTGCATATCGGCAACCGAAACTTCTGCACGTGGATCGGCAACTATTTTAAATGTTTGTGTTTGTGTATCTCCGTTAACGTTCAAATGTACTTTGTAACTGCCCGGTACCGCTTTTGCACCATTAAAATTCGCCCACCAGAAAATCATGCCCTTTAATTTTTCAGCTCCTTTGCCACGGGTATTCCAAACATGGGTGTTCCCCCCTTTTTCAACTTTCAACTTTTTGTCTTTCTCTTTTGCCAAAGTGCTAAAATTGGCTAAAGTATCTCCTTTCATTGAGGTATAAGTAAGACTAATACTGTCTTTCTCAGACATATCTTTTATATAGAAATGGGTTACCACACCATTGGGATGGTTTTGACCAGCTGTTAAACTTGGTTTGCTTGCTGCCCTGCCTTTGGTTCGATAGCTGTCTTTAGGCGCAAACAATTTCATTGCCGCACCGGCATCAGAAGTTTTGGTCTGGTGCAACACAGAAAGGTCATCAATAATCCAAAGGCTACGGCCTTGGGTCGCTACAATTAAATTATTGTCTTTAACGGCCAAATCGGTTATCGGAACTATGGGAAGGTTTAACTGAAACTTCTCCCAACTGGTACCGTCATTAAAAGAGATATACATCCCTGTTTCCGTACCTGCATACAACAAGCCCTTTTGTTTTGGGTCTTCGCGAACGACACGTGTAAAATGCTCACTTTCTATACCGTTCGTTATTTTTTTCCAACTTTTACCGTAATCAGTGGTTTTATAAAGGTAGGGCGAAAAATCCCCTAATTTATATCGGGTGGCCGCTACATAGCAAGTTCCCTCATCAAAAGCCGAAGGTTCAATGCTATTGATCATATTCCATTCGGGCATATTGGTCGGTGTCACATTTTCCCAATTCTGGCCTCCATCTTTGGTAATATGGATTAAGCCATCATCACTACCGACCCACATAAGGCCTTCTTTGAGCGGACTCTCATTTGCAGCGAAAATCGTACAGTAATATTCTACCCCCGTATTATCTTGGGTTATTGGGCCGCCACTACTGACCAATTTATCGGGATCATTCCTGGTTAAATCACCACTCAACAATTGCCAGCTTTGTCCTTCATTGGTCGACATATGCACATGGTTACTGAAAGTGTACAATTTCTTTGGGTCGTGCTTGCTAAAAATAATAGGGAAATTCCATTGAAAACGATATTTCATTCCCTCGGCGCCATAACCCATAGGGTTATCGGGCCACACGTTGATTCCCCGTACCGTTCCGGCATCATGGTTCACCCGGGTTAAAAAGCCTCCGTAACTTCCCCCGTATACTATTTCATTATTGGTCGGGTCAATGGCAATATGTGCCGATTCTCCCCCTGCGGTAGGTTCCCAATCATCTTCAGTGATGTAAGACCCATCTGAACGGTGGTTCACTCGAAGTGTTGAATTATCTTGTTGTGCAACGTAAATGCGGTATGGAAAGGCATTATCCGTAGTCACGCGATAGTATTGCGCGGTAGGCTGGTTGTAATAGGTACTCCATGTTTCACCCCCGTCATAAGAAACTTGGGCTCCCCCATCATCGCCAATAATCATGCGCTTACTGTTCTCTGGGGCTATCCAGAGATCATGGTGGTCACCATGAGGGGCGTTAAAGGTATTAAAGGTTTTACCACCATCAGTAGATTTATGGTAACGTACATTAAGTACATAGACCACATCTTCATCTTCGGTATCGGCATACACGCGGGTGTAGTACCAAGCACGTTGACGTAGCTTACGTTCACTGTTTACTTGGGCCCATGTTTTTCCGCCATCTTCAGAACGATACAATCCTCCTTTTTCTTTATTTTCTACAATGGCCCAAACACGTTCGCTATTCTTTGGTGAAACGGTTACCCCGATAATACCCAAAGTATCTTTTGGAAAACCTTCATTTTTCGAAATTTCAGTCCAAGTTTCGCCACTATCCGAACTTTTCCAAAGTGCGGAACCCTCGCCTCCACTACTTAACGAATATGGGGTGCGTTGTGCGCGCCATGTTGAGGCATATAAAATTCTGGGGTTGTTGGGGTCAAATGTCAAATCTACCGCACCAGACTGGTCATTTACATATAATTTCTTGCCCCACGTTTTTCCACCATCAGTGCTCTTATAAACCCCACGATCTTGGGTCGGTTTATAGATGTTTCCCAATACGGCAGCGTATATGGTATTGTGGTCTGTTGGATGAATGCGAATACGTGGTACATGACGGCTATTTTTGAGTCCTGCCGAGGTCCAGGTCTTACCCGCATCCTCTGTCTTCCAAATGCCATAACCACTAGAAACATTTCCCCGAAGCGTCTTTTCACCACCACCGACGTAGATGACGTTCGGGTCGCTTTTAGAAACCTCAACGGCACCAATACTACCCCCGAAATACCCATCAGAAATATTGGCCCAAGTACGGCCACCATCCAGCGTTTTCCAAACTCCACCACCAGTAGCCCCAAAATAAAAAAGATTGGGTTCACCAGGCACGCCTGTAACGGCAGCCGAACGTCCGCCACGATGTGGCCCAATAGAACGATACTCTAAACTTGAATAGAGCTCCGCAGGAACTTTAGGTGTTGCATTGGATTTTCTTCGTTGTGAATTTGTTGAAATTGTAAAAAGGCAAAACGTCAGCAAGAACATACCTACCTTTGGGAGCAAAGTTTTCATTGTAGTCTTCTTTTTGGTTGGTGGTTGGTTGACAATCACATGTATCAATACTTAGCTATAAGATGACTGTAATTGCGGGCAAAACACCATTTGAATTAGTCCCTCTAAAAGTAAGAAAAAAAGGATTCCTTATTTTAGTGTGGATAGCAATAATTTATTGTTGAAAATACCTTGTTCCATTTATGCCAACACCCGACATCATGAAAAACTACATTGTCATTGTTTTACTCGCTCTTTTCTTTTCTAGTTGTAAAAAGGCAGTAAAAGTTCCACAAGAAACGGTTGTGAAAATTGACACCCTACAAGGAAAATCTTTGCTTAACAAATCGCTAATTAGTGCGCAAATAACCTCCAAAGATTCTTTGAAAGTCAATAACTATCTTGAAGCACTACATGAATACCAACACGATGGCAATAACCCTGAAACCATTATTTGGTATGGCAGACGTACCGCCTATTTAGGCGATTATCAAAGAGCAATCTCCATTTTCAGCGAAGGAATCGAAAAGTTTCCTGAAGATCCGCGTTTTTATCGACATCGAGGACATCGTTACATCAGCACACGCCAACTGGACAAGGCCATTATAGATTTTGAAAAAGCTGCCCTATTGATTGATGGAACCAAAGACCGTATCGAACCTGATGGTATTCCTAATAGATTCAACCAGCCCGTTTCAAGTTTACATACCAATATTTTTTACCATTTAGGCCTTGCCTATTATTTAAAGGCAAACTGGCCAGAGGCATTGAAAAATTTTCAACGTTGCTATGCTATTTCCGCCAATGACGATATGCGGGTAGCGGCGGCGCATTGGTTGTACATGATATTGCGCAGAATGGAAAAAAAAGAAGAAGCGCAAGAAGTACTACGACCCATTATAACCGAAATGAACATTTTGGAAAATGAGGGGTACCATCAACTATTACTATTTTATAAAGGGCTTTTGGATGAAAACAATCCCATAGGAAATGGCGCTGCAGGTGCCAGTGAAGCAGTGCGCTATGGGGTAGCACATTGGTATCATTATAATGGGGATTTAGAAAAGGCCAAGACACTTTACGAAACCCTTTTAGAAGAGGGCAATTGGGCCGGTTTTGGTTATTTAGCCGCAGAAGCGGAATTATCGAGATGGCCCCCTGAGCAACCTCAGTAATCGAAATCAAGAATGAATGCAGATCATTTTAACTAGCTTTAAATCTAGAACAACACGGAAACATTACATGAAGGCGACCATATCAATCTTAATAGTACTTTTTATAGGACAATCCTCCCTTGGGCAAGCCCAAAATCGGGTTCGTGACTATGGTATTGAAATCGGGGTTTTAAAACCTGGACCATTAAATGCCATTACCGATGTGCCAGGGGTACAAGTAGGTCATACTACAATAAGTAAAGGCTCAGCTATTAGAACGGGCGTCACCGTCATTTTACCGCATACCGGAAACCTTTTTCAACAGAAGGTGCCTGCGGCCATTTATATCGGTAATGGCTTCGGAAAATTAGCCGGCTACTCACAGGTCAAGGAACTGGGAAATTTGGAAACGCCCATCGTATTGACCAATACCTTAAGTGTAGGAACGGCTGTCAATGCATTGGTGGATTATACCTTGGCATTACCAGAAAATGAAAATGTGCGTTCCGTAAATGCAGTGGTCGGGGAAACCAACGATGGTTATCTAAACGATATCAGGGGTCGCCATATTGATGAAAAAGCGGTCTTTGATGCCATTGCCAGTTCGAATTCTGGAGTGGTATTGGAAGGTAATGTAGGTGCCGGAACTGGAACCATTTGCTTTGGCTATAAAGGAGGTATCGGTACGGCTTCTCGGGTACTCCCTGCAAAGGCCGGGGGCTATACCTTAGGCGTTCTGGTACAAAGCAATTTTGGTGGGGTGATCGAAGTCGATGGGGTTGCCGTCGGCAAAAAATTAGGACGCTATTCCGATAGCTTTAAGTATGAAGCCGATGGCTCATGTATGATGGTCATTATGACCAACGCCCCGCTAGATAGTAGAAATTTAGAACGTTTGGCCAAACGGGCAATGCTTGGGCTTGCAAAAACGGGCGGCATTGCCAGCAATGGTAGTGGTGATTACG
Organism: uncultured Croceitalea sp.; assembly: GCA_947503285.1. Taxonomy (GTDB): domain Bacteria; phylum Bacteroidota; class Bacteroidia; order Flavobacteriales; family Flavobacteriaceae; genus Croceitalea. The sequence goes on from CANNDD010000002.1 coordinate 175,163, forward strand.
TGATTGCGGTTTCAACTGCCGAGAATTGCCGCATCCCTTATCAAAGTGAGGCAATGACCCACACCACAACAACCTTACGAAATGAAGCAATGACCCCACTATTTTTAGCGGCCATCGAAGCGACCGAAGAAGCTATTTTGAACTCCCTTTTTGTTGCTGAAACCACTACTGGTTTCAAAGGTCGATCTATTGAAGCCTTGCCAAAAGAAAGGGTATTGAAGCTTTTGGAAGAAGCCAAGAAAATCAAAAAATAGCAATTGTTTATTTTAGAAGTCCATCCAAAACCTCCCTAACCTTTTTACTGTTCCAATCTGAGGCACCCTTTTCTTTGATTACTATTTTCCCATTCTGATCAACTAGGTAGTTCGTAGGAATGCTAGGTTCTGAAAGCATGGTCGGAGCGGGCATTCGTGATATAAAAACGGGCAACTCATATTGCTTTTTTGCTAAAAAGGCTTTCACTTTTTCTACATTTTCATCTGTAATCAATACAAAATCAATCTGATTTCCGTAATCGTCATGTAATTTTTGAATACTGGGCAATTCGGCAATACAAGGGGGGCACCAGGTTGCCCAATAACTAATAAAGGTCACTTTACCCTTGCCAATGGAAATCGAGGTTTCCGCACCGTCAACTGTAGCCAACTGATAGTCAAAAGGGACAATCTGGGTTTGATCCTCTTCATCAACTGCTGAAGGAGACCAAATTTTCACTTTTAAACTGTTCAATGCTACCTGAATTGGTTTTCGGGTCTGAGGCACCAATAGCAATAGGATGAAAAGTCCGAATAAAATGTCACTGATTTTGAATTTTCGCTTTTTCATGACTTACAAAGTACGGAATCATTTGGTTCGCTTTTTTAGGGATTCCTTACCTCATACTGCCCACTTAAGGTCTACTTACGCATTACAGTGTATCGTTCACTCATTATTGTTTTTATAACAAGGGTGCCAAGATTAGTTTAGGGGCATAGAAAAATCGTTATGAGCTTAAAAATCAGTATCCCCAAACCCTGTTCTGAAAATTGGAATCAAATGACCCCGACCCAAAAAGGGGCCTTCTGTCAAAGCTGTTCCAAAGAAGTGTTGGATTTTACCAATACCTCAAAAACAGAATTAGCACGCAAACTCGACACCGATCAAAATATTTGCGGCCGTTTTAAACCAGAACAACTCAACACGCCCTTACCATCTATTACACGAAGTAACTTTAAGCGCAATGCGGCACTTTTAGGGTTTACCTCAGTATTGGCAATGGCAATTCCTACAGTAGCGACCGCGCAATCGGTAAAAAAAACTCCTGCCCATCAAGTAGAAACTGATTTTGTGTTGGGGCGTATTGCTCCTCGACCAACGCAAAACGATACGATTACAATTAAAGGGTTTATTAGCAATGGTGAACAACCATTAGCAGGAGCAAGTGTAGTTCTTGAGGGCACTAACATTAGTGTTCGGGCAAATCATGATGGGCAATACGAACTTTCGATTCCTCGCGCAATACTAAAAGAACATCATAATTTAGTGTTCAGTACACTTGGTTTTACCACTACAGTACATACTGTAAATACAGGGACAACCTTATTGAATGTGACCTTGAAAGAAGATATGCATATTATGGGAGAAGTGATGATTCTAGAAAAACCAACGACTTTTAAGCGCATAGGAAATCTATTTAGAAAAAACTAGGGATTAGCATACTTCATACAACTGAAAAACCGGTATCTTGAGGTTAAATTCAAAATCCATGAAACCTTCCTTTTTCATCGTATTGTTATTTGTTTTAAGCTGTAAGACCGAAACGCCACCTTCGCAAGAAAACTCGGTAAAATCCGATACCTTTTCAAAAACCCACGTTGACCCAAGACAGGGATATTCAGAAGCTGTTATTGTTGAGAATAATGGTGTACAGACCATTTACATCTCGGGGCAAGTTGGTGAGGGAGAAGATTTTGAAGCGCAATTTCGTGATGCCATTAGTAACCTTTTAAAAACCTTGGAAAATACCGGCGCTACATTTAAAGATGTGGTCAAATACAACACTTTTGTAGTCAATTACCAACCTGAATATTTAGATACCTTTCGGGCCGTGCGCAAAGAATTGTTGGGTGATACCGATATGCCCGCAAGCACTTTAGTAGGTGTCGAGACTCTTGGGGCGCCCAGTTGGGGTGTCGAAATTGAGGCAATAGCCGTTATCAAAAATTAAGACTTCTTTATACTAAAACCGCTTATTTTTGTTTTTAATTGATGAATTCCATGAAAAACAAATCAGCAAAAGTCCATATTGTTGGCGCAGGAATCAGCGGATTGATCGCTGCCAAAAACTTAGAGGCGAAAGGATACTCACCTGTACTTTTAGAGGCTACGGATTCCCCTGGTGGACGCGTAAAGACGGATACCATTGATGGCGTACTCTACGACCATGGTTTTCAGGTGTTGCTGACCGCATACCCACAAGCACAAAAATATTTAGATTACGATACGTTACACCTAAAACAGTTCAAACCCGGCGCCCTGATTTTTAAAAATGGCAACAAACAACGAATCGGTGATCCTTTACGCGATATTTCAGCCTTATGGCCCACCCTATTCGCAACCGTAGGTTCTGTTGGCGATAAACTCAAAATCTTTAAGTTGACGCGACATCTCAAAAAGAAATCCATAGCCGAAATCTTTTCCTCCAAAGAACAAAGCACTTTGGCCTACCTAAAAGGTTTTGGATTTTCAGACCGAATCATAACCAACTTTTTTCGACCCTTTTTTACCGGTATTTTTTTAGAGGAAGAATTGAAAACCTCATCCCGACTTTTTGAATTTGTCTTTAAGATGTTTGGCGAAGGCTATGCGGCGGTTCCACAAAAGGGTATAGGTGCTATTTCAACACAGCTGGTTGACCAGTTGAAAAAAAGTGAATTCCGATACGACACGAAGGTTGTTAAAGTAGAAGCTGGCCTCATTACTTTGGCAAATGGTAGGGTATTGCCTAGTGATGCCATAGTGGTTACCGTTCCGCTGCATCCAAAAACGGGCACTATTGATATGGGTTCCGTAAATTGGAAAAGCTGTGACAATCTCTATTTTACCGTTGACACGCACGCCTTTGAAGCGGGAACCATTGGTTTGGTAGCTGATGAAAACGCACTGATCAACAACCTGTATTATCCTTTCGAACAAAAAGCCGGAGGAGACCCCGTACTGTCCGTGACGGTTGTAAAAGCACACGAATTGAATGAAGATGATCTGGTGAAAAAGGTCTGTGAAGAATTACAATTGCATTGTGGCATTGCAGCCAAATCCTTTTTGAAAAAGTATACCATTCAACGGGCACTACCCGATACAACACAGCTTCAGATGCAGCTGTCAAGCGACCGAGCCAAAGTTTCCGAAGGCATTTTCAGAGCCGGTGACTACATATTGAGTGGTTCTTTGAATGCAGCCATGGCCTCTGGCGAAGCTGCGGCCCATACTTTGGCTGCCGATTTAGAGCTTATCTAATTTAGCAAAATATATTTCTTTAAAAGAGGTGATTACTTTGTTGGCCAAGGTATAGTCTTGATTTTTGGAATGTGGACTTTTAAAGCCTACGCAATAAATTCCCGCGGAATGGGCAGCTTTGATTCCATTGGTAGAATCCTCAATGACCATACATTCTTCTTTGCGAAAACCGGAAGCCTCTGCCGCTTTGATAAAAATTTCAGGATGCGGTTTTGATGCTTTTAAATCCGCCCCGCTTAATTTTGTTTTAAAGTATTGGTTCAAATCAAACTTCGTAAAAACGTTATTGATATTCGGCATGGAGGCCGAGCTTGCCAACACTAAGGTGAGTCCGTTTTTATGGTAATCTTGAATCAGTTCACGAACCCCATGAATTAAATCCAACTCGGGGTCATTAAAAAACAGGTCCTTAAAAATACGCCGCTTAATGTTGACCAATTCTTCTGGGGTTTGTTGTAATTTAAAATGATTGACCAGTTGTCTACAAATGTGCAAGGTGGCTTGACCTGTGAAGCTTTCATATAAATTTGCGGAAACTTCAATGCCTACCGCTTTGAACATACCATGATAGGCGTTTTGATGTAAAGGTTCTGAGTCAATAATGACCCCATCCATATCAAAAAGTACTGCCTTAATCATATGGTGCATATTTATGTTCCAACAACCATTCGAATTCAATTAGCTGTAGGGCCTTTTCGTGGGTTGCCTCCAAAATCACTTCGGGGGCCTTACCGGCTTTGTAAGCTTGTTTCCAACGAGATGCACAAAGGCACCATTTATCGCCTGGTTGAAGTCCGGGAAATTGATAGATTGGAATGGGCGTACTCAAATCATTCCCCTGTGCCTTGGTGTAGCCAAGAAATTCTTCGGTCATAATAGCGCAGACCACATGGGTACCCACATCTTCAGGCCCGGTTCGGCAAAAACCGTCACGGTAAAAACCTGTTTTGGGGGCATTGCAACAAAGTTGTAATTCAGTGCCCAGTACATTCTTATTCACCTGGTTTTTTTTGTTTTAGTTCAACGGGATCCATGTTGTAAGTATCCTCATTTCTTTTCGCTGCTAAAATACGACGGTCAAAGCGAACACCATCTAAATGCATATCTGCCAACAACGGTTTTTCTGATTTTGCCTTTCCATTTATCGCTTTTTGTTTTTCTTTCATTTTGATTTGAGTTTATAAATTTAAAGTAGTTTATGTCTATCGAGTCTTTAAAAGGCTAATTAATATTATAGTATTTAAGACCAAATAGCACAATGCCGGTAAAGCCTTCATTATTCCATCGCGTATCTTTATCCTGATACCAAAACCCAACAACATCAATATGGCTAGACCAGCACTGGCCAATATGGCAAATGATTTTTCGTAAAAACCGGCCAAAAGGGCAAGGGCTCCAGCAATCTGAAGGTAACCATTCAAAACGCGGTATTTGGGCAGTCCGTATCGTTCGAATTCATGAACCATATAAGGTGTAATCAGGCAACTGATCCCAAAACCAAAAAAAGAAATGGCAGAAAACAATAGGAGCAGCGTCAGACTTGTAGAGAATTCAGAAAAATTTGGATATACCATCTATTTTGTTTAGCTTTTCATAAATTTAATTAAACAAAATGGAATTTTTAGTTGTAGGCATCAAAATTTTTATTTTCATTAGTATTATCAATGTATGGTTTCTTAGATTCAACAAGCCCACTGTGTGGCGCGGAGGAAAGGCTTCTAGCATGCGCGAAGAGTTCAAAACCTATAATCTTTCTGAAACCGTGATGTACGTAATTGGTGGCCTAAAGGTTCTCAGTGCTTCAGCCCTCTTGATTTCCATATGGTTTCAGTCACTTACGATTTATGCAGCGGTGTTGATGGCAGTTTTAATGGCAGGTGCTATTGGCATGCATTTAAGGGTACATGATCCATTAAAAAAATCTTTTCCTGCGTTTAGCTTTTTAGTACTCTCTTTAGTGCTTATCTTGAACTATTTAGGAATGCTCTAGGCAGACCTCATAGTAGAACATATGAAATCAGCAAACAGTTCGTCTAAAAAAAATATACCAGACTGGCTTTTGAAAGCTCGGGAGAAGTGGGAGTATGATGGTTCAAAACGCCCCCCTTTCGCAGAATCACCAAAAAAAGGACAACTGTCGGTATGGGATTTTCCGCGACCTCCTGCCTTAGATCGGATAGCACAAACCCTTCAAGTATATCATCAAGGAATACCTATTGCCACCTCAAAAAACGGTTTTGCCATACTTGAGACCGCCAGTCCACCAACCTATTACATTCCTCCACAAGACGTCAATCATTCGGCACTAGTGGCCATTGCCAACAAACAATCACTTTGTGAATGGAAAGGTCAGGCACAGTACTGGGCACTTATGGAAGACCCTTTAAGACCAGTAGCATGGTCTTATGCGAAGCCTTTTGAACCCTATGAAGATTTAAAAGATTGCTATGCATTTTATCCGCAATACTTGAATTGTTTTGTGGACGGTGAAAAAGTAATTCCCCAGCCCGGGCAATTTTATGCAGGTTGGATCACTAAGAATTTAACCGGACCCTTTAAAGGTGAGCCAGGTACCGAACATTGGTAATGAACCCATTTACACTTGTTCGATTGGCGATAAAATTTAAAAAATTGCAATTACCTTGTAACAAAACTTTCTAGTTTTCTACGTATTTAATACTGGCTAACGGCATTTTTATTAGCTTTAAATTATCAACCTATAAAACACTATTCATGGATATTTTCAGTAGAATCAAAGAAAAACTCAGTCATGAGTTTATTGACATTGTCGAATGGCTCGACTATACCGATGACACGATAGCACACCGATTTGAGCGCTATCAAAATGAAATAAAGAATGGGGCAAAATTGATTGTTCGCGAAGGACAAACTGCGGTTTTCGTGAACGAAGGCCAATTGGCCGATGTGTTTACGCCAGGCACTTATGACTTGACAACACAAAACCTACCAATCCTGACTACTTTAAAAGGATGGAAATACGGATTCAATTCGCCATTTAAAGCGGAGGTCTACTTTGTGAATACCCATTTGTTCACCGATGAAAAATGGGGCACCAAAAACCCGATTACCCTTAGCGATGACCGTTTTGGCCTGGTTGAAATCCGTGCTTTCGGCACCTACGCCTTTAAAATTGCAGATGCTGGTAAATTTATTATCGATATTGTCGGAACGGATAACAATTTCACCAATTTCGAAATCAATGAACACTTAAAAAGCTTGATTGCTACCCGATTTACCGACACCGTTGGTGAGGCCAATCTGCCCATAGAGTTATATGCCGCCAACACCTCAGAACTTTCCAAAACCTGTCAAGAGGTCATGGAACCAGAGTTTCTATCGGTAGGGATTTCATTGGAGAAATTCTACATTGAGAACGTCTCCATGCCCGAAGACCTTAAAAAGGAAATCTTCGAATACAGCCGAATCGATAAACTAGACCTTGATAAGCTGACCAAGTTTAAAACTGCCAAAGCCATCGAGGCAGCCGCCAAAAATGAAGGGGGAACCGCCGGTGCCGGTATGGGCATGGGAATGGGCTTTGTACTGGCGCAGCAAATGGGCGGTATGATGAGTCCACAGATGGGAGGTCAGCAAGCAATGCCGCAAGCAGGTGGTGCGATGCCACCACCAATGCCAGTTCAAGTGAACTATTTTTATGCTGCCAATGGCACGCAACAAGGTCCTGTTTCTTTCGATCAATTAAAAGCGCTGTTCGCAGGACGAACCATTAATCGCGATAGCCTGATTTGGAAACAGGGTATGGCGACTTGGACAGCCTTGAAAGAAGTGGAGGAATTAAAATCGTTCTTAGGAGGCAATACCCCGCCGCCATTGCCGAATTCTTAAAAGAGATTACGAGCAAAGCGAAGTCATCTGCTGAACTTTTCTAAATAGTTTGGCCGAATACTTCGTCGCCCAGCGCCTCGCAATATGGAACAAAAAATTCAAAATACCGAGCTCAAAAAACCTTGTATCAATTGCGGGGCAGAGCTAAAGTACCAACCCGGCACCAAAAACATAAGCTGCGAGTATTGTGGGCACAAAGAAGAAATAACCGTTGATGAGAATGGATTTAAAGAGCTGGAACTGTATCCCTACCTCAACCAAATGGGCGCCCAAAAACACAGTGAGGAAATTTCGATGTTGCGCTGTAAAAACTGCGGTGCAAACCAGCATATAGAAGAAAACTATAAATCACTGCACTGTGTGTATTGCAGTATGCCTTTGGTTCTCGAAGACACTTATAAAGAAGATTGGATCTTACCAGGTGCAGTATTGCCTTTTCAATTAGATCAAAAGAAGTCGTTTCAAATTTTCAAACGCTGGGTGGGCAAACTTTGGTTCGCACCAAACAACCTCAAAAAAGCAGCTTTAGACCCCCAATTCACCAAAGGGCTTTACCTGCCTTATTGGACCTTTGATGCGCAATTGCAAGCGGGTTACACTGGGCAGCGTGGAGAATACTATTATGAAACCAAACGGGTGCGTGATTCACAGGGCAAAATGATTACCAAGCGTGTTCGAAAAACCCGTTGGTATGCGGCCTCTGGTCAAATATCTGGCTTTGTTGATGACACCTTGGTCAAAGCCTCACAGCAACGAAAAGGAAGGGTGCCTTCAAAAATTGCACGTTGGAACCTGAAGTTGTTACAACCCTTCCATAGTAGTTTTTTAAGGGGATTTGTTACCGAGAAGTATACGATTCCCTTAAAACAAGGGCATCTATCGGCCAAAGGTGAAGCAAAGCGTATTGCCGAACGCTGGTGCCGACAAGATATCGGTGGTGATACCCAAAGGGTGACCAGTATGGACATGCAATTATCAGAAGAAACGTTTAAACATATTTTGCTCCCTATTTATGTGAGTGCCTATCGCTTTAATGGCAAGCAGTACAATTTCTTTATCAATGGGGAGAACGGCACTATATCGGGATCAAGGCCTTATAGTTTCTGGAAGATTTTCTTTACCGTTGTTTTTATAGTACTCATCATTGCCCTGATAGTCTTTTTTGCTAAGTAAACAAGTACTATGTATTATGATATTTTAATGTTCTCCCATTTGGTTACCGTGGTTCCCTGTATCTTCTTAGGGGCCTACTTGTTGCTGGTCACTAAAGGAACGCCAATTCACAGATTGTTGGGTAAGATTTATATGGTATTAATGCTCATTACGGCATGTATTTCCCTATTTATGCCCGCCTTGGTTGGTCCACAGTTCTTCAACCATTTTGGTTGGATACATCTTTTCAGTTTTCTCACACTTTGGACCGTACCTACGGCTTATGCGGCAATCAGAAAAGGAAATGTGAAATCACATCAACGAAAAATGGTATTGCTTTATATTGGGGCCATTATGATTGCAGGTGGGTTCACCTTGGCTCCAGGAAGATACCTGCATGAGTTGTTTTTTGGGTAGAAATTGCATCTATTCAATGTCATACTGAGGCACGAAGTATCCCCGCACACTTTGTTCATACAACATGTGTTTCTCACTCGAATGGCTACAGTACGTGGGATTCTTCTTCGTTGCATACTCCTCATCAGAATGACAAAACGAACTACATGTAAAGAATGGAAATAAAACCCTATCTAAACACCAAACAAACGGGAGCTCCCATTTTAAATTCGCTTGTAAACATCAACAATCCAGTTTTGGAATCCCTTTTAAATACGGAAATGTTATTGCTTCTTTGGTTCGCCACAAGCAAATACCCTCCATCTGGGCTCATGGTAAAATTTCGGGGCCAATCGCCTTCGACAGCAGTTCGACCCGCTACTGAAAGTTTACCCGTTTTAGCATCGACCGCAAAAATCACTATGGTATTTTCGCCCCGGTTTGAACCGTACAAGAATTTACCGTCCGCCGATAAATGGATATCTGCACAGAAGCTCTCGCCATCAAAGTCTTCGCCCAAGGTACTTTGAGTTTCCAATTCATTATAACTGCCTTCATCATCTCGCTGTAAAACGGTTATGCTCGAATTCAGCTCATTAATGATATAAAGAAATTCTTGGTCTTTGTTGAAAGTAAAGTGACGCGGACCTGCCCCAGCCAACATATCCAATGAAGCTTGATGGGCATTGACCCATTTCTCCCCATTTCTTGAATACCATTTAACAGCATCCAATCCCAAATCAGCGACAAACAATCCGTCCGAATTGAAATGCGCCTTATGTACATGGGCCGTTTTAGCGGTATCCAACACTTTGTGATCGATTACCTGAGGATTTTGTTTTAAGCTTCCGTCTTCATCCAAATCAAACACTGCCAAATTCCCTCCTGTATAATTGGAAACCGCCAGTTGACCATCATTCGACAATGCCACATGACAAGGGTGTGCCCCTTGGGTACCTAAACTGTTTTGCAATTCAAGGGACCCTTCCTTTAATCGGAATGCCGTGACACCACCTCCCAGACTATCAAAATCTGCGGTCTCTTGCACCGCATAGAGGTTTTTTTTATCCTTGGAAATAGCCAAAAAAGAGGGATTGGGAAGCTCCGCTACCAGTTTTTGGTCATTTAATTTTCCGCTGTTGGGGTCAAAGGTCAACTTGTAAATTCCTTCACTATCCCCGTCGGTATACGTACCTACGAAAAGTGTTTGCGGTTTCATTGATTCTTTTTTTTCAGTACAGCCTATGAAAAGGACAATACAAATAAGTAAAAGCAATAACTGGTTTTTCATAATCAGCACATAGGCTTGTAAAAATAAGGAAGTATGGTCAAATACCTCGCTGCTAAATTTTGTAACTTCAGCGAGATCAAAAAACAAATCAAATGTACTACAAAAGACTAGCTACCCTTCTTTGGGTTTTTGCAATAGTTACACTGACCGCCCAAGAACCCCATTTTCTTTTAGACCCCACATTGACTCCCGATGGTTCGACCATTGTTTTTAGTCATGATGGTGATTTATGGAGAATACCTTCTAATGGTGGGGTGGCCACACGTTTGACCGGTATGGCCGGTGATGAGACCCTAGCTCGAATTTCACCTGATGGACAATGGTTGGCTTTTACGGGAACGGCAGATGGCAATGCCAATGTTTATCTAATGAAAATGCAGGGTGGCACCATAAAACAACTAACATTTCATGATAGTGCCGATGAGGTCGATAGCTGGTCTTGGGACTCATCTGAGATTTACTTTACCTCTGGGCGTGAGAATCGATTTGCAGGTTATAAGGTTTCCATTAATGGGGGCACTCCACAACGTTTGTTTCAGCATTATTTTAACAATGCACACAATATTGCAGTGCATCCGAAGACCAATGAGATCTTTTTCAATGAGTCTTGGGAGAGTAAGTTCTTTACCAACCGCAAGCGATATAAGGGTGCCTATAATCCCAATATCAAGTCGTATCAACCCAAAACCAAAGTGTATAAAGAGTATACTTCATACCTGGGTAAGGATATGTGGGCAACTTTAGACCAAAACGGAGCACTTTACTTTGTTTCCGATGAAGCCAATGGGGAATACAATCTATACCATCTATCAGACCAAAAAAATCAATTGACCTCTTTTGACACTTCCATTGGCAGGCCGCAGGTAAGCGCAAGCGGAAATAAAGTGGTCTTTACCAAAGATTATCAATTGTTCTTATATGATGTCGCCAGTAAAAAAACGGAAAAGGTCGCTGTTCAACTGGCCAATAAAAGCTTATTAGATAAAGAACAAGATTTTAAGACCAATGGTAAGATCACGAATTTTTCGGTATCCGCTGATACTAAAAAATTGGCTTTTGTATCAAGGGGAGAACTCTTTGTTTCTGATGTCAAGGGAAAGTTTGTCAAACTCATCCCCACGAATACTAAGGAACGCGTTCAAGAAGTGCTTTGGCTTAAGGATAATAAAACCATATTATTCTCCAGAACCGATGGTGGTTATACCAATCTATTTACCATTGCCGCAGACGGTTCGCAAAAAGAAAAAAGACACACCAAAGACCTTCGAAACAATGTCAATATTGTCTTTGATGCTGAACAAGAAAAAGCGGTTTACATCAGTGGTCGCGATGAAATGCGGTTGCTTGACCTTAAAACGTTTAAAAGTGAGGTGCTGGTAAAAGATGAGTTTTGGGCTTTATATGCTCCCCAACCCTATTTTTCCCCTGACGGAAGCCATGTGCTGTACAATGCTTATCGAAATTTTGAACAAGATGTTTTTACCGTTCGCATTGCCGACAAAAAAGTAACCAATCTTACTAAAACCGGCGTCACTGAAACCAATCCCATCTGGTCCACTGACAGCAAATACCTGTACTTTGGCTCAAACCTCACCAAGCCCAGTTATCCTTATGGGCTGAGAGATGCCCATATTTATCAAATGGCCCTTGATAAATATGAGAATCCATACACCTTAGATGAGTATGACAAGCTTTTTAAAGATGAACCAAAAGCTGATGAGGATAAAAAAGATTCCAAAAAAAAAGAAAAAGTTGAAGAGGATAGTACTCCTTCGGTAAAGATAAATGAAGACGGCCTTATGGAACGTTTGGTTCGTATTAGTCCCGCATTTGGTTTACAATATAGTCCGTATGCGATTTCAAAAGAGGAAACTACGTATATCATATACATGAGCAATCATGATGAGGGAAAGTTCAAATTGTGGAAGACCACACTGAAACCGTTTGAAAAAAATAAAACTGAAGTTCTGTTGGATGAAGAAATCAACGGATATCAAATTTCATCAGCTGGGGATTCACATTATATTTTGGCAAAAGGAAATATCCACACTTTGGATGTAAGCAAGAACAAAGTCGAAAAAATCGATATCAACTACACGTTCAGAAGAAACCTGTCTGACGAGTTTCAACAAATGTTTTACGAAGCCTGGGCAGGCTTTGAAGAGAATTTTTATGATAAAGACTTCCATGGGGAAGATTGGACCGCCTTAAAGAAAAAATATGAGGCCTTTTTGCCGTATATCACCAAACGCTCGCAGTTACGCTTATTGTTCAATGACATGCTCGGTGAATTGAATACCTCACACTTTGGTTTTCGTTCGAGGGGAGAAGAAGAGAATACCTTTTATAAAACAGTTACCCAGGGGGTAGGAATTCAATTTTCGAATTCCGCACCCTATACCGTATCACATATCATAAAAGATGGGCCCGCAGATGTCTCGGGAAAAAATATCCAGGTAGGTGATAAACTCATTGCCATAAATAATGAAAAAATCGACGAAGACACCAATCGGGAATCTTATTTCATACGCCCCTCTTTAGATAAAGAAATGCAATTGACTTTTGAGCGAAACGGAGCATTGCATACGGTTAAAATACATCCCATTCGAACTTTTCAAATTAGAGGATTGCTTTATGATGAATGGATGGATGCCAATCAAAACTATGTGGATCAAAAAAGTGGAAAAAAAGTAGCGTACATCCATATGAAAAATATGGGGGGCAATGAATTGGAACGTTTTAAGCGCGAAATGGTGTCAGAAGCCAGCCAAAGGGATGGATTGATATTGGATCTGCGGTACAATACCGGGGGCAATGTGCATGATGAAGTACTGCAGTTTTTATCACAAAAACCCTATCTAAACTGGAAATACCGCGAAGGCAAATTGGCGCCACAGCCCAATTTTGCCCCTGCGGCAAAACCAATTGTTGTTCTGATCAACGAACAATCGTTGAGCGACGCAGAAATGACATCGGCCGGATTTAAGGAACTAGGGCTTGGAAAGCTTATCGGTACCGAAACATATCGCTGGATCGTTTTTACGTCAGGTAAGGGTTTGGTCGATGGTTCGTTCTATCGTTTGCCCTCATGGGGCTGTTATACCTTAGATGGTAAAAATTTAGAAAAAGAAGGGGTCAAACCAGATATTTTTGTCGGAAAGAATTTCAAAGACCGACTGGAAGGCAATCATCCGCAATTGGATAGGGCATTTGAAGAGATACAGAAACAACTCAACGGGCAATAGCATTAAATTGGATAGTGTGAGCTAAAAACATCCTTCAGAGAAGCGTAATGGATACGGATACTATCATTCTAGTCTTAAGTTTCATAGGCTTGGTTCAGGCCCTCTTCTTGATGCTATACCTGTTTTCTTTAAAAAAAGGGAATAGCGTCGCCCATAAATTTCTTGCCCTTATTATTCTGGGGTTGACCATGCGAATCGGTAAATCTGTATTGAATGAATATGTACAGCTTGAAGCCTGGCAACGTAATCTTGGAATTTCTGGAATACTCTTGGTGGGCCCGATGCTTTTGTTATATGGGAAAGCGCTTTTGAAAAAAAGAAAACAGGCTGTAAACCAAGACTATTTTCATCTCATCCCATTTTTGCTTTTTGCTCTTTGTTGTAGTATCATCCCGAATCGGTTTGATCTTATCTCAAAAATCATATACCTGCTCGTTTTTGTTCATTTAGCATTTTATACGGGTTTGTCTGCGTATTTACTAGGTAAGGAAAAAGACCAAACAACGAGGCAAATTACCACATGGTACCGAAATCTGATTGTGGGGGTCGGATTAATCTGTGCATTTTATATAGGTAACTTTCTTGGGCTGATCCCGTTTTATATCGGTGGGGCAATTTTCTTCTCTTTACTGGTATACGCTTTCTCTTTTCTATTGCTTAAACGGCACAGTTTTACATTGGAAAAGTATCAAGACTCTAAGTTGGATGCTTCCACTTCGAAAAGTCTTATGCAGAAGATAAAATTACTTTTTGAGAACGAAGAGGTTTATTTAGACCCTAAATTGACACTTGAAAAGGTCTCAAACCTAGTGGGTACTTCTTCTCGAAATATTTCACGGGCCATCAACGAACATGATGGTACTAACTTTTCTGACTTTGTGAATTCATTTCGTATCAAAAAAGCAAAGACACTCTTGATTTCAAAGGAATATGCCCACGAAAAAATTGCCGCCATCGCCTATGATAGTGGTTTTGGCAATGTGACCTCATTTAATCTCGCTTTTAAGGCCATGACAAAACACACCCCTTCTTCTTTTAGAAAAGAATTTGGTTCGATTACCACCTAAAATCGTTTTAAGAATCATGTTTTTTAAAAGATTTTGCCCAGAATCCGTCGAGATTTGAGGTAAACAACCCGTCATGCGCTGTACCTTTTTGATTCTTTGCCTGTCTTGTTTAGGATGTGTTCAGAAAGAAATTCCCGACACTGTATTGCCCTTGCCACAAAAGGAAATCGTCTTTTCAGGCTTGAACAAGCCATGGAGCATTGCCTTTCTATCAGAACAGGAGGCGTTGGTCTCTGAAAAAAATGGAAGTCTGGTACTGGTTAATTTGGGGGCAAAAACAAAAAAAGTCATCAAAGGCTTTCCAACTGACCTTACCGATAGTATCGGTGTAGTTCATTTTGGTGACAATTCAGGTATGTATGAAGTGATTACGCATCCCAACTTCGACAAAAACCAATTGATTTATGTTTCTTATGCCTCAAAAAAGCCCGGCGTAGGACACACAACAAAATTCATTCGGGCAAAACTTGAAGGTGATTCACTGACTGCTATTCAAAATATTCTTTTAGCCGAACCTTATACGAAAGACGATTACCACTATGGGGGAGGAATGGTTTTCGGAGCTGATGAAAAATTATACCTCACTGTTGGGGAACGCCTTTTTTGGGAACGTGATGAACCTACCGTTCCCATTGCACAAGATGTTCAAGATACTAGGGGTAAAATCTTTCGATTTAACGATGATGGTAGTATCCCTCATGACAATCCTGATTTTGGGGAAAATGCCGTGCCGGGCCTTTATGCCATTGGACTTCGAAACTCACAGGGAATTGCCCTGCAACCTGATACCAATGTACTTTGGTTCACGGAGCACGGCACCATTCAGGGCGACGAAATCAATAAGCTCGAGGCTGGCGCAAACTACGGATGGCCAAGCAGTACTACCGGTAAATTACGTAGTAAAGATTATACGCCCCCTAAATTGGATGAAAACATGCTAACCAATCCTATCTGGTTTTGGCCACACACCGTTGCACCGACCGGTCTTTGTTTTTATACCGGTGATGAATTCCCACAATGGAAAAACAACCTTTTTGTTCCTGGGCTTTCCAGGGGAAGTTTATGGCGATTTCGAATTGAGGAAACAACGATTAAAAGTGCCGAAGAATTGTTCATTGATGATCGGGTACGCTCTCGAAAAGTGAGGCAAAGCCCTGATGGAAAACTCTATATGTTGACTGATGAAGAAGATGGAAAAATCATACGGATAAAACCAATGCATAAATCTTCAAGTAAACCCGAATAGGTTTCAAAAAAACAACCCTAATTAACGTGGGTTCGACTTAAGATTTGTCATTTAATAAAGATAAAGGCCAATAAATTCAATAGCTGTCACCTCTGAGTGCCTGTGCGCTGACAAGGCAGGCAGTCAAGAGGCTCTTAAAATCGAGAACAGTATAGGGTCTCGACTGCGCTCGACCTGACATCGTACTTAAGAAAATATAGTTGACATCATTAAACATTTTAAACGCACATTTAAAAACATCTCAATGAAAAACTTAGTTTTCACCCTTTCACTTTTGTTCACAGCCATTTTATTTGCGCAAACCGATGAAGCCCAAGTTCGCGAAACTTTGAATCGCTATATGCAAGGTTCCTCGTATGGCTATCCGAAACTTATTGCTTCTGCTTTTTATGAAGATGCTCCTTTATTTTTGTACAAGAAAGATAAAGAAGTATATGTGCTTAGCCCAAAGGAATACAGTCAATTTTTTGAAAAGCGTGAACTGGGCAAATTCAACGGACGCTATGGTAATATCTTGGCCATAGCAATTTCAAATGATATTGCAACTGCCACTGCTGAGATTGACATTCCCAAACGCAACATGCGCTTTATTGACATTTTTTTGCTGAAACGGCTTGAAGGCCAATGGAAAATAATCAGCAAAGCGGCTACTTTAATGCCACAGTAAACACCCTATTCATTTACCTTCTTTCTATGAAAAATCTTGCGAATCCCTTTTTACAGTTCTTCTTGCTATGGGTGTCTATTTATGGTTTTGCACAAAACAACAACAATGTGGCAAAGGCCATTGATGGTTTATTTGCATCCTACAATGAAAATACCCCTGGTGTTGCAGTGACAGCAGTCAAGAACGGCACTATTGTTTTCAAAAAAGCATATGGTCAGGCGACACTAGAGTATGATGTACCCATAACATCGCAAACCATTTTTCACGCCGCATCAGTCTCTAAACAATTTACTGCCTTTGCTATCTATCTTTTAGAAAAAGATGGACAAATCTCGTTTGACGATGATGTTCGTGCTTACTTTCCTGAATTGCCCGATTATGGAAAAACCATTAAAATCAAACATTTGTTATCACATACAAGTGGCTTGCGGGATCAGTGGGCCTTATTAACCTTAGCCGGATGGTCACTTGAAGATGTTATCACCACAGAACAGATTCTAGATTTGGCATATAATCAAAAAGAATTGAATTTTGAACCAGGTACCGCCTTTGGTTACTGCAATACATCATATACCCTTTTGGCCAAACTTGTTGAAAAAATCAGCGGACAATCTTTTGCCGAATTTACCAAACAACAAATTTTTGAACCCCTTCAAATGGATCATACCCAATTTTATGATGACCATCAAAAGGTGGTCAAAAACAGGGCATACTCGTATGAATTCAAAAATGGCGGTTACAGCAAAAAAGAGCTGAACTATTCCAATGTAGGCCCCACGAGTCTATTCACCACCGTTGAAGATTTGGCAAAATGGGCCAACAATTATGACAATCCTGTGGTCGGGGACAAAAATTTAATCCGCAAGTTCAATAGGGTTTCCACCTTTGAAAATGGCGAGACCGTAGTCTATCGACAAACCCAAAAAGATACCCTTTACCATGCTAAAGGACAACTGGCATGGAATTACAAAGGCCACAAACTTATGAGTCATGGCGGACATGATGCCGGTTTTCGAGCGTTTTTGGCAAGGTTTCCTGAAGACGACCTTACGATAATCACCTTAAGCAATGACGAACATTATGACATCCTCAAAAAAGGGTTTGAAATTGCAGATACATATTTAAATGAAGAGCGGCCTAAAAAAGAAAATCAAGACCTGCTGCCAAAATCAAAATCGACTACCGCATTCAAGAACAATATAAAGGAATTTATGGGCAGCTATGCCAGTGAAGAACTCAAAACCACCTATGAGGTTCTTTATGAGAATGATGCACTTGTTCTCAAACACCATCGATTGGGCGATTTGAAATTGACACAACAAGGTGAAGCAACTTTTACAGGTAGCAACTACTTCAATTTTCAACTTACTTTTTTAAAGGAAAAGGGAAAAGTGACCGGTTTTTCAATTTCAAATTTCGGTGTCAAAAATCTTGTGTTCGCTAAAATCGATTCTTAATTCAAGCTTCGTATCTCTTTTCGTAAATACCACCCAGTAACCAAAGTCGCCAAAATATCCGCTATGGGGAACGACCACCAAACGCCCATTTCACCAAAAAAACCGGGCAAAATCAAAATAAGGGGGATAAAGAAGAAGCCTTGACGGGTCAAGGTCAACAACAATGCAGGAACTGCTTTGCCAACGGCTTGAAAATAAGCTGCCCCTATGAGCTGCAAAGCAATAATCGGAGTGGCCAAAAAGACCAAACGCATCGCCAAAGGTGCATGCTTCAATACGTAGGCATTGGTTTCCATATCTTTTGCCGGAAGGTCTGTTCGGTCACTTAAAAATAAGTCGGCGATTTCGGCAGGAAAAACCATCAAAACAACGAATACCAAGGTTGCCACCAAAGCGGCATATTTGATTGCGGTGTAAATCGATTCCTTGACCCGGGCATACTTGGCGGCACCGTAATTAAATCCTGCAATGGGTAAAAAGCCTTGGGTAACCCCGAAAACGGGAAACAATGCGAACATCAGCATGCGCCCAATAATGGCGTAGACCGCAACCAAGGGCTCCCCGCCCAAATTGAAAAGGATGTTGTTCAACAACAAATAGGTCACGCTGGTAACCGCTTGTCGCGCCAAAGTAACAAAGCCCAAAGAACCGATTTCTTTTAAGATATTGGAATCAAAAATAAAACAGCGAAAGTTGATTTTCAGTTCAGAATTCTTGGATAGGAAAAAATAGAGGATATACCCAAAACACAACAAATATCCTGCTGTGGTTGCCCAGGCAGCTCCATGCATTCCCCAATCAAAAACAAATATGAAGATGTAGTCCAATACAAGATTTCCCACTGAAGGGATAATCATGGCTATCATGGCAAATTTAGGTTTGCCCTCGGCACGAATCACCGTGTTGCCCATCATACACAGGGCCAAAAAGGGTACGCCATACAAAACGATGACATAATATACTTTGGCAGGCTCGAAAATCGCTCCTTTACCACCAAAGGCGGGAATCAAATCATCGACAAAATAAAGTCCCAAAGCCACCATCGAAATGGTGACCAATAAGGTCAGGGAAATCTGATTGCCAAACGTCTTTAGCGCTTTTTGCTTATTGTCGGCACCAAGGGCACGCGAAATAATACTAGAGCCACCTATGCCTATGGCCATGCCCAAGGCAGCTATAAAAAAGGAAACGGGAAGCACCACATTGATAGCGGCAATAGCGATGGACCCTATCCAATTGCCCACAAAAATGGTATCGACCAAAATATTCAAGGACATTACCAAAATGCCTATGGATGCCGGCACCGCTTGCTTGACAAGCAACTTACCTATGGGTTCCGCACCCAGTTCATCAGATGAAACTTTGGCCATAATTATGCTATAAAACTAAGTTGGTCAAGACGACCGCAATTAAATACGGTCCCTTCGATTGCCTATCCGTCAGGCGGGCGCTCAAGATGATTGCTGAACCCGCAGGGAATTCTGAAAAAACGGCATGGTTAAACAGGTAAGACGGCTTTTTCTTCCCAGTCTTTGATCCATTTCGCCATTAAAGCCACCCAATCATCACGGTCATTCAAACAAGAAATATGTTTGAATTGCTCACCACCAGCTTCTTTGAATTCTTCTTCCCCTTCCATTGCGATTTCTTCCAAAGTCTCTAAGCAATCCGATACAAAAGCAGGGGTGATGACGGCCAAACGGGTCTTACCCTCTTTTGGAAAACGCTCGAACTCATAATCGGTATAGGGTTTCAACCATGGGTCACCGGCCAAACGGGATTGAAATGAGGTGCTCACTTTCTCTTCGGGCAACCCCAAATACGATTTTATCAGTTCAGTGGTGTCATAACATTGATGGCGATAACAGGTATGGTGGGCCACGGAATTTATTTTACAACAACTACCATCAATTTTACAGTGGAACTTGGTAGGATCTGATTTTCGAATATGCCGTTCCGGAATTCCATGGTACGAAAACAACACATGGTCGTATTCAAAATTCTTTAACCCTTCGGCGATACTATCACCAAGCACCTTGATATAATCAGCACTGCTGTAAAATGCTGGCATGGTCGTCACCTGCATGTTGGGAAAGTGTTTTTGCTGTTCTTCCATAGCTTTGACTACCACGGTCTCATAAGAAGACATCGCATAATGCGGGTACATGGGCACCAATAACACCTCATCAACATTTTTATCAGCAAGCTCTTGCAACCCTTCCTTAATGCTTCCACTGCCATAGCGCATACCTAAAGCAACTGGAAGATGAGTATGCTCACGCAATTTTTCCGTAAAACGCTTTGAGATCACAATTAAAGGAGAACCTTCGTCCCACCAAATTTTGGCGTATGCCTTTGCTGATTTTTTTGGACGTGTCTGTAAAATAATACCCCGAACCAAAAGGTTTCGCAATAAGGGTGGAACGTCGATGACACGACCATCCATCAAAAACTCATCTAAATACGGTTTGACGTCTTTTGCGGTTGGACTATCGGGAGAGCCTAAGTTTACCAGTAATACTCCTTTTTGCACAGCTTATTTTTTAAGTTGCAAAAATACAATATGAACCTGATTTAACTTTTATGAATTGGAACAACTTTTGTTATGGAGAAATAAATAACTTTGATTGAAAGCTTCACCATCATGAAATTTATTCTAACGCTGGCCTTGTCTATTTTTATTTTTTACAACGGGCTTTCGCAAATTACTTTTGACCCTGCGGATAAGACGATTTTCACTCAAAAAATGGAGGCTTTTAAAAATGCGGAAGACTCAAAATCTGAGAATCCGTTTATTCTTGTTGGAACTTCTTTTTTAGGCACCCCATACGTTGAAAAAACCTTAGAGGTAGGCGACAGGGAATCTTTGGTCATTAATCTAAGGGAATTGGACTGCACCACCTTTGTTGAGAATGTACTTGCCTTTAACTTACTCTTGGAAGATGGGAAAACCAATTTTTCGGATTTTGCCGAAAAGATAGAGACCGTTCGGTATAGAAATGAAGAATTGGATGGATACCCCTCTCGTTTACACTATTTTACCGATTGGATTCGCAACAATGAACAAAAAGGATTGCTAAAGGATATCACCAACGAACTTGGTGGTATTTCAGTTGAAAAACCCATTGATTTTATGGGTACCCATCGTGAACTATATCCGTTTTTAAAAGATGACGATAACTATCAGCGTATTTTAGAGACTGAAGCCGAATTAGCAAAGGAAGCCTTATGCTATTTACCGCAAGCAGACATTCCAAAGCAGGAAGAAAACCTACAATCGGGTGATATCATCGCGTTGGCTACCTCAATAAAAGGGTTGGATGTTACCCATACCGGAATTGCCATCAAACAACCAAATGGGCGAATACACTTATTGCACGCCTCAATTTCTGGAACGGTCAAAATTACTGAAGAACCTTTAGTTGATTATTTGAAAAAAGTCAAAAATAACATTGGTATTGTTGTGGCGAGGCCCCTTTAGCAGCAATTATTTCAGCATAAGTTCAAATGCGTTTTGCATTAATTGTACAAAATCTGAATCAGAGTACTTGTTCCTTGCATGCCCCATACTGGTATAAAAGCTTTTTCCACCGTCGGGTCTTTCCCAATAATGCGCCGTCATCCTCGGGTCGTCATAGGTGTTTGTCCCTGTATCAGATACCTGCAAGAACTCAGTAAAGGAAGCGTTCAAATAACCACCTTCCCAGTAGTACCATTCTTCATTATCGTTCCAAGGAAAAACTATCCCATTTGTCAGCTTTGAATTTTGGCTTTGCACAGTTACTGTTGCAGAAAAATTTTGAGCAGTGTGGTTTGGACCGTTTCGAACGCTACAACCTGTTACGTTCTCCGCATACCAGTCCCATTCACCCTTACCATTACCAGACACGGTGCTTGCAGTGCTGTGACCATATCCATCGCTTGCAGCATGATTCGAAATAAAATGACCGCCTTGGGCAGCGTAATCCTCGACATTATTACGTTGCGAAGCTGTCAAGGTGTTACCTGAGGTATTGGCGAAAAAAATAACTGAAAATTGATTTAGGTTTTGGGTGGAAGCAAATTCATCCCCCGAATCATCAATAGTAACTTCGAACCCTAAGTCAGAAGCAATTTGGGTTACCATGGCCTCAACTTCATTTCTGGTATTGTGATCAAAGCCAGCGGTTTTGGTAAATAATAAAACGCGAATGTCCTCGTCCGTGCCGTCCTGGTCTGGGTCGGCATCATCACTGGATTCGTCGGGAGTAACTTCCTCCGGTACGATTTCTTCGTTATCCGAACATGCCGTAGAAGAAAATAATAGCATAGTGCCAACGAATACAAAAAAATATAAAGTTCTCATGATAAGGGGTTTACTACTTTATACGTAGTTTACCTATTGTTTAGATTAGCCGGTGTGGCAGTTGACCCCAAAAAACACGCTTAGTAAAGAATCAGGTTACTTAGTTCCCTTTATGTATTCGTTATAAATGGCTATGGGCACCAATCCCGTCCAACCACAGAAATCCTTTTTGGCCGGCATGCCGTACGAAATTAAATCTGGTGCGTAATTTTCCCAAAACGTACCTGTGGCCTCAAAGACTTCTGCAATGGCAGCATATGTTCTTTCCGCTAAATCCTTTGCCAACCCATGTTTGCCATTTGCAGTCAACCCCTTTAAGACCATATACGAAGTCGGTGCCCAGACACCCCCTAGCCAATAGTCGCCCCAACCCCTATAATCAGGGTCATCAGCAGAAAGTGCCGGTAATGGGATTTTACGATAAAATTCATCCGTATTGGTCAAATGCGCTAAAAACGCATCTTGTTTCTCTTCAGGTACCAGTTCACCCAATAACGTCCAATACATGCCAATATGTTTGCGTTTGATTTGCTTACCATAACCCAAATCGTAATAGAATGCATCCGCATCGTTCCAACACAAATCGTTCAAAGCTTGTTTAACCTCAGCGTGAAAAGCGTCGTAGTCAGCAATATCACCGGTAACACCGATCTCACTGGCAATAAATTTTAATTGCAGTGCGTACATCGCCATTTGAGCCGTAAAATCGACCAATCTACCTTCTTCGTTCCAAACGCCCTGTAAGGTCTCTACATATTCGGCGATGAACTGGTTTAATCTTTGTTCACCGGAAGATCCGCTCATTTTCCCTAGTTTATCACCAAGTTCGTGGTGGGTCATGCCATTGCCTTCATCCGTAGTCCAATTTCTCGGAAACCTTGGAATGTTGTCCATACCCATACCTAAGGTATCGCCCCAAAACAACTTGTCTTCACCTTGATAACGATTGACATGGAATTCGAAGTTCTTTTTTAGGATAGGATACGCATACTTCAACCGTTCTTTATCCTTTTTCACCGCATAGATCTCAGTTTCCGCCAAGGCCAATAAAGGCGGATTGATGGAAACCGGGTGTTCTTTTGACCATAACGGACGACCATCTTTTCGATACTCGCGGCAGATGTAACCATCGTCTTCCATACGTTGGTAAAAATTATCAAGGGCCTGATAAACCGGTAACTCATCGAGGTGATATTTGGCAAAACATACGATAAAACAGGTATCCCAAAGAAAAATGTTATCTGAGAAAGCAGCATCGACAAAAGGCTTTTTGAAAAAAGGCTCGCTTTCGCCACCCCGCACCTTACGCTTGGTAATTTCCAAGGCCTTGGTATACATCTTTTCCGAAAGCTCTGGTGTTACCTGAAAGCTACAACTGTTATCGCTTGTTACAGGTTCCTCGGTTTTTTCAGCACAAGAAATCAATGCCGTTGCACCAAGGGTCCCTAAGCCTACGGTTTGATAGAATTTGCGTCTTTCCATGTACTATTTTTAACTATTGGGTATCCGTGCGTTTAAGGCACCATTCGATAGCACCTAGTAAATGTTTTTTAAATTCAGGTTCGTCAAAAGATGCATCGGTATGTCCGCCCCCAGTATAAAAAGCACGTCCACCGTCAAACTCATGATACCATGCGATAGGATGGTTGTCACCATTGGTTCCCCCTTCATAGCTTGATTCATCCAACTTCAAAAGTACCTTAACATCAGGATTCAGGTTCTTATAATTGTACCATTCATCGTTACGCACCCAAGTCTTGGATAGGTGTGATGTGGATGCATGGGTATTATCGACAACATCAATGGTCGCCTTTCTGACATTTGGATCGTTTGGATGACTGTCAAAATAACCCCCAACTAATTTTCCGTACCAAGGCCATTCATATTCCGTATCAGTGGCAGCGTGGATTCCCATAAAACTTCCGCCACTTTTAATATAGTTTTCAAAAGCACGCTGTTGGGTATTGTTCAAGACATCCATAGTGGTACTCAAAAAAATCACCAATTTATAGTTCTTCAAATTTTGTGGATTGATGTCTTCTGGACTTTCGGTCCGCAAAACAATAAAACCATTCTCCCTACCGATCATTTTAAGGGTTTCTGCCCCTTTTTCTATTGATTGGTGGCGATACCCTGAGGTTTTGCTATAAATCAATACCAATTCAGGTATGGGGGTTGCGAATTCTTCTGGGGGTTCCATATAACTTTGCCCAAAGGTGAAGGTAACTGCTAAGAAGAAAAGAAGGTTTAGTTTTTTACCGATTTTCATATGAACGAATTTTAGGTAGTTGAAGTTAAATATTTTTTAGGGGTGGTTCCGTATTTCTTTTTGAACGAGGCGATAAAATGACTTGCCGTACTATAACCGACCTTAAGCCCTACTTCGTTGACATTGTACCTGCCGGTTTCCAACATTTTTCGGGCATATTCCATTTTGTAATCAAATAAAAAACCAAATACGGAATCGCCATAGATTTGTTTGAAACCCTCTTTTAATTTTTTAAGGCTTAATCCGATTTCTTCTGAAAGTTCTGCCAAGGTCGGGGGTTCGGCCATTCTGGCGATTATGATTTCTTTCGCTTGACGAATACGACGAACATTATCCTCATCGGCCAAAAACGGACATTGTTCCAAATTGGCATCCTCCGTTTTATTGAAATAGAGTGATATCAGTTCGTAGACCTTTCCCTTGATGTAAAGTCTTTTTATAGACGGATGCAGGTTATAGTTCATGAGCTGGCTCAAAACGACGGCCATGGCGGGGGAAAGCACCTCCTGCGAATAGTATTTTTTCTCTCCTGATACATCACTCAAAAAAGGAATGTATTCCGCCTCACTTGAAAACAACGAATGAAACTTTCGAATGGTCATGACCACCGAAAGCATCCAAGAACTGGGCTGCAATACCACATTCATGGGTAAATCTTTTTGGGTATTGTACAATAAAAGGGAGTTCTCTTCAGATACCTCAAGGGCATAGCCCCCTTCATTGAACAAAAACTTGATACTGCCCTTCAAGGCAAAATGGAATTGGATATACGAGCTGTCAATAGCCCGCACTATGGTCTTGTGGTCTTCGGTATCATTTTGGATCTTAAGCACATAGAACCCTTCATCAACGAGAATTTCATCATATGAACCGATAGCGACATTTTCTTTCATCAAATTCGTTTAATCATCAGTTTGGATTGCTATTTAGAATCGCTCTAAACAATAACCAAATTCTTTTTAATAGTACTAAAACTAATGTTTTTGGCAGATTTTGACAAAAAAGGCAATGATTAAATCCGCTGCTGGCATTAATTGTTCCGCTAGCGTTATTTTTTGGTTTTTTACACACTTAGTTTTGCAATCAGGTTTACGATTCATGAAGAATTACCATATTTCAAAACATCCCTCTTTCTACGCGGTAGGTTTGAGCTACAAAAAGGCCGAGGCCGAGGTCAGGGGAAAATTTAGTTTGGATATTCCGAAGATCGACGCCATCATCATGGGTGCAAAACAGCAGGGCATAGAGGGTCTACTGACCATATCGACCTGTAATCGTACCGAGATTTATGGTTTTGCACAACATCCGTACCAGTTGATAAAATTGCTTTGTGACCATACCCAAGGATCTATAGAAGAATTTCAAGAGGTCGCCTATGTTTATAAAAACCATGATGCCATAAACCATCTTTTCAAAGTGGGGACCGGACTTGACAGTCAGATCTTAGGTGATTTTGAGATCATAAGCCAGATAAAGCAGAGTTTTTCACGCTCGAAGAAACATCAAATGACCAATCCGTTCTTAGAGCGCTTATGCAATTCGGTCATTCAAGCGAGTAAACGCATCAAGAACGAGACAGAACTTTCCTCAGGGGCAACCTCAGTAGCTTTTGCTTCAGTACGGTATATCTTGAATAATGTGGATGAGGTTTCCAATAAAAATATCTTGCTCTTCGGAACAGGAAAAATCGGTAGAAATACGTGTAAGAATTTAATCAAACACACCGATAACGCGCACATTACCTTAATCAATAGAACCAAGGAAAAAGCCGAGGCAATTGCAGGTAAATTTCAGCTGGTCGTCAAAGATTATGGCGATTTGCAGACAGAGATCCGAAAATCTGATATTTTGGTGGTCGCTACCGGTGCACAATTGCCTACCGTCTCTAAAGCGCTTTTACATACCAAAAAACCACTTTTGATCCTAGATTTGTCGGTACCGAAGAATGTGGCTGATGATGTCACCGATTTAGAAAACGTTACTTTGGTACATTTGGACGCGCTCTCTCAGATTACCGATGAAAACCTAAAACGTCGAAAAGCATATATTCCCAAAGCGTATACCATTATTGACGAAGTAAAGAATGACTTTGTCAAGTGGCTGGAAACACGAAAGTTCGCCCCGGTGATAAATGCCCTAAAAGAGAAATTAATGGTTATGAAAGAAGAAGAACTCGACTTTCATTCAAAAAAGCTAGTTGATTTCAATCAAGAGCAAGCAGAAATCGTATCGGAGCGTATCATTCAAAAGATTACCAAACAGTTCGCCAATCATTTACGAAAATCTGAAGCGGATACCGAAGATAGCCTCGCATTGATCCAAAAAGTTTTTCAACTAGAACTGAATACTAAATGAAAAACCTGATTCGCATTGGTACCAGGGACAGCGAATTGGCGTTGTGGCAGGCTACCACCGTTCAGAATAAGTTGGAAGCCTTGGGCCATAATACCACTTTGGTGCCTGTAAAGTCCACAGGCGATTTGGTATTGGATAAGCCCCTCTACGAACTGGGAATTACCGGTATATTCACAAAAACCTTAGATGTTGCACTCATAAAAGGCGATATCGATATTGCCGTTCATTCCATGAAAGATGTGCCCACGGCATTACCGAAAGGTATTGTGAAAACAGCTGTTTTAGAACGTGCGGCGACGCATGATGTCTTGGTTCATAAAGGAATCGATTTTTTGGGACAACAAGGCACTATCGCTACAGGAAGCTTGAGAAGAAAGGCACAATGGCTGGCAAAGTACCCCAAACACAAGGTTGTTGATTTACGGGGTAATGTGAATTCCCGCTTGATCAAGCTCATAGAAAACGAATGGAACGGTGCTATTTTTGCAAAGGCCGGATTGGAACGTATCAAATTATTGCCAAAGGATGCCATTACTTTAGATTGGATGGTTCCGGCTCCTGCCCAGGGTGCCATGCTGGTCGTTGCCCTCGAAAACAACCCATTCGCCATAGAGGCCTCTTCGCAACTGAACCATGCAGAAAGTGAGTTGACCACACAACTAGAACGTGAATTTTTACGCACTTTAGAAGGTGGTTGTACCGCACCTATCGGTGCGTATGTAGAAATAAAAGACCAAACGGTTTATTTTAAAGGATGCCTGCACGCCCTTAACGGAAGCACGTTTATTGAGGTAGAAAAAGAGCGTCAGATGAATAAGGCATCAGGTTTTGGCAAAAGCTGTGCCTATGAAATTTTAGAAAGTGGTGGAAAACAATTGATGGAAGAGATAAAAAATGAGCTCAACGATTCTGTCCACTAAAAAACTAACGGCTTCTCAAAAAGAGTTGCTGCGCGGTTCTAGAATAACGGTCTTTGACTATGATGCCATAGCAATAGAATACCTGCGTTTCGAATGGTTATCAGAATCAGTACATGACTTTTATGTATTTACCAGTCAAAATGCCGTCAAATCCGTCCTCAAAAAAAATCAGTTCTCAAATACAGCAGAAAAAAGGGCATTATGTGTGGGAACTAAGACAAGACACGTTTTAGAAAGTAATGGCTTTGGCATAATTGAAACTGCACAAAGTGCCTCAGATCTTGCAAAAATTATTCTAAAGAAGTACAAAAAGAATTCTTTTTTGTTCTTCTCGGGCAATCTTAGAAGGGAAGAACTTCCGAAAACGCTTATGGAAAATAACATTCGGTATAAAGAAATACAAGTGTATAGAACTACCTTTAATACAAATAAAATTGATCGCTCTTTTGAGGGAGTGCTATTCTTTAGTCCAAGCGGAGTCCGCAGTTATATGGAAAAGAATAGTCTGAACCACGGTATTGCATTCTGTATTGGTACTACCACTGCTAAAGAAGCAAAAAAACATACCGATAAGATTATTATTTCAAACATTCCAACTGTAGAAGAGCTATTGGCCACAACCATTAAACACTATTCAATCAATGATTAAAAACGATTTATTTTTAAGGGCCTTAAAAGGAGAAACGGTAGATCGCCCACCAGTTTGGATGATGCGGCAAGCAGGGCGTTATTTGCCCGAGTTTATGGAAATAAAGGCCAAGTACGATTTTTTTACCCGTTGCCAAACTCCAGAATTGGCCTCGGAAATTACGGTACAGCCCATTCGAAGGTACGGTATGGACGCGTCCATCCTTTTCAGCGATATCCTAGTGATTCCGCAAGCAATGAACATTGACGTAGAGATGAAACCTGATTTTGGGCCTTACCTACCAGACCCTATTCGAAAACCAGAAGATTTAGACCGTGTTATTGTTCCTGATATTAAGGATACTTTAGGGTATGTGATGGATGCCATTACCATGACCAAAGAGAAATTGAACGACGAAATCCCTTTAATCGGTTTTGCCGGTTCTCCTTGGACTATTCTATGCTATTGTGTTCAAGGTCAAGGCAGTAAAAGTTTTGATATGGCAAAAGGGTTCTGCTTTACCCAACCTAAAGCGGCACATGAACTATTGCAGAAAATAACGGATACGACGATTGTTTACCTGAAAGAAAAAGTCAAAGCCGGTGTGAATGCCGTGCAGGTCTTTGATTCTTGGGGCGGAATGTTATCGCCTACTGATTATCAAGAGTTCTCGTTTCAATACATACAACAAATTGTAGATGCCCTTAAAGATGAAGCCCCGGTCATAGTATTTGGCAAGGGCTGTTGGTTTGCGCTTGGCGAAATGGCAAAATCCGGAGCAGCTGCCCTTGGTGTGGATTGGACTTGCTCAGCAAGAAATGCCCGATATTTGACTGGCGGTGACATTACCCTACAAGGCAATTTCGACCCCTCACGTCTCTTATCGCCTCCATCAGAGATTAGAAAGATGGTGCATCAGATGATACGGGAATTTGGTAAAGACCGGTATATTGTCAATCTAGGTCATGGTATCCTCCCTAATATTCCCTTAGAAAATGCCGGGGCATTTATAGAAGCCGTTAAAGAATATACCGAATAGTTTAAATGGAAATCGAATTTGACAACTATAGTATTGCCCCCATACATCACAAGGATGCTTGGCGCTTATGTGATTTTGTGGTCTCAAATTCAGAACGGCTAAAAGATTATTTCCCGAATACGCTAAAGGCAAACCTAACCCCAACCTTAGCCGAATTGTTTGTAGACCAAAAAGTAAAGGAATTTCAAAATAATGAGGAGTATCTTTTTACCGTAAAAGAAAATACCAATCGTACTATTATTGCCTTGATCTACTTGAAAGAGCTGCAAAAAATGCCAAAACAAGGTGAATTTGCCTATTGTATAAGCTACCGATATGAAGGGCGGGGACTAATCACAAAGATAGTTTCCAAATTGACCAACTGGGCATTTACCGATGCGGGGCTGACCACCCTACAAATCATCGTACATAAAGGCAATATTGCAAGTATCAAGGTAGCGGAGAAAAATAATTTCGTGCTTAAAGAAACCCTAGAAAGGGAGCATCAAGTATCGAATGGTGCTTGGGTCGATATGGAACTCTATGAACGTTATGCTTCATAATATCGTTGCGAATGAATATCCTTCAAATATTAAGACGCATCGATTTTCAGGCATTCCGAAGCCTCTTGGGCCTGTGTTTAAGATATCCGCTATTACCTTATCCGACCCTTATGGCTACAAAAATATGTTTAAAGATAGCTACCCAACATTTTGGAAAAGCACATTATCAAAATACAGCAGCAAATGCTTTTCGACATGCTTACTGGAACTACCTCATTGCCAAACGATGTTCCAAATGGTCTAAAAATGAGGATAAGATTTTATTCTGGACAAAGGCGATTACGGATTGGCATGAAAATGCCTTTAAAAATAGGGAATTGGCCAAACTCATGGATTTGCACAATAACAATATCGGAAGAACCGTATTTAGGGAAAATTCAAAGCAATCCATAGAAAAAGTCACTACGCTCCTACTTGAAATGACCAAAAATTCGGCGTTGATCAGTTCAAAAGAAACTTTGGAGCAAAACCCAACTAACTTAGTACATCTTATCTAAATAGCTCAAATGGATAACACCTCATCTATGAAAGATAAATTTTACAGCTACATTCAAAACCTACAAGACACGATTACGAAAAAACTTGAAGAAGTGGATGGTATTGCAACATTTCAAGAGGATATTTGGAAACGGCCAGAGGGTGGCGGTGGTAGGACTAGGGTAATTGAAAACGGTGCGGTTTTCGAAAAAGGCGGCGTCAATATTTCTGCCGTACATGGAGAACTGCCCAAAAGCATGCAAAATTACTTTGGTGTTGCCGATGCCGATTTTTTTGCCTGTGGATTGAGCTTAGTACTGCACCCTAAAAACCCATTTGTACCTACGGTACATGCCAATTGGCGGTACTTTGAAATGTATGACAAAGACGGAACTATTGTGGACCAATGGTTTGGTGGCGGTCAAGACCTTACACCCTATTATTTGTTTGAAGAAGACGCCAGTCATTTTCATAGGGTTTGTCAAGAAGCCTGTAACAAACATCATCATGATTTTTATGAAACCTATAAGGAAAAGTGTGATACGTATTTCTGGAATGCCCACCGTAATGAGGCCCGTGGTATCGGTGGACTATTTTTTGACTACTGTAAATCAAATAATGAAATGGATATAGAAGCTTGGTTCAACTTTGTTACCGAGATAGGCGATAGTTTTCTAAAAGGCTATGTACCCATAGTTACCAAACGAAAGGATATTCCTTATCAGCAAGAACATCGCGATTGGCAAGAAATAAGGCGTGGCCGCTATGTAGAATTCAATCTGGTACATGACAAGGGCACGTTGTTCGGTCTAAAAACCAACGGACGTATCGAAAGCATCTTGATGAGCTTGCCACCCCATGTACAATGGCGTTATGACCATCATCCAGAAAAAGGGAGCGAAGAAGAAAAGCTCATTCAAGTTTTGAAACACCCTGTCGCATGGGTATAATTTTTAGCTTTATACTATGAAACTCCCCTTATACCAAATTGATGCGTTTACGAAGAAGGTCTTTGGTGGAAATCCCGCTGCAGTTTGTATTCTAAATGACTGGCTGGCCACCGACTTAATGCAACGGATTGCCCAAGAGAACAATCTAGCCGAAACCGCATTTATCGTTCAAAAAAACAACACTTTCGAGTTACGTTGGTTTACGCCTGAAACTGAAGTTGACCTTTGTGGTCATGCCACGTTGGCCTCAGCCTATGTGCTTTTTAACTATCACAATCATACTGAAAAAACCATTCGGTTTTATTCGCCTAGAAGTGGAGCGTTGACTGTTGAAAAAGAATCAGAGGGATTGATGACAATGGATTTTCCATCAGATGAACTTATTGTATTACAAAACAATACAGAAATTATTGGAGCTATAGGTTTAACACCTCAAAAGACCATTAAAGGCAAGACGGATTACCTTTTAATCTATAATTCTCAAGAAGAAATCGAAAAAATCAATCCGAATTTTCATTTGTTGGATCAATTGGATTGTCGTGGGGTCATAGTGTCCGCCCCTGGAACTACGGTAGATTTTGTTTCGCGGTTTTTTGCACCGCAATGTGGTATTCCTGAAGACCCGGTAACGGGTTCTGCGCACACCACTATGACCCCATATTGGTCAAAAATCTTGGGTAAAACAGTTTTATCGACCAAACAACTTTCGAAACGTGGCGGCGACTTACAATGTGAATATTTGGGGGAACGTGTTAAAATTTCAGGTTATGCAGTGCCTTATTTGATTGGGGAGATAAACATATAACTTGATTTACTTCCTACTTCCAGCTGGTCGCCTTTTCGGGCCGTTCTTCGAATTGATAGCGAACATGAGAAAAACGGGCTTTTAATAGCAATCTTCTTCCTTCAAGGGTACGGGTATACACCAACTTGGTACCGCCGATATGGGATTTCCATGATTTTAAGAAGGCCTGGGCGCTTTCCTTTTTCCTTCCCAATACAAGGGGAACGGCATAATAGGTTTTATATCCTAAAAATTGTTTGAGTCCACTGCGTACCCTAAGCAGGTACCTAGGGTTTTCTATAGGGGCTATGATTTCTTCCAATAGCTTTACGAATAGATTCCCATCATGCTGATTTGCGCCATTTAAATGAATTGAAAATCGACCATTTTTTTCTTGATAGGCCAAAACGGCCATTTCGTTGGTGGTACTCGTTAGTAGTTTTGCCTCTTTTAAATATTGATACAGTGCATGGGCTATCTTTTTGGTGCGCTTAAACTGATTTCCAAAGCGGAAATATACCTTTAACGCCTTGAACGTAGCCGGGGCAAATCCTAGCAAAATTCCAGCCAGCAAAATGTAAACAAATGTCAGCCAACCTTTACCCAATAAGATATCCAGGTTTTTTAGAATAACCTCAGGCAGAAAAAGTGATAAGCCAACCGCCACTTGAAAAAGGAGGTATTTGGCAACATTAAGGGCATTCAATCGATTTGTTTCCGTAAAATTCTTGTCCCGATTATAGGGCATTCGAAGTTCTTGAACCAGAACGTTGCCATTTTGAATTGCAGTCTCCCAACGCGTTTTGACCGAGGTATCTTTGGTGGCCAAATGAATCATTTCAGTATTGATGGTATTCAAATCTGCTTCATCATCCCATTCCTCAGGCAAATTCAGACGGCCCAGACCATTCTCGATTACCGGTATTCCTTTGAGGGACACCCCGGTAAAAGCCAGAAAACGTTGCTTAAGAACAGCTAGATCTTTCCCTCCATCCTTTACGGTGGGATCGATACAGACCAAATGCCATATGTTCCCAATTTTATTGGAATCATTAGGGTCAATTCTTATGGCTCTTCCCCGCATTTGGTTTGATGAAACAAACGAGCCAACGTAAGACGCAAGAATCAGTGAATTGATACTCGGTGCATCCCATCCCTCACCCAATAATGATTTTGTACCGATTAGTATTTTTATTTCTCCTTGTTCAAACAGTTTTGTAATGGCAGCCACCATCTTGTTTTTTACAGTACTACCCACTGTAATGTGAAAATGTGACTTGCTTGAGACAACGCTGGCCGTTCCGAGTGACTTCAAGTCCAATATCCTTTTGAGATCTTCAATAACCGTTTTGTGTAATATGATCAAAGTTCCCGTCAATACTGCGGTATATTGCCCTAGATCAGTATGTGCCAAAACATATTGAAAAATGGACACAACGCCTATTTTTCTTAATTTTTTGGTGTCTTTGCCAGAGAAAGAAAGGTATTCTTTTCGAATAAAATCAGTAAGTACAACTGCCTTTGTCCTACTATTTAAATGTTCAAAAGTGGCCGTCAAAATTGCCTGTATACCCTCAAACTTACTGGGGCTACTTGCTAGGTTTCTGTACAAACTACGATCCCCAACAAAATCGACTTTGCGCTTTTCCAACACCCCAATCTGCCGGAGCTCTTTCTCAATGGGAAGGAGCAATTCCTCACTTTTCGAAAAGTGCTCCCTTTCATCAATCAAGAGGTATTGCAGCAAGGTTTCGGCCCACTCATAGGTAAAGCTCGGAAAGTTGGCCTTTCCATCTTTAAACCCGAGGATTTTCAGTTTTTCCTTTTCGATGGTTTGTCCGGCAGCCTTTAAAAAAATTAAAATTGATGAGAAGAAGGAGGTGTTTTCATAAACCAATTCTAAAGAACCATTTGCATTGCTGTAGATAGGTAGCTTTTTTAGGAAGTTGACAAAGCCTTGATTACTGAGCAACCTATTGGTAAAAGCAATGATTTGCGCTCTATAAGCGACAATATATTTTATTTCGGCCTGTTCAGGCTTAGAAAAATATACATAGTCTTGATGCGGACACAAATCTCCATTTTTGATAAGGTCAGGTACCGCTATTTCATCATCTATAGGGCCACATAAACTAAAGTATCGTTCCAACTCGTTGGCAGAGCTATCATAGGGCGGAGTGGCCGTAAGTGCAATAATGGTTAAATTCGGTGTAGCCTTTAATGCAAAGAGCGATTTCCACCAGCCGTTTTTTAGATGATGTGCCTCATCAAGCACCAAAGTTTCAATATTATTTTTTACAATAAAATCAAGCAAGGCTTCATTATCGTTGATACCAAAAGATTTATGCAACGAAAATAACGATTGGTATGTTGAAAATGTAAGCTCTTTCGGGTTCTTGATGTCCATAGAAAAGTTATGATACCTTCCTTGGTCATCAAAGAAGGATTTCATCCTACTTTTCCATTGGTTGCGAATGGTAAGTGTTGGTGCCAGCACCAAGCTTGGTCTACCAATACGTATCATCATTTCGAGACCCAAGATGGTCTTTCCCGACCCTGGCGGGGCAACAACATGTAAATGATTGTCGGTTATATGCTCTTTGAAGCCGTTTAGAAAATTTTGCTGGTAATCGCGCCAGTCAAATCTAAATTTCAGTTGTTTCGTCAAGTTGTTCAAAGAGAAGTCCGTTGGTTTATTAGTGCTATTCCAAATTAAAAGAATAATAATCAAATCAGGGGCATTTGCAGGGGCATACTTTATATTTGTAGTGTAATATACCATGATATGTACCCATTGATCCGTAACAGAAGATTAAGGCAGAATGAGGCCATCAGGCACTTGGTGCGCGAAACGATAGTTACCCCAAGCGATTTTTTAGTCCCCTTATTCGTAGTTGGGGGCAAGGGTGTTAAGGAAGAAATTGCATCAATGCCAAATTATTTCAGGTTGAGCTTGGATCATCTTGAACAAGAAGTGAAAGAATTATGGGATTTAGGCCTTTGTGCCGTGCTGCTTTTTGTGAAAGTTGACGATAACCTAAAAGACAACAAAGGTACCGAAGCCCTAAATGACCAAGGATTAATGCAACGTGCCATCAAGACCGTAAAAAATGCCTGCCCTGATATGTTGGTCATGACCGATGTTGCCCTAGATCCTTTTTCATCATACGGGCATGATGGCATTGTAGCAGATGGTCAGATTTTAAATGATGAGACCACTGAGGTCTTGGCCGAAATGAGTGTTTCACACGCCCAGGCGGGTGCTGATTTTGTCGCCCCAAGTGATATGATGGACGGGCGTATCGTAACCATTCGTGAGGCATTGGAAGATGAAGGTTTTAGCAATACCGGTATTATGAGTTATAGCGCCAAATATGCCAGTGCTTTTTATGGGCCTTTCAGGGATGCCTTGGATTCCGCTCCTGTGGATATCAAAAGTGTGCCGAAAGACAAAAAAACCTATCAAATGGATTCGGCGAACCGATTTGAGGCCATTCGAGAAACCCAAATGGACATTGACGAAGGTGCGGATATCGTTATGGTAAAACCTGGTTTATGTTATTTGGATATCGTTCGCGAAATACGCAACGAAGTAGACGTGCCTGTTGCCGTTTATCAGGTTTCCGGAGAGTATGCCATGGTAAAAGCAGCGGCTGAAAAAGGATGGTTGGACCATGATTCGGTAATGATGGAACAATTGATCGCAATCAAGCGAGCGGGTGCCACTATTATTGCGAGTTACTTTGCTAAAGATGCGGTCAAACTCATGGGATAAATTTCAATGATTTGAAAATCAAGGCCTTATATTTTATACTATTTGGTTTTTTATTGGCTGCCAAGGCACAAGAAAACCCTTTAGGTGCATTGGTTGCGACCAAGGTTGATTCGCTTATGACCTATGCCGTTCAGCAGCAAGCGTTCCCCGGCGGCCAAATTCTTGTAGCCCATAAAAATGAGGTGGTCTTTCATAAAACCTACGGATTTCATACTTATGATAGCATTCAAGCGGTAGGTCTTACCGATAGTTATGATCTGGCTTCGGTCACTAAAATTCTGGGTCCGTTACCGGCCTTAATGAAATTGGTGGATGAGGGGAAATTGAATTTGGATGTCCCTTTTAGTAGGTATTGGAAGCCGTGGAAGAGACGAAAGGACAAAAAAAACCTCACCCTACGGGAAATTTTGGCGCACCAAGCCGGGTTGGTGCCCTATATTGTTTTCTTGAACAAGGCTACAAAAAAGGGTGTTCCAAAAAATCGATTTATACAATCTGAGAAGACCACTACATTTTCAAAACAGGCTTTTAATGGCCAATATGTCAATGCCAGGTTCGAACGCAAAATGTACCGGATTATCAATAGGTCCAACGTATCACAAGATAAGGTGTACAACTATTCGGGACTGACCTTTCTCATTTTTCCAAAACTTATTGAACAGTTGACGGGACAGCCGTATGAGCAGTATCTTGAAACCAATTTTTACAAGCCCTTGGGGTGTACGACGCTAAAGTTCAATCCAGCAAAAAAGAATTATCCCAATTCCATAGTTCCTACGGAGAAAGATACGTTTTGGCGTAAAGCATTGGTGAAGGGCTTTGTACATGATGAAAATGCCGCCTTACTAGGGGGTGTTTCGGGTAATGCTGGGCTTTTCGGTAATGCTGACGATTTGGTCAAAATGCTATTATTGTACCAAAATTTTGGTGTTTTAGATGGGAAACGCCTCTTGTCAGAAGCTACGGTTCGAGAATTTACCAAAATACAATATCCAGAAAATGACAATCGTAGGGGGCTTGGCTTTGATAAACCGTTATTGGGTAACGATACACTGACGATGCCTAAAGCATACCCTTCACCAAAAGCGAGTGCCAAAAGCTTTGGACATGCCGGTTTTACGGGTACTTTTGTCTGGGTCGACCCAGAAAATCAATTGGTATTCATATTTCTGTCCAATAGGGTATACCCTGATAGAAGTCATCGCAACCTATACGACCTGCGTATACGACAAGAACTTCAAGATATCTTTTACACCGCTTTGAAATAAAATCTTTTACTAGTTTTGCTGCTATTGCTTACCTTAGTACCACCTAGCAACCAATTATGGGCCTCCTTATATTTTACGCGATCATTTCAATTTTTTTCTCTTTTTTGTGTTCCATACTCGAAGCGGTATTGCTCAGCATCACCCCGACCTTCGTGAATGTCAAAAAGCAAGAAGGGAAATCTTATGCCAACGAATTGGAAACCCTGAAAAAAGATGTCGATAAACCACTGATTGCCATTCTTACCTTGAATACCATTGCGCATACCGTTGGGGCCATTTTAGTAGGTGTACAGGCCAAAGTTGCCTACACTGAACTCTATGGAAGCACACAACGTAGTCTTTTTGGCATTACGTTTACCGAAGATTTGATGGTAGGGGTAGTCTCAACCATTATGACCATACTTATCTTGGTCGCATCTGAAATTATCCCTAAGACGATTGGTGCGACCTACTGGAAGCAATTGGCCAATTTTACGGCAAAAGCTTTGAATGCCATGGTCTTTTTCATGAAATGGACGGGCTTGCTTTGGATATTACAATTGTTCACGAAATTAATCGGGAAAAAAGGAGGACATGGTAGTGTGTTGAGCCGTGAGGATTTCACGGCCATGACCGATATTGCCGAAGAGGAAGGTGTTTTTCAAGAATCGGAATCGAAAGTGATTCGCAACCTGCTGTCTTTTGACGAAATTCAGGCGAAGGATATCATGACCCCACGAACCGTGATGAAAATCGCTTCAGAGGACACCTTGATCAAAGATTTCTTTGAGGCCAATAGGCCCCTGAGATTCTCAAGGATTCCTGTTTTTCAAGAGCGGGCCGATAATATCACCGGTTTTGTTCTAAAAGACGAAATGTTGGAAGCCATCATTAATAAAAAAGGAACGGATACCCTGGGTTCGATCAGGCGTGAAATTTTGGTCACCAATAGGATCAAGCCCATTCCAGAATTGCTGGAAAAATTCGTGGAAAAGAATGAACATGTCACTTTGGTAGTAGATGAATATGGTTCGGTAAGTGGGCTGGTAACCATGGAGGATGTTATTGAGACCTTGCTTGGTCTTGAAATTATGGATGAAAGTGATAACGTTGAAGACCTTCAGGTCTTGGCACGTAAAAACTGGGAGGCACGCGCCAAGCGTCTGGGCCTCATCGAAGGTTCAAATGAAGTGGAATGATGGAAACCGCCTACCTAAAAACACCCATCGGATATGCCGAATTTCAAGGCGATATGAACGGATTGGCCTCAGTTACGGTCTTCGATGAAGAAAAACCCATCGATATCATTCCTGAGGCCTTGGAAGACGCGGTTTATCAGTTTACCGAATATTTTGAGGGAAAACGTAGAAAATTTGACTTGAAGCTAAATCCGCAAGGTACCGATTTTCAACAAAAAGTCTGGAAGGCCCTTTTAGGGATACCCTATGGAAAAACGGTTTCGTACCTAGAACTCTCCAAGAAATTAGGTGATGTAAAGGCGATTCGAGCGGTCGCTGCAGCAAATGGTAAAAATCCGCTTTGGATCATAGTGCCGTGCCATCGGGTCATTGGCAGTAATGGTGATTTGGTAGGATACGCCGGTGGGCTATACCGTAAAAAATGGTTGTTGGCGCATGAAAGTCCTGTAAAACAGCAAACGCTTTTCTAGTCTTTAATGAAATCCGTTGGAATAAACGGTAAGATTACATTGTCAACGAGGGTACCGGCCGTTGATATTTGCATTACCCCACCTCCCCCAAGGCCATCCGATATTGCATAACCCACGAAAAACATATTTTGTGTACTACTAAAGACCTGATTGGTCAAGGTAATCGTGAGGCCAGTCTCCTTTTCCAACTGATCGGCAATACCCACAAAGTCCACAACAAAGTTCTCTTGGGTATCTAAATCAAAGATTGCAGGTCCTGCTGCAAACAATGCAGGTTGTACAAAAGGGAGGGCATAGAACAATTTATTGTCTGAGAGCACCGCACCTTCAATTGGTCCAGGTGAAAATCCGGTATTAAAAGAAAGATTCGAGGCACTGATAAAAGCCAACGTGTCTGCATCATAAATCTCAAGTGTAGCATTGACCCCATTTTTGATTACGGCCAAATCGCCCGAATCTTCAATCAATATACTGATTGGGGTATCATTGAAATTAACGATAGTACCTAAGGTCTTTGTTACCGTATCATATAACGTGAGTTTATAATTACCCTGATTATCCAAATAAGTGATATAAACTTTATTCTCAAAAAGAATAGGCTGAAATAATAAATTAACATTAAAGTCAATGGTCAAATCTTGGCTTGACAAATCTCCTAAGGAGACATCTTGAATGGCCAAGGTACGGTCTGAAGATGGAATGAAGTATCCGAAGAAAACATTGCTCAGCGTATTGATACCCCAAACTACAGAACGTCCAGGGCCATTAGCGTAAAAGTCTGGAAAGGCAGCGATAGCACCAGTATTAAGGTTCTTCTGTGCCAATGAAAAAGCACCTTGTGAAAAAGAGTAAAATGATACAAAATCATCTACTTGCCTTAAAGTTAAATAACTAGGCAATACCCCTAGTTCTTCTGTTAAGTTGAATACTTCCCCAGAAGTCGTGGCCCCATCATAATCATATTGGTAAACGGCGTTTGCATCTTCCCCGATAACTTGAAAGCTGGCCGCCGTTGGTTCTTCAACTTCTTCTATTGGATTATTGTCGTCAGAACAGGCAACAACGTAAAGGGTCATAAAGACCCAAAAGGTATTTTTCAATTTCATAGCATAGCAATACGACTTTCAAGATACAATTTAATTTGTGCAAAATCCTCTAGTTCAATGCATTTTAGTATTTTACTATATGCTTTACAAATTGGACATAAAGAATATTCTGTTCTTGGATATTGAGACCGTGCCGGAGAAACCGGATTTTTCAGCACTCTCTGAAGAACAAAAACTGCTGTGGGAACAAAAATCAAAATACCAACGAAAAGACGAATTTACCCCAGAAGAATACTACGACCGGGCCGGTATTTGGGCTGAATTTGGAAAAATCATTTGTATT
This sequence comes from uncultured Croceitalea sp., assembly GCA_947503285.1. GTDB lineage: Bacteria > Bacteroidota > Bacteroidia > Flavobacteriales > Flavobacteriaceae > Croceitalea. The sequence continues at coordinate 215,435 of CANNDD010000002.1, forward strand.
TCGGTAGGTTATTTTATCGAAAAAGGAAGTTCTAAAAATTTCAGGGTCACCTCTTTTTATGGGCAGGAAGTTCAACTTTTAAAAGACTTTAAAAATTTATTGCAAGAGCATTTTAATCAAGCCAAGCATTTACTCTGTGGACACAATGCGAAGGAATTTGATTTCCCTTATATCGCGCGCAGAATGTTAATCAATGGCATCAAATTACCCTACAAATTGGACTTGTTTGGTAAAAAGCCATGGGAAATTCCACACTTGGACACCATGGAACTCTGGAAGTTTGGCGATTATAAGCATTATACCTCTTTGAAATTGATGGCCAATGTCTTGGGCATACCTTCACCAAAAGATGATATGGATGGAAGCATGGTTCGTGATGTGTTTTATGAAGAAAATGATTTGGATAGAATTGTCACCTATTGTGAATTGGACGTTGTGACCACGGCACAGGTATTTTTACGATTACGTGGAGAAGATTTGTTATTAAGGGAAGCAATCAAAAATTTATGAGTCAAAATTCGAATTTTCTTGAAATGATACCCGTTCTTCCCTCACAGGATATTAAACGGGATATTGAGTGGCATAAAAAGCATACAGGTTTTCAAGCCGTTTTTGGTGATATGATGTATGCCGGTCTTGAACGAGAAGGCCTACATATTCATTTGCAATGGCATGCCGATACCGAAGAAGACCCCTTATTGGGTGGGTCAGTGATAAAACTCTTTGTAAAAGACATACACCGTATATTCAATGAATTTGTAAAAGGGGGAACGGTAACCCAAGAAAAGTTGCGACTAGATACCGCATGGGGAACACACGAATTTGGGCTCTATGACCTCAATAACAATGCAATTTTTATTGTGCAGGATAGCTAACGCTTAAAGAATTTAGTGCTTCTGACACCACAGTAATCTGCTGTAAATACTGGTGATGCATTTTAGTAAAACAATGTTATAAAAAGGTGCAACCTTTGAATCGACCATACTTTATTGCTAACTTGAAGATGCGATTTGTTATTGTTTTTAATTGCCATTTTTTATGAAAACAGCATTTTTAAGAAATCATTTTTTCCTAGTAGGCCTTGTTTTGATCGTGCTCACAACTACTGGTTGTGAATCGAAAATTGATTTTGAAAAGACCAAAAAGGTCAAAGAGTTAATTGCCAGCCCGATAGAGGGAGTTACCAATTACTATATTCGTTTTAATCCAAGGGGCAGTTCTACTATAATTATCACGCTGACCAATGGAGAAGAATATACGGCCTCTGATCTAAATCAAGCCCAAGCAGCGTCATTACATGCTATACTTTCTGAAAAAAATATTCAATTTGATACTGAGAATGAAGCGTTTGTTTTGAATGCTTTTTCCTATGATTAATATCGATTTTGAACTTTTATTGATTCCTAAAATGACGTATCCGTATAGTACATTAATAGAACAACCAGCACTAAAAATATGATGCCAATATAAATAGCAATACTATCCTTGTTGTGCTTCCAAATCAACTTTCTTAATTTTTCATGATCGAAGCACATAGATTGTTTATTTGAGCTTTAACGATAGTTAGTTCTTAATTAAATCTCTTACAAACTGTATAACTAAATCTAAGACAACTATTCCTAAGATTACAAGCAGTATGAATATATAAACAAAAACGTCCCAAGGACCAGAGCCGTTTAAAAGGTATAGGACGATAAAAAACAATATGCTCACAATTAGTAGAATTAGTGCCAGTCGATTTAATATTGTTTTTTGGTATTTCACTTAATCGTTTTATTAAACTTTGTTTTAATCCCCTGTCCAATCAGGATATTGAATTAAACCCCAAAAGAATCCGCTTTTTTTGTTCAACACATAAGTTACATATTGATGTTTCCGTTCAACAGTTTTCAAATAGGTATTTTGATTTTTTGTAATAGGTTGTATCCCGTCATTCATAAATTCAGTTAAACTATCTATTAGTTGAGCATCAAATGATTTACCAATTAAACTATCAATTTCATTATCAATCACATTGTTGTAAGGGAGCATTTTAGCACGAGAAATAAATTCCGATGCAATAATTGGTTCAAACTTTAAGTTGAGCCAAATAATTCCTTCTAAATTATCATAACAATCAATTATTTCAACATTTTCTGAAAATTTAATCCCGCTTGTATTTTCAAAGAAATCAAAATCACAATTGGATTTTGATAATTTATTTCCGCAGGAGATGAAAAGAAATAAAATAATTCCAATAACAAATACCCAAAAGAGTAATCCCAAATAATAAATCTTCAATAGTCTTGCTTTGTCCTCAAGGCTACCTCCCAAATTTGCGAAGTAATGTTTCCCCAAAATTGTAACGATAATAATCCCCGAGAAAAACATCATTATTTGTTTTTTTTAGAACTAAGGGTATGTTTTACTTTTTTACTATTCAATACTAAATAATCCTATATTTTAACTTTATTCCAAGAACCTAATCAAATCTCGCCCACCATACAAAACCCTTACAATACGAAGTTTGCCTTTTAATTTTCTATAAAAAATAACATGTGAACTATATGGCAGACTATATAGGCCTTTTTTGATGTCGCTCCTCTCTCGACCGATATCAGGATTATCACTTAATTTATCAAAGTGTTTTTCTAAATCAATCAAGTATTTGATAGCCTGGGTGTTACCAAATTTATGTTCGCCAAACTCAAAGATTTCATTGATATCAGCAGCGGCCTCTTCAGAGAGAACGTAAATGTGCGTCATACGTTCTTCTTGGACGCTATTATTTGGCTCATAGAAAGTTTGCTATCTGGGCCATCCCAACCTTTCTCGATTTCCCTTCGAAGATCTTGGATGACTTTTTCCCTATAAATTCCGTGTAATCGAAGCGCATCCCTGATTACTTCACTATTATTTTGATACTCCCCAGAAGCAACTTGTTCGCTTATATACTCCTGCTGTTTTTTGGTGAAACTAATGTTCATGTCCTACTAAAATTTATAACCAATATAATAATTAATGTCCAAATAAGCTATATTTAGACATTATATTTGTTCTAATCCTAGATGGGTTTGACAATCCCTTATTTAGACTTCGACGTCAAACATTTACTGGATTATTCAAACACTACTTTCTTTACTTTTTTGTTATCATTTTCTTTTGGTCCGTAAAATGCACCCTTACCTATTTAAGTTCAATGTTGATTTTATAAACAACCCAAGAAAAGTTGCGGCTAGATACCACATGGGGAACCCACGAGTTTGGGTTCTATGACCTCAATACCAATGCAATATTTATCGTGCAGGATATTTAGTTCTTAAAAAATTTAGCACTCTTGACACCACTGTAATCTTCAACGGTCAAAAAATACATTCCCGATGCCAATGTCGACACATTGATCTGCGCTTCATTGGCACTTCCCTTTTTGATTGTTATTCCAGCTGTATTTCTGATGGTATAAACAGCGTCCATAGACAATTCTGCTTCAATGGCTATCTCGTTAACTGCCGGGTTTGGATATAAACTGATAGCTAAATCATCCGTATAACTAAAACTATCCATTGTGATTATTTCCGTATCCTCTCCATCAAATTCAAATTGTAGTTCCTCTGAAAATTCAGAAGCCAGATTTTCGGTGCATACTGCCCTTACCCGTGCTTCATATCGCTTGCCTATTTCCAAAAAATCCAGTTTCACCGTGTTATCCCAAGTTGTTTGGCTAATCCAATCGTTAGCTCCGGCTACTTTATACTCAAATTCATATAAGGTCTCATTGTTCATCGGCCAGCCAATGGTACAACCCATTTCCATCGCGTTTTCAATATGCAATTCTTCTGGGGCTACCAGCGTGCATTGGGTTAGTTCGGCCCCTGTAATTATCAAAGAGAAATCTTGGTTTTCATTGAACAAGCTTCCCTTATGGGAGATAGTAACCGTATATGTTCCGACCGCATCGTCGATATCCACACGTTCAAAAGGATCTACACTATTATCCCCTTTTTTCGCAGGGGCATTGGCTTGTGAAGCATCCAACTTCCATGGAAAATGGGTTTCATCATCTTTAGTAATTCGAATGTCAAGATCATTGACCAAAGCCGGGGTAGTTGCATTTAATTCCCCACGGTTGGTGTAACTCCCTTCTACGTCAGTCCATGATATAGAGACTTGTAAAGGTGCTTTTCCGCTTGCGGTGACCTTCATTTCATAGACCTCCCCTTCTTTAAGTGTGTTTTCAACTATTTTGGAGCTAAAATCCCTGTGTTTCAATGCCTCACCTGCTCTTTGGGTATTGATGACCCCCCAACCCATCTTATAGTCGGGTCCTGCTTCTTGAACATCATCAGCAGTGTGCAATACCAAACCTTTCAAGGTAGCCGCCTTCATAAAAGACCCGTACAATTCTTCATGGTATTGCTGTAATAATAAAAGTGAACCTGTTACCCCTGGGGCCGCCATTGAGGTACCCATGGCACTTTTATAGCTTTTCTCATTTGCCGATCCAGTCGAAAATATAAGTGAACCGTCACCTGCTAAATCTGGTTTTATTCGCCCATCGTCTATAGGGCCAAAACTGCTGTACGAAGAGGCCTCAGCGTTTTTTAGTTCTCCTTTTGAGTTTATCTTGGTATCGGCCCCTGCAATGACCAAACCGTTTTTGGAGGTGGCAAAACCTAAAAGCAAGTCATACCCATCTGCCGTCTTACCAAAATTAGGAAGCCCATTATCTCGCAATCTTTGCGCATTACCAGCGGCACTAACCATTAAATAATAGGGGGCATTGTACATTATTTTGTCCCAATCTTGGGAAACCTTGATATAACTACCAAAATACCAATCAGGTACACGGTCTGTCTTAATACCATACGAATGGTTTGATACCAAAAGGCCTTCGGCAGCTGCTTCTGCCACTTCGATTCTGTCCCTCGCCCAGTTATGGGTCAGTGCCCGTGCCTCAAAAGCGACTCCTTTTGCTTTTGCCTTTATTCCTGAAGAGACTATAGCCCCGGTAACCATAGTGGTATGTGAATCAATATCTTCACTGGCATCGCCACTTACTACCCGATTCCCGAATTCTTGATGGGTCGGTAAAGCGGTGCCTGCGTCCCAAATACCGACCTGCATTCCGAAACCAGTTACCTGGGTGTTCAATACACCGCCACTGTAAAATGCTTTCGAACGGGAAACATTGGTATTTGCCGTTGTATAGGTAGTATAAAAAATCGGGGTGCCGTCAGTACCGATAGTATTCAAGGCAACTAAGTTACCATCCAATTGCTTTTCGGAAAGCTTAAAAGGTGCTGCCTTCGTCAGTGCCAAAATTTTTGATTGCGTGATGCTTTCCTCTTTTTTGAAATTGGCAATCACACCTTCAAGTGCTTTGGTGCGATTTGAATTTTGTATGGCAAATGCTTGATTTTTAGTTTGTGCCAACATCGAAATAGTGATAAAGAAGGTGATGACGGTAGATGGAAAAAATCCTGTTCCCCAAGTAGGTTTTTTGAAGTCCATAATAATTTATAAGTAAGATTTGGACTACAAATATATTTTTAAACGCAAATTACTTCGGTAAAAATCACCTTTAATTCGACGAATTACATGATTTGTTCCGTTGAACTGTGGTGAAAGTGTATTTTTATGTTGTGTAAGATTTTACTTTCTTTTTAAGAATTGAAATTAAGTACGATATAAACGGGAAAATGGTCGCTGTACCCCCCGAGATATTTTTTTCCTGCATAGGTCCGATATGGATTTCCTTTATACTTACCCTTCCACTCTTTTAAGAACCTCGGTGCAAAAACCTTTGCTTTCTTAAAACTATGCGTGCCTACCTCATAGTTCAAGAAACTATGTGATACAATGACTTGGTCGAACAAGCTCCATTCGCCCTTATAGTTTGCACTTCCGCTATTCGGGGTAAGCAATGCCTGCATAGGGTTTATAAATAACCCAGAGTCCATCAATGTTCGAATGCTCTCAGAATTTGGGTCATCGTTAAAATCTCCCATGATAACGATATTGGCATCTTTACCATCTTGTCGTAAAAAGTTTATTTTTCGCAAAATCGTATTTGCCGCCGCTACACGTTTATAGGCAGTTAACTCGGCACCGTCCCTTCTAGATGGCCAATGATTCACAAAAACATGAAAGACCTCGTTATTCAATTCTCCTTTTACATAAAGAATATCACGTGTCAAATCACGATCGCCATTGGTGTTTTCAATCAATAGTGGAATGGTTTCGGCATCAAGAACATGAAAATAGTCTTTATTATAAATCAGGGCCGTATCAATACCACGTTCGTCAGGGGAATCAAAATGTACGTACCCATAATCAATAGCCTTGAGTTTTTCAGACTGTAGTAACCTTTGGATCACTCGAGCATTTTCTACTTCTGCTATACCTATAAGCACCGGAGGCAACCGGGAATCGTCTAAACCAATTTTACTTATGGCCTTGGCCAACTTGCGGGTTTTCCAAATAAACCTTTTTTCGTCCCATTTTTTAAATCCTTTTGGTGTGAAATCGTCATCTAAAACATAGGCATCATTTGTTGTATCAAAGTAATTTTCAAGATTGTAAAAAGCTATTGTATATTCTTTTGAACGTCTTGATTTTTCAGAGTTTTCTTTATCCATTATACCATTTATAATTGAAACCAATTAGCTCAATCAAAGTTCAAGCCCTTCATTCTTTTTCTTCTAAATCCATTGTAAACGGGTACGACGATAGCTGTCAACAAATAGGTCATTCCCGAATATCCTGCGGCTTTGCCACCAAAAATGACGACGATCAAAATAGCGATTACCGCGATTGACATTAAAATGAAATATTCGTTGATAAAGGTTCTGGTAATATATTTTTCCCGCGCGTTCAGGTTCAATTCCTCCGCTTTTTTCATCGCATTGACATGCATGAAAATGATAATCAAGTAGATAAAGAATAGCCCTAAACCAAAACGGATCATCAAATCTTGCCACTGATCGACATTCAGTTCCGCTACCTTAAGATTGGTATAGGCCGTTCGAAGGGCCTCAGAGGTATCACCCATACTTCGCTTGATACTTGCATAAATCGCAGTACCGATGAATGAAAAAAGATATTTTAACGGATAGATGTAGAATAACAGTACAAATAAAAATAAAGCATTAAGGATCTTGGTCGTTTTATCGTTTAAGCCATAATAAAGAAAAAAGTTGCTATGGTTGTTCCATAAGCCCAGCAAGAGCATCGTACAAAATATAAATCCGATAAAACTATACATCGAGGCCTGAAGTTCAATATACGTGGTGGGTACCTCTGATGAAATTACCAAGAGGGTAATCGAAAAACCAAAAACGGCATCCGTTAAATTTTCAAGTCGGGTTGTCTGAATACCCCTATACCTAAAACCATCTTTTGATATTGTCTTGGTCAGACCCAATAGTTTTTTTTTCATTGAAATCCCTTTAATTACAAAAACATAAGTGTAAAATACAAAAAACGACTTGCAAACATTATGTAGCTTTGTACTTTATGGTATGCCATGTTAGAAAAGAAAACTTTTGATTACGAAAAATCGATACTGATAGGTGTCATTAATTCAAAACAAAATGAAACCACCGTCAATGAATATCTAGATGAATTGGAATTTCTCACATATACTGCTGGTGGTGAAGTATTGAAACGCTTTGTGCAACGCATGGAAATTCCAAATCCGAAGACACTGATCGGAAGCGGAAAAATGGAGGAAGTCGCCATCTATGTCAAGGACCATGAAATCGGTGCGGCTATTTTTGATGATGAGCTTACTCCTGCGCAACAACGTAATATCGAAAAGATCTTACGTTGCAAGATTATTGACCGCACGAGTTTGATCCTAGATATTTTTGCCCAACGTGCCCAAACCAGTTATGCCCGAACCCAAGTCGAACTGGCACAGTATCAATATTTACTTCCGAGATTGACAGGACTTTGGACGCACTTGGAACGACAAAAAGGGGGTATCGGAATGCGTGGCCCCGGTGAAACGGAAATTGAGACGGATAGGCGTATCGTTCGTGATCGGATTGCATTACTCAAAAAGAAACTGAGCAAGATAGATCGCCAAATGGAAACCCAACGGGGAAACCGTGGTGCTCTGGTTCGGGTAGCCTTGGTCGGCTATACCAATGTAGGCAAATCAACACTTATGAACGTTATAAGCAAGAGTGAGGTTTTCGCCGAGAATAAGTTATTCGCCACTTTGGATACTACGGTACGAAAGGTCGTTCTGGGCAATTTACCGTTTCTACTCAGCGATACCGTAGGTTTTATCAGAAAGCTACCCACACAATTGGTCGAAAGTTTCAAAAGTACGTTGGATGAAGTACGCGAGGCCGATTTATTGTTACACGTAGTGGATATTTCGCACCCTAACTTTGAAGAACATATAGACTCGGTTCATAAGATATTGGATGAAATCAAAAGTGCCGATAAAAAAACCATCATGGTATTCAATAAAATCGACCAATACGAACCAGAAGTTATTGATGAGGACGATCTCGTTACCGAAAAAACGAAAATCCATTTCACTTTGGAAGATTGGAAACGAACTTGGTACAGCAAAGTTGGTGATCGAGCGCTATTTATATCGGCACTGAACAAAGAGAACTTAGATGATTTTAGAAAGCGGGTCTATGATGAGGTACGCGATATTCATGTTACCCGTTTCCCTTATAATAATTTTCTCTATCCAGAACATTTAGATGAGTACTAAGCCGTTTTTCTGTCAGAAAAAATCAATTTTTCCACTTTCCACAAAAAACCTGGAATTCACATCAAAAACTAAGTAATATCAATTGGTAAGTTTAATTTCGTCTTGTAATCAATAGCTAGCCCCAAGGTTGTTCTTTACAATACAATACAAACCCCATTGAACTTTATAACCTAACTCAAAAAGCCCCAAGTATTATTGCTCGGGGCTTTTTCATTCGTATTGTTCTACGTGTTTTTTAGAATGCGTAGCTCAAGCCTATCGTCCAAAAACTCTGCAATTCATTATCTAAATCGTCAAAACTGGTGGCAGTAGGTGGATCTTGTGCCAAGGCAAAGTTCAATGCTTCTTGCCTGTTGTTTCTTAGTCCAAAATCAAAGCCCACCCCAATGGCCTTCCATAAAGTATAGCTGAACGAGTTGGTCCATGTCCAGTTACTCAGATCATTATCTTCATAACTTTGAAACACCGAAAGGTTGGTCTTAAAGTTGATAGCACCTATTCTTCTTGTGTAATCGGCTACGATCTTGGCACCCGCAGAGGATTCAAAAACGGAATCATTATCGGCAAACACAAAGTTATAGTTCAACGGGTGGATGACCACTACCAAATCCGTCACCGGCATCCATGTGAAACCTACACCGATATCCAGGTATCCGGGATCGTTGAAGTTGTCAAGTATCGTGGTCCTGTATTCCAGTAGGCCCGAGACAGCAAGTTTTTCACTTAGGTTTCTACCATATAATGAAGAAAGATTGAACACGTCAGTAGTTCCGGTAAAGCCTTCTTCGTCGGTATCAATGTCTTTATTGTCTACTTTTACCCAAGCTAAATTCACGGTAAGCGCGTTTCTCCAAAAAAACTTTTCTTGTTTTAAATTGGCGTAGGCATTAAAATTGAACCCTATATTACCCGATGAGTTATTGGGCACCCCTTGGGCGAACCAATTGTTAAAGTCAGAGAGACTACCCCCTATGGTACCAAAAGCACCGATTTTCCATCCCGGTAAGGCATCTAGTTGTGCCTGAAGCGCATTGGCCCTACCTTGTATGGCTACTATGGAGTCTTTTTTACTTGCCAAAGTGGCCTTTAATTCTTCTTCGGTCTGTGCGGTCAAGTTCATGGCGGTGACCAAAAAAGCAAATACTAAGATTACCTTTTTCATATGTCTATAATGTTTAGTGTGTTAGAAACGCAAAAGTAAGAATTGTCACATTGCTGCGAAAGAAATGCCTATTTTCTCTTGAACAATGGCACCGAAGAACAGGCTTCACCATACCTAACGCTTTTGGCCACGGTTTGTATTTTGGCCATCGCCATGAGGTACGCGTTTTGTGGTACCGGTTTGTTTGAGCATCCTTTGATGATTACGGGCTTATCTTGTAACTCAGAAACATCCAATTCGTCTATAATGGATTGATAAATGGATGATTCCAATTGTTCTAAAGTTCCAACAATGACCTTTTTCGCGAACGGACTCAATCTGGAAGTGACCAACATAAAGGCCCACCCTGGTATTATCGCATCTGAAGAACATGCTAATGCAACATAACCATCTTGATATTGAGACCAATCATGGGCATCGACTTTTTCACGAAACTCCTTTTCACGTAAAATGATTTCCTCATATAACCAATCTTTGATGTCAAGAACGACTCTTTTCCCGTCAGGATACAAATCTTCTAGATCAAAAGTGACCAGTTTACTTTGTGCTACCCTATTTACGATTTCAGACATAAGATATCAGATTTTAAAACCCTTCGACTACCTGCTTACTGGCAGGTGGGCGATTAGATAATCCTATTGAAACTTCGCTTAATTGGATTATAACATCCCTAACTCCAACTTCGCTTCTTCGCTCATCAATTCTTGCGTCCATGGTGGGTCAAACGTAATTTCAACCTCTGCATCCTTTACCGCATCCAATGATTTTACTTTTTCCTCCACTTCAACAGGTAAGGTCTCGGCAACGGGACAATTAGGTGAAGTCAAGGTCATCAAAATCTTAACATCATTATCTTCATTGACAAAAACGTCGTAAATCAAGCCCAATTCATAAATATCAACCGGAATCTCAGGGTCGTATATGGTTTTCAGTACCCGAACTATTTTATCACCGAGTTCTGCCGTATCAATAGTAACTTCTTCGCTCATTTTCAATTCAATTGTGTTTGATAGGCAATAGCATACAATTTCAATTGTTTTACCATGCTTACCAAGCCGTTTGCCCTAGTGGGCGATAAATGTTCTTTTAGGCCGATCTCATCAATAAAATCAGTATCGGCCTCAATAATGTCTTGCGGCCTCTGATTGCTGAAAGCCCGGATCAATATGGCAATGATCCCTTTAGTAATGATGGCGTCGCTATCAGCTGTAAAAACCAGTTTGCCATTATTTAATTCAGCATGGACCCATACCCTGCTCTGACAGCCCTTAATAATATTATCATCGGTCTTGTACTGTGTTTCAATCAAAGGTAACGACTTGCCCAATTCTATCATATATTCATAACGCTGCATCCAATCATCGAACATTGCAAATTCATCAATGATTTCTTCTTGTATGGCTTCAATGGTCATGTTTCAGTTTTATACAAAAATACAATTAGGATGGTTGTTAATCAAAAGATTGGCAAAATGTTAAGGTGTGTTATAGTAGCATGTTCTTGGCACGCGCTACCCCAGCTACCAATACGTCAACCTCTTCTTTGGTATTGTAAAAACTGAAGCTTGCCCGAACTGTACCTGGAATTTGGTAAAAATCCATGATAGGCTGCGCACAATGATGCCCAGTTCGCACGGCGATACCCAATTTGTCTAAGATGGTGCCGATATCGTAAGGGTGTATGCCCTCGATATTAAAGGAAATTACGGCCGTTTTTTCTACCGCCGTCCCATAAATTTTAAGCCCCCCTATTTTGAGCAGTTCTTGTGTCGCATATTCCAAAAGCCCATGTTCATAGGTAGCTATAGCATCAAAACCAATTTGGTTCATATAATCCAATGCCGCGCCAAAAGCAATACCGCCACAAATATTGGGAGTGCCCGCTTCAAACTTATGGGGTAGTTCAGCATAGGTCGCTTTATCAAAGGTCACCTCGGCAATCATTTCACCACCACCTTGGTAAGGGGGAAGTTTTTTCAACCATGCTTCTTTTCCATATAACATGCCCACACCCGTAGGACCACAAACCTTGTGCGCGGAAATGGTATAGAAATCAACATCCAAAGCTTGTAAGTCCGCTTGAATATGCGGTGCTGCCTGTGCGCCATCAACCAAAACTGCCGCACCAACCTCATGGGCTTTTGCGATAATTTCTTTTATGGGATTTATGGTACCCAAAGCATTGGAAACATGATTGCAAAAAACCAGTTTTGTCCGTTCAGAGAGCAATTGGTCAAAAGCTTCCATGACCAACTCCCCATCTATATTCATGGGAATCACTTTTAATATCGCACCTGTTCGTTCACATAACATCTGCCAAGGCACAATATTGGAATGGTGTTCCATTGCGGAAACCAATAACTCATCTCCTTTTCCCAGTAAAGATGAAAACCCATTAGCGACCAAATTGATACTATGGGTAGTACCCGAGGTCAGGATTACTTCATGGGCTTTTGCGATATTAAAATGTTTTTGAACCTTTAGTCGTGCCTGTTCATAGGCATCAGTAGCCTCTTGGGATAGGGTATGCACCCCACGGTGTATGTTGGCGTTCAACCGCTGATAGTAATCCACGATAACATCAATCACATGTTTCGGGGTCTGCGACGTAGCCGCATTATCTAAATAAACCAAGGGTTTTCCATTGACCTCTCGGTCTAGAATTGGAAAATCGGCCCTTATTTTGGTAACATCCAACATAGCAATTCGATTGATTTACAAAGATAGTTACTGCAGCATAAACAAGGTGTCCTTATACATATTCATTTAACGATAACGTTAACGAACAAAGGGTGTGGGATTCTATAATATTCCTCTTAGAAACGAAAGCCCACCCCCAATCTTATGTTATTGATATTGCCATTGATTTGGGCCGGCAGCAATATGTCATTTGGAACATCATCATCTAGGGTTAAATCAATGAAATCATATTGCGCCTGTAGAAAGAAGCGTTTGCTGATATTGTAAGAGATTCCAAAATTCAAATTAAAGCCTTGTACCCAAGAATCATCGGAGCTTTCCATTCCGTTAATCGTTCTAGAAGAGACCGTGTTCAAAAAACTATAGCCCACACCCAATGATGGACGTAGTTTTTCAAAACCAGGAACAACAAGTTCTGAAAATATACGAGGTTGAATCAAGTAGGTATTATCACGACGGCTATCAAACCCCGTATTCTCAACGTCTTCACTCGAAAAACCACCATTTACCCCGAAACCTAGATTGAACAGGCCTAATTTGACGAATCTATATTTTAAGCCAACGTCTATAAAATCGTCTTCTCCGAATAAACCATCACCAGGAATAATGGTGTAGTTGGCCTCTAAGCTCCATTTTTGGTCTTGCGCGAAAACATGGGTCAATGAAAAAAGTAAAAATGCGGATAGTAGTTTTTTTGTCAAAGTGTCCGTTTTAGAAAGGTCTATTGACCTAAATTAAAGCCTTTATAATAAGTTCTAATATGTCTTTAAACCAGTCATAAGAGAACCATAAAAATATTAGCAAAAACCCGTTGTTTTCTTTGCAATGGATGGTGAAATTTGGTCTAATGCTTTAAATACCATAATATGATCTTGAAGGTACCTTAAAAAAGAGAGTACCCAACAGAAAGTTGAAAAACAGAATTGTTATTAGATTCATTGTTAACAACGCTAGCGATTTCACCTCTTGAAATATTTGAGAATCCTTGAAAGTATCCTATTTCAATATTTATATTATTATTTACCAAATATGTTAAACCTATCTTGGCTCCATAATCAATTTTAAAATCTCCTGATGAATTTAAGCTTTGGCTATCAATTGAGAAACTAGTGGGGTTTTTATTGACACTTGCAGTATTTAATAAAAATCCCAATTGTGGTCCGAAATTTAATGAAATTCTAGAATCAACATAATACTTGAATAGTATTGGAATATTTAAATAATTTAATCGGTTAGCGATTTCAAAAATAGTTATGGGACTGTCTATGGTTTGTCTTAATTCTAAATCAAGATTATATCCTTGGGAAGAGTATATAATTCTTGGAGACAATGAAAAGTTTTTAGATAACTCAAATTCTGAATAGACCCCCAGATGAAAAGATAATCTTCTTTCAGTGTTAAAATTGTCCTTCAAATCTCCAAACACATTGGCATAGTTAAGGCCACCTATCAAACCAAAATTTTTGTCTTGTGCCAAACCAGAAACGCCTATTAAAAAAGAAACTACTATTGTAATAATATAATTTTTCATAAAGTCTCTGTTATCTATAAAAGGGAAAAGTTTTTAAGATTTTATAACTACTATTACAAAAAAACATAATTCACTGAAAATTGTAAAGCGACATTGTAGTTTTGCGCAATGCCCCCTAGCCCATTCAATCGGTCACGGAGGCCAATATAAGCCCGTGGAGACAATGAAAAATGGTCGTTCAATCGAAATCCGAGGCCAAAGGCTGCACCATAGTCCAGTTGAAAGTCGCCAGAGATGGTCGTGCGGCGTGCCAGGTCGGTTCCATCTATTTCATCTAGATTTTTGATAATACTCACCTGATTCAACAAAAACCCAAATTGGGGCCCTACTTCAATATCCAGGTTTTCATTAAGTGCAAATTTCATAATAAGCGGAACGGTCAAATAGTTCAATTGCACATTATTTCTAAAGTCATTCTCACCAACAACGGGACTATCTGCTTGAATTGAGGCTAAATCAGTACTGAACTGAAAACCTTGGGAAGAATAGACCAATTCCGGTTGAAATTTTAATTTATACGAAAGGTCAATTTCAACTAAGACTCCTACATGGCCTGAAAATCGGAATTTCAAACCTTCGGTCAAATCGCCGACAATGGAAGAATAGTTTGGCCCAGCTTTTATTCCGAAACGACTCTCTTGTGCATTACTATGTAGTGCCGTAAACAAGAAAAAAAGCAAGATGAACAAAGGTCTTCTTGTTCTAATTATGCGATACTCTTTACATATGCTATAAATCAAACCCAAGGTTTACCCCTAGTTTCTGGGCAATAATCTTATTGACCCTAACCTTCAGTTCAGGAATGCGAACACTATCTAAAACATTGTTCGAAAATGCATACATCAATAAGGCTGTGGCCTCTTTTTTGGGTATACCACGAGATTGTAAATAAAATAGGGCCTCTTCATCCAATTGCCCAATGGTACACCCATGCGAACATTTTACATCATCAGCGAAAATTTCCAATTGTGGTTTGGTGTTGATCGTAGCCTTATCACTGATCAAAATATTATTGTTCTGCTGAAAGGCATTCGTTTTTTGCGCGATTTTATCCACAATAATCTTACCATTGAAAACACCGGTGGCATTTTCACCGTAAATACCTTTATAGTCTTGATGGCTTTCACAATTGGGTTGTTGGTGGTGTACTAGGGTATGGTGGTCTACATGTTGTTTTTCGCCAAGTATGGTAACCCCTTTCATGGTGGAGTCCATATGCTCTCCATCTTGATAGAAATTCAAGTTATTTCGGGTCAGTTTACCACCAAAAGAAAAAGTATGTACATTAACGTTACTCTTACTTTTTTGGTCGATATAGGTATTGTCTATCAAAGAGGCTGAGCTGTTATCGTTCTGGATTTTATAATAGTCGACAATGGCATTTTGGGCCGCAAAAATTTCTGTGACCGCATTGGTCAATACTGCATTCGGCGTTAAACTTTGATGGCGTTCTATAATCTGTACTTCAGCATTTTCTTCAACTATGACCAAGTTACGGGGCTGTAACATTAAAGAAGCTTCATTACCTGTTGCAAAATGGACGATTTCAACAGGTTTTTTGGGCATCTTATTTTTCGGAATATAAATATATGCGCCCTCTTTGCTGAAAGCCGTGTTCAAGGTGGTAAGTGATTCATCTTTAGAGGCCACCTTATTGAAATACACATCAATAATCGGTTTGTACATGGGTTTGGTAAGCGCCGAACTCATCAAACAAATATCTACTCCATCGTGGGTAGTCTCAGAAAGAAAAGAACTGTAAATACCATCTATAAAAACAATCTTGTAGCTATCTATTTCGTGAAGAAAGTACCGTTTGACATCTTTATATTCCAATGCATTTTCTTGCTTTGGAAAAATACTGAAATCAACCTTTTGTAGGCTTTTCAATGATGTATACTTCCAAGCTTCCTCTTTTTTGGAAGGAAAACCTTTTACCTCAAAATTCTTTATAGCTTCCATTCGAAGATCATGGACGGGATGTTCAACATCGACATTATTCTCGAATGCCATAAAGGAGGAGATCAATTTTTCTTTTAAATCCATAATTCGTTTCCATTGTCATTCCCGCGAAGGCGGGAATCTACTTTATTTAGTTTATGAAAAAAATTAACAGATTCCCGCCTTCGCGGGAATGACAGCTAACCCTTAAACTACCGCCTCTTGTTTGATCCAATCGTATCCTTTTTCTTCCAGCTCAAGGGCAAGTTCTTTTTCTCCTGATTTTACGATCTTACCGTCATACAAGACATGTACATAATCTGGCACAATGTATTCTAAAAGCCTTTGGTAGTGCGTAATGACCACAATCGCATTGTCTTTGCTACGAAGTTTGTTCACCCCATTTGCAACTATTCGAAGTGCGTCAATATCCAAACCGGAATCCGTTTCATCTAAAATGGCAAGTTTGGGTTCTAACATCGCCATCTGAAAAATCTCATTTCGTTTTTTCTCACCACCAGAAAAGCCTTCATTCAACGAACGGGAAAGGAATTTTCTATCGATTTCAAGCATCTCTGACTTTTCACGGATGAGTTTCAACATCTCATTTGCCGGCATATCTTCCATTCCCCTGGCCTTACGACTTTCATTAATGGCCGTTTTCATGAAATTGGTCACGGAAACACCGGGTATTTCAACCGGGTATTGAAAAGATAAAAAGATACCCTTGTGAGCACGTTCTTCTGGGGCCAAGTCTTCCAAATCCTCACCCTCCAGAGCAATACTTCCCTTGTCAACATCAAACTCCTCTTTGCCTGCTATCACCGATGCCAAGGTACTTTTACCAGAACCATTTGGGCCCATAATAGCATGTACCTCGCCCGCACTTACATTGAGGTTGATTCCCTTTAATATGTCTTTTTCTTCAACACTCGCGTGTAAATCCTTAATTTCTAACATTACTGCTACTTTTGTAATTAGTATAAAATGGAATGTTTCGTAGTATGATTATTCCCTTTAATATTTCTGATTATCCTACCGAACCTTCTAAACTTATTTCCAATAATTTTTGGGCCTCAACCGCAAATTCCATAGGTAGTTTGTTCAACACTTCTTTACTGAAACCGTTCACGATCAATGCAATCGCCTTTTCGGTGTCAATACCTCGTTGGTTACAGTAAAAAATTTGATCTTCACCTATCTTACTTGTAGTTGCCTCATGTTCTATTTGTGCGGATTTATTTTTCGCCTCTATATACGGAAAGGTATGAGCCCCACACTCATTACCCATCAAAAGCGAATCGCACTGTGAGAAGTTTCTAGCGTTTTCCGCCCTACTGCTCACTTGTACCAAGCCTCTATAACTGTTTTGGGATTTACCTGCTGAAATACCTTTGGATATAATGGTACTCTTGGTGTTCTTGCCCAAGTGTACCATTTTGGTGCCTGTATCGGCCTGTTGGAAATTATTTGTAACTGCGATAGAGTAAAATTCCCCAACAGCATTGTCCCCTTTTAAGATACAGGAAGGGTATTTCCAAGTTACTGCTGAACCTGTTTCTACTTGGGTCCATGAAATTTTTGAATTTTTTTCACACAAGCCCCTTTTGGTCACGAAATTATAAACACCCCCTTTGCCTTCTTTATCGCCAGGAAACCAGTTTTGCACCGTTGAATATTTGATTTCTGCATCATCAAGGGCTATCAATTCAACCACTGCGGCATGTAACTGGTTTTCATCTCGTGATGGTGCGGTACAACCTTCTAAATAGCTGACATAGCTACTTTCATCCGCTATTACCAAAGTACGTTCAAACTGACCCGTACCTCCCTCATTAATCCTGAAGTACGTAGAAAGTTCCATTGGGCACTTCACTCCCTTCGGAATATAACAAAACGAACCATCGGTAAAAACGGCCGAATTCAGGGCGGCATAAAAGTTGTCCGTTTTGGGCACAACCGTACCCATATACTTTTTGACCAATTCAGGATGCTCTTGAATCGCCTCAGAGATAGGCATGAAAATAATCCCTTTTTCCGCAAGGGTTTTCTTGAACGTAGTTGCCACGGATACCGAGTCAACGACAATATCTACGGCTACGTTCTGCAAACGTTTTTGCTCGTCGACGGAAATACCTAGTTTTTTATACATCTCCAACAACTCTGGATCGACATCGTCCAAAGATTTATTGGGGTCTGCCTTTTTAGGTGCCGAATAATAACTGATTGCCTGAAAATCGGGTTTTTCATAATTGACATTGGCCCATTCAGGTTCTTTCATATCCTCCCAAATACGAAAAGCGTCTAAACGCCATTCCGTCATCCATTCGGGTTCGTTTTTCTTTTTCGAAATTGCCCTAACGATATCGGCACTCAATCCTTTAGGAAACGTATCCGATTCAATATCCGTATAGAACCCGTATTCGTATTCTTTGGTCTCGAGCTCTTTTTTTAATTCTTCTTCAGTATATGCCATGTTCTACTTTAATGTGCCGATTTATAAATGTCCCAATTGGTCAATTATACCATTTTCAAATATAGGATCATAGTGAAAAGCTCTCTCCACAACCACAGGTTCGCTGGGCATTGGGGTTGTTGAATACAAATCCCTTTCCGTTTAAGCCCCCAGAATATTCCAAGGTCGTACCGACCAAGTATAAAAAGCTTTTTTTATCCACGATAATTCGAACGGCGTTATCTTCGAAAATCTTGTCCGTTTCCCCGACTTCTTTATCAAAATCCAATTCATACGATAGCCCGCTGCATCCGCCACTCTTTACACCGACACGAACATAGTCCTTAGTAGCATTAAAGCCTGATTCGGTCATTAAAGCCACTACTTTTTGTTTCGCGGTTTCAGATACTTTTATCATGATTACTAAGATTTATTCTAAATAGCTTACAAATATAGGTGTTAGAAGGGATTATATCCTATTTCCTAACATTATTATAACGTATATTTTGATAAACTTTCTCTATGTAAACGTTAAACAGAAAGAAGTAATGGTATTTGAGGGGTTTTCAGAAAACAGGGTTAGGGTCACTGTACCTTTACGATTACCAAATCGACACCTCCTTTGTGCTGAATTTCAGGGAAATCTTGGCTCGCAGTATCGCCTACAAATAGTATACTACCGTCTGAAGTTTGGATCGCGTCGTACCCAAAGTCCAAACCCGTGCCTCCGAAGGTTTGCTGCCAGACCAAATCGCCCGTAGCATTTGTTTTTAGTAGCCAAAGGTCATTTTCACCAAAGTTGGCCGTAGTGTCACCACCAAAACTCTTGGAGTTTCCTGAAATGATAAACCCACCATCAGCGGCCAAGCTAACACCGTGGGCGGAGTCAAATAAAGGACCGCCATAATTTCGTTCCCAAATTAAGTTTCCATTTTCATCGAACTTCACTAACCAAATATCGGATTCCCCATTATTTTTGGAGACCTGAACATCAGTACTAAATGTATTTCCAACAATAACGTAAGCGCCATCCGCAGTTTTTGAAACATCATGTGATTGATCAATACCAGTGCCCCCAAAAGAACGTTCCCACTCGAAATTGCCATTTTTGTCCACTTTCACGACCCAATAATCATAGCTCCCTTTTGGGTTTGAGATATCAAAATCATCACTTTCAGATGCTCCCGTCAAGATAAACCCCCCATCATTTGCATTGATTACACCAAAAGAACGATCGTTGTTCGTTCCGCCAAAATACTTACGCCAGACAAGATTGCCCTCGGCATCTAATCGTGTTCCCCAAAACTCACCTACTCCATGTGCCGTAGTCCTTGATTTTTCAGTACTTCCTTCCCCATTTGACGAAGTCACATCCAAAAATCCTGAAAAAAAGAAACCTCCATCGGTGGTTTCTATAATATCGTAGGAGTGGTCGTGACCTGAGAAACCAAAACTCTTTTCCCAAAGAATAGTTCCTGACGCATCCAATTTTAAAATCCAATTGTCATGAAACCCTTCATTCTTGGTTCCGTCTCCATCGTCACTCATGGCATACCCGGTAATTGCGTAACCGCCGTCTTTTGTTTGTATTACCTGTTGACCGCGATCGTCTTTACTACCGCCATAAGTCTTGCTCCATTGTAGGCTTCCTACTGAATCAAATTTTAAGAGCCAATAATCATTTACGGCCAATGACTTTTGCGCCAAATCACCGTCAATACTATTTGTAAAACCAAAAACGGCAAAGCCCCCATCTAATGTCGAGACAATAGATTTTGGGGAGTCGTCACCGGATCCCCCAAAATTTTGAATCCAGGCAATGCTGCCAAATTCTTCAAGCCCGTCTTCTGAACCACTATCGGTACTTGGAGCATCATTATTTGTGCAAGACCATAAGACCAATAGCAAACCGATAAGAAGTATTCCCCTTTTCATAATAATATCATTCAGATTTCCTAATTAGGAAAAAACCATTATTCGAGTCGTTCACTAAAATTTTTTGGCTTTCTAGGTAAGGATATACACTCCATACCCCATCAAAACTGGCTGTATTGTTAGCAGGAAACGTATCAAAAAATCCAATTTCAGAAATTGTTCTATCCGCAATACCGGAAATATCCAATACGCGAACCCCTGCGGTATAATTGGCAAGGTAGAACTCATCTCCCAAAACATAACCGTTATGGTCAATGGCCCCTGTCGGACCTAAATAGGTCGTGTGTAATTGCGGGTTATCAAGGTCTTGAAGGTCAAAAACAAGGGTTCTTGAGTTAAACCCAAAGTCTATCTCATCGAGTTCATCCCCTAAAAGAAAAAATCGTTGATCTTCAGTAAACCAACCTTGATGGGTATATCCTAAATTACCATAGGTCAAGGTCGCGATCTCTACAGGATTATTTTTATCCGTAATATCGACAATGGCAATTTGGTCTTCATTGGCCCCAATGAAAATCTCTCGCCCCGCATAATCCGCATCAGGGCCGTTGTAGGTGACCACTTGGGCATCATGGGTATAACCATTATCCCCATGACCTCCTGCTGGGGTCGGGGCAGTCGGATTTTGAATATCAACAAAATGCACCCCACCGTTAAACGCATCATTTCTGGCCGTACCTACTGGGTAAGCGAACGAGCTTGCCTCATTAATGACGACGTTATGGGCGTTTCCAATATCAGTATATGTTGTAGTTGCCGCAAAGGTTTGGGGAGGATTGGTAACGGTCAGTAGTCTTCTAAGATCAAAAACCTGCATGCCATGACCTGCAGCTTCTGAGACAACATAGGCATGGTCTTGGTATACTTTTACATCCCTCCAGACACTGGAGCCTGTGGCAGTAGGCAGTTTTCCTAAATAAATGGGCTCATCACCACTTACCTCAACAAACGCGGTACCATTATCTAAACCGACCAAGGCGAATTCGCGTCCGGAAGTCTGATCTTGCCACCCCCAAACATCATTGCCGGAAACCGCATCAAAATCAGAGACACTGATTCGCCCTATCAGGTCATATCCATTACACGGATATTGCCCAGCCGTACCCCCTTCACAAGGGGTTAATCCCTGAATCTCATATCTGGTTTGGGTGATTCCCAAATCATCTTCAGGACCAGAAAGTTCCAATTCAAAAAATTCAGCAGGTTCTACTTGGTCATCATCAATAATGGCAAGGCCTGGAATTGAAAATGTATTCTCCCCAGAAGAATTATAATTTCCTGCAGGTATTACAAGGGTCTGTGGTGAATCAAGTGTGAAATCAGTACCGAGTATCGCCGAGCCATTTTGAAGGACCCTTACTTCAACGGATAAGTCGGCATCTACATTACCCAATACAATGACTTCGGGCAGATTATTGCCTTCACTCTCCCTACCGGAAGCGGTTTGCTGTGAAAAGGATATGGTGAGGCCATCATTATCTAAAATAGTGTAGGTGGTTTGGTCGGTTTCGCCAAGAACCGCATCCCCTGTGGGGTTTGATAATTCCAGTTGTATCGTTTCACTATTTTCTTCCTCAAAATCATCTAGAACAGAAAAACCCGCTATGGCTATTGTAGCAGAGTTACCTTGATAGGTGCCCGGTGGTATGGTTATAACTTGCCCTGACCCAAAGGTGAAATCTTCATTTTCAGTTGCGGTCGATTCATTAAAAAGTACCCCGATGGTAACGGTAGTCGGGTCGACCACAGTTCCAGAAAGCAGCAATTGGGGCAAATTACCTTCTTCGCCCTCGACATCAAAACTTGAACTACTTGCAAAAGAAACGGTAAGTTGGGTTGCTTCTATGGGTTGTGGAGCGTCATCATCACCCCCACAGGAAAATACCAAAAAAAGAGCAAAAACAATAAAGGTGCGATAAGACATAACCATAGCAATTATAGGGCTTTATGTAAAGATACAATTTAAAAGTATTCGACTTATTTTTGTACCATGATAGAAGATAAAGACCAATTACGGACCGCATTAGGGCAACTCGGTGAATTTAAACTTATCAAACACCTTACCAAAGATTTTGAGGTCACACAAAAATCCACTTTCAAAGGTATTGGTGATGATGCTGCAGTACTTGACTTTGCCAAACAAAAAACAGTAATCTCTACAGATTTATTGATAGAAGGTGTTCACTTCGATTTGAGCTATATGCCCCTGAAACATTTGGGTTATAAATCGGTCATTGTGAATTTATCGGACATCTATGCGATGAATGCCATTGCAACGCAAATAACCGTTTCCATCGCCGTTTCAAACCGGTTTCCGCTTGAGGCCCTAGAAGAATTTTATGCCGGGGTCTTAACGGCCTGCAAGGTTTATGGCGTCGATTTGATCGGTGGTGATACCACCTCTTCCAATACTGGCATGCTTGTTAGCGTGACGGCGATAGGTGAGGCAAAAGAAGAGCAAATCGTTTATCGTTCAGGGGCAAAAGAAAATGATTTACTGGTTGTTTCGGGGGATTTGGGCGGCGCTTACCTAGGCCTTCAGGTTTTGGAGCGCGAAAAAGAGGTTTTCAAGGTAAACCCCCAAAACCAACCAGACCTAGAGCCCTATTCTTATATTGTAGAGCGACAACTAAAACCTGAGGCCAGAAAGGATATCGTTGAAATTTTAAGAAAATTGGAGGTTCACCCCTCTGCGATGATCGATATTAGCGATGGCCTTTCTTCTGAAGTTTTGCACTTATGCGAACAAAGTCAGGTTGGCTGCAATCTATATGAAGATAAGATTCCCTTAGACCCCACCGTAATTACCACATCAGAAGAATTTAAAATGGATAGTACCATGATTGCCCTAAGTGGCGGTGAAGATTATGAATTGTTGTTTACCATTGACCAAAAGGAATTCCCGAAAATCAAGGGTAATCCTAATTTGACCGTGATTGGGCACATGACCAAACCTTCTGAAGGTGCGCATTTGATTACAAGGGCAAATACCAAAATCCCCTTAAAGGCCCAAGGTTGGAATTCTTTTACGGAAGCTGATCAATAACGTACTTTTCGGTTACTTTCACATTCGAAAGCAGTTAAAAAACGGTAATGCACCAATTGCTATTTTTCTTTGTTACGAAAAAATGAAAAATTCCCGAAAATCAAGGGCAATCCTAATCTTACGGTCATGGGGCACAGGACGGATAAGAATAAGGGCGCGCACCTAATCTCCAGGAATGGCTTTTATATTGATACCAGCTTAAGTTAGCGGCCTATTAGGCTACTCGCTTGGGTTCAATCCTTCTCGTGGACCTTCGATTGCGTTTTTGATACATATCCTCCAACGTACTATTGATTTCCTGCATTTCTGGGGTCAGTGTAGATAATTTTCCCCTTTCGTCCGTCGTAACCTGTTTTTGACAGTGTATACAACGGTATTCTTTGATGTGGTCAGTAACCTTTTTTGAAACCACGAAATGGTGTCCAAAAAAATTGCAGAAGATTCCAGTTAATTTATTACCATCGGGAGTAATAGTTTTCTTCATAAGCTTGGTATTGGCAGTAGCACAGTTTCGATTTGGGGTCGATTCATGTACTTGTTTAGTTTTGTTAGTTGTGATAACCAGTTTTTTGGTACACGTATTAAATGCAACGGTACTGAAATCCAATTTATTACTTATACGAATCGATTTTTTTTATTTTTTCGATGAAATGCACTTCATCGACCAATCGTTTAAAAAATCCGTTGAACTGATAACGATTTCAATATACAAATTTGACCTATCTTTCCAAATAATTTATGTCTTATGATCACAAAAAGAAACGTGCTTGTAGTCTCATTCGCACTTTTCTCACTTTTTTTTGGAGCAGGTAATCTGATTTTACCCCCACAACTTGGTTTCAAGTCAGGTGATACTTGGCTGTTGATTACTTTAGGGTTTTGTCTTTCAGCAGTTTTGATTCCTATTTTTGGAATTTTGGCCCATGCAAAACTACAAGGTACTATGTTTGATTTCGCGAAGAAGGTTTCCCCTACCTTTAGTCTGATTTATTGCTATTTGGTCTATGCGATATCGATTAGTTTGCCCTCACCCCGTACAGCATCGGTAACCCACGAAATGGGCATAGCCCCTTTCTTTGGTTCGTCATCATTATTGACCAGTGTTGTCTATTTTGTTTTGGTCTTCATCTTTGTTATCAATCGCTCCAAAATTTTAGATGTGATCGGCAAGCTTTTGACCCCAGCCATCATTTTGATTTTGATATGCATTATAGCACAGGCTTTATTCGGGTTCGAATTTAATTTTGGGCAAACACAATTTGATAGCCCTTTCACTAGTGGAATTCTAGAAGGCTACCAGACTTTTGATGCCATTGGGGCAGTGGTCGTCGGTGGTGTAATTATAGTATCTATCAACCTAAAAAATGATAAAATACCTTATGAACAGAAAAAAAGTGCCATCGCCAAAGCGGGATTGTTCTCAGGCCTCGGGCTCTTTTTGATTTATACAGGACTGGTTTTGACCGGGGCTTTGATGCATAACGAATTTGATGCCGATACTTCTCGTACTGCATTACTTAGTGGAATCAGCATTAAGACCTTAGGAAGTACGGCAAACATCTTTTTAAGCATTCTTGTGGGGCTAGCATGTTTCACGACGGCAGTGGGAATTGTTACAGGTACAGCTGATTTTGTAAAAGGGCGGTTTAACAATTCACAAACAGCCTATCTAGTTACCGCGATTGTCGGCTGCCTTTTAGGTATTGTCATGGGGCAATTTAATGTAGGCTATATTATTGCAGTAGCCCTGCCTGCGCTAATGTTTATTTACCCGATTACCATTGTTTTGATAGTGCTCAACGTTGTCCCTGATAAATTCGCTTCGAAAAAGGTGTTTCGATGGGTAGTTTTGACAACGATTGTTTTTAGTATTCCTGATTTTTTAGGAAGTATAAGCCCCCTAGCCCCCAAAGGGGGAACTTTTGACTGGATTCCGTTGGGTCAATATCAAATGGGTTGGGTGCTGCCGGCGTTTATGGCCTTTTTGGTGACGAATGTTGTTAAACGACCTGCTGCACGGCCTTAGACTTCCTATCTTGACTGTACTCGACATCACAGTCTGAAATAAACCCTATTCCCTGGGCAAGAATAAGTGCTCCTTCTATTTTGTTTTCAATATTATGTAATGGTAAAAGGTATGGCTCAAAAAAATCATTGTAAGATCATTCATTCCCTTATTTGTTTTTCTTGGAAGGTTTACACATTTTACAAAAATCGGACAGTACTTCAATTTGTTTACGCACTAGCTCATGCTCTTGTTCAACAATGACCGCGTTATTCCCAAAATCTGAGTCCTTATAAACCTTTCCGCTTATTTTATTTCGCTCGCCTATCATATTATTAAAGAAGGTTTCGAAAAAATTAGAATTGGAAAAGGTCTTTTTATTTTCATAAATTTCTTTCCTAATCTTTCTGGCGTATAATTCAGACAGGTCAAAATCAAATTGGGCAAGCCTCAGCAATTGTTTGGCCCTAGTGCTGTCGGGAGCAATCAAAATTGCCGACCCTCTATGGAAATTGCAAGTTATCTTTTTATTAAAGTTCTTTTTGAACATGAAAACAAGGTTGTTCATTTGAAAGGCGAGTTCAATTGTTGCGCCTGATTGAATAAAAACATTTGATGCCGCTTCATTTATTTCTGTTTCAGGGTTTTGAAAATCTGAAAGTCTTAAGTTGAAGTTTGCTGACCATTCTGTTGTATTTTCTTGTCCAAATACATAATACCCAATGAAAAAAAGAACTACTGTAATTTTAAAGCGATTCATGTTTTAAAAGTCATTTATTCATTAATTGTTCTATCTCTTCAACCTCGATCGGAATATTCTCCATTAAGTTAAAAGGTTCCCCCGCTTCTTGTATAACCACATCATCTTCCAGTCGAATGCCCATTTTCTCAGTAGGTATGTAAATGCCAGGTTCTACGGTAAAGACCATATTGGCCTTCATAGGTGTTTTGAGCTCCCCGTAATCATGGGTGTTTAAACCAATGTGGTGACTGGTGCCGTGCATAAAATATTTTTTATACGCAGGCCAATCCGGATTTTCATTTTGTACGTCGGCCTTATCCAACAATCCCAATCCCAATAATTCTGAGGTCATCAATTTTCCGCATTCTTTGTGGTATTCTGCCCAGAGGGTTCCCGGAACCAATAATTTCGTCGCTTCGTTTTTGACGCGCAGCACTGCATTATAAACCTCTTTTTGACGTTTGGTAAACCTTCCATTCACGGGTATGGTACGGGTAAGGTCGCTTGAATAATTGGCGTACTCCGCCGCTACATCCATTAAAATTAAATCTCCTTCTTCACATTGCTGATTGTTCTCTATATAGTGCAATACATTGGCATTGTTGCCAGAAGCAATTATTGGGGTGTAAGCGAAACCCTTTGAACGGTTGCGGATAAATTCATGCAGCAGTTCTGCTTCTATCCCATATTCCCAAACCCCTGGTTTTACGAAGCCCAATACCCTTCTGAAACCTTTTTCGGTAATATTACAGGCGGTTTGCATCAGCTCCAATTCCTCAGGTTCCTTAACCCCTCGAATCTGCTGAAGAATGGGGTTACTTTTTGCCCATTGATGCGCCGGAAAATCTTTTTTACACTTAGCTATAAAGCGGTCTTCACGGGTTTGGGTCTCTACGGCTTGCCGATAGTGCTCGTTTGTATTAAAATAAATCGTATCGGCCTCCGTCATTAGGTCAAAAAACACTTTGTCAAAATCAGTCAACCAGTAAATGGTTTGAATACCTGAAACTTCCGTCGCCTTTGCTTTAGTCAATTTTTCCCCTTCCCAAACCGCAATATGCGCATTGGTTTCCCGAACAAATAAGATTTCTTTATGTTTTGCATCCATCGCATCAGGAAACAATACCAATATGGTCTCTTCTTGATCTGCACCACTTAAATAGAAAATATCACGGTGCTGCTCGAAAGGCATGGTACTGTCGGCACTTATCGGATAAATATCGTTAGAGTTGAATACCGCAATACTCTTGGGCCTCATCTGGACCATAAACTTTTTACGGTTTTTGATAAAAAGTTGATTGGGTATTTGGTGGTATTTCATAACTGTAATATTAAGATACTTTATTAGTTTTCTCTAGTTTCAATACTAAGCAAGACCCATTTATTTTCGCTTGAAGGTTCTCGCTATTTTTTTAAAAAGGTCAATATTTTCATCAAAATCAGTTTTTGAGGAAGCCAACAAAATGTAGTATAGATTGTCGGTAAAAAGCATCACCTGGTACACTTTTTCAAGGCTGCCCGTTTTTCTATCCTTTCCGTCAGCAACAATTTCAAATCCGTTGATGCCATCAATCTCGATTGGTTCCATGGAAACGATTTCTTCAATCGCTACAGGTAGTTGTTTTATGCGGTTCAGGGCAAATTGTTCTTTGTCACCTGTGAGTATTTCAGAAAATGCCTTGCTGACAATAAAATTTGCTTGATCATCAGACTGTGAGGGTATCTTACCATCACGGTTGAATATTAAAGCGTTCATCATGCCCTTTGCAAATAAAAATCCAGTACTGTTCGTATTGATTTCAAAATCTACCGTGTCGAAAGGGTCAATTTCTTTTTCTGATTGATAAACGACACTTAACAAAGCAGTTTTTATTGGCTCCCCCAACTTTGGGTCATCTTTAATGAATGTTCCATTGACCAATATGGATTCCTTCTCATTACCAAAGGCCAGTATATATTTTTTATAGGTATTGCCATAGGCATCTTGTTCCGCAGTTAAAAGCACGGCAGGTAAATCATTAAGGGTCATTTCTTCAAGTTGGATCAATGTCATACCTTGGGTAAGCAAACCTTCTTTGGTGAATCCTTTTGAAACCTCTGAAAAAGGTCCTGGCAAATCCAACACCATGATGCTTGATCCACTTTCATCTTGCTGAAATCCTGCAAAATTCACAGCTTTTGTAAATCCTTTTGGGGGAACCATACTGATTTTGGTTCCTTCAACATCAACGTGTGCATCAGTTAACCGTGAACCCACAATTTCTTGGGCAAAAGCCGATAGCATTGGCAAACTAATGCATAAAACAACTAGTACTTTCTTCATTGATTAAATTAAAAAGGAAATAACGTGATATTCCGTAAATTTAAGAACTGTTTTCCAACCAACGAACATCCTTATGAAATTCAAGCTACTCTTATTCTTTGCGCTAATTTCTTTGATAACATTTGCGCAAAACGACTTATCAGCCTTTAAAGAATTTGATTTCCGTTTTATTGGTCCTGAAGGTAATCGAACGATTGCCATTGCAGGTGTTCAAAACGACCCCATGATTACCTATATCGGTGCTGCCTCTGGCGGATTATGGAAAACAACCGATGGTGGAATTAATTGGAAACCCATTTTTGATGACCAAGAGGCTTCTTCCATTGGGGCATTGGCGATTACCCCAACCAATCCTGATATCGTTTGGGCGGGTACGGGAGAAACCTTTGTGATTCGCCCTGCACACGCTATGGGTGATGGCATCTATAAATCTGAAGATGCTGGAAAGACATGGAAAAATATGGGGTTAAAAAAAACAGGGCGTATCGGTCGCATTTTGGTGCATCCCACGAATCCCGATATTGTCTATGCCGCCGCTTTGGGGCATACTTACGGACCTCAACAAGACCGAGGGGTTTATAAAACCGTAGATGGCGGTAAAACGTGGAAACGCATTTTATTTATCGATGAGAACACCGGTGCGGCGGATATGGCATTAAACCCTAATAATCCAGATCAACTTATGGTCGCCATGTGGTCGATCCATATCAATACTTGGGGATTGCGAAGTGGCGGTGCAGGTGGCGGAATTTATCGCTCTATGGACGGCGGTACGACTTGGAAGCCCCTTTCAGAAAACGGATTACCCGGTGGGGAAAATAATCCGGTTGGGAAAACCGCCGTAGCTATTTCATATTCGCAACCCAATATCGTTTATGCACTTTTTGAGATTGATAGCCCCGCCCTCTACCGTTCTGAAAATTTTGGCGAAAGCTGGACCTTGCAAACCCGAAACCATGATATCAATGAGCGTGCCCCCTATTACACAAGAATGGCAGTTTCTACCGATGATCCCAATGAAGTCTATTTTGCATCGGTAAAATTCAGTGTTTCCAAAGATGGTGGTAAAACGCTAAAATCAGGATATCGTGCTGGTGGTGACAATCATGATATTTGGGTCGATCCGACCAATGCGAATCGTATTATGGTAGCCCACGATGGGGGTGCCAGTATTAGCTCAAATCGAGGAAAGTCATACCAAAGGATTGTATTGCCCATTGCCCAGATGTACCATGTTTCAGTCGATGATCAAATTCCATATAATGTTTATGGAAACCGCCAAGATGGATACTCCTACAAGGGCCCTAGTAACAGCCGACAAGGGTATATTCCCTTAGGATTATGGAAAGGTGTCGGCGGATGTGAGAGTGGGTTTGCCCAACCCGACCCATTGGACAATACTATTGTTTGGTCGGGTTGTTATGATGGTGGTCTGCAACGTTACGATGCGAAAACAGGGCATGCCCGTGATGTGCGGGTTTGGCCAGAAGCTGGTTATGGTTGGGAACCGGGAAAATTAAAATACCGGTGGCATTGGAATTTTCCATTGTCGTTTTCGCCCCATACCAAACATCGTGTTTATGTAGGCAGTCAATTTGTACACAAAAGTGATGATGATGGTCAAAGCTGGCAAGTCATTAGTCCTGATCTAACTTTGAACGATAAAACGCACCAGCAAAGTTCTGGGGGTATTGCCGTAGATAATTTAATGACCTTTGACGGTGCCACCCTATTTAGTATCGAGGAGTCTGCTTTGGAGCCTGGGGTTATTTGGACAGGTAGTAATGATGGGCAGGTACAACTTACCAAAGATGGTGGGGAAAACTGGACCAATGTCACCAACAATATCACTGATTTACCCAAATGGGGAACCGTTGCCAATATTGAACCCTCAAGATATAAAAAAGGCACGGTCTATATCACAGTAGATCTGCATCAAATGGGAGATTTTGACCCCTATGCGTATAAAACGGAAGACTATGGCGAAACCTGGAGAAAAATAAGTGAAGGGGTTCCAAAATCGGTTCATAGTTTCGCTCATGTCATCAAAGAAGATCCAAAAAGGGAGGGAATGCTCTATTTAGGCGTTGACAATGGATTGTATCTCAGTTTTGATGACGGGGATAATTGGATGCGATTACGAAATAATCTCCCCCCAGCACCAATTTATTGGTTGGAAATTCAAGAGCGGTTTGACGATCTTGTTATAGGCACTTACGGTCGGGGCTATTATATTTTAGATGATATTTCGGCACTACGTGAGTTTGATGAAGTAAAAAATACAAAAGCACATCTTTTTAGTCTTCGCCCGGCGTATCGTTTTCAAAATCAACAAGCTATTAAAACGGACGGTCCGAGTTTGAATTCAGGACAAAATCCAAAATATGGGGCCTATATCAATTACTATTTAAAAGATAGTACCAAACAAAAAGTTGAAATTCAAATTCTAACGGACTCCAATGAAATCGTGAGAACACTGAAAGGGGAACAATCCGCCGGGGTGCACCGTGCAGTATGGGATTTACGTTATGAACCCACTTACAAGCCCAGGTTGAAGACCACACCGCCGGGAAGGCCTTGGGTGCAATTGAACGGCGAGGGTTGGCGGCCATTGGTTACATGGGATTTGGATTTATGGCGCGGACAATTCGGCCCACGGGTCGTGCCAGATAATTATAAAGTCAAGCTTATCATTGGCAATCAAGAATTTGTTCGAGAGTTGACCGTATTAAAAGACCCGAATACCGTTGGAACCAAAGAGAGTATTCAAGAGCAAGTGACATTTTCTTTGGAGCTTCGTGATGCCATGAACCTGGCCGTAACCATGATCAATGATATTGAAGCTATTAAGTCTGAATTGGAAGCCTTGATTCCACAATTACAAAAAACCCAAGACAAGGTTACGGCAAAACAGTTGTTCTCGAATGCCCAAAATATAGCTGGCGCCTTATACGATATCCATTTGACTGGAGCACGTGAAGATGCTTTTCGATCACCTATGAAGTTATATGGTCGTATAAGTGCATTAGCAAGTGATATTGGTGGGTTTGGTGTGGATTTTAAACCTACCGACCAGCAACGTGAAGTATATCAGGTACTGAATAAACGCCTTCGCAGGGCCCAAGAAAAATTCGACAGCTTTTTAAAAGTAGAGGTAAATGCACTCAACGAACAGTTGAAGAAGACAGAGTTGCAATTGGAATTTGGAAAGAAAATAAAATCATAAAACCAACCTCACGGTCATATTTAGAAGGGAGTAATGATTTCAGCTATCATATCACTGGCTATCCAACATAACTTTGATGATGACAACTTATTTCCTCTCATTTAGATTCCAATTGTACTTCAAATATTTGATTTTGGTTTCAGAAGTCATGGGTTCATCCAAATACCGATTGATATAGTCTTTTAAAGACCCATTTGTTGTAAAATCACCCTTATACCATTTAAAGATTTCAGAAAGTTTCGCTTCGTTAGCGCTAAATTGATTTCGAGTAGTATCGTTTATGAAATCTTTGGTAGCTGTCTTCAGTTGACCTTCCATTTCGGTTGCTGTGAAAGCCCTGTTGACCAACTTTGGGCAGGAATACGAAGCGCAGTTAATCGCAAAATGGATTCTGGGTTCGTTCATTTTGCGTAGCACCTTATGCTCGATATGCCCCAAAGACACTAAATCATCACCAATCTTCACAATATCCCTTCCCCAGGGTCTCTTAATATCCTTAATGCTTTTGGTAGGATAATTATCCAAAATCAGTTTAACCGTTGCTGCGTTGTATAAATTGATATAATAGGCCAGCTTTTCATTTTTAGACCAGTTCGAGGTGGGCGCATTGTTGGCAAGAAGTTCTAAATAGGTATTAAGTTCAAGGATGCTTTTTTTAAAACCACCATAAGCTACATTTCCGTCATTGTCGACATATTTTTGAAGCAATTGATCCCAAGTTTTGTGGGAAGGAGTGCTAGCCACTTCTAATTCTGCTTTAGTGGTTTGTGATATCACTTTCTTAACCTCACCCGCTGGTTCTTCATTCTGACCTGCCCTTAGCTCTGGAGTTCCATAGGAAACATCGGAAGGGGCTGCATCAGCAAATTTATGCCTTGCCGCTACCATTCCATCCCCACTATCGGTTTTCACACCTTTTCCCCCTTCTATCGTGCTGGGTTCTTGAACGGTCACTTCTTCAATTGGCCTTTCAATACCGCCTTGTCGGGCTTCATGATATTCAGCGACTTCATTGTTATGTTGTGTCGGACTCTCCTCAACGGCTTGTGTTCGCTTCTCTTTAACCGTATTGTTTGCACAAGAAATAATTATCAAAAAGCTGTATGCCAGGGTCGCCAGTTTCATAGTTCAATGGATTTGATGGTGTTATGTGCTTTGACGTAAAAAACGGTTGTGAATTACAGGTTTACGTAAACTTAGACGGTAATCGTGAAAGAAAATAGCTAAGATGGAGCGTTATGAAGTAGAAAAATTGGGTTTAGAAGCCTTTTGACTTGAACGGTTTTGGTCTGAGGACACTTATTTGGATATCGCAGATTTCAGTGCTCCAATAATGGTCATGAGAATGCCGCCACCAACACCACCACTCGCAATGCTTCCCACAATATTGGGCATATCAATTTTGTTGTTGACCACCAAATCAAACACTACCAATAGGGTTCCGCCAAGTCCGCCCCCAACAATTCCAGATAGGGAGTTCCCTAAAGTTCCCAAGTCTAATTTTGGTAAAAGCCTGCCTGCCAAATTTCCACCAATAGCACCAGCAAGCAACTGAATGATTAAGGGTAAATATTCGTTCATATTTCGATAAAAATACGTAATACTCAATAAAGTAAAACGATTTTTGGATATATGTCAATAATTTGATTTTAAAATTGTGATTTGTTCAATAATGGCTTTTGCGATTTTTAGTAGTTTCGTCAAAATCCTTAATGCCAAATAGCATGCTCCTGAACCTAACGATTCCTGCACTTTTATTTCCGGCCATTTCATTGACCATGTTGGCCTACAACGCCCGTTATTTGGCTATTGCCGGACTGATCAGACAACTACACAAGCAATTTCAAGAAACCGAGGCGTCACCTTTAAAAAAGCAAATAGCTTCTCTACGCAAACGATTGGAGATCATCAAAAACATGCAGGCCACTGCAATCATCAGTTTTCTGTTGGCGGCTGTAACCATGTTCTTGGTGTATGTAGAATTTCAAATTCTAGCGAAGATATTATTTGGCATAAGTTTGGTTTTTTTAATGATATCATTGATACTTTCGCTTATAGAGGTACAGCTTTCGACCAAAGCGCTCGGCATACAATTAAAGAACATGGAGAAATAGGTCGTAAAGCACCTAAACTCCTAATTCTCTGGTGTTTGTAAGAATAATCGCTAATCAATATTCTATTTATCCTGCTTAGAAAAACCAAGATTATTAGTATCTTTAGCATCCAACTTAATTAAAAACTTCAAGCAATGAAAAGGGTAAGGGATATCCCTTTTTTTAAGAACATTCGAGAAATAAGGGAGTACCAATTCGGGACTTTCTATTTTTTCAATGGTTTGGTTATTTCTGAAATAAATGAGGGAGTAACCCTTGGTTGGGAAATGGGGAAAAAAGTTATTGCCGCGGCAAAGGAAGTTTTTGGCGAAGAAATGCCCATTACCTATATTTCCAATCGAGTGAATAGTTATTATGTAGTTCCTGCTGATTGGGTAAAATTTTATACCAACAGAAACAAGTTGAGCTTCTATTCGGTGGTAGGCAGTACCAAAGGTAGTTTTGCAAGTCTGGTCATGGAGCGAATGTTTTTCAAAAATTCCATCAAACAATTTATGGATTTGGAAGAGGCCATTGCATGGAGCTTATCCAAAATTGAAAAGAAAAAGGAACTGGCCAACCAAGCAACCCTCGGCTAAAGACCTGTGCGTTGTTGCCTCTACTTCAGCCGGCAAAAGCACGTCAGTCAAACATAGCACTATAAAATTATTTCTTTGCGTCTTTTGACTTAGGTACTTGAATGATACCTTTTCATACCAACAACTATCATCCCCTCTCCGAAAAAAAAAGGAGGTAACTTCAATTAGTGCCATTTTAAAACCCAAATGTCAATAATTGTTGCGATTGAGGTCATTATCTAAATACCTACTTTAAGCTACGAAGTGCATATAACGCAAAATGCGATAAAAATAAAGTCTTCGCTTAACGATAAGGATTTTTCACAGGACGATGTATCAAATCCCAATATGAAATAGAGCATCACCCTGATTTACCACGGCCTGATGATTGACACAAAACACATGACCATCAATAGGTGAATTGATTTTCTTGCTTTTTTTGGCATAAGTATCGGTGACACAACCCAATTTTTGACCTTTTTTTATAAACATCCCATTTTTGACCTCAGGAATGAACATGCCTGCCCTTGGGGCCCTTATCCATTTTGTCTTTTGTAGATGTACGGAAGCTATTTGTAGGGGTCTTTCGGTACTTGAGACCATATCATAATGGCTTAAGATATTTTTGATTCCCAAAATTGCAGTTTCTATCGAAAATTCATCAAAACGCATACTCTCCCCGGCTTCATAGACTACAATAGGTTTCCCCATTTTAAAAGCTGCCTTTCTAAAAGATCCATTGATCAGGCGTGAAGAAAAGTACAAAGGAGCATTAAATAATTTCGCCATTTCTTCACTCATTTTATCACCATCGGTGTACCGAACCTGTGGGTAATTATGTCGCTGACCTCCCCCGGTATGTAGATCTATACCAAAATCAATTTGGGGAAGTATCTCCTTGGTGTAGTGATAGGCTATTCGACTGGCCAATGAACCGTTTTTACTTCCAGGAAAACTTCTATTGACATCTTTGCCATCAGGCACATCCCTTGAAAAATGGATAAATCCAAAAATATTCAGAATCGGCACCACTATCACCGTACCCTTTTGAACATCAAAATCTTTTTGCTCTAGCATTCTCCGTAGCGTCTCGACACCATTTATTTCATCACCATGCAATCCTGCCTGCAATAAAATTGTCGGGCCAGGTTTTTTGGCATTGAATACATGTACCGGTATGTCTATAATGGTACCCGTGGGCAAACTTGCTATTTCGATTCTTAACTGTTTGTTTTGCCCCGGTGCAACTATAGCCCCATTGATGGTAATCTGCCTATTTACTTCCTGATTTGAGTGCATTTCGTTCTACGAATTGTATGATGTGTTTGGCAACATTGACCTCAGTGGCCGCTTCAATACCCTTTAAGCCTGGAGAGGCGTTTACTTCTAACAAGAGTGGCCCGTCTTTCGAACGCATTAGATCGACTCCGGCAACGCCCAAGCCCAAATGCCTGGTCGCATTTAGAGCAATGTACTTCTCTCTTTGCGTAAGTTCCACTGCTTCGGTCTGACCCCCACGATGGACGTTAGATCGAAACTCATCGATTTCACTGGTTCGCCTCATACTGGCCACCACTTTATTGCCCACTACGATAATACGAATGTCTTCGCCTTTGGCTTCTTCGATGTAACGTTGCAGCAAAATACTGGTATCCATTTTATAAAAGGTGTCTATTATTGATTTTGCTGATTTTTTACTTTCTGCCAGAATAACACCGATACCCTGTGTACCTTCTTGAATTTTTATGATTACGGGTGGGCCACCAAGTAAGCGTATCTGATCTTCAATATTATCCGGATTGATTGAAAACAATGTTTCGGGTACCGGAATGCCTTTTCGGGCCATTATTTGAAGGGTACGCACCTTATTCCTCGCCCTGGTGATGGCCAAAGAACGTGCTGTACTGAATACCCCATTCATTTCAAACTGTTTCACTATCGCAACCCCATGTCGGGTGACCTTAGTCCCTATTCTTGGAATGATGGCGTCGAACTCATTGGTGACATCCTCTTCCCCAAAAAAAATCTTAGGCGTACCATCACCTAATTTGACCGAGCATCTGGTATGGTCTATCAACTCAACATAATGCCCCCTATTTTTGGCTTCTTCGGCAATTCTTTTGGTGGAATGTACATTCAAACTCACAGAAAGCAGGGCAATATCCATTAGACTATCATATTAATGTAAGTTCGACATAAGAAATTTGTCAATTATCCCGCTTCCAGTGATTTAAAACCTAATATCAGGTCAGCCTGCCTTATTGCAAGACAAGTGAAGTCGAAACCTTTTTAAACATTCAATTTTTCAAGGCCTCGACTGCCTGTTCGTTCGGCAGACACCCATGTGACAACTATCTGTTTTTGTTGGTATTTGCTCCATTTTAAATCGACTGGCACGTCCAATTCCAGTTGCATTCCTAAAAATTCAACCATCAATATCGGTCAAAAAACACCATTGTACCAAATGCAAAATGTTTTTTACCAAAATCCGACAAGTTTGTTCAAGGTTCACGACGAAAACCAAGGGTTTTGAATACTTTCATCAAACGTTTTCGTACGCTGCTTATAATGTTTCTAAATAAGAAGGATTGCATTGTTGAAAGCTTGTTAAAAACTAGCTTGTAACTTAAATTTGTAACTAAAACCAACTACTAATGAGTGGATTGATTACATCTTCACTAGCCAGAAAAGTAGTGATGGCACTTTCAGGTCTTTTTTTAGTGATTTTTCTAGTATTACATGTCTCCATCAATTTAGCATCGGTAATTTCACCGGACTTTTTCAATGAAGCATCGCATTTTATGGGTTACAACCCCATAGTACAGTATGCCATGCAACCTATTTTGATTATCGGTGTTATTGTCCATTTTGTCATGGGTTTTGTACTGGAGGCCAAAAATCGATCAGCAAGGGGAATCAGCTATGCAAAGTACCAAGGTAGTGCGAATGCCTCTTGGGTATCACGAAATATGATCTATTCTGGTTTGGTGATCTTGGCCTTTCTAGGGCTACATTTTTATGATTTTTGGGTACATGAGATGACCTACAAGTACATTGAGGCAAATCCAGAAGACCCGACAAGGTATTATGCCGAGACCGTTGAGAAATTTGCCCCATTTTGGAGAACGATTATCTATGTGGTCTCTTTTGGCCTATTAGGTTTGCATTTATGGCACGGATTCCAATCCTCGTTTCAAAGCATGGGGGTTAACAACAAATACACCCCGGCCATTAAAAAATTTACTAAATTATTTGCGGTGGTTGTTCCATTGATATTCGCGTTCATTGCTTTATACCACCATCTTAACCCAATAACACACTAATTTATGGGAGTATTGGATTCTAAAGTTCCATCAGGGCCATTGGCCGATAAATGGACAAAGCATAAAAACGAAATCAACCTTGTCAATCCTGCCAATAAGCGCAACATCGATATCATCGTAGTGGGTACAGGGCTTGCGGGTGGTTCTGCGGCTGCAACCTTGGCAGAATTGGGTTATAATGTAAAAACATTTTGTTACCAAGATTCCCCAAGACGTGCGCACTCCATTGCGGCACAAGGCGGTGTAAACGCAGCTAAGAATTATCAAGGTGACGGTGATAGTGTCTACCGACTTTTCTATGATACGGTCAAGGGCGGCGATTACCGCTCCCGTGAGGCAAATGTGCACCGTCTCGCAGAAGTATCGACCAGTATTATCGACCAGTGTGTGGCCCAAGGGGTTCCTTTTGCAAGGGAATATGGCGGCCTTTTGGATAACCGTTCTTTCGGTGGGGTTCTGGTCTCCCGAACTTTTTATGCCAAAGGTCAAACAGGGCAACAATTACTTTTAGGTGCTTATGCCGCTATGAACCGTCAGATACAACGCGGCAAAATCAAATCACATACGCGACATGAGATGTTGGACTTGGTATTGGTTGATGGAAAAGCAAGGGGTATTATAGCACGGAACCTCGTAACCGGCGAGATTGAGAGACATTCGGCACATGCCGTTGTTTTGGCAACAGGTGGTTATGGTAACTTGTTCTTTCTTTCTACCTATTGTATGGGGGCAAATGTTATGGCAGCTTGGAAAGCACATAAAAGGGGAGCCCATTTTGCGAACCCGTGCTTCACACAAATCCACCCCACGTGCATACCCGTTTCAGGTGACCATCAATCAAAATTGACCTTGATGTCAGAATCATTACGAAACGATGGCCGTATTTGGGTTCCTAAAAAACTAGAGGACGCACAGGCCATTCGTGAAGGTAAATTGAAACCAACTGAATTGGCAGAAGAAGATAGGGATTACTATCTAGAACGAAGATACCCTGCATTCGGTAACCTCGTGCCTCGCGATGTTGCATCTCGAGCCGCTAAAGAGCGTTGTGATGCAGGTTATGGTGTGAATAAGACCGGTGAAGCCGTTTATCTGGATTTTGATGCCGCCATTATGCGCTATGGTCGTGAAAAAGCATTGACCTCAGGAATGAAAAACCCCGATGACAACACCGTAAGGAAGTTAGGGGAAGAAGTAGTAGAGGCTAAATACGGGAACCTTTTTCAGATGTACGAAAAAATCGTAGATCAAAATCCCTATAAGACGCCTATGATGATTTATCCGGCGGTCCACTATACTATGGGCGGCCTTTGGGTAGATTATAATCTAATGACTAGTATACCGGGTTGCTATGCCGCGGGAGAAGCTAACTTTAGTGACCATGGCGCAAACCGCCTGGGTGCTTCTGCCCTTATGCAAGGCCTGGCCGACGGCTATTTTGTATTGCCCTATACTATTGGTGACTATCTATCGGATGACATCCGTACCGGACCTATTTCTACGGAGACACAGGAATTTGAAGAAGCAGAAAAAAACGTAAAGGAGAGAATCGAAAAATTGCTATCGGCCAAAGGCCAACATTCCGTTGATTACTACCATAAAAAATTAGGTAAAATCATGTGGAATAAATGTGGTATGGCCCGTAATGCAAAAGAATTGCAAGAAGCTATGGATGAAATAGCGGAACTACGCCAAGATTTTTGGGAAAATGTAAAGGTCACCGGTAGTGCAGATGCCAAAAACCAAGAGTTGGAGAAAGCGGGCCGTGTAGCCGACTTTCTAGAATTGGGTGAACTTTTTGCCAAGGATGCCTTCGAAAGAAACGAATCATGTGGGGGGCATTTTAGGGAAGAATACCAAACACCTGAGGGTGAAGCCCTACGCGATGATAAAAATTACACCTTCGTATCTGCTTGGGAGTATATGGGTGACCCTAGAAAAGCCAAACTCCACAAAGAGAAATTGAATTATGAAAATATCGAAGTAAAGACACGTTCTTATAAATAACATATTGCTATGAAAATTTATTTAAAGATTTGGAGACAAAAGAGCGCAGCTACGAAAGGAAGCATGGTCCAATACACCCTTGATGGTGTTGAAAGCGACATGTCTTTTTTAGAGATGCTCGATGTATTGAACGAAGATTTAATCAACAAAGGCGAAGAACCTGTAGAATTTGACCACGATTGTAGGGAAGGTATTTGTGGTACCTGTTCTTTAATGATCAATGGTCGCCCACACGGTCCCGACTCTCGAATTACTGTCTGTCAATTGCATATGCGCAGTTTTAGTGATGGTGATACCATTGTCATAGAGCCATGGAGGGCAAAGGCGTTTCCTGTTATCAAAGATCTCATTGTCGACAGAACCGCATTCGATCGTATTCAACAGGCTGGTGGGTACATTTCTGTGAACACCTCGGGCCGTCCGGTAGATGCAAATGCCATTCCTATAGAGAAAGACGCTGCCGATGCCTCGTTCAATGCGGCGACCTGCATTGGTTGTGGTGCCTGTGTGGCTGCTTGTAAAAATGCCAGCGCTATGTTGTTCACCTCTGCAAAAGTCTCTCAATTTGCCTTGCTACCGCAAGGTCAAGTAGAGGCAGCCGATAGGGTATTGAATATGGTGCGTCAAATGGATCTCGAAGGTTTTGGAAATTGCACCAATACCGGAGCCTGCGAAGTAGAATGCCCAAAAGGAATTTCTTTAGAGAATATTGCCCGTATGAACCGCGAGTACTTGGCGGCCAGCGTGAAAGGGTAATCATAAATCAAATATGGAGTTGTGGACCTGTTGGATATCGGTATTCAACAGGTCTTTTTAATTCACGGTTTTTGTTATCTTGAAGCATGTCCGAAAAATATTCAGAACAACGGATAAAAGTGCCAAGGTTCAACGAAGAATCAGGTTTCTACACTACGCCGGAACGCTCTAAGATCATGGGCAGGATCCGTGGTAAGAATACCAAACCAGAACTGGCCTTTCGAAAAGCGTTATGGGCCGCTGGTTACCGTTATCGTATTGATTACAAAAAATTGATCGGCAGGCCCGACATCCTCTTAAAAAAATACAAGACCGCCATTTTTATTGATGGTGAGTTCTGGCATGGTTATCAATGGAAAGAGCGAAAGGCCAAACTGAAGAGCAACCGGGAATTTTGGATTGCCAAAATCGAACGCAACATGCAGCGAGATCGAGAAGTAAACGCTGCTTTGAAAGAACTGGGCTATACCGTATTTCGGTTTTGGCAAAAAGAAGTGGATAAAAACCTAGAAGAATGCTTACATTCGGTTATCGAGCATCTCAAAAACCACACCCTTGATTGAATCCAAACTCCCCCATGTAGGCACCACCATCTTCACGGCAATCGGTAAGCTTGCCAAGACCCACAATGCCGTAAATCTATCGCAAGGCTTTCCAAATTTCAATGCAGATCCCAAATTACTTGGGCTAGTTCAAGAGGCTATTTCCGAAGGATATAATCAATATGCCCCAATGCAGGGCGTTTACGCACTTAGAGAGGTTATTTCCGAAAAGATTGAGAAATTATATGGCCATTATTATCATCCAGAATCTGAAATTACCATAACAGCTAGCGCGACCCAAGGCATTTTTACGGCGATTTCAGCATTCATAAGTCCAAATGATGAAGTTATTGTCTTTAAACCTGCGTACGACTGCTACGAACCGGCTATTGAACTTTGTGGCGGTATTGCCGTTGCCATTCAACTTTTAGGTAAGGATTTTCAAATTGATTGGGAAAGTTTTAAATCTGCCATTAACGAAAAGACCAAAGCGGTCATCATCAATACCCCACATAACCCTACCGGAACCATTCTTTCTAAGCAAGATATGCTACGCCTTCAAGCCATTTTGAAAGATACCGATATCATCTTGATAAGTGATGAAGTCTATGAACATCTGGTTTTCGATGGCAATACCCATGAAAGTGCCGCAAAGTTTAAAGACTTGGCTTCGAGAAGTATTCTTTGTGCATCTTTTGGAAAGACCTTTCATGTCACCGGTTGGAAAATGGGCTATTGTGCGGCCCCCAAAGAGTTAATGGTAGAATTTCGAAAAGTACATCAGTATGTCGTTTTCTGTGCAAACCACCCTATGCAACAGGGTATTGCGCACTATTTGAAAAACCCAGATCACTATTTATCGTTGGGTCAATTTTATCAACAGAAAAGGGATTACTTCTTAAATGCGCTCGAGGGTTCCCGTTTTAAAATAAGTCCTTGCTCAGGCACTTATTTTCAAATTTTAGACTACTCAGCAATCACACATGAAAGTGACCTGTCTTTTGCACAAAGGCTTATAAAAGAGCATAAAATCGCAAGTATACCCATTTCAGTCTTCAACCTCAACAACCAAGACAACAAACAACTGCGGTTTTGCTTTGCCAAAACTGAGGAGACCCTAGATAGGGCAGCAACAATCCTATGTAAAATTCGATAGCTATGGAAAGGTCAAAACTGTCTTTTTACAACGCGAAATATACTTACGACATCGGCAAGCGAAATCTCAAAATCACGATATTCGGGTGAATCGTTCAAACTGCTACAGGTCAAGGACTGATTTTTGGCATTAAACCCTGTAATCTGTTTACAGATAATTCTATTTTGACCAACGATCATAAACGCCTTATTCAAAAACCCTTTCATTTCAGCGTCGGAAAAAATATTCCCCTTATCAATTTTGACACCTAAAACCAAAGCATTGTTAGGGATACTATGAACGCTACCATCATTCATGGAATCACCTATTACCTCAAAGGCCATATAGCCCCCATCATCGAAATAGTCAATTAAAAATGTACATTTTACGGGCCTTTCAAGTGCCTTTTCGTTCGTTACGCTTTCTAAAAAAGTGTCATGTGAATCAGCCA
This sequence comes from uncultured Croceitalea sp., assembly GCA_947503285.1. Classification (GTDB taxonomy): domain Bacteria; phylum Bacteroidota; class Bacteroidia; order Flavobacteriales; family Flavobacteriaceae; genus Croceitalea. Next base: position 258,101 of record CANNDD010000002.1, read on the forward strand.
AAAGTAAAGGTGCCTCTATCAAGAACTTGCCGTTTTTTAAAACGTGGCAAATATTACCATGGGTACTAAAAACCCTTTTATGTGTATATATTCCATCTTCTTCATTGACCTCTTGTAGGTACAACTCGGCAATGGTACTGTCAAAGAAATCAGCGATTTTAGTCAAATTCTTGATTGGAATATTCGCATCTTTTTTTTCATAAAGTTGAATTGTTCTTAAGCTTACGCCTATTGCCGACGCCAAATCAGATTGATTTATACCGTTTTTACGCCTTAATTCCTTTATGATATGCAAAATTCTATATTATGTGTAATATTTTTGCATATATTTATATATACATGCAAAAATAAATCGTATTTCTGTAATTGGATTACAAACAAATATAGGAATAGAATCGCAATCGATTTAAGTCATTCATTCTTAAAAAAACCGACATGTTATCTAAACCAAAGTATAGCCTAACGATTAGAAATGAAACTATGTTTAGTGAAGAGGATTACGGAAAACCGATTTCTGAAAGACTTTCAACGATTTTGAGAAGAACTACCTCAAAAGACGACTTGGCCAACATTGCCTTGCGCAGTAATGTCAGTTTTTCAACCATCAGGGATGTTGTTTACAGAACGAACAGCTTGACCAAATCAAATGCAAAAGCTATCGCCTTGCTCATTCACGTCGCGTTTGAAAATGCGATCGCACAAAAACTTCAAGCCGAGGGCGATATCATGTTTATGGATAATATGTTGAAATTATAGCATCGCGTAATCCGCATTCTATTTACGCATCGAAGCCGCTAACTTTTCCATGAATTCCCCAATTTTATTAGGTTCTAACCATCTTGTAACGGCCACAACGTCATTTTCTTTATCAATAACGATAAAATTGCCCCCAAAACCGGCAGCGTAGTATATATTTTCTGAAAGGCCTCGCCAATGGCGCTTACCTTTTCTATTCAACCACCACATATAACCGTAATTCGCATTTGGTAAAGAAGGTCGTATCGCTTTTGAAATCCAATTTTCACTGATCAGTCTTTGTCCTCTCCATTTACCGTTATTCAAGAACAACACTCCAAATCGTGCCATGTCCTCAGCCGAAATAAACATTCCGGCGCCGGAATGCCCACCACCCGTAACAGACTTCATTTTAATGCCATCTATTTCTGTCCATGCATGGTCATAACCGTGCCAACGCCAAGTAGTAGAGGCACCTATTTTATCCATAAGGTTTTCTTTCAACACCATTGGAAGTGGTTTTCGCCACAAATGCGTCAATGCATAAGCCAATACATTCACCCGAACATCATTATATTCCATGACCGTGCCCGGCTCTTTGGGCTTTTCAAACTTCCAATCGTCAATACCTCCCTCTTTAGGTGGTCTATCGGCCCAGTCTTTCCCTCCCCATAGTTCACCAGACCAAGCTGAATTTTGTTGTAAAAGATGCTCCCAAGTAATTTTTGAGTTATGCTGCCCATCAAAGGTTCCATCCCAAATATATCCGCCTACCTTGTCATTGGTGTTGGCAATCAACTTTTGATCGAATGCCATGCCTGCAACGGTCGAAAGAAAGCTCTTCGTGACACTAAACGTCATATCGACCCTTTTGATATCGCCCCAAGAAGCGACCAAATACCCGTTTTTTAAAATCATTCCAGCGGGGCCTCCCCGCTTTTTAGTGGGGCCTAATATTTCATGGAACGGTTCGCGTTCAAAACCCTTTAAAATTGCAATTCGCAAGTCTCGAGAACCAGAATATTCGTTTGCCTCAGCAAATTTGACAACTTCCTCTAATTTTTCACTATTGAAATACGTTTCTACTTCGCCCAACTGTTTCCATGTTTCGTTTTGTTCAGGAAAGTAATATTCTTGGGCTACCGTTAGTCGTATGGTAAAACATCCTATTAAAAAAAATACACTCAAATTTTTCATATTATACTTCTTTTCGCATTAGCCAATCGGTTTGTTTGTCATTCCCGATAAAATAGGGATGTGTCCCGATTTTTTGAAAACCATATGCCTCGTAAAACTTAATTGCCCTAGGGTTTCTTTGCCAAACCCCCAACCAAACATAGTGTTTCTTTCTAGTCTTGGCAATTTCAAAAATTTGGTTCAGTACTTGGCGTCCAATACCTTTACCTTGATTCCCTGAAGTTATGTAAACCCTTTCGAGCTCTATTCCGATAACTTCGTGAAACTCTGACTGTGCATCAAATTCATTAAGTTTGAAGTACCCCAGAACTTGCCCTTTGCCAATTACGAAATAAAATGTAGTATGTTCTTGGGACAGTTCTTTCTGAAGTTGCGTTGTTGAAAAAGCTGAGTCCATGTAGGCGTTAAAGTCTTCGGGGTCGTTATCTGCTTCAAAGGCCTCACAAAACGTACTTTTTGAAATTTGTACAAGATAGGTCAAATCGTCGCGAGTACATTTTCTGAATTCAATGTCCATTTTATCCATCAAACCCTAAAAATAAAAAAAGGCCTTGATAATTATCAGGCCTTTTGTTTTTTTGTTGAGGTGTTTGGTTTATAACATAAATAGTTTTCTGACCAATCGCATTATGCCGCTGTAAAAATCATTGCGGTATATCTGTATTTCTTCTTCAACAGCCTTTTGGTTAAATTCGGTAATCATTATTCTTTAGGGTTTTATTGTGGATAATTTGGGGTTGTTATTATGATATAAATTTCTTTTAAAGTAACGTCGAATCCCATTTTTTGTTGTGTAAGCATCTTAACCTGTTGCCAGTTCCATAAAAAATGAAATTGTAAATGCATAAAGGCCAGGCTAGCACCCTTATATCATCATTTCTGGAATATTGTCATTGACGATAAGTTTTCCTTCGGTTGCCTTTTGAATCGTTTCAATATCGACTCCCGGTGCTCTTTCCAAAAGCAAAAATCCATCAGGTGTGACTTCCAATACCGCTAAGTTGGTTACGATTTTCTTCACACATGCCACTCCGGTCAAGGGCAAGGTGCACTTTTTCAGTAATTTTGATTGTCCGGCCCTATTGGTATGCATCATCGCCACTATAATATTTTCGGCAGATGCCACTAAATCCATCGCTCCACCCATGCCTTTTACCATTTTGCCTGGAATCTTCCAATTGGCAATATCACCGTTTTCAGCAACTTCCATAGCTCCTAAAATAGTCAAATCAACATGTCTGCCACGAATCATACTAAAACTCATTGCGGAATCAAAAAACGATGCCCCCGGCAAGGTGGTTATCGTTTGTTTACCCGCATTAATGATGTCTGCATCTTCTTCGCCTTCATAAGGAAAGGGGCCCATGCCCAAAACCCCATTTTCACTTTGAAACTCTACGCTGATGTCTTCACGTACAAAATTAGCGACCAAGGTTGGAATACCTATGCCCAAATTCACATAGTACCCATCTTGTACTTCTTGTGCGATCCGTTTTGCGATACCGTTTTTATCTAACATATAATTTAATTGAGCAATTCAGCAATGAAGCAATATATCAATGTTATTTATTCAAATTCTTTTTACTTGTGCTGACAATTTTATACATAATCAATCCGAGTTCATTAACACTAGTCTTCAACCTTGTATTAAAAGGATATGACTCGGAACGTTCGCATAAGGTCAACCAATACTTGGTTTCTTCCAATTCTTTTAGCGCAATTTTCATTTTGTGTATAAAATCTATCCTTGTCTCGGCGTTTTGAGCTTCATGGATGTTGGCCCCGATACTAGTGCCCGATTTTAACAATTGTCTTGCAACTACATACTTTTTATGCTCTTCTAATAGTTCACAAAATTTGATTATCATCAACGCAAACCCTATCGATTTATCCACTACTGGATTATTCTTAACAACCATTATTACATTGGCACATTAAAAAATTTACACATTGCGACTGCGAACAGTTCGCTGCTCAATACGCTTTTCATAATTCCCCCCCTGGAATATTCGTTGGACAAAAATTCCTGGGATATGAACTTCATTTGGATCTAGACTACCTGCCGGAAGCAGTTCTTCCACCTCAGCCACTGTTATTGTGGCGGCACCGCACATACAAGGGTTAAAATTGCGTGCGGTTCCTTTAAAAATAAGGTTACCTGCTTCATCACCCTTCCAAGCTTTCACAAATGCAAAATCTGCTTTGAAAGCGGGTTCCAATACATACATTTTACCGTTAAATTCCCTTACCTCCTTACCTTCTGCCACTTCAGTACCATAACCTGCGGGAGTATAAAAGGCCGGAAAGCCTGCCTGCGCTGCCCTACATTTTTCGGCCAAAGTACCCTGGGGGGTAAGTTCTACTTCTAGTTCACCGCTCAACATTTGTCGCTCAAACTCGTCATTTTCACCCACGTAAGAGGAAATCATTTTCTTTATTTGGTGGTTCTGCAGTAGTAACCCAAGGCCAAAATCATCAACCCCCGCATTGTTAGAAATGCAGGTGATGTCTTTTATACCCAAATTGACCAACTCAGCAATAGCATTTTCAGGAATGCCACAGAGGCCAAATCCGCCAAGCATGAAGGTCATGCCGTTCGAAACACCACTTAGGGCATCAGATACATTCGAAACCGTTTTTTTTATCATATCAAAACCTTTAACTAAAAGTCGAGACCCTCAAGGTCATCTTCAGTGTCCAAATCCTGTTTCATCTCCTCAACAATTTTGGTACAGTCCACATTGATGGAAAGGTCTTCAGGTTTTTCGAAAGCCCCTTTTGAAATACCCAATTCCTCATTGGCATAATTGGCTTTCATATACAATGCCCAAATAGGGAGTGCCATTGATGCTGCTTGGCCGTATCTAAGCGACTTAAAGTGGGTGGACCGTTCTTCTCCCCCTACCCAGACACCCGTGACCAAATTAGGCACCATACCCATAAACCAACCATCACTTTGGTTTTGTGTGGTACCGGTCTTGCCTGCAATGGGGTTGGTCAATTCATAGGGATACCCCGTCATGATTTCTTTATATACCGTTTGTTCTTTTGCAAAGGAATGTCTTAATCTAGCTCCAGAACCATGTTGCGTCACCCCTTCCATCAAATTGACCATGGTGTATGCCACATCTTTGCTCAGTACATCACGGGTTTCTGGCACATACTCATAGAGTACCGTTCCGTTCTTATCTTCGATACGGGTTACCATGACCGGTTTCACGTAAACCCCTTGATTGGCAAATGTACCGTACGCCCCTACCATTTCATAAACATTGACATCCACAGTACCCAATGCGATAGAGGGCACAGGCGGAATTTCTCTGGTTATACCCATATTCTTTGCAAAAGAAACAACCGAACCCGGGCCAACTTGGTCTATTAATCGTGCCGTAACTGTATTAATAGAATTTGCCAAGGCATTTTTTAAGGTTCTATTATTGCCTGAATATTTACCATCTGAGTTTTTTGGGCACCATTCTTCTACATTACCATGCTTTAATGGCTCTATACAATATTGATAATCGGGTAGCGAGTCGCAAGGGGAATAACGTAATTGGTCTATTGCCGCAGCATATACAAACGGCTTGAAGGTAGACCCGGCCTGTCTTGCACCCTGTTTTACATTATCGTACTGAAAATGCTTGTAATCGACTCCGCCGATCCAAGCCTTTACATGACCTGTTTGGGGTTCCATGGACATCATTGCGGTGCGTAAAAAAGTCTTATAATACCGAATGGAATCCATAGGAGTCATAATAGTATCTTTTTCAAACGAATCACTATTCCAATCAAAAACAATCATTTCAGTTTTCTTATTGAACGATGTCCTGATTTCACTATCTGATTTCCCTTGGCTTTTGAGCACCCTCCAGCGGTCTGAAGTTTTGATGGCTCGTTCCATAATATTGTCAATCTCGAAATCCTCAAGGTCTAAAAATGGGGTTGTGGGGTTGCGTTCCAACGTATTTTGAACAAAAAATTCGGCTTGCAGTTTTGACATATGGGCCTCAACGGCATCTTCAGCATTTTTTTGCATTCTAGAATCAATCGTCGTGTAAATCTTTAACCCGTCTTGGTAAATATTATACTTTTCGCCATCTAGTTTCGGATTCTCTTTTACCCAACTGTTCAACCAGCGCTGCATATACATTCTAAAGTAGGTCGCCAAACCTTCACGATGGGATTCTGGGTTATAATTCAGATTCAACGGTAATTTTTGAAGGGAATCTTTAAGTTGATTTTCTATGTACCCGTATTTCGCCATTTGTGCCAAAACCACATTACGTCTGTTTCTGGTTCCAACGGGGTTTCTACTAGGCCGCGGATTGTAGAGGGAAGAATTCTTGAACATACCCACCAACATCGCAGATTCTTCTACCCTTAACTCTTGGGGTTCTTTGCCAAAGTAAATTCGTGATGCAGAACGAATGCCATCTGCATTGTTACCAAAATCATAGATGTTAAAATACATTGCTATGATTTCCTCTTTGGTATACTGCCGTTCTAATCTAGTGGCCAAGACCCATTCCTTTATTTTTTGGGTAATCGCTTCAACCTTATTTCTCGATCGCACACCGACAAAAAGTTGTCGGGCCAATTGCTGTGAAATCGTACTTGCACCCCCTTTTTTTCCGAGGTAGACCAAAGCCCTTAAAAAGCCCCTTGCATCAATACCGGCGTGGTCATAAAACCGGGCATCTTCGGTGGCCACCAAAGCATCAACCAGGTTCTTGGGCAAGTCTTTAAAATCCACCGGGGTACGATTGTCGTCAAGATACAGCTTCCCTAAGGTTTCACCATCAGAAGAGATAAACTCGGTCGCCAAATTGGTCTCAGGGTTTTCTAAATACTCGTATTCGGGCATATCACCGAAAGCACCCCATGATGCCAATAAAAATATCAATCCGCCAGCGAACAATCCTGTAACGAACAAAATCCAAAACCACTTAATAAATCTAAAAAATCGATTTTTTGTTGTCTTTTTAACCTTTGCCATTAGGGTAATTTCGTTTTTTCAATTTGTAGCCCGATATCCGTAATGCCTCCCAATTCTTGAACTCCTTCAAGCGCACCGTTTTCGCGCATCGCATGGCTCACTCTAAAACTATATACGCCCATCTCTGGAAAAACGACGTTTTCACGAAACCATAATTTGTTTTCTTTAATCGCGCCAGAACCTGTGCCCATCCAAGTGCCATCAGGGAAGGCCATTTCATATTCCAAGGTATCGATTACGGTTTCACCGCTCGGTGCCTCTAATTCCGTAATTAAAAAAAGATTGCTGAATTTATACGTATCGTCATTTCTTATATTAATGAAAACATTGTAGTCTGAAAGGGTATCCAACCCTGCGAAGTTGAATTTTACAGTATCTGAGGTCTTCCATAGCCCATTATCAAGACTCTCATATTCAGAATACACCATATTCTTATTGCTACAGGCTGTAAAAAGAATTACAAAAAATAGAATACCTAGACTTTTAACCATTTCTAGCCGTTTGCTTGTTGTTTTTGTTCGGGTTCCTCTTTTTATTTCTCCTTTTCTTTTTGCGATGGTTTTTAGGTTTGTCAAAGCGATTGAGACTATCTTGACCGACCACATTTTCAAATACGAGCTTTTCTTCAGAAACGGTATCGACCACATAAGCCTCTAAACTGGCAATCTTTTTATTGGTTTTATTGATCTCAATGATTTCAAGAACCTGATCTTTATGGAGTGCATGCCAATTCGCGGCGTCATTTTTATACGAAAACCAAAGCATTTCTTTGAAAATATCCGATTTTTGACAAAATGCAACTCCTTTCTCAGTTTGTAGTTTGGTGTCTTGCGAGGGAAAGTCTTTAAGCGCCTCTAAATAGGTATCCAACTCGTAATTTAAACAGCATTTTAATTTACCGCACTGGCCGGCAAGCTTTTGAGGGTTCAATGCCAATTGTTGGTAACGGGCCGATGCCGTACTGACCGATCTAAAATCGGATAACCATGTAGAGCAACAAAGTTCCCTGCCGCAAGAGCCTATACCCCCTAGTCGCTGGGCTTCTTGACGATATCCTATCTGGCGCATTTCAATTCGAATGCCGAATGCCTTGGCCATGTCCTTAATCAACTGTCTAAAATCCACACGGTCTTCAGCAGTGTAATAAAATGTGGCCTTTGAGCCATCTCCTTGAAACTCCACATCGCTTAATTTCATCTGCAAGTTCAACGAAATGGCGATTTCACGAGACCGTTTCTTTATTTCTTCTTCCTTATCACGGCATTTTTGCCAGATATCGATATCCCGTTGTGAAGCTTTTCTGTAGATTTTAGGAAGGGTTTTATCATCTGGGGCAACCTTCTTTTTTTTCATCTGTACTTTGACCAGTTCCCCTGTCAAAGTCACCATACCTACGTCGTGGCCCGATTTGGCCTGGGTAGCTACAATGTCGCCAATGGCCAATGGGGTTTGTTCCGTATTTCTAAAAAACTCTTTTCTACTATTCTTAAAGCGCACTTCTACACCGTCAAAGGGTTTTTGACCATTTGGTAGCGACATATTAGAAAGCCAATCGAAAACCGTAAGCTTATTGCAACCATCTGTGCCACAAGTACCATTGTTCTTGCATCCACGCGGCTGCCCATCCTTACCGGTTGAACAACTGCTACATCCCATATTTTATATCTTGAATTAAGGAAATTGTTACACAGCTTCCTTAAAAAGGGTTCATAAATTAACTGAAAGTAAATATAAGACAAATATAACAGTAGCTATTGCCTACTTTTTAAACTTTAGCACTTCAGAACGCCCTTTTTTAAAAATTTTGTTGCTTGCATGCTTTCCTTTTCTAAGTCTTTTCTGTTCTTCAAAGGGCAATGCATTTATTTCTTTGCAACTATCAGAGCAACAGTCGTTCATGACTTCTGCACAGTCGGCACATTGAATGAACAATAGGTGACATGCCTCATTGGCACAGTTCACATGGGTATCACAAGGCTTGCCACATTGATGGCAATTAGCAATCACATCATTGGATATCCTTTCACTGCGCCTATGGTCAAAAACGAAGTTCTTTCCCATGAACTTATTCTCCAATTGTTCGGCTTTTACTTGTCTTGTGTACTCAATGATGCCCCCTTCCAACTGATATACGTTCTTAAACCCTTTGTGTTTATAGTAAGCACTTGCCTTTTCACAGCGAATGCCACCGGTGCAATACATGACCAGTTTTTTATCTTCTTTATTATCGGCCAAATCAGCCTCAATAATATCCAAAGAATCTCGAAAGGTATCGACATCAGGGGTGATGGCATTTTTAAAATGGCCTATTTCACTTTCATAATGGTTACGCATGTCGACCAGCACCGTATCGGGGTCTTCAATCAGTTCGTTAAAACGCGTTGCATCTACATGGATGCCCTTATCCGTGACATCGAAGGTTTCATCATTCAATCCGTCGGCAACAATCTTATCACGCACCTTTACCTTTAATTTTAGAAACGATTTATTGTCTTGTTCAATAGCAATATTCAACCTCACATTTTCTAAGAATGAAATGCTGTCCAAATGTGCCTTGAAAACCCCAAAACTTTCTGCCGGAACCGATAATTGTGCGTTTATCCCCTCATGGGCAATATAGATCCTACCTAAGACATCGAGCTCATTCCAATGGATAAAGAGATGATTTCGAAATATCTGGGTATTCTTAATATGCGCATATTTGTAGAAAGAGATGGTAAGCCTTTCTTTTCCGGCCTCCTCAATCAATTGTTCCCTTTCTTTCGCACTTAGTGTATTGTACAGTTGCATGCTATACCAATAATTTAAGTTAAAGAAGTGTATTTAATATGGCAAAAATAGGGATTAAAATAAAAAGGCATCCTTGGGGAAGGATGCCTTTTGACCACTATCTTTCTTTTTCATAGATAAAAAGTCTTTTGTAGTGGTCTTACAAACTTCACATAAAGTCTTACATTATATTTGAATTAGGCCCTAAAGAGATGTCGATTATTTTAAATGGTTGCGTTGGTATCCATAAATGCCAAAGAAGTGGTAATTTAGTCGTCAAATTTTTTTAATCATGGGCAACGAGAACGAGGCAAAATTAAAAGCGTTAAAACTTACTTTAGATAAATTGGATAAAACCTATGGCAAGGGCACCGTAATGAAAATGGGTGACAGTGTCGTTGAAGATGTTGAGGTCATTTCTTCGGGATCTTTAGGTTTGGATATTGCTTTAGGCGTTGGTGGCTACCCACGGGGCAGGGTAATTGAGATATATGGCCCTGAATCGTCTGGTAAGACCACCTTGACCCTTCATGCCATTGCTGAGGCACAAAAGAACGGTGGCATTGCGGCTTTTATTGATGCCGAGCATGCTTTTGACCGCTTTTATGCCGAGAAACTAGGGGTTGATATTGATAATTTGATCATTTCGCAACCAGATAATGGGGAACAGGCCCTTGAAATAGCGGATAACCTCATTAGGTCAGGTGCCATAGACATTGTTATTGTAGATTCGGTTGCCGCACTTACCCCGAAGAGTGAGATTGAAGGTGAAATGGGTGATTCTAAAATGGGGCTGCACGCCCGATTGATGTCACAAGCACTTCGTAAATTGACGGGATCTATCAGTAAGACCAATTGTACCGTAATTTTCATCAACCAGCTACGTGAAAAAATTGGGGTTATGTTTGGTAATCCAGAAACAACAACAGGTGGTAATGCCCTAAAATTCTATGCATCCGTTCGACTTGATATCAGAAGATCTACCCAAATCAAGAATACCGATGGCAATGTTCAAGGGAACAAAACCCGGGTCAAAGTCGTAAAGAACAAAGTTGCCCCACCTTTCAGAACAGCAGAATTTGATATCATGTATGGTGAGGGCATTTCGAAAGTAGGTGAGGTTCTTGACCTTGGGGTGGCCTATGAAATCGTTAAAAAGAGTGGTTCGTGGTTCAGTTATGGCGACACCAAATTAGGGCAGGGTCGAGATGCGGTCAAGAGCCTACTAGAAGACAATCCGGAGTTATCTGAAGAGCTTGAGGCTAAAATCAGAGAGGCCATTAGTGCCGTAAATGATTGATTTTTGTCGATTTGTACCTGTCCATATCCTAGAAACGCAACCTAAGCGTTTTATATACATCTAATAACCAAGTATAAAAGGTTATGAAAAGGACAATTGTATTGTTTTTAGGAATGACTATGTTGTTTTGCCTCAGCGGCTGCGATATAGATTCTGATGAAAATTTCCAATTTGTGATTCTTGAAGTGGTTTCCGCTACAATGCCAGAGGTCTTTAATCAAAATAAGCCCCATAACATAGAAGTTGTGTTTAGAAGGCCCGATACCTGTACCTTCTTTTCCAACTTTGATGTGGAAAGTGACAATGCCAATGCACGAAGTATCATTGCCATAGGGTCTTTGTTGACCGAATCTGACTGTACGGATACGAATGATGAGGTAACTGCCCAATTTGAATTCACGGCTTTGGAAATTGGCGCGTACACTTTCCGGTTTTATGCAGGTGAAACCTTGGAAGGAGAACCGGAATATATCGAATATGTAGTTCCGGTTAAGCCAGAAGGGCTGAACTAATCTTTAATACTTTTTTAATCTGACCAACTATTTTGAGTCTTGAAGAACTCATAGCTAATTGTAAAAAAGGAAGGCGAAAGGCCCAAGAAGAACTCTATCGCAGGTATTCAAGTATACTGTTCGGTATTTGTTTAAAGTATTCTCGCAATAAAACCGAGGCAGAAGACAACCTTCATGATAGTTTTATGACGATTTATGATAAAATTGGGCAATACAATTTTAAAGGTTCTTTTGAAGGATGGATGAAAAGGATTACCGTTAACACGGTTTTGCAGAAATATAGAAAAGAGCGCCATTTAGATGTGGTCTCTGAAAATTTCGGGGAGGTTGAGGATATTGAAACTGCCCATACCGACATAAGTTTGGCGACACTTTTGAGGTATATTCAAGAGCTTCCGAATAAATATAGGCTCACGTTCAACCTTTATGTTATGGATGGTCACTCGCATAAGGAAATCAGCGAAATGTTGGGCACTTCAACCGGTACATCAAAATCAAACCTAGCTCGGGCACGGATGATTTTGAAAGAAAAGATAGAAAAGGAAAATATAAATATTGCTTAAGTGATTAAGTATGGAAAAAAAGAATTTAGATAAACTGTTTCAAGAAAAGCTCTCAAGCTTTTCGGAGGCCCCAGAAGAAAGAGTCTGGGATTCCATCGAGGCTTCTTTAGACAAGAAAAAGAAGTCGAGAATCGTACCTATTTGGTGGAAATTAGGTGGAGTGGCCGCACTTTTGGCAGTGTTGTTCCTCGTATTCAATCCTTTAAAAACGGATTCTAATAGCAGTGGTACAAAAATTACGAACGTTGAAGATCCTACGAATTTAGATAATCAGACGAATGACTCCCTAAACATGAATCCCTATGTTACCATAGATAAAAACGGCGAGACCATTCAGGTGACCGAAGTAGATTCAAATACGGGCAATGTAAGTGACCCACAGCAAAAGATTATTGACGATTTACCCTCAACCAAAGGGGATAAACGTAATCTTGACCAAGGGGCAGAACGTATTACAGCCAATCAACTTGCTAAAAACGATGCCGATTCAGAAAGCAAAGAAAAGAATAAGGCCAAGTCAACTTTAAAAATTTATGCTACCAATAAAACGGAAGCTATAGTTCTAACTAATCCTAAAAAAGACCCTAGTGGCCTCGATCGCAAAAAAGAGACCATCGAAAATAATGCCATTGCCATCAACGGAAAGAATCAAAAATCAAATGGCATTGGTGCTAAAGAAAAAGAAGGCAAAAGCATTAACAAGGATCCTGAACTACCCCTTTTGAAACAAGAAGAAGCCATTACGGCTGTAGAAGAAAATCAAAAAGGGAAAAAATCCATATTTGACGCCATAGAAGAGCTCGAAACAAACGACAAAGAGCAACCCAAAGAAAGTCAAGCCAACAGATGGGCAATGGGGCCTTCGGTAGCACCCGTATACTTTGATGCCGTCGGCCAAGGATCGCCTATACACTCCAACTTTGCGCGTAACTCTAAATCGGGCAACCTAAATCTAAGTTATGGCCTTACCGTCTCATACGACATCAGCAAAAAACTAAGCGTTCGTTCAGGGGTACATATGGTTGACTATGGCTACGATACCAATGAAGTCGTTTTCTCTTCTTCTTTGACAGCATCAACAAACGAGTTAATCGATAATATCAATTATTCGACTGCCTCAAGAAGCTTGGTGGTAGAGAGCAAATCGACTAGCAACACATTTGCCAACGACAGCCCTACCGCTGTTTCAGAGTTTAGCGGCATCTCTAATTCCTTTGAAGGCAGTATGGTACAACAGATGGGGTATTTAGAAGTACCCTTTGAACTGAATTACGCATTATTGGATAAAAAGGTCGGGGTGAATATTATTGGTGGTGTAAGTTCGTTGTTTCTAATCGACAATTCTGTTTCCCTGGTATCAGATGGACTAGTAACCGATGTAGGGGAGGCAAATAATATTAATGACGTGAACTTCAGTACAAATATTGGTTTGGGATTCAACTACGAATTTGCGCCAAATTTGCAATTAAACCTTGAACCGATCTTCAAATACCAGCTGAATACCTTTTCAGAAACCGCTGGCCAGTTCAGACCTTATACTTTAGGTATTTACAGCGGCATTAGTTTTAAGTTCTAAATTTTCGCAATGTTATTTGAACGCTAGTGTTCAATCATTAGAAAATAATAAAGGGTTGTGGTCTAAGCGTTGCGTTTATCCTCTTTTAAGTCATGAAGAATTAAGTTCCTTACCTCTTCACGCAATATTGAGGTACTTTCTGATTTCAACAGGTCGGTATTGAAGAAATTATGGACCTTGACCCTTAAAGTACCAGGATTCCCACTAAAAAATGACCATGAAAAACGTTTTTTGCAATCGTAAAACGTCATTGGAACGACCGGTATATTATGAGCGATGGCCATTCTAAAAGCCCCGTCTTTAAAGCTGTCGAGCACTATTTCTTCGTCAGGAACACCTCCTTCAGGAAAAATGCAGATACTTAAGTGTTGTTTTAAGCGGTTTTGCACACTGCGATAAACCGCTATTCTACTTTTAGGATCTTTTCTATCTACCAAAATACATACCCGTTTGTAGAAAAACCCAAATAGCGGAATCGTGGCCAATTCTTTTTTTCCCACAAAAACAAAGGGATTTTTGCTAATATAAAGCATCAACATAATATCCAACATACTCGTATGATTGGCGACCAACATGTAACTTTTATCTTTTTGCAAATGCTGTTGCCAAACTATTTTAGGTGGACAGCCCATTCCAAAAAGTATTGGTTTGGCCCATAGGTTCCTTGCCAGCCAAAAAAACTGGTGGTATGTTTTTTTTGATAGCGTAGTCGCTACCAAAAATGGCAAAAACACGATAATCGGAAGGGCGACCAATAGGTAAAACCAGACCCTGTATAGTGTGAAACCAATATTCTTGACAAATCGTAGCACTTTTCAAAAGTAGAATTTTCAAAAAACAACGGTATCAAATTACCTTTCTTTTTTAATAAAATCTGGATTGTTACATTTACGGTCGAAAACAAGTTTATGGCAAGGATCTTAACGGGTATTCAAAGTACTGGAGTACCGCATTTGGGTAATATTTTAGGAGCTATTGTTCCGGCCATCGAAATGGCAAAAGACGTTGATAATGAGTCTTTTCTCTTTATTGCAGACATGCATTCCCTAACCCAGATAAAGAACGGTGAAGAATTGCGACAGAACACCTATGCCACTGCTGCAACATGGCTCGCTTTCGGATTGGATATCGAGAAAACCGTTTTCTACAGACAAAGTGATGTTCCGCAGGTTACAGAGCTTGCATGGTACCTCAGCTGCTTTTTCCCGTACCAACGGTTGACATTGGCGCATTCTTTTAAAGATAAAGCCGACAGGTTGGAAGACGTGAATGCCGGTCTTTTTAGCTACCCCATGCTAATGGCTGCGGACATCTTGCTTTATGATGCCGAAATAGTCCCCGTTGGCAAAGACCAGTCACAGCATTTAGAGATGACCCGTGACGTAGCTTCAAGGTTCCATCATGTTTTTGGGGAGACTTTTGTGATACCCGAGACCAAATTACAGGAAAACACCATGTACGTACCTGGCACGGACGGTGCAAAAATGAGCAAAAGCAAGGGCAATATTATCAACCTTTTTCAGCCCGATAAAAAACTGCGAAAACAGCTTATGGGGATAGTTACCGATAGCACCCCTATGGAAGATCCAAAAGATCCTACCAACGATAATGTATTTGCCCTATTTAAATTACTGGCGCCACAAGAGGAAATTGAGGCCATGAGTGCCAATTATCTGGCTGGTAATTACGGTTATGGCCATGCCAAGCAAGAACTTTTTGAGGCTATCATCGAGAAATTTAAAGAACCTCGTGAAAAGTTTGAATATTACATGAACAACTTAAATGAGGTTGACGAAGCTTTGGCCAAAGGAGCTAGAAAAGCGTCAAAAGTTGCTGATGGAGTGTTAACAAGGGTGAGGGCGAAAGTGGGATACTAAGCCTCCCCCAACCCCTCCAATGGAGGGGAGTTAGTTTGGTTCTGCTATCCCTAATACTAAGGTAATATGATTGTAACTGTTGGCATATGATCGGTTGCAAAGAGAATTACAACTTTTTATGAGGGACTACCTATTTGTTTCTTTTCTAGCCAATGCAAAAACGAAATTAGTAGTAACCATTCATTGCGGAAGCTTGTTAAAAGAAATGAACAAATGAAAAAACATCTTTCCCGCAGGAATTTTTGCCCTACAAAACGAGTTTATAGGCTAACTAACAATCTTAAAAACATCATTTACCTTTAGTCCTTTAAATACAACCGTTCTTCGGACACTGAACACAGGGCGTAAACTACTTCAAAAAAGGCTATTTTCATCTTTTGTCCGGTATGCAGTAGGTCATCGATTCAAATAAAATAATTCACCACTACGGAAAGCTTGGGTTTTACACGAAATTACCGTTCCAGTAAAAAGTAGGCCGATGAATAGTACCAATATACCGTCTAAAATACCCCAAATGCAGAATACCCGTTCTGTCTTAGGGTTCTTCGATAATCGGTTATACAATGACCCACAAATCTAAATTGCCTCGAACAACTTACCGGGCAACGGACGAATCACACCTTTCATCTCCATGTTCAATAAGGTTGCCGAAACTTTAAAAATGGGCAGATTACATGCTAAAGCAACGGTGTCGAGTACTTGTTTGCCGTTTAACTGTAAGTAGGAGTAGATAGACTGTTCTGTGCTATCCAACTCAATAAAGAGCTGTTTTTGGTGGGGCTGTTTTTGCTTTTCATCGAATTGCCATCCCAATAAATACACCAAATCTGCGGCTGAAGTCAAGAGTTGTGCCTTCTGTTGTTTGATTAGATTATTGCATCCCAAACTGTATTTGTCCGTAGCGCGGCCCGGTACCGCAAATACCTCACGATTATAACTATGGGCTATGTCGGCCGTAACCAAACTACCTCCTTTTTCAGCAGATTCAACTACTACGGTTGCCTCGCTCAAGCCAGCGATAATGCGGTTTCGCTTTAAAAAATTTTCCCTTTCGGGATTGCTGGTACTCCAGAACTCCGTTAAAAACCCACCGTTAGCCTCAATATCGGCCACATATTTCTTATGGGCCTTCGGATAAATCTGATTCAGCCCATGGGCCAAGCAACCGATGGTCTGTAGGCCATGTTCCATGGCAGCCCGTTGAATCGCAATATCGACCCCGTAAGCGAAACCACTGATGATTATAGGATTTAAAGGAGCTATATCCGCTATGAATTTTTCACAAAATGCCTGTCCATAACTGGTAATTTTTCTTGTACCGACTACACTTATTACTTTTCTGTCTTTAAGTTCGATATTACCCGATTGAAAAAGTAGGATCGGGCCATCAAAGCAATGCTTTAATTTACTGGGATACTTATCGTCAAGAAAATAGTGATAATCGATGGCATTAGCTTGTATAAACCGTAGCTCGGCTTCAGCGGCCTCTAGATATACTTTGGCGTGAAGTCCGCTTAAGGTAGCGGTACCAACCCCATCTATTTTGAGAAGATGTTGTTTTTTCTCTTGAAAAATAGCCGTTGCGCTTCCACACCGTTCCAATAACTTTTTTGCGATCACATCCCCAATATTAGGAATTTGCTGTAATCGCAGTAAGGCTATTAGCTCATTTTCAGACATGAAATCCTATACTTTAGTTTTCCACAAAATACACAAATTAGAATGTTAATAAAAAGTTATGCGCACTATTTTGTGATAGGTCAATTTTTGTAATATTTGCCACCAATGAGGGTGGAACACTATATAGAGGAATTATTGTATCGGTACAACTGTGTGGTCATGCCTGGTTTTGGGGCATTTCTGGCGCAAACCACTTCTGCCCGTATTGATTCGACAAGTAACACCCTATACCCGCCCACCAAAATCATCTCTTTCAACGAGCAACTTTCGAAAAATGATGGCCTTCTGGTGTCTTACGTTTCGAAAGCGAAAAAGCTGTCTTATGAGGATATGCTCGAAGAAATCAGCGAGACCTCTATCAAATGGAAGGAGACCTTGGAAAAAGGTGAGGCAATTGAATTGTTTGGCATTGGGAAACTAACCCTCAGCGCCGAACATAAAATTCAGTTCAAGCCTGAGGACAAAATAAACTACCTCACATCGTCTTTTGGATTGTCTCCATTTGGTTCAACGCCTATAGTAAGGGAAGAACTAAAAGAAGAGGTCGAAGCGATAGAAGAACGCGTACCCTTTATCATTACTCCAGAGAAAAGGGAAACATCAGTATATCGGCCTTTACTTAAAGTTGCCGCTATAGGTTTATTATTGTTTTCATTAGGTATCAGTTCGTATCAGTTTTACCTACAAAACCATAAAAAACAAGAGTTGGTACGGCAAACCGCTCAAGAAGAGGTCTCTAAGCATATACAAGAGGCCACCTTTTTTGATAGTGCACCCATGGAGCTACCGGCAATTGCATTGAACATTACTAAAACAGCGCCTTACAAGGGGCCTTTGCATCACGTTATCGCTGGGGCTTTTAGAATTAAGGACAATGCGGACAAAAAAGTGGCCCAACTAAAGCAAGAAGGTTATGATGCCCAGTATATTGGTTTGAATAAATTTGGATTGCATCAAGTCGCTTATTCCAGTTTCCCTGATAACAGAGAAGCGCTTCGCCTCTATCGGCAAATCAAACGTACCATTTCTACTGATGTTTGGATTCTTTCTGAGAAATAACCCCACTTAATTCAAATCACAGCTACATCTTCAATATCTTTCCACAAAATTCCTAAAATGCGGGTAAAGACTCCTAAAGAATCAAGAACCATTATGACCGATATGGTCTTGCCTAGTGAAACCAATCCTTTGAACAACCTGTTTGGGGGAGAACTCTTGGCACGTATGGATAGGGCCGCAAGTATTTCGGCACGTCGGCACAGCCGTCGAATTACCGTCACTGCCTCGGTAAACCATGTGGCATTTAATAGGTCAGTGCCCTTAGGTAGTGTAGTAACGGTCGAAGCCAGTGTTTCTAGGGCTTTTAAAACCTCAATGGAAATCTTTATCGATGTTTGGATGGAAGATCGCTTCACGGGGGAACGTACCAAGGCCAACGAGGCCATTTACACCTTTGTTGCCGTAGATGAAACCGGAACGCCTACCGAAGTGCCGCCTTTAGAGCCTGAAACTGAAATCGAAAAGGAGCGTTATGCTGCCGCCTTACGTAGAAAGCAACTTAGCCTAGTGCTTGCCGGAAAAATGAAGCCCTCAGAGGCAACTGAGCTCAGGGCACTTTTCATGCAATGATTTAAAAATCAAAATTATTGGGGTCTGGGCCAAAGCGCTTCCCTTTATGCATAGCATCAAGTAAAGCAATATCTTCGGTAGCTAATTCAAAATCAAAAATCGCGGCGTTAGCTATAATCCGTTCTTTTTTTGATGACTTAGGAATAGTGATTACCCCTTTTTGTAAATTCCATCGCAACACAATTTGGGCAATGGACTTTCCGTACTTATCGGCAAGTTGTTTGAACTCCTCCATTTTGAACACCCTTCCCTGCATCATTGGGGACCAAGCTTCGTATTGAATTCCTTTTTCATTACAGAAATCTATAAGGTCTTGCTGTACTAAAAACGGATGGAACTCCATTTGATTCACCATCGGTACGACTTCAGCATCTTTAAGTAAGTCTTCTAAATGGTGTTGCATAAAATTACTTACTCCAATGGCACGAACCTTCTTCTGATGATATAAGTGTTCCAAGGCCCTCCAAGTCTCTTTATACTTGCCCGCTACGGGCCAATGGATAAGGTACAGATCGAGATAGTCAAGGCCCAAACGATTTAAACTGTCATTAAAAGCCTTTAAGGTATGCTCGTAACCCTGATCAGAATTCCAAACCTTGCTGACCACGAATACGTTTTCACGATCAACAGTACTCTCTGCAATACCTTGACCAACACCTTCTTCGTTTTTGTATATAGAAGCCGTATCTATATGGCGATAACCTTCATCCAACGCCCATTTCACGGCATTGATTACTTCTTGACCGTCTTCAGATAGATAGACCCCCAAGCCGAAATATGGCATTTTCACCCCATTATTCAATGTAAACGTACCTTGTAAATCCGTAATTTTTTCCATGTACTTATAATCGATAGACCCAATCTTCAGGATTGAGTTTTTTAGTGTCTTGATATAAATAGAATTTTAACTTGGTCGAACTGTCAAACCGATTGGTATAAACCTCACCAAGTGCTTCTTTTGCGGCCACTTTATCCCCTTTCTTTACATAAATTTTCGAGAGGTTGTAATACATACTAATATAATTACCATGCCTTAGGTACACTCCCTTGACCCCATTTTTGTTGGTGAATATGGTCATTACCTCGCCTTCAAAAATAGCCCTTGCCTCTGCGCCTTTATCGGTCGCAATGATCACCCCATTGTTTTGATGTTTGATACCAGGATATACCTTGTCTGCATAAACCCCGAATCCTTGGCTTTTGACCCCCTTTTCTACTGGCCAGATCAACTTGCCCTTATTGGATGAAAAGTTAGATGCTATCAATTTGGCCTCAGGTGTCAGGGCAAATGATGTTTTACTGCTACTACCTGACTTTTTATTTGAGCTTGCTATTGCACTTCGTATCAATTTTTCTATTTCCCGGTCGATTCTTCTGGCTTCCTTCTTCTTATCATCTATGGCAGCGGCATATTTACTTTCGTTCTGTCGAATACTTTTTAACAAGGCTTTCTGTGACGCTATCTCGGCATATAAATTCTTTTTTACCTTTGTGTTTTCGGCAATTAATCGGTCTTTTACCTTACGCTGTTGTACCAAATCTTTATTGCGTACCGTCAACTCTTCCGTTTTGGTCATAATTTCCAAACCCTGTTTCTTACGATGGTTAGCGTACTGCTTCATATACTGCATACGCTTAAAAGCCTGGAAAAAATTATCTGAAGACAACAAAAACATTAGTCTGTTTCCGTTTAGCTTGTTTTGATATGATTTTTGGATCAACTGGGCATAATCCTTCTTTAAAAACTCTAGGTCTTCCCTTAATTTTCCAATACTTCTGATGTTGGCATTGATCTGTCGATTCAATAAATTCGATTGTTGGTTGGTGACCCTGATCAACTCTTGGCTGATATTCACTTTTCTATCAATCGCATCCATCTGCTCTAAAACACTTCCCTTTTGTTTTTTTTCGGCAAAAAGTAACCGATTCATTTCCTTGATCTCATTTTGAAGCCGAGTGCGTTTTGCTTCCAGGGCTTTTTGCTCGCTCGTTTGGGAAAACGACATTTTAATTGCAAACAAGGCAACTAGTAGAAAAAAATAATATGGTTTTGAAATTGGCATATTACTTCAATACGATCTCTTTTAATCCTTTTGGTATTCTGTAGGGAAAATTCAATTGTTTATCGAACTCCATACTTTTATAGTCCAACGCAATTGTATTTACTTGTTCATCACTTACTGCTTCAATGGCGATGGTATTCGGTATCACTTTACTATCAACTTCTTGATAGGAATATTGCATTTTCAAAAAACGGTTTTTCCAAGGTTGTGATAGTTCTTGTCTGGTAATTTTAAAATACTTCGGTTCTAAAAAAAACAAAATCTTGTAAAGGTCATTTTGCTTTTTAGGCTTAAGACCGTAAGCGTCCCCTTCATTAATGGCTACATATTTTTCCGTTCTTAGATCCAATAGGGCGTTGCCAATTAATAGGTTCTGCAGTTTGATAAAATCGACTTCCGTTCCTAAAATACCACTTAAATAACTAAAGTCACCTTCAAAATATTCTCCTTCAAGCTTGTTATAAAAAGACACCTTGTTCGGCGTGATGTGGGCTTTCAGGATACCCAATGGTGCACTTATCCATATGACCTCATCTTTTTTTATGCGCATACTCACACTCACCCCCTGCGAGTTTTCCCCATCGGAATAATCGATTTTGACCTTTCCCCTAAGGGTTTGGAAATCTTGTTGGTTTTGATAGTGGTTTTGGATGATCTTTTTTGGCGACAAAGCGGTATCGACCGCTCCTGAACCGATTGATTTGGTCGATTTACAAGAGGCTATGGAAAGGATTAAAATCACCATACCCAATTTTTCAAGGTGCTTGTGAAAGGCCAACATATTAAAATCCGGGTTTTATCTTACTAAGGTACTCATTTGCCTTAGAAAAATTATTTGTCTTCTGGTAAGCGTCTGAAAGGGTTTGATAAATTTTATTTGCCAAAGCGGTATTCTCGAATAAATAATCGAGGGAAGACTGTAAAACGTCTATTGCCTGGGTGCTCTTGTTGTTTTTATGGAGCGCTAATCCATAGGCATAATAAAAATAGGGTTGTAACGGATAGGTTTCTACGGCATCTTTGGCCCGTTGTTCGACCATACGAAACTGCCCCAACCGTATTTGCTGTTCCAAATTCATTTCCAAGACCTTTACAGGATCATTATTCACGACTATTTGACCCGTACTTTTGACCGAAGGCGATTGCTTGGGTTTCGCCATGGAGTCTTGAATCTTAAGGGTTAATTCCTCTGTAAAATCCGATTTGGACAAGCCTTTCAAAATAGTCAAGGCATCGGTATACTTTTTACGTTTATAGTAGATTAAGGCCAGGTTCTTCTGAAGTTGGCCGTCATCAAATGGAATATCGGTTTTTACTGCGTCAATAGTATTGGATTGTTTATCAAGAATAGCAATCAAAGTATCTAAAAACCAGTAGTTGAAAGGTTCTACAACCAATGATTCAAGGGCATATTGCTGTGCGGATAGGTATTTCTTGTCAAGTAGATAGGTCTTGGCCAATTCATGGTCAATTACCGTGTTTTCGGCATCAAGCGTTTTGCATTTTAAAAAGAGGTTGGCCGCGCGATCGTAATTCTGGATTCCTTTTTGCTTTAAGGCCTCAAAGAACGTTTCTTGAAACTCATCGGTATATTCTTCGAGGAACACTTCAGAACTTTCTTCTACATCAATGGTTTTACCTGGTTCTTCTTGGGCATGGCAAGTACCCCAGACCAAAAGGTAATAGGCAACAAGCATTCCATATAAGAACCATTTTTTCATAACACTACAAACCTATGATGGGGTTACCTCTTAATCCTCTTTACTGCAGTACCGAGTAGTCCCCAATACTGATGGTCTCAAAATTACCATCGTATGTTACATGATTGCCAATCATGGCATTATCCAAATTAGCATTTTTGATGTTACTATGCGATTGGATTAAACTATTTTTAACTGTTGACCCTTCAATAACCGTTCCCTCCCCTACAGAAACATAGGGCCCGACGGTGGTATCTTTTAAAACTACGTTCTCACCAATAAAACAGGGCCCGATAATGTTGGCATTATTTTGTTCAACGGAATCTGCAATCAGTTTTTCGCCATCCTTGTCTAAAAAGCCCAACATGCGTTGGTTGGTTTCTACCGTTACGTTCTTATTTCCACAGTCCATCCATTCATCTACCTTACCTGTTACAAATTTTTTGCCCTTGGACATCATCCGCTTGATACCATCATTGATTTGGTATTCCCCCCCGTTAAGAACGTTATTGTCCAAAACAAACTGGAGTTCTTCTTTGAGCACCCCTACATCTTTAAAATAGTAGATGCCAATGACTGCCAAATCTGACACGAATTCTTGGGGCTTTTCAACGAGCTCAATAATTTCATTGGCATCATTTAGCTTTACAACACCGAATGCCTCTGGTTTTTCTACTTGTTTTACCCAAATAACGCTATCAGCATCTTTATCTAGATTAAACTCCGCCCTGATCAAGGTGTCGGCGTAGGCGATTACGGCTGGGCCACTTAAGGAAGATTTTGCGCTCATAATGGCATGACCGGTACCTAAAGGTTCATCTTGACGATATATTGATGCTTTCGCTCCCAATTCATGGGCCAATTGCTTTAAACTTGAGACTACGTCATCGCCAAAAAAGGCAGGATCCCCTAATATGAAAGCGACCTCTTCAATGGGTTCATCCAAAACTTTGGCGATATCACTAACCAATCGGTGCACTATGGGTTTTCCGGCAACGGGTATCAACGGTTTCGGAACGGTTAATGTGTGCGGTCGTAATCTCGAGCCACGCCCGGCCATGGGTACTATTATTTTCATAAAATAAGATATAAGACCGCTTCGCTTTTAGACACTAGAAGCTAGACGCTCTGGTTTGTTTTTTGTTACTACTTGGTGCCCGTACTGCCAAAGCCTCCTGCTCCTCTATCTGTTTTGGAAAGTTCTTTAACTTCCATCCATTCGGCACGTTCGTGCTTGGCTATGACCATTTGTGCTACGCGTTCCCCATTTTCAATGGTAAAATCCTCATTGGAAAGATTAACCAATATTACGCCTATTTCCCCTCTATAATCGGCATCGACAGTGCCCGGTGCGTTCAGCACGGTTATGCCCTGTTTTGCCGCCAGTCCACTGCGTGGGCGTACTTGCGCCTCAAAACCAATGGGTAATTCTATGTATAACCCTGTTTTGACAATTGTTCTTTCCAAAGGCTTTAACGTGATAGCCCCAGTAATGCTGGCTCTCAGATCCATACCCGCCGAAGCAATGGTTTCGTAATGTGGCAACGGATGTTCTGACTTGTTGATGATCTTAATTTGCACGTCTTATGAATATAGTTTTGAGGGTATCGCCCTCTAGTTTGTAAATCAGTGCCAAAAATACCAAAAGCAATAAGCTTCCCACAACTAAGTTTCGGTTAAAAACATAAAAAGACAGTGCTGAAAATAAGATTGAGATACCCGAATAGAAATAAATCTTTCGCATGTTGTAGGGAATTGGATAATGCTTTTTCCCGAAGTAATACGAGAGAGACATCATGGAGCCATAAGCAGCCAAAGTGGCTATGGCAGAGGCCATATAACCTATCAAAGGAATAAAAATAAGATTGATGATCAATGTCAATACGGCCCCGATTGATGAAATATAGGCCCCATATCTGGTTCGGTCCGTGACTTTATACCAAACCGATAGGTTATGATAAATACCTAAACAAAAGCTTGCCAACAACACTATGGGTACAATTTCAAGTGCCTCCCTTAAAACTTCGTTTCTTATTAAAATTGGACTTAAAATATCAATAAAGACAATAACTGCCAATAAAATAAAGCTTCCTAAAATGACAAAATAATTTGTAATCTGCGCATAAGTTTTCTGCGGATTCTCGGTAGTCGAATGGCTAAAAAAGAAAGGTTCTACCCCCATTCTAAATGCAGTACCAAATAAGGTCATAAACAGGGCAAGTTTATAGCACGCCCCGTATTTACCTGCAATGGATTCGGAAGCCATTTCGGTCAATAAAATTTTGTCAACTACTTCATTAATGGTAAAGGCGATACCAGCCAACATAACCGGCGCAGCATATTTCAACATTGACTTCCATAAATCAAAATCAAAAGCATATTTATCTCTGAAATAGTTGGGTACTAAAATCAATAATGTAATTGCGCTAGCAATCATATTTGATATAAAAATGTAATTGATTTCATTCCCTGTTTTGTAGATAGGGCTAAAGAAACTATCCGTGTTTTCTATAGCCAACTTTGGTAAAACCAATAAAAAGAAAATATTCAAAGATAGGTTTATGGCTACATTGAGCGTCTTTATAACCGCATATTTCATTGGTTTTTCATTCGCCCTTAAAAGCGCAAAAGGAACAATTACCAAAGCGTCCAACACCAAAATATAAGAGGTATACTTTATATAATCAGCATTGATGTTAGTAATTTCTGAAAGTGTTGTTTTGAATAGTAGCGCTAAAAATAAAAAGGTCAATGATGTCGCTGCCAATGAAATCAAAGAAGTGGAAACCACTTTGTTTTTGTCAGCTAGCTTATGGTAAAATCTGAAAAAAGCCGTCTCCATACCATAAGCAAGAAAAACATTGAAGATGGCTATCCATGCATAGATATTGATATACTCTCCATACCCTGAAGCATTTTGAAATACCGAAGTGTATAGTGGAAGTAAAAGCACTGATAACATTCTCGGTAAGACCGTAGCCAAACCATAGATCGCAGTCTGTTTAAAAAGCTTTTTAAGCGGATTCAATAGTAAAACGGGCTTTTAAAAGAAACCCCGAAGCAACACTTCGGGGTCATATTTTTACTAAAAGTAGTCAATATCGGTATTCGTTCAAAAATACAAAGGGTTTTAACTATTGATAGATTCGTGCTTTGGTTTCTTTTATGCCTTCAATTTTAAAATACTTCACCGTATCACCATCCATATAACTGATCACACATTCATCGCTACCTAGTTCAAACGGAAACTTTACTTGCTTGCTTGGTGGTTGGTTACCCACCTCTTTTGTAGCATCTTCATGCATCACCATATCAGGTTTTCCAGCATTGTTATTAGTGAAATTTGCTTTTGCCACCCAATTTCCCTGGTTGGAAGTTACGGCTACGTCTGCTAGCATACCCCTAAAATACGCCTGTTGTATTTTTATGTTGTCTAGGTTTTCACTTAGCACGGGTATTTCCAACAGCATTCCTGAGCCGGTTTCAGCGCGCCCCCCTTTCCATGCCTGACAGGTTGCCTGCCCCAATTCAAAAGGTGGATTATCGACTAATTTTTTCTGTGAAGAACATCCGGATAACGAAAAAACCATTGCCAAAATAGTGTATGTAAAGATTCTCATATAATTATTTTATAGGTTATAAAGATATGAAACCAAAATTAATGCCATAGTTATAACACCTTGGAATCTTGAGCCACTACATAAGGGGGTTCATTTAGAATGCCCATCCAGTAGAAAGCCTATAGAAAAAGGCATAAAGCACTACTGAGAATAATACTAAGGTGGTCCAGAACAGAATTTTAAAGTAATACTTTGCAATCCAGTATCCTAAACCCCTAAATCCTTCTAGGTAAATTTCTTTTACGAGTAATAAATTTTTCATTAAAGTACCTTTTACATTAGGTGACAAAGTTGTTACAACCAAAACAGGTAGTATAAGTTGTTGGATTTAACGCACAATAAATCAGGTGAAATGAAAGGTCAACTTCGCATATTCCATAAAAGGGGTCTTAAAATGGATAATCGGCAAAGGAGACACTTCCGTTAATCGATGGCATATATCGATAAAGTACATTTTTACAACATCCAAATGTATATTGACCACAAAAATTGGAAGTTTCACAACATCAAAATGGTCAGTATTACTTTACAAGCAAGATCTTAATAATCCTTATCTTAAAGGCAAACTACCGGCGACCATGACCTCTTACTTTAGAATTTCAATAGGCCTATCCTTAGCCCTAGTCCTATTCAGTTGTGACAACAAGAAAAAAATCGATAACGGGATACAAGCCAAAAGACCGAACATTCTCTTCATTATGTCAGACGACCATGCTTATCAGGCTATAAGCGCCTATCAAAATCATTTGATTGAAACCCCGAATATCGATCGGATTGCCAATGAAGGGATAAAATTCACCAACGCCTGTGTAAGCAACTCTATCTGTGCGCCGTCACGAGCCACCATTTTGACCGGAAAACATACCCATATCAATGGAAAGACCGACAATGCGCGCCCATTTGATACGACACAGGTGACTTTTCCTGAATTATTTCAAAAAGCAGGTTATCAGACCGCAATGTTTGGAAAACTCCATTTCGGAAACAACCCAAAAGGTGTTGATGATTTTATGATACTACCAGGCCAGGGAAATTATATTAATCCTGATTTTATTACCAAAACGGGGGATACCATTAGAAAAGAAGGCTATGTTACCGATGTCATCACGGACCTGACCTTAGATTGGATGGAGCGGGAACGCGATACGACGAAACCTTTTATGCTAATGTATCTGCACAAGGCGCCCCATCGACCATGGTGGCCCAAACCGGATAAGTTCAAAGCATATCTTGATAAAACCTTTCCGGAACCCGCCACCCTTTTTGACGACTATGAAAACAGGGGTACAGCAGCAAAAACTGCCGAAATGAATTTGTTAACTGATATGATGTACAATCATGATAGTAAAATACGACCAGAGCTAACCAAAAAAATGAAGCCTACCCCAGAAGTTCCGGAGTATGAGGGCGGCTTTCATAATCCGTACAGCAATCGCGCTACAGCAGCCCAAAAAGCGGCTTATGAGCCTATTTTAACTAGAATAAATGCTGATTTTGAAGAAAATTGGCCTACTATGACAAAAAAAGAAAAAATGCGTTGGAAGTACCAACGCTATATGCAGGATTATTTGGCCTGTATTTCTTCCGTCGATGATAACGTGGGGCGCGTTTTAGACTATTTAGATGAAAACGAGCTCTCTGAAAACACCTTGGTCGTTTATACTTCGGATCAAGGATTTTACTTAGGGGAACACGGTTGGTTTGACAAACGCTTTATTTATAATGAATCGTTCAAAACGCCATTATTGGTACGCTGGCCCAACAAAATAAAACCAGGCATTACCAGTGAAGAAATGGTACAAAATCTGGATTTCGCCCAAACCCTGTTGGAAGCGGCGCAAATAAATGCCCCAAAAGATATGCAGGGTGAAAGTCTTATACCCTTGCTAACCTCAAACGATGCGGATTGGACCAGGGATGCGGTGTATTACCATTACTACGAATATCCTGCCGTACACCAAGTGAAAAGGCACTATGGTATTGTTACCATCGACTATAAACTGGCCCATTTTTATTACGATATCAATGAGTGGGAACTTTACGATCGTAAAAAAGATCCGAATGAAACCCATAATGTATACAATGACCCTAATTATGCCACTATTGTCAAAATGCTAAAAGTAAGATTAGAAAAACTACGGGAACAATACGGGGATTCTGATGAGCTTAACCAAAAGTATATTGATATCCATTTAGAAAACAGTATCGACTCTCCCCTAAAAGGTAAAAAATGAGACTGCCTCTTTTCTAATGGTCAATCATTCTTTAAATCTTTTAGAATTCGAATTTCCTTACGCACTTGAGTAAAAATCAACACCCCAAGAACTACCAATACCACTAAGGAAGAAATCACGATATAGTGGTAAAACCCTTTTGAAAGACTTGCCTCAAAGCTAGGCAACAATGTCCAGAAACTATAACAATAGATTAGTATTGCTATGGGGGTCAACACAAGATGGACACCGATTCTTTTTTTATAGTATTTGCTTAGCTTCTCATTAAAACCGGTAAAATTTAACGTTTCTGACAGTCTTTTTAAGGTATATATGCTAAATAATTCAACTGCGACCCTAATCAACAACACCCCAATCATGGCACCTAAGGCCAAAGCCACCTTTTTAAAGGCGATGGCTTCAATAAAATAGAAGAAATACATCAAAACGCCTGCTGTTGCCAATAATATTACATTCGTAATCTTCTGGTTTCTTGCAATTTGCCCTATTCGATTTTTAAGTGCTTTAAAATCCAGTTCTGAAGGCTCCGCAATCGGTTGCTCCCTCCAAGTTTGTTTTATTTTTTCATATTCATTCATGGGTAACACATTTTGAAAGTTGTGTTTTTATTCTATGTATCCTTGTTCGTATTGCCGTATGGTTCATTCCCATGACCGCTGCAATTTCTTTTTGTGATAATCCTTCCAGTTCCATTAAAATAATGGTCTTATTGCTTGCCGAAAGTTTGGCGATACACCGATACATTTTTTTAAATTGCCGTTCTTTGTTACTACCTTCTTCTTCGTCAGCTACTGCTATTTCATTTTGAAGTTCCCCTTTTAATAAATAGCGTTTTTTCTTTCTTAGCTGCATCAAACAGGTATTTACCGTAATGCGATAAATCCATGTGCCCACTTGGCTATCCTCACGAAATTTTGATAGATTGTCCCACACCTTAACAAATACTTCTTGGGTGAGGTCTTTTGCCAAACCTTTATCTCCTGAGGCATAGCCAAGGCACAACCGCATCACTTTATTGAAGTTGTCTCGGTAAATAAGCTCAAATTGTCGGTTGTTTTTATTCATTAGGGGCAAAGGCCAAGGTAAGTTGTTCTAAAAACCATTCTGGCTTGTCATACATTATAAAGTGTGCGGAACCTTCTGCAAATTTAAGCGTGTACTCGGGCAGATTCTTGTATTGGGCCTCATAGGTTTTTTTTGCTGCTTCGATACCAAAAGGGTGCGTTGCTGCCAAAATTGTAACGGGACTTTTAATTTGTGCCACTGTTTCCCTCAAATCTACCTTTAAATAATCGGTGTAACCATAAACATAGGTCTCCCTATCGGCTTGCAACATCCAAGCTATAAGTTGCTGTTGCTTTTCTTTATTTAAAGTCATACCTGAAGCCATTTGCGTGGCCATTCCTTTAAAATCTTCCATCTCCATAGCCAAAAGGTTGGTATTATAAGGGCTCTCGTAAACCATATTCTCACTTTTATAATCTGGAAAGAACAAGGCACCTGTAGCGGTTAAGGCATCAACAATAATCAATTGATCGAATATAGGTGCTTTTGCAGCTAATGAAAGTGCAAGTGTACCGCCGAGGCTATGCCCTATAAGTTTAGGATTATCCAAGTCATTCATTTTTATATAATCTAAAACTGCGTTTTCTATTTTAGGATACCAAGGGAATGCTATAGGTGGTACATCGCCAAAGCCCGCAAAGGTAAATAAATGGCATTCGTAATCTTTTGAAAGTGTGGCAACCGTATCTTCCCATACCTCGTCGGTACAGCTAAAGCCAGGAAACAATAATACAGGTTGGCCAGAACCAACAACGCGAACTTTAAACTCGGGTTGCTGTGCCGTAATAGGAAGGCTAACAACCGTTAGAATCAGGATAAGCGTAAAAATTTTGATCGTTTTCATTTCTAAGGATTTTGAATCATTTTGCCTTTTAGATTCAATACTTTAAAAATGTTACATCAAATTCGAAAAAAAATCTTTTTCGGTATGTTAAAGCCTAATTCTATTCATGGCTATTTTGGCCAAAATAAACGCCACCAATAAGAAGAGGGCTGCAAGTGCATAGGCCGCCCCCGGAAAATATAGATTGCCTTGCGGCATAACAAAGTAATAAAATACCGGGGAAAAAATCAATTGCCCCAAAATAGCGGTAACGCTTACCAGAGCCGTAATGGAACCCTGTAAATTACCTTGCTCTTTTTCAGAAACCTGATTCGAGATAATGCCCTGTACCGTGGGTCCGGCAACCCCACCTAAAGCATAGGGCACTAAGAAGGCGTACAGCATCCAAGGTTCAGAAGCTATGGAAAATAAGAACATTCCCAATGTCCATAACAAAAAACCAAACCCTACTACTTTTTGCTTACCAAATCGTTTTACCGCCTTACCCACTAAAAAGCCCTGGACAATGGCAACCAAAAGACCAACTACCACTAACGAGAGTCCGATCTGTTTTGGGTTCCAATCAAAACGTTCAATCGCAAAATAAGACCAGGTAGAGGGTAATGCTTGTCCGGCCAAGTTTGCCAGAAAGAAGGCAGCGATCAACAATAAGACCCCTTTATATCGCTTTAAGGCCACTAAAGAAACCCCGGGAATCATTTTCATCAGATCGATTCGCCTTCGGTTTTCGAGGGTGAGGGATTCCGGAACAAAAAACCATCCGAAAAGAAAGTTGGCGAACGTAAGACCTGCAGCGATGTAAAATGGTAGTCTGATGTCTATTTCCCCAAAAAAGCCTCCAATACCAGGTCCTATTATAAATCCTAGGCCAAAAGCGGCACCAATGAGCCCGAAGTTCTTGGCTTTTTCCTCATTGGTACTAATATCAGCGATATAGGCCGATGCTACCGTAAAACTGGCGCCGGTAATACCCGCTAAAAATCGGCCTACAAAAAGCCATAGAATAGTCGGTGCCCATGCATGGATCATATAATCGATACTCAAACCTAAGAGGGCCAATAAAAGTATGGGTTTGCGACCGAATTGGTCTGAAATCTCACCCAGCACAGGGGAAAATAAGAATTGCATTCCGGCAAAAGCAGTGGTAAGCCACATGCCATAGATTACGGCTATATGGTTGCCTTCACCCGTAAGTTGCATGATAAACTCTGGAATGATCGGCAATATTATCCCAATACCTATAACATCAACCAAAATGGTAATGAAAATGAAAAGAAGTGCGGTTTTTTTCGATTTCATGCGGGGCAAAAATCGGATAAAAAAAGAAGCCCCGCATAAATTGCTGGGCTAAATAATTTAAATTTTAGTAAAATCCTACTTCGACTGCGCTCAGTATGACAGCGGTAATTACTCATGAAAGCTTAAGCCGCTTTGAAAATTTGACTCCGCCAACGCCTCGTCTAATTGTTTAGGGCTTCCGCACCACCAACAATTTCCAAGATTTCGTTGGTAATAGCTGCTTGACGTGCTTTATTGTACGTCAATTTCAACTGATCACGCAGTTCCGTCGCGTTGTCAGTTGCTTTGTGCATAGCAGTCATTCGAGCACCGTGCTCACTGGCAAACGAATCACGAATGGCTTTGAACAATTGCGTTTTCAACGATTTTGGAATCAACTGTTCTACAATCTCAGGTTTGGAAGGTTCAAAAATGTAATCGGAAGCGGCAGCCTTATCATCCTCCATTGGTTGGATAGGCAAAAACTGCTCCGTCATCACCAATTGGGTTGCCGCATTTTTAAATTTATTATAGACTAACTCGATCTTATCGTATTCCCCTTCGATAAACAAACGCATCAAGCTTTCAGCAATACCGGCGGCATTATCAAAAGTCAAATTATCATAGATGTCACTATGATTGGAAACAACGGTATTCTTTTTAGAAAGAATATCATTGGCTTTTTTACCGATGGCCATAAAATCAACTTGCTTATCGGCGTACCTGTCTAGAAGGGTACTACATTGCTTTAGGATGTTCGTATTGAAGGCACCGCACAAGCCCCGGTTAGAGGTAATTGCAACAACGAGTACTTTTTTTACCTCTCGGTTATCAGCGAATTTGCTACCTGCATCACCGTCAAGACTGGCACTCAAGCCTTGTAAAAGTTCAGTTAGCTTGTCTGAATACGGACGCATTGCCGTAATAGCATCTTGGGCTTTTTTCAACTTTGCAGCAGAAACCATCTTCATGGCACTGGTAATCTGCATCGTTGAAGATACGGATGCTATTCTATTTCGTATTTCTTTTAAGTTTGCCATTCCTTGTTGAGTTAAGAGTTAAAAGTGATTGAGTCAAGAGTTTTTGATAATCGAAACTAAAATCTTGATTAACTCCTCACAATTATTCATCATCTCTTCTGGTACCTCTCTTCCGGTTGCTTTTAAAATTTGTAACCAATATTTGGTTTCATCTGCCTCCTTTAGAGCAATACTAAACTTATATTTAAAATCTTTCGTGCTAACCGCTCGCTGCGCTTCTCGAGTATTTGCTCCAGTACTTGTTCCACTCCTTAACAACTGAGAGGCTAGTTCAAAATTTTTATCATTTTTTAATTTGTCACAGTACTTTACAATATCACAAGCAAATTGAAAACTTTTCGTCCTAATTGGACTCTTATCCAATTTACTCATAACTCAGCACTCATAACTCTTAATTATATTTTGAAGAAAGGTCTTTACAAACCGCCATTAACGTATCCGTAACCTCATCGGTCAACTTGCCCGCTTTTAAGGTATCCAAAACATCTCTGTGCTTGGCATTTAAAAATTCGATAAAGTCCCTTTCGAACTCTTTTACCTTATCAACAGGAACATCACGCAATAAGTTTTTAGATCCCGCAAAAATAATCGCTACCTGATCTTCAACCGTAAATGGGTCGTTTTGGGCTTGCTTCAATATTTCAACGTTACGACGTCCTTTTTCAATAACATTCAAAGTAGCCGCATCCAAATCGGAACCAAATTTTGCAAAGGCTTCCAATTCACGAAATTGAGCCTGATCCAGTTTCAAGGTACCCGCTACTTTCTTCATGGACTTAATCTGCGCAGACCCCCCTACCCGAGATACAGAGATACCCACATTGATCGCCGGTCTTACACCTTGGTTGAATAAATCTTGTTCCAAGAAAATCTGGCCATCGGTAATGGAGATTACATTTGTTGGGATATAGGCAGAAACGTCGCCCGCTTGTGTTTCAATAATCGGTAATGCCGTTAACGATCCGCCACCTTTAACGATTGACTTTAAAGATTCAGGAAGGTCGTTCATATCTTTTGCGATACCGTCATCTGCAATAACCTTAGCAGCACGCTCCAACAATCTTGAGTGCAAGTAGAAAACGTCACCAGGGTAGGCCTCACGTCCTGGAGGTCTTCTTAACAACAAGGATACCTCACGATAGGCTACGGCTTGTTTTGATAAATCATCATAGATAATCAAAGCCGGACGCCCTGTATCCCTGAAATATTCCCCAATTGCAGCTCCTGCAAAGGGAGCATAAACTTGCATCGGGGCAGGATCGGATGCATTTGCCGCAACAATGGTGGTATACGCCAATGCACCCTTGTCTTCCAAGGTTTTTGCGATTCCGGCTACAGTTGAGGCCTTTTGACCAACTGCTACATAGATACAATATACTGGCTCGCCAGCATCATAAAATTCCTTTTGGTTCAGAATGGTATCGATACATACCGTAGTCTTACCAGTTTGACGGTCACCGATAACCAGCTCACGCTGCCCCCTACCAATAGGGATCATGGCATCGATGGCCTTTACCCCTGTCTGTAAGGGCTCATTTACCGGCTGACGAAAGATAACGCCCGGTGCTTTACGCTCCAATGGCATTTCATACGTATCTCCAGCTATAGGTCCTTTACCGTCTATAGGATTACCCAAGGTGTCCACTACACGACCGACGATACCTTCACCTACGTTGATGGAGGCGATGGTCTGTGTTCGTTTTACGGTAGCACCTTCTTTGATTTCTTTTGACGGGCCTAACAATACCACACCAACATTATCTTCTTCCAAGTTCAATACGATACCTTGCATACCGCCTTCAAACTCAACCAACTCACCATATTGTGCATTCGAAAGACCATACACACGGGCAATACCATCACCTACTTGAAGTACCGTACCGACCTCATCTAAAGAAGCGGTAGCCTCGAAACCTGATAATTGCTGCTTTAATATTGCTGAAACCTCAGCTGCTTTTACTCCTGCCATTTTATTTAGATATAAGACATGGGATATAAGACGCAAGACGTCAAATCATCCCTTTAGAAATTTATAGACTATTTGAAAATTCTCGTTTTAATCCGTTTAGTTTACTTGCCACGCTTGCGTCGTATTGAAGATCACCTACCCTGAGGATAAATCCACCCACAATACTTTCATCAACCTTATTCTCTATGGTTACCTTGTTACCCGTAATTTTGGCAACCTGTGCTAATATTTTCTTCTCTAAAGCTGCCGTTAGCGGTACTGCCGAAGTCACAAAAGCAATAGCCTCACCCTTCATTTTTTCAAAGAGTATGATGTACTTTAAGGCCACTTCTTGAAGCATTTCGATACGTTTGTTCTCAGCAAGCGTATCGATAAGCCCAACGGTTATTTCATGACTACCCTTAAAAATCGCTTTCAAAGCATCTTTCTTGGCTTTACCATTAACAACCGGACTGGCCAAAACACTTTGTAGTTCTTTATTTTCAGTAATCACTGACACCATATCACGCATATCGCCTTCAACCTTGTCCGCTACTTTTTTCTCAACGGCAAAGTCTAAGGTTGCTTTTGCATATCGCAGGGCTGCTCTAGCTTCTTTCATCGATTAATTCAATTTGATGTCACCTAACATGTCGTCGACCAACTTCAGTTGTTTCTTCTTGTCAGACAGTTCTTCCTTGATTACTTTTTCGGCAATATCGACCGAAAGGGTTGCCACTTGTGCCTTAATATCGGCAAGAGCGGCTTTCTTTTCACTTTCAATGGCAGCTTGCGCTTGCTTCATCATCTTATCACCTTCGACTTTTGCCTGTTCTTTAGCTTCTGAGATGATTCCTTCTTTGAGTTCCCTAGCTTCTTTCAACATCGCATCACGTTCAGCCCTGGCCTCTTTCAATATCCTTTCATTGTCCGCTTGAAGGTTCTGCATTTCCTTTTTTGCCTCTTCGGCAGAGTCCAATGCGCTCTTTATCGATTCCTCACGCTCACTTACGGCTCCTAGAATGGGTTTCCAAGCAAACCTGCGCAGAATAAAAAGTAAAATCAAAAACGTAATCGCTGTCCAAAAGACCAATCCAAAACCTGGGTTTACTAAATCCATTTCTTAGTATTTTAACTAATTCAAATTTTGCCTTAACTACTACAATATTCAAGCACAGAAGCAACCAACCGTTACTTCTGTACCTAAAAATACTTAAGCTGCAGGAGCTGCTTGTAATAAAGCAACAACCACACCGAATAACGCTACCGCCTCAACGAAAGCCGCAAGAATAAGCGCAGAAGATTGGATCTTACCGTGCATTTCTGGCTGACGCGCCATAGCTTCCATAGCCCTTCCACCGATGTTACCAATACCAACACCAGCTCCGATTGCTGCTAAACCAGCTCCAATAGCTGCGATTCCATAAATAGTCATACTACAAAATTTAAATTAATGATGTTCTTCTTCTGTTGCCATTCCGAAATAAAGGGCCGACAATATTGTAAAAATATATGCTTGAATAGCCGTTACGACGATTTCAATAACCGTAATAAACAATGAGAATAATACAGAGATTGGTGCAACCGCTACGGTCTCAAAAATGAAAATCAATGACATCAAGGCCAAGATGATAATATGCCCGGCCGTAATATTGGCGAACAAACGTATCATCAATGAAATTGGCTTGGTGAAAATTCCAATAAGTTCTATTGGCATTAAGAATATCTTCATAGGTACCGGTACACCAGGCATCCAGAAGATATGCTTCCAGTAGTTTTTATTTCCGCTAAACGTGGTTATGATGAACGTAAATACGGCCAATGTGAATGTAAAGGCAATATTTCCACTAAGGTTAGCCCCATTCAAAATTGGGATAAGCCCGAAAATATTATTGATCCAGATAAAGAAGAAAATGGTCAAAAGATAGGGCATATACCTTTTGTATTTATGTTCACCGATCATTGGCCTGGCTATTTCATCACGCACGAACACCACTAAAGGCTCCACAAAACCCGCGATACCGGTCGGCACCTTGTTCTCAGATTTTTTATAGACCCTAGCGGCAGATATAAAGACCAAAAGCAACACCAAAACCGAAACCCACATCATAAACACATTTCTTGTAATGGAAATGTCCAACGGTTTTGACGCATTGGTTGGGTCGTGCTTTTCATCAAAGGTTACAGACGTTGCACCCTCATTGAGTTGATAGATCTTCTCATGTAATTTAACGAATTTCCCACCGTTCTTTTCAACGACGACTTGACCAGTATCATCATGATGAAATTCGCTTGACATAAAGGTGGTAAGGCCATTGTCAGTCCATAAAATTATCGGTAACGGAAGTGAGATGGCTTTGTCATTGATATCAATGATATGAAATTCATGTGCATCTTTAACGTGATGCATGATCATCTCATTTGGGTCAAATTTCTTATCGGTTTCCGATTCATTCTTATCATAGGCAAAACCGGCAATGGGCAGTGCAAGTAAAAGTCCTATAAAAATTACCTTAAAACTACTTATTCGCATTCGTTCATCAGATTAAAATACCGCTCTCAAAATTCCGTGCAAATGTACGCACATTATCTTAATTGACAAACATTAAACCGGAAGGATTATTCAGTAGTTAAAAACCGGTTAATACTGTAAACCTCAAAGGCTAAAAAAATGAAATAAGGAATGAAAAAATTGACTGCGTCACCTATTTTATCAACAGTATCTGAAAGAAACAAGGGCAGTAAAAAAACGACGACAAAAACCATCTTTAAAACCATTAGCAATATAAATGGATTAAAAACCTGTGTTTTGCCATTGGAAAACCGAAAATTGATGATGGTATACACTATCAAGACTGATATGGAATGAAAAACATAAATATTCCATATTGGTATTACAAATTCCCTACTGGGCAGTAAGGCATTTAGCAGATACGAATGAAGCATATAAAGCACTACAGCGCCAACAATTAGTTGTAACACCATCAAAGATTGGCGCTTTTTAAAGGCTTCATTCATTACTTGTTGCGATTAGACATTTTAATAATCTGCCGTACGACAAAATATATGGCAATCAAAACCGCAAATAAAGAACAAATAACCGTATAAATATTGTGTTTATTAGGAAATTTATCGTCTAAAAAGACTCCAAAATATGTGCCGCCCCCAATAATCGCGATCATTTGAAACGCCATCCCTGAAAATTGGGCATAGCTGTTTACAGATTGTTTCTTTTTAGGAGACTTTTGCTGGCTCATTTATTTTGTTCGACTGCAGTTTATGGGGGGCACTGTTTGAAACCGTGCCTTTGCCCATGGTGCATGAGGCATTGAAGGTAGCACCCGGCTCAACAGCCAGTTTTGATACGTTGACGGTACCTTCGATTTTAGCGGAGCTTTTTAAGGCCAACAATTCAGATACATAAAGTTCGCCATTGAAGTTACCTTCAATATCTGCATTGACACATTCTACCTTGCCTTTGATCAAGCCGTCTTTTCCGATAACGACCTTTCCTGAGGTTTTTACGTTACCTTCTAATTTGCCATCAATCCTGAAATCGGCCTGTGACGAGATATCGCCTTTGATGACGGTGTTCTTTTCGATTCTGTTTGGCTGTCCGCCAAAGCTTTCCATAGGTTTTTGCTTGTCTGAAAACATTTTGCTCACGGTTTTGGGGTTAAAATTTGTGCTTTATAATCTTCTAAATTTTTATGTACGAGTATGGTTTTATAATTGGATGATAAAATTACGAAATTCTCATCCTTAATTCGGTAGTCCTTGTTGTTTTTTAAGAGCTCGACGTAACCCAAGGCAAAATCCTTTGATTTGAATCCGTGAACCACCACGTATTGGTCTTCAAGATTATAGATATCTTTAGAAACCACATTTTTATAGCGTAGGTCTTTTATGGATTCCTCCAAGCGCTTCATCAGCTTGATGGCCTTTTCATCATCTTTGATCTTAAACGGAAATACTACCTTCCAATTACCAGCGCCAACGGTTCCCGTTTCTGGCGAAAAGGTCTTTGCTTCCAATTTTGGTAATTGCTCCGCTATCATTTGTTCGGCCTTTTTACCTTCTGGATTGTTTGGATAGGTCAATGCCACATAATTCAATGCCTCTTTAAAAGGTTCAAAGCCCTGCAATCTGCCAATGGCATTCGCCTTCAACATCTCGAATTTTGGAACTATGGGATCCCCTGTATATTTATTGATATTCTCTTGAGATAGTGTGATTACCGTTAAAAACTCTTGGTTTTCATAAAGCTTGTATAAATCGGCATATTTTTTATCAGGACTATCGTTACTATCGGATAAGACCGCTTGCGGATTCAACAAGATTTCCGCGTACCTGGTGTTGGGGTGATTCGTGATTATATTTTGCTTCATCGCTTCAGCCAATGGACTTGCGGATTCTTCATAAATCTTAAACAGATTGTATTTTGAAGGAAGTATCAACCGTTCTTCAGGGTTGGATGCCAATACGCGCTCCAATTTACCGGCCGCCAATAGGTTTTCTTTGAATTTCTCTTTGTAGATAAGCCCTAGTTGGTAATTGGCAAAGTTGCGTTCGGTTCTAAGACTATCGATGATCGCAACGTCAGTTGGCATTTGTTCCATATAAAAGTCAACATTGTACTTTTCTTCTAAAGTAGCCTCTGCTGAAGTGCCATCGGCCAAGATTGTCTCACCCGTAGCTTCTGAGGGTAATGCCCTGTTCTTATTGCTCCACCGCCAGTCGTCTTCCAATGCCCGTTCTCCCCATTGTGTTTTGAACGATGTTTTGCCATATCCTAAACTGGCGACATTATAAAAGTAGAATTTCCCTTTGTTTTCCTTTCCACCTTTAGAATTGGCAAAAGTGGCAAACCCGGCATTTGCCCTTTTCTCTTTTTCAGCTTCTGCTTCAGCCGCTTTTCGCTGTAATTCTACA
The DNA here is from genome assembly GCA_947503285.1 of uncultured Croceitalea sp. Lineage (GTDB taxonomy): Bacteria > Bacteroidota > Bacteroidia > Flavobacteriales > Flavobacteriaceae > Croceitalea. The sequence goes on from CANNDD010000002.1 coordinate 297,659, forward strand.
ATATAGGTTTCAAAATATGCGATACGCTCTTGTTCGGGCATTTCATAAAGGGTGATGACACTGTCGGCAGACTGAACGATGTCTTCATACTTGATAACATCTTCAAGGTTGTCAAACTTCTTCTTAATAGCCCGGTATTTACGCGTATTCTCCGTGAGATTGGTCAGAACACTGTCATAATAGGCCCCTGCAATCTTGTATTCGTTTTGGTCAAAATTATATTCCCCTAGGTTTTCATAGTTCTTTGCATTCAGCTTACGGTCATTTTGGGTAGCTTTCAACGATTTGTTGAAATAGACGATGGCCAAACTATCTGATTCGGTCCCTAAATGAAACTTGGCTATCTGGCGATATATTTTGTCTAAAAACGGACGGTTTTCGCGATTTTCCTCTAAATCGGTCAAATACGCCAATAATTCTTCATAGTTGGTATCTGTAAGTTCGGTATTCTGAATCTTTTTCAAATGTGCATTGATCATGTACACCCGTGGTGATTTTCGATTTAATGCAATCACCTTGTCAAAAGCATAATTGGCACTGTCTTTATAACCCAATTGATTGTATAGCTGGCCTATGATAAAAAGGTACCTGCCGCGTTCTTCATTCTTTTTGGTATAGCTCTGTGCAATTTTCAATCGTTGTATTGCCGTATCGGACGCTTTTAAATTCAAGTAAGATTGTGCCATTACCGCATTGGCATCGGCATATTCTTGCTTGCTTAATTCATCATATTTGAAGAGGTTCTTAAGGTTTTTGATGGCCAGTTCTGGATTATCCAATCGCATATTGGTCTTTTCCCTCCAAATACGGGCCTCATTGAATTTGTCACTTTTGATATATTTTCTAAGGATATAATTGAAAGATTCCAGGGCGGGAATATAACGTTGGTCAAAATAACGTGCCTTACCTAGAAGTAAAAAGGCCTCATCGGTTTGCGGGTTGCGCTCCTCATCTTTAATGTCCATACTATGTTTCTGTATGGCTTTCGTGGCTTTTTCTTCTGCGATGACAAAATTGGGGTTGTTGTCTTCGGAATCAAGCTTGATCTCATCGGTCACCTCTAAACGCTCTACGGGCAATACCTCCCAAAAATCATCTCGGTAGCTGGCATTCAATTCTTGCCGACCCGTTTCAAAGGCGATATTACCATTATACAAGGTATTGTATTTGGTGTTCAAGGCATGCCAATTGCGATTAATGAACTTGTCCTTTTTTACGGAACACGCATTGAATACCAATAATCCGACAATCGCGGAAATCAAAAGTTTTATGTGAAGCTTCAATCTAGTAATCTTTCCTCCCTATGCATAACTCAAAAAAGCCCTGTTTAGTATGGGGCTCATCGATAAAATGTAAATATTCTTTTGGCATGCCATTGCTGGTCGGTTTCTTTCATGCCAACAGCAGTGCGCAAGGCTATAAAACGCTATTCATCAAATAGATTTAATTGTTTTCCTTTTCGCGATTTGGCATACCCAAATACACTTCGTCCCCCATATTTATACGATTCTTCATTTTCTTTCTGTACCAAGGCATCAAAATTTTGATTGGGCACGAAGTTCCTTTCAGCTTGTTGCGCCATTTCAGTCAATTTTTTAATGGCCGCCATTTTATCGGAACGACCGATTTTTGCATTTTCAACAGCGGTCTGCATGGTAGAAATGGTTTCATCGTACACTTTTGTAGGAACGGGAAAGGGAGTGGCATCTTTTCCGCCATGGGCAAAAGCGAAACGTGCGGGGTCTGAGAAACGTGATGGGGTACCATGAATTACCTCACTGACCAAAGCCAAAGACTGTAATGTTCTTGGGCCCAATCCCTTCAACAATAACAGCTCTTCGAACTTTTCAGTCTCGTTTTCTTGCGCCAACCATAAAATACTCCCCAAGCGTTTAAAATCAACATCGCTTGCCCGTATATTATGATGGCTTGGTACCAACAAGTGAGGCAGTTCTTTAATGACCTTATCAGGATTTTCCTTGGCGATCTTTAAAATGGCGCTTCGCGTATTTTGGGCGTCACCATGAACCAAATTCAGAATCTTACCTTGATTTTCACCACAAATAGCGGTATGGGGCTCTTTTACAAAATCAGTTACCTTTCCTGAATGCCAATGGTAACGTCGGGCTTTACCATTTTTTCCGTTCATACCTTGTTGAACGACTGTCCATGCCCCGGTATCCGACACCAAAAAGTTATGGATGTACAGTTGAAAACCGTCTTGTAGGGCAGTATTGTCAACTTTTGCACTGAGTTTACTGCAATGTGCGAGGTAGTTGCCATCTAAGCCTGTTTTCATACCGACCTGCTGCAACTCTTGCGGTGTTTTTAAGGAATGTTTACCCTTGCCTCCGCAAACATAGAGCCCTAATTGTTTTGATACAGGATTGATGACCTGTTTTAAAACGTTCATTACCGTGGTGGTGACCCCTGAAGAATTCCAATCCATCCCAATGACCGTTCCGAAGCTTTGAAACCAAAACGGATTGGCCATTCGTTCCAAAAAACCCTCTTTGCCATGTTCTAAAATAATAGCCTCTACCATAGGTAATGAAAGGGCTTTCATCCTATTTAAGAGCCAGGGTGGAACATGCCCTCCATGTAAGGTCAAATCTGCCGTGCCTGATCGTGCCAAAGGTTAATTTTTTTGTGAATTTGTCATTCCCCACTTCTTGCCCGTCCACCAGCCAGACAAGACGATTCTGGCGTGGATGCGGAATCCAAAACAAAATAGGAACTATGGATTTCTACATTCGCAGGAATGACAGCCTGAAAATGACCTTTCCGCATTCTAAAGATACTAAATAGATTCATTTCAATTGTTCGGCAACCAAAATGTTGAACAATCATGACTCTCGACAGAGTGGTGATACCTATTCTTATAACCATAGGCGAAAGGCCTGCGGGACACAGATACTACTGTTTTTTTTAATTTCTAAAAAGGGGTCACCAGTATTTCTACCCTTCTGTTTTTCTGCCGGTTTTCATCACTGTCATTGGGCACTATGGGATTCGTTTCGCCATAACCTATTTCCTTCCATTTAAAATCAGCATTACCCATGGCCTTTCGAAGTTCTTCCGCCACGCTCACGGCACGCTTTCTTGATAGTTCAAGATTGCTTTTATCGCCGCCTACATCATCGGTATGACCTTCGACCGTGATGGTACCTCTGGGTAGGTTTTTCATCTGTTTGGCCAATTCATCAATAGCGGCCAAACCTTCTGGTTTGAGCATATGCTCACCACTATCAAACAACACGGCACTGTCGAGACTCATACGCAGCGCTCCACCAATAGTGGCAACCGCATCAATATCGGCCCCAGGCACTTCACTCCTTGTTTCAAGATCGGTGAGCCGTATATAATTGAAGCGTTGGTTCGGTGCCACATAATCACCGATATCCACCATGGCGGTGCCGCCATCGATTTTTCCAATGGCAATCCAGTTCACCGCATCGGTGGAAATCTCCAATTTTGTAGGTTCAATTTCGCCCACTTCAAATACAAAAAGATCCGGCCCGTTGACATCGATCAGCACATTGTCAACGAATTCAAGGACCATTATTCCATTTAAGCCTAAATTGCACATCGTCTTTTCATAGTCTGAATTCAGCCCCTCATAGTCTGGTTCTCCTAAGCTTGTTTTTGGATTTGCTTTCTCAGCTTTTTCCCCTCGTATAAAGGAAACATCGTTATCGGCAAAAGATAGCCCGCCCAAGGGAAGAAAGACAAATTTTCCCTGCTCAGAAAGGTAGGTCTCCCCTACATTCGTATCACTGGCGTACCAACTAGGGTTTTTCTTGTAGAATTCGTCTTCAGCATTTTTGGCCTTTTTCAGAAACGTTTTTGCCTGCTTCCTTCTTTGCTTGTCAAGGGTAGCCATTCTGGTTTTAAAATTATCGGTTGCATCGCCATTACCAATATGCTTGGTAATTTTATCTGATAGCCCATTCCGTAAAAGTTCTTTTGCCTCGGTTGAGGATTTAATTTCTATGTTCCCCGGGGTTTCTTTTAACATTTCAACTTCATCTTCAGTTATATTTAAAAGTGCAGCCAGTTGGGTTTTATCCATTTTTAGAGATGCTAAAAATGCCTCTTGATTTTCTATCGCCTCGTAAACGATTTTTCCAAATTCAGTTTTTTTGACCAAAAATTCAATATAGCTGGGCTGAACGAGACCATCGGCGCTTAAAAATTCTTTGGGAATTCGGTTGATTGCCTCACGAATCAAATAGTTCAAGCTGTCTTTTTTTCTTTTTTCATAAGCGGTCTTCTTAAAAAGGCCATATAAATCCGTTATATCATGCCCGTTACGTTCTTTTTTGCGCAAACCATCTATAAAAGCATGGGCATTTTTCACCAATGTATTTGCTTCGGTACCATTGGCATTTTTTTCTTTTTCAAGCCCAATCATTTTTAATCGTAGCCCAATCAAAGAATCTACTTCTTTTTCATTGAGGTCAAATACTGTGGCAATCATTGGTTTTAACTCCGTGATATCCATTTTCTCGAGTGCCGACTTTTCTTCTTCCTCACTTTGCGCTGTAGGTTCTTTTTCAAATGGGATGTCATAGGTCTTGGTAAAGTCTTCTCTAAGAAATTGCTCATCTAACACCTGAATTCCTTGGTTTTCTTCCACATCGGAGTTCAAGGGTTCTTTATCCAAGGCCATATGTGCCGAAGGACTCAAAGATTCTTTTTTTTCTGGGCTACTTTCGGCACAGCCCAATATCAAAAGAACTAAAAAGCTTATTTGGCCAATGGCAAAATACTTTCGTCCGTTGCGCCCTAATGCAGAACTGGCCGAATCCCTTAATAGCACCAAATCCAAGGCATCTATTAGATTAAATTTATTTGTAGGATGCATAGCGTACTTTCATAAATTCGTAGTAGATAAAACCTGAATGGCTATACCAATTTTCATAGCCCAACTTTTTTTCACAGGCATCAATTTTCATTAAAGAGCCGTACAAATGATTCATAAGTTCTTTGTATTTGATGTCATAGGTCTTGTCAAACTTTTCTATGGACTTTATAATCTTAAAGCGCTCTTTTTGCCAGGCCAAACCAGAAACTGCATGTATGCCAGAGAAATTATCCCCGAAAGAGATGCCAAAATCGGTTACCTTTTTAGTGTGCTGTGCTATTTTCAACAATTTTTCTAGGGTATACCTGTTGTGCTGCAGGTCTCTGTAGGCATTTTCTAGACAGTCACAGCCTTCTTTGTTTTCCTCATTCGAGTTACCAGTGTTTTGTGAACGTCTCGAACCTCCAGTATCTTGAGGGTTGTTCAAGCTCCTATTGGCTCCTTCGTTATCACCACCGCCTTTGGCCCCGTCATTTCGATCACCCTGTTTTTTATCCTCACTTCGGTTTTTGTCTTTTTGGGTTTCTCTATCTGAGTCTTTACCGTCTAGTGATTCTGTAGTATTTCTTTGTTGAATTCCACCTATTTCCCGCGCATATGAAGTCATAATTTCACTAACACTGGTTGAATAGTTGGTCTCGGCGTCTACCCTTCCGCGTTCAAGTAATTGTGTTGCATTATCCAATGCATTCTGATAACGTTCCGTGGCACGGGAAATAGCATCTGCCTCGCCTCTTGCATTACTCAATTCAGTTCTATATTGCTGCGAGACCGCCTGGTTGGTATTTGTAAAAGTAGTAGCATGTGCCTCGATTACCGCATTTCGAATATCGGCTGCCTGCTGAAGGCTACGGTTTTTCTTTCGTTCAGCCTTTCTAATTGCCTCTTCCGTATTTTCGTCTTTTGCATCTTCGGTTTGGTTTGGTTCAATAGAATCTCCAGCACCAGAGGCATCCGTTTGGTTTTTACTAATACCATCATTATTTGAGTTAGAACCCGAACTGTGAGATTGACTGATCCGAGCAATATTGTAACAACTAGAGGGCAAGTTTGGCTGGCCTCGGGGGTCCATATTAGGGTCATGGTCGGCATCATCAGAACCTAATAAATCAAATTTGTCGAAATTGCCATTGCCATAAAAATTGGCGAATGCGTTGGTCAAATTACCAGCGAATTGCCCAACTTCGCTTTGGCCAATTTCATGCGGCACTATTTGTGCACTCAAAACACTACTTGTGAATAGAAGAAGCAATAAAGCTGTGGTACCACTAGATTTCCTTTTAAAAAAAAGTAGTGCCAGAATCAAGATCAAAACAACCAATAGGCCAATAATCAGCATATAAAAGAGGTAAGGATCATCGGTATTGTTTGTATTGACGCCACCTTGATCTTCTAGCCCTCCATCAATTTGCCGCATACTACCAGCGTCTACAAATAGATTGCTTTCGGGAAACAGTTCAATGCCAGCCGAAATGGCAACTACAAAGGGAATACCCCGTTCTTTAGCACTTATTTTAATGCCAAATTCCATAGCGGTTCTGAAAGCTGTTGAATACTCTCCATTTTCGGTGGACCCGCTTCGCACGACATCGTCCCAATTTTTTTTGACAAGTTCAACGGATAATTCATTACCATCTTCTGCAAATACCTTTATCATTGCTGGACGCAGTATATAGCCCAGCTTTTTTATCGCTATTCTGCTCTCAATGTCATCTGTAATACCTTTAAAATATTTTACGGTAAAGTCTTCTCCTGCTTCAGGAATTGGAAGTTCGGTTTTGACCACCGGTATGTCGTCATCATCGATTGACGGCGGAATAAAACCCTTTTTATCTTGGCCAAAAGCCAAGCCTAGGGTAAGTATGGACAACCAGAAAATAATTGGTCTAACTATAATAGTGTGCATGACCCTAGTTTTCATTTTCTATATTCTTTTAATAAATGATTGGCAAGCCTTACCATTTTCTGACCCAAAATTTCTTGCTGTTCTTTCGTACGGTCATTATTGGCATTGCCTGAGCCGTAAGAAATGATAAATGCCCCGTCGTAATTTTCATTATAAATACTGACTCGTCCGTAACGCGGCTGGGTAGTGATATAATTGTCTTTGGTGTCTGCCTCAATAATAAACCTTTGGGTGATTTTTTCGATGCCCTCTTCCTTATGTTCTAGATGCTCTTTTATGGCCTTTTTAATTGTAGCCTTGCCCAAATCAGAGACCCGGAATTCGATTACCATGGCATTGCCAAGTTTATCAATTCCAAAACCGCTCAATTCGAATAGGCATTCGTTATCGCTCCCTTCTTTGTTACCAAAAGGAAAATCAGATCCAAAAACTTTTTTTGCTTGTTCTTGGGAGCTTGTCCTTTTGATATTGGAAATGGGTATGCCTGTAGCTTTGGCAATATCCGAAGCATCGATATCACATGAAAAAGCTGTGAGTAAGGCGCTGTAATCCACAGAACTTGAAGATTGTGCAGCGGTTGTCACTGCTGTTGTTGCTGAAGCTTCTTTATTGCTATTCTTTTTGGGTTCTCCGCAAGATCCGAACAAAAGTAGCCCTAGTAGCAAACCTAATATGTGGAGTCGTGTTTTCATGTTTACTGATTTAATTGGTTTGGTAATCGTTGAGATCTACGGTCAAGGTTTCCGTGGCTATACGCGTACAGACCAAATGGGTCTTTATCGGTTTTCTTTTAGAGGTATCGGTGATTTCCATTTCCAAGGCAATTCCGTTACTTAATTCCGTCCAGGGCAATTTCGAATTTTTGTTTTGTTGGTTGCTCAAATGAAAATTCTTTAGAATGTTATTGAACTTTTCATCCAGCTCCGTAGTACCCCAGACGGTACCGGAGTAGTCTTTGCCTATAATATTGTAGCCTTTGCAGGTATAGCCCAAAATAGTTTTTGTTTCCCCGTTTTGCTTTAAATCAAAACCCCTTCGTTCATCGATACCGTCATACAATTTTTTCGTGTCAAGTTTTAAGGAGGTGAGTGTCTTCAAACCGCTTAAATCCAACAAGGCGTGAATCAGTTTGTCATTAAAGTCCAGTACGGTAATGGTTTGTTCTCCGGGTCGTAGCTCAACGAGCGTTGCCGAAATATTATCCTCCTTTCCTGCATAGGATTTAAAACCAACCGTGTCATCATTGGTCGTGATCTCCATTTCGATTACATCGGTAAAATCGTAGATGGGTCTAGTTTCGTTACCCCATGACTTTTTTTCAAAAATTTGATCTAGGGTTTGGTCCGTTTTCTTGGATGCTTCACGCTGCACTCGTCTTTCTACAGTCCGCTCTGCCGCTTTTTGGGCTTTTTGTCCCAATTTCTTTAAAAATTGACCATTGGCACCTATGACGAACAAGAGCAGGGCAACAGTTGTAATATGCTTGATCACTTTCATTTTTTTTGTTTTTTAAGTTCCGCTCCCATAATTTTTTTGAACATAACCGTACCCAAAGAGTCTTGTTTTTTCTTGGGCAAATCCTTGGATTGTGCTAGATATACCATTCGGTACTCCGCTTTTTCCTTTGGGGTCAGCTCCATCTTTTCCAACAACTCCAAGAATCCGATCCCTTGACCCAATCCCATAGTGTTTCCATCCAGGTTTTCGCCAAAGGTTCCGGTCAGCGTGCCTGAAAGCATATCCATAAAGTTGTCTTGTTTGTTTTCTAGACTATCTTTCTTAGAGGGTTGCTTAGTCTTTTTAGTTTGTGCAACACCGGCCGTTGTTGATACTAAGAATACCACAAGACCTATTATTCGTATTGTTTTCATTGTTCTGTATTTAACTTATTCTTCTAGAATACTCACTATTCTTGAGGATTGTTCCCCCTCAGGAAATTCACCTCCTTCAATACCAAAAAACAACCACAGTTTTCCTTCGAAAACCAATGCTGAATGTTCGGCAACACCGATATCTGATCTAAAGGGTTCATATTCAAACCAATTGACCATGTCTTCAGAATACCATAGGTTACCTTGAATGCCTAGCGAAGAAGATGCTGTGCCAATACCCCCGGCCACAAACACCTTATTTTTATAAACCGTGGCCGTATGCGCATAACGGGATTGAAAAATGGTATTGGTCTCGACCTTTGACCAGTCCGCACCATTGGTGCTGGTCCATATCTCATTGGTAATGGGCAACGATGCATCAGTTGGGTCGAAGCCTCCTAGAACATAGATGGCCCCATCAAAGACCACTGCACTAAATTCTTCTCGGCCGGTGAAGGCATTTTCCGCTTCAAGTTGCCAATCGATGCCATCGGTCGATGACCATACCGAAGTATTTTCTGGGAAATCGATATTCCTAGCAATTAAAAATAGCCTGTTGTCAAAAACGACGACATCATGATTTACTGCGGCACCAAAAGCTGGGGTATTTGTAACCAGGTTCCAGCTAAGACCGGTTTCAGAGGACCATACTTCCGCTATGGCGTTACCATCTAGATCGCGACCCCCTACAAGCCATAGTTTACCGTTATATAATATGAGTTTACCCTCGGTTCTGTAAGCGAACGGGTTCTCGGCTACGGATACCCAGGCAATCCCGTTTTCACTGCGCCAGATATCGCTTTGATCTATTCGCGTGCCGGGTCTATTCCCTCCAACAGACCAGACTTGATCGTTGAATATGGCCGTGGCATTACTTGCTATTGCACCAATTTGATCTTCTTCTGTTTCTATGGTCAATAGAAGTTCAAGGCTCATTCCTTCATCATCCATTAAAATATCCCCATCGAGAAATACGTCATCATCAGGGTTAGGGCATCCCATCAAAAAGCCCAATAATACTAGGCTTACACAAGTTCTTATGGTTTTGACAAGGTTTTTCATTCTTTACTCGTTTTTGGTTTGAATTGATTCGAAATTTCTTGGCACCGTAACATCCGTTATTGAACCACTGTAGTTAGGGGAGTCGAATTTCTCAGCTTTTATGGCCTAGGTCTTTTAAAGTAGGTTCCATTTTTTGATAAGAAGACAGGGAAGAAATCCCCGTCTTCCAATTGAAGCTTAATCAGTAATGTAACCCTAGATAATCCATTACTTGATAGTAGTCATTGATATCCACACCTTGTTGCTGCATAACGCTAACTACGTCTGCCTCTCTTGCACTCCCCCCAGTATTCGAGGGTTCAATTAAAATATATCTGGCAAAACCGTCGATCGGGGCTATTGTCGCAACGGTATCCGGATTTCCTAGCTCGGTCAATATAATCTCGCCAACTGATACTGACATTTGCATATCAAAAGACCTGAAGAGCGGTTCTGTAAATGGAACCGAAAAGACCTGTTCAAATGAGTCGCCGAACGAGAAATAGGTCAAAATAGTATACGTGTTGACCACCTCTTGGGTGATTGTTTCATCTTCTATTGTAAAAGAAGCTTGTGAAAATTCATACGCTTCGGGAAAATCTGCCGCTATCCAAGGTGAGGCAAATACGTTGGCGTTGCCGTCTTCGCCATCAGCACCATCCATGCCCGCTGGACCTTGTGCTCCGTCAACACCATCAATTCCATCTAAACCGTCAGCACCGGCCGGACCTTGGGTCCCGTCCAATCCATCAACACCATCCATACCATCTTCACCATCACAGGCCACCGTCAAAGAGGCAAGTACAAACAATAGGGTTAAAAATTTAAAACTTGTTTTAATTGTTTTCATTTTAAAAAATTTAAATCGTTATCATTATTTTTCATTTAATGGGACGGGATTAAAAAGGTTAACATGATAATCTTGAATTATTCGAACCAAATCTTGTCGATAGCCATAGAACACCCAGTTTTACTGCGCGAATCGAATTGAAAACGAATTCCGTCAATTTGTGATAATCTATAGTTCGGACCGATTTTTTTAAAATCGGATAGTGGAATGGTAACTATGAAGGCGCTTTCACTTGCCGGAAGTTGTTTCCCGTAAGTAGCCCTAGAACTTCCGGCAAAAAATATGGCGTAAAGACCGTTGACCGTGCTCTTTGCCTCAAACTGTATATGTAAATGGGTATGCTGACTTAAATCTAATCGTAGGGGTGTTGTCGCTACTTTAGTATTCTTGCCGTATGCCAAATAAAAAGTGCCTTTTGTATCATAGGGGGTCGTAACCACCCATAAACCTTCTGTAATAGTTGTTTGAAAATACTGCCCAAATCGGTTTTCATGCGGGTTAATCCGGATACTTCGGGTTTTTCCAATAATGGTGTTTCCCTTTTGAACGTGAATGTTCGTAGTCTCCGTAGTAACAAGGGTGGGTTCTAAGTTGCCTGTCTCAAAATCATCGACCACTAATTGGGCATTTACGACACTGATCAGAATCATAGTACCAAAGAAAAATTCGTATTTCATTTGAGCATTATTCTAATATGCATTCATTGACATTCTGCCCAAAAGGTTAACACAAACCATTTTTTACTACTTTAGATGTTAACCTTTCCAAACGAATCGCATTAATGGTAAACGTATCTGACAAAGCGTTGTTCAAAAGCTTACGTGATGGGTCTGAAATAGCTTTCAAGACGGTTTATGAAGCCAATAGGAACACCTTTTTGAACTTTGCAAAAAAATATGGTTTGGATACTGAGGATATTTTGGATGTCTATCAAGATGCGTACATCGCCTTTTATGAGAATATTCAAAACGGAAAGCTGATAGAACTTAAAAGTTCTTTAGGTACATACCTTATTGGTATTGGAAAATATATGGTGCTCGAAAGGTTACGTAAGAATAAAAAGACGGTAAGAAGTGATGTGGCCCTCGAGGTATCGCCAGAGGTCGACGAAACCTTGGAGAATTTTGATGTAGCGCTGCCCACACTTACCCCAAGACAACGGTTGTTGAACACACACTTCGCATCGCTTGGTGAAAAGTGCAAGACCATATTGGTACTGTTCTATTATAAGAAATACAGTATAAAACAGATTATGGAGAAGGGTGGTTATAACAATGAAAATGTTGTAAAAAGTCAAAAGTCGCGATGTTTAAAGAGTCTAAAAGAAGCCATGAAAAACCCCAATAACCATGGATAAAGAAACGCTTCTGTTAAAGTATTTTGCTGAATCGCTTAGCGCGGAAGAGGAAATGGCGTTTACTTCATTATTGGAAAAAGATGCAGAATTTCGGGCACAAGTAGCTTTCGAAGAAGACCTGCAACGTACGATACAACATCGTGAAAGGGCAGCTTTGAAATCGAAATTAAAGACTTACGAGTCGCAAAACACAAAAGGTCAAAAGCCGAAAGTCTTCAGAAGACCTATGGGCTACTTGAAGATTGCCGCTTCCGTCGCGGTATTGCTCGCAACCTCATGGTTTGTTTATCAATCGTACACCACCCCGAACTTAGAAAAACTTTACGAGGCCAATTATTCTAAATTTCCCAATACGGTCTATACCATTACCCGCAGCGACACCCTAGACAATTCACCTGAACGAAAAGCTTTTGAAGCGTACGAAGGAAATGACCTTAAGGCAGCCGTTTTGTATTTTGAAGAGCTATCGACCATTAGCAATCTTGACTACATCCCTTTTTTTCTCGGACAGTCTTATCTACAGAATGGACAAATTGAACAAGCATTGCAACAGTTTGAGTCAATCGCAGAAAAAGATACCGATTTTAAAAGTGAGGCCCTATGGTACAGTTCACTGGGTTACCTAAAATTAGGGAATAAAAGCAGGGCCAGGCAAAAGCTGCAATTGTTGGTTACCGAAGGAAATTATAAAAAAGCCCAAGCTCAGGAATTGTTGGATACCTTGGATTGATCTTTTCTTCTAAAAATGAGAAAAACCGACACTACAGCTAGCCCTATGAGCAGATAATGGTACCAGGCGAAATCAAAGGAACCTACTAGGGGTTCGGTGTTACCACTAAGCAGAAAACCAGACCAATAGAAGGGATGCGAATATCTATTTTCATCATGCTTTTTCAAGAAAACCAATTTAGCATATTGTAAGGCATCGTCCTTTGCGCTTCCATCTGAAAGTTGACCGTAAAAAGTATCCATGATCTCTGGGGTCGAACCATCGTTGATACTCCACGAGGTTTGCACGATGCTACTTGCCCCACTGTAGAAAAAAGCACGCGCCAAACTAATGGACCCTTCCCCTTTTTGAAGCTCTCCCAAACCCGTTTCGCAGGCACTTAAGGTTACCAAATCTGCAGTAACATCGAGTGCATATAGATCATTGATGTATAATACCCCTGAAGTAGTCGTATCTGGCGTAAAGGTCAAAAATGAGTATTCAGGAAACCTATCGTTGACCCTTGCATGTGTGGCCAAATGTAATATACTGTAACTTTGTAAGCCTTGCTTAAAGGCATTGATGGTCGCAGCCTCGTCTTTAACGGCGGTACCCTCGAAATAGGTAGCCAAGGCATCAACTTCCCTACTAGCATTGGGCAAGGGGGCGAAAGCGATATCATTGACCAGAAAATCGGTTTTAAAACCCGGTGCCACAGCCAGGTAATTCGGGTTCCCCTTTTTTGGGCCTTCTAGCCGCGACCATAAAGTAGCTGAGTTGGCATAGGCAATACCATACTTTTGAATCAAGTAGCTTTTGGTGTTTACATCCGTATTCAGGGCGCCAAAAGGAAGGGATTGTAGTATACCGTCAGGTATAATCAATAATTTTTCGGTGTGCGTACCTTTCAGAAAGGGAGCAACGAACTTTTGATAGAGCCCAAAGGAGTTCTTGTTCAACGCGACTATATCACTTTTTGGGTTGGCTAAATGACGCTTAAAAGTTTCTATTTGTGAAAGTTCCTTTTTAGAAAATGGAACCTTATATAGCGCTTTATCCTCATTCGAGATACGGATGGCATATACCGCTTCGTCACCGAAAAAATAGGAAATTGCCGTCTGCCGCTTGCCTAAGGCATTTTGAAGCCTTTTCAAATCGGTAACGGTCTTGTCGTATTTTAATTCAAAATACGCAGGGTGTTTCTTTTCTAAGACGGAAAGCAAACGTTCATGCTCCCTTTTCAATTCGAAGAGTGCTGTGCGGGTCAAACTATCACCTTCTTGTATTTCGCGTTCTTTATCGGCAATAGAGATTTTCAAAATCTTTTCTTGCTCTAAAAGCTTGGAAGGTACCCCGGCAAATAAAGTTGCGTCGTTTTTGTGAAGTGCATCCAATAGGATATTCCCTTTACTTCGTTCAAAAAAGACAAATGCAGTATCAATATAGCTTCTTTGTGCACTTCTTTGATACCGTTGGTAACAGGCTTCTATGCTTTTCTCAAAAATGGGGAGTACATTTTCTACCAAGACCTGTTTATCGGTATCATCGTAAAAAGTGCTTTTTAATTGCAATAGTTCGGTAATGGCGGTTTGTCCGATTGCTATTTGTTCTGCCCATGCCTTAGTGGATTTTTTGAATCCGTAGATTTTCGACAACCCAAGTAGAATAGGAAAATGGGCGATGCGGTTAGAGGCTTTGGCCTTTTCGTGATGGGTGCGTGAATCCATTTCAAAATAAGATGCTGCTTTTTGATAATTCTTCAATGCCTCATCATACTCCATCATGTCGTAGTATAATTCCCCAATGTCTTGAAATACAAGGGCTATCTCGTCGACGACCCTATTTTTCTCAGCATATGTTAGCGCTTTGCGGTAGTTTACGAGCGCATTGTCGTGTTCCCCTTTTTGTTTGGCAATACCGGCCTGCGAAATGGCCAAATCCACTTGAAAACCATGCTTGTCAGGAAATTCTTTTTTGATCAAATCAACATAGTAGGTAGCGCTATCAGGTTGCCCTAATGCCAAGTAATTATTGATAAGCAATATGCTTGTACTTATAAAGCTGTTCTCAAAATCGCGTACATCGAATTTCAACATCCAAGCGATGGATTCCCTCGCATAACTGTTGGAGGCCTTGAACCGTTTTTGCTTTGCTTTTAATGCGGCGATTAAATTTTTGGTATCGTATATTGCCTCATCATCATGGCCGTATTTTTTATGAAGTCGCAGGTTGTGCTCGTAAAATTGCCCTGCGAGTTCATATTTCAGTTCGTCACTATACATTGTAGCGATAAAACTATTTGCTACGGTCTCGAAACTTGAGAAATCTTCGTTCGTAATCGTATCTTCTTTGATAACATTTCGAAGCTTCAAAAAATACATTCGCGCTTCTACATAATCATGCAGGTTATAATGGTAAGATCCTTTATTATACCAATGATAGTATTTATAGTATTTGCCAACTGCGGAAATATCATTTGACTTGGCAATCACACCTAAAAGACTGTCTGCCCTGACAAGTTCATTTTTTTCTTGTAATCGATCTCGATGATAACTGAACAAAGCCACTTTTTCACAGAGGATACCAAATGCATTTATGCTATCATTTTTCGATTTGGCCAAATCAAAAGCAATTTCAAAATAGTAGGCGCTACTATCTTTATGGGTCCAATAGTGCTCTTCGGCTTTTATCAGCTCGTTCTCTTGGCCAAATAACCCAGTAGCACCCAGCAAAGCAAAAATTAAGAGAAAACAAGTAAGGCCCCTGCTACCCATAGTAACCAATATATCGAAAATAATTAAACCTATCGGGCATGAAGAATCATTCTTTTGACCTGTCGCTTCTTGGGCGTGGCATTTGCCAAGTGCTTGAAAAGGGAACCTTAAAAAAGAACTGATGTATCGTCGAACTTTGAAACAAAAGGCTTGTCATAAATTGAAGTAGCCCCATGGAACCATGGGGCTTTCTACCAAAAAATGTCTAAGGGCTACTCTGGATTATAGTTGAATTCATATTCACGCGTTTTTCCAGCACTATCAGTATACTTTACGGCGACGGTGCCATTACCTTTAAATTTTTTAAGATTGAAGGATTTGAATACAATGGAACCTCCTTTAGGTTGCAATATTTCCCCTAAACCTCCCGTAGTACCTCCATATGCGGTTCCCTTGCTATCTCGAATAACAATGTCAAGGTTTTCTGACCCTCCAGGTGCTATGCCGAAATCAAAGTCAAAATCACATCTTCGAGGTTTTGGACATGGTGGCCTTGGTGGTTTTACCCCGATGAAAACATCTTGTATCTTACCAAGCTCAACTTTTAAACCGGCCCTATAAGCGAATGCTTTTTGTAACTTTTCTTTGGTATCCGCGTCATCCTTACCACTGTCCAACAACTTTTGTAGTGCTGCGATTTCCAAATCTGTTGTCTCTATTTCGCCATTTAAATAAAAGCGGTAAAGATCTCCTTCGTAGAGACTGTTTTCAGCAGTTGGTTTTTCTTTTTGCAACTCAATTTCCGAACTAACAGCGAACAGGGCGCCGTCATTTTCCTTAAGTTCATCGGTACATGAAATCAACATCGCCAATACGACATATACCATACCTAATCTCGTTTTCATATTTACTTTATTTGATGGTTTATTCTATTTTCACTACTTCCATTTTATGCTATTTATCAATAAAAGGTTAACACCCTTGGATTTTTCACCTCAAGGAAGGGCATAGGTTATAGTTGCTTTTTGTAATCCATTATCGTTTAAGGGGATCTTAAGATACCATTACATGACCGTATATGAACGATTGCCTTTTCTTGATAAAAAGTTGAAACTAAAATACGGCCCTTTAGCTGAGGGGTATGCGAGCATTGTAACAGGTTTGAACAATTATGTAACATGCTGTGTCACCTGCTCAAAACCATGGATAAATTGAAGGTTTTAGTCCTTTTTTGGATATTGCGATGGGGATGCCCCGTAGGCTTCCTTAAAGCACTTGGCAAAATAAGATAGGTTGTTAAAGCCTGTTTGATAGCATACCTCAGACACATTGGCCCCTGATTTTTCAAGTTGCTGGGCCGCTAATTTTAATCTTTGCGACCTAATGAACCCTGATGCGGAAAGACCTGTAAGGGCTTTCAATTTTCGATGCAGTTGCATGCGGCTAAAGCCCAATGCCTTAGCGAAGTCTTCTGCGGAAAAAGAAGGTTCCGTCAAAGAAACGTCAAGAACGGACTGAATGCGTTCCAATAAGATTTCATCAGAAGGCGTTACGGCAATGTCTTTTGGTCTTAAAATGACCTCTTGGCTGTAGCGTGCCCGCATTCGCTTTCTATTGTGGATCAAATTGGTCATTTTTGATTTTAACAGGGTACTGTTAAAAGGTTTGGTAATGTAATCATCGGCGCCGCTTTTGATACCTGTCAATTCATTTTCGTCGCCAGCTTTTGCGGTGAGCAAAATAATGGGGATGTGACTGGTGAGTTCATGGTCTTTGAGTTCTTGGGTGAGTTCCACGCCATTCTTTCTGGGCATCATTACATCAGAAAGAATTAGGTCTGGCACTAAGCTTATGGCTTTGATTAGACCTTCTTCGCCATCGATAGCGAAATCAATTTGATATTCTTCGAGAAAGGTTTCCTTTAAAACCGTTCTTAGGTCAGGGTTATCTTCAATAATAAGAAGTAAGGGTAATGATTCCCCATTCGCAAATGCATCATCTTCTGTAATAGCAGGAGCGGCCGATATGGCATTTGCGACCTTGGAAGGTATGGTTATCCCTTCATGCAATTCTTCAGTCTTAAAATTCGATTTGTGGCAGGGAAGGGAAACCTTGAACACGATAAAACCATCTTCGTTTTCCACGGTTATCCTACCTTGATGTAATTCTACCAATTCGTTCACCAAAGCCAAACCGATACCAGCACCTTCATTAAACTCGTTTGCCTGATAGAATCTATCAAAAAGTTGTTGTTTTTGCACATCGGTCAAGGGATCTGCAGTATTCTTTATTACAATGGAAAGCTCTTTTGGGGTCACGGTAAAAAATCCTTTTACACTACCTTGGCCATGGCTGTACTTGATCGCATTTGAAAACAGGTTGGAAATTATTTTTTGCAGTGCTTCCCGGTCTATCCAAATAAATTCTTGCGTAATATTCAGACTAGTGTCAAAATCCAATCGGTTTGACTCCGCTAGATATTGAAAGGGCTCAATTTGCGATTTTAGAAAACTATGTATTTCGATTTGAGCCACTTTTAAACTGAGATTGCCCGACTCTAGTTTTGACAGGTCCAGCAGTTGGTCTACAAGATTGACAAGTCGGGTATTATTGCGTAATATCAAGTCGTATTCCTTACGTTCCGTTGCAGAAAGACCTGGCCGTTGCAGCTTTTGTTGAATGGGTATTGCCATAAGCGTCAAGGGCGTACGTAGCTCATGGGAGATGTTGGCAAAGAAAGTGGATTTTGCCAAGCTCAATTTTTTGATATCTTCTTTTAAAAGCCGCTCATTTTCGAGTTCGTATTGGGCGAGCACTTTTTTTCTGACATTAATTTTATTGTTATAATTCACTACGGCCCAAAAAATCAAGATTTCAACAACGGCCGTATTCAAGAAAAAGAAAAAACTACCCAACACTAAAGAGAATATGTTACCGATGATCAACAAAAAGCTACCGAAAAGCACTAGTTTACGCACTAAAGTGCGCTTTAAGACTACAGCTAGATAAACGAACATGGTAAAGGAGAGCACTCCAAAAATGATGCGAAACCATTTAAATGCCCCTATCGTATAAGCGTTGAAAGGGTTGGCCAATAATATCGCAACGTAGGCAACAATGAAAATCGAGATAATGGCAAGAACTATTTTGCTCAAAAAAAATGTTCTCGGCAACTCCTTTTCAACTTCAAGGATCCGTATGGCAAAAAAGAAATATAAGCCCGTGGCCACTAGGGTGGAAACCTTGCCCAAAAAGAACGGGAGCATGGGGTTAATTGCATTTAAAATATTGAAGAAAAAAGGTATGGTCCCTATAAACAAGGTGGTTGTGAACAAGAGGTATAGACTGTAGATCAAAAAGTTCTTGTCAAAGGTCATTAGAAACCCTACCAAAAACAATAGGCAAGAAATGAGAAACACCCCTGCATAGACAGAGAGGTATTTAGGCAAATTGGCCTGTAAGACCAAATCGATAAACTTTCTCGAATCCGGATTATTGGAATGCATAAACTCAAATCCGAGTTTTCTGTTGTACATGCCAGCACTGCTGACCGTCTTTTTCATTGCGTAAAACGGTCTGCTAAAATCTATGGAATCCGTTGGCAATGAAGTAATTGCAATCTCAAATATGGTATTCGTTACTGGCTTTTTAAGTTTATAACAAATTCCTGTCTCCGTTTTTTTATAACCGCCTATATAAGGCGTATATATGGTCAAAAAATCACTTGCAAAGTCATAGATCAAGAGCGAGTCACTTTGCACCGGGTCCGCTATTTTGAAACGATGCCATAAGAACCCTTGTGTGTTGTCAATATCAGCGAGGGTATTCTCAAATACCTGCTTTTGAATGGCATCAAAGGTGAGTGATTTTGTAGTATCAAGGTAAATCGCAATTTTATTTACAGGATAATACACACTGTCATTCTTGACCAATTCAATAGGTGTTACTGTCTGCTTTTGGCTATGAAGGTTCGAACCAAAAACGAGACAGAAGCCAAGTAACAAGACGAATGTGCCTAATGAATTCTCTATGCCTGCCTTTGTGGATAATGGTATTTTCCAATGAAATGGAAGTAAATATCGCAATGTCTTAAGTTTGGTTAGAACATTATATCGCCTCAATTTAACTA
Organism: uncultured Croceitalea sp.; assembly: GCA_947503285.1. Classification (GTDB taxonomy): domain Bacteria; phylum Bacteroidota; class Bacteroidia; order Flavobacteriales; family Flavobacteriaceae; genus Croceitalea. The sequence continues at coordinate 317,103 of CANNDD010000002.1, forward strand.
AACATTCGCGATTCTTTTAGAATGTCATCCCCCAAAAAACGCTTCCAATTCCTTTAAAGTCTCTTCTGAGGTTTTGATGTCTTTTACCACTTCACCTTTATTAAGTACTACGATGCGCTCGCAAACATCGGTAACATGCATCAAGTCGTGACTTGATACCAAAACGGTCACCTCTTCCTTTGCCGCCAAGTCTTTGATGATTCCCTTTAAACGTATTTGGGTGGTAGGGTCTAAATTGGCAAAGGGTTCATCCAATATCACCACTTCCGGATTTCCGATAAAGCTCGCAACAATGCCTACTTTCTTTTGATTGCCTTTTGATAGGTCGCGTAAGTATTTTTTCTGACCTAAAATTTCACCATGGAAGAAATCTTGGAACTGCGCCAGCAATGTGTCCACATCCGCTTTGTTCCTTGCACGCAATTCCCCAATAAAATAAAAATATTCTTCAGGGGTCAAGTACCCAATCAAAAAGGTTTCATCGATAAAGGCCGAAGTAAAGGGTTTCCAGGCTTCACTTTGATTGACCTGAACCTCATTATTCACGATATGCCCCGTTGTAGGTTGAATCAAATCAAGCAACAGGCTAAATAATGTTGTTTTACCTGCACCATTATTGCCTACCAGGCCAAAACTCTGTCCTTTCGGAATTTCAAGGGATTCAATACTTAAAACGGTCTGAGCTCCATATTTCTTAGAAAGGTCATCTACTTTAATCATCGGTTTATTTCTTTACGTTTTTACGGCTATTTTCAAAGTTTGCTTATCATTCAAGCATCATTTGGTCTTAGCTATTCTTTTCTTTGAACCCGGCCACCATACCGTATTTCTTTTTGCGATATTGGTCTGTAATCGCATCAAGTAACTTGTTACGCAGCACCAATCCAATAACGCCCATGACAATGATCACACCTGCCGCAATCTCAAGGCCAATCAATAGGTTTAAAACTGAAAAAATTACCATTGGAACCACTAAAACCGGCAGCATAATCAAAAACTGGGTAGCGCTGGTACCTTGCATATTGCCAAACGGACTTTTGTCCAATTCAATCCTTTTTTTATTGAAAGATCCGAAATAAAGGATAACGGGTACATTCACCCCAAGGTTATAAATGGCACAGGCGATATTCACCACCAATATGTTCCAGCCAAAATAAACATAGGGAATCGTCAGAAGGAACATGGCCACAACACTGACGGTAATCAACAATGCCTTTGATTCCAGATATTTACGTAGGGGTATGTTCTGCGACATCATCATGCTGTAATAGGCACTATCCCAAGCTGGGATAAACTGCCCAAAATTCGATAAGAAAATGCCCGTCATGAATATGCCTAAGAATACGTGCATGAATACCATGTTGGCGTATATTTCTTGTGTGTAGAATATAAGCCCGTAGAATACGAAAAGTAACGAAATGAATACTTGCGCTTTCGTGCGTTTGTTACGCCATATCAATCTTAGATCTAGTTGTAAAAAGGGAGCCATGTCCCCAAATCTTTTTGTCCAAGCCAGCTCTGAGGTTTCAACGACCTTCGATTCTACCTTCAAAGCGCTATCTAGGTACAATACCCTTTTTAGATACTTAAAATTGATGGCATATACCACTACCAAAAACCCTATGGGAATCAGCACCGTAATCGGATAGGCATACAATGCATGAAAAACGGGTCCGAAAAAGGCCATTACCGGTAATACATCAAAGTAATCCAAGCCGTATAGAATTATCGCAACGCCTAAAATCACCGCTAACGCCTTGTCGCTTTTATTGATGATAAAATTGACATAATTCAAGCAAAGTGCGATGGAAATCATTGCGACCAACCACAACAAAACATTTAAAACAGGATAGCCATTGCTGATCAAGACCACCGAAAAAGGAAAAAAACACACCAATGACAACATATTGAAACCCGAAAAAGCGGACCTCCCCAAGATATAGTTGACAATTTTTGATTTTTTGATATTATTGATCAGCATGGGTTTAATGTCCATTACCGGCAGCTTTTGCATAAAATACCGTAGCATTAATTCCCCAATAATCCAGAAAATAAGGTATTGGCTCAACACCCACATCGGGCCTTCATTTGGCACCAATTTTCTCAATATCAAGTACAAAAACCCACCCATCATTGCCAAGGAAGCCAAAAGATAAAGCATCATGAAACCCATAAAGATTTTGATGCCAAGACTTTTACCAAATGAAGACGAACGAAAGAAAGATTTCCACTGAAGACTTATGAAACGGTTGAACATGTCGTTGGTCAATTTGTTCTTTAGTATTTGTGCTGAAAGTTACTAATTTGTTACAAAGTCCATTCAATTTGTACAAAACCGCCTTAAAAATTTTATGAATCATTAATTTTACCCAAAAATTGATTCCATGAGCGATTTTCACGCATTGACCATTGCAGCGGTTGACCAATTAACCCCGAACGCCGTAGCCCTTACTTTTACTATACCCGAGAACCTAAAAAAGACTTTTTCTTTTGTCGCTGGCCAATACATCACGCTAAAACATGATATTGATGGAGAAGAGGTTCGTAGGGCCTACTCCATTTCTTCTGCCCCATCGTCAGGCAAACTAACGGTAGGGATTAAGAAAGTACCAGATGGTACATTTTCGGTTTATGCCAATGAAAGTATCAAAACAGGGGATGTTTTAGAAGTTATGCCCCCTGAAGGCCGTTTTGTTTTTGAAAAAGACGGTTCAGAAAAAACAATTGGTGCTTTTGCCGCGGGTAGTGGAATTACACCGATTATGAGTATCGCTGAAACTGTATTGGAGAGCAATCTGAACAATCGTTTTGTTTTGGTTTTCGGTAACCAGACCCCAACTGAGACCATGTACCTTGATAAACTCAAGGCACTACAAGCAAAATATAACGAACGGTTTTTTGTTCAGCATATCTATAGCCGCTCAACCGAACCAGATTGTCTTTTTGGTCGTATTGAAACCTCAACGGTCAACCTTATTACCAAAAACAAATTCAAAGATTTCGATTTTGACGCCTTCTATCTATGTGGCCCTGAAGCCATGATAAATACGGTTTCCGAAACCCTTAAGAATAATGGCGTTTCTGAAGACAACATTCTTTTTGAGCTGTTCACCAGTACCGCTCCAGACGACACGATAGCTGAAAATCTGGAAGGCAGGACACATGTGAAAGTTACTGTGGATGACGAAACATTTTCTTTTACCATGGACCAAAAAGACTTGGTATTAGATGCCGTATTAAAAGAAAATATTGATGCTCCATACTCTTGCCAAGGCGGGGTTTGCAGCAGTTGTATTGCACGGGTCACCGAGGGAAAGGCTGAAATGGTGAAAAATCAGATTCTTACTGATAGCGAGGTTGCCGAGGGCTTGATATTAACCTGTCAAGCGCATGCCACGACATCCGCTATCAAAATCGATTACGATGACGTTTAGTTCGCATTCAATTCGACGACGATGCCTCCTTGCTTAAGCCTTCAAGGGCTTTGCTCGTATATTCATAGCCCAAATTGTAAGCCTTTTCAATACCCTTTTTGTCTAAAACGCCAATAGCTTCCAATGCCTTGGGTTCAATAAACAGATCACACTGGGCCAATTTTGCCTTGCATGAGGCATAAATCATCAATCCGGTGACACGCCCAGCCAATTGCAAGGCATTTTTTAAATCTTTTTTACGTAGTTCTTCGGCTATGGATACATTACTGCCGATGATAAAATCGCAACCTCTATCTAAATATTCTTTGGGGAAGTTGTTCATAATTCCACCGTCGGCGTAAAGGGATCTGTTGATTTCAATCGGGCTAAAAACCGGGGTCAATGCGGCTGATGCCAGTAAAGGATAAATTAAAGGGCCTTCTTCAAATAGAACCTCTTCCCCCTTTAACAAATCAGTGGTGACAACGAATAGCTTTTTTGTAAGTGCCTCAAAACTATCCTCAAAAAAATACCTTTTGAAGATATCATAGTATTTGGCCGTATCTATCAACCCAGGTTTACCAATGGCAAAAAAACTGTACTGGAAAATGGGGGTGTCTTTGAAGAAATTCAGCATATCATCGATGCTATGCCCATTGGCATATAATGCACCCACCAACGCACCAACGCTACTGCCCGCAATTTGTTCAGGTTCGATATTATGTTCCTTTAATGCTTTGAGCAGCCCGATATGGGCCATGCCCCTGATGCCTCCACCAGATAATACCAACCCTATTCGGCCCTTTATTTTTTCCAATCCCTGCATACCTTTAAAACAAAAAATCGGCCCTCCAGAAAACTAATTTTTATGGAAGGGAATCAACATACAAAATTTCCGGGTCGAAGCACATTCCCTTTTTGAAAAGTTATGAAAAGAACCTTATCCCACTATAGATTTTGTTGTTCATACCAAATCAAAATTAATACGTTTGTTAAAATTTATTACATTACGTAAAGTTTTAACCTTACTTTCGACTGAAATATGTGGACGTAACCCAACGTATTTAAAAAACAATCCATTTTTTAATTGACTGCTGCCCAATATAATACTGCAATTCTGATTTTTTCCCATTCGGCGGAAAAGGAAATGCTGAACAAATCGTTCACTAAAAATCCGCAGCTTTTTGAAGCACTAAACCGTGATACCCTTGTAAAAGCAAGACGTACAGGGCTACCTTGTTTTCATTATACCGAAAGGGAACAACTTGGAACAACTTTTGGTGAGCGCTTCGTCAATGCCATTCAAGAAATTTTCAAAAAAGGATTTGACCATGTCATTACCATCGGTAATGACAGCCCACAATTGAAAACGAATCACTTGTCTACAGCTGCCGTCCAATTGCAGCAGGGCAGAACCGTACTAGGACCTACTTTTGATGGGGGTTTTTATTTAATGGGGCTTCACCGGACCGATTTTGACGCCAAGGTTTTCTTAAGGCTGCCCTGGCAAAGATTTGGGCTTTTCAATAGGATTTCAACTTTACTTCGGTCTAATAATTCGAAGGTTTACCACCTTCCCGTGCTACAAGATATTGATGTAGAAAAGGATATCAATTGCCTACTTAATTTTACCCGCTCCATTTCAAGGGAATTACAAAGGATTATGACTGCTATTCGGTCAAAAAAACGCCTCCCCTTTTTAGAAGGGGAAGTACATTATAAAAGTTTAACCTCCTACTCTTTATTCAATAAGGGGTCTCCCCTTTCACTGCCCCTCACCTGTATTTAAATCCAATACGGAAAAATACCTTAATAACAATACGATTTTAAACTCCTTATCACTAGAAGGAAATCGTAGTGTCTAATCTAACAACACCTAAAACTATTAAAAATGGCAAATTCATATTACGACCCTGCCGATCTACGCAAATTTGGTAAAATCACCGAATGGAGTGAAGAACTGGGAACGAAATTTTTTGATTATTACGGAAAAGTTTTTGAAGAAGGTGCGCTAAGCGCTCGAGAAAAGTCTTTAATTGCCTTGGCCGTTTCGCATGTGGTAAAATGCCCCTACTGTATCGATGCCTATACCAAAGATGGGTTACAGCGTGGTATTACAAAAGAAGAAATGATGGAATCCGTACATGTCGGGGCAGCTATTGAAAGTGGTGCCACTTTGGTGCATGGGGTACAGATGATGAACAAGTACAATAAGCTTTCAATGTAACGAACCCAAGGTTTTGGGTTCAAACTAGAACAAATGGAAAAAAGTATTTTACCAAAAAAAAGGCCTTTACAGAAGTCGCTTAAAGCGAGAGATAACGAATTGGCAGGCACTAACAAGCAACTACAGATACTGGATGGTGGTATTTTCGCTGATGGAGAACTGCCCTATTTTAAAGATAAGATTTCTGAAATTGGCCATTTTCCCCTGCGCCCTAACAAATTGGAGATTTTACAGATCAATGTAGGTTATATGTGCAACCAGGTCTGTGAGCATTGTCATGTGGATGCGGGTCCAGACCGTAAAGAAATCATGACACGCGAGACCATGCAACAGTGCTTGGAGGTCATCAAAAATACAGGAGCACATACCTTGGATTTAACTGGAGGTGCGCCTGAAATGAATCCTGATTTTCGTTGGTTTGTAGAAGAAGCCGCCAAAGCGGGCATCAAAGATTTTATAGTGCGTTCGAACTTGACCATCATTCGAGCCAATAAGAAGTATTATGACCTGCCCGATTTCTTCAAAAAACACAATGTACACGTTATCTCTTCCATGCCTCATTATACCCGTGGTAAAACGGATAAACAACGGGGCGATGGTGTTTTTGATAAATCTATCAAAGCATTGCAAGAACTAAATGCAAGGGGTTATGGTATGCCTGGCAGTGATTTACGGTTGGATTTGGTTTACAATCCATCTGGCGCCTATTTACCCGGAGATCAAGCCGCCATGGAAAAAGACTTTAAAAAAGCCTTGGATGAGGATTTTGGAATTCAGTTCCACAATCTTTTTGCCATTACCAATCTTCCAATAGCCCGTTTCTTGGATTATTTGATAGCCTCAGAGAATTACGAAGATTACATGTACGCCTTAGTAGAGGCGTATAACCCTGCCGCCGTGGCAAATGTGATGTGTACCAATACCATTTCAATCAGTTGGGACGGTTGGCTCTATGACTGTGATTTTAACCAAATGTTAGACCTTAAAGTGGCCAGTAAGGTAAAACACATTAGTGAATACAACGAAGATCTTTTAAACGATAGAAATATTATCATCTCGCAACACTGCTATGGCTGCACAGCCGGAGCCGGAAGTAGTTGTCAAGGGACGGTTGCTTAGAAAGCATTAGAACAAAATAAATGTCTTTTCGAGCGCAGTCGAGAGGTCATAAAAACAAAAATTTTAATTAGGTCTCGATGCTCCTTCGACTGCGCTCAGGATGACATCTCGACCTCACAAAAAGTTACGACAATGAGTTACTTACAAGCTACAAACGATTTATACAAAGAAGCCGCTTTGACCCCCGACGTAGGGCTATGCTGCACCACTAACCCTATTTGGGAATTACCAGGACTTAAAATTCCTAAAATAATGCAAGAGATGAACTATGGCTGTGGAAGCACTGTTCATGCAAGAGACCTCTCAAACAACCCTAAAATGCTCTACGTTGGTGTTGGTGGCGGAATGGAACTTTTGCAATTCTCATACTTTAATCGCCAAAAAGGCGGGGTAGTAGGTGTTGACGTGGTTGATGAAATGTTGGAAGCTAGTAGACAAAACTTCAAAATTGCCGAAGTTGAGAACGATTGGTTCAAGTCGGACTTTGTGGAATTGAAAAAAGGAGATGCCCTCAACCTACCTGTGGAAGACAACACTATTGACGTAGCAGCACAAAACTGCTTGTTCAATATTTTCAAGGAGGAAGATCTGAAACGGGCCATTGAAGAAATGTACCGAGTCTTGAAACCCCATGGTAAATTGGTAATGAGCGATCCTACCTGTGAGCAAGAAATGAACGAGACCCTTCGCAATGATGATCGGCTTAGGGCACTTTGCTTAAGCGGTAGCTTACCCATAAAGCAATATGTTAAAGCATTGACCGATGTTGGTTTTGGCACCATTGAAATTCGGGCCAGAAAACCATATCGTATTTTGGCGCCAGGTGCATATCCAACAGATGAATTGATTTATATTGAATCTATTGAAGTTGCAGCAATTAAAGATCCTATGCCAGAAGATGGCCCCTGTGTTTTTACGGGTAAAGCGGCCATCTACTACGGCGATGATGACTATTTTGATGATAACAAAGGACATGTTTTATTAAAAAACCAACCTTTAGCGGTATGTGACAAGACCGCTGGTGCCCTTGCTTCGCTTGGTAGGGATGATATTTTTATCAGTAAATCTACCTACCATTACGATGGTGGCGGGTGTTGTTAGATTAAGCTTGTAATAATAACCTCCTATATATATAATTAGGGGGTTATATTTTTTTGATTTAAAACTCAACCAGATTCAATTCTTCTAGTCTTATAGCCATAGCTGTCCTAGAAACATTGAATAAATCAGAAATAGAAAGAAATCTACCATTGTATTGTTTTTGTAAAGAAGATAGCTTTAATGCAAGACCTCTTTTACTTTTACACTCTTCTCTTATAACTTTTGGAGTCTTATTAAAGTTTGTAAAGCAATTATCTTCATTAATTATGAACTTATTAGTTCCAAACCATTCGTTGAATACTTGAAGTACTTGTTTCTTTGGCATCAAAAAATAAATGGCAAATTTATCCGCCTGATACTCAACTACATTTTTGGAAGTTCTTTTCGCAAAACCGTCCGATGGCCTATCTCTATGTATAATAGGTTGATTATGCAAAAAAGCATGACCTAGCTCATGAGCGGCGGTAAAATTCCTCTCTTCGTTGTTAAAGTCTTTTGACACGTATACCACCTTACTTTGCTGATCTATTACTCCCGCAATCGCAATATTTGGGTCTTCAGTATTAACCAAATAATCTTGGTCACAATATTGATAACCAAGTATTTTTTTGAATACTGTACTAGGCTTAAGAGTTTTTAGTGGGCTACCTAATTCTTTTCTCCAAAGATGTTTCTTGTTTTTCCAAATTAGGTTTTGAAGTTTACTTGTAAAATCTTCTATCTCATTGTCTTTGTAAACTTTTTTACCCTTTATTTCTTTCATTAGGGCGTTTACTTGTCCTCTTAGTAAATGTCGTTTATTCCTCTCCTGCTGGAGGCTTAAAAAATTATCCTTCATAGCCTCATGTTCTTCAAAATAAGATTTAGTTAATGACTCAACCTCTAGCCTTTTTTCTTCCGTCCAAATATTAGGCATAAAAGAAATGAGATTTAAGTCAATAATTGAAATACACCCTTGAATTGCCGACAAAGAACTGGACCGAGCCACACAAGAATCTCCCCTTGCTGATTGAAATCCATTATTAAAAACAAAACCGGCAATTTTTGAAATATCAATGCATAATTTTGCTATTTCTATTGGAATTTCGGTTGCTATCATTAATTGATTTAGGTGTTTTTGTTCATAATTATTCTTTTCAACACTTTCAAGAGTTTTATTTCTGAGGTCCCTTAATTTTATAACCTTATCAAACTGAACGCTGTCATCTTCGAAAAGTATTTCCAACCTAGGTATAAAATCATTTTCTAAGATTTTTTTATAATTTCCTAATTGTTCTTTACTTTCCTTGTAATATTTGATGCGCTCTGGGTCAAGAGTCAATGAAATAACGGTTACTATCAAATTAGATGATAATATTCCTTGAAATGCCGCTGCGCTTCCTGAACCTGGTTTATGATTACCCTTACCAAATTTTTTCAATAGTTTCCGAACCGTTAAATCCAATAAATTCATTTCATCCATAATAGAAGCTTTTTCTTCAAAAAACTTTAACAATACAAATATAAGTTTATTTCGTTTATTTCGTTTATTATTGTGTAACTAAACTTTAACAACACTAATGGAAGCGTTTAAAAACATCAACAAACCCTCTAAAGATGAGCAAAAAGTCGCTATTGAATCTTATGACGCATTGGCCTCAGTACTCAAACAATTGAAATCAGAAAACCCTGAAATTGAAATTGAGGAGACCGAGGAACGTATTAAAATTCCCCTAAGTGCCCTACAACTTTTAGGCGATATTCTTGAGGCCATGAGCAAGGGCAAGCCTTTTTCCCTTGTTCCCTTTGCCACTGAGGTTACCACGCAAAAAGCCGCAGAAATCTTAGGTTGTTCCAGACCTCATTTTGTTAAACTTTTAGAGGATGGGGAAATCGCGTTTACTAAAGTCGGAAAACACCGCAGGGTGAAGTTTGAAGATGTTATGGAATACAAAAATAAGATGAAAGCGATTCAGAAGAAGCATATCATCGACATTATGAAATCTGACGAAGAAACAGGTTTGTATGATTCATAGCGTTCGCTTTATTTGTGTTCTGGACACCAATGTTATCTACCCTATTGAAATACGGGATTTGCTTTTTTGGTTTGCCCATTACGATTTATACACTCCCAAATGGAGTGAACATATTTTTGATGAGTGGCGCGACGTTATGAAACGAAAAGGACTGCCCAACGAGGAAGTAACCAAACGAATAAATATAGCCAATCAGGCCTTTCCAGATGCATTGGTAACCCATTACAATGGACTGATTTCAGGGTTAGAATTACCTGACCCCAAAGATTGCCATGTTCTAGCTGCTGCGATAAAAACGAATGCTAACGTAATTGTCACTAATAACATCAAAGATTTTCCAAAAGAGTATTTGTCTTCCTTTGGTTTAAGTGCCAAAACAGCTGATGATTTTCTTACCGATATTATCGATTTAAATCCTGAACAGGCAACAAAGGCCTTTAAGGAAATGGTTTTAAATCGTAGAAATCCGGATTTGGATGAATTTCAGCTATTGGATATCTTGAGAAACAGAGGTTTAATAGATACTGCCAATTACCTTCATTCGCAACTTTAGAGCATTGGTTTGTTACTTTCTAGTTACATCCTTAAACCTCAACATCTCTAAAATTCGATTTGAGGCACCTAGATAATATCCAGTTTCTTTTTCAAAAGATTTTGGATTCTTAAAAGTTCCGAAAAGCATATCTATTATAGGTAAATCGGCATAATTATACCTATGTATACCTTTGGCGTGATGCAGTGAATGGCTCTCAGGTCTTTGTATAATGTACCCCAACCACCTTGGCGTTTTAATATTGGCATGTTGAAATACCCCTAAAAATGTTAAGCTCAGGATAATGATGGTAATTGCTTGGGGAGATAGGCCCATAAACAAGGTGAAGCTGATAGAGCCGACCAGTGAAAGTCCAATCATATCATTGATACTGAACATAAAAGCACTTGGCACATCCAATCGCTCGGCACTGTGGTGCATTTGATGGGATACACGAAACAAAAAATCCGATTTGTGTATGCTGATATGCCAACCGTATTGCACCAGTACGACCAAAAATATACCAATGGTTATTTGTAAGGGCAGATTCCATGAACTTAAATCAACCAATTGATAGGGTGCCAGAAAGCCATCCCATAACAACGGAATATAGGTAGTGAGCAAAACATAGGCGAAAAAGAAAAGAAGTCCTTTCAGTTTCCAATACGGAATCTTTGGCAATGCCCTTGCGGGAACTAGCGTTTCCCAAAGAAATAATGCTCCGAAAATAGCATACACGATTAAAGAAACAGGGTCTGATAAAATTGCCCATGGGGTGGGCAGTTGATTGATGAAACTTTCCATAATTTTTAGTTTAAAATTTCAGCTACAAAACTATATGCAGTTGAAATCCCGGACTAAAAAAAAGACTTGACCTATGTTAGGAATTTAGTTTTTTACGAATTCTACTCAAACTCTCAGGGTGTATTCCAAGATACTTGGCAATCTTGTTCACGGGAATCTGTGAGATGTATTTTGTGTGGGTATGGAACATTTCGGTATAAATTTCTTCGGCTGTTTTACTCAACAATGCCTTCTCTCGATTTGATTTTCGAATGTAGGCCCCTTCCATAATTTTTCGCCCAAACTTATTGATACTTAAATCATGATCATAAGCCTCCATAAGATGGTGGTATTTTACCATTTCAAGCTCACAATCCATTAGTGCCGTCAATTTTACATCACTTACCGATTGCAATAGAAAAGAAGTTAGACTCGCCACCATTTCATTCTCAAAAAAGAAGTCAATGATTTTCTCCGTCATATAGCTTTTTATACTCAACTCTATCATTCCACTGTTGACAAAATAGACCGCATTTTCTATTTCGTTATAATCGGTAATTACCGTGCCTTTTTGAAAGAACACTTTCCCAACAGGAAAAGGAAGCTCTTCTAAGGTGTTGTTTTCATTCAATACCCTATTATAAAACATCAAAAAGGTCATAATTGACATTGGTTGATTATCAGTTTTAAGGTAATGGAAATCTACTGAAGAAACAAAAACCAACCAATGTGAAATTACTCTTTTATGGTCTAAGCATTTAGGGTCGATTCTAAAGTTTTATGGAAGACTAGAATACACGCAATGCTTTTTTGATCTATTCTATGACAATTGTAAACCGCATTCTCTAGTTGTTCCATCATTTTTTGAAAACCTCCATTTTCAAATATCAATCCGTGTTCAATCTTAAATTGACCCGTATCGACCAGGGCTTCTTTTAAATCATCGATAGAGACAATATTGGGCATTTTCACAAAATTTCGTTCGTTAAAAACATTGAGCTCTTCGTTAAATTTTTCGAAGGCCTGTTTTACACTCGCAGTCAAAGAATGAAGTTGTTCTTTGGTAACCTCACCCCGCGATTGAAGGTCCATTACATTTTCATAAATTTTATTTTTTGTAGCACTTATGGTGCGATACAAAAAAGAAAGTGATTGATGCTGTGCATACAATTGTTTCAATTTCGCATCTTCTCCTTGTGTTTTTGCCAGTGCGATGAAAAATGCACAGAAGGCAGTATCCCAAGACTCAAAACCTCGATTGAAGAGTTCTTCTCGTTTACTTAGCAGAAAATTATAGCCGTTCTCTAAATTCTTCTTCTTATACTCCACCCCTTTAAAAGAAAATGATTTCTCTTTGGTGGTTCCTTGGGCAATCTGCTGGGCTTTTAACAGCAAATCCTCTATTTCTTCTACGGGTCTCATCAATTCTTTAAGTTCGGCTTTCAACTCATTTAGAAGAGCCTTTCTAGGTATCCCTAATTGTTGAATCTCCGTATTTAATTTTTCATCATTCGGAATCTGTAAAAATCGATTTAAAAAAGTGTTTTCATATTCTTTGGCCAAATCAGCACCCTGGGTCTCAGAGGTAATGAATTCTTCCAGTATTTCAGATGCCTGCCATTCTTTTGGTTTTTTATCCAAGTAAAGCTTATAAAGCAACCGTGTCATTTCTTCTTGTAAAGCTTCTTTATCGCCAAACAACTTCCAAGGTGATCTTTCATCGGCTTCGCAATTGATATACGGTACCTTCGCATTGTCTTCCCTTCTATCATTCGGTGGATGACTGGCATACATGCCTACTGCTGAAAGTTCAGAACTGGAAAAATACTTCTTGCCTCCTCTAATATCATTGGGTAAAGCATCAAGAAGATTTTTTTGCGCTGTTGCACCTCTTTCAATAGCAAATGCATTATGCCGATATAGGTTTTTTACAAAAATATTCTTCTTGCCCGCTAAAATGCTGTGGTTCAAAGTTGCCTGCCATGCTGATACCCCTCCGTCCAATTTCCATAGTGCCGAGATTATGGCATCGCTTCCAGAGGTCTTTACAGCAACTTTATCGGCATTGAACTCCATTTCCCTTGAAAGGGAAGAATACATCATATTCAAAAATTGATAAAATAGGTTTAAAAGCTGTCTTATTACCCAAATCATAGGGGTAATCACCCAGGCCGCTGCCGATAACCTTAGGTCTGAAGTCCTCCACTGATCTAAAGTATCGTCCCATTTGTCCCTTTCAAAGATCATATCGTGAATAATGGTGTTCGCAGAAATAATATAACTACCTATTTTCATACTGCGTTGTGCAAAATGACCAAATTCATGACTTATGACGGCCTTAAATTCAGAAAGGTTCAAACAATCGGTCAATCCCATACCTATCGTAAGTTCTTTTCTCACAGGTAGAAAAAGGCTCAACCACATATTACTATAAGCTACATATGCATTCACATCTGGATCTACATAGATGTTTTTGGGTTTGGGTGCCCCGGTCTCTTTACAGATTTGCCCAATGAAGCCCCATAGCTCAAGGTTTTTTCCTTTTACCAACTTAATGCGGTTATTGGGTTTGTGGTTTTTAAGTTTGAATATGAACTTTAGGGTAAAAATAAAAAGCATGCCAACCCCTGCTATTGCACCAACTTTCAACAGAATAGTTAGTTTGTTGATTACGCCCATGTCATATACAAGTGCATAATAAAGCAAATATCCCAGTCCAACGACCAGTGCCCCGTAAAGCATAAAAAACAATATAATGGCGACTATGGCCAAGAAAGCCCTCAATTGATAGGATGGGGGTAACGCCGTTAATTTTTTGGGTACTCCTTCAGGGCTATCGGGGTAGTAAGCCGTAATCATAATGGGTTGGTTTAAGGTTTGGATATTTAAGTTTGGTAAAACATAAACTTTTTTTGTTCCTATTTATTTTAGGTCTGACTTAAAAACTTATATCAAAATAGCAATTGGACTAAGGGCGAGAAACATTGGAGAACATGTAAGTTAAATCTGTAAAGACCTGAAAGGGTGAAATAACGACAAATGGTCTTTTTTATCGATAATTGGAATTTAAAAACCCATCCTCTTTTCAAAAAACCGTCAAATACTGCACTGTAACGATATTTTCATACTGATAATCTTATAAGATTTATCTTACAGGTATTTCTTTTGAAATTTGTAAAACAAACCTACTTGAATTATTAATCTTAGTCACCAAATCTTATGGAAACAACTTTTGAAAAGAGCAAAACACTTCATTTACTGCGTGATAGGGGCCTTCGTCTTTTTTATGAAAATGGTTATTACAATACTTCCTTAAATGATATCTTACGGGATTTATCGATTACAAAAGCGGTTTTTGAGCATTATTTTCAAACTAAGGAAGACTTTTTTATAAGTATAACACAAAACTTGATATTTCAAGATATCTTGAACCTTCTGATACCGCCCGTAAACTATAAACGAAATCCTTTTCCCATACTGATGGACCTTTTTGACAATGAGCTTGAAAAAGTTTTGAACAGTTCAAACAATTACGGTTTTATGCTTGCAAATTTTATCAATGAGTTCAATAACAGGAATAAAAAAATCAGCAAATACCTTTTGGATATTCTTCAAGTTTGGGAGATTAACTTAATTTCAATTCTTAAAAAAGGGCAATTAGATGGTTACTTAGACCAGCATATAGATTGTGAAAGTGTGGCGAACCATATTATTTCTTCTTACTTCGGAGTTAGGACCTTACTGGTTGAAGGTAATGCCAGTGTTTTAAGACAAAACTACTTAGGGCAACTAAAACAATATTTCGATTCCATTTCATGCCCAGAGCTCTCTAACGGGCATCAAGTTTATCGATAATCATCTGATATACTGTTTCAGGCGATATGGTTTCCATGACTTTTTCATATCCGGGTGGATGCTTGTTGCCATACACTGAAGTCGGAATTAATGGATATTTTTCCCTGTCGGCACAAATGGAATTTTCAAGGGGTTGGCCGAAAGGGGCAAAGCCGGCATAAGGGTGGGTAACGCCCCAAAGGGTAACGACATCAACTCCGTAATTGGCAGCCAAGTGCCCATTACCACTATCCATAGCAATCATAAGTCTAAGATTTGATATGACCGCCAGTTCTTCTTCAAATGAAAGTTTGCCCGCAACATTGATAACATTATTTGAAAATCTATTTTGAACGGCTTCCAATTGATCTACCTCTTGTTGCCCACCGCCGAACAGCAGAACTTTAACATGCGGATTTGTTGTCAATTTTTCTAGCACCCCATTCATTAATACCAATGGGTACATTTTACTTTTATAAGCTGCAAAAGGGGCTATCCCAATCAAAATGGTATCGGCATCAGAACTACTCTCCATAATTTTAGGCAGGGCCATAGTAGGCAGGACATTATCTTTAGTCAAGTCTATGGGAAGTTTCAATTGTTGAAATACATCAGCATAACGCCGGTGTGTCGTTTTTAGCTGTTTAAAAACCTTACGATCTATTAGCCGTTTTTTTTCTTTTCTACCTTTGTCTATTTGAGCAACGGTGATCCCTTTTAAGTCAAAAAAAAGTTTTAAGATTTTACTTCGCAATACATTATGGGTGTCTGCAACGGCGTCGATCCCTAACGTATTGAGTTGACGGTATAATCGGTAAAGGCCGATAAGGCCCTTGTGTTCTTTCTGAACCTTTGCCGAAAAAACGGTAACATTCTTTATACCGTTGAAAATGGGTTTAAACCGTTCTCTAGTGAGAATCGTTATTTTCAGGTTAGGGTATCGCTCCCTCAATGCCAAGATACATGGAACCAGCATTGCCACATCTCCCATAGCCGAGAAACGCACGATCAATACATGTGCCGTATTACCCCTTTTGACCACGCAAGACCGGATTTAGTTCGTCGTCATTGTACATTTTCATTTGTTTATACACCTTCATATACTTTTTACCTACTGCAATATCATCTAAAAGTTGGTCGATAGCTGTGGAAAGGTCTCTGCGTTGCTCCCTCAAAACCGTTAATTTATTTGAACATGCCTCTATATGCGCTTTAGAAGCATCTATTCGATCAACTTCTTCTTGCATATGATATATTTTCAAGGCAAGAATAGATAATCGATCTATTGCCCAAGCAGGGCTTTCGGTATTTATGGAAGCATTTTCCCGCACTTCAACATCTTGATATTTACTCAAGAAGTAACTGTCGATATATTCTACCAAATCGGTTCTATCTTGATTACTGGCATCTATTTTGCGCTTTAATACCAGAGCCGCCTCCGGGTCGATATTGGGATCTCTAATGATATCTTCGTAATGCCATTGAACGGTATCGATCCAATTTTTGCGATATAAAAGATGCTCGATGGTTTGTTTGTCGTAAGGATTCTTGAATTCTTGGTCTACAGTATCCTCAATATGGTAAGTCTGGATACTTTCTTTAAAAATAGTGTTGGCAAGGGTAGTGAACATATTCAATTCTTTGTGCAAAGATACATTATTGCACAAGGTTAAAACCTGCGATGATCAGAGAGGTAATGATCATAACGCTTAGTAGCCCTTCTTTAAACCTTTTATCCCTTATGGTCTCGAAATAATTGGTCAAAAAGACACTTATGGGGAATAATGTATACAGTATCATATTACTACCGCTCTCTTCTGAGACGAAGACCAAAAGTATCCCTAAAACAAAATAGGCAAAAAGAATACGTAGGGAAAGAATGCGCCCCATACCGCGATTACCCAATTTTACCAACACGATGAACATTATTACCAATGCTAGAAAAAAATAACACAAAATACCAATGTAAGCAAAGGCGTCAAAAGTACCATTCAGTTTAAACGCATAATGACCTTGAATGAAACCCCAATCATTGAATAATCCTGAATAGCAAAGAACACCCATCAAACATACTACCATGGCAGCCAAGGGCATCAGCCAGTTTCTAAGCTGTTTTCCGCAATATACATAGATTGCAATGTACATGGGAATTAAAAAAACCACCGTCCATTCCATTACGACACTGGACAAAAAAACAAATAAGGAAGCTTCAAAAATTTTGTATTTGGTATTCTTCTCAAACTTTAAAGCGAGTACTTTATCCGTTGCCAATAAAAGCAAAAAATTACTGATCACTATCTTACCACTTAAGACCATAGGTAAAAAAACAGCCAACAGCAATACATAAAAAAGCATGGTAAACGAGCTTAACTCGGCCAATTTATCGGCTTTTAATGTTGGGTTTATGACCAGAAATGTGAGCAATAAAAAGAAAAGGCTGATGATTTTGGGTAAAAAAACACCATTCTCAAATATGGAAACCGCTGAGACCGAAACCATAAGGATATATAGTAATGTGCAGAAACCCAACACTATTACATAGTTTATAGGTTTTGTTTTACTAAAAAAACTTGAAATCATTGCTGCTTTTACTATTTTTGCCTAGTAAATATAACTAAGATGAAATCATTTTTTTACGGCATAGAAGACTTATTTGTTAATGTTCTTTTTGCCCCTTATGATATGTTCCGGTTCATGGAAAGCTGGTGGTCTTCGAACCTCATCAATTGGTCATTCATGATTATTGGATTTGTCGCGATGGTCTATTGGATGGGTCAATTAAAGATTTTCAATGACAATAACGAAGAAGACAAGAGCATTACCTCCCACTCTTATCTATAGTTTTGACTGCGCTCAACTACCCTTAGTTGAGCCAATTATTGGTTCGGTTTTTGATTAAAGGTCAAAACCAATATCTTTTCGGTAATACATTCCCTCAAAATGAAAGTCTTTTAGACTATCATAAGATTTCGCAAGGGCCTCTTCAGTGTTTTCCCCGTAAGAAGTTATAGAGATGACCCTACCACCATTGGTTACTATCTTACCATCTTTTTCGGTGGTACCTGCATGGAATACCAAAGAGTTCCCTATAGCATCCAATCCAGTGATTTCCTTTCCTTTCCCATAAGCTTCAGGATACCCTGCGGAAACGGTCATTACGGTGACGGCAATTCTCTCATCGATTTCTAAGGTCACATCTTTTAAGGTTTTGTTACCTACGGCTTCAAAAACAGTAAGCAAATCATTTTTGATTCGCGGAAATACGACTTCGGTCTCAGGATCTCCCATGCGAACGTTGTATTCGATGACCTTCGGTTCATCTCCCACCTTGATCAATCCGATAAAAATAAAACCCTGATATGGAATCTTATCCTTTTTTAGACCATCAACAGTAGGTTTTACAATACGTTCTTCTACTTTTTGCATGAATGCCCCATCAGCAAACGGAACGGGCGAAATAGCCCCCATACCACCCGTATTGAGCCCAGTATCGCCTTCACCGATGCGTTTATAATCTTTGGCTTCGGGAAGTATTTTATAGCTTTCGCCGTCAGTAAGCACAAAACAGCTGAGTTCAATACCGTCTAAAAATTCCTCAATTACCACAGTAGTACTGGCATTACCGAATTTAGCCTCCAAAAGCATGGCCCTTAATTGTTTTTTGGCCTCTTCTAAATCTTTTAAGATCAAGACCCCCTTACCTGCTGCGAGGCCATCTGCTTTTAGCACATATGGTGGTTGTAGGCTTTCTAAAAATCGGTATCCTTCTTCGAGATCTTTAGATGTAAAACTTTGGTACGCCGCGGTGGGAATGTTATGGCGCATCATGAACTCTTTAGCAAACTGTTTACTACCCTCTAAAGTAGCAGCAAGCTTTTCTGGACCGATAACCCCTACTTGGTTCAAATCTTTATCACTTAGAAAAAAATCATGTACCCCCTTCACCAAGGGGTCTTCAGGCCCTACCACGACCATTTCAATAGCGTTTTCAACAACAAACTCCTTAATGGCCTTAAAATCGTCACCTGCAATCGCGACGTTTTGTGCTAGCTGTGAAGTACCAGCATTACCAGGTGCAACGTATAACTTTGAAAGTTTGGGGCTCTGGGCGATTTTCCAAGCCAAAGTGTGCTCGCGACCGCCCGAACCAAGAATAAGGATATTCATGATTTAATTTTGCCCAAATGTAAGAACAATCAAAAAATGTAGGGGTTTAATCGTCTATTTTCTATTGATTTTTGAGAAATCACGGTGTTCCGTTCGCTCAAGTTCTTCTTTTGTAAGTGTTTTGAAGTAATCAAAGGTCTTTCGCATACCTTCTTCCCTGCCAACCTTAGGTTCCCAACCAAGAATTTCTTTTGCTTTAGTAATATCGGGTTGCCTTTGCATCGGATCATCTTTTGGAAGCGGTTTATAAATGATCTTTTGGTCAGTGCCGGTTAATTTGATGATTTCTTCTGCAAAATCTTTGATGGTGATTTCGTGTGGATTACCAATATTCATGGGCAAGGTATAATCACTCATCATCAATCTGTAAATACCTTCTATTTCATCATCAACAAAGCAAAAAGAACGGGTTTGTGAACCATCACCAAAAACGGTCAGATCTTCACCTCGTAATGCTTGACCCATAAAAGCCGGAATTACGCGCCCATCATTTAAGCGCATTCTTGGTCCATACGTATTGAAAATACGAACGATTCGCGTATCCAATCCGTGAAAGGTATGATAGGCCATTGTTATGGACTCCTGAAAGCGCTTGGCTTCGTCATACACGCCTCTAGGGCCAATAGTATTTACATTCCCATAATATTCTTCGGTTTGGGGGTGCACTAAGGGATCACCATAAATTTCTGAGGTGGAGGCTATCATAAAACGAGCTCCTTTTTCTTTGGCCAGGCCAAGAAGGTTATGGGTGCCCAAAGAGCCTACCTTAAGGGTTTGAATCGGAATCTTTAAATAATCTATAGGACTGGCCGGGGAGGCAAAATGAAGAATATAATCCAAATCACCCGGCACATGAACAAATTTGGTAACATCATGATGGTAAAACTCAAAGTTCTCGAGCTTCATTAAGTGTTCGATGTTGTTCAGATCTCCGGTTATCAGATTATCCATACCGATAACGTGATGCCCTTCTTTAATAAATCTGTCACAAAGATGTGATCCAAGAAAGCCTGCTGCGCCTGTTATGAGGGTTCTTTTCATTTTTTAATTTTATCTTTAAGCCACAAAAATTACTTACTGTCTAGGGTTTGGATGCATGAATTTAAAGGTAAAAAAAAGGTTTTATGGTTTAATAAGCCTTGTCTTGACCTTTAATAACACTTATAATCGTTTGTAATATTATTTTTAAATCTAAAAGCATTGACCAGTTTTCTATATAAAAAAAATCGTACCGGGTTCTGTTAATTATATCTTCTTCGGTCTCTATTTCTCCTCGATATCCCTTTGCTTGAGCCAAACCTGTAATACCTGGTTTTACGTAATGTCTTAACATGTATTTTTGAACGGTTGTGTTGTATTCTTGGTTTTGACGCCACAAATGTGGTCTTGGGCCAACCACCGACATCTGACCAAATAGGACATTGACAAACTGAGGCAATTCATCAATACTAGTTCTCCTTAGAAAAGCCCCGATTCTGGTAATTCTTGGGTCATTTCTGGTAGCTGATTTCTCAGTTGTATGGTTTATTTTCATGGTCCTAAATTTATAACATCCAAACCCTTTTTCATTAAACCCTGGGCGATTTTGCCTAAAATATATTGGGCCTTTTGAATCGATTTTTATCAAAATTCCAATTATTGGAAACAACCAAGACAATAAGAAAACAAAGACGGTAAGTGAAAAGATAAAATCAAAACTCCGCTTAAAAAATCTATTAAGTGACTCTTCCAAGGGAATTTCCCTTATCGAAAGCACTGGAAGATATTCGTAGTAGTCTAGTTTTAAGTTCTTAGTGAAAATGTCTTTGTTATCCGGGATAAATTTTAACTTAATTAAGTTATTGTCCGCATAATTTATAAATGTCCCTATCTCATCGTTTTCTAGTTCATTGACGGAGCAATAAATTTCGTTGATATTATTTTCCTTAATAAACTCCAAACAATGGTTTATATCAAAATCCGTTTTTTTTGTGGAAAACTGTCCAATAATATGGTATCCGTATTCTCCGTGTTTCTTGAACATTTCAACCAACTGATTCGTTTTTTTATTCTTGCCAATAACAACAACACGCCTTAAATCTCGCTTAATGGAGCCGCGGTATCTCATTAACAAATAATAGTTTAAGAACTTTATAAGAAATACCACTAAAAATACAATAGCAAAAAACACGGCAAGATTGAGCCTGCTTATATTTGGCTGCTTAAAAAACCCAATAAATGCGTAGAGGATTAGAAAAAAGAAACCAAACTGCCTAATAAGCAACTTTACAATATAAGTTACTTTAGTAAACCTATAAATTACATAAAAATCTATCTTAAAAGCAATTATTGTCCACGCTATAGTTATATATGCATGAAAAAGCAAAGGATATTGCAATAGCAAGGGAATATAGGTGGCCAATACGTTTATCACCAATAAATCCAAAACAAAAGGAAACGCACCTATAGAATTTGAGTGCCCATATCTGCTTAAAATCATTTGAAACTATAAAAGTTGTTTTCAAAAAGTTTGGGTTTTCAATACATTCTTGTCAGAGAAGCTTTTTAGAAAACACCAAAAAATAAAACTATTGTTGAACAAAACATAATACCTTATTATCTGCTCAAAAAACACTCTATACTCTAAAAATCAAAAATAGCACTAAAGAATATAGCAGTAGGGAATTTTTTCTTCGAATTGTAAAATTAACCAATTAGAACAAAGAACCTATATACAATATCAAATCTAAAATGCTTGAAATAACCAAAGATTCAAATTACTGGTGTTGATGGTATCAACTGGTCTATTTAATGAACTTAGTGAGGGACAACATGAAGGTTGAAATTCAAGGGAGTGAAAATTAGCCAATTTAAAACAAGATGAGATGAAGAAATTTAATCTAGGGCAATACCAAAATATACAAACTCCAAATTATTTTTTCCGTTATTAATCAGTTCATGTCGAGATTTGGCCGGTATTCTTAGAAAAGTTCCTGGTTTTAAAGTTATTTCATTTCCATTAACCCTATAAACTCCCGTTCCATTTATAAAATAGAAAAGCTCATCCATGGTTGGATGGGTGTGAAGTTCGCAAATTTCGCCAGGAGCAAACATGCCATAGGCAAATTGGGTTAATTTAGAATCAGTATCTTCACTCTTTAAAAACACCTTTTTTAATCCAGAAAGGTGAGCTGTGGGCTCACCTTTGATGTTTTCAAGATAATCGAATAACTTTTCTTTAGTTGACAAGACTTTTATTTTTTACCTGTTCTGAAATCCATTTGTATGTAATCTCAGTACTTTCCCTTAAACTCATTGCTGGTTCCCAACCTAACTTTTCCCTAATCAATGCATTATCAGAATTTCTGCCGGCCACTCCTGTTGGCCCTTCAATATTTTTAATATTAATGTTCTTCCCTGAGATGCTAATAATCATTTTTGCATAGTCATTAATGGATATCATCTCCTCCGAACCAATATTTACAGGTCCTATGAAGTCAGATTCCATAAGCTTTCTCACTCCTTCCACACATTCATCAACCAATAGAAATGAGCGGGTCTGTTTACCATCTCCCCAAACTTCGATATATCCATTGTCCGCTATTTCAGCAACTTTTCTGCAAAGGGCTGCAGGGGCTTTTT
The DNA here is from genome assembly GCA_947503285.1 of uncultured Croceitalea sp. Classification (GTDB taxonomy): domain Bacteria; phylum Bacteroidota; class Bacteroidia; order Flavobacteriales; family Flavobacteriaceae; genus Croceitalea. The sequence continues at coordinate 339,915 of CANNDD010000002.1, forward strand.
CCCTTCCTCCATTCCAAGTACCTTGGGGTCCAAAAATATTATGAAAACGGGCAATTCTTACCTCTATTCCGTGGTTTCTATTATAGGTCAAGTACAAACGTTCACTAAAGAGCTTTTCCCAACCGTATTCGCTATCTGGAGCGGCAGGATAGGCAGAATCTTCGGAACATTTGGGATTGTCAGGGTCCATTTGGTTATACTCAGGGTACATGCAAGCGGATGAAGAATAGAAAATTTTCTTTACTCCTTTATTTTTTACCTCTTCCAAAACATTGAGGTTGCATAAAGCTGAATTGTGCATAATGTCGGAATCATTATCCCCAGTAAACACAAACCCTGCTCCACCCATATCGGCCGCAAGTTGGTATACCTCATCAAGATCATCTGTCACTACTTGTTTGACAATATTAATATCTCTGAGGTCTCCTATAATAGACTCGTCCGAATTATTGTTTCCATACTCATTTTCCTTCAGGTCAACCCCTCGAACCCAATATCCTTCTTTTTTCAAACGGTTTACGAGGTGTCCCCCTATAAACCCTCCTGAGCCACATACTAAAGCTTTTTTCATTTGCTTACTTTAAAAAAGTTTCCATTAATTAACTCCGCAAAGTTATAATAAATAAAAAGAGGAACAATCTCGAAATATCTTTTCCACAATCTTTTTGGCTCCATAAGTAATCTAAAGAACCATTCCATTCCTATTTTTTGTACCCAACTAGGGGCTTGTTTTACATTACCAATATGAAAATCGAATGCTGCGCCTACACAGCATACATAATCGACTTTGACATATTTTGATAGATTATACGCAAAAACCTCTTGCTTGGGAGTGCTAAGACCTATCCACACAATGTTAGCTTTTGTTTTATTTATTGTTTGGGCAATTGCTGGATAATCATAATCGGAAACTTCGAGGAAGGGAGGACAATATGTTCCTGAAATAGTCGCAGCGAATTGAGTTTCACAGACCTGTTTTAGCTTAGCAGCTACACCTTCTTTTCCTCCGCAAAGGAAATGGGTTTTGTTTGTGTTTGCTGAGGCTATCATGGTTTCTTTAAAGAAATCTGGACCGTAGCATCGCTGCATTTTTTTTGCCCCTTTTAGTCTGCCTATCCAGACAGAGGGCATACCATCGGGAAGGTTGAGGAAGAATGACTGGAGGATTACCCTAAATTCATGATTTCTTTTTGAATATACCAAACCATGTGCCCCTGAAGCACTCATACACCTTGATTCAGAAGAACCATTGTTAGTGTACAAAAGCCTTTCGACCGCTTTTGCAATGTTCATTGCAAATATTTTTATTCCTAAAATTTTTACTTCTTGTTGCACTAGCCAGTGTTTTTAATTCTGAATCCGTTCATCATTGCTTATCCAATCAGACTTTTTCCAAAAGTTAGGTTCGGATTAATTTGTGTAATCCTTTGAATTTTTAAATTGAATTCGAAGCTTTCCGCAATGTATAGCGGAGACCTGAAAACAACTTTGTCATCACTTTTGGCCTGAAACAGTGGGTGACCTGCATATATAGTTCCGAATTCCCTGCTGATGTCCTCTATCCATTCTTTTTTGAAATACCTCATAGAACCATAAGGAAAGGCCACGTTTGTCAATTTTGCTCCAAAACGCTGTTGGAAAAAATTTCGGTTAAGGTCAAGGTCTGTTTTCACATGGGACAATTGCAAGTTGCCAAAAGGCACATGGGAGAGACCATGGTTTCCAAAATCGAACCCTTCACGAATCAGGTTGGAAATCTGACCAAGTCCTATTGGTTTGCCATTTGGTATCCCCAAAGAATTATAATATGCATTGACAAGACCATCGCTCATAAGGTATGGCGCAAAGTTGATAAAAAAAGTGCAGGTGGCTCCTTCTTCTTTTAACATCTTGGCCATTTCATACCATGCTTCATAATTATCATCAAAACTTAGGTATACCACTTTTTCCTCTGGTTTTTGTTCATAATTATACCCTCTTATTACATAGCCTTTTTTTTGGGCAAATCGTATGAATTCTTTTAAGTAATCATTTTCATCCTTAAAATAGTGATGAAATATGTGTATGGCCTGCGGATAAAGCCCGTCTTTCAGTATTTTATCAAGTAAAATCCTATTGAAGTTAAAAATCAAGCGCTTCATAATGTGGTTTAAAGAATAGAGTATTTACTTGTTCCAGCTTTTTCAGCTTATCTGAGTAATCATACACAATTTTTCTATTATCAAGAATTTCATGTCTCTTTTCTGTAATAAAGCTTGCCATGCTATAGGTGTCCGGTAGTACCGTTAGGTTATCGAAAACAGATGTAAGTTCTTCAACGGCTCCCACAGGTAAACTAATTGCGGGCACACCATTAACACACGACTCGAGTACTACAGTGGGAACTCCTTCCACTTTACTAGTGAGCACAAATAGATCTATCTGTGAAAACAATTCGGACGGAGACATATCGGACACAAATTTAACTTCATTCAAATTTAAATGAATGGCTTTGTCAATAACATTATGTTGGTAATTGTTTTCCTGGCCCTTAGAATTTCGTCCCTGTATTATCCAATTGAAATCAATATTGTTCATTTTTAGCGTATGTGCAATTTCCACACATCTTTCATGTGCTTTTTGCCAATTTCTGTTTCCAAGAGTTCCAATGGTGAGAATCCCCTTTTTTAAGCTTTGTTCAGCAATCACCTCTTTTCTTATGGGAGGGAAAAAGACTTTATTGAAATCATTGATCTCAAGACCATAAGCAGCAGCAACAGACTTGCCGGTAAAAAGGATTCTATCAGCAAGAAACCTGTGGGTATTTCCAATTATCTTCCTGAATGGTCTTGGTGTGAACAGTCCTGGTATTTCAGAAATACTTTTTAATCCGTATATCTTAGAAAAGACGAGTCCGGTGATGTATAGTGAACCATAATTTAAGATTACCGCATCGGAATTGAGGTACTTTTTGAGTTTTTGTGAAAGTCGTATTGTATCGAAGATTAATATTAATGGGAAAATCAATACAATTGGAATGTTTCGCTTAGTCGGGCGCCACAGACTTATGGGGCAATAGATTATGTCCTTGTTGTTATTTATGGCTTCGAATTTAGAGATGCCTTTTGGTGCAAGTATGATATGTTGCCTTTTATCCATTTTTGTGGCCAATTGCACAACTTGGTTATGGGGACCTCCAAAAGTTTTTGTGTATAATATGTGGATGCAGTTCATCTATCTGTGGTAATGAAATACAAAGACCGTTATGGCACAAGCATCTCCAATTAATGAGCTGTTCAAATTATTTGAAGGCAAAATAAATGTTGGCACTTTTGATTTCATCTAGCATTATTGTTAAAAGAGATGGTTTACAAGGTGTTTGAAAAGTATTGTCTTGTCTTTCTTCAACCCCAAAAAGCAGCTTAATCCTTTTGCTTCACAACGTAACTGAAAAACAGTAACTCTTCATCTACTTAAACTAAGTGCCAAAAATATGCAATTCTCATTATTCTGAATGCATCCAAGACATGATACTTCTTAAAGGAACATTTCGAAGATTTAAGAAATGAACTGGCCATCATCCCCGGACCTAGTGCCCAGTTTCAATAAAATATGATTTTGCATCTAATCAAGTTTATTAAAAATGTCATTCATGATATCCGAGGTAAGCGCCTTATTTTTCAATGGCGATATTCCAGGTATATACCTTTTGTCATTGGCCAATAATTCATTGAATTTAGAGGTAAAAGTTTCAGGTCGTTGTAAATCCATTACCGCGTGCATGTCAAGATCTATCATGTCCACAACATCGATTAGTTTTTGATGATATGGTATTATTAGCATCTTGCATCCTACTAAATAGGAAATTACCGCGGAGTGATATCGCGTAGCAATAAAGTACTCACATTGAGCCAAAGGAGCAACAAATTTCTCAGTATCATCTACATGTTCATGGATTGTTACCCTGCTTGGGTCGATTTCATGTAAATGCTTTTGCAATTTTTTACTTAGTGGAATATCAGATTCTCTAGACCCCCCTCTAAACACAAAGATTCGAATGGATATTTTAGTGTTTCTGTAGATAGACCCAATTTGGGGGATTATGTGATTGTCCCATATGGTATCTTCATTGGAGTTTGATGAAAAGCTAAAAGAGGTAAGGGAAATACCTATCAGCATGTCATTTTTTGTGTTCACATGTTTCACTTCTTTGTGAAGGGACGCTAAATCGAACGTAAGCTGCACCCGTGAAGTGTCTGGCTTTCTTGATAAGTTGTTCAAATTATTCAACGAAACTTTGTCCCTTACCGTAATATAGTTGGCAAGCAACAGGGATGTCTTTGTATATTTTTTGATGGCAAAAGAACCCAAAGGCGCATATCCTACCCCGAGATAATATACTTTTTTGAAACATATCCTATACAATAAAGAAATGACCAGAATCTTAGTAAGATATAAATAGTGTCTTTTTAAGCGCTTTTTGTGATAGTCATCGTGAAAATGCGTCCCGCCTCCAAGAATCAATAATTTGGTTCGGAAAAAGACTTTTAGTATGTTAAAAAAACTTGGGGATATGTAACAAGCTTTACCTTTAGAGATACTACTTTGCTTACTAACAATGAAAATTTTACCAATTATATTGACCGTGTCAAGATACTCTAGCAAGGCTTCTAGCATAAATTCATCACCAAAATTTTCTCCACCGTAGTGGCCAATGATAAACGTGTTTTTTCTTTCCATTATAACTTCCAGCTTTTTTTTACTTTTTTAATGGTCTTATTCTCGTCTGATCCATTTTTCTCAAGCCAATTAAACAGCCTTTCGAAAGGTTCACTATAAATATCCAAAAGTTCTTGGGTAAGCTTAGGGTCCAATTTGGGGCTCTTGGTTTTAGATAATATCTTGATGAACTCGCTGATGCCGTTCAATATTTTGGTGGTAAATTTATTGACAGGTGCTTTTCTTTCTAGATAAACAAGGGTTGAGGAATAGCTGTTGCCTTTTGGTTGTCTTCTTAAAGAGGTGGGGGTATAATCTGGGCCAACGTCTAAAAAGGAATAAATATCATAAAGGGCATTTTTAGGTGCATTTTGAATGTCATCGAACAAGACTAGTTTTATTTGGTCCTTTTCAACATTTTCATGAAGTTGTATTATGGCATCCGTGTATAAGCTACGCCGGATTAATTCTGAATAAATGGTCTCAGCTCCAGATTTGTAATCTTCAATTGCCTTTCCAATGCCGTCTTCAAGAGATTTGGCCTCGATAATATTTTTTCTCGTAAGCCAAAAGAAGGCGGATATGGTTCGCTCCACAGGGTTTCGAAGTGCAGCTATAATCTTTATGTCAGGGTATTGTTTGCGAGCATATTCAATTGAGGCCAAATCCCAAATGTAATCTACCGAAGCACTGCCCAGTTTTTGATTGGCGGAGGCATTTGCAAAAAGACTTTCAAACCAATCAAGGCCTTTTTGATTGAAGATATCACCTCCAAAATAGTAGGTTTCATTTTTTCCTCCTCCAACAAACAATTCAGGATGTTCATTAAGGCAGTGATAAATCCATGTAGTGGCGCATTTTTGAGCTCCAATTAATAGGAAATCTAAGTTCATATTGTTAGTTATTCATCTGTAATCTGCAAAACTATTTACAAATTAATAATAGTCTTAAGCTTGTTTATACTTGGAAATTGAATTGGCTTTATGTCTGACCAGAGGCCTACAAAAATGATAGGTTAAAAAGAAAAAAATCAATGAAATCGTTTCTTTTACAATGGATGGGCCAATCAAACTTTTCACTGAGATAATCATGATAAAAGAGATAAAAAGCATTTTGTAATATCCTCTTTTCAGCGAAATCCTGAACATTTTGGTTAATACAAGAATAAAAAGAATTAATGATATTATACCAGAATTGAATAGAATCTCGAGATAGGTGTTGTCAAGATTACTCTTATAAGCAAAATGAGGATCAATTCCAGGCAAATAAAACCTTGAACCATAGTAAAATCCATGGCCGACAAACAACGATTTCAGATCAATATTCTCTATAGCAAAAAGCCAATATTTAACGCGCCCTGTCAGCTCGAATAGTTTTGAAGTATCCCCGTCACGTAAAATGTAAACATTGATAAAGTCGGTTTGTAAGACCGCATAAAGAATAACAATACAGCTAGTAAAAAAGAGAATTGCAAATCGTCTAATATTGGTAATCAGATACAGAAAAACTATAAAGGCAACAATCAAATATGCAAACCTGGATTTTGTGCCAAAAATCACAAGAATACCGACAATAATATTGATGGCGTCCATAAGTGTTTGTTTTCTCCTATAAAATAAAAAAGTGGAAACCGCAAACGAGAAGAGCACTAGCTCAGCCATCTCATTCGGAGGAATGTACAACAACAGATTACCGGCTATCCGGTTTTGAGCTATGAAAGATCCTACTTGAGAATCAGGAAACAAAAGGCAGCTAATACTAAAAATCAATACAATATTTCTATATGGAATCAGGAAATTCTCTGTACTTCCCGCATAATTGAAAACCGTTCTAGCAGCATAAATTAAAACCAGTAGTTGAAAAAATTTTGAAACACTAATAATAGGGTTTAGCGAAATTATGGCGCTCAAAAACATTATGCCGTAAAAACAATTCATAAGCCAATTTTCCCTATTGAACTTGAAGGTAATACCACTGACTTTTCCAGCTAACAAAAAAATCGAAAGCAGACACCCTAATGAAAAAATATTACCAATTTTAATGATTCCCGACCTCGCTTGGTCAACATCATGAACATGTATGCTGTCTTGAAAAAGGCCTTTTCCATATACTGCCAACAACAACAATGAAATAAGGATATAATTAGTCGTCTTGGAGTTCATTTTTTCTAAGGTATGAAAATAAAAAATGGATTGTCCAAACTACCGGAACCGTCATCAGATAATATACTTCTTTGGCATTTACAAACTGAAATACACTTAAAAGTAATACAATGCACAATTGAAGCGTGACCATGAGAAAAAGTTGATTCGTTTTCCTATTGATTACCAACCAGGGGCCTAATGGGCCAGCAGAAAGAAACAATACCCCTCCTAAAAGATATATTATCCCATATTCCGAAACAAAATCATATTGTCCCCCGTATAAGAACCCGAATAGGTTTTCGGCTAAAAGAAAATACATCAAACAGTAAAATACCGATAATACAAATGAAATATTCCTGAGCTTTTTAAATTCTGCCAAGCCATGTCTTTTTATCGACGGAAGAGCTACAAAATTGATTGCTCCTTTGGTCAAGCTAAATACTAAAAAAACAAGCCCGTGGACTCCAATACTGGCTACCACCCCTCTATCAAAAAATAGGGCCGCGTTGAGCTTGTCAAATTGAAATAAATATACGGTTCCGACACTTTGGAATGCAAAGGCAATGTTTGATTTCCAAATACTTTTTAAGGATGACGATATGTGCTGGGTGTGCAGTTTAATGTTGATAGTGCCATCAAAAGTTCTCCAAGCCAAAAGAAAAGGAATGCCAGAACTGGCCAGAATCGCCACAGGTATGCCTTCGACATAATACACACTGCACAGTAACGCAAAAACCAAAAGTAAAGCAGACTTTGTTACATCCTCAATCAAAATGGGCTTTCTAAACGACATATCGTAGGTCATCGAACTGCATAGTACCCGTGTTATGGATGTGAACATCGCTGCATATACCAATGCTATGGTGTCATAGAGGGAAATGGTCAATGGGGTAATAAACAATAGGGTACCTCCAAGTAACAATACATGCCCGAAAATAATTATGAAACGAATCTCTTCCGATATATCTTTCGGATTGTTTTTTGCAAAAACCCCGTTGTCAAGACCGAAAGAAGTAAGCACACTGGTTACCCTTACAATTCCCCAAAAAATCAGGAAATCAGCAAAAAACTCCTTAGAGGTAAAGAGGCTAATGGCGAAAATCACCAAAGCACTTCCTACTTTAGATGAAAGTCGCAATAATATAGAGGTGATATTTTTAATGTCCATGGCTAAGGTTTGATAAGAGCATTACAAAACATGAAAAAGGATTTAAGACAATTCCATGTGTTTTTGGCATTTTGGAGAAAAGCGACTTTGGTCGGCATCTGAGAGTCTGCCTAACCCTAGATATATGGATACGAAGCTGTCTTGGGTCATTTTTAGGTAAAGATCTATTAGGTGCCCTCTTCATCACTTCGCCAAATTACTCTTTGAAAAAAAAGACAAACAATTAAAAAAAGCAAAAAATGACATCGTCAAATTTCTTTCAAAATAGGACTCCGTTAAACCTGCCAAAATGAACACCCCAATAAAAACGATATAGTACATATTATTTGAAAGAATTGCCAAGCGTATCATGTAGCCAAGAGAAAGAACAAACATTAAAACTCCTAAGAACCCTGTTGCCAAAAGGATCTGCAAAAAAATATTATGGGCATTAAAACTGTTATTATTGGCAAACAATCGATTATGCATATATATTTTATAACACAATTCAAGTTGATCTTTTTGATCGCCAACGCCAACGCCGATAATTGGATTGGTTTCAACGACCTTGACCGCGCAATCCCATATAGATTCCCTCATTCCGCCCCAATACTTGCCCCTACTGTCTTCTTGACCATAATTAACCACTTTGTCCATTTTATCGCCAAAGTAAGGATTGGCCCAGTAGTTAAGGCAAAACAAAGCTACCATGGTCAAAAGCACTTTGATAAAAATGACAGGAGTTTTTTGTAAAGTGGATTTAGCAAAAAACATAACACAAACATTTGCAGCCGTGAGAAAGATGAGGTTTCTACTATTAAGCAATATCAACGTAATGGTCAAAACCAAAACAATGGCAATTTCAAGGCCTTTTGATCTAAAAAGTTCGATATGGGTTTTAAATAGTCTGATGTAGGTATACATAGTCAGGCCAAAAGAAATAAATAGGGAAAAACCAAGAAAATAATTGTCCACAATAGAGGTAGACAAGTTATTCTGTGTTAAGGCTTCCATACCGTTAATGTCCCATAAAATCCCATATGTCTGTCTGCCAATTGAAAGCAGACTTACCGCAGCCAAAGAGAGTAGAAATCCCTTAAGCGCCTTCATATATGTTCTTTCCCCAACCTCTTTCTTGAAAGACAAAAACACCAACGGGAAAAACAGTAGAAAGGACTGGGAATATATTTTATCCAACCCATAAGCGATATTATCGGTATAGACTAAACTTGCAATCGAATAGAGGTAAAAGGAGGTAACTATAATCAAAAAAATAGAGTCATTCTTTCTAAAACCAACACTTCCTTTAAAAACCCTGTAAAGCCAATATGCAATTATCAGAACGAACGAGGTATTGAACAACCCTCTGCCAAGTGGAAGGGTAATGGCGAAAATGGTAATTAAATTTTCCCAATTTATAATTCGTTTGCCTTTTGAGATAAGCATTTGGATTCTGACTATTTTGATTGTGCAAACTTGTGTAAGTCAACATTACGGAGTGTTAATACAAATTTTCTCTGTTTAGAAACCTTATCTTCCACCCCAAAATTCACTTTTTCAAACAAACTATCTTTTTTTAACGACAAAGACTTCCGAAATAGCAAGGAGTCTCCCTTAATTTCCGGGTTATTCAAAACCATGTTAATCGACTTATCGGTGTCGGTTAAATCTTCGAACCCGTGTATAAACGCCCGATGATTTTTAGAAAACTCCATAATATTTCCTTTGAGATATAGATTCAAAAAGTATTTATTGGTGGTTTCATCTTTTCGAACAAAGAATGCATTTATTTCGTATCCCTCTTCTTCAAAAACATAAGGATGTCCAATAAGGCTTATTCCTAAATCGCTCTGCTTATCAATTTTATATATTTTATTATTTTCGTTACAGCCTGTCAAGGAGAGCAGAATAAAGAGAACGTCACGGCAAATTTTGTTGTCGAATCCTTTTTTTTCAATCCGTTTTGAACCTAACATAAACCTTTTTTATACCAACATCCCGGCGCCTACCGTTTTACTGGTGCCTTTATCTATCAAGATAACCCCCCCCGTTGTGCGGCTCCCGCAATAAAAATCGACCAACAAGGGTTTTGTGGCCGTAGCTCTAATCTTACAAATATCGTTCACTCCAAAGTACTCATCTTCCTGTCTTCTATTTAAGATATTGATGTCAATTTTATAAATCACCTCCTTTGTTATTACTTTCTACTCTTTAGAAGTATATGTTGAATGGTTGGTTTTGCAAGGTAATACTCAATCACTTTAACATCTTAATGAGCTTATCCGGAATATAATTCTCATACTTTGGATAATTCTAAACCAGCCTCCGTATAACGTGTGACCCAATAAACCTACACTTCCATAACCAATGTTTTTATTTCCTAACTTTCAGATGTTATATTTGTTTCAGACTGTTTTTGATTTACGGTTTAAAAATAACAGAAAAGAAACCAAGAAAAAGAAACCTAAAAATAGAAGCGGAAAAAGAACAATATTCTTTCCATAAACCGATTTTTGTACTTCCTGTGTTTTTCCAAAGTTGATTACCTTGATGACTTCGGTTCGTTGTTTTAATTCTAGTTTTTTAGATTCTATATCTTGAATCAAACTGTTTTTTAGTCTAAAAAGACCTGTAATATCTATGCGTTCTTGGTTGTCCAAAACAATTCTATCAGTACCAATATTATTATCACTTTGGACCATTTTTCGAGCATAATTGACAACAAGCTCATCTACTTGCTCTAACAAAGATTTGTTCTCCACTATTCTGCTTTCTGCATTTTCCCGATATATTTCTATAAGACCATCGAAATATTCATTCGTATTTATGTATGCCATTACTTTCTCCGCAAATAATTTTCCTTTTGACGCATCTTTATAAAAGAAAGTGATGCGATGGTTAAATGAGCTTTTGTTCTGTAGCTCTGCACGTACAATATCTGCAACAGCATCTGTATTTTCAAAACTTTGCAGGAGTTCTAAAAATTTCATTTCACTCTCCGAGCTTTTCTTTCCATCATCTACTGGAGCAATTTCTATTTCAAAGCCTTTTAAATCATTAAAATCTAAACCTATTTCAATGAAGAAGTCTATATTATCAGCTTTGATATTTGATTGTATCTCATCTACTACATCATACAAGTAGTTCTTACTTTCCAATAGGGGTTTAACAATAACTTCGGTCTTAAGTTTTTTGGTTATGACTTTATTTAAGCCATACCCTACTCCAACCCCCAAAACTATTAAGCCTAAAAGAATAAAAGCATTTTTTTTGAGGTATATAAAAAGTAGTAAAAAAGCGTTGAAAAGCTTTTGAAAACCCCCTCCTATCAATTGAAACAACTGCCCTAAATCTATTTCGTCTGAAGAATTGTTATTTGTCTGATTCTCTGCCATAATTAGCTATTAAATAGTTGTTCTAAAATTTTATCGGTAATTAGATAGGTTGGTTTTACGCCCGTGGTTCCCAATCCACCTGAAGCCAGTGTACTTCCTGTTTCTAAAGGATTGTCCGATGCATAATATGCATAACGCACTTTAACCTCATTGCCAATACTCTTTCTGATTTTTGAGGCGGACTGTATCGCCTTTTGATAGTGCACGCCCTCCATTTCCAATCCGATAACATTCCAAGTAGAATCATAAAAAAACTGAAGGATATCCTTATTCTGCAGAGAGGTGCCCAAAACAGTGACCATTGTTCCTTCCACAACATTTAATGCGTTGCCTTTAAAATCATTGGCACAAAGCTCATTTTTAAAGGGATAATTATCCGCAGTACCCTCAAATATGTGGGCTGAAGGAATCATCAAATCCCCTTTTCCACCTTCTAGAATGCCCGCTTTACCCATTATTGAAATTGAATCTACCTTCAAGAAAGTGTTCTTGTTCTTTACTTTATATGGTTTTAAAAGCTCATCTATGGTTTCATAAGCTTGCTCTCCGAACGCATAATCCATCACAAAGATAACTGGTTTTTTATCAGTAGGAATATCCGTTCGAAGATCATAGCAACAAGCACCTTTTTCAACTTTGGCCATGTCAAAAATCTGCACATCAATATTGGCCCCTGATCTGTCATCGATATATAGCATCCCGTTCTTTTGGGCAAGTGATGTTACCTTATCCCTCAAATGTTTATTATCTGATGAGCTTAGCGCCTCATAAATTTCCAATGGACTACTATTCGAAAATTCCTTTTTTAAAGCAACCTTAGCGAACAATGAATTCATAACGCTGTGCATGTTGGCACTTATAATATGAATGGGCCTGTTTATCAAATTTCGCTTTACGAGGGTTTCTTTAATTGTATCTGCCCAACGTTCGCCATGTATGTGATGACCAAGGCGCTCCCGCAATAGAGGGCTAAACGTAATGGTTCTTTTGTTACCCGTCGTTTCTTCCTCCAATGCTAGTTTACCCAACCAAAAAACGATATTCAAAAATCTATCTTTTTTTTCTTTAGAAGAAAGCTTCTGATGGATCTCTACCACTTCTTCAAAAGATCTTCCCAAAATATTTGCAGTATGGATCAATGCCACTTCCCGTTCCGGGTCTGTAGGTTCTACCAGGCGAACAAAGGCTTCAAGCTTATCCCAATCCCTTATCGTTTTTTGGGTTTCTTCAATGAATACCCTATTACAAATTTTTGTAGACTCAATGAACAAAAAGGTCAAATGGGTTAAAATGTCATAAATATCGGATCTGCCACGGGTAATCTCAATATTCATTTGCTCGTCATCGATACGATAGCAATTTCTTCGCCGTTTTGGGGGTATTATAGCGGTTAGGTGTGATTTTGAGAACCCCTCATCTGAGGTCAAATTTATAAAACGGCATTCTTCTATCCCTTGTGGAAGACGCTCCAAAACATAAATAAGTCCGTTCAACTCCCCTTTTTCTTCTGCGACAGTTCCGTATATCTCGGGGCGAAGTACTAAAAGTGCATTGCGTAAGGCATTGCCCGAAACACCCGATGGCTTGTAAAAGCCCCTATTCAATAAATGGCGCATCGTAATATACAGTCGCTCTATGGCGTTAGTGGATTCTTGTGCCCTTGTCGTTTCTTTTATTTTTATGCCCATCACTATATTTCGGCACAAAAATACATGAAATAGGCCAACTTACTAAATAGGTACTTACCCTAAGCTTGGTATGCGTTGAGTGCCTCTGCCAACTTTCTATCATTTGCAAGTCGCTGCACTTTATTTTGCCCTCCCAACTTACCTATACTTTTCATATAGTCTTGAAATCCGTTTTGCTTGATCTTGGTGATTTTCAATGTTTGTAGAATTGCGCCATCAATAAGATCAAAATAATAGGAGTTTTGGCTTTGCATTGTGTCGTCAAGTATAGAAACGAACTTTGCCTCGTCATGCGGTTCCTTCTCAAATTCAATCATCCACTCATGATAGGGAAGCCCCTCTTTTGGCGAAGTCTGTGGAGCAACTGTAAATTCGTTTACCCTCGCACCGGTGGCTTCAATAGCTTTTTTCATGGCTTCTTCTACCTCTTTTGCAATCACATGTTCGCCGAAGGCCGAAATAAAGTGTTTGATGCGCCCTGATACAATGACTTTATAGGGCCTTAAAGAAATAAACTGAACGGTATCTCCTAAATTATATGCCCACAAACCCGCGTCGGTACTTATGATCATGACATAATTAGTATGAAGTTCAACGTCTTTCAATGTGATTCTTTTTGGATTCTCGACAAAGAATTCATCGGCCCTGACAAACTCATAAAAGATTCCTGAATTGAGCAAGAGCAACATTCCCTTGTCGTTTTGGGCATTTTGGTATGCGAAAAACCCCTCACTAGCCGGAAAAAGCTCTATACTATCTACTTTACGGCCAATCAGATTTTCAAATTTTGCCCGATAAGGTTCGTAATTGACCCCGCCATAAATAAAAAGATTAAAATTTTGAAATAGTTCCCCTACCTTCTTTCCACTTTTGCTTTGGAGCCTTTCAAAATACATTTGCACCCAAGAAGGGATTCCGGCAATGACCGTCATATTCTCATTCTCCGTTTCTTCGACTATTGCATTGACTTTGGTTTCCCAGTCTTCAATACAATTGGTTTGCCAACTTGGCAATCTGTTTTTTTGAAGATAACCCGGTACATAATGTGCTGAAATACCTGAGAGCCTACCCAATTTTACCCCATTTTTTTCTTCTAAAATTGGACTTCCTTGCAAAAAAATCATTTTTCCATCAACAAAATCGACATTTCCTGTTTCATCGATATAATTTAGAATGGCATCCCTTGAGGCCTCGACTTGATTTTTAATGGATTCTTTCGTGATGGGAATGTACTTAGCCCCTGATGTTGTTCCTGAGGTTTTGGCAAAATATAGAGGCCTACCGGGCCAAACCACATTTTCACCGCCCTCAACTATTTTTTCGATATATCCCTTCAGTGCCTCATAATCACGTATTGGAACCTGCTTCACAAAATCATCGTGTGAGATTATGGTCTTGAAATTATGGTCTTGACCGAATTCAGTGTTTTTTGCTTTTTTAATCAGTTCATTAAATACCCCTTTTTGGGTCTCAATGGGGTTATTGATCCATTTAGAGTTTTTTTTGGTAATCCTACGGGCAAAGATTTTTGCTGCAAACGCTTTAAGTGACATCTGTTCTAGTTAAAGTCAATAAAGTCTAATGGGTTGACCGGTTTCCCTTTTAGCCAAAGTTCAAAATGAAGGTGTGGGCCGGTCGTGAGTTCCCCGGTATTTCCAACGGAAGCAATGACCTCTCCTGCAACAACATGATCACCCTGCGATTTTGCCAGGGAGCCGTTATGTTTATAAACTGAGGTTAGGTCATTCTTATGTTCAATGATGATGACATACCCCGTACTGGCAGTCCATTCTGAAAAAATGACGACACCATCTGCCACTGATTTGACCGAAGCGCCCTGTGGTGCGACTATATCAACCGCAAAGTGTTTTTTATCAGCATCATATTCTTGAGACAGGGTTCCACTTACCGGTGCGAATAGAATAGTGCCTATTGTCTCCGTATTTCGTTCAAACAGATTATACTTATCTTCTAACTCTACCTGCTCCCTCAATTGCAAGTCTTCTTGAATAGGCCTCAAATTTATACTTGATGGATCAAGCTTATAGCGCTCAAAAAGGGAATCCCTATTAATTTCATTGTTCTCAATATCACCCCGAAGTACCTTTTGCACATTTTCTAAATACTTATTGGTATAATTTAACACGGTAACCAACGAATCCGTTTTATAGGTCAATTCCGTGGCCTGTCTTTTGAGTCTTGTAGAGGAATACCCCGGAATGTATTCCCGAAGCGGTGTAAAGGCAATGAGCAATGTCGTTAAGCCAATCAATAATATAATTGCCAAAGTTCCCGTAACGAATACATTCAGCCTACTTAGCTTAAAAGATATTTTCTCTTCAAAAGTACTCTCGTTCAAAATGACCAAGCGATACTTATGAAGCAGCTTTTTCTTGATTTCTTTGCTTCTTTTAGCTTTTTTTGCCATAATAACAAATATAATCTTAGTATTTCATTTGTACATCATAGACCTCTATTTTGAGGTCCTTTTAACCTTTTGAAGGGGCTTATCCATCAAAAGACAATTTAAACTACATGCCAACGTTGATATTAACAAGATTTATGGTATCTTTTTAGTAATTTTACCTTCTTATTTAAAAGTGCTTATTTATGGTTGCTCAAAATATATTTCTCGGTTTGGTAGGTCCTTGGCAAATTGCCATTATCGTTTTGGTAATTCTTTTGCTTTTTGGTGGAAAGAAAATTCCTGAATTAATGCGAGGTTTGGGCAGCGGGATCAAAGAATTCAAAGACGCTTCAAAAGAAGACGAAAAGTTAGAGGAGCGTAAAGAAAGTGACTCTTAGGGGCCACGTTAATTCCCATCACACCACTGATTTCAAAACGGCAATACCTTTTGACCTTCATCGGGGTTCGTCTATACTTCAAAAACCCCTCGTTTCACAACAAAAACTAAATCAGCTGCTTCGTAAGGTTTAATTTAGTTTCAAACTAATTGAACTAGGTAAACGATCTGCTACGGTTTGATCCATAAAACCGCTTAATTTTTGTTTGAATCGGTTATGAAGAACTTACTATTACTGCTTAGCTGCATCACTTTTTTTAATGTGCAGGCCCAAACACTGACCTCCCTAGATTTTGAAGATGATCTTGAGTCGGTTCAAAAAGTCGATTCTGTTGAAGTTGACGATTTGGCCCATCTAAAATCACTTTCCAAAAAGCGCTTTTCTTCTAGTGAAAAGTCTAACTATGTCGCCCGGTTAATTAAGAAAGCTGATTCTTATTTTGATAAAATGTGGTATGCGGAGGCATCTGAGCTTTATGATATTGCTTTAAAGAAAGACTTGAAAAATGCCTCTTCCAGAGTGCTTCAACGCGCAGGGGACTCCCACTATTTCAATTCCAACATGGAAAAAGCCTATTATTGGTACGCGAAACTCTTCGAAATACACCAACAAGATTTGACCGATTCCGACTATTTCAGATATGCCCACGTTTTGAAAGGTACCGGAAGATATAAAAAAGCAAAACGGTTGGTGGCCATCTTCAATAAGAAAAACGAAGTTGAAGAACTGGCCGCGGCAAAAGAGCAGCTCCAAAAAATAAAGGCTGAAGACTACATAAAGAACATTGAAATAAAAAACCTGAATATCAATTCAAAGTATTCTGAGTTTGCGCCAATGTTCCATGAAGGTGAAAATCTGGTATACGCTTCTTCTAAAGATTCCGCATTTTTAAAGACAAGAAGGTACAAATGGAACAACCAACCTTTTTTAGATCTTTATGAAGGTACGGTCGGAGAAAATTCAAGCTTGGTACAAAATGTGAAAAAGCTACATAAAAATGTAAATTCAAAATACCATGAAGCTGGAGTGGCATTTTCTCCCGATCAAAACACCATCTATTTTACCCGAAACAACTTTAGCAAAAAACTCAAAAGAGCTAAGAATGGAATAAACCACTTGAAGATCTATCGCTCTGAAAAAATAGATGGGGAATGGTCGAAAGCCAAAGAACTTTCATTCAACAGCGAAGATTATTCTACGGGGCATCCTGCGATGAGCATAGATGGCAAAAAGCTATATTTCGTTTCTGACAGGCCCGGGGGTTATGGTGGAACCGATATTTACGTGGTTGATATCAATGAAGATGGTACTTTTTCTACCCCGATGAACCTTGGTAAGGAAATTAATTCGAACCGACGTGAAATGTTTCCGTATGTAACAAAGAACACACTTACCTTTTCTTCTGACAGACAAATGGGGCTGGGTGGTTTGGATATTTACGAGGCCAAACTTGTCAATGACGCTTTTGGGGCACCCACAAATTTGGGGAAACCTATAAACAGTATACGCGATGATTTTTCTTATATCGCCGTTGAATCGGGTGAAACAGGTTATTTTGCCTCAAACCGAAAAGGGGGTAAAGGCGATGATGATATCTATTCCTTCAAAAAATTACCTGTAGAAAAGGTGGAAGAAGAAAAAACGAGCATCGTTGGTTTAGTAACAGAATTGCTTACCGGGGAGCCGTTGACGAACGCACAGGTAATATTGCTTGACAAAGATGAAAACGTTGTTCAACAAATAGAAAGTAATGCCGATGGAACGTTCCGTTTCGAAGATCTGCCCCAAAACAGTACTTATACCATAGCTACTGCAGACCCAGACTATTTTGCAGATAGCCAAACCATAGCTACAACTGAAGAAGATGAAGTTAACGTAACCATTTCCTTAAAGAAACTTGACGACGTTATCGTAGTTGAAAATGATATCAAAAAACTAAAAACGGATAAAATTTACTTCAACTTTGACAAATCCAGTATACGACCCGATGCCAAGAAAGAGTTGGACAAGCTTCTTGAAGTGTGGGAAAAGTATCCTAATATGGTCATCAAAATCGAATCGCATACCGATGCCATCGGACCAGCAGCCTACAACCGATACCTATCGGATAAAAGGGCCAAGGCAACACGGGATTACCTGATCTCAAAGGGAATCGACGCTTCGAAAATTTACAGTGCCATTGGATATGGGGAGCAATACCCAATCAACGATTGTAGTGATGGTGTTCGTTGTGAACGATCAAAACATCAAGAAAATCGACGTTCAGAATTCATCATCATGAGCATGTAACTTGAACCAATAAAAAACGAAAAGCCCCATTGCCGAAAACAATGGGGCTTTTTTTTGATGTGTTCTCCAACTATTCTTCGAATTCAAGGGTTTTCATTATGGCTTCCAATTCTAACAAATCGTCTCTTTTATTCGCAGAAGGTGCAAAAATAAATCCTTCGAGGATCAGCTTCCTATTATTCTTTTTATCGTTGATGATATAAGTCAAAAAAGGTCCTGCCATAGGGTAGTTTTTCATTTCCCATATGCCCCTCACCTCAGCTGCTTGATATCCGTTGACCTCAGCTGGAAAAATATAGGGCGCGAAGGCGGTTTCAGTAACCATATAGGTCTGCTTACCCGGAACATCAGGCCCTGGTATGAATAATTTGCCTATAGAGTCCCTCATCTTGACAATATCACGAACAAAGGTAGAATCCGTCGAAAAGCTATTCCCTGGCATGGTATAGGCCAGAATGTTCATATTTCCTTTGGGGATTTGTCTATCGATCCAAACAAAATTGTTCTCATGCTTACCGACAGTGTAGGCCGATGGAATATCCATTACTATTCCGAACTCTTCCTTAAGGTCTGCTTCCCTATTCAAAGACCTTTTGAACCTTTTCTGGGCCTCGTTTATCTCATTGCTTCTGAAAGCTTCGATGGCCTTTGAAGCTACAGTGTCTAAATTACTGACCAGTTCTTGATAATTACGGCCCTTGACCACGGCTACCTTTTGCGGTGAGGCATAGACATCAGTCTTTACGTGTGCAATTGAAAGGGAATCTTGTTGTACATAAAGTACCGATCGCGAATTGGTTACGGCACCGCTGAAAATCTGTGGCGGAATCTGTATCAAACTAAAAATAGCCTCACTTTGTGGTACGGCCAAAACCCTTGCGGCAAAATGTTCACGTACTTTATCGCCAATGGCGCCTTGCCAAAGGTCATTTTCCATGACCACCATAACCGAATTGACGGCACCTGTCGAAGGGGGTAAAAATCTTTGGTTTTTTGAATTTTGCCCACATGAGCTAAAAATCAACACCCCTAACACTACTAGTATCCTTATTTTCTGCATCATGTTTCTAAAGTAGCAAATTTAAAGAAACCTTACGCTTTAAATGAGTGTAATAGTGCATTCGGTTAGTGTGCCATCAAAAAGGCCCTAATACTTCTCGAAATGAATTTCACGGCAATTCGTATGGGTATCTAGGATTTCCATTATCCTAAATCAAGAGGAACAATTACAAAGGCGTAGTTTTGTACCGGGTTTAAGGTTATTACCGCGGATGCCGTTCCATTTTTTTAAATTCTCTATAGTCACCCCTGGATATTTTCTGGAAATAGTCCAAAGGGAGTCACCCGACTGAACCACATGTACTTTTTTAGGGTCTTTAGGCAATGAAACCGATTTCGTGGATGATGCTTTTGCTGAGGGGGAAGCCACTGTTGCGACGGAATTTCTAGGATAGATGGTCAAGCGTTGCCCTATTCTTAAATTATTGCTTCTAAGGCCGTTCCAACGCTTAATTTGACTTACCCCAACACCGTAGCGTTCGGCGATTTTTCCGAGATAGTCCCCACTTTTGACCTTGTATCGTATTCTTTCATTGTCAGTAATCAGTTTTGGTAGTGGTTTTTCACGAGAATCTTCTTGCGCTTTGGCATAAGCATAAATTTCTTTCTCGTTGTTTACGAACTTACCAATATGCTTTACCGGAAGTCGTAAAGTATAGGTTTTACCTTTTACTTTTGGAATGATGTTCAATTTGTAAGAAGGGTTCAAAATCTCCAATTGCGCTACCGGAATATCGACCAATTCAGAAATTTGGTCAAAGGTGATAAGGCTCTTTACATGCACCGTATCGGTCTCAAAATAGGTTCTTTCGGCCCTTTCGCGTTTTAATCCATGTTCTTCTGCATATTCAAAAAGGTACATCGTCGCCAAGAAAGCCGGCACATATCCAGCCGTTTCGCGTGGAAGATTACGTCTGATATTCCAATAATTTTTATATCCCCCCGATCTCCGAATGGCCTTGTTCACATTACCCGGGCCTGAATTGTAGGCGGCCAATGCCAAATCCCAATCATTGAAGATACCATAAAGCTTTTTTAGGTATTTTGCTGCTGCGGTGGTAGAAGCTATGGGATCCCGTCGTTCGTCAACGTAACTGCTCACATCTAAGCCATACATCTTTCCGGTAGTATACATGAACTGCCATAGGCCGGTAGCACCTACCCTTGACCTGGCCTTAGGGTTCAGTGCAGATTCTACAATGGACAAATATTTAACCTCTAAGGGAACATCGTGACTGTCGAGTTCTTGTTCAAAAAGCGGAAAATAAAACTGACTTGCTGTCAACATACGCTCCATCAAACCACGTTTTCTAGTCAAGAACGACTTGATTACACGTTCTAAAGAGGGGTTGTACGCAATATTGAAAGGTGTTCGTTCATCCAACTTTTGAAGACGGGCCTTTAGGGTGTCGGTTGGCAAATCAACCGTATTCGAGGTGTCTACTTCAATATTGTTCAATTCTGCGTACATTTCGTCGAAAAGGATCCTGTTTTCATGAAGTACCTGAATCCAAAGGCTATCATACTGATAGGCCTCTTCCAAATCTTTTAGTTTTCCCTTCACGGTATTTTCAGAAACCGCAGGTATATTTAAAGGGGTTTGCGCACTTGTAGCGGCATCGAGACCGGTAACGTTTTCTAATCTCCCAAGAAGGGAATCCTTTGCCGCAACTGCGGTGCTGTCTTTCTCTTGGGCATTGATCGATAGTGTAGTCAGAAACAGCACTGTCGCCCAAAAATGAACCTGATTTTTTTTCATTTTGGTCATAGATTAGTTCGGGACTAGCGAAAATGCAGTTTTTTATTGAAAAAATAAAGGATTTGCGTTAAAACCATTGATATTCTGGGTAAAGTCCGTTAATCGATAACGTCTTTACTGGCCTAATATTGCAGCGATGCCCGGTAGTGTTTTGCCTTCTAAACTCTCTAACATTGCACCCCCACCCGTAGAAACATAACTCACTTTTTCTTGAAAGCCAAACTGTTTTACGGCTGCTACTGAATCGCCGCCACCAACCAACGAAAAAGCACCATTTCGGGTTGCCTCGTCTATGGCATTTCCTACGGCGATGGTCCCTTTTGAAAAGCTTTCCATTTCGAAAACCCCAACAGGGCCGTTCCATAGAATAGTTTTCGATTTGAGGATTACTTCCTTAAAGTTACCAAGGGTTACTGGTCCAGCATCCAAGCCTTGCCATCCTTCCGGAATAGCTTCAACGGGCACAACCTGGGTTTTTGCATTATTGTCAAAATCATCTGCAGCCAATACGTCGACGGGCAGATGGACTTCAACCCCTTTTTCTTTGGCCTGTTTCAAAATATCCAAAGCCAAATCCATTTTATCATCTTCACATATGGAGTCCCCTATCTTTCCACCTTGCGCCTTGATAAAGGTATAGGTCATGCCACCACCGATAATCAAATGGTCTACCTTATCCAGTATATTTTCGATGATGGTAATTTTTGAAGAAACCTTCGCACCCCCCAAAATTGCGCTCACGGGTTTTTCACCGGTTTGCATCACCTTTTCTATCGCTTTGATTTCTTTTGCCAATAAGTAACCAAAACATTTGTTGTCGGCAAAGTAATCGGCAACTATGGTTGTTGAGGCATGTGCCCTATGGGCCGTACCAAAAGCATCGTTCACATAGATGTCACCGTAGTTGGAAAGTTTTTTGGCAAACTCAGTATCACCACTGGTCTCTTCACTATAAAACCGAAGGTTTTCTAACAATAGAATTTCACCACTTTCCAAATTGGCATAAGCATCATCAACTTTTTCACCAATACAATCGTCAACAAATTTCACCTGTACGCCAATGATGTCAGAAACTACATTACAAATATGTTTTAAAGACATAGATTCATTACGCTGACCTTTTGGTCGCCCTAAATGACTCATTAAAACCGCGCTACCGCCATCTTCGAGAATTTTCAAAATCGTAGGTTTCGCCGCATCTATTCTACTGGTATCGGTCACATTAAATTCAGCATCCAAAGGCACATTAAAATCTACCCGTATCAAAGCTTTTTTATCCTCAAAATTGAAATCTTCCAATGTTCTCATTCCGTTGTTTTTAATATTGTGATAGTTTGATATCGTTCGTATTCGTTGGAGTTCAAAAGTAAAGAATTCCAAAAAACTTCATGTGGTTACCCATCTGCTAATTTTACGGTTTTTTCGTGGAATCACAGTTTTTGAAATAGCTTATATTTGATTCATGTTGTTCAAAGATGTATTAGGGCTTTCCCATTTGAAAAAACACTTAACTGCTACGGCAGACTCTGGGCGCGTACCGCATGCCCAATTGTTTGTGGGCGCAGAGGGCACAGGTACCTTGGCCCTTGCTATTGCGTATGCCCAATACCTACTTTGCCAAAACATAGATGGTGAAAATGATGGTGAAAATACGGTCTGTAACAGTAAGTGCAATACCTTGGCGCATCCTGATCTGCATTTTGCCTTTCCGGTGGCAAATTCGGATAGGGTCAAAAGCCATGCGGTAAGCGATTTATATCTTGAAGAATGGCGCAAATTTGTAAGGGAACAACCCTACGGAAACCTATTTGATTGGTACCGCTTGATCGGAATTGAGAAAAAGCAAGGACAAATAGGTGTTGATGAGGCACAGGATATTGTTAAAAAGCTTTCGCTGAAATCGTATGAAGGTGGCTATAAGGTGTTCATTATTTGGATGGCTGAAAAAATGAATATTCCTGCGGCTAACAAATTGCTTAAATTGATTGAGGAGCCCCCTGAAAAGACCGTGCTCTTGCTTGTAACCGAAGATGAGGGTCAAATCATCAACACGATTAAGTCGCGATGCCAATTACTTCATTTTCCGCCGCTCGCCGAAGATGTCATTGCCAATGCCCTTATAAAAAAAGGCCTGAAAGAAGCAGAGGCCAATAGATTGGCACACGAAGCCAACGGAAATTTCAATAAAGCCCTAGATCTGATGAACAACGACTCTGAAGACCTCGTTTTTGAGAAATGGTTTGTACAATGGGTGCGCAGTGCTTTTAAGGCCAAGGGAAACAAAGCTGCAATACACGATCTTTTGAATTGGAGTGATGAGGTAGCGAAAAATGGCCGTGAGGTACAAAAGAAATTTCTAAACTATTGCAGCGGAATCATACGGCAAGCCATGCTTTTAAATTACAGCACCCCTGATTTGGTATATGCAAAAATTCATGTAGATGGATTTGACCTCAAGAAATTTGCCCCCTTTATACATGAAAATAACGTTCTTGCGATAACAAAAGAACTGGAAGACGCTATTTATCATGTAGAGCGCAATGGAAATCCAAAAATTATATTTACAGACCTTTCAATTAAACTAACCCGCCTCTTGCATACCAAAGCGGCATAAATTGTATTTCTATGCACCTTCATTTTTACGAAAACGCCCCTGAAGCCGTATTATTGATCTTTTTGATAATCGCCTTCCTTCAAAGCGGAATCGACAAAGTCATAGACTGGAACGGCAACTTATCATGGTTGAAGGGTCATTTTTCAAAGTCCCCCTTAAAAAATATGGTTCCCGCATTACTAGGCATTGTTACCGCAACAGAGATAGCCGCTGGTATTTTATCCGTAATCGGCCTTGTTCATTTGGTATTGTATGACGATACGCTATTCGCATTCTATGGTGCACTCACCTCATGTGTGGCCCTCTTGATGCTTTTCTTCGGACAACGCATCGCCAAAGACTATGAGGGCGCGAAAACTATTGCGATTTATCTGGTGCCAGCAGTATTTTTATTGTTTTTATTGCAATAAAAAAGCCTCAACATACTGGTTAAGGCTTTGAATATCAATTAAATAGATGATTCTATTTTTTATATTTATCATTTAAGAGCTTGATGATCTCATCGGTAAGGTCTTGTGTATCATCACCGTATAAAACGCTACCACCTTCACCACCACCTAATATGTAGGTAAAACCATTTGCTTTTCCATAGGCTTTTATTTCAGCACGCACATTGCTGACAACGCTATCCATTTCAGTCTGGCCAGAAGCCTGAAGTTGCTGTTCTTCTTGTTGCAATTGCTGGCTCATAAATTGGCCACGCTGTTGTATTAAACCATATTCTTCTTGCTGTTTTTTCTGTGACATTTTCTGTGCTTTTGCTTGAAACTCTTGAAATTCAAGTTGAAACGCCTGTGAAATACTGTCACGTTTTTTGTTAAGTGCCTCGGCCTTTACCTTATATTTAGCCTCAACATCAAGTTTTTCAGTATAGCCGTCCATAACCTTAACATTATCGACGTATCCGATTTTGTTTTGTTGACAGGCTGTCAAAACCACAGCAGCCAGAATCAATACTACTTTTTTCATGTTTTATTTTTAAGTTCGGCAAAAATATAAAAAGGGTTTTCAATACAACAGAACATTAGGTTTTTATTGACGCACATGCCATATAACAAAAATCTATTGATTATTCTCCAAACTATTTGTAGTTCTTATGGAAAAGCCTCTCAAATAAAGCGTTCTCTAGGCAGTATGCCTATTTAATGGTAGTAATGCTTATAGTGTCTTCAAAAAGTTGTTATAATTGGCTTATTTCGATTTTTCAAGTATGTAGATATGCGAAGAATACTCTTTTGTTCGATTTGCCTTTAAATTTGACTTCAACCCGATATAAAATGCTTTGAGTAGATTCTGCCTGCCCGTTTTATATTTCTCAGAGAGCATAGAGACATAAAAGGAATCCAACTTCATCGGTTTGGTTTCGCTAACTTTCATTCCGATAGCTTCGAATAGTTTCGTTATCGCGTTTTTAGAAAAATGCCATAAATGTCTAGGCACATCATAGGCGGCCCAAAACTCTTTATAATGCTTTGCATCAAATGATTTAAAATTAGGAACGGCGACAAGCAGCACCCCATCTTGCTTTAGTAATGTTTCAATGTTCTTAATTTCATGTTTTAAATTGGGCAAATGTTCTAAAACATGCCACAATGTGATAACATCGTATTTTTCGTTCGATGTATTTTCCAAATTTTCTTCTAAAACGATTCCCTTGTCTCGTGCATTTTTTCTTGCCAACTGGTTAGGTTCAATTCCCCTTACCGTCCAATTTGATTTTTTAGCTTCTAAAAGAAAATCCCCGGTACCTGCCCCTACATCCAAGAGGGTTCTGCCATTAGGTGAAACGGACTTAAGCAATCTCACTTTTTTCTTTAGGCTATAGGTCTTTGCTAATTGATAGATTTTATCGACCAGTGTTCTTTTTGAATCCGTATGTGAGATATAATTCCCACTTTCATAATAGCTACTTAACTCTTTTGGTTGGGGTTGGGTGACCAACATGTCAAGCATTTCGTCATGGTACAGTTCAAAGGCTTGATGTGAAACGGAATAATCTTTAGTTTTTAAATACAACTTCATTGTAATTGTAGGTAGAAAGATACTCTTCTTTTAAGTTTCGAAGATACGTTAAAACCAAAGCCTTTGAAATAGAATCGTCATGTAAACAGTCTTTTTGCGTTGCACTAAAAACCTCAATGGCAATATACCAATTGCCGACCCGTGAAGTATGCATGTCATCTAATATGGGCTCTTCAAAATCTGCGGCTTGGTTAAGGATGCCATCAATCAGAAGCGGAATTAAATTTATGGTCTTGGTCGGAATTTCTACTTCATAGTACGAAAAGAAAAACTCTTGATCATCAATCTTAAAAGGAACTTGTACGTCTACATAATAATCTAGAAGCCCAAACTTTGTGTTCACATAGTCATAAAAATGCCCCTCGTCTTTAGGGTCGGCAAATACAAAAGTGGTCTTTTTTGGCAGCCCTCTTTTGAATTTTTTTCCTTCGGTCAATTTATAATCCGTGATAGTTGGTGCTATTCTTAGCGGAACACAAGAGCCTAGAAGCAACAACACAAAACATAATAGAAGTGTTTTATTCATTTTTGAAGCTTATTTAGTCGTGTAAAAAGCAACAAGAATTACGCCAAGATGATTTAAAATACTTGTGGCAAATCATCTTTCCTCTATTATAAAAAAGCCATGCAAATCTAAATGAAGGAAAATCGCGAAGAATGTTCCACGTGGAACAAGAAGTGTTTACCTTCCTAAAAAAACCAGCAAGACGCTTATATCGGCTGGTGAAACTCCACTAATTCTTGACGCCTGTGATATGGTAACGGGTCTAATGGATTCTAATTTCTCCCGGGCCTCATAAGACAAAGACTTCAGTTTTCCATAGTCAAAATCGTCAGGTATCTTAATATTCTCTAAACGCAACAACTTATCTGCGTTGGTTTTTTCTTTGGCAATGTACCCTGAATACTTTACCTGAATCTCCGTTTGCTCCAGAACTTCAGCGTCAAATTCGTTCTTAGCAATGAAGTCGGAAACAGCGTTCAATCGCCTCATATGTTCCATCGTGATTTTAGGCCTTGAAAACACTTTGAACATTTTATCGGCCTGTTTAACCGGAGATGATGAAACCTCTTCTAAAATCGGATTTACCTCTTCTGGCGTAAAGCTCGTTTTTCTAAAAAACTCTATGAACCTATTCGAATTTTTCTGCTTCTCCTCCATCTTTTCCAAACGTTCTTTACCCGCCAACCCCAATTCATAACTTCGTGGGGTCAATCTCAAATCTGCATTATCTTGTCTTAGCAACGTACGGTACTCCGCCCTCGAGGTAAACATGCGATACGGTTCTTCGGTACCTTTGGTTATTAAATCATCAATTAAAACCCCAATATAAGCCTCATCCCTTTTTAAAATAAAAGTTTCCTCTTCATTTATTTTAAGGTGTGCATTTATACCAGCCATCAGGCCTTGTGATGCAGCTTCCTCGTATCCGGTAGTTCCATTGATCTGTCCGGCAAAATAGAGGTTCTCTACTAGCTTTGTCTCTAGGGTGTGCTTCAACTGTGTTGGCGGGAAATAATCGTATTCAATAGCATAGCCTGGTCTAAAGAATTTGACATTCTCAAAACCGACTACCGATTTAAGCGCCTTGTATTGCACATCTTCAGGGAGTGATGTAGAAAACCCGTTTACATAAACCTCAACGGTATGCCATCCCTCTGGTTCTACAAATATTTGATGTGCATCTTTATCCGCAAAACGATGGATCTTATCTTCAATAGAGGGGCAATACCTTGGCCCAATACTCTTGATCCTACCATTGAACATTGGTGATCTATCAAAACCCTCACGAAGCAGATCGTGAACCAATTCGCTCGTGTGTGTCATATGACAATCTCGTTGCTCTTGCAGCACCGGTGTGTCTAGATATGAAAACTTTTCGGGTTTCTCATCCCCTGGTTGCAAGATCATTTTTGAATAATCCAATGATCTGCCATCGACTCTTGGGGGGGTTCCTGTTTTCATTCTTCCGCTCTCAAAACCAAAATCAGAGAGTTGTTCCGTAATTCCCGTTGCCGCTTTTTCTCCTGCCCTTCCTCCTCCAAATTGCTTTTCTCCTATGTGAATAAGGCCATTCAAAAAAGTGCCGTTAGTCAAAATTACAGCTCTACACTTAATGTCAATACCTAACGATGATCGTACACCGACCACCCTGTTTTTTTCGACCAAAAGACCCGAAACCATTTCTTGATAGAAATCCACGTTCGGTGTAGCCTCTAGTGCCAAACGCCATTCTTCTGCAAAACGCATTCTGTCATTTTGAGCTCGAGGACTCCACATCGCCGGTCCTTTTGACTTGTTAAGCATCTTAAACTGAATAGCCGATTTGTCGGTTACAATTCCGCTCATCCCCCCTAAGGCATCTATCTCACGAACAATCTGGCCCTTGGCGATACCGCCCATAGCGGGGTTGCAAGACATTTGACCTATCGTTTGAAGGTTCATCGTAACCAACAGCGTTTTAGACCCCATATTCGCAGAAGCGGCGGCGGCCTCTGCACCGGCATGACCCCCACCAACGACCACTACATCGTATTCTTTCTCAAACATAACTCTATTGTTCCACGTGAAACATTTTCATCGCCTTCTCCTCTTCCAACCTCATTAATTTTGCTTCTTCATTCGATTTATCCTTATGGCCGAACAAATGCAACACTCCATGGCTCATCACTCTTCTTAACTCTACTTCAAACTCCGTATTATATTTTTCCGCGTTATCCCTTACCCTTTCAACAGAAATGAAAATGTCTCCAGAAATCTCCATTCCATTTCCGTAATCAAAAGTTATAATATCGGTGTACGTATCATGCCCTAAATAATTTAAATTGATTTTATTTAGGTATTTGTCATCACAAAAAATATAGCTGAGTGCTCCCATATTCTTTGCGTCCTTAACAACTATCCTATGAATCCAATCGGAATACTCTTCTTCATTATTTAACGCGAAATCAATCTCATAGTTAAAATCCACCATCATTTTTAAAGTAACTTTGAACCTTACCTTGATAATTTTTCCGCAAAGGTAATGCTTGTCTATTTAATATTTCAATAGTGTTCTTTTCCTCTTTTAATAATGCAGGTTTCGTAGTTATCGGGTTTCTGAATTCTTCCTGATTGACCTGACTCTTTCTTTCCTGCTTTTGACCCTGTTTCAAAACTGCATTCTCCAACTTCAACAACTGTTGCTGTATTCGGTTTACCTTATCTTTCGTCCTTTGGGTTATGCCATTCTCTATTAAATCATTCTCAAAATTTTCCATCTGCCTCACCAACTTTTTCGCCAAATCCCTTTTATCCTTTTCAATGATGTTCTTTAATTGTTCCTCTAGTTTTTGACGAATTACTTGCTGCTCTTTATATATCTCATACAACTCCTTTAATTCTTGTTCTGACGGAGCGTTTCCGGACTCATTGCCCTCCCCGTCACCATTCCCATTCCCTTTCTTTCCCTTCTTTCCATTACCCTCGGCACCTTCTTTTCCCTGATTTCCTTTTCCATCCTCATTTCCTCCTGCATCGCTTTTTCCATTCTTCCCTTCTTTTCCCTCTCCTTCTTCACCTTGTTGTCCTTCTTTACCTTCTCCTTCTTGCTGTCCTTTATTCCCTTCCTTTCCTGCTCCCTCCAATTTCTCTTTTAAAGATTGCTGTCCTTTAATAATATCAGGTAATTGAAATCCCTCACCTTGACCTTGCCCTTGCCCAGACTGCATGCTTTGTTGCATATTATCGAGCAAGTCCGCCAAAAAATCCGCCAGACTATTGGCCGCTGTTAGTACATACTGTTGATATGAAGCACCTTGATACACCTGATTCTCGGCAATACTCCCTAAAGACTTATCGATATTATAATATACCTCTGTTATCTGTTCATTGACAAACTCAGAAAGTTCTGCCCTTCGCAACGACAATGCGAACAGACTATCATCAACATGTTCAAATAAGCCTCGAAGTTCTTTCTGTCTTTTTACCGTATTTGAAAATTGACTTATTTCACCATCTGAAGTCTGAAGTTCATCAAACAAATTTTCTTGTTTAAACGAAAATGTAACCAAATTATCCAATATTTGACGCAACATTTCAGCGTCTTCGGTAATACTAGACCCGCCGCCGGACATTGCAGCACTTTGCTGTAATCCCTCACTAAGCTCTTTCAATTTTTGCGCCGCAGACCTCTGCTTTTGGGAAGTTTTTTTGCCAGCTTGTTCCTTCTGTTCTTCACCGCCAGACTCCTCTATTTGCTGCTGTTTATCAATTTCGTCAAGCGCCTCTTTCTGATCCTTCTTGACCCCCTCTTGTTTTTCTTTACTGGCTTCAATAGCCAACGGCTTCTTTAAATCAGCATTATCCTTTTTAACTTCATTGATCTCTTCAGCCAACTCTTCAAATTTCTCATTCAACTTTTGCTGTTCCTCCTTTGAAAAATCTTCCCCTAGCTCAGATTTTGACAATTGCTCTTGTTCCTTCGCTAGTTTGTCCAAATCTTGCGCCAATTGCGCCACCTTCTCCGTTACGTAATAACGCTTGGTCAACTCTAATAGCTGTTCCAAATTCCTTTTGCTATTACTTTGTTTTTTGCTTAGTTCCTCCAGCTTCTTTTTAAGATCTTCTTTATCAATCTTATCGGCAACCTTATTAAGTTCCTCCAAAAGTTTCCTATTTTTCTCCGCCTCTTTTTCTTGTCGTTCTAGGCGTTCTTGTAATAGTTTGTTCAGTTTATCATCAGTCTCATTTTTGTTCAAATTCTCTTTAAGCTGTTTACTGAACTTTTGCATCATCTCTTCTTGCTGCTCTTGCTTTTGTAAAAATTCCTTTATTTGACTTTTCTCATTATAATTGATGCCTTCATTTTGCTTTTGTTTATCGTTGATTTTCTTTAAGGCCTCTTGTTGTTCCTTAAAAATCTCTAAAGACTTGTCAAGATTCTTTAAAATTGATTTTTGAGCATTTAACTCTTTGTTTTTCAATTGGTTATCATCTAATACCACAGTTCGAAAGACCTTACTCTTCACAGATTTCCCATTTCGTAGTCCGTCATTATCAAATACCTCAAAATACAACTCATATTCCTTGCCCTTCTCCAATTCAAGCCCGGATGGAAACGTGTAATAAAACTGTTCTACATTGACCTTAGAATTTAATAAGCGTAACCTTCTAGAACTTTTTTCTTCATTCTCAGCATAGTACACCAAATCAATACTCCGAAGTCTAATATCATCATTTGCCAAGCCGGCGTAATAGGAAACATTCGGATTCAGGGAGTCTAAAGTTTGTTCTACCTTGACATTAGGATATCCATCTTTTATCACTTTTAACTGATACCCCAGTTTTTCAAATTCTTCAATGTTTTCATTTGAGGTGGTAATCGCATAAGACAGCTCGTTATAAATACGTTTCCCATAGCTAAACTTATCACCAGATCTTTCAAAAGATACAATAGTGTCCTTAGTTTCAAAATCAATAGCGTTGGTGTGCACCCCTTTCACATTCCAACTGACCTTTGTGCCTTCGGGTACCGTGGCGTTACCTGTGCCACTAACCGTCTCATTTCTTTTGCCCAGATACGCCGGGTATTGCAATTGCATCTCAAAACCCTGAATAGCAGGAACATTGCCTACGGCAATCTTATACGTTCTAGAATCGTATCCATTGGATGTAAAATAAAACGAGGTAGACTTTAACGGTGGTCGAAATGTATGTTGAAATTTAGCACCTTGGGCTTGCATCAATAGCTGCTTCCCATCAATGACTATGAATACGTTTTCAGGCTTCACATTGCCTTCGGTACGCAATTCTATGGTTAAGGCCTCATTTTCTAAAATACTTAAATCTTGGTTTAGCAATATAAATGAAAAAGGTGCTGGTGGCTCATAGGCCAAATCATAGTTTACCACCCTTTTGTAAGAGCCGAAAAATTCAGCGCTATTTCCGAAAATCCAAATAAGTCCAAAAATCAAGATTGGCACTAAGGTGTATTTCACATACTTCAAGTTCTGCTTATAATCCACCGCCTTAACAAACGGTACCGACCTCATCTTTTCTGAGCGCTGACTAATCGCCGCTTCTAATAAATCAGATTGTTGTGTATTCCCTTGAAGGTCAAGAAGATTGACCAGCTTATCACCGACTTCAGGAAAGTGCTTTCCAATAATCACCGATGCTTCTTTATGTGATATACCCTTTTTTACTTTGAACAAATAGAACAATGGCACCAAAATATAACGGTAAAGAAGTATCAATTCGATGGTTATAAAAGCCATCAAGAGTAACAAACGCCCTGTAGAGCCCATCCAAAGAAAATACTCAATGGCCGTTATAATCAGAAAAAAAAGGAGGCCCAAAGTCAAAAACAAAAACAAGCCTTTTAACAAAAGTGTGGTATAAAACTTTTTGGTAAAAGCATTTAGCTTGTCTAGAATACTATCGAAACTGTTCAAAATCCGCTATATTTAATACCAAGATACCCGTTGTTCCATAACGGTCTTGAAAATTTTATGTTAAAATAGATGATATGAAAGATTTAAAGTACCTAGCAGCATTGACCATACCGATTTCGGCATTCATAAGTCTCTATTTTAAGGGATATCTAAGTTATTTCACACCCTTCTATGCCTTTGCCATCATTCCCTTTTTAGAAGTATTATTGCCCCATGATACTTCAAACCTAGAAGGTGAACAATTGAAAAAGAAAAGCAAAAGCAAGCTGTTCGATTGGATGCTCTACTTAAACATTCCCATGGTATTCGGTTTTCTATTTTATGCCCTTTGGGACGTTTCGACCCACAGCTATGCCCGATACGAAGAAATAGGCCTAATTTTCTCGATTGGCATTGTATTGGGCGTCAACGGTATCAACGTTGCCCATGAACTAGGTCACCGTCAGCATACTTTTGAGCGCTATCTAGGCAAATTGTTGTTGTTGCCTTCTTTTTACATGCATTTTTATATTGAGCATAATTTCGGACACCATTTACATGCTGCCACCAAAGAAGATCCCGCCACCGCCAAATACAATCAAAGCCTCTATTCTTTTTGGTTTACCTCTACCTTTCGACAATACCGCAATGCTTGGAAAATTCAAAACAGATTGTTGAAATCAGAAAATGAAGGTTTCTTTTCCATGAAAAATGACCTGTTTTTCTATACCCTTTTTCAATTGATCTATGCAGTATTCGTCTTCCTCTTCTTTGATACCGTTGGATTATGGTTTGCCCTTGCATCAGGGGCAATAGGCTTTCTATTGCTAGAAACGGTCAACTATATTGAACACTATGGGCTTGTTCGTTTTAAAATGCCATCGGGCCGGTACGAAAGGGTTCGTGAGTGCCATTCATGGAACAGCAATCATGTTATAGGCCGCATCGTTCTTTATGAACTGACCAGGCATAGTGACCATCACTATAAGTCATCTAAAAAATACCAAACCCTCGATTACCATGATATCTCACCCCAGATGCCGTTTGGTTACCCCACTTCAATGGTACTTTCGTTCTTGCCTCCCTTGTGGTTTACCATTATGAACAAACGCGTACCGGTCGAGATGCGAAAGACATCCGATTAATTTGAATACATGATGCCGTCTTACAACTCGCTTTAGGTTAGTATCTTTGTGGCTCAATTTTAAAAGATGCCTCAGAAAGTTCGTGTTCGATTTGCTCCAAGCCCTACTGGGCCACTTCACATTGGTGGTGTGCGCACCGCTTTGTTTAACTACTTATTTGCGAAAAAGCATCATGGTGATTTCGTATTACGTATTGAGGATACCGACCAAAATCGCTATGTCGAAGGCGCCGAAAACTATATTGTTGAAGCACTAAATTGGTTGGGTATTCCCTTTGACGAGGGCCCATCCCAAGAGGGGGAATTTGGTCCTTATCGTCAAAGTGAACGCAAGCATCTTTATGAGAAATATGCCTTAGAACTTATTGAAAAAGAACATGCTTATTATGCTTTTGATACCCCCGAGCGATTGGATTTTCATCGCAAGGATCATGAGGCAAAAGGCAAGACCTTTATCTACAATTGGCATAATCGCTTGAAATTGGACAATTCCCTTTCATTGTCCAACGAAGAAACGAAAGCAAAACTCGATTCTGGCGCGCCTTATGTCGTTAGGTTCAAATCACCACAAGATGAAAAACTCTTGTTACACGACATTATTAGAGGCGCTATTGAAATCGACACCAATGTGCTCGACGACAAAGTACTCTTCAAAAGTGATGGTATGCCTACCTATCATTTGGCCAATATCGTTGATGATCATTTAATGGAAATCACCCATGTCATTCGTGGGGAAGAGTGGTTACCCTCGCTACCCCTGCACCAACTTTTGTACAACGCATTTGAATGGGCCGCTCCTGAGTTTGCACACCTGCCCTTGATTATGAAGCCCGTCGGAAAAGGGAAGCTGAGTAAACGTGATGGTGAAAAAGGGGGGTTCCCCGTTTTTCCATTATCGTGGAACGAATCAAGGGGGTATCGCGAGTCGGGTTATTTTCCTGAGGCAGTACTCAATTTTTTGGCCCTATTAGGCTGGAACCCAGGTACGGAACAAGAGTTATTTTCTCTACAAGAGCTTGTTGAAACCTTTAGTTTAGAACGTGTTACTAAATCTGGAGCGCGCTTTGATCCAGAAAAGACTAAATGGTACAATCATCAATGGTTGCAGAAAAAGCCCAATGAAGAGTTGGCATCCCTGTTTGATTCGGTGCTGAAAGAGATTCCTCAAGATGTTCGGAATGAAGGTTATGTCGAAAAAGTGGTCGAGCTTATCAAAGAACGTGCTGATTTCGTTACGGATTTCTGGGAACTGGGCGATTACTTTTTTGAAGCTCCAACCACATACCAGGAAAAAGCGGTCAAAAAACAATGGAAAGATGACACGCCAACAATTATAAGCCAACTCACAATGGTGTTGGAACCGCTAACTGATTTTACTTCAGAAAACGTAGAGGCTAAAGTCAAAAATTGGATTGGCGAGCAAGGCCTGTCTTTTGGTAAGGTCATGCCGCCCTTACGATTGGTCATAGTGGGCGACATGAAGGGGCCACACTTATTCGATATCATGGCCCTATTGGGTAAAGCGGAGTCCCTTGCCCGTATGGAAAAGGCTATAAGGGTGTTGGGTTGATTTTGTAGTACCTACTTGCATACGGATATTTTCGTAGTCGTTTCTTGATAACCCATCATCAAGGGTCAACCTTTCTTAGGTGCTTGCCTTCAAGTTTTACGCCTTGTACCACTGGCACTTATGCACCATGCTTTGGCTCGTTAGAGATCATTTAAAATAGAATTGATCCCCAACTTTTTAATGGATTTTCCCAACCATTGGCCAAAAAGACGTCCGTATACCGTATACGTACGCATCCGTCCGTAAATTTATTGAACACACTATGTTTTCAAGATACTTTTGAAATTCAAAATTTTCAAAACATATTTCAAATCATGAAAGGTTTACGACACATCTTGCTCACGGTAACTACTTATTTAATTATCCATTCGTCTTT
The DNA here is from genome assembly GCA_947503285.1 of uncultured Croceitalea sp. Taxonomy (GTDB): domain Bacteria; phylum Bacteroidota; class Bacteroidia; order Flavobacteriales; family Flavobacteriaceae; genus Croceitalea. The sequence goes on from CANNDD010000002.1 coordinate 375,039, forward strand.
CGGACAATCAAAAATCGACACGATCACACTAAAAAAAGGAGAGGTCTTTGATATTTTATTGTTGAGTCAACATCCTGATAGGGATGCTGAATTAAAATCATACTTCCAATCCGCCTTTCCCATAGCAAAAAAAATGTCTTATCAACCGCTCCCTGGTTTTAAAATCATCAACAACAATCAGGGCAATCTCCATCCGAACATTTTAGTATTGGGCAAATGGGACAATACAACCATTAGAGAAGCGTTTTTGACCGAAATTTTAAAAGACGTGCCCGATTTTCATGAACGCAGAAGAAAAATATGGTCTTATTTTGGATTACGGTATTTTAAAATTGAATCCGACTTATCTTTTCAAATTAACCGAAACCATTATAATGTAGCCACTGCGTACTGGCTCGAATCGGATAAACGACCCAACCCATACTATAAAAAATGGGAACAAGAAATCGAAACCGCGGGTGGAAAAATCCTTATCCAACTAAAGAATGGAACGTCCCCTTTTGGTTATCAATATAATCCAGAATATTTTGTGATCACTTCTTGGAAACGTGAAGCTGACTTTAGGTCTTTTCAAGAAAAGATGAAAAAACAAGACTTGAATGGCGTTCAACATATAAATGAGTTTATATTACAATAGTCAACTATTTTGGAAATGATCCCTATTCTAAATCAATTCGTCTATTTTGCCTTTTTTCAAGCTCTGTTCTTACTAATCTTATTTTGTGCCTCAGATAAAAAAAGACAGCGAATAAATGTCTATTTATTTATTTTGGTAGTGCTTTTGATGGTCGGTTTACTGTCAAAAATCGGTCACTTTGCATGGAACTGGCAGAGACAGTTAAAAGGCGTATCAGAGTTCTCCATTTTATTTTTCGGGCCAACGGTCTACCTGTTTGTTCAATCGACGCTTTCAGGGAAACGCTTTTCGGGTTTTGATGTAGTTCATTACGTACCGGGCGTGGTCTATAGTCTAATTGTTACTTTTTACTATATCATTCCGTCTCAAGAGGTCATTGCAGAACGCGTTGGCAGCGGTGAATTATTCAGGGTGGTGCATATTTTGGTTGGCCTTGGGCTTACCGTGAATATCAGCTATTTCGTTCTCAGTGTATTAAAATTCAATAAACTGAAAAAAGCCTTACAAGAGCAAGCGAGCTATCTATTGAACATCGCTTTTGTGAGAAACTTTCTTATAGCGATTGGCATCTGTCTATCGATTTGGTTGGCCGTCTATCTTATAAGTTTTAGCACGTATTCTCAATTGGAAATCGTATCTCGGGAATTCATTTGGCTGGCAGTGGCCTTAATCGTTTTGTTTATTGCCTATTATCAAATGGTAGCTCCTTCCATTTTTTGGTTCAGTCAATTTCAAGAACCCATAAAATATACACGATCCAAATTTTCAACTGCCGATTTGGATAGGCTGAAACTGGAATTGGACGAAATTATGGTGCGGAAAAAGCCTTACTTGAATGCAAAACTGCTAAAATCAGAGTTGGCTGAACTTATGGATATCAATGCCCCCGAATTATCACGTTTGCTTAATGAAAGAGTGGGGATGAGCTTTTTTGAATATGTGAATTACCACCGTATTCACGAATTTATACGCTTAACGAAAACGCCCAATGCACAACAGAAAACGCTATTAGGGCTAGCACAAGAAGCAGGATTCAATTCTAAATCCACTTTCAATAAATCGTTTAAGCAGATTATGAGCTGTCCGCCATCGTATTACCTCAAGAAATCACAATAATTACGCATTACATCCATCAAATTATGTCAAAATACGTTTTTAGCTTTATGTTACTCTTCCTTGGTATATCAGGATATGCTCAAATCAAATTACCGGCCTTAAGTCCAAAAGTAGAAATCTCACAAAAAATTGGATTGACCACAGCTATTCTATCCTATTCTAGACCAAGTTTGCGCGGAAGGGAGTTATTCGGAGATGATGGGATATTGGTTTTCGGTGAAAAATGGAGGACTGGGGCAAATGCGACCACAAAAATCGAATTTTCCAACGATATCGTAATGAATGGTCAATCCTTGCCAAAGGGAACTTATGCCCTGTTGTCCACACCGCAAAAGACATCATGGACCTTTCATTTTTATCCTTATCAACCTCTGTCGTACACTAACTTTTTAGTGAAACAACCCATGTTTGAAATCAAGGTGCCAATACAACGATTGGATTATGCCATGGAAACACTTTCCCTTCATTTTGAAGCAATTGACTTAAGTGGTGCAAATTTAGTATTACAGTGGGCAAACTATAAGGTAGAAGTACCTATTACATTGGCTGAACACAACGCCATTTTAGCCCATATTGATACCGTATTAAAAGGACCCTCTGATTTTGATTACTTTCAAGCCGCCCTTTATTTACATGAAACCCAAACCGATTTACCACTTGCTTTAAGCTACATTAGAAAAGTCACCAAAAGTGATAATGCCTTATTTTTTCAGGTATATCGAGAGGCATTAATATTAAAGAATCTCAATAGGAATCAGGAGGCCGTTACGGCGGCCAAACGTTCTAAAAAATTGTCGCAGAACGCTGGAAATAATGATTTGGTGAGGTTGAGTCAAAGAATTATTGATAATCTTTCTGACTAAAGTAGCACGATATCGGCTATGACCAGTAGCGTATTTTAAACACTGATTTTTTTGGATTAAGCGTAAAACTTTTTGTCGGATATAGGCTTTGGTATTTCAAGATATTCTAAGATATCAGATGTTACCAATGCCTAAAAGGTCAATGCTTTCATTCCGCTTCTTTAAAGTACCAAACCATAAAGATCAGGTTTTGATGGTAGCCGTTCGAATTTGGTTGCCTCAAAGTGCGTATTGCCCGAAAGCAACCCTGAAACCGATAAATCTAGTCCCCAAACGAGCAACACTTTTAGAATTTGTAACAATTCTACCTCAAAAGCTACCTATCTATTACTGTCTTTCGTATTTTAAACACGTAAACTAAAAACACTATGCTATGGGTAATTTTATTCTAATCCCGATTATTTTTTTCGGACTCGTCGTTTTATTTTCTTCCTTCTTTATCGTTAAACAACAAACTGCGGTTGCCATTGAACGCTTCGGAAAGTTCAACAGCATCCGTCAATCAGGCCTTCAGATGAAAATTCCGTTGGTAGACCGTATTGCCGGCCGTTTGACCCTAAAGATCCAACAACTTGACGTGATGGTCGAAACCAAAACCTTGGATGATGTTTTCGTGAAAATAAAAGTATCAGTGCAATTTGTGGTGATTCGTGAAAAAGTATACGACGCATTTTACAAATTGGAATATCCGCACGATCAAATTACCTCGTTTGTTTTTGACGTCGTACGCGCCGAAGTACCCAAAATGAAATTAGATGATGTCTTTGTTAAAAAAGATGATATCGCCATCGCCGTAAAACGTGAACTAAAAGAATATATGTCTGAATATGGATATGATATTATCAAGACCCTTGTTACCGATATTGATCCCGATGCACAGGTGAAAGCGGCAATGAACCGTATCAATGCTTCTGAACGTGAAAAAATCGCAGCCCAGTTTGAGGGTGATGCGGCAAGGATCCTCATTGTAGAAAAGGCAAAGGCAGAAGCCGAAAGTAAACGTCTTCAGGGCCAGGGCATCGCAGACCAACGTCGAGAAATCGCTAGGGGGCTTGAAGAATCGGTAGAAGTCTTGAATAAAGTGGGTATTAACTCTCAAGAGGCATCTGCACTTATCGTGGTGACACAACATTATGACACTTTACAGTCTATTGGAGAGGAAACCAATACCAATTTGATTTTATTGCCCAACTCACCGCAGGCTGGCAGTGATATGTTGAACAATATGGTGGCTTCATTTACGGCGAGTAATATGATAGGGGAGTCCATGAAAAAATCAAACCCCAAAAAAGATGATGCCTAAGTTAAGTATCTTCCTCATTGCTTTTTTGTCAAGTGTTATCGTTGGTGCTCAAGAAAGTCCATTCTTTAATCCTGGTGGTGCGTTTTTAAGTCTGGGTGCCCAAGAAAACCGCACAGCTTCAATCGCAACTGGTGATGTTGATGGAGATGGGGATATCGATGTGGTTACTGCCGAGGGGCGCCATTGGCCAACGCCCAACTTTATATTTTACAATGTGGGCAATGGGGTATTTAGAACCTCTAGGGTTTTAGACGGGGAATGGTCTTCATGCTATGCTGCCGAATTGGGCGATTTTGATGGTGATGGTCACCTCGACATCGTTACCGGAAACGATAGGCATCCGAATATTTGGTATCGAAACGATGGCAAAGGTATTTTTGAACGCATAGGTGCCCTTGGTGGCGATAAGACCCCAACAAGAAATGTGGCGCTCAGCGATCTCGATGGTGATGGTGATTTAGATGTGCTTTTTACCAATCGTGGAAGCACCAATGAAATTGTCATCAATGATGGAAAAGGTGGGGTTGAAAAGACCCTCCCTTTCGGCGGCATAGAAGATGCCACGATTGATATCGAAGTAGCGGATATGAATAAAGATGGAAAATTGGATTTGGTGCTTGCCAATCGCGATCAACAACAAAACTACGTCTATCTGCAGACCGAAAAATTAGTGTTCAATAAAAAAATTCCGTTCGGTACAGGAAAAGATGAGACCCGTTCGGTTGCCATTGCCGATTTCAATGCAGATGGCCATATGGATATTGCCGTTGGCAATCTTAGTGGCGCTAATTATATCTATTTGGGTAATGGAACGGATTTTCAAGAAAGCATTCTTTATGAACCTTACGATTATCACACGGCAAGTATTACAGTAGGCGATTTAAACAATGACGGAAAAATTGATATTTTAAATGCAAATAGCGATGAGGTGAATTATGCCTACATCAATTTTGGTAAGAATTCTTTCGAAAAAGTTGCTTTGGCGAAAGATCGTAAATTGGATACCTACGATATTCATCTTTCAGATATCAATGGTGACGGTTTTCTGGATATTTTGGAGGCAAATTCAGAGGATTTGAATTTATACTATTTAAATCGTTATGGTAAGATGAAAAAAGACGAATAAGGCCCTCTGCTTTATTGATTTTAGTCTAGCACAATGTTTACTGGGCACTTCTCGAACAGTTGGTTACGGCCCTTAAAACAAGGTCTTTTTCAATAGGAAATACCGATTGACATATTTTTAGGCATAAACAATTTCAATAGCGCTATTTTTCCCACAAATCCGTTTCCTAATTCTTTTGTTGGATTTTTGCCCATGTATCCCGAAGTGTTACCGTTCTATTAAAAACCAGATTTTCTGGAGTTGAATCCAAATCGACATTAAAATATCCTAAACGTTGAAATTGAAATCGCTCCCCGACTTTCGCATCCTTCAGACTTGGTTCTAAATATCCCGTTATGGTGTTTAAAGAGTTCGGATTTATAAATTCCATAAAATCACGGTCTTTATGGCCATCAGGGTTTTCATTGGTGAACAAGCGATCGTATATTCGAACCTCAGCTTTGATCGCATGCGCTACCGATACCCAGTGCAGGGTTCCCTTAACTTTTCGCAGGCTTTCCTCCGTACCGCTGCCGCTCTTGCTTTTTGGGTCATACGTACATTGTACCTCAGTAATATTCCCTTCGGTATCTTTTGTGCAGCTTTCGGCCTTGATGATATAACCATTTTTTAAACGAACCTCACCGCCCAGTTTAAGACGAAAGAACTTTCTATTCGCTTCTTCCCTGAAGTCTTCCTTTTCGATATAGATTTCCCTAGAGAAAGGAACTTCCCTTGAACCAAGTGATTCGTCTTCTGGACTATTCTCTGCAACGAGCCATTCCATTTCATCCTTAGGGTAATTGGTAATCACTACTTTTAACGGATTCAATACCGCCATGACCCTTGGTGTGATTTTATTCAAATGCTCGCGAACATGAAACTCCAATAAAGAGACATCCACCAGATTTTCCCGCTTCGCAATGCCCACGGTATCGGCAAAGTTGCGAATTGCCTCAGGCGTGTAACCCCGCCTTCTAAGTCCGGATATCGTTGGCATTCTGGGGTCATCCCACCCAAAGACATGGCCTTCCTCCACCAATTTCAATAATTTTCTTTTACTTACAACCGTATGACTGAGGTTTCTGCGGGCGAACTCGCGCTGTTTCGGTCTAAGCTTGGTTTTTGATACCAATTGGTCTAAGCACCAATCGTACAGTTCTCGATGAGGTAGAAATTCCAAGGTACAAAGCGAGTGTGATACTTGTTCCAAATAATCACTCTGACCATGTGTCCAATCATACATAGGATAAATACACCAATCGGTATTTGTTCTATGGTGCGCTTTTTTGAGCACACGGTACAAGATAGGGTCCCGCATCAACATATTCGGTGATGCCATATCGATTTTTGCCCTCAGCACATGCATTCCTTCTTCAAACTCACCGTTTTTCATTCGTTCGAACAAATCTAAATTCTCCTCTACGGACCTATCACGATAAGGCCCAGCAACACCAGGTTCTGTAGGGGTCCCCTTTTGTTCGGCCATAGCCTCTGAAGATTGGCTGTCTACATAGGCTTTTCCCTCTTTTATCAATTGTATCGCCCAATCGTACAACTCTTGAAAATAATCGGAGGCATAACACTCCTTTTCCCAGGTAAACCCCATCCATTCCACATCGCGTTTTATGGCATCTACATAGGCTTTCTCCTCTTTAGCGGGATTGGTGTCGTCAAACCTCAGATTCACGGGGGCATCATAACGTTCACCCAGGCCAAAATTCAAACAAATGGAACTCGCATGGCCCAAATGTAGATACCCATTTGGTTCTGGGGGGAAACGGAATCTCAAATCATCGTTTGAATACCCTTTTTCAAGATCTTCCTCAATGATGTGCTCAATAAAATTCAATGCTTTTTTAGTCTCTGACATAGCGGTTTCAATATCGGGCAAAAGTAGGAAAAATGCGTTGTTTTACACGTAATCCACTCAATACTCCATACAAATAAAGTTATTTCACAACAGTTTTTGTTCGCCCTACAACAATAAATTTTGCGGCCTAGGCATAATCGTAATATTTGTTATTAGATAAAACTTAGTGAAAACCAGGTTTTAAACAAACTCAAAAACCTCAAGCTGAAAGACCTACAACAAAACAACCTTTTTGCTTGACCCCAAAGCTTACAATGCCTATGAAAACAATTTCATCTTATGGCGTGATTTTAACACTAACGGTTTGTGCCTTTTTGGCACCCACCGCGACAGCTCAAGTGTTGAACAAACCTACCCCTGCCGACAATCCTAACTTGGCAGGAAATTCTGCATGGACTGCAGCATGCGCCTCAGCGAGTTTTAACGAGTACTATGTGAACTTCACTTGGAACCCACCCTTGGTGGACGGTGACAACGAATTTATCTTGGAACTTTCGAATGCCGATGGCGACTTTAGTTCCGCTAGGGAACTAGACCGTGTATCGGACAAAAACACGGAATTCGACTTTGATTTCAGTTTTGCGCTTCCTTCAGACGTTCAAGGCGATAACTATCGTTTTCGGGTAAGAAGCACTAGCCCGGCAGAAACAAGTCCGGAATCAGATGCTTTTTCGATGTACTTTATTGGTTACAACAATCCGATTCTTATTAGTCAAGATGGAAATGGTAACATTCCGCCTGGTGGTATTCTAGAAGTATGCGATGGCAGTGGCCTCACGCTTGCTACACACAACGTGCCAGATGTCGACACCTATCGCTTTAGCTGGTATCGTAGTGGTACGCCCCTTTCTGAAACATCAAATGTGTTGAATGTAACGGAATCTGGCATGTATTATGTAGAAATTGACTATGGTATTAACTGCTCAGGTTCAGCAAATACCTTGTCAAATACCATAGAGATTCAAATCACCACGCCTCAAGGTATTGCCATAAACCCCCCTGCCAATACCACATTATGTTCTGGTGAAAGTACTATTTTAGAAGCCAATATTTCAGGGATGGGTTATCTCTATACCTGGTTTAGGGATGGTACGGCCATAACCTCACCAACAGTGGATAACAGTAACTATACCGTTGATGGCAGTGCTACTGATTTTGAGGGTGCCTATTCCGTAAGGATCGAGGGTGCGGGCATTTGTGCAGAAGAATCCAGTTCCGTAAATATTACCAGCGCAGGCAGCTATATGGTCAATAGGGCAAATGATGCCAACTTAGTGCTGTTGCCAGGTAGTTCACAGACCTTAAGCGTAACCACCGATGCTTTGGCCCCTACCTATCAATGGTACCGCAATGCCACTGAAATAGCAGGGGCAACTTCGGCCACTTATAATGCAACCCAAGAAGGAACCTATTATGTGGCCGTCACCCAAACCGGGGGAGCCTGTACATTACCAGCAAAAAATTCTGAAGAAACCGTTGTTGTACTTCCATCCAGTTTTGAGGTACTCATAGACTATACCGAACAGTATAGTGATTGTTCGAACACTTCGGTCACCTTGGGCGTCTCGCAGATCAATGCTTTAGATGACCAAGGCATACGCTCTGATGTTACCGCATCATTACGAAATGAACTTACGTACCAATGGTATAAAGACGATGTCGAATTACCCGGTTTGACCTCAAGTGAACTTACACTCAACAATGCCTCTGACAATGGATTTTATACCATAACAGGCAATATCACGACTTTTGATGCAACATCAAACCCACTGAGCGTTAGATTGGCACCTGAAGGATCCTTATCCATATCAAGTACGGGTACCCAACTGTGCGAGGGGGTTACCTTGGTAATTACCCCTTCCATCGATTTAACTGGACAAGACTTTACTTGGACCCGCGATGGAGAGACCATATCCACTACTGAAACCGAAGTTATTGCCAATAGTGTTGGTATCTACAGGCTTTCCCTATCGACTGATGGTTGCCCTATCGTTTCAAACGAGATAACGGTCTCGAATTTTGATGAGTCCATAGTACAGATAGATGCTGGTAATGAGTTGCTTTTTCCACAAGGCGAATCGCAAACGATTACCGCCAGTGGCGCTGCCAATTATGAATGGTATGACCAAGGCAATAATTTAATCTCAAGTACTGACAACGTAACCCTTTCCGAAGAAGGCGACTACTTATTGCTAGCAAGTGTTGGGGAATGTCAAATCAGTCAGGTGGTCAATGTAACCTACCGAGACAATTTTGAAATACCGAACGTTATTACTGCCAATGGGGATGGTATCAATGACCTCTGGATCATCCCTAATACCTATTCTAGAAATAACGACATTTCCGTCATCATATTCAATGAACAAGGTGAAGAGGTGGTCAACGAAACCGGCTATCAGAACAACTGGCCACAATCAAGCGTCGGCTTCGCCAAAAAGAACCAAATATTCTATTATAAAATCAAGAACGCTAGAGAAACCCTAAGACAGGGTACCATAACCGTGATTCGCTAAACCATGCAAAAGTACACCTACCTACTACTAACCGTCTTGTTGGCACTTGTCAATCGACCACAATTGATTGCACAAGAAGAGACGCCTTTTATAGCTTATGATGTTCCTACCCAGAACCTCGTCAAGTTCAATAGGTTCTTATTAAACCCCACGTTTTCGACCGTGAGGGAAGACAAGTCGTACATCAATTTATTTCACAGAAACCAATCGGTCTCTTTTAACGACAACAATCAGACCTATTTTTTAAGTTATAGTGGTAGGATCGGTGATCGTAGTGGTGTCGGTTTAAGTCTTTATACCCAGCGCGAGGGGTTGATCGACAACTTCGGTCTTCTGGCCAACTATGCTTATGGTATAAAGTTAAGCGATAAAAGCAATTTCACTTTCGGTGGAAATTTCTCGTATTACAATAGTGGTTTCAACCAAGGCAGGGCCAACCCGATTGATGATGACCCAACCTTGAACGGTTTGGACAATAGTGCCCTTATTACCTTTCAACCTGGGTTTAATATCTCGTATGGCGCCTTTGACTTTGGTGTACTGGCCGATAACCTATTTGATTACAATCTCAAGACCAGTGAGTCTTTAACCGATTTCAATGAAAAGACCTTTACCGGTCATTTACAATATACCCATCAGTTTAAAAACTCTTCAGGTCTTCTAGAAAGTGCTCGACTGATGCCCTTGGCCAGGGTCAGGTCAGAACCTGAAAACAATTTTTCCCTTGGTGGAAGTTTGATTCTTGACGTTCCAAAATTGGGGTGGTTGCAAGCCGGGTATGATGACTTTTACGGAGCCGCTGCCGGTATCGGTTTTAATTTGAATAAACGTATCTCCCTGGGTTATACGGTAGAAAAGGGACTTTCCAACAATTTTGAGAATTTCGGTGTCAACCATGAAATCTCATTGGCCTATTCGTTTACACCAAACTTGACCGAAGATCGTGTAACCCTTGAAGACAATACTGATTTAGTCAGTAATGAAGAAAAGGATATTCCAATCGAAGAGCTTTCGCTTACTGAAAAAGACCTTAAAATCGCCGAACTCGAAGAGAAACTTGCTGAAAACAATAGCATTCTTGATGAGTTACTTTTTCGTCAAGATTCTATCGAAAAATCTAGGAAAGGTGATTTAGAGAGACGCTTTGCTACCGTCATGCGAATGGTCCGTAGGGAGACTAACGGCCAAAACCCTGAACTTGAACAACGTGCCAAGCAAATGTATTTTGCCAACCTCGATAGTATGGACATTATCAACAATCCGAAACAGGCACCATTGGCTAATACGGGTTTAACGAATACCACTGCATCCAAAAAGATTATCAAGCTTAAAGATCAAGACCTTCTACCGACCCGCACCGCAAAAGAGGAAACCTTGGCGAACACCATTTCAACCAGTACAAGGGCATCCAAAAAAATCAACACCTTGAAAGATATGGACAGCCCTGTGCAAGCTTCTTCCAAAGTAGTACAAACAGAACATGCCAAGAAAGATAAAATAACGAATGGTACAAAAAAGGTTTCGCGCTTTAAGTCTTTTAGTATACCTAACATCGACAGTGGGCATTACTTAATAGCCAATGTCTATAAGGGTAAAAAATACATGCAAAAATTCATCGATAAGCTCCAAGCCCAAGGTATTGAAGCCGATTATTTTACCAATCCAAAGAATGGTATGAATTACGTATACTTGAAAGATTTCCAAAACAAAAAAGACGCCATCAATGCCTACAAAACCGGACTCGACGGAACCTATAATGGAGACACTTGGGTAATGAAGGTGCAAGGCTCTTATGACCAAGATGCCTATGCATCGAATACCAATACCGATTCTCAGTACGGTGATGATACCTTACAGAAAAACGTTCAAGATACCACCACAAAGAACAATCGGGCATTGACCTATAAAACATATGATATCGAAGGGTTGGGCTCTGGCTTTTACATTATCGCCAATGTGTTTGCAAAACCAGAAAACGCCAATCGCTTTGTAAAGCAACTAAATGCCAAGGGCCTTAATGCCAGTTACTTTATCAATCCAGAAAATAACTATCGGTATGTTTATTTGAAAAGGCACCAAGAATGGACCAACGCCTTGGTATCATATTACTCCAAACTAAATGACGCCTACGACGACCAGATTTGGATCATGCGCGTAAAGCCCCATCATGTGGCATAAGTACTTTTCAAAATGGCCAGGTCATTGCAGTTAAAACGGTTTGAAGGCCTTCTTCTTAAAGACCTTTGGCAACATCCTATAATTCAAATAGGTATTCGTTTTGAACGCTTAGAATTTAATGTTGCACTTTGTGCTATGGTTTACATTTTACTACGAGCACCTATTATGCCACTGCTCTTATAACCAAGTATTTGGCACAATCAAACTCCATCTAACCATTGTTTCACAACATAAACGGTACACACCACAACATTAAATTCTACACCTCCACAACTTGGGGCATCTTTGTTATTGCCTCGATGTATCAAAGGTTGAACCCCCTATGTGGCCATTGATTTTGAGATGCAAGCCAAACTATACTGTGTTGTTCAAACCTACTGACCAAATGAAGTTACTTCTCGATATAAAAAGCATTTTTCTTGCTGTTTTTATACTTTTCTGTGCAGTTTTTCATTCCCATGCCCAAGAAGTCGTTCCCTTCACCCCACGTTTAGATGGGGATAATATTGAAATTAGGGGAGATATCATCTTTGTTGGAAACAATATCTTAAACCGAGCTTCTGAATCAAATCCTAGTGAGGCCAATACGCCATACAATGGCACGGCCAACAACAATTCGCTATGGATGGAGTATATTGATATTGATTCAGACCCATTGACCTTCAGTTCAAGTAGTGCAGAGCTTAATATTGCCGATCCCTCTTGTTCACAGGTTCGTTATGCCGGCCTATATTGGGCAGGTACCTACCCTAATGAACGCAGTACCAATGGTGGGGCACAATTCGACGGTACCCCAAGAATAGAGGAATGGAATGAAATCAAATTTAAAGTACCGGGCGGTAATTATGTTGACTTGGTCGCTGACAACGATCCCGATTTACCAGGAGAGGAAGATGCTATTATTTTCGACGGAATAAATCCATCTACGGGTAGTTTTTTTAAAGACGCCCCTGTAATCTGTTATAAGGAAGTTACCGATTTAATACGGTCAAATGCCAATCCGAATGGGGAGTACACGGCAGCAAACATCAGGGCCACGCGAGGTAGAAGAAATGGCTCCAGTTCTGCTGGTTGGGTACTTGTGGTCATTTATGAAAATCCAAATGAATCCGGAAAATTTATCTCCACTTTTGATGGGTATGCCGGACTTTCTGGATCCGTGGGCAATGTGGATGTTGCGGTAAATGGGTTTAGGACCCTTCCCAATCCATTTCCCGTTAGGGCTAGGGTAGGTGTGGCGGCCCTTGAAGGTGATAGGGGCATCAATAACGATCGCTTTTTTATTAAGGCTAATTCGGTTGCCTCATTTTCTGAGTTGTCCACGACATTGAACCCTGACAACAACTTTTTCAACTCAACGATCACAACGGACGGGGCCCAAGTTCCGACGAGAACCCCCTTCGGCACGAATACCTTAGGTACTGACATCGATGTCTTTAACCTTGACAACCCCGTTAATTCGGTCATGCCGAATGACGAGACCGGAGCAACCCTGAGATTTACCTCGTCAGGGGATGGTTACGGTCCCTTTCTTACGGTCTTTACGGTAGAGATCATAGAACCCAACATCATTTTAGAAAAAAGGGTCGAAGATATTGCTGGTAATGATATTACCGGTGCTGGGGTCAACCTCGGTCAATATTTGGATTATGTGCTGTCTTTTCAAAATATTGGAAACGACGACGGAATAAATTACACCATTAGGGATGTACTGCCCATTAATGTGACCCTCGATGAGACCAACATGGTACTGCCCACAGGGGTTACCTACACTTACAATCCCGCAACTAGGGAGGTCGTATTTACCATACCTGACAATTTAATAGAAGAAGACAGGCCCACGTACACTATTAGAATGCGTGTGCGAGTGGCGGAAAACTGTTTTGATTTCATAGATGCCTGTACCGATTTAATAGAAAATTTAGCCTATTCGACATATCAAGGAGAGTTGAACAGCGCGGTCATTACCGATGATCCCAGTGTATCCGATTTTGACAATTGCGGATTCGTAACGCCCGGGGCCACCAACTTTTTGTTGGACGATCTTGAAAATTGTAACTACTCAAGGAGTGTTCAATTGTGTGGGGAAACCGTACTGTTGGATGCTGGGGACAATTTTGATTCTTATGTATGGTATCGCGATGAAAATGCCGATGGGCTTATCGATGCGGGTGATACCGTCATTACCGACGCTGACGCCGACAATGACCCAAGTACCATCGTCGTAGATGAAATAGGGGTATACTTAGTAGACAAAATGGTTGCTGACCCATGTAAGGGTTTTCAAGAGACCATAACGGTGACCTTATTCGGTGCTACACAAAGCAACCCCATTACGGCATTGATCAATGACCCTTCAAATACCGTTGATGGTGAAATCGTAGTTTGTCCAAACGATGGTGACGAATTACCACAGATCTTTTTATGCGGTCAAAATGATACAGAGCTTATCCAAATAAATATTCCCGATGCCGATAGTATCGAATGGGAACAATTGGATGAAGCAAGCTGTACTGCTGCAACGGCCGATTGTGCCAATAAAAACAATACCTGTACTTGGAATACCGTAGCTACGGGAGGTGATTTTCTAGCCTCTAATCCGGGTCAGTTTCGCCTTGTGATCAATTATCAAAATGGATGTTTTAGCCGATTCTATTTTAATGTGTTCCAGAACACCTTAGACCTTCAATACACCACTCGGGACATTGTTTGTAATACTCCGGGAAATATTACCATTAATAATTTAGGTGCTGGGTATGGGTACCGTTTATTCGATGTAGCAAACAACAACGTTCTCGTTGATTTCGCCGCTGGTGAAGGGCCTAGTTTTGATATTTCAAACAATGGCGTATACCGTATTGATGTTACCCAACTTGATATTAATGGAGATCCTATCGCAGGGGCATGTATATTCAGCACCGAAGAAGAGGGTATTTTAGATAGGGACCTGACCACCGATATTACCATTACCCCTTCAACCTGTAACACCCAGGGTTCCATTCAAGTGGCAGCGCTCAATGTTTTTCCCAATTATTCGTATGAATTGCGTTTAGACGACGGTACCCCACCGCCTACTCCACCTACAAATGATCCTTATCAAGGATTGCACCCCGGTGGTACATTGGTGGATGATGAGACCGCACAATTGGACAACACCCATGTTTTCAATGTAAACGAAGGAAATTATTTTGTCATTACCAGAACCGATGATGGCTGTATTGATGTACAAAATGTAACGGTGTCAAGAACACCGGACCCTACTTTGGCAGCTTTGACTACAGCGGACATTGGTTGTAACGATGGGGAAATCACCCTAACTGCTGCCAATGGCAATCCATCGAGCTATTTTTATGCCATATGGAGTATTGACGGCACCGACCTATATTCCGACCCATCATCGATTCCATCAAGTGCTTTCCAAACTTCAAATGTATTTACCTTCACCTCGGGTGAGGCCGGTGATTATGGTTTCATCGTCGTTGATGCCAATAACTGTATCGGTTTTTCAAATATTGAGACCATTGACGAAAACGGGGTGTTATCCATTGATTCCATAACAGAGACCCAACCTTCATGTAGTGGTGATGCCAACGGTGAAATCACCATAAACATTTCGGGCGGTATTGCCCCTTTTCAATTCAGTATCGACAATGGTGCCACCTACGTACCTACGGAGACCTTTGTCGGGTTGACTGCCGGTTCTTATGATATTCGTGTTCTCGACAACTCCGGGTGTGACGTAACCTTGCCTTTTGTTTTAGACGAGCCTTTTCCTTTAAGTGCCTCTGCTGGGGTATCAAGGGACGTTACCTGTGACCCAAGTGGTGGGGCAGAGGTTCGTATTACCAACGTTGTTGGCGGAACCGCCCCTTACGAATATAGCTTTGATGGCGGGGCCACTTGGGGCACGAGTTCGGTAGGTATGTTGCTTCCAGGGGATTACACGGTTTTCGTTAGGGATGCCTCTTGTTCTTTTTCGATGGATGTAACCGTAGAAGGACTTCCGATGCCACCAGACGTCGCTTTGACCCCAGAGGTAAGTTACAATTGTGATGGAACGGGAACCATAACCGCTACACCGAGTATTAGTGGCTATGATTATCGCTATGAGCTTGATGGTGTTCCAAATTCGCCAGATCCCACGAGCAATGTCTTTACCGATGTCGCGCCTGGCACCTATACCGTGACGACATATTACGCTTCGCAGACCCCCCCTTCACCAAGCTTGCTTTTAAGTGAGGACTTTGGTGTTGGAAACGGTACCATACCAAGTCCTGACACTCGAGGTTATGCCTACGAAGATCAAACAACAAGCACAGCAGGTGGTGGGGATGCAAACAACCGCATCAATGATTTTCAATATAGTGTTACCAATCGAATTGTAGCGCCTTTTGGTGCTTGGATAAGCCCCAATGACCATACGGACCCTTCAGATACAGATGGTCGATTTTTGGTTATCAATGTGGGCACTCCAAGTCCGGGTCAAATTATTTACACCAAACCGATCAATGATGTCATACCAAACCGCCCCTTGCGGATTTCCTTATACATTTTCAATCTGGTCGTGTCTACCAGTACCATACTAGACCCCGACTTGACTATTGAAATCGTAGATCCCGGTGGCACGGTCATCGAATCCATTCGAACGGGGGATATCGCAAAGAACACAGGCCCTGACGATTGGGTGCTTTTTACTACGGACCTTAATCCGGGTGCCAATACCAACTTGGACTTTGTCATACGAACTGAAAAAGTAGGTAACAATGGCAACGATTTAGCATTAGACGATATTGAGATCTTCCAAATCCCTGAAGTTTGTGAATTATCCGTAGATACGCCCGTCACTGTTCAACCTGGCCGTGTATTTGCCGGTTCTTTACTGAACACCACAAATATCTCATGTAATGGCCTAAATGACGGTACCATTACCTTTGAAGTAGAAAATTTTGATACTACCGCAGGTTTCGATTACTCTGAAGATGGCGGAACTACTTGGATAAATTCAACGACATCACCAGTAACCACAAACGCTGTTTTCGGAGCGGGCAGCCAAACCATCCTTATTCGAAAAGCAGATGAAATCACCTGTACTACTTCGGTAACGGCAACCCTATCAGAACCTTCTCCCGTAACCGCCACAGCCAGTATCACAACGGCACTTACCTGTACCAACAATGCTACAATAACCGCCAATGCCTCTGGTGGCACCCCCGCTTATGACTATCAATTAGAAGATGGTAGTGGTGTGGTAATAGGTGCGTTCGACTTTTTAAATAATGGTAATAATCGCATTTTCACCGGTTTGAGCGACGGTACTTATGTGGTTCGTGTGCGGGATGCCAATGGTTGTGAAGATACAATAGATACCCCTTTGATCATTGCGCCCATGAACCCTGTCGCCTTCAGTGTTATCCCGACAGTTTGTTATGCCGGTGGGAACACGGCCAGTATTCAAGTGGACGTGACCAGTGGAAATGGTGGCTATCAATTTAGGATAAACGCGGGTCCATGGTTGACACCAACACCGACAACGGCTACCTCATATACGTTTAACGGATTGGCAAATGGAAGCTACGATATTGACGTTAGGGATCAATCTGGGTGTCCAGTGACCCTAGCGACCCAAACCGTCACGATTGCGCCTCAATTGACCATTTCGGCAACAGCACCGAACATTTCGGTCTGTGGTACGGATTCAGACATCACGATAACTGCCAACGGCGGAGACGGTAATTATGTTTATGCCGTAGTCGCAGACGGTGTGACGCCTGTTACCGCTGATTTTTCAACTACGAACCCCATAAATGTTACCGCTGCCGGTGATTATGATATTTATGTTAGGGACAATTCGGGAAACACGGGTTTTTGTGAGGCAGTGTTTGATTTTGAATTGCTTCAAGATGCCCCCTTTAATTTTACACCATCACCAACAGATGTAAGCTGTTTCGGAGGTTCAGATGGCGCTATTTCAATCGGCACCGTTTCTGGCGCTCAAGCTCCCTACACCTATAGCATTGATAACGGTGCAACTTATGTGACGACAAGTGTCTTTCCGAACTTGACTGCCGGAACGTACCAAGTTCGTGTTCAAGATGCCAATCTTTGCGAATCAGCGGCCCAAAATATTGTCGTGGCCCAACCCAATGAAATTATTGCGGAAGCGACACAGACCCAAGATTATACCTGCGCCCAATTGGGTGAAATAACTGTTGGTAATGTGACACCTACCTCTGGGGGGTCGGGTGACTACCAATACAGTATCAATGGCGGGGCCTGGACCGCTAGTACAACAGGCGGACATGTATTTACTAATCTAAGCGATGGAACCTATTCCATCAGGGTAAGGGACGCCAATGCAACAGATTGTGAAATTACCCTAGCCGATATAATTATAGCCCCACTTCCCATACCACCAACGGTAGCATACAGCGTAGATTATAATTGCGATGGAACAGGCAATGTCACCATCACACCTTTTGATGTTTCTTATACTTATATTTTAGATGGGGTGCTACCTGGTCAGACCGGAGCATCCGCCAATATCTTTAACAACGTAGCTGTTGGCACACACACCCTAAGGGTAACGTATAGTCCCGATTGCCATGTGGATACCACCGTCATTGTTCAAGATGGTTTCGCTTTTGAAGCTTCTATTACGGCATTTGAAAATTTAGAATGCTTCGGAGATGGTTCGGGTACTATTACCATTGATGCCGATAACTATGGCGCAGGAGGTTACGAATATAGCCTAAATGGCGGGGCGTTTATCGGTCCTTTTAGTGCACCTGAACAAATCACGGGTCTTAACGCACAAACGCACACCATTGTGGTGAGGGATGTCGATAACCCGATTGCGGGCTGTACGGAAAACCTAAGCCAAATGCTGGTTGAGCCAAGTGCATTGGATGCAAGGGCCGTATTGACCCAAAATATAACCTGTGACAATGGTGGGGCGACTATCGATGCTAGCACAACGGTTGGGGGAACCCCAACGTATGATTATCAACTTGAGATCAATGACGGGCCTGTTGCCGGACCTTTCAATATCATTTCTATCGTAACCCCTTACCAAACAGGTACTACCTTTACGGGGCTACCCGCCAATAATCCAGGGGAAAGTTATGTCGTTCGTGTACGTGACAGCAATGGCTGTATCGATGTCATTGCCAATGCCATAGTGGTCGACGACCCGAACAATATTGTATTTGATGTAACACCAACAGCCTGCTATTCCGGCAATAACGATGGCACTATTGTGGTGAATGTAACAGATGGTAATGGAAATTATCAGTTTCGGTTAAATGGCGGGCCATGGATAACCCCATCTCCCGTAAACGCTACAACATACACTTTCAGTGGTCTTTCCAACGGAAGTTATGATGTTGAGGTAAGGGACCAGTTTGGTTGCCCTGTTGGCTCCAACCTACAGACCACTGTTTTAAATCCGAATTTGAATGCAACAATCACCATAGACCACATCAGTTCATGTAATGACGGTCGCATAACCGTAACGGCATCAGGTGGTGACGGTGATTATCGATATGCCTTTATGCCTACAGGAAATGTACCTGTTTTCGGTGATTTTGTGACTTCAAACTTTTTGGATATCACAAGTGGTAACGATGGTGATTATGATGTTTATGTTCGGGATAATTTTGCGGTCGCCCCCGATGCCTGTAACTACATGGAAACCGTAACGGTCAATCCGGCGGTAACATTGGCCTATACCCCGACCCCAACAGACCCTGAATGTCATGACGGTACTGGTTCCATTTCAATAGCAATCGCTGCTGGTGACAACCCATACACCATAGAAATCATTGATTTGGACAATGGGGGTGCATCTGACCAGACCCTTACCAACGTCGTTGGGAATTCGCAAGACTTTTTAAACCTGATGCCCGGTGACTATACCATTATTGTCACGGATGCCAATGGTTGCCCAAACACCCAGACCCCTGTAACGATTACTAACCCAGATGAGTTAACGGCAACCGTTCAAGGTGTTGTTCCTGGAAATTGTACTGGAAATGTTAATGATTTCGGCATTGAGTTTTTGGCATACCCAACCACCTTGGGTACCATAGAATTTAGTGCCGATGGTGGTCTTACCTGGCCAGGGGATAGTACAAACCCTGGAACAACCGATCAAATAACAGGATTCAATCCAGGGGATACCGTCAATCCTTCTATGAGAACGACGGACGGCTTTGGAAATACGGTCTGCCAAACGGACTTTCCTCCGTTTATAGTACCCTATCCTTTAGATGACCTGAACATCGATATCAATGCCATTGTCATTGATTGCAATGAACTACAGGTAACCGTACAGGGAACAGCTGGTCTCTCCCCGTACGAATATACCTATACGGACAATCCCGCCGGTTTTGATCCTAATTCAGCGACATGGACCGCCCCAACTCCAGGAAATCATGTTTTTACCGGTCTTATTCCAGGTAGAACCTATGTCTTTTATGTGAGGGATGCCTCTGGGCCTCCACAGTGTGTGCGACAAAGCACCGTCAATGTGAACACGCTCGCACCACCCCCTGTTCAAATTACTGCGGATGTGACCCCAACATGTGCCGGGTTGACCAACGGTCAAATTACCTATACCGTAACGGAAACCAATATAGGCGAGCTTGGTGGAACCTTCGATTGGGACTTTTACCGATTGGATGATGTGGCTCCTTTTGGGCCTCCCATATTAATAACCTCTGGAACGGAAACCGGTTTTACCTCAGGTGATTCCTTTGTGGTTCCTACCCCTGCCAGTTTGGGCACTGGGGAATATTTTGTAGAAATTAGGGGAGCGGCACCCAACAACTGTGTCATCGGTAGTGAAAATGTATATCTAGACGAGTTAGATCCCATAACATTTACCCCTAATGTCATTCGTCAGATTACCTGTGCAAACCCTGGGCTAATCGAAATTGACAACCCGATGGGTGGCGGTGGAACGTATACCTACACCTTAAGCAGCACCAATTTTATTGCGGATATTATAACAACGGACAACCCGATTGAAGTACCCATTTCAAATTTAGTAGATGCCACAGCAACACCATTCGATATTCTTGTAGAAATTGCGGATCAGTTTGCTTGTCCGGTAACGACATTACCATCACACACGGTCAGCATAACGATATCGCAAAACCCAACGGCAACCGTAGCAACTACCAATTGTACGACGCCTTTTGGTATTACCGTTTCGGCTTCTGGAGGCACTGCACCGTATTTGTATTCCATTGACGGAGGTGTAACCTATGTAAATAATGGGGGTACTTTCAACAATTTAGCCGTTGGAACCTATGCAATTTCCATAATTGATGCCAATGGTTGTACTGATACCGATACCGCGGAAATATATCCTTCGTTACAAGCAACTGCCACACTAACCAAGTTATTGGACTGTACGGCTTCACCGAATGCAGAAATAACGATAGCTGCCACAGATGGCTCTGGTTCATATGATTACGAAATTACAGGTCCGGTAAATCAAACCAGGACAGCCCTCCCTTCCCCAGCAAATTCCATTGTTTGGGATTTGGCCTCGGTTGCCGGAACCTATACTGTTCAGGTATACGATAACAATAGGGCCAGCTGCCCCCCTAGAACCTTTACCGTTGAGGTTCCTGCAAGAATCGACCCGGTAATAGATACTATTAGCAATACTGACATCACCTGTATTGGGGATAATGACGGAACGATTACCGTATCGGCAGTAAATAACGGTGTTTCACCTTATACCTTTGAAATAACATCATTCGATGGCACCGCGGTTAGCATTTCACCGACCAGCTCAACACCTACTTCGGCGACCTTTACAGGTTTGGCCCCAACTTCGGGCGCAGGATATATTGTTACCGTTACCGGTGAGCCTACCGCCAATGGATGTAGTGTAAACAGTGCTGCAATAATCATCAATGAACCTTCTGCCATTGCCGTAACCATGGCCCCAACAGTGGAATTTAACTGTACGACAGCCAATAATTCGAATAACGCCGTTATTTCGGTACAATCAATAGCTGGGGGCTCAGGTAACTACGTGCGTTACCATTTCTATACCACTGACGATCCTTTAACCGCACCCATTGAACCCGATCTAACGGTACAAGATGGTTCTAACGATTCATATACCGAAACCAATACGGCTGGCGGATATTATGCCATTGAGGTCTATGACGACAATGGTTGTTTGGGCGTTGCAAATACCCGAATAAATCCGTTTGACGAACTTTTATCGGCTACCATAACCGTAGATCAGGAAATTTCGTGTATTGCAGGTGAAAATATTTCTATCAATGCCTTTGGTTCCATAACGGATACCAGTACACCAGCAGGTCTCGCCAACTATGAGTTCAGGCTGCTTCCCGCGGGGATATTCGACCCCTCAAACACCTTCACGAACCTGCCTGTGGGAACCCATGATTTTGAGGTAAGGAACGTAAATACGAACTGTATCATCACGGTTTCACATACGGTGAACGAGCCCAACAATTTTGATATCACCACAACCATTACGGATGTCGTTTGTGATGGTACGGATGGCACGGTTACATTTACCATTAATGACCCTATTAACCCATACACTGGTGGGTTTGATTATCAAGTTTTTGAACAGCTAACCAATAACCCACAAACAGGGGTGTTAAACCATCCTAATCCCGGACCTACGCCAGTAGTTAACCTTGCGGCCGGGGACTACTATGTGGTCATTACCCAAAATGGTCATCCGCTTTGTTCAAACCCCGAGAACTTCAGTATTGCTGGGCCAAACGGACCGATTACAGGCAATACCCAAGTGGAACAGGTGACCTGTGCCCTGAACAATGGTGTCATAGAAATCATAAATGCCCAAGGAGGATGGGGTGGCTATGAATACTTTGTTGCGCTTGCAAGTGATCCAGCCCCGACGACGACAAGTTTTGTTGGTAGTCCGAGATTTACCGGGCTATCTGGAGCACCTGCCCCCTTAGGTCTTGATTATCAGGTTTGGATCAAAGACCAAAATGATTGTATGCAGCGTTTACCGGATGTCAATTTACAAGACCCTGAACCGATTACCGCGGGTATTCAGGTCAACCAAGGAAACTGTACCGACTTTTCAGGTGAAATAGAAGTAACTGGTGTAACCGGTGGTCAAGGCAGTAACTATACCTTTCAATTGTTACTTAACGGAAGTCTGTTTGGAGTACCTCAAAACACGCCTGTTTTCAGTAATCTTGGTGCCGGTTCTTATGAAGTGCAGATTAGAGATCAGTGGTCTTGTGCGGCCACGACGACCGCTGTTACCCTTTATGATGTTATTGCACCGACCGCTTCCATCACAAAAACCATAGACTGTGTCTCTGGCGGTACGATTACCACTACGCAAACAGGAGGTTCAGGCACATTTGATTATGAGGTAAGGTACCCCGGTACATTGCCTACAGATCCGGCAGACGATACGCTATTAACATCCGCCTCCGCTACATTTACCAACCTAACCTTGGTTGGGGATTATGTTTTCACCATAACCGATACGGCAACAGGGCATACCTGTAGCACAACAATTAGCCAACGACTTGAAGATGCCGTCTTGCCCAACCTTGGCATTGACAGTTTCACGAATGTTACGTGCAATGGGGCCAATGATGGAGCTATCAGTGTAAATGCAAATCCGGATAACGGTATTGGCCCGTATGGTTTTGAGATCATTCTAATAGATGGTTCTGCCGCAAGTATTGCGCCAACAAGCAATACTGCTACAACCGCAACCTTTGATAGCCTGTCGGCAACTATTGGTGGAACAACCTATACCATTAGGGTCACGGCGGCCAATGGTTGTACCGAAGATATTACCCAAACAATCACACAACCAGAGCCCATAACAAATGTAACGGCCAATGTGGTACAATTTGGTTGTACTACCGGAAACAACACGGAAAATGCAAGCATATCCATCGATGTTGGGGCCATTTTAGGTGGTTCTGGCAACTACACCCGTTTCGATTTTATAAATACGATGACCTCATCCACTGTGCAGAGTGGTTCCAATCCCGTTTACGTTGAAACCAATTATACTGGAGGCAATTATGACATTTATGCCTATGATGATATGGGATGTCGAAATGCAGTGGCAACCAATGTTACGATTGATCCTTTTGTGGAAATAACCAACCCCACAGTCGTCGATTTGATTGCATTGACCTGTAACCCAGGCGGGGATGCCCAGATTCAGGTTGGGGTGACCGTAAATCCAGCAATAGCGACACCAAATTTGGAATATGTGATCAACGGTATCAATGTTGTCTACAGCGATACGAATGCCACGGGACTATTTACGGGTCTTTCAGCAGGCAATTATAGTATTGCGGTTACCAATCTAGATGCGGGATGCATACTTAATACCGTACATACCATCGAAGAGCCTGAGCAGATGCAGGTGCTGGCGACAAAACTTACTGATGAAGAATGTTTGAACAATGGTGTTGACGACGGAAGTTTTGGTATAACGATTTCCAACTATACGGGTGATTTCAGTTATCAGGTTTATGATGCGACGAACAATCCTGTACCGGGTCAATCCGGAACTGGAAATACGGCTACCACATTACCACCTATTACAGGTCTTCCTGGAGGGGTATACTATGTTGCAGTTACGCAAACACAAGCTCCTTTCTGTGTGGAAAATTCCAATGTAGTCACCATAATTGCTCCTGAGGCCCCTATTACGGCAGTTATCACTGAGGAAGCGAGCGTAAGTTGTTCAAATGATCAAGGACGGTTATTGGTTTCTGCCAATGGGGGTGAAGGACCGTATACCATTGTCTTGAACAATACGACTACTGGACAAGTTTATACCCAGAACAATAGTTCTGCACATATCTTTACCGACTTATCAGCTGGTGATTTTACCATTACCATTACTGATGCCTTCGGTTGTGTATTCAACGATATCATAACACTCGTTCGACCAGATGATATTATAGCCACTATTTCAGCGGGTACTTTGGTATGTTTTGGAGATACCAATGGTTCCGTAATGGCTACGGTTTCGGCAAGAAATGTTTCAGCGGTATATGAATATCGATTAAACAACTATTCCGATTTGGCGGGCAGTGCCGCACCACAGACCTCTGCACCACAAGCAATGGCGACATTTGATAACCTTTTGGCAGGATTTTATAGCATTACCGTAACAGACGACTTTGGATGCTCGTTTGAAACACCCATTGTCGCGATTACCGATCCCTCTGAGGTTTCTGCACAATTGCTGCGTGTTGCACCTTTGACCTGTACTACCCAGGCGCAATTGGAATTAACCGCTTCTGGAGGAACCGGACCGTACATGTACAGTGAGGATGGTGTGAATTTCTTCCCCATGAATGGGACTAATGGGTCAAATACCCATCTGTTCACGACTATTGATGCCGGTAGTTATCGCTATTATGTGCGGGACGCCTTCAATTGTGCTTCCATCGTTTCAAATGAAATTACGGAAGACCCCATTGCGCCTTTGACTTTGACCATGAACACCGCTGCTGCATTTATAAACTGTACCAGTGAAAGTACGGCAGCCATTTTTGCGCAGGCTGATGGAGGAATGGGCAACTATCAATATGAGTTATTTACCGATAGTACTTTGAATATCGGTTCACGCATAGCCGGCCCGCAACCAACAGGAGAGTTTAGAAATCTGCCTCAAGGGGATTATTACGTCAGCGTTACTAGTAATGATTGCACAGTCTCTGCTGAGTACGTTCAAATTGTGGAACCCATGCCGTTATCTTACACGGAGACGGTTACTAATGTAACTTGTGCGGGTGAGGCCGATGGAAGCATCTCAGTGACACTTTCCGGTGGGGCTGGTGGGTATCAATATGCCATTTCACCAAACCTTGACCAGTTTGATGTTGAAAACACCTTCACCGACTTGGCCGCAGGTGATTACACCGTGATTGCCCAAGATCAAAACGGTTGTTTTGAAGTTCTGGAATATACGATAACCATACCCGACCCGATTGATGTTACCACCGTAACGGTTCTTGATGAGGTTTGTGCGGGTAGTGGGGATGGCGCTTTCGAAATCAACATCACCGGAGGAACGGCACCGTATCGAACCAGTTTAAATTCCAATAGTGACACGGACTTTGTTCAAAATCAACTTCAGTTCACAGGGCTAGCCGAGGGCACGTACGTTGTCTTCGTTAAAGATGCCCAAGATTGTGAAGAAAACATCATTGTTGAGATTGATCCCGGCGTAAACCTAAATGCATCGGTGACACCTGTTTATGTGTGTAATGGGGTAGTGCCCGACAACAGTTTATTGGTGACTTTTGAAGATGAGACCGTTTTGGATGATGTATTGTACGCCATGGATTCTACGGACCCATCAAGCATGCGACTAACGTCAGACTTTACCAATCTTACCCCGGGCATGCACACGCTTACCATAGCACATGCCAATGGGTGTATGAACACCATTGATTTTGAAATCCAGGATTTTGAACCCTTAACCTTGGTTCTTGAGCAAAACAGTATCAATGAAATAACTGCTATAGCTGGCGGTGGATTAGAAGACTATGCCTTCTTCTTTGAAGATGTTGACAATGGTACCGATAACACGTTCATTATTAATAGGACCGATACCTACACGGTACGTTTGATAGATCAGAATGGATGTGAGGTTTCCGCAGAAATTTTTATGGAGTTCATAGATATTGAAATTCCCAATTTCTTTACCCCAGATGGTGATGATACGAACGATACCTGGTCACCACGAAATTTAGAAGCGTTCCCAAATGTACTAACTATCATCTTTGATCGTTATGGTAGAGAACTCTATAGAATGGAAATAAATGATACGCCCTGGAACGGAACGTATCAAAACAATGATTTACCAACAGGTGACTATTGGTATGTCATTAAACTAAGAGGCGAAAATGACGACCGTGAATTTGTTGGTCACTTTACCCTCTATCGATGATAAACCTTAACCTATAGAGTTATGAAAAAGACCCAAATCATACTGCTATGCTCGCTTTTTACCTTTGTCGTAAAAGGCCAAGAACTTACGATACCCCAATTGTCGCAATATATTGCCGACAACCCTTTTTTAATGTCGCCCACCTATGCGGGTGTCGGTGACCACATTAAGGTGCGTTTAAACGGACTTACACAGTGGGTGGGTATAGAAGATGCCCCAGACACGCAAACCGTCGCTGCAGATGCCCGTATTGGTGATAGATCGGGTATCGGTATGCTCATGTACAATGATAGTAATGGTAATACCCGACAACGGGGTGCAAGGGTGTCTTTTGCACATCACTTGACCTTAGATCGTTATGAAGACGAGTTTTTGTCTTTTGGAATCTCGTATAACTTTAACCAATTTCGTATTGATGTCGAAAACTTTAGGGATGAAAATGGACAAATACCAACCGATGATCGCTCTACGGTAAACCACAATTTCGATTTGGGCGTACTATACCGTTACGATAAATTTTACCTCAGCTTGAACGCATCTAACATATTGCCCAAAAATCTAGAGCAATTCAACCCGACATTCGAACCGAATACCCTCAGAAACTACTATGCCTATGTTGGCTACAGCTTTCTTAAAAATAAGAATAGCAGAATAGAATTTGAGCCTTCGGTATTTTTTCAATGGTTCGAAAATGATGGTCGTTCGGTAACGGATGTCAATGCAAAATTCAGATTTCACGATTTTGAGGATTATTATTACCTAGGGCTTACCTATCGTTTCTTGAACGATCAATTGGGATCGCCACTTTATGTGGCACCTATTGCTGGTCTTAAAAAGAACAACTTCTACTTTGGATATTCTTATCAGGTAATCACGAATGAAATTCTTGGTTATAGCTCTGGTACGCACGTATTGACGGTGGGGCTTGATTTATTCCAGGGCATCAGTAATTGTCGTTGTACGTACTAAAAATTCCCTTTCTTTGAGTTAATTTTGTCCCTTATTCAACTAGAAATGGGCAAAATCAAATTAAACAATATTAGGGTACATGCCTGGCATGGCTGCTTGAAGGAAGAAAGTATCATTGGTAGTGATTATAGGGTAGATTTGGAAGTCAGTAGTGATCTTTCAAAACCAGCGGATAGTGATGATTTAAGCGATACCGTCGACTACGTGCATTTGAACAATATCGTTAAAGAGGAAATGAATATAAAATCAAAGCTTTTGGAACACGTCGCCAAAAGGATTTTAGACCGAGCATTTTCGGAAATTCCCCAAATACATAACGCCGAGGTTTCCGTTTCAAAAATAAACCCGCCGATCGGTGGGGATGTCGAAAGTGTATCCGTAATACTTAGCCGTCAACAATAGCCCCCGTCTATTTTGGAAACAAGAAATTAGTGTGCTACATTTGCACACGCTTATGGCATCGTGGCCGAGTGGCTAGGCACAGCTCTGCAAAAGCTTGTACAGCGGTTCGAATCCGCTCGATGCCTCAAAACCTTCCCCAATTGGGAGGGTTTTTATTTTTTTGAAAGAAGGGATAGACAGCGGTTCCCCCGAAGCCTCGGGGCGCTCGATGCCTCAAAACCTTCCCCAAATGGGAGGGTTTTTGTTTTTTGGAAGAAGAGATGACACCGGTTCCCCCTCGGCGCACTCGATAACTCCAATAAAACTGGTTTTATTGACGGTTTTTTTGTTCATTGATTTTTTCGATACCCCTCTTGATGTCGAACTTATCTTTAGGAAGAAAACCTTTGGTAATC
Source organism: uncultured Croceitalea sp. (assembly GCA_947503285.1). GTDB lineage: Bacteria > Bacteroidota > Bacteroidia > Flavobacteriales > Flavobacteriaceae > Croceitalea. The sequence goes on from CANNDD010000002.1 coordinate 403,364, forward strand.
AAAACCAGGCCGCATATCACCAAAACCACACCCAGCCCTTTCTTGATCAATCCTATCCTTTTTTTGGTCAACTTTTTACGAAGCTGCTTAGCGGCAATTATTTTAAATATATCGGTCATAAAATACGTTGCTAACATGGTAGTGAAAAAAACAAGTATCCTATTGGGCTCATTATCCAAACTGGGGCCTACTATAATTAGAATACCCAACCAAAATACCAAAACACCGATATTGATGAAATTCAATAGAAAACCTTTGACCAATAAACCCAAATAAGTGGCTTTCTTTGCTTTTATCCCTTCTTTTTTACCTTCTTTTTTTACGAAAATTACAATTCCATAGACCAAAATTATCATCCCACCGAAAACATATAGTCCGGGCTGGTTGCTTAAGTTTTCCAATAATTGAAAACTACTGAAATAGGCTATCAATAAAAACAGGATATCGGCGAAGATCACACCAATGTCAAAAGTGAGTCCGGCCCTAAAGCCCTTTGTCGCACTTGTCTCTAAAAGAACGAAGAAAACAGGACCCACCATGAAGCTTAATAAAAAGCCCAGTGGAATCGCAGCCTGTACATCTTCAATCATCTCTTATTCTACACGTTCGATTTTACCTCCAAAAACTGTTTTTTCATCCATTTTTTCAGGATCACCATAAACCTTTACCAAACCCCCGGCTTTCACGTCGGCCTTTACATATTTTGTGGCATATAGTTCTGCCGTACCTCCGGCATTCACTGAAATTGTGGCAAACTTGCTTTTAAACCCATTACCTAAGTAAGCTCCACCGGTATTAATGACGATATCTTGATTATCGGTAAAGCCCGTGGTGGTGATTTTTCCGCCGGTTATCGCTTTGATCAATAATTGTTCGGTCTGGCAATTCAATTCCAATTCACCGCTTTCTTGGGCCTTTAGTTCCAATATATCTTGTTCAAAGGTGCTTTCTGATGTAATACGTGCATCTTCATTGACATCGATGATCTTGAGTTCTTCAGTAAAATATAAATCGATAAAAGTGCGATAACCACTAAAAATCTTATCGATTTGCATCCGAATCTTAAGTTTACCGTTTTTGTTGACAATGGCTACTTTTCTCGTATTCGCCCCAGTTATGACAGCTTTATTTGTATTTGACTCAATGAGGTTTATTGATATCCCATCAAATCCCTTTACTTCGGTAAATGGTTGAAGTTCTTGTGTTATTTCCCCATCTTGGGCACTTGTGGTTTGAAACAAAAAAAACCACATCAGTATGACATATAGTTTGTTCATCATTTTCAGTTTTTGATTGATTGTCAACTATATAAACAAATTTTATTCCAAAAAAGTATCATTCCCTTTTACCTATTAACGAAAAATCAAGATGCCTTTTGACCAAATCGGTATTTTTTACCATTACCACCACCTCGTCTCCCAATTGGTATACTTTTTTAAAGCGTTCCCCGACAATGGCATATTGCTTTTCATCAAAATTATAGTAATCATCTTTAATATCACGAATACGCACCATACCTTCACATTTGTTCGCTATGATTTCAACATAGATACCCCATTCGGTGACCCCGGAAATTACCCCGATAAATTCTTCATTACTATGGTCTTGCATAAATTTGATCTGCATATACTTAATGGAATCACGTTCTGCACTTGATGCCAACACCTCCATATTAGATGCATGTTTACATTTTTCTTCGTAAACTTCCTCCTTGACGGATTTTCCCTTGTCTAAATAGTGTTGCAATAATCGATGTACCATGACGTCTGGGTATCTTCTGATCGGCGACGTGAAATGACTGTAATACTCAAATGCGAGTCCGTAGTGCCCGATATTATCAATAGTATAAATGGCCTTACTCATACTACGTATCGTAAGGGTATCAACTAGGTTCTGTTCTTTTTTACCTTTCACATTCTCTAACAGTTGGTTCAATGAGGTACTAATGCTCTTTTTATCCTTAAGGTTAACATTATGACCAAATTTGGATATGACCCCGTTCAAGGCCATTAATTTTTCTTCGTCAGGTTCATCATGAACGCGGTATATGAATGTTTTCTTTGGTTTTTGTGCGCCAATGAATTCAGCTACTTTTCTATTCGCCAAAAGCATAAATTCCTCAATCAGCTTGTTGGCATCCTTAGCCTCTTTAAAATAAACCCCCTCGGGTTCATTCTTTTCATCCAAACGAAAACGAACTTCTACTTTATCAAAGGAAATCGCACCGGAATCCATTCGTTTCTTCCGCATTATTTTTGCCAAACGATCCAACGTTATCGTCGCATTGACAATAGCATCCGAAACAGTATATCCACCATTTCGAATCGAGACTTCCTTTGGAATCTTACCTGCTTTGGTCTCAATGATATGCTGGGCTTCTTCATAGGCAAATCTTTCATCAGAATTGATAACGGTTCTACCAAACCACTGATTTCTTATCACAGCATTCTTATCCAATTCAAAAATTGCCGAAAATGTATACTTTTCTTCATTCGGTCTCAGTGAACAGGCATTATTGGACAATACCTCTGGCAACATGGGTACTACCCGGTCTACCAAATACACTGAGGTTGCCCTGTTAAAGGCCTCTTCATCTAAAAGGGTATCGGGCAACACATAATGTGAAACATCGGCAATATGGATCCCTATTTCATAATTACCATTTTCCAACGGTACAAAAGATAGGGCATCATCAAAATCCTTGGCATCTTTTGGATCGATAGTAAACGTCAATATCTCTCTCATATCACGACGTTTGTTGATTTCCCCTGCTTTTATTGTGGTATCCAACGTATTGGCGTACTGTTCAACATCATATGGAAATTCATAGGGTAAGCCATATTCAGCGAGAATGGAATGTATTTCAGTATGGTGTTCCCCAGGTTTGCCCAAAACCTCGGTTATCTTTCCATAAGGTGAATCAGCATCTTTTGGCCAATCACCTAATTCCACCAAAACTTTATCACCGTCTTGCGCATCTTTTATATTATCGATGGCAACAAAAATATCCGTATACATTTTAGCGTCCGTAGGTTTTACAAAAGCAAAGGTCTTTTTCTTTTCAAGAATACCCACATAGCTTGATTTTTTGCGTTCCACAATATCGACCACGGTTCCTTCAGGTCGTTTTCCTTTTCGCTTCGGTGCTACCGACAATTTGACGGTATCGCCGTGAAATGCTTTATTCAGTTTATGGTTTGGAACGAAAATATCCTCTTCAAGATCTTCAATTATAATATAGGCATTACCATTGGTAGTGAGATCTACGCGCCCGGTATACAACTTCTCTAAAGAAGCCATTTTTTGGAATTTACCCCGTTCAACCTCACGAATACGCTCCTTCTGTTTTAATTGCCCCAATCTGCGTATGAGTTCATTTCGATCTTGGGCTTCGGTAATACCAAGTTTAGATGCAATTTGCTTATAATTAAAGCTTTTACCGGGTTCCTTTTCCAGTACTTCAAAAATGCCCTTTGTAATCTCGTTCTTTCTTTGACTTCTAGCCCTCTTTTTCTTTTTTGACATTTAAAACATTTGTTTGTTTGAAAAGTACAAATTAAAATCTGTACAAAAATGTCAACCTTATTAACATTATAAATAATTCATTTTTTCTTTTTTAAAATTTAAAATAAATATGATGCTTATTATTGCCTGTTGATAACTGGAATAAAAAAAGCTATCTTTTGTTGCTTAGGTTACTTTAAAAAATTTATTGACAGTGAATTGACTTCAAAGGAATTTACAAATCAGTTAGTTGCGGTACTTATCAGTATTTGTTGATAAATGGAATCAACAAGTTTTTTTGATAACTAAATGTCTTTTTAATGTTAACTATGAGGTAAATGATATTGATATCGTTTGGTTAAAATTTGATGGAATGACCAACAGATATTGAAGAAAACGAAGTAATGCTAAAAAAAATCAAAACAACCAATTTTCTTCATTAGTATTTTTCCGCTGGCTATCAACAAACACACCTATTTTTTAATAACTTGATTTAAAGGAAGCTATGTTTTTTAAATTCTATTTATGAACAGCTTGAAAATAAAAGTGTCTTACCTTTGTACCAACCTATCTCAATAGAAATATCATGAAAATAGCAATTGGAAATGATCACGCAGGCACGGAGTATAAGCTTGCTATAGTTGGGTTTTTAAAATCAAAGGAAATCAACGTAGTCAATTACGGTACCAATGGAACGGATAGTGTGGATTATCCTGATTTTGTACATCCGGTAGCCAATGATGTCGCCCAAGGTAATGTCGATTATGGCATTGTGGTCTGTGGTAGTGGTAATGGGGCGAATATGACTATTAACAAACACCAGTTGATACGAGGGGCGTTGTGTTGGACAAAGGAAATCACGGCTTTGGCACGAGCACATAACGATGCCAATATTTTAAGTTTACCAGCCCGATTCATTGCACTGCCACAAGCATTGGAAATGGTGGATACCTTTTTAAATACTTCATTTGAGGGTGGACGCCATGAAAGACGCATAGAGAAGATACCATACTCTTAATTGGTTGAAATTCAGATTGTTTACCATTGAAAGGGCTTGTATAACCATTATTTTTTAAAATGTAGCATTGGTGGATTTGGTTTTAATACCATTTATGAATTAGTTGATAAAATAATGTGTACCAATTTTATGGCAATAATAATATTCAAGCAGAATTTGAAGAAGGCGATAAAAGAAATAATTGTACAAGATCAATAAATGGAGGTAAGCATCAAACACTTTAGTGAATTGACACTTTTTGAACTGTATGCCATCTTGCGGTTACGAAGTGAGGTTTTTGTGGTGGAACAAGACTGTGTTTATCAAGATATTGATGCAAAAGATCAAAAAGCGATACACATTATCGGCTTGAAGAAAGGGGAGGTGGTCGCTTATACGAGGATATTCAAAGCGGGGGATTATTTCAATAACACTGCTATAGGAAGGGTAGTGGTCAAGAAGAGTGAAAGAAAATATGGATATGGAAGAACTATTATGGAAGCTAGCTTAGACTACATTTCTAAGACACTTCAAGAAAAGGAGGTAGAATTATCCGCCCAGACTTATTTACTTCGATTTTATAGTGATTTGGGTTTTAAGAAAACAGGGAAAGAATATCTAGAAGATGGCATTCCGCATATTCGGATGTTCAGATCAAACGCCTAGCGATCTTTTTTTCGATCAGCCAGTCAAGTTTCAATATTAAGTTTAAGGGTTGTTCCGCTTTGTTGTTTTTAGAATGGTATAAATAACCCTGTGTTTTTGGATGGAGGCCTTCTAGCTCTATTTTACCATGCCCATTTAGTGATTTGTAATTTTGTAATTTTTCGGCGTTAAACCCAAATTCTGAAAGCATACTAATCAACTTCTGTCGGTTGACTAGGGTGACCTTGCAAGAAGAGAACTCCCCTTCATCTTCAAATAAGGCCGTTACCAATGCATAAAAATCCGTTCTTTTCTTTGTATCGAACAACCATCCTATTTTTTCTTTACCCTCTTTTAAATATGAAAGCTCAAACGCAAATGTGGGCAGGTCTTCATTCAGATAATCCAATTGGGCCTTTTCATCTATATGGTAGGTGTGTCCTGAAGCTTTATGGGTAAAGTTGACATCTATACCTGCTAATTGCTGCTTGATATTTGAAATGCGTTCGAAATGATAATTTTTTAGAAATTTTGAATAAATGGTATCAACAAATTCAGAAAGCCGCTGTTCTTTTCTTAAATCGCTTTTGAAAGTGCTTTTTTTCAACTTTCCTCGATTTGCTTCAATAATGCCCGCCCTGTTCTTTCTACAATACCGACCACTAGGGCATTACCCATAAAAAAAGCTCTTTTTGTATTCGATATACCATCAAGTTTGGTATGATCGTCAGGGAACATGTTGAGCCGTTCCAATTCAATTGGGGTAAGCCTTCGAAGACCTTTCGGAGTGCTTACCACATGTTTAAATCGGGATGGCGATTTGCCACCCTCACCGGTAATTATGGTTCTTGAGGGTTTTTCGTGTGCATCTGGAAAGACCATGCTGCCTTCAGAATAATTATATTGAAAGCCTTGTTTTGTGGTTCTGACCTCTTTTTTACTGCCTTTTAGATACTCCCATTTAGGTAGGTCTTTGGTGGGAATATAGAAATCTTCAGGTACTCCGCCATTTTGTAGGATATCTGATAAAATAATACGTTCACCACCATATTCGGGATTGCTCTTCAACGTGGTTACAGTTCCATTTATACAGAGACCCGTATTCTCGAAGGGTGTGTTGTTTTGATTTTTGTTGAACGTCTCTGAAATCTTCAACAAATCCTTCTCCAATTCAAATGATGTTAGGTTCTGGATGGTTTCAGAAACCGGAAAAGCCGAAGCGAAAACACCTTTTTTCAAAACCCAGTCTTTAGGTGATTCGCTTTGTATTTTTTGAAAACTATTCGTTTGGTCGTGATAGGCAATAAAGAAGATACGTCGTCTTCGCTGTGGCATTCCGTAATCTGCTGCATTGATGACCCGCCATTCAACAGCATAACCCAGACTGTTCAAAGTATTAAGCATAATGGCAAAGTCGCGCCCTCGTTGCGTAACCGGTGATTTCAACAAACGATCTACGTTCTCTAGGATAAGATACTTGGGTTTATTGGTTTTTTCTTCGAGAATACGATGTATAGACCACCAAAGCACCCCTTTCTTTCCGATAAGCCCTTTTGAGTTTTTCAGCGTAGTAGCCACGGAATAGTCTTGACAGGGGAATCCGCCTACTAAGACATCGTGGTCTGGTATTTGCGCGGTCGGTACTTGTTGAATGTCTCGATTGCTATGTTGGTCAGCACCAAATCGAGCCTCATAGACCTTAGAGGCATGTTGGGTTTTTGTCGAAGGCTCCCATTGGTTACTCCATATTACCTTAAAACCATTTGTTTTTTCCAAGCCTAAACGAAACCCCCCTACACCGGCAAAAAGTTCACAGACCCTTAATTTTGTCATGATTTAAAAGTAGTGATTTACGTTAGTACCAAACAAAAAAATGTCCGCCTAAAATAAGCGGACACCATTATCAAGTAAGTTACTGGTTTAACTCGTTTTCTTTCTAGATAGGTAAATAAACCCTGAAAATGCTACCCTTATCCAAAGTGCTATCAACGGTTATCTTACCACCCATCAACTCAATCTGATATTTGGCTAGATAAAGGCCCATACCGCTTGAACTGTCCATGTTTTGAAGCGTCTTGTATAGCTGAAAGATTTTATCTCCTTTTTTATTGAGATCAATACCAATACCGTTGTCCTCTATGGAGAAAATATAGTAGTCATCCACTACTTGGGTCGATACAAAAACAACAGGCTGTTTATTGCTGTTCTTGAATTTTATGGCGTTGACCAATAAACTCGAAACGATATTTTCGAGGTACACTGGTACCGCCCTCACGGTAAACTTTTCTGATACCTCATTATGTATCTTGACCCCGTGCTGTTTTACAAGGCCATTGTTATTTTCTAAAGTTCGATAAATGATATCGTTCAACAGTACGGGCACTTTTTGTTCGTTTATCTTGTGACGGATCGTTACGAGTTCCCTCAAGCCTTTGATACTGCTGGTCAGATTTTCAGAGGATTTAAAAAGAATGGTCAGCAAATTTTTTCGTTCTGCCTCATTTTTCTCATCGCTGAGAAAGTTTAATAACAAGTCTTGATTGGTGGCATGCGCCTTTAAGTTATGGGAAACCATATGGGTAAAATGGGTCAGCCTGTCTAATTCGGCGTTGGCCAAATCCAATTCTGCCTTTATCTGGCCTTCTTTGTTTTGATATGAGGTAATGTTCTCACAACTGACTAATAGGCTATTATCAGGTAAAAGGGTGCCATTAAAGCGAAACACTAATTTTTGGTCTAAGTCTTCAAAAAACACTTGCTTTTCGAGTCCATTGAAGGCTTTGTTGATTAGAATGGACTTGTACCATTGTTTTTGCTCATCTTCTGAGAACCAAAGAAATTTGGCAATGTTACGGTTCAAGAGCATATGCTTTTGAAAACCGAGCACATTGAGTATTTCATTGTTGAGGTTTAGAACTTCACCAGAACGAAAATCAATTTTGACCACTCCGATAGGTAAGTTCTCAAAAGCAGCCCACGAATCTTGGGATACTTCGTTTTTTGCCGGTGTACTTATTTCTGGTGAATACGAATCATTGATGTTTTGAATGGTACCGATTATCCGAACACATTTACCATTTTTGAATTTTGGTCTACCTATGGTATTTACCCATATGGTATCGCCCTTTTTTGTGGTGAGCTTTAGGTTTTTATTCCAAGGTTTGCCCATTTCCAAGGCCGTATGAAAGAGTGTGGTTATGGTGTTTCTATCATGGCCCTTTTTGAAGAAAGCAACTGATTTTTTATAGCTGGCGGCCTCAAGATGGTCTATCTGAAAAATCTCTTTTAATTCTTTTGACCAATACATTTTTTGGTTGTTGACATTATATTCCCAACTTCCGATTTTGGCAATGGCCCCTTTTTCCTTTAAAAGTTTTTGAGTGTTTTTAAGCTCTATTTCGAGGGCGGTTTTTTCACTGACGTCCTTGACATTTAAGATAACCCCTATACTTTTTCCATAGCCATCTTTCCATGGGTTGATATTCCAGATGAAATCTTGTTCGGCCCCGTTTTCACCTATATGGGTATCTATTATTTGAATATCATTTAATCCCTCGAGGGCGTAGTCGAAACTGTCTTGCCAGCTTTCGTCAAACCTTGCGAAAAGTTTCAAGAAGGGTTTTCCGATTGTCTTACTTCGGTCAAAACCAAAAGTTTTAAACCATGTGGTTGACGCATCGATAAGATTCAAGTTGTTGTCCAACAAAACACTTGAAGAAGGTAACTGATGTATCCAACGAGAGGCTAAGGGCTGTTTTTGAATAAGTTTTTCCATACTATAACTGAATTTTGGCCCAATTTATAGTAGGAATAATACTACAAAATTAATTTTGTTGTGAATTGTTAGGATATTGTGGTAAAGCTCAGCTGTTTTTGTTGTGAAGATTTTCCAACTATGTAGTTCATCGAGAAAGTAATGGAAAATATCTTTTAAGAACACCTTGGATCGACGCAACATCAAGAGGTTTGGTCATTACGTTCTCGACCTCGGTGCGTTCGGTAATTTTTATTTCATCTTGGGGGCTTAGTGAGGTGGTCAATAGAATTATTTTCGCTTTGTCTTTTTCAGGTCGCTCTATAGTCTTGAAATGTTCTAAAAACTCCCAAGCATCCATGGTAGGCATATTTATATCAACAAAAAGAAGTTCAGGAATGGTATTATCACAATCGGAAAGGTAGTCTATGGCGTTCTGACCCATTTGAAATGAGACGACCTCCCTTGATCCCTGGGCCTTTTCCAAAAACTTTTTATGAATGAAGTTCGTTGCGGCATTGTCATCCACCAAAATGATTTTATTGAGCATTTGTCCTAGGTTTTGTGTTTAAAGTGAAGTGAAAAGTACTACCCTCACCGATGACCGAATCAACCCAGATAGTGCCTCCATGCAGCTGTACGATTTTTTTGCAGTGTGCAAGTCCAATGCCGGTTCCCTCGTAGTCATCTAAATTGTGCAATCGCTTGAAAACCTCGAATATTTTATTTTGATTTTCTTTGGCGATACCGATACCATTGTCTTGTACACTTATCTGTAGCTGACCTTTGTTGTTTTTGGAGGATATCGTCACCACCGGCTCTTTTCTATCGGCAGTGAACTTAAGTGCATTGCCGATTAAATTCAAGAACAGGGAATGTAGCTCTATTGGGCTTCCCATTATGGATGGAAGTTTAGAAACCACTACGGTCGCGTTTGACTCCTTTATTCGAAACATCAGGTCTTTTTTGGCATCTTCTACAACTTGGTTCAAGTCTACCATTTCGAAACCTGATTTTTTGCCGATTTTAGAGTATTCAAGAATACCTTTTACCAATGCACCCATTCGATTCGATGCCTGTACCACAAAATTGATATAGGTTTCGGCATTCTCGTTGATGGCACCTGAAAACTCTTCACGCAACAACACGGTAAAATCTTTAATGGTTCGAAGGGGCTCTTGCAGGTCATGACTGGCTACATAGGCAAAACGTTCCAACTCTTGATTGCTTTGGCTCAAGTTTTCCTGTATTTCCTTAAGTTTTGTAATATCCACGTGGCTACCCACCATTCTTACGGGCTTTCCATCACTGCTCCATTCTATGACTTTTCCTTTGCACCAAACCCATACCAGATGCCCGTTTTTGTGATAATACCTTACTTCGCAATCGTAGGGAAACTGACCCTTTGTTGTTACATGTTTCTCGAAAATTTCAAGAACCATGGGCAAATCATCTTGGTGTATGATTTTTTGCCAGGCTTCTGGTGAATTCTCCATTTCATGATCTTCGTACCCGAACATTTTCTTGAATGTTGGGCTAAGATATTCCGTATCTTCTTGTATCATCCAATCCCAATAGCCCGCCATGGTGCCTTCGAGCACTTGTTCGAAAGCCATATTTTTATCGGTAAGGGCACGTTCGGCCTTTTCTAGTTCTGAGATATCGCGCCAACTTGCAATGACACTGTTAAAACTGCCGTCAGCATTGAGAAAGGGTTTTGCATTTACGCGTATAGGCACCTTTTTCTTTTTCTTTGTAATCACACAACGGGTCAAGTTGCGTAGTTCGTTTCCTTTTGAAAGTTCGCCCATATCGTAATCCAATTCTTCTTGCGAGAATCCGGTAGCGACCTCTAAAATATTCTTTCCAATTATTTCTTCATGTGACCTATATTCCAATTTCTGTACAAGCTCTTTATTGCAAGAGGTTATATTGCCCGATTCGTCTAGGCTCAAGAACATGTCGGGAGCATTGTCGTAAAGGCTTCTGAATTCTTCTTCGTTTATCCTTAAAGCGTTTTCAACATCTTTGAGTTCATTGATATCAACGAAACTCATAACAACACCATCGATGGTTTGGTTGATGTTATAAAAAGGAATCGTTTTTTGTAAGAACCAGTTACCATGGATGTCTTGCACTTCTTTTTGAACGTGTTTTCCTGAATTCAAGACCTCTTGGGCAATGGCGACAATGTTCTTGCCCGCATCTTTGAACGTTGAGGTGAAATGGTCTATTGGCCTTCTGATATCACTGTCCATTAAATTGAAATACTGCCTGATTTTGGGCGTAAACTTTCTGATGTACATATTTCGATCTAAGAATATGGTGCCGATATCAGTGCTCTTCAGCAGGTTGTCCATATCGGCATTGACCGAGGCCAAGTCTTCGACTTTCTGCTGAAGTTCTGCATTTACGGTGTGAAGTTCTTCGTTGACACTCTGCAATTCTTCGTTTGTACTCTGTAGTTCTTCGTTGGCGGCCAACAATTCTTCATTGGTAGCCTGAAGTTCTTCGTTGCTGGTTTCAATTTCTTGTACCAGGTTTTGCATGTTGTGCTTGGCTTCTTTAAGTTCTGACTCAAGCTCTGCAATATGGAAATTGTTTGAATCGAGGTTGAACTCCTCAAGAACGGGTTTGCCGTTGTTCTCAATTTTATTCGGAATGAAAACAAGCAAAAAATGCAGGGGATCACGAGATGGGGTAAATGAAAATGAGGAAACCAAAAGGTCGATGACCGTATCTACGTCTTCGGTCTTTAATCGAATGGCGTTGTAGCGGTGCTTTTCGTCTTTGTCACTTTTTCTGAGTTTTTTTGCCGCCCTACTGATAATCGTAGAAACATGGTCAGGTACCATTTTCAACAAATTGATGCTAAATCCCTTATCGGGTAGGCTGATGTACTTTCTAAATTCTCCGTAGGCATTGAGGATATTGTATTGATCATCGATAAAGACCGTGGCGATATCAAGCTCTTCTGCCAAAGTAGCATTCATGATTTCGGCCATCTTTGACTCTACGATTTTCTTTTGTGCGCTTAGCGATGGTGATTTCGTAGATTTTGACATTTCAGGATAGTTCAAAGGCTCTAACCCCAATGTTTTTGCAAGCTTACCGTTTCTGAACAGTTTTGCCTTTCGGTCAATTTCAATCAAGACCTTCTTATATTCACCAACGCTTTCACTACTACCCAGTACTAGAACGCCGTTTAATTTCAGTGAATACTGAAGTACGCCAATAACCTTTTTTTGGGCCACGGGCTGCATATAGATGAGCAGGTTTCTGCATACGGCGATGTCCATTTTATTGAAGGGGGGGTCTTTCAGCACGTTGTGCTGGCTGAAAATGACCATACGCCGAATGTGTTCACGAATCTGGTATTCGTCGCCTTTTTTAATGAAGTTGGCCGAAATACGCTCTTTTGATACATTGGCTATGATACTTTCAGGATATACACCCCTACTCCCAATATCCAAATGTGTTTTCTCAATATCCGTTGCGAAAATTTTGACCGTATTGTTCTTTCCCTGTTTTTGAAGTTCTTCATTGATCAAAATGGCCATGCTATAGGCCTCTTGACCAGTGCTGGAACCTACGCACCAAATTTTGATGATCTCATCTTGTGATTTATCCGCAATGATTTTCGGGATCAAATCTTCCCTCAGGATTTCCCATACCTCTGGGTCCCTGAAAAAGTTGGTGACCCCTATCAAGAACTCACGAGCGAGCACATGGCACTCACTTGGGTTTTCGTATAAGAAATTTTTATAATCGGAGAGTGTATTGAGCTTGTTGACCCCCATTCGCCTCGCGATTCTACGGATTAGGGTAGGACGTTTGTAGTATTCAAAGTCCATATTGGTCAGATTGTTCACATGGTTCAAAACCTTTACGAGCACCGTTTCCTCCCGCATGATTTTTTCTTCCAAAGATCCAGCGGTATTAGGATGCTCGATAAAATTGAGCAATTCACCCGGAAGTTCTTCAACAGGTAATACATAATCAATCAGCCCCGTATTTATGGCACTTTGGGGCATACCGTCAAATTTGGCCTGTACAGGACTTTGAACCATGACCATACCACCACTTTCTTTAATGCTACCGGCACCACTGGTACCATCACTTCCGGTTCCGCTTAGAATAATGCCAATGGCTTTCTCAGTGCATTCTTTTGCCAGCGATCGGAAAAAAATATCGATTGGAAGGTTTAATTCTTTCGTCTGGGGCTTGTTTGATAATTTAAGAAACCCATTTTCAATGGTCATATTTTTTTTTGGGGGTATTAAATAGACCGTGCCCCCTTTTACTTCGGTATTATCAGTAACCTCATGAATAGGCAATGCGGAATTTTTCGAAAGAAGTTCGGCCATCAGGCTCTTATAGTCAGGACTCAAGTGTTGTACGATGACAAAACTATGTCTACAATCACTGGGGACCTGATCAAAAAACGCCTTTAAGGCCTCTAATCCACCAGCACTTGCCCCAACACCAATAATAGAAAAGGAACTTAAAAATTTATTTTTGGAAACTACGGTATTGTGGTCGGTTGGCTCTTGTTTTTCAGACATTTAGAAATTGTAGGATTAGAAGAAAATAAATCATTTTAAAAATAGGAATAAATGTTAAAAAAGTAAGTAAAAACCTATATTTATTTACCGGCCCCATATCTGCAGTATCTTCGGGGTTGTTTTGAGGGTGCGTACCGTTTTAAAGTAAAAGTATCTTAAGTGTTTTTTGGTTGGGCGGCTAGGCGCTATTTTGATAATGTGGAAACCGATGTTACATCAACTTGATTACTACTCCTTCGGCTTAATAATGGACAGTAGCTTTTTGCTAAGGGCCAATTGACTTTCATTGGAGCTATAAAAATCAGGTTGGCTTCGGTAATAAATATCGACGAAAATACCGAACTTAACCCTAGCGAACATCTTACGTTGCTGTTCGGATATATCCTTTTGGTCTTTATCAAGATTGGCTATTTCCTTTTCCCACCATCCAAGATCGGCTTTTTTGGGGGAAGCAAAATCTTTTTTGAGCCGTTCCCTCAGCTTACCCATAATACCCTCCTCTTTTTCCAATGATAAGGCCAAAGATTTAGAGGCTTTTTTATATGATTTGGATTTTCTTAGCTGTGAGTGTTCCGTAGTGATGGAGTCTAGCGTGAAAAAAGTCTTGTACGTACCCAAAATTCTCTCGTAATTCTCATCGGCAAGTAAGAAATGGTCATTCTTCACCAATTCCCTTGTCTCGAAAATGGCTTTTTGCAAATAGGGCAAAAGAAGATTGGGGTCTTTCTCTTTTTGGGCATAGCACCAACGAAAGGCTTTTGTTATTTGTGCTTGAGGTGGCCAGCTGTGGTCCCCATCGAAGGTTACTAGCGTATGTTCAAATTTAATCCTATTGAGATAAACTTTATTGTTCCTCATTTCCCTGTAATTCATATCCTCATTACCACAAAGACCGACATATTTGAAATTTTGTGTAGATGGTGTATGTGAAGGCACCGAAGAAAACCCTGCCCCACAGGCAATAACCCCGGTAAATTGATTGGTTAATGAGGCGATTGCCGTGGCCAGTCGTGCACCGCCCGAAAATCCCGAAACGTACATCTCATTTTCTTTGATGTCGTAGGTGCTGAAAATATGATTGAAGAGTGCATTGGCAATTTCAAAGCTCTTCTCCATAGGTCCATTTTTAGAGCTGTTCGAACAAACGATGATATGGCCGAATTCTTCAGATGCCTCTACAAAAGGCTTCACACCGATCACACCACGTGCTGCAGGTTCGAAAACGAAAACGATGGAACTTAGGGCATCTTTATCGAAAGATGTAGGTAAATAAATAGCATAGGTTTGATCTTTTGTGTTGGTCACTGCGACCGAATCAATGATCTTACCAAGTTCAAGGGGTTCTTGTGCGTTAGCAACCAGACTGTAAAAGAATAATATAAAAGTTTTACAAACAAATCGAAGCCTGGTCGGGAGCCTTTTTATTTTCTTGAAAATATGCACTCTGCTTTTTTGGGGTAACTGCATTTTTAATTCGAATAGGTATTGAAAAAAACTTCAGCGTTCTTGATATCTTTAAGGTTAGGGATTCGGTAAACTTCCGAAAAATCCGACTGCCTGACCTCCACAATACTAATATTATCTCATTTTTCGAGGGTTTAAAGTACTCTAAATTCTGACGTTAACCAATAAAGAAATGGCATAACAATGCCCTCGCATGCTTCTTTATAGTCCCTTTTGGAAAACCAGTATGAACTCGAATTCTAAAAAGGTAAAAAAAGTGGTTGGATATTATTTTAAAATGGCTTGATACTTGTTTTGATCAGCGAGTAATGCTACGGCTGACAAAATAGCGTCATCGTGTTTTAGATTATAGTCATACAGGCCATCACGATAGAAGTAGCGCTTAATAATCTCATCTTCCAATTTTTTTGAGATTTCAGCTTTGAAAGAATCCAAAGCTTCAATTTTACCTTGATTAACGGCCAGTAGTAGATCTTTGTATTTATTTTGAACATTGCCCCCTAAAAGGCTATCATCTTTGTTCAATACTTCTTCCAAAAGTTTTTCGGTCTCGGTTTGAAATGTAAAATCTTTGCTGGAAACAAAGTTTTTAAATTCGTTATAATCAGTATTGGTAAACGAAAATTCAGCGGTGCTTTCAAATTGGTTCTTATAATAAAAGTCCGTTGCAAAATCGAATATGATGTTACCATTTACCAAGGCATCCGTGAGCGAATTTGATTTTGCTGAGGCAATTTCGATATCTGGCATAACACCCCCACCATCTTCAACCATCCGACCATTTCTAGTCTTGAACTTGTTGAAGTCTTTATTGCGAACCGCATTTCCCTCTTCATCCCTGTTCCAGTAATCCAAAGATTGAATGCACCTTCCCGAAGGGGTAAAATACCTTGAAATTGTTACTTTGAGCTGGGTACCATAGGTCAGTTTTAGGGGTCTTTGCACCAAACCCTTCCCAAAACTTCGCGCCCCCATGACCACCGCCCTATCTAAATCTTGTAAACCACCCGATACGATTTCGCTGGCTGAGGCACTGCTTCCATTTACCAATACCACAAGTGGAATATTTAAATCTTCAGGTTGTTTTTTGGTTTTGTACTCTTGATTGAATTTTTTGACTTTTGATTTGGTCGTGACGATCAACTCTCCCTTAGGCACGAAAAGATTGGTCACATTTATGGCCTCTGAGAGCAACCCTCCAGGATTACCTCGAAGATCTAAGATTAGCCGTTCGGCACCTTGGCCCTTGAGATCCTGCATTGCTGCCTTAGTTTGGGCAGATGCCTTTCTATTGAACCTAGAGAGTACGACATAGCCGGTTTTGTCGTCGACCATACTGTAATAAGGTACGGCGTCTACTTCAACACCTTCTCTTTTAATAGTAGCGTTCTTGGTTCGCCCTTGCCTTTTAAAGGTAATGTCTACATTGGTCTCATTGGCTCCCTTCAAAAGCTCACTGGCATTATCATCAAAATCGGAAACCTTGATATCGCCAATTTGAATGATTTCATCGCCAGCCTTTAAGCCTGCTTTGTCGGCCGGGTAACCTTTGTAAGGTTCAATAATCAAAAGGCGGTCATCATAAGAACGTACAAGGGCTCCAATACCGGAATATTCCCCGGCATTTTTGATCTTATATTCCTCTACATCCTGTTCGTTCAAGAACCGGGTATAGGGATCTAATTCATTGAGCATGTTTTTAATGGCCGAATCCATAAGTTCAGCCGGATTGGTCTCATCAACATAGTTCATGTTGAGTTCTTTGAAAAGTGTGGTAAAAATTTCAATTTGTTTGGCAATCTCAAAAAAATCACTTTTAAAACTGGTGCCCACCAACAGGAACACCATGGCAAAAACAGGTATGAAAAGCCGTTTTTTAGCTAGTTTTCTCATTCGATACTTCTTCATTGAATTTTTTTAAAAGCCCTTGCATTTTATGGTTTGCCATTTCGTAATCGGGCATTTCTTTACCAAGATATAAAATAGCCAACGCATAATGTCCCTCAATGTTGTTAAAAACAACGTGTTTGTTTAGGCGATAGGCCTCGCGGAGCACCCTTTTGATGCGGTTTCGACTAACAGCACTTTTAAAGTTTTTTTTGGGGGCTATCACCATCGCTTTTAAAGAAGCCCTGTCTGCAAAATGAGTGTTCAGGTATACCAATTTTAAAGGAAAATTCGACACGTGCCTTCCCTCAGCAAATAGTTTTTCAATGTGCTTTTTACTTTTGAGACGTTCTTTCTTTGCAAGGGAAAAATCCATTTGATATCAGTTAAAGAATGCACCGTATAGTGACATACAGTGAATTCTTTGATGTGTTTTAACCCTTGGCTTAATTTTGTTGGTAGACATTATTCCCTTGATCTACGTCTGCCATTAATTTAGAGGGATCGATCAAGACGCCCGTAATTTCATCAAGAGGTTTGTCAATGACCAAGTCATAGGTCGGATAAGCCCAAGCCCAATCGTCAACAACGGTTCTTTTGAGGTTCGGGTAAGGGTTTTCCTTTTCACCTCGCATCATTCGTAGGGGAACGTAATAGGTTTCTTGATTTCCGTTCGCATCAACTACTAAGATGTCCAAGGGCATTGGCATAAGACCAATACGTTCAAGGGTTATGGTTGTCTTTCCGTTTTTTTCGGTTATTTTTTGAATGCCATAATCGATGGTATTGGTCGTTTGCGTCCAATCGGTCAAATACCAATCCAACTCAATTCCGGAAACCTTTTCAGCCGTTCGTTTGATATCATTCGGCACGGGATGCTTGAATTTAAAATCGTCATAATATTTTCGTATTGTTTCCATCAATTTGTCTTGGCCTATGATGTAACCAAGTTGCGATAAGAATATGGATCCCTTACTGTACGCAGCGATGCCATAGGCAAAATTAAGGTCATACCTATCTGCATGCGTTGTCTGTGGTTGCTCTTTACCTGAATTGACAAGGGCGTAATAGCCTTTGTAAGAACCTTCAAAGGGATTCTCTTTATTTTGATCCATGATCTGGTCCATACATAAGCTGCTAATAAAAGTGGTGAAGCCCTCATCCATCCAAGAGTGTTTTGACTCATTGGTAGCTAGAATATGTTGAAACCAAGAATGTGCCATTTCATGCACCATAACACCTACTAGGCTACCAAATTTTCTATCGCCTGTTATTAAAGTGCTCATGGCGTACTCCATGCCGCCGTCACCCCCTTGAACCACGGAATATTGCTCATAAGGGTATTTGCCGATATTCTTGCTAAAGAACTCCATTGCTGCTTTGGTTTTTGGCTGAAGGTTTTTCCAATTTTCAGCGAGCTCAGGTTTGTTTTTGTAGAAAAAATGTAAAGCTGGACCATTCTCCATTTCAACAATATCATGAACATATTCGGGGTCTGCCGCCCACATAAAGTCATGCACATTGGGCGCCTTGAAATGCCAAGTCAATGTTTTTCCCTTTGTTTTGACCTTGGTGCCAGGGGCTTCATACCCATGACCAATTTCATTCGGATTTTGCAAGTAGCCGGTTCCACCGACGGTATAGTCCTTGTCAAGGGTCAATTTTACATCAAAGTCGCCCCAAACACCATGGAATTCTCGGGCGATGTATGGATTGGGGTGCCATCCCTCAAAATCATATTCTGCCATTTTGGGGTACCATTGACTCATTGAGAGGGCAACACCTTCACTACTGTCACGTCCGGATCGTCGAATTTGTAATGGCACTTGTCCTTTGAAATCCATGTTAAGGGTTGTTTTTCCCCCGGGTGGAATCGGTTTGGCCAAATCGACCACAAGAATGGTTTCCTCCTCATTGAATTTTACGGGCATTCCATCTTGGGTCAATGCGGTTGCATGCAAATAGCCCATCTCACTTTCTGAAAGGGATGCGATTCTACTTTTGCCATCTACCAACATACGTTTATCACCATCTTTTATGGTTTGCAACCGAACATCCATTTCGCTACCTGGCTGAAAGGCATTGTAGTATAGATGGTAGTATACCCTGTTCAGGGTTTCAGATGAGTTATTGCTGTAGACCAATTTTTGTGTGCCTGAATACTGGTACGTTTTAACATCCATGGTAACATCCATGGTATAATCAACGTGCTGTTGCCAATAACCGGTGTTGTTTTGGGCGATTAGACTTGTAAGCCCACACAATAGGGCAAAAACGATTTTCTTAACTAGCTTTATCATTATTCTGCGTTATAATCTAAGGTCATTTTTCCTTTCGAAATGCTTTCGGCCAAAAGTAATGCATTAAAGGCATTCACCATTTTACCTGACTTCGATACTTGTGTAAACGGTTTTGAATTTGAGGCATCACCTGCCAAGATTACGTTTGTCTTTGATTGTAACCCAGACTGCATCAGTACTTTTTTTACCTGCGCTGCGGATAGATTAGGATAATAAGAACGAACCAATGCAGCGACGCCCGCTACTGCGGGAGCTGCCATTGAGGTACCGCCTTGAAATTCATATGAATTGTTTGGCATTGTAGAGTAGATTTGGTCACCAGGTGCAAAAACATCAACATTGGCATTGCCATAGTTAGAAAAGCCGGCAAGCATTTTTGAACCATATGATGGAGCCAGGGCCCCTACCGTAATTACATTCTCAGCGAACTCTGAACCGCTGTACTCATGGTCATTGGGAAAATTGGTGTTCTCTTTATCATCTAAATCATTACCATCATTTCCGGCGGCATGTACGATCAATACGTCTTTTGCCTCGGCATATTTTATGGCCTCGTACACCCATTCGGCATTAGGGGAGAAAGACTTACCAAAACTACAATTGATGATTTTGGCCCCATTATCGACCGCATATCGTATTCCTAAAGCGATGTCCTTATCATACTCATCACCATTGGGCACCGCACGTACACTCATCAATTCAACGTTTTTGGCCACACCGTTGATGCCGATACCATTATTGCGTTCAGCGGCGATGATACCAGCTACATGGGTACCGTGGCTTTCGTCTTCAAAACGATTTTTAGGATTGCCATTACCATATCCCCTACTATTAAAATCATAGGGATCGTCACCTACGACTTCACGACCATTAAAATCCTTGTTCAAGTTGTAGTTCAGTTGATCACTAAAATGTTTTACCCCATCTTCGAACCCTGCTATGATGTCATCAATATTGTCATCGAATTGATACAATTGTTTGATTATGGAAACATACTGTTGCATTTCTTCGCTTTGGGGTTTGAGGCCCATTAGCTCTTCTTTGGTATAAGCGTCTTTACCTAGCTCTTTTTTAACGGCTTTATCAGCAGCAGTGCTTATTTGAAGGTACTGTTCGTATCGATTTTTATTTTGCAATGCCTCGGGGTAGTCTTTGTCTAACTGTAATTGGGCTTTTGCCCTATCTGAGGCACTACCGACATTTAAGCGAAGCATTCTGGCAAGCTCGAGCTGCTCGTTATATGATTCCCCCAAAAAATTATAGCCATGTATATCATCAACATAGCCATTATTGTCGTCATCTTTTCCATTACCGGGCTTTTCATCATCGTTCGTCCACAAGACACCATTGAGATCCTCATGGGTCAAATCCATACCAGAGTCGAGTACCGCAACGACGACCGTTTCGCCACGTTTGTTTTTTAGAATTTCATCGTAAGCTTTGTCAACACTCATTCCGGGTATGGTGTCTGTCACTAAATCAGCATGACCCCATGCCTTTTTTTCTTCTTCACTAAGCTCAACGATTTTGAGCGGTATGGCATCTATGTTTTCTACTGGAGTTGAGACCAATGTTGTGGCTCCGCAACCTACTAAGAAAACGCTGCTTGCGCATAATTTGAAAAAAGACTTTGAATAGGTGAGTATCATAGAACGTATTTAAGAATGTAATTTTAGTTATGTATTGAAGATTTCATTGAAGGTGTATGTTTTGTTGAATCTAACCCCTTTTTCAGTGTTTTGTAAGGTACAGAGCTCATTATGGGCATCATGTTCTAAAAAGAGCACAAAATCATTTGCTACTGCGGTGTCTAGAAACAAGGCTTTTTCTTCCAATGTTATCAAAGGTCTGGTATCATAGCCGATGACATATGCCAAGGGAATATGGCCTACCGTGGGCAGTAAATCAGCCATAAAGACCAAGGTCTTGCCCTTGTAATCGATATGTGGAATCATTTGTTTATCGGTATGGCCATCGACAAAAAGGATGTCGAACCCTAAAATTGAATTTTTTAGAAAGCTTTGCCCCTGTCTTTCGATAAATCGAAGCTGTCCGCTTTCTTGCATGGGCAACAGGTTCTCTTTTAAAAAAGAGGCTTTTTCCCTGGCATTAGGTTCGGTAGCCCATTGCCAATGGGCTTCATTCGTCCAAAACAATGCATTCTTAAAAGCAGGCTCATAACCGGTTCGGTCTTTGTTCCACTGCACGCTACCTCCGCAATGGTCAAAGTGCAGGTGTGTCATAAACACATCGGTAATGTCATCACGATGAAACCCCAGTTTTTTCAAAGAACCGTCTAGGGTGGCATCACCCCATTGGTGATAGTAGCCAAAGAATTTTTCAGATTGTTTGTTGCCGAGACCTGCGTCAATAAGAATGAGACGACTTCCATCTTCAATAAGAAGGCTTCTTGCCCCAATATCAATTAGATTATTACTATCGGCAGGATTTGTTCTTGACCAAATCGTTTTTGGAACAACACCAAACATGGCGCCACCATCCAACTTAAAGTTTCCTGTTTCTACGGGGTAAAGGGTCATCTAAAACAAAATGACGCACAAAATAAGAAAAGCGTATTGTAATTGCTTCAAAAGCACTGGATTATTAGTCGTTTTTTAACAGAAATCGGCTAATCTACCCATGCAATATGTAGGGAACGGGTTATAAAATCATAATCAATGGGTAGAATGGAAGCCGTGTAGGATATTGGTTCAAAAAACCTATTTTTAGCATTCAGATCAAACCAACTTGAAAAAATTAGAGCGTAGTTTATCATTAACCTCAGTGATTGCCATAAGTATTGGCGGTATGTTGGGAAGCGGTATTTTTGTGTTGCCCGGTCTGGCTGCGGCAAAAACGGGCTCTTCTGTTTGGGTAGCTTATCTTTTGGCCGCGATCTGCATTTTGCCGGCTGCATTATCAAAGTCCGAACTGGCAACGGCAATGCCATCTTCAGGGGGAACCTATGTGTATATCGAACGTGCCTTTGGGCCTTTATTTGGTACCATCGCAGGCTTTGGGCTATGGCTTTCCTTGCTTTTCAAAAGTGCTTTTGCCTTGGTCGGCTTTGGGGCCTACCTTTCCATTTTGGTAAATATTGATGCTGGTTTAACGAAATATATCGCCGTTCTGTTCTTATCGCTGATTTTGTTTTTGAATATCATGGGCGTGAAGAAGGTCGGTAAAGTTCAGATTTTCATTGTTAGCCTAAGCTTGGTGACCCTAGCCCTTATTTTGCTTTTCGGTCTTCCGAAAACCTCATCAGACCTGTTAGAACCCTTTCTGACCGATGGCAATATGGGATTGTTTTCAACGGTTGCCTTCGTTTATATTTCATATGCCGGGGTAACCAAAGTGGCCGCAATTGCAGGAGAAATCAAAAATCCGGGTAAAAATCTGCCTAGGGCGATGATTCTGTCCTTATTCATTATGACCATAATCTATGTTTCCGTTGCCTTTGTTTTGGTAGGCAATATTCCCCTTTCAGCACTGCAGACCGACATCAAACCAATTTATACCATTGCCAGAATATTAGGTGGAAGCTATGTTGGGTATATCGCTGCCCTTATTGGGGTAATTACCCTCATATCCATGGCAAATTCCGGGGTTCTTGCAGCTTCAAGGTTCCCGTTTGCAATGGCCATAGATAAGTTGCTGCCAGAGTTTATGGGCACTATCCACAGTAAGTATTTGACTCCAGTGGTAACTATCGTAATGACTTGTTTTTTAATGGCAATGGTCATCCTCTTTTTAGAGGTAGAGAAAATTGCAAAACTCGCCAGTGCGTTTATGGTAATGATGTTCATATTGGTAAACGCATGCGTAATCGTTCTGAGGGAAACATCGGCACAATGGTACAAACCCCCATATCGTTCACCGCTTTACCCTTTTGTTCAATTGTTCGGAATTTTGAGTGGTATCGCATTGCTCATCCTTTTAGGTTCAGGCCCGATGTTGGCCATTGTCGGCATCTTTGTTCTTGGCGTTGTCATTTATTTCTTCTTTGGCAAGAACGCTACACGAACAGGGATATTAAGAAAGTACGGACACCGCCCGGCACTGTATCTCTTATATAAAAGAAAAAGGGATAAAAAAATCGTGTATCGTAGCAACCAACCTAAAATGATGCAAAATTTAGATGGAAAACTGGCATCGGATGCCGGTGTGGTCGTACCCCTTTTAGGCAATGAAAGATCGCCTGAAATGTTGGTCGAAATCGGTGCAGCGATCAATAAGAAGGAAAAAATTCAAGTGGTCAACGTTACTGAAGTACCAAACCAAACGTTTTTAGATGCCATGGTCGAAGAAAACCCTAGGATTGCATCTTTAGAGCGAAGGGTTGCCCGTTTGGCAATGTCACAGCATATCGATGTGGATTTTGAAGCTGCGGTGACCCACGAGATATCCGATACGATCCATGAACTTAGTAATCAAACCCATTGTGATTGGTTGGTAATGGGTTGGAACGGTAGGGCGCATAATGGAATCTTGGTAAGTAACCCGATTGGATGGTTATTGACCCACATCAACTCAAATTTCGCATTGTTCAAAGATGACGGGGTTCGCTATATTGGCAAGGTACTATTGGCCCTACGGCCCGGCAGGAGTGACCAAAATTTTATTAATGTAGCCGATAGAATATGTAGATTCTATAACGCCTCATTGACGTTATTACATGTTGTACCCAATAATACCGAATGGGAAACGATCAATGAAATGGAATCAAATTCAAAAAAACGCTTACTAGGGGTGAATACATCGAGCATGGTGATCATTCAAAAAGATGATGCCCCGATTGCCGCGATCTCAAAGGCCTCGGCAAGTTTTGACCTGCTTATTCTTGGTACACCACAGAAAGACAATTGGATCAGCGTTTTGTTTGGTACGGGTAAGGATAAATTTACCGAAAGATCGGCTTGTTCTGTGCTACGATTGACCATGAAAGACCATTAGCCGACCATTTTAATTACTATTTTTACGAAAACTCAAATTGATGCTTGAACTAGCGGGAATAATCATTTTAGGAATTATAGCACAATGGGTGGCCTGGCGGTTAAAGTTGCCCGCTATCTTGCCGTTGATTTTGATTGGGCTTTTAGTAGGCCCAATCGCTACATTATACACCGAGGATGGAACAAAACTTATTGAACCGATTTGGAATGGTACTAAAGGACTTTTTCCTGGGGAAGGACTCTATTATTTCGTCTCACTTGCCATAAGTATCATCCTTTTTGAAGGCGGGTTGACCTTGAAACGTGCCGAAATCAAAAACGTAGGGCCGGTAATCACCAAGTTGATAACCGTAGGTTCGGTAGTTACGTTTTTTGGTGCCGGAGTGGCCGCCCACTATATTTTTGGACTTTCTTGGCAGATTTCCTTTTTATTCTCGGCATTGATCATTGTCACTGGGCCAACTGTAATAACCCCTATTTTGCGAAACATCCCCTTGAAGAAGGATGTCTCAACGGTATTGAAATGGGAAGGTATTTTAATAGACCCAATCGGGGCATTGGTAGCCGTTTTGGTCTTTGAGTTTATCAGTGTAGGGGAGGGTAGTGCCTTTACCCAAACGGCATTGATTGAATTCGGAAAGATCCTCCTGTTTGGCACCACCTTTGGCTTTACATTCGCGCACGCACTGGCTTTCGCAATCAAGAAAAACCTGATTCCGCATTATCTGATGAACGTGGTCTCCCTTTCCGTCGTGTTATTGGTGTTTGTAGAGTCGGATGTTTTTGCACACGAATCAGGGCTTTTGGCCGTTGTGGTCATGGGAATGGTCTTGGGTAATATGAACCTACCCAACCTAAAAGAGCTACTGTATTTCAAAGAGTCTTTAAGCGTTCTTCTCATCTCCATTCTTTTTATTCTTTTGGCCGCCAATATCGACATCAGCGATTTAGAATTGTTATATAACTGGCAGACCGTGGCACTCTTTGCCATTGTGGTGTTTTTAATTAGGCCATTAGGTGTTTTCTTGAGTACACAGGGGTCGGGGTTGAAGCTGAATGAAAGAATGTTCATTGGCTGGGTAGGCCCTCGGGGTATTGTAGCTGCGGGTATTGCCTCGCTTTTCGGATCCAAACTATTGGCCAAGGGTGAACCTGGCGCCGAATATATAACGCCCCTCGTATTTATGATTGTTCTGGGCACGGTACTGCTCAACGCTACCACGGCACGTATATTCGCAAAGGTGGTCGGGGTTTTCTTGACCAAATCGGAAGGCGTGTTGATTATCGGAGCTTCAAAAGTCTCACGTTTGATTGCTAATTATCTGAAGAAAAACAAACGTCATGTGGTGCTAATAGACAATAATCAAACGAACATTGATAAGGCGAAAAAACTGGGTATTGAGGCAATGACGGCCAATATATACGCTGATTCTTTAACGGACAATATTGAACTGAACGATATGGGATACCTTATGGCACTCACAGGAAATTCAGATATCAATAAATTTGCCATCGACAAATTTCAAAAACAGTTTGGTGAGAACGGTGCCTTCAGAATTGTGAATACCGACGAAATGAACGACCCGGAAAATAATCCCGAAGAAGGTCTTTTTTCACATACCGACGATTTCGTCAAATTAACGGATGCCGCCCGTAAATATCCTGCAATCCACGAAGTGGAACTAAAGGATAAAAAACATTTCGATGAACTTATTGAAATTACCCAAAGAGATAGTGATATCGTTCCCATATTCACAAAATCCCCAGATGGAAGTATCGAGATTATGCCCGCTAATAGTAAGGATTTTGATCCTAACAGCGAGGGGTATAAACTAGTATACCTTGGTAAAATGTTTGATGAAGACGATGAGTAATACTACTAATCGTTCAACTTTAAAACGGCCATAAAGGCTTGTTGTGGAATTTCTACATTACCTACTTGGCGCATGCGTTTTTTGCCCTTTTTCTGTTTTTCCAATAATTTTCTTTTTCTAGAGATATCACCACCATAACATTTTGCCGTAACATCTTTTCGCAAAGCTTTGATGGTCTCCCTAGAAATAATCTTGGCACCAATCGCTGCTTGAATGGGAATATCGAATTGCTGCCTTGGTATCAGCTCCTTCAGTTTTTCGCACATTTTCTTCCCGATATGCTGGGCATTGTCAAAATGTACCAAAGCGGAAAGTGCATCAACAGGTTGTGCGTTCAATAGAATATCAACACGAACCAATTTAGAGGTTCGCATACCAATAGGGGCGTAATCAAAAGAAGCGTAGCCCTTTGATACCGTTTTTAAACGGTCATAAAAATCAAAGACAATTTCCGCCAAAGGCATATCAAATGTCAGTTCTACGCGTTGCGTGGTCAAATAGGTCTGGTTGGTAATTTGCCCCCGCTTTTCGATACATAGTGACATTACATTGCCTACAAAATCTGATTTTGTAATTATGGTGGCCTTGATATAAGGCTCTTCAACGTGATCTAGTGTAGATGGGTCGGGCAAGTCTGAGGGATTGTTCACAATGACGATCTCATCAGGATTTTTTGTGGTGAACGCGTGGTAACTTACGTTGGGTACCGTTGTTATTACCGTCATATTAAATTCGCGCTCCAAACGTTCTTGAATGATTTCCATGTGAAGCATCCCCAAAAATCCACATCGAAACCCGAAACCTAAGGCCGCACTACTTTCAGGGGTAAAGACCAAAGAGGCATCGTTCAATTGTAATTTTTCCATTGAAGAACGTAATTCTTCAAAATCTTCGGTATCCACTGGGAAAATCCCTGCGAAAACCATCGGCTTGACATCCTCGAAACCTTCAATGGCATTTTGTGTGGGGTTATGGGCATCGGTAATGGTATCCCCTACTTTTACCTCCCTAGCATCTTTTATACCAGTAATCAAATAGCCCACATCACCGGTTGAGATGATTTGTTTTGGATGCTGGGTAAGCTTTAAGGTGCCTATCTCATCTGCCGAATAGTCTTTATTAGTAGCAACAAACTTAATCTTTTGCCCTTTTTTGATCTCCCCATTGATAATCCTAAAATAGGTCTCGACCCCTCGAAATGGATTGTATACCGAATCAAACACCAAAGCTTGTAAAGGCTCATCTTTATTACCGTCGGGTGCCGGAATCCTTTCAATGACCGCGGTTAAGATTTCCTCGATGCCAATACCCGTTTTGGCGCTCGCGGGAATCACCTCTTCGGGATCACATCCCAATAAATCTACAATATCATCGGTTACCTCTTCTGGGTTTGCACTTGGCAGATCGACCTTGTTGAGCACGGGTATGATCTCCAAATCATTTTCTAAAGCTAAGTAGAGGTTGGAAATGGTCTGCGCTTGTATGCTTTGTGCCGCATCTACCACTAATAGTGCACCTTCGCAAGCGGCGATTGATCGTGATACCTCATATGAAAAGTCAACATGGCCCGGGGTGTCGATTAGGTTAAGTACATAGGTCTCCCCTTCATGAACATACTCCATTTGAATGGCGTGGCTCTTGATGGTAATACCACGCTCACGTTCCAAATCCATACTATCAAGTAATTGATCTTGTTTTTCACGCTCGGTCACAGAGCCCGTAAAATCTAAAAGCCTGTCTGCCAAGGTGCTTTTACCATGGTCAATATGGGCGATAATGCAAAAATTCCGAATCTTTTTCATAGAGACTGCAAATATAGTTCTTTTGCCATGGTGCCTCAAGAAATGCAAAAGAAGCGGTCTAAATTATTTTCTTAGATTTGACCTAGAACCCAAACACCCCCATGAAGAACGCACTACTTGCTATTTTTATGGCTTTTTTCTCCCTTTTAGGGGTATCTGCCCAAAGCTTTGAGATAACTGGCAAGGTTATCAACAGCGACAACGAGGTGATACCATTTGCGAATATTTTATTGCTTAGCTCAATAGACTCGACCTTTGTAAAGGGCACTTCTGCCGATGATAACGGATTTTTCAAATTAGAGGATGTTGAACCGAATTTGTATTTAGTACAGGCCAGTTATATTGGGCGGGGATCTAAACCCTTGGCCCTCGACATTAAGAAAAACGTAAAGCTTGGTGCATTGATAATACCCAACAAGGCAGAAAGTTTGGACGAGGTCGTGGTCACTGCAAAAAAACCAACCGTACAACGATTGGCCGACCGGCTGGTTTTTCAGGTCGAGAATACGGTCGTATCACAAGGGAGTTCTTGGGACATTTTGAAAGGTACACCAGGGGTCATCGTCAACCAAGAAGAGCTTCAAATCAGAGGTCAGAATGCCAGTGTTTACTTAAATGACCGCAAAGTACAATTGACAGGGCAAGAGGTGCGGGATCTGCTGGAAGGCCTCTCAGGTGTCAATATTAAATCAGTAGAGGTGATGCCCAATCCACCGGCGCGTTACGATGCGGAGTCAGGACCCATTTTAAACATCATTACCAGCAAAAATATCGTTCCAGGCTATAAGGGAAGTGTCAACGCCACCTATACCCAAGCAATTTTTCCCAAATATTCTTTTGGCACAAGCCAGTACTATAAAACGGAAAAATTAAATGTTTTTGCCAATTACACGTATAATCCTAAAAAGCGTGATTTTCAGACCGATAAAGAGGTGAACTTTATTGATGGCACCAATACGATTTTTTCACGTTGGGATACCGATGATCAATTGGTGCGCAATTCAGATGCCCATAATATCAATACTACTATAAATTATGACTTTGATGACCAAAATGAAATTAACCTGACTACGAATTTATTGTTCAATCAGAATCAAGATTGGAACCAGCTCGTCGCTACGGAAATAAGAAATGCCCAAAACGAGTTAGACTCTACGTTTATTACAGATAATACAGGTTTAAGGGATAATAACAACCTCGCCTTCGATTTATCATACGTGCATAAACTAAGGAAACCAGGGGCAAAACTTTCCTTAAATGGGCATTATACCAAATATGACGAGACCACAAGACAGAACATTCTCTCGACATATTTTAATGAGACAGGGAACTTTATTAGGGATTTTGGTTTTCAGACCGACGCTTTCCAAAACATAGATGTCATTACCGGTCAACTTGATTTTGCCACACCTTTGGGTGATGCCTCTTTTGAAACAGGGGCAAAAATCTCATCTGTGACCTCAGGGAGTAGTATTGATTTTTCAAACTTTCAAGGATCTGATGAAAGTGTAAGTGAGGCTTTGGCAGATGATTTTGAATATGATGAAAGAGTTTACGCCGCTTATGTCAGTTATGTCAAGAATTGGGAAAAATGGTCTATGAAATTAGGGGTCAGAGGCGAGTACACCGACGCCTTGGGCACTTCTTTAACATTGGGAGAAACCAATATACAAGAGTTCTTCGAACCTTTCCCAAGTGTATATATCTTGTATTCCCCCAATGAGAAACATAGTTTCGCTTTTGATTATGGGCGCAAAGTTGAAAGACCAAAATACAACGATCTCAATCCATTTCGAGTGTTTTCCAATGAGAATGATTTTACCGAAGGCAACCCGACCTTGCAACCTAACTTTTCGAATAACTTCAACATCAATTACACGTTAAACAGTGAGTATTTTTTTGATTTTTATTATCGAGACAACGGCAATTATATCAGCGAGCTATCATTTCAAGATAATGAAACGTTAACGTTACGCGAACTAAGACAAAACGTATTGGGAAGTACCTCATACGGTTTGGATTTTACCGTTAGCAAAAGTATTCTGAACCCATGGTTTTTGTATGCCTACACCTCGGTTTTTTATGAAGATGAAACCTTTGTAGCTGTTCAAAGCGGCAACCAAGAGGTCACTAATTCCATTGAAGGATTTTATGTATATCTCGCTAATTATTTGACACTCTCAAACGACGGCAGCTTAACTGGGGAGCTTACATTTAGCCATCTATCTAAATATTTGTTCGGATCATTCGTACAATCACCGATTACCAATCTGACACTTGGCCTTCGAAAATCATTATGGAACAATAGGGCGGTGGTATCGATTAGTGCCGAAGACCTTTTGGGGGAGGCCAATGGCACCTACACTTCAAGATACCTAAATCAAGACAATAGTTTTAGAATCGTGCCAGAGACCCAATTTGTGCGTTTGGGCTTTACCTATAACTTCGGAAACTTTAGGCTACAAGAAAACCAAAGAACCATAGATAAAACGGAACGTGACCGATTACAACCCAAGGATTAGTCTTGCCATTCTGCAATAAAAAGGTTCGTGTCCCTGGTGCCCCCATTGTTGCGGTTACTTGAAAACGCCAGATATTTTCCATCGTTTGAAAAGACAGGGAAAGCATCAAAAGTTTTTCCGTGGGTGACGCGCTCTAAGTTCTTACCATCAATATCAATAAAGTATAAATTAAAGGGGAACCCTTTTTCTGCCTCAAAATTACTGGAGAATAGGATTTTTTCTCCAGATGGGTGAAAAAACGGACTCCAGTTGGCATTCCCCAAAAAGGTGAGCTGTCTTAGATCAGACCCATCGGCATTACAGATAAAAAGCTCCATTTCAGTAGGTTCTACCAAACCTTCTGCCAACAGATCTTTATATTTTTTGATCGCTTCCGGAGTTTTTGGCCTTGATGCCCTGAAAATTAACTTAGTGCCATCAGGCGAGAAAAAAGCCCCACCATCATACCCGAGTTCATCGGTTATTTGTTGTACATCAGAACCATCTAGATTCATGGTATATAATTCTAGATCACCGCTTCGATCCGAAGTAAATACGATTTTATCCCCCTTAGGCGATACAGTGGCCTCGGCATCATATCCGGGTTCATAGGTCAACTGGCCTGTTATGTTTCCCTCTAGATCCGCCACGAAAATGTCGAACGAATCGTAGACGGGCCATACATAGTTGCCATTTTTTCGTAAGGGCACCTCAGGGCATTCTTTATCGGCTAAATGTGTCGAGCCGTACACATAGTGCTTGTTATCGGGCAGAAAGTAGGCACAAGTAGTGCGACCAAACCCCGTGCTTATCATCGGTGGTTTTTTATCCTCGAAATCTTCTTCAATGTCCATTAAGAACATTTGGTCACACTTCATGCCCCAAGCCTCATTATTCGATTGAAAAATCATCTGTTGATCATCCCAACTCCAGTAAGCCTCTGCATTGTCACCACCAAAGGTAATTTGTCGAATACTTTTAAAATGCTTTTCTTCAGGATAGATAAGGGTATCACTGCCAGCCATTAGTGAAGTGGTGTCTTCCTTTTTTTCGAACTCTTGTTTTTTCGACTCTGTTTTACAACTACTCAAAAGAAATAGAAAAATGAAAACAAAAAGAATTCTCATTTGATATGTATTTTTACGTAAAAATAAAAGGTATGATGCGGAAATTAATGGTTTTGATGGTAATTTTTATAGGATTGGTTTCTTGTAAAAAAGAAGCCCCAAAAAAAGTCACCCTACAAGAAGACATTGCCTTTTTGGCCAGTGATAGTTTAGCGGGTCGTGAAACGGGCACCCCTCAAGAAATCATGGCTGCTGAATATCTTAAGCAACGCATGGAAAACCTTGGCCTACTCCCAAAAGGAAATATGGGCACCTATTTTCAGACCTTTACTTTTAAACCCAGAACCGACCCACATTCTGAAGCGGAATTTACCACTAGTGATGGCTCGATTACAGGCACCAATGTTATCGGTTACGTAGATAATAAGGCCGAAACGACCATAGTCATTGGCGCACACTATGATCATTTGGGTATGGGTGGTGAAGGTTCGCTATATGCAGGTGAAGCCATTCACAACGGAGCGGATGATAATGCAAGTGGGGTTGCCGTAATGCTCAAACTAGCTGAAAAACTCAAAGATTCCATACCGGAAAATAATTATTTGTTTATGGCTTTTTCTGGGGAGGAAATGGGATTGTTGGGGAGCAACTACTTTTGTAAGAACCCCACGATTGATTTGACAACGGTTGATTATATGATCAATTTGGATATGGTAGGCCGCCTGCGTGAAGATAAAACACTTTCTATTAGTGGTACAGGCACGGCCCCCATATGGAACCAAGTGCTTAACGCGAACAATCCAGGCTTTAAACTGGTGCTTAGTGAGTCGGGCGTGGGCCCCAGTGACCATACATCTTTCTATCTTCAGAACATTCCGGCATTACACTTTTTCACAGGCCAACATGAAGATTATCACAAACCCTCTGACGACTATGACAAGTTGAATTATGCAGGGATGGAGATGATAACCAACTATATTTTTGCAATCATTTCTGAATTAAAAGACGATGCTAAATTGACTTTCAGAACCACTAAGAACGAAAGCGAAGAAGTGCCTCGGTTTAAAGTTGGCCTTGGTGTTATGCCCGATTACCTTTTTGATGGCAAGGGTATGCGTATTGATGGGGTTACCGAAAGCCGTCCAGCTGCTGTTGCTGGACTGCAAAAAGGGGATGTCGTAGTTCAATTGGGCGACAGCACCGTAATCGATATGATGAGTTATATGCGTGCACTTTCGGTATTTGAAGAAGGCGATACCGCTAAAGTGGTAGTAAATCGTAAAGGAAAAGAGGTGGAAGCAAAAGTCGTGTTTTAAAGCCGCCATTAATATGACAAAGTTGGTCTGGCAGGCGCCGGAAATTGTCGACATCGAAATACGCCTTTACTTAACACAATCAGAGATAAAAGATATTTCGTAATTTTGCAATCCTTTAAAAATCAGTACATCAATTGCCAAAAATAGGAAACATAGAACTCCCGGAATTTCCATTGCTATTGGCCCCAATGGAAGATGTCAGCGACCCACCTTTTCGTGCTTTGTGCAAAGAGCAAGGTGCTGATGTCGTCTATACGGAGTTCATCTCTTCAGAAGGGTTGATTCGTGATGCTGCCAAAAGCGTTATGAAGTTGGATATTTATGAGAAAGAGCGTCCAGTTGGCATACAAATTTTTGGCGCCAACCTTGATTCAATGTTGCAATCCGTTGAGATTGTTGAAAAATCCGGCCCGGATATCATAGACATTAACTTCGGATGCCCTGTAAAGAAAGTAGTCTCAAAAGGAGCCGGAGCAGGAATTTTGAAGGATATTGATTTAATGGTCTCGCTTACCAAAGCGATGGTCAATCATACGAAACTACCCGTTACCGTAAAGACGCGGTTAGGTTGGGACGATAGCTCGATTAAAATCGTTGAAGTGGCCGAAAGACTTCAAGATGTGGGCTGTAAAGCGATAGCCATTCACGGGAGAACACGGGCCCAAATGTATAAGGGCAATGCCAATTGGAAACCAATAGCAGAGGTAAAAAATAACCAAAGAATGCACATTCCGGTCTTTGGAAATGGTGATGTTGACTCCCCCGAGGCAGCAACGCGAATGCGAGATGAATATGGCCTTGACGGAGCCATGATCGGGCGTGCCAGTATTGGTTACCCATGGTTTTTTAAAGAAGTAAAACACTTTTTTAAAACAGGAACGCATGCTGCACCACCAACGATGACGGAACGTGTTCAAGCAGCTCGAAGGCATTTGCAAATGTCAATAGCCTGGAAAGGGGAAAAACTAGGTGTTTTTGAGACAAGACGTCACTATACCAATTATTTTAAGGGAATACCCCATTTTAAGGAATACCGAATGAAAATGGTCACCAGTGATGATTCTGCCGACGTATTTGCCGTTTTTGATGAGGTCATGGAGAAATTTGCGGACTTTCAGTTTGCTTAACCGGATATCAAGGTTTTCGAAACCCGGCTGCTGGCAATTTTAGAGGATAGCACCCCAAGGAAACTTATTGTCGCCAAAACTATACATACATTCATTAAATTGAATTCTACCGGGTAGGCTAATGAAGGGGTAATCTTCAACCATTCAAAGGCCAATTGTGAGAGAATCAGTAGAGACCCTATCAAAACACCTATGATACCTCCCAAACTTGTGACCAGAACGCCTTGTAGAAAGTAAATAGTCCTCAGTTCTTTTAGGGTGGCGCCTAGTGCGAACAAGGTTTTAGAACTCTGCCGTTTGTCCAATATCATCATGATAATGGCACCAACCACGTTAAAAAGGGCAATTATGAGTACAAGGGTAAAAATAAGATAAGTAGCCAGATTTTCAGTATTCAACATGCGGTACAAGGTTCTGTTCAATTCCCTTCTAGTCAATACCAACGTCTTATCACCGAGAATGGTCTTGATTTTACTCCGAACTTGTTCTGCATCAGAACCTTCCTTCAACTTAAAATTTAACCCAGATACTTGGGTACTATCCTTTTCCAAGAAATTTTGAACCAATGGTAGCTGTGCAAAAAGATATTTTTTGTCAAGATTGTCTTCAATCGCGTACACGCCACTAACGAATACCGACAATTGATTTAAGAACGAACGCGATTTCAAGGCATCACCGGTTAGGGATCCTTTACCGGGTTTTAACGTGATAACCTGAAGCGGCTCTTGATAATTGTTGACGGCAAGATTGAGAAGGTTTACGATGCTCCTGCCCGCGACCACGTTATATTCCGTAACGCCCCAATTGCCATAATAGAGGGTACTATCTAAACCGGTAACGGCCCTGTAATTATGGTCTATTCCTTTGATATAGGCAATATGGTTTTTGTTTTTGTAACTTAAATACACACGTTCTTCCAACTCTTTCGCATAATTTACCACACCCGGTATTGAGGCTAAATCTTGGGCCTCTTTTTCAGAAATGGAAAAAAACTTGCCCGTAGTTGCAATTGCCTTTAGGTCTGGGTCAAAAGTATTGGTGAATTGAAGGCTGAACGTTTTTAAACCTGCAAAAGCGGAAAGCACTATAAATAATGCCGCTGAGCCTATGACGATGACCAAAAAGGTAATGAAATTAATGATGTTCACCGCATTTTGAGTGCTCTTAGAGCGTAAGTATCGTTTTGCGATGTATAATGGAAAGTTCAAAAACTAGGATTTTTTTCGTTTGGCCAGTAAATCACGATTTTCTATGGGGTTTTCATCTCCTTTTAATGATTTTTCAATACCATCGATATAGTCTAAAGAATCATCTAGATAAAAATTCAAATGGGGCACACGGCGCAATTGATCTTTGGTCCGTTGCGCCAATTCGTG
Source organism: uncultured Croceitalea sp. (assembly GCA_947503285.1). Classification (GTDB taxonomy): domain Bacteria; phylum Bacteroidota; class Bacteroidia; order Flavobacteriales; family Flavobacteriaceae; genus Croceitalea. The sequence goes on from CANNDD010000002.1 coordinate 438,495, forward strand.
CTTTATCAAGGGTTCGTTTGATTTCATACCTTCCAACAGCTCTTTGGCTTTATCATTCGGAAAAATACTGACATATACTTTTGCAATGGAAAGATCCGTGGTAACATATACCTTAGATACGGAAATTAAGGTTCCCCGAAGCCCACCATCAGTTGCTGCACGTTGCAATACCTCGGCCATATCTTTTTGAATGATTCCTGCTATTTTTTTCTGACGCTGTGTTTCCATGGTACAAAAATAACGGATTTAATGACCAACCTCATGTTTTACTAATTTTAGAACGTTTATTTTGCATTTATACCTAACAATTTAAAGATGGATAAAATAGAACATATTGGTATTGCGGTAAAAGATTTAAAAACCTCCAATTTACTTTTTGAAAAATTACTGGGCGTTGCGAGCTATAAAATGGAAGAAGTTGCCTCTGAGGGGGTTCGCACTTCCTTCTTCAAGTCTGGACCAAATAAAATAGAGCTATTAGAGGCCACCAAAGAAGACAGCCCGATTGCAAAGTATATTGCAAAGAAAGGCGAAGGGGTACACCATATCGCCTTTGCTGTTGAGGATATTCGGTCAGAGTTGGCGCGTTTGAAAGGGGAGGGGTTTGCGATACTTAATGAAGAGCCCAAGAAAGGAGCAGACAATAAGCTCGTAGCATTTTTGCACCCAAAAACCACAAATGGTGTTTTGGTCGAACTCTGTCAAGAGATTTCTAATGGATAAAATCTTTGGGATATAAAGAAATAAAGTATAATTTTGCACCCCTAGAAATTAGGTCCTATAGCTCAGTTGGTTAGAGTAGCTGACTCATAATCAGTTGGTCCCTGGTTCGAGCCCAGGTGGGACCACTGGGAAATTTCAAAAATTCCCTAAAAGCCTGAAAATGAACTGTTTTCAGGCTTTTTCATTTTTATTGATTTCATATAAAACCATATGAAATCAACCGTTCTGGTGAGTGATTCGGTGAGTACTTTTTTATTCGCAAAAACGCCGCCCAAACTATGTTAAAGAATTGACATTCAATTCTTTGTTCGGATTTGCAAGTGATATTAATAATCCAAAAAGCACAGTTATGGAGGCAAAAAACACATTTTCCATCCTTTTTTACCCAAAAACCAGTGATTCTGACAAGAACGGAATGTCCCCTCTTTTTCTTCGGATTACGGTCGATTCCAAGAGGGCCGAACTCAGTCTAAAAAGGAAAATCAAACCCAAGGATTGGTGTCCGATTTCCAACAAGGTTATCGGAAATGGGCAGCAAATAGACGAAATCAATTATCACTTGGATGACCTAAAGGTTCGCATCCGCCGAATCCAAGCGGAGTATGTTACCCAAGGACAACCGTATTCAGCGATCACCATCAAGAATAAACTTTTGAACAAGGGAAGCAAAATCAAAACGGTGCTTTCAATTTACGATGACCATAACGATAAGTTGCTATCCCTATTGGGAGTTGAGTACACCTATAACACCTATAGAAGACATGTTAGAACCCGAAATCATTTGGAAAAGTTCATCTTTCAGGCTTATGGTGGGAAAGACCTATTTATTACCAATGTGGATTTAAAGTTTGTCACTGGTTTCGAGCATTACTTAAAATTGACCAAAGCAGGAAGTCATAATACCATTGTCAAGTATGTGACCAATTTCAAGAAAATAGTGCGGATAGCTCTTGCCAATAGTTGGATGAAAACAGACCCTTTCTACCACTGGAAAGCAAGATGGAAGAAAACATATCGGGAGGTATTGACGGAGATTGAACTACGAGTGTTGATTGAGAAGGAATTCAAGTCCGCTCGATTGGAACGGACAAGGGATGTTTTTCTCTTTTGCTGCTTTACGGGGTTGGCCTATATCGATGTGAAAAATCTGGCGATGGAAAACATCCATAGCATGGGGAACAAAAAATGGATAAGAATCTTGAGAACTAAAACGAAAGTACAAAGTACTATTCCTCTTTTGCCAATAGCGGAAGCAATCCTTGAGAAATACAGAATGTCAGCAATTGGGCAAGTGGGGGAACGATTGCTTCCCGTTTTAAGTAATCAGAAGATGAACCAGTATTTAAAAGAAATATCTGAAACGTGTGGAATCAATAAGCGAATGACGTTCCATTTATCCCGTCACACATTCGCTACTACGGTCACTTTATCCAATGGAGTCCCTATCGAATCTGTAAGTAAAATGTTAGGACATCAGTCGATGCGAACTACTCAGATTTATGCTAAGGTGCTTGACCATAAGTTGAGCAAGGACATGGAAATGGTAGCAGGAAAATATTAGCGATGGTTTTATCCCAAATCTTACCCTTGACTTTTGCACATGGTTCCTGTGGAATTTTTCCAGTGTTCGGGAAGAAAAACGTTAAGGGAAAATTTCATAGGGTGCAACTTACTTATTGGAATTTAAGGCGGGTTTGCCGTATTCAAAATTAGGGATACGAAGTAGACCTGATTTGAATAGCAAGAGGGTAGCACGCTAAAGCGATGCTACGTTTTTAAAATAGATTATAAATTATTGATTTTCAACAACTTATAAAGATGATAAAGAAAAGAGGAAAACTTGAAATTGTAACAATTTAACCTACAGCCTTTATAAATAGGGCTTTAGGTTGTAACAATTGAACGATAAAAATGAAGAAAATGGATGGATTTGGTACAATACGATTACATCATAGAACCATTAAAAGGTTCAGGCGATTTTCAAGGAAAATAGCAAAGTCTTATTCTGAAACTTTGGAATCGGTCATAGACTTTTTTGAATGGCATGGGATATCACCATCAAGCAAATTTCCAAAACGAGTTGATGAAGATGGTGAGAAGACCCGTAAAAGGATTAATGCTTTAATTGCCATTGTAAGGGATATTGAAAAGACACAGACTTTACCCACCAACGAAATGCTACTCGCACTTTTTGGACAACATGAGATTGTAAAGAAAGGAGGGAACCCAAACAGGTTGAATAGAAGTTTCAAAAAATGACAAAAGAGGAGTGGAACAAATTGGAAGGGATGATTCCAAAGGAACGATTAAGTCAACTAGAGGAAAAGTACAAAGGAGAAAAAGAAGAGGTTTTACAGTTCCTTTCAAAAGTAAAATTGGTCAAGCCCAGGTTTGGCAACTCCTACTGGACCATTGATACAAACGCCACTGAACTTGCTGTTCTTAAAAACAGAATGAGAAGGGGTTACTAAAAAATAATGCCTCGCTCAGTAGTATTAGTTTGTGTAAGTATTTGGGACGCTTGCAGCGCAAAACTGTGTTTTGCTCGCTTAAACAACTGATTGAATAAATACTTTTAGTTTTCTTCGAATAGGATATCAGACTAGCGTGAACCAGATTTTTCAACTTGTAAACTTCTGTTAAACAAGACAATAATTGTTAACATTTTGTAGTTTTGTAGGGAAATGAAAGCGATTTCACGTCAAATTTTATCTTCAATGCTGGCCCTATTGGTCTTGCTTTCTACGGTCTCGTGGACCGTCGATAAGCATATTTGTATGGGCAAGGTCGTGGATATTGCTTTCTTTGCCCATGCCGATACCTGCGGTATGGATATAGGTGCTGATAAGTCCCTCGCGTTCGAAAAATCCTGTTGTGATGATGAGACTTTCACCTTACAGGGACAAGAAGATTTGAAGATTTCCTTTTTTGACCTGGACTTGGAACAACAAGTTTTTCTGGTCTCATATGCATATGGCTATCTTAATACTTTTCAGGAAACTGATGTAACTTCAGTATCCTATTTTGGGCACCCGCCCCCCTTGCTCGACAAAGACTATCAAGTCCTCTACGAGACGTTTTTAATTTGATTTTTGGATAACTACAAATTTGCCCTGCGGTCAACCGTATAGGGCTAAACGTGTTTTGTACCGCTTTTGTAAAACGCCTGTAATTATCCAAATATTCAGATGATATGCTTAACAAAGCCATTAAATTTTTAATAGAGAACAAGTTGGTAGCCGTGCTACTACTGACCATTTTTGTAGGTTGGGGAGTGGTCAATGCCCCCTTTAAATGGGACACCGTCCCGATAGCTATCGGGATGCCCAATGACCCTGTGGCCGTAGATGCCATACCCGATATTGGCGAGAACCAACAGATTATCTATACCCAATGGGCGGGGCGTAGTCCACAGGATATTGAAGACCAAATTACCTATCCGTTGACCACTTCCCTGTTGGGAATTCCAGGAGTGCGTACCATCCGTAGTTCTTCGATGTTCGGTTTCTCCACCATCTTTGTCATTTTTGAAGAAGATGTCGAGTTCTATTGGTCGCGTAGCCGTATTCTTGAAAAACTGAACTCCCTACCATCGGGATTACTTCCCAATGGGGTCAATCCGTCTTTGGGGCCAGATGCCACTGCTTTGGGGCAAATCTTTTGGTATACCTTGGAGGGGCGTGATGACAATGGCAATGTTACGGGCGGTTGGGATTTACAGGAATTACGTAGTATACAGGACTACTACGTAAAATACGGCCTGTCTTCAGCCAGTGGTGTATCCGAGGTAGCTTCCATTGGCGGTTATGTTCAGGAATATCAAATCGATATTGACCCTGAACTAATGCGGCAATACAATATTGGACTACACCATATCGTAAAGGCCGTAAAGCAATCCAATAAAGACATTGGTGCGCAAACCCTAGAAATCAATCAAGCCGAATATTTGGTACGGGGTCTGGGCTATGTAAAATCCATTGCGGACATAGAAAATGCGGTGGTCGATGCAGAGAACTTCACATCGATACGAATTAAGGATGTCGCCAATGTCAATTTAGGCCCAGCGACCAGACGTGGCATTTTGGATAAAGAAGGTGCAGAAGTGGTCGGCGGTGTCATAGTGGCACGCTATGGAGCAAACCCCTTGGAAGTAATCACCAATGTAAAAGAACAGATTGCCGAACTATCGGCGGGCTTGCCCTCAAAAGTATTAGCTGATGGACGTACCTCACAGCTTACCATAGTACCGTTTTATGACCGTACTGAATTGATACAGGAAACATTGAGTACGCTCAATGAGGCATTGACACTGGAAATTCTGATTACCATTCTGGTAATCATCGTAATGGTATTTAATCTGAGAGCTTCTATCCTAATTTCAGGCCTGTTGCCCGTTGCCGTACTGATGGTGTTTATCGCAATGAAAGCCTTTGGCGTGGATGCCAATATTGTGGCCTTATCGGGTATTGCCATTGCCATCGGAACAATGGTGGATGTAGGGGTCATACTTTCCGAAAATATCATCAGGCATCTGGATGAGAACAAACAATTGGAACCCTCACAACAACTGGGTATTAATACGGTGGTGTACAACGCCACAGCAGAAGTCTCAGGAGCCATCCTTACTGCCGTATTGACAACCATTATCAGCTTTATCCCTGTCTTCACGATGATAGGTGCCGAAGGAAAACTATTTCGCCCGTTGGCATTTACCAAAACTATGGCATTGACCGCTTCCATTGTTGTAGCCCTATTCTTGATACCTTCCTTTGCTGCCTATATTTTCAAGAAGAACACGATTAAAACCGTATTCCGATACGCCATCAATGGACTGTTGATTGTCTTGGGAATAACAGCCTTGATTTTTGGCTATGGTCTGGGGCTGTTATTGATTGCTTTTGGAGCACTTTCCATTTTATTTATGCGGGATATGCTTTCGCGAAAGCAATTCAATCTAGGGAATATCGGCGTTTCCATAGTAGCTATCGTAAGCCTTCTAGCGGTCTATTGGAGACCTCTTGGTTTTGATAGAAGTATTGTCATCAACTTCATTTTTGTGGCCCTTATCTGTTTTGGGTTGTTGGGCACTTTTTGGGTCTTTAGAAAGTACTATACCCGAATCTTGGAATGGGCACTGCAAAACAAGCTCGCCTTTTTGGCCCTACCCACGGCAATCGTTGTTTTTGGAGTGTTGATTATGCGTTCAACGGGCAAAGAGTTTATGCCCTCCTTGGATGAAGGTTCTTTCTTGTTGATGCCCACATCCTTGCCACATTCTGGCGTCGCCGAAAACAAGAGGGTATTACAGCAATTGGATATGGCGGTGGCGAGTATCCCTGAAATCAAAACCGTAGTGGGAAAATCGGGTCGTGTGGAATCGGCATTGGACCCTGCACCCTTATCGATGTACGAGAATAACATACAGTACCGAACCGAATACGAACTCAATTCTGACGGTAGTCCACAAAGGTATCAGGTCAATAAAGATGGTTTGTTTGAACTAAAAAATGGAAAACTGGTGGCCAATCCGAATTCGGAATACGAGAATGAATCGAACTACAGCAATCTCATTTCCGACCCCTATCGTATCAATCGCAATCAATTGATTGCTGACGATGATGGGGAATATTACCGTAATTGGCGACCTGAGATACGCTCCTCAAATGATATATGGAACGAAATTGTACGGGTGACCAAACTGCCTGGAGTGACCTCTGCACCCAAGTTACAGCCCATAGAAACCCGATTGGTAATGTTGCAAACGGGAATGCGCGCACCAATGGGCATCAAAGTAAAAGGGCAGGATTTAAAACAAATCGAAGCCTTTGGATTGGAATTGGAAAACATCCTAAAAACCGTTGAAGGGGTTAAAGAGCAGGCTGTTTTTGCCGAACGGATCGTGGGCAAACCCTATTTGCTCATCGATATTGACCGAGAGCGTTTGGCACGTTACGGAATTACCATTGAAGATGTGCAACAGGTACTTTCGGTGGCTGTTGGTGGCGTGCCCCTCACCCAAACCGTGGAAGGTCGTGAACGCTATGCCGTGCGAGTGCGATACCCAAGGGAACTGCGCGACCATCCCGAGGATTTAAAAAACATCTATGTTCCCGTTTCCAAAGGAAGCCCTGTACCCTTAAGTGAACTTGTCACCATACGTTACGAACAAGGGCCACATAATATCCGAAGCGAAGACACCTTTCTGGTAGGTTTTGTACTCTTTGATAAATTGGACGGCTATGCCGAAGTCAATGTAGTGGAAAACGCACAAGCAGCTATTCAATCGCAAATTGACGATGGCAATTTAATAGTACCCAAAGGTCTTAATTATGAATTTGCGGGCACCTATGAGAATCAGCTACGAGCAGAAAAAACCTTATCTGTAGTGGTACCCTTGGCACTGGCCATCATCTTCTTGATTCTCTATTTCCAATTCCGTTCCGTTGCCACCTCCTTGATGGTATTTACAGGTATTGCGGTAGCCTTTGCAGGCGGTTTCTTGATGATATGGCTTTACGGGCAGGATTGGTTTTTCAATTTCAGTCTTTTTGGGGAAAATCTAAGACAACTGTTCCAGATGCACCCTATCAATTTAAGTGTTGCGGTATGGGTCGGTTTTATTGCCCTGTTCGGTATTGCCACCGATGACGGGGTGGTTATGGCAACCTATCTGACCCAAACTTTTGAGCGCAACCGACCCAAAGACCTTCAAACGGTACGTGCTGCTGTCATAGAAGCTGGGCAAAAAAGAATACGCCCCTGTTTGATGACCACGGCCACGACCATACTGGCCTTACTTCCTATTTTAACCTCTACGGGTCGGGGAAGTGATATTATGATACCTATGGCGATACCCAGTTTTGGGGGAATGCTCATTGCACTTATCACCCTTTTCGTAGTGCCTGTCTTATACAGTTGGCGAAAAGAAGTCCAATTAAAATGAGAAAGCAAATGAAAAAGCTACTATACATAAGTGTTCTTTTTACGGCATCCATCCCATTGAATGCACAGGAGTTGCAAATCTATTTGGAAGAAGCAGAAAGGAACAATCCCAAGATTCAACGCTTTGAACTACAATATCAGATTGCTTCCGAAAAAGTAAATCAGGCTTCCTCATTGCCCAATACCGATTTTGGTGTAGGCGTTCCCGTGAGTAGTCCAGAGACCCGCACAGGGCCACAACGCTTTAAGGTCTCGGCAAAGCAGCGAATTCCTTGGTTTGGGGTCATTACGGCACGTAAAAACTATGCCAGTTCAGTGGCCGATGCGCAGTACGAAGACATTGCGATTACCAGACGTAAACTGGTGGCCGATGTATCACAATCCTATTATAAACTCTATGCGCTCAAGGCACAACAAGCCATTTTTGATGAGCAGATAGCCCTTTTAAAAACCTATGAAACCTTGGCCTTGAATTCTGTGGAAACAGGCAAGGCATCTGCCGTAGATGTATTGAAATTGCAGATTCGCCAGAATGAATTGACCGCTTCCAAGAGCGTACTGGAACAACAGTTTATGGCGGAGCAGACCCATTTCAATAAACTTTTAAATCGAAAAAAATCCATAACGGTTGCTGTGGTGGATGAGTTGGAACTTCTTTTGGAAACAGACGATGATAATCTGGACAACCTAAAGTTGCACCCTGAATTGGTAAAGTATGACAAACTGTTTGCTGCTGTGGAACAATCAGAATTGGTGAACCAAAAGGAAAGTAGTCCGAGTTTAGGGTTCGGTCTAGACTACATTGCCGTTGCAGAAGGCCCCATCACCAATTTTAATGACAACGGCAAGGATATTTTGATTCCGTCCGTATCATTTTCCATTCCCATTTTAAACAAGAAATACAAGTCGCAGAGCAAACAAAATAAGTTGAGACAAGAGCAACTATTGGCCGAAAAACAGGAACGGGAAAATGTACTGGAATCGCTTTTGGATGCGGCTATAAAGAATAAAATGTCAGCCCGAATACAGCACGATACACAAATCAAAAATTTGGAGCAATCCAAAAATGCCGAGCAAATCCTATTGAAGAACTATGAAACGGGTACGATTGATTTTAATGATGTGCTCGATATTCAGGAACTGGGGTTAAAGTTCGAGATGAACCGTATCAGGGCCATACAACAGTATTACGTACAGCACGCCATCATTAATTACTTAACATATCAATAATTTAAGTAATATCATATACAAACCTCTTTATAAATGAAAAAATCGGTTTTCAAAATATCAAAAATGGACTGCCCTTCAGAAGAGGCAATGATTCGGATGAAACTTGAACCGTTCAATACCATTACTAAACTAGACTTTGATATTTCCAATCGAAAGCTAACGGTTTTCCATAAGGATGCATTAGACGATATACAAACTGCCATAGCAGAATTGAATTTTAATGAAGAGTTGATTTCTTCCGAAACCACCGAAGAAATCATAGTGGATGAAGCCAACAATCAACGCAAGATGCTATGGTCTGTTTTGCTCATTAATTTCATTTTTTTTGCACTTGAAATGGCAACAGGATTGATTTCAAAATCAATGGGGCTAGTTGCCGATAGTTTGGATATGTTGGCAGATTCATTCGTTTATGGACTGAGCCTTTTTGCAGTTGGAGGTTCAATAATCCGTAAAAAAAAGATAGCGACAATGGCAGGATATTTTCAGATGGCACTGGCCGCAATCGGTTTTGTGGAAGTTATCAGAAGGTTTTTGATGACCACAGAAATACCGGATTTTAAGACAATGATTGTTGTTTCATTTTTTGCGCTCATCGCAAACGGTTTATGCCTTTATTTATTACAGAAATCAAAAAGTAAAGAAGCCCATATGCAGGCGAGTATGATATTTACATCGAATGACGTCATCATTAATTCTGGGGTAATAATCGCAGGATTATTTGTACTCTGGACAAACTCAAAAGTACCCGATTTAATTATAGGTGCCGTTGTTTTTATCATAGTCATTCGGGGGGCGATAAACATTTTAAAACTTGGCAGATAAAATGGTAAAGAGAAAAACAGCAAAATGGATTCGGAAATCCCATAGATACCTCGGCATTTTTTTGGGACTTCAATTTTTGATGTGGACCATCAGTGGCATTTATTTCAGTTGGACGGATATTGATGCCATCCACGGTGACCATTTTAAAAATATGGACTATCAATCACAGGCCTTTACAGGTTTGATAGCACCTTCCGAATTGAAACTGGAGAAAGGAATCAATTCCATTGAAATCAGGGACATCAACAACGTGCCGTATTACTGGGTCAACAAAAAACAACTCTTTAGTGCTCTGGATGGAAAGGTAAAATCGTCCATAACCAAAGACGAAGCCCTGTACATCGCAGGGAATCGTATCAAAAAAGAACTTCAAGTCAATGATGTAGCCTTTATTGAAAAAGTAGATAAACACCACGAGTATCGTGAAAAATTGTTGCCCGCGTATGTGATTTCCTATGAAGGACACGAAAACCTAAAAGCGTATGTATCGGCAATCGACGGGAAATTCCAGACCGTTCGTCATCGGAATTGGCGCATTTTTGATTTTCTATGGATGACCCATACGATGGATTATGAAGGTCGGGATGACTTCAATACCACAGTATTGAGGGCTTTCTCGCTATTGGGGTTGATTACCGTGTTGAGCGGTTTTCTACTCTGGTACATCAGTTCACCTTCGATACTAAAATTTAAAAAACGATTAAAAAGAAACCAATGAAATGAGCACAAATTTTTTCATTGGGAAGTTTACCCACTGAAATGAACAAAATTTATGCGAATTGCTGAATGTCTTAAAATTTTTAAGACATTAATTTAAAAATTTTATACAGATGAAAAAGAATAGCATTTTTATAGTAGCAGCAGCAATAGTGGGACTATTGGCGGGCTATCTATTCTTCGGAAATTCAAGTCAGGAAAAATCGGAAATGAAAATGCACGACCATTCGACGCATTCCAATACCGAGGTCTGGACGTGTTCAATGCATCCACAGATTCGACAATCCGAACCAGGGAGTTGTCCTATCTGTAGTATGGATTTGATTCCTGCCGAAACAAGTGCGGACGGGCTTTCCGAAGACCAATTCAAAATGACCGAAAATGCAATGGCCTTGGCGAATGTACAGACCACTGTTGTTGGCAATGCTCTGGGAAGCACCGAAAATAATGTCTCCCTCTCAGGGAAAATTGCCGTAAACGAAGAAGCCAATGCCATACAGGCCAGCTATTTTGATGGACGCATTGAGCGGCTAAATGTAAACTACGAAGGTCAGGAAGTACGCAAAGGACAACTTTTGGCAACCATTTATTCCCCAGAATTGGTGGCCGCGCAACAAGAATTGTTGACCGCTGCTTCTTTGAAGGAAACACAATCGGAACTCTACAATGCTGTGCGCAATAAACTGAAATTGTGGAAGCTTTCAGAAAAACAAATCAATGCCATTGAAACCTCTGGAAAGGTAACCGAGAACTTCCCCGTATATGCGACCGTATCGGGTACGGTAATGGAAGTAATGCGTGCCGAAGGGGATTATATCAAAAAAGGACAGCCCATTGCCAAGGTAAGTAACCTAAATTCTGTCTGGGCCGCATTTGATGCCTATGAAAGCCAGTTGTCCCAATTCAAAAAAGGACAGCAAATTACTATTACCACCAATGCCTATCCCAATAAAACTTTTGAAGGCACCATTTCATTTATAGATCCCATCTTGAATAATGCTACCAGAACGGTACTAGTTCGGGCTACGCTCAACAATCGAAAAAATCTGTTCAAGCCTGGTATGTTTGTGACAGCGCAAATGGAAAATGGTGCGAACACAACGACCAATGAAAACTTGTATGTTCCCTCAAGTGCGGTGCTCTGGACAGGGGAACGCTCCGTAATCTATGTGAAAGCCAAAGCCGATGAGCCTGTTTTTGAGATGCGTGAAGTAATGGTCGGGGCAAAAAACGGAGAACAAGTAGAAGTCACCTTTGGCCTTGATGCAGGGGAAGAAATTGTAACCAATGGTACATTTACCGTTGATGCGGCTGCACAATTGCAAGGCAAGAAAAGTATGATGAATAAATCGGGAGGCCGAACGACCACAGGGCACGAAGGGCATACAGGAATGCAGGAAGAACATCAAATGGAAACAATGGAATATGCTATGAAAATGGAATTACCCGTTACATTTCAAAGTGATTTTAAGCAGGCATTACCGGCTTACCTTAAAATGAAAGATGCATTCGTTGCCAGTGATGCAGCTAGCATTGCCCAAGAAGCCAAAACCACTTTGGAAGGATTCAGAAAACTTGACCAATCCTCTATTGGCAAAATGGAAAAGGGTCATTTAAGTAAGAGTATTGAGATGTTGGAAGCCATTTCCAAAAATGAGGATTTGGAAAATCAACGTGCGCATTTTGTGATTCTCAATAAAAATTTGGTTGCGCTCGCTTCCAATCTCGAATCCTTGGAAGGAACGGTTTATGTACAACAATGCCCTATGGCCGACAATAATCAAGGAGCTATTTGGTTAAGTACGGAACAGGAAATACGCAACCCGTATTTTGGGAATGCAATGCTTACCTGTGGAAGCGTGATTGAGACTTTACAATAGTATTTGGCTATATTTAACTATATAAACGTTCATTTAAAATCCAATATAGTTTTGGTGAGTTTTTCGGTGAGTAATTAGTTTCGAAGGTTTATAAATCACTGAAAATGAGTCGAATATAAGAATAGTTCAGTCCCAGGCGGGACCACATAAAACCCCCTTATTTAGGGGGTTTTATCCTATTTGGGGGTAACGTTTGGGGATAACATTTATAAAATTGTTGATAATTTGAATAGAATTATACTTATTGGAAATGGATTCGATAGGGCAATTCAAATGCCAACAAGATATTCAGATTTTCTGGATTGGGTCATTAGAAAGTCCATTAAGCTACTTCTTAAAAAAGACTTACCACAAAATAATCGCGAGGTATTTCATATTGAAACCTCCCTATTTCAAGTTTCTACAAATAAGGCATCAATTAATTTTGTTCAAAAAGTTATTGATGAAGATTTGAACTTTAAGGAAATAAATGAAGAAAGAGTAAAACTTTCTACACAGACAATTTTTCATTTTAACCTTAGAGCAAAGCACTCTTTTTTGGAGCTGTTACTTACTTTTTACACTACAAATAGATGGGTTGATATTGAAGATTTATATTTCAAATTTTTATCCAATATCAAAGCTGATGGTATTATAGAGTTTAATAAGCATTTTAATTATTTAAAGGAGGAACTAAAGCTTTTTTTACGGTCTATTGATTATGAGCATTTGGACTCTAATATTTTAAACAAATACAGAAGACATTTCTTTGGCAGTATTCTAGAATACAATAATAAAATGAAATACTGGGAGGACTCTGTAGAGAATCCAGAATGGTATTACTTTGTGAATTTCAACTACACTCCTTTTCTTTCTAGGTTACTTGAATATTCACCGGATACTGTTGAAAATGAAATAACCATTAATCCAATTCATGGTGAAATTTCCAGAGATATTATTTTTGGATATGGTAACGAAACAGCTGAAGAATACTTAAAACTTGAAACACTTGGTGACGAATTTCTTGAAAATATTAAATCTACTCATTATTTTTCCGGCACATATTATAAGGACTTAGAGGTTTTTATTAATGAACCATACGAAGTTTATGTTTACGGATTATCCTGTGGCCCTTCAGACGATGTTTTGCTAAAAACCATTTTACAAAAAACCAATTGCAAGCAGATAAGAATATTTTATAGAAAGAAGGAAGATGGCGCGAATAATTACCGCAATACTCTCATGAATATTTCTCGTGTTTTTGGCAAGGAAAAAGAGGAAATGAGAAGTAAGATGATTTCAATGCAAGAGACTGATTTTATTCCTCAAACTTGATTTTTTTCGAGTAAAAATTTTCAGTTTTCTTCGAGCCTTATTTTGACTAGTGTTCTTTCTGATTCTATTAAAAGTGAAGTTGATCAAGCCGAGGTTTGGAAACCCTTATTGGAAAATTGATACAAATGCCACTGAATTAGCTATTGTTAAAAATAAAATGCAAAGAGATTAGCTAATTTTCTGACTCGCTCAATAGTATTAGTTTGGTAGGTATTTGGGACTCTTGCAGCGGAAAACCAAGTTTTCCTTGCTATAATTTTCATATTAATGAATTTAAAAACATGTGATATTTATGACTTAAATGACCAAATTTGACCCAATACCTCACCACCATTTCCGTCTTTTGCTTTTACTTGCCAATAATAGGTTTTTTCCGCCTCAATTTGAAAAACCGCAGTGGTTGAATCAGTGTTGGATGTCTGTAATTCTGGAGGATTGGTTTCTCCAAAATACAAATCGTAAGCCAAAGAATCTCCGTCCACATCGCTAGATGACCATTCTAAAGTAACTTCACTTCCAGACACTAATGTATTTTGATCAGGTGAAACTAGAGATGGAGTAAATGGCAAATAATTAATTATTCCTTCACCTTCCATGTAGAACTTCCATATATCTGTGTAAGGACTGTATTCGTTATTTTCATCTTTAGCTCTGATTCTCCAAAAATGCTCCAGCCCAGGTTCCAATGAAAATGTAGTTGCTGTTGAACTGAGACTTACATTTTCAATTATATCGGTAAAATCAAGATTCTTTGAAATCTGAATTTCATATGAAATACCGTCCCCATCAATATCAGTCGATGCCTCCCATTCAAAGCCTAAAGGATTTTCGGTACATAGAAGTTCATTCGTGGGAAACACCAAACTTGGTATAGTTGGTGCTGAATTATTGGGGTTCGGATTTTCTTCTCCTTGTTCGTTATCTGGGTTGTCCGGAATAACAGCTTCTTCAATATCAGAACCTGAAGAGCAACTTGCAAAACCTAAACATATGCTAATAAGAAATAAAGAAACTCTTCTCATGACTTAACAATCTTAAATGTTTTAAACTCTTCACCAATTTTAACTAGGATGAAGTATATCCCACTTGGATAAGTCTTTAGAGGCAATTCAAGCATACCATTATTGACCAAATATTCTTTATTGCTCAAAAGACGTTGATTACTATCGTATATGAAAACAGATAACTTTTCTTCTGAAGATTTACCGATTAAAATGTTGATTAAATCAATCGTGGGATTAGGATAAACAAAAGACACACTTCCTAATTCAATTGATTTATTGAAACTACCCTCACATTCGAACTTAGATTTAATCAAGATTTCATCCCCAGACATTACTTCAAGGTTGAATTTGCTTGAGGTTGTACTCAAAACCTGATTGCCATTAATAAAAGCTGTAAAAGGAGCCGTACCTGAATTTATAGTAATGGTCTCTACAAATGATTTTCCTGTTTTCAATGTTGTGGATTTTCCCGTAATGTTTTCGGCTTTGGGGACATCTATTACATAACACTGTTCGTAATCAGGTTCTTCCGATATAATAATACAGAATTCATAGATTTTGGCCTCAAGATTTGGGATTTCCAATTGCTCCGTGAATTCATAAGTAGAACCTTCAAGGTTTAATGAATAAGTGTGCTCATTATTGGAGGCAATAATACTTAAAATACCATTGTTCTTGTCTATACAAGTTTCACCTATTATTTTCACTTGAAAGTTGTCAGAGGGCAGACTAAACTCAAGCGGACAGCCATTTTCATCAATATCAACTCCCAATTCTGTTCTTGGGCAAATATCCACATTGTTGAAAACACCATCTTGATCGTCATCTAATTGTGATTGGGAACATCCTTGTTCATTGACGCTTTCTCCAAGTGGAGTATTCGGGCATAGGTCATCAATATTTAAAACTCCGTCATAGTCATCATCTGGCGATTGGTTTTCAGCGCAACCATTTTCATCAACCGCCAAACCCTCTTCCGTTTCAGGACATAAATCCAAGTCATTTGTGACTCCATCATTATCATCATCCAATTGATTCTCAGCGCAACCCACTTCATTTACTTCTAAGCCATTATCTGTATCTGGACATTCGTCAAAAAAGTCAACTGTGCCATCACCATCAGAATCTGTTAAATCTTCCGTGACCCCAATGCTTGATGGTAATGTCATATAGAGTTCCTGCCCTTTCAGTTCTGTATTTCCTTTGAACCATAATTTGTTGTCACCCACACCAATTTCTTGTATGGTAGCCTCTGAATCAAATTGCTCTTCATTCACGATATTGAAAGTTAATTTTAGTTCTGAGTCACCATTAGTTGCCCAAATGTTGTTTCGATTATTAAAATCCAAAAAATACATGTTGTCATTGAGGCAAGAAAATTCGTAAAAGCTATCAAATCCATCATCTGATGAGGCAACCAAAACGGTCCCTTCAACCGTCCCGTCCGTTCTCCAAACCTCATGGCTGGGGGCAGTAAAACTTTGGGATAATTTAACACCAAAATAAACATAATCACCACAAGTGATTATCTCATCTATGTCTACGCTAGGGGTTGGGTGGTTTGCACCATCAAATAATGGGAAAGTTCCTTCTGTTGTTCCATTGGTTTTGTATATAGATTTTCTAAAACTTACTGGACTTGTTACTATCATGAAAAGCTCGTCATTTAAAACCGTTGAGGCCTTTATTCCACCATCACAACAAGCGTCTCCAAAGCCGAAAATAAAATTTGTTCCTGTTTCCGTTCCATCCGATACATATAAATCGCTAGGGGTGCTTATACCATCGTCATTTTCCCCAAAAACGACAAGTTTTTCATTTATAGCATGGACTTCTCCTACTCTACTTATAGGAGTCACTTTAACTGTCCCAGATTCTGTTCCGTTTGTTTTAAATAGACCTGGCCCGCTTGCATCGCTTGCTGCAAAAAATATTTCATCATTAAATTTTTCAAAGTGGCGGGGCTCACTGCCAGCAAATCTAGGTAACGTGCCACCTGAACCTAAATTTATATCTTTAATCATGAGGGTGCCTTGTTCAGTGCCATCAGTTACCCAAAGTTCTCTTCCGTTGACCCCATTATTTCCAACAAAATAAACTTTGTCATCTATTAGAGTCAACTGGGCGTTATTTGAGTTGTTGGCAACACCGCTAGCATTTCCTGGATTAATGTCTTTTATTTGATTTGTTCCCTCTTTTGTCCCATCACTTATCCAAAGTTCGTAACCAAATTCTGGTGACGAACCTAAAAAAATCAATTTGTCATTGAATGTTATGAAATCCGGATTATCAGCAGTTCCGGCTCCTTGAACCAAGACGTCAAGGGTTTCGAACTCACCTGAAGAAATATCATAAGAACATAATTTATTGCCACAAGCGTAAAACATTTTATTACCTGCTTGTTTAATATTGGTTGGATTAGTACCTCCTGATGTATCTAAATCATAAAATAGATTTGTACCTTGATTACTACCATCTGTCACCCATAGTTCAATACCATTTGTTTCATTTTCTCCGGAAAAGAAAATCAGTCCATTATAATTAAGAAAAGTATCTGTATGGGCCGAGGTGTTTCTGTCTGTTACTTCATTAGACAATATCTTTGTCCCTGAAATAGTGCCATCGCTTGTCCATAAGACTTCTTTGGATATTTCGTCGTTGAATGCATAAAAAACAACTGCTTCACCACTTGAATCAAAAACCAAGAAATCAGCCTCTAAACTATTTGTCTCCTTTAAAAATATAGTTCCTTCCAAATTACCATCACTAACCCATAACCCATTATCCGTATTAGTTCCTCTGGCTTCAAAGAAAAATTTATTGTTTCCAAATACAAATTTTGAGTTGTAAGCAATTGCACTAATTGGACCTTCATATAAATCTGCAAATAATTTTGTTCCTTCTTCAGTTCCGTCAGTTTCCCAGAATTCATTGCCATGTATACCATCATTGGCAATAAAGAACATTTTATCCTGGAAAATACCACCAAAAAATTGTCCGCTATTTCCCCCTCCCGGATTAATGTCTTTAAATAGATTAGTTCCCTCTTCTGTTCCATCACTTCTCCAAAGCTCTGTTCCACTACTTCCATCATTTGCGAAAAAGTATAGGTTTCCGTCAAATTCAAAAAATGCATTTTCAATATTCAGAACCCCGCTCGAATTAGGATTGATGTCTTTGAAAAGTAAAGTGCCTTCTGCGGTACCATCTGAAACCCATATCTCGGCACCTATGGTTTCATTGTTAGCAATGAAAAAAATGCTGTTATTATAAACAAACAAATTAGTAGGGCTACCGTTCAATTCCCCTTCATTAATGTCTTTCAAGACATGAGTCCCTTCTATTGTTCCATCACTAACCCATAATTCATTGCCATAAGTATTATCATAAGCACCAAAATATGCTTTGTCATTAAATTCTATAATTTCATTTATTCTTTCGTTTCCAAAAGAAGCGTTTCGCTCCGTCAGTTGAATTGTACCTTCTTCAGTACCATCGCTGACCCAAAGTTCATAATCCTCAAAATTTGTTTTAATGGAGAAAAACACTAAATCTCCGATTGGAGTAATTGTTTGTATATCATCGGTTCCTCTGAAGCCAAAATCTTTTATTAAATAGGTTCCATCTTTTGTGCCATCGGAAAACCATAATTCATATCCTTTTCCGGAAAAATAAAATCCATTTTCTCCTTCTACTAAGTTCTCGGGATAGCCATCTGGTTTGAAACCTTGCTCCAACAAAGTGGCGTCAATGGTTTGGGCTAGAGATGTAATCGCAAACAAAAAGGACAATGTAAAAAGACCTAGGTCTTTAGTCTTTTTTTGAAGTATTCTTTTCAAGGTTATTCGTTTCGGCACAAAATATAGTATTAAAAACTTTTTTCAAAAATTGATTTAGAAATTACTGGACTATTTGGATAATAAGCTAAATTTAATAGTCAAAATGCTCTAATTTGGGTTGTCTATTTTTGATATCCAAAAAAATGATTCATGATATCTTTAAAGTTCTCATGTTAGAGGTTGTAGAACTTCAACCAAAAGAGAGCGAGATTTAGTAAAAGTTCAAGCTTTGACATTATGATTACAATATCAAAACAGTTGTACTTTGAAGTATCTTTTAAAATTAAATTATAGCTATATTTAACCATATAAACGTTAATTTAAAATCCGACATAGTTTTGGTGAGTTTTTCGGTGAGTAATCAGATTTGTTGATTCATAAACACCTAAAAATGAGGCCAATAAATCAATATTTTAGTCCGAGGTGGGACCACTGGGAAATTTTAAATATTCCCTAAAAGCCTGAAAATGAACTGATTTCAGGCTTTTTCATTTTTATTGATTTCATATAAAATCATATGAAATCAACCGTTCTGGTGAGTGATTCGGTGAGTACTTTTTTATTCGCAAAAATGCCACCTAAACTATGTTAAAGAATTGACTATCAATTCTTTGTTCGGATTTGCAAGTGATATTAATAATCCAAAAAGCACAGTTATCGAGGCAAAAAACACATTTCGTATCCTTCATCTCAGGGAGTACGAGTAACTAAACCAAATATATACTTAGAAAAACTATTCCCATATACCCCCAAAAAACCGTGAACAGTATATGTACAACGGTCTCAAAACCCTTTCCCCTCCAAAGCTTTGATGAATACCCGAACAGTTGTATGAAAAGGCGAATTATCCAAAATACACCTAGGCCTAGCGCAATTTTACTGCCCAGTGGGGTCGTTACAATCTCGGTAGCGGAAGTCACACAAAGGAGTCCCATGAGAAAAACAGTGAGCGCAATAAAAAAGGTGTGCACATATAGCATTTGACGATTGATGAGGCTCATGGTAGACGTCTCCTTCGCCCAATTGAAATATTTGGGGAAAATGACATGTACACAGGCAAGGATAATCAATAAGATGCCAATTACGTTAAGGTGTATTTCCATTTTTTTTAAGGATATAAGCAGTTAGGAAAGGTGTGATTTTGAATGAATCCGTAATCTCAAAAGAAGCTTCCCTGAACGTTTTTGACCACTCTTTCTTACTATAAAAGTGAAAAGCTCCTAGACTAAAAGCCATGATATTGGCCAAGTCTCGTTGGTGCTCAACGACAATAAACCACCCCTCCGCCATTAATATCCGATTGACTTCCTTGAAGAAATCAGTTCGTTCTTTAGCATTTCTGATTTCATGAGCGGACAATAAGCCAAAAGCAATATCAATAGTCCCATTTTGCATGGGTATATTGGTGGTCTGTATCTTTATGGTATTAGGATAAGAAGGATATGCCTTTCTTGCCCTTTTTATGGAAACTTCCGTATGCTTCAAAGGATCATAGAAATCAAAAACGTTCAGTTTGGCTTCCATGAATTTATTCTTGATTAGTATGCTTGTTTCATCAAATCCGGCGTTGATATTTGCAATGTTGTCTGCTTTAGGGAGTTTTACTTTGTCAAGCCAAGTAAACTCATACAGATCGGAATAATCATAAACATACCAAGATACTAGCAGCGATACCAAAATATTTAAGACAGCTAAGAGTATGGCAACATTGAACCACGTCTGAAGTGATGCTGGAACCAAAAATAGAGCCGCCAAAACCAATGTGATAATAAATACTCCTGCCAAGACATAGAAATGCCAATTGAAACGAATGATATTGACAACTCCTTGAAACGGTTTTCTTAACTGCCCCATCGTTCCTTCTTTCCTTTTTTCCAGTAATATGGAATATTTTCAATAATAAAAGCATTGGCCAAAATGGGGCTTTTCAAATTTAGGGTGTCCCAAAAAGAAACTTGATAATCCAGCATGGCAATAGGTCTAGGTTTCCAATTTTGCCTCACCCCTTCTATAATCAAAACTTCTTTTCTCTGGGGCTGATAAGTGAATGTAAAGGGTAAAGGCCCGGCGAAGCGTCTAGCTTCTTTCCAATCTGAAAAGGGAGAGTGTTTGGGAACTACGACATTTCTCTTCGACATGTCAGCTTTAATCTTTAATCCCGATTTTGCTGAACTTATTTCCACTAAACCATTATTTTCTTCTCTATGAATATCGATTTTACGGTAATGGTAATGAGTAAACATATTTCCAAAAAACGCCATCTTCCTTTTGTCGGTTTCCGACTTCAGAATATATAGCCCTCTTAGCCTTTTGCCCGCATTTGTTGTGTGCCTGACAAAAATGCGATATCCAATCAGAAAAAAATCATTGCCCATAAACTTAGGCAATCCTTTTGGTCGCAAGTGCTTCGTTTGAACCATTGCCACCGCAACAAAGGCCCAAGTGTCCTCGAAAGTATCGAGCTCCAAACAGTCCGGAATCAGATTTTCCAATTCTTTTTTTGGAAACGCAAAAGTCAAGACCAGTGAACTTTCAAAAAAAGCCTCAACCGCAAAAGGATGGTTCTTTAAGAATCCGAGCATACTATGATTATGGTTTTATCCTATTTCTTAGATGATACGCATGAAAGTATACGATAAGTACAAATAAAAATGCAAAAAGGGCATTGAACTTTCCCCATAACAACAGATTTTGAACAAGAATGAATTCAAGAATATTCATAATAGTGACCACTAGAATCTGAACGATGGCATTCAGACGTGGTTTAAAACCACTCAAAATCCAAATGCCCATTCCGATTTCCGCAAGGCCGATGGCAAATGTCAAAGGTCTTGAATAATCTTCGCTAAGTATCCTACCTACAATCTCTTGGTGCCGAGGAACTAGGTTAAGTACTTTACAAAAAAGTCCATTGATAAACCAAACAACTGCAATGAGGTAGGTCAGTACTTTATGGACAGTTGGATTGTTCATATTCCGATTTCTTTAAAATCACATTAAATGTATTGCTAATTTATAGCATTACACCACTAAATCTTCGAAGCTTCAATGACCAATAATATAAGCGTTCCACCTGTTCCATTTGAGCCTTGATGGTCTAGAGGTATTCGGTTTAAAAGCTTATATAGCGCAAAAAGCTTATAGATTCGACGTTATTTAACTCGAAAGTATCATATCAGCATCATATTAAAAGTATAACTATATGAAAAAGAACAAGGCGGGATATTCAAGATAATATGCATTAGAGACACAAGATTTCTTGACTGAGCTAACCTAGTTGTAGTTAAGCCTTTATTTTAGTATCAGTAGAAATAGGAAAACCCTAAAATGGAATCAGTTACCTACAGACGATGTCAAGCATGTGCAACCATCAACGAGAATCGAGATTATTGTAAAAATTGCGGCGCCTTAATCAATCTGTCACTGAAACGACAGATTGAAAGGGAGCGGAGCGAAAAGAAGAAAACCGAAGCAAAAAGACTTCAGGAACCGGACGCTATTACAAAGTTCTTCAACCATATCCGACATCATCGTAATCCAATAATCAGGGGTTTGGGAAGGATTGTATATTCTGTCTGGGTAGTAATTTTTGGAATAGGGGCTTTCTTAGCATATCTCATAGGTTATATTGCTGCGTAATGGCTGGTTTTAAGGAAACTTCAGGGGTACACACCGCCTATTTTTCATGGGTTGGGAGAGCACTTTTTTTGGCTATGATAGTGTTGTCTTCTTCTATTTATTTACTACAGCAATGTGAAATACCAATACCCAAATGGGTTAATAACTATATGAACGATTTTTTGTGTATGCCCATTGTACTCTCCATTTGCTTGGTTGTGGTCCGAAAATTACAAGGCAGGCATACCCATCGGCTACCCTGGTGGGTAATTTTCTGCCTCACCCTATATTTTTCCCTCTATTTTGAGTATTACCTTCCCCAGGTTTCCATACGTTATACTTCAGACATTATAGATGTTTTGCTCTATTTTGCAGGAGCTTTACTATTCTTTTTATTTACCATGTTGAAACCGATAAAAAAGGAATAACAGAGGCGGATGACAAGTAACATCGAGTGGGATTCCGGCTCTTGAAGACTGTGATTGAAATATTCGATACCATGGCCACTCTTTGTATGGTAGCTACTTTTGGGAATAAAAGTTTTCGGAGTGGATTTGATGTATACTATTTCCGTAAAATAGGATATCGGTAACCAGCTTAATTTAGTGGCACCCACCACGTATATACAATACAATGTCAACAATACCGCAGTAAGACTTATAAACTGGGCAACTTAATGCTAAACAATAGGTTGGCGATAGCCCGATGACTCAAAATCGTACTACAGATGGGGTGTTATATCTTTCTTAATGTGGTTATAAGGGTTTCCTTCATCTTCGCTTATTTTCAACATTTGCGTACCGATGCTTTTTCTAAAAGCGTCTTTGCCTCGTATTTCAAAAGGGTTCCGTATCTTTTATAGCCCATTAGATATGTAAATGGTTCAGAATGAAATGCGCAACAGCCTTATTCTTTTTTTTCTCGGTATGTACGGCTAGCGGCCAATTGCAGAAAAAGGATAGCGTGCTTGATTTGTGCAAGAGGGCCAGTGACCCTATCCAAAAAGCTACCTATCTTAATTATATAGCCCAGAACCTCTTGGGTCAAAATTCTGATAGTGTTATCATATACGGAAAAAAAGCGCTAGCGCTCAGCAAGCGAAACAATGATGTTTATAGTAGGGTAGAAAGTCTGCGTTCGGTTGCCATGGGTTACAGCTATGCCGCCAAATTTGATGAAGGACTTGATGTCGCCAGAAAAGCATTGAAAATGGCACAGAACAGTAACATTCCACGTGCCAAAAGAAGGGCATTGGCTACAATGGCCTATATGTATTACAATAAAGAGGAGATTGATTCTTTATTGAAATACGATTTGTTGGCCCTGGAGATCACTGAAAAAATTGGGCCAGCGGACGAATTATTGAATGCCTATAATGATTTGGCCCTCGACTACTCGATGAAAGGATATTACAGCAAAAGCCTTGACTATTTTCTTAAAGGATTGCGCTTATGTGAACAGCTCAAAATCAAAGATTCTAGACTAGCTAACGTATACCATAACCTAGGCAACCTATATGAACAGCTCAATCAATCTAAGAATGCGCTGGAGAGCCATCAAAAAGCGTTGGAAATTATCGAAGGTCCTATCGAAACGAGGTTACGGCTTCGTATCAATTGTTATATAAGCCTGGCAAGGGCCTATCTTCAACAAGGATATTTGGAACCGGCGCGCTATTATGCAGACGGTGCCCTGAATTTGATAGGGCAGGCGGAATTTGATACTTCATCGTTGTTATACCACGTATTCACGATACAAGGTAATATCTCAGAGAAAAAAAACCTTAACCGTGCCGTTCTAGGGCATTACACCGAGGCCAAAAAGAATGCCGATGCCTCTGGGCATTTTATTTTAAAGGGAAGGGCCAGGCTTAATATTTCAAACTTTTACATCAGCTTGGGTGAGATCGATAATGCCACAATGAACTTGGATTCCGTTGAGCAATTTGCCAAAAAGAGCGGTGATCTTAAACAGCAGCGTGATTTTTACCGCACCAAAGCACGTATAGATTCTTTAAAGGGTGACTTGATATCATACGGAGAAAGCATCTTCAAGTTTATACAATATCAAGATAGCTTGGCTTCGGTCGAAAAACAGAAAGCACTTGATGTACTGCAGATTGAATACGACACCGAATTAAAAGATAACGAAATCGCCCTTTTGCAACGTGAAAATGAGATACGCTCCATAAAGCAAAAGCAAATGACACAACTTCAATTTGGCCTCATTGTACTGACATTATTATTACTATGCTTTATACTGGTACTTTACAAAAGGTATTCAGACAAACAACGCTCTATAAAACTTATAGCATCTAAAAACGAAGAGAACAAACTATTGGTCAAAGAGACACATCATAGGGTTAAGAATAACCTGCAGATTATGTTGAGCTTGCTTAGTTCGAAGGCAGAATATCTGCAAGAAGATACCCCTGGGTTCAAGATTGTCGAAGAGAGTAAGAGGCGTATCAGGTCGTTGGCGCTTATTCATGAAGAGCTTTATCAAAACACCACACTTTCTAGCATTAATTTAAGGGTCTACCTTGAAAAGTTATTGACCCTTATAGAAAAATCCCTTTCATCAGATACCACCCAAGTGAACATAAAGACCTATATCGCCAACGTCGAAATTAGAATGAGTATGGCAGTATCTTTAGGTCTAATCGTGAACGAGTTGGTCAGTAACGTTTATAAATATGCCTTCCGAAATCGAAAACAGGGTAACATTACCGTGCGATTTGTACGTTCTAAACCTGGTTATTTTTATCTGCATGTTGAAGATGATGGTATTGGGCTACCGCCTGATTTTGACCTTCATGCCTTGAACTCACTCGGGCTACAACTTGTGAAAGGTCTAGCTGAACAATGTAATGGCTCTGTCAGTATTGACACATCAGAAAAAGGATCACGATTTAGTGTACTCTTAAAAACTGAGGAATAGAACCAAATACCTAAAAAGATACCAAGAAAAGGGGTAAAAGTATTTTCCAGGGCTACGCGGCAAATTCAAAGTGACTGTAGCATTAAAAAATATAGGGTAAAGGGCTGCTGATTCGATAAAATCATTGATATCGATAATATCTCTTGTCGTAGCCCTCCTAGTTTGGATAAAAAGGAGAGCATAGTATGGGATATTTCTTTTCTTTTTGAAAAATCATGGAACAAATGAATACTGTTAAAATTCCTTGAGTACCTTTAGAATAACTTAATAAAAACGAAAAACCATGAGCTTAAAAACTTTAAGAATACTAGGTGCACTCCTGTTTGTAATTGGTATCACAATGGCATGTACAGAGGATAATTCGGATCAGGCACTGTATAATCTAGAGACGAATACAGAAGCAAGTGAATTTGCGGGTTGTCCTGATGGTAGTTGTTCAAACCAATGTGCCACATGTCAATAACGGTGTTTATTAATTCAATAAAGACAGAACTCGACATCTTTTGCCAAAGAGCAAAAAATAATTCGTATTTAAACAAAAAATTTCAAAATGATTCGGGGGCATAGAACACTTTTATGCTTTTGAGAATCAAAAGGCCTTGGATAATCTTAATTTAACGTCAATTTTTTGATTATTTTGCAATAAACGAGAACATTTATTTCTTTATTCTTTTTCCTTGAAAAAAAAAGAACAATACCACCCGACTTTACTCCCCATTATCTTTTGTTTTTATATCACGGGCATTTTATGTGCTCAGCAAGATATAAATCTTAAGAGCTACAACGAGTCAATAGATACTTTCTATGAAGTTTTAATAAACGGAGGAACTAAAAAATATGACTCCTTAATCCCTAAGTTGGCAAACTTAGAAATCAAACTAAAAAAAGACCACCCAAAGGAATATGTAGGGGCATTGGTGTTTCAAGCTCGTATGTTAACCATGCGCAGGAGAATGCAAGCGGCTCAGAACAAATTACGGCTGGCAAAGTACAATTATGTAAAATTGAATGTAATGGTGCCCGCCTATGAACAGGTATTTCATTTTCTGGATGGGTATTTAAAGTTACAGATAACCAGAAAGTATGATTATGAGGGAACGCAATCTGCGTTGGAGAAGATCAAAAAATATAAGGAGGTAGACGAAGTAGTTCTGGCTCAAATGGAAGAAAACGTTGGGAAAACAGATATTGATTTTGCCAATTACAATAAAGCTTTAGAACATTTTAAAAAAGCCAAGGACATCTACCATAAGAAGGGCTTAAGACTTTTGGAAGCCGGGGCTTTGAATTTAATGGGAGTTGCGCATGATGGACTGGAAAACCTGGACAGTGTACTGTATTACAGCGAGCTTTCTATCCAAGAGTTTGAAGCGCTTAAAAATCCAAACTACTTAGGCCTAGCATCTGCAACCTACAATGTGGGACTTTTGTATCATGATCGATTAAATAATGCAAATCGTGCAGAAGCTTATTACAAAAAAGCGGTTGTCTATGATATTAAGGATGCGGGAGAGACCAATCCCTATTTATGCGTTGATTATCGTGCCTTGGCCGAAACTTATATTCTAAAAAATGATATTACCAAAGCGTTGTTATATGCTGAAAAAGCTGTGGAACAAGGTGAAAAGTATTTTGGAAAAAACGACTCAAGAACGGCCCAAGCAATGCTTGTTCTTTCCAAAACCCACCTCATCAAAGGTAATATTGAACGTGCCAATTTCTACGTAGAAATGGCCTCTGACATATTTGGCGGAATGGTATCGGAAAATCATCGATGGTTTGTAGATACCTATTTTGCAACAGCTGAAATCAGAAAATCAGAAAATAAAAATTTAGAAGCCGAAGTATTATGGGAAAAAGCCTTGGCCATATCAAAACGTATAGAAAGAGAGCTTTATATAATTCAAGCCTATGAGAAATTAACGCTTCACCACGAAGAAAACGGCAACTACCCGAGGGCAATAAAGTATTCAGATAGTCTTGCCATACTTCTCAAAAACAAATTTAAAGAAGCCAAATATCGTCAATGGAATCAGCGCCTTATGAATTTGAGATTAAGGCAATCGGCAAGTAACCATAAGATTTTAGCAAGTGAAATAGAAGAATTAAAAATCGATTTTCCCTCTAAAAGGTCAAACCCTGCATTGTGGTTATCACTCTTAGAAATTCAGTTAGATCCCATACCTATCTCAAATGATCAGATAGAGGACTGCAAAAAAAATCTAGATATGCTATTGGACTTAATAGCGTTAAGCAGAAATAACTTTTCGAATCAACAAAACCGTATTTTTTATAATAAAAAGTTACAACGTCTTATTGAGAAGGGTCTGTATACAGCATTCATGGCGTATCAAAAAACAAATGATTTGTTTTTTAAAGACATAGTATTCAAGTTGATGGAGGTCAACAAAAATTCGGCCCTACTCGAAGGGTTACAGAATGTGCGGTACAAAAAAATCGGAAAGGTACCTCCAAGCCTAATAACATTGGAGCAGGAAACGCTAGAGGCCCTTCAGGATACAAAACAGAATATCCTCTATTTGTACAATAAAAAAAAGATTGATTCTGTAAAGTTGAGAAGCTTAAAGAACAGATTGATCACATTAGATGCAAAAAATGACAGTATCAATCAAGTATTAGTTAAGGCTTTTCCAAAATACCGTCAGCTTAAAAAGCTAAGTGTGAAGCAGTCTTATCAAGAATACCGTAAAAACTACCAAAAATCTGATGAAGTGGTATTGGAGTATCTACTTGGAGAAAAAGGATGGTACCGGTTTATGATGACAAATGATCATGTTACTATTGAAAGATTTGATAATGTAGAAGAGCTTCGTGATATGATACACAAGCTTAGAAAGGGTTTGCTAGGTAGAAAAAAGATTGCTAAAGCATGCAAACAACTATATTCATGGCTTATACCAGACTTGCCTAAAACAATAAACACTGTTTCAGTTGTTGCAGATGACGTCCTTAGTTTCGTGCCATTTGAAATTCTTAATAATGGTAGTGGTTATTTATTTGAGAAATATGCGCTGCGCTATGGGGGGTCGTTACAGTTACTTAAGGAACAGGGTTTAATTGCCAAAGAAGGTGAAAAATGGTGCGGGTTTGCCCCTGAATACACCGAAAACGTACTTCCCAGAAACCAGAAAGAGGTCCAAGAAATTGGAAAATTAATTCAAGGAGAAGTCTTTTTAAGAAAAGAAGCAACAAAAACCAATTTTATTAACAATGCAACTGGAAAAGATATACTTCACTTAGCATTACATACAGAGCTGGACAAGGTCAACCCTATGAACAACAGAATGTTATTTTCAAAGGATAGCACCGAAATAGAGGAAAGCAGAGCACTCACAGCTTCGGAGGTTTACGGTTTGGAGCTAGACGCTAACTTGGTAGTTTTAAGTTCCTGTAATACAGGTTTTGGTAAGTTGGAAAGTGGTGAGGGAGTGATGAACATATCCCGGGCATTTACTTATGCTGGGGTTTCGTCTACACTAATCAGTCTTTGGAAGGTTCCTGATAAAGAAACCGCCCAAATCATGACCTACTTTTACAAGTTCCTAAAAAAAGGACAATCCAAAGACGTTGCATTACAAAATGCCAAATTGGAGTACCTGGCCAATACCGAAGATGAATTACTGAAGCATCCTTATTATTGGGCAGGTTTTATAGTTTCTGGAGACACCTCCCCCATAGTTGAAAAGTACTATTGGCCTTGGCTCTTAGTAGTCTTAGGCATTGTTTTGTCAGTTCTCTTATTCCGAAAAAAATCAGTCGAGCGTCTTTAAAAGCACATTAGCTTTTTTCACATTGTATTTGTTTTGGGCAACAACTCGCTCAAGGCTTTTCTTGGCATTGACCACATCATCCAATTTTAAATAAGCCATGGCCAAATACCAATGTGATTTTTGGGTAAGGGTATCCTTGGTTTTTAAATGCGCCTGTAATGCAACAATGGCTTCTCTAGGTCTGTTCAATTGCAATAAGGCATTGGCTTTATAGAATAGAAAATGGGGGGTATTGGTAGTTTCGTATAATTTTTCGAACAATTCCAACGCCTCCCTATATTCCCCTTTCTCATAATGTGCAAAAGCTTGGGTCTTTAAATCTTTTTGTTGGGTAGTACGTGTGATGGGGTGAACCACGTTTCGATAGGGTTCAAAATTTTCCGTATAGAGTATCTGGGTATCGGGAGCACCTTGTCTTGTTGCAAAATAGGTAATGCTGACCACCAGTGCCAAAGAGGCGGCGACCCACCAAATACTTGCCATCTTTTTGCCATGGTGTTCCGCTTCAAAACCTGCAACCATTTCACGGGCCATAACGTCATCCTCGGCTTCGGCGACCTTGTTGAGGTCTTCAAGTAGTTTGACCTCGGCCTTAAAGGATGGGTCTTCCAATAGCAGCGCATCAAAACGAAGCTGTTCCTCCTTCGAAAGCGACTGTGTCAAGAATTTCGTGATAAGTTGGTCTTTATCCATCATCCGTTAGTTCATCATTTGCTTCAGGGTTTTGAGGCATCTGGATTTTTGCGCTTTGACCGTATTCGCATTTCCATATTCAGTTTGTTCAACGATTTCCTCAATAGTAAGTCCCCTATAATAAAATAAGGTTAACACCAATTGGCATTTTTTACCCAGTTTTACAAAAAAGGTCCGCAACAGCCTTTGCTCTTTGGTCAATTCTGAACTTGGTTCAATTTCAATCCCTTCCACTGCTTCATTAACCACATGCAATGGGTTTTCCATGGCTATGGTTTTCGATTCCCTTTTGAGCGCATCAAAGAGCATGTATTTTCCAATACCAAAAAGATAAGACTTTAGGCTGCCCTGCATGTTTTCCAGTTTTCCCTGAATGGCTTTTTTGCGCAAAGCCAGAAACGCTTCTTGGTACACATCTAAAATAAGGGAATCGTCCGCACCTAGGGACTTTCCAAAATTTAAGAAAGCACCCCGGTAGTTGTTGTACAAGGCCTTCAGTTTTAGCCTATCATCTGATTTTAAATGCTCGAGTTGCGTTAGGTCCACTCAAAAAAATTTTTCAGCCAAATGTTAACCTCTTGTTTCGGGGATAAGACTAAAGGTAAATAGAACTAAATAAATAACAATGAAAATACCATGTAATACAAAGATTGTCTGGGTAATCGGCCTCTTTCTAATGATGGCTGCAAATGCAAACGCACAGTTTTTAAAAAAACTTAAAAAGCGGGCTGAAGAAAGTGTGAACAGAACCGTAGAACGCAAGGTTGAAGAAAAGACCGAACAGAAGACCGAACAGGCTATCGATAGTCTTTTTGAAATGGGCAAGGGCAAAAAAAAGGGAAAGAAGAGAAAAGGCACCAAAAACGGTAATGATACAGAAAATGAAATGTCCATGGACCAAGATATGGATGGTGATGACATGTCAGATACCCCTACGGAAGAGACCTCTTTTGAAGCCTATTCAAAATTTGATTTTACCCCAGGCGAAACGATTATTGGTTTTGAAGACTTCTCACAAGATGAGCTAGGGGATCTTCCTGCAAGGTGGAATACGAACACTTCTGCCGAAATAGTGGATCTCAGCACACAAAATGGAAAATGGATGCGTATTGGTTTGGGCAAAAGCGCCTTTGTAGCAGATTTCATCACTGAAATACCTGAAAATTTTACAATTGAATTTGATGTCATTTTTGATTTTGAACCAAGTAAATGGGCTTACAGCCGAAGATTGGGCTTTATCCTTTCTGATTTGGAGGACCCTAACTATAGCTTGGACAAAGATCAAGTCGGGAAAAACTTTTTTAGAATGAACTTAGTGGGCGATATAGGCTCTGAATACTTTAAGGTAACCCCCAATCCGCAACAAAAGGCAAATGCGCGTTTTCCACTTGAGCAGTTGTCTAAGAACAGCAACCAAAGGGGAATTCCCATGCACGTGTCCATTTGGCGCCAAAAAACACGTGTACGGGTCTATGTAGATGAAAAAAAGGTATTTGATGTGCCAAGGGCTTTAGAAAAGGGGGTTGTTGCGAGAACCCTTCGATTACAAAGCCATGTATCTGAAGAAAACGAGTACTTCTACATCAATAACATTCGCTATGCCGTTGGAAAGCCCGATATGCGTAATAAGCTGCTAACGGAAGGAAAATTGGTTACCTATGGCATAACGTTTGATTCCGGTTCGGCCATATTACGACCAGAATCCCACGGTACGCTCAAAAATTTGGCGGCCATTTTGAACGAAAACCCTGAAGTACAAGTGGAAATTGTGGGCCATACCGATGCGGATGGTGATGCCGATTTCAATATGGACCTCTCCATGATGAGAGCTTCAGCCGTGGCCCATGCGTTGGAAGCGCAATTTGGGGTTTCGCCAAATCAATTGTCTTCTAGCGGAAAGGGCGAGACCGAATTGTTGGACACGGGTAACTCCCCCGAAAGCAAGGCCAAAAATAGACGGGTGGAATTCATAAAACGCTAAAAAACAAACATAATGAAAACAGTATACAGTATTGCCTTGGGGCTGCTCATGGTATGGGCCACCTATGGCCAAACCTTTAAAAAAGCAGAAGGAAGTGGAACGGATGTTACCATAAGTAAAAAAGGGGAAATCTTCGTAGTGGGCACCTCTAAGCAGATTTTCAAATATGATTTTAAGATTGAGGACTTTAGATTGCACTCTAAAGCCAATAGAAGCGCCAAAGCCATTGCAGCAGCCCAAGAAAAGTTTTCTTACCTACTCACCAACGATGGCCGTATGCACATTACATATGCCACCAATGACAGTAGAATAGGCGCTATCGGTTCTTTGAAGCTCATAGATATTTATGTAGGGGAGAACAATGCGCTTTGGGGCGTTGATACAAGGGGTGCCGTTAAGCGATATAGTTCAAGTTGGCAGCCGTTTTCCATAGCGGGGAATAATAACAAAAAGGTATGTGTAAACAATTCGGGCCGGGTTTTTACCCTGAAAAACGACAATACGATTTACGAATATTACAATGGTGCGAAAAGGAAACTACCAGGTGCCGCCACCGATATTACGTATGACCATGCCCAAAAGAAATTGTATGTGCTGGGTACCTCAAAGCGTTTTTTTGTGTGGAACCCAGGGCGTAAAAACTGGGATTTGGTCAAAAACACGCGGAATGACTTCAAAAGCATCGCTGCCCATAACGGCCAGTTGTGGGGCACTACCACAAGAAATGAAATTTATACCACGGCAAACGTTAAAAAAACGACATCAAATAATTTAGGCAACAAGAAACTGAAAATTACCCTGACCAAGGTAGAATGCCTTAAAAATGGCGATGGAGGGAACAATGCTGATGACTATTTTCTAGAGTTTTTCACCACATTAAACGTGACAAATAGGAACTTTCCTTTAAGGGGTAAAGAATATTTAAGACTAGAATCCGAGATTAAAGAATACGGTGAGAATAGAAACCTCTACATTGATTATAGACACCGCCGACAGGAAGGGAAGCTGGCACACGATTTTACATGGTACCTAGTAGATAAAGAGACAGAACGGATGTTGGCAAAGCGACAACTTCATGTACAACCAAGAAAGTCTATAAATATTAATAATAGCGGCTATTTTGAGCTTAAGGGCACTAACACTATCAAAGAAAGTAACTCCCAATTTTATATCGGTGCCACATTGGGTGAAATTACCCATAGAACAACTTTACAATTGAAAGCACCGGGCTGGGAAATAACCAAGATTATTGGCGAGAAGAAAAAAATCAATCTTCCCTTGGCATTAGACTACTTGTCCAAAACAAAAAACAAAGGTGACTTCTCCTTTAGCAGAGCTCCGTACTATCGCATGGGTACAGGCTATGCCGGGCTTACTTTGGATGAAGACGCAGGTGGACATCGCTCCATGAGCGGATATTTCTACGGCTTAAGTAGGGAAGATGAAGATGGGACCAAGGTTACACGTGAGGCCAAAGTCCATTTTACCATTGAATTAATAGATTAAAACCAAGCACAATGAAAACAATATTAAAATCAACAGTATTGGTACTGTTTCTAGTGGGAATTCAAACATATGGCAATGCACAAACCAAATGTAACGACGATGCCTATGCCGGCCAGGAATGGGCAGGCGAATGGGACACCAATTTCGGGAAATTGATCCTTACCCAAAAAGGGAGTAAAGTAAGCGGAACCTATAAAAACGTGGGCAAGATAGATGCCTTTTATAACAAGCTGACAGGTAAACTAAAGGGAACCTTTACCAATAATGGCAAAAAGGGCAGTTTTGAGTTCACCTTTACTTCTTGCGAAGGGTTCTCGGGCAAATGGGGCTGGGGCACAAGCATGGACAAGGGACGTTGGACTGGAAAACGAAAAGGGGTAAATAATCCTGCTGCCCCACTGCAACTTAAGATCACGCTCAACGGAATCCGCGCCTTACAGGGCGGGGATGGCAAGGGCAACCCTGATGATTACAGCCTAAATTTCACGCCCGAACTTATCACGCTCAACAAAAGGCAGACCCTGCGAAACAAGGCGTTTAATTTTAGGAAAAGCTATCACCAGAACAAAACCAAGGGCAACATCCTATTTTCCAGTGGTAGTGGGCAGATCCATATAGAACCGGATTATCCCCCGACCAGAAAAGACCGGTCTACCAACCCAAAGAAATATGCCAAAATTGAAAACTCTGGGCAGTTCAGAATCGCAAGGTCCGATTACGAAAAGTCCAGAATTAAAATGCACATTGAATTTAGCTTGTTGGAAAACACAACGGCCAACATTTTGACCAGGCCCGATGCCCCCTACTGGCTTATTAAAAACAAAAAGGTCCCCGTGAATATTAAATTGGTATTGGATTATTTGACCGGGCTTAAAACCAAGGGTCAGGTAGAAGCCAGTTTAAATGAGTTTTTAGGGGGTAAAAATGTGTTGACTTTTAGCTTATCGGAGCAAAACGGAAAAAGAAAAGCAAAAGGATACATTGTGGTACAGACCACAGAAGACAGGCAAACCTATAAAGCTGGAGTACCCTTTACATTAGAATTGGTAAACTAAAAAATCAAGGTATGAGAACTACATTTATTTTTTTAAAATTTATGGCCTGTTTCATTTTTGTAAGCCAAACACAGGCCCAGTCCGCAGAAGGGGAAACTATCCCTAACCATCAAAATCAACCTTTACCTCCACAGAAAGAGGGAAAGGATAAAGAAGTCTGGTATGCCTATAGCATGAGCGGTGATTTAATGAGTTGTACCGTCTATGATGATAAGATGGTCTTCAATTCCTTAGTGGGCTCCGAAAACGAAAAAGGCATTTCTGTGGTCATTTTGGAAAAACGCCTTGACAGCCTGCATTTGGTGATTCGCAACGATAAGAAAACACCCCCTTATGCTGTGATGTCCTTGCGAAAAAATGGCGAAGTGCTAAAAATGGCACCGGTACTTACAGGAACCTCGATTTCGGATGTAGAAAAACGATTTAAAGAAGGGCTGATGCCAAGTTGGATATCATTAACGGAGCAGGATTGGTATACCAAAGAAAAAATTGCAATGATGGAAAAAGCCCCGGGTCTAGATGAACTAAAGCGGGAAGATTTATTGACATCTTTAAGATGGCGAGATCAACTCTCAGAAAAACTACAACAATATTTAGAGGAAAAAGGTGCAGAACGCCCTTTTATGATCTATCGCTTTGTAGAGGCTTATCGGAATCAAAAATTAGTGGAATTGGGATACAATCCATACAAGCGTGTACCTTACAACCTTCACAAACAGTTTGAAAACGATGAAGAGATTATGAGGCTGCTGACCGAAGAAATTAAGTTTTAATAGACGATTTTCCTTTTTTTGACCAAAAGCAATCCATATCCTCAATGGTTGGGGTCAAATGACTATTTAAAAATCGATTTCGTTTATCTTTCATTAATTCAGGTACCATCTTGAATGATTTTTGAAAGAAGGCGCTTTATCAAGTTTCGACACCTATTTTTAATTGACCATACCATTATGAAGTTTCTATTTTCTTAGATTTAGGGTCAACAAAATAGAGAATGGAAGTCGTAAAAACTATTCTGTATTGTTTTGATCGTATTACCGACGAATGCTATACACAAAGGTTCTATTATGATTAAAGCAGTGATTTTTGATTTAGACGGTACGCTCATTCAAACAGAGGTTTTAAAGGCCAATTCTTATGCCCTTGCCATCAACCAATTGACCAATGGGGAGGTTGATGAAGATAAGGTGCTTGATATTTTCAATGAGTTTGTGGGCCTGTCTAGACAAGAAGTTGTAGAAGGTCTATCGAAGAGCTTTAGCAAGCCATTGCAGAAACATTTGAATATTGATGGAATAGGCCTGATTGGGAAAACCCTTATTGAAAAAAGACTTCACATATATCGAAATATACTAGATGATACACAATTGCTGTCCAAACATTTTTGCTCCTTTACCCTTGGTCTTTTCAGTAGATTATATCAAGATGGTTTTACCGTGGCCTTAGCGACAATGTCGCATTTGCCCGAAGCTAAAAAAGTAACCGAGACAATGGGCATTTATGATAAATTCAATTTTGTGTTGACCAGGGACGATGTGGAAAATGGTAAACCAGAACCCGATATCTATCTCAAAGCGAAAAACAAGCTGGGGCTAGAAGCTAATGAATGTTTGGTAATAGAAGATTCAGTCAATGGGATCAAGGCCGCGCAAAATGCAGAAATGCCGGTTTTTGCGGTTACCAACGTAATAACCCGAAAGTCGGTTCATGAAGGCAAGCTTCTTGAACCTCATTTTATTATAGATGATTTAGACCAACTGCAGAACAGGGTTTACAGTTACATTACAGCTTAAAACCGAAGGTCTAGAAAGGTCTTGTAAAAACCATTACGACAATTACGTTTTTACCGGCTGATGGACCCATTAAAAATCCTCATAGGTAAATCGTTGACCACCTACAGAGGCATCGGCCATTAAACCGGCCTTGGGCAGGGCAAATACCGCTACGCCATCTTTATATTTTGCATTTACCGAAACACCGGATTTTACGGCAACGGCAGATGCCTCGGCGCTAAACTGCATGTCACCTTCTTTAAATCGGTCTAGGTCTACTTCGGTCTCAAAGAAAATGACCTCAATAATGGCCTGACCACCGGCCTGTAAGCCAAAATTAAGCTTCTTTAAACCTGCCATGCCGATAGCTTCGCCATCTTTATATACAATACCCCTACCCGATGCACCGCCTATGAATAAACCACCTTTTCCCACATTCGGAAAAATGACATATCCCGCAGAATCATCAAAAAATTGTTGCAAGCCTTGATCTGAATCCAAAAGTGTCTTTTGCGCTTTTTGGGCATCCAATATCAATTGTCTTTGTTTTTTGGATTGCGCGAAGGTAGCCGTGGTACTTATCAAAGTAAGAGCAGCTATTAAAAAGGTTATTTTTTTCATTATCGTAAAATTTTTATGTGAATGACGAGGTTTTCAGGTCTTTTTACTCATATTTTGCTACAAGCAATGGATTGATTTTCATTGAAATAACCAAAAACAAACCTTTTCAAGTAGTTATATTGACCTTATGTGATATAAGTCTACTTTAACTATGGATACTTACATTTTGAAAAGTTGGTGTAAAAAGCTTCCACCCATAGTGAGTGTTAGGTTATGATGTTCGAAGAAGGGGATTCTTTTGTCGAAATGTGAATAACCGAACAATCTTAAAGGCCTAAAGCTTTGCCAAGCTATGATCTAAATCAGGTAGTGCTTTTAACACGACATCGGTAACTTCTTGCTGAATCTCAGTAGCATATGCATCATATATAACAATACTTAGCAAGAGCAAACTAGCGGTCAAACAGAAAGTAAGTATACGGGCAGAAAGCAGTTTTTCAGAAGTGTTCATTGCTGGTTGGTTATTAAAGTTGCTGAAAGATAGCACAATCAGTTCAAATTAACAAATCATTAACATGCATAAATAGCAGTTAACCAGCCTTTTATATTTTAAGGGTACTATTCACGCATTATGAGATCCGTCACAATAGGGCGGGTTGCCGGTCTTTTTGCAAGTACACAAATAGGCCTCATTGGTTTCTTCTGCGGTGAAAACCATTGAAGGGGTGGCATTATGTGCCCTATGCGAACCATCACAAAAAGGTTGGTCTGAGCTGTGGCTACAGGTACACCAAGCATATCTTTTACCCTTCTCTAAATCTACCCGAATAGGGCTATGACTTTTCTTTTCCATAATCTGGATTAAACAGTCCCTAAAAGTAACCAAAAGCCTTTCTTGAACCTATCTAAATAAGATGGTCAAAGCACTATACGTAACCCGGGTGTAGAAGAAATGGCAATACCCCACTTCCCTTCTTAATTTCTGAGTACCGATGAACAAGTGTAATCTTGGCAAAAAGGCAAGATATAGGTCAATCCATCAATGGAAAAAGTTACAGCTCCCTATCCCAAGCGTAGGGTTGGGGGTGTCAATCTGTAAAAATAACAATGGGGTTGTAGGGACCCATTACCTTAAAAAATTACAAAAATAGTGATGTCCTTTTTTGCTCGAAGTTGTTCGTTGCAGCTATCTTTACAATTTAGAAATAAAACCAAAAGAATGAAAAAGCTACTCCTGGTTTCTTTAATCATGCTGTCCGTTGTTTCATGTAAAAAGGAGATACAGGGTATAACAACACCTTCACCTAAAAAAGAAATGACCTATTTGGTTACCCATGGAGACTCTTTACCAGATGCCTACGAATGGATGGAACTTACGGATGAGGAAAAAAATGATTCCCTATCCAATCAAAAAACCAAAGCCGTTAGGAATTTGATTTCTGAGGAAAATGCCTATACAGCCAAGGTGATGGCTCCCTATACGAACTTGCAAAACAAGCTGTTTGAAGAAATGAAGGGTAGGCAAGAGCAGAAAATACAAAGTGTGCCCTACAATAAAAATGATTATGAGTATTCCGTCGCCTATGAAGAAGGTGATGAATATCCCAGGTATTACAGGAAGAAACTCACCGAAGGTGCTGAAAAAGAACTGTTGTTGGATGGGCCTGAAATGGCCAAGGGACATGATTATATCGATATTGCGTTCGGGCCGAATTATGATGTTACTGAGAATGAAAAGATGATGGCGTATGCTGTAGACACCCTTTCTCGAAGATCTTATACCATTTATTTCAAGAATTTGGAAACTGGGGAAATCTTGGATGAAAAATTGGACAGCGTTACCACAAATTTCGTCTGGGCCAATGATAGCAAAACGCTTTTTTATATTACACGGGATCCACAAACATTGCGTTGGAATAAGGTGAAAAAGCATGTCTTGGGAACAAACCCTGAATACGACGAGTTAATCTACGAGGAAAAAGATGAAGAGTTTGGCACGAGCATCAATATAACGAAGTCGCGGAAGTTCTTGTTGATTTCGAATTACTCTAGAAACGCTGACGAGTATTACTTTTTGAATGCCGATGATCCCAATGGAAAATGGAAGCTTTTTCAAGGAAGACAGCCCGATATGGAATACAACATCAACCATATAGGGGACTATTTTTATATACATACCAATTGGGGCGCCCCTAATTTCAAGCTAATGCGGACTACCCTTGACAAAACCGAAAATTCTCATTGGGAAGATTTTTTGGTGCCAGGGGACGGGATAAAACTAGACAATGTACATGCCTTTAAGAACCATTTGGTGATCAGTGAAAGATTTAAAGGACTACAGCAAATTAGGGTAGTAGATGCCATTACGACCGAATCTTCGTATTTAAAATTTAAAGACCCTACCTACTCCATGTCCCTTTCTTCGAGAATAGAATTTAATGCAGGGTTTTTTAGGTATTATTACGAATCAATGACCACACCATATTCGGTATATGACTATCATTTTGACACCAAAAAATCCAGTTTGCGCAAGACATCCAAAGTGATGGATGTTGATTTCAAGAGTGCCAACTATATTTCTGAACGATTCTTTGTTAAAGGCAGGGATGGTACGGAAATACCGGTTTCGTTGGTTTATAAAAAAAATCGTGACCCAAAGAATTCGGGTCCGTTGTTACTTTATGGTTACGGGTCTTATGGGTCGAATCTTGACCCTTGGTTCTCAACGTCAAGACTTAGTTTATTAGATCGTGGTTTTGTTTTTGCCATTGCCCATGTTCGGGGCAGTGAATTGATGGGTAGAAGCTGGTATGAAAATGGCAAATTCTTAAATAAGAAGAATACTTTTTTTGATTTTATCGATGTGGCCAAACACTTGATTGACGAAGGGTATACGCAACCAAAACACTTGTATGCAGAGGGAGGCAGTGCCGGTGGTTTGTTGATGGGCGCTGTAGCCAACATGGCTCCAGAACTATGGAACGGAATCATTGCACAGGTACCTTTTGTAGATGTTATGAATACCATGCTCAATGAAGATCTGCCCCTAACGGTAGGGGAGTATGAAGAATGGGGAAACCCCAATGACAAAACGTATTATGACTATATGAAATCGTATTCCCCATACGACAATGTTGCCCGTAAAGCCTACCCCAGTATGTTGGTCACCACGGGCTTTTGGGACAGTCAAGTGCAGTATTGGGAGCCATTAAAATGGGTCTCAAAATTAAGGGACTACAAAACGGATGACAATCACATTCTTTTGAAGTGTAATCTGGTTGCTGGCCATGGGGGTAGTTCAGGCAGGTTCGAAAGCCTAAAAGAACAGGCATTGGAATATGCTTTTTTATTGATGTTGGAAGGGAAAGGGGAATAGTGTTATCGAAACAAAATCGCGATGGCACCAATGGCCGTGACCGCTAAGATGAATCTTCGATATTGCCTCTCGTTGATCATTTTGACCAACTTGACCCCAGTAAAAAGACCTATTAAAATTGCAGGAAGTAACATTGCATTTATAGCCAGGGTCCCTACGGAAATGGTTTTCCAAACAAATATGTGAAAAGGCAGTTTAAAAAGGTTGGTTATTAGAAACAACCAAGCCGCAGTGCCAACGAATTCGTTCTTTGGCAATCGCATCGCTAAAAAAAAGAGGTTGCTAAAGGCCCCTGCCAAGTTGCCGATCATAGTGGCGATACCCGCAATAATTCCGGTACCCCCGGCAAAGCTCCAATGATTGGGAACCGTTTTCGATTTTCTTCTATCCCAAAAAATCAAGATACCCAAACTCGCCAGAATCACTACTACCATACCGATTTTGAACAGTTTTTCGGGCAGGTCCTTTCCAATGACTACACCGATTAAGATTCCGAAGATCATCCAAGGCATAAAGCGAATGATATACTTCCATTGCGTATGTCTATTATAGTAGCCAACGGCGAAAATATCTCCAACAAGCAAAAGTGGCATAATAAGACCTGTTGATTGTTTTGCACCAAAGGCCAAGGCCATTAAAGTAACATTGAAAATGGACAATCCCTTTAGGCCCGCTTTTGAAATCCCCATTAAAAAAGCTGCCAAACCTGAAAGTAACCAACCCCAAAGACCTACCTCTAAATCCATTGTCAAAGACATATTTTGAATCAAAAAAACCAAATGTATGCATTAAAAGAAAAGTAGTATTCGGTGATTTACCTATAACCAATATCCGTGCTTTTATAGAAAATTGTCAAATGATGCTAGAATAACATCAAATGGATACGGTTTAAAAGGGGCCTTGCAAAAAAGTCATATCTTTAATAATCAACCAATCACCAATTATGGAACTCAGTACCCTTGACTATAGCTTTATTATTGTCTTTTTCTCGATTGTTTTAGGAATAGGAATTTACGTCTCAAAAAAATCCGGTAAGGATTCTTCAGAATTCTTTCTCTCTGGGCGCACGATGCCCTGGTGGCTGTTGGGGCTTTCGATGGTCGCCACTACCTTTTCTACCGATACGCCCAATTTGGTTACCGATATTGTCAGAACTTCAGGAGTTTCAGGGAACTGGGTATGGTGGTGCTTTTTACTGACGGGTATGCTTACCGTTTTTGTATATGCCAAGCTTTGGCGTAAGTCTAATGTAAAAACAGACCTTGAATTTTATGAAATGCGCTATGGGGGTAAACCGGCAAGCTTTTTAAGAAAGTTCAGATCTATTTACCTCGGGGCCTTGTTCAATATAATTACCATGGCCTCGGTGACCTTGGCGGCTATAAAGATCGGGGGTATCATGTTGGGTCTTGAACCTTGGGAAACGGTAGTGGGAGCGGGATTGATAACCGTCGTTTTTAGCGCTTTAGGAGGCTTTAAAGGAGTGGTTTATACTGACTTTCTGCTGTTCTTTGTCGCGATGGCCGGGGCCATTGGAGCCGCATTTTATTTGGTAAATATTCCTGAAGTGGGGGGAATACAAGCTTTGATCGAACATGAAAACGTTACGGATAAATTGAATATCCTTCCTGATTTTGATAATACGACCGTTCTAGTGACCATGTTCATTATTCCGATTGCAGTACAATGGTGGAGCTCTTGGTACCCTGGGGCAGAACCTGGCGGGGGAGGTTATATTGCCCAACGTATGTTGGCTGCCAAAGATGAGAACCATGCTATTGGGGCAACATTTTTCTTTAATATCATGCACTACGCCCTTCGCCCATGGCCATGGATATTGGTGGCTTTGGCATCACTGGTCGTATATCCTGACATTGCAAGTATTGCACAAGCATTTCCCGAGGTAGCAGATGACAAATTGGGCCATGACCTTGCTTATTCGGCGATGCTGACAAAATTACCCAGTGGGTTATTGGGCGTGGTGTTGGCCTCGCTTGTTGCGGCATATATGAGTACTATTTCAACACAGTTGAATTGGGGATCATCTTACATAGTCTTTGATTTTTACAAACAACAGGTCAACCCCAACGCAACGGAAAAACAGATGGTGGCCGTAGGTAGGATTTCTACGGTAGTATTGATGTTGTTGAGTGCGCTTTTGGCCCTCACTTTACAAAATGCATTTGAAGTTTTTGATCTCTTGGTAACTTTTGGGGCGGGAACAGGGCTGGTCTTTATCTTGAGGTGGTTTTGGTGGCGTATCAATGCATGGAGTGAGATAACGGCCATGTTCGTTTCAGGCATAATATCGATTCTATTGGTTAAGACAAGTCTAGGCACACTGCTTTTTAACCCTACGACAGGGGTATTGCCCGAATGGGCCAATTACCCTTTTGTAGTAGTGGTTACTACCGCTATTTGGGTAGCAGTCACGCTATGTACAAAACCGGAATCAGATGAAACGTTACGGGCATTTTATAAAAAAATACAACCAGGGGGACCAGGTTGGGCAAAAGTGGTTGCCAAGGCTGAAAACGATAAAGTAGAAATTATTACCCCTGGTGAAAAGTGGAGCGTACCATCTGGAATTACGGCAATGCTGCTCGGGGTTACCTTAGTATATGCTACAATGTTCGCAACAGGATATTGGATTTACGGAGAAACGATAAAGGCATTGGTAATCAGTGCCTTGGCATTAATTTCTGGTATAGCGCTTACTAAGGTTTGGAAAAGAATGAAAGAACACATACTATAAAAGCGCCAAACATGAAGGATAGAATTCTATCAGTGGATATTTTTAGGGGGGCCACCATTGTTTTGATGATTTTGGTCAACACCCCAGGAACATGGTCCAATGTTTATGCACCATTATTACATGCCAAATGGCATGGGTATACACCAACTGATTTGGTCTTCCCTTTTTTCTTGTTTATCGTGGGTACTTCCATTGTTTTTGCATACAAGAACAAAACCATAGGTGCACATACCTATAAAAAAATAAGCGTTCGAGCTCTAAAATTAATTGGGTTGGGGCTATTCTTAGGCGCTTTTACGATTAGCTTCCCCTTTTTTAAAGATTTTACCGATATTCGATTTCCTGGGGTATTGCAGCGTATCGGGGTGGTGTTCTTTTTTGCAGCGATTTTATTTCTGAACTTTAGATGGAAAACCTTGATCGCAATTGCGGTTACTTTGCTCATCGGGTATTGGGTATTGATGACATTGGTTCCGGTAAACGGAGTGGAATCAACCTTGGACAGGGCACCCAATAATCTTGCCAATTGGTTGGATGTTCAAATCTTTGGCTCCCATAATTATAAGCCCGATTATGACCCAGAAGGCTTTTTGAGCACAATTCCTTCCATAGCAAGTTCGTTATTGGGTATTTTCACAGGGCTGATCCTCTTATCAAAACAAGAAAAGAAAGCCACCATTTTATTTGGGCTGGGGGGAGCTTTGCTGTTGGTTGGTCATTTGTGGGATTTTGTTTTTCCTATCAACAAAGCACTTTGGACAAGCAGTTTTGTGCTGGTCACTGCCGGATGGGCCAATATCGTGCTAGCCATTATTTACTATTTGACCGATATTAGAAAAATTGAATTCGGCAGTATTTTTAGATATGCAGGGGCCAATGCCATTGTGGTCTATTTTTTATCAAGCTTTATTAGCAAAATCATGGGGCAGATAAAGGTTGGTGAAACTTCGCTTCATGGGTGGTTGTTTCAAAAGATTTATGTGCATGACGTCATCTCAATGGAACTATCTTCTTTATTATACGGTCTGAGCGTGGTTGCCTTTTATTGCTTATTGGCCTATGTACTTTATAAAAGAAAGATTTTTATTAAGGTTTAAGTTAAAATGGTGATTGCAGAACTTGAAAATCAATTTAGAAAGTATGAATAGGCTATTGTTATGGAGTTGGTAGTAAAATCAAAAAACTTCTAATACCTATCAGCTTATTGCAAATGGAATAACTATTCAAGGATTTGCAGCTATTGTTTTCAAGGTTTCCAATAAATATAAAGGACTAATCGTCTTTTGTCTTTTAGCGCAGCAGTCTAACAGCTATTGTCTTACTTCTATTAACCTTGCCACATACTTACCGATCACATCGAACTCTAAGTTAACGGTTGTGCCGACCTTATAAGAATTGAAGCGCGTATGCTCATAAGTGTAGGGAATGATGGCCACACTAAAAGCTCCTTTTTTAGAGTTCACGACAGTAAGACTGGTACCA
This sequence comes from uncultured Croceitalea sp., assembly GCA_947503285.1. Lineage (GTDB taxonomy): Bacteria > Bacteroidota > Bacteroidia > Flavobacteriales > Flavobacteriaceae > Croceitalea. The sequence continues at coordinate 482,499 of CANNDD010000002.1, forward strand.
TCAATGGTAATAGAGCCTTTTTCAATGGTCACATTGTTCAATAGGGCATCATATTCAAAGGTAAATAGCCAGCTGCCGTTACTTTCCAATATTTTGGTGCAGGTGGCCGTTTGGTCGACATGGCCCTGAACCAAATGCCCGTCCAATCTTGTACCAAGCACCATGGCACGTTCCAAATTTACCAAATCACCCATTTTGAGCTGACCTAGGCTGGTTTTATCCAATGTTTCTTGAATTGCCGTTACGGTATAGCGCCCACCATCTATGGCAACTACCGTTAAGCAAACACCATTATGGGCAACACTTTGGTCAATTTTAAGTTCTTGCGTTATTGCTGAGCTAATGGTAATATGCAAATTGCCACCTTCTTTTTCAAGTTCGACCACTTTGCCCAAAGTTTCGATAATACCTGTAAACATATCTATTTTAATTGTAATTAAATCTATCTAAAAGAGCAATTATATTGACTAGTTCATCAAAATTTCACCCCTCCAATTGAAGAGGTCAGAATCGCTCGAGCGATTCTGGGTGAGGATAATTTAACTAGCTTTGCACTGTAAAAGTAGGTATTCGCATATGGATTCTAAACAAGAGAAAAAAAAAATAAAACTGGGCATCTCCATCGGGGACTTAAATGGCATTGGTTGTGAAGTTGCATTAAAGACCTTTGAAGATAACAGAATGCTCGATTTTTGTACTCCCGTTCTTTTTGCCTCAAATAAAACCATATCACATCAAAAGCAGGCATTGGACATTCCCATAAACTTCAATGGCGTGCATAGTGCCGCAAAAGCTGTTGACGGTAAGATCAATGTAGTTAATGTCTGGAAAGAAATGCCTACAATCGAATTTGGAAAGTCTACCGAAGAAGGGGGTAAATATGCCATAAAATCATTGCGTGCGGCCGTTACTGCTTTAAAGAACAATGAAATTGACGCCCTAGTCACGGCCCCTATAAATAAAAACAACATTCAGGCCGAAGATTTTAAGTTTCCTGGCCATACCGATTATTTGGCTAAGGAATTGGAAGGCGAAAGCCTGATGTTCATGGTTACCGATGAACTTCGAGTGGGGCTTATGACGGATCACATAGCCGTAAAAGATGTAGCGAACGCCATTACAACAAAGCTGATAAAAGATAAAGTGGCGACAATGGCAAAATCATTGCGTATGGACTTCGGCATTAGAAAACCAAAAATCGCCATTCTGGGCATTAACCCTCACAGTGGTGACAATGGTGTTATCGGTGAAGAAGATGATGCTATCGTTAGACCCATTGTAAAAGCGTTATTTGAAAACGGGGAATTGGTTTATGGCCCGTATTCCGCCGATAGCTTTTTCGGGTCGAATGCACACCAAAATTTTGATGCTATTCTAGCGGCCTATCACGATCAAGGTTTGATACCATTTAAGACACTTTCGTTTGGTAAAGGGGTCAATTTTACCGCTGGCCTTAAAAAGGTGAGAACCTCACCAGACCATGGTACCGCGTACGAGATTGCAGGCGGGGGTAAGGCAGATGAAAGCTCTTTTAAGGAGGCTGTTTTTGCTGCAATCCACATTTACAGAAACCGGGAAGAATACAATGAACTCACCAAAAATGCCCTAAAGAAGCAAAAGTTAAGGCGTAACCCTTAAAAAGCTCGAGATATTTTTTTAGAAGGATTGGGTTTTTACAAATAAATAGTATCTTTGCACCCGCCTTACGGGCTGGTACACAAACCTTAAGTGTAAAGAGATGAAGTTAAAGGAGTTTTTTATTCCTTTCACAGGATTGAAGTTGGGAAAACACGAGTTTGAGTACGTTATTGACAATACGTTCTTTGAATCTTTTGGTTATGAGGAGTTTAATGGCGCCTCAATTACATTAAAAGCCGTCTTGAATAAGATGGGTACGATGATGGAATTGGACATTCATGCCTCTGGTTCGGTCAATGTAGATTGCGATTTGACGAGCGAGCCATACGATCAAAATATTACCTCTGATTTGCAATTGGTCATCAAATTCGGTGAAGCGTATAACGATGAGAACGATGAGATTTTGATCATTACGCATGGAGAACATCAAATCAACATTGCGCAATACGTTTATGAAATGTTGGTCTTGGCCGTTCCCCAAAAAAGGGTGCATCCCGGTGTACTTGACGGAACGTTGAAATCTGAGGCATTGGATAAGTTGAAAGAATTGCAACCAAAAGAGACAAAAGGGAAAACAGAAAATACAGATCCCAGATGGGATGAATTAAAAAGATTATTAACGGACAAATAGGTACCAATGGCACATCCTAAAAGAAAAATATCAAAAACCAGAAGAGATAAAAGACGTACACATTATAAGGCGGTAGCACCGACAATTGCCAAAGACAGCACAACGGGTGAAATGCATTTGTATCACAGGGCGCACTGGCATGAAGGTAAATTGTATTACAGGGGTCAAGTCTTAATTGACAAAACCGAAGATGAGGCCGCGGCTTAGTCGATACATGAAAATATATAGCATAACTCCCGTTTTCTGAGAACGGGAGTTTTTTTATGGATTTATTTCAACTTGAAAACGGAAGTTTTAGCACGAAAAGTCGTAGAAAATCATTATTTTTCGTCGATTTTGAGTCAATTTTCAATCCTTTTTGACTAAAAACGTATATTCTGATGAATAAAATAACAGCGGCGATAACAGCTGTCGGAGCATATGTTCCAGAGTTTGTACTTACCAATAAACTGTTGGAAACCATGGTCGATACCAATGACGAATGGATAACAACGAGAACAGGAATCAAAGAAAGGCGAATCTTAAAAAAGGAAGGGGAAGGAACCTCATACCTGGCCATAGAAGCGGCTAAAGACCTTATTGGGAAAAAGGGTTTGGACGTAACGGAAATCGACTTGGTTTTGGTGGCCACGGCGACCCCAGATATGTTGGTCGCTTCAACGGCGGCATATGTCGCGAGTGAGATTGGTGCCGTCAATGCATTTTCCTACGATTTATCCGCAGCCTGTTCCAGTTTTTTATACGGTATGTCGACAGCCTCTAGTTATATCGAGTCGGGTCGTTACAAAAAGGTACTTTTAATAGGGGCGGATAAGATGTCCTCAATTATTGACTATACCGACAGAACGACATGCATCATTTTTGGTGACGGTGCAGGTGCGGTGTTGTTCGAACCAAATGCCGAGGGCCTAGGCTTACAAGATGAGTATTTACGGTCTGACGGCGTCGGGCGTAACTTCTTGAAAATGGATGCCGGAGGGTCAATTTTACCAGCTTCGGAAGAAACCGTTAAAAACGGACAACATTACGTTTTTCAGGATGGAAAATCGGTATTCAAGTTCGCCGTTTCAAATATGGCCGATGTGTCCGCTAAAATAATGGAGCGCAATAAGCTCACGCATGATGATGTGCAATGGTTGGTGCCCCACCAGGCCAACAAACGAATTATAGATGCCACGGCAAGAAGAATGGGTGTTGAAGACACTAAAGTGATGATGAACATTCATCGTTATGGCAATACGACATCCGCTACATTGCCTTTATTGCTTTTTGATTATGAAGCACAATTAAAAAAAGGGGATAACCTGGTTTTTGCCGCTTTCGGTGGAGGATTCACGTGGGGATCCATATATTTAACATGGGCGTACGACTAATAAAGAACTAACTAAATCGAATTCAATGGATATTAAAGAAATTCAAAGCTTGATAAAATTTGTCGCCAAATCTGGCGCAAGTGAGGTAAAGTTGGAAATGGAAGATATTAAGATCACCATTAGAACTGGTGGCCACAGCAATACCCCAGAGACCACGATTGTTCAACAGATACCGGTAGCACAGGCCCCAATGGCCCCGGCCGCTCCCGTAGCTGCAAGTGGTGAACCTGCGGCCCCGGCCGCCCCTAGCACCGCAGATGATGATTCTAAATACATAACGATCAAGTCACCTATCATAGGTACATTCTATAGAAAACCATCGCCCGACAAACCATCTTTTGTTGAGGTGGGGCAAGATATCAATAAAGGCGACGTACTATGTGTTATTGAGGCGATGAAGCTCTTTAACGATATTGAATCAGAGGTATCTGGTAAAATCGTCAAGATTTTGGTAGATGATTCCTCTCCTGTTGAATTTGACCAACCTTTGTTTTTGGTTGATCCATCCTAATCAAATTTCAATAATTCGAATCCCAAATTCCGTTAAAAGCGACTAGAATTTGACGGTGGTATTTTGAATTTTAAATCGAGGTCTTATGTTCAAAAAAATATTGATTGCAAATAGGGGGGAAATTGCGCTTCGCGTCATACGCACCTGTAAAGAGATGGGCATTAAAACGGTAGCGGTATATTCGAAGGCCGATGAAGAAAGCCTACATGTGCGCTTTGCTGACGAGGCAGTATGTATAGGCCCTGCACCAAGTAGTGAATCGTACTTAAAGATACCGAATATCATTGCCGCTGCTGAAATCACCAATGCAGATGCCATCCACCCCGGTTATGGCTTTTTATCAGAAAATTCAAAATTTTCAAAGATTTGTGCCGAACACCAAATTAAGTTCATCGGTGCCTCAGGTGACCAAATCGATAAAATGGGTGATAAGGCTACCGCCAAAGAAACCATGAAGAAAGCAGGTGTACCTTGTGTACCTGGGTCTGATGGCTTATTGAAAGATGTCGCCGACGCGAAAAAAACCGCGAAGAAAATGGGGTATCCCGTTATGATCAAAGCGACTGCCGGTGGTGGCGGAAAAGGAATGCGTGCAGTCTGGAGTGAAGAAGAGATGGAAGAATTGTATGACAGTGCAGTCAAAGAAGCTTCTGCAGCCTTTGGTAATGGCGCTATGTACATGGAAAAGTTGATTGAAGAACCCAGGCATATCGAAATACAGATCGTTGGCGATCAATATGGAAAAGCATGTCACCTCTCTGAGCGTGATTGTTCGGTACAGCGAAGACATCAGAAGCTTACCGAAGAAACGCCATCCCCATTTATGACCGATAAGTTACGTGACGATATGGGTAAAGCGGCTGTAAAAGCGGCTGAATATATTAAGTACGAGGGGGCAGGTACGGTAGAATTTTTGGTCGACAAACACCGAAATTTCTACTTTATGGAAATGAACACCCGTATTCAGGTCGAGCACCCAATTACGGAACAGGTTGTTGATTATGACTTGATCCGAGAGCAAATTCTGGTCGCTGGGGGAGTTCCTATTTCAGGTAAGAACTATGTTCCAAAACTACACTCTATAGAATGTAGGATCAACGCAGAAGATCCTTATAATAATTTTAGGCCCTCACCTGGTAAGATTACAACGTTACATACCCCAGGGGGCCACGGTATTCGATTAGATACCCATGTGTACAGCGGTTATGCCATTCCACCGAATTACGATTCGATGATCGCAAAATTGATAACAACGGCACAAACCCGTGAAGAGGCCATTAATAAAATGCGACGTGCTTTAGATGAGTTCGTAATTGAGGGTATAAAAACGACAATCCCTTTTCATAGGCAATTAATGGATCATCCTGATTATTTAGCGGGTAATTATACCACTAAGTTCATGGAAGACTTTGAAATGGATGAAAAATATAAGGACGAATAACAACTCAAAAGCCCCGAATTTATCGGGGTTTTTTAGTTCCCTATTTTCGGTGGTATCATTTCACTGTTTTCAGGTAGTTGCAACTTTAAAGGATGGTATAGTTTTGAAAAAGAAATACGGAACACAATTTAATGCCATCAAAAAAGTTATCTAAGCGCAACTAAACACCAACCATGCTTAAAAGGATTGTATCTTTTTTTTCTCTATGCCTCCTATTGATTTTAAACAGTAGCTGTTTTGATATTCTAGAAGAGATCAACCTCAACAAAGACGGTAGTGGCACAATGGTTTTCACCATTAATATGAGCAAGAGTAAAACCAAGCTGGCCTCTATGATGTTGCTGGATAGTATCAATGGTTATAAGATACCCTCTGAAGACGATATCGCTTTGGCACTCAATGATGTTGTTGCCCATTTGAAAAAAGCCAAGGGCATCAGTAATATAGAACAGCGTAAAGATCTAGAAAACTATATTTTTTCGGTGTCCTGTGATTTTGATGCTATAGGCAGTTTAAATGGTCTTACATCAAAATTGATACAAGATCAAAACAAACGGGAAAACACCAATTTTGAAACATCCAATTTTGCTTACAGCCCCAGCGAGATGGTTTTTGAAAGAAAGTTCACCTATGATCCCAGTATCAAGAAGTCTTTCGATCATCTAAAAAAGGAAGATAAAAAAGTCTTTCAAGACGCCAGTTTTACGGCCATTTATCGATTTGAAGACCTAGTAGGCAATACCTCGAATACCGCTGCCAAAATAGCCCCATCAAAGAAGGCTGTAATGCTAAGGGTAGATGCCATGTCATTCATCTTTGGACAAAAAACAATTCAAAACAAAATAAAATTGATCAATTCAAAGTAGCCATGAAAAACCTATATACCTTCATTCTAACCCTAGTTCTTGTTCTTGCCGCCCAGGCACAAGATTTAGCCAACAAAATACCAAGTGATGCCAATGTTGTTGTCACGGTAAAAGGCAAAAATGTTTTGCAACTACTATCGTTGAAAGAGTTTTCAGAATCTAAGCTGGGACAGCAAATGGTCAAGGAAATCAATCGAGAAACCAAAGGGGAATTGGGGGCCATCGAAGATTTGGGCCTGAACCTAAAAGAAAACTTTTATTACTTCCTACAAACTAAAGACGGGGTCTTTTATAATACGTTTATGATTCCGTTCTCAGATACTGACAACATGACGAAACTGTTTTTGAACGAATGGGACGAGGTGATTACAGACGGGGAGGCCTCTTACGTTCAAAAGAAGTATGACGGAAGTTTGGTGATATGGAACAAGACTACCATGGCCGTTGTCATCCCTTCTGACCAAAGCAATGACTATTATGATGATTATGGCTATTACGATTATAATGACTACAGTATTCCCCCGGTAGCAGCTGAGGAGACATTGGAAGCCGTTGAAGAAGTTGAAGAGACGGTTATTGAGGCTGTGGAAGCAACTGAAACTGTTGAGGAATATGCAGAAGAGGTCGTGATACCTAAACCGACAGCATCGGCTTATGATTATGACAATAACAGTGAGTATCAAAAAGATATTGAAAGAAAAAGACTTGAGCGCAGGGCAAAACGTGACGAGCGTCAACAAGCACAGAATAAAGGGACCTTAGATTTCGCCAAACAGTTATTAATCGGAAAACCACCTCGCAATATCCTTCAAAATAATTCTTATAAAAAGAGTTTAGGTAAAGGCGGGGATGAGGCCATGGTATGGATGAATGATTTTTCAAAGTTTTATAAAGAAATGCTTCCAAAGGATCTTTTGGGACCTGCCAATCCATATGAATTTTTAAATCTTGACGAAATTTATGGTGGAATGACCCTTACGGGTAGACTTAACTTCGAAGAAGACCAAGCGGTTATGGGTATGGAATATACCATGAACGATGCCCTGGCAAAAGCATACAAACCGATGTACAATGGAAAATTCAACAAGAATTTTTTGAGCTATATCAACGAGGATAGGTTGTTGGGGTATTTGAATGTCAACTTAAGCACGCAAGGCATTTTAGAGGCTTACCCCAGTTTAATAGAGACTATGTTCACCGGAAAAAAAGAAGGTGCCGATAGTAAAGCGGAAACGATAGCTGCCGCAACAACTTCAATTACAAGACTATTTTCGCTCTTGATCGATGAAGAAGGAGCGTCTAAGATCATACGGGGCGATATGCTGTTGCTACTTACCGATTTACGGGAAAAAGAAGTCACGTACGTCGATTATGAGTATGATGAAGATTACAATTACAAAAAAATAAAAAAGACAAAAACGGAAACGGTTCCTGATTTTTTGTTCTTATTTACGTCGGAAGAGGAGAAGATGTTTAAGAATTTCATGAAAATAGGGGTTTCTGAAAAAAAGGTAGACTACCAGAATGGTATCTATTTCATCGATGCATCGGGGTCTAACCCTTTTGATATTCATGTAATGTATCATGATAATACCGTTTTTATCGGTAGTTCGCTTGAACATTTATCTCAAATACGTAAGGGAACCTATCCAGCGAAATTATCGAATCAATTGAAAAAAGATATTCGTAATAATGCGACCAGTTTTTACATCAACGGAAAAAGTATCGTATCAAGAATACCTTCAGAAGCCTTCCCAAGGGAATTAAGGGATAATATTGACTTTTTGACCAATAATACTGAAGACTTAAAGGTGAATTTTTCAAAGATCAAAGGCAATACCATGAGCGGCGAAATGATTTTACAGATTCCGGATGAAGGGCATAAGAATAGCCTGGCCTACTTTTTCAATTTAGTGGACAAGTTGATGGAATAGCCCCATGAGGAAATTCGTAAAACTGGTTCTACCGTCGTTCGCTTTATTGGCTTTGGGGTATTACGGCTATACCAGGTACCAAAATAGCAGTTCTTTAAATGGAGTAGTGCACCAAGACGCTACCTCAGTACTAAAAATAGGTATCCATGATATCAAAGAAACACTGCTATTGGATGCTTTGGGTGCCCCGAGGTATTACTATCAAAATTTGGATTTAGGGAATCGTACTGGCGATGATGACGGTAAAAAAGAATCAATAGGCAAGGGTGTTGAATTTATGCCTTACAACCTTTTATTCTTTACAATGCCAAAAGTAGAGCATACTGTTTTTACGGTTTTCAAAATCTACGATTTTACTGAATTTGAAGCATATGTCCATAACAAAATAACACCCAAACTAGATGCCAATGGAATCACCGCCACCCAAGGTTATCAATCAGGGGTCTTCAAAAATGGAAGTATCGCCATAGCATGGAACGATGAAAAACTTGCGGTTGCAGTTACCCCTAGAATCAAGAATACCGGTATTACCGATGTTTTCAAAGAGTTGCTGGTAGACGATAAAACAATACCAAGTACGGATCACCCTTTACTAAAAACCATCAAGAACGAAACGGCACACGCTGTGTATGCGGCTGACGGTGGGGTAGCTACCCTTACGTTTAATGATGGCAATGCATTTTTGAAAGGAAAGGGCAGTGTTGATTTTCCGTTTTCGAAAGAAGTTACTGTCCCTAGTTATCGAAACACCTCGCTTTCTTTCCATTATGGCTTGAACCTAAGGGCCAACCCGATAAGGGAAGCATTGCTGGCAAGACGTTTGGGTAACTTAACTTTCTTTGAGAAGTATAATTTGGATGCCTCTGAAATCGCAAAATCGTTAGATGGAAGACTAAGCTTCGCTATTTCGGGAAGGACAGTTCAAAACGATACTATAATAACATATGAGTATGATGATAATTTTGAGAAAGTAGCGCGAAAGACCGTTCAAAAGAGGAATGTGCCCGCTGCGTATTTACATTTAGGTGTTCGAGGGCAAAAATTGAAAAGTTATCTTTCTGGAAAAGGTGCCCTTTCTGAAAATGGAATCTTTGAACCCTTTCCTTTATATCAGACCACTCTGTTTGAACAAAGTACTAGGGCCGTTTTTAGTACCGTAAACGATACTATCGTACCAAAAGGGAAAACCAGTTCTTATTTTTTCAATCTACAGGCCGATTTTGAAAAATTACAGAAAGATCTTGATATTTCACATACTCGTGAACTTTTCTCAATATTGACGAATATGCGCATTCAGGCATGGCACGTTGACGAGCGTGAGATAAAGTTGGAGGGCACCCTTAATGCCGTAGATGATGACATCAATATTTTGTCACAACTATTTTTTGGCTTACAGAACAACGAAATAATCGAGCCTAACGAAGCGGAATTATAACCTTATTTTAGTGCTGTGAAACTTAGTTATTGGGAATACAAGACTTGGCTTTCAAACATCGATTATACCATTGTTGGTAGCGGTATCGTCGGATTGAACTCGGCACTCTTTTTAAAGGCGCGATTTCCCAACGCAAAAATTCTCATACTAGAAAAAGGGGTATTGCCACAAGGTGCTAGCACAAAGAACGCGGGCTTCTCTTGTTTCGGAAGCATTTCAGAGGTTTTGATGGATTTAGAGACACATTCTGAAGAGGAAGTCGTTGAATTGGTAACAAAACGTTTTAAGGGTATTCAATTGCTTCGAGATACGTTGGGCGATGCCAACATTGGTTTTCAGAAACTGGGGGGGAATGAACTTTTTTTAAAGAAACATAAGGCGCTTTTTGAAAAATGCGCGGCATCTATTTCAAGAACAAACAAGATGCTTATGCCTGTGTTCGGCAAGGCGGTTTTTAAACTAACCCCGAACACATTTGGTTTTGAAGGGAGTAACCAGCAGCTCATAACCCACTCAGAAGAAGGTCAAATCGATACTGGACTAATGATGGATAGTATGCTTACCGCAGTGCGGAATAGGGGGATTACCATTTTAAATTCGGTTGAGGTTCAAGGGTTTGAAGAGGTGGGCGACAACGTTGCAGTTAAAACAAATCACTTTGAATTCAAGACCAACAAGTTGCTGATAGCTACCAATGGGTTCGCGTCAAGACTTTTAAATGAAAAAGTGAAGCCGGCCAGAGCGCAGGTCCTAATTACAAAACCCATTCAGAATCTTGCCATAAAAGGGACGTTTCATTTTGATGAGGGATATTATTATTTCAGGAATATAGATGGTCGCATTCTTTTCGGTGGTGGTCGAAACTTAGCTTTTGAAACGGAAGAAACGGATTCATTTGGGCAAACAAAACGCATCCAAAATGAACTGGAAGAACTATTACAACGAGTCATCCTTCCAAACACCCCGTTCGAAATAGAACGGAGGTGGAGCGGGATTATGGGGATTGGCGACCAGAAAAAACCAATCGTGAAACAACTCTCAAACCACGTGTATTGCGGTGTACGCCTCGGTGGCATGGGCATTGCAATCGGAAGTTCAGTAAGCAAGGAACTGGCTAATTTGGTATAATCCAATCTTGTCGGGTAGCGTGCAGTAGAGACCTATTTCAATTAACCCAAAGAGAATGGGTCAAAAGAATATGACCCTTATCAGACTTTCCGCCCATCCAATAAATTAATGATTCTCGAACCATAAGCAGCATTTTTTTCAGAGTGGGTCACTTGAATAATGGTGACCCCATCTTCTTCATTAAGCTTCTTGAATAGATGCATGATCTCTTCACTTTGTTGTGAATTAAGATTGCCCGTTGGTTCATCGGCCAATATCAATTTTGGGTTGGCAATCAAAGCTCGGGCCACCCCTACCAATTGTTGTTGCCCGCCACTCAGCTGTGCCGGAAACAGGTCCTTCTTACCAACGATATTGAACCGATCCAACATATCCGCTACCATGGCCTTGCGCTCAGGGCCTTTGAACTTCTTATAGAGCAAGGGCATCTCAAGGTTTTCTTGAACGGTCAATTCATCCAATAAATGATACGATTGAAATACAAAGCCGATATATTCTTTGTATAGGTTGGCCCGGTGTTTTTCTTTCAATGTATGAACCGATTCATGAAGAAAGTCATACTCGCCCTCATCAAAGGTATCGAGCATCCCTATAACGTTCAAAAGGGTGGATTTACCAGATCCAGAAGGCCCCATTACCGAAATAAACTCCCCTTCTTGAACCTCTAGATTAATGTCTTTTAAAAGAAAAATACGTTGACCACCCGAGTTGACCCATTTGAAAATATTCTTTAATTGTAATAGCATAAGTATCCGCTTTAAATTTTAGTAATAATAGGTTTCTTTTTTGTGTTTTTATTATTCATCCTTTAGTGCTTTGACGGGGTTCATCGTCGCTGCGCTAAAGCTCTTATAGCCAACCGTTGCAAATGCTATGAGCAGAATGATGATTGCGGTAATCAGAAATGCCCAAAAATCAAGTTGGATGCGATAGGCAAAACCCTCTAGCCATTTACCCATTGTGTAAAAGCCAATAGGGAATGCAATGAAAAAAGAGATGACCACCAATTTAAGAAAGTCTTTTGAAAGCATACCAACGATTTGTGGAACCGTTGAGCCCAATACTTTTCGTATCCCTATTTCTTTGAACCGCTGTTCTGCTGTAAAAGTAATAAGCCCGAACAATCCTAAACAGGCCACAAAAACCGTAAGTATGGCGAAAATATTCAATATGGTTCCCATCTTTCGTTCCACGAGATAGGTTTTTTGATACGATTGGTCTAAAAGTTCATAGTCGAAAGGTTCCCCAGAACCAAAGTTTTTCCATAGGTTTTGGGTGTCGGCTATCAAAGCAGCCATATCAGCTGTTTGTGCTTTCAGAATGAGTCCGCCATAGGGATTGTAAAACAACAACAAAGGTTCAATTGGCGTATGTAGTGATTTAAAATGAAAATCTTTGACCACGCCTATGATGGTCGCGGTCTTACCGGCATCGGTAATCGTTTTGCCCAACGCATCATTTTCGAGGCCCAATAGTCTGCTAGCTGTTTCATTAATAATGACTTTGGTGGAATCGGCGCCAAATGCCTTTGAAAAATTTCGCCCCGATACCAACTCCATACCCATAGTTGGTAGGTAATGCCCATCAATATTGTATACGGCCATTCGACGACTGAAGACGCCGTCTTTGTAAATAGTCGACATATTGATATCCGTTGGGCCTGCCGGTACGAATGCAGATTGGGTTACTGAACCAACTTTCGGATTCTTAAGCAATTCTTGTTTGAATGCATTTAAGTCATTCCCTAAAAGATGGGCTTCCCTAAGCACTAGAAGTTGCTCTTTATCATAACCTACATCTTTTTGCTGAATGTATTCCATTTGTTGACGTACGATCAATGTGGCCAATATCAAACCCGTAGAGATGGCAAATTGAAAAACCACCAAACCACTACGTACGCCTTTGTTATGACCACTATTTGAAAATTTACTTTTCAGTGCCGATATAGGCTTGAACGAAGAAAGGAACAACGAAGGGTATGCTCCGGCCAACAGACTAATGAAAAAAGTCAGCGCAATCAAAAGCCCAATACTTGACGCATTGATAAAACTACTTAGCTGTAAGGCTTTTCCCGATAGTTCATTGAATTTGGGAATAAGTACGACGAGAAGGCCCAGCGCAACAAATAAGGCCAATACCGTGGCGATAAAGGCTTCTGATAAAAATTGCTGCCATAACTGTTTTCTTTGGGAACCTAGAACTTTTCGAATACCCACTTCCTTAGACCTTTTGGATGCGGAAGCGGTGGAGAGGTTCATAAAGTTAATACACGCGATAAGCAACATAAAGAGCGCTATGGCACTAAAAATATAAACGTATTTGATATCGCCCCCTTGTTCCAATTCTTGTGAAGCACTCACGAAATCATGATTTAGGTGAATATCCGTCAAGGGTTGCAAAAAGAGCCCCAATTGGTTGTCTTTCATAAAATCGGTATAAGACACCCCTAGGTTATCTTGCATTTGGGGACCCATATATTTTTGAAGCACTTGGGGCAGTTTTTTTTCTAGATTTTTGTAGGCCTTACCATTCTCAAGTACTAAATAGGTAAAATAATTGGAGTTTACCCAAGAAGTGCTTTTTGCGGGATCAAAGCCTTGCATCGATGCAAATAAATCAAAGTGAAAATGACTGTTCTGGGGCACGTTCTCAATAATCGCGGTGACCCTAAAGGGTTGTGAATTTCCTTCTATGAGAATGTTTTTGCCTATTGGGTTTGAATTGCCAAAGTATTTATTGGCCTCTGATTCTGTAAGCACCACGGTATTGGGTTCTTCTAAAGGAGATTGGGTATCACCATCTATAATAGCTAAGGTAAAAACGTTGAAAAAGTTAGGGTCGACGTAAGCGGCTTTACCATTTCGAAAGGCCGTAGTTCCATAAGCAATTTTTGGGGTACCCAAATTATAGATTCTTGTGGCATCCACAACTTCCGGAAAATCATTTTTAAGGGTTTGAGCCACCGGTGCCATGACAACGGCTTCCTTGATTTTTTCACCATTGATCTGGGCCTTAAAAACAACCCTTACGATATCATCCGCTTTTTCATTAAAGGTGTCATAGCTCAACTCGTCTACCACGAATAGCAGCATTAACAGGCACGAGGCAATACCGATGGCGAGACCGGCAATATTGATGGCAAACATACTTTTGTGCTTCAAAATGTTCCGCCACGCGATTTTTATATAGTTTTTCAGCATTTTAAATGTTTTTAGATCGATGCAATGATATTTTACTCTTCCCTTAGGGCCTTAATGGGGTTTCGGTTGGCAGCCCGTATGGCTTGGCTTCCTACGGTAAGCATCGCAATAACCAGGGCTACTAATCCAGCACCTAAAAAATATCCGCCATGTAGTGAGATTTTGTAGGCAAATTGCGATAGCCAATCTGCCGCAAGCAAATACGCAATAGGTAACGCGATGAGCATTGAAATCAGCACCAATTTTAAAAATTCACTAGAGAGCATTACGGTTAATTGGCCAATACTCTGACCAAGTACTTTTCGGATACTAATTTCTTTTCGTCGTCTTTCAGCGGAAAAAGCTGCCAAGCCAAAAAGACCTAGGCAAGATATTAAAACAGCCATTCCGGCAAAGTATTTAGACAAGGTCGATACGCGTTGTTCTGCTTGGTAAAGTTCTTGATATTGATTATCCAAAAAACGAAAATTAAACTCCAACCCTGGATTGAATTGGTGAAAAAGGTCGGTTAGGGCCGCTAAAGTGGATTTTTCTTCACCCGCTTTTATTTTTACCACTAAATTACTTACCCACTCCGTTCGGCACAACAATGCCATTGGGGCGATTTCATTGTACAATGATTGTATGTTAAAATCTTTTACCACGCCTATTATCTCCCTGTTCGGTCCTCGCATGTCAATTACGGTACCAATAGGATTTTCAAGCCCCATGAGCTTAACGGCTGTTTCATTTAATATGATTTGTGAACCGTTATCCGGTCTCTCATTTACATAAGAGCGGCCTTCCTTCATTGCAATACCCATGGTCTCGATAAAATCCGGACCTACATGGGCATGTCTAAAAGTCAATTGTTCAGACCCTTCTTTTTGCCCTGGCCAAGAATGACCCCTTGAAGAGTTGCTGAAATTTGTCATATTACCCTGCATATAAGAGGCATTTACCACGCCGGGTAATTGTTTTGCCTCATCAAGAAACACATCCATACTGTTGATAAGGGCATCTTCTCGCTCAAAGATGATGATGTTGTCTTTATTGAATCCAAGATTTTTTGACTGTATAAAATCAAGCTGCCTATAAATGACACTTACCGCAACGATCAATATCAATGAAACGCTAAATTGAAATATCACCAAGCCCTTACGGACAAAGAGTTCGCCAAACGAAGTGCTTATTTTTCCCTTTAATACCTTAACAGGGTTGAATTTAGTAAGGTATATTGCCGGGTAACTTCCCGAGGCCAGGCCCGTACATAATGTGATAAGTACAATTGGGACAATTATCTCAGCCTCTAAGGTGAATACAAGCGCTTTACCGGTGACACTATTGAACCAAGGCATAAGTAGTATGACTGCAACGCAAGCACTGATTAAGGCGAAGAATGAAAGTAGCACCGATTCTGAAAGGAATTGAAGGATCAGTGACTTTCTATTTGCCCCCACCGCTTTCTTTATTCCCACTTCCTTTAATCTTCTTGAGGCCCTAGCCGTTGATAGATTCATAAAATTGATACAAGCGATGAATAGTACAAAAAGGGCAATGATCGAAAAAAGGATTACATAGGTAATTCGGCCCCCAACCTGTTTTCCGTTTTCATAGGTTCCTTTAAGGTAATTGTCACTATACTTGGTAAAAAAGACTTGATCTTCAACGTAGTCGCTTTTCTTTTTTGTGAAATCCGCTATTTTATCATTAAAATCATTGAGGTCAACATTTGGTTTTAGCAATGCATACATGCTGGAGCTATTGCTATACCACGCTATGTCGTCAGGATTTCGATATTTTAAGAAGGTTTTGTAGGGTAGCACAAAATCGAACCGTTCAGACGAGGTTTTAGGAATTTCAAAAACACCGGTGATAGTAAAAATACCGTCTATGTTTTCCTCTGCTTTTTTTACCGAAATGGTTTTTCCTATTGGGTCTGAACCTTCTCCAAATAGGGTATTTGCCAGTTTCGATGAAATTAAGACAGCATCTACATCGGCCAATACCGTGTTTTTATTTCCTGTGATCAAAGGATACGAGAAGACCTTAAAAAAGTCTTCACTTGCCATAATTCCAAAAGAACTTAGCTTCTTATCCTCGATTTCCAAGTGGGCACTATTATTGAACCCATAGACCGCGGTGGCCATTTCAACCTCGGGAATTTCTTGCTGTAAGGCCTTCAACATCAAGCTCGAATTTGAAGTGAATGTAGCTAACGAACCTTGCCCATTAGGTACGTTTCTTCGCACTTGGTAAAGTCGTTCATCGTTTTTATGGAACTTATCGACTACCATTTCATGTGAAACCCATAGAAACACCAAGAATACACATACCAACCCTGTTGATAGTCCAATTAAATTAATCAGGAAACTACTCTTGTGCTTTTGAATAGTTCTTACATATAGTAATAAGTTGTGCTTTAACATTTTTTAATTTTATGATGACGGCTCAAAAACTTGTTGGTTGGTGCTTCTTCTATTCCAATAGAACTTTTATTGTCTAGATACGCTACTGGAACCTGTAGTTTTCGCATATTCCTTACTCGGATTGCCACGATATCTTATATTACTGGAACCTGATGATTTCGTACGGAGCACATCGGTAACAGCCAATCGAATATTGGAAGAACCCGACGAGGTGATTTCAGCATCGGTGGCTTTTAGATCATAAGCATTCAGACTTGAAGATCCAGAAGAAGTGATGTTCAGCTTTTCAGTACTCCCACCAAGCTTTATGTTACTTGATCCAGATGAGACTATCTTTAAGCTATTTACATTCAGCAACAGTTCTGCATTTCTGGCTCCTGAGGTATGCACTTTAAAACTATCGGCCTTAAGGGTCGTGGTAGCATATAATTTGCCAGAACCTGAAAGACGAATCGCATCTATTTCCTCAACGGGAATAGTAATGAAAATACGCTCACCATTTGAGACTTTAAGCTGCATATTGTCCCTTGATTTTATGGTTAAGGTTCCCCCTGTCACCTCGGTTTCGATATATTCTAAAAGGTTATCCTCACCTGATAAAGTGATTTTTCCCTCAGTGCCCTCAACCAGTTTGACTTCATAAAAACCACCTACTCGAAGTCCATCATAATCTCCAGTGGTTCTTTCTATGGTAATGACGTTGCCGTTGCCCTTTACTTTTTTACCGCGTTGGGCGTTTACCGATAAGAGTACTGTTAGTGTCAAAAAAAATGGAATTAAGTTTTTCATGATGGTTTCTTTTGTTTGATTATTATTCATCCCGTAACGACTCTACTGGGTTGGCAATGGCAGCCTTAAAACTTTGCCAACTTACCGTTAGCAAGGTAATTGCCATAACTATGATGCCGGCAAAGACAAAACCTTGCCAATCAATACTGGTCTTATATGCAAACCCCTCTAGCCATTTGTTCATGGCATACCATGAAATAGGGGTCGCTATGGCGAAGGCCAAGAACACCCATTTCACAAAGCCTTTATTTAAAAGAGACAGAATTTGGGTTATTGTTGCACCATTGACCTTTCTAATACCAATTTCTTTTGTTCTGCTTGCCATGGTATACGAGGCTAGTGCAAAAAGTCCCATACAAGAAAGGACAATCGCCAATACTGAAAACCATGTAATTAAGGTGTTTATACGCTTATATTCGTCATAATAAACATTCAATTTTTCATCTGCGAAAAAGTAATCCAAGGTTTGGCCGGGAAACAATTCTTGCCATTTTTCTTTGATGAGATCAACAACCTGAAACGTAGCTAGTTTTTCTGACCGCACGGTAAGGTAATCCCAATTCATGAGATTTTCTTGGTCTACAAAAAAATGGGCCAACGGTTGTATGGCACTTTGAACACCTTGATAACTGAAATCATCAATTACCCCGACTACGCGGTATTGGGTTCCACCTTCCCTACCTTCTACCAAGATTTGTCCACCTGCTTCGGTATAACCCAGCTGATTCATAGCTGTTTTATTCAGTACCACGGTATTTTTTAAGGCTGTGGGCTCTTTGTTGAAACCATGCCCACTTAATACGTCAATCCCGAGGGTTTTAAAATAGTCTTTGCCGACATAAGACTTTCTAAGACTGATGTCCGTAACTGCGCTTTCCCCCATAGGGTAAAAAGTGTTGTAGTTTTCATCATAATCCCCAGGAATGCTTCCTGTAAAGTTGACTGAAGTTACATAAGGGCTTTTGGCCAATTCTTTTGCGATTACTTCAAGTTTGCCCGAGGCAATGTCGAGATCCTTATGTTTCCAAAAATCCGTTTGGGCGACGATTACATTTTCGCTATCGAATTTAGGGTTTTTGTCAAGCATAAAATCAATTTGCTTTCTGACAAAAATGGCTCCTGAAATCAAAACAATGGCAACAACAAATTGGATGATCACTGATGAATGTTTTGAAAAGCCCAATTTACTTTTTGATGTATATTTTCCTTGAAGGTGCGCTACTAATTTACTTCGTGACCAAAGCAATGACGGCACAATACTAGAGCATATGCCCACTAAGCCCCAAATACCAAATAGCAATAATCCCAAAAAATATGGATTGAATGATTGTAGGGTCAAATGGGCATCAAAAAGCACATTAAACGCTGGAAGTATAAAGGTACTTAAGAGAAAGATGCCAAATAGCAATGCCATTAACCCCATTACCGAAGATTCTAACATAATCTGCCAAATCACCTGTATTTTTGTGGCCCCATGTACTTTTTTCACTCCAATTTCACGAGTTCTCGAAAGGGTATTGACGATGGTCAAATTGATAAAGTTGACGACCGCAATACTGATGATTCCCAATGCAATGATTGCCAAAATAATAATGAGGGTTTGGTTTGATTCTTCTGCCGCATGGTACTCTGAAAAGGGTAAAAGATTGATTTTGGTAGTGTTTTCCCCTACAGGCAAGAAATTTGCCTTAACAATATTTTTTAGCTTGTTTTCAATTGTCAAAGGTGATGTGCCTTCTGGTAATAGAACATAGGTTTCTGAAAATGTGTTGTACCAATCGTGTACTTCTTTGATCCAGGGCGAAATGGTTTCCCCGGTTTCATAAGAGGTAACGATATCAAATTTCACTGACGAATTTTCAGGAATATCAACGACTCCATTTACGGTTAAAAAAGTATTGTCAAAGCCTATTTGCAATTGTTTGCCCAAGGCGGAAGAGGTGCCGAAATACTTTTTGGCAAAGGCCTTACTTATAACTGCGGTGTATTTTTCATCAAGTACATTTTGGGCGGCCCCCTCTTTAAAAGGAAAACTAAAAACAGCGAAAAACCCATTGTCGACATAAAAGACATTTTCCATAAAGGCAGCATCACCATGACTCAAGCGATACCCGTCCCAATCAAAGATTCGGGTCCCGTTGACTATTTCAGGAATTTCTTGCTGCATTTGGGGTAGTAACAGTCCTTTGGTAGCGGTACTGGTGCCTTCTTCATAAATTTCTTGGACCCTATAGATGTTACTGAGGTTTTCGTTAAAATGATTGTAAGTCAAGTCATTATAAATGTAGACCGACAATACCAAAAATGAAGCGATACCCACACCAAGACCAATGGTATTAATTAAAAATGTGGCTTTACTTCGTTTTATGTTCCTAAAAAATAGTTTTAGATTGTGCTTTAACATAATGTTGTTTTTAGTCGTCCCTTAACGATTCTACCGGGTTGGCAATGGCCGCCTGAAAACTCTGCCAGCTCACCGTAAGTGCCGCAATTGCTAGGGCCATCAACCCCGCCAGGGCAAATATCCACCAGCTTAGGCTTGTCTTGTAGGCAAAATCTTGCAGCCATTGGTTTATGGCATACCAAGAAATTGGAATGGCCAATAGAAAAGCGACCCCGACCCATTTCACGAAATCCTTATTTAAAAGTAGAAGTACCTGCGGAACCGTAGCCCCGTTTACCTTTCGTATCCCAATTTCTTTTTTTCGTTGAACCACCGTGTAAGAGGTTAACCCGAAAAGCCCCATAGAAGCGATTACAATCGCCAAAAAAGTAAATATTTGGAATGTGGCACCAAACGCCTTATCCTCTCTGTATTGTGCTTCAAATTTTTCATCTAAAAAAGTATAGTTAAAGGTGCTTTTTGGAAATAATGCGGACCATTTACCCTCGATTTCGGAAATTACTCCGTTCAGACCTGATGGGGATAGGGCAGTTCGGTTCAATTTGACAAGGATATTGTTCGTATTGGTACGATGCAGTAAAATCATGGGTTCAATACCCGTTTTTAAACCAAAATGGTGGTAATCTTTAATGACACCTGAAATGGTCCAAACCTGATCAAAAAAGCGAACGGTCTTGTTGACGGCGTCTTGCATATTTGAAATACCCATATGTTTGACAAACCGTTCATTCATGACGATGTTATTACTTTGGCCCTTGGCATTATCCAAAAAAGGAACACCGGCCACGAACTGCATATCCATAAGTTCAAAATATTCTGGGCCTACCGAATAATTATACCATATTCTTGAGTCATCTTTCTTGCCGTTCGGAAAAGTAATGCCCACACTTGAGTTTAGTTTTTCGTAGGTATCACCGGGATATGTTTTTGAAAATACGGCCCGTTCCACAAAGGGAAGATCGACCAGTTCGTTCTTCAATGTTTTTAGGTCGTTTTCTACTAGGGAATCTGATTTGGTGCCAAATACCGCACCATGTACTGCAATGACCTGATCGATGTCGGCACCAATGGGTTGATTTTGTAAAAACCTTATTTGCTTGTTCACCATTAAAGTGCCGATCAGTAAAATAATCGTTGCCAAAAATTGACCTATAATAAGTCCTTTTCTAATGGTCAGGCCATTGTTAGAGGTGTGTACTTTTCCTTTTAAGGCCTTGGCAGGACTGTAATTGCCCAAAACAAAGGCCGGATATAATCCCGAAAGGAATGCACCAAAAGCGATGAACCCTATTACGGGGAGAAAATCTTTAATGGTAGCGGGGCCTATGGTCAACTCCTTTGCAATAAAACCATTGAATATGGGCAATACGGCCAATACGATCACTATGGCCAGTACAATGGCAGCAAAGTTCACTAACAATGACTCTAGCAGTGATTGTACTATTATTTGTGGTTTCAGGGCGCCGGCTACTTTTCGAATACCTGTTTCCTTTGCACGCTCTAGCGACTTGGCCGTAGATAGGTTGATGTAATTGAGCCATGAAAGCACAATAATGATAAAGGCAATAGCCAATAGAAAACGCACCCTACTTGCGCTACCATTGGCTTCAGCTTCGTAGGGCTTGTTAGAGTATAGGTGAATGTCTTCAAGGGGCTCTATATTATGCCTCTCAAAGGGAAGGCTCTCCACTTTGTGGGCCATGATTTTTTGCTTGAGCGCAACGGCATCGGCCGAGGAATCAAGTTTTATATAGGTAAAATACGTGTTTTGGTTCCAGGTAAACTTCCAATCACCCTCAAAAATCGACCAGGTATAAAAGCTTTTAAACGAAATTAGGAAGTCATTTTTTAGATGCGTATTGCGCCCATTGTCTTGAAGGATTCCGGTGACGGTAAAAACCGGACCCCTATCATCATTTAGTTTCAAGGTTCTACCAAGTACTTCTTCAGAACCGAAAAGCTTTTGTGCCAACGATGGTGTTAATACTATGGTGTATGGATCGTTCAGGGCATTTTTGACATCCCCTTGTTGTAGTTGGTGGTTAAAGATCTCAAAATAGGAAGGGTCTGCCAAAGACCCCTTGTTGTTGTCGAACAATTCATTATCGGCCATGATGACCACCTCGGTCATGTGTCGAAACCTTACAAAATCCAACACCTCGGGAAACACCTCTTTGAGTGTTGGTCCACTTACAATGTAGGCATTGGCATCACCAGCAACCCATTCCCCTCCTTCTTTATAATCCATGTAAACGCGTTGTACATTTTCGGAACCTTGAAATTTGTCAAAGCTTTTTTCATAGTTTACATAAAGCATGACCAGCACGAATGAAGCGATACCAATGGCCAATCCAAAAATATTGATAAAGGAATATAGCTTATTCTTTAAAAGGTATCTGGTGGCGATCTTTATGAACAGTTTGTACATGATATTTTTTTAGGTCATTGACTTCATTCTTCCCTTAGGGTATCGACAGGATTTTTATTTGCTGCTGAAAGGGTCTGTATACCAACGGTGAATAATGCCAAGGTCATTGCCAAAAAACCTGTTAGAAAAAAGACCATCCAATTGATATCGATTCGATAGGCGAAATCTTGAAGCCATCTCTCCATGGCAAACCAACCAATAGGTATTGATATTAAAGTGGCCAATGCCACCAGCTTTAAAAATGATTTTGAAAACAACCCAACGATATGAAAATCTGAGGCGCCGAGCACCTTTCTTACCCCAATTTCCTTTGAACGCTGTGCTACTTTATGTGCGATTAGCCCAAAAAGGCCCATGCAGGCTATAAAGAGTGCTATTAAAGTGAATACATTGAAAATTTTTCCAAATCGCTTTTCCGATTTATAAAGTTGGGCATAAGACTCATCCATAAACTGATATTCAAAAGGGATGTTGGGTATGTGGGTCTTCATAGTCCGTTCGATATGTGCCAGGGTGTTATCCAAATCATCCATGGTTACTTTTATCGCAATATTGCTGCTGTAAAAACTTCGCGATTTGGTTCGGTAACCAATGAACATGGGTTCTATGGAAAGCTGGAAAGGCTGAAAATGAAAATCTTGTATGACACCTATCACCTTTTTTCCGTTGAATATTTTTCCTATGGCGTTGGACCACCCCAAGGCTTTTACGGCAGATTCGTTTATTAAGATACTCTCTGTCTGGTCGGTTGGAAATTCTTCCGAGAAATTTCGGCCGGCCACTAATTTCATCTCAAAAAGACTTACGTAATCATCATCAATATAATTGCGATAGGCGAACAATTTTTCATTACCCGAGTTACCTTCCCAATCTTCAATAATCGTCTGATCTTCAGTGGTAAGGGGCATATTATTGGTCAGGGCAACGCGTTGTATCTGGGGGTGCTTTAACAATTCATCTTTTATAACCGCATTTTTATCATAAAAATCTACTTTTTGGTAAGGTATATATACGATTTGCCCTTTAGAATACCCCAGTTTTTTATTTTGGATAAAGTCAAGCTGTTGATAGACCACAACACTGGCGATGGCCAGAACAATTGCGGCGGCAAATTGCCCAACCACTAAGGCATTTCTTAAAAAAGCACCATCTTTACTTTTGAACTTCACGCCTTTTAGTGCCTTGATGGGCGCGATGGCCGAAGCCAAAAATGCAGGATATAGCCCAGAAATAATGCCAATGCCCAAGGCTACAATGAGCAATAATAGGAACAAGCCGGTCTTACCTGAGAAGCTCGGTGAAATGGCCGATCCGATGATATTGTTGAATATAGGTAAAAGCAAAAGGGATAAAAGGGAGGCCAGTACGAAACTGAACAAGGTTACCAATAATGATTCAGAAATAAACTGATTTATAAGATGCTTTTTCTTGGCGCCTAAAACTTTGCGTACACCAACTTCCTTCGAGCGGCTAGAGGCCCTTGCCGAGGCTAGGTTCATGTAATTGACACCTGCCAACAATACTATGATAAGTGCTATGGTGGCAGACAGGTAAATGTATCGAATATCACTTGTCGGGCCTATCTCAAAGTTGATTTGCGAGCGCAAGCGAATATCTTTAAGGGGTTGCAAATAGTACTCTGCCCTGAATGGAAACTGTTTGTATGCCGGTATGGTGTACACCTTTAAGGCATCCATTTTTTTATTGAACAAGGTATAATCATATCCTTTTGGCAAAACTATATAAGCGTAGTAGTTATTGCTTGCCCAAGAATCACTGTTTTGATAATACCTGTAGTTCTTGTATGAAGTGATGTAATCAAAACTAAAATGCTGGTTGTTCGGCACATCGCTTACGATTCCTTTTACCGTTAAAAGTCCGTCGTTTTCAAGTTGTATCGTTTTTCCTATCGCAGGGGCATTTCCGAAGTGCTTTTTTGCCATGGATTCGGTAAGTATGACACTTTTGGGATCTTCCAACGCTTTTTCACCGATGCCTTCAATGATATTGTAATCAAAGACATTGAACAACGCGCTATCGGAAAAAAGACCCCGCGCATAAAAAGTCTTGGTACCAATGCGTATAAGGGTCTCATCAAGCGTGAGGGTAGTGGCCTCTTCAACCTCGGGAAATTGATTTTTCAACGTCGTTGCCAAGGGTTTGGGCGCAAGGGCAAAACGATCTGTTCCCTTAAACTCATTGCCCTTTTGAATCATGGAGACCCGATAGATGCGATCCGCTTTTTCATGTTGACCATCATAGCTTAGTTCGTATTGAATGTAAAGTGCTATCAATATGAAACAGGTAAGACCGACCGTCATGCCGGCAAGGTTAATGAATGAGAAGAAACGATGCTTTACCAAGCTTCTAAATCCAATCTTGATGTAGGTAGTTATCATGTGTTCCTTAAGTCTTTTGGCTGGCTGTTTAGCCGTTAGGTAGGGCAAAGGGTCGTTGAAAATGGTATCGCCTACAACTAAAGTGGTCGATTTTCATGCCAAAAATATAAGTGTCTAAAAATTAGATTCTTACAACAAGAAAGGACTCAAAAAGTGTAAAATATTTGGACAAATTATGTACAAAATATTGACACGGTTCCCTTGAAGGTATATTTATTTCTTGGTGTTTGGTTATTCTATTTTTAAGCTTTTTACAGGGTTGGCCAAAGCTGATTTCAGGGTTCTAGTACTGATGGTCAAAACCGCTATGAGCAGTGCCAAGACACCAGAAAGGGCGAAGAAATGCCAACTTAAATCAACACGGTTCGCATAGCTCTCAAGCCATTCATTGGCAAACCACCAAGCTATTGGGGTGGCCATAAAAAAGGCGATAACGACCAGCTTTACAAAATCTTTGGTCAGTAAATACGTTACCGACAGCGTACTGGCCCCGATTACTTTTCGAATACCGATTTCTTTGGTACGCAGGTTTGTAATTAACATTGACATGGCGAACAACCCAACACAGCTCAAAAGTATGGCAATTATTGAACCGCTGGTGATGAGGGCGGCCAGGGTTTTTTCCCTTTTAAAGGTCCTATCTACATTTTCATCTAGAAAAGAACCTAAAAATTCGGCATTGGGCTCAATTTTCTTGTAGGTATCCTCAACAAGTGAAAAAGACTTGGCCATATTTGAAGAAGCTACTTTAACATAGGCATAGTAAAGTACTTCTTCCTTATCCAAGAAAAACGTGAGGGGCTCGATATTTTTTGAAATATCTTGAAAGTTGTAATCCTTGACCACCCCGATTATTGGATAACTCAAGCTATCACTAATAGGAAGTCGTGCGGTCAATGGATGGTCTTCGCCAAGTTCTTTGGCCATACTTTCATTGATGATTACGGATTGGGCGTCACTTTCTCGGGATATATCAAATCCTCGACCTTTTGCAAATTCCAGCCCCAAGGTTTCAGCATAATCGTAATCAACCACTAAACTATTGGTACGAACACTTTTACCTTTGTAATCAAAGCCCCAGACACTGGAATATTGGCTGCCGTCCCTTCCCCTTCCGAGATTGTTATCAGCAGCGGTGACCGCTATAATATCGGGGTTGTTGGTAAGTTTTTCACGAAGTAGTTTAACCACGTCATGGCTATTCTTTTTACCATTTAATGGAAAGGAAAGTACCTGCTCTTTATCATAGCCCAAATCTTTATTGCGCATGTAATCAAGCTGACCATTAAGTACGAATGTACCACTGATCAAAAGAATCGCAATACCGAACTGTAATACGATAAGGGCATCGCGCAAATGGTTTTTGCCAGAGGAGGCCAATTTGCCTTTTAAGGATTGGATGGTGGATAAACGACTTAAGAGCAGCGCGGGGTACCCACCTACGATAAGTGATAAGACCAAGATGAAAAATAGTGCGGTAAGCAGCAATTGGGGCGACATTAAAACAGCAAATGTGGCACTTGTTCCGAATAAGGTTTGAAAAGTATCTTTTAGCAATAAACTCAATATTATTCCCAAACCCAATGAAATACTAAAGACGATAAGGCTTTCTCCCCAAAACTGCAAAAACAGCTGACGTTTTTCTGCCCCGAGCGTTTTACGCATGCCAATTTCCCTAAGCCGTTGTGAGCTTTTGGCGAGGCTCATATTGACAAAATTGACACAGGCAATGAACAAAATAAGTAAGGCTACCCCTAAAACGAGATACACTTTGGCCCTACTAATTTCAAGGTAACCTTTTCCATAACTGGCAAAGCGCATATCCTTTATAGGTAAAAGCCCCAGTTGGGCAAAATCACCGTTTGCATTGGGAAGCGCCCCATCGCGTTTTAAGCTTTCAATGGCCCCTTCATAATGCTGATTGGTAAAGCCCCGACTGTTTTCTTCGAACATTTCTGATGTGACCTGTTCTTGCAACTGAACAAAGACCTCATGATATTGGGCATTCCAAAGTTCTTTGGTTTCCTCATATTCGGGATTCTTCTTAAAAGGTAGGGCGATATCATAGCTAATGGAACTTTGGTCGGGCTCGTCAGCAGAAACCGCTTTTACCGTAAAAGGTATATTTTCGCCATTGATTAAAACGGTAAGGGTTTTTTCGATGGGGTCAGTATCACCGAACAATTTTGTCGCGGTACTTTCAGTAATCACGACTGAGGAGATTTCTTCAAGGGAATTTTGCCGCTTCCCTTTTACCATCGGAAAACTGAACATCTCGAAAAAATCGGCATCGACATAGATAGCATCCAGACCGAGCTCTTTTTCTTTATAGATGGTCAAGGCTTCCTCTTCGAGAAACCGGGTTATTTTGTCCACCCCTGGAACTTCTGATTTTAAGGCTTCGGCAAAGGGTGTGGGCTGACTGGTGCCAACCTCCGTTCCTTTTGGGATTTGCCAGGTTATATGGGCCTGATAAAGCCGTTCACCATTGGTATGGAATTTGTCAAAAGAAAGTTGATGTAGGGAATCCATGGTTAGTAGGGTGGCTACACCAAAGGCCACGGATAGTCCTAAAATTCCGATTATGGTAAAAAGTCTATTTTTCCAGAGATTTCGTAAGGCGACTTTCAAATAGTTCTTGATCATGGGTGTATACTTTTTATTCTTCTCTTAATGCTTTTATAGGGTTGGCCGTAGCCGCTTTTACGGATTGAAAACTACAGGTAGTTATGGCAATGAAAAAAGTGCCCAGACCACCCAAGAGAAACATCCATACCGAAGGTTGAATGCGGTAGGTGAAATTTGTTAACCATTCACCCATAAAGAAATACACCACCGGTGATGCGATTATGAAAGAAAGCATAACCAATTTGACATATTCTTTTGAGAAAAGGAATATGTTCTCTTGTAGCGAGGCACCTAAAACTTTTCGAATTCCAATTTCCTTTCTTTTCTGTGAAACGATGAATGACATTAAGCCAAAAAGACCAAGACAACCAATCAAGATGGAAAGTATCGAAAAAGTCGTAAACCCCTTGAAGATCAAATTCTCTACCGTGTATTCCTTGGCGATGGCATCATCTAAAAACTGGACCTTATAAATCGCATCCGTATAGGAGTCTTCCCAAGCATCCTGTACTTTGTCTAGCGCATCGTATGTTGGCCCACTGGTCTTTATAAAGGCATTGCTTTGATAGTACGTCCAGTTCAAGATGATACAGGGTGAAATATCGTATTGCAATGGGTTATTATGAAAATCTTTTATCACTCCTACTATCGATGCCTGACCCTCATTGATCTGAATTTTCTTTCCAATGGCCTCAATAGGGCTCCAGCCGTATGACTTTAAAAAGGTCTCATTGACTATGAACTCATCGAACGCCTCTTTGTTTGAGATAAAATTGCGGCCAGCGAGCAATTCAAGATTAAAAAAATCAAGATAATTGACATCCCCAATTTTCATTTCAGCATTCAATGACTCTTCTGGGGGTTGTTCTGGCAACCTATAATTGGTGCCCAACTGAATTCCATTTACCGCCATTGGTGGCCCTGATCCAAACGA
Source organism: uncultured Croceitalea sp. (assembly GCA_947503285.1). Lineage (GTDB taxonomy): Bacteria > Bacteroidota > Bacteroidia > Flavobacteriales > Flavobacteriaceae > Croceitalea. The sequence goes on from CANNDD010000002.1 coordinate 510,646, forward strand.
AACCTTTGAAACCCCAGATTCAGCTACGAGCTTCTCTTTATAGACAACTGCTTTTTCTTGATTTGGCGAAGATGTTATGACCACGGCCTCGCTCTGAAAGCCCAATTCACTGTTTTTAAAATGATTCATTTGAAAAGCCAGAATGATTGCGGCAATCACAAACAGCTGCACAATTACGAACTGAAAGGTGACCAATGCTTTTCTCAAGCTGATTTTAGCACCTTTTGTAGTATTGAATTTCGTATTCAATGCCTGAATGGGCTTAAATGCCGATAAGACTATCGCTGGGTATATGGCGGCTAAGACTATTGCGAGCACAACGGCGGTTAGCAGGTATAAGAAATGTTTGTATTGAAATTTTAAATGAAGCGTGATTACCGACAGATTCTGGTTTAAAAATTCAATCAAACCTTGAATTACAAAAAGCGACAGTATCGCGGCAACCAAGATCACAAAACCGTTCTCAAAAACAAATCGCGCGATGAGGTGTAATCGATTACCGCCCATAACTTTTCGAATACCTACTTCTTTGGCCCTCGAATGTGATTGGGCAGTCACTAGGTTTACAAAATTGATTAAGGCAATCAGCAGTATGAATAACGAGATGAACGCTGCGATGGTCAATATGTTCTTAGGCATAATGTAACCGCCAGGACTACCACCGTAAAGGGTCTCGTTATGAATTTCATCCAAAGGTTGTAGGTGGTATGAAATACGCCTGTCATCTTCAGCGTTCAAGTATTTTTTCTTCCAAGATTCAATTTTTGATTCAAGCGGTGTTTTTTGGGCTACATCGTTTAAAACCAAATACGTGGTTCCCTGATAATTCCCTGACCAATTTGCGGAAAAATACGGATTATTGACCTTGAAAAACTCATAGGGGATCAGCATATTGTATTGATGGTCGGTATTCCCTTTCGGGTTTTCAATTACCCCAGTTACCGTCAGGGGATCTTTACTTTGTAATAATATGGTCTTACCTAGGGCATCTTGATAATTTTTAGATGAAAGACCAAAGTAGCGTTGCGCTAGTTTTTCTGTCAGCACCACAGAGGCCATATCCTTTAATGCCGTATTCCGGTCTCCCGCGAGCCATTCCATATCAAACACTTTCGGATATTGGGCATCAACAAAAAGCACACTTGGTTCTTCGAATAAGTTCTTGTTGTTGAGCGGATCCCCAATTTTAAAAATCCGACTTACAGGTCCTGAAATTTGGGTGATGGTCTTAATTTCTGGAAAATCGGTTCGAAGGGCCTCTGCCAATGGATACGCCGTAGTATTCCAATAGAGGGTTTCATTGGGCAATTTATTGTGTTGGACCACGCGGTATGTGGTATCCGATTTTTCGTGAAAGGCATCAAATGTCGATTCGTATTGTACAAAAATCAAAATAACGATACAAACACTGAAACCAAGGGTAAGCCCCAAGATATTTATAAAAGAACTTGAACTGTTTTTTATCAAGTTGCGCCAGGCAATTTTCAAATAGTTTTTAAACATAATGGTTCTTTTTTTGATTATTCTGACCGAAGGCTTTTTACTGGGTTGACATTTGCTTTAGCAATGGTTTTAATACTCATAATAAAAAGTGCGATCAAACACATTAAAAATCCACTAACGATAAAGACCCACCAGCTTAAATCGGTCTTAAAGGCAAATTTTTCTAACCATTTTTGAAGGCTATACCATGCTAATGGAATGGCAATAATGAATGCAACACCAACTAATTTCATAAAGTCTTTACAAAGTAATATGTTAAGTTGAACGATAGAGGCACCAAGTACCTTGCGAATACCTATTTCGCGCGTTCTTCTTTCCGTTGTATACACCACGAGACCTAAAAGCCCCAAACAACCAATAAGTATTGACAATCCTGTGGCCCATGCCAATAGTATGGAAGTCTTTCTTTCCTGAGTATAAAATTGGCTTATGGTCTCATCCATAAAATTCACCTCTAAAGGCTCATTCGGGTAAACTAAGGCCCATTGTTCATCTATCTTATCTAAAGTTTTCTTTAAATCCTTAATATTACCATTAAGGGACAGGTGTAGGGTATTGAATTGGGCATAAAAATTTCGATTACTATCCCCTGTTAAAACCATTGGGTCAATGGTCGATTTTAAAGACCGTTGATGAAAATCTTTCATAACACCTACTACGGGTATTTTTCGATTATCAACATTTATTATTTCGCCCAAAACTTCTTCTGGACTCTCAAAACCCAATGATTTCATACCAGCTTCATTAATAACAAATTCAGATATGGTATCGTTAAGGCGGTCCCTACCTGCTAAAAGTTGAATATCATACACCTTCCGATAGTTTAAATCACCATAGAGTTGTTGCAATATGGTATTGATTTTAATACCTTCTTTAAAATAAACGGCCGTCATCATATTGAAATTTTTTGAGGCCGGGGGGTTGCCTGCAAGGGAGACTTTGGTGATTTCCGGTATCTTATTCAGTTCTTTAGCCAAGGTTTGCCGTTTTATCAAGTCATCATCATGCCATGCCCTAATATATATATTGGAAGCTGTTTTAAAACCCATTTCTTGTGACATCATGTAATTCAACTGTTTGCCCACGACGAGCATTGCGATAATGAAAACCTGGGCAATGACGAATTGAAACACGGTTAAGTATTGTCTAAGCTTGGGTTTATCTCTTCGATGATCAAGTTGACTGTTCAATACCTTTAAGGGACTAAAATTGGAAAGTACCAAAGCAGGATAGAACCCTGCCAAAAGACTGATGAGAATCAACAATGATATGGTACCCAAAATGACTATCGGATTTTGAAACAAAACAAAATCAACACCCTGCGGTAGAAAATCCGCAAAGATCTGAAGCAACCAAAACGAAAAGAGAATAGCAAGTATAGCAGCCGTAAAAGTCAAGAGTGCCGTTTCGGTCATAAACTGAAACACCAATTGCTTTTTTAAACCACCTAAGGTTTTTCTTATACCAATTTCCTTACCTCGTTGAGTTGCTTGAGCAGTGCTTAAGTTGATAAAATTGATACATGCCAATAGTAGTAAAAATAGGGCTATAAGCCCTAGGGTCAAGAGTACGCCCTTATCTGCAACATAGTTGGTGTAATCAAAGATGCCATTGGTTTTGTTAAAATGTATATGGGCCAAGGGTTCAAGGTGGAAAATTCGGGTTTCCTCCCTTTTTTTAGAATCAGCACTGGCAAATTCGGTAGAAATATTTTCTAATTGAAGGTTTATTTTGGATAAATCGTAACCTGGTAAAACCCTAACGAATAATTGTGTCGATGAGTTGGCCCCGTCCCATTCGTGGCTAAATACCCTGTCTTTTAAATGGGTGTTTCGTGCAGTCTCTTTTGAAATAAATTCTTTAAAATAAAGGTCGGTTCGTTGTTGTAAATCGGCAACAATACCGGTTACTTTTGCCGGTATGCCGTCGTATACCAAGCTTTTGCCAATTACATCTTCTATGGGTACTTTAGGAAAATAAGTTCGGGCCGTAGATTCAGAGAGTATAACGGTATTCGGTTCGTTCAAGGTCAATGGCGACCCTAAAAGCCATTCGTAATTAAAGATCTTAAAATAGGAAGGGGTGGCCAATATCGCTTGCTGCCTATCTCTAAAGAAGCGGTCTTCTTCAGCAATAGCTACTCGAGAGAAGTATTGCGTGGAAAACGAGCTTACCACTTCAAAACCGATTTTATGCCCTTCAAGGTACGGGCCTAGGGGTTGTGCTACACCTCTATTGTAAAACGTAGCCTTTGGTGATTTGAATTCACTGGTTATCCTATAAATGTCGCTACCGTTTTTATGAAAAGTATCAAAAGAGAAATCATAATAAACTATTAACCCGATTACAAATGAGGCACTAAGACCGATGGTAAGACTTAAGACCTTAATGAGTGAAAACGTCTTATTTTTCGAGATACTCCTAAAAGCTACTTTCAAATAGTTTTTAAACATGGTCGAACGATTAAAAAAGCCTTTGGGCCTTTTCGGCCTAAAAGCAATAGGATTGGTTATTCGGTTCGCAAACTTTTAATAGGGTCGATAACCGCAGCCTTTATACTCTGATAGCTTACGGTTAAAACAGCGATCGCCAGGGCCAATAGCCCCGCTAAAGCCAAGACCCACCATGGGATTTCTATACGATATGAAAAGTCTTGTAACCATTTGTTCATAACATACCACCCTAACGGTAGTGATATAAGTATGGCCACCCCGACCATTTTTATAAAATCGGTAGTTAGCTTGTAGGTTATTTGACCAATACTGGCCCCCAAAACTTTGCGTATGCCGATTTCTTTGGTTCGTTTCTGGGCATTGAATGCCGCTAGACCAAAAAGGCCTAGGCATGCTATGAAAATGGATAGGATGGAAAAAACCATAAAGATTTTACCTAATCGCTGTTCAGCCTCATAAACGGTATTGAAAGAATCGTCCATAAAACGATAGTTAAAAGGTTGCCCTGGGGCAAGTCTTGCCCATATACCTTCAATACTAGCGATAGTGTTTGAAAAGTCGCCAGCATTTAATTTTACGGCCATATTTCCTGTAGACCTTCTCATCGAAAGGCATAGGGCATCAATATCTTCACGAAGGGATTCGTAATGAAAATTCTTGACCACACCAATGATGGTATAGAATGTTGGACTTTCTAGATCGATATCTTGTGAAATTCTTATGCCTAGGGCCCCTTCGGCACCTACACCCAACACTGGTAGCGCCGACTCGTTGATAACCACTGCGGTAGAATCCGTACCGAAGCGGTCGTCAAAATTACGCCCAGCTACGAGTTCCATATTTAAGGTCGGAATGTAATCTTCGTCAACATTCCAGATTTGCATTTGAATGGCATTTTCCTGTTCCCGTGAACCTTCCTTAAAAAAAGAACTATTCGACCGTGCGGAAGGTGTCGGTAAAAAACTGCTTAGGGTAGCACTTTGAACCTTTCCCAGTTTGACTACCTCTTCTTTGAAGGTATTTACCTGACCCCCTGCAGCAAAGGTGTCGTCGATCAATACTATCTGGTCTTTTGTAAAACCAAGATCTTTACCTTGTATAAAATTCAATTGTTGGTAAACCACTAATGTGGCAATGATCAGAAAAACCGAAATGGCAAATTGAAATATGACCAATGCATTTCGTATGCCTCCGCCACCTGCATCTTTTTGTCCGCCGCCTTTCAGAGTTTTTACCGGCATAAAACGCGACATGAAAAAAGCAGGATAACTTCCTGAGAAAAGGCCCAACAAAACAGTTGCAAGTAGTATGATCAACCAGAAAAAGGGACGCTCATAAGGAATGGAAATCGACTTGCCAGAAAGGTCATTGAAAAAGGGAAGTGCGACCAAGGCAAGTATGAAAGCCAAAAGCAATGAAATGAAGGAAATCAACCCCGATTCGGTCAAAAATTGACGTACCAAGTCCAATTTATTTGAACCCAAAGTTTTGCGGATGCCAACCTCTTTAGCCCTTTTTAAGGAGTGTGCGGTTGAGAGGTTCATAAAATTGACACTGGCTAAGACTATCAAGAACAGTGCGATGAACGAAAGTATATAGACGTTTTGAATGCTACCATTGGCACTCATCTCAGATTGTCTATCTGAGTAAAGATGAATATCGGTAAGGGGCATGGAATGGTACCTGTAGTAATTTCCTGCCGCTGCGAATGACTCCATGGTAAGGCCCGGAAAGACTTGTTGCGCCCATGGCAGCAAATACTTTTCAAGTATTGACTGTAGCGGAGCTTGAAAATCTTCAATCTTGGCCGTAGGTATGAGCTTAATAAACGTATAGTAATTGGTATTGCCCCAGATACTTTCACGAGAGTCTGCAAGACCGGCCATAGCCATAAAGACACTATGGTCCCTCAAGAAAGAATTTTTTGGCAGATCATCGATTACCCCTGTTACGGTAAAGGTGTCTGTGTTATCTAAAATAAGACGTTGACCAATCGCGTTTTTTACGCCAAAGTGTTTTTCGGCAGCCGTTTTGGTCAATACCAAGGTATTGGGCTGGGTCAGGGCGCTCTTTGTGTCACCGACCAATAATTTGATTCCGAAAAAATCGAAGAAAGTTGAATCTACAAACGTTGCCCTAAGCTCTTTTGAGTTGGGTTGCGCATCACTTTTTTTTAAGAGCATACTCCCTTGATCTCGAAACCGTACCGTGGTCTCTACCTGTGGAAAATCACGGAGTAACGTCTGTGCCATCGGGGCCGACGTCTGTGAAGCGTCAATTTCTGCCCCGCCGAACTTGATGTCCGCATCTATTCGATAAATGCGATCGGCATCTGCAAACATCTTATCAAAGGTAAGTTCGTCGTATATGAACAGTGAGATCAATAAGGCACCTGCCATACCTACTGCCAGGCCAAAAGTGTTTAAAAAGGTGAAGAAGGGCTGTTTTTTTAGGCTTCTCCAAGCGATTTTGATATAATTTTTGAACATGGTTTTTCGTTTTAGTTTCCGTATTAGCTCCTCTGAGGGATGGGTCTGGAGTTGGTCATATTTTATTTGTTGTTTCTGTTCTCCCTTTTGGGGAAGTTAGAAGGGGCTTATTCCGATCTTAAACTTTTTACGGGGTTTACAATGGCCGCTTTTATCGCTTGATAGCTTACGGTCAATAGGGCTATCGTCAGGGCCAAAAGACCTGCCAGCGCAAAAATCCACCACGAAATGGCGGTTCTATATGCGAAATCTTCCAACCACTTAGTCATAAAATACCATGAAATAGGTATTGCAAGAACAATTGCGGTTAACACAAGTTTTAAGAAATCTTTTGACAATAAGGTCGTAATGCTTTGAACTGAAGCTCCCAGAACCTTACGTATTCCAATTTCCTTTATTCGTTGTTCAGCTATAAAAGCGGATAACCCATAGATGCCCAAACATGAAATAAAAATCCCCAATAGGGCTAGAATGTTAAATATGGTGCTCATTTGTTGTTCGCTATCATATAGCTTTTCTAGATCGGCATCCAGAAAAGAATATGAAAATGGAAATGCTGGATTCAGCTCGGCATGAATATTTTCAAGGGCGGCAATACTGGCCTCTGTCTGGTTCATTGTTGTTCGAACAGCTAAAAAACCAGGGTTGTTTTCTTCTTGTCGTAACACCAAGGGTTCAATGTTATATTGCAAGGGTTTAAAATGAAAATCCTTCACGACACCGACCACCTGTCCGTCACGGTCATTTAGCGCCAATGGTTCGCCAATGATATTATCAAGGTTTTTGCCCATTAACTTCATCAAGGTTTCATTGATTACATAGTTTTTGTCACTTATGGTAAATTCTTCAGAAAAGCCCCGACCTGCCAGTACTTCAATGCCAAACAGATCAATAAACCTGTCGTCCATCCCTAAATCTGGAACGACAATGCCATCAGTTTCATCTTTCCCATTCCAGAATATGTCCGTTGTACCTGTGTCTAAATCGGTAGGTACATTGTTGAAAATGGAATAGTTTTTTAAGAGGGGATGTTGTTCCAAGGTTGCGGCCAGGGCGTCTCGCTTTTCACCTAACGCTCCCCTGAAAGGAACAATGATCATATTACTTTTATCAAAGCCAAGATTCTTATCCTTAATGAAATTCAATTGATGGTATACTACTCCAGTGGCAACGATAAGTACTGCCGAAATAATAAACTGTAGGGTCACTAGGCCATTTCTTAAAAACAAGTTGCCTCCAGTTTTTTTCAAGTTACCCTTTAACACTTTTATTGGATTAAATCTCGATAGATACAGGGCAGGGTAGCTACCTGCAAAAAGCCCTGTCACTAAAACGATGACCACTAAACCTCCCCAAAAACTGCCATCGGTAATATCAACACCCAAAGTGCTACCTGAGATTTCATTAAAAAAGGGCAAAGTCAAAAAAACCAATACAATGGCAAGAACCAATGAAATACAGGACAATAAAATGGATTCACTTAAAAACTGCCCTATTAATTGACCCTTATGTGCCCCGATAGCCTTGCGCAACCCAACCTCTTTGGCGCGTTTAGCTGAGCGGGCAGTGGCAAGGTTCATAAAGTTGATACAGGCCACTGCCAAAATAAATAGCGCCACTACCAAGAAGATGTTCACGTATTGTATGTTACCATGACCGGCAACATCAATTTGCAAATCGGAATACAAATGAATATCGGTCAAGGGCTGTAACCTAAAATTAAAAGCATCATTACTCAATCGCTTGTCGGCAATCGCATTGATCTTTGCTTCTAAATCACGCACCCCCGTTTTTGATAAAGCCACGTTTTTATCCAATTTGAAATACGAGTAGTAATCAAAATTGCCCCAATTCTTGTTGGCAAGGTTTTGGTCTATGGACACGATCGTTGAGGTAGGCGCTATGAAATCAAACTTGAAATGTGAATTTGAGGGCAGATCCTTTAGTACACCCGTAACTTTTAGGTTTTTATCATTATCGAGTTTTATCGTTTTGCCCAAGGCATTATCGTTGCCAAAATATTTTCGGGCCATAGTTTGGGTCAAAACAATGGTGTTGGGGTTCTCAAGTGCGGAGACTGCCTCGCCTTGCAGTAATGGGAAATCAAAAAACGAAAGAAAGTTGTCGTCAACATACATAAATCGACCTTCTTCATAAACCTTGTCATTCACATGAAAAAGTACTTTTTGAAATTTTGTAGTTCTGACCACCGATTCAATTTCTGACAACTCATCCCTAAGGTCAGGCCCCATACCTGCTGATGAAACCGCAGTTTTGAAATCTCCTGAATTGACAATAAAGCGATAGGTTCTATCAGCATCTGTATGAAATTGATCATAGCTTACTTCATTTTGCACCCATAACAAGATGAGAATACTACAGGCCATACCGATGGATAACCCAAGAATATTAAGAAGTGAAAAAGATTTATTTTTAATCAGGTTTCGCCAAGCGATTTTGATATAGTTTTTAAACATGGTTATTCATTTTAGTTTCCGTACTAGGTCCTATGAGGGATGGGTATGGAGTTGATCATATTTTATTTTATTGTTTTCGTTCCCCCCTTTGGGAGGTTAGAGGGGGCCTATTCCATCCGTAAACTTTTTACCGGATTTGCCATTGCTGATTTTACCGCTTGTAAACCAAGGGTAAATGAGGTGATTATCAGGGCAATCAGCCCAGCGAGGGCAAACATCCACCATTGAATGGCAATACTGTAGGCAAATGTGTCGAGCCATAAGTTCATGACATACCAGGTAATAGGGAATGCAATCAATGCGGCAATGCCTACCAATATGATGTATTCTTTTGAGAGCAGTACCACTATTTTCGTGACTCCGGCCCCCAATACTTTTCGTACACCTATCTCTTTGACCCTTCGCTTTGCCATAAACGAAATCAATCCGAACATACCTAAGCACGAAATGAATATCGTGAGCATGGCCGTGATGTTCACCGATTGTAAAATACCCTCAATCAGTTGGTATTGTGCGCTGACCTTATCGGTCAATCGTGATTGTTCATAAGCCCGTCTAGTATCGATGGTATGAAACGCGGCACTTATTATACTTTCAATTTGTTTTTCTTGCCCTTCAATAACGCTTACCGATAAAAATCGATGTGCGGTTAGGGCATTTTTATCCCTATAAATATGAACTAAGGGTTCGACGGCATTTTGCATGTCTTGATAGTGAAAATCCTTTACGACACCTACTATAGGGTAACCGGCATCATCATCATCATATTTATATTTCAGGCGCCGCCCTTCAATACTAGTCCAACCAAAGGCTTTCATGGCGGCTTCGTTTATGATTACGGACCGCTCACCTGAACCATCTATATTGCGGTCAAAATGCCGCCCCATGACCATAGGAACCTCAAGTGTTTTAAAATAGCTGTCATCTGCATAAGATCTTCTGATTCGAACATCTTTGTCCTTTGCGGCATCGTAATAGGTGGTGTAGTTAAAATAATAATCAGAGGGTATGGCCTCACTTGTAGAAACACTTTTTACATATGGATTTGACTCCAGCTCGTTCAACAAAGCGTTGAACTTGGATTTGGCGGCATCGATATCCTTATAATCCAAATCGATATTACCTACTAGGATATTATTACGTTCGAAACCCAAATCGGCATTTTTCATAAAATCAATCTGGTGGTTTAAGATTACGGCAATACTGATAAAGAGAATGGCTATGGTAAATTGTAGGATGATAAAGGAGTTTCGCAATAAAAAATTGCTTTTGATTTGATTGATCTTGCCCTTGATTGCAAGGGAAACAGGAATTTTGATAAAGCGTAGCGTGGGAAAAATACCGACCATCAGAGTGGCTAAAAACCCAATAACAAAAATGGCCAATACCACAGGATAGTCTTTGAATATATCAAAGGAAATACGTCCGAACTCCGGCCCGAAAGTATCATTCAATCGAGGTAGGTTAACGAGTAAGAACAAGACACTTGAAATGATTATAGCGACAAAGACCAATATTCCGTTTTCAACGCAAAATTGTATTACGATACTTTTTTTACTGCTTCCCAATACTTTGCGAACGGCAATATCCTTGGTTCTTCTGAACATTGTAGAGGTATTCAAATTGAGCAGATTCACTAGAATGATAAGAAGCACAAAAATGGATGCTGCTATCGATCCACCTATAATGGTATCTACCACAGGTATGATATCGGTTCGCATTTCGGCATAGGGCATTACCTTCATTTCGGCGATAGTGGTAGGGTCGGTGTAATTCTCTTCTACCAATTGCCCAATTCGTTGTTTGACCGTTGCGAGATCGGCATCTTGGCGAAGTTTGAAATAAACAGGGGAAAAACTATTTGTCCAACCGGTTTGGCTTATAAATGTAGGGTTGTCCTTTAAAAGGGTATTTGGAAGAACAACGCCTAACCGAAAGGAAGAATAGGGACTTATGGGTTCAAAGACCCCGGTCACTTTGAGATTTAACGTGTCTGCCCCGATTAAGGTCTTACCCACGGGGTTTTCATTTCCGAAAATTTGCTGACTGACTTTATGGGTCAATACAATGGAATATTTATCCTTAAGGGCGGTTTCTTGATTTCCGTATTTTAAGGGTAGTCCAAATACATCAAAAAACCCTGGGTCTGCATAGTCGGTGCGATTTTGAAATTCTTTTTCCCCGTATTCCAACCAAATGTTTCCCCAACCATGTAGATGGGTTCCGGCCAAAACCTCTGGTGAGGTATTTATTACTTTTTCGAGTAACGGGTAAGGTACTTCCCTATAACTATTGCCATCTTTTAGTTGTGTTTTTAGGTAGAAAATGTTTTCCCGGTCGGGAATGGTCTCATCTGCCGTGTAATAGGCGTATACTGAAAATAGTAAGGTTAGAACACTAGAAACACCTATACTCAAACCGATAAGGTTCAATAGGGAAAGGGTCTTATTTTTCCAAAGGTTTCTTAAAGCGTATTTGATATGGTTTTTTAGCATGACGAAAAAGGCTTCTTCATAGAATTTCAGATCGATTATTATGCCAATTTTTTAAATATTTACTAATCAGATGTTTACATATAACTTTTACGATCTTCATGTAAAAATTTTTTACAGTACTGTTTTGTTTTTTTACAGTACTGTCTTATTCTATTCTGTTCGAAGACTTTTAACAGGGTTCAATCTTGCGGCTTTCATAGCCTGAAAACCAACGGTTAATAGGGCTATGCATGTTGCTGAAATTCCGGTTAAGAACAAGATCCAGATATTCATTTCGATTCTGTAGGCATAGTTTTCCAGCCAGCTTTTCATCATCCACCAAGAAAGTGGTCCGGCAATCAATAGGGCTAGAAAGACCAAGCGCATGAAATCTTTTGACAGTAATTGCACGATACTTGTGGTCGAAGACCCCAGAACTTTTCGAACCCCAATTTCCTTTTTGCGCTGTTCTGCAGTATAGGCTGCAAGTCCGAACAGTCCTAGACAAGAGATAAGGATGGCCAATAAGGCAAATAGACTGGATAACTGTCCGGTTAGTTGTTCGCTTCTGAAGAGGGCGTTAAAAGTTTCGTCAACAAAACCGTAATCGACAGGAAACCCAGGGTTATGTGCTTTTAGTATCTTTTCAACGCTGGTCAGGGTATTTTCTAGATTCGTACCATCCTTAAGTTTGATGTATAGGTTACTGGCAAAGGTCTTATTGTTAAAGAACATCACGGGATCGCTTGTGCCATACATGTCTCCATACACATAATCCTTTACTACACCAATTACCGTATAATTCTCTTCCCATCGGTTGATGGTCTTACCTATCGCACTGCCCTTGCCCATCATTTTTGCAAAGGATTCTGTTATTAGTGTATTGGTACTGTCTAAGGAAACTTCTTGGCCAAAACCACGACCATCGACTATCTCCAACCCAAAGGTTTCGAAAAAATCGGCACTCACGAACCGAAATGATATGAGTACATCTTCCGTATCCGTGCCTCCTTGCCACTTAAGACCTGAACCGTTATTTCCATCAAATAGCATATTGGTATTTGAAAGGGCCACATTTTTAGTTGTTCCAGTAGCGATAAGCTCATTCTTGATTACATCAAAGTTTTTAATAATATTACCGGTTGCCCTAACTTGTAGTAGGTTTTCTTTAGAATATCCGATATTCCTGTTCTTTATGTGCTGTATTTGTTGGTAGATGACTATGGTAGCACTTATAAAGATGATGGAAATTGCGAATTGGAAAACGACCAAGCCCTTTCTTATTAGTGTAGCTGTACCTGAAACTTTACGTTCTCCTTTTAAAACCTGCGCCGGTCTAAAGGACGAAAGGTATAATGCAGGGTACCAGCCTGCCAAAATACCACAGACCAGTGTTACGCCCAGTAAAACCGGACCATGGTAAGAGCTGAAAAGGGCTATACCCAATTGTTTACCTATTAATTGATTGTAGTGGGGCATGAGCGATATCAAAAGGAAAACGCTGAGTAGACCTGCCAATGCCGATGTCATGACAGCTTCCGTCATAAATTGGGAAACCAAGCTATTTTTTTTAGAACCCAGTACCTTACGCACACCGACTTCTTTCCCTCTTTTTTCACTGCGTGCAGTAGAAAGATTCATAAAGTTTATACACGCTATTAAGAGTATCAGTAATGCTACAATGGCCATTAGCCTCACAAGAACTATCCGACCTCCCTTCTTCTTACCATCGATAAAATTAGATCGCAAATGCCAATCTTTTATGTTATGCAGAAACGCATAGTCATTAGACCCCTCTATTTTTGATGGTAAAAATGCGCGAACCTTGGCGTCGGTGTTTTCAAAATCAGCTTCTGGGGAAAGCTCCACAAACGTGTCGGCAAAATTATTGCCATATTCATTTGCCCATGACCTAGCCTCATCTGATAGATAGGGTTTAATAGGTGTTAACCAGTTAAAACCGAAACTAACATTTTCAGGTAGGTCTTTGATTACCCCGGTAATGGTCAAAAGTTCTGCGTTATTGACCATGATGGTCTTGTTCAAAGCTCCCTCATCTTCGCCGAACAGTTCGTGCGCCAATTTTTGAGTGATGATTAGCGCATCAGGTCTATCAAGGGCATTTTCCGTAGATCCTTCGAGAAACTCTAAATCGAATATTTCAAGAATATCCGTATCGGCATACCTGCCAAATCTGTACATGTTTTTATCGCCATTGGCGAACAAGAAATTACTTCCAAGTGTTCTCGCAGCCCGAACGATCTCGGGAATTTCATTCTTTAAATCATTGGCCAAGGGCCCTGGTGTAGACTGAAAAAAAGTACGCCATTCCCCTTCGTACTCTTGATTAGTGGGTAGGTAATAAATCGTATCCTGTTTAGGGAAAACCTTGTTGTAGCCCATTTCATCTTCAACCCAAAGTAGTATAAGGCTTGTGCAGGTGATACCAATGGCCAGACCAAATATGTTCAAGATATTGTATTTCTTATTCTTCCAAAGGTTTCTCCAGGCGATTACAAAGTGATTTTTCAACATAATTTGGGTATTTGTGGTATCCTAAAATTCAGATTATTCCGTACGCAAGCTCTTTATAGGGTTAACAATTGCAGCTCGGGCAGCTTGATAACTTATGGTAAAAAGGGCCACCAGCATGACACATACTATGGCCACACCAAATACCCACCATGGGACATTGATATGATAGGTATAGTTTTCGAGCCATTGTTGCATGAAATAATAGGCCACTGGTACGGCAATGAATCCAGAAAACAGTATTAATAGCACAAAATCCCTTGAAAGCATCTTGAAAATACTTAAAATGGAAGCCCCTAGTACTTTGCGAATCCCGATTTCCTTGATACGTCTTTCGGCCATAAAGGAAGCGAGGCCGAACAACCCTAAACAGCTAATGAAAATGGCTAGAATCGAAAAGGTTCCCGATAATTTACGCATACGTTCCTCGGCCTTGAATTTGTTCCCAAAAGCACTGTCGACAAATTGAAATTCAAAGGGGACACTTGGGGCAAATTTGGCAAACTCGGTTTCGATACTTTGCAAAGCATGCATCAGGCTTTTCTCAGGTGGTAATTTTAAGTTGATCCAGTTGGTTTCATTGTAGTTTATACTGTAAATCGCCTGTTGAACAGGCTCAAAAGGAGATTCGGTCAAAAGATTCTTGACGACGCCAATTACCTTATGTTCGCCGTCATACCATCGAATGGTCTTTCCGATCGGGTCTTGAAGCCCCATATATTCCACGGCTGCCTCATTAAGTACATAGGCAGTGGAATCTGAGGCAAGGTCCCTTGAGAAATCCCTACCTTCCTTCATTTGCCAGCCTATGGTCTTACCATAATCATGGGATATATAAAAATTCACGATATTGGTAATAAAATTGGGATCTTTTCCCTCCCATTCATAACCCCCGTTACTATGCCAGACCTCGGTCATGGGACTGGAAGATTCTGACATTTCAATTACGCCAGCATTGTTTTTAAAGGCTTCACGCAATGTATTGTATTTGCCCTCAAAATCTTCAGTGGTTTTTTCCACCATGATCAGCCCGTTTTTGTCATAACCGATTGGGCGATTTTTGGAATGTTGTATTTGTTGATTGACGATCATTGTAGCCGAGACCAAAATAATCGAGACCATAAACTGGACTACGACCAGTACCTTTCGGAAAGAAACCGCTGACTTACCCGCACTGATAGTTCCTTTTAGAACTTTTACCGGGCGGAATGAAGAGAGGTAAAGTGCAGGATAACTTCCGGCCAAAAGACTGGTAATTAAGACTAACCCGAAGCCAACGCCCCAGAATACGGGATTTTCAAAAGGAAAGATAATTTGTTTGTCTGCCAGTGGGTTAAAAACAGGCAATAACAAAACCACTAAAATACATGCCAATACAAAAGCACAACATGTAATCACTAGGGATTCGAACAAAAATTGTAGTATCAATTGGTTTTTGTTCGAACCTACGGTTTTACGTATGCCGACCTCTTTGGCCCGTTTTTGGGATCTGGCCGTACTCAGGTTCATGAAGTTGATACAGGCCAATAGCAATACAAAGACACCGATTATGCCGAACATGCGAACATACTGGATTGCCCCTCCGCTAGATACCCCATTCTTGAAATTGGACCTTAAATGCCAATCTTTCATCGGATGGAGAAAGATTTGGGGATTACTCTTTTTGGTAACCTCGGGAACATGGTTATAAAGCGTATTCGTAATTTTATCACTTACCGCAGGTATGGTCGATATATTGGCTACTTGAACAAATACCTGATAAGAGTTGTTGTCCCATAACTTTCGGTCGCGTGCGGTCTGTACCCATTCATACATCGACACGTAGAGGTTCCAAGGGGCGATGAAATCGATTTGCTTGGTTTCTGAAAAGGCCGAAAGTGTCTCAAACATATTGGAATTCGACGGAAGGTCCTCAAAAACGCCCTTTACCGTTACCACCATCTTATTGTTCAGATGCAGTGTTTTTCCGATGGGCTCTTCGTTGCCGAAGAGATCTTCGGCCGCAGCTGCCGAAATTACGATGGCATTGGGTTCGTAAAGTGCGTCATAATCGCCCTTCAACATATTTAAAGAGAACAAACGAAGGGCATCTTCTTCCATAAAGGCCCCGTATTCGTTCAGGTTTTTTTCTTCGAAGGATAATACAACATCCCCAGGAAACGAACTCATGACCACATATTCGAAATCATCGGCATAAACGCTTCGCAGTTCTTCGGCCAAGGGGTAGGGCTGAACATATCTCGTGCGTGTTTCCCCATTGTTGGTCTTATTTATTAGAACCTGGGCGATCCGGTCGTAGTTCTTGAAATTGGTATTGAAAGATTTTTCATCATGGATCCATAGCCCGATGAGGATAGCCACGGCTAAGCCAAGAGCGAGTCCGCCTATATTGATCAATGAGTAGGTTTTGTTGACAAATAGGTTTCTCGCGGCTATTTTCAGATAGTTCTTAAACATGGTTCTCTATGGTTATGGTTTCTTCTAAAAAGGTATCGACTACTATGCCAGAATAACAACTATTTGATTTTCAAATAATTGATTTCAAAAATAAAACTGAAACACTTTTTCGTGTCAACTATTTTGACAACTCATGTACAACATGTTTACAATGGTATCGCTTCGTGTGGATTACTCTGTACGCAAGCTCTTCACTGGGTTTTGTTTTGCCGCCCGTATGGCTTGAAAACTTACGGTCAAGACAGTGACCCCCATAGCACCGATCATTGCCAAGGCAAAAATCCACCATTTTAAGATCACTCGATACGGATATTCTTGTAGCCATCCATTCATCACGTAATAGGCAATGGGCACGGCAATAAAACAAGAGATGACGACCAACTTTAAAAAGTCTTTGGAGAGCATGTTCCAAACATTGAAAACGGAAGCGCCCAAAACTTTTCGTACCCCTATTTCTTTGGTACGTTGTTCCGCCACAAACGATGTAAGGCCAAATAGGCCCAAACAACTGATAAGGATGGCCAAGGCCGTAAAAATACCCGATAAGGTACCAATACGCTGTTCGGCAGCAAATTTGGTGGCGTATTCTTCGTCTACAAAGTCATATTCGAAAGGAATAGCTGGAAAGTTCTCTTTAAAGACCCGCTCAATAACGGCCAGGTTTTCCCTAGCACTACGGTTCGGATTCAACCTGAGGTTATAGTAGCTGAAATTATTGTGACGGTCATAGACATATATGCCTTGTTTAACAGGCTCATATGGTGATTGGGCAATCATGTCTTCAACTACGCCGATAATCTTCATCGGGGGGTTGGGATCGTCTACATCGGTATCCCTTAATAATTGACCGACCGGATTTTCCATTCCTAAATACTCTTTTGCGGTTTGGTTTATCAAGACCCCTAAGGAATCTGAGGCAAAATCCCTTGAAAAATCCCTTCCTTCCACAATTTTAAGGTTTAAGGTCTTGGCATATTCGGTGGAAACTTCCGTCCACGCCAGGTCTTCTTGAAACCCGTCTGGTTTCCCTTCCCAGGTAAAACCACTTCTATTCGACCAAATACGGGTTGTTGGGCTACTTGAAGTAGCCATTTCAATAGCGGCACCTGAGCTAATGAACTGTTCACGCATTAGATCTGTTTTTCCCTCAAAATCTTGGCTAAAAGTGGGTATTTGTATTAAACCCTCCTTATCATAACCAATAGGCCTATTTTTGGCGTGATTGATTTGCTGCATGACAATGACCGTGCCGATTATGAATGCCACGGATACGGTAAATTGGAGCACCACTAGAATTTTTCTGGGTAACCCGGCATATTTGCCCGATTTAAAGGTGCCTTTTAATACATCAACGGGTCTAAATGATGATAGGTATAGAGCAGGATAACTGCCGGCCAACAATGCAGTAAACAAAATAAATGCTACAGAGATTAGCCAAAAAACACCATTCCCCCAAGGGAACGAAATTTCTTTTCTGGCAAGATCGTTAAATCCGCTCAGTGATAATAACAGAATGATGACGGCAACGATATAGGCGAATAGAACAACCAAGAAAGACTCGCTTAAAAATTGATAGACAAGCTGGCCTTTTTGTGAGCCTATGGATTTACGGATGCCTACTTCTTTAGCGCGTTTTTCAGACCTAGCGGTACTTAGGTTCATGAAGTTGATACAGGCCAGAAGTAATACAAAGGCCCCGATGATACCGAACAACCATACGTATCTAATTCGGCCTCCAGTCTGTACACCGTTTTCGAAATTATTTTGCAGATACCAATCTTCCATGGGAAATAGGAATATTCTTGGATTGTACTGCACCACATCTTCATCTGCATTTTTCTTTATGTCGATAATGGCATTGGTAATGCTTTCCATTGAGGTGTTATCGGCAATCTCAACGAATAGTTGAAATGAATTGTTCTGCCAATTATCCTTCGAGTTTTGCATCCATTCTTGTGTGTTGTAATAATGATCCCATGGCATAATAAAATCCAAATCACTAAAAGAACAATTGTAAGGCAGATCTTCATAAACCGCACTCACCATCATATCATGTTCATTGCTAATGCGTACGGTCTTCCCGATAGGGTCTTCATTTCCAAAGAAAGCCTCGGCTGTAGATGCAGAGAGCATTATGGAATTGATTTCGCGCAACCCGTCTTTTTCACCCTTTAAGATGTTCAAGCCTAATAGTTCAGGGGCCTCACGCTGCATATAATTACCGGGGCGCGACAAATTGACCTCACCATATTTGATGTAGGCCGTGTTGGTCCATGAAGACATGATCAAATGCTTGAAATTGTTTCCGTAACCTTCCCTTAGCGCCGGCTCCAGTGGCAAGGGAATTGCAGGGCCGGTACCGGTGCGATTATTAAAAGTCTGTGACTGAAAAATTTGTGCAATGCGATCTTTATTCTTAAAGTTATCGTTGTGGGTCAGCTCATCGTGCATCCAAAGGCCTATGATAAGCGTTACGGCCATACCTAGTGCTAAGCCTCCAATGTTGATGATGGAATACCCTTTGTTCTTTAAAAGGTTTCTCCATGCGATTTTTAAATAGTTCTTGAACATGGCTTAGTTGATTTTTTGGATTTTGGCTTCGCCGATTACGATTCCTTTATGAACTTCTGGAGAACCTTCATAAGCTACAGTTGCCTCTCCGTAGGCCGTAACCTTGAGCCTGTCTTTAACGGCAATACGATAACTTCCCTCACCAAAAGCCGTAATTTTAGTGCTGTTGGTAGCGACTTGTAGGGTATTGATCGTCGTTTCACCATAAGCGGTGATTTTCTGTCTATCGATACTTCCACTTCTGAGTTCTAAATAACTCTCACCATATATGGTTGTCGTAAGGTTCTCAAATTGAACCTCATTAAAATAGACTTCAGACTCACCATATATTTTTAGCCTGAATTCAGGTTGGGTTAGTGGGCTTTCACATAAGAATTTTTGTTCTCCGCGCAGTGAAAGTTCTTTCAGGGTGGTATAGGTTACTGTCGCAGTGATAACGGTACCTTTATATATGGGTACTTTGTAATCATAATTATCACCTTTCACATTTTTACTATCGGTGTAGGTTTTAGCACCATCTAGGTAAAGGCGAAGTGTCGAGCCAACTACTTCAATATTTAATTTGTCTATTGGTTCCGTACTGGTATGGACCGTAACCGATTCTGAGGCACCTTCTACAAAAGTGACCGCGATATGCGGACTAACGATTATCTTTTTAAAATTGGCTACGGTCACATTTTTGACCTGTGCGAATGCGTTGCTAGAAAATAGTGCGAAACCTATGATGAACAGTTTCGCACTAAGGTTTTTGATTGGTGATTTCATGATGACTGTTTTTTGATTTTCAATTGATAAACAAACTCCTTTATATCATTGCCCCAATTGCCCTGTTTTGACTTTCTGTGACAATTTGACCATCAAATAGGTTGACTACCCTATGTGCGTAATGTGAATCTCGATCTGAGTGGGTCACCATTACAATGGTCGTGCCTTCTTGATTGAGTTCGGTAAGCAGGTTCATGACCTCAATCCCGTTTTTAGAATCTAAGTTACCAGTGGGCTCATCGGCCAAAATCAATTTTGGGTTGGTAACCACGGCCCTTGAGATGGCCACCCGTTGCTGTTGCCCCCCAGATAATTGTTGTGGAAAGTGTTTTTCCCTGTGTGCAATTTTCATACGTTCCAATACCGCCATGACCTTCTGCTTACGCTCAGCCTTGCCCATTTTCAAATAAATCAAAGGCAGTTCTACATTTTCATAGACGGTCAACTCGTCAATAAGGTTGAAGCTTTGAAAGACAAAACCCAAATTACCTTTTCGCAATTGGGTACGTTGACTTTCTTTGAGACCGCCTACTTCGTTGCCAGCAAAATTGTAACTACCTTCGGTCGGGTTGTCTAACATTCCGATTATATTCAGTAGGGTGGATTTACCACAACCCGATGGCCCCATGATGGCTACAAACTCCCCTTCTTCTACACGAAGGTTCACACTATTCAAGGCTAAGGTTTCTACCTCCTCTGTTCTAAAGCTCTTTTTTAAATTCTGGATTGTTATCATTTTTGTTCAATGGTTTACGATTAGTATAATGACATTTTATTCAATAGTGTGTGACACTCTACACGTCTTTTTTTTATTCTAGTATTGCGAAGCTTATCCTTCGCGCTTATCAGACCTCCCTTAGAAAAAAGGAGAGGATTTACAACACATCTTTTTAAACATTCAACCCGCATGGCTTTAATAGGCGTTCCCCCTTTGGGGGCTAGGGGGCTTCTATTTTAAAACAATTCTTTCTGCTTCCCCGAAGCTATCGTAGTTGCTTGTGATTACTTGTTCCCCTTTTTCAAGACCTTCAAGTACCTCATAATATCTTGAATTCTGTTTTCCGACTCTAATATTTCTGCGAATGGCTTCATCACCATTGGGGTTCACTACAAAAATCCATTGTCCCCCGGTACTTTGAAAGAAACCACCTGTGGGTAATAGTATGGCATCGCTTGAAGCCCCTAGTTGTAACTTGATGTTATAGCTCTGACCCGCTCGGATCGTTTCGGGCTTTTCATCGGTAAAAACCAAATCGACCTTAAATCGACCATTTCGAACCTCTGGGTATACTTTTCTTAACCTCAAGGGAAATTCTTGGCCATTTCTTTCAAAACTTGCTGAGAGGTCACGTTTTACACGATCGATATAGTGCTCGTCAATTTCAGCTTCTATTTTAAAATCGGTCAATACGTTCACTTGCCCGATTCGCTGCCCTTGGGCGATATTCTGCCCTATTTCAGCGTCTAAAAAACCTAATTGCCCATCGGCCGGCGCCCGAACATTCAAGTGATCCAATCGCTCATACACCATCGATAAGGTCTGCTGCATGCGGTTTAAATCGGTATCAAGACCTGAAAGTGATGTTTTACGAAGTTCATCATCTTGTTCGGTCTGCAATTTTACGATATCATGCTGCTTTTGGGCCAATTCAAAATTCTCTTTAGAGGTTAGGTATACTTCCTTAGAGATCAGTTCTTCTTTAAATAGCGCTTCATTCTGCTCAAAGTTCCTTTTCAGGCGCTGCAGATCGGTACTTGCCGTGGCTAAAGAGCGTCTTCCCTCTACTTGCCTTGAATCAAAGGTCAATTTGGTGGATCTTAAGTCATTCTGCTTGAGCGCCAGATTACTTTCGCTAGCAAGAATTTGCTCGTACAAATTCATGTTCTCAAGTTTAAGTATGATATCCCCTTTTTTGACCATCGTACCTTCTTCAATCAGTTTCTCTGAAACCCTTCCGCCTTCATAGGCATCCATATATATGGTTGCGATAGGGGCCACGTTGCCATTAATAGTAATGTAGTCATCAAACTTTCCTTCAGAGACCTGGGCAATGGAAAGGCGATCTTTTTCCGTTCTAAAAGTGGAAACGGAGGTAGTGAAAAGTAATTTCCATGCTACAAATAGTAAGAGTATGCCCAAGGCGATATAGCCATAATGTTTTGGCCGTAATCCTTTTTTCTTTTCGAGTTGTATATCCATGTTATAGTTAATTAATGTTGAAAACAGGTAGGTTGTTATAAAAATCCAAAGTACTCTTATTGACTTTTAAACGAAGCCTGACCTGTAAATTTTCATTCTGTGCAGTGGCGTATAGATTTTTTGCCCGCCCCAGTTCGATGGCATTTATAAGGCCTTTTTCGTATCGTTTTTGAGCTATGGTGAACGCAAGTTCTTGCGATTGACTCCTCTTCTCGGTTTGAAGTACTTCAGTGTTCAAGGCGTTGTACTCTTGCACCAATTGTTGGATCAACTGATACAATTCTTGCTCTTGTATTTTGGCGTTGTTCTTTGCCCTGGCCAAGGCGATTTTCTGTTGTTTGACCCTTGAGCGACCTGACCACGCATTGCTGATCGGTACGTTAAGCGATACCCCTATGAATTGATTCGTATTGTCCCTAAACTGTGTTCTAAATGGAATGGTCACCCCAAGGGTATCGGTTATCGTTTCAAAATAACCTGTGCCGTAACCACCTTGAACGGCCAAAGAGGGGTAGAGGTTTCCCCTTGCAACGGCCACTTGTTTTCTGGCAGCTTTTACACGAAGTTCTTGGGCTTTGATCAACGGTATAAAACCCATTGCAGTATCAAAGATGGAATCTCCTTTAATAATGGTATTGGCAAACTCTTCACTTTGTTCAATATCAGGTTGAATACGAATATCACTTTCGCCTTGTAAATTCATAGCCTGCAGTAATGCAAGCTTTGCGGCTATCAAGCGGTTTTCATTTTGGGTCAATACCAATTTATCGGCAAGTAATAAAGATTCGGCCTCGTATAAATCGGCTCCGGCCATTAAACCGACTTCAATTTGTTTTTTGACCAACGCATAATTGGTTTGTGAAATCTCTACCTGCTCTTTTGAAATGATAATCAGCCCATCGATAAATTGAATGTCGTAAAAGGCACGCATAACCCTGAATGCCAAAAGGTATTTTTGTTGAAGGCTCTCTTCTTTCGTAGCCTTGTATAAAAACTTGGAGGCCTTTATGCTATTAATTTTCTGGAAGCCTTGGAACACGTCAAAAGAACCGCTCAAAGAATAGTTGTTTGAGAAGAACTCGGTGTTCGAGATGCTGTTATCGTTCGGATTCACCTGTCTACCAAAACTCACATTATAATCTGCGAAGCCATTTACGTTGGGCAGTAAATTTCTAATGGATTGCCGATAGGTCTCTTTGTTCGATTGTTCCGTAAATTCAAAATCATTAAGTTGTAGGTTGTTCTTAATAGCATAGGCCACACAATCATCCAAGGTCCATGACTTCTGTGCCATCAGATGGAGCCCACTTATCAGTACTACGAAATAAAGGAAATTCTTAAAGTTCATATTCTTTTACTATGCCAACTAGTAAGCTATTGCTGTGCCATAAAGTTAAAATATTGAAAATCAAAAGTTTAAAATGAACAGCTCAGCGTAATAATTTTTAGAGTGTAAAATTTTTATACAAAAAGTGTAAAATAATTTTACATCGACACTATTTTTAAGTAATCGATTCGTAGCTTTAAAAATCATTGCCCCACGCCGTAGGTCTTTAATTTGAAGGGGTGTCTAAGTAAAGACCTGTAAAAAGCGGAAAGGTTACAAAAACGGTATGTGTTTTGTTTTGAATTAAAAACTTTTGAACGTCCGTAATGAATCATATGGTATCATCATCTCGAGCGCAGTAGATAGATTGTTTGACATTAGGTACTTAAAATAAGGTCTCGACCGCTATCGATCTGACATGGATCGTAATGTTCATGACCCATTACGGACGTTCAAAAAAACTTTAACAGGCTTTACAAAATGACCAACGCAAAAATTTTAGTCATCGACGACAACAAAAGTGTCTTAAGTGCATTAGAGATACTACTGCAATTTGAGTATAAAAGTGTGCAGACCCTATTCAATCCGAATCAAATTTCTTCATTTCCCGACATTAAGGAAATAGATATCGTTTTGTTGGATATGAATTTTTCTGCTGGTGTAAATACCGGTAATGAAGGCCTGTTCTGGCTTAATGAGATCAAGAAAAAATCGCCCCATACCTCGGTAATCATGATGACTGCCTATGGGGCCGTTGATTTAGCGGTTCGGGCGCTGAAACAAGGTGCCTCTGATTTTGTATTGAAACCTTGGAACAATGAGCGCCTTTTGACCACTGTAAAGTCGGCCTATGAACTTCGTAAGTCAAAACAAGAGATTCATCAGCTAAAAAAGAAGGAAAGCAGTTTGAAACAGCTTATCAATGATGACAAGAACCATATCGTAGGCAATTCAAAGGCTTTGACTTCAGTTTTGGACCTCGTACAAAAAGTGGCGAAAACCGATGTCAATGTATTGATTACTGGTGAAAATGGAACAGGTAAAGAACTAATAGCAAGGGAATTGCATAGACTCTCAAGCAGAAAAGATGAGGTTTTCATCAATGTTGATATGGGTTCCATTTCAGATAGCCTATTTGAAAGTGAACTCTTTGGGCATCTCAAAGGGGCCTTTACAGACGCCAAAGATGATCGCGCCGGTAAATTTGAGGCGGCAAACCAAGGGAGCTTGTTTTTAGATGAAATGGGTAACCTCTCCCTTCAAACCCAGGCGAAATTATTATCGGCCATTCAGAACAAAGCCGTTGTTCGCGTGGGCTCTAACAAACTAATAAGCGTTGATATACGACTAATTTGTGCGACCAATTGTAATTTAAACCAAATGGTTGCCGACGGACTTTTTAGGGAAGATCTATTATATCGTATCAATACCATACATATCGAAGTACCACCACTGCGAGAACGTGAAGGCGATATCTTGATTTTAGCCGATTTCTTTTTAAAACGGTTTGCAGGCAAATATGATAAACAGGGCTTACGAATCAATAATTTGGCCCAAGAAAAACTGATGGAATACCAATGGCCAGGTAACATTAGGGAACTACAACATACTATGGAACGTGCCGTGATACTTTCAGAGGGCAATGTGTTAAAACCATCGAATTTTTTACTACATTCAAAACCTTCGCAATCATTTGATTCTGGGCCAACTACTTTAGATGAAATGGAACACTTTATGATTTCGAAGGCCTTGGATCTTCATAATGGTAACTATAGCGCAGCTGCCGAACAATTGGGAGTTTCTAGACAGACGCTGTATAATAAAATGAAGAAACTTAAAAAGTAATGGCTAGCAGAAACTTCTACATCCAGCTGATCGTAAGGGTGCTCTTATTGACCGCAACGGCACTAGGGCTGGCATTTACGGCTGTAAAAACCTGGTACTTGTTATTGTTCTTCTCCATAGTGGCATTGGCCGGTCAGGTATATGATTTGATACGTTTTATCAATAGTACCAATCGAAAGATCGCTTATTTTTTCGATGCTATAAAAAACGAGGATTTTACCCTTCGTTTTCCTGAAAGGGTTACCATAAAGTCATTTAAAGAGCTCAACCAAAGTTTGAATAGGGTCAATGGCCTGATACAAGAAGTACATTTACAGTTGCAGGTACGTGAGAAATATTATCAAGAAATTTTAAAACAGGCCAATATTGGTATTATGACCTTTAATGAAAAAGGGCATATCCTTTTTTCAAATCCTACTCTAGAGAAGTTATTCAATTACAGTCCGCTCAACCACATTAAACAATTGCGGCAGATAGACCCAAAGCTCCATCAGGTTTTTGAGTCTTTTCGTCCATTTGAACGAAAACTATTTCAGTTGACGAATGAACGTGAACAAATACATCTAGCCTTAAAATCCACTCAGGTAGTACTTGATGAGAAACCTCTATTGTTAGTCGTAGTTCAAGATATCAATGAAGAGTTGGATGAGAAGGAAACCGAATCTTGGATAAGGCTGATACGGGTACTTACCCATGAGATAATGAATACCATTACGCCCATTACCTCAATTTCAGAGTCCATATTGAAGTACTATTATAAAGGGAACGATGAAATCGTTGAACAGTTGGATAAAGACAAGATAAAGAGTGCGGCCCGAGGCCTTGAGGTCATTAAAAACCAAGGAAACGACTTAATGGGTTTCGTACAATCATACCGCAGCTTTCTCAATTTTCCCAAACCGGATAAGAAAATCGTAGATGCCAAAAAGTTGTTCGAAAAAGTACAGGTGCTCATGCAGCTTGATCTGGAAGATGGTATTGAAATAAAATGGATACAATTGTCTGAAAACCTCGAATTTTTTATTGACGAAAAACAACTTACCCAAGTATTGATCAACTTGGTGAAAAATGCCATACATTCTTTAGAAAACCAGCCTTCAGGACTGATTGAAGTGATTGCGGGAATCAATGCCAAAAATCGAAAGTACATTGCCATAAAGGATAACGGACCCGGAATACCTGAAGATATGATGGATGAGATTTTTGTGCCGTTTTTTACCACTAAGGAAAAAGGAACAGGCGTTGGTCTAAGTCTTTCACGGCAAATTATACAGTTGCATGGCGGAAGTTTGAAACTCTATTCAGAACCCAATGTAGAAACAACTTTTACCCTTACTTTTTAAGTTGTGCAAGCGAAAAGAAAAGCCTATCAATTCTGTAAAGACTATGTAGATCTGAGAATACGGCGTATTCAAAAGCAAATCGATGAAGTCAAATCAGCATTGTCTTCTGAATCAAAAAATACCGCTGGCGACAAACATGAAACGGGCAGGGCCATGTTACAATTGGAACGCGAAAAACTAGGTCAACAATTACTGGAAGCGGAAAAAATGCTGCAACTTCTTAAAAAAGTCCCAACGGAAACAAACAGTGAAAGAGTAGTCTTAGGAAGCTTGGTTCAAACGGATCATGCGTATTATTACATTGCCATATCAGCAGGCAGGTTTGAAACCAAAGACGCCCTGATCTTCTGTATCTCGCCCAATACCCCTATGGCCAAGTTGTTGTTGGGCAAAGCCTTGAACGAGGTCATTAACTTCAACAAGATGACATCTAAAATAATAGCAATCAACTAGATACCGTATCTTTCATTTAACTTTTCCTTAAAATAGTTAGGTTTATTCTTTTCTATATTTAAGAACAATAATCACTAAATAAAACAATCATGACAACACAAGAAGTAGCTAATAAATTTGTGACCTTATGTAAAGAGGGTAAGTACGATGAAGCATATGGAATGTATGCCGACAATGCCGTAAGTGAAGAAATGCCAGGGATACCCAACCATATTACAACCGGAAAAGCGAATATTATCAAGGAATATCAACAATGGGCTGAAAATATTGAAGAAATGCATGGAGGCTCTGTTGGAGACCCCATGGTTGCCGGCAATCATTTTGTTGTACCGATGTCAATGGATGCAACCTTTAAAGATAGGGGGCGCCAACAAATGGATGAACTGTGTGTTTACCAAGTGGAGAACGATCAAATTACAAGGGCGACGTACCATTACCAGTTACCCGATATGGGGCAGGGCATGTAGTTCTAATCCAAACTTGGTCTTTGCCGGTTTGCTTTTTTAGTTGAAGCCGCTTTTTTTGACTTCAACCTTTTTTCTACGGAAGATCTTGAGGGCTTTGTAGGTTTCCTTTTTTTAGGAACATGCAAGGCCTTTTTCAACAATTTAAAAAACCTGTCGATCACCAATTGCTTGTTTCTGTGTTGGCTTCTGGCCTCATCACATTGTAAAATCAACAGATGTTCTTTGTTCAATCTCTTTTCCAGTTTTTGTGAAAGCCGCTCTTTTTCTTTAGCGGATAAACCCGTTGAGGCATTTAAATCAAAACTAAGCTCCACTTTTGATGAAACCTTGTTTACATGCTGCCCCCCTGCGCCACTACTACGTATGGCCTTGAATTGTAGTTCTTTTAAGAGGACTTCTTGCTGCAAAATGGATTTTTACACAAAGATAACGAAGTGTTGTATTGTCAGTTTTCATACGATAGTGCCATTAGATTAAACTCAGAATTATTTTCGGTATTACCGCTATCGTTCAATGCTTGGGTGGCGTATCCTGCGCGCGAGGTAGGGCAACCCCGTTCTTGTCCGCCCCATTGCGTTGCCTCAATGACTAGGGTCGAAACATTTTCAATAGCGAGCTGAAATCGGTAAGAACCCATTGAATCAGGTAGTTTGCCTTCTATGGAATACTCATCCAATAAAATTCCGGTAGCGATTTCTTGTCCACTGGCATTATAGGCCGTCCATTTTCCAGATTCATCTACCCTTACCGTATCATTATCATCGCATGTGGTACCTTCTTTTGCCTGTCTACCTTCATTGGGATCCATTTGTCCGACTTGAAGTACGATATTTTTAACGGGCTGCCTAAAATTGACTATCAACTGTTCGCTCGCCTCAACAATTTCACCTTGATACTCGTAATAATAATCAATTTGCTCCCAACGACCACCGGCCACACCAAAACCATTATCGCGAAAACGGCTTTCATATACAATATTCGCAGGGGAGCCATTTATTCTCTTAGCGGTCAAAAAAACGTTATCATTCCAATCTTGTTCACCTTCACCGTTATTCAGAATGATATCTGGGGTGGCCGTAAGTGTAATTAATGAGGTATTGTCATCACCGGTACCCTCGTCGGTCGAACTTTGGTCATCATCGGTATCCCCTTGATCGGAGCTTTCGACAACCTCTGCGTCCATACCGGTATCTTCAGAGCATGCAATTGAAAAACTGAAAAATAAAAAGGGAATTAAAAAAAACGGATATAGCTTTTTCACGTCACAATAGTTTTGGTGTTCTAGAAAAATAACGCAGACTTGAAATCGACTATTGCTTTACATCGTTGGTTTTCGACGAATGGGCGACTACACGGTATTGAGCCTTTTATTGACCAATTGTAGTGATACATTTAAAAATACCTGTGTATGGGGCTTTAACGGATGAAGATTGGTAAAAAACACACTCAAACCCGTTTTAGAGAGTCCTTCAATCAAATAATACCCCCCTTGAAAGTGGTTGTTGACCACATATACCTCAAAACCTGATGCGACGGCTATTTCAAATTCATGCGGATAAACCAAAATAGTGGTATCTACCTTGCTATATTCTTTTAATAGGTCTACCGGAATTTCGTTGACGATACCAAAAAGTGATGCAATA
Organism: uncultured Croceitalea sp.; assembly: GCA_947503285.1. Classification (GTDB taxonomy): domain Bacteria; phylum Bacteroidota; class Bacteroidia; order Flavobacteriales; family Flavobacteriaceae; genus Croceitalea. The sequence goes on from CANNDD010000002.1 coordinate 539,645, forward strand.
TACCGCTCTTTTGGCCTGTCATAAATATGTTTGGTATGATCATGGCTCAGCTTCTTACCCTTTTTCAAGACTAAGGTCTCATCGGCAAAAGCGAGTACATCATTCGGGTCGTGGGTAGCAGAAATAACCGTAATACCCTTCTCCTTCAAATAAGGGAACAGTTTGTAACGAAGCTCATTTTTTTTGAACTGATCAATACTGCTGAAGGGTTCATCCAATAAAAGTACTTCAGGTTCTTGTGCCAAGGCCCTTGCCAACGCTACACGTTGTTGCTGACCACCACTGAGGCTTTTCACTTTGGTCTTGGCATACGATTCCAATTCAATAATCCGAAGTAATTCAGAAACCCTTGCTTCATGGTGCTCTTGTTCAAAAGCGGATAGGTGTTCTGCAATGTTCTCCGTTACTGTGGTAAAGGGCATTAAGTCAAAATCTTGGGCCACATATTTCATGTACTTTTCACCGGGAACCAAATTAAAGTTTGGCCCCAATACTTTTAGTTTACCCCAAAAGACCTCTCCTTTCGCCAGATGCAATAATCCGTAGATTACCTTTAACAAGGTACTTTTACCTGAACCACTTTCCCCCATGATGGCAAGGTGTTTTCCCTTCTCTAATTGAAAGGAAATATCATCCAATACAAGTTGGTTTTGATAATCGAAAGAAATGGCTTTGACGTTAAGCATTGTATGGTAAAAAAGAAGCATCCGTTTCTAAAGAAACGGATGCTATCAATGTATTATTTCGATAAGGGTATCAATCTTTGAACGATTTTATTACCGCTTGGTTGGGCAATTCATCATAGCCCATATTGAAAAGGGTAAATCCAAAGATATCCGCATATTGTTCGATGGTCTTACTGACCGGTGTGCCTGCCCCATGGCCAGCATTTGTCTCGATCCGTATTAAAGTAGGGTTGTTCCCTGTTTGTTTTTCTTGTAATTCGGCAGCAAATTTAAAACTATGGGCGGGTACTACCCGATCATCATGATCACCAGTGGTCACCAAAGTTGCCGGATATGTAACCCCGGGCTTGACGTTATGCACGGGGGAATAGCCCTTTAGATATTCAAACATGGCCTCGCTTTCTTCAGCAGTTCCATAGTCATAAGCCCATCCTGCGCCAGCGGTAAAGGTATGGTAACGCAACATATCCAATACACCGACAGCTGGCAGAGCCACTTGCATGAGATCTGGTCGTTGTGTCATAGTCGCCCCAACCAAAAGGCCGCCGTTAGAGCCGCCCCTGATGGCCAAGTATTCTTTTGAAGTATACTTATTCGCAATCAAATATTCGGCTGCTGCGATAAAATCATCAAAAACATTTTGCTTCTTCAATTTGGTTCCCTCATCGTGCCATTTTTTTCCATACTCCCCACCCCCACGAAGGTTGGGAACCGCATAAACACCGCCCTGTTCCATCCATACGGCATTTACGATACTGAAAGAGGGGGTCAAACTGATATTAAAACCGCCGTAACCATATAGTATGGTCGGATTTTTACCGTTTAGTTCGATACCTTTCTTGTGGGTGATGATCATGGGTACTTTCGTACCATCCTTTGATTCATAGAATACTTGTGTAGACTCATATTCCGAGGGATCAAAATCAATTTCAGGTTTCCAGTATTGCTCATATTGCCCGGTTTCGACATTGTATTTGTAAGACGAGCCCGGTGTGTTGTAGTTGGTAAATGAGAAATAGAACTCATTATCTTTCTTTTTGCCCCCAAAGCCACCGGCACTTCCAACGCCGGGTAATTCCACTTCGCGAACCAGTTTACCATTATAGTCATACTGTAGCACTTTTGAAATGGCATCCACCATATATTCGGTGAAGAAATAGCCGCCACCGGTACCGGCAGTCAACACATTTTTTGTCTCGGGGATAAAGTCTTGCCAATTCTCAGGATTGGGATTGGAAGCATCCGTTACTACGATTTTCTTATTGGGTGCATTAAGGTTGGTAACCAAATACAATTTAGAACCCTCGTTTTCTATCACGTACGTATCTGAATCGGTATGGTCCAATATGGTAACCAAATCACTGTTTGGTTTTGAGAGGTCTTTGAGGTAGAGTTTATTACCAGAAGTCGATATAGAGGCTGAGATAAACAAATAGTGCTGATCCTCAGAAACATAGCCGCCTACATAACGATGTTTTTCTTCAGGAATACCCCCAAAAACAACTTGGTCTTCCGACTGCGGGGTACCTAGTTTATGATAGTACAATTTATGTTGGTCCGTTTTAGCTGAGAGTTCACTGCCTTTGGGCTTATCATAACTGGAATAAAAGAAACCCTCGTTCCCTTTCCAAGAGATGCCGCTGAACTTGATATCCACTAAGGTATCTTCAATCTGCTCTTTGGTTTCTGCATTCAATACGATTGCCTTACGCCAATCACTGCCCCCCTCAGAAATAAGATAGGTAGCCAGTGAACCGTCTTTGGTAAAACTAAGGCCCGCTAACGATGTGGTTCCATCTTCTGAAAACGTATTTGGGTCTAGAAAGACCTCATCTTGGCCGTCATCTTTTTTACGATAGACCACATATTGATTTTGTAATCCATCATTTTTATAGAAATAGGTGTAATCGCCCTCTTTGAACGGTGATCCCAATTTCTCATAATTCCAGAGTTTTTCCAATCTATTCTTAAGATCATCTCGAAAAGGAATGCTGTCTAAATACCCAAAAGTGGTCTTGTTCTGGGTTTTTACCCAGGCTTCTGTTTCTGGGCTACGGTCATCTTCAAGCCAACGATAGGGGTCGCTGACCTCAGTTCCAAAATACGTGTCAACGGTATCAACTTTTTTAGTGGTTGGATAATTCACAACTATAGGGTCTCGCTTTTTTTTAGTTGTACATGCAGTGACAATAAGCACTACAAGCACAAGGGTTATTTTTTTCATTTATTCGGATATAATTAGTCGCTTTAAAAATACCATAAAACGAAACAATGCCTACTTAAAAAGAAATGCTTAACGTTTTTTAACTATAGTGGGAAACGAGTTGTTAAAACTTTTCGATTCTGGACTGTGAGGGATAATTCGCTATTTATGGGATTGGCATGGGATGAATTACGACCCCTTTCGGTCCCGACCTTTGGTGTCGGGACACCTTTCTCTAACTGGGGGAAGGAGCTTTAGTGCCATGTAAACAAATATCCCATAATCTAAAAAGCTTCCATCGGATACAGATTCCCCTAACTGTTCAAAACAAATATCATACCCTTTTTGGGAGGGGTATGGGGAGGCTTATACCAATTTATGGTCTACCAAATACTCGGCGATCTGTACCGCATTCGTCGCAGCGCCTTTTCTAAGGTTATCTGAAACTATCCACATATTCAGGGTATTCGGCTGCGTTTCATCGCGGCGAATTCGACCGACGAATACATCGTCTTTATCATGCGCGTAAATCGGCATGGGATAGGTATTGGTATCGGGATTATCTTGAACGGTCACCCCTGGGGTCTCGCTCAATAACTTTCGAACTTCAGATAGGTCAAAATCTTTTTGAAATTCAACGTTTACCGATTCGGAATGACCTCCTGCGGTCGGAATACGAACTGCGGTCGCGGAGACTGAGAATTTACGGTCGTCCAATATTTTTTGGGGTTCGCGAGCGAGTTTCATCTCTTCTTTGGTGTATCCGTTCTCTAAAAACACGTCACAGTGGGGCAATGCATTTCGGTTGATGGGGTACGGGTACGCCATTTCACCTTGAACCCCGGCCATTTCATTTTCCAATTGTTTTACGGCCTTAACACCGGTGCCTGAAACCGATTGGTAGGTAGAAATGACTACGCGTTTCATTTGGTATTTTTGGTGCAAGGGGTTCAGTGCCATCACCAACTGAATGGTCGAGCAATTTGGGTTGGCTATGATCTTATCTTCGGCAATGAGTTGGGAAGCATTGATTTCTGGCACCACCAATTTTTTGGTAGGGTCCATGCGCCAAGCAGAAGAGTTGTCAATAACGGTGGCTCCTACTTCAGCAAATTTGGGTGCCCATTCCAATGAGGTGTCGCCACCAGCGGAAAAGATCGCGATGTTCGGTTTTGCAGCGACGGCATCGGCCAGACCGATGATGGTATGTTCTTCTCCTTTATAGGCCAGTTTTTTGCCTACGGAACGCTCAGAGGCTACCAAGAGTAATTCTGTAATAGGAAAATTACGTTCGGCCAATACTTTTAACATTACTTCGCCAACCATGCCCGTGGCTCCAACAACCGCTACTTTCATACTTTCATTACTTTTCTAAAAACAATCGTGTTTTAATTAGAGGGGCAAAGGTAAATTTACTAGGGATATGGACAAGTGAAAACGAAGTTAAAAAATCAAAATACAACAAAAAGTTACAAATACAACATTAAAATCTCTTTTGGGCAATGGATTCCTCTTAGCGGAGTTTCTTTCAAAATACGATTTTGTCATCGCCCTTTTCATAAAATTCAGGGATTACAGCTTGTTTCGTATAGTCACATTTGATGTAAAATTCCCGTGTCAATTCAAACTCGGGTTTTCCTGATGTTTCTACGATTAAAATTCGATTGCCATTTTTCCTCAACTCATTCTCTAGGTATTCCATCATTTTCTTTCCAATTCCATTTCCCTGTTGATTTTTATGCACTGCAATCGCGTAAAGATTATACGTTCCTTCGGTCAATCTTTCTGGCGCACAGTAGCCAATCGAAATAGGCTTTCCCTGGTCGATTGTGGTAAACCACATATCTGTTGATTTCTCATTGTTCAGATAATCACTTATCATGGCGTCAAGTAGGTGAGAAGGAAACAATTCGCTTGAATCGAGCACGGCTTTTAATTCGGAAATATCTTTCTTTTCGACCTTTCTAATCTGTCCTTTCATTGATTCTTATTTTGAGGACAAAAGTAAAATCTGATATTGTTCTATGATTGTAAGATTCTGCTATTGTACGCTTTTGAAGGACTTACACCCAAAACATTTTTAAACGAATTGGTCAAATGGGCTTGGTCAAAAAATCCGCTTTGTAGAGAAACCTCCGTTAAGTTGGTACTTTCCTTTAAATACAGGTTTATCGCTTGTCTTAACCGGTTCCAAACAAGGTATTTTTTAATTGATATTCCAATGTGTTCTTTGAAAAGATGCGAAAGCCTGCTGTCCGATAAAAAGACCTTCGAGGTCAATTCTGGAATAAGATTTTTGTACTCAAGTCCATTTTCTTCAATGAATTTAATACTTTCTATAATTCGCTTATCAGTTGGCGATTTTAAATCTTTTGTTCTTACAAGGTTTTTAACTTCTGAAAACAACCCATCTTTTTTTACAAAACTAGTTTTTGCAAAAACTCCATTTTGAAGCGTTATTCTTTTGTTGCCTAAGAAATCGGACAATTGGGAATTGTTGCTTTCTATCATTAACATTCTAATTGAACAATTCTTTGAAAGAACTTTGTGTTCAGTGTTTGAGTCGATAATGGCAAAAACAAGACTTTCATAAGTCCGTCCATTTGATCGCAAAGAAAAAGTTCCATTCGCTGCATTGATGATTTCTACAACGGGATGGGAGTGACTTTCTGTATTCAACTCAGCGAACTTGAAGCTGTAAAATCCTTTTTTTATGTCAAAATCGTGAATTTTCATTGGAAGATTTTGGTGGTCTTAAATTGCATACAATGCTTTGGATAAAAAGTCGTTTTAATGCTTTTTATTTTGTGATAACGCTCTTTTGTTTTTTAACGTTAATCCCAATTGATCTCTTTGAATTTGTGTTTGTCTTCATCCCCCGTATTAGGAGGTGGTACAAGGTGGGCATGTTCAGAATCATATATTTTACCCGATGTTTTTTCTATTTTGTAATATGATTCTTGAGATTCTGAAACTATACTAAGGTCATAATAGTTTTCATATTCACGAATTATCATATTATCCTCAAAATTCGCGATGTCGATTTCACCGACTTCACCACTTTCATTGATAGCCTCAAAAACAAATTGGATATTCATCTCCGTTTCTTTTGTTTCCTTATAGAATGAAATCGTCTTTTCGTCATAATCTCTAGGATTGGAAATGCGATTCGTTGAAATAGTCCCTTCTAAAAGGCCTACTCCAATATCAAAATAAAAAACAGTTTTTTCGGGGAGGTATTTTATTGGATTGGAAAAGGACACCCAAACCTCTTTACCATCTGTCAATACTTTTATTTGGGTAAAATTCGCTATGCTTACCCCTTCATCAGTCGACAAGCCTGCTTCTTTAATCTTCTTTAAAGCCAATTGTATGATGGCATCTTTTCCTAAAAGTATAATTTCTTCTACCTCTTTATCCATTTTAGTATCTTGGGAATAACAGCAAGTGGTATAATTTAGTACTAAATTAAAAAGGAAGAGTATTTTGAATATTTTCATTGGGAATCTTCTTATGAGCGTTAACGCCGCGGAATGTACAACAACTGTAAAGCAGTGTGCGGGTTAGAGCGTTGGCAGCGAATTTTACGGAAATATAGCAAAATCCATTCGACAATGATATGCGAAACGGGTTTCCGTATTTTCATATGTCATTGTTTTGCAGGAAGTCTGCGAAGTCGGACGTTCCCTTGTCGGATTTTGCGCCTGCCTGTCTTTGGAAGCATATTGGGAGTAAAATTTACCGTACCACCGAGCGTAGCGACCGATGAATACCCATTGCAACTATTTAAAATAAATGAATAATTCGAAATCATCGGTCCGGCTATGATTTGTAGCGGCTTTGAAACTCGTTAGATTTCCAGCCGAGGCAAATCCAGCCGTTTATAGTTTTGAGGTTTCAATTTAGTTAGAATCTAGCAATGAATTATATCCAATTTTAGGCAACGTTTTTATTTTTAAACTCTTCAATTTGGTCCAATTCTTTCTTTTTTTCCTCCCGTTCCTCCTCGATATCGAAATCGTCCTGAAGTCCGAGCCAGAACTTGGCCGAATTCCCGAAATATTTGCTCAGTCGAAGAGCGGTGTCCGCCGTTATTCTCCTCCTTCCCTTTACGATTTGCGAAATTCTGGTCTGTGGAATTTTGAGGTCTTTCGAAAGTCGGTATGCCGATACTTCGAGGGGCTCGAGAAATTCGTAAAAAAGCACTTCTCCTGGATGTACATTTGCCAACTTTTCCATTTTTTCCTTTTTAATGGTAATCGATTATTTCCACCTCACTTGCGTTTCCACTGTCCCACTTGAAAATTATCCGCCATTGCTTGTTGATGCGAATGCTATAAAACCCATTGAGCTTTCCGGATAATTTTTCCAGTCGATTTGACGGAGGCACCCTTAGGTCCATCATGTCCTGTGAGTTGTTCAACATTCTAAGTTTCCGACGTCCGGTATTTTGGATTTCGAGTGGCATTTTTTTGACTCTGATTCCGTTCCAAATCTGTTCGGTCTCTTTCGAGCCAAAAGAAACAACCATACCCCCGTTTTACATTACTAACGTCAAAGATAAGTAAAATTGGAGGTTTTTGCAAATGTTGCCTAACGGCAGTCTATCTCAAAACTAATTTTACCTCTTTGAGAATATCGTATTTGAGACTTTTCAAAGACACCTACCCGAATATCAAAATTAAAATGATAGGTTTTGAGACAGTCTGACGGTCTCGGCTCGTATGATTTCGGCTTGGGAAATCTGACAGGATTTTTCAAGTGAGAAATCGAGCTATTTTAAAGTCAGGGATTTTGTTTTTTGTTCAGTGGTAAAGCTGAATTGGAGCCCTTGTTGTAAAACATTATTTTATTTTAAATAATTCGAATTGGTAATTTTTCTCCATCCAATTTACTTTTAAGAAGAATGATTCAATTCCATTAGTAAGAATTTCGTATTCATATACATCTCCTGGCTGGCTAACTTCTTTTTTAATCGGGTCGTTACTTTCCCTAAAAGTTAAATCAAATTCGCAATTATCTTTCCATTTTATGTCGAGCAAGGAGTAAGTCCGTCCGTTCTTCATTCTTTCCAAAAACATATTTTTTGAAATCGTAACGAATGTGGTGTCCATAATGCCAATATCAGGTCTTTGAGTTAGGTAGTAAAAGTCTCCATTTTTTAAGTCCTCACAGTTTAAATCGAGTTGTTTTGTTACTTTTTGGTCGTTTCCAACAATACCAGTTGGAAAGTTGTCCAAAACGTAAGGGCATTCTTTAATCATTTTGGCTCCAATTTTACCCCCAATGCTTTCCATATCAAGGTCGGCCATAGTTTTAGCATTATAATGCTCTTTGATGTCGTCAAAGTTGTTTATTAGCAAATCCTCAAAACAAGGTCCCATTTCATTAGCATTTTTAACTTCTTGTTTTTCAATACACTTACACAATTTTTTAGATAGTTTGTCAATTATTTCCTGTGCATTGAGGCTATAGCTAAACCCAATGAATAGGACGGTTAGAGTGAGGTAAAAATGATTTTTATTCATAATGTTTTACAACATATTGTGTATGGCTTGTTGCGGAATTTTCCGAAGGAAACATTTCGATAAGCTACCAAGGTAGCGAATCTGCAATGAATTCCGTTTAAGGAATTCAGCCGCAATGAGCTATAGGACACGTTGTTGGCGGTTCGTTTTTTAAATGTTTTGACCAAATGTCAATAGATTATTATCTGGGTCAAGAATCGAAAACTCCTTTTGCCCCCAAGGTTTGATTTCCAATTTTCCATTCGGATGAATTTCAGTTTGCTTTTCTATCAATGATTTATAATACCCATCAATATTGTTGGTTCGAATATAAACTTGTCCGTAATTCTTTTTTGGATCAAGTTCTTTAAATTCAAAAAAATGAATTTGAATTTGATCCTTTTCTATCATCAAATAGCCATCATAGTCAGTATTTCCAAATTCTTTAAACCCCAATTGTTTTAAGTAAAATTCCCGCGTATCATTTTTGTCACGCATTGGTAGTTTAGGATTAATATCGGTAAGCATATATTTCGCTGTTATATTTTTAACTCAATACTTCTTATTATCCTATCCCGATTGCAATCTGTCATAGCACTGCGATGATGTAGCACCTAGGGTCGCCACAGGCGAATGCTACATCATCGGTAAAGCTATGGCCCGTTTTAATCGGATATAGCAATTGTTGGGTCGCAGTTTTTTATTTTTTCCCTTACAATATAGTTAAAAACGTAGTTTGGCCGGCTTTACCCATATCGTGGCGGATCAGCCGCGGCGACCATTTTTAAATGCCCCGGACCATTGACTATGGCAAAGCTATGGTACCGGTGTCAGGGGAAGAAAGCCCGGCCAAATTGGACCCAACAATCATATATGATCATTGATCATATTTCTTTTATATGCTGAACTAAGATACCAAAACCCTAAAACCTCTTGTCAAAAACAACCCCTTACCAGAATTCTAGCAAGGGGCTTTTAATTGAAATTAATGTGATGTAGCGGTATTCTTAGATAAGAACCTCTAAGAACAATTATTTTTTAAGGGCATCGCGAATTTCCATAAGCAATTCTTCTTGGGTCGGGCCTTTTGGCTCTTCTGGAGCGGGCTCCTCTTTTTTCTTCATTTTATTCACCCCTTTGACCACCAAGAACATGACAAAGGCCACAATGATGAAATCAATGACATTCGTTAAAAATGTACCGTACTCTAAAAAGACTTCCCCTACTGTTTCCCCTGCATCGTTCAATGTGCCATCTTTTAGTTTCATACGTAAATCTTTAAAGTCAGAATCAAAAATTAATCCGATCAAGGGAGAAACGATTCCTCCCGTGAATGAGGTCACTACCTCTTTAAAAGCAGCACCCATAACGAAACCTACGGCAATATCCACGAGGTTTCCTTTCATTGCAAATTCCTTAAATTCCTTAAGCATTGTGTTTATAGTTTAAGTGGTTAATATAGTTCACAAGGTACAAAAAAACTAAATGAAATGTTAAGGCCTTGCTACGGGTAATTCAAACCACCACCCTTTTAACCCGCTGTGATATAGCGGTTAATAGTTCATACGAGATGGTTGCGCTTGAATTTGCAAAAGACTCCGCCGATAGTTCCCTTCCGAAAACAATGACCTCATCACCTTCTTTGCAATCAATGCCCGTTACGTCGATCATGATCATATCCATACATACATTTCCGATGATGGGGGCTTTTTTTCCATGGATCAATACCGCTGCCTTTTGATTGCCATATTGCCGGCCGATTCCGTCGGCATGCCCTATGGGCAAGGTCGCTGTGATGCGATAGCCATCAGATTTGTATTCCCTATTGTAACCCACGGTTTCACCCGGTTCGATTTTGTGCAGTTGTGAAATAAGGGTCTTTAAACAGGCAACCGGTTTTAACTGGGCATCCGTTTTGGCATCATTTCCGTAACCATATAATCCGATACCACTACGAACCATGTCAAATTGTGCTTCTGGGTAATTCAAAATACCGGAAGTATTCAGCATATGCCTTAGAAAAGGGGTGCCTGATTTTTCATTTAATTCATTTGCTATCCTGTTAAAGGAATTGATCTGCGCAATGCTAAATTCACGTTCACTTTCATCTTCTGACGCCGCCAAGTGCGAAAAAATAGCCTTAATATGCAGTTCGCTTCTTCCGTTCAAAACGTTTAGGATATGATCGATATCATTCTCCCAAAACCCCAATCGGTTCAACCCGGTATTAAACTTCAAATGTACCGGATAGTCTTTTTGTGCCTTGTCTTTGGCGACTTCTAAAAAAAGGCGTAAGATCCTGAGTGAATATAGGCTCGGTTCAAGACAGCGATCTATCAGTTCGGCAAAATTGATGGGTTGGGGATGTAATACTAAAATAGGTGCTGTGATACCTGCATCACGCAACAGCACCCCTTCTTTTACATAGGCAACCGCAAAATAATCCGTGCCGAGGGCCTCAAGTTTTTTCGCTACCATGACCATATCACTGCCGTAGGCAAAGGCTTTGACGACTGCTAAAAACTTGGTCTTTGGTTTTAATTTTGATTTTAGATAATTGAAATTGTGTTCTAGCGCAGAAAGGTCAACTTCAAGGGTGGTCTCGCCGATGTTACTCATTTGCCGCCTTTTTATTCGCTTTTATTTCTTCGGCATCCACATTCATATCCCTCACTTTTTCTTTTAACATCGCTTTGTAGAAAGCCGCCCTGCTGAGGGGCTCGTAATCTTCCGTTTCGCCCAATAATACCAGTTTATTGTTGTTGGATTTTCGAAAACTATAGTTGGCCAGATTCCCGGTTCTGGTGCAAACGGCATGTACCTTGGTGACATATTCCGCGGTGGCCATTAGGGCCGGCATCGGTCCGAAGGGATTTCCCTTAAAATCCATATCGAGCCCCGCAACGACGACGCGAACCCCGCGATTGGCCAGATCATTGCATACCGTTACGATCTCATCATCAAAAAATTGGGCCTCATCGATGCCTACAACTTGACAATCGTCGGCCAACAATCGAATGTTGGCTGCGGCCGGCACGGGGGTAGAACGTATTTCATTGGCATCATGTGACACCACCATTTCTTCATTATAGCGCACATCGACCTGTGGTTTGAAAATCTCTACTTTTTGTTTGGCGAATTGGGCGCGTTTGAGCCTTCTAATAAGCTCTTCCGTCTTACCTGAAAACATAGAACCGCAGATGACCTCAATCCATCCGAACTGTTCTTTGTGGTTTACCGTGTTTTCAAGAAACATATCGTATTTTTAAACGAAATTAAGGGGTTTGTACGTTTTAATTGATACGAGGATAAAAGTAATTAAAATAAATACCTTTTTAAGGCAACAAAAATTTAACCTTTTGTTCTTAAATACGAAGAAGAATAGGCAGTACATTTATAATTAAAGTGTTAGAAACATGAAAAGAAAGTTAAGGGAAGAATTGGTCAAACTTTCTACTGATATCATCACTTCCCGTGAAGATAAAGAGCTCACCGAATTGTATGATATGGCTAAGGAATTGTATGAAAAACTGGCCGTTTTAAAGTTTATAGATGAAAAATTGAACGATGTTGAGGTAGATGTATCGAAAAACGTGCTTGCGGCCCGTTTCGAGAAGTTGGCCGGGGCGGTAATGAGTGAGAATAGAACGGTGCCCGAGAACAATCCGCATGAAGAGGATATCATCACCCCCGGAATGGATACCATCAAGGGCATGGTTTCAGAAATGCCTACCGAGGCCATCGAATATATTTTTGGCGATTTTATGGCAAAGCCAGAGCCGATGAAGAATGATAAGGATGTCATCTCCCCGGTTGCTACAAAAGAGAACACGGTATCGAAGCACCAATCGTTGAACGACAGGCCAACGAAGGACCTCAAAATCGGATTGAACGATAAACTGGCGTTCGTCAAACATCTGTTCAACAATAATATGGAAGATTATACAAGGGTTCTTTCCCAACTTGCCACCATTGATACGGCCGAGCGTTCCCTGGCCTTTGTCAATAATATGGTAAAACCGGAATACGATGACTGGCAGGGTAAAGAGGAGTATGCCGAACGTTTTGTGGCCTTGATCGAACGTAGGTTCTCATAATCGCTACTTTTTGGTTACATTTAGTTCATTCAACAAAATGTCTCTATGGTAACCAAGGTTTTTTATTGGGTGTCAACTGCACTTTTGACGCTCATCATGCTGTTTTCAGTTTATAATTATTTTTTTAACCATGAGGCCATAGCTGGCTTTTATGAAAGTATGGGATACCCGACCTATCTCATTTATCCGTTGGCGATTGCGAAAATCCTAGGATTGGTAGCCGTTTGGGGCAACTTTTCAAAATCGCTTAAAGAATGGGCCTATGCCGGATTCTTCTATAATGCCGTATTGGCCTTCTTTGCGCACTATATGGTAAATGATGGGCAACACATGGGTGCGGTCATTGCATTCTTTGCAGTATTGGGCTCTTATTTTTTAGGAAAAAAGGTTAGACCGTAACGTAGCCAATGGGAAAGTTATTTTTGGTGCCAACACCAATTGGTAATCTACAAGATATTACGTTTAGAGCAATTGCCGTTCTAAAAGAAGTCGATTTGATCTTGGCAGAGGATACACGTACCAGTGGTAAGCTCTTACAACATTATGAAATCACAACGCAGATGCAGAGTCATCATATGCACAATGAACATCGCACCATAGAAAACCTCATTACCAAGTTAAAAGCAGGGGCGACCTTGGCGCTGATTTCCGATGCGGGGACACCCGCCATTTCAGATCCAGGCTTTTTATTGACCCGTGCTTGTGTTGAAAATAATATTGAAGTGGAATGTTTACCCGGGGCAACAGCCTTTGTACCTGCTTTGGTCAATAGTGGCTTGCCCAATGACCGTTTTGTTTTTGAAGGATTTCTTCCGGTAAAAAAGGGAAGACAGACCCGACTGGAGTTTTTGGGCCAAGAAACACGAACTATGGTTTTCTATGAATCTCCCCATAAATTAGTAAAGACCTTGAACCAGTTTTCGCAGTATTTCGGAGCCGATAGGGGCATTTCCGTGTCTCGGGAGCTGACCAAAATGTATGAGGAAACCATTCGGGGCACCGCGAGCGAAATCATTGCGCATTTTGCCCAAAAGCCCCCAAAAGGGGAATTCGTTATCGTGGTGGAAGGTAAAAAATGAGGCAATTACTTAAAGAAATACGTGCCTGCGAGGTCTGTAAAGCACATCTTCCCTTAGGGCCTAGGCCTATTGTTTCCTTTTCAGGAAAATCAAAAATCGTTTTATTGAGCCAAGCCCCGGGAAGGTTGGCGCACCTACATAACAAACCTTGGGATGATCCTAGCGGCAAGACCCTTAGGAAATGGCTGGGGGTCAACGAAGACCAATTTTACAATACCGATAATTTTGCAATACTACCCATGGGTTTTTGTTATCCAGGTAAAGGTAAAACAGGTGACCTGCCCCCAAGAAAAGAATGTGCCCCCCTTTGGCATGATCAAGTTTGGAAAACATTACAAGGGGTACAGTTGACACTTCTTATTGGTAAGTATGCCCAAGACTGTTATTTGAAAAAACGTTCAGAACGGAACCTCACCGAAAATGTGGCCCATTATAAAAAGTTCTTGCCCACCTATTTTCCTTTACCACATCCATCACCGGTGAACCGGTTTTGGCGTTTCAAAAACCCATGGTTTGAAAAAGAAGTCCAGCCGATTTTGAAACAAAAGATCTCAAAAATCTTGGGGAGGGATGGAAACCCTTAACCAATTGAATATTTTTTGGGTTTCGGTTTTTAATAGGAAACCAAATATTTTTGAAGCTCATCTTTTTTGGTGGACAAAGGACTTTCCACATTTACCGAAATTGGCCTTTGTGAAACCAAGTTGAGTGCTTTGCATTTTTAAAAGTTGAATGCTAGAATATTGCAATGCCCTGTCCTGATTAGAATAACCAAAGATTTTGATGTATTATGATGTGAAGGCATCAATACTAGTTGATACGCTTTGGTGTTGCAAATTACATTCTTGGCTTTTTTATACATTTAGACAAATATGGAAAAATTACTTTCTGATATTAGAGCTTGTAAAGTCTGTTCGGCATCCCTGCCTTTAGGGCCAAGACCTATGGTGACCGCCCATTCTGATGCGAAGATTATCATTATTGGTCAAGCACCAGGCACCAAGGTCCATGAAACGGGGGTTCCTTGGGATGACCCAAGTGGAAAGCAATTACGAAAATGGTTAGGGGTTTCCAATACGGTCTTTTATGATGAAACAAAAATAGCCTTAGTACCCATGGGTTTTTGTTATCCGGGCAAAGGAAAGGGAGGCGACTTACCGCCAAGACCGGAGTGTGCCCCACTTTGGCATCAAAAACTTTGGGATGGTATGCCGAATTTGAAGTTGATCATCTTAATCGGAACTTACGCTCAAAAGTATTATCTAAAAGAAGCAATGGAAAAGAACCTGACCGAAACGGTGAAGGCGTATGAAAAGTATTTGCCCATTTATTTTCCATTGCCACACCCATCACCCAGAAATCGGTTTTGGTTAACGAAGAACCCCTGGTTTGAGGATGAAGTATTGCCCCAGTTAAAAGAGCGAATAACCCAAGTCTTACTGACCGATAGAGGCTCTTAATCTACTGAATGTTTCAGGCTTCAATCCATTTTTTTCTTTTGCCTAACACCTAATAGCGTAAGCGTTTTAAAATCTAATATCTCGAACCATCATGCTTCCCCTTTTCCCAGCCATGTTTTCCTAGATATTGGTTGGCACTTTCGACGGCCCCATCTTCAATATCGGTACCCTGGCTATCATTCCAACGGTTTAGGTATCCAAAAAGGGAAATTACCCCCAACATTTCTACGATTTCACCTTCATTCCAATATTGATATAAACGTGTTTTGATTTCTGCATCAACGGCATTGGGCACTTGTGATGCCTGTAAGGAAAAATCCAAGGCAGCACGTTCCGCTTCAGAAAATGCGGGGTGGGTTCGATACTCCCAAATATTATCCAATTGTTCTTGTTCTGCACCATAACGCTCCGCTGCGCGTATCGCATGCGCTTGGCAATAACGACAACCTGTAGCGTTACTACTTACCCAGGCAATCATTCTTTTTAGTGCTGAGGTAACACGACCTTCATTGGCCATCACCGCTTTATTTAGGTTGATAAAAGCTTTTGAAATTGCCGGCCTATGCTGCATGGTCAACACGGAATTTGGGCAGAAACCCAAGGTTTCATTAAAGAATTCAGCTAATTTTTTGGTGTCGGGATCGTGGTTTGGATCAAGGGGTTGTACTAATGCCATTTGGTTTCTTTTATCGTATTTTTATTCCCTACAAGAAACAAAAATTTATGGGAACAACGAATCATATCAGTACGAAATGGAAAGGCGGAATGGCCTTTGAAAGTAATAACCCTTCAGGACTTGATTTGACCATTGATGCGGCGCCCGAAGATGGTGGCGAGGGGAAAGGCCTGCGACCAAAGGCCTTAATGCTTTCTGGCTTGGCAGGTTGTTCAGGATTGGATGTTGCATCACTTATAAAAAAAATGAAACTTGAGGTCGATGATTTTAGTATCGAGACCATTGCAAATTTAACCGATGAGCATCCGAAATACTATGACCATGTGGTTATTGAATATCATTTTTATGGGGCAAACTTGAATGAAGAAAAACTACAACGTGCCGTAGACTTATCCGTTGAAAAGTATTGCGGAGTGATGGAAATGTTCAGAAGGTTTGCCGAATTGGAGATTAAAACGATTTTTCATAAAACTTAAAAAAGTTCAAGCTCAAGTGTCAAATGCAAGTTCAAACAAAGTAAAGTTGAAAAAAAAGTTTGATTTAGAAGATAGACTAGTTGAATTTGCAGCAAAAGTTGCCCTGTTCAGTAGGGATTTACCATCTGACATGACGGGACAGTATTATGGAAATCAATTGTTACGTTCTGGAGGCAGTTCAGCATTGAACTTTGGTGAAGCACAAGGCACGAATTCGAATAGGGATTATGTAAATAAGGCCTCTATTTCCCTTAAAGAGCTAAAGGAATCAAGAGTAAATCTAAAAGTGCTTAATAAGATTAACTATGGGGATACTAAGAGTAGTGCTGAACTTTTGGATGAAGTAGAGCAATTAATCAAAATTATTGCAACAATAATCAAGAATAAAAAATAACAAAAAACATCGTCTTTGAACTTGAGTTTGATTCTTGAGTTTGAACTTCAAAACCATGCGTTGGACCATTAAGCCTATTCCAGAATCCAAAGAAATTGAAAGACTTTCAAAAGAGCTCAAAGTTGATGATCTCGTTGCCCAACTACTATTGCAAAGGGGGATTTCGACCTATGATCAGGCCAAGAAATTCTTTCGGCCTGAGTTAAGTGACCTTCATGATCCTTTTTTGATGAAGGATATGGACGTTGCTGTCGCGCGAATTGAAAAGGCAATTGAGGCGAATGAGAATATTCTGGTCTATGGCGATTATGATGTTGACGGTACCACCGCGGTTGCCTTACTTTCATCCTACTTGTTAGAAGAACATCCCAATGTAGCTACCTACATACCCGATAGGTATGGCGAGGGTTATGGGGTTTCATTACAAGGCATCGATTTTGCCGACGACAATGGTTTTTCGTTGATTATCGCCTTGGATTGTGGGGTCAAGGCAATTCATCAGGTTGCTTATGCCAAAGAAAAGGGCATTGATTTTATTATTTGCGACCACCACCGTCCGGGAGAAAAATTACCCGATGCAATCGCAATTCTTGACCCGAAGCGAGATGATTGCCAGTACCCCTATGATGAATTGTGTGGTTGTGGAGTGGGCTTTAAACTAATTCAGGCGTTAGCCTATCAAAAAGGGGAATCAATAACCGATTTGATACCGTATTTAGATTTAGTGGCAACGGCAATCGGTGCCGATATCGTACCTATTACTGGAGAAAACCGTGTTTTGGCCTATCATGGAATGCGCGTCATCAACTCGAATCCCAGAATTGGATTTCAAGCGATTATCAATCAGGTCAAAAAGAAGGAATTGACCATTACGGATGTCGTTTTTATCATTGCGCCACGCATTAATGCCGCTGGCAGAATGGAACATGGGCAACATGCGGTCAATCTGCTGACGGAAACTGATTTAAAACGGGCAGAAAAATTTGCAGCGGCAATAGAGCAATACAATTTTGATAGAAGGTCTTTAGACCAAGAAATCACCAAAGAGGCACTGGGTCAAATTCAAAGTAATAAAGAAGAAGAACGTTTTACCTCGGTGGTCTATAATGAAAATTGGCATAAAGGAGTGATAGGAATAGTTGCTTCAAGGTTGACAGAAACCTACTACCGTCCGACATTGGTGTTTACCAGAAGCGGGGAGAAATTAGCCGCCTCCGCAAGATCTGTAAAAGGTTTTGATGTTTACAATGCCCTCGAAGGTTGTGCTGATTGTATTGAACAATTCGGAGGGCATAAATATGCTGCGGGTCTTACCCTCTTAGAGGAACATTATGAAAATTTCAAGGCAAAATTTGAAAAAGTGGTAGCAGAAAGTATTGCCCCAGAACTTTTGATTCGAGAACAACAAATTGATGCTGAAATAGAATTAAGCGAAATTGCACCGAAACTAATGCGTATTATAAAACAATTTGCTCCCTTCGGACCGGGTAACATGACCCCGGTTTTTATGGCACAAAATGTTCAGGATACTGGTTATGGTAAAGGAGTGGGTGAAGATGCAAAGCATTTAAAATTAACCGTTACGCAAAAAGGTTCAAACCCTATCGCAGCGATTGGGTTTAATCTTGGTGATAAACTAAGTCAGGTTAAAAAAACGAATCATTTCCATATTGCATTTACTTTAGACGAAAATGAATGGCAGGGTGCTAAAAATCTTCAATTGAAATTGAAAGACCTGAGATAAATCCATGAAAATAGCACATATCGCAATATGGGTAACTGATTTAGAAGTGATGAAGCACTTTTATGAGACTTATTTTGAGGCGAAGGCAGGGGAAATTTACCATAATCCCACAAAGAAGTTCACCTCATATTTTTTGGGTTTTACAACTGGTAGTCATTTAGAGCTAATGCACCGCCCTGACATTAAAGATTTTAGAAAAGGCGCTCAAGAATTTATGGGGTTGACCCATTTCGCCGTTTCGGTAGGTGCCAAAACGAAAGTGGATTTACTGACCGAACGCCTTCGTAAAGATGGGTATACCATTGTTGGTGAACCCAGAACAACAGGTGATGGTTATTACGAGAGTGTGGTACTTGACCCAGAACAAAACCGAATTGAAATTACGGTCTGATATGAAAAACAAGATAGACCCCTACGCAGCGTTACGTTTCAAAGAGTTCAATATCTTTTTAGGGGTTCGTTTTGCTATGGTATTTGCATGGTCTATGCAGTTCATTGTCATTGAATGGCAAGTGTATTCCCTGACCAAAGATCCGCTATCATTGGGTATTATAGGTTTGATGGAAATTATTCCCGCAGTCAGTATTGCCTTATTTGCGGGCCATATTGTAGATCAAAGTGAGAAACGAAATCTTTTAGTGAAATGTATCTTAGGTTTTTCAGTGGTGGGTTTGGGGCTGTTCCTGATCACCCATCCTTCCGTAGAAACAAATTATGCTTCTAAGGCGATATTGTATGCAATTTATATCCTGGTTTTTTTGGGTGGATTGGTTCGTGCCTTTATAGGCCCGACCATATTTTCATTAATCGCATTGTTGGTACCAAAAAAGATATACCCGAATGCAGCCACCTGGAGCAGCTCAACATGGCAAATGGCAGCTGTACTCGGACCTGCCTTTGCGGGCTTCGCTATTAGCTGGATTGGGGTGCACTGGTCAATGTGCATTATTTTCGGATGTTCTATATTGGCCTTACTATTCCTATTTCAAATTTCGAGGAAACCTATTTTGAATCCGAAACTAGGGGAACCGGTTTTTCAAAGCCTAAAAGATGGTTTGAAGTTCGTTTTCAGTAGTAAAGCCATTTTTGGGGCATTGACCTTAGATATGGTTGCGGTACTTTTCGGTGGGGCCGTAGCATTGCTCCCTATTTATGCCCAAGACATTTTGCATGTAGGCTCAGAGGGTTTTGGTATTTTGAGGGCCGCACCTGCAGTAGGTGCTTCGATTACGATGCTGGGCTCAACCCGTTTTCCGCTTCATAAAAATGCGGGCCGTAAATTATTGTGGGCAATTTTTGCCTTTGGTATCTGTATCATTGTATTCGGCATTTCGAAACTCTTCTGGCTTTCCGTAATTGCACTCTTTTTAAGTGGCGCAGTTGATGGGGTAAGTATGATCATTCGTCAAACGATTCTGCAGTTGAAGACTCCCGACAATATGCGAGGCCGAGTGGCCTCAGTGAACTCCATTTTTGTGGGATCTTCAAATGAGTTAGGTGCTTTTGAAAGTGGTTTGGCGGCCAAAGTATTGGGTACCGTTACCGCAGTAGTTTTTGGAGGTTGTATGACTTTATTGACCGTAGGCACAACGGCATTGGTTTCGCCTACTTTTCGGCGATTGGATTTGTCAAAAGATGTTGAAGCCCACGAAAAAGACGTATCACTTTAAAAAGGCATTTTTTTGAATGCTTTAATTTCTTGTATCACTTTATCGAATAAACCGACTTATACTTTGTTATCACTTTTGATAAGTGTAGTTTAGAAATACAGTCCCCCAATCGTAACCAGAAAGGCGAATTCATTTATCTGGGTCAGCTGTCGAGAGGAGGGCTGTTTTTTTATAAAACGAATAGCTTACCCTTTTGATTGCACTAATGATAGTTTTTCCCCATCAAAAACGGCATACGTGAAGTAATTGATCCAATCCCCTAGATTGATATAGGTAGATTGGTCATTTAACTTGATTTCTAGAGGAAGATGCCGATGCCCGAATATAAAATAATCATAATGCCGGTTTTCCAGTTTTCGTTTGGCATATTGTACCAACCATTCTTTATCCTCACCTAAAAATTTGGCATCTTCATCACCGGATATTATTTTGTTGCTGACTGACATGTACTGCCCCAATCGTACCCCCAGATCAGGATGCAACCAACGGAACAACCATTTACAAAAAGGGTTTGTGAACACCTTTTTCATTCGTTTGAAACCTTTATCTCCAGGGCCCAGGCCATCTCCATGTCCTATGAAAAAAGAAGTATCATTGATGGAAATTTGTTGCGGTTTATGAAAAACGGGAATATTCAACTCTTCTTCAAAATAACCGTCCATCCAAAGGTCATGGTTACCCACAAAATAGGTGATGGCAATGCCCGAATCAGAAAGCTCGGCGAGCTTGCCTAAGGTTCGCGTAAATCCCTTTGGGACCACTTTTTTATACTCAAACCAAAAATCAAAAAGGTCGCCCATCAAGTAAATGGCAGCAGCGTCTTCTTTGATGCTATCCAACCAAGCGACAAATTTTTTCTCCCTAGGGAGACTTTCTTTATCGGTAGGCGCCCCCAAATGGTTATCGCTTGCGAAGTATACTTTTTTACCTTTTGGAATATTGAAGCTATGCAATTGTATTATGGAAATAATTTATAAATATTGTTGCGTTTAACAATTCTTGCAATTTTGACAACATCATTTTCGTAATAAAATCCTAGTCCATAATTACCAATTCTTATGCGATTGGCACTAGGGTGACCCGACATTTTTTTTAGGTTGCCCAGCTCTTTTAGAGATTCAACTTCTTTTATCTGAAGGAAAATCCTTTTGATGTTATCTTTGGTCTTTTTATCCTTAATTTTCTTAATGTCTTTTAGTGCTGACGATAAATAGTGAATCTTCATTCATCAAGTGCCTTAAAAATTGTCTCTTCAGAGACGAAATCTTCTTTGTCAACTTGTTGCATTAAAAGAAGAAGACCTAGGTCTTCTTTCTCTTCATCTGAAAGATTTTCTACTCTTTCGATTTCTTTTTTCGCCACAAATTCTCGAATGGCCTTTTCCATAAGAGCCTTCACACTTAAGTCTTCAAAAGCAGATAACACCTTCAGTTTTGTAACAAGAGACTTATCTATTTCAATAAGTTTCTTTATAGTACCCATAGATTTTTCCATTAATCCTTTGTAAATATATAAAATATATATTATATATAAATTTAATTGAAGAATTTATCCCAAGCCATAGTTTTTTCGGTACGCGCAGCTTCTTTGGCTATTTCAAGTATTTGCATGACGATAAGGTTATTCTCTAAAGAAGAAACACTGAATTTATCAATAGTGTGATGGTGTTTAACTACGTTGTTCAAAAATGCAAACGGGTCGTGAATGCCCATTTCGAGATCATCAGCTTTATAGTTCCCTGGACCGTTTTCTTCATTTAGCAAGACTTCCAGATCCGTTCCAGTTTTACAGATGACATACCCTGTCTTACCATAGACCTCCATATCTTTTCGATTATGCGACCAGTTCCATGAAGCTTGAATAATGACTTGTGCGCTTTCATAGTTCAGAATGATGGTGGCATCGTCTTCTACATCAGGATATTTTTCCGGCTTGTAATTTCTGGTAATAGCAGCCACTGACTTTGGTTTTTCGCCTTTTAAGAACCAAGTGGCCAAATTGGCACCATAGCACCCAAAATCGGTAAGTGCCCCACCACCATTTAGTATGGGGTCGGTCAACCATTCTAAAAATTCTTCGTTACAACCGATTTCTATCGGGCCGGGGTGACCATGATGGAATACCATACGTTGCAAAGGGCCAATTTCGTTTTTTTGGATTACCCGATCGTATGCATCGTAATTGGAACCGTACCAAGAGGTTTCATAATTGGTCAACAAATGAACATTGTTTTCTTTTGCAAGGCTTGCCATTTTTTGGGCATCCTCCCAATTGACGGCCAAAGGCTTTTCAACCATAATATGAACTCCTTTAGGAGCGAAAAATTCAACCACCTCTAAATGTCCGTAGATGGTATTAAAAGCGGTAACCGCTTCAGGTTGTATAGTTGCATAGAGTTCTTCCATGGTGTCAAAAACGATATCCATAGAATAACCGTGCTGCTTACTGTATGCCTGGGCAAGTTCGCGATTGGGTTCAACAATACCGACAATCTCAATATCACCCCACTTTTCTCGACCCAAAATCCAATGTACATGGGTATGCACCAGACCGATTACAGCAACTTTCAGAGGTTCGCCTTGATAGTAGTTTTGTTCTTTGTTGGATTTTATTTCCAATTTGGGCACCGGCTTTATTTGGTCTTTACAACCCCAGAAAAAGAGTAGACCAATGGTCGTTATGAAAAGTAGGATATATGTCTTCATCTTGCTCCATTTAACGGGTAAGATAAGAAAAAGCAATTATCAAGAACAGTTGGGATATCTAAGCTAATGGAACGGAAACCTTATCGTTTGAATCTTCTATTATTTCGAATTCGTGTAAAAATATAGATGCCAATGACAAGCAAGGCCAATGTTGGCAGTACCAAATCACTATTTAAAATCGAAAGAATGTCCATTGTTTAGCTATTAAAATGGTATTATTAAATACTAAGACGTTACAAAGGCGCTAGCATAACAACGAATATTCAAGAATTTTATTTTTTTCTTACAAATAAGGCTACAATAGCCGAAGTGACGATGCCCATACCTAAAGCGCCGAAGGCTGCTTGAATTACGTAACTCTTAAAATTGAAAAATGTTTCCGCATTTTCTTGGGTCATTCCTGCATTTTCAACTGCGTTGGTAATGGCATTTTGAAAATAATCGGGAGTGATGAACTCGTGGGTAATGTATTGTGAAAGGGGTGCTAAAATTGCCACAACGACACTGATAATAATACCCGAGACAAAACCTTGTACCCAGGTCATTTTACCCCCCAAATCTTTGTTACGTTTTTCTATCAAGGCAAAAACAAATAGGGCAATGGCGATGACCGCAAAAAAATTGGTGTAAATGGCATGTTTGTCAATATGGGTATCATGCCAACCTAGGGTTTTTTCAACCACCATCCATAACAAGGCGGAAACCGTAAAAATAACACCCCATTTGACTTCGGTTGCGTACTTTTTCATAATCTTAATTTATTGGTTGTTAGGGGGTAAGATAAGTAATTTTATTTTTTGAACTTGGCTAAAGCCTCTTTTGTCGCTTTAGATAGGGCCAATCTACCAGATTGTTCTGCGCGTTCCAATAAGAGTTCAGACCAATGTGCCGTACCTTCCCAAAGTGCTTTTTTCATAACGGACAATGCTTCTATATTATAGGAAGCCAATTTTAAGGTGTGATCATCTAATGCTTTATCCATTTCAACAATGGAATCATAGACCTTTGAATACAAGCCCTTCTCTTTGGCCCAGTAGGCATTTTTCCATTCCGTAGGATGTAATGCCAATTCCGCAAGGCCATCTTTCCCGATTTTGCGTTCTACTACGGGTGCGATGACCAAGGGAGCAATACCAATGGAAATTTCAGAGAGTTTTATGGACGCCGATTCGGTAGCATACACATAATCACAGGCAGCAGCCAAACCGACACCGCCACCAACGGTTTTCCCTTGAACCCTACCAATGATAGGTTGTGTGCAGTTGCGCATTGCATTGATGACGTTGGCAAAACCGCTAAAGAAAGCCTTCCCTTCCCCTAAATCCGAAATCGCCACCAACTCGTCAAAAGAAGCCCCTGCACAAAAGGCACGGTCACCTTCCGATTTTAAGACAATTATGGAAACTTCAGGATGGGCGGATATTTTATTGATCTCATCGGTAAGACGTTGTAAAAGTTCGGAAACAAAGGAATTACTGGCAGGATGCCCAAACTCAATCGTCGCGATGTTGTTTTCGATTTTGGTGTATAAACTTCCGTTGGGCCGGGTTGTTGACATACTTTTGTTAAAGGTTAAAGGTTAAAGGTTAAAGGTTAAAGGTTAAAGGTTAAAGGTTAATTTTGATTACTGATTACTGATTACTGATTACTGATTACTGATTACTGATTACTGATTACTGATTACTGATTACTGATCACTATCTCTGACCCTTGAATTAGAACTACCCTAAATTACGTTTTTTGCAACAACGGTCTAAACTTCCTTCGAAACTTCCAGACCAAGGCACCCCCTCGAATGGCCATCCACACGACAAAGGCGATCCAAATGGCATAAAATCCCCATCCTAGATATTTGCCTAGATATAAAGATGGTAAAAACCCGAGAAACGTAGCCGATAGCAATACATTTCTTAAATATTTCATTTCGCCCAATCCTTTGAACAGGCCGTCAAAAACAAATGCCAAGGTATTCATGGGCAAACTTAAAATGACGATATAGAAAATACCGTAAAAGGTTTGCAGCACAATCGTCTCGTTAGAAAAAATACGTCCCAAAGGATAGTAGAAAACAAATCCTGCGAGCATCAAAATGATACTGACTACCATGCCATATAAGATGATTTTTTTTGCCAATAACCAGAGTCCATCATAATCTTTTTCCCCTAAGAGCTTGCCGCCCATACTGTTACCTGCTGCACCGTAACCGTCAATGAAAAAAGCGGAAAACAGCCATAAGTTGATGGCTATGGTATGCGCCCCGATAAAACGGTCGCCTAAGGCAGTTGCCTCGCGAACGGCTATTATCAATGCGGTATTTAACGCTAAGGCCCGAACAAAAAGGTTAAGGCTCATGAATATCAATCGCTTCAACTCTTTATTGAACGGAAAACGGAGTTTTAAACTGATATCGGTTTTGGCACGTAATAAAAAGAAGACTAATATAGCCATTACTGCTTGAGAAATGAGACTTGCCCAGGCAGCACCTTCTAAGTACATGGCCGGAATAACACCATCAATTCCATATACCATGATAAAATCGAGAATAATGTTCAGAATAGCGCCTATAATGGCTATAATCATAGGATAATAGGTGTTTTGTAATCCCCTAAAAATACCGAAAACGGCAAAAGTGAACAAGGTCAATGGAAAACCCCAAACACGTATGCCATAATAGGAAATACAATATTCCAAGATTTTTCCTGAGGCTTCAAAAAGTGTGAATATTTCCTCTATTATAAAAATGGTACTTACCAATATGACCAAACTTAGTACAATGTTCAAAAAGATGGCTTGGGCAGGTAGGTCATCGACTTCCTTGATTTTGCCGGCACCCAAATATTGTGAAATGATGGCCGATATGGCACTTCGGGTCTGCCCCAGCACCCATATCAACATCGATAGAAACGAACCTACAATACCAGCAGCGGCCAAAGATTCGAGCCCATCAACAGGGATGTTTCCAACAATAGCGGTATCGGTAATGGACAAGATAGGTTCGGCAATACCCGATATCGTGGCAGGTATGGCCAAACGATTGATATTTTTAAAGGTTACCGCTGTTTTAGTAATCATGAGGTGCTAAAGTACAAGTTCGTAGCAATGAAAAGGATGTTCACTTTGTTTGGGAAAGAAAATATCGCCTAATTTTTGATAGCCTCGGGTCTCATAAAAATGCTGGTTGCGTTTGTTCTGAGAGAAAGTATCCAAACGAACGGAGTGATACGCATTGGTTCTAGCATGGGTTTCAGCGAAATCCATAAGTTTTTGCGCATAGCCCTTGCCTTGATGGTCAGGGTGTACGCACAGGCGATGAACATAAATGTTATTACCATTTTCAGTCAACCATTGTATAGGTAAGTATTCATCGTCCATAAGTGTGGAAACCACAACAGCCCCGATTACGTTGCTGTCTTTTAACAAAACATACAACTCTTCACGGTTCAAGTCTTTCACAAAAGCCTCTTTTGTAGGATAATGCTCGTTCCATTGAAATATTCCTTGAGCTCGCATGTATGTAGCACAGGCCCTAGTAATGGTAAGAATATCACTTATTTCAGATAACTTTGCACGTCGTATCATGAATTGATTTCGATTAAATCGTAAATTTAGGGTATAATACTAATAACCAGACCATGAACAATATATTGGTTCCACTGGGCACATCGCCCAACTCGCATGAAACCTTGCAATATGCCGTAGACTTTGCCGCTGATTTCGGGGCTAAGGTATTTATAATGGATATTTATCAAGTTACCGCGAGCGCCGGAAGTTTAGGCAATGTAGAGCAGAAAATAGCTGCCACCAATCGCGAGAATATAAAAGCCTTGGTCTCTGAAATGGATACCAAGGGGGTGGATGTTAACATTGCTTCATATAACGGTGATATTATCGACGGACTCATAAAAATTACGAAAGAGCTCGATATTGATTTGATTCTTATTGCACCAAGAAGCAATGACATTAATGAAGAATTTTACCTGGGCTATACCTCGGGTAGAATTATAAAGCAAACCGACATACCAACATTAATTGTACCGAAGGGCACGAAATATCAGCCTATTAAGAATATTCTGGCCGCTTTCAAATCAGGTATCTTAAAAAGGAGTAAAGTATTGCACCCTCTTATTGAAATAATGAACAAGCATAGTGCAGACGTGAATTTATTGCTAGTAAAGACCCCTGGTTACACTGAGGATGATTTAAAAATAAATACGGCATTATTGGATGTTAGCCGCAACTTGACCATTTCAGAAAATGCCACTACCTATCATGGGGTATTGGAACATTTTCAGACCAAACAACCTGATTTACTCTGTGTATTTAGAAGAAAGCGGGGTTTCTTTAAGAAACTTTGGGAGAAAAGTACCATCTTAAAATCAGAGTTCTATGCCACGATACCCGTTTTGGTGTTGAGCGTAAAAAAAGACTAAGCTTTCGTTATTTTGAAATTGCATTAAAAAGTAGTTCCTTTGCCGAAGCCAAATGGGGGATTAGCTCAGCTGGCTAGAGCGCTTGCCTGGCAGGCAAGAGGTCACCGGTTCGACTCCGGTATTCTCCACGATCAAGCGCAATTGGTATTGTGTTTTAAAACAAAGAAAGCCGCTAAATTTATTTGAGCGGCTTTTTTGCTTTTAAAAGGCCCATGCTGACAAGAATGGCCAATTGCATTTGCAGGACGGGAGATTCTCTGGAGCAACGCAGTTACTCCGGTATTCTCCACCAAGTAAATTCAGGCATTCCCATGTGAAGGCTTTTTCTTTTTTCACAATGCACGGTTTGTACACACTTTTGAAAATTTCTTCATTTCAGATAAAATTTGACATAAATAAACTGAATTCAAGTCAAATGAGTATAAATCATGATCCTATAAAACTTTCTATCTTGTAAAAAACTCATTTTTAATTGAGAGCTGAAATCCTTTTAGATTTATAATACCACAACCAATTGTCAATTAAAATAAAAACAGTTAGTTAATATTATAGCCGTCATATTATACATTCCGTGCGCCGTTATTGAAGCTGTCAATCGTTTGGTTGTTAAAAATAATAAAGTGTATGCGATAGTGGGAATTAATATATCAAACCAATCTATTAAAGTAACTGGCATATGACCGAGTGAAAAAATCACAATAGATAAAATGGCAGAAAACCATAATCCCATTTTTTGGTTTTTAAAGACATCTTTAAACACGTTAATGAAGTAGCCTCTATTAAAGAGTTCTTCCGTAATTCCACCTCCTACGACTCCCAATGCAATAAACGAAAGCGTTCCTATTAGACTACCATCATACATTCCCAACATTCCATCAATGTCTGGACGGTTTACTCCACCTGTATTTGGTATGATGAGTAAAAATTGAAGAATAGTCCATAAAGCACCAAAAGCAAGACCTAATAAGATATCTTTTTTTATGTTTTCGAACTTGAAACCTATATAGCTAAAGTCCTTTTTTAAGATTTTTAGTGAAGCATAAAGCAATGCTGTAATTGAGAGAAATTGAAATAAAGCCATCCACAGTAAGTTCATTCCAATCTTCCCACCATTTATTTTGGTAACGCCAAAGAATATATCCGGGATAATAAATAATACATAACCGAATAAAATGGTTAGTATGAAAACGATTATGGTTTTCTTTTTGCTGACCGCTTTTGTCATTTGTTTCAATAGATTAGTCCCTTTTTAAAATTTAAAGTCCATTTCTAATCAGTAATTGTTCTTGGTCCATAAATCCCATCTCTGTGAACGGTAACTGAAATAGTTCTCAGTCTAAAATAATTTTCTGATAAGTACCATAATCCATCCACTCCCCAATTACTTCCCCAAGTGTTTTTGAGTATATAAAACTTTTCACCACTACTATCGTAAGTCATACCTACTAAATGCATGTTATGTTCATCTTGTGTTGTTTTGCGGTCAAATGCACTTTGACGTTCCTTTTGGGTTATTGTAGGGAGTGTTTGGTATTCACCTTTCAATGTGACGTAACCATTATCTTTAAAGCCTCCATCGGGCCCTATATCACCGTCCCAAACTAACGAGAACCCTGAATTTATCGCTTTATCAATTGTTTCTATGAACTGTTCTAGCGGTAAATTAAGGTATCCTTTACCTCTCCAATTCGCTGGAATTCTTAAAATTACACTTTGACCAAATGGTAGATGATCATAAGAGGTGAGCTCTAGGTAATCACTAGCACGTAGTGGCATGAACTTTTCAGCATATTCTTTAGCCGTATAACGCGCGTTATTATAGGTGAATTCTTGTGGGGCATGACCTAAATACTTATTCAAAACATCGCTTATGATGGTGATTGAATGCTGTCTATTGTCCACACCAGTGGCAATAATCGAATCCAATTTGCTTCGAATCAAGTCATTCATCTGATTTTCAGCGGTCATTCTATTCCGCATTTCTTTTTTATGTTTAATTGTTTCAAGACCTCCATTATAAATTGACTCTGGAACTGCGCCATATTTACTGAATATTTCTAATACTGAAAATGTTAAATCGCCATTATTTAAGTGAGAGCGACCTTGGTTTTCTAAATAGTCTGCTGCATTTTCTAAATAATTATGGTACACATAAAAGAAAGAAGAAAGTTCTGGGATATCGTAACCTAAGCGTAAGGCTTCTGCTTCAAGCAGTGAGGTTGACGCAAAACTCCAACACTGACCGGTAAACTTTTGGTGCTTGAGTGGGGTAGATGGAACTAACACTGTTCTAGAAAACCTTTTACTTGAAACACAGCTTTGAAAAATTGTAAATAGCAATACAAAGAAGGTGCTATATTTTCCCACTGATAATGGCCGACGTTTAATATTCATATTTCTTCGATAATTAGCTAGTTCAGCTTTCTATAAAGCGTAGTATCTTCTTCAGAACTGTTGTAGCCCAAGATTGTGTTGGTCGTATCCCTTTTAAAGCTTACGATAGACCCGTGAAGGCTTTCGAAATTATCTTTGCTGAGGTAGAAAAGTGGAAATTTTTGCCCATTTAGATGAGCATAGATGCTATTTTCCCTTTCGTTGAATTTTATTTCTAATTCTTGATTGTCTTTAAATTCATATCTGCCTAGATATTCATCAAGATTACTTACACTTTTAAAGTAATGATATGGGTCAATACCTGTTAATTGAATACCTTCGCCAGGTGTCCATTTATCGTATTCAATGCTATAAGCTACCTTTCTAGCACTATTGAACCCTTGAATTTTAGCAACAAGATGTAAAGCACCGTCAATTCCTGCTGAAATTCCTGCTGTTGTAATAATACTTCCATTATCTACATATCTAGCGTCCTTGAGCACGTTAATTTTCGGGTAATTATCTTCTAAATTGTCCAATGCCATATGAAAAGTGGTGGCGGTGCTATTATCTAAAATTCCTGTTTCTGAAAGGATAAAAGCTCCCGTGCAAACCGAAAAATAATATTCAATACCCTCTTGTTGTTTTATCCATTCAATGAGTACCGTATCCTTTGAAGCATTAGAAGCATTTCCGCCAAAAAAAGCTAGAATATCAGCTTGTGGTGCATCATTTAAAGTATACTCTGGCTTAATGTTAAGAACCCCCTGTGAAACTATCATGTCTCTTGATTTTGAAACCGTGAAAACATCAAAACCAGCATAGGAAAAGACTTCCATTGGTCCTGCAAAATCTAAGACTTCTACACCATTTTGAAGATAAAAGGCTATGCGTTTGCGTTTGTTTTCATCGGGTATATCCAACTCTTCTTCGACAATTAGTTCCATATTACAATGGTTACATGTGCCAGGGTTTTCAAATTGAAGGGTATCACATTCACTATTGCAAGGTGGGCAAACATAAATCAATTGTTGCCCATCTTTATCTTGCGGAAAAGCGATTTCAATGCTAAATAAAAAGACAAAAAGCAATATTCGGCTCATAATTTGTTTCTGAAGTGATGAGCTATAAAAATAGTGCTGGGCTTATGATGTTGAAAGGACAACAATACGCAGGATAGGGACTATTTGTTGATGGAAGAAACTTCCGCAGGTAAAACTCCCTGGTACTTCTTTAGAATGGTGCGTACTTGATTAGAGCTTTTTAAACCAACCTGATTTGCAACATAATCAACCTTGTTCCCTTCAGCTAATAAAGCTATGATTTTTTCAATGCGTAATTTATCAAGATATTCTCCAATGGTAATACCAGTTGTTTTCTTAAACAGCCGAGTCAGATTTCTTTTACTCATATGAACTTGACTGGCTAATTGATCTGCCGTACATGCCTCTGAAATATGATTGATTAGGTAATCTTGAACATTATGAATGCGTTGTTCAAGATGATTTCGATATTGCAGAAAAATACTCAGTTGCGGGTCTAATCCACTTCTTCTAAGATACACCACGACTTCTTTTGCTATATCCAAAGCCAGTTTCGTACCATAAGATTTTTCAACAAGAAAAAGAGATAAGTCTATGCCAGAGGACACGCCTGCACTAGAACTAATTCTTTCTGCACTTGTAAATAGTCGATTTTTTTCTAAAGTCACTTTTGGAAATCTTTCTGAAAACTTATCAAAATACTTCCAATGTGTTGTTGCCGACCTATTGTCTAGCAAGCCAGTTTCTGCAAGGATAAAACTTCCAGTACAAACGGAACAAATATGGACTCCTCTTTTGTATTGTATGATAACCCAATCTAAAAATGGCCTGATACTTTCTATAAAGACAGTATCCGAAATTAAATGATACTCAAGTCCTGGAATGAAAAGTATATCGTCTTCTTTGAGCGAAATGCTTTTAACTTCAACTAGTTTAGAAAAGTAAAGTCCAGCACTACTTTTGATTTCGGTTTTACTGTCTAAAGAAACAAAGTGTAATTCTAGTTCTGCCCCTAGTTCTGTGGCTTCATAGAAAATGTGTGCAGGACCGTTTATATCTAATAAATGAACTTCAGGTGGTACGGCGAAGATGATTTTCTTCATTGGACTTATCTCTTAGTGTTAAATACTATCCGCTGTTCATCTTCAAACGAATTTGGACTCTCTCAGTCTAAAGTTAAGTCATAGTTTCAACATTTGATTTCTATGTTCTTTTCTTTGTCAATTTATGCTTCTCCAAGATTTTTTGTCCCCCTAAAGTCGTCCGAAGAGGGGGTGCGGTTGTTAGGGATTTGACCTCCTCCCATTTTTAGGGAAGGAAACAAAAAGGGGAAGGCAATATTTTGAATCACCGGGAGATCAAACCAAAGCATATTCTTTCTTCAAAAATTAAGGACTTCCATTTTATATTTAAGGACCTTTTCGAAAATTCTTTGGGCTTTCACCGGTCTTTTCTTTAAAAAAACGGCTAAAATACTGTGGGTATTCAAAACCCAATTGATACGCAATTTCTGAAATGGACTTATCGCTGCCCAATAAGAGGTGTTTCGCCTTTTCCAGTAATTGAAACTGAATATGTTCTTTAGTGGTCTTTCCTGTAAGGTCTTTCAACATATCACTAAGATATTTTGAAGAAAGGTTGAGTTTACCTGAAAAGTAGCTCACTTCTGGAATACCTGTTTCTTGTAAGTCATTTTGTGAAAAATAAGACTTTAGTTCTTTTTCAAAAGTGGCCACTATGGATGAATCCGCATCGTTTCTGGTTATAAATTGCCGCTTGTAAAAGCGCTTACTATAGGTCAACAACAATTCAATATTCGATAGAATGACCTCTTTACTGAACTGATCTATGGGAAGGATATATTCATCGTAAATATTTTGAAAGATCTGCTCTATTTGCTCTTCTTCCTTTTTAGAGGCATGCAAGGCCTCACTGGTCTCATAGTTGAAAAAACCGTAATTGTTGATTTCGTCGGCTAATTTTGAATGGGCCAATAACTCAGGATCAAAATACAGTTCCCAACCTATCGACTCCTTGGCGTCACACTGATCAAATGAGATGGCTTGGTTCGGCCCGACGAAACCCAATACCCCTTCTTGAAAATCATAGGTCTTTCTACCATATTCAATATATCCCTTCAATTTCTTTTTGAGGCTTATACTATAAAACCCGAGGGATAGTGTGCCTAATTCCTTGGCGTAGGCCGGAATATCTTCAAGACGTATAATGCCAATGAGGGGATGCAAAGGTTCTACATCGGCTAATTTGCAAAGATCAATGAATTTCGGGATATGGGTGATATTTCTTTTTTTCGACATGTTTTTATGTTTAAAACCTCCACCCAATAAGAATATTGGACGGAATAAATGTAGGAGGCACTACACGCTCGATATTAAAAGCGGTATCGCCCACTAATTGCCCATCGGTGTTGTTCAAGATAAAAATGATATTGTAATTCACACCAATATTGAAGTTTTTCTTTTTGAAGGGATACCAGGTATAGCCAACCCCAAATGAGGAGAACCAATTGTCGAAAGAGGTGTCGGCATCAGAAGAAATTTCATTGACCGTCCAGCCTTCAAAGCCTACACTACCATTTACGTAGAATCCTGCATCATAGCTTTCTTTGCTAAAGCGATAGCGCGCCTCAGCGGCCACTAGATAGTCCCAATCTACCTCAATAGCCTGATTGTCATTGAAGAAGAGGTCCCTAAAATCATCGGGCAATTCAAAGCCCGCTTCGACATTAAGGCCAAATGACCATCGTTTTGGTAGATGATAAATACCTCTTACACTATAGCCGCCTAGGGCAAAATAGGCAGGGTTGGTACTGACCCCAAAACTTCCTTTATCCAAAGGGGGGTCTTGGTCCTGTGCTTGTAAATTGCCCATACCATTAGTGGCCCATACCGTTATTATCGTCAGTGTTATTCTTAGGATTTTCATTTTTACAATTTTTTGATTATTACTATATTTTCTCCGACGGTGTCGGCATAATGTAGGAGTAATTGGTTTCCCTTGTCATACGCAAGCGTTCCTCCTGAATGATGTACAGTGAAACTTTGACCATAGTGCCAATCAGGAAGGTATAGCTCGGTTGGTAGCTTGCTTGATGTGTCGACCCTGTATTTATAAATGTATTCTCCCGCTTCCATGTTAAATTGATGGAACAGTGGTATGCCAGCTGTTTTGTGTGGGTACGGACGTAACATGGCGTTCAATGCACGACCTCCTGAATTGATGTCCGAGGTATCGGATTGTTGGCTTTCTGAAAAAATGGACAAGTCTTCACCATTCCATTGGTCCCCCCTTTCATTCGTATTGTCTTCCACAAAAGTCCAAAGGGCATAGTGGAGTAATTCACTTTCTATGGCGTTGAAACTCCGGTCCAACACTTTTTCTTGTTCCGTGAAATCACTGGTGGCGTAGGCCTCTCCATTGTTCAAATCCATGGGTATACCAAATTCCCCTATGATGGTCGGTCGAGCACCCATGGTATGCTCTGTTTCCGATTTGATTTTTGCCATTCGTCCCTCGAAATATTGGCGCACATTTTTTCTGCCGATTACCAAGCTTAGATCCTCTTCATCCACAGTAAAAAAGGGTACATATTTCTTGGTAAAAAGGGCGACAGCATCGTACCAATGGGTAGCATTGACAAAATGTTCCGTTTTCTCTCCTTTCCAAGAAGGCATTTCAGTGGTCAAAGGTGGTTCCACAAAGATCAAGAGACGGTCATCCACAGCTCGAATCGTATCAGAATAGCGGTCTACAAAAGGCTTAAAATAAGTGCCATTCGGATCACTGACCTTGAAATAGTCCGGCTGCAACAACATTGGGCTGCCTTGGTCATCGAACCCCCAAACCCCATGACGTTTCCATATGGGTTCATGACCCTCATTCCAGACAGAGATGCCTTTGGGATTGATCTTGACATTGGGGCCCTGTTCAAAGCCAGTGGTATTGATCGCCCAATATTCCACGTCCATGGTATGTCCTGCACCGGCTACCATACCTTCATAAAAATTGGGTGAATCCCCATTTTTCACAAATGACCAATCTTCAAGATGCTGCCCGATATATCCCATACTGGGTTCGTTCATGGTTTCGAAACCAACTACATTGGGAAGGTCTTTAACCTGAAGCGCCACCTGTTTCATCGCATTGATAAAATGATCTTGCAGGTATTCTTGTACTGGAATGCTATCTACGGTAACGTTGGGCGCAAAATCATTGCCCCCAAAAAACAAGGTAAACATCGTAGCGGTAGCCAACTTGCCATAGTTTGTTGGCCATATCATTCTAGGGTAAGGATCGCCGTGGGTATTGTGCACCACGGCAGCGCCGCTTTCTTTAAATTTAGTGACATTCAATCCTGCTTTGTCAAATGTCCACTTTGGTGCACCTGATCCCCCTGAAAAGCGACTCCATACATCTTGATGGGGATCAATAAAAACATTCAGCCCATAATCGCCTGCCTTTAAAATCACCTGCCTTACATAACAGAGATATTCTTGATCATAGATTCCGGGGCCTTTATGTTCTATGGCCTCCCAGGTAACCAAAAAGCGAATGAGATTAAAACCCCAATGCTTTATCCGTTTTAAGTGCTCGTCAGCTTCCTCCAAAGGAAAAGGCCTGCCTACAAAAGAGATATCTGAGGCATTGAAAAAACCTTCTTCCACATGTGAGGGAAGGTTGGGGGTCTTGGGAAGTTTGGTTCCGCCGCCCAGGTTCAATCCCCTAAGCACCATCTTCCTTCCTGTGTGGTCTGCGAACCAAATACCATCGGTCACAATATTTTTTTGATTTGTCGTGTCTTGTACAAAAGGGGTACTCACAAGGGGTATTCTTTCACTCGTGGCAAACGCCAAACCTTTTGTGGATAGTTTTTCATAAGGGGTGTCCCACATCAAGTAGCCATAGCCACCGAGTGCCATCAGCATCAAGCTACTAAAACCGATCAGGGTTATTTTGGCCCATTTTTTCATTTTCTATTGGTTTTCACAAAGAACCTGTTGGCAACTGCCCAGAGGTACAAATGCCACTTCACTATTGATTACCCAATTGATGTACTCTTCAATGGTGGTCACCTCCCCAGCTTCGTTAAAATCTAAACGGAAGACATAGACTTGATTATAAGGTGCCCCGCTAGGTACAAACGTCCAACTGTCTGAAATGGCCTGAAAAAAGATGGAATTGCCATCTTCAGATATGGTAAAACGCCTTTGGATAAACGAAATGTTATCGAACACTTGAAATATGGTAGTAAAAAAATCAATTTGTGCTTGGGCATTGGGCAATACGATTGGGTCTTGCGCCCCGCTGGGGTTAAATCTATTAAATCCGACATAATCATCTGAAAATACATTGAAGATGGCAGTATCTTCCTGCTCGAAACCATCCAAGAATTCCATGGCGGTCTCTAAATTCCGTTGTCCGTTGTTTTCGACTACCTCTGGGGTCGAATCGTCATCGTCGCTACAGGCAACGAACAGGGACGACACCATTAATAAACCGAATACCTTTAATTGTAACTTTTTCATAGCAATTTTTATTTGATTAATAAGAGATTGTGTACCCCACGGGCCACTTTTAATTGTTTTTCCGTTTTGATCAATTGATCATCTTCGAGTTCCCAAAAGTCAATCCATCCCTCTTTGGGAAATTCTTCGTTGCGGTCGTGATATACCGCGACCGCTATGGTGTTGTTGTCTTGGTCAAAGACGGCATCTTCGGGTAATGCCCCCTCAAAGCCATAATCTTTGCCCACCTTGGTCAATTCGCCGGTATTTGGATTAATTTTCACCAGTGACAGTGACGACTCCTTGCGTGCAGGTACAAACCAGAATCCTTTTTTGGGTGCCCAGGTTCGTCTCATATTGGCCGTGACCGCGTAGTTGCCATCAGGACTGATATCGAACCCTTCTGGGCTAAGACCGACCTTTTCTTTATCGATTATCGTATGGTTTCCCCCTTCATCGAATCCGATGGATACCAACTTTCCCTTTCCGTGGGTGATTTGGCCCAACCCATCGCCCCATCTCAAATCGGAAAGGATAAAATATTGACCTGAGGGATGCCAATTGCCTACGCTCCAGCGCTTTGCCACTTCCATGGTGTCGCCCAGTTGTGAGAGGGTAACCGTACCATTGTTTTCGATAATCTTGAAAAATACCAAATCGGTATTGTTGAGGTTGACGGCGATGATATTCTTGGTAGGATGGAATTCTATAGTTCGTATGCCTCCATTGCCAGTGTCTTTCGCAGAAATACCTTCATGGGTGAAAGACTGCACGTCTTGAACGAGCCCATCCTTTAATCCCATAACCACCAATTCTTTTCCTTTTTCAGTAGAGCCTGATACTAATAGCGTTCCGCTTGCATTGATGCTAACTCCCTGAATGTTTTCACCAATCTGTTTCTCTTGTACGACCTTTGGTGTTGTGGGATTGGAATAATCGACAACGGTGATTTTCTTTCCAACCGGAAAATCGGTAAACACGTTCTTCATTTTTTGAGCCTCTCCCTTATGAACGGCCCGGGTCTCTGCGATATAGGCAAATTGATACTTGGGGTTCCATTCAAGGATAGCTGGCCACGAGATGACCGAATTGCTAATGTGTAATGGTTCCGTCAAGCTTGATGTATTTTCCTTATCATCGAACAATACCAATTCATCTTCAATACCGGGCACTTTATTCAATTCCCCATTGGCATAGGCACCCGCTATCATATCGGCATCGGAGATGGCCAAGAAACGCCCTTTAAAGTTCGGGGATACTTTTTGTGAAGGTGCAATGGACTGGCCCTGTGTGAAATGCCAGACACCGAATAGGGCCACCAAGGTGCACAGGCTGATTCCTGTAATTTTCATAACTTTTTTCATTTTACTTTTCTTTGTTGATGTTGTTTTTGTGTCAATTACTTCTTATAAATTCTTTTATTTTTTGGGCCGATAGAGGTCCTCCATGACCAGGGTACCACCATTTTATATGGGCTTTATCGGCAAGCATTCTGATATTCTTTAGATTATCGGCCAAATCGCGCATGAAAAGATGGTATGCCGGCTTCTTTTTGTTCAAAACCTGCCCCCGGATCAAGTCACCTACAAAAATGATATTGTTCATCTCGATATATAGCGAACCGGGAGTATGCCCAGGCAGGGTATGAACCAATCCTTTGAAACCAATTGAGGCAAGGTCAAAACTATCTTTGACTAGAATATCCGGCACAAAATTTTTATAGGTTGCTTTGGCGTGCGTCTGTTGTATTAAGAGACCTAATGGTCCGCGCGGACATAGATGGTTATCCTTACCTTGAGCTTTTACGATTTCCATCTCATCGGTGCCGACCAATAACTTGACCCCGTAATTTTCTTTAAAATATTGGGCATTTCCGGCATGGTCGGGATGGGCATGGGTCAAAATCAGGTAATCAATGTCAGCTAGATCTATGCCGATGTCCATTAATTTTGAGGCTAATACATCCCCCTTTTCCGGATTACCGGCATCTATCATCAAAACCTTATCGTATTGTTCAACGATAAAGACGTTCGAGAAGGATTGGGTGATCTGGTGAATGGTAAAACCCTCGCTGTGGTAAGTAGATAAATTATTTGAGCTGAGGTTTGCAAATAGGTACAAAACAAAAATACCGGCAATGAACTGCGTCATTGTCGATTTGGTTATTGTATGTAGCTGTTTTGGTACCATTACTTTTAATTTCTGGTACAAAATTGTTTAACAAAAAGCTAAAAAAAGTATACAAAAATCGGAAAGAAGTATACAAAAGGAGGTATTAGGTATGATTTGGCTGATAGCAATATTAATTTCTGTAATTCGAACAAGCGGACGTCTGCATTGGTAACTACCATCGATATCATATCTCAAAAAGAGTTTCATGGTGCCACCCTGCAATATTTACTTTATGCTACTTATGCCTATAATGTTGGGAAAAACACTTTGGACAAGAAAAAATAAAAAGAGCAGTAATTTAAGCACTTTTTATTGCCTGATTACCTACTAAGGGTTTAGCATAACCTTATAGTAACGTGCTTACCCCGCCTCCCATTTGAATAGCACATTCAGGATAAACCTTTTACTTTTAAAGGGGAGTGTTTTTAAAGCTATAATTTTTTATATCAAAACTTCTGAGAAGCAAAAGATGATCTCTTCCCAGGATAATATATCCACTTTTAAGAATTAATGAAGCTCCGAGACGGCCAATGCCATTCTTTTAAAGAATTCATTATAGACGTAAGGCTTTCCCTTTTTTGGGTTTCCATCTTCTCCCTTTCGAACAAAGACCATATTCCATTCTGGGATGACAAAGCACATGTTGTTGTGCAATCCGCTTGCATAAAAAAGGGATTGAGGGGCATCGGGCATATGAAATGTACCGTTAGGCATTTTTCCATTTACCCACCAATTATATCCGTAACAGCCGCGGCCATCAACGGTATTGCGATCAGTATCGGCGACCTCTTTTGCAAAAACTTGATTTTTGGTGGCTTTTTCAATCCATTCCTCAGAAAGTAATTGCCTACCGTTCCATTGTCCCCGGTTCAAATAAAAGTGTCCAAACCTCGCGAGCTGTTCCGCATTTATGGTCACCCCGGTACACCCGTTATTTAAAAAAATTCCCTCAAATTGCGAATCCCCCCACCATTCAAAATTGCCGAAACCAATATGGTTACCGATACCATCCATAAAAATGGATTTTAAGGTTTTTCCACTTTTTACGGTCAATAGCCTACCGAACATCATTTGTGCCTCATCCCAATAGGCATATTGGTTTCCGGGTGAAAATAAGGGCCAATCTATAGCGAACGGCGTCCAAGACCAATCTTTGCTGGGTTCATTCCACCTGCTATCACCTTGGGCACTGTAGCCTGAGGTCATACTGGAAAAATGCTTTAATTTGACGTCGGGGTACCATTCGGCGAGGGCGGTATCGATTTCTTTGGCATAGGTTTCTTCTGATACGATTCCTTGGTCGCTCAAAAGGCCTAATACGGTGCTGGTAAACGATTTACTGCTAGAGTAGATGTTGTGCTTTTTACGCACACTATCCCCTTGGTAGACCACATAGCCATTTCTTACTATAAATACTTCTTCGAGACCATTCTCACCTGATTCCGAAGCTAAATAGGCTAAGGCGTCTTGCAACTTGACCGAATCGATACCCAATTCTTCGGGTTTTCGTTGTTGCCATTCTTGGTCTGGAAAAACCATGGGCAGCGAATCGGTGCCGGTAGTACAGGCCATGGCCCAAAAGGCCATGATAAGTACAGGTGCCATTTTTTGGACACATTGTTTTTTCATAGACTTATTGGATTATTGGGCATTCAATCGGAAACTTTTTTGAGCAGCACGGCCCAGTCTACATTTTTCTTTGAAGGTGGATTTCCAATATCTGACCATGAACCACCGGCTAAACGCCGTACGGAACCTTTTTGCAATTTGCCCCCCAAACGTGGATCAAACCAATGGACTTCATAATCGGATTGGAAACCGGTCAGATCAAGGGACACCTTACCCCCATTTTTTATATAAATAAGATAAACATCGCCTTCTCGACCAAAGCAATAGGCAGGACTCCCTTTAAGCTTGTCATCAAGATTGACCATTTCGGTATAGGGAAGGGTCTCAAAAAAATCTTTGGCAATGGCAGTTTGCTGCCAGACTTTGCTGCGACTTCGCCAATCTTCGGCATTAAGGTCATTTGGGGGCCTTAACCAGCCAAAATACCATTCTACCCCAGCGCCACCCGCGGTCAATGTAGACCATAATACTTCGGTTCGCAAAGAATCCAATCGGGTATTGTTGGCATCATCAGGGGTACCCGTGTGCCATGGGCCAATTTCATCCATGCTCACGACCCAAGGCCTCTCGGATTTTTGCGATGTGGCAATCCATTTTTTGACGTCTTCGTGAATATCGGTTATGTTGGAAACCTGCATGGAGATTCCGTCAAGCCTATCAAAACCAATAAGCTTGTCAAGAATGGGAGCCCTTTGTCCTTCTTCGGGCAAGGTATGGATGACAATAGGGTTGTTATAGGGATCGATATCCTTTAAATAGCGTATCATGGCAAAACGTTGTTGGTCGCTTTGGCCTTGGGGCCACCATGGCGCGGAACCGTTTTCTTCCCCCATGTTCCAAATGATGTTCTTGTGGTATCCAAATCGTGCCACAAGTTCACGGTAATACAGTTTTCGCTCTTGGGCGGTATCCCCATTATCCAATAGGAGTTCATTCTCTTTTTCTTGGGTAACCAATTGTATGATGATACCAAGTTTTTCGGCATGTGAAAAAATGAGGTCCCATTGGGCCAACTTACTGACGTCGTACCGCAAAAAATCTTTTCTTTCATGACTGAGAAAAGGCCATACATCTTTGGCATCTCCCTCAATATTTAAGCTAAGGGCATAAATGGCGTTCATTTTCTCTGATGCAAGGTAATTGAGGGCACCAATGATCCCTTTGCCTTTTCCGTTCTGCCAAGTAGGATCTCCCTCCCTCCAATCATTGACATGGGCTTGCCATTGCTTTAAGAATTTTTTTTCTGAATCATACGAGTAGGTACCGTCAATATCGGCATATGCCAAAAAATTTTCTGGGGAGTTGGCGCCGAATTTTAATATAGGTTGTCCATCTTGGGTGTGAAAATAGCCGCTTGAATGATGCATTAGCCTACCTCTCGTGGTAAAAAACCCACCGTTCTCGCTAGCGGGTTGCACCTGTAATTTTGCCACTTTTCCGTCATGCGGTCTTATGGGATCTCCAGAATAGGCATCAGCCGATATGGCAATATCCTTGCCCTGCTTAAAAGAGACCCTATATTGCCATTCCCCTGGGGAGCTAGGCACGAACTTGACCCGATAAACCCCTCCTGTCGTGGCGCTTGTTTGCGCGGCATTGCCATCGGCGGCATAGTAGCCCGGTACAGAAAAACTAGTGCTGCCAAGGGTGAAATCTACCTGTAAGCGATAATCGGTAAACGGGTTAATAGGTGCTGTTTCAGAAGTGGCATCGACGGAAAAATCAAGAACAATGGGCTCGTTCTGCCAATAGGTGGGTTGTTGGGCAAAGGTCTTTACTAAAGAAAACGAAAAGAAAAATATAAAAAGGCCAAATAAACGAAAACACATGATATTAGGTTTGTTTGACTAAGATACTGAAATGTGTTCCATTACCTGTAACGCCGCCCTTATTCTAGAGTTGGAAGATGAGGTTTTCTAAGGGCTTTATTTGGGTTGCGCAAGTTTGTAATTCATTGGAGCCTGAAATATCAGTATGACATGCAATGCTTTTATTCACTTTATAGCGTATCACTCTCTTCATCAGAAATAGGCCACATGGCCAGAGTGTATTCGTACATAGCAATAGCTTTTTAGCTCAAAGTTTTCAGCACTGCGTTCAATTGTTTTTTAATCTAGGATTTGGATAGTTATCTGACTGGTCTTCGATGGTATTGTCAAGGCAAGTAAAGTCTTTCCCTACCAATACCGAAAGTTTCGTTTCATCGTTCCAATCGACGTCGTTGTTTTGAATGTCAATCTCCCATTCATAGAACAGTTTCTTAATGAAATCCAACCAATTCAAATGGTATTTCCGATGAGTGAAGGTGCCGTTCGATAAAGGATTCATCAAATATCAAAAACCATTCACTTAAAATTGCCAGATAATGCTCATACAACACAATAGCATAGGTCGCCATATGCGCCAATAAGTACAAAATACTCATCTGGCTTAACTTGCCTTTCTCAGCCTCTCTTGATAAACTGGAACGGAATACAGGCTTACTTTCTTCTGATTGGCATGTTCTTTTTTAACCATGCGCTCAACCGATTTTTCGAAACGGTCCTGATTCATGGGTTTGGTCATGAAATCTTTCACTTGGTCGTATTGAAAAGCGGTAAGTGCGAATTGGGAACGTGTAGAGTTCAGAATCACTTGGCAATCATGATTCAGATTTTCAAGGAACTCAAAGCCATTTAGTTTAGGCATCTCAACATCTAGAAATACCACATCGGGTTGAATGCGATGTATAGCTTCGAGTCCGGTTTCTGGATCGTTGAAAGATTCAATGAACTGTAGATTGGGATTTTCTTTTACTAATTTGTTGGTCATCATTCGTTGCAAAGGTGAATCATCAATTACAATAGCAGTTAGTATCATGGTCTGTTAGTTTGGGTTTGCATATGTAAAACAAGCATACAAGAAGACTTCCTGACCCATACCGATGAACGGTCATTATTTTCGACCAATGTAAAACCCCCTATTCAAAAGTTTTAGAAACCTTTTAAATAGGGGGTCGATTTACCAATCGGTATGTTGGTATTGGGTTATTGTTTTCTCAAGACCGTCTAGTTTCCGTTGTTGCAAGCGTCTTGAAAACGAAGGACGTTCCCATCTCCTTCATGCAGGGTAATCTTGGTTCTTCCGGGGGTGTCCAAAATTCTGTTAAGGGTCCATTCCAAATTGAAATCATCCAAATCTACGATATCAATGACCATAATAATGTCATTGCCCGATCCAGTAGCCGACCAAGTACCTGTAAAGCTTTCCGTATTGGAGCTAGCGGTGACGTTGCCGTCTTCTTGAAAATCAAATGCTAGATCATCGTATTGGCTTTTAAGATTTTGTCCGTTGAGACTGAACTTGTTCACACCAAAGTCAGGACATTCGGCAAAGGCCGCTTGTAGCTGTTCAACACTACAATCGTTACAATTGTCATCGTCAAAGTCATTGTCGTCATCTTCGTCACATGCTTCAATAAAACCTTCAATGGTATTTTCAAGTTGTTCGAGGTCACCAATTTCCAATTCAGTATCATCTGTCAAAACCAAAGTAATCGGAAATTCGATATTCACCACATCGTCTTCATCAAGCTGCTCAATAAAATCATTGAGCATTTGGTCATTTTCGAACGAGACGGTATCAAACAGCTCTGTGGTTGGATTAAAAATGGAAAGGGTTAAGGGGTAAACAATATCGATACATTCAATATCATCATCGTCTTCGTTTTCTTCGGGACAGGTTGCTGCAAAATTTTCCAACTCCTCAGTACTTGAAACCATTTCTTCAGTATAATCGGAAAATGTGATGGTTACGGGAAAGACGATTTCCAAAGTGTCAGCATCATCATCGAACTCTTCAAAAATGACTTCAATTTCATCAAGGTCCTCTTTCTCTTCTATGGTGATTTCAGTACCATTGGCAATTACGGTTACCGGAAGGTCGATTGAAAAACAACTGGCTTGATCCAGAATATTATCTGTAGAACCATCATTGAGAGTGGTTCTGAACAAAAGGTT
Source organism: uncultured Croceitalea sp. (assembly GCA_947503285.1). GTDB lineage: Bacteria > Bacteroidota > Bacteroidia > Flavobacteriales > Flavobacteriaceae > Croceitalea. Next base: position 583,512 of record CANNDD010000002.1, read on the forward strand.
GGCCACATTGGAGTCTGCCTGTAACGATTGTTCTGGCGGGGTGCCTTCAAACGCAAACTCTTCTTCTCTACAAGAACTGTTGAACATACTTAAAGCAAGCATGAAAAGACTTAAAGTTTTTACTGTATTTTTCATAATTAATAAGGTTTCTGTGTGCTTGTTATATAAATGGAACAACCTAACGGAAAAAACTCCTGAAAAATTTTAAAAAAAGTTTTTCTATTTTTAACCAACAAAAAGCCAACCTGATTGAAGAATAACCTACAGGGGGATATTTGCGACGAAAAGCTGTTTGCACATATCTATAACAAGTATGCCCAAAACCTTCATGATTTTCTCTACTATAAATATGGTGAAAAACTAAATCCTGGCGACAAGGCTCAGGATGCCTTTGCCAAACTTTGGGAGAACTGTAAAAAAGTAACTTTAGAAAAGGCGAAGTCTTTCTTGTATACTGTCGCCAACAATGCAATGTTAAACGAAGTAAAGCACCAGAAAGTCGTTTTAAAATACCAAAGTGAATCTCTCAAGGGCTATACTAATGAAAACCCCGAGTTTCTTCTAGAAAAGGAGGAATATTATAAAAAATACCAAGGGGCACTGGCCAAATTATCTGAAGAACAGCGCACCGCTTTTATGCTCAACAAGGTGGAAGGTAAGAAACACGAAGAAATCGCACAATTATTGGGAGTAACCCGAAAGGTCGTGGAGTACCGTATTTACTCGGCTTTTGACCAATTAAAAAAAGAATTGGAAAATTTTAAACTCAAATAATCAGGAAAAATCAATACTTGGTTGTTATATACACAAAGACCCTGACCAATGGACCAAGAAAACTTGATACAAAAGTGGCTTTTAGAAGAACTTTCTGAAGAGGAAAGCAAAGCATTTGATGCCCTGGAAGAAGCACCCTTGTACAAGAATATTATAAAAGATGCGTCATCTTTCAAAGCGTCTAACTTCTCCACTGTCGATGACTTTGAAACCTTTAAGAATCGTGTCACCACACCCGACCCGAAAGTCAAGAAACTTGAATGGATGAGGCCCATGTTGCGCATAGCAAGTATCGTGGTTGTAGCTTTCGGACTGTATTATTTCTTTCTTTTTAATACGTTGACCGAGGTTGAGACTTTGGTTGCCGAAAAGACTACCATCGAATTACCAGATGCTTCACGGGTAGTGTTAAATGCACTCTCTGAGGTCAGTTATGATGAAAAGCGGTGGAAGTCCAAAAGGGAGATAAAGCTAGAGGGAGAAGCCTTTTTTGACGTGGCCAAAGGGGCCAAGTTTGATGTGGTTACTGCCACGGGCACTGTGAGTGTTCTAGGAACCGAGTTCAATGTTAAGCAACGGGGAACCTTTTTCGAGGTGGCCTGTTTTGAGGGCACAGTGCGTGTAGTGGCCAATGGACATACCGAAATATTAGAAGTGGGAGACAACTTTAAATGGGTTGATGGCAAGATGACCACTGGCAAAAATAGTTTTACCGAACCGCAATGGACCAAGAATACCAGCTATTTTCAACGCATTCCGCTAGCGGAGGTTTTCGCGGAGCTGGAAAGACAATATGGTATAGCCATTACGCATGAAACTATTGATGCTGACCAACTTTTTACTGGTGGTTTTGTGCATAATGATCTGGATACTGCGCTGAGGTCCATCAGTGAGCCACTCGACCTTGATTATGTAATACTAAAGCCCAATTCCGTGCGTTTTAGTAAGCGTGAGTAAGAGACTACTTATTTTAGTTTGCCTTTTTTTATCACTTTACAGCATACATTCGACCGCCCAAACAGAGAAAGGCCAGCCTCTGAACACCATTTTAGAAACGTTGCAAAAACGTTTTGGCGTGCAGTTCAATTATGCCTCGAAGCTGGTAGATGGCGTGGTTGTTTCAGCACCCGCAGACGCTCTGAATCTTAAGAGATCCCTTAAGTATTTAGGCGAACAAACCAACCTCAGTTTTGTTCTGGTCTCAGAAAGTATCGTCTCCATAAAGGCAAAAAACATACTTCTGTGTGGTTACCTTAAGGATAAGGATACGGGTGAGGCCCTGCCTTATGTTGTAGTTCAGAACGGTTCTAAAGGAACCATAGCAGACGATAAAGGCTATTTTGAGTTGGATGGATTGAAAGAAGGCGATATTGTCAAAATAAGACATATCGGCTATAAACCATTGCAGCGCGAAGTTCGGTATTTCAATACATCTGGGTGTACTACGCTGTACTTGGTTCCCTATCAAGAAAAGCTTGCTGAGGTCACGGTGTACGATTTTTTGGTCAGGGGTATCGATAAACTTGACAATGGTTCGGTGGTATTGGATTTTGATCGGTTCAGCATTCTTCCTGGACTTGTTGAAGATGATGTGCTACTATCCGTTCAAGCCCTTCCGGGTATTCAGAGTATTGATGAAACGGTCTCTAACATAAACATCAGGGGAGGCAGCCATGACCAAAACCTGATTACTTGGGATGGAATTAAAATGTACCAATCTGGACACTTTTTTGGCCTAATTTCAATGTACAATCCCCATATCACCCAAAAGGTTGAACTTCGAAAAAATGGGAGCAGCGCCGCAGAAACAGATGGTGTCTCTGGTACCATTGCCATGAAGACCGATGAATATCTTAACTCAGGTCTGAAAGGTAGTGTTGGGGTCAATTTAATCGACGCCAATGGCTCAATAGATACCCCAATAGGAAAAAAAGCTTCACTGCAAGTGGCCGCACGTAAGTCTGTCAGTGACTTTGTGGAAACCCCGACCTATTCACAATATTTTGAACGCATTATCCAAAACACCGAAATTGAGGAAAATACCGCATCCGTGACCAACGCAGATATCGCATTCGATTTTTACGATGCCTCTTTCCGTTTACTTTTTAACCCTTCTGAAAATGATAACCTCCGCATCAACTTTATCCACACAGCAAACGAGGTCGTCTTTAATGAGATTGCGCAAGTAGGTAGTGAAGTACAAGAGCGGCAAAGCAATTTAAATCAGACCACTGTTGCTTCGGGAATTCATTATCAAAGGGACTGGGGCGAAAAATTCGAAACGGAAGTGGCGGCATATAATATAGACTATAAAATCAAGGCCATAAATGCCAATATCCTTGAAGACCAACGTTTTTTACAAGAGAACAAGGTTTCTGAAACCGGGGTGAGATTGAGGGCATTGAACAAGATATCGCCTAAGATGAGCTGGACGAATGGATACCATTTCGTAGAGACCAAGGTGACCAACCTTGATGATATTGACGACCCACTTTTTGTACGTTTAGAGGGCGAAGTGTTACATACCCATGCCATCTTTACAGAAATAGGGCTTTCTTCAAAGAACGCAGCAACACAACTGAATTTTGGCGTACGTTTCAATTATCTTGAAGCCTTCGAAAAACAAATTTGGGAACCACGACTCAGTTTCAACCAAAGTTTTTGGGAAAGTTTCAACCTGGAGGTTCTCGGTGAATTCAAACACCAAAGCACTTCCCAGATCATCAATTTTCAAAATGATTTTTTGGGTATTGAAAAGCGAAGGTGGCAACTTTCGAACGACGAATCGATTCCGGTCATTACCAGCGAACAAATCTCCATTGGGCTGGGCTTTAACAAAAATGGCTGGCTACTGAACGCGGTCTCTTTTTATAAAAATGTTAACGGCATTACTACCCAAAGCCAAGGTTTTCAAGACCAGTACGAGTTTGAGAGAACATCAGGATCCTATGAAGCCACCGGTCTCGATGTTTTGCTGCGCAAACAGTTGCATAAAAATAGTGTATGGCTGAGCTACTCTTACCTTAACAGTCAATACTATTTTGATCAACTGCCCCAACCTAGGTTTCCCAGCAATTTTGATATTACGCATGCCCTGACCATGGGTGCCAATTATACCATAGGCGAAGTACTTCTTGCTACCGGATTGAGTTGGCGTACAGGAAAGCCAGTGACACGGCCAGTGCCCAACGATGAAATTGTAGATGGTGAAATCAACTATGACGCTGCCAATGGGGAGCGATTGGATGACTATTTACGTTTGGATGTTTCGGGGAAATATGAGTTCAATTGGGGGAAAAAGAGCGTTCAATTGGGGCTGGCCATTTGGAACCTACTGAATCGGGATAACACAATAAATAGCTTTTACCGACCCAATATTCAGGGTGAGGCACAACAATTTCAACAAAGCGCGCTGGGGATAGTGCCAAATGCCTCGATACGATTAATTTTTTAGGACTATAACAGAAGCAAGTTTAAAATTCTAGGGACTTTTTTTAAATTTGGATACACTGCGGAATAGTTTGATATACTTTGGAGTGTCCACCTGTTTTAACCCCAAATAATAAAACACCAAAATAGAAACTGAAGTACAAAGAAAATTACAATCGCCTTTACTTCTCTATCATAGGTATCGAACATTTTTTGGATTTTCTCATTATGTTCTAGGTTGCAGATGTCGGTAGATAGGGACTTTTTCATCATTTTTAGGTTTAGTTACATGTATATAACAACTGATTTGCAAAAAATCCTTAAAAAAATTGGGGTTTTTGTCCATTTTGAACATTTCCCGGGGTAAAAAGTCATTTATTATCGCCTTCACGACTTCGAATTTGCGGTTGGGGTCTTTTCAAATGTCTCGAGCTGTTTAAGCATTGCAATAGAATTGGTCACAGAGGGCTCTAAGGTGGAATATGGGCTATGTGCTACCCTTGAAGCTTAGGATTTGGATAGTTATCTGACTGGTCTTCGATGGTATTGTCAAGGCAAGTAAAGTCTTTTTCCACCAATACCGAAAGTTTCGTTTCATCGTTCCAATCGACGTTGTTGTCATAGCCAACGCGGTTGCTTTTCGCCCAAGTTTTACTTGCAGCTTCTGGAAAGTAAACAACAATACCATCTCCTACAAAATCGGCTTCGACCTCTGAGATGTTTGGCTTAGCTTTCAAGGCATAGGTAAGTGTTTTCGTTCCAAATTGTGTGGTCGCCGTAAATTTTCCCGTCTTGGCGAACGTATCCACTTCGGTTTTTGTCAACCTGAGCCGTATCGAATTATTTTTGATTCTTATTTTCATTGCTTTCTTTTTTAGTGACCAAGCCCTTAGTGAACTCGTTCAGTGTTTCCACCTTTTCTTCAAAGTCACCTTTAATGGTCTTGCGATATTCGTTAAGGTTTTTTACAAGATCATCAATATTCTCGGGAATCACATCCTCAAAAAATTGTCGTAGTCGTTTTGCTGTCGTAGGGGACTTGCCATTGGTAGAAATCGCCACTTTCACATTGCCCTTCGTGACGATGCCCCCCATATAAAAGTCACAAAGGGGTGGGTTATCGGCTACATTGACCAAAATAGCACGCTTTCTGCAATCGTGATATACCTTTTCATTAACACTTGGTACATCGGTCGTAGCGACCACCACATGTTTGTTCTTTAAAAACTTTCGGCGGTATTTGCCGTGGTGCATTTTAACCTGATGTTTTTTGGCCAGTTGCAGGGTTCCCTCTCGATACATTGGGGAAATCATCTCTACTAGGGCATTAGGACTTGACTTCAACAGAAAGGTCAACTTTTCCTCAGCTACCAGTCCGCCACCCACGATCAATACGTTTAAATTGCTCACTTTTAGAAAAACAGGGTACAATTCATTGCGCTCCATCCGTTTCAATTCTTTTTAAATTATAATTTATAGTGTCATTGGTTTTAGCCCCCAGGTACCGAATTTATGAATAATCTATCATCAATATGACTGATATATGTTCTTATATGGAATACCCCCGTACCACTTTCACCTTCGTTTTTTGTTCTACGTTCTAAGGAGGCACCATTAATACCAATATTCAAAAGAGTATTTTGAAAATTGATGGTCTGAATAATACGGTTTGCTTCGACATACATGATGGAATCGTTGACGGTTTCTTGCGTAGCGCCCTGAATAGTAATCCCATAAAGGAATCAAAACCTTTTTATGTTGTTGAAATGGCTTGACGGATCAATTCAGAAGATTTTTTGGAAAATGGTATTTTGAGGGCAGCCTTTTGTCCTTTTTCAGACATTTTACGCCCCGTCTTTTTTAAAATATCGATTATTTTGGAAGAATCATGTTTCGTTGCGAAAGGTTCAAGATAATATTCTAGAAAAACTAGACAGATAACGTCCTCTAGGGTTTGGGTCTCCTTATTTTTTTTCAATTGTTTTTTTAAAAGAAGAAATTCAACTTGGGCTATGGTTTCTTTATTATAACCTACTTTTAAAAGAATCTCCCTTGCCTTTTCGGCATGGAATTTTTTCAATTCTTGCCGCCATTTCAAATACCCTGAACGATTCATTTCATAAGAACTACGGCTAATTTCCCAACGGCGAATATGTTGGCAACGTGCGGTGAGTTTCAGGGCCTCTGAGGCCTCAGGTGCAAAATCAGAAAGCGTTTTAGTCATTCTTTGAGCGTATAACAACTCTTTTGGAAACGATTTTTTAGAAATAATCACGGTATTCGGGTCTTCGCTATTGGCTTCATCAAAGAGCTTAAATGCTTCTGACAATTTATGGGATTCGGACATAGTGTCTTTTTATTTTTTAAGGAAGTCTTACTCTGAAAAGCCAAGATACACAAAGTTTTGCGCTATGTAATCGCCTAAAAAATCAGCCTTGTAAATCAATTTGGAATAGCGCTTCGAACGAGATACGCATTCTTTCTAACAATAAGTTTTGATTATAACCTGTGAAACAAAATACAATTACACACAAATAATTGCTGCCAGATGTAACCTTTCAACTCAAATCTGTATCCTAAGGGTAAAGAATAATCTAAACTTTAAAAAAGAAATCATGAAGCTCAAAACGTTAATAGCACTTATTTTCATTGCGACAGTCGTAAAAGTAAATTCGCAAGCTCAAGAAAATACCGATTTATATCAAGTATTAATGGCAAAGGACAGCTTGCTATTCGAAGTCGGGTTCAATCAATGTAACCTATCCCAAATAGAAAAACTGACTATGGACGATATCGAATTCTACCACGACAAGGATGGTATTACCAAATCACGCAAAAAGTTCATCGCTTCAATAAAAAACAACTTATGTAGCACCGGATCGAATGTCTTGAAAAGGGTCTTGAATAAAGGGAGTGTTGCGGTTTTTCCATTGTACAGGGGTGAAGAACTTTATGGTGCCATACAAAATGGCTCACATAGTTTTGGACAAACGCAAGCCACATATTCACATTTATGGCTCCTTGAAAAAGAAGAATGGAAGCTTTCAAGGGTGCTGAGCTATAATCACCATCAAAGTCAAGTTGACCTAAAAAATAATAGGATAGCTCTTTCTGAGGCTGCCTTAAACCAGTATGTAGGTGAGTATGAATTCTCCCCAGAGTTCGTTTTGACAATACGCGTAAAGGATGCACAATTGTATGGCGGTTCCCAAGGTCAAGAAGTAAAGATCAACTGTTATGAAGAACACAAATTCATTGATGATGGCCAAACCCATGACCTTGAGTTTCTGATAGATGAAAAAGGTACCGTTACCGGTCTGCTTATGAAAGGTTCTGGAATGGAAATGACCGCAGAAAGGAAATAAAATACATTCCAATACACTTAAACAGCAACATTATGATTGAATCGATAGTCTTTTGCATTATAGCCGTAGCCGCCATCACTGCTTTATTTTTAGCATGGTATTTCTATCAAAAAGCTAGGGATAGGGAACGCATCTATCTCATTAAAAAAGGAGAGAAATTTTCAGACATTTTAAAGGCCCAGAAAGAGTATGGCGTTAAATTCATATTTCCGTGGTTGCAATTGGCGATTGTTACAAGCAGTCTAAGTATGGCTTTTGTGGCTATCGGTTTTCTCATAAAGTATCTAGACGACGATCTTGAATTATTTAAAGGTTTTTTGATAACCGCTACCATCGGTATTTTTTTAAGCGTTTCATTTTTCACCATAAATTTTATAAGTAAAAAGAAGAGGACCTGATATGGAGGAAATCTATATTGATAAGGTGCTCTCTGGCGATGTTGATGCATTTACCTATTTCATCAAAACCTACAAGAACATGGCATTAAATATAGCCTTATCAATAGTGAAAGATGAACAATATGCTGAAGAAGTTACCCAAGATGCCTTTATGAAAGCGTTCCATGGACTTAAGGCCTTCAAAAGAACCGCAAAGTTTAAATCTTGGTTTTATCGCATTGTTGTCAATGAGGCCTTCTTGAGGTTAAGGTCGCTCAAAAAGACCCAAACCCTTATTTCGGTAGACGAAGGCGACGACACTATTTTGCACGAACATTTTGAGCCCATATCAGAAGATTATAATGATAAGATCCAACAGGTGCTTTCACGATTAAATACCAAAGAAAGTTTGGCGTTAGAGCTTTTCTATTTACAAGAACTGGATATCGATACGATTATGGATGTTACGGGTTGGACTAGGGCAAACGTAAAAGTGATTCTACATAGGGCCAGAAAGAACACACGGAAAATCTGGAAAGAAACAACATAAATAGCTATGGAAAACGAAAGATTGGAGTTCAAAGATGATTTTATCGAATCAGTGCTTGAAAATGCAAATCGTAAAAGCTTGACCAATGACTTTGAAAGGGGTTTAATGAAGAAAATCCATAATAGCCATGACCATAAAAAGGAGGTGGCATCTCGATTGAAGAAATCGATGTTTTATTTTTTTATCGGGATGTTTTTTATGGGGACCTGTTCGCTAATGCTAATTTTTGGTAATACACTTTTTAGAAGTGCTATTAACTTATGGCCGATACTAATTCTCTTTATTACAATAGTGGCCGTAATCATCTTCGCCAATAACTATAAACGATTTTTTAAGTTGGTGTATCCACTTAGTGGAGAGGGATTGCTTACCGAGTTCTCTAAATAACGGTTTGGATGTTGTAATATTTGCGCTACTCACTTTCTAGAAAGTTAAAATTCACGCAATTTAGGCTACTTTAAACCGAAATAGTAAATAAATGAAACGACGGGATTTCTTTCAAAAAACACTATTAACATCCACTACTGCCTTGGCATTCGCTGGAATCAGCCCCTCTTTTGCTTTATTAGAACCCATGGCAACACAAAAATTTAACTTTATGCAGAAAACACATCCTAATTTGACCTTAATCAATGATTTTTTTGACGCGTATTCCAAAAATAATATGGAAGGCATAAAAAAAGTGTTGGATAAAAACATTAAATGGCATATTCCCGGCGAGCATCCCTTGAGCGGCACCAAAATAGGTATAGATGAAGTACTTGCATTTTTCAAAGCACTTACCAAAGGAGCTTTCAAGGCGGAGCCTATCATTATGGGTGTCAATGATGATTACGTTATTGATTGCCATAGAAATTGGAGCAACATTGAGAATTTGGAGAACTTAAATGCCATGTCTTGTCTTTTATGGAGAATAGAAAATCATAAGATTAAAGAAGTACATAACTTTCCACAAAGCCAAAAAGATGTCAATAAGTTCTTTAACGAACTTTATGGTTAGAACAAAACGAGTTACATAGCCATAAAATGGAGCTTCAAAGCAGGGTACAATTAACTCCATTTTGGTAAATTACCATTGTAATCCGTTAGGATATTCCTTTTTCAAATGATCATTGACGATGGCAATATCCTCTTTGCTGGTAAGGTCAATAACGTGTTCACAGATGGGAATGACCACAACGCTTTCCGGAAAATCCGTAACCATATTCAATAGGGCGGTGGGCAGTTCTTTCTCATTTCGTTCTGAATGAAGTGGGCAGTCCCTTAAAAACGGATATATCTGTTGACCGTCAAACTTAAAGATATTCATGCTGACCCTGAGTTTCCCTTGTCCATCCCTGTAATCTTTTACCTGAGAAGAACGGGGTTTCTCCAATATCGAGACCAGACGGTTTTGGGCATCGAGTTTCATTAAGGCAAACCTTTCAATTTTTTCTTGCTCGTAATGTAGCCCCTCGCTATCATATCCTAAAAGGGCATTCTTATATTTTGGGTTGTTTAGTGCGAGCAACGCTTTTACGGAATAGAGGTTATCGCAATTGCAAACCAAAAAAGAACTTGCCTTTAATTCAGGATATTGCTCCATGGCCTGGAACAAAGCATCGGCCGTACCTAAGGGTTTATCCTTGTCTTTTGGTATGTATTGACGAACGAATGAAATAGACAGTCCGTTAAATTCATTTTGTGCTTTTTTACGACCATAAACAGCAGGGAAAAGCTGGTCATTTTGACCAATAACAATAAAAACGTTGGTATGGCCTGCTTGCTTTATATTGTACAAAAGATAGTGCAGAAAGGGAAGTTTTTCTTCACCCACTTCAATAAGCCCTTTGTTACGAGTATTTGCTTGGGCAATATCTTTTTGGGTAATATGCCCTGCGGTAGTTTCTTTTTTCATTCGAGATGAAGCTCCCCCTGCTAAAATTATAATAGTATCACACATATGCTAGTTTTTTGACGAAGCACCTTCAGCAACCGAAACCGTGTACGCATTGACAGCTCCCGCTTTAAGCATATTTTCGATTACCTGTTCTTCGTTGCCCGGGGCCAGTGCAACGATACAACCACCGCCCCCAGAACCCACGATTTTTGCCCCAAGGGCACCTGTGGCCAATGCGGCTTCGACCATGGCATCGATTCGTGGTACGGTAATTTTTAGGGCTTCTTTCAGAATTTTATGATGCGCACTCATTAGCCGACCAATTTTCAGAAAATCCAATGGTTCTTTATAAAACTCTCGTAATGCTTTTTGCGTAATGGTATGGTTTTCAACAGCAGCGGAGAAAAAAGGTTTTAGGTTTGGCGGCAGTTCGTCAAGATACTGGGGCAACACATCTTCAGTGATATTTTTGATTTCAAATTTCCCATCACGCTTTTTAAAAAATTCAATACTCTCCAATGCTGGATTTCGCCTGTCTGCCAAAAGACCTAGGGTATCTTTTGAAATACCTGACTCACCGATTACCAAACCTTGTAGATTGGCGTCAATTACCTGATATTTTGAATCCACATCGGTCTCTAAATAAATAATCTTACCTACACTTATGGCGTACTGATCCATTTTCCCCCCAGGGCCCTTCTGTTCCAGTACCTCTGCCTCGTACGCAATTTGAGCGATAAGTTCGCTATTCAAAGAATGATTGGAATAATCAAGGCCAAAAGTCTGAATTAAAAAATGTATCCAACATACTAATAGGGCTGAGGAACTTGATAAACCGGCGTTAATGGGTATGTTCCCCTCAATTGCTATACTATATCCTTTGTCAGGTATACACCCGTACTTTCGCAATACTTTTACAGCAGCAATGAGCGTGTCTGAAGGGTCATAGCCCTCGATTCGAAAAGGTATGGGTATTTTGCGTTCGGTATTCAAATCCGAAAACGCAATTTGAAGGTACGGCAAATGAGTTTCCTTGGCTTCAAGCGTGATATACCTATCTATGGCACATGCGATGACAGGTAACTGTAAATAATCTTGATGATCACCGAACAGACAGATTCTTCCTGGGGCTTTACAAAGTGTCATATAAAATATCAAGCAATAAGACCGATGATGAAATTAGAATTTTTTGATGATAAGATGGTATATTTAAGGCAATAATATGGCGGTATGGATCTAACAAATAAGGTTGCTTATATAACCGGTGGCAGTAAGGGCATTGGCTTAGGCGTTGCAGAGGCATTATTGAAAAAAAAGATGCGGGTTGTTATTAGCGGCCGTAATAAAGAAACCTTGGAAGTTGCCAAAGATTATCTTGGTAATTCTTCATCAGTACTGACGATACAATCGGATGTTACGAACTTTACAGATGAAGAGAACGCCATTAAGATGATTAATAATACCTGGGGTCGATTGGATGTGGTTTTGGCCAATGCTGGTGTAGGGAATTTTGCGCCAATAGATGAGATGGGCCTCGAACAATGGCATCAAATGTTGGATACTAACCTGACAGGGGCGTTTTACACACTTAAGGCTTCTATAGCTGCTTTAAAAATTACGAAGGGATATTACATGACCTTGGCAAGTTTGGCGGGTACCAACTTCTTTGCACAAGGCGCTGGGTACAACGCCTCAAAGTTTGGAGTGGTTGGTTTTACCCAAGCAGCCATGCTCGATTTACGAAAATATGATATCAAGGTAACTACGATAATGCCGGGGTCCGTTGCAACCTATTTTAATGGAAATGAGCCTTCTAAGAAAGATGCCTGGAAGATACAGCCACAAGATATTGGGAAGCTGGTTGTGGATTTATTGCAAATGCACCCTCGAACCTTACCCAGTAAGATTGAGGTAAGGCCTACAAGGCCTGATTTGAAATAGTTGCCCTAAATATCCTCAAAGGGAATTGATGGATTGAAAATCTCTAAAATGAGTTGTGTCAGTACCTTTTCAAATTCCCGTCGTACGGAATCATCGATTGATTTGTTCTTGGTTACGGGCCTACTGCCTTCTTTAACACAGAAATCAAGTAAACCGGAATTGATTTTTTTAATGGGCAGGATACTTGCATGAACGTTTTGGTTTTGACCAACGGAACCATGCATAAAGGCATAACATAACAATTGGAAAGCCTTCGTTTTTTTGTCAGTGGTTATCAAATCAGTAAACGTATCTATTTCAAGCTCGCTAAGGGTCACATTGCCAGTCTTATAATCAATAATACATAATTCCCCATTTCTGTACTCGATACGATCCAATTTCCCTTTTAAACGGACGGGAAAACCTAACCCTGGTATATTTAAATCGACTTTTAAATTTTGTTCCAGTCCTATAATGCAAATACTATGCGTGCCAATCTGTTTTATTTCGTAATCAATGGTCGAAAGAATATATTTAAGTATCACCCTGAAAACAATAAGATTTTGACCCTTATCAATAGTGCTGTTCGAATACGTTCTTAGAAAGTGCTTTCGAACGATACGCTCTGTATTATTTTTGATTTCGAGTAGCGATTCCTCGGTAAGGGTTTGCCCTATCAATGGCGTATACAATTCTTCCAAAACATCGTGTACAATGGTTCCAAAGGTATTTGGGGCTATCGTTTCCTCGACTGTGGGTACATCTTGAATTTTTAAAACATTTTGTTTGTAAAAGGTATACGGATTGGTAATATAGTTGGTCAACGAAGAAGGGGAAAACCCAGAGTTGGCCATAATCTTGAGTTGCTCAAGTAACTGTGCTGTTTTGACTATTTTTTTCTTGCCCCTTTCCTGTATGGGTATTTTAGGTGTTGCAATTTGATGCTTGATACAGGCATTGATATTTTCATCGGTAAGCAATTGATTGATAAACCTACTTTTTTCGCCACCCTCTAAAACATCGGGTTCCGTATTATAGGTCAAGTAGATATTTTTTGCACGCTGTAGCAAACGATAAAAATGGTAAGTGTAGACAGCATCTTTATCTTTAAATGTGGGCATGTCAAATTCTTTTTTGACATCATAAGGGATAAACGAATTATTGGTCTTGCCGGCGGGTAGTATTCCCTCGTTGACCGAAGTGATGATTACGGTATCAAAATCAAGGGTTCTGGTCTCAAGCATTCCCATAATCTGCAAGCCGCCTATAGGGCTACCTTTGAAATCTAGACTTTCTGAAGTTATTAACTCTAGAATAATACTCTTTAATGCCCTAAGGTCTTTAAGGTAATCTAAGTTATCAGTGTACGCTTTTAACTGGTTGAAGAGTTTTGAGATGAGGTGTACACTTTCCAGTTCAACACGCAGCTTTTTTTCTATAAAGACCTTTTTTATAGCTGTGAATATATTGTCGCACAAGGAGACGAATGCACCTGAATCCTGCAGCTGTGTTGGAAACAGTAAGGCTGTTCGAAGCGCATCATCGCTAGGGGCTATTTGCTGAATTTTAGCGGCGGTCAAGTAGGTATGGTTGTATTTGGTAATATGCTTCACTATGTTTGACGAAATAGTACTTTGTTCAGAATCGAGAAAGTACTTCAGAATAGGGTTCGATAACAATCGAATCAGGTCTTTGTAATACCAACCTCTTTCCGTACGATTAATATGAAAATCAAGAAACTGGTTTATAAAGCTGGCAATTGAGGTTTGTTTAAGAGGAAACCCCATGGTAATGTTAATGTTCTTCACCTCTTCTGGAATGGCATTGAGTATTGCGGGCAGTAACGATTCATCTGCTAATACCAATGCTATGGTTTTATTAGGACTATATAAGTCTTTAAGGAGTGATCCGATGAACTTGGTTTGTGATATGGACTTGGGAATTCCTGTAATTTCAATCTTTTTCGAATCAGTAAGGTAATGTGTTGAAAAACCAAGGGGTTTGTGTCTTGAAAAGTAACTCCAGTTTTTTAGGTGTTGTTTTATGAAGTAACTAGCATCGTGTATGGGATCATTTAAAAAATAAGTGTCAAGATCCCAAAAAATTGAGGCATTTGTAGTCTCCAGAGTGGTTTGTATAATTTGAACTTCAGCAGTATTCAAGGCATTGAACCCAATAAAAACATGTGACTTCAAGTCTTTTTGATTAAGATAACTATCGAGATTAGCTATGGCTCTTCGGTACCGTAGACCCTGATATCCTTTATGGGTTTCCAAAAGCCGTTTTGTGAGTTCTTGGTATAAACCGGCGATACTTTTGCTAAATTCGATGTAGTTGTTGACTAATTTTGTTGACTTTCCATCGGTTGCCCATGCCTTCAACTTCTTGATTTCGGTCAGGTAATTAAAGAGCTCTAATGGGGGAACTAAATAACGATCTATTTCATCAAAATCGGCGAGAAGGGTCGGTGCCCATTGGCTGAAAGTGTAGAAATCATCTTTATCAGTGAAGGGGGCATTTTTATATATTTCATAGAGGTCAAATAACACTTCTGTACGAGTGACGGGCTGAAGTTGGGATAATTGGGTGATATACTCTTCAATACTCAAGATTGTAGGAGCGAAAATAGGGGTGCTGATCGAATGGGAAATATGGTTTTTTAGAAAAGTAGCTGAACGTATGCTCGGTACAACAAAGATAATGTCATTAAATGACCCATGGGCATTTAATACAGTCTGTACTAAATAGTTCAGAAAGGTTTTCATTAGGCATAAATACAAAAAAGCCCCGACAATAAATGTCGAGGCTTTTTGAAATGTGTTGTTACTTAAACTTATTTGACTAAGTTGATTTCAACTCGTCTGTTTTGAGCTCTACCAGCTCTATTGTTATTAGTGGCGATAGGCTTTTCTTCACCGTAACCAATAGCTGTCAATCTATCAGCGCCGATTCCTTTGTCAATCAAGAAATCCCTAACTGAATTGGCACGCTCTTCAGACAATTCTTGGTTTCTTTTAGCACTACCAACACTATCAGTGTGACCTTCTACGGTAAACTTAGCAGTTGGGTATTCATTCAAAATTTGGATGATATCAACCATTACAGAAGTAGACTCTGCTTTGATAGAAGATCGACCTGTATCGAACAAAATAGTTCTAGCGTAGTCGTTCAATTGTTTTTGAACTTCTTCAGTTACTTCAGGGCAACCGTTGTTAGCAACAGTACCGGCAACTTGAGGACATTGATCATCTTTATCTAAAACGCTGTCACCATCAGAATCTGGCCAAGGGCATCCGTTATTCTCAGATGGACCTGCCTCACTAGGACATTGATCGTCTTTGTCAGCAATACCATCGCCATCAGCATCAGGACAACCAGCCAAAGCAGCAGTACCAGCTTCGTTTGGACAAGCATCATCTTTATCAGCAATACCATCACCGTCGGCATCAGGGCAGCCGTTCATTTCTTTAGAACCAGCTTGGTCAGGACAGCTATCCTTACCATCTTCGATGCCATCACCATCAGAATCAGGACAACCATTGAATGCTTCTAAACCAGCAACTTCTGGACAAGCATCGTCTTTGTCATATATACCATCACCATCAGTGTCAGTTCCACCAAATTTGATGTTCAAACCTACTAAGTGCTGAAAATGGGTAACCCCATAATCTTCAAAAGCATGCTTGTATTGGGTCTGAAAGTTTAAACCAACATTATCAGAGAACCAAACGTTAGCACCGATACCTCCATTAAAAGTACCTGCACCTATTTCATTTACCCAAGTATAACCACCACCGATTTCAACGAATGGGTCAATTGTGGTGTTTTTTAGGATGTTGTATTTAATAGTACCGTCAATTGCGTAATGAGAGACATCTTCAATTTGAACATCCCCTAAATTTTCTATTCTATTCAACGAACCTCTAGCCCCGACAGAAAAACCATCGCCGATATACCTTGAAACACCAATATAGGATATTGAAGGGATAATGTTCCAGTGGTCATTCGTATTGAAATATTCACTGAAAAGAGAACCCGTTTCATATGCTGGTAAGTTGGTGCTCGTAGAATTGTCGTTAGTCGGAAAAACGTCAATAGCGTTCACACCAAAACTCACCTGCCACGGATTGTTTTCGTCTTGCGCTTGTATGTTGTTTAAGCCTAACACCATTAAGGCAACAACTAGAAATTTGCTTACATGTTTCATGTTCAAAATTTTAAGTTTAAGTGTTTATCAGCTGCAAATGTAAGTTGTTAAGAATTATTAACAAAATCAAATTCTTATTTTTTTTAACGCATTACATGGATTTTTTTGAGCATTTAAACGATATTCAAAGCTTTACCAACCTCAATAAATGCGTTAATCGCCTTATCGAGATGTGCTCTTTCATGAGCCGCCGATAATTGTACCCTAATACGTGCTTTTTCTTTCGGTACTACAGGATAAAAGAACCCTATGACATAGATGCCTTTTTGCAGTAACATATCTGCCATTTGTTGCGATAGCTTGGCATCGTACAACATTACGGGCACAATCGCAGAATCACCATCAATGATATCAAACCCTGCTTCTTGCATGGCTTTTTTAAAGTACAGGGTATTCGCATGCAACTTGTCTCTTAGCGAGGTGTCATTTTCAATCATCTCGAAAACCTTTATGGATGCACCGACAATAGCAGGCGCCAAAGAGTTTGAAAAGAGGTACGGCCTAGATCGTTGCCTTAAAATTTCTATGATTTCTTTTTTCCCGGTTGTATAGCCACCCATTGCACCACCCAACGCCTTGCCAAGGGTACCTGTAATAATATCAATTCGACCCATTACCCCTTTTTCTTCAAGCGTTCCACGCCCGGTCTCTCCTATAAATCCTGCAGAATGACATTCATCGATCATCACCAAGGCATCATATTTATCGGCTAAGTCGCATATTTCATCCAAGGGGGCTACAAGCCCATCCATGGAAAATACCCCATCGGTCACTATAATTTTAAATCTTGAACCATCGTTATTGGCGGCTACAAGCTGGGCCTCCAAATCGTTCATATCATTATTGGCATAACGATACCTTTTGGCCTTACACAGTCGAACACCATCAATTATGGAGGCATGGTTGAGGGAATCTGAAATGATGGCATCCTCTGCGGTCAAGAGCGGTTCAAAAACCCCTCCGTTGGCATCAAAGGCGGCAGCATATAAAATGGTGTCCTCAGTTTGGTAAAAATCCGCGATTTTGGCCTCCAGTTCTTTATGGATGTCCTGCGTGCCGCAAATGAAACGAACGGATGACATTCCAAAACCGTGGGAATCCAAAGTATCTTTTGCAGCCTTTATTACTTCAGGATGCGCTGATAACCCCAGGTAGTTGTTCGCACAAAAATTGATGACCTCTTCACCAGTGCTGATTTTTATAACTGCATCTTGGGGCGAGGTAATAACACGCTCTTTTTTGTAAAGACCGGCCTCTTTGATGCTTTCGAGTTCTTGCTGTAAATTTTCTTTGATTTTTCCGTACATAACTAAACAAATATTGGATTGACCGATTCGTCAATATAGACAAGTATTTTATCCGTTACAAAATACCCCATTTCTGAGACAATAGCAGCATATTCCTGTACTTGATTTATATGTGATTTCGAAGGTTTTCCGGTTTTATAATCTATGATTATAGCTTGATCGTTATTTAAGATAAGTCGATCAAGTCTGAATACCTCACCAGTCGAACCTAAGATTTCGACTTCGTTGTACACTTTTGATTTTTTGCCGAAGTATGGTCTCAATTTAGGGTGGGTAACGATGGCAACGAGAAGGTTTTTATATGTTTCACGTAACGCTATGTTCAATTCGCCCGATGCGATGAGTGCCGTCAAACTGGGCTCGATATCATTTTCATCAATTATTTTTGATAGTGCCAAGTGTAATAAATTTCCTTTTGCTACAGCTTCGAGAGTGTCATCTTGCCAAGATGACAATGCCGATTTGACCATATTAAAATCGGTGTATGGTTTTGAGGTATATATATAAGGTATGGTCAATTCACTAGTTTGGTCTTCAACTGTTTTGTTATTGGGTAAAATTTTACCGAATTGATAAGTAGTTTTTGAAGGATCCCAGTATTTGCCAAATTCGAGATAGCTTTTGAACAAAGAGCCGTATGAGACCTGTTTAGTCGTCTTTGATTCGTTTGATACTATGAACAATCCATGAATAGCACGGGTCAGTGCAACGTATAGTACATTGAAGTCATCAAGTTCAGATTTTTCTTTTTCTTCAAGGTACAACCGGTTTGCTTCTTCCGAATAGTATCCAATTTCTTCTGAGGCCCTTACCATTACCTCGTTAAATCCATGGAATTCGTTCGGGTCTACCGGAACCCAGATAGCATTGGTTTTGGCGCTATCATTTATTTTACTATCGGCAAAGGGAAAGATGACAAACGGGAATTCCAATCCTTTTGATTTATGGATGGTCATAATACTAACCGCATTGATAGTTGTCGGTGAGACAATGGCGAGCTTATCTTTCTTTTGCTCCCAGTGTAATAAAAAGTCGTGTACGGCAACGCTCTCTTGTTGACAGAATTCGAAAACCTCATCCAAAAAATAGTTGATATACGCGTTGGAGTCTTGCACGAGGTCAAATCGTAGTATCGCCAATTCTATAATGTCATAAGTGGCAAGCAGCTGTATGGCACTTAAATCAAAGCCATAATCAACAAGCAGCAGTTCTTCTAAACGGCTCAGGTTTTTAAAAATGAAGTCATGATCGGTACCGGTGTTTTCAGACAGATATTCCAGAATCTTAAAGCGATACTCTTTTTGCCCTAAATCGATAATCAGGTACAACAGGGTGATTAAAAAAGCAACCTCATGATTATTTTTGAGCAATAGTGCTTCTGATGAGACAATCGGAATATGCTGTTGGGCCAAAAAATCTGCAATGGTTACACCTTGCCTATTGTTTCTGACCAAAACTGTGATATCACCATATTCAAAACCCTTTGATAAGATTTCTTGAATAAGATGATGTGTTTTTAAACAATGGGGATGAATTTCGCTTTCTTTTTCTTCTGGCAAGAAACACACTTCGACATAACCACCAATCTGCGCATTACTTTGTTGTCTATTGCCCAGTTCAAAGAGGGCTTGGTAATCAGGACTGTCCAGTGTTTGGGCGGCAAAAGAAAAAAAGGCGTTGTTGAAGGCTACGACTTGACTGTAGCTCCTCCAGTTCTTCTCCAACGTGTTGACGCTTGGCCTTATAGCGAAGGGGTGATCCCTATGTGACAAAAGTTGTAAAAATTGTTGTGCTTCACCACCGCGCCACCTATAGATAGCTTGCTTTACATCGCCTACCAAAAGCAAAGATCCTATTTCACCCTTTTCATCCTCGCTTTCAAGGGCATTTCCGATTAATGGAATGAGGTTTTCCCATTGCATTTGTGAAGTATCTTGAAATTCATCAATGAAATAGTGCTTGTACCGTTCTCCCAAACGTTCATAAATAAAGGGTACGGGTTGGTCTTTTATCTCATTTGAAATGATACTATTGAATTCTGAAATGCTTAGAAGGTTTTTTTCCGTTTGAATATTTTTGACCTCTTTAGAAATCTCATTGATCAAGGTCAGTGATAAGATGTTTTTGTAAGCGTTACGGTAGAACTTGCCGGTGTATATCCTCTTTTTTATCTCAAGATAGTGCTCTAGTAACAAAATACTTAGTTCCGTTGATGATTTGCCTGCACTTGCCTTTAGGATTTTGTCGTTGATAAGGTTTTCTTCGAGCTTGTTGGCGTACAATGTTTTTGGATTCGATTCCCCGGCGATTAATTTTTTGAAGTGGTTGGGAAGTGTTTCCCTCGGAAAATCGTCTGCCTCAAACCCCATTTTATGTATTTTTTCAAGTGCCGCTTGAGCATAGGCCTCAATCTCTTTGGTCAAATCCATTAGTTTTAAATTGATCGACTTTTTTAAATTGGTGAATGCCACGATAGACTTTTCATATAAGGCTACCGTATGGGGCCTATGGCTTTCTTGAAACAAGATTTTCCCTATTTGGCTGAGGTCATGACTAATGTTCCAACTTTTGTCATCATCAATTTTTTCAAAGGTAAAGTCAATGAGTACTTTTGTCAATTCATGATCTAAACCTGCTTTATTGAGTACCCTGGCAATGGCCTCGTTCAAAAGTGATTCGGTATCGAGGGCTACTTGAAAATTTTGCGACAGTCTTAAATCCCTTGCAAATGTTCTTATGATCCTGTGGTTGAATTTGTCAATGGTGGCTATCTCAAAAAAGGCATAGTTGTGCAGTAACTGCTTCAAAACACTTTTTGAGCGTTCTCTGAGTTCATCGGTCGTATAATTGTAGGCAAGCTGTATTTCGCCGAATAGGGCAATGCTTTTGTTTTCATTTTTTGGTAGGGTAAAATGGTATAGGCTTTGAAGTATGCGTTGCTTCATTTCACCAACCGCCTTATTGGTAAATGTAAGAGCCAGTAGCTGTTTGTATTTTTGTCTTGCATTTGGGTTTAAGATTAGTTTCAAATAGCTTTTGGTAAGTTGGTAGGTTTTACCAGAACCGGCAGATGCGCTATATATTTTAAACCCTGGGGTACTCAAGTGATTTTATTGCAAAGTACGGATTCTTACCATCTTGTTAACATATATTTTTCAAAATCTGTTTGTTAAAATTGTATTTTTGATGAACACAATAATAACTTTTAAACATATAACATTATGGCTTTTGAATTGCCCAAACTTCCTTATGCATATGACGCATTGGAACCACATATTGATGCGAGGACTATGGAGATACACCATACAAAACATCACAACGGATATACCTCAAAGTTAAATGCCGCGATTGAGGGATCTGATTTGGAAGGAAAAGATATTTTAGAGATACTGTCGGGGATGGATATGTCTAACGGAGCGGTAAGAAACAATGGGGGTGGATTTTATAATCACAGTTTATTCTGGGAAGTGATGTCTCCCGATGGTGGGGGAGAACCAACGGGTGAATTGGCAGATGCGATAAACAGTGCTTTTGGATCTTTTGAGGGCTTTATGGAGAAGTTCAGTGCCGCAGCCGGAACCCGTTTCGGTTCTGGATGGGCTTGGTTATGCGTAAATAAGGAAGGGGCATTGGAAATTTGCTCGACACCGAATCAAGATAACCCGCTAATGCCAGGGGTTGGATGTGAAGGAACCCCAATTCTCGGTCTAGATGTTTGGGAGCATGCCTACTACC
Source organism: uncultured Croceitalea sp. (assembly GCA_947503285.1). GTDB lineage: Bacteria > Bacteroidota > Bacteroidia > Flavobacteriales > Flavobacteriaceae > Croceitalea. The sequence goes on from CANNDD010000002.1 coordinate 605,055, forward strand.
TAAATTATCAAAATAGAAGGCCAGACTATGTCAAAGCATTTTTTAGTGTCATAAACTGGGATAAGGTAGCGGATAACTATACTTCAAATAAGTAAGAAAGACCTTTTTAACGTAAGAATTTAAACGCAACCTATAGGGTTGCGTTTTTTGTTTTAAGGCTAAAAATACAAATAGAAAAGGGTGGGGAAGTCCCCACCCTTTTCGTCCCAAATCTTACCATAAACTTAACCTACTTATGCTATGGCAAAACTAAATTACTGGTATTGTGGGAAATAACAAAGAAATATTAAGAATTTTTTGAGGTAGAAAAAAGCAGATATCATTAAAATCCAACCTTCAAGAAAGATAATAGCTTGGTATTCAAATATAAAGAAGGCGGAACAATGTCCGCCTTCTTTCCCCAAATCTTACCATGAACTTAACCTACTTATGCTATGGTTCTCCAAATGTATTCCAAGCCATGACAATGAGAAAAGCTTTTAGATGAAAACCCTGTAATTAGGTTAAACTGCCTTTTGATTTCAAATGGATTATAAAAGCTAAGGAAAATAAGTACAAACCGTGAAGAAACCGTGTAGGCGTAAAATAAAAAAGGTGGAGAAGTCTCCACCTTTTTTGCCCCAAATCTTACCATGAACTTAACCTACTTATGCTATGGCAAGCACTAATTTAACTTGCTGAACCCTTGAATATTTAAAAAGACGGTAAAGTACCGGTTTCATCGATGAAATACACAATTTGAGGGTCTAATTGTTAAATTCTAGTAGGCCCGTTCGTTTTTACCCTCGTAAAAATTAATAAATGCCCTATTGACGACCCTATTTCCGCCAGGCGTGGGATAATCACCCGTAAAATACCAATCCCCAAGGTTTTTAGGACAAGCTTTGTGCAAATTCTCAATGGTTTGGTATATGATCTCGACTTTTGCCCCAATGTCTTTAGGGCTTAGAAGCTCCCCTATTTTCTTCGAGATGGTTTCAGGGCTAAAAGGTTCATACAGTTCTTTGACGTAGTTTACAACGTCGGTATCTTTAGAGTTTACCTGTCTCAGGCACTTTTCATAAATATCCTTGATAAGGTATTCGGTATCATTTTCTTTGTGAAGCGCCAATGCAGCTTTGAAAGCAACAAAATCTTCCAATTTGGCCATATCAATACCGTAACAATCAGGATATCTGATTTGGGGTGCAGAGGAAACTACGATTATCTTTTTCGGATTCAACCTATCGAGCATACGAAGGATGCTGCGTTTCAACGTGGTGCCCCGAACGATGCTATCATCAATGATAACTAGGTTATCGTCAGGGTTGACCGAACCATATGAAATGTCATAGACGTGGGCGACCAAATCATCACGGCTACTATCTTGTGTAATAAAGGTTCTTAGTTTGGCATCTTTTATGGCCACCTTCTCAATTCTTGGCCGAACATCCAGTATTTTATGTAGTTCTTCTTTCGTAATGTTGGGCCCCAGCGCTAAAATTTGCGCTTCTTTTTTGTTGTTAAGGTAATTTTGCGCTTCTCTTACCATACCCAAAAAAGAGGTTTCGGCGGTATTCGGGATATATGAAAAAACGGAATGGCTCAAATCATCATCAATGGCTTTTAAGATTTCAGGAAAAACCAATTTCCCCAACATTTTACGTTCTTGATAGATTTCTTTATCACTGCCCCTTGAAAAGTATATGCGCTCGAAAGAGCAAGCTTTTCGTTCGGTTGGTTGCAATATCTCTTCAAACGACACCTTGCCATTTTTTTTGATGACGATGGCATTGCCCGGGTCAAGCTCTTTGATGTCATCGTACCTTACATTGAACACTGTTTGGATCACGGGTCGTTCTGAGGCTACCACTACTATTTCATCATCCTTATAATAGTAACTTGGCCTAATACCCGCAGGATCTCGCAATAAAAAGGCATCACCATGGCCCAAAAGACCACCCATTGCATAACCGCCATCCCAGTTTTTTGCCGCCTTGCGCAACACTTTGGCTACATTAAGTCTTTCTGCAATAAGGGGTGACGCTTCCCTTTTATTAAATCCTTCTTTTTTAATTTGCTTGTAGAGTTTTGCTACGGCATCATCTAAAAAATGCCCGATTTTCTCCATTACGGTGATGGTATCGGCCATTTCTTTCGGGTGTTGCCCCAGCGCGATCAAATTACCGAAAAGCTCGTCGACATTGGTCATATTAAAGTTGCCCGCGACGATGAGATTACGATGCATCCAGTTGTTTTGCCTTAAAAAGGGATGTACACTTTCAATACTGTTCTTGCCAAACGTACCGTAACGAACATGCCCTAGAAGGAGTTCCCCAATGTATGGAATCTCCTTTTTTTGTCGTGCTACGTCATTTTTCAAATCGGGATCTTCAATAATGGCCGTATTGATGCGGTCATTGATCTGTTTAAATATGTCTTGAATAGGTTGCTGTTGACTTGAACGAACCCGGCTCATATAACGTTCACCGGGGTTCATGTCTAATTTAATGCTGGCAAAACCCGCACCGTCTTGTCCACGGTTGTGTTGTTTTTCCATCATTAGGTACATTTTGTTTACCCCGTAGAACGCAGAGCCGTATTTCTCTTTGTAATATTCAAGGGGTTTCAACAAACGAATCAGTGAGATTCCGCATTCGTGCTTAATAGCATCACTCATCTTATAACAAATAAAAAAGCCCTGAATTTTCAGGGCATATGGTTATTCTAACTCAATATTGAACTGCGTCAACGCCTTAAACTGATGCAGTCTTTTGTCAATTTCTTCTTTCTTCAGGTTTTGCATGCGTTCAGTACCAAACTTTTCGACACTGAAAGAGGCAAGATTTGAACCGTATATGATGGCATTCTTCATGTTTTCAAACGAAATGTCATTAGTGGCCGTCAGGTAGCCTGCAAAACCACCGGCAAAGGTGTCGCCCGCCCCTGTTGGGTCAAAAACTTCTTCTAATGGTAATGCCGGCGCAAAGAATATGTCCTTTTCGTGAAATAGCAGTGCACCATGCTCACCCTTCTTGATCACTACATATTTCGGACCCATCTCATGGATTTTTTCTGCTGCCTTTACCAAAGAATATTCATTGGTCAGCTGTCTCGCCTCTTCATCATTGATGGTAATTACATCAATCTTCTTGATTACGTCTAGAAGGTCGTTAAGGGCATTATCCATCCAAAAATTCATCGTGTCTAGAATGATGAGCTTTGGTCGTTGTTCCATTTGATTAATTACACCCATTTGTACACTTGGGTTCAAATTGCCCAACATGACCACATCGGCATCCTTAAAATGGTTTGGCACGATAGGGTTGAAGTCCGCTAGGGTATTCAGTTCAGTGACCAAGGTGTCACGAGTGTTCATATCATTATGGTAGCGACCTTTCCAATAAAAAGTTTTACCTCCTTTGACGACCTCTACACCAGATAGGTCTATGTGCCGTTCTTTCAAAAGGCTTAGATATTCTTTCGGTAGGTCTTCGCCAACAATCGAAACGATACCTGAGCTTATCTCAAATTGATTGGCGGCCAAGCCTATGAAAGTAGCGGCACCACCCAGAATTCTTCCGGTTTCACCAAAAGGGGTCTCGATTTCATCAATAGCTATTGAACCTACTATCAGCAATTTGCCCATTACCCAATTTTTTGCTGCAAATATAGTTCTATTTCCACAACTATTTTCTGCCAAAATCGGCGGGTATTTCACCCCAAGCCTTGGTTTCCCACTTTACGATCGGGGTATCGAACCGATTATTCTTTAACCAGGTCTCAGCGCGTGTTATTAGTTCAAAAACCGCTGCATTTTTACGATTGGGCTTGAGCTTGGTCTTACAGCTTTTCTTGCGAACCCAGCCAATGGCGATTCTAGAATCGGAATAAATGATGCGGTCACTTTTTTGTTGTTTTAAGAACGCCAGACCATGGACTAAGGCCAAGAACTCCCCGATATTATTGGTACCCTCTTGAAAAGGCCCTTGTTTGAACAATTTTTTTTTGGTTTTGGTATCTACCCCTTGATATTCCATTACACCAGGATTTCCACTAGATGCAGCATCGACCGATATGGAGTGCATATTGGGTTCCCCGATTTTCAGAAGTTCTTCTGGGGTAAGTTCAGACTTGCTTTTTTTCTTTCCTTTATATTCAATGTAATTGCTATTAAAGGCTTTCTTGGCTTCCTCAAAGGTCGAAAATGACTTGTATTGTGCGCCCTTAACGCCTTCTATCTGCGCTTTGCAATCATCCCAAGATTCGAATATGCCAGGGTGTTTTCCTTTCCACACTACGTAGAACTTCGCTTTTTTAGCCATTCTTGAATACTAGTTTTTCAATCACCTTCGGAAAATGTTCATATTCCAACCCATGTATTTTTTCAGCAATCCGCTCTACGGTATCGGTTTTTAAAATCGTCGTTTTTGCCTGATGGATAATGGCGCCCTCATCATAGTTTTTATTGACATAATGGATGGTGATACCTGATTCCTTTTCATTATTGGCCTTGACGGCTTCGTGTACATGGTGCCCATACATCCCTTTTCCACCATATTTTGGAAGTAATGCAGGGTGGATGTTGATAATCTTATTAGGAAAAGCAGCGATAATATCCTCCGGAATTTTCCATAAAAAGCCAGCAAGTACTACCAAGTCGGGCTCCAGTGATCTTAAAAAGCGCAAAACCGTATCGGTATCCTTAAAAGCAATTTTATTGAAATGTATCGCTGGTATACCTAAACGTAGGCAACGGTCTAGAACGCCGGCATTTTTTCTGTTGGTCAGTACACATGAAATCGATACACCCGTATTTTCCTTGAAATGGGTATTGATGTTCTCTACGTTCGAACCTGAACCAGAGGCTAGAAGTACAATGCGTTTGACCGATTTTTCCAATACGTTCGTTCTTGTCTTTTATGAAGGTCAAAATTAAGGGGTAAGATGGTAAAACAGTAATTTACAGCACATTTTATCGACAAATAGTGTAATTAATCCAAAGTTTTATATTTTTGCCAACGATTAAATTTTAAAACCGATATTATTATGTCAGACATTGCATCAAGAGTAAAAGCTATTATCGTTGATAAATTAGGCGTTGATGAAAATGAAGTTGTTTCTGAAGCAAGTTTTACCAACGATTTGGGTGCAGATTCATTGGACACTGTTGAGCTTATTATGGAGTTCGAAAAAGAATTTGATATTCAAATTCCAGACGATCAGGCTGAGAACATTGCCACTGTTGGTCAAGCAATAAGCTACATAGAAGAAGCTAAGTAATTTTATGATATCTTACTAAAGATTATAATTATCCATGTGGTAATCCTTCCGCATGGATAATTTTTTTTAATTTCAAGGGTAAATAGGTTAAAAACAAGTTCTATGCAATTAAAGCGAGTTGTCGTTACCGGTTTAGGTGCTTTAACACCTATTGGTAATAATATTGAAACCTATTGGGATGGGCTTAAGAATGGAAAGAGTGGCTCAGCTCCCATTACATACTACGATACGGAAAAGTTCAAGACAAAATTTGCCTGTGAGCTTAAAGGTTATGATCCCTTAAATCATTTTGATAGAAAAGAAGCCAGAAAACTAGACCGTTTTGCCCAATATGCACTGGTCTCTTCTGACGAAGCCATCTTAGACTCTGGTCTTGACTTGGAAAAGGTCGATAAATTTAAAGTCGGTGTTGTTTGGGGGGCTGGTATTGGTGGCCTAGAGACTTTTCAAACAGAAGTATTGAATTTCGCGCAAGGCGATGGTACCCCAAGGTTCAACCCTTTCTTCATCCCTAAAATGATTGCTGATATCGCTCCCGGAAACATTTCCATAAAACATGGCTTCATGGGCCCTAATTATACCACGGTCTCTGCTTGTGCATCGTCGGCGAATGCCATGATCGATGCATTGAATTACATTCGCTTGGGTCATTGTAATGTAGTGGTAACCGGCGGTAGTGAAGCAGCCGTTACCATAGCAGGAATGGGAGGTTTTAACGCTATGCACGCCTTGTCAACACGAAATGACAGCCCGGCAACCGCATCAAGGCCTTTCGATGCCACAAGGGATGGGTTCGTATTAGGTGAAGGTGCCGGTGCCCTGATACTCGAAGAGTATGAGCACGCCAAGGCTAGGGGTGCAAAAATATATGCAGAGGTGCTAGGTGGTGGACTTTCAAGTGACGCATACCATATGACGGCCCCACATCCTGAAGGTATTGGCGTCGTTAAGGTGATGGAGAATTGTCTTGAGAACGCAGGCCTGAAACCTGAAGACGTTGATGCTATCAATACGCATGGTACGTCGACCCCATTAGGTGATGTTGCTGAGCTCAAAGCTATATCCAAGGTATTCGGAACACATGCTGCGAACATTAATATCAATTCGACCAAATCAATGACCGGGCATTTGTTGGGTGCAGCAGGTGCTATAGAGGCAATTGCCTCCATTTTGGCGATGGAGCACAGTTTGGTACCACCAACTATAAATCATACCGTAGTTGATGAAAACATAGACCCTTCATTGAATTTAACATTGAACAAGGCCCAAGAACGCGAGGTAAATGTTGCGATGAGCAATACATTCGGGTTTGGGGGACATAATGCTTGTGTATTATTTAAAAAACTTAGTTAATACAGTAGATGAAGTTTGCTCCTAAAATATTTAGTTCCCATTCGAAATCGGATGGGAATTTTTTTTTGGGAATTAAACATATCCTAGGGTTCAAGCCCAAAAGGCTTCCTATCTATAAGAAGGCCTTTTTACATCGTTCGGTAAATAAAAGGGATAAGGATGGAAACCCGATGAACTATGAACGATTGGAGTTTCTGGGTGATGCCATGCTGGGCACGATTATTTCGAAACACCTCTACAACATGGTGCCTGAAGGCGATGAAGGCTACCTGACCAAAATGCGTTCTAAAATAGTCAGTCGCAAACACCTTAATGAATTAGGGAAAGATTTAAACCTCTTGGAGTATGTTGAGAGTAGGATACCAAAATCCCATTTTGGTGAGAACATACATGGTAATGTGTTTGAAGCATTGGTAGGGGCGATTTACCTAGATAGGGGGTACACCTATTGTGAAAAATTCATACATGAAAGGGTCATTATGCCTTATGTGGATATTGAACAATTGGAAGGTAAGGTAATCAGCTATAAAAGCTTGGTAATAGAATGGTGCCAAAAACAGAAAAAGACATTTCATTATGATGTTTACGAAGATACCGGCAATGACGCCCTTAAACATTTTGCGGTAAAACTGACCATAGGCGGACGCATATTGGCAAAGGCAAGGGCCACCTCAAAGAAAAAAGCTGAAGAGAAAGCGTCAAAAAGAGCCTATTTCGCACTTCAAGATAGGATAAATAATAGTTAATTGATCGTCAACAAAAAGTCAACTTAAACGTTTTCGTTGGTCTTTCATACCTCAAACAAAGGTATAAACTAGGCTAGTTTAGGGATTACGCCTATATTTACAATTCGCATTGATTTAATGGTAACAACGCATAAGATATCCGCTGAGTTATATGAGGATAGTTTTAAACTGGTCGCTATACATTCTAGTTTGAATGCCCATTCCATGGCATACTATATGAACAAAGCAGCGAATCTCAGGCTTAAAAGGGCCTTGTATGATTTGGATGTGAATAGTTTTTCATTCCCTTTCTTTGAGTGGGAAGACCATTTAAATGAAAACAATTGGGTCTTGATTTGCAATACCGTTAAGAAAATACAACGGAATGAATCGATAGGGCTCTTTTTTGGGAACGACTCAGAAAGAACACACTATTTGGTTCAAGAACGTAAAGAGGTGGATTATTTTTTAAAAATTGAAGCAGACCAAGAAAGCCATATTGAAACCATAATCAATGCCATAAAATCCATTCCATCGGTAGTTACTGCTTACGGAGTTGATTTGAACCAATTAAAATCGAAAAGAAACTTAATTTTTTGAGAATGCCAACGAAAAAGAAAACGAAAATAGTTGCAACCCTAGGACCAGCTACCAGTAAAAAAGAAGTATTGAAAGAAATGATATTGGCAGGGGTTGATGTATTTCGAATTAACTTTTCGCACGCCAGTTATGATGACGTAGCAGAGCGAATTCAGATGATACGTGAGCTAAATGAAGAATTGGAGATGAGCACCGCTATCTTGGCCGATTTACAAGGACCAAAACTTAGGGTAGGTGTAATGGGCGAAGAAGTAGTCGTCGCCCCTGGTGATGAAATTCTTTTCGTGACGGGGGAACCTTTTGAAGGTAGTGCCGAAAGGGTCTATATGAACTATAAGGAATTCCCCAGGGATGTCAAGGCCGGCGAGCGTATTCTCTTGGATGATGGTAAACTGATGTTCGAGGTTGTCGCTACCAATGGCGATAATGAGGTTAAGGCGAAGGTTATTCAAGGGGGACCCCTAAAATCAAAAAAAGGGGTGAACCTACCGAACACCAATATCTCATTGCCGGCCCTAACGGAGAAAGATGTCAAAGATGCCATTTTTGCCGTTGGACAAGATGTGGACTGGATAGCCCTTTCCTTTGTTCGTTTTAGCCAAGATCTGATCGATCTTCAAAACCTGATCAAAGAGCACTCAGAACATAAGATTCCGATCGTAGCCAAGATTGAAAAACCTGAGGCCGTTGAGAATATTGATAAAATTGTGGCCTATTGTGATGGGCTAATGGTGGCACGGGGTGATTTGGGTGTTGAGGTGCCCGCGCAAGAGGTGCCCCTAATCCAAAAACAATTGGTGCTTCGTGCGAAGAAGGCAAGAATTCCCGTAATCATAGCCACTCAAATGATGGAGACCATGATTACGAGTCTTACCCCTACACGAGCTGAGGTAAACGATGTTGCCAATTCAGTGATGGATGGCGCTGATGCCGTAATGCTTTCAGGTGAAACATCAGTAGGCAATTATCCTGTTCAGGTCATTGAAAAAATGACCAGTATTTTAAAGAGTGTCGAAGGCTCGAATTTAATCAACGTGCCCCAGACCCCACCACACATCAAAACAAAGCGATACATAACAAAATCGGTGTGCTATCATGCTGCCTTAATGGCAAATGAAATTCAGGCAAAGGCTATTTCTACCTTGACCAATAGTGGATATACCGCTTTTCAGATTTCGGCATGGCGGCCAAGTGCCCACATTTTGGTATTTACCTCAAATAAAAGAATACTCACCCAATTGAATCTGCTATGGGGCGTAAAGGCATTTTATTATGATAAGTACGTCTCTACGGATGAAACCATCGATGATGTGAACCAAATCGCCTGTCGAAAAGGCTTTTTAGATGTAGGTGACATGTTGATTAGCCTAGCTGCTATGCCCATTAAAGAAAAAGGAATGGTAAATACGTTAAGGGTTACCGAAATAGAAACGTGTAACTTTTAGGCAACTTCTCGTTCAAACGCGATAAAGTTCACCACTTCGCCAGTAGTATTGCGCACAGGACCGCCCTTGATCCAACAATTGTAATGCGAGCCGTCTTTTCTGTAATTCAAGATCACCGCCTCGAATGGTTGATGGTTCTGCACGGCAATGGCTATTTTTGATGCCGTTTCAGCACAGGTCTTGGGTCCTTGAAATATTTTTGGTTGAAGTCCTTTTATTTCTTCCGGTCTGTAACCGTTCATGTCATAAATATTTTTTGTAGCATGTACGATTCTCAAATTGGTATCGGTCACAACGATAATATGCTCTTTTTGTAAAATCTCTTCATTAAAAGAGAAACTTTTTTCCCATGATTGTTGTTTAGAGATTTGTTGAAGGGTCGTTACATCGTTGAAATCGCCGCAAATCTTTTGAAAGTATCTTGAAAAGATATCCCATCCTAATATAGGCAGGTCTTTAAATCTTTGCTTAGCATAAAAATTATAAGCTGCCTTATCGTAATGTTGTAGTTCTTTCATATTCAATACTATGAAAAGATATAGTGGTACTAAAATTTATAACATGGATTAACACTTCTGTTCAAAAGAATCGTATGCAAACGGTTCTATCCGTGTTAAAAGGGTCAACAAAAATTTGATGAAAATCGAGGGAGTATCCCCTAGATTTAGGGCTTCGTCCATAATGCCCAGTAACAGAAAATGAAGTTATTATGGTCAAATTGAGTTTTTATACCAACCCCTAAAGTGTTCTTAGTCGTTGGAAAATTTCGACGCGTTTTTTGAAAAAGAAAGCTGATAAGCCTTTAGAAGGCAAGACTAAAACACAAAATTTAGAATAAAGGGAAGTTTTTGCAAGCAGTCGGGAAATTTCTGCCTCTTATTCATTTTCATTTCACCGCATCTTTGCCCTGTAATTAAACATCAAATATCATGAATACAATAGAAATAGCATCTTTTAATCCGATTGGGAACTTTATGGATAATGATAAATCAGCTGATTCAATGTTGATTTCAAAAAAAAATTGCGACCAAAAACATTACGGGGATTTTTATTGTGACGCAGAAAAACCATTTATAGCAAATTTTTAAACCAAGTAATAATAAAATAAAAAAAGTAAGATTATGAACACATTTAATGTCCCTAAGAGAACGGAAGTAAGTACGAACAATCAAGCAATTTTTGACAATTTGGAAAAAGCGGTTGGTTTCGTTCCTAACCTTTTTGCCACGTATGCCCATTCTGAGAATGCCTTATCAAATTATTTGGCCTTGTCAAATGCAAAAACATCTCTGAGTGCCAAGCAAAAGGAAGTGGTAAACCTCGCAGTAAGCCAAGTGAACGATTGCGTTTATTGTTTATCGGCGCACACGGCCATTGGTAAAATGAACGGATTTACCGATGAACAAATTCTTGAGTTAAGGGCAGGGTATGCATCTTTTGATACCAAATTGGATGCGTTGGCCCGTTTGGCCAGAAACATAACCGAGAGTAGGGGTGCTACTGATTCCGTTGTACTCGAAAACTTCTTCAGGGCCGGATGGACCAAAGAAAACTTAATTGACACGATCGTATTGGTAGGCGATAAGACAATTTCCAATTACCTGCACAGAACAACACAGGTACCGGTTGATTTTCCAGTAGCACAACCTTTAGAATTAGCACAAGTATAATTTTTAATCAAAATAGTTTAATCATAAAGTCTGAAAATAATATCAGCAAAAAATCAAAAATCATGAAAAAAGTAATTACAGTTTTAACAGTAGCGTTTTTAACCATTATATCCGTGAACGCACAAGATAAAATGACGGATAAAGCAGTAAAGACCATACAATTGGAACAGACCCCAGGGGAGTTTACACAGAAAACATTGACTGTTTCTGAGGGAACCTATGTATTTGAAATAGCCAATAATGGAGTTGACCATAAAGTAGGATTCGTATTGGTCGAAAAAGGAAAAGATGTCAGTAAGCCAGAGAACCATATTAAAACGGCTTATGTCACGGCCCCCGTTGAGACCAATGAGACGCAAACCTCAAAGCCTACTACCTTGGCCAAAGGGGAGTATGTCTATTTTTGTCCATTAAATCCTACCAGTACCGATAATACACTCATAGTAGAGTAAAAATATGTTTTAAGTTGGGTGTTGAGTCCTGCCAATCCTCGAAATGAATCGAGTAAATTGGCAGGACTTTTTTATGCTTCCGCTTCAGAGAAAAGTGATGGTGCAATACGTTTTGCTAAATGAATGGGCCAATCATTTTTATGCAAATAGCTTTCCGTTATGGCGCTTTCATACAGTAAATAAAGCCCACCGGATATTTTTTCGGTCTCTGCCTTTGAAATATTCATTAGATTATCGCCAACGATACCACCTAAGAAAAGTAAGAACTCTTTCTTATGTTTTTGTATTAATGCGCTTATCATTTGGTTGTCCGGAGGCAATTCACCAAAGGTCTTGATTCCCCAACAACCATAGAAGTCATCATTGCGATACATATCCCTTAAATAATCAAAAATTGCCAGTAATTTTTGTTTTCCTTCTGCCCTTTCAAGAACATAAGATGATAAAGACCGCATAAACGATTTGTGACGCCTTTCTAGGTAGGCAATGCAAATCGCTTCTTTTGATTTAAAGTGATGGTATAAAGTTGCCTTGGCAATTTCAGCTTTTGTGATAATTTCATTGATACCCGTGGCGTTATAGCCGTTGACGTAAAATAGCTTACTTGCAATTTCTATGATATGCTCTTTAATGTTTGATTTAGCCATATTCAAATATAGTAAAGACTGGTCTGTCTATCATGAAAATCTTGGTTTTGAACGAATTTTGTGGCGGCTATATTGCGATGTGCGTGTAAGTTCAAGAAGTAAGAATATTTCTCAAGTTTTAGCGTTTTGTTGGCTATGAATGAATGTTTTCAACTGTAGTTTTGCAAAAAATCAAGCTTTGATCGTCGACCTCATAACAGCAATACTCTGGAGCCTTTCCCCTTTTGGGGAATCAAAGGTTGGTATTCCTTACGGTATTGCGCAGGGAGTCAATAGTTACTTGGTTTTAATCAGTTGTTTTTTGGCTAATTTGCTGGTATTCCCTATCATGATGTTCTTTTTAGAATACGTGAATAAGGGATTGATTAGATGGCGACCTTATAAAAAAGCCGCCCTTTGGGTGGCAAAACGTGCCAAGGTCGGTACTGGGGGTAAAATTCAAAAATTCGGTTTTTTCGGATTAGCCCTTTTTGTAATGATTCCCTTGCCGGGCACTGGGGTATACGCCGGTAGTATAGCTGCCTATCTGTTCAGGATTGAACGTAAAAAGGCATTCATGGCCAATGCTATTGGTATTTTCTTTTCTTCCATTATTATCTGGTCGCTTACGGTATCCATTAAATTGATATAACCGTTTATAGATCAAATTTCAATTGTACCGATAGCGGTTCCCCATCACTTTTATCCACATTGTTCTTTTTGCCGGTATTCAGGTTTGCCAAAGAGATACCCAACAGGCGTACAGAGTTTTGCAGGGCTTGTTGGTATAAAAGTTCTTTAGCCGTTTCCAATATCAATTCTTTAGTCGCAACAAAATAGGGGAGGGTTTTGCTACGGGTTTGTAGCGTAAAATCACTATACTTGATTTTTAGGGTAATCGTTTTACCGGCGATTTTTGATTTTTGAAGGCGTCGTTCCAATTCACTTGCGATGTTCTCTAAACGCTCGAGCATAAAAATCTCACTGCTGAGGTTCTCCCTAAAGGTTCGTTCAGCACCTACTGATTTAGGAATACGGTGTGGTTTTACCTCACTTAAATGTATACCTCGAACCACATTGTAATAATACCTACCGCTCTTACCAAAGGTATTATCAAGAAAATCGAGGGATTTTGTCTTTAAATCCCTTCCTGTGAAAATTCCCAATTTGTACATCTTTTCAGCGGTAACCTTGCCAACCCCGTAGAATTTTCGAATATCAAGGTCTTCAAGAAATTGAATGACCTCTTCAGGGTTTACCGTTTTTTGACCGTTTGGCTTGTTGTAATCACTTGCCACTTTTGCTATGAACTTATTGATCGAAATTCCTGCAGAGGCGGTCAGGCCCGTTTTTTCAAGTATGTTACGACGAATTTCCTTAGCAATGAGCGTTGCAGAAGGGTTTCCTTTTTTGTTCTCTGTCACATCAAGATAGGCTTCGTCTAAAGAAAGTGGTTCCACTAAATCGGTATACTCAAAAAACAAGGCACGTACCTGTTGCGAAATTTCTTTATAACGGTCAAATCTTGGTTTCACAAAAATCAAATCCGGACAATTGCGTTGTGCCAGAAAACCACTCATTGCACTTCGAACCCCGAACTTTCTTGCTTCGTAGCTTGCGGCTGAGACCACCCCTCGTTTCGAGCCTCCACCTACGGCAACGGGTTTTCCTTTGAGTTCAGGATTGTCATGTTGTTCAACCGATGCGTAGAAGGCATCCATATCGACATGAATGATTTTTCGTAAAGGGAAATCAAGGTCCATACCTCAAATTTAGGTTATTTTAGATGTATGGAAACGAAAGGTAAAACAGCAATTATATTAGGTGCTACAGGCTTGGTAGGGAGTGTTTTGTTACAATGTCTTTTACATGATGGACGCTATCAAAAAATCATCCTTTTTTCGCGAACTTCAGTGGGTATACAAGATTCAAAACTTGATGAGGTACTTTGCGATGTGTTGGCTTTAGAAACGCAATTGGATAAATTCAGGGCAGACGAAGTTTTCTGTTGTATTGGCACCACGAAAGCCAAAACACCTGATAAAGTGCGGTATAAAAAGATTGATTATGGTATACCGGTGGTGGCTGCCAAACTTTGTAGTTTAAATCAAATACATACTTTTATCGTAGTCTCTGCCTTGGGTGCTGATGTTTCAAGCGCTATTTTTTATAATCGAATCAAAGGTGAAATGGAACGGATAGTGCAGCAGTTTAACATACCAAAGACACATATAGTGCAGCCTTCGATAATCGGCGGTGATAGAAACGAACAAAGACCTGGGGAGTTTTTCTTTAAAAAGCTAATGTCATTTTTCAGGTTTTTATTGGTGGGTCCTTTTAAAAAGTACCGGGTTATCCATCCTGATAGTATTGCGAAAGCAATGGTTTGGCTCGCGAATAATAACTATAAGAATCAACGAATTGCCTCAGATATCTTAAAAGAATTAGCCGTACATGGAACATCTTGAAATTGAACGTAAATTCTTGGTCAAATCTATCGCCTTTAAAGATATGGCGGCTTCAAAAAGTAGGATAGTACAAGGTTTTTTAAACACCGATCCAGAACGAACGGTGCGGGTGCGAATTAAAGGGGATGAAGGTTATTTGACCGTCAAGGGTATGGGCAACGATTCAGGTACCACACGATTTGAATGGGAGACACGAATTTCGATTTCTGAAGCTACGAACTTAATCGACCTTTGCGAACCTGGTATTTTAGAAAAAATAAGGTACGACGTTCCTTTTGCAGGCCATATTTTCGAAGTGGATGAATTTTTAGGTGAAAACAAGGGTTTGATAGTTGCCGAAATTGAGCTGCAACATGAAGATGCACCTTTTGAAAAACCCGATTGGTTGGGTAATGAGGTAACGGGCGAAGCGAAATACTATAACGCACAGTTGAGTAAAGTCCCTTTTTTAAATTGGTAACAGGTCTTTTCTGATGAAAATTTTCTAAAATTTTGGTCGATAACCTGCTAAAGTAGTTAGATATGACCTGCCCTGGGCGAGTCTATTTCTGCATTCAGTAGTTTTTGACGCTTCATCATTTTTTTTGACCAAGAGTACAATGATGGTAAAAAACCTAAGACACCCAAAACTGCAGAGACCAGAAAAATATTAGGGGTAACCGTTATAAACGGGCCTGTGTTGAGTACCGCTAAAATAAGCAGTGTAGATAGCGGAAATGACAACGCTAGAATACTAATCGCATAATCGTTTTGAAAGGTCTTCTTTTTTACCTTGCCGGTCATCTCTAAAGTATCGACCGCCGCTATATGTGCATAGGGCCAAAAACTACAGGCACTTAACCCAAAAGCAAGTAAGAGTAGAATGTCATTTTGTACTTTCAACCCAGTGATGATGACGGCTATTCCACAAATCAGAAAGACAAGCCCCGCCCTTAGCGATAATAATGAGAAGATCTGAACGAATTGTTTTCGTTTTATTTTCACTGCAAGCCCTATAAACAATAGTACCAATGGAGTCATTATCATACTTAGCTTCTGCAGTGTTTCACTAATGAAAAAGGGCAATGATTCCATATTTAGGCCAAAACCGAGAAGTATCAAAGCCATGGCGATAAAAATATTCACAGGTTCAGCAACCATTACCTTGAGCATCGCACCTACTTTTGAGCCTTTGCTTTTTTGTTTTTTACCATGCAACGACAAGTACCAATTCATAGCTACTAAGTACAAAATGACCAGAACAAAAACCTTATTGCCCAAATCTGCCATTGCAGCTTTGGCGAGATAGTCTTCACCCAAGAATTCCAAGACAAAAGGGAAGCACGATAAACCTGGGGCCAAAGAAGGAATTAGCAATCGGGCAGTCCTGAACTCGGGGGTACTTTTTTTTATTCCTAAAACGGGGAGTACCAAAGGAAAAATCAGGAATAATAGCAGGTTAAGCCCAAGGGCTAAAAGGGGTAACAATAACAAATTCAGTTTAATATGAACCCCCAAAAGGGCAATGAAGATAGTAGCAGGTAAGGCAAGGTTTAAAATAATCTTTTTTATACCCGTTACCTCATCTTTAGATTTAAACTTGTTTTTTAGTAGAAACCCGATAAAGATGAAAAATAAAAATACTATCGTTTTTTGAAAACTTATATCCATCTAGCTATACGATGACCTTCTGCAAAGCGGTTATGAAAAGTTTCATCTCATCCATAGTGCCCATACTTACGCGACACCAATTTTTATCCATAAAATTGAAGGCACGGACACCAACTTTTAATTCGGTCATCTTCTGGAGAAATTCTTTACCCTCCATTTCAATGGGAAAAATCATAAAGCTTGTATATGAAGGGACATATTCAATACCCATTTTGGTGAGTTCTTCATAGACATACTCACGGCACTCCACGTTTTTTATACGCGAACTTTCTAAAAATACAACATCATCCATGGCACCCATTGCGGCATATACTGAAGGATATGAGATGCCCATACCTGCCCTGGTAATTTCTTGAAGTCTATCTAAGGTTGTCTCTTGTGCAACGGCATATCCTACTCGAAGGCCTGCCATACCATGTATTTTGGAAAAAGTACGCGCAACGATAACATCCTTACCCTCTTTGATTAAGGAAACCATGCTTTGTTCTGCTCCATTCCCTAAAAACCATAAATAGGCCTCGTCAACAAAAACCGTGACTTTTTCAGATACTCGAGAGCAGAAATCAAGTAGCTCGGTAGCATCCGTTATCGTACCTGTCGGATTGTTCGGGTTACAGATATATACCAACTTGGTATCTTCATCAATCGCGGCCTCCATTGCCTTTAGATCATGGGACCAATCCTCTTTTAACGGTACGGGCTTCCAAGTACCACCGGCGGCTTCGGCTACACGTATTAAAGACATGTATGCAGGATCGGCAGAAACAACGTTACCACCGTTCATGAACAAGACCATCGCCGTCTTCTCCAATAAATCAGAAGAACCTGGGCCCATCATGATGTTTTTTGGGGTGACACCCTCAAAGTCCGCTATTTTGTCTACCAGTTGAAAAAGTTCTTTCCATGCATAGCGGTTCCCTCCCGCAGCGGATTTTTTTAGAGCATCCAACGCCATTGGTGAAGGTCCATATGGATTTTCATTGGCATTCAATTTGGCTTCCAACAACGGAAACCCCCTTGTGATGTCAGGTAGGTATTCTTTGAAGAAAGGGCTGTAAATGGCATTACCACTAACATCTAGTTGCAGTGGGCCCCTAGAAGTTTCAGCAAAGCCAAGGTACGGGGCGGCCATGACCCCGCCAGCTGTTAGTATTCCTTTTTTAAGCCAATCTCTTCGATTTAGTCGGTTGGTTTTCATAGAAGTAGTTTTTTGAATTCGCCATGACCCTAAATTAGGGAGCGAAGACAAAGAATCCTATGGTAAAAAAATAAAAATCAAGGGGTTAAAATAGTAGATATGGATTTTGACCCTGTAAAAATTATCAATCTGAAATGGTTAAACAGAAATATTTAGGGTTATTTGGCGAAAATACCATCCATTTCCAGCAAGGGAATAGTAATAAGATTATTCTTGGTGACCGTATTTTTTTCAAAGATAAACCGCCTTTCGTATAATTGATCATCAGCGTAATAGGTGACATAAAATTCATTGTTAAGGGCAAGCACGTCTTCCGTCACCATTTCAATCTTCTCATAACCCTTGGCTTTGACTACACCAAAGGCATACCTCATGGTTGAGGTCTTACGATCGTCGTCATACCCTTTTGAAACGACCAAGGCCATTTGAATAGGGGTATTTCTGTTATTGATAAGGTAGGCGTTCCAGTCTTTCGACAAGAATTCTTTGTTCCACTCGTGTACAATGGCCACGTAGACTTCTTTAGAAATAGGAATGTGGATATCCTTCTTCATTGATGGGTACGAAATTTAATTCCCCAATTGATCGGAGACCCAATCAAAACTATCTTCTACATGATGGAACACTTGTTGTTCCGGTACTAAATCAGGGATAATATCAATAGCCTTCAATAGGTCACTGGGTTGTTCTTTGAGCCCGGTAATGATGACTTTAATACCCTTGAGGGTCAAGTCTAAAATGGCGGTCTCCAAGGCGTAAATACCTGATTGATCCACATAGGGAACGCGATCCATTCTAATGATCAATATTTTGATATCATGATCAATATTTTTAACCTGTTCTTGAAAATGGGAGGTGAAACCGAAGAACAGGGGACCATATAAGTGTTTGATGTAAATCTTATCTTTGAATTTTTCATAGAATTCGGTCTCATCTTCCCATGGCTTTTCACCGTCAAAACCTGCTAAAGTACCTACCTGCATGCCTTCTTCACCAATATCACTGGCACGTTTCATAAAGAGCAGGGCGGCCAAGGTGACCCCAATGCCCACAGCTTGAATTAGGCTTCCGAAAGTAGTCCAAAGTAACACGATGATCAATACGGCCGCATCGGCCCGTGGTACGATCTTCAGATGTCGAAGACCTTTTATATCAATGATCTTGAATCCGATAGGAATTAAGATCCCTGCTAAAACAGCTAAGGGAATATAAGCAGCCAAAGAACTCAACCCTAACAAAACCGTCAAAAGAAAAGCACCGTGTAATGCTCCTGATAATCGTGTGCGTCCCCCAGAATTAATGTTTACCACCGTACCTTTTGTTGCACCTGCACCCGGTATGCCCCCAATTAGGGCAGCTACCATATTACCGATACCTTGCCCAATCAGCTCGCGGTTGCTATTGTGTTTCGTTTTGGTCATGTTATCGGCAATGACCGATGTGAGTAGCGAATCAATAGAACCCAAAACTGCCAGTACCATACCATATTCCAAAACCAAACCATATGCACTACTATCAACCGTGAAAAGACCATCGAGCTGTAGCGTGGGTAAGCCAGAGGGGATGGTACCAATAATCGGCACATCCCACTTGATAAAATAAGCGAATATGGATACCACGATGAGGGCAACTAACGCACTGGGAATTGCTTTGGTAATTTTTGGAAAAACGTAGTAAATGACCACCGTCATAGCCCCCAATGCCAATGCCTGCCAGTTAAAATCAGTGAATAACCTGGGTAGATCGGCCATGACCTTTAAGGTGGATTTTGCGGCATCCAAACCAACGAAAGGTGCAATTTGCAGAATGATGATGATTAAACCAACACCACTCATAAACCCTGAGATTACGGGATATGGAAAGTATTTGATATATCCTGCGATATTTATTAGACCAAAGACTATCTGCAGTGCACCCCCAACCAAAAAGCTCAGCAAAATAATGCCCATGGCATCTTGAAGGCTACCTGCCATTTCAATCGCATTGGCCACAAGTGCCGCCGATACCACGGTCATTGGTCCGGTTGGGCCGCTGGCTTGTGTGGTGGTACCCCCAAAAAGGGCAGCCAATATACCAACAGCAATGGCACCATAAAGCCCGGCAATGGCGCCTAGACCAGATTGCACACCAAACGCAAGTGCCAACGGTAGTGCTACAACACCGGCTACAAGTCCGCCGGTAATATCCCCTTTTAAATATTTGGTATCGTAGAATGGTTTTGCCATAAAAATCAAATTAGAACGATTACTTTACTTGGTTAAAAATAAGCACAATGCTGCTTTAAACAAGCATCTTAAAACCGAAGAAGAATGTTTTCCCGTATTTTTTTAACGCAATTGAGAAATTGAAGTGGATTCGCGTTTCTAAAGTGAACTTTTAAATTGCCCCAAGAATCGTACGTCATTTTCACTCAATAAACGAATATCCGAAATTTGATGTAGCAATAAGGCGATACGGTCAATACCCATTCCAAATGCGAAACCAGAGTAGGTTTCTGGATCAATACCACAGTTTTGTAGCACATTGGGATCGACCATTCCGCAACCCATAATCTCTAGCCAACCCGTGCCTTTGGTCATGCGATAATCCGTCTCGGTTTCTAAGCCCCAATAAACATCAACCTCTGCGCTTGGTTCCGTAAATGGGAAATACGATGGGCGAAGTCTAATCTTTGATTTACCAAAAAGTTCCGTCGTAAAGAATTGTAGGGTCTGTTTTAAATCTGCAAATGAGACATCCTTATCAACGTAAAGGCCTTCCACTTGGTGAAAGAAACAATGCGAACGTGCAGAAATCGCCTCATTACGATATACCCGCCCAGGAGAAATAGTTCTGATAGGGGGTTTGTTGTTTTCCATGTAGCGTACCTGTACCGATGACGTATGGGTACGTAATAGAATATCTGGATCTGTTTGAATGAAGAAGGTGTCTTGCATATCACGTGCCGGGTGATATTCGGGTAAGTTCAAGGCCGTAAAATTATGCCAGTCATCTTCGATTTCAGGCCCCTCAGAAACATTGAACCCTATGCGTGAAAAAATATCGATGATTTGGTTTTTGACTATGGATATGGGATGTCTTGCACCAATCTCGATAGGCTGCCCTGGCCTTGTAAGATCACCATATTGCCCAGAAACCTCTGTTTGTTCGTCAATGACCGCTTTAAGGGAGTTTACTTTTTCAGTGGCGGTAGTCTTCAATTGATTGATAACTTGGCCGAATTCCTTTTTTTGTTCGTTGGGAATGTTCTTAAATTCAGCAAAAAAGTCATTCAATAAGCCTTTTTTCCCCAAATATTTTATTCGAAAACGCTCAATTTCATCTTTAGAGGTAGAAGTGAATTTTTTAACTTCGGCTAAATGTTCTTTAATGGTCTCAATCATGGTTGATGGCGCTATTAACCCACAAATTTAGTGCTTTTTTGAATCGCTACCTATTTTTGAATTTAAGGGCTTCTTTCATAAAAATGATATAAAAAAGGTCAATACCATCGCAGCATTGACCTCTAATTGTGTTGTTGTAATCGATTTTACATAAAATGGACCTTTCCATCTGCAATGTCATACATGGCGCCAACGATTGCGATTTCCCCATTCCCTTCCATATCATTTAGTACCGGACTAAGGCTTCTTATGTCATCAATAGTCAATTGCACATTTTTTTCTGCGACATTATTCACAAAATCAATGTTCTTAGAGTTTCGGTTCGTAGCGTCCGAAGGTTCTGGAACGGCCCTTACCGCTGCCTTTATTTTATGTAGTAATATGGTTAGATTGCCTAGTTTTGCATCGTCGCAAGCACCTTTTACGGCACCACAACTCGTATGGCCCAATACTACGATTACCTTGGTTCCTGCAAGTTTGCAAGCAAATTCCATGCTGCCCAGGATATCTTCATTCACGATATTGCCAGCTACCCTTGCGCTGAAAATATCACCCACGCCTTGATCAAAGACGAGTTCTGCCGAAACCCGAGAATCTATGCAGCTCAAAATAGTTGCAAATGGATATTGACCGTTGGTGGTCTGTTTTACCTGGGCCAACAAATTACGATCTGCCTTTTTATTTTGAACAAAACGCTGATTACCCTCTTTTAAAAGCGCAATAGCACCTTCAGGATTCAATGCTGCCTGTGTTTCTTTTGTTTGAGCTTTCATGTTTTTATTTTTATGTTGTTTTTCGTCTTAGTTTAAAGAACTGAATATAACTTTCAGGGTTCTCCACTTCACCCCTTTCTGAGATTAATTTAATATCAATATTCCTGTTTTTCGCCTTTTCTGAAAAATCTTCCAGAATTTCAATGATGTCATTATCCAGGTACCTAGTCTTTCTAACATCCAATTCTAGATATGAATCTTCAGGAAGACTATCCAACTCCTTTAAGATGGCCCCTTTGTTAAAAAAGGTAACCTCTTCGGCCAGGGTCATTTTAATCTTATGTTTGCCATTACTTCTATCTTCAATATGTAAAAAGTGGGAGTTCTGGTAACTTTTAATAAGTATGACGACGATACCGACTGCCAAGCCAAGGCCTATGCCGATCAATAGGTCGGTAAATACAATTCCTACGACCGTTACCGTAAAGGGGATAAATTGTTTCCACCCCATGGCGTACATTTTCTTGAAAAGGGCAGGTTTCGCAAGCTTATAACCAACGATAAATAAAATCGCGGCCAAAACCGACAAGGGAATCATGTTCAATAACCTTGGAATAAGGATTACCGAGATCAACAGAAAAAACCCGTGGATAATTGCTGACGCTTTCGATTTACCACCTGATTGGATGTTCGCTGAACTACGAACGATTACCTGCGTAATAGGTAAACCACCGATCATGCCTGAAATTACATTTCCCGTACCCTGTGCCAACAATTCCCTATTGGTTGGGGTGACCCTTTTGTCTGGATCTAATTTGTCGGTAGCCTCGACACAGAGTAAGGTCTCTAAACTTGCCACTAGGGCTATCGTGAAGGCGGTAATCCATATTTCAGGATTCCCTATCACCGAAAAATTTGGAAAACTGAATTGCGCAATAAAAGATTCGGCGTCCTCAGGTATCGGAACACTTACCAAATGATTCGCTGAAATTGAGAATGTATCGCTATTTTTTGTTAAGATGAAGAAGATAATACCGACGACAACGGCTACCAAGGGTCCTTGGATCAACTGGAATATCTTTCCTTTTTTAGATAATACCCTGTCCCAAAGCAATAAAATAGCGAGACCAATCAAAGCTACTAAAGTCGCCCCAGGGCTTATGTTGTTTATAGTTTCAAAAATTTCTGAAAAAGTGTTTTTACCATCAACCTGAAAAAAAGCAAAATCCCCTTCTGGGTCTGGATCATAGCCAAAAAAGTGGGGAATTTGTTTTAAGATGATTATGATGCCGATACCTGTCAGCATACCCTTTATTACTGAAGACGGAAAATAATAACCGATAATCCCAGCTTTTAAAATACCAAAAACTACTTGGATAATTCCACCCAAAACGACGGCTACCAGAAAGTTCTCATACCCTCCCAAAGCACCAATAGCTGTTAATACGATGGCGGCCAAACCTGCCGCAGGGCCACTAACCCCTATTTGTGAGCCACTTAATGAACCCACAACGATACCCCCAACGATACCTGCTATCAATCCTGAAAAAAGAGGGGCACCACTGGCTAGGGCAATACCCAAACACAAGGGGAGTGCCACAAAAAACACAACGATACTTGCAGGCAAGTCATTTTTTATATACTTGAACATGTGAAATTGTTTTTAGTCTTCTCAGCTTTTTGAGCTTGAAGATAATTTTAAAGATACTAATTTACTTATTGGTTGGTGTAGGTCATCTTTTTGGTGGAGGTAAGACAATTTCAGTCGAAACGTCTGAGTAGGGCAATGGCGTAATTTGGTTTCTAATGACCTCTTGGATCAAAGAGATTGCTTTGTTTTCAATGGAATTGGAAAAAAACAGTTCATTTTCATCAAACTTATTCTCAGTTTCGTTCTTACTGTTTTCTTCTTCATTTGAATCAAGCACAAGGGCACTTTCATAATCAGGCTTACAAATTGCCTCAAGGGAAGGTGCTAGAATAGAGATTACAAGCATGATGGCAAGTAATGAAAATGTAAAAGACTTTAACATTGAAGAAAAACTGAACCGTAAAGGTAATAGTAAACCTATTAAACCCTGTTAAATCTGCTTTAAAATTTTTTTAACAGTTTCAAATTCTCAGAGGGCATCCACCCTGTTTGGCCATCGGCGATTTTGATTTTTTGCCAATCATCCAAAGTTTCTAAAACATTGACTTTGGTACCTTCATGAAGTGTAAAGATTCGTTCACTACGTTTATTGGGTTCTGAGGTCACCGCTATTTCCCTAGAAAAGACTATTGCCGGATTATCTTGTTGAAACCTTTCGAATTGTAAGTAAGCGAAAGCAATCGAAGCGATGCAAATTACAATGGCAATGATGCTAAGGATAAACGAAATTCTTTTCTGGGTTGCCCCCAACAGGCTATAATAGGCGATGTAGGCGATTACAAATGCCATGGTCATGGCAATGGCCAAATAGGCCCATTGTTCAAAAGTCAAAAGGGCAATAGTGGTGTCATAAAATTTGGCAAAAGCCGTTTGGGGCATTTCTTCAATAGCATCGAGCCTCATATTTTGGGCGTACCCCAAATTGTTCTTTATCTCTTCATCATTGGGGCTTAACAATAGGGCCTTTTCGTAGTAATAGATACTTGGCCCAATTTCATTCTTTTTGTAAAAGGCGTTGCCAAGATTAAAATAGAGTGCTGCGGAGTGCTGGTTATTTTCAAGAATTTTTTCGTACAGTTCGATTGCCTTTTGAAATTCCCCATTATTATACGCTTCGGTGGCCTTTTCGAACAAAGTGTTGTTTTGGCCGAAAACACCAACGTAGAGAAACATCAATAACGCCGTGAGAAGCAATCTTTTCATTTGTACATATTATTTATGGGCACTATCAGGGATTTACGGATGTTGTTTTTCTGGCTCATCAATTTTTTATAATTGCTTGTCTATCAAAGAAATTACCTGACTTGCCCTTTCATAATCTTGCTGCATCTGAACATCGGTGAACGGACTGTAACGAGCCATTTCACAGTTCTTCAATAAACTGATAAACTGGGCTATCGTTTCTTCTGAAATAGTTCTTTCTTGTAATAGTGTCGTAATCTTTTCTTTGCTGAACTCTGAGGTTTTTATTTTGAGCTTGGCCTTTAAGTAATTGTGCAATCCTTTTTCCAAGGCTACATAAAAATTCGCCTCATTATTTAGCTCTTTTTTAGCCGTTGACAAGTATTTTTTAGCCAACCTATTCGCTTTTTTAAGCCTGTTGCCCTCAACATCATCAGCATTTATCCTGCGTTGCTTTCGGTACAATACAAACAAGGGAATAAGTAGTAAAGGGCCTAAAAGCAATGCAAAGAAACGAGTCGAACCAAAAAAGTAATTCGCACCTATTTTCGTCAAGTTGGGGGTTACCTTAATAAAATGGAATTGCTTACCGGTCTGAACGGCAATTTTTTGATTTCCAGAAATACCGTTGTCCGAAGTACTAGAAGCATCCGTGGGGCCCTCTAATACATTGACCGTGATCTCGTCGGATTCAAGGGTATTGTACGTACCTGTTTTCGGGTTAAAATAACTAAATGATATACTGGGTATCGGATACTTACCCCTATAAGCTGGCACAATCGTATAATTGTTCGTGATTTTGCCTTGCATTCCAGAAATAGTCGTTCGAACACTTTCATCAAATTCAGGTTCATAAACTTCTAAGGCACTTGGCAGTTCAGGTTTGGGCAGTTGAAACAATTTAAGGTTACCTTTTCCTGAAACCTCGACAATGGCCTGTAATGATTCTGAGGCATTCAATGAATTTTTACTCGTTGTGACCGAGAAATCAAATTCACCTACCGCACCGCCAAAATCGACGGGTCTTCCTTTTTCTGGCAGTGGTTTTACATTCAAGGTCCTACTACCAGCTGAAACGGTCTTACTTGCCTGGGTATAGATTTTTCCACCAAAAAAATCGCGTCTATTCGTAGGGACATCCACATATACTTCAAGCGATAACGGTTCAATATTCAGCTTTCCTGATTTTTGGGGATATAACACAACCCTTTTTAAGATGACACTGCGATAGGGTTTCCCTTGATATGTTGAATTTGTGGTATTGTATTTTGTGACGGGAATATCTTGACTCCAGAAGTTATTATACTTTGGGCTGTCTACGGGCCTAAAGTTGGTTACGGAGATGGACGGACTTATATATAGTTTGTAAACCACCGTAACCGCCTCATTCAAATAAGGATTTCCTTTAGAGACTTCTGCCACCAAATGCAAATTTTCATCGGCGATATCATCGGCGGACTTTGGGGCATTCGGATTGGCCACTGCCGCCGTAACCGTGATGTCTTTTGGTAAGGTTTTATAGGTTTCACCATTGATTTCAATGGTCGCTTGACCAATTTTGAAATTACCCTTGGTCTGTGGCTTTAAAATGTATGAATACGATTTTGAAAAACTGCGTTTGCCATTGATCCATGAAGAACTAATAGACTGCGATGGCCCCATGACAACCTTAAAACCGCTGAAATCAGGCGGACTAAAATTATCACCATCTTTATTCATGGTAAATTCGACACGTAGACGTTCATTAACGCCGAGTTTTTGCTTGCTAAGCTTTACCTCAAAGTTTACTTCAGTGTTTTCTTGTGCAAAAAGCGGGGTCGCCCAAATTAAAATTGGGAGGAACCACCATAGTTTTTTGTACAATTTCCCTTGCATTACCAGTCCTTTTCGTTTTTAATTTTGGCACCTTTGACTTTTTTGGCCTCCATTTTTTCTTGAACCTTACGTTCTTCATTCTGCATGGCCTCTAATAGGTTCTGAATTTGCTGCTTAGATAGCTGATTTGGCCGGGGCTTTTGCTTTTCCTCTTTTTTATCTCCTTCGTTGGGCTTTTGCTTCTCTTCTTTCTTTTCTTTACCATCACCCTCTTTATTCTCTTCAGGCTTCTCTTTGCCCTTATCGCCCTCGTCACCTTCATCTTTATTTTGGTCATCTTTTTGATCACCTTCATTGTCTTTTTCGTTGTCGCCGTCTTGGTTTTGGTCTTGATTTTTTTCCTTGTCGTCTTTGTTGTCTTCGTTCTTTTGATCGTCTTGATTCTGATCGTTCTTCTGCTCGTCTTGTTGTTTTTTGAGTAATTCTTTGGCCAATGCTAGATTATATCTGGTCTCATCATCATTAGGGTTGTTGCGCAGCGATTGTTTGTAAGCCTCAACCGCTTTTTCATATTCTTTATTCTTCATAAAAACATTGCCCATGTTATGATAGGCTTTATGCTTTACCGGTTTTTCTTCAGCTTTTTCACCTGCTTGTTTAAAGCGGCCAAAAGCTTCCGTATAGCTTTCCCGATTGTAATAGGCACGCCCTAGGTTGTAAGGTGCCACTGCATTTTCACTGCTCTTTGAGATTGCCTTTCTGTAGTTGCCCTCTGCATTGATGAAATCATTTTGTACCAAGGTCTCATTAGCCTCGTAGGTTAGGTTCTTAGATTCGCTAAGTGCCTTTTCCGCCAACTTTTGGGCCTCTTTATCTTCTTGGGCATTTACGGTCATTGCAAAAGCCGCAATAACGATTACGGTAAATATCTTATGCATCATGTTCATTAAACAAATTCAACTTTTTTAACCATCGTGTTTTACGATCCAAAAGGAAAATATCTAAAAATAGAAATAAAAGGCCTAAGCCTAAAAACCACTGAAACTGGTCTTTGTACTCTGCAAATTGTTTGGCCTCAAATTCTTTTTTATCCATTTTATTGAGTTCTTCCTTAATAAACTCAACGGCCTCTTCGGTATTTGAACCGTTGATGTACATACCATCCCCTTCATCGGCGATTGCAGCAAGAACGGCCTCATTGAGTTTTGTGATGACCACCTCTCCTTGACTGTTCTTTTTTAAACTTTCAACAACACCTCTGCGTTTGATAGGTATTGGGGCACCTTTGGCCTTACCTACCCCTATGGTATAGGTTTTTATACCATTTTCGACGGCATTTTCAACAGCTTGGGTGGTCGTGCCTTCAGAGTGATCCTCACCGTCTGAAATGATAAAGAGCACCCTATTGGTCTGCTCCTCATCATTATAAAATGTTGTGGCCAGTTCTATTGCCGAGTTAATGGCCGTACCTTGTGACGAGAGCATATCGGTATTCATGCTTTGTAAAAACATTTTTGCCGCTCCGTAATCGGTTGTGATTGGTAGTTGCGGATAGGCTTGCCCGGCATATGCAATGATTCCGATTCTATCACTTGCGAGTTGATTGATGATTTCAGAAACCAGTCGCTTTGCCTTTTCCAATCGATTGGGGGCGATATCTTCGGCAAGCATACTCTTTGAAACATCTACCGCAAAAACAATATCAACACCTTCACGCTTCACGGTTTCCAGTTTGGTGCCGATTTTAGGATTTACCAGTGCAAGAACCAAAAAACTTATTCCTAATATGAGAAATAGAAGCTTTAATGTAGATTTGAATTGAGAACGTTCAGGGGCAAGACGTTTCAATAGTCTTGCGTCTGCAAATTCTTTCTGCTTACGCTTCCTCCAGAATTGTAAAAAAAGAAAAAACACCACTATCACCGGGATGATTCCCAGAAAGTAGAAGTAAAATTTTTCGTCAAATTGAACCATTTATTTAGATAAAACTTTTAAATACCGTTGTTCTTAAGCCCCATTCCAAGAAAAGCAAAAGGCCTGCCAAAAATACCAATGGCCTGAACATCTCTTCATATTTATAATACTTGAATTCTTCAATTTCCGTTTTTTCCAGCTTATTGATCTCGTTGTAGATCTCTTCGAGTTTTTCATTGTCGGTAGCCCTAAAATATTGACCTCCGGTAACTTCAGCTATATTTTTCAATAATTTTTCATCAATCTCGACTTGACGCATGCCATATTGAAATGTGCCATCCCGTTTATATGCAATTGGGGTTAGGGCATTTCCATTTGTACCCAGACCTATAGTGTATGTTTTGATATCGTATTCCACTGCTAGATCAGCAGCCGTCTGGGGCTCTATAAAACCAGAATTATTCACCCCATCCGTCAAAAGTATGATGACCTTGCTTATTGCCTTACTTTCTTTTAGACGGTTGACTGAGGTCGCAAGTCCCATGCCAATCGCAGTACCGTCTTCCAATTGGCCATAGGTGATTTCCCGTAGTGCGCCTAAGACAATCGACTTATCACTCGTAATAGGGGTTTTGGTATAGCTTTCGCCGGCATAGGCCACCAAACCTATTCGATCACTTGGGCGTTGTTTGATAAAATCGGAGGCTACCTCTTTAAGCGCGGATAGTCGATTCGGTTTTAAATCGCGTGCCAACATACTTGACGAAACGTCAATTGCCATGACGATGTCAATTCCTTTCGTAGTCTTTGTTCGAGTTGAGATATCTTCAGTCTGTGGTCTGGCCAAGGCCGTGATGATCGCAGCAAGAGCCAATAAACGTAATACGAATAGTAAGGGTTTTAATTTGGGTAAGATGCTAGTACTTTTAAACCCTTTGATACTTGATATTTTAAGTGAGGCGACTTGTCCTTTTCTGGTAAGTATATACCAAAGTATGGCTGCCGGAAGCAATAGGAGCAACCAAAAGAATTGTGGATTTGCAAATTCTATATTGTCAAACATTAGGCCTGGGTTTTTACATTGACCGAAGCCAGTATGCGTTCAACAATGTTTTCTGCGTAATCGTCACCGTCTAACCAAGTGATTACAATCTGTTGCATGAATCCTTTGCCACCAAAACTAAGCACGGCGTATTTACCTCGAATCAATTCTGATGATTCAGGAATTTTGAATTTACCACTGCCAAATGTCTTTAGCCCCTGCACGCCTGCTTTGGTGAAAAATTCTTCTTGTTTGGTAATGATGTTTCGGGCACCTTGTTGTTCAAAAGACTTGAGTAATTGCTCAATGGGTTTTTCAAAGTCAGGGTCATTGGCCTCTGCAAAAGTAGTTGATGTCGTAAGTACGGTAAAGAGGCCTACGGCACTTCGGTACCCAAATACCTGTACTTCTTTGATACTCTCCCTGACTTCTGGAGGAAGTTCTACTTCTTGCCTCAAAAGTACCTTGGGAGTCTCAATCTCAACTGGCGGAAACCCGTAAGAACTAGCTACCCACTCTTTCTCCAACAACTCTTTTGTCGGGTGACCGAATACGGTATCCTTGACGTATTCAAAACCATAATAGCCCACTGCACTTATCGTGGCAATGAGCAACAATCCTGCAAAAGACGCGGCGGCAATCCAAACACGTTTCCGTTGTTTTTTTCTTGCCAGTTCTTCTAAATACGCTTCATCATGAAGTAATTCTTCAACCGTTGGTTCTGGCAGTGCCTCTTTGGTCTTAACGACAATATTTTCCACCAGCTTTCGATCTTCCTCAGCAACCGATGTGGGTGGCTTTGATTTGGCAAATTTTACCAAATCCGCCGTTTTTAAGACTTTTTTAAACTGTGTAAGGGTGTCATCCTCTATTTTTAACTCACCGGCATCTTTTAAAAGCTCTAATTTTTGGATCAGTTCATCGGTCGTACTTTCCAAGGCTGACACATGGGCGTCTTCCTCAAGATAAGAGCGTACTATTGAAGTGAGTTCAGAATAGTATTTTTTGTACTCGTCTTGAATGAGGTATCTTGAGTTTTCGAGCTCTTTTAATTGTAGAAGTGCCCTGTCATAAGGTGGCAACAAAGCTACTTTTTCCTCTTCCGTCAAAGGTTTTTTTCTAAGGAAAAACCAATATACCAAAGCACCGATTAAAAGTAATCCCAAGAATATCCATAAGAGTGTTTTCCACAATTTTGCATTATTCCTTTCGACTTCGATCAGTGGTTTTATGTCGTACAGTTTTTGCTTGGTGGTATCCACGACCACATCAGCAACTTTAATGTTGAAGGAATCCGTAAAAAAAGGGGCCTCATTAATGGCGATACGTTGCGGTGGTATGGTATAGGCTCCGCTATCAAATTGTGTTAAGGCATATATGCGCTGCAAGGTAATCCTATCCTTGTTCTTCGAAGTGTCAATTTTTAAGGCCTCTACCATTTCCAAAGGTGAAAAGGTTTGGTCTTCTGGAAAGTAGACGATATTAAGCGAGTCGGTTTCTACAGTTATCTTATAGTTGATCTGTTCCCCGATTCTGATAGTTGAAGTATCGATCTGTGCGGTGACCCTCGAATTTTCTTGTGAGGAGACCCCAACGGAAAAAACTAGGAGGCATAAGCCGATACCAAGCCTTATGGGCTTGGTAAGCTTTTCGATACCATATTTCAAACCGTTACGTTTCATTTTATCCCCTGCGTTTAAAATAGCCCAATAACTTTTTCACATAGCTTTCATCTACCCTACAACTTAATACCCCACTACCTGACTTGGCGAATGCATCATTGAAATAATCGACCCGTTCCATGTAATACTTCCAATACTCATGGCGTATTTTTTTTGAACCGGTATTTACCAATTGAACGGCACCTGTTTCAGCATCTTGAACTTGTATCATTCCTAAATTCGGAATATACTCCTCCTTTTCATCATACACCCGTACTCCGGTAACATCATGTTTATTACCGGCAATACGCAAGGTGTTGGCATAGTCATCGGCCAAAAAATCAGATAGCACAAAGACAATCGCCTTTTTTTTCATTACGTTTCTCAAGAATTTTAAAGCCTCGGCGATATCCGTTTGGTGATTGTTGGGCTCGAACTCCAAAAGTTCCCTAATGATACGTAGCACATGGCTTTTACCTTTTTTCGGAGGTATAAAGAGTTCTACTTCATTGGAAAATAGGATAAGGCCTACCTTATCATTGTTTTGCAAGGCCGAAAAGGCCAAAGTAGCCGAGATTTCAGTGATGACCTCTTTCTTGAATTGATTGGTGGTGCCAAAAAGTTCTGAACCACTTACATCTACCATCAACATCATGGTCAACTCGCGTTCTTCTTCGAAAACCTTGACAAAAGGTTCGTTATATCTTGCAGTGACATTCCAATCAATGGCCCGAACATCATCCCCAAATTGATATTGGCGTACCTCGCTAAAAGTCATACCGCGCCCTTTAAAGGTGGAATGGTACTCACCCCCAAAGACATGATCAGACAAACGTCTGGTCTTTATTTCGATTTTCCGTACTTTTTTAAGTAGCTCTTTTGTATCCATTTGGCTCAGTAAACACTAATTCGTATCCAGTAAACAATATGTAGATTTAAAATTGCCCGTTGTCTACTGATAACTGATTTAAGGTACCTCAACCTCGTTTACAATCTTGTTTATGATTTCTTCAGAAGTAATATTTTCGGCCTCGGCCTCATAGGTTATTCCAATTCTATGGCGCAAAACGTCGTGTACTACGGCGCGAACATCCTCAGGAATCACATATCCCCTTCTTTTGATAAAGGCATAACATTTCGAGGCATTGGCAAGGTTGATACTACCCCTCGGCGAGGCACCAAAACTGATAAGGGGTTTTAAATGTTCAAGATTATACTTTTCAGGATAACGGGTTGCAAAAATGATATCAAGAATGTATTTCTCGATCTTCTCATCCATGTAAACCTCACGAACCGTTTGTTGGGCGCTTAATATTTGCTTTAACGAAACCACGGGTTTAATAGGCTCGTTAGCTCCCCTCAAATTTTGTCTGATAATCAATTGTTCCTCATTCAACTTGGGGTAATCGATTACTGTTTTCAACATAAAACGATCGACCTGGGCTTCAGGTAATGGATACGTACCTTCTTGCTCTACAGGGTTTTGGGTGGCCATTACCAAGAACGGGGGACTAAGTTTAAAAGTTTCGTCACCGATAGTCACCTGTTTTTCCTGCATCGCCTCTAAAAGGGCCGATTGTACTTTGGCAGGTGCCCTGTTTATTTCGTCGGCCAACACAAAGTTGGCAAAAATCGGTCCTTTCTTTATAGAAAAATCATTTTCCTTTATGTTGTAGATCATGGTTCCTACTACATCGGCAGGTAACAAATCAGGAGTGAACTGAATTCTACTGAAACTTCCCTTCACAGCTTTGGCCAACGTGTTTATGGCCAAGGTCTTCGCCAAACCGGGCACGCCTTCCAATAGAATATGGCCTTGCCCGAGCAAACCAATGAGCAGACGCTCTACCATATGGTTCTGACCTACAATGGCCTTGTTCATTTCCGTGGTAAGTAAGTCAATAAAAGCGCTTTCTTGTGCTATTTTCTCATTTACCGCGCTAATGTCTATTGTAGTATTTTCTTCCATAGGAAAATCGTATCGTAACTTGTTTATTTACTTAAGTTTTTAAAGAAGTGCAAAATGAAAATTAATTTAAAATCGGGCTGTTAATTATTGGTTAAAAAAACCGCGCAAGCCTTAGATTTATGAAGAGTTTAAGGTATTAATTTTATATTTTCACGACATATGCAAGATACTACTTCGTACTCAAGGATTATAGCCGGTACCATGACCTGGGGAAGCTGGGGAAAACAACTTTCAACCCAGCAGATGATAGCGTTGATAAACCATTGTATGGAAGTGGGGATTACCTCATTTGACCATGCCGATATTTATGGGGATTATGAAAATGAGACGGTATTCGGAAAAGCGTTTGCCGAAAGTGGTATCGAAAGGTCCTCCGTTCAGTTCATTTCAAAATGCGGTATCCAGATGACCAATGGGCGTCCGAACAAAGTCGCTCATTACCAATATGACAGTGCGTATATCATTTGGTCGGTAGAACAATCATTGAAAAAGTTACGAACCGATTATCTCGACCTGTTGTTGTTACACCGCCCTAGCCCCCTAATGGAACCCAATGAAATTGCAGGTGCCATTCAAAAACTTATGGCACAGGGCAAGATAAAAAGGTTTGGCGTATCCAATTTCACGCCATCACAAATTGCTATGTTGGAAACTAGGCAACCAATTACTGCAAATCAGGTAGAATTTTCCTTGACACACGATGAGCCGATGTACGATGGTACGTTTGATGATAGTATTGCCGCAAATAGAATGGCCATGTCATGGAGCCCCCTTGGTAATTATTTCAGGGATAAGAACCTTCAAAATGAACGTATTCGAAAGGTGTTGGATGTATTGAAAACCAAATACGATGCCGATGAAAGTCAGTTGTTGTTGGCTTTTATCCTAAAACACCCGGCAGGGGTATACCCCGTTGTAGGCACTACGAATAAAGAACGCTTAAAACTTTCTTTTGAAGCCGCCGCCATTGAACTTGAGCTTCAAGATTGGTTTTTATTGCTCGAGGCTAGTAAAGGAGAACCCGTACCTTAATTCAAAGAAACATGGCAAAAACCGTACTTATAACCGGCGCGACCAGCGGAATAGGGAAAGCGACCGCTGAGCTTTTGGCTCAAAAAGGGTTTAGACTTATCCTTTGTGGCCGTAGAGAGGGAAGATTAAAGACCTTACAAAAAGAATTGAGTTTAAAAACCGAGGTTACCACATTAAACTTTGATGTCAGGGACAAAAACGATGTCAGTAGTGCCATAGCATCGTTGCCTGCGGCTTTTGAAACTATCAACATACTGATTAATAATGCAGGTAATGCCCATGGATTAGATTCTATTGACCAAGGTAGTTTAGACGATTGGGATGCCATGCTCGATATCAACGTGAAGGGATTGCTTTACGTATCAAAGGCGGTTATGCCCCAAATGGTGGCACGCAGAAGTGGTCATATCATTAATATCGGTTCAACGGCCGGCAAAGAGGTGTACCCTAATGGAAATGTCTATTGTGCCAGTAAATACGCCGTTGACGCCATCAATCAGGGTATGCGCATTGATTTGAATGCTTACGGAATACGTGTTGGGGCCATCAACCCTGGTCTCGTCGAAACGGAATTCAGCGAAGTCCGTTTTAAGGGCGATACCAAACGTGCCGAAAAAGTATATCAAGGATACCAACCACTACGGCCTGAAAATATTGCTGACATCATTCATTTTGTGGTTACGAGACCGTACCATGTGAACATAGCTGATTTGGTGGTGATGTCAACAGCTCAAGCGAGTTCTACCATAGTGAACAAAAAGCTATGATCAATAAGCGCCTTTTGGTGAAAAACCTTCTTGCCCATAATGATGAGAATAGTTTTTATGATAAAAAGCGTTTCATATCCATTGGTGAAAAAGAGGGGAAGGCAAAATTTCTTAAACACGTCTGTGCATTGGCCAATAGCAATCCAAAAAACAATTCCTTTATCGTTGTTGGCGTTGAAGACGAAGACAATAAAATCGTCGGGGTAGACTTTTTTGATGATAGTAAGATTCAGAACCTGGTGAATGCTTATTTAGACAGTCCGCCATTAATAGCTTACGAAAACATCCCGTTTCCGCATTTGCCCGAAGGTAAGGTCGTAGGCTTGGTCACCATAAAATCAAACGGGAAAGTCTGTGCCTTGCGCAAAAATATCTGGAAGTATTACGGAGGCGCGGTTTTTTTTCGAGAGGGTAGTATTAGCCTACCCAAGGCATTTGATATTGAATTGAAGGATATCAATTCAGGGAAAGTAGCCACGATAGAGCAACATGCCCGTAATAATATTGAACTAACATTGGATGGCGTTATTGATTTTATGAACAATCGCCACCCTGACTTGACCAGCAGCTATAAGGTCTTTAAAGAACAATTTGTCGTATGTTGGGCAGGACAAGAAAAAAAAGTAAAAGACCAAGTCTATTATTCGCGAGTCGATATCGAATTGATCAATGAACAAGTAAAGCTTTTCTATTCTGCTTTAGACGAGGTGACCATTACCTATGATGAAAACTCGTTTACCACTCTAGAATATATACAGTTGGGCCTAGGTAGTCAACAGAAATACTATCCTTTGGAAGAAATGACCATTACTTTTGCCGAGAATGGTAATTACAACATCAACAGTGAGTTATTGTTTCAGCCACCGCAATATGACAAAAAAACATTACATCATATTTTCAATGCCAATTCAGCACTATTGCAAAAGTTGCAAAAAGGGCAAACCTTGACTTCTCATGAAAATGAAGATTTACTGCACTTACCCGATACCTATTTGATCTGCTATTTGAATGGTTTTGAAGAGGCTAAAGAACGTATGGAGGAGGCAAGGCCGCTTTTAAAAAGAAAGAGTGGAAAAGCCTATCAAATATTGAAAGAGTCGCTCAGGGTAATTCGAAAAGTACGCTATAACTGATCTGTTATTTTTGCAGCCATAACAATTGGTATGGCTTCACCTCTAAAAAACCGCTATTGAGCTTGTTGTTGGTAGCGGTTATCATTTCATGGAATTCTTGATTTTTTAGGTACCCCAGTTTTGAAAGTAGACTTCCGTCCAATACTTGTGGGTTGTCATCGAAATTACATAGTACCAGTACACTTTTTTTGCTTTTTGAGGTACGTTCGAATAAGAGGATATGCTGATTGCCGGTATGATGCAAGGTGAAATTGGAATGGTCTGCGAACACAGGATTTTTCTTGCGAATCGCAATCAACATTTTTAGGGTATCATGAATTCTTTGTTGTGGTGATTTTTTCTTTTTCAAGGCCTTGATTACGTCCCAGTCTTGTTTTGGCCTATTGACCCATCTGCTATCTTCTTTTTTACCATCTTCATTTAAAAAAGAGTAATCGTTCAGGGTGCCGATTTCATCCCCGGCATAAATGAGGGGTATTCCGCCAAAGGCCAATATAATGCCATGGAGCATAATAATCTTAGCCACTGATTGATCGATCTCTGTTTTGTTTTTGGTCAGTAAGGCTTTTTCCAACCCTAATAAAGAGGCAGCACTGCCTGTGATACGGCCATCACCTGTTTTTGGGTTATGCATAAAAAGCATTCCCTTTGCTGGTGACCAATCCAATCGTTGGCAATAATAATCCAACAAAAACTTTCGATGGCCCTTGGGGTTCCAACCCAGTTCTTGGATAAGCCGGTCATCCAAACCTAAGCCGATGTCGTCATGACAACGTATGTAGTTGATCCAGGTCGCATCATTTGGTTTGTTCGGAATGTCGATCAAGCTTTTGTACAGCAAAGCCGTTTTTTTGGTGGCTATCGAATTCCAAAGCAAAGACATTAGCGAGGCATTGTACGCCACCTCACATTCATTACCTTTCGTGGGGCCCGTACCAAAATAATTGATGATCTCTTTGGGCGCGACAATGGCCTCGGCAAGTAAAATGGTACCGGGGGCCACCACTTGTAGGCACATTCTAAAGAGGGCAATAATCGCATGGGCTTCAGGTAGGTTTTGTGATACGGTACCCATCTTTTTCCATAAAAAGGCCAAGGCATCAAAGCGAACCACATCAACACCCATATTTGAGAGCTCGACCAAATTCACCAACATGGCCATAAAGACTTCTGGGTTGGTATAATTCAAATCCCATTGATAGGTATTGAATACGGTCATGACCCATTTTTCCATTTCAGGAATATAGGTGAAGTTACCTGGTGACGTCTCTGGAAACACCTCTGGAAGGTTTTTTTCAAAGGCATCGGGAACGTCCCTTTCTGCATAGGTGTAATAATAATCTTGATACCTCGTGTTCCCCGATTTGGCTTTTTTTGCCCAGGCGTGCTCGTCAGACGTATGATTGACGACAAAGTCGAGCATGAGGTACATTTTTTTGGCCCGCATCTGCTGTGTAAGACTTGCCAAATCTTTTTTTGAACCATATTTTTTGGCTATCGCGGTGTAATTATTTACGGCATATCCTCCATCATTCTCTCCTTTTGGCCTCTCGGTAATGGGCATTAGGTGTAAAAAGTTTATACCCAGATCTTCAAAATAGCCCAGTTTGTCCTGTAAGCCCTTTAGGTCTTTGTTAAAGTGGTCTACATACAGTTGCATGCCCATCATCTGCTCTGATTGGTACCAATTACCGATCCCTAGCCTATGGATGTCCTGCCTTTTAAGGTATTCGGGCCGTTTATCGAATAGTTTTGGCAACTTTTGTAATAGTGCGGCGAACTCCGTATTTCTATTTTTCCCATAAATCGAAAAAAACAGATCTTTTATCAGTGTAAGATTGGTAGCTAAACGTAGTTCAAATAAATCATTGAGGTCTTTCTTCTTTTTTCGGGAAGAAATTAGCTTATGCAATGCAGCCTGATTCATATTAAGCCTCTAGTTGTTTTAAGGTGGGCAATGCTATGATCGCACCGTAATTCGTTGTGGTAATGGCACCCGCCTTGTTGGCTTTTTCAACCATTGCCAATAAGAGCCCATCATCCTCAAAAACCGTGTCATAAGTAGGCAGCTGCGCAATTTGGTACAACAAGCACCCTATAAAAGCATCACCGGCACCTGTCGTATCTATGGGCGATACCTTAATACTGGGTACCGTTTTCTTGAGTGTTTTGGTACTTACGTAGGTGCCGTCTTTGCCCAATGTGACCGTAATAATACGGGCCCCTATTTCATGTAGCATTGCACATGCCTCTTCAACGGTGTGTTTTCCTGAAAGTAAATATGCCTCTTCTAAACTAAATTTGCACAGATGGGCCTTTTCTACATAAGGCATGCATTTTTTGATAAAGACCTGCTCATCGTCCTTCCATAGATCTGCCCTATAATTGGGATCGAAGCTGATGAACGAATTTTTGGTGAGGGCATCAAAAAAATAATGGGCATATGCTTCTTCCAATGGCCCTCCAAGCATGGCCGTGGCAGCACCCAAATGCAAAATATTACGCTCAAAATCCTTTTGCACCTTCGAATCGTATTTTAAGGCCCTATCGGCACCCCTACTAAAAACAAAATCACGCTCACCATCGTCGGCTAATGATACAAATGCAAGTGTTGTAAAGGTTTTAGAGCGCTGCACTTTTGAAATGTCGACATTTTCCCTTTTGAGCACATCAAGCAAGAAAGAACCAAAGGGATCTTTGCCTACACAACCAATAAATGAACTTTTACCGCCTAGCTTTGCAATGGCACAAGCTACATTGGCTGGCGCGCCCCCCGCTTTTTTGGTAAAAAGGGTTGCCTTAGAGAGGTCATTACCTTGATTCTCGGCAACAAAATCGATTAGGAGTTCGCCAATACAGAAAACTCGGGTCATAAAGAATAGGTTTGATTCAAAATACAAGGTACATAGAATTGTATTGCCCGTCCAAAAAAAAACAGAAGATATCTTATCGAAAAACTTTGTTCAAAGCTTCCAGGGTTTGGGGGAATTGTTTAATTATGGATAAAATTTGCGATTCATGAGGCGACTGGTAATCGGTGATATACATTCTGGGTTAAAGGCGTTGCGACAAGTACTTGAAAGGGCTAGGGTGACAACTGACGACCATTTGGTTTTTTTAGGGGATTATGTCGATTCATGGAGCGAAGCATTTGAGACCGTTGATTTTCTGATAGGTCTCGACAAGACGCATAACTGTACTTTTATCAGGGGAAACCATGATGAGTTGTGCTATGGGTGGATGCGTGCCAATGAAGAAAGTCCTACCTGGTTGGCACATGGTGGAGCAGCGACCAAGATGTCATACTTAAACGTCGAAAGGGAAAAGTGGGATGCCCATTTTACATTTTACGAGGGCCTTCAGAATACGTACCTCGATGAGAACAATAGGCTTTATCTTCATGCTGGTTATACCAATTTAAAAGGCATCGAATACGAGTACTTTGAAAAGCTGTTCTATTGGGACAGGACTTTGTGGGAGTTGGCAAAAGCAATGGACCCCACATTAAAACCGGGGAATGAGAACTTTCCAAAAAGGTTGACCCACTATCATGAGGTTTTTATAGGACATACCCCGTTATCGAAAAAAGGACATGTAGAACCTCAAAAAGGGGCAAATGTTTGGAATGTTGACACGGGTGCTGCTTTCATGGGTGCCTTGACCATATTGGATGTCGAGACCAAGGAATTCTGGCAAAGTGATCCAGTACATACCTTATATCCCGGTGAAAAT
Source organism: uncultured Croceitalea sp. (assembly GCA_947503285.1). GTDB lineage: Bacteria > Bacteroidota > Bacteroidia > Flavobacteriales > Flavobacteriaceae > Croceitalea. Next base: position 644,498 of record CANNDD010000002.1, read on the forward strand.
GGTAGAAACTAGATAATTATGATGACCTTTACAAAAACACGAAAAAATGTCTGAAAAAAATATCAGATTGGAAGTGATGCAGGCGGTAGAACCCCAAGTCGCTGGTTTTATGGAAGATTTTTTGGTGCCAATAGATAAAATCTGGCAACCCACTGATTTTTTACCAAACTCTCAAGAAGATGGTTTTTTTGATGAAGTGGAGCAGATTCGAGAAGAAGCCAAAGAACTAGGGTATGATTTTTGGGTCACCTTGGTAGCCGATACCATAACCGAAGAGGCGCTGCCTACCTATGAATCTTGGTTGATGGATGTTGAGGGTATCGATCAACACTCAGGCAAAGAGAATGGATGGTCTAAATGGGTTCGTGCATGGACGGCAGAAGAAAACCGACATGGCGATGTGTTGAACAAATACCTTTACTTGTCTGGCAGGGTCAACATGCGTGAAATCGAGATCACCACACAGCATCTGATTGCAGATGGTTTTGATATAGGTACGGACAGGGACCCCTACAAAAATTTTGTGTACACCACTTTTCAAGAGTTGGCGACCAATGTTTCGCATAAGCGCGTAGGGCAAATGGCCAAGAAAAAAGGAAATGGGCTTTTGGGTAAAATGTGTACGATCATCGCGGGTGACGAAATGCGGCATCATTTGGCCTATCGTGAGTTCGTGAAAACCATATTTGGCCAAGACCCCAACGGAATGATGTTGGCCTTTGCCGATATGATGAAAAAGAAAATTGTGATGCCGGCCCATTTTTTAAGGGAATCGGGCGGTGAAATAAGTACGGCTTTTGAGCTTTTCTCCAATTGTGCCCAGCGACTAGGGGTCTACACGGCACAAGATTATATCGAAATCCTTAGAAAACTGAATGACTATTGGGCTATCGGAAATGTCAGATCCTTATCAGAACAAGCAGAAAAAGCAAGGGATTATTTGATGAAATTACCCGACCGATTACAACGCATTGCCGAACGAATGCAATTCAATCAAGACCAACATAGGTTTAAATGGGTAGAGGCAAACGGCATGTTATAATAAAAAACCGGTTTCGATAGAAACCGGTTTTTTTTGGTGGTTATTTGAATTAGGAAAACATTACAATTTTCCAGCTTTGTGTTCATCTTGCCATTTGGCTAGATTTTTCCATTCCCCTTTAAAGGCCATTTTAGCTTGAAGTGGCCATGATGCGGGGTCATGTATGCGATAGCGTTCTCCACCTGAATCAAGGACTTCTTGACATTTCGCGACGGTACTATCGGATAATGCCTGCCAAGTTTTAATATCAAAATCATGAAAAAGCCCTTCGATTTTCGGGCCAATACCCTCTACGATCTTAAGGTCATCTTGTTTGATTTTTTTACCAAAGGCAGCTTTTGCCGCAGCAGCATCAAAGGCAACTGCGGTCACTGCACTAGCAGCAATTGAAGACGCGGTTGAAGGTTTTGACTTAGGAATCGTGACCAATTTTTTGTTACAAGCGTCAAGGTCAGCTTGCAATTTATTGTTTTTATCTTCCAAGGCCTTTAAGGCTGCGGTATTGTCGACTACCTCCCTTTTGCCCTTACCCCAGAAATATCCAATTATTCCACATATCAACCCTGTTAAAAGCGGAATCAACCAGCACCAAATGTTATCAAAATTCATTTTTATAGTTTTAAGTGTTATTGTTTTTAGTTAAGTGTCACGACGGTTCTTCGATTTTTAGACCTACCCTCTTCAGTATTGTTTGATGCAATTGGAACATCAGGACCTTGTGAAGTGGAATTGATTTTTTCGGCTGGAATACCATTGCGGATAAGGTACGCCATAGCAAAATCGGCTCGTTCTTGACCAAGGGTAATATTGGTTATCCTATTACCTGTATTATCAGTATGCCCTACGATCTTACATCTTGCCCCATCTACTTTATCAAGATATTGCGATATGTTGGCAACCTTTTGGCGTTGTGCCTCAGTAAGGTTGATGGCGGCCTCACCAGTGTTGAAATACAATACTAGGGGATTGGTTTTGATGTCATCATATAAGGCCTTTAAATCAGCCTTATTGTCCTTATTACCCTCCGTTATTTCGTAGGTAACAGGTCCGAGTAGTGTATTGTCCAATGGTATCAAATCATTCATTAATTGCCCAAAGATGTTCGTCTGGGTCGATGAAATACCTTGCGCGACCATATAATTCTTGACGGCATTGGCGCGTGCCAGACCCAAATTCGGAAATGCGGATGTATTGTCTTCAGAGCTTCGGTAGAGCCCGGTGATGTTTATGGCCTTATCAGTATTGGCCGATAAATAATCCTTTAAGCGTAGCACACCATTTTTTACATTTTCCGATAAGGGAAGAAGTACGGTATTGGAAGACCTATTGAAATTGAAATTATCGTTTACCCCATAGGTGAAATCACCATCATTCAATGTGAAAGGAAATGAGGTGGCTTGGGGTTCGGGTATAGGAACTGTCTCTTCTTTTAAAGGTTGAACCTCTGCAATGGGTACTTGACAATCACTGCATAAAGTGAAATAAAGAAACATTCCTAATGCAATGGTAATTAGCATACCTAATACATAAGGGAAGTTTTTAGTCATTATAAGTGGAATTAGTGTTCGAGCCCCAAAGTATTAAAAATTCGTTAAAAAATTAGAAATACCATTATGAAATTATTGTTAACCAAGTATTTATGTAGGTATTTAACGTTTTAAGCGACTAATTGAAAAAATGGAAAAGTATTTAAGAACATACCGATTATACAGTTTTTCAAACCAGTTATAACGAGTTGGTTTTTAGTATGGACAATTATTCAGAATTTTAGTGAAGTAATATAAAATCCCTATTTATCCCGACAAGGTTCCGGCATTTAAATAGGGTTTCAAATTATAAGTTTGAGTTAGTTAAGTTGGTTTTAAAAGCCGTTATGCCCGCTCGGGAATAGCGGTTTTTTTCTGCAATGACAATTTAGTATCTTTCCTATCCTACAATCTACAAGGCTTATGAAAAGAAGGGCGGTTATCAAAAAAGGGGCATTGGCTGCGGGTGCCATGGCAGTTCTACCTTCGTTTAAGGGATTTGAGGAAATACCTAAAGGGCGTAAACTTGGGGTTCAATTGTTTACAATTCCTAAAATGATCGATGTTGACTTGAAGGGAACCCTTTCCCTTATCGGTGGGCTTGGATATCAAGAAGTCGAATTTTTCGGTCCTTATCCCTTCAGTACGCTATCGGCGAAACAAGGCTGGAACCAGATCAAACCAATGCTGGGCATTAAAAATGATGCATTTTATGGGTTTACCATTGAAGAAGTATCCCAGATGCTAAAAGATAATGGATTGACCGTGCCCTCAATGCATACTGATTTTGATACCCTAAGAAAAGGACTTGACAGTATGTTGGATGAAGTTGCTAAATTGGATACAAAATATTTAGTGCTACCAGCTATTCAAGAAGAAAAGAACACACTGGATCACTACAAAAGATTTGTTGATGAGTTCAATCTGTTCGGAGAAAAAATGGCCAAGTACGATATGCAGTTCGTATATCATAACCATGGGTATGAGCATATGGTTCTTGATGGTGAGGCGCCCATGGATTTCTTGCTTAAGAATACCAATCCGGACCATGTAAAGTTTGAATTGGATATTTTCTGGATGCAAGCGGCAGGTGCAGACCCTATTTCATATTTAAAGGCCTACCCAAATAGCTATAGGCTTCTTCATTTAAAAGATGCCTCAAAAGAATTTCGTTTTTCAGGTGACGGGCAGACCCCTGACCAATGGATGGCAGGTTTTCCGTTCATGAGTGATCCCGGTGATGGGGTATACGATATCAAAGGCATCATTGCGCAAGCCGAAGCATCAGGGGTAGAACATTACTTTCTAGAGCGCGACCTGGCTCCAAACCCTGAAGAAACGTTGAAAAACTCATATAAAAACCTGAAAAAGCTCGGTTAGGGATATTTATAATTACAAATCAAACTTGATACCTTGGGCCAAAGGTAGTTCCGTGGTGTAGTTTATCGTATTGGTCTGGCGACGCATATACACTTTCCATGCATCCGAACCACTTTCGCGACCACCACCGGTTTCTTTTTCGCCACCAAAGGCACCACCTATTTCAGCCCCTGAGGTACCTATATTGACGTTAGCGATACCACAATCACTACCCGCTGCAGAAAGAAAACGTTCTGCTTCGCGTAAATTATTCGTCATTATGGCCGAAGACAATCCTTGTACAACCCCATTTTGTTGTGCAATGGCATTGGTAACATCACCGGAATATTTTAGCAAATAAAGTATGGGGGCAAAGGTTTCCTCTTGCACGGTTTCATAAGTATTATCAGCTTCGACTATGGCAGGCTTGACATAACATCCGCTTTCATAACCCTCACCGGTCAATACCTCACCTTCTACCAAGATCTTTCCTCCTTCGGTGATAACTTTTTTAAGGGCATGCCCATACATCGCTACCGCATCCGTATCGATTAGGGGCCCTACATGGCTATTCTCATCCAACGGATTACCAATACGTAATTGCTTGTACGCATCTACGATACTATTTTTGACCTGATCGTAAATAGACTCATGAACGATTAATCTACGGGTTGAGGTACATCGTTGGCCCGCAGTACCGACAGCGCCAAAAACGGCACCAATAATGGTCATTTTAATATCAGCATCAGGCGTTACGATAATGGCGTTGTTACCACCCAACTCCAATAATGATTTACCTAAACGTGAAGCTACTGCCTGTGCTACGATCTTACCCATTCGAATGGACCCTGTGGCAGAAACCAAAGGAATTCTCTTGTCATGGGTCATTAGTTCACCAACTTTATAATCGCCGTTGATCAAGCATGAAATGCCTTCGGGCAAGTCATTATCTTTAAGTACCTGTGCGATGATATTTTGACAGGCGATTCCGCATAAGGGGGTTTTTTCAGAAGGCTTCCAGACACATACATCACCACAAACCCACGCAAGGGCCGTGTTCCATGCCCAAACCGCTACCGGAAAATTAAAAGCTGAAATAATCCCTACGACCCCCAAAGGATGGTACTGTTCGTACATTCTATGACCAGGCCTTTCAGAATGCATGGTAAGCCCATGTAACTGTCGTGAAAGCCCGACGGCAAAATCACAGATATCTATCATCTCTTGTACCTCGCCAAGACCTTCTTGATATGATTTTCCCATTTCATAGGAAACCAATTTTCCAAGTGGTTCTTTTAGCTCACGTAAGCGTTCGCCAAATTGCCGAACAATCTCACCGCGCTGTGGTGCAGGCATTGATTTCCATTCTTTAAATGCAGCTGTTGCACTGTCCATTACTTGTTCATAATCAGCTTTAGAAGTGGTATTTACCTTGCCTATAAGTGCACCGTCAACAGGGGAGTAAGACGCTAAAAGTCCACCTGAACCAAAGTGGGTTGAACCAGTAAAGGTGCCGGGGTTGATTTCTTGTAGACCAAGTTGTTCCAATGCTTTTTGTAATCCGAAGGCAGCTGCCGTATTTGACATTTTATAACTTTTTGTTGAGATATTGTTGTATAATTCACAAAATTACAAAGAATAAGCGGTTGTCAAAAGTAAAACAAAACCCATAAGTGCGGGTAATGACTGTACCATGAATATCTTTCTAGATACGCTAAAAGCACCGTAAATTCCCGCAATTATCACACAACCTAAAAAGAACAGGCCCACATTGACCTGCCATACAGTATCTTTAATTAGAAGGGACCAAATTAGCCCGGCGGCTAGAAAACCATTATATAGTCCCTGATTCGCGGCCATCGATTTCGTAGGTTCGAACAAGTCACTAGGGAAATTTCGGAATACCTTTCTAGCCCTTGTGGTCCAAGCAAACATTTCAAGCCAGAGAAAATAGCCGTGTAAGATGGCCACAATTGCGATAATTATCTTTGCGGTAAGTAACATTTAATCGTCTTTTGTGATAAATCGTTCATCTATGGGCATCACGGTGCCACAATTATTGCAGGTACGCAGCTCTTTAGAACCATAAAAATGTTTGAAATGACCCAAAAAGTCCTTTTCAATATCATGAAGGGTAAAGTAGGCCTCATAAAGTTTATGATTGCAGTTGTCGCAAAACCATAATAATCCATCATCAACGTTCATTTCAGCTCTTTTGCGTTCAATGACCAGACCTATGGAACCTTCATGTCGAACTGGGGAATGGGGAATTTTTGCCGGATGCAGATACATATCACCCGCACCTAACTTCATCGTCTTTTTTTCCCCATTTTCTTGAATATGTATTTCTATGTTACCTTCCAACTGATAAAAAAGTTCTTCGGTCTCGTTGTAGTGGTAATCTTTGCGGGCATTGGGTCCGGCTACAACCATTACGATATAGTCACCGGCCTCCTTATAAAGATTCTTATTGCCCACTGGGGGTTTGAGGGTAGCTCTATTATCCTCAATCCATTTATTCAAATTAAAGGGCGCTGTAACAGGCATTTTTTTTTGAAAGTTACAAAAAACCTACAGTATCCAAATAGAACTAAAAAGACCCGTAGCAATTGCTACGGGTCAAGTTAAAACCAATTAAACTTATTAAAACACTTAATATAAAATCCGAATCTAAAATTTTACTTCTTTAAAAAAATCTGTGTATAGAATAACTTGCCTTTTGAATTTTCCCTAATCGCTATGGCAGTATGGGTGTAATCTCCTTCAATGGTGCTTTTATGCGCATCGCTCTGCAACCAACCTTCTAGCGCCAAGGTAACCTCTGTATAGTCTTTCGCCACATTTTCCGCAACTTGGGTCGCCCCGGTTTCCGCGGCAATTTGTGAGGCCCGGTCATTAAAATTATCATGGCTCACGCTATTTTCCCCAATCATAAATTGGGTATGTTCTTCGGCATATTTATAGGTTTCTGGGCTAAAGGCCAATTCTTTCAGACCATTTTCTACCCGATAGTCATTTACTTGACTGAACAACTCTGTTTCTGCTGCGGTTATAACTAAGTTCTTCTCTTCAATGGTCGTCTCCTCATTTTCGAATAGGGCCTCTTCATCTTGCACCGAATTTGAACTGCATGATGCAGCAAAACAACAAAGGATAATCAACGCGGGGGAATAAAATTTCATCTTACTGTGTACTCAATTAAAATCATAGCCTTTTGACCGGTGCTTTGCTAAAGTAGTACTAGACCTTGTTGGGGCGCTAAATTATCTTTGAGCAACCTGATTTACTCGATAAGCTGCAGAATCAAGTATAATGTTATGTTCTCGATAAAGGGAAGACCGTTTTTTATCGATGAACAAAGTATTTGAAATGGCCTTTGCCCATTTAACCTGTCGTTGATGTCATTAAACGAAATAGTTGAAAAGAACCGTAGGTGAATGGTCGAAACGAATCGATTAATGGATTAGACCAACCTATTCTTCTGAATTGGGATCCTCATTTTTAAAGACCATACTAAAAACAAGGGCACCCGTATCGCGAATTGGGGTATATAAAATCGAGTCTTGCTTGGTGGCCTCATTGATAAAATTAAATGAAGAGGTCGCCCTTTCAAAGAAGATAAGCAAAGCACCCAATATTATGGCCACCTTTAAAGTGCCAAAAACGGCCCCGGCTAACTTGTTCAACAGCCCGAGCATTGCAAAATCGGCAATTTTGGTCAAAAACTTTCCAGCTAAATGAACCAGTAAAACGATGGCAATGAACGTTATCAAAAATGAAGCAATTTTAATATAGCGGTCATTCCAATCCATATTTTGATGAAGGTAATCAGCGGCAACAAATGAAAAATGAATGGAGCCATAGATTCCTGCTATTAGGGCAATTAAGGAAGCAAGTTCAACAAAAAGCCCATTTTTTAATCCTTTGTATAAACCCCAAAGTAATAGTATTCCTAAAATAACGTCCAGAAAGCCCATGGTGTCAATTTAGACAAATATAGTTCTTTGCATGGCTCTATTGCAAGCCCAATCAAAGCTGGATGTAAGTTAATTGAACTATTTTTGTATTTAAGTTAGACCTGAAGAAAATCCTTTCAGTGACTATGGCACGAGATGTACAATTAAAAGAGCGTTGGCAATTATTGGTGGGGAAACTCTCGTCAAAGTTCTCTGATGGAGACCCCTTAGAGCTTGATGCCATTATTTATTTGGTGGGGGTTCAAGAGTTGGGTCAATACCAACGAAGCTATAAGAAAGATGAAAAGGTGAATCTGATGCATATTGCGATTTGCAGATTGTTGGAACCCTATGGCTTTTATGAGTTTGATTTCTTTGATGATGAGGGTTGGCCCCATTATAAGGTTAAAGAAGAACTGCCACCCTTGAAAGCTGGCGAACAGACGGTTTTAATGAAAGAGGCGATAGTGGGCTATTTTGTAGAAAAAGAATTTATTAGCTGATAAGTCATATGAAACCATACTACGCGGTGATTTTTACGAATACCAGAACCCCAAGTGATAATGGTTACGGAGAAATGGCCATTGCTATGGAACAATTGGCTAGAGAACAAGATGGGTTTTTAGATTTTGAAAGCGCACGTGACGGATTGGGTATTTCAATCAGTTATTGGGAAAGCTTAGAGGCCATATCGAAATGGAAAGCCAATGTCGAGCATCAAGTTGCCCAGAAAAAAGGAATGGAAAATTGGTATTCGTGGTATAAAATCCGCATCTGTACGGTAGAGCGCGAATATGAGTTCACCAAACCATAACCCTACCTAATTTGTCAAGGGGTTTTGATTTCGTATTTTTACAGTCTTTTCATAAAAATTGCTAGATATAATGAAAGAACCCGCACGCTTTTCAAATACCGATAGATTTAAAACCATTGCGCAATTAAAGGACACTACATTCGATCTCGTGGTCATTGGTGGCGGAATTACGGGTGCTGGAATTGCTTTGGATGCTGCCGCTAGGGGATTAAAAGTGGCATTGCTCGAAAAGGGTGATTTTGCCTCTGGTACCAGCAGTAAATCAACCAAACTGATCCATGGCGGATTACGCTACCTTAAACAGTTTGATTTTTGGCTGGTGAAAGAAGTAGGTTCTGAACGAGCTATTGTTCACAAATTGGCGCCACATTTGGTATTACCTGAAAAAATGCTTTTACCATTGATCGAGAATGGTTCATATGGCAAGTGGCTGACTAGTATCGGGTTAAAGGTCTACGATATTTTAGCTCAAGTAACGGGCGATGATAAACGTCAAATGCTTGATAAAAAAGAGGCCTTAAAATTAGAACCTTTATTGCCTAAGAAAATATTGAACGGTGCGGGTTATTATGCCGAGTACCGCACAGATGACGCCCGATTAACCATAGAGAACCTAAAAACAAGTTTGGCGTATGGTTCCCTGGCTTTGAATTATGCTGAGGTCACTGATTTTCTTTATGAAAACAATATCGTCTCGGGTGTGAAGGTGAAAGATGTTGCCCAAAATGAAGAATTTGAAATAAAATCGAAATATGTAATTAGTGCTGCGGGCCCATGGGTTGACGAACTCCGTAGTACGAACAATTCCAAAAAAGGTAAGCGATTGCACTTGACCAAGGGGGTCCATCTGGTTTTTCCGTTTGACAAACTTCCCGTGAAACAATCGGTATACTTTGATATTCCTGATGGACGAATGATGTTTGCCATTCCGCGTGGTAAAATTACTTACGTAGGTACCACCGATACCAATTATAATTTAGATAAAGACGACATACGTACGGATTTGGCTGATGCTATTTATTTGATTTCTGCGGTGAACAACATGTTTCCTGAAATCAATTTAGAAATGGAAGATATCATTTCTTCATGGGCGGGGGTTAGACCACTGATTCATGAAGAAGGGAAGTCTGCTTCTGAGCTTTCAAGAAAAGATGAGATATTTACATCAGATACCGGTCTAATAAGTATCGCTGGTGGAAAGTTGACGGGATATCGTAAGATGGCGGAACGCGTGGTCAATCGTATTACCAAGCAAATGGAGGAAGAAGGACTAAAAGTTGCCCCATGCAGCACGGATAAAATCCCCTTATGCGGTAGTGATTTTAAAAAGTTCAAACACGTTAAAAAATATATTGCTGAGGTTTATAACCGCATTAAAGAAGACGGTTTTACGGAGTATGATGCCTGGTTTTTGGTTACAAATTACGGCAAACAGACCGAGCTGATTTTACAGTCTTACCAAGAAATTCAAGAAGGGGATGCCCACTTGAAAATGATTCGGGCCGAACTCAAATTCGGAATTGATTATGAAATGGTCTTGAATCCTATGGATTTTTTCATCAGAAGAACAGGTCGGTTGTACTTTGATATAGATAGTATTAGAACCTATTTAGAACCGCTTCTTGATGATTTTAAGACAACCTTTGGTTATGATGATGCCAAACTTTTGGAATTTAGGGAGAAAATGAACCATGAGCTTGAGATCCATTCCAACTTTTCATTGGAACGGGAACGGGCTTAATCCAGTTCTTCGGTCAATTTCTTGAAGGCTTTTTTTGCGTTTTTACCCTGATACAAAATGGCGTAGACGGTATTGATAATTGGTGTTTTTGATTTTTTCTCCAATTTCCCCATAAGCAGATGCGCGCTTTTTGTAGCATAATACCCTTCGGCTACCATGTTCATTTCCATCATGGCGCTTTTTACGGTATAGCCTTTTCCAATCATATTTCCGAACATGCGGTTACGACTGAAGGTCGAGTAACCGGTTACCAATAAATCACCTAAATATGCCGAATTATTGATGTTTCGTTTCATTTTGTGCACTTTACCAATAAATCGTTTCATTTCACGAATGGCATTGCTCATCAGCACACTTTGAAAGTTATCCCCATAACCTAAACCATGTGCAATGCCAGCGGCAATTGCATAAATGTTTTTGAGCATGGCGGCATATTCCGTACCAATGATATCATCTGAGATTTTGGTTTTAATATAATGACTGTTCAAGTGGTCGGCTAACAACCTGGCTTTATATTCATCGGCACATGCTATGGTTAAATATGACAATCGTTCTAGGGCAACTTCTTCGGCATGGCAGGGCCCCGTGATGACACCAATGTTCTCAAAAGGTACCTCATACCTTTCGTGGAAGTGCTCTCCAACGATAAGTCCGGTTTCCGGTACAATCCCCTTAATCGCTGAAAATAGGATCTTATCTTTGAGGCTGGCCGTAAGTTTTTGTAATTCAGTTTCTAAGAACGCTGATGGAATGGCAAAGATTAAAAAATTGGAGCCTGCAACGGCTTTATTGATATCGGTGGTCAAAAACAATGATTCCCTTTTTAAATCAACGGAACTTAGATAGTTCGGGTTGTTCCCTTCTTTGAGAATATGTGCTTTCGCCGACTCATTTCGCATATACCAGTGAACGGTATCTAGATTTTCGGTCAAAATTTTGACTAGGGCAGTTGCCCAGCTACCTCCTCCTAAAACAGCAAATTTCAACGGCTTTTGGTTTAAGTTGATATGGTAAAGTTATGCAAAATGGAATACCTTATAACTATTTTAAAATCAAATGGTTAAATATTTTGGCACGGTGATTGGTTTAATCAAGTGAACCATAAAACTTAAGATATGAAATCTAAAAAATCACTATTCGGACTATTAGGAATACTACTTCTCGTAAGCTCTTGTTATACCGAAGTTATCATTGAAGATGATTTTATCGTGGAATCAGCCTTTAATACCGATCATGTTTTACAATCTCATGATCTGTGGTATATTGATATCAATGCAACTGATGGTAATGGCGAGGTTCCTTTTTTACAAAGGGCTTTTACCGTATCATTTAATAATGGCATTTTATTCGCCAATAATAATATTGTGGGTATCGGTGGAACGGGCAATGGATTGGGCATTGCAATTGGTAACTATGGTACACGTAATGGAGTAGTTGATGTAGATCATGATTTAGACGGCTTGTGGTCATTAGAAGTATTTGCCGTAAACAACAGTACCATAGAATTATATGATGCTAGATCTGGAACATCCTATTTCTTGAACGGATATCAACGGGGGAACTTTGATTATGACCGTGTTTTCTATGAGAATATCAATTACCTGTTACAAGAATACGATGTATGGGAAAAAACCTTTACCAGTCAGTCAGGTATTTTAAACGAATTTGATGAACAGAATTACCTTCAGTTTTTTTCAGGTAACAATTTTTTCCGGTCTTCCATAGACAAACCAGGTACAGCTTTAGCAAATTTACGGTGGGATTATGAAGGTGGATACGAGGTTTTTGACACCAACGATGAAACGCTTAAGACATTGACATTGGACTATGATTTTTTAGGTAATGATTATTTTGAATTATATGTAATTGATGATGAGACCATAGAACTATATCATGTGGCGAGTGAAACGGTTTATGAGTTCGGTGGTCGTGGTTTTGTTCAATATCTTAAATCTGAAAATAAAATAGGTAGAAAGCGAACAAAAATCAATAATAAAAAAATGAACGTAACGCGAAAGCGCAAAGTGTAAGGTTTAAAAATAGTATTCGACTATTAGAATAAGTTTTTTGGTTGGTTATTTAGTTAGGAATCGCCCTGAAGTATCTTCTTACTCAGGGCGTTTCTTTTTAGTGGGATAGCAAATCTTTGATTTGCGCAATCGAACTAACCCTGAGCGTAGGCGAAGGGTCTGTTTGTCAGGTTCTGGAGATTGTTACGCAAATCTTTGATTTGCAAAATCGAACTAACCCTTGATTAATATGAAGACCATTCAAAAGAAGAACCCTACATATTTTACGGTCACCCTGTTAAAGGCCGGGCTTATAGTAAGCGTACTTAGCTATTTTCTTAAGAAGTGATTCGACTTAAATTGAGACGGATTCTCCCCACTTACCTTTTTAAACGTTCTATTGAAATAAGAGAGACTTTCAAACCCACATTCATAACAAGCTTCACTTACATTTTTTCCTAAGAGTAACAAACGTTTGGCTTGGGTAATGCGGTATTGGTTCAAAAAACTGGTAAAGGTATTGCCGGTATTTTTTTTGAAATAGCGACAAAAAGCTTCTTTGCTAAGGTTGATGGTTTTGGCAACATCTTGAATCTTTATCTTTTCGGTATAGTTTTCATCAATAAAGGAATATACTTTCTGTAGACGCGGGAGTTGTTTTTTGGCAAGTCGGTTATGCACGGGTTGTTTATGCAAAAGTTCAAACTCATTGCTTAGGGCAAGGGTTCTCAAAATTTTGACAACTGCAATAAACTGTTCGAAAGCACTTAGTTGATGTAATTTTTTCATTTGTTCCCCTACCAGTTTTTTGGTCGATCCACTAAATGCAATCCCATATTGCGCTATTTCAAATAATCGATATACACTGGAAAGTTCTTGAACCTGTTTGAATATTTGTTCCTTGAAAGGCTCACTAATATGTAGAACTTCTTTTCTATAGGTTGTTTTGATGCCGTAATCAAAGTTTAAATGCGGAATGTTCGAACCGATCAATACCAAGTCACTATACGCATAGGTTGAAATGTGTTTTCCGACATGTCTCGTTCCACTGGCCCCTTCAATATAAACAAGTTCGTACTCCGGATGAAAATGCCAGAAAAACAAATCGTTCAGCTTCGGATTATGTAATAACCGAAACGAACTTTTCTCATCAGGCTGAATGTTTTCGAGTTGAATTTTCATTAAATTGTCATAAATGGAATTTTAAAACATTAAAAATATCAATATAGTTTAAATATTGATCAATATCAAGGTGGTGACACTTATTCAAGACTAGTAGTTTTGAAGAAAGAATTTAAAACAACTAAAAATATATACTATTATGCAAAAGGATATAAAACTCGAAATGGCCAATACAGCACATGAGGAAATCCCCGGAAATCCATCTACGGCAACCAGTAGTACTCAAAAACTAAATAATCGCTCTAACGGTAAGCCACTTCGGGTACTCTCTGAAGAGGATTGGAACTTCTGGATACACAATGGATATATTGTGGTTAAGAACGCCATACCTCGGGAGCAGGCTAGGGCAACCGCTGAATTTTTGTGGGAATTTGACGAAAAAGACCCCAATGACCCGAACACTTGGTATGCCCCACCACGTGCAGAAATGAAAATGAAAGAATTGACGGGTACCGGTATGGTTGAGGTTTATAATCATCAACACTTATGGAACAATCGACAGACCCAAAAAGTTTACGATGCTTTTGTGGATGTCTGGGGTACTGAGAAACTTTGGGTAACCATTGATCGGGCCAATTTAAACTTCCCGCAGCGTCCGGGGGAAAATAAAAAAGGATTTATCCATTGGGATTATGATCCGGAGACACGTCCGCAAAATGTGCAAGGGGTTCTGGCCCTGGCCGATCAAACCGACGAGAATATGGGTGGATTTCAATGTATCCCTTGGCTCTATAGAAATTACGATACCTGGAAGTTGACCCAACCCGAAGATCGTGACCATTTTCAACCAGACTTAGAAGGTTTGGAAGATAAAATCGTAAAAGTCAAGATGGAAGCAGGGGATCTTTTGATCTTCAATAGCACAGAGCCCCATGGAATCCGGCCTAACAAATCCAATGGCAAAGTACGTATCGCCCAATACATTTCTATGATGCCCGCCGAAGAAGACAATGAAAAGCTTCGTGAATGGCGAATAAATTCTTGGAAAAATAGGGTAGCCCCTGAAGGCTATGCATTTCCGGGCGATCCTAGAAATTGGGAACGCGATAAATACAATACCGCAGAACTAAGTGGACTCGGTGAAAAGTTACTGGGATTGAAAGAGTGGTGATAGCGCTGCGTAATTCAGTTTGAAATACTAGATGGATTCCTACCTTTAATGTGGTATCATCAAATACGTTATTCACGGAAAACAATGAGAATAATGACTTTTTGGTAATATTAAGTGATTGATCGGTAAAACATACTAGGCCAGTATTTAGTACCTTCAGAACTGTAAAACCATCACTTCATGACGAGGCAAGCTTTTTGGACGGTTACTTTTTTGCTCACGTTCTTTCATACCGAGTATTCTTCCGCACAGGCAAAGAGTAAGGATGTCAAAAGTGCCGAAAAGGTCACAAAACTGTTCCGATCTGAAGCTATTTTATCGGTGAAAATGACCTATTCCAACAAAAAGGTCAAAAAAGAAACCAACGATACCACCTATTTGGAGACTTTCTTGGCCTACGCCACTGAAAATGGCTCATGGGATAGCCTAAACGTTAGATTTATGGCACGAGGCAATTACAGGAGGACGAATTGCTATTTCGCCCCACTCAAATTCAGGATTAAAAAAAAGACTTCAAAAGGGACACTCTTCACTAAGAACAAAGAGCTAAAATTGGTACTGCCCTGCTTGCTTCAAAAAGATGGCAACGATAATATCATTAAAGAATATATGGCGTATAAAATTTATGAGACCTTATCGCCCTATCATTTTAAAACAAGGTTGCTTGATATAGAACTTTCAGAAAAAACACGTAAAAAAATAAAAAAACGCCAACTTAAAGCCTTTTTTATTGAAGATATAAAACGTGTTGCAGCACGCGCAGGGGGTAATGTTTTAAAACGCAATGTACATCCGCTCGGGCAAGACGATTACCATAGCCTTTACCAAGCGCTGTTTCAATTCATGATTGGCAATACTGATTTTTCAACCGGGTTTATGCACAACTCAAAACTCTTGTTCAACGATATTGGCACCATACCCGTACCCTATGATTTTGATATGTCAGGATTGGTGAATACAAGCTATTCAACAGTTTCTGAGATTCAGGGTGAAGCTTTGCCGATTAAAGAGACTACCGAAAGGATTTACAGGGGCTTTAAAAGGGATGAAAAGCTGCTTTATAAGGTAAGGAATGAGTTTTTGCAAAAGAAATCATTAGTGTTGACCGAGGTCAAAAAATTGGAACCGCTTTTCGAGCACAAAAGGAATTTTGAAGAAGCCATTCACTATATTGAAGGTTTTTATGGGATTCTTGCTAGCGAGGCAAGTTTCAAATACCGCATTGTCAATCGGTCCCGAAAAAAGTGATTTATTCTTCAAAAAGCGCACCCAAAGGGTGACCTTGAAATACACTTGGTATTTGCACGTTCAGAAGCATGGCAAGGGTAGGGGCGATATCCGTAATATGCGTTTTATCAATCGATTCCCCCTTAGGGATGCCCTTGCCCATAAAAAGTAACGGAATATGCGTGTCATAGGAATATGCAGATCCATGTACCGTTCCCTTAACGTTTGCGATCTTGATACGTGGGTTTATATTTTGAACAACACCAAAATCAAAGGTCAATACGATGTCTCCGGATCTTTTCGAATAGTATCCGTTTTGAA
Source organism: uncultured Croceitalea sp. (assembly GCA_947503285.1). GTDB lineage: Bacteria > Bacteroidota > Bacteroidia > Flavobacteriales > Flavobacteriaceae > Croceitalea. The sequence goes on from CANNDD010000002.1 coordinate 660,786, forward strand.
CAATTTGACGATGGCCATCTTCGTAGTTTTGGGTTTGTAGATCATGCGCACTTAGTGCGCTAAAAACCCCTTCTTGCCCTACCATAAAGTCAACCACATCATCTTGAACATCCCTAAATGAAAGGTTGTTTTCATCGATTTTGGCTTTATTGAGGTATATGTTGTTACCCTCAAAATATTGTATCCAATTGTTTTTTCCATATTTCTTTCCGAGGTATTGGTGTAATGAAACCTTGTATTTATCGATACGGGCAACGCTCGTTTCAATCTTATTGTCTGCTAAAAAAGCCGCATTTGAAATGGCGCCATGATCAGCGGTCAAGAAAACGACGTAGTCGTTATTTCCTATGAGCATATCCAACGAATCGAACAGTGTCGCAAGATCTTTGTCCAGTCGTAAATAAATATCTTCCATTTCAACGGATTGGGGGCCAAAAGTATGTCCGATGACATCCGGTACCGAGTAACTTATATTTAAAAGATCTGAGTGTTCATCGGTACCCAATGCTTCATTTTTCAGTGCTTCAATGGCAAACTCCGTCAAGAGTGTATTTCCCCAAGGGGAGGCCCAAAGTAGCTGATGTTCCGTGCCGTTCGCTTTATATTTTTCCCTAATGGATTTGAATTCATAGGGAAAAGTTGGTGCGGGTTTTCCACCAATGGTTGGTTCATAGGCCGTACTATCGGCAGTACTTGAGGTATATGTTTCAATAGGATATAGGGTATTCCAAGTTTGATCTAAGAAAGCGTCAGATCGCTCTAATTTATTGAAGTTTTTGACCCATTTTGGTAGTGCTTTCATATAATGTGAGCTGGTCACAAAATGCCCCGGAGTAGCTCGCCAGTCGTGCCAATATGCTGCGTTTGCCGATTTACCTGCCGGCAATATTGCACCTCTATCCTTTAGGGATATGCTGATTACCTTTGATTTGAAATTACTAGCTATCCGTAACTCATCGGCAATTGAATTTGTCATTAGGTTTTTGGGTGAGGCTGCTGGTATATTCTTTGTCTTGGGGCCAATCAACAGTGACGCTGTATCGGCAACGTTGCCGATAACAACGTTAGAGACCCGGTCAAACCAGCTATTACCTATAATACCATGATAAGCGGGCGTGGTGCCCGTATAAATGGCGGCATGCCCGGGTGCCGTTTCTGAGGGCACGTAGTTGACGTGCGTATTTTTAAAGTTATAACCCTCTTTAAGCAATCTTTTGAATCCACCTTCACCGTAGCGCGATTCATATTTATAGAGATTGTTGAATGCCATTTGATCTATCACGATTCCTACAACAAGCTTAGGTTTAGAGGTGTTTTGCGAAAGCGTAAGGTTGACATAACCAATCGATAACACCAGTATGGCCAAGATATTTTTTAATAAATGCATTTTCTTTGTTTTGATGGACGCTACATTAGCTTAAGTCGTTCGAAGATAGAAAACATTAATGCCAAGCACTTTTAAATAGACCAGAAGGTCCCTTCGCAGGTTGAATTGTTGGTTGTAAAAGGGTTAACCGACTAAACCTTGGGTGAAAAAGGATATAAACACTACTTTTGCCCGCTTCAAAACAAACGTGATGAAGAAATATTTCAATTTATTCGATTTTAACCAAAAAGTGGATTATAAGACTGAGATTCTTTCAGGGCTTACCGTAGCCCTTGCCTTGGTTCCTGAGGCTATCGCTTTTGCTTTGATTCCGGGTTTTTCACCATTGACCGGCTTGTATGCGGCTTTTATACTTGCCTTGGTAACTTCAATTCTCGGGGGGCGACCTGGAATGATTTCTGGAGCAACTGGTGCCGTTGCCGTAATATTTGTTGGCTTAATCCTAGAGTTAAAGCGCAATTTTCCCGGTATTGAACCTACCACGATATTGAACTATGTTTTCGCCACGGTAATTATTGCCGGAGTGTTACAGATTTTAGCCGGAGTGCTGCGATTGGGCAAGTTTATTAGGTTGGTTCCGCATCCTGTCATGTTTGGTTTCGTAAACGGATTGGCAATTATAATTTTCATGGCGCAGTTTCCCAATTTTTATGAAAAGGGAACAGATGAGCTGCTTTCAGGTACCGCATTATACACCATGTTAGGACTCACGTTGTTGACGATGTTGATCATTTGGGGTTTTCCGAAATTGACAAAAGCAGTTCCTTCTTCCTTATTGGCCATTATCGTAGTTTCGGCCTTAGTGTTGGGCTTTGGTATTGACACTATGACGGTTGCGGATACCATGAAAGAGGGCGAAAGTATTAAAGGAGGGTTTCCACCATTATCCATTCCGCAAATACCATTTACTTGGCAAACCTTTACAATTATAATTCCGTATGCGGGTATTGTGGCGGGGGTAGGGCTTATTGAAAGTCTTTTGACCTTGAATATCATTGATGAAATTACCGAGACTAGAGGTAGTGGCAATAAAGAATGCGTGGCGCAGGGTACGGCGAATATCCTATCCGGCTTTTTATCCGGTATGGGGGGTTGTGCCATGATTGGGCAAAGTTTGATCAACACCTCTTCTGGCGCAAGAGCTAGACTTTCTGGTATTACCGCGGCTGTAATGCTATTGGTCTTTATCATGTTCGGTAGTAATTTAATCGAACGCCTACCAATGGCAGCATTGGTCGGTTTAATGTTCATGGTGGCCATCGGAACTTTTGAATGGGCGAGCTTCAAGGCATTTCGAAAGATGCCCAATTCAGATGTTATTGTTATGGTCTTGGTGACGTTGATTACTGCGATAACCCATAATTTGGCTGTTGCGGTTTTATTAGGGGTAATCATTTCTGCCCTTGCGTATTCTTGGGAAAATGCGAAACGTATTCGGGCAAGAAAGTACACTGATGAAAAGGGTGTGAAGCACTACGAGATTTATGGCCCCTTGTTTTTTGGTTCAACAACATTATTTGGTGAAAAATTTGATGTTCAAAACGATCCAGATGAGATCATAATCAGTTTTAAAGAAAGTCGCGTGGCTGATATGTCGGGTATAGAGGCTCTGAACAAGATTACAGAACGCTATAAAAAAGCGGGAAAAAAGGTGCATTTAAGATATTTGAGTAAAGACTGTATCAAATTACTACGTAATGCGGAGGATATCATTGAGGTCAATGTCCTAGAAGACCCAACCTATAAAGTGGTCACGGACAGGGTCAAGAAAAAGGATGAGGAGAAAGACAACCCTTTTAAGGTTTGGGGATTCTAGTATTGCCAATACATAACAATTCATCTTAGCAAAAGATATACTCCAAAAATGATTAGAACCAATATGAACAGTGAAATAAGCGAAGTTTTTAGTTCATGTAAGCGATTCCTTTTCGCTTGAGCCCTGATTTTATCCTTGATTTTCTTTTGCTCAAAAGGGGTTAGCTTCTTAAATTCCAATTTAGCTTCCCTTACATAACCTACATAAGACTCCCTGACATCCTTAAAACTTTTTCTTTTTCGTAGCAGAGCCCGGTTTGCTTTGACCACGAGCATTGGTTGACTTGCTGAACCCATAATCTTATCTTTACTTATAGGTAGTATAGAATGGATTTATGTTACAGTAAGAACAATTTTATTGTCTATTCTTCCCGATAAACACATTCACCTTAGGGTTTTGGGGATTACCATTTACACGTCGTAGCACTACGAGTTGGCCCGTATGATAAATACAATCGGAAAGCATTCCATTCAGCATATTCCAATAGGGAAATGCGGTCTGTTTTTCGCCGCGTTGAAAGGTCACTTTAAATCTAGAAATCTCATTGGCATTTTTTCCTTTGATTAGGTTACTGGCGTTTTGAAGGTTTTCTAAGGTCTTTTGGCGGAGTTCCTCAAAAGGGAATATGGAGAAGTCTTTAGGCCGTATACTGGGTTTGCCTTGAGGAGATTCCAAAATCATTTCAGACATGCCGTAGATATGTTGAAGGGTCTCCAAAATTGATCTTCCCCCTTCTGAGGGCCTATAGTTTAAATCTTCTGCTGTCAGGCCTTCTGTAGCCCAATAATAACGATAGCCCAAGCCATCTATGATTCTACCAACAATATTACCAGAGCTATAATCTTCGGGGTAATCGGGTATTTGATGGTAAGGTAGTTGCATGTCTTGAGCTTGATTGGTCATCATGAAAAGGAATAGGGATACACACAAAAAGGTCTTCATGGGATAGGGTATGGGATTTAGTTTCTGCGACGGCTCCAAACTTCATATAGGGGGGTACCCTTACTACTGAAACCAGAATGGTGCCAATCACCATCTTTTAACTCAAAATCAAATTGTAGACTAGCGCCAACCCTAGAATTGTATCGAGAGAAAAATTCAATATTTTCGGTATATTTTCCATTGATGGTGGTATACGTTCCCCCACCAGTACCCATAAATTGTTTCGTTTCGGTATTGTAGGCAATCCATTGAAAACGGGTTCCTGACAACAGTTTCATGGTCTTTCTTGGTCGATCGGTAGCCCTAGTTTGAAACTGCCCCTCCCGCTTGCGTCCAGACATTAACCAGGCTCCAGACAATGCACCTGGGGTACCATCATCAATACGTTTCCAAACCAAGGGAGAATCTTTAATCCTTAGTTCTGTATTGGATAATTCAATTTCAAAAGAACTTTTTGTTCCGACCCGTTCTGGATTTTCACTATCAAATTCCACGGTTTCCGTTAGTCTTGAACCATTTAAAGACCAGTCGCCGCCATTGGCGCCTACAAAAGCACCTGTTTCAGTATCATAGAAGGTAGCGACTTGATGTTGTTCTGAGATGATGACAACATTTCTTAGGGTTTTTCCATTGTGTTCCTTAGTGGCTTCCCAAGCGCCTATTAAGGATTGTGCCATGTTTTGGTTGATGACTAGTAAGAATGCGACTAGTAGTATTGCTCGTAACATCTTTTAACTTTAATAGTGTGGCAAGGCTTCAAAAGCGGCACGTTTTTCTTCAAACCAGTGTTGCATGGCATTGGGTCGGTTCATAAGGGCCTTCATTTTTTCCATGGCGGCCAGATGGGCCGTATCGCCTTTTTGAAACATTTCCATACCATGTTTTTTGCTTAATTCGGCAATTTCTTCGAAAGTAGCTGCATGGAACTCTTTTTCGCATGCGCCGCCTAATTGGTTGCAGGTCATTGTTTTCATTTAATACATGGTATTTAGATTAGCAGGGTTATTAGGTATTTGTTGGATGGCATCCCAATGCTCACAAATTTTTCCGTTTGAATCGAATCTGAAAAAATCCATAGTAACATATTGATCATTATCTGGCCAGGTTTGATGGGTATGTAAGGCTACTAAATTGCCTTCAGCAATACATCTCACAAATTCAATGGACTTATTGGGATACTCGTTTTGCATACGTTCAAAATAAGCTATAAATCCTTCAGTGCCATCTGCTACATCAGGGTTATGTTGAATATATTCTGAACCTACATAGGTTTCAACGGCGGCTCTTGGATTTCCTGAATATGCAGTTCTATAAAACGCAATGGCATTTTCTTTATTGATCTCTAAATTCATGCTTGCCATAAATTAAAAATGCTGTTGTTCGAAAAAGAGATGAACAACAGCATTTAAAATGAGAATATAAAACTATAGTGTTCTCAAATACTCTGCTACATCACGGGCTTCATCTTCCGTTAGGTTTTGGTTGAGCATAATGGCATTGTTATACTCTTTTAGAAGGGCTTTCGCGATGGGATCCTCCTTTAACATTCCGTCAGGATTCAAAATCATGTTCATGACCCATTCTGGGCTTCTTCTTTCATAAACCCCTGCCATAGCCGGGCCAATCATACGTTGTTCTGCCATATGACAGGCGACACAAATAGCATTGAACTTGGCTTCGCCACGAGCAGCCATTTCGGAGTCAATTTCTGCCCCAAAAGTCACATTTTTAATAGGGCCGACACCTTTGTTGTCCAAATCAACCGGTACCCCTTCACTGGCGACGTCCTTTTTTTCTTCTGTTTTGGTTCTGCTAACTTCAAAACCATCTTTCTTTTCTTCTTTTTTTCCGCCGCAGCTTACCACAAAAGCACCAAGCGCAACAAATAGGATGAGTTTTTTCATTGTATTATTGGATTGAACCCCTAATATAATTAAAAGTAACGCAATTAACATACTTCAATGTAATTTCGATAGAAGACCGTAGTACAAAACCTAACCTGTTTTTTTGGGATTTATGGATTTGACTCCGCTCACACAATGTCCACTACTTTGAAATTGTAACTGCCAAATCAAAAACTGATGGCAAAGTTTAAAAAGTAGGTTCGGCCAAAGCCATACCAGAATTTTGGGGCAAAAGATGGGTTGTCCCTTAAGCTGTCTTGTTGTAATTGCCCAAAATTTCCGTTTCTACTTTGCTCAAAGCCCCCCGTTCTAAATACCGTATCGAACGCATTACTGATACTTGCAAATACACTGATATAGGTTCCATTCCTTAACCAAGATTTACCACCTACCAAGTTCAACAAATAAAAGTCATCCAATTTTGATTGTGCAAGCAATTTACCGACGTTCTCTTGGGTTGCTTCTGGAAAAGATGTTCCTGTATCGGGATTTAAGAAAAAACTTTGTGTTCTGGTTATTGTAGAGATGTTGGCGTAGTTATTCGCCAAATAATTTGCTGTAGCACCGACCCACCAATACTTTGGGTTTCTGTGTTCGATACCCAGGGCAAAAGCGAGTTGGGGTCCTTGTGCAAGTTTAAGCCCCTTAATATTGGCTTTTCCCAATTCAATGTTTCCCTCTGGATCAATCAAATCTTCTTCGGCCCCCGCCGTATCAAAATTAATCGTGACCAGTGGATTACTTGCATATTCATAATCTCCGAGGTTTGCGACCGCTGATAGTTTGACCGTTGATGAAGCTTGATATTCAAGTCCAAGTTCGATACCCTTATGCAGTTTATCCAAATCAGTAAGGACCTCTTGCACAAAATCAGAACCGACACCAGAATCCACAAAAAAGAAATTGATATCAGTAGTGTTTTGAAACCGAGTATAGAAACCTGTGATTCTCCCAGTTAAATCTGGAAGACGAATGAAATAGTTGAGATCAAATGAAGAAATCATTTCACTTTGTATTTTGGGTACTACCTCATTATTTTCCCTAGGATTGATAAATACGTTTTGCAAAACAGGCGCCCTACTTGAAAGAATGCCATGGGCTTTGAGCCAGTGCCTTCCTGTAATTTTATAGGTAGTACCACCCTTAAGGCCATAATCTGAAAATTTAATTTCTTCGCTAAGGCCCAATGAAGTATTCAGAAAACGTTCGTTTTGAAACATTCCGTTTCGTTGATACACAGTATTGGACAAACTGGCAGACACAAAACCACTCCAATTATCGAAAGTACCGGTCAATTGCCCAAAACCATTGAGGTTGGATGCGTCTAAATCATAATCATAGTTAAAGGTGGCTCCTGAAGTTTTATTGGTTGGGCTATTGATATCGTTCCGTGTATTGGAGAACGGGTCTATGTCTTCATGAAAATCAGCACCTATCAAGTCTTTGATTTTAGCATAATTCCCTGAAGATATATTGCGGTATGCCACCCCAAAATCGATATTCAGCCAATTATTGATTTTAAGGTTTCCAACACTGCTAAACGAAAATTGTGTGTCGTCAATTACATCATCGTACAGTACGTAGGCAGCCCTACCACTATTTTGGGTGTTGGAATTGGCAGTGGAGATATTTGACCAATTTAGTTGCGGGTTGTTCAAAAAACCTTCTCTAGCAAGGGAGGCATTTGTAAAATCGGCCCCTATAGGATTGTTGATATAAAAACTCGGCAGGTACCTGTAATACGTAGGATCGGGATTAGGAGCATTGTAGTAGCCTAACCTACTTCGCGTTCGGGTTCCACCCTGATAGGCCAACCCTGTTATTAATTTAAAATCTTGAGTTGTAACGTAATGGTTTAACAATAAGATGGGTTCAAAAATGTTCCGTTCCCTTGAGTTTCGAATCCGGCCATCTTGTTTTCCCCAATAGGGGTTGTATTGGCTGCCGACGAGATTGAATACCTCTTCGGTAATGGCAGCGGAACGCCCCCTTCGATTTTTTGCTAGAATTGCTGTAAGCCCAATACTGTGTTTGGTGTTGAACTGATATTCCAAACCACCAAAAAGTGAATAGGCGTCGTATAAAGTGCCTTGAATATGGCCCTGCCCAGCCAATCTTCTTGAGGCGGAAAGGGTATAAGAGATTCCATTATTTGACAGGCCAGAACTATAGGTGGCCATAAATCGCCCGGTATACGTTCGATTTGAGACAGAACTTGATAAGCGTATGCCCGGACGCATACCTGAGGGGCGAAGATTGATATTGGTATTGCCCAAGATACCCCCAAAGGTATATGCTGATGCCGCCAACCCATTTGTAAATTCTTGGTTTCTAATCACATCATTTAGGCCACCCCAGTTGTTCCATTGCGGTCTGCCATTCAGAAATTTGTTCATTACGATCCCATTCAATAATACGTTTCCGTTTTGGGCGTCGTAACCCCTAACCCTGAAAAAGGCTTGTCCAAAGTCGAAAGCGGCCCTACTTAAAAAAACGTCACGTGTTGCCTGTAGAAGACCTATTGAAGAGGAAATGGTTTCACTGTCATCAGAAAGATCTGCCTCGGTCAATGTGATGAGATTATCGGTTTTTTCAAGGGTGATATCTTTTTTAAGAAAGATATTGCCAAGCGCTATAGTTGTATTTGTCTCAAAGGCAATTGGTAATCTTTTTGGGATATAGTCCAATCGTGAAATATGTAGGATAAAACCATCTTTGTGTTCGATGTTAAGTTGAAATCGACCTGAAGTGTCGGATGATGCCGTATATGCAGTACCTTCAATTGTAATTTGACATGATGCCAGGGGAAGTCCGGTCTGTTCGGCCAGAATGGTACCCTTTATTGTTTTGGTTTGCTGTGCTACTGCAAGCAATGAAACACAAAGGGAAAACCCTGCAAGAAAAAACAAACGCATTTAAAGGTTGGTGTATTTATCAATGTTACATAAAATTGAAGAAAAAAATCTTTTTTTAGAAGAAAAAACTTAAATTATCTAAAAATAGATAAGCTTACTTAAAATTGCGAAAAGTCTTATACTTATGCTTCTTTTTCATCCTTACGTTAGGTTTTACCCAAGATAAAAAGACATTTAAAATTAGGACCGTGGCCTTTTATAACGTTGAAAATCTTTTCGACACCATAAATGACACCCTGATTTTTGATAATGAGCGTACACCTGAAGGGGGTTATAAATGGTCAAAAGAAAGGTATGGCACAAAGATTGGCCATATTTCCAAGGTGCTTTCAGAAATAGGGGTTGAAAAGGTATCAACCTCCCCTGATATTATTGGCCTTTGCGAGGTTGAGAACAAGACGGTAATTCAAGATTTGATAGCCCATAAATATTTGACGGATAAAGATTATGGAATTATCCATTTTGATTCACCTGATGAAAGGGGTATCGATGTGGCCTTACTCTATAAAAAGGAGGCTTTTTTACCTACTTCCTTTAGAAGTCACCGTCTTTTGTTATTTGACACTGAAGGATACCGTGATTATTCGCGGGATCAATTGATAGTTGGTGGTTTGTTGGACGGCGAGCAGTTTTATTTTATGGTGAATCATTGGCCTTCAAGAAGCGGGGGTGAGGCCAGAAGTAGACCTTATCGGATAAAGGCAGCGCAATTGAATAAGAAGATCATTGATTCCGTTCGGTATTTAGACCCTGACGCCAAGATCATCAGTATGGGTGATTTTAATGATGATCCTATCGATGAGAGTTTCAAGAAAGTTTTGAAAACAACCGGAAAACGGAGTACTGTAGATAGCACGAGGCTTTTTAACCCAATGGAAAAGAAGTTCAAGAAAGGAAGCGGTACCCTTGCGTATCGGGATAAATGGAATTTATTCGATCAATTCTTTTTTACCCCAAACCTACTTCACAAGGCAAAATCAAAATATGTGTTTTGGAAAGCTGGTATTTATAATCCTGAGTATTTGAAAACACAAACTGGAAAGTATAAGGGCTATCCGTTTCGCACTTATGTAGGTACTTCGTATCAGGGTGGTTATGCGGATCACTTTCCCATTTACCTTTATTTAATCAAAAAGACCTCCCCTAGCCCCTCCAAAGGAGGGGATTAATACACTATTTTATTGGATTCAAATAGAAGACAATCAGAAATTTTAAGATGACTTCCCAAAATAAAGTAATAGTAATTTTTGGCAAAGCGAAAGTATTCCAAAACTCTTGACCTATTAGTAGTTTTTGATGAATTCTCCCCTTTTGGGGGAGTCAGAGGGGGCTATAACCACTGCCCCCACGGAATTCTGCTTAGAATAAACAAAAGCCCTAATCCGTAGAAAATAGCAATACTTTTGAATTTTGCGGTATCATCCGTCTTTTTCTTATGACGCGACCAGCCGATGGTGATAAGGGCTATTGCAAGTATGTTGATAAAGGGATGCTCTACAGCAAGTAACCTTGAAGCAGGGTTTAAACCACCCATACCCAAAGTTCGGATTGCATTAAGGCCATTGGCAGAAATAAAGAACAGAATCAGCCCTATTACCAATTGGATATGGCTTAAAATCAATGCAAATAGGCTTACGCGTAAATCTTTTTCAAATCGGAATTCTTTTTTGCCGAACCAGCCTGAGAAGGCATTGACCACCGCTAAAACTAGTATTAACAAAACAACATAAGCGAAATAAGAGTGTAGATTCTTAACAATTTCCATGGGTTTGGTTTAGAAGTCTAAATGTACTGATTTTTGCAAATAAAAAACCCCGCGATTGCGGGGTTTTAAATGTAAAGTGATAGGGCTTTTAGTTAAAGATATAACGAATGCCCAGTTGTGCTTGCCATCTTGAAGACTGAATTCCCTCATCGTCAAATTCGATGAAATTTGGATTTCCGTTCTCATCCATTACACCTTGATTGATGCTGAACACTGGAGTGCCGCTACCTGAACTAACCGTAGTTAGGGGGCTTACCTCGCTACCTACAGTTTGTAACCTACCCCAATCGTTGTTCAAAAGATTGGTGAAGTTAAAGATATCAGCAGTCAATTGAAGGGTGTGCTTTTTGTTACCCATGTTAATGGAAAAGTCTTGTAAGAATTTCAAATCAACAATATGGCTCCAAGGTCCTCTAGTGGCATTGCGCTCAGCATAACCACCCCTATTTTCCCTCAGGTGTTCCACACTATTAATGAAGGTGTCTAACTGCTCCCATTGTGCGGCTTGTTCAGCTGCATCACCAGAAAATTGTATTTCCGAAGCATTTCTAGGAATATAAATCAATGCATTGTCTCGAGAATCATCGTTCAATAGATCCCTACCTTCCCTATAGCTAAAGCTGTATGGGCTACCTTGAAAACCTTGATAGAATAAGGCTATCGTAGATTTGATGTTATCGTTCCATCGTATTTGATACGATGCATCGGCGATAATACGATTACCCAAAGCAAAATCAGAACGTGTCACAGGAAGATTGGAATTTTTACCGTTAACGGTCAAGATATTCCTCCATTGTGAACTGTTTTGGGAAGACGTACCGTCAAAAATCTTATTTGATTCCCCATACGTATAGGAAACTGATCCCGCAAACCCATTGTCAAATGGCTTTCTAATGGTAAATGTAGCGTTAGTCGAATTACCACCACCAGTATTTGAGGCCAAAATGATTCTACCATAGGTATCATCGATTTCGTCTCCCCTGTCATAGAACGGACGGTTATCTGCACCTTCATAAAAACCTACAGGACCACGAAGGTTCAAGTTTTCGTAGAATACATCGGTAATGACATCGGTGTATAAGAAATCAGCAGACGCAATCAAGCCCCACCATGGTAGTTTTTGATCTACCGCAATATTGTATTTTACTACTTGTGGTAGTTTAAAATCTTCGGCAATTAAATCGATATTACCACCTAAACCGCCAGTACCCGGCGCAACTGACTTGAATTGGTTATTTACGTCAGGTTCGAATAATTGTCCGGCACCAGGGCCAAAGAATGTTGCATCAAATGTAAAACCACCGGTAACACCATTATTATTGTAAGTTCCGCCTGGCCATACCAAAGGAAGTCTAGAGGTAAATACACCGAGACCACCACGTATTTGGGTCGATCTTTCACCGTTCACATCCCAGTTAAAACCTAACCTTGGGGCAAACATGGCAGTACCAACACCTTGCCCTACAAGGGCGCCTTGAAGGTTTTTCCCTTCGGCCTCCAACAATGGGATCGTACGCATATTAAAGTCATCATTGACCGTACCATCTTCCCATCTTGGAATATCAATACGTGCCCCGTAACTTACCTTGAAATCATCGGTAATCTGAAAATCATCCTGTACATAGAAACCAGCTTGAAAAGTGTTGAAATCAGCAGAACCGTTAGACTCATCACCAACTGTTCCATCACCTATCAAAGAATATCCATGGCTATACTCATTGGCCACTTGATTGGTCAAAAATTGGTTTAGCCCCGTAGATAATAAATTACCATCGTCATCAAATTGGTCTTCAAAAACATATGAACCAAAGTTAAATGCGAAGAAGAGGTTTTTAACGGTAGCAAATTCAAGGTTTGCGCCCACGGTCACTGTGTGGCGACCGGCATAAATCTCAAAATTATTCGTTATGGTCAAATAGTCGGTTTCCAATAAGTTGGCAGTTGAAAATGGTTCTGAACCAAAATTAATGGTTCCGTCACCATCTTGTATCTGAACCGTAGGGAACGGATCACCAGAAGGATCTCTATCATCTCGAACCGTTGTATAACCGATTACTAAATTGTTACTGAACTTATTGCCAAATCGAGAGTTTAGTTCTAAAGCCGTGGAATTCGTGGTTGATTCGAAGAATTCAGATCCGTTAAGGAAGCCGATATTTCTATTACCTGAATTTCGTGCCTCAAGATTTTCGGCACCAACATAGCTATGTCTTAGGGACAGATTATTATTCTCGTTGATATTCCAATCGACTTTTGCAACAAACGTGTTACTTTCCAATGAACGGGTATTGTCATCAAAGATACCTGGGTTGTACCCAAAGCTATTTTGTAAGAAACTACTCAGTCCTGCCAAATCGGCTTCTGAAGAACGCCCCGTATAATTACTGAAGATAAATGGTTGGGGTATCTCAGTCTCGTTACGCTCATAGTTTACAAAGAAGAATAATTTATCTTCAATAAGCGGCCCACCTAATCGCACACCGTAAGTATCAGCAGAAAACTCACTTACCCGCTCACGTTCGTCACCTTCGTTAAGAAGCGCGCCAGGCGTTCTACCGACCAAGTTCTCATTACGTGTGAAGTAATATGCCGAACCTTCAAACTCATTTGATCCAGAACGGGTCACCGCATTGATCGAACCACCAGAGAAACCAGATTGTTTTACGTCAAAAGGAGCAATATTTATCTGAAAGGTTTCAATTGCATCAACAGATAAGGGATTCACACCGGTCTGGCCCCCATTGGTACCCGATCCCGCCAAACCGAAAACGTCATTGTTTACCGCACCATCAATATAGATAGCGTTATATCGGTTGTTCTGACCTGCCAACGAAATTGAAAATCCGTCATCACCTTCATTAAGCTGTGCTTGGGGCGTTAAACGTACAAAATCCGCTAGAGATCTCGAAGCCGCTGGAGTAGTGGCTACTTGACGTTGTGAGATATTGGTTTCGGTACCTGTTTTATTGGAACCGAAAACACCATTAGAGACTGCCGTTACAACTACCTCATCAAGAGCGGTAGCCGATTCAACCATTTGCACGTTGATTCTATTGGTGGAACCTAGATTTAAGTAAACCCCCTCTCTTATGTCATCATTAAAACCAACATAAGAAATGGTCACCGTATAAGGACCACCGGTACGCATCCCTGAGATTCTGTAAAACCCATCAAAATCAGTTGCTGCGCCATAAGATGTTCCAGAAGGCACGTGAACGGCCACAATACTTGCACCGAGAAGGGGCTCCCCAGTGTTGTCTGTTACCTTACCGCCGATGGCCGATGTGGTAACACCTTGTGAAAAAGCCATTGCAGAGACTAATAATGCAATAGCAATTAGGTAGATTCTTTTCATTTTCTAAGTGTTTGAATTGTTTCGCAAAAGTCTTGTTTTACTACTATTCGTAGGTTAACATAATGTTAAGAATATGCCAACTATAACTTTTTAGAATTTGTTCAAATAATTGAAAATGAAAAGAATATAATTGTTTTAAAGATTAATTAAAGGTGTGTCAACTCTTAAAAAAATGTAAAAGGTTCAATGTAGAGGAATCATGATTGCCAATTTCGGAATTTTCAATGTCTTGAAGTACGTTTTTGGCAAGTTGCTTGCCCAACTCAACACCCCACTGATCGTAGCTGAAGATATTCCAAACGACACCTTGCACAAAAATCTTATGTTCATACATAGCAATAAGGGCCCCGAGGCTTTTTGGGGTCAATTGCTGTATTAAGATGGTGTTGGTAGGTTTATTTCCTTCGAATATCTTGAATGGAAGTAGTGCTTCGATTTCTTGTTGTGCCATGTCAGTAGACCTAAGTTCATCTAAGACCTGTTGGGCTGTCTTACCGTTCATCAATGCCTCGGTCTGGGCGAAGAAATTGGCCATCAATTTATTATGGTGGTCCGTGTCACCGTGTAACGAATTTTTGAATCCGATAAAATCAGTGGGAATTAACTTGGTCCCTTGATGGATAAGTTGAAAGAATGCATGCTGTGAATTGGTGCCTGGTTCTCCCCAGATTATCGTACCAGTTTGGTAAGAAGCCCTATGGCCGGCCCTATCCATACTTTTGCCATTACTTTCCATAATACCTTGTTGCAGATAGGCAGAAAACCTATTAAGATATTGAGTGTAGGGGATTATCGCCTCAGTCTCGGCACCATAGAAATTGTTGTACCAAACACTGATTAAGGCCAGCACAACTGGAATATTCTCTGGGAAATCAGCGGTCTTGAAATGTACATCCATTTCATTTGCCCCATCCAAAAGGTTGTCAAAGTTTTCATACCCAACTGCTAATGCAATTGATAAACCTACCGCGCTCCAGAGTGAAAAACGACCTCCGACCCAATCCCACATCGGGAAAACATTTTCGGCTGCAATACCAAACTCGGCGATTTTTTCGGTATTTGTGGAAACGGCTGCAAAGTGGGCTGCAATATCGCTCTCTGATGCATATTTCAAGAACCACTTTTTAATAGTGGTCGCATTGCTCAATGTCTCTTGGGTGGTAAAGGTCTTAGAGACCACTACAAAAAGGGTGGTCTCGGGATTGAGCTCTTTTAAAACCTCATTCACATGATCCCCATCAACATTACTTACAAAATGGGTCTTAAGGTGATTCTTATAAAATTTCAAGGCTTCAACGACCATTACCGGACCCAAATCCGATCCACCTATGCCGATATTTACAACGTCGGTAAACGCTTTGCCCGTGAAGCCTTTTTTGCTTCCAGATATGATTCCTTCCGTGAAGGTCTTGATATGTTCTTTTACCTGAAATACCTCTTCCATCACGTTTTTTCCGTCAACGAGTACGGTATCTCCTTTTTTGGCGCGCAGTGCGGTATGTAAAACGGCACGGTTTTCCGTTTCATTTATCAATTCACCGCCATAATAGGCAGAAATCGCCTCTTTCAACTTTACTTCATCGGCTAAACCAAATAACAGAGCAAGTGTTTCCTTGGAAATACGGTTCTTTGAAAAATCAACATAGAAATCGTTCCACTGAACCGTAAACTTCTTGGCCCTATCCGAATCGTTTTCAAAAAGTGTTTTTAAGTGCTCATTTTTACTCTTTTCAAAATGGGTCACAAGCTTTTTCCATGCAGCTGTGGTTGTTGGATCAATTTTAGGTAGGGCCATGTTACTCGTTCAAGGTTAACAGATTATCTTCTTCTTTTTCAAAAACTTTATATTGAATACAGTCAAGTTGTGTCTTTATAGGGGCTATATGATCTAAATACTTTATTTTCAATGAGTCTGCAATAGGTTCTGCGGTGGGTAATTTTTCACGCAAGGGGTCTACTTGGGCCCCATTTTTCCAAAAGCGGTAACAAACGTGGGGGCCACCCGTGTTACCCGTCATTCCGACCCAGCCAATAACATCTCCTTGGCGTACAAATTCCCCCTTTTTCACTTTTTGTTTTTTCATGTGAAGGTATTGTGTGCTGTAGGTACCGTTATGCCTAATTTTCACATATTTTCCATTACCGCCCCTTCTAGTCGATTCTGTGACCGTACCATCCGCAGTGGCGATAATCGGAGTGCCTACAGGTGCTGCATAGTCCGTACCGCGATGTGGTCTTACCTTGTAGCCGTAGTAGGCGATACGCCTTCTAAGGTTATATCTTGATGAGAGGCGGTAACTACCGAACTTGATTGGGGCCCTTAAGAAAGTACTTCTTAAATTTTTGGCCTCGTCATCATAATAGTCTAAAATTTGCTTTAAGCTATCGGTCGTATATGGAAAGGCATAAATGGGAACACCCTTATGTTCAAAATATGCTGCCTCAATAGGTTCTGAGCCGGCATAAATCGTATCATTGATGTACCTTTCTTTATAGATGATCTTGAACTTGTCTCCTTTTTCAAGTTTGAAAAAATCTACGGTCCATGCATAAATCTCTGACAGGTTAATAGTGACGGCATAGTCAACCCCTAGGGTATCCAAAGACTGTGAAAGGCTACTTTCGATAACCCCTCCAACTTCTCGTTGCACATAGCTCACTTCTTTCTTGCTTTTATAGGCTCTCACTGAATCCCTTAAATCTACGACGGTGTAATTCACTCTGTCGTTTTCATAAATAAATACTTGCGCTTTTTCGAGGGTATCTTTAGATTTTAAGATTACGTAGGGTTTGCCGACCTTGATTCGCTTCACATCGAAGGTATCTTTGAACTCTTCTGCAATTTTTACGATTTTAGGGTAGTCAACGTGGTTTTCGAGCATCAACTTTCCGAAGCTATCACCATTTTTAATAGTATCACGTACTATCTTGAATTTTTCAATATCAAAACCATATTTTTTTTCAATCGGTTTTTCAATGGCGATCTGTGCTACGGCCTTCGTATCTTTTTTTGGTTTCTCTGCACATGAACTTAAGATTGCCAATGCTAAAAATATGCCCCAAATTTTTTGCATGAATTCGTTTTTATTTATTATCAGGATTAAAGATGTGTTCGACCCACTCTTTGCCCCAAGTATTCAATTCGTTTTCAGAGTACAAAGTTGGAAAAAATATTATTTTCTGGAAACTTGGTGGTAAATACGCCTTCCAGTTGGTTCCACCTGTCGCGTCAACTGCAACCTTATCCCTTGACAGATAACGATAGGCAGAACCCATATGCATTAACGGCCAGTTCACATTGGCATTTAGATCAAGGTTTTTAAGTGCCTCTATAAGGGTTTTGTCTTCACGATGTGACTTTGGCAGTGCTAGATATTTATGATAGATCGTATTGCCTTTTACTTGATTGGCAATGCGTATCAATCTAGGGGTGTACCGATACTCAAATTGCTTTAAAGTCAATGTTTTTTCCCCTGTGTCGATATCGGTAGCTCCTTTTTTCCAATAGATATGCTCGTATAGTTCTTCGTTCGAATTTTTTTCTGAGAATTTTTCCCTTTCTTGGTAATGGATCAAATTTTCTAAGGGTGTCGCATAGATTTCGATCATACGGTATTGTACCGATTGAAATCCACTGGCGGGCAGCAATGACATGCGATACCTTAAAAATTGTTCTCGCTGCATACCATTTATCATTATGCTAAACGAAGAGGTCAATGCTTTAAAATAGTTATTGATACGATTGGCCCTTTCGATAAAGAAGTCTAAATCTTGTGATTTGTCATCAACCAATTGCTTTTGTTCATGTAATATGAGCTTAAAATATAGCTCGGTGATTTGGTGATACATGATAAAAATCTCCTCATCAGGGAAGTACGTGCGCGGCACTTGGATACTCAGAAGGGTGTCTAGATGTATATAATCCCAATAGGTCAAGTAACGCTGATAGAGCAATCCATCTAAATAAGAGCTTAGGTCTTGTCCAGAATTTTTAAATTTTTCTTCAAGCTTGTTGATTTGGGACTCAATTCGCTCATCTTTATTCATCGGTCAATCAATCCATAATTATTTTGAACTGATTTTTAAGTCCATTGTAGCCATCTAAATCAGCCTTTATAGAGCCTACTGCCAAATCAGCTTTTATTCGAATCGGGATCTTGTTCAAATCATTCGATACCCACAAAGTTAAGCTTTCTTGCTCTTTAAAGACGCGACCCGATTGTACATATGGCCTGAATTTTAGGCATTCTACTTTGCCATACTTTGTTCTGACGACTTCTTTGCCCAAAAATTTGAGTTTGAACTGATATACCCCATCATCGTCATAAAGCATATTCATCTTAATACTTTCGCCAACTGTAAGGTCATCGATCGTATATTGATTTCTTAGGTAATACGCTGCTGATATGAGGTCTTGTACCTTGTTGTCTATTTTAAAATCAAATTCTTTTTTGTTCTTCTTATCAATTAAAAGGGCTTTTTTCTCTGTGTAATCAAAGTTGATCTCCATGTCTTTGGTATATCCGCCCTCATCGATTTTTCGTATAAATTTATGTGGTTTGTTATCGTAGCGTCCAAAATAGCTTTCATAGGTATCATCGACCTTGAAAAATAGGCGGGCCAAACCCGTTGTGCTTCCTTTTCCAACGACATGGTAAACAGGTATGGTATCCAGTTTTTTTGATTCTAACTTTAAGGTGGCAAAACTTGCGTTAAAGATTCCGTAGTGAATTCGGAACTTTAACCATTCACCTGATTTATAGGCATTGTTCTTCTGGGCCATAGCGACAAGAACAAACAGGCTGAACAGTATGGTAAAATTCTTTTTCATAAAGCGTGAACAATGTAAAATTATTAAAAACAACGCATTCCAACTTGAATTTACAGTTACTTAAACAAAAGTTATTCCAAAGTATTGCACAAAAAAAGCCCCAATGTTCACATCGGGGCTTTTCCTAAATAACCAACCAAACTTTAAATTATGAAAAACCAATACTTAAAGTTAAGAGGGAACCACCCCTCTTGTTATACAAAGATAGGGTGCCCTTTTTGTTGTATAGCCGTTTTTAACCAACTTTAACTTGGGGCAATCAATATTTGGAATTTCTTAGTACTATTTAGTTTTTTGTTAAGATAAATTGTCTAAAAACAACTGATTTCAAAAGCCTAGAACCAATAGCCAACGCTAAAGAATACTTGGCTATCATTGAGTTGTGGGGTCCAAGAATAATACACCTGTACCGGACCTAAAAACGACTCCAGGCCATAGCCTACCCCAAAGCCTGAAAAATCAGGTGCGGTGAACCAATCTCCGGTTCTAAAAAGATCATCAGCTACGTTGGCTACATTTGCGGTAAATAATAAATGGTTCTTTGGGGCCAATTCATAATCCAATCGTGAATAGGCCTTTACGTAACTATTACCGGGCAAACTCAAAAAATCATAGCCAAAAAATGGCATGAAGTTGTTAATGGTTACACCACCAAACCCACCCAATACGAAATCAAATGAGGTGACTGAAGATGATCCCAGCTTGAACCCTCCCTCGGTCTCTAGATTGATCGCTAAATTTGGGACAATCGTAATCGCCGTACCGAGTCGTCCCTTAGCTATTGAAAACTCCCTGAAGTTTTCATTGAAATCGGATGAGAGTAAATAGAAGTGAAAATCCCCATCGAAGAACAACCCTTTGGTTGGAAAATATTTATCATTATAGGTATCAAAGGTTAGTCGCCCATAGGTGCTCAAGTAATGGCTATCCTCAAAAAAAGTGCGTTCATTCGAAGTAGGTTGAAACGGCATAGCGTCTTCTTGAATGACGGTATTATTTAAAGTTCGGGTAGTGTATCGTAATAATTTGTGTTCTAAGCCTAAACTAAAAGCAAATTCCTCACGCAAAACGGTTTGCAAGTAGATTTGATTGGTAAAGTCGGTTACATCAAGATTGATCTCGCCGATATTGGGGTCATCAAGCACATCAAAATTATCGCGGATGAGGTCAAAATCAATTTCTTCATTGAATTCGTTAAATGTAGAATTGATACCAAAACTCCAATAAAATCCCTTATCGATATAATATTGCAAGTTGTAACGTATGTTGTCACCTACGATAAGGTCAAAAGACGCTACGTCGTCTTTCATGAAAAGGTTTTTTCGCGTAAGGTTTATCAATGCGGAACTCTTGTACAGATCATCGTAATGGGCCCCCATCTTGATAAACATTTTGGTGGGTTTTTCTTTCAGGTTTAAGATAAGATCAGTGCCCAGCCCGTTCGAAACCAGTTTATATCGAATGGCCTTGAAGTTTCCAGTTGCCGATAAATTGCTAATACCTTGCCGAAGGTTCGAGAAAGAAATTTTTTCGGCCAGATTAAAGCGAAGCTTACCTTTTATATAGCCCCTAGTGTAGGTCTCATTACCGATGATGACCAATCGGTTTATGGTCAAACTGTCTTGCACACTGGCCGTTCTTTTAGTATCGTTAGGTTCAGGTTGCTGTTGGGCAAGCGCCACAAGTGCATCCCAGTTTTCCCTGGCCGCACGCTCGCCACTTTCAATGATTTCAGGCCCTTTTTCAAAGTCTATGACTGAAAAATCCTCAATATTCGGTTTGATATAAAGATTGGTCTGCTTCCTTTTTTTGACCATATCATTTACGGTACGGTAGTTGTTTATTTGTAGCAGTATTTCAGTGGCCGACGACAACGATTCCCTATTTGCAAGGGCATCTTGAACATCGACGCCGATAATGATATCTGCCCCAAGTGCTTTGACCTCATTGATGGGGTAGTTATTGACCACGCCCCCATCTATCAGTATTTTGCCATCTACTTCTGAAGGTTCGAATAGTGAGGGAAACGTGCCGCTTGCCATAATAGCCTCTGGCAAATAGCCTTTGTTGAGTAAAATAGGTTCACCGGTCTCTACATTAGTGGCAATACATAAAAATGGAATGGGAAGTTTATTAAAGTCTTGTACGTCTTTTACATGGTAGAGTAGTCTGACAAACTCACTATAAATGTTTTGTCCGCCCGAGATACCTTGAGGAAAGCTTACCTTGAAATTGTCAAAGGGAAGACTGAGTGCATATCTTTCTGAATCATCTTTTTCGTAAAACGTTTTGGCGCTTCTGGGCACATTATCTTGTATCAGGTTTGGAAAATCGGTAGTCTTGAAGATGGAGTCAAGTTCTTTGGCCGAATATCCTGATGCATAGAGGGCCCCAACGATTGCTCCCATACTGGTGCCTCCGATATAGTCGATTTTGATGCCTGCTTCTTCAATAACCTTCAATACGCCAATATGGGCCAACCCTTTGGCACCACCACCACTTAGCACTAGACCGATCTTAGGCCCGTCTTGAGCCCGAACAAAGTTGAGCAGGCCGAATACTACTAGAACTATTATTTTCTTTGACATAGACTGATATCAATGAAATGACTCAAAGACTTTTTTTGCTTTTGCCATACCAATGGATTTTGCCAAGGTATCAATTGATGCCTCTCGTATACGTTTCACACTCTTGAATTCTTTCAAGAGTTGTTCAGCGGTTTTTTCGCCTATGCCCTCAATACCTTCGAGTTCTGAGTTTATGGCCGCGGCACTTCTTTTGTTTCGGTGAAATGTGATGCCAAAGCGGTGGGCCTCATTGCGTAGCTGCTGAATGATCTTTAAGGTCTCTGATTTTTTATCCAAGTATAAAGGTATGGGATCATCGGGGAAATAAATTTCCTCTAGTCGTTTGGCAATACCGATTATCGCTATTTTTCTTCGCAAGCCTAAAATATCCAAACTTTTTAAGGCAGAGGACAACTGCCCCTTACCACCGTCGATTACAATGAGTTGCGGCAACGATTCGCCTTCGTTCAATAGGCGTTTGTACCTTCGAAAAACCACCTCTTCCATAGATGCGAAATCATCTGGCCCGGTCACTGTTTTAATATTGAAGTGACGGTACTCTTTTTTTGAAGGTTTTCCATTTTTAAACACAACACATGCCGCAACAGGATTGCTCCCTTGAATATTCGAGTTGTCAAAACATTCGATATGTACAGGTTCTTCAGAAAGCCTCAAATCACTTTTCATTTGGGCCATCACCCTTTTCGTATGGCGATCGGGATCGGTGATCTTTATTTGTTTGAATCGGTCTTGTCGATAGAACTTGGCATTTCGAATTGACAAATCGAGTAACTTTCTTTTATCGCCAAGTTTAGGGAGTGTGATTTTCAAGTTCTCATCAAGTTCTACATGGAAAGGGAGGTAAATTTCTTTTGATACGGACTTAAAACGTTGTCTGATCTCAACTATGGCCAGCTGTAGCAATTCCGCATCGGTCTCGTCGAGCTTTTTCTTCACCTCTAAAGTGTGCGACCTGATAATGGAACCATGCGAAACTTGCAAATAATTGACATAGCCATATGATTCGTCGGAAAAAATGGAAAAAACATCGACATCGCTGATTTTTGGATTTACAATAGTCGATTTCACCTGATAACTTTCAAGCACTTCGATTTTTTCTTTGATGCGTTGCGCTTTTTCAAATTCCATCTCAGCGGCAAGCGCTTTCATTTGATGTTTGAAGTATTGTAATGAACTCTTGAAATTTCCTTTGATGATGTCACGTATATCATCGATTTGCTTGTGGTAGGCATCGGCCGATTGTAGTCCCTCGCAGGGCCCTTTGCAATTGCCTAAATGAAATTCGAGGCAACGCTTGTACTTGCCGGCACTTATTTTTTCATGCAACAGATCGTAATTACAGGTTCTGAGCGGATAGACACTTCTGATAAGATCAAGCAGCGTTTTGACCGTTTTCATACTGGTATAAGGCCCAAAGTATTCCGATCCATCCTTGATTACTTTTCTCGTAGGAAAAATTCTTGGAAAACGCTCATTTTTAATACAGATCCAAGGGTATGTCTTATCATCCCTCAGCAAGACATTATACCTGGGCTGATGTTTTTTAATGAGACTGTTTTCGAGTAAAAGTGCATCAGATTCAGTGGCTACGACAATATGCCTGATAAGATTGACTTTTTTGACCATTACTCTGGTCTTGCCATACTCATGTTTTTTTGTAAAATAAGATGAGACACGTTTTTTTAGGTTTTTAGCCTTGCCGACATATAATATCTTATCATTGCCATCATAAAATTGGTATACCCCGGGGTTGGTCGGTAACGCGCTCAATTGGACTTCTATAGGTACTGGCATGAGTATTTGACGAAAGCGTATTTATTAAAGGTGAAATTACTATGTTTTTTAAACATTGCCGGTTTTGACACTACTAAATGTTCTAAACCAACAATTACCTTAATTGTTCTAAGGTTTTTCCGCAATTGAATTGTCACCCATATTTGGGTTCGTTAAATTTTTTATAAAAATTGTGCATTTCAACGATAAAAAAATGCATTTCATAGGACATTTAGAAAAAAAATTGCTATTTTTAATTCAAATTAAGGTTAACAAATGGAAAATTATTTAATTGTATTGGGCATGTACTTGATTTTGATGTTATTCTTCAAAATTTATTTTGCCGCATCGACTAGAGAGTAGTTTTTGTTCCCCAAAGACCTACCCAATTTTACCTATCTACTTCCGTAGATGACGAAAGAAGAACTTAGATTAGCATACCGGAAAAAGAGAGACCTACTTGATTCCAGTTTAATTGAAAGTCATAGTTTAGAAATAGCCAATAGGTTGCTTGCTTTACCTATATGGAATTTTTCTTTTTACCATATTTTCTTATCCATTATTTCAAATAAAGAAGTCGATACTACTTCCATACTTACGGTACTTCAAGGGAAAGACAAGAATATCGTTGTTCCAAAGATGATTGCTAACGGCCTACTTCAAAATTACCTATTGACGGATAGCACGATTTTAATATCCAACACATTGAATATTCCTGAGCCAGTTGATGGGATTAGGATTGATGAACCTAAAATAGACGTTGTTTTTATACCCCTATTGGCATTCGATAAAATGGGAAATCGCGTTGGCTATGGCAAAGGATACTATGATACCTTTTTGAAAAAATGTAAATCAGGCGTAATTAAAGTAGGATTGTCCTTTTTTGAAGCCGAATCAAAGATTAATGACACCAACGAATACGATGTTCCGCTAGATTATTGTGTCACCCCAGAAAAAGTGTATAAATTCTAATGCCCTACTTTGGCGAAGGCCTTTTTATTGAAAAAGATCAAGATACCTACCCCAGTGCTGATTGCAGTATCCGCAATATTGAAAATTGGGTCGAAAAAAGAAAAATTGTTCCCTCCGATTATTGGAAACCAAGAAGGCCATGTGGCATTTTTAATGATAGGAAAATATAGCATGTCCACCACCTTTCCATAAAATAGCTTACCGTAGGGTTCTTCTGAAAATAAAGTGGCTACTTCATTGTAACTGTCATTAAAGATTACCCCGTAGAAAATAGAGTCTATGATATTGCCCAAAGCACCAGCAAAAATTAGGGAGACCGCTAAAATCAAAACCTTCGGGGACTTCTTTTGAATAATGTCATACAACCAATAACCGATACCACAAATGGCAAAAAGGCGAAAGATGGTTAAAATCAATTTACCGGCAGAATCTGAAATGGGTAGAATATCACTTAGCTTGGTTCCCCAAGCAGCTCCTTCATTTTCAATGAAAAGTATTTTGAACCAACTGAATACCTCTATGGACTCTTGGTATAGAAAATGTGTTTTGATATAAATTTTACTCAGCTGATCAATAAGTAAAATTATACTGATTAAAATAAGGGATCTTTTTAAATTCATTTTTTACATACGAATTGGGCAAAAGTAGCTATATTATTTTGGATTACTTACAACGATATTGCCTTCAATGGACTTCAGCGAATAACTAAAATTACCTTTTGGTAGGTCCGCTATTTCCACCATTCCATAAGCACTTCTGGCATCAATCATTCCTGCTGGGGTTATCACATGAATATTACCTTTTTGGGTCTTGACTTCGACGGTCTCGGAAACATCTTGTAAAATACAGTCACCCTCTGCCAAAGTAACTTTTAGGTTGCGGTACTTTCCAGAACCCGTAACATTGGTATTCGTGCCATATATAGTGACATTACTATATTCAGGGATGATGATATCCAATTTAATGGAAATTACCTTGTGCGCACTTAATTTGTCATTCGGAGCGATAAAATTGGGCAAAAAATCGGTGCTTAAGAAAACATTTTGTCCGTCTTCTTCTATCCTTACTACTAAATCTTTGGCATATTCACCTTCAATAAAGGCCTTGACACGCAATTCTTGACTATCAGCAGTATGGAATTTTACTTCATAGCAGTTTTTAGTATCAACCTGGATAAATCTTGTATCTGGATTTGTCAGGATTTTTCGAACCACCTTTTGACCCAATACGAGACTTGAGAAAAAGAAAAGGACCAAAAAAGAACCGAAAACCTTCATTTACAAAAAAAACGCCCTAAGGCGTTTTATTATTTTTGCATATTTTTTGCCTCAATGCTCAAGGTGGCGTGCGGTACTAGTTTCAAGCGTTCTTTATTGATAAGTTTTCCGGTAACGCGACATATACCATAAGTCTTGTTTTCAATACGCAAAAGGGCGTTTTTTAAATCACGGATAAATTTTTCTTGACGAATGGCCAATTGGGTATTGGCTTCTTTGCTCATGGTCTCAGAACCTTCTTCAAATGCCTTAAAAGTAGGTGAGGTATCATCGGTACCATTATTGCCATCGTTCATATAGGCACTTTTCAATAATTCTAAGTGACTTTGCGCTTTTTCGATTTTTTCTTCAATCAAAGTCTTGAACTCCCCAAGGTCTTTGTCTGAATATCTAATTTTTAAATCTTCTGCCATTTTTTAATGTTTTTGGATAAACAATTTAGTGTTCACGTCATCAAAGGCAACTTCAATACCCTTTTCTAGATGATCTTCATATTTCAATTCTGCGGTTAGCGTCTCACTTTTTAAATACTGTTCATTCTTGGCGATGGCATTTTCAATATGCCCATCTTTTAAAATACTAAGGTCGATTTTATCGGTTACTTCAAAACCGGATTCTTTTCGCAGGTTTTGAATTCGATTGACCAGTTCCCTAGCGATGCCCTCATTTTTAAGATTCTCGTCAATGGTAATATCCAATGCAACGGTCAAAGGTCCAGAACTTGCTACTAACCACCCCTCGATATCCTGCGAGGTGATTTCTACATCTGACAACTGTAAAATAATACTTTTATTTTCTAATTGCACCGATAATTCGCCTTCTTGCTCGATTTTTTGGATATCACCTTGTTCCAACGTATTGATCGCATTGGCGACCAGCTTCATCTCTTTGCCAAATTTTGGGCCTAGAACCTTAAAATTAGGCTTGATTTGTTTGACGAGGATTTCTGAGGCGTCATCCATTAATTCTATGGTTTTAACGTTTACCTCTGATTTGATCAAATCGGATACTGCCTCAATCTCATTACGTTGCCCTTGGTTTAGCACCGGGATCATTATTTTATGTAAGGGCTGGCGGACCTTGATTTTTTCCTTTTGTCTAATGGAAAGTACCAACGAGGAAATTTTTTGCGCGGTTTGCATTTTGCGCTCGAGGCCGTCGTCTACCATGGTTTGATCAAACTTTGGAAATTCAGCCAAATGAACACTTTCAAAACCTTCTTTTTTGGTTACGGCATCCAAATCAGTATAGAGCCTGTCCATAAAAAATGGCGCAATTGGTGCGGCTAGCTTTGCGACCGTCTGTAAACAGGTGAACAAGGTTTGGTAAGCGGCAATTTTATCGTGCTGATAGTCTCCTTTCCAAAAGCGCCTTCTACTTAATCTCACATACCAATTACTGAGGTTTTCTTGAACAAAATCAGCAATAAGCCTTGCCGCTTTTGTGGGCTCGTAATCATTATAAGCTTCATCAACCCTTCTAATAACGCTATGGAGCTCAGATAGTATCCATTGGTCAAGTTCGGGTCTTTCATCTATTATGATGGTAGCCTCGGCATATGAAAAGCCATCGATGTTCGCGTACAATGAAAAGAACGAATAGGTGTTGTACAAGGTGCCAAAAAACTTACGCTTTACTTCAATGACACCGTCTAAGTCGAACTTCAGATTGTCCCATGGGTTGGCATTTGAGATCATGTACCATCTTATGGCGTCTGCCCCATGCTCTGGCAATGTAACAAAAGGGTCTACCGCGTTACCCAAACGTTTTGACATTTTCTTGCCCTCTTTGTCCAATACAAGACCGTTTGAAACCACGTTTTTATAGGCTACGGAATCAAAGACCATGGTGCCAATGGCATGCAGGGTATAGAACCAGCCTCTTGTTTGATCAACACCCTCTGCGATAAAATCAGCCGGAAACGTTTCGTTATTGTCTATGAAGTTTTTGTTTTCAAAGGGATAATGCCATTGTGCATAAGGCATGGACCCACTATCAAACCAAACATCGATGAGGTCGGATTCCCGCTTCATGGGTTTGCCTGATGCCGACACCAATGTAATCTGGTCTACAATATTTTTATGCAGGTCGATTTTGTCATAGTTGGCCTCGCTCATATCACCCACCACGAAATCTTCGAAAATATCCTTCTCAAGTATTCCTGTGGAAACCGCTTTTGCCATTTCTTTTTTCAGCTCTTCCACAGAGCCGATCATAATTTCCTCTGAGCCATCTTCGGTACGCCATATGGGAAGCGGAATGCCCCAATAACGAGAACGGGAAAGGTTCCAATCATTGGCATTGGCCAACCAGTTGCCAAAACGCCCTTCCCCAGTGGATTTCGGTTTCCAATTAATGGTTTCGTTTAGTTCGAACATGCGGTCTTTAATGTCAGTGACTTTAATAAACCACGAATCCAATGGATAGTATAGAATAGGCTTATCGGTACGCCAACAGTTCGGATAACTGTGTAGGTATTTCTCAACCTTAAATGCCTTATTTTCTTCTTTTAGTTTAATCGCCAATTCTACATCAATGGAACGCTCTGGGGCATCGCCATCATCATAATATTCGTTTTTGACATACTTGCCACCAAACTCTTTTAGTTCTGGTCTGAACCTACCCTGTAAATCCACCAGGGGAACGGGGTTGTCGTTTTCATCTAAAACCAACATTGGTGGTACTTCGGGTTTCGCCTGTTTTGCAACGAGGGCATCATCGGCCCCAAAAGTCGGGGCGGTATGAACAATACCCGTACCATCTTCAGTGGTCACAAAATCACCGGCGATTACACGAAATGCGTTTTCAGCGTTTTGATAGGGTTGAACATAGTTAATTAATTGCTCATATCGAATTCCCACCAAATCGGAACCTTTGGCTTGGGTAAGCATCTGGTAAGGTATCTTTTTATCCCCTTCTTTAAAGTTCGTAAAATCTTCTTGGCTTTCAGTTTCAAAATATTTCCCTGAAAATTGTTTGCCCACTAAGGCTTTTGCCAAGACGACGTTGATGGGCTCAAAGGTATATTGGTTAAAGGTCTTTACCAGTACATAATCAATCTTGGGTCCGACTGTCAATGCCGTATTCGAAGGTAAGGTCCAGGGTGTGGTCGTCCAGGCTAAAAAATATAAGTCTCCTTCAATACCCCTTAGGGCATCTGGCAACATTTCTTTTTTAGCTTTAAACTGCGCCGTTACCGTGGTATCGGTTACATCTTGGTAGGTTCCGGGTTGGTTCAGTTCATGGGAGCTTAATCCGGTACCCGCTTTAGGGGAGTAGGGTTGAATGGTATATCCTTTATAAATAAGCCCTTTATCATGGATTTGTTTTAAAAGCCACCAAACCGATTCCATGTATTTAGGCTTGAACGTGATGTAGGGATCTTCCATATCGACCCAATACCCCACTTTTTCGGTCATATCGTTCCAGACATCGGTATAACGCATGACCGCTTTTTTACAGGCGGCATTATATGCTTCAACACTTATTTTCGTACCAATGTCTTCTTTGGTAATGCCCAGCTCTTTCTCTACGCCGAGTTCAATGGGCAAGCCATGGGTGTCCCAACCTGCCTTTCGCTTTACTTGAAAGCCTTTCATGGTTTTATACCTGGGGAAAATATCCTTTATGGTACGTGCCATCACATGATGGATACCCGGCATACCATTTGCAGATGGGGGACCTTCGTAAAAGACATAATTCGGCTTGCCTTCGCGGGTGTCCACGCTCTTTTCGAAGATGTTGTTTTCCTTCCAATAGGCCAAGATTTCATCGGCAATCTTCGGTAGGTCCAATCCTTTATATTCTGCAAACTTCATAAAGCGTTCCTTCTGGATTTACAAGTTTGCAAAAATAAAAATTTAGATGGAATTTAATGGTATTCAGTGACCTAAAACACTTTAGAGGTGTCTTACTATTGATGAGATACGTCTAAAACCTATTTTTGAACGTAGCTATAGCGATTATAAACACTTAAAACCTTAAAAATGAAAAAAGTAGTATTGGCTTTTTTGGCCTTAACGATGACAACATCAGTATTGGTTTCATGTAAAGAAGCTACGAAAAAGGCCGAAGATGCTGCCGAAGCAACTGAAAATGCTCTTGAAGAGGCAGGTGAAAACCTTAAAGAAGCCGGAACGGAAGCCATGGACAAGGCAAAAGAAGCTGGTGAAGATATGAAAGAGGCTGGCGAGCAGGCGATGGACAGTATCAAAAAAGCAGGTGAAAACCTTAAGGAAGGTGCCGAAAAAATGGGTGAAGATGCCAAAGATGCGGTAAACAAAGCAGGTGAAGAGGTTAAAGATGCTGCAAATAAAGCAGCAAAAGAGGTAGAGGAAGCCACCGACGATCATTAACCGATATTCGTATTAGAAGCATAAGCCCTGGTCTTCAATGATCGGGGCTTTTTTAAAATGAATACCCTAAACCCAAAATCAAATTGATTCCGGGTGCGGCAATACCTGAAGAGTAGGTTCGATACCGCTGATCGGTAATGTTCTCTAGACTGAAATTGGTTCTTAATGCATTTGAAATATGGTATTGCGATCTAAAGTTTAAAGTGTACCATGAAGGGGAAAAGGGATTTCCGTTTTCGTCACTGGCATAGATAAATTCTTTACTTCGTTCAGAAAGTGCCAAATCATCAAATGGGATTTCACCGTTATAGTTCAAAAAGAAATCGGCTTTAAATTTTTGATTCTTCCAAATAAGATGTGCATCGGCAAATGTTGGTGCCACGTGACGGGCGGCGGAATCAACCCCATTGTCATCTTCTTCCGTCCCTTCCGTAAGGGTTAGATTACCGAGAAATGAGATGTTCTCGGTCATAAACGCCTCTACCCCGAACTCAAATCCGTAGACATAAGCTTTAGCGGCATTCTGAATAGCCTGTACATTGCTTAGTTCCCCATTGAATTCAATTTCAGATTGTCCATCAAACAAAAAATCCCTACGTACGAGGGCATCTACCAGATAGGTATAAAAAGTGGCCCCTTTTAAGACGAGTTTGTCATTGAAGTTTTTTTGGATTCCGAAATCAATATTATAGGCATATTCGGGATCTAACTCCGGATTTGGCACTACGACTGAGCCGGGCTCTGAATCAAAAACCTTTCCGATATCATCAATATTCGGGGCCCTAAAACCAGTGGAACCATTCAAGGTCAGCTGTAAATCAGCTTTGGGGAACCAACTCATGCCCAAGCTACCCGTCAAAGCCCCCGTAATCAAATCGGCCTCATCGAAAGGGAACGGGAAAAATGTGTTATCGAACTGTGCATCGACCCAAACTTGACTATACCGCATTCCAGAAAGTAGGGTCAAATTTGGCTTAAGCTGGTAACTTCCATTGACGTAGCCTGCAAAAGTCTGCCAAGTAGAATCATCAGGGTGCCGTGATACGGCCCCCGTCACTTCATTGGTCTCAATATTGCGGTTTTGACCAATGGACCCCACTTTATTGAAAACATACTCCGCACCATAGTACAACTGTAAATCCCCAATTTTTTTATTTTCAAAATCAAGATTTAAAGAGAGTGCATCTACTGTTTCGGTAGTCGTATTGCGAATGGTATTTTGAAAATTCCGTGTGTTTCTACTTTCTTCGAAAAATTGATAGGCCGTGGTCAATTTTACGGCATCATAAAATTTTCCTTTTCCCTGTTTAGTTACCTGTAGGTTGCCCATAAACCATTTTTGGGGGCCATAGAACCATTCGGCCGACCGCAGGCCATCACCAGCATTATTCGGGCGTATCAATCGGTCATACCTTCCATAGTCAGAGGTTTCAGAGTAGTAAAGTCCTAAATCATAGTTCCAATTGGCATTAGGGCGATATCTTACTTTTTGTAAAAAGTTCACTTGGTCATAACCCGAACCTACCTGTAGCTTGGGGTCTTCGTTCGTAACAAGCACATCTTGACCATTTTCACGAACTACAAAGTTATCCCTTAGGTAAGAGTCACGACCATGTTCGCCCATTCTTAAGTCATCAAAACTATTATAGGTAAAACTGGTAAATGAGGCCCACGTGGTATGCCCCACATTGACATCGGCATGAATCGTATTTTCGGTATTTGCAGACGCGAAACGGTAACTCGTATTGCCGGAAATGGTGAGGCTGTCGGTATACGAAAACCTAGGGGTCTTTGTAAAGAAGTTCATAACGCCACCTATGGCATCACTGCCGTAGATTACCGAGCCGGGGCCAAAGATCACTTCGGTATTTTTAACGGTGAAGGGGTCGATGGATATGATATTTTGAACATTACCGCCCCTAAATATGGCGTTGTTCATACGAACACCATCAACGGATAGTAACAATCTATTTGTTGAAAACCCCCGGATTAAAGGGCTACCACCGCCCAATTGACTTTTTTGAACGAAAACCTTACCGCTGTTTTGAAGTAGGTCTGCTGAGGTCTGCGGATTGGTAAACACAATGCTTTTCGCATCTATGGTAGCTATCTTTTGTGGAATGTCTTTGCGCTGCTGTTCCCATTTTGATACCGATAAGACCACCTCATCCAGTTCAGAGGGTTTTAAACTCAAATAAACGGTATTACCCTTTCTAGCCAGTTGTGCCTTCGTGGTCTTGAAGGTTTCATAGCTAATGTGCTTGATGCTTAAGCGCTCGTTAGGTCTGAAAATTGAAATATCGAAGCGGCCGTCGAAATCAGTTACCGAGGTTTTTGATTTGTCTGCATTGAATATCGCTACATTCACAATGGGACTGCCTGAATCAATATCCAAAACAATAACCTGTTGCGTGTATGCAAAATAGGAAAAGCACAAAAAAAAGAATAGGATTACTACATTGCGCATACTAATCAAACACTGCATTTAAAACTGCCAAGGACTTGGGTTTTCTGAATCCGTGCAAATGTAATTCAAAATACAGAATTACAGATTTCAACAGTGATTCTCGGTCGGCCTTCGCGATTCTTATCGATGATAGTGTATCAAAATTTATGCCCAATAGCGCTTTAAAGGGTGAAATATTTTCATTGGTAATTAGGGGGTTCAGGTTAGGTTGTGCCACAAACTCTCCCTCAAGCAAATCGAAATAGTCTTTTGAAGTATGATTTTCATCCGGATAGAAACCCAGGTGTTTGGTCAAGTTCAGTAAGAAGAGCAAATGAAAATTGGTAATTTGGTTGTTTTTGTCCAACCAATTGAGGGCACCTTCGATATAATTATAGAGCTGTTCGTCTTGCTGTTGTTCTTGAATACTATTGCCCAACATTTCCGCTATAAACAGTACAAGACTGTTCTTAATGATATTGGTATGTAATGTTGTATAGGGATGAATGACCTTTGCCTCTCGAATATTTTCCAAGGTCCCCTTGTTTTTATGGACCGCGGTAATTTCCAGTTGCATCAAGGGAAAAAAATAGGCTGCTTTTAGTTTTCCTTTTTTTGAGGCCAACACCCCCTTTAGCAAATACGATTTTATGCCGTCAGAGGCGGTGAGTGCCTTAACAATAAGGCTGGTGTCCCCATATTTAAGAGAAGATAGCACAATGGCTTTGGTGGTGACCTGCATGTTTTCGTAAACGGTTAAAAAAAACAGTGAACGGTAAAAGTAGTCTTCTTTAGACTAAACTTAAAACCGTTCACTGCTTAGGGTGCTATTGAAAACTATGTTCAGATAACCCCTTGGGCTAGCATTGCATCGGCTACTTTAACAAAACCGGCAATGTTGGCGCCCTTCACATAGTTGCAGTAACCATTCCCCTCTTTACCGTATTCGATACAAGAGTCGTGAATATCTTTCATGATTCCCTGAAGTCTTTCATCAACTTCTTCGCGGGTCCAACTGATCCGCAATGAATTTTGGGACATTTCCAAACCAGAGGTAGCTACACCACCTGCATTCGAAGCCTTGCCAGGGGCAAAAAGGATTTTTGCATCGTGAAAGGCATGGATAGCTTCGGGGGTAGAGGGCATGTTCGCACCTTCTGCGACACAGATACATCCATTTTTGATCAAGGTTTTTGCATCGTTGCCGTCCAACTCATTTTGCGTTGCACATGGCAGGGCCACATCGCATTGAATATCCCAGGGGGTTTTCCCTTTATGGTATTCGGCCGAAGGATATTGGGCCGTATATTCAGAGATCCTGCCGCGTCGATTGTTCTTTAAATCCATGACAAAGGCCAGTTTATCGCTGTCGATACCATCCTTATCATAGATATATCCGCCAGAATCAGATAGTGTAACTACTTTGCCACCTAAGGCGATGACCTTTTCCGCTGCATACTGCGCGACGTTACCTGAACCCGAAATCACCACGGTTTTTCCGTTGAAACCATCACTTTTGGTTTCCAACATGCTTTGGGCAAAATAGACGGTTCCGTAACCAGTTGCTTCAGGTCTTATTTTTGAGCCACCCCATGACAGCCCTTTACCGGTCAATACCCCGGTAAACTCATTCCTTAATTTCTTATACATGCCGAAAAGGAAACCTATTTCGCGTGCACCTACACCAATATCACCTGCGGGTACGTCGGTATTTGGCCCAATATGACGACATAGCTCGGTCATAAAGGCATGGCAAAAACGCATTACCTCGTCATCTGATTTTCCTTTGGGGTCAAAATCGGATCCCCCTTTACCACCACCCATAGGTAACGTGGTCAAACTATTTTTGAAGACTTGTTCAAAAGCCAAGAATTTTAGTACACTAGCATTCACCGTAGGGTGAAAACGAAGACCACCCTTATATGGGCCAATAGCGGAATTCATTTGAATACGGTACCCACGGTTTACGTGAATTTCCCCCTCATCGTCAACCCATGCTACCCTGAACGAAAGCAAACGTTCAGGTTCGACCATGCGCAGTAAGATATTCTTGCCGTTGTAAATTTCATGCTTCGCAATGTACGGGATCACAGTTTCGGCGACTTCTTGTACAGCTTGGATAAATTCAGGCTCATGACCATTTCTGGCCGTGACCTCATCCATGAATGCTTTGATTTTTTCTTCCATAAACGGATTGCTAATTTGTTAATCTTTTAACCTATAAAAAGACCTATTTTATTGAATTAGGAATATAACGGCAAAATTATGCTATTTGTACAATTTCAGGCCCTATTTTTTAGAAATATTTAAAAAAAGATTTATCCGATTGCCTGCTCCAAATCGGCGATTAAGTCATCGGCATCCTCAATGCCCACGCTCAACCGAATCAAAGCATCAACAACCCCGCTTTTTTCCCTTTCTTCTTTTGGAATACTGGCATGGGTCATGCTTGCAGGATGACCTGCTAAACTTTCTACGCCACCCAATGATTCCGCCAAGGTGAATACTTGTAATCGCTCTACTATTTTAATGGCGTCATCATAACTACTGCCATTGGGCACGAAGGAAATCATACCACCAAAATCATCCATTTGCGCTTTTGCAATCTCATGATTGGGATGATTTTCGAAACCTGGCCAATATACTTTTCCAATTTTAGGGTGATTGGCCAAATATGCTGCGACCTGTTTTCCATTTTCAGAATGTCGTTGCATACGAACATGCAAGGTCTTGATTCCACGAAGTGTCAAAAAACTATCCATTGGTCCGCAAACAGCGCCGCTGGCGTTTTGAATAAAATAAAGTTTATCGGCCAACTCCTTATCCTTGACAACCAAGGCGCCGACAACAACATCGCTATGGCCACCAAGATATTTTGTTGCGGAATGCATGACGATATCCGCTCCCAAATCCAACGGGCGTTGCAAATACGGGGTGGCAAAGGTATTATCGACCGCTAGTAGCAAATTATGTTTTTTAGATAAGGCCGAAACCGCTTTAATATCAATCACGTTCATCATTGGGTTGGTCGGTGTCTCTACCCAAATCAATTTAGTGTTGGAGTTGATTTTTGCCTCAATGTCGGCAATGGATTGCATTCCGATAAAATGAAATTTAATTCCGAATTTTTCAAATACTTGCTTGAACAAACGGTAACTGCCGCCGTACAGATCATTGGTTGAAACAACTTCGTCACCGGGGCTTAACAGCTTTATAACGGCATCTATGGCCGCAAGTCCACTGGCAAATGCAAGACCATAAGTTCCATTTTCGATGCTCGCCAATGAATTTTCAAGGGCGGTACGTGTAGGGTTGGCACTTCGCGAATATTCAAATCCCTGATGGCCTCCTGGGGTACTCTGCGCATAGGTTGAGGTTTGATAAATGGGGGGCATTACGGCGCCATAGGCGGCATCTGGTTGCTGACCACCGTGTATTGTCTTGCTATTGAATTTTAAATCTTTTTTACTCATGATGTCAAATTATGTTTCAAAGGTATCGTTAAGTTTTTGAGTAATCAATGAAAGCTTATTTTTGGCCTTTATTTTAGGTGCCCATGAAAATACTTAAACTAGTACCCTTACTATCAATTTTGCTCTTTGGTTGTAAAACGGATACAAAACTTACATACGAGCAACGCAGTCTAAATGGTCGCGATTGTAGCATCTGCGCTGATATCCTTATCAAGGTACCCTACGCGCTTGATGATCTTAAAATTTCAAGAACCATTAACTCGGTCATTGATGAAGAAATCATGTATGCCTTAAAATTTGATGAAACGCACGAGGTAACATCGGTTGAAGGGGCAATGGCCTCTTTTGATGGAAGCTATCAAAAAATGTTGGCCGAGTTTGGTGGCGTAGCAGAACCATGGGAAGCTAAGGTGTCGGGCATCGTTACTTTTGAAAATAGTGATTTGGTGACCATAGCCCTTGAAAACTATACCTATACCGGGGGTGCGCATGGCTATTTTTACAAGATTTTTTTGAGCTTTGATAGAAAAAGAGGTCTGGAAATCGAACCCAATGAACTGTTCGGGAATTTAGACGGATTTCAACAATTGGCTGAATCAAAATTTAGGGAGGAGTATGAAGTTGCCGCTGATGTCAATATCAATGCTACCGGATTCATGTTCGATAATGATACGTTCCATTTGCCAGAAAACTTCGGATTTACTGCTGAAGGAATCGAATTGCACTACAATCAATATGAGGCAGCATCATATGCCGATGGTCCCTTAGTGGTTACGATATCATTTACAGAAGCGAACCCTTTTTTGAAAGAATCCTATCGGGTTAAACCGTAATTGCTTTGGCCAATGCCATAATGGTGCCTAAATGCAATCCCTCATGAAAGGTATTAAAGGCAATGGCATCTTCCACGGTTCGCAGTTCTACCTTTGCGGAGGTCATGTAATTTTTAAACGAATTGAATTTACCGGCTTCATAATCCAACCTTGTTTTTTGAGGGAGGGATGTGAGCATTTCAGCAATCGTTTTTAGTTCTTTGTCACTCGGTTCGCCCTTTGGTGAAGTCCCCTTTTGGTATTTCTCGACCAATTCTTGTGGAATGTTGAGGGCAAGACCACTCAAGCCATAGACCAATTTTTGTTCCGTAACCACAATGTGGGCAATATTCCACCAGATATTGTTATTGAACCCTTTTGGAATTTTATGTAATTCGTCTTTGGTTTTTTGTGCTAGAAAGTGTTGCAGTGCTTTACGGTTTTGTGCAATGATGGGGAACAAATTTTCCAAGAAAAAGAATTTAGGATTAAAACATATCTAATTTTCTAGATATGTAAATATATTATATATTTGTAACGTGAATATAGTCGAAATAAGTAAGATTCTATCAAACCAAACACGGGTAGCTATTTTGAAATGGTTGAAAAATCCGGAGGAGAATTTTCCTCCCCATCAAGATATCGATCATTTTGATGATGGGGTGTGCGTTGGTTTTATTCAAGATAAAGCGGGGTTATCACAATCAACGATTTCCACCTATTTGAATTCGATGCAGAATGCAAAATTGGTGATTCCTACCAGACATGGTAAATGGACCTACTATAAAAGAAATGAAGAAGTGATACAGGCTTATTTGAAGGAATTAAAGGAACAGCTCTAATTTTTTGTCTAACATATCTATAAATAGCGAAATCTAAAAATGAATACAACTACTTTTTGCCATGAAGCACAGGCCAGGCCAAAAAATAAAAATCCTTTGAGGGTTTTTTTGAATTGGCTTTTAAGACAAAAGATTGTGGGCGCCGAAGAAATGTCAAAAACAAAATAGGAAAAAATGAAAACCATAGGATTAATAGGAGGTATGAGTTGGGAATCCTCAAAAGTATATTATGAATATTTGAATAGGTTGGTACAACAAGAATTGGGGGGCTCGCATTCAGCAAAAATCATAATGAGCTCTGTCGATTTCTCTGAAATTGAACAATATTCGTTTGAAGGCAATTGGAATGCCATTGGATTGCTTATGGCGACCGAAGCTGCCAAATTGGAAAAAGCGGGAGCGGATATGGTTGTTTTATGCACTAATACGATTCATTTGGTCAGTGATAAAATAGAGCAAGCAATTTCGATTCCATTTTTACACATCGCTGAAGCCGCAGGTAGGGCGATACAAGAAGAGGGGGTACAAAAAGTAGCCCTTTTAGGAACCCAATTTACCATGGAAAAGAATTTCTACACCAAAATCTTAGAGGAGAAGTATGGTTTAGAGGTGTTGCTTCCTAAATTGGAGGATAGAAAATCGCTGCAAGACATTATTTATAATGAACTGGTGAAAGGAAAATTCACCGAAATGGCCAAAACAAAGTGTCTCGAAATCATCCGTGAACTTGAGGCTGAAGGCGCTCAAGGTGTTATCTTGGGTTGTACGGAGCTTCCGATATTGATTCCGGATGATGCGGTTGAAATTCCAACGTTCGATACCACCTTGTTACATTCAAAAATGGCATTGGATTTTGCCCTAAACTAAAAATGGCCTAGTATGAAAATCTTGATAATCGGGGGTTATGGAACCATTGGCAAATCACTGGCAGATCATTTTGAACAAGACCATGAAGTGCTCGTAGCAGGCAGAACAAAAGGGGACGTACGTGTCGATATTGCCAATAGTAAGTCTATACAGGCCCTATTTGACAAAATAGGAAAAGTCGATGCCATCATTTGTGCCGCTGGTGAGGCAAAATGGGAAAGCTTCGACAAGCTCTTTGAAGAAGATTATTACATTGGTTTTAAGAGCAAACTGATGGGTCAGGTAAACCTGGTCCGTATCGGGCAACACTATTTGAGTGCTAATGGTTCCATTACCCTGACCACAGGAATCTTGGCAGATGATCCCGTAATTAAAACTGCAAGTGCTGCAATGGTGAACGGTGCAATTCATAGCTTTGTAAAAGCCGTTGTGCTTGAGATTGGAAATACATGCCGGATTAATGTGGTTTCTGCGGGAATGGTGGAAGCGGCCTATGAAAAGTATAAAGACTATTTTCCGGGGCATAATCCGGTCTCAATGAAAAAAGTAGTCAAAGGCTATGAGCGAAGCGTATTGGGTCGGGACAACGGAAAAATAATTAGGATTTACGAGTAAAATATACACAACTAATTTACAGAACATGAAAAAAATATTCCATTTGGAAACCTGTAAGACCTGTCAAAAAATCTTGAAAGAACTCGAACCTTTGGACGGGATAGAACTTCGAGAAATCAAATCAAAAGGGGTTACCCCTGAGGAATTGGAAGCCATGCGGGCATTGACCGATAGCTATGAATCACTCTTTAGTAGACGGGCGATGCTTTTTCGCCAACGCGGCTTGAACAACCAAGAATTGGGTGAAGACGACTATAAAAACCTGATTTTAGAACATTATACCTTTTTAAAACGTCCGGTAGTAGTCGTAGATGATCAGATCTTTATTGGCAACGCCAAAAAGCAGGTCGAGGGGGCTAAAGCAGCATTGCATTAATGAGCAAACGTACCCTAGCCTTGTTGGCCGCAATAACGGCCACTACCATATATGGCATCAACCACACCATTGCCAAAGGCGTGATGCCTATCTACATTACCCCTTTTGGGTTTATTTTTGTCAGGGTAGTTGGTGCCGCCCTGCTGTTTTGGGGAATATCCTTTTTAGGACCAAAAGAAAAAATCGAGGGAAAAGATTGGGGTAGACTGGTTTTGGCGGCCCTTTTAGGGATGGTCATCAATATGCTTTCTTTTTTTAAAGGCTTGGAATTATCAACGCCTATCAACAGTGCGGTATTGGTCACCATTAGCCCTATAATCGTAGTGGTGTTGTCAGCGTTCTTTTTAAAAGAGCGCATTACCCTGAATAAAGGATTGGGTATCGCTTTAGGCTTTATCGGGGCGGTATCCTTGGTGTTGTTTGGTGCGGAACTGCGGCAAGATGCCCCGAACATTCCCTTTGGTAATGCCTTATTTATTTTGAATGCAACGGCTTATGGCTCTTATCTGATCGTGGCTAAAAAATTAGTAGGTAAATACCATCCGTTTACCTTGATGAAATGGCTATTTACCATTGCGGTCGTTATCAACTTCCCCATTACTTTTAACGATTTTTTGATGATTGAATGGACGACCATGCCTTTGTGGGCCTATGGGGTAGTTGCTTTTGTGGTCATTGGAACCACGTTCTGTACCTATCTCTTTAACATTTTTGCCATGACCGAGCTCAAGGCTTCAACCATAGGGGCATTTATTTATGTACAGCCATTATTCGGTATCGTTTTCGCATTGCTAACGGGTAAAGATGCACTTACCATAGTTAAAATTGGGGCAACCGTGCTAGTATTGGTCGGGGTGTACTTGGCAAGTAAAAAGGTCAAGGCAAAGCCTTAAAGAAATTCAAGGGTTTTTCTGAGTACTTTAGTACTACTTGTAAAAAGAGGGTCAATTTAAATTATCACTTAGAAATGACAAGTTTTTTTAAGAGGTTTAGACAAAAAATGCTTGCCAAAAACAAGTTGCGTAAATATTTAATTTATGCTTCGGGGGAAATAATGCTATTGGTCATTGGAATTTTGATCGCGCTGCAAATAAACAATTGGAACGAACGTCGAAAATTGAACGACGAAAGGGAGAATTATTATCATCACCTGATAGCTGATTTAAATACTGATAAAGTATATGCAAAGAATTTAATTATCGCCTTTGAAGCGGTTTTGAAGCAATACGAGAAATACAAAGAGACCTTTAATAACCGTCAACTAAATACCCAAAAGACTATTGAAAATTTAGAGAGCCTTCAATATTCCTCCCAGCCCGTTATATTTGAAACTAACACAATTAAAACACTTATAAACACCGGAGATATAGGTATTCTTCCTCAAAGCATTAATACCAGCCTAACCACCTATCTTGGAAACCAAAATAATTTAATCGATGCCAATACCCTAAATAGTAAGGAAATGATTAAAATGTTAAATAATGCCACTTCCAATGGTGCGAATCCGTCGTTGCTAGCTAGAATTCAAAAGCAGCCAGAACTAATGGAACAATTAAAAATCGCTGAAAATTATTCACGGATAATCTTGCAGCTGGAAGCTTACCACTTATGGCAAGAAATGACCTCAAAAACATCAATTTACAACTTAAGTTCCTTAATCGAAGAAGCTGATTCGAATATAGCTGCCATTAAGAAGGAATTGGAATAACTATATTAATTCAACAAAAACGGGATTTAAACCAAATTTTCAGGTTTTCGCACAAATTTCCGTGTATCTGCCTTGGTCAAGATTTTAAAATCATCGGTTTTTTCCATAAGGTCAAAAGCGTCTAAAAAGTCTTTCGGCAAAGCGGTAAGTTTGCGAGCTTCTAAATCCATCCATCCGCCCATCATTTCACAACGGGCGAAATTTACCCCTTGGGCATCATAAAAATCATGTTGAAATTCGAATAACATGCCATCTTCGCTCATTCCCTTGAACCCCAATGATACCTGAACCGGTTTTCCTGGAAAAACCTCTTTGAAGTAATACATATGTTCATAAAATACTACGGGGCCGATATTGTATTGCGCCATTGTTTTTTGGTTAAATCCCATCTGCCCTAGATAAGCCATTCGGGTATGGCTCATAAAGTTGATATAGGCAGAATTTGCCAAGTGTCTATTGGCATCGAGATCACTCCAACGAATATCGAATTCTTTTAAAAACATATCCTTCTATATTTTAACGAATAGCTTATTTATAGGGTGAACTACGAAGTAGTTTATACACCCTGTTTTACTCAACCAGTTTTCTTGAACACTGAATTCTTTTCCTATGCACGCATAAGAGTTGCCAAAAAT
Source organism: uncultured Croceitalea sp. (assembly GCA_947503285.1). Taxonomy (GTDB): domain Bacteria; phylum Bacteroidota; class Bacteroidia; order Flavobacteriales; family Flavobacteriaceae; genus Croceitalea. Next base: position 702,440 of record CANNDD010000002.1, read on the forward strand.
AACATAGATTTGAATAACGTCTACCAGAAAAAGGCGATTTTATCACCAATTTAATTTATTACGATGAGCCAAAAAGCACCTTTTATCGATTCCCTCTCTTTGCCCGCTATCGCTGCCCCCATGTTTTTAATTTCTGGTCCAAAACTGGTCATAGAATGTTGTAAGAATGGTATTGTTGGCACTTTTCCGGCATTGAACCAACGTACTAGCGAAGGTTTCGAAGAATGGCTGCTCGAAATTAAGACCGAGCTCCAAAAATGGGAAGATGAAACCGGCAAAAAAGCGGCTCCTTTCGGGGTGAATCTAATTGTACACCCCACCAATCCAAGGTTGGAAGCCGATGTAAAACTCTGCGTTAAACACAGGGTGCCCTTGGTGATTACATCATTGGGCGCAGTATCACAGGTAATCGATGCAGTACATAGTTATGGTGGTCTGGTCTTTCACGATGTGATTAAAAAAAGACATGCCGAGAAAGCTGCAGGTGCTGGCGTTGACGGTCTCATTCTGGTTGCTGCGGGCGCTGGGGGCCATGCAGGTACCATCAATCCCATGAGTCTTGTGGCCGAAGTGAAAAAATTCTTTGACAAAACGGTGATTTTATCAGGATGTATTTCGACGGGTCGCGATATTGCATCCGCGATGCAGATGGGTGCCGACCTGGCCTATATGGGTACGCGTTTTATCAATGCGGAGGAAAGTAAGGCCCCGCAAGAATATAAGGATATGATCATTGCGGCGGGCGCTAGCGATGTTACCTATACCGCGGCTATCTCTGGTGTTCATGCGAATTTTTTGGCAGCGAGTCTAAAAGCCGCGGGACTTACTGAAGAAGATCTTAAAAAAAATACCAAAATCGACTTTGGAAAAGAACTGGATACGGAAGCAAAGGCGTGGAAAACCATCTGGTCGGCCGGTCAAGGGGTTACTACCATTGAAAAGACGCTTCCAGTGGCAGCATTGGTCCGACAGTTGAAAGGCGGGTTTAAAGCGGCAATTGAAGAACAAACCAAGCTTTTAGAGCGGTTTCCAAAAGATTAGTCGCTGTAAATGCCGTTGGTTCCTTCAAATTATAGACCACCTTTTCCTTTTAGAAACGGACATTTTGCAACCATTTACGCTGGGGTATTCAGAAAAGTAAAAGGTCTGGTCCAACACCGCGAACGGGTGAACCTATCAGACGGCGATTTTCTTGATTTGGACTGGAGTAAAAGCAATGCACCCACTTCGAAACTCGTTGTGCTGTTGCATGGCCTAGAGGGTGATGCGCAACGGCACTACATCGTGGGCAGTGCCAAAAAATTCAATCAACATGGCTATGATGCTTGTGCGGTCAATTTTAGGAGTTGTAGTGGAGAACCCAATACGTTATATCGTTCGTACCATTCTGGAGCCACTGAAGATTTGATTGAAGTTATCCACCATATTTTAAATTCCAAAGAGTACCAAGAAATCTATTTGATGGGTTTTAGCTTGGGCGGCAATCTGGTTTTAAAGTATTTGGGGGAGGGAAATCAAGTTCCCAAACAGCTAAAGGCCGCGGTAGGCGTATCGGTTCCATGTAGTTTAAAAAGTGCCTGTGATGAATTGTTGAACTCCAAAAACGTGTTATACTCGGCAAGGTTCAAAAAACACTTATTGGCCAAGTTGCGACAAAAGCAACAGCTATTCCCCAATCGTATTTCAGTAGCCGAAATAGAATCAATAGCAACGCTAAAAGATTTTGATGACATTTATACCAGCCGTGCCCATGGCTTTATAGACGCGTTTGATTATTATGACAAATGTAGTAGCAACCAATTTTTGCTAGATATCGAGACACCAAGTTTAATCTTGAATGCAAAAAATGATTCATTCTTGGGGGTAGAATGCTACCCTTATGAAGCTGCAAAGACCAATGATGCCATTTATTTGGAAACCCCGGATTTTGGGGGGCATGTTGGATTTTGGGGTGCAACGAGCAGCTATGCAGAAGAACGTGCCGTCGAGTTTTTTAACTCACTTACGTAGTAGTAAATACATTTCTTACATTTACAAAATGCCATTGACAAACCATGTTACGTAGATTTTACTTGACCTTATCGGCAATTATTTGCTTTTGTGTATCATGTGTAAACTCAAGTGAGTTTGACGTGCCTCAAGAAAGTTGTGTCGAAAATCTACAGGTAAATGCCACTTTTGCCGAGGTTAAGGCACTTTACCAAGGTGAATTGCTTCAAATTCAAGATGATTTGGTCATTGAGGGTTACGTGGTCTCTTCAGATAGGGCAGGAAATTTTTTTAGTGTCCTACATTTTCAAGATGAAGTTGACAATCCTACCCAAGGCTTTCAGATAGAGCTCGATATCAGACAGTCGTATTTGCTATTTGAACCGGGCAGTAAAGTTTTGATAAGGCTCAAAGGCCTTTATTTAGACCAAAGTAAAGCCGTTTTTAAATTGGGTGGAACTTTTGCAGGTTTTGGAACGGTTTCCGTAGGTCGATTACCGGCATCAAAAATACCGGAGCATATTTTTCTGGCCTGTGATACTGTGGAAGCTATAATACCAACCAACGTTTCCATAACCAGTCTAGAGCCTAACCTCACCAATACGCTTGTACGTTTTGAAAACCTTGAAATCATTGATGAAGAACGTACCTTGCCTTTTGCAATCGAACGTGAGGAGACCCAGCGCATCTTGGTCGATTGTTTTGATAACGAACTTATCCTATTGAACAGCGGTTTCTCTAATTTTCAGCAAGAGTTGCTTCCTAACGGAAATGGAAGTATAACGGGTGTATTACTTCGTGAAAATGAGGATTTCTTTTTGGCGATACGCGAATTGACGGATATTGATTTTTCTAATGAACGATGTGTTGACGTTGTCACTGAATTTACATCAGAACAGGTTTTCTTTTCCGAATTGGCCGATCCCAACAACAATTCCGGGGCGCGTTTTGTAGAGCTATTCAACGCTTCTGAAACGGCATTGGATTTAAACGGATGGTCTATAAGAAGGTATACTAATGCCAATACCACAGTAAGTTCAACCCTAGATCTCACCGGCAACACTATGGATGCGGGGTCAACTTTGGTAATTTCACCCAATGCGGATGAATTTGAAATTGTTTATGGCTTTGCACCAGATTTAGCAGTGGGTACCAATAGCCCTGCAGACTCAAACGGGGATGACAATTTAGAATTGGTGGACCCATTCGGTGTAGTGATCGATACTTTCGGGGTCATTGGTGAAGATGGTACGGGTACCAACCATGAATTTGAAGATGGTAGGGCGGTGCGAAACAGCACCGTTATACAAGCAAATGCGAACTATACCTTTTCTGAATGGATCATTTTTAACGATTCAGGTGATGCAGGTACCATAAACCAACCCCAAAACGCGCCTGAGGATTTCTCCCCAAAAGAGCGAAACTAAAAAAAGGGAACATCTGAACAGATGTTCCCTTCTTGCTGCTTAAAGATGTGAATTTATACGTGATAATATCTTTCTTCGATGATTTTTCCCTCATCGTTCCAAGTAGTTCGCACTACCTGTTCGAAAGTATGGCTTTGGCCATCATTGGTGTCAAATTTCATGACCGCTTCGTAGAAAGAGGTGTTGCCTTTTACCGCAGGACCGTTTTTCAACTCATAGCCGTGAAAAGCGGTAACCGTGGCCAATAGCTCTTTTTCTTTTTCAATGTTGAAGGCTTTGCCCACTTTTGGTGCGGCATTACCTTCAATAAGTTGTACGTCGTCTGCTAGGTATCCATCCATCGCTTCTAAAAATTGACCTTTAGCCAATAATTCCAATACGTCGTTTGCGTTGTTTAAAATAGTCTGTTCTTGATTTTCCAATACTTCCATGATAAGTTGTTTTTATTGTGTGAATAATTGTTTGATTTTCTTTGGTTCAAAAGTACTATGGGTTAACCTGTAAAAGTTTACAGGTATTTCCCGTTAACTTGTCGTTATTTCCCAAAAACTACTTTAAACCGACCGAATGGTGGAAAATTGGCGAAAACACCTTATTATATACTTTCATCACCTACTCGGATTACAATAGGGAAGCCCTATTTTAGGTAAGGAAAAATGAACGTTTTTTTATACCTTCAAAAGCTCTAATACGATTATGACGAACAAGGAATCTTTTTTTAACGCCATACGAACAGGTGATCTTGAAAAGGTGCGGCAATTGCTCAAAAAGTACCCCCATCTGAACAATGTTACTGACGAACGTGGTTCTACCCCATTGATTTTGGCTACCTACTACGGGCATGAACACATCGCGGACCACTTGATGGATAATGGGGCAACAATCGATACGAAAGATAGCTCTGGCAATACGGCACTTATGGGTGTGTGTTTTAAGGGATACACTGAAATTGCCAAAAGCTTGATTAAAGCAGGTGCCAATGTGAATGTTAGCAATGCTATGGGGGGAACCTGTTTGATCTATGCGGCCACATTCAATAGAATTGAAATTGCCAAACTGCTTTTGGAACATGGTGCGGATACCTCCATTAAGGATGCCCGGGGCCATACGGCCTTGGATCATGCCAAAATGCAAGAGGCTTCAGAAATGATGACTTTATTACAGAAAACCAATTGAAGGTTTTATGCAACCAAAACAACTGCTTGAACTGGTCAAAAGAATAAAGGCAATCGCCGATACAGGGCTGGTCTACGCCGAAAGTCCCTACGATTTGGAACGTTATGGGGAATTAAGGGAAATCGGCCTAAAGCTAATGGCCCATGTCACTGACGAGCCCGTAGCCAAACTCAACAGTTTCTTTTTACCACAAACGGATTATCCTACCCCTAAGGTCGATGTGAGGGGATTTGTACTGAATGGGCAGCATCAAATATTGATGGCGAAGGAAAGTGTGGATAATAAATGGACGATACCTGGGGGTTGGGCCGATATTGGCATTACGCCAAAAGAAGTGGTCATTAAAGAAATCAAGGAAGAAACGGGAATCGATGTTGAGGTAATCCGCTTGTTGGCTATTTACGATAAACAGCGACATGAACACCCCGCCGAGCCCTATTACATCTATAAACTGATGTTTTTCTGTAAAGCCACGGGAGGTGAATTACAACCGGGCTTTGACATGAAAGGTGCGGCCTATTTTTCTCTGGACGATTTGCCAGAACTTTCTGAAGATCGCATTTTAAAGAGCCAGTTGCACCATTTGTATCAATTGGTAGAGGAGGGTAAGAACGAGGTTTATGTTGACTGAGAAATACGTTGGTCATAAATATTCGGAAAGTCCGTAATCAGTCAAAATGTTTCGGTAAGGAAATGTCAGGTTGAGCACCCTTTTACCAGCCTGGTAGACAGTTGAAACCCAAACCGGAAAAATGAGGGTTTATCAATTGCCCCGAATAGACCCCTTAGGGTACTATCGGGGTTTTAATAAAATCATGGCAGAAAAGGTATTTTCCATTTTCAAATGACAACATCATGAGCGATAATTTACACATAGCACTAGTGCAATCCCACTTGCTTTGGGAAAACCCCGAGGGTAACCGAAAATTATTCGATACCAAAATCCAAGAAATTCAAGAAGGTGTGGATTTGGTTATATTGCCAGAGATGTTCTCAACCGCATTTACCATGCATCCTGAAAATGTTGATAAATCCCAAACGCCCAAAACATTACAATGGATGAGATCCTGGGCGCAACGAAAGCAAATTGCAATTACGGGCAGTATGATCTTTCATGAAACGGATAGGTATTACAATCGGTTGTTCTTTGTGTATCCTGATGGAAATCATGAAACGTATGACAAACGCCACACCTTTACCTTGGCCGGCGAACATGAGGTATATCGGGCAGGGGACCATAAATTGATTCTTGACTTTAAAGGGTTTAAGATTTGCCCCCTTATTTGTTACGACCTGCGATTTCCGGTTTGGGCCAGAAACGTCGAAAACTATGATGTTTTAGTATACGTCGCCAATTGGCCCAAACCCAGGGTCAATGCTTGGGATGCATTACTTAAGGCAAGGGCAATCGAGAATATGGCGTATTGTATCGGGGTAAACCGAATAGGATTGGATGCTTCAGGTCATGAATATGTTGGCCATTCTGCAGTTTACGATGTTTTGGGTGAAGAATTGGTTTTTTCTACAAAGGAAGAAGTCTTGTACGCTACCTTATCCAAGACGCATATTAAAACTTACCGAAACAAGCTCAAATTTTTAGAGGATCAAGATTCGTTTAATTTGTTATAATAAATGTTTCATTGTAAATGGAAAATGCCCGAACATCAATTAAATCTGGGTAATATTTCACGACCTCTGGTTGTCGTTTTTTCAAGTAGCTGCCAGGATCCCATTTTCCATTTCCATTTTCATCAAAAATGATTCGAAAACCGTAGCGTTTTGGCTCTAAATGATTGAATTCAAAAACTTTTGGTTCCGTAGCATAAATCTCACGTAATTTTTCCCCTTTATCTGAAATTAATTCTACAATCAGAGGGTATTTCACCTTTCCTTCCAAGTTCAATGTCAAGTCCCCATAATCGGCATAGCTACCAGTACTCAACTTGTACTGAAGGGTGTCATTTTGTTCCCCGAAAAAATCTTGTATGGCACCGGGCAAGAGTGAAATGTAATAGTCTTGATTATCAATTATTTCAAAATCGAAATCCACTTTATTTTTTACGGTGTCCAGCGATACGCTGAAAGGCATTTGAAGGGAATCTTTATCCAAAATCCCGATTTGTGCCGTATCAAGTTGTACCAATGGGGTCGTGGCCAGAATTTCAAATTTATCATTGAAACCTATCTTACCTCGCTTGGGGGCGTCTAAACGAAGGGTGTCCAATGGAAGTTTTCTGGTTTTGACCGTAAAGGTATCGACCAGTTTCAAGGTATCATTGGTAACCGTGAACATAATGGAATCAATATCTGTGGGTGTCAACCAATAGTTAATAGTGTCCCGTTCACGATCTTTATTGATTAGGGTCTTAACGGAATCGGGCAGTTGGGTCAACGTTTCGATATTGAAGTCATTTTCATCACCATTATACCCAAAAAGAATCCTATTCTTTGCGACGTAACTGGGTACTGAAATACTATAATCGGGCTCTTCCATAAAAAGGTTCAAAAGGTAGACCGAATCGGTGGGTAGGGTGATGGTGTCGGTCAAAAATCCAATTTTATCGGATCGTTGGTCAAACACGTTGTTTTTTCCTTTATCCGTAATGCCCGTTAAAATATACTTTCCTGCCTTTAGATTGTTCAACGTGAACAAGGGCAAACTATCTGAGGTATTGGCAATGTAGTTAGGGGGGTACTTGTAAATGGTCGAATCATTGTAAGCACTATCTATCTCATAAAGCATTACGCTCACAAAAGTGTCCGCATTTCTATTGAAAGCATCTTTGACGGCACCCGATAGGGACAATGAATCAATATAATCCCCCGTTGAAAAAACGTAGCTCAGAAAGCTGTTCGGATTACCCTCGTTATGGTCTACGATACTTTGTCCGAAATTTATGGTGTATGTGGTGTTCTCACGAAGGGTATCCTTAAAAGTGATCTCGATGAACTTACTGGCGCCGCCCAACGGTTTTATCTCTGGGGTATATTTCAACGGGGGCGAAATGATCAATTGGTTCTGAACATCTTGAAGTTTAATATATTCATCGAAATAAAGCCGAATACTCTTACTATCGAAATTAATGCTGAGGTTTTCGGGATCTGTTCGAAGCAGTACCGGTGGTGTAACATCTTTTGGTCCACCAGAGGGATTTCCCCTTCTAGCACATTGCCAGAAGGCAAAAATGAAAAGCAACAGAAATAAGAAGCATAAAAGCTTTTTTAACAATGCCATAAGCCCGTAGTAGATTCTAAACAAAGAAACAACATATTCAAAAACCTTTAAAGTTAATTCATTAGTTTGGGTACAAAGGCCATTGTGGCCACGTAGATTTCTATTCCTTCAATCCTATTCAATGCACTGCAGCAGGCTTCGATTGTTGCACCCGTAGTGATAATATCGTCTACCAAAAGCACTTTTTTATGGGTCAGCGATTTGCCATTATCGACCTCATAAAGATTTTTTTTGTTTTGCCATCGGTTCAACCTTGTTTTCTTGGTCTGTGTTTTCGTGTTCGCCGTTTTTAATAGGGCATTGGCCTTAAATTCTGCCTGCAGGTGTTTGGCAAGTTGCCTTGCAAAGGCGTCGACCTGATTATATCCTCTTTTCTTTAATTTTTTGGGATGTAATGGAACGGGTACCACAATATCGATATGGTTCAGATACCCATTGGCAACTATGGTTTCCCCATACCAGTTACCAATAAAATCCCCAACGATTTCTTGGTTTTTGTATTTCAAGTGGTGCAAAAGGTTTTTTACGATGCCGGTTTTTGAGAAAAAAAGGAAGGAATTGGCTTTGACGATGTGGGCGCGGCCATAGAAAACACGGTCAATTTCGTTCTCTTGGCCAAAATTGTAATCGGTAATCGGCAAATCGTGTCGACAAACGGTACAAAGTAGGTGTTCTCCACTGATTAATGGTGCATTACATCCAAAACAACAGTACGGCAATAGTATTGAGTTAATATCGTTTATTATCTTTGAAACCCTATAACCAAACATACCTAGACCTACCTATTTAGCTTAAATGGAATCTCAAGATACCACTTTCAACTATAAAATAATTCTGGCGGCATTGGTAGCGGTGATAATTGCTATGCTCATAGCTTTTTATTACAGTTATGCCCAATCACGGAATGAGTTGAGTTATCTTGAGGATGAAAAAAAACTTCTGGTCAAAGAAATGACCTTAATGAAGGCCGAGGTAGATCGTTTATCAGGTGAAAACGAAATCAATGAAATCGATTTGCGATCTTCCCAAGATCAGATACAAAACCTATTGGACTCCGTTGGCCAACTCAATTTTAATATCACGAAACTTCGAGAAAACCAGAAGGCACTTCGGGTGTTGGAAGCGAGGTATGACAGCCTGAAATTAAAGAACAACTTTTTACGCTATAACAATGGGGTGTTGACCGAGCGGTACGAACGTACCCGTCGTGAAATTGACGAATTAAGGGGTAAAACCAGTTCTTTGCAACAAGCCGAAGCGTTGGCACGACAAAAAACCAAAGAGCTGGCCCGTGAACTAAAGGTCAAAAGCTATCTCAAAATGGAAGGTGCCGAGGGTAGTGGTTTTCGATTACGGGCGGGTAGACCGTTAAAAACCAATAAGGCTTCGACCATTGAAAAACTAAGGGGTTGTGTCACCATTTTAGGTAACCCGAATGAAGAAGGTGATGTAAAGGTCATCTATCTTCAGTTTTTGAATCCTGATATGAAGGTTATTGAAGACAACGCCAATGTCGTTGCCGTTAGCGGTAATACCTATAGTAAACGGGTTGAGGTGGTCTATTTGGGCAAAGAATTAAGTGTTTGCGATGCGATAACCGTTCCAGAAGGCTCGTTAACCGAAGGGATATACACCCTAAATGTTTTTGAAGACGAACGACTACTGTCTTCAACCGAATTTCAATTAAAATAAACTTCACTCTTTTTGGCCATTATACTATTTTTGCGCAATGGCAAAGCAAGAAGATATTTTCAAAAAGGTTATTTCACATGCCAAAGAATACGGTTATGTATTTCAAAGTAGTGAGATTTATGATGGTTTGAGCGCGGTATATGATTATGCCCAGAATGGGGTTGAGCTCAAAAAGAATATTCGCGAATATTGGTGGCAGGCCATGGTACAGCTCAATGATAATATCGTTGGCTTGGATGCTGCTATTTTCATGCACCCCACTACTTGGAAAGCCTCAGGTCATGTTGATGCCTTCAATGATCCTTTGATAGATAATAAAGATTCTAAAAAACGTTATCGCGCCGATGTCTTGGTAGAAGATTATGTTGCGAAAATAGAAGCGAAGATCGATAAGGAAGTAGCTAAGGCGGCCAAACGTTTTGGCGACAGTTTTGATAAAGCACAGTTCTTAGAAACCAATGGTCGTGTTGTTGAGTACCAAAAAAAGGCCGATGGTATTCTAAAGCGATTAGGGAAATCATTGGAAAATGAAGATTTGGCCGATGTTAAAGCCTTAATCGAGGAATTGGAAATTGCCTGTCCGCTTTCAGGTTCTAAAAACTGGACCGAGGTAAAACAGTTCAACTTGATGTTCGGCACCAAACTCGGTGCTTCGGCTGATTCTACCATGGACCTATACCTACGCCCAGAAACGGCACAAGGTATTTTTGTAAACTTCTTGAATGTTCAAAAAACAGGACGGATGAAGATTCCGTTCGGAATCGCCCAGACCGGAAAAGCATTCCGCAATGAAATCGTGGCAAGACAATTTATTTTCAGGATGCGTGAGTTCGAACAGATGGAGATGCAATACTTCATCAAGCCAGGTACCCAACAAGAATGGTATGCTAAATGGAAAGAGAAGCGTATGAATTGGCACTTATCATTGGGTATGGGCGCGGACAATTACCGTTTTCATGATCATGAAAAGTTGGCACATTACGCTGACGCTGCTGCGGATATTGAATTTAAATTTCCATTCGGATTTAAAGAATTGGAAGGAATCCATTCCAGAACCGATTTTGATTTGAGCCAACACGAAGCACATTCGGGTAAAAAACTACAGTATTTTGATCCAGAAGAGAACAAGAGCTTTGTACCCTATGTTCTAGAAACATCCATTGGTTTAGATCGAATGTTCTTGGCCGTTTTCAGTAATTCATTACAAGAAGAAGAACTCGAAAATAATACCACGCGAACCGTTTTGAAATTACCGGCGGTATTGGCCCCTACAAAAGCAGCAATTTTGCCCTTGTTAAAACGCGATGGATTACCAGAGGTGGCGAAGAAATTGGTTGACGATTTAAAATGGGATTTCAACATTGCCTATGATGAAAAAGACGCGGTAGGGCGTCGCTACCGTCGACAAGATGCCGTCGGCACACCTTTTTGCATTACAGTCGACCATCAAACCTTAGAAGATGAAACGGTGACTATTCGGCATCGCGATACCATGGAACAGCAACGTGTTGCGATTACTGAGCTAAAGGGTATCATCGCTAAAGAAGTGGACATGCGCGAGTGGTTAAAGCGTATTTAAATTTCGATACTAAAAGTAGCGGAACGATTTGCACATTGTTGTATGTCATTGTGCTTCAAAGTGTCCGCAAATTCCGATATTCCTTGGTTTGATTTTAAATGATTAAGGGCAGCATCTTATCTCGGTATTGGATTATGTAAATGGATTGCCTAATAATGCACTTTGTATTAAAATTGGCTTAAAAAGGCCTGCTTTTTATCTAGGCGTTTTGCTGGCCTTTATTTTTTCCTCTAACAACGCAATAGCCTTCACAATCAATGGGTCGGCACCATTACGTATTTCTTCAGGTCGGTTTACCAACTTATGGTCAGGGGGGATTCCAACACCCTCATAATTCACCATATCAGGTGAAAAATATTGTTGGTGTGATAGCGTTACCTTCCATTTATTCGGGAGTCTAAAACCATATTGATCAGAGAGCATGCCATCGGTATTGTCACCAACGATTGTGACATACATATGGTAATTCTCGTATGGCTAGAGGTGAACTCTTCAGCCGCCCTAGCCTTCCAATCACTTATTATTGCCCTAGGTATAAAGCCAAAACCTTGTTTTGGCGGTCTTTGTAACTATGCCCAAACTTTTCTAAATCACCTTGACTATCCACATATTGCGGTGATATAATGGGTTATTTTTTTAGAACCCCTAAATAGTCGATCCAAGGTCCAACTTCGTTTTTGTATTGTTTCGACATAACCCGTGATATTTGTGCTAAATGACCTAAATCGTGAACTGCCCAAGTCGAAATAAGTTGCTTTAAATTCACTTCTCCGAATTCTGGGTGGATTCCTGTTCGATTCAAATCGTTAAGTGTAATATTTAGGGCATTCAATTCGTTGAGATTCCTCCTTCTCAAATCCCTAAATTCATGTATTAGTCCACTAATTGTCTTTTCTTGATTTTCGGTCAGTTGGGCATATCTGTCAAATGGTTCAAAAAGTTTGTTCTCGGATTCGCTTAAAATGGTTTTTATTCTTACCATCCAGTCTGTTTTCTCACCAAAAATTAAATGCCCAACAATATCAAATGGACTCCAAGTATTTTCACCTTCATTATTTTCAATCCATTCTTTAGATAAACCGTTCAGTAAAGCATCTAAAACCAGAGGGGTTTTCGCTAAAATTTCCAATGATTTACTTAATTCGAAGTTCATTCTTATGTTTTTTGATGTACTGTAATGAAATCATGGCCGTTTGATGAAAATTATGTGTTTAAATTATCATAGTAAGAACTTGTTGTTTACCTCAGTTCTTTGTTGTGTGCAGTTATTTCTTTTTTAATGTTTAAAGCGAGTTCTTCAAGCCTATCATCTATTCCTTTTGATAGTGCGTTACCTCCGAAACTGGCATTCGATAATACAGCAATTCCAATGTTAGATTCTGGGAAAACCATAAGCCAATTCTGCATTCCCCAAATTCCACCGTGATGACGATAACATACTTCGTTCTCAATTTCAACAATATTCCAATGATATCCGATATCAAAACCGTATTGGGTCCTGAAAAAGTTTTTATGGGATTCTTGAACTTCTGGTATTGATTCGTTCAAATGGTATTTGATATACTTGATTAAATCCTTTGTGTTTGAATGAATGCCAGCAATTCCGCCCCAAAGATTGTTTTGAAAATGATCTTGTGGTTGCTTCTCTCCATTGTAGCCTTGTATCAACAAAATTTTGTCGTTTGCATTGAGGACAAATTTGGTGTTTGTCATTTCGTTTGGTTCTAAAATATATTGCTCAATCAGTTTTTGATATGGAACTCCATAAGTTTTTTCAAGGATATATGCAGTTATTTCAGGTGCAGTATTTGAGTATTGGAATTCCGTTCCGGGTTTAGAGCTTATTTCTACCTGATGCAATCCATTCCAAAATGCTTTCTTGTTTTCATCATTAGGCGGAAAATTTGGAAAACCGCCTGTATGAGTTATGATATCTTTAATTGTTATTTTTTCTCCTTCGTATTCAAAATTAGGATATTCCTGTGGTAAATAGTTACGAATATCATCGTCAAGCGATATTTTACCATCAAGAACCGCCTTTGCAACCATTGTTCCGGTAAAGGTCTTGGTTACAGAGGCCAGTTCATAAAGCGTAGAGTCGGTTGGTGGGTTTTTCTTGTTTGGATTTTGTTCGCCAAAATGAAATGTAGTTTCTTTTCCGTTATTGTAGAGTGCAATTGAAACGGAATGAATTCTGTCATCATCTAAAAACTCGGTAGCAAAATGTTCGACAATTTCCTCTGGGCTTTTGTTCTCGATTGATTTATTTCGATTGCAACTGACTATTAAAAAAGTTACAAATCCAAAAAGTATTGTTTTCTGAATGTTTCTTATCAATGTTTTTCGATTTTTGGTAATTGCACACAACGTTTTGTGCATTGTTAGTCACGTGGTTCAGTAACTAATTTAATAAACAAGAACTTGCCAGAAAAAATTCCGAAGGAATTTTCAAGTAGGCGAGAACCAAGCAATTGATTATACATGCTGTTGTATGCTGTTTTCTATTTTTGATAAATTAACTCTCCAAGTTTTTGCACTTCCATCGGTAGACCATCATCAGAATCGACTAAGATTGGCATATTAGCAAGAAGGGATATGACAATACCTTCGTCTGGATATAGTATTAAAACAGCGCCTGAAGAAGGCCCTTGCCCTACGTGATACCAAATTCTCCAACCATTTATATCTTTTGCTATATACCAACCCAGTCCATAGTTTGTTGGAGTTTTATCAGTAGTATATTGTGTTTCAAATAATTTCTTTTTGAAATTATTGTCAAAATAGTGCCCGTATATGAGTTCATTGCCAAATTTCAATAAATCTTCGGTTGTAGAGATTAAGCCTCCGGATGCGTGGGCATAACTTAAATCATAAGGTTCTGCTTCTGATTCGTTTGGATAGTAAAACTTAGTTTTATTTATCATCGTACTATCTGCAATATCTCCATAGGTATTGGACATTAAAAGCGGCTTCCAGATATTATCTTGCATATACTCTAAATACGTTTGTCCTGATGCTCCTTCAATAGCAGCTCCGAGTAAATTATATCCAAAAGAAGTGTATAAATATTGATTGCCTGGTTTAGCCATTAACGTATCATTTTTGAATACGTTAATGGCTTCGGTTGCATTTTCGAAATGCGGATTTTTAATCACTTCATCGATGCTGATTTCAAAATAATCACGGATTCCACCTAAATGCCCTGCCAATTGACGCGTAGTTAGCATATATTTTTTTTCGGGAAAAGAAGAGACATACGTTCTCACATCAGCATCCAAATCTAATTTCCCTTCAGAAGCTAATTTAATCATTGCAGTGGCTGTAATTGGTTTAGTTACACTTGCAATTCTAAAACGTGTTTGCGGATTTACTTTCTTTTCATTTTCAACATCAGAATAGCCAAAACCTTCTGAAAAAATGGTCTCGTTTTTTGAGCTTACAGAAAGTTGCATCCCAGGAATGTTATAATTTTCTATAAAGGCATTACCCCATTTTGCAATTTTAGACTCTAGTGTTTCTTCTTGATTATCGTCTTCGTTATTTGATATTATCCTATGTTCGTCTGATGAATTTGAATTTATTGGAGATTTATTACTCATCAAGATTTTGGCGGAAAGAATATCAGGTGTCCTTTCCCATTCAGCAAAACTACTACTACGCGCATAACAATAGTAATTTTTTCGATCAGCCATGGTTCTGGTATCTCCGAATAATATTATTGGTGTTTTTCCCACACCTGAAATTTCTTCCGTAAATACCTTTTTTCCATCAATTAGTACAGAATCTCTTTTTATTTTATTAGGATTTAATTTCCAATATTCAGCAAACCCATTAAACAGTTTGAGGCGATCTTTATCTTCTAAAATCCATTCAAAAACCAAGAAGAAAGATTCCTCATTTATTTTATAATTATAGGATGATAAATCAAAAGTTAACCAGCCTCTTTTTTTATCTGATGTAACTACAATACTTTCATTAAAGAGATCGTCTCCGGGTAAATTATTATTCGATTTATCCACTTCAAGAAATCTAACACGTACTTTAAATTGGGGTTCCGTATTTTTAGCAATAAATAATCGTGCTTTGTCAATGAATTTTAAATCAACATCATCTTTCTTTTCAATTAACAAAGCCATAGCTCCACCAGCAGATACCGAATCTACATACGTTTGGCCTTGAACAAATAAATTCCTCTTACGGTTTCCAAGCCAATTGTGTTTTTCTTTTATTTTTCTTGTAGAAGCAGAAATTACTACTTCATCAAGTGCAATTTCTTTCTCAATCAAATAAATAGCGTTTTCTTTATTATTTGCAAAGGAATTTATTGCTAAAGATTTTTTTTCATAACCAATAGCAGAAAATAATAAATTTTCTTTTAAATGAGAAGCTGGTATTTTAATCGAGAAGCTGCCATCGCCATTTGAAATTGTCCCAAAAGAAGAATTCAGAACACCAATATTCACGAAAGCTAACGGTTCTTTATTATTTTGAGATATTACATGTCCTTTAATGGTCAATTGTCCAAAAACGGATGTGAAAACTCCAAAAGACAGTAAGCAGATTAAAAATGTATTTTTAATTTTATTCATAAATATTAATTGGATATCTCTTATTTTAATCAAATGCGGAATGATCTTATACATCTAGAGACACAAAAAATTAAGGAATGGTTGCTTTGCAGTAATGTTTTTAATTGCATACAACGGTCTCGGCTTAGCGTAGGGCGGAAGTAATGAAACTTTTCGTTTCCGTCTGTGCACGTAGCTAAAGCTTATTGCTTTGCTTTTTCTTTTTTATTCCAAAGCTACCCCGAAGCGTCGGGGCCAAAGATTTAGCGACAATATAAATATACACTGACCTTTCGGTTTTGCCCTAAAGTTAGCATTACGTTTAGGCTGTGTTACCTGCTGGCTTTTTTTGGAGAATTAATCTATTCCATTGCGTGTTTTTTTAACTGATACAAGGAAAATAGTCCAAGTAGCAGTTCAGCAATTATTCCAAAAATATAACCACCAGTTGGGAATCCATCAATTATCATACTCAACGCTCGTCCCGTTGCCAGAGTCAGCATAAATAAAACATTCAGTTGAGTAGCAATTTTCCAATATTTTGTTTTCCAGATTCCTAAAGTCCATATGAGCGAGATTCCCAGATATAAACACATAATAGCTTTCAACATATTTGAAAGGTCAATCGTATTTACTTGAATATCTAAATGTTCGGGCAATACTGAAGGCGAACCATAAACTATTGCTGTAGGAACTACTATTGATAAGGAAATGATAAGATGTAAACTTTTAAAAATCCACTTTAAATTGTTATTCATTCGTTAAGAATCAAATTGTCTTAAATGATGGTCGAAATGTTTCCATTGCGCAATTGCCCATTCATTTGGTGTTAAATTACCGAAGAATGGGTGAGGTTGCTTAGTGCATTGTTCAGGGCCATTTTCATAAAACATCTTTATAAGTGACAGAGCTTTGTTTTTTTCCTTTTCAAAGTCTTTTTCACCAGTAAAAATATAGTTTTTCCCTGTTGGTGAATTTTTAGAAAATTGTTTTTTACTTACATATCGTCCTTTAAAAAACCTGCCTAGAATTATTCCTATGAACATTCTTTCTTGAAAATTGATATTCAATGCAGTTTCAAGAAAAGCATTTAGGTGAGCTAACATTTGAGCTATATTCATTTTTCCCCACTTTCTTTCTGCATTTGGAGTGAGTTTTTCTAACCTTTCTATAATTCCGTTTACATCGGATTGATTATATAAGTTATTCATGATTTTTGTAGATTCAATTTTTGGCTTGCAGGCAACGGCCCCGGCTATGATCTCGTTGCGATTTGGTGACTAAGCGAACGTTGTGTGGCGGATGCTGCGATTTTCCAGTGAGCCAAAAGGAGCATGTAGCATCTGTTCCGGTTTGATTTTAGTCTGTTTGAAGGTAAGAAAAGTTCCTTGCATTAACTCATTAGCAATGGATTATGGCCAATTTTAGCATTAGTTATTTCAACACTTAATCGATTTTTATAGCAGTCATAACTCGGGAGGGATCAGCATCTAACTGACTAGAAAAACCAATAACTTCCCCCTTTTTATTTCTATTAAAACGAAAATCAAAATATCTTCCATGGATTGCAAATACGTTTTTTGTAATCGCCTTAATATTCGCACCACTAGACGCCTGTTTACGTTTTAAGCTTAGTTCGCCATCCGTAATAACAATCTCACGAATATAATCACCATCTTTATATGTCCCGCAGTATTCTTTTAACTCGTCTTCTGGTATATTGATAGTTGGTCTTCTGTAAACAAAGCTCATACCTTGGTTAATGGCTTCAGCTTCACCTCCCAAATGCCCCATGTTTTCAACCATTCGAAAATCTAAGGTTAAATTATCGTAGTTATGTCCTTTTATTTGTTCAACCATTTGTTCGACTTTTTCCACGGCATCGAACTCTCCACTTAAAAAGATTACTTTGGCATTTAAGGTTTTGTTGTTTTTATAAAATTCATCTTCCAGTTTGTATGAATAATCATTGTCCCACCAAAAAGTAGGATTGTTGATAATGTAGTTCTTAAATAAAGTGGGTTTCGTGAAAAGTGTATAATATGCGAATAATCCTGCAAATGATGTGCCTGCTAGCGTTCGATTGACTCTATCTGACCTGTAGTGACTGTCTATGAATGGGATTATTTCATCAGCTAATACTTTTAAAAAATTGGAAGCACCACCAGAAGAAGCTATCCTATCTATATTGGTAGGGGTTAAATCTCTAGACCTATTCAAATTTGGGTTGGTTTTTGAACCACTATAGGTAATACCGACGATAATCATTTCGGGAACAAAACCATCATCCCAAATACCATTGTAAATGCGTGTTGTAACATCAAAGGTACGGTTACCATCTAATGCATA
The DNA here is from genome assembly GCA_947503285.1 of uncultured Croceitalea sp. Taxonomy (GTDB): domain Bacteria; phylum Bacteroidota; class Bacteroidia; order Flavobacteriales; family Flavobacteriaceae; genus Croceitalea. The sequence goes on from CANNDD010000002.1 coordinate 720,455, forward strand.
ATATACAGGATACGTTTTCTTTGAAGCAATATCATAACTTTCTGGGAGATTAATGTATAATTTGTATTCACTATTAGTAATATCCGATTGAAAATTGATTGATTCATTACCGATAACAATCAAATCTTCAGGTGCTTTGGAAATAACCTGTGAATTTCCCAGTATAGGAAATAACAATAATAAAGCCAAGGTATTACATGTACTGAGTGCGTTTTTAATAGTCTTCATTCTTTAAATTTCGTTGTTTTAGTTCAGTACAAACTAATTTTTAAGATAATCTTTGCAATTAATGCTAACGGTCTTGTGTATGATTAGTTGCGGACTTTTCCAGCGGAAAATCTCCGCCTGTACCGAAGATAGTTAATTGCAAGGATTTCCATTTTGGGAAATCCGACCACAATTAATCATATACCTTGTTGTATGCAGTTTTCAAATCGAATAGACCTTAAATAATAGCCGCTAATCTTTATTCAGGTTTATAATTGAATTAATTTTTGATCTTTCAGAAGATATCAGTTTTCGAGTGGAATAGTCCAATAAAACGCATCGCCGAATTCCCTTCTTAAGGGAAAGTGAAACACTGCGTTGGGAAAAAGTTTATTTTGATAATTTGTGATTCTGAGCTCCATTTCACCAACATTGTCCTTTGTATCGATTCCTAAGCCCCGCTCATTAATGATTTGAACAACTTCTTCCGGAATTTCAAATGTTTCGAACGGTATTTCAATCACATTCAAAGCGTAATTTTTATAAATCATTCGGAAAATATCATTCTTTTCCGGGTCGGGGTGCGCTATCTCCAAATTGAGTTCTGAAAAATCATGTTCACCATTTATTTCAATGATTCCTTCTTTGTTTTGAACCATTAGATCTGGAATGGTAATATCAGGAGTCCCTCTTTGGTCGAATATCATTTGATCTCCATCGAGAAAATCAAGTACAGTACTTTTGACAACTATTGGATATTCTTCCAAGATCGGATAACCAATTGAATATCCCGATGTTTCCGTTTCAACGCTGTTACCAAAAAGTAATCTAAAAAAATCTTCCCTATAGTCGTTCTCACTGGCAAAGCCAAAAAGGCTTATGCTGGCTCTTTCAACCGTTTCAGGTAACTCAAAAGTGAAAATATCATCGGTTTCTAGTAATGACATTTCTTCAAACTGCAGAGTTTGGTCCGTGAGATTATCAATGTAGGCGTAACGATAATTGTCCAAGATATTTTCATTGGATTGGTTAAAATAATACAGAAAAACATCCTCGGTTAGCGCTTCATCATATTTGATTTCAAATGTTGGAAAAGATGAATTACCAAAATTATAACTCCTGCCAATTAAAGAAAACAGGCCAGAATTGGTATTGCCTTCTAAGGTTATATTTAAACTAGATGCATTATTTGTCCCGATAAAATCAAGCTCTAGTTCATCAGCCACTTCTTGAATGCCGATTAACTCGGTACCCGGTTTTACGTTACCATACATTCTAGCTAAATGAAAACCAGAGTTAGCACCAAGTAGGTATTGAGTTATTATAATGTCTTCTTCAATAAAATTGTCCTCCGCATGGAAAAAAATAGGATCGTCGTAGGTGATTATTTTTTTAAAGGCGACCAATTCTCCTGTGCTTTGGAGATTTATTGCCAAGTAGGAGTCCACAGACTCGCTTGATAACCCTGCAATGGACCTAAACAATAATTTTTTTATTTCAAATTCCTCGTTCGTTACACTTTCCTCGTTACTGGACGTAACTGATTTTACTGTCATGACCGTTTGTCCATTGGGATAATCGAAGGGGTTGATTTCAAACTCGAAATTCTTTTGGCTTGTCGAAACCAATTCATCATTATTTATTAGAACCTTGGTATTAGTCTCTGAATCAGCCCCGGAAACCGATACTCTAAAACCAGTTCTTTTTTCTATGACGTTATCAAATTCGGATATAGAAATTACAGGCAATGCTTCTTCAGTTTGATCCGGTTCAATGTTCTGATTCTCTTCGTTGTCCTTTGAGCAATTAATAAATAATGTGATGAGTAGCAGAAAGAATGCTTTTTTCTCCATATTTAGTAGATTATAGGTTGTTTTTAACGTTTTTTTTGAAGACCAATTGCATACAACGTTGTTATGGATGGTTTGCTGCGTGTTTATGAACTAAATTTAGCAAATACAAACCGAATAGAAAATCCGCGAGGATTTTCGTAAGCAGGTGAGGACAAGCAATTACTTATAGCCAACTTAAGTTTGGTTTTGATTAATTTATCTGTATAAACCAGAAAGAACAAAAGGGAGGATCAAGGCCAATATAGCCATGGGAACTTCAGATTCCGTCAACATTGATGGTCCCCTCTCTTTTCCATCCAAGAATTCGTTCAGTTCTGTGAGACCTAGATCTCGTTTTTAAGTTGTTGAAGCTTAGATGGAGCGTCCTTTCCAAAACATTTACTTATGAATAAAGATATGGAAATCCACGGAGTGGATATCAGTAAAGATGTGTTCGATGTAGTGGATTGCAGTGGTAACCACTTTCAATATCCCAATACCCTTAAGGGGTTCAAGGGCTATCTGAAAGTTTTGGGGAAAGACATCTTGGTCGTCATGGAAGCTACAGGATATTACCACTATTTATTGGCGCAGTTCCTTTATGGTTCAGGTATCAAGGTATCGGTCGTGAACCCTTTGTCGGTAAAACGGTTCAGACAGATGAAACTGTCCAAGGTAAAGACCGATAAGAGTGATGCCATGACCATACGGGATTATGGTCGTGTCAATGAAGTTCCGCTCTATGATGGCAAAGGAAAGGAGCAAGCAGAGAGTCTTCAGTTATTGGCTTTAATGGACATCTACCTAAAACAGCGCACCCAGATAAAGAACAAGCTTCACGGAGAGAAGGTTTTGGGCATACCTTCAAATGCGGTCCACCGTTCCTTGCAACGCATGTTAAAGGATTTGGACCGGGAACTGGGTTCACTCAATGAACGGTTACTCTGTTTGGTCAAAGGGTCCCAACGGGAACAACTCACCAATTTAAAGAGCATACCTGGGTTGGGGGACAGGACAGTTGCGCTGTTGATTGTTCTGACCGAGGGTTTCACCAAGTTCGAGAATGCAGGACAACTTTGTAATTATGCGGGAATCACGCCCACCATAAGACGTTCTGGAAGCAGTGTAAGGGGCAAGAGTAGGATCAGCAAGATGGGCAACAGGAAATTACGGAACCTATTGTTCTTATGTGCCTTCTCGGCCTGTAGGCACAATAAGGGATGTAGGGAGATTTATGAACGGATAACGGCAAAGGGGAAAAGCAAGAAACTGGCATTGATCGCCGTGTCGAACAAACTATTGAAACAAGCGTTTGCAATTGCAAAATCAGGTCTGCCCTATGATGAGAATTATGTGTCGAAATTGAACTAAAAGAACTTGTTTTTTAACTCAGTTCTTTGTTAGGCAACGTTTTTATTCAATTACGGTCCAGTTCGGGTCAATTTCTTTTACTGGATTTATTGCTACATTTCCCCAATCGTAATTCACGAAAGCACCTTTAACATTGTTATATTGACAATCGTATGCTAATACAAAACCGACGATTAGAATTTCGTCAACAATTCCTTTCTTCATTTTGATTGAATACTCATCCGCTCCGAATGAAACTTTTCTATTTTTGTCAATCAGTCCAATTTGATTTTCGTTAAGAAAAATTCCAATCAAGTTATTCTTTTGTTCGTAAAAGTGGATAGTCCCTTTGGAATTTCTAATTGAAAATGCTATCAAGGAATCCGTGTTAATGTCAACCGACGCATTTGCACCAAATCTCAAAGTATAGTGAAGTCCAACTATATTTTCAGATTTCTTATCCACAGATAGTAATTCCTTATTTTCAAGATTGTAAATGGCAATTTTGGGATAAAATGTCAGCAATTTAGATTTTGCTTGATATTTCTGTTCATCATTGACTCTGACCTCGTATTTGTCTTGAAAAAAATTAAATTTTCTTTGTTTGATTTCAATTCTCATTTATAATTGGTCAAAATTAATTACAACGGTTGAGCTAAGAACGGTACGCGAGCAAATTAGCGTTTGCTTTCCGCCACGCACATAGCGAAATCTTTTGGTTTTCTTTTTTTCTTTGTCCCGCTAAAAAGCAAAATCCCAAAGATTTTGCGGACTTCATAAGAATACACAAACCTAGTGACCAAGCCCGAAGCCCTTATTGTTTATAGGTTTTGTTGTAAAACGTACTTTTTTCACACGTCAATTGAGATAGTAACCTTTCCTCCAAGTCCCTTTTCCACGATTTCATACAACGTTTTTAACGTGAGATTACTCCCGTTATTTTCAACTCTTGAAATGTAAGTTCGTTTTTTGTCTACAAGTTCGCCAAGCTGCTCTTGAGTCAAGTTTTTTTCCTCCCGAGCGTTGCGAAGAAGCAGACCGATTTTAAAGGATTCAAAATCTCTTTCCAGTCCATCTCTGCGCTCCGTTCCTTTTTTTCCGTAAACGGTGTCCTTGATGTCTTTCCAGCTTTTAGTGTCCATCTTATCTTTTTTTGTCTTCATAGTATGAATTCATTAGTCCGACCGCTTTGTCGATTTCTTTTTTAGGCGTCTTTTGCGTTTTCTTGGCAAATCCATTTAGCAGGATTACCAATTTGCCTTTGTCGAAAAAACAGAATACTCTCCAAATGTTTGAGCCCAATTTTATACGAGCCTCATAAAGTCCTTTTGTTCCAACAATTGCTTTAATATAGGTTGAGGGAACCCTTTCATATGTTTCGATGACCTTGAATATCTTGTCTTGAACCTTTTTCGGCTGTTTAAGCAAGAATTCCACGAAATAGTTTTTGTATTGGATTACCTCCCTAACTTTCTACATTACTCAAATGTAACTTAAAAGTTACTATTTTCAAAACAATAACGGCGAATGTAGATAAAATGTTGTGGCTAGGGCAGTAAGTTTTACAACGGTTTTGTGTATGGCTCGTTGCGGAAAATCATAGCTGATTTTCCGCCGTAACCGAAAGATTGCAAATTGCAATGAATTCCAATTAGGAATTCAGCCGCAATGAGCTATACACGTTGTTGTAGCACGTTATTTTATTCGGTTTTTTATTTCGTTTAATAATTTATTCTGTTCGAGATTTTTTTCAAATTCCGCTTCTTGGTCAAATACATTGTCCTTTCCAAAAAAGAGCTGACTCTCGTGATAATAAAATAATGCCCAATTCAGACTTCCGTCAAAGATTACTAAATCAGTTGCGAAAAACATTCCTTTCCAATATTTAATAACCATTTTCCAAGTCAGCATAATTGCCTGTCCAGAATTATCAGAATCCACGAAAACATATTTGTCGAATGGAATTCCGAGATTATAGAGCCATTTTTTAATTTCCGAATCACAGTCCATTGTAATTTGAAACTTCTTTTCGGTTTTGAAATATCTTTTCGTAAATGGACTCCAATCAGTTCCAGTTGAGTAAGCTAACATTTTAGAAGAATTCAGATATTCTTTTACAATTTCAGTTCCTTTTTTATTCAGAAAATGAATTTGGTCTTTATGTTCTTCAGAAATTTTTTCGGCTTCTTCAGGCGACCAAAGAAAAGACCAACTTTTTGGAAAGTTTGTTTTATATTCCACTAAATCTTCTTCTAAAACGTTCATTTTTTTAATGTGCTACAACGGTTGGGCTATGATTAGTTGCGGAAATGTCCGTTAGGACGTTTCCAGCGAAGTTTGAAGTTACTAATTATTGCGAAAGATTTTCCGTGAGGAAAATCCGGAGCAATTAATTATAGGTATTGTTACAACACGTTTTTTATTCCGCTAAATATTTCATTCAGATCAATTTTCCGTTTTTCAATTCCGTCCATTTGTTCAATCTTTTTTCCGAATAGTTTTTTCCAAAATCCTCTGCCTGTAAAGTCATAATTACTATGAAATTCCGTGTCCATTAGCCAAACTGAAGATTTAAGTATTTTTTGATTCAAAACATATTGGATTTCCTCGCCTTCAAGTCCAGAGTCCAGAATGTCACTTATTTCTTTTTTATTTTTTTCCGTGAATTCTAGCCCAGGATCTCCAAAATTCTTTGTTTCATGGAAATCATATTTTTCAAAGTATTCCCCTTCAACTAATTTATTATAGCCTGGAATTAAGGGATTAAATATTTGCAGATAAATTAGGCGGTTATTTTTTAAAAATCCAACTCGAATTTCAGTTTGAGAATTTTTGTCCAACGTTTTATAAACTTTGGATTCCGTATCAGCTTTTAAGTCCGTAATCGGCTCCTCAAATAATTCGCTACCAATCAAAGTCTGATTTATATACTCTTTCCAGTCCTTAAAATCGGTCATTTTCTATTGTCTACTAAAATGTGTTGTAACGGTAACGTATAAGAATAGTAGCGGATTTTATGCACTTACTTCTTGGTTTGTTACTGTCGTTAGATTTATAAATTTCATTTTCGTTTTAGCGATTAAACCACTATTATTTTTATACAATGTTAGGTACTGCTTTTTCATTATTTCTCCCAAATTTTTCGCACAAGTTTTAAAATCGAAAGTTTAGAAACATCCAATTTCACTTTTCCTGGTTCAGTATTTATTTGTTCAGTTGGTTCTACCTTATCAGAATTTTCTCTTTCCGCCATTTCAACTTCCCATAATTCATCTTCGTCAGGTGGTTGAACTAAATCCGTTCCACCTTTATGAGGAATTTGTACATAATTTTTTAGTGGTTTTGGCAAATTCTGTTCACACTCTTTTGAGCAAAGATTTGCAAGCATTGGTATTGTGTCAGTTCCAACGTGTGCAGTAATCCACATTTGATTGGTTGTTTCGTATGTCAATTCCTTTTCGCAGACACTACATTTTAAATTGTCTCCAAAGTATCGTACAGGATTGTGGTCAAGTCTTGGAAATCCCATTTGGTTTTTATAATTTCCATAAAGTGCTCTTGTACTAATTCGGCTGTCTTTTAGTTTTTTGCATTTGTAAATCTCAAATGGAAACCAATGCAAATCGTAGGAAGTATAAGGGTCAAAATATTCAAGTGATTCCATTTGTCCGATTTCGGGTGGAATTCTCTTTAGATTGCTCCCATAAAGTCCAATTTTCTTTACTTTATTAAGTTTTCCGATTGACTCGGGAAGAGTGAAAATTTGAGCAAACAATTCGTCTCCAAGCGCTTCTCTTGGAACAAACTCATCGGTTCCGTTTTGAGCAACTTGGTCAATATATTCACATAGCTTTTTCCAAGCAACAGAACTTCTGTCTTGAACGTTATTCGGTATTTTGGAAATTCTATTGTTCATCGTTTGGTTTAGCTTGTGCCTAACGGTCTCGTATAACCTTCAGTTACGGGTTAATGTGCGTTAATTTTCGGTTAAGAACTGGCGTTAGCAATTCCGAGTGGATTCGGACGTAGTCGAATCCGCCGTAATTGCGGTTATACATTGTTGTAAGCAGTTTTTTATTCCTCAAACCTATACATTATATCAGTCCTCAAAATATATTTTTCGCCCGATTCCAATTTCGTTCCCTCGTGTTCCAAATCGTGAAAGAATATCAAACAACTACCTTTTTTTGGTGTTATTTTTAAATTCCCGAAAGTTGTTTCTCCACCAACAAAATTGTCATTCAGATAAATCATAAACGTGTAGTAGCTCGATTCAAATTCATTCCGAATGTAACTTTGGTCGCGATGCTTTTTGAACTCCTGATTCGGTTCATATTTGTAAAATCGGAACATTTCATTTAGTCCAATGGCTTTAGTTTTTCCGAGTTTCGGGTTCACGAATTTTTTTATGTCGCTCCAGATATTTTCGGCAAGTTCAAAGTCGGTAAAAAGTATTCGTTGATTATTTCTTACGCTTTTAACCACCTTTTGTCCGCTTTCAGTTTGAACCATTGCTGGCTCATATCCAATTAGTTCACTTTTAGAAATGAATTCATCACACTTAATTGGTGCCCAAAAATTTTCAACTTCTGAAATATGTTCCGTATGCTTAATTAAGTTCATTTATCAAATTGCTTACAACGGTCTCGTGTATGGCTTCGTTGCGGAAAATGTCCAATGGACTTTTCCGCCGTAGCCTCAAGTTAGCGAATCAGGCTGAAATTTCCATTTGGAAATTCCGACCGCAATGAGCTATACACAATGTTATGTGCTGTACTTTTTATGCTCGTGAATTTCAATACTTGTAGTTTTTCCTTTAGCCTCATATGTCACTTTTTTTATATTCCCCTCGCTATCTCTTTCGAATTTGCTATTGCTGATATAAGTACTTCGGTCTCGACTAAATACTAGTGATTTCACTAAGACCCTAAGATTGTTTTCGTCAAATTCCACCTCAGTTTGCAACAATTCTGGTTTTTCTTTTATCCGCCATACTTTGGTGGTATTTCCGTTTTCGTCATATTCGTATCTAAAGATTCCGTTATCACTAAATTCCTTTAAAGGTTCTTTTTTCCCTGAGAGGTCATATTCTTGGTCAATTCGTTCTATTTCTTTCTCTCGTTTGTCCAATGAGATTAATATTCTGGTTTTTGGACTGGGGTGTTCAAATTTGTAATGAGTCTTTATTTTTCCATTAGGGAAATATCTTTTCGATTCCACTAACCGACCTTCACGGTCATAAGAATTCCAGTCCCAGAGCCTCTTTTTATTCGGATTTTCAAGGTCCACTTGATATATACAGGTTTCTTTGATTTTATTATTCTTTCTAACGTCCGCTAACTTTTTCCAGATGCTTTGGGAAAATCCCGAACAAGAGATTAAAAGTGTGGTAAGCAAAATAACTTTTTTCATTTCGATTTATAGGTATTGCACATAACGGTCTCGTATAACCGTCAGTTACGGGTTAATATGTGTTAATTTTCGGTTTAGCTCAGACGTTAGCAATTCCGAGTGGTTTCGCTAGCGGTCGAATCCGCCGTAGTTGCGGTTATACATTGTTAGCTGCTGGCTTTTTATTCTATTCCAGTTCCACCGAGTATATTCCATTCTTGTCCTTTTTCTGGGCTTCCATTTAGAATAGGAATTGCTTTTCCAATTAGTTCTCTTACTCCAGGAACATTTAATGAATTATCGTGGTCAACTTTACTGTCCCAAATTTCAGTAATCCAAATTTCGTCAGGATTATTTTTGTCAACGCCAACAACATAGAGATGACAACCCTTTGCAGATTTCATTAATGAAGCAGCATCGAGCAGAATTTTAGCCAGTTCATTGCCTTTTCCATCTTGAGCTACAAGTTTTCCGTGCAATGCATATTTAATCGAGTTATCCATTTTCTCGATAGTTGGTTCAGTTTGCTTTTGTGATTCTTGTGCATTGACTTTTAAAAAGCAAGAAAAAGCGAGACAGAATATTAAGACTATGGCTTCTTTTTTCATTCCAATGTTTTTTTGGTTAATTATTTCTTTGACCTCATAGCCTTTACGACTTTTAAGTCCTTTCGTTTTGTGAATTTCTCATATTCTTCTGATTCCATAGGGAACATAGCTACCTTTCCTCCAGCGTCTGAATGAATTCCATAACCATATTTCTTAGTTAATGGTGATGCTCTGAAACAGGGTTTTCCTTTTGAAAAGAAATTTTCACGTTCTGTCGTCATATCTTGTTCAATCAAGTCGTTTCTTATTGCAAAAACCTTAAAGAAAACATCATCAGAGGTATATTTGTAAGGATTGTTTTTTAATATATCGAACTGATAATTTGCTATTGACTTTTTTCCATTTCTTTCAGGTGGTTCAGTTCCTTTATCTACAGGACAATCTGGTGCAACTTCAATAAAAGTGTTTATATAATTTGTCGTATGTTCTTTCATTCGGTATGTTTTTCAGCTTGCAGCTGACGTTTCTTGTATGGTGCGTTTGCATCCCGCAGGGTGCATATGCATTATACAAATTGTTGTAGGCAGTTTTTATTCAATATTTTCTTTTTCAATTATCAGGTCAACAAAATCAGCATCTCTTAGAAGTCCAATAATAAATTCAAAATCTTCCATTCCGAAAATTTTTTCAAGTGTTTTGGTCCCGATAATTTCAATTATACAATCTCCTGGAAAACCCGGACCTTCTGCTGTAATCGCATCATTAAATGCGTCAAGATTTTTTCCGAAATATTTCGCAGATTCAGATTCAATTTCCGCAACATATCTGTTCCAAAAGTCCTCTTTAGTTTTACAAAATTCCCCATTTATGAAAATCTTTCTTAGATGTCTAATTTTTCCATTCTCATCCTCGATGATGCTAACAAACGTATCTCTTCCATAAGCCATTTTGTCTAATACTTTGGAATAACCATAATTTAACCACCTTTTGTAAATCAATTTGTCATTGAAATACAAGTAAAGTTCATTATCATCTTTTATTTCCTTTCGTATTACCAAAATTTCCACCATTTATTTTTGTCGTCAGAAACAATTTCAATTTCAGGTTTATTTAGCCATTCAATTTCATTTCCAACTTCTCCTTCTTCTATTTCTCCAACTTTAAATTCTAAAATTTCCGTTGCTACTTTTTTAATTTCGGATTTCCATTCAGTCCATTCGTTCAGTTCCATTTTAGCTACAAAGTGAAGTCCGCTAGGTTCTACTGAGGCATATATTGATTTTTCATTTTCATTGTAGCTAAACCAATAAGGGATTCCATTTTCTCCTTTTCCTTCTTGTCCAAATCCAATCCAACCGTTCATTTTTTCATAAACCAAAGGTATTTTATCCCAAATCTCTTTAGGTAAATCATATCTTATGTTCAAATTGCATTCGTGAAGTTCCATTTTTGTCAAATTACCTACAACGGTTCGGCTATGGCAAGTAGGGCAGGCAAGGAAACTTTTCGTTTCCGTCTGGTCTGCGAGCCAGAGCTTTTTGTTTTGTAATTATCTTTTCTTTTTTAATTGCCAAATACAAAAGATTTGGCGGACTTTGTAAATGAGCGCAGCCTTTAAATTAAACACTTTTGCCCTATTTGCTATAGGTATTGTTGCCATCAGTTTTTATTTATTCCGACGTTTTTTTAATTCCTGATATTGATTTACCAAATGATATAGATAAGTAATCAAAGCTTCAAAAAAATCCAGAGAGTCTTTTGCGTCTTCTTGTCCCACTGAGAGGTCGTGAGAGTGAGCTCCATCATTGCCAATTAACCTCAATTCATTAGCCCAATCAAAAAGGGTATTTTCCAAAATTCCTTTCGAATTCAGGTTTTCAAGTCTTGATACAAGCTTGCCTTTCTTTTCTCCTTTATCAATACAAATCGCTTCAATTCCCTTTCGGCACATGATTGCACATGCATCATATGCATTGGCCCGATAACATTTTATTGCTTCTTGGTACGGGTTAATTACAATTTTTGGGCAATTCTTGGCAAAAGGTTTTTCTCTGTCCGGAAAAAATTGTGTTTCGTTTGTTAAATATGAATTTCCATCAATGATTTGGTAATCATGCTCTTTTAAAAAAGGATTTCCACAGTTCAAGCATTTGCTTAGTAGAATTTCAGTAGAATGACCATGTAGTTCCTCATTCATTACTTGGTCTTTGGTATAATGAAATTCTATTTGCGATTCGACAACCGAATTGCAAGTCGGACAGAAATTTAATTCCTTCTCTATTTCTCCATTTGTACTCATTTGCAAAATTGGTGGCAACTTGTTTATATAGATGTAAAATACATCTATATACACCTAAAATAGGAATAAAACCGATGAAAAGGGTTGTTGTTTATTTTAAAGCTCAAAATCATCAAAAGGGTTTTTTATTTTATCCAGACTCGTAGTACTGACATGGGTGTATATCATGGTTGTTTTAGGACTATTGTGACCCAAAAGTTCTTGAATAAACCTTAAATCCGTGCCATTTTCCAATAAATGTGTCGCATGACTATGTCTTAAGATCGTGTATAAATCATTAATGGGGTATATAGCTATGACATGCAGAACTAAGATAATCAAAAACAATACTTCTACTCGGGGGTCATAAGCATTCGTAATAGCCTCATAACGCAAAAAAATTAATGGCTTTGCATTTTTAAAGACAAGTACATTACTTTTAGGAGACTAAAACAAATAAAACAAAAATCAACATAATTATGAGTGATCCACACAACGGAAATGGGGATATCAGTAAATGCCCATTTTTTGCCGGTACAACAAAAAAAACCGCTGGTCAGGGCGTAAAAAACCGTGATTGGTGGCCCAATGAACTAAAATTGAATATTCTAAGGCAACATGCCTCAGCCTCGAACCCTATGGGAGAGGATTTTGATTATGCTGCGGCCTTTAATAGCCTTGATTTTGAGACCCTTAAAAAAGAGGTAACTGATTTAATGACCGATTCTCAAGATTGGTGGCCTGCCGATTATGGTCATTATGGAGGTTTTATGATCCGCATGGCCTGGCATAGTGCAGGTACCTATCGCGTTGGTGATGGTCGTGGGGGTGCCGGTGGAGGTAACCAACGATTCGCACCTATCAATAGTTGGCCCGACAACGGAAATTTAGATAAGGCCCGTTTATTACTTTGGCCAATCAAAAAGAAATACGGAAATAAGATTTCTTGGGCGGATTTAATGATCTTGGCCGGAAACTGTGCCTTAGAATCGATGGGTTTTCCAACCTTTGGTTTTGCCGGGGGTAGGGAAGACATTTGGGAACCCGAACAAGATGTGTATTGGGGTAGCGAAACCGAATGGGGCGCCAATGAAGAACGTTATGAAGATGGGGAATTGGAAGGTCATCTTGGTGCGGTAATGATGGGTTGGATCTATGTGAACCCTGAAGGACCAAACGGTAACCCCGATCCGATGGGCTCTGCAAAAGACGTACGGGAGACTTTTGGCCGTATGGCCATGAACGATGAAGAAACCGTAGCGCTTGTCGCTGGGGGCCATACCTTCGGTAAGGCGCATGGCGCCGCTGACCCCAATCAATATGTTGGGGCAGAACCACATGGGGCATCTATTGAAGAGATGAGTACAGGATGGAAGAATACTTACAAAAGCGGGGTTTTAGAAGATACCATTACGAGCGGTATTGAAGGTGCCTGGACACCAAACCCAACACAATGGGATGCCGATTACTTTGATGTTTTATTGAACTACGACTGGGAATTGACAAAAAGCCCGGCGGGTGCCCATCAATGGACGCCAACTGCCGAATCAAAAGCTAAAATGGCACCGGCCGCAGGCGGAAACGGTACCCAAGCCCTTATGATGACCACAGCGGATATTGCTTTAAAAACAGATCCAGCGTATTTAGAGATCTCAAGACGTTTTCACGAAGATCATAAGGCCTTTGAAGATGCCTTTGCCCGAGCATGGTATAAACTGACACATCGTGATATGGGGCCTGTTGACCGGTATTTAGGTCCAGAAGTACCCAGTGAAGAGTTATTATGGCAAGACCCCATCCCTAAAGTGACCTATCACTTGAGTGATGATGATATCGCCACATTAAAAAACAGGATTGCCGCATCAGGTCTGACCGTTTCGCAGATGGTAAGTACGGCGTGGGCCTCAGCTTCTACCTATAGGGGTTCTGATAAACGAGGTGGTGCCAATGGCGGTCGTATTCGATTGGAGCCTCAACGTAGTTGGGAAGTCAATAATCCAGCTGAACTGAACAAGGTCTTAACGGTTCTTGAGGGTATTCAGAACGGGTTTAATGGCGAAGTCTCCATGGCAGATCTAATTGTCTTGGCAGGTAACGTCGGTGTTGAAGAGGCAGCCAAAAATGCAGGCCATTCCGTTGAGGTACCTTTTACGCAAGGTCGTGGTGATGCGAGTCAAGAACAGACCGATGTGGATTCTTTCAGTTATCTGGAACCTTTGGCCGACGGATTTAGAAATTATATAAAGCCCAATCTGCAAGTTGCCGCTGAAGATTTATTGGTAGACCGTGCGAACCTATTGACATTGACAGTGCCGGAAATGACTGTTTTGGTCGGCGGACTCCGTGTTTTAGGGGCCAATTATGACGGTTCCGCCTATGGTGTTTTCACTGATAACGTCGGTAACCTGACCAACGATTTCTTTGCAAACCTCTTGGATATGACCTATACCTGGAAGGCCACATCCAATGACGACAGGTACTTTGAGGGGAGTCATAGAATAACGGGTAAGGTCGAATTCACAGGAACCCGTGCGGATTTAATTTTTGGCTCAAATACCGAACTACGGGCAATCGCCGAGGTCTATGGAGCGGATGACGCCCAAGATAAGTTCGTCGCTGACTTTGTTGCCGCTTGGACCAAAGTGATGAACCTTGACCGTTTTGATGTGAAATAATAATAAGTTCGAAATTGCAATAAAACAGAAGGCATCCTGATATCGTTCAGGGTGCCTTTTTATTTAATAAGGACGGTAACCATTACTATTCATTATCTTCTTACGGGAAATTCTCCCATTGATCAAATCTAAATTGTTGTCACTAGCGTATTTTCTTGATATCCTCCAAAAAAAGCACATGGCTTAAGCCCTTGAATTTTTTGAAATCCGCACTGCTTTTTTGTCCTTTAAAAGGGCCGAAATAGTGATTTGGCCAGGCATTTCGCCAAAAAAGTGCCCAAGCAATACCGGTATTCGCAACACTTTTGTCCAGCACATTGGTCCACCAGTCTTCAACCGGAACCATATTCAGCCCACCTTCGGTCATGGCGAAAGGCTTGTTTTTAAACTTACCGATTTTTGACAGAAGGGAAAGGTTATCCTTCAATAGCTCGATATATCTTTCCGTAGAATTTTTATGATAGAGGTCTATTCCCAAAATATCCACATAGTTATCCCCTGGATAGAACTTAAGGTATTCCTTTTCATTTTTCACAACGTCTGTAGAATAGCAATACAAAAGGTTGTGAACGTTATAGGTATTGGTCAAGAGTTCATAGGTTTGTCGCCAAAGCAACTGAAACTCTTTCGGGGTACAACTTTTTCGTCCCCACCAAAACCAAGAACCGTTCATTTCGTGAAAGGGGCGAAATACGATAGGGATGGGTTTTCCAGTCTGTGTCTTAAGGCCATGCATAAAGTCGGCCACTTTGGCCACCCATGCCTGGTACTTAGGATGCATCAACCCACCTTCTAAAATTTCTGCCACTGCAGGAGATGGGTCCCATGCCGATTTATTGGTGACCGGGTTGTCAGGATGCCAACTTATGCTGATAATACCCCCTGATTTATGGGCTTTTTGAATAAGCCTCGTCATCAAATCAAAATCGACGGAATCTAAATTTTGTTGATGCCCTAGTTCGATATGGCCAATTTCAAAACCATAAACGGCGGGGAAATCACCAGAGACCTCAGCCACATCACTTCTATAACTTGTTCCATCATTTTTCCATCCCATACCATAGGCGGTCGCATCTTGATGCCCAAAAGCATAGCCGTTTTTCGGAATTTCCCTAATACGAAGCATTAAATGCTTGGCACTTTCATCTGCATTGGGGTCGGTAACGTTTACGGTGGTGCTATTTGTCAGTAATGTACTTTTACAGCTCATCACAAAAATGCTTATCAAAATAAGTGTCGCACATTTTCCGGTTTTTGCATGACGATGATATCGCTTTGCTGAACTGTTCAGACCGTGATTTCTGATATTTAGGGTTTCCATTAGCATGGGCAGCTGTTTTTAGCATTTGGTATGGTTCATTTGAGCGCATAAGATGTCACAAGACATAAGGCACCACGTTTTAATTTCTTTTTTATGGGTTACATCGATTAAAACAATTTTTGTGCTATAACCCAATGAACGAATTTACTATTTCTCAAGATGTTCTGAATGTACTATTCGACTTCCCGTAGTGATGAACCTAATTCGTTATATATCCATGGTGAATGAAACCCATGGGAATACCTTAAAAACGTATTTTATGATTTGGAATTTTCCAATCTTAAAGGACCCCGTCCCGTTCACATCGCCATCTAAGAAACAATTCCATTGGAAAAACCAAATCAAAGACTGGAAAACAAGTAATTTTTTACGCTAATAATCAATCATTTAGGGTGTTTTTCAATAACTGATAGGTCGTAGCGTCGTGGGTCTGATACCTGAAGATATCCAAATCCCCGTCGTTGTCATAATCCACTACCTGACCGTTATAGATACCTTCTTCAGAAAGTAGTAAAGGCTTCCACTGCGAATGATTTTCATTGGCCAGAAAAATCGTGACCGGAAAGGTGTCATATTCGAGGCCCTGCGCCCGTGATTTATTGACCCCGGCCAATACGTCATAATCCCCATCCAAGTCAAAATCGAAGACCTGAAGCGTATGACAGGCAACAATACTATCGGCAAGCACCTGTTCTTTCCATACACCATTTTTATTTGTATAACGGGAAAGCGGAAAACCTGCACGTTCGGAATGACTTATGAATACTTCGCTTTTTTCATCGCCATCTAAATCCCTTAAGAAGATCTTGGTGCCGTTTCTGGACCAATCCCCTGTTTGGTCATTCCATTTTCCATCTATTGTATCGGTTTTCCAAGTAGTGCTTAAATCCGTTCCAGGACTATAAAACAAATGTGCCCCAGCGACGATATCCGTAAAGCCGTCACCATCGACATCCCCGACATGCATACCTTCATGAAGGTTGCCATAATCCGCATATTCTTGCACCATTACCCAATCATCAGCAGAATTTTGTTGAAAAATACGTAAACTGTTGGTTTCAAAACATAAAACGGCGATGTCCATGCTACCATCATTGTTGAAATCGGAAATACTTAGATCCTTAATGAAATTTGGTGCTTCGCCAATAAAGTGTTCTTCCCAACTGGGGTTTTCGAACCAAAAAACCGATGAGGGTTCATTGGCAGCCTCCCATTCCCCACTGTGTTTTGCGGCTACGATATCAAGATCCCCGTCATTATCCATATCGGCAGCTTCAATATCACCCATCGCGAGTTCTTCTGGCACATCAATAAGGACTTTTGTCCAGAGGCCCTGCTCTTTTTGCCCTTTGTAATACCCTAGTTTTCCACCGAAACCATTGTTATCGATAAAAAGTAAATCGGCAATGCCATCACCAGTGAGGTCAACAGGGGCATGGGCCCATAAAAACGTTAGGGAATCGGCAATCGTGGTTTGCTCAAATGCAAGTACCTTGGGTGCCGCGGCATTTGGTATTGAAGATTCTTTCTTTTGTTCCTTACAGCTTAAACCCATTGAAATAAGGCCTAATGTAACGAGATATAGTCTTGGTGTCTTCATAGTCATTTATGGATAAAACGTGTGGTCAAAAAATCAGAAAAAATATGATGTTGTTTTTCGTCTTTGATTTCTTTAGGATAGAGGCCAATAATGAATTTTTGTTGTCCTGAAAGCAATGGGTCGGTCGCTTCGCCACGACCAAAACCAAAAACGGTCATACCATCGGTACTATCTGCGCCAGCATCACTATTGCCCAAATAAGAAATGAGTCCTTTTTGTGGCGTATCGGTTTTGTGTAGCATGTAAAAGGTGACGTCGAGATTTTGTGCCCCTACATAAACCCATTGCAAGGGTTGAAATCTGGCTTTTCCATTATAAAAATCAGGGGTGTCGAGGCTTTTTTTATGGACATTGGAACCGTAGTAATACGAACTGGGATTGAATTTTCCACCCGGGGTGCCTTCATATAAAAACCAATAGTTGCGTGATGGGTCGGCTTTTAAAACCTCCAATTCAGCATGATCATCGTGAAACGTCCACCGCCATTTCCATTTTTTGTTTTTCGATTCAGAATAGAGTATTCCGTTTTCAAACCATGAATGGCATCGGTCAAAACCTGGGTGGCCCGCACCGTTGTCGTCACCTTGATAGACTAAATTGGGTAGCCCCCGAAAGGTTCCGGCGGCACCTTGGGGATAATCGGAAGTAAGTTGTTTAAAGGCAATCCAGTCGTTGCCATAGGTGTCGATCATTCTCGAAAAGCCACCCCCGACGATATCGTAGTAGTAAGTTATATTTTTGGTCTTGATGACAAAATGGTCTTTGCCTTGGTATTGGGTAACAATGCTGTCTTTAGGCTTGACCTCGGTTGATCGTGGTCGTGGTGCGCTTTTTTTTGGAGTGTGGGCTTGATTGGTCCAAAGGTGCATCCATCGGTAATTATCCCATGCTGCGCCGATAATGTCCAAATCCCCATCATTATCGATATCAAAGGTTTTCGCACCCAAGTGGTTTTCCTTTCCGGTATCCAAAACGGTTTTTGAAAAGGAAGCGGTTCCGTCATTCGACCAGAGCTGCAGTTCCAATAGTCCACCCTTATGTTCTGCGGTTAGAATGTCTAAATCCCCATCGGTATCCATATCCAAAAGGTCTAGGTTATTACTTGAATATTGGGTGGTCAGGGTATGTGCCGACCATGGATTTTCGGTATCCTGACCTCGGGTAAACCAGATGATATTGCTATCGGGTTTGAGTCCTGGATAACGTTCTTCCGCTATAATGATCTCAAGGCTGCCATCACCATCTAAATCCCCCGTTTTCACGCGATCGATTGGATGTTCGGTCGTACCGATTTCATGGGCCTTCCACGGGGCATCATGCTTTTCCTCATTTTCAAACCAGACCAAAATCTTGGGTTCGCCTTCGCCCTCTGGCCGTCTGCCGCAAGCAATGTCCAGGTCTCCGTCCCCATCAACGTCCCCAACGCCGATACCTTCATCAGAGGTATTGGCCCCAATCAAATCGGTAGGCCATAAACCGTTACCATCGGTATTTTCAGGTATGGTGATAAGGTATACATTACCATTGCCGGCGATTAAGAGTTCTTCTTTTCCACCAGGGATGATCTGGGCTTTTTCAAAGCCTTGACTGTTCACATGTGAGGTAGCCGGTACTTCGGCGATTTTCTTTCGCGTATACCTTGTTCCGGCAAGATTTATGGCTTCGTACCAATAGATGTTGGGCAGGGCCTGTGCGATGATATCCGCATAGGCATCTCCA
Organism: uncultured Croceitalea sp.; assembly: GCA_947503285.1. Classification (GTDB taxonomy): domain Bacteria; phylum Bacteroidota; class Bacteroidia; order Flavobacteriales; family Flavobacteriaceae; genus Croceitalea. The sequence continues at coordinate 739,376 of CANNDD010000002.1, forward strand.
TCAACATCCATAATAAAGATACCATCACTATTGTCATCAAGTACCGTTCGCACCCAGGGTTCTGTAACACCTTGTTGTGGTTGATGGTAAATGTACCTTCCTGAAACGATGTCCAATAGACCATCGTTATTTACATCGCCGGCATCTAGACCAAAATAGCGCAGCCATTCCGGTTCGTTCCAATCACCCCATTTTTGTTTCGTACTGTCCAGTGGGGTATAGGTAAATTCTTGAGCGGCAAGAGAACCTGCTACGAAAAAACAAGTGAAGAATATTATGGACTTTCTCATGACTTGGAAATGTTTCTGACCGACGCCCTTTCAATAAGGCTAGGTATGAGTTTGCTACTGGTTACTTTTTTCCCTTCCAAAAGGTCGAACAAGGTAGCTACGGCTGTTTTACCGATGCCTTCCATAGGTTGTTTAACTGCGGAAAGCGGTGGGGACAAGAGTTCAAAATAATATTGTTCGTCGAAGGAGATCAATGAAATATCTTCTGGAATGTTCAAGCGTGCTTCATTGATGGCTTTCATGGCCCCTAGTGCAATTTGGTTGTTCAGGGCAAAGATCGCTGTTGGCCGTGTTGCTTTTTGAAGTAATGATCGGGTCGATTCATAACCATTTTCCGCACTGTAATCAGTTCCTAAAATAAAGCGGTCTTGTTGGGAGATGTCATGGTCGTCCAATGCTTGTATAAAACCCCGTATCCTATTTTTATTCGGGGAGGTATTGACCAGACCTTGAATACATGCAATGTTTTGATGTCCTTTAGCGATAAGAAACGAAGTGGCATCATAAGCCCCTTGGTAGTTGTCGGTCGTTACATAAGCAAAGTCGTTATTCTCAAAATAACGGTCGATCAATACCAGCGGAATGTCTACGTTATTTTTTAAATGCTCCCATTTCTCTCCGATAGGCGCTATCAAGAGGCCATCAACTTTTCGAGCCAACAACAGTTCTATGGCTTCTTTTTCTAGCGAAGTATCATCTTTGGTATCGCAAAGTAAAACCATTTTTCCACGTTTGCGCAGCCCTTCTTCCACGGTTCTTGCTAAGTTTGCAAAGAAGGGATTGCTGATGTTGGGGATAATCAAACCAATGGTGTTGGTCTTCTGCAAACGAAGGTTTCGTGCGATTTGGTTAGGGGCAAAATCCACCTTGCTGGCCACCTCACGGACTCTTTGGGCAGTTTTCTCGCTGATACGGTATTTTTTCCCTTGCCCGGTAAGCACACGGGAAACCGTGGTGGTCGACATCTCCAATTCTTGGGCGAGTTCTTTTATGGTCATTGCCGATGGTGTTGTACGCGCCTATTTTTTGGAAACTTGGTGGATGGGATTTTAATCCTTAAATTGCGCAATCGATTGTGCAAATCTATATGTTTATTCGCAACTAGTAAAATGGAAAAGCAAAAAATTGTGGTCGTTGGAAGTAGCAATACGGATATGGTATTGAAATCCAACCATTTGCCACTTCCTGGGGAAACGGTTCTAGGAGGAAAGTTCACCATGAACCCTGGAGGAAAAGGCGCAAATCAGGCCGTGGCCGCGGCGCGGTTGCAAGGTGATGTTGTTTTCATCTCGCGGGTCGGTAATGACCTTTTCGGAAAACAAGCGATCAAGGGTTTTGAAAAACACGGTATCGATACTAGGTTTATAACCCAAGATGAAAAAGAAGCTTCTGGGGTGGCCCTTATCATGGTAGATGAAAAAGGGGAGAATTCCATTTCGGTCGCTTTGGGGGCCAATAATACGTTGGGCAAAAGCCATCTGCAACCTGCAAAAGAGGCATTAAAGAACAGCGCTTTTATTTTGACCCAATTAGAGGCACCATTGGCCACTGTTGAATATTTGGGGGAATTCGCCCGGGAAAATCAATTGAAGTTGATTTTGAATCCGGCACCTGCACAGCCGCTTTCTGATACCTTATTGGCCTCATTGCACATGCTGACACCGAACGAAATCGAGGCAGAATTATTAAGTGGGGTAAAAGTCGTTGATGAAAGTTCTGCAATGACAGCTGCAACCATTTTAAGGCAAAAAGGGGTGGGTATCGTCATCATTACCATGGGTAGCCAGGGAGCCTTTGTACTTTCTGATGAGCTGGCCGAACTTGTACCTTCACAGAAAGTCAAGGTGGTAGACACCACCGCCGCTGGAGATACCTTCAATGGCGCACTGGTGGTTGCACTATCTGAGGGAAAAGACCTCAAGTCCGCCGTCGAATTTGCGAATAAGGCCGCTGCGTATGCCGTCGAAATTTTAGGGGCACAAACCTCGGCCCCTTCAAGAAAGGATATCGAAATACCAACTAAAACCGAATAATCATGTTTATACCAGCTACCTATGCGTTGGCCGTCGTGCTTTGCATCATAACCATGTTGTGTTGGGGCTCTTGGGCCAACACCCAAAAACTCGCTTCAAAGTCATGGGCCTTTCCCCTTTTTTATTGGGACTATGTTATTGGAATAGTACTTTTGACCTTGATTTTTGGGCTGACCTTAGGCAGTAATGGGGAATTTGGACGTGCTTTTATGGACGATCTTAGTCAAGGAAGTCAAAATGCCTACGTTTCGGCATTTATAGGAGGCGTAGTATTCAATATTGCCAACCTGTTGATTGTGGCTGCCATTTCGATAGCCGGTATGGCCGTTGCGTTTCCCGTCGGCATCGGAATCGCATTGGTGTTGGGGGTCGTGGTTAATTACGTTGCTAACCCTGTTGGAGATCCATTGTTATTATTTTTAGGGGTTGCCTTGGTTGTAGTGGCCATCGTTTTAGATGCGATCATTTACCGCCGATTGCCCAATCAAAAAAATACTTCCGTGGCAAAAGGTTTGTTGTTATCTGTTGCTGGGGGAATATTAATGGGATTCTTTTTTCGATTTGTGGCCGCTTCGGTCTCCACCGATTTTATAAATCCTGAAGCTGGTCTCTTTACACCATATAGCGCAGTATTTGTTTTTTCCATCGGAATCTTTATTTCCAATTTTTTATGGAACAGTTGGTTCATGTATCGGCCTATTCAAGGCAAACGGGTAATCTATGCCGATTATATTAGTTTGGGCACGCCTAAACTACACGCTATTGGTATTTTAGGCGGGATTATTTGGGGAATAGGCATGGCCTTAAGCATGATAGCCTCAGAAAAAGCGGGCTTCGCCATCTCGTACGGCTTAGGTCAAGGGGCCACTATGGTTGCAGCAGCTTGGGGTGTTTTTGTTTGGAAGGAGTTTAAAAATGCACCCAAGGGAACCAATACCCTTATCGCATTGATGTTTTTACTATTTATAGCAGGCTTGGCCTGTATCGTGTATTCAAGGTTGCTCGTTTGATCCTGGTTTTACCCAACGTAATAAAATACGAAGGCATGAACCTATTGGTTCATGCCTCTGTTAAACCTTTGGGGTTTTCTCAATCTTTGATTTTATAGGCACTTAACTTACCTTCTATCATCTCAGGAACCAGAACAAGGTTATTCCCCTCTTCGTAAAGAATATCGGCAGATCCAGGTGCTAGATCTAGCAACTCATTTACATTGCCTTGTGCATCGATAGCAAGCAGACCCCCGGCAATCCAGTCAGAAACTAAAAAGGAATCCCCAAACCTGGCCAGACCATCGAGATTACCAAAAGACGTCGAAATGTCTTTTAATTCTGTTGTTTTTAAATCGACCCGTACTAATTTTCCTGGAACCTCGGTTTCAAAAGTTTCAGGGTTGGTGACGACACCCCAAGTCGAAACATAAAGGTTGTCACCCTCCAATAACAATCCGTTAGGGTAATTCAATCCTTCATCTTTAAGTAGTAATGAAATTGTCCCTTCACTTACTTTATAAATGGCGTTACCCCCAAAAGTGTCCGTAACATATACATTTCCGCTGCTTGAAATTTCAATGTCATTTAGAAAAGTAGCGCTTTCTGCATGCAGTTTTTTCTTGATTTTACCGGTATTCATATCTACAATGGCAACCACGTCTACATCGGCTACGAACATTTCCGAACCATAAATACCCAATCCTTTCGGAGCATTAAAACCAACAGCCCATTTTTGGACAACGATCTCACCGTTTTCTGAAATTTTAGAGATATAGCCCAAACCATTTTTTTCGGCAGGTTGCCCCGCCACGTTCGATACGTAATAATGACCCTGGTAATGTACTATGGATTCAGGAGCCTCTAAACCCGATGTTTCCCATATTTTTTCCATCTTTTGAGCGTTTGAAAAGAAGGACAGGAATAGTACTAAACTAAATAAACCGATTTTTTTCATGTTTTTTCTATTAAATAATGGCCAAAATTAGGTGCGCTTTCCTAAGCTGAAATTGACCTATGATAAGAAAAGGACTGAAGGCTATTATTTGGAAGCTATGCGTTGCTTTCGAAGTCTGCTCAAACTTTCGGGTGTGATGCCCAAAAAAGAAGCGATTTGATAATTTTTGACCCTTTGCTCAATGTCAGGATAAGCCTTGATGAATAGCAGATATCTTTTTTCAGCCGTCTCACGTAGATTGGAAAGTATTCTTGTTTGAAAGGCTACAAAGGCGTTCTCTAATTGTAATCTGAAAAAACGCTCTACAAGGGGTACTTTGTCAAAAAGTACATGAATATCGGCTTGGTCTATCTTTAAAAGTGCACAGTCTTCTATACATTCCACCGTCAACACGGCATCGGTATTTTTGTAATAGGCAATGTAATCGCTGACCCACCAGTTCTCAACGGCAAACTGAATGGTATGTTCCTTTCCGTTCGCGTCAAGCAAAAAGGTTCTCAGACAACCTTTCAATACAAAATACTGATGTGTTATTGATTGTTGGGGAAGGATTATTTGATCTCCTTTTTTGAAATGTACTGTTTTAAAATACCCTATAAGGGTATCGAAATCCGCATTGCTGAGCTTGATTTGCCGATTGATATGTTCGTGCAACGGATGCATGCTTCCAAGGTACTAAAAACCCTTTTTCAAAGAAATTAAATTAGGAAAGATATTGCCTCAATCTTCAAGGGAAGCATCAAGACCGTGACTCACGCCAAACGGCCAGTTCATTACCAGAGGGATCTAAAAATTGAAATCGACTGCCACCGGGAAATGTAAAGATATCTATTGAGATGGTAGCTCCTGCCGCGATTACCCGCTCTTTAATGACTTCAAGATCTGTATGGTGCAATACTACCAAAACCCCATTTGTAATAGGCTCATTCGTCAATTCAAAACCACCATCGACCCCGCTGTCGGTAAATGCGGTATAGGTTGCCCCATAATCGGTAAATGACCAACCAAAAACGCTGGAATAAAATGTTTTTGTGATTTGAAGGTCCGTAGACTTAAATTCAATATAATTTATAGGAGTTTTTCCCATAATTTAGAGTTGTTTTTGAGCTTTACAGGGGTTGCCAAAAGCCAGTACATTATCAGGAATATTTTTGGTGACGACACTGCCTGCGCCAATGGTGACGTTGTCTCCGATAGTGACCCCCGGGCAAATAATCGAATTCCCACCGATCCAAACATTATCACCAATGGTAACGGATTTGGTAGATGTCAAATATCGGGTACCATCCCCTGTTTTTACTATCCGTTCCGTTGCTTTAAGGGGATGTTGGGCAGTATAAATCTGAACGTAAGGTGCAATCAATCCGTTCTTGCCAATATTGATCTTATTATTGTCAATAAACATGCAGTTGGCATTGATGAAGGTATTCTCGCCAATTGAGATATGTTCACCGTAATCACAAAAGAAAGGGGCCTCGATCCAAACGCCTTTTTCAATATGCTCAAACAAGTCACCTAAAATTCTCGAGCGTTCTTCAAGTGCTTTTGAATCAAGATTGTTGTATGATTTGAGCAAAGCCCTAGCCTTATGATATTGCCGGAGTAACCCAGTGTCTCTTGAATCATAGGGTAGCCCTTGAAGCATTTTTTCTTTCTCTGTCACCAAATTTTCCATTGATAAAAATAAAGATACATGATTCGTACGTAATGCCCCTTTTTCTGAAAATGAATTTAAAAGGTATATGCAGCCCGAATACCAGCAAAATAATTTCGTGCATTACCAGGATAAAAATAGCGTGGTTCCGCACCCCCAAAACCAACGGCATTGATTAAAACGGATTGTGCATAGTTGGTGTTCAAGAGATTGTTCAAACCAAAATTGAGACCGACCTTGAACTTTTGTGACAGATCAAATTGATATCGCGTAGAAAGATTAAAAATAGTAAAGGAATCACTACTTAAGGTGTTGGCATCATTCAGTAAAATTTCATCTACAAATTGATGGGTAATATTAAAAACAAAATTTCGCCCGTTTCTTAATGCGATACCAGAATTGATACGGTGTCTTGGAACCCCCGCCAAAGTATTGCCGGAAAAATCGTTCTCACCATCTACAAAATCGATAAAACGATGGTTGCTGTAACTGTAGCTCAAACGAGGTATCAATAACCAATTGCTAGTGATTTTCTGTCGGTACCTTACATCCAATTCGACGCCTTGGTGTCTGGTCTCGCCGGCATTTCGACCAATAAATTGGTCTTCATCAATACGTTGTGCCACCAATAAATCGGTAATGTCCATTTGGTATGCGGCCGCATTCAGGCTTAGATGGCCGTTGAAAAGTAAAAAGCGACCGCCAATTTCATAATTGATTCCTTTTTCTTGCTCAATTTCCGGATTGATAACCCCGTCAGGTGTCAGTGTTTCTTCCAATCCAGGGTTCGAAAATCCCCGTCCGATATTGGCATATAGGTTTCCTTTCTTGAAGCGATAATCCAAGCCTAAACTAGGTAAAAGTATGGGGTCAAAATCCCGTTGTGCCGAAGTGTTCTCCACACCTGCATTGAACAGGTCCCTGAAATCAAAAGTTGTTTGGTTAAATGCCAAACCTGCTTGAATGGTAAATTTTGGGGTCAATCGATAGTTGTAGGTGCCGAAAAGGTTCAATTGTGATCGAAATTCCTTGTTGTCGCTTAATTGTGCACCCTGTAGACTACCATTGCCATCATTATCACGAAACTGATTCATAAAAGTTCGCCAATTGTATTCATCTTTATAAAGTTCGGCACCGATAGTGAAATTCCCCTGAAAAACGGTTCCCTCTAAAATCGACCTAAAACCAAAACCATTCGTGAATTCATCCAAAATATTGAAAGGTCGCGGTTCGTAGTGGTCTAAATACGTGTAAAAGACACTGGTGGTCGTTTTTAATCCAGTATTGAAGAAATGACTGTACGACACACCTGCCAAGGTATATTTGTTGGCCTCAAAACCGCGGGCGGCCAACCAGTTTGCCGCGGCCCTTCTGGGGTCTTCCCTAAAATCGGTTTGGTTTATCGAGCTGGGGATACTTGCGGTGTAATCAATATAATTCACCAAAAAGTCCAGTTTCCCTTTTGGATATAATTTTACCGATGAGGTCAAAAGAAAGCCATCACGTTCAAAACCATTGTTTTGACGAAAACCATCCGTTTGTAAATAATTATAACTCAAATTAAGATTGAACCCTTTTTCAGAATGCCTAAAGGACAGGTTATCTTTTATAAGATTGAAAGAACCAAAAGTGAGGGTATTGTTTAAAAACGTGTTTCCTACCTCTGGGGGTTTAGTGTTCAAGAGAATTACACCGCCTAAATTGGCGCCCAGCGAAGTACCTTTTGGTCCCTTGACGACCTCAATACGCCCCATATTCTCAAAATCATAGGCCTCAATTGCAGATACACCGGTACCATTGGTGACCGGTATACCATTAAAATACATGCGAAGTTTATCGGTACCAAAAGGGGTTCTTGCACCAACACCACGTATAGTGATGCGGTTGGTATTCAATGCGCCAGAGAGCACATAGAGACCTGAGATCTCATTGAGTCCTGATGCAAAATCAATGGGGCTGTATTGTTCTAAATCAGCAATACCCAAACTTGAAGAAGGGGTAATGCCTACCGCTTTTTTTTTGATAAATTCTTGTAATAGTATTACTTCATCTAAATTAGTAATTGAATCTTTTTTTTGCTGACCAAAAGCTCCAAAAAAAGAAATAATTAAAAAGGGCAAGACACCACGACCAAAAGCTAGTTTCATTATTTAATCCTTGCTTCGAGCATTGCTGCTAAGATGAAAAAAGTATTCATAAAGTTTACTAATATTCCTGTAAGAAAATAAGATTCTGAAATATAACGTAGTACTGCTCAAAAATAAGTGAAAAAGTCCTGAGGTGAAGCATGAAATTCTACCATTGGCAAAAGCGAGTTCCCTCGCATTGTATTATACGAATATACTAATGGTAAACTTAGAACCGATATCCCAGCGAAATACCACCGCGCCCTATGATATTATCAAAAAAGAATTCGTCATTATCGACAAGGGTTCTGCCGATACCGCCAAAAACCTCGGCTACAAATCCACCCCGTGTCAAGAATTTTCCGCCCACAGAAATCCCAAGGGCAAAATTGGTTTCTGTTCGAGTTTCTGGAGTATCAAATTCAAAATTAAAATCTTCAAATTCTCGATTTAAAACCATTGCAAAACCTTCTACAAAAAACCCTTGGGCATACTTTTTAGAAAAAAATTGCCTGTAATACGGAGTAATTGAAAAATTTCGAATTTCTGATAAATCATCAGGATTTCCAATGCCAACTAAAAGACTTAAACCTACTGATGATTCTTCAGACATAAGATATTCGTAATCACCTTCAAGACCACTAAACGCTATAAAAGTTAATACATTGAGCCTCAACTCATTTTTGTCGATAGTCTGTAGGTCGCTTTTTTGCAGTTGGTCATCTGTAGTTTGGGAAAAGCCAATTAAAAACGAAAAAAAAAGAAATATTGCGCTTAAAAAAATCTTCATAGCTATTATTTTTGGTTATTTGGTTTTAGGAAGTAATTTTTTTGAAAGATACATGATTTTAGAAAGGTTGCAGAAAACAAGACTTCCATAACCTTAATTTAACTTTAACATAAAATGAAAATAGCCTCGTATAATGTCAACGGTATTCGTGCCGCTTTGAACAAGGGTTTTGTGGAATGGTTGCAGTCAGTGGGGCCTGATGTAATTTGCTTACAAGAGATAAAAGCCATGAAAGAGCAGGTAGATGTCTCTTTATTTGAGGCCGCCGGGTACAATTACCATTATTGGTTCAGCGCCCAAAAGAAAGGATATAGTGGCGTAGCACTTCTTTGTAAAAAAGAGCCAGACCATGTCGAATACGGCACAGGAATCGATTATATGGATTTTGAAGGGCGTAATATTCGTGCAGATTTCGGAGATCTATCCATTATGAGTATGTATTTGCCCTCGGGCACCAATACGGACAGGCTTGAATTTAAATTAAAATACATGGCCGATTTTCAAAAGTATGCAGATGGATTGCGCAAAGAACGCGAAAATTTGATTGTTTGCGGAGATTATAATATTTGTCACGAAGCCATTGATATCCATAATCCGGTCGGACTTAAAAACGTTTCTGGATTTTTACCAGTTGAGCGCGAATGGATCGGAAATTTTATAAAAAGTGGGTTTATAGATAGTTTTCGACATTTGAATAAAGAACCACATAACTATACCTGGTGGAGCTACCGTGCCAATGCCCGTAACAACAACAAAGGCTGGCGATTGGATTATGGAATGGTTAATGAATCTTTAAAAGACCGACTAAAGCGATCGGTAATCCTATCAGAGGCAAAGCATAGTGATCACTGTCCGATTCTTCTAGAAGTGGATTAGTAACACGGTCTTAAGATGGATTCTCTTTAGATACCTTAAATTTGATTTTTTTAATAAGCTTGACCAATGAAGTATACTAGATTGCCAAACACCAGTATTCGTGTAAGTAAAATTTGTTTGGGAACAATGACTTGGGGGCGTCAAAATTCCATAGAACAAGGGCATGGGCAAATGGATTATGCTTTTGAGCAAGGAGTGAACTTCTTTGATACTGCAGAGCTATACCCCGTTCCTGCCAAGAAAGAGTTGTATGCGGTAACTGAGGAAATTATTGGCAAGTGGTTCAAAAAAACAGGTAATCGGGATAAAATCATTTTAGCATCAAAAATTGCCGGTCCCGCTGACTTTACAAAGTTCATACGCACCACGGGTTTTAGCAAAGATTCCATTATCACGGCAGTAGAAGGCAGCTTAAAAAGATTGGAAACGGATTATATCGACCTGTATCAATTGCATTGGCCTGAACGAAATACGAACTACTTTGGGCAACGTGGTTATAATACCGATGCGCCCGATTTTTGGGAAGATAACATCCATCAGGTATTGGAGACGCTGCGTGATTTGGTGAAGGAAGGTAAAATTCGACATGTGGGGTTATCGAATGAAACCCCTTGGGGGACCATGCGTTTTATTGAAGAGGCCAAGGTTCATCAAGACCTGCCAAGAATGGTCACTATCCAAAACCCTTATAGCTTGTTGAATAGATTGTTCGAAGTCGGACTTTCAGAAATCTCACTTCGTGAGAAAATAGGGCTATTGCCGTATTCCCCACTTGGTTTCGGAGTATTGAGCGGTAAATATTTAGGAGGTCATAAACCGCGTAAGGCACGGGTTACCCTTTTTCCGAATTACAATCGCTATAGTGGTGAAAATTCAATGGCGGCGACTCAGAAATATTTTGATTTGGCCCAAGAGCATGGACTTTCATTGGCACAAATGTCACTGGCATTTGTAAACACCAGGGCTTTTGTTATCAGTAATATCATTGGTGCCACCACCATGGAACAGCTCAAGGAAAATATTGATAGTATCAATGTGGAACTATCTGATGAGGTCTTAAACGGTATCGAGGCTATCCATAATGAAATTCCGAATCCGGCCCCTTAATCGGGCAGGGCGTAGGCCCGATATTCATCCCCAGAAGATGTTCCCATTTTACCACCGCCACAGGCAATGACCACGTATTGCTTGCCATTGACCTCATAGGTGGCAGGCGTCGCATAACCTCCTGCCGGTAAATTGGTTTCCCACAATAGATTTCCTGTCTGCATATGAAACGCACGAAACTTTTCATCTTTAGTGGCTGCGATAAATAGTACGCCGCTGGCGGTGATTACGGGCCCACCATAATTTTCAATTCCGGAAACGGGGTGGTTGGGGTCATCCAATGCTTCTTCATGCCCTAACGGAATTTTCCAAAGATATTCCCCGGTATTTAGGTCAATGGCATTTAGGGTTCCCCACGGTGGCGTCATGACCGGAAAACCCCTATTGTCCTTAAAACGGCCAAAACCGGCGACGGCGTAAGGTACTTTTACCGATGGCACTTCAGCCCGATGATCGGTTTCTTCTTGAATTCCTGAAATATAATTGGCTATTCCCTTTAGTTCCGATTCAGATAGATTGGGCATCCCTGGCATGGCACCTTTCCCATTTTTTATGATACTTTGAATGGAGTCTACTGAAAAACGTGCTTTTACATGTTGTAGTTCAGGTATGGCGCCGAGACCCTGCAATTCCCCACCATGGCATCGCGCACAATGAATTTGGGTAAGTGCGGAACCATGATTTGATTCTTCTTTGGTGTCGGAATCGATCTTTTTCATACGAACGATCCAGGCCATCTCATTGGAGTTGACATACATAATTCCTTTTTCGGGATGCATGGCCGCACCTCCCCATTCCGCACCTCCATCGGCACCAGGGTACAGCAAGACACCCGTAGTGTCAATGGGGATAAACTGACCTTTGGAGGTAATTTGCTTGAATTTATCCAGCACCGTCGGTGGATTCTTATTTTGGTCTTTGTCTATAAAATCATCAACAAAGGCAGGTTGATTTGGGGCATACAAATCTTCTTTCGTCAATACTTGTTTGGCGAAAGGTGCAGGTTTTGTCGGTAAAGGCTGCGTTGGATGTGCTTTTTCACCCTCCAGCTTGGAATTGGGATAGGCTTTTTCGTCAATAGGGAACAAGGGCTCACCAGTAACCCGATTAAAAACAAATACATGACCGCTTTTGGTCACTTGGGCAACTGCTGGTATGGTCTCACCATCACGTTTCATTTCAAAAAGATTTGGGGGTGCCGGTAGGTCCCTGTCCCATAAATCATGATGTACGAATTGGTAATGCCAAATGCGTTTACCAGTTTTGGCATCCAATGCTAAAAGTGAATTGGCAAAAAGATTTTCGCCATGTCGGTCCCCACCATACCAATCAAAAGCAGCCGAACCTGTTGGAAAATAAACAATGCCCCTTTCGTGGTCTATGGCATTACCCGACCAACTATTGGCGCCACCAACGGTTTTATACGCTTCTTTGGGCCAGGTGTCATAACCGAATTCCCCCGGTTGTGGAATGGTATGGAATGTCCATTCAATTTCACCGGTAAGTACATTATAAGCACGAATATGCCCTGGGGAAGAACCGGGTCCTTCACCAACACGGGTACCCATTATCAATAAATTGGCATGCACTGCACCAGGGGTATTGGCGTAAACCGCTAATTTCGAAGGGTCCCTACCCAGGCCCTCCCTTAAATCAATACTTCCGTTGGTGCCGAAACCTGTAATGGATTTGCCTGTTTCAATTGATACTGCATAGACCTTAAAACCTGAGGCAAAGAACAACCTACCTTCCTCTATTTCTGAATTTGGGTTCCAGAAACTCAATCCTCGGTTCAACCCAAGACCGGTATTATCTTTTGTGGGTGGCTTGAATTTCCATATTTCCGATCCGGTTGCCCCATCGACAGCAAACAGTTCCATTGCGGCATTCACACCATACAAAGTTGAACCAATAATCATGGGATTGGTCTGTATCTGTGTTGTTCGCCCTTCTTCAAGACCCCCGCTATTATAGCTCCATGCCAGTTTTAAAGACTGTACATTATTGGTGTCGATTTGGGTAAGTCGGCTAAAATGCGATCTGCCTGAATCACCGAGATAGTCATTCCAATTATCGTAGTCAGGTTGTGTAACTAGTTCAAGGTTTTTTTCTTCACATGCAGATAATACCAGAAATAACCCCAAAAGGGTTAGCTTAAAATACGTTTTCATGATAGTTGGATCAGTACTTTAAAGATAAACACTTTTTAACCAAACAATTCCACGACCACTTGTTCGATTTTTGAAGCTAGTTTGACTTGAATTTTGGTCTTCTTTAGCCCAATTTTATTGTTTTTGGAAACATAAATGGTTTGAAAACCCAATTTTTCGGCCTCCAAAATTCGTTGGTCAATTCGCTGTACGGGCCTTATCTCCCCTGCAAGACCAACTTCTGCCGCAAAACATGCCCCTTTTTCAATGGCAATATCACTGTTACTTGATAAGATTGCGGCGATTACCGCCAGATCCGTGGCAGGATCATCGATAGAAATTCCCCCTGTAATATTTAAAAAGACATCCTTCGCAGCGAGTTTGAATCCCGCGCGCTTTTCCAATACGGCCAACAGCATATTTAAACGTTTGGCATTGAAACCTGTCGCGGAGCGTTGCGGTGTTCCATACACGGCGGTACTGACCAAGGCCTGAATTTCCAAAAGTAGCGGTCTCATGCCTTCAACAGTTGCGGCGATTGCCGTTCCGCTCAGGTCTTGGTCATTCTTTGAAATCAATACTTCAGAAGGATTGTTCACCTCACGAAGACCGCTGCCTTGCATTTCATAAATGCCTAATTCTGCCGTGGAGCCAAATCTGTTTTTTAATGATCGTAGAATGCGATAGACATAATTTCGGTCCCCTTCAAATTGAAGCACGGTATCAACCATATGCTCCAAGATTTTCGGCCCGGCGATCGTGCCATCTTTAGTGATGTGACCAACTAGAATGACAGGGGTGTTACTTTCTTTGGCGAACTTGATCAGCTCAGCGGTACACTCCCTTATTTGGGAAATACTACCCGCGGCGGATTCGATGTAATCGGAATGCAATGTTTGAATGGAATCGATGACCACCAGGTCAGGTTCAAGGGCAACGATTTGCTGAAAGATGTTCTGGGTTTTGGTTTCGGTAAGGATAAAGCAGTTCTCTGAATTTGGATGGACGCGATCTGCACGCATCTTAATCTGTTTTTGACTTTCTTCTCCAGAGACATAAAGGGTTTTATAAGATAGCTTCAAAGCGATTTGAAGCAACAAAGTGCTTTTTCCAATTCCGGGTTCGCCCCCTAATAAGGTTAGTGACCCAGGTACCAATCCGCCACCTAAGACCCTGTTGAACTCTTGGTCAAGGGTATTTAACCTGATTTCCTTGTCATTTGCAATATCCCTGACCAATAAGGGTTTGGTGGCTTTTTGCAGGGTTGACGAAGAAGCTTTCCAAGCCTTTTTTTCCTCTTTTTGTACCACTTCCTCAACAACAGTGTTCCATTGTTTGCAAGAGGTACATTGCCCAATCCATTTTGCATATTGTGCACCACAATTTTGACAGAAATAAGCGGTTTTGGTCTTTGCCATCTATCCAATCGGAATTTGGCTAAAGATAGTGGATTTGGTCGGTAAGATTTATGGGGAATCCTATTTTAAAAGGATCGTACTACGCGATGTCAATACCCAAAGTCTGCTTTTAGGGCATCAATTTTGTCCAAGGCCATGTCTTTTGTCAAAAAGTCGATTTCATTCATTTGAAACGCTTTTTCGAAAGCCTTGTATGCCTTTTTCGGCTCCCCGACCAACTCGAGATATTCCCCTTCAAAGTAAAAGCCCATCATAGTCTCAGGAAACTGTTTCTTACAAATACTGGACAAAGGCTTTAAGGATTCATAATCCTCTTTTTTCAAGCATCCTGCATAGATGGCCATAATATCGTTCAGTTCTACCTCTTTTTTGAAACCAAGTAATTTTTCGATCATACCGTATTTATCCTCTAAATAAGCGATTACGGGTTCGTTTGAGGTAAGTATTTCTTCTTTATATTCTTTCGGGCTGATCGGCCTGAATAATTTAAATATGTTATCAAAAGACTTACTGATACCATAGGCTGCGATGGAGATGTGGTCAGGTTCATCATACTGGTCAAAGAAATAGTGCAGGTTCTCTTTTTGGATCGAGGCAATCGCAGTATTCATTTGAAGTATACGTTGGCGGTCTTCGGTCGGTTCTTTCTCAAGCACGATATTGTAGAATAGCTCTTGGTCCAAGTCTAATAATCGTGCCGGAACTCGAGCATCCATTTCGGGTGCTAGAACAGGAGAGATGGATAAGTAGGCATTGAACAACGATTTATTCTTAAAAAGAAAGTAGTTGCCAAAATTAGCCGTAATGTCATAGCCGATGAACATTTTAAAGGGTGCGATACTATAACTCGTTTCAAGGTATGGAATCAGCTCGGTACCTAAAAATTCATAAAACAGTTGCCCCTTTTCCGTAGGTAGTCCGGTAGTTTGCTCAAAATCACAATCCTCCCAGCGCAAATCACCTTCATCTTGATGTATTCCGACGATAATGGCTTCGGGCATTCGGTTGTGGGTGCTGTAAAACTTGGCATTGGCAACAACATTGTCGAAAAGATATTCGGCATCCAAAACCACGATAAGGGGATATTTTTTTTCCTCATCATAGTTTTCAGGAAAATAATACGAAACGTCGCGGCGCTCTTGAAGCTTGAATGATTCGAAGATCTCTTGTTTGACTTGGCAATTTACCCCCATACTCAATAGGGCAATAAAAAGGAAGATTGGTCTGGTCATTTGAAAAGATTTTGATAACCAGTTGTTATCGATTTCTGTTCAATAACGGTAAGAGTATAAATGATATTGCCCCAAAAAGAACCACCATAAGGGTTTGCGAGATCCACATTATCCATCCGAAGGCTTTTCCTGATACCTCAGGAACAGCAAATAAAGACAAGGCCGCGGTAACCGCAATAGGATAGGCCCCGATACCACCATTGGTCGTTGACATTGCAAATGCACCGGCTATAAAAGCGACCAAAAGCTGCGAGAATGACAGGTCGATTGTTGCGGCAACCGTATATTTAATGACCCAGAACATGGCAATATAACAACCCCAGATGAAAAAGGTATGGAAAATAAAATGCCATTTCTTTTTCATTTTTAAGATGCTTGATACCCCGTCGAGCATCCCGTTTAAGAAGTTCTTCAATTTTAACCCAAAACCACTATTTGATCTTCTGATTAAAAACACAAAAGTGATAAGGCCAACTATTCCGATTCCTAAAATTACGGCTGAACCTAAAAGGCTAACCCCTTTTTCACTTAAAAAATCCAAAATAATATCCGTTTGGAGAAAAAGGGCCAAGGCAATAACCAATAATAGCATTATCAGATCAATGACCCTTTCGGTGACTATGGTGCCAAAACCTTTTTCGAAAGGTACCCCCTCATATGTAGTCAAGGCGGTAGCCCGCAAAAATTCACCGGATCTTGGTATGCCCAAGTTCGCAAAGTAAGCCATGAGTATTATAAAAATATTATTGCTCAATTTTGGCCTGTACCCTAAAGGATTGAGCATAAAGTTCCAACGAACTGCCCTTGAGATGTGGCTCAAAATCCCAATACCTATGGATAGTAGAACCCAAAAAGGGCTGGCATTCGAAATATTCGTAATGATTTGCGCGCGATCTTCTTCAGTAGTGGCGTTGTACGAATACCAGACCAAGAAAAGACCAATTGCAATGGGAATAATGGTTTTAAGAAATTTTTTCATTGAAACACCCAAAACTACCTTAATAAGTTGGTTGTTTCATCAGGGAAGACCAAAGCAGGATTGAATTTTTTAGCCTCTTCGATATGCATTTGCGCATAAGTGATCAATATCAGAACGTCACCAACGGCGACTTTTCGGGCTGCGGCACCATTTAAGGTCAACTCGCCCGATCCCCGGGGTCCGGGTATGGCATATGTTTCCAATCGCTCACCATTGTTGTTGTTCACGATTTGGACTTTTTCGCCACGTATGATATTCGCGGCATCCATCAAATCTTCATCAATGGTAATACTGCCGATATAATTTAAATCGGCGCCCGTTACTTTTACACGATGTATTTTTGACTTGACAACTTCAATTTGCATAGGGCAAAATTACTTAATTAAGGGCGATATTGTCAATTAGTCGAATTCCCTCGACGTATGCAGCGATAAACGCCCTGTATTTTATGTTTTCCTGTTTGTTTGTCATGGGTGTCAAGGTCTCGATGTCAGCTATCTCAAAATATTCCAATTCGAGCAGCTCATTCGCATTGAACGCGTTGATTACCCAATTCTTTATAGTACTAGCACTTTTCATGCCAAATTCAGATTTGACAGTTTGTAGGGTTTGGTAGATAAAACCCGCCCGTTCTTGGGCTAATTTAGAGAGTCTTTCATTTCGAGAACTTTTGGCCAATCCATTTTGCTCTCGCACTATGGGGCAGCCAATAATTTCACAGGGAATACCTTCAAGCTCCACCAGCTTTTTGATGATCTGTAATTGTTGAAAATCCTTTTCGCCAAAATACGCCCTTTGCGGATTTACGATATGCAATAACAATGATACTATGGTAGCGACCCCATCGAAGTGGCCTGTTCTGAACGCTCCTTCCATGGCCTTTTCAAGACCATTGAAATCAAAAAACCTTGAAACAATACGGTCATCATAAATATCCGTCTTTGAAGGGGCAAACACCATAAGGTCTTCAGAAACGGTCTCTAAAAAGCGTATATCTTGCTGTAAATTTTCAGGATACTTCTCAAAGTCTTCTTCATTATCAAATTGCGTAGGGTTTACAAATATGCTCACTACAACAAGGTCATTTTCAGAAACGGCTTTTTTGACCAAAGACAAATGCCCATCATGCAAGGCACCCATTGTGGGTACGAAACCTAGGGCCAGGCTTTTGACCTTCTCGCCCTTAAGAAGCGCATTTAAATCGTTTTTTCTAGTAAATACTTGCATGTGTTTTGATAAAGGCGTGCAAAAATACCATAAATACTGGTAATCTACATAAATTTTGTACTTTTGCAGCTACGTTTTTTCGAATAGACAAAAATTTCGTTTATGACTGGCAAAAAGATATTGTTTGTATCTTCAGAATTAGTACCCTACCTTCCAGAGAATCAAGTTTCCTTAATGTCATACGAGGCCCCAAGAATGGTCAATAGCAAAGGCGGTCAGATTCGTATTTTTATGCCGCGTTACGGCAACATCAATGAGCGAAGGCATCAACTTCATGAAGTTATCCGTTTATCTGGAATGAACTTGGTCATCAATGATATGGATATGCCCTTGATCATAAAAGTCGCTTCGATTCCGAGGGAACGTATACAAGTTTATTTTATTGATAATGAGGAATACTTCAAAAGAAAGGGAACGTTCTTTGATAAAGATGGAAACCTTTTTGCCGATAATGATGAGCGGGCCATATTTTTTGCCAAGGGTGTGGTCGAAACGGTCAAAAAATTAAATTGGTCCCCAGACATTATCCACGTCCATGGTTGGATGGCTTCCCTTTTGCCCTTGTATCTAAGGGAGTACTATGCTGACGAACCGATTTTCGCTGATAGTAAGATCGTGACCTCGGTCTATGAAAAAGGCTATGAAGGGGCATTGGATATAAAGATGCAAGAGAAAATAGCCTTTGATGGCATAGACCATGCTAAAGTCAGTTCACTGAAAACACCCGAATATAATAATTTGTTAAAGGTTGCAGTAGATTATTCCGATGCGATTATTTTAGCCTCGGAAGCGATTTCTGATGATTTAACAGAATACATTTCCAAACAGGATAAGCCAGTTTTACCTTATGTTTCATTTCAAGAAGCAGAGGAAGCTTATTCGGATTTCTACAATACGGAAGTTTTAAAGTAAGCCAAATGGGTTTGAAGAAAAGTTTGGTTCCGGCGATAGCCGGAATGTTCGGTCTGGTTTTATTTCTTGGTAGTTGCGAAGAAGAACTCGATACTTTAGGTGATGGTGTGATTGGCGGGGAACCTTTCGAGACCAATCGTGCCGAATTTGATGTTTTTGCGTTCAATAAGAATGTGGTAGCCGTTCAAACCAACAGGCTTCCAGTATATCAAGTAGGAACTTACAACGACCCTGTCTACGGTCGAAGGGAAGCACATATTACCAGCCAATTACGATTACCTGTCAATACGAATACCGGTTCGATTATAAACACCTTTGGAAATCTTTCCCAAGCGCAAGAGGATGGTGCCGAAAATGACGAAAATCCAGACACCATTGATGAGGAAGAAACGATTACAGAGGTCATTTTATATATGCCTTACCAATTGATACCTAGCACGAACAATGATAGTGATGGCGATAGTGTGATCGATAGTGAAGATTTGGACCCCGATGATCCAAACAGTGATTCAGATGGTGATGGTGTTACGGATAGCGAAGAACGAAATCAAGGTTCTGACCCCTTGAATGCTGATGAAGATGGTTCAGAAGAAGATTTTGTCCCGAATACCTTTCCGATTGCTTTTGAGCTTGATTCCATATACGGTTCAGAAAATGCGTTATCACAACCTTTTAACTTTAAGGTGGAGCGTTCCTCTTTCTTTCTACGGGATTTAGACCCAGAAGCCAATTTTGAGGAGGCTCAAGAGTACTTTAGCAATACCAATATTCCAAGTTTTGTGGAGGGAGCCCCACTTTTTGAAGGTGAGGTTACTATTAGCAATGAACAATTTGTAATTTTTGAGGAAGATGATCCAGAAACGGAAACGGATGAATCTGAAGTTGTAGACGAAAGGTTGCCACCAGGCATTAGAGTGCGGTTGGACCCACAATTTTTTCAAGAAAACCTCTTGGATATGGAAGGTTCATTGGAATTACTTAGTCAGGCCAACTTTGCCAATTTTCTGAGAGGACTTCATTTTTCATTGCAACCTGCAAACGGTGATGTCATGTTGCTCTTAGATCTCTCGCAAGCTACAATAACCTTAAACTACGAATTTCAAGACTATATCGATACGAATATATCTGATGATGAATTGGGTTCCGTTGAGACCATAGAACGGGAATTTGTCTTAAACCTGTTGCGAAATCAGAACAATACAACGTTCGGGAACGCCGTGAATACATTTATAGACGATCCTTTTTCCGCTGAGGTAAGTGATGAATTGGATACTGGTGTGAACGCCTCACGAATCTACCTCAAAGGCGGTTCTGGGGTATATGCCGAACTGTTCCTTTTTGATGAAGATGAAGATGTGGCAGCTGACATTATCGATGGGATAAGGGCGAATAACTGGATCATCAATGAGGCGATCCTGTCCTTTTATATCGATGCCGAAAAATTAAATGGACCTGAAGGTTTTGTAGAACCACCAAGACTATACTTGTACGACACTGAAACAAATTTACCCCTTATCTCTACAGGCACGGAGAATTCGGTTTCCCAATTGCCGCTCGGACAATTTCTGAATTATGACGGTATTATCCAAACTGATGAAGATGGGGATGGAATCAAATACTCCATTCGTATTACAGAACATATCAATGATTTGATTCTAAGGGATGAACCGAATGAAAAACTGGCGTTGACTTTAACCGCGAACATCGGAATCTTTGCGGTTCTAGATGCCATGGGTGATTCGGGAAATGTTGAAGAATTACCCGTGCTTTCCAATGTTATTCCATCAGGTACGGTGTTGTTCGGTAACAATGTGGCTCCAGAGAATGAAGATAAAAAGTTGAAACTGGAGATTTTCTTTACCGAGATTGATTAGTACCAGGTCCATAAACATACAATTCAGGTTTTTTTTACGTTTATCCATTAATTTGATTCGATTCGTACTGTGATAGTATATTTTTGCGAAATATTATCAAGTTGTGCTTCAATCTAATACGTTAATTTATGTGTGGAATAGTCGGATATATTGGTCATAGAGACGCTTATCCCGTAATAATAAAAGGTCTTCAAAGACTTGAATACCGCGGGTATGATAGTGCAGGGATCGTGCTCTTCGATGGGGAGGAAACCCATCTCGCAAAAACGAAGGGTAAAGTAGAAGATCTTAAGAATAAGGTAGAAAAAGCCATTTCTACCAATGGAAAATTGGGCCTAGGTCATACTAGGTGGGCCACACATGGGGTGCCTAATGATGTCAATTCGCATCCCCATTATTCAAATTCGGGTGATTTGGTTATCATTCATAATGGAATCATTGAAAACTACGAGTCCATTAAAAAGGCCCTTTTAAAACGGGGTTATGAATTCAGATCTGATACTGATACCGAGGTGCTTGTAAATTTAATCGAAGAAGTAAAGAAAAAGGAGGGTGTGAAATTGGGTCAGGCAGTTCAAATAGCCCTGAACCAAGTTGTAGGAGCGTATGCAATCGCTGTTTTTGACAAGAACAAACCTGATGAGATCGTGGTTGCCAAATTGGGTAGTCCTTTGGCGATAGGTATTGGTGAGAATGAATATTTTATCGCTTCTGATGCTTCTCCTTTTATTGAATTTACCAATAATGCGGTATATCTAGAAGATGAGGAAATGGCCATAATCCGTGTTGGAAAAGAAATCAAACTTCGTAAAATCAAAGACGATGCGATTGCCTATCCTGATATTTTAGAACTTCAGTTAAATCTTGAGGAGATTGAAAAGGGAGGATATGACCATTTCATGCTTAAAGAGATTTATGAGCAACCAAGGGCGATATTAGATACCTATCGTGGACGATTATTGGCCGATCAGGGTATAATCAGAATGGCGGGAATCGACCAGCATTTAGGAAAATTTTTAAATGCAAACCGAATTATCATAGTGGCGTGCGGTACTTCATGGCATGCGGGTCTGGTTGCGGAATATATCTTTGAGGATTTGGCTAGAATTCCGGTTGAAGTGGAATATGCGTCAGAGTTTAGGTATAGAAATCCGGTTATTACCGATAAAGATGTATTGATTGCCATTTCACAGTCAGGCGAAACTGCCGATACCTTGGCAGCCATAAAAATGGCAAAAGAAAAAGGTGCTTTTGTCTTTGGGGTATGTAACGTGGTCGGTTCTTCAATAGCTAGGGAGACCCACGCAGGGGCATATACGCATGCCGGTCCTGAAATTGGGGTTGCATCCACGAAAGCATTTACGACCCAAATTACGGTGCTTACGTTGATAGCATTGAAGCTTGCCAAAGAAAAGGGCGTTTTTTCTGAATCAAAGTTCCATGAGTTTTTAACGGAATTGGAGGGTATTCCTGAAAAAGTTGAAAAAGCATTGGAATCCAATGTATTGATAGAACAAATCGCTGCCGAATATAAAGACTCTTCAAATTGTCTGTACTTGGGTAGGGGCTATAATTTTCCGGTAGCTTTAGAGGGTGCTTTGAAACTGAAGGAAATCAGCTATATACATGCCGAAGGCTATCCCGCCGCAGAAATGAAACATGGGCCTATCGCGTTGATTGATGAAGAAATGCCGGTAGTCGTCATCGCAACCCGAAAAGGACACTACGAGAAAGTGGTGAGTAATATTCAAGAGATCAAGTCTAGAAGTGGTAAGATCATTGCCATCGTTACCGAAGGTGATGAAACCGTAAAGGAATTGGCGGATCATGTCGTTGAAGTACCTGAGACTTCTGAACCATTGACCCCTTTATTAACGACCATACCTTTGCAATTGCTCTCATACCACATAGCCTTAATGCGAAATTGCAATGTGGATCAACCCAGAAACTTGGCAAAGTCAGTTACTGTAGAGTAACCTTTAGATTTTATAGAATTTTAGAAAAGTCGTCTTAAATAGACGACTTTTTTGTTAAATCCCTATTTATAACTTCATTTTTTTAAACAAAAAGTACTATGCATGCATAATTCCTTTTTATTTTTATTGATTTAAACTCAAAAAAATGTATATTCCGCTCGATATTTTTACGCTGATTTAAAACTAACTTAACTCAAATTCAAGTCTAATGAAAAATTTAATTTTGACATTTTTCCTTTTGTTGGGAGTTTCCTCAATGGCCCAAACAACGATTACAGGAAAAGTGGTTGATGACAATGGCGAGCCTATACCCGGGGCAAATGTTGTGGTAATTGGTAAGGCTGAGGGGGCAATAGCCGATTTTGACGGTAATTTCACCTTAACGACACAAGAAGTACCCCCTTTCAAGGTAAAAGTGACCAGCATTGGTTTTTCTGAGGTTGTAGTCGATGTTACCTCCAACAATCAAGACCTATCGGTTACCCTAAATGAGGCTTCTACCTTGCTTGATGAAATCGTTATTTCCGCTTCGCGCACCCCAGAACGTATTTTTGAGTCCCCTGTTTCGGTAGAGCGCTTCGGATTGCGTGAAATAAAGAACACCACCGCTGAATCATTTTACGGCGGGTTACAAAACTTGAAGGGTGTTGATATCAATACCAATAGTTTAACTTTTCAATCCATAAACACTAGGGGTTTCGCCACATTTGCCAATACACGATTTTTGCAGTTGGTCGATGGGATGGACAATACCGCTCCTGGTTTGAATTTCGTGCTAGGAAACTTGGTAGGGATGTCTGAGCTTGATGTGCTTAGTGTTGAGATTTTGCCAGGAGCCTCTTCGGCACTGTATGGAGCTGGTGCGTTTAACGGTATTTTGTTTATGCGAAGTAAAAGTCCATTTGATTTTCAAGGCCTAAGTGCTTACGGCAAAACAGGTATTACCTCTCAAGAAGTTGCAGGAGACAATACCTATTATGATGTAGGGATACGTGCCGCCCACGCCTTTAGCGATAAATTTGCCGTTAAAGCCAACATTTCACTTTTAAGAGGTGAAGATTGGCATGCAGCGAACTTCACCGATATCAATCGCCCTGGTGAAGATAGAACGAATCCGGCCTTTGATGGATTGAATGTTTATGGTGATGAGGTTTCCACGCCCCTTAATTTTGATGCCCTAGCTGGGCTTCCATCCGGTACGTTGGGTACGGCGGTGGTTTCGAGAACCGGTTATGAAGAAGGGGATTTGGCAAACTACCAAGCAGAAAGTTTGAAAACGGACTTTGCGGTACACTACAGGCCTTTTGGTGATGACCTTGAATTAATTTATAACGGACGTATTGGTCGTGGTACCACTATTTATCAAGGTGCTAACAGATACTCCGTTGATGGCTTTACCATGCAGCAACATAAATTGGAACTAAAGAACGATAATTTCTTTATTCGAGGTTATATTGTTTCTGAAAATTCAGGTAACGCTTACGATACGCGATTTGCCGGTATCAATGTAAACAGAAGATGGAAATCGGATCAAGATTGGTTTACCGAGTATGCCCAGACATTCATTGGGGCTAGATTGGGCGTTGGTTCGGGCGTATTGGCTACTGAAGAACAAGCGCATGCAGCCGCGCGTGCCGCAGCGGATACAGGACGTTTTCTTCCGGGAACATCACAATTCGAGAGCGCATTCAATCAGGTCATCAATGACGGCGATTTGACCACAGGGGCCAAATTTATAGATAACACAAAATTTCGTCACGCAAACGGAAACTATAATTTGGCGCACTTGATCAATGACTGGGCCGATGTCCAAGTGGGCGGTTCGTACAGGGAATATGAACTGAATTCGCAAGGAACTATTTTTACCGATATCGACGGGCCTATCACCTATGATGAGTATGGTGGTTATGCACAGCTTCAGAAAAAATTTATGGACGATCGATTGAAGTTTACCGCTTCAGGAAGATATGACAAGAATGAATTTTTTGATGGCTTTTTCTCCCCAAGGGCAGGTTTATCCGCAACCTTGGGCGAAAGACGAAACCATAACCTTCGCGTTTCGGTACAACAGGGTTTTAGAAACCCGACAACACAAGATTTGTTTATTGGTTTGAATGTTGGTAATGCGATTTTGGTGGGATCGGCTCCTGATAACTTGGATAGGGATGTAAGAAACTTTGATTTGAGTGCCAGCGGCCAAGCCCTTACGGGTCAAAGCTCGGTTCAGGTATTGGGTAGGGCTGCCTATGAAAATGCTTTTTCATTGACGTCGGTGGTTGCTGGAAACCCTACTGCCGTCAATACACCATTGGTGCAACCAGAAGAGATAACGGCTTATGAGTTAGGGTATAGGAGCCAAATAGGCAAATTTACCATTGATTTAAGTGGGTACTATAACAGTTATGATAATTTCATATCGCAAACACAGACCTTTGTGCCCTTGTACGGAGAAGCTGGTGATGGCGGTTTATCTTTATTGGCCCTTCAGAATGGTGATTTTGAAGTATATCAAGTATATACCAATTCCCCGCAAGAAATTACTTCTTATGGAGGTACGGTAGGTGTTGATACAAAAATCGGAGGCTTTGACTTGGGTGTAAACTATACCTATACTAAACTTGAGGATGAAGAAGAATTGAGGGCCCAGGGTATACGAACTAATTTCAACTCTCCCGAGCATAAGGTAAAAGCCTCTTTTGGAAAGACCGATCTTTTCAAAAATTTCGGATTTGGAGTGAACTACCGTTGGAGTGATAGTTTCTTTTGGGAAGCTTCTTTTGCCGATGGCGATGTACCTGCCTATACTGTTCTGGATGCCCAAATCAACTATTCGGTACCCAGTATCAAATCTATCTTTAAAGCAGGTGGTTCGAATATCTTGAACGAAGAATATTTTCAAGCGGTCGGTTCAGGTCTTATAGGGGCTATATACTACGTTTCTTGGACGATCAACCCTTAAAAAAGCCAGCTCAAATATTTTGATAAGGGCGCCCCATTCGGGCGCCTTTTTTTGTTGTCAAAAAAAGATTTCAGAAGTTTCTATTTACGAATCGAAAAACATATCTTTGCAGCCGGAAAAATTAGCGTTTTCCAACATAAAAATCGAACAAAACGAAATAAGCAAGTAATGGCTAAAGTTACAGGTAAAGTTGCCCAAATCATCGGACCGGTTATTGATGTTGAATTTGAATCAGGTGCTGATATACCAAAGATTTATGATTCATTGGAAATCGCAAAGGCCGACGGCTCTAAATTGGTTTTAGAAGTGCAGTCCCATGTTGGGGAAAATACAGTTAGGACTATCTCAATGGATTCTACCGATGGATTAAGTAGGGGTGTTGAGGCAACTGCCACAGGTAGTGCCATTCAAATGCCAATCGGGGAAGAGGTATACGGTCGACTTTTTAATGTAATCGGTGATGCGATTGATGGAATGGAAAACTTGCCGAAATCTGGTGACGACGGCTTGCCAATTCACCGTGAGGCGCCAAAATTTGAAGATTTATCCACTTCTACCGAAGTGCTTTTTACAGGTATTAAAGTAATTGATTTGATTGAACCTTACGCTAAAGGGGGTAAAATTGGATTGTTCGGTGGTGCGGGAGTTGGTAAAACGGTATTGATTCAAGAATTGATCAACAACATTGCGAAAGGACACGGTGGTCTATCTGTTTTTGCAGGTGTTGGTGAACGTACCAGGGAGGGTAACGACTTACTACGTGAGATGTTGGAGTCTGGTATTATCAAATATGGTGATGACTTTTTACACTCCATGGAAGAAGGTGGATGGGATTTATCAAAGGTTGATAAAACCGCAATGAAAGAATCGAAAGCGACTTTCGTTTTTGGTCAGATGAACGAACCCCCAGGTGCGCGTGCGCGTGTGGCCCTATCAGGCTTGACGATTGCCGAGTACTTCCGTGACGGTGCAGGTGACGGTCAAGGTAAAGACGTACTTTTCTTCGTAGATAATATTTTTAGGTTTACACAAGCAGGTTCTGAAGTATCAGCACTATTGGGCCGTATGCCTTCAGCTGTAGGTTACCAACCTACATTGGCAACCGAGATGGGTGCAATGCAAGAGCGTATTACCTCGACTAAAAGAGGTTCCATTACATCGGTTCAAGCGGTTTATGTACCTGCGGATGATTTAACGGATCCAGCACCGGCGACAACGTTTGCCCACCTTGACGCTACGACAGTACTTTCAAGAAAGATTGCGGAGTTAGGTATCTATCCTGCGGTTGATCCCTTGGATTCTACCTCAAGGATTTTGACACCAGAGATATTGGGTAACGATCACTATGGTTGCGCGCAACGTGTAAAAGAACTACTTCAGCGATACAAAGAGTTACAGGATATTATCGCGATTCTTGGTATGGAAGAGCTTTCTGAAGAAGACAAACTGGCCGTTGGTCGAGCAAGACGTGTACAACGTTTCTTGTCACAACCTTTCCACGTGGCAGAGCAATTTACGGGTATTCCGGGAGTATTGGTCGATATCAAGGAAACCATTAAAGGTTTTAATATGATTATGGACGGTGAGTTAGATCACTTGCCAGAATCTGCATTTAACTTGAAAGGAACCATAGAAGAGGCTATTGAAGCCGGAGAGAAAATGTTAGCGGAAGCGTAAAATAGTTAAGAGTTAAGAATGTGGGGTTCAGGGTTTTCTATAAAATCAAACTCTATCACTCGTAACTCGTAACTCATAACTGAAAACTATGTATTTAGAGATCGTATCCCCAGAAGCAACGTTATTTGCAGGAGAAGTAACTTCAGTCACCGTACCCGGTATCAATGGAGAATTTCAGATGCTTCAGAATCACGCACCGATTTTATCATTGCTGCAAGAAGGTAATGTCAAGATTAAAGGTGATATTAAGATCGACGAAGATTTTCAGGGTAAATTTTCAAAAGGGGCTGACGGAGAAACTGTGCTTTCCATCACCAGTGGAACCATTGAAATGAAAGATAATAAAGTAATTGTACTTGCTGATTAAATTAGTTCGTACTCTAGATATTAAAAGCTACTCTTTCTTAGAGTGGCTTTTTTGTTTGAAAATCACAAGCATATCAATCAGATATTCTTTTAAATTCCTTGCTTCAATAAATCTTTACGTTACATGATTAGGTCTAGTTTGTTTGTGGTTGATCACTACCTGGCATTTCAATAAAGATCGTACTTTTGGGTTATGCCGTATTTTCCAAAAAAACTAACCGAAAAACTCAAAGCCAGAAGGTTAGACAGTACCTTACGAAATCTTAGTCTGATCAATAATTTGGTTGATTTTTCATCCAACGATTATTTGGGGTTTTCAAAAGAAGGGCAGATTGAAAAATCAGCTCAAAATCAAATGGTAGGTCAACTAAATGCCAATGGGGCTACGGGTTCCCGGTTATTATCAGGAAATCATCCATTGCATGAAGAACTGGAAGCTCTTTTAGTAACGTTTTTTGAGGTAGAGAGCGGCTTGCTTTTCAACTCAGGTTATGATGCCAATATCGGTTTCTTTTCCAGTATTCCCCAACGTGGGGATATCATTTTTTATGATGAGCTTGTTCATGCCAGCATTCGTGATGGTATTAAAATGAGTGATGTCAAAGCCTATAAATTCAAGCATAATGATTTAAGCAGTTTAAAACAACATATTGAACGTTCAAGAAATCAAGGTTTTGAAGGAGCGTCTTATGTAGTTACGGAATCCATTTTCTCTATGGACGGTGATATTCCCGACTTAGAAGAATTGGCAACCTATTGTTCGCAGAATGGCCTTTTCTTGATTGTCGATGAAGCACATGCGACCGGGGTTTTCGGAAAAGGGCTCTTACATCAGCTTAAATTGCAAGATATGGTGTTTGCCCGTATCGTTACCTTTAGTAAAGCCTTGGGCTGTCACGGCGCGGCCATTTTGGGTAGTTCAGATCTAAAGGACTATCTTATCAATTATGCCCGTAGTTTTATCTATACCACAGCACTGCCACCACATGATATCGCTGTTATTTTATCCGCTTTCCATCATTTGCAATCCGAGAAGGGAAAAATGCAAATCAGGAGGCTTCAAGAAAATATTGGGTATTTTAAAGCTAAGCTTGATGAATTTGAACTGTGGAACGTATTTTTATCCAATGAATCGGCGATTCAAATTGCAATGATCCCCGAAAATGATAAAGTGAGGCATGTTTCCAATGTTTTAAGGGATAATGGGTTTGATGTAAGACCTATTTTATCCCCTACTGTTCCAAAGGGCAAAGAACGGTTGCGATTTTGTGTACATGCGTATAATACAAAAGAAGAAATAAAGAAAGTGCTTTCATTGTTAAAACAACATCATAATGGGTAAAGATCTTATCACGATAGGGACTTTCGAGTTTTTGGCCGACGTTCAAATCATCAAGGGCAAGTTGGAATCAGAAGGCATTTCGGTTACTTTAAAGGATGAAAATACAGTAGGTATTGATCCTTTCGCCAGTAACGCCCTAGGCGGTATTAAATTACAAGTACATCGCTCTGATGAAGAGCGCGCTAGACTCATATTTGATCAAGTCAGGAATTATGCCCTGGACGATGATGGTAATTTGGTGCAATGCCCTAATTGTAAAGCTCAAAAATCAGAGGTAATTTACCTTCGAAATACACTTTGGTACAAACTCTTCCCTTTTTTTGAACCTAAAAAATACCGTTGTACCAACTGTGAGTTTATAACAAAAGCAAACTAATGAAACTATTCATTACGGGAATATCTACGGAAGTCGGTAAAACAATGGCCTCGGCTATTGTAACTGAAGCACTTAATGCTGACTATTGGAAACCGGTACAAGCCGGGGATTTAGATTACACAGACAGTCATAAGGTCAAAGAATTAATATCCAATTCAAAATCGGTCATTCATGAGAACAGTTATGCCCTCAATACGCCTATGAGCCCTCATGCAGCCGCTGATATTGATGGGGTGAAAATCGAGCTGGATAAAATTCAAGAACCCAGAACAGAAAACCATTTGGTGATTGAAGGTGCGGGCGGACTTTTAGTACCACTTAACGATAATGACACCATATTTGATTTAATCAAACCGGAATATAAGGTCGTTGTGGTTTCAAGACACTATCTGGGCAGTATCAACCATTCCCTTTTGACCATTAATGCCTTACAGGCAGAAGGTTTGAATGTCGGAATCATCTTCAGTGGCGACGAACATCCGACCACGGAACAGATCATTTTAAAAAAAACGGGGGCCGCCCTTTTGGGTAGGATAAATGAAGAACAATGTTTTACCCCAGCTATCGTCAAAAAATATGCGGAAGTCTTTAGGGAAAAATTACTCCAATTCTAGTTTTTGGTGAATTACGGCAGTATCAATAGTATCTAATGGCTGATACCCTTTTAAGAGCTGTAGATTGATATAAAAATTGGCATTGTACTTTTTCTTGTCAAAAACACGCCGGTTTTTGCGCGTAATAATATAACGAGGCGAAATTTCCTCGATGATATGTTGAAGTTCTTCTTCGCCGGTTTTTCTAAGGTTGTCATACGCAAAAAACATTTCGTCTTTTAAAATATTACTAGGTTGGGTCGCCGCCTTCGTGACGGGGTCAATGCCCAATACCCAATATCCGATATGGAATTCAGCGAAAAAGGCATCACCCGTTTCAAGGCCCTTTTGAGACAAATATTCTGGTACAGCAATACCTTCACCGTTGAAAAAACTGCCCCTTTGAATCTTATGTTTGGCAATAGCGTAGTATTCTAAAT
Source organism: uncultured Croceitalea sp. (assembly GCA_947503285.1). Classification (GTDB taxonomy): domain Bacteria; phylum Bacteroidota; class Bacteroidia; order Flavobacteriales; family Flavobacteriaceae; genus Croceitalea. The sequence continues at coordinate 769,720 of CANNDD010000002.1, forward strand.
AAGACTCTATGGGAATAAGTACTAATAGTGCGGCCACAATAATACCGATACTTTTAATGGAACCTTTAAGACTTTTTGAAACCAAAAGTGCAACTAAGGGTAAGATTAGCGGATAAATTAAGATAAGGTAGTGTCCGTTTACCCTGCCACTCTTTAAAAAAGCCACTAAGGTGCCAAGCGTGGCAACCATTAAATAAATCGTTGTTGCATTGTTTGTTTTGAATACTCCTTTTCTCACACCAATGACAAGAATCGCCAAGAACGGTAATAGGTACAAGAAAAGTTTAAGTGTTGAATATTGTCTTGCGCCGGCGTAAGCCAAGGGCGCCTCTATAACCGATCTCCACCATAACGGTAATAGTCCTTCTAAATAATACGGTAATAAGGTCAACCCGATGATACTCAAAATACCAATGCCATATAGCATCGGCTTGCTTACAGAAAACAATTTTTTAGTCCTTAAGTAAGCCAAATACGTAATAGCAAGACCTAAGAATAACGCGACATAGGCCAAATTTAATTTGACCATTAGACTACAACCAACAAGCCCCCCTATAACCAACCAATACAGATTGGAAGAACGGTTTCGTGATAGCAACCAAATTGCCGGGGTCAAAAATGCCATGGCAATGTGTTCTGACATTACGCCTTGAAGGCTTCCAAAAAGACTTTGCAAAATAACACAACTAAACGCGGTAATAGCCCCAATACGTTTTGTAGTCTGTGAAGCGGTAAGCTTATAGGTGTAAAATGCGGTAATACTGACCAGCAAAACGCCAGCAAAACGAATGGCAATAAAACTCTTTCCGAAAATTTGGATGATTACAGCGAAGAAAAAGAAATTCAGGGTGGGCTTTACATCCCAAAGGGTAGTAAAAGGCAAATGACCATCTACCCACGATTGCCCCATAATGATAAAGCTGCTCTCATCACGATCAATGTAGTCCCTAAAGAAAAAAGGCAACCGAATGAATAGTCCGTACAAGAATACGAGAACGAAAATACTACTGTCAGATAGATTTTGAACTTTTCTGAACAATTTACCCATTCAGCGTGCTTTTATGTGATTTCCAAATTTTATACAGATCCATCCATAACTTGAAAAAGTACGTTAGTTTCACTTTAGATTCCCCTTGGTCAATCCACTCTTTAACGGGTACCTCTTCCATAAATGCCATAGCATTAGACTTTCCGTAGTGCTTTAAGAGCCTACTGAATAATTCAACATCAAATAGCCATTTTGATATAAAAGGGTCTTTAAAAGCAATTTTTGCCACCTCTGTATTAAAAACCTTGCATCCACATTGTGTGTCATAGACCTTTAGGTTGAGTATGCTTGAAATGAATGTTGCTATAATTCGGCCAGCTAAAAAGCGCGAAAACTTGCGCTCGACAGTTGAACCTATTTTTAAGATCCTCGAGGCGAAAACAAATTGTTTACCCTGTTTTACGTATTTCTGATAAGAATAACATTCTTCTAAAGAAGTGGCTAAATCGGCATCCAAATAAGCGATAGTGATATCGACTGTTGTTTGAATTACCTTCAATACACCATTTCTGACCGATTCGGCTTTTCCCATATTGTGGGTATTCGATAGTATCGAGATTTGATCGGGGTACTGCTTCTCAATAGACTCTAAAACGGTTAGGGTGTTATCAGTTGAGGCATCGTTTACAAATAGTACCTTGGCATCCGGATTTTGTTTTAAGAAGTTTAAAAAACGGACTTTGGGCAGTCTTTCAGCTTCATTGTAACAAGGTATGATTATAATCAAAGCATAAATTTGATGGTAACAAAGATAGAAATGATTTTCGTGGGCTTGACCAAAATACTGTTGAAAACCAAAATAGCTTTCACCATCTTTGTATAAGCTGATGGCTTATTAAATCAATGACGATGCAAGAACAAAAGTTGCAAAATCGCGACAAAAAGTATTTATGGCACCCCTTGACCCAACACAAGACAGCTGCACCACCTTTGGGGGTCGTAAAAGCAAAAGATGCGTTGTTTTGGGACGAAGGGGGCAATACCTATATTGATGGTATTGCCTCATGGTACACAGCAATGTATGGCCATTGCAATGAAAAAATAAGTACGGCCATAACAAATCAAATGAAAGAACTTGATTTTGTCATGTTCAGTGGGTTCACGCATAGACCGGCAATTGAACTTTCAGAGCGTTTGATTCAAGTTTTACCTAGCAATCAGGCTAAAATTTTCTTTAATGATAATGGATCAACTGCTGTTGAAGCTGCCATAAAAATGGCGCTGCAGTACTATTACAATAAAGATGAAAAGCGAGATACTTTAATCGCATTTGATGATGGTTTTCATGGGGATACTTTTGGCGCTATGAGTGCTTCAGGACTTTCATCGTATAATGGCCCTTTTGAAGATTTTTTACTAAAAGTGATACGTATACCACCACCACAAGAAGATACTATCGACGCGGTTTTAGAATTACTTGATAATATCTGTAAGAACAATTCGTGCGCCGCATTTGTTTTTGAGCCATTAGTGCAGGGAGCTGCAGGCATGAAATTCCATTCAGCTAAGGGGCTTGATCTATTGCTGAAAAAGTGTCAAGAATTGGATGTGCTATGTATTGCTGATGAAATCATGACCGGCTTTGGTAAAACAGGTAAAACTTTTGCTTGTGACTATTTAGAACACAAGCCTGATGTACTATGCCTGAGCAAAGCTTTGACCGCTGGTATGTTTCCCTTAAGTATCACCACATGTACGCAAAAAGTCTTTGATGCCTTTTTGAGTGATGAGGTAGCGAAGGGTTTTTTTCATGCGCACACCTATAGCGCACATCCTTTGGGTTGTGCAGCCGCCTTGGCAGGTCTTGAGTTATTGTCATCCGATGAAATTTTAGGGCGACGAAAATATATTGAAGTAGCGCATCAGAATTTTGTACTTCGAATAAAGCATCATCCAAAAGTGAAAAACGCCAGAAGTCTAGGTGTCATTCTGGCTATTGACTTAGCTATTGATACCAGGCGTTATGGCAAGTTCAGGGACAGGCTCTATGACTTTTTCATGGATAATGGGGTCAACCTGCGTCCTCTGGGAAATACCATTTATACTTTGCCTCCCTATGTCATTACGAACGGGCAATTACAGAAAATCTATGGTGCCATCGAAGATGCCCTAGAGGTTTTTTGAAGTCATATAAACCACAAAGTAAAAATTGTGATTCCGGTGTTTGGTAAAAAGGAATACTTATTCGTTCAGAAAGATTTTTCCACTATTGCTTAGCTTCAATTGCGAAATCGCCCCCGTGCCTTGAAAATGATACTTGACACCGTAAATTTTGTTGTCCTCCCCTTTGGTCGGAATTTCGTAAGCAAGATTGTCATTGACGTAAATTGAAAAATTATTGTTTTTAGAGACACACTTCACGGTGGCCCAGTTGTTAAAATCATCAACACCAAAATTTGAAAGGTCGTTTCGATTTCCAGTGATTGCCCTATCTAAATAGTACAATTCTAAGTCTGCAATACAACCTTTTATCGATAAGGGTATGATGACTACCTCTCCCTCACACAAAATAATGATATGGGTCTTTTGGCAACTTATATTCGTATCAAACGAAACATTACGAAGGGTGGTTTCCATAACAAAATCGTTTAAGGCAAGCCCTTGAAAATCTTCGACCCAGAAATAATTCACGAAGGTTTCGGTAATCGGAATATCCGTATTTCGTTTCTTGATCAAATCAGGGGATATGGCAACCCCATCAACGGTTTTAAATTCCAAAGGGTCAAAGTAAACGGGAGCGGCACCTGTTTCCAAGGTAGCCATCCAGCCATTTGAAGGTATCATCAATGGATGTTCTTTGACCACTTTATCATTCACCACTAATTTCGCATCAAAATAACCGGGTGTGTAGTATAGTGAAGCGACCAATGAGTCTTTTCTATTGATAAGCTGGCGCCTTCTTCGATCCCAATTCTGTTGTATCTCGATCTTGTCGTTCTCACCGGCATATGATGCGTCAATGCTGAAAAGCACCGAATTAGGCAGTCCGTTGGCAATTTTTTTAGGAATGAAGATGTAGTCGGGGGTACCGATGGCTTTACCTGAAAAGGGAACGACGGCCAAAACTACAAGTACACATCCAATAAGGGTTGCAGCGATAATCATTTTTTTTTGAAGGTCCCTTTTTACTGCAGGTTTTTTGATAACCTCGTTTAATTGTTTTTGCTCGGCGCTTTTTAATCTACTACCGTAGGCAACAAAGGCACTCCAATTTTCGAAACCGATAAACTGTGATAAGGTATCAAGCGTTGCAGTACTCGGGTTTGATTGGTACGGAATCCTTCCCCAAAGTCTTTTCAGGGTATTGTTGCTGATGTTCACTCCCGTTTGCTCATGGATTTTATCACTCAGTCGGTCAAAGTCTCGAGAAGACCATTGCGAACTATCCCCCCACCCCAACTGTTCTTCTATACATTTCAAGCAGCGGCTTATATGGGTTTGGGTACTATTTTTTGAAGAGGAATCCATCTAAAAATCAGGCTTGTATGAATTTGTATGAAGTTGGTATCTATATGAATTGCAATAGGTTACCGTCATTAACTTTCTTTGCAATATTAAACAATCAAAAAATAATCGTCATGAAGAAATTTAGTTTTATTGTTTTTGCAGTGATAGGGTCTCAGCTTTTCGCCCAAGAGGGTATGGTCGTTCCATTTGATTCAGACCGCTGGAGTTTTAAAGGGGATGCTTTCACGTTGCATAAAGAAGAAGGTAGCAGTATTATGGAATTTACGGGTGGTGATGTCACCGCCTACTTAAAGGATGCTGACTTCACGGATGGAGTGATTACCTATGAGATTAAAATTAAGGAAGAGCGTACTTTTCTTGGATGTGCTTTTCGCATGCAGGACCTTGAAAATTACGAGAGTTTTTATGTGAGACCGCACCAATCAGGAAATCCTGATGCTACCCAATATACCCCTGTGTACAATGATCTATCGGCTTGGCAATTGTATCATGGAGAAGGTTACGCCAGTGTAGTGAACTATCAATTCAATGAATGGATTCCGGTCAAGATAATAATCAGCGGTTCTAGGGCGGAAGTTTATTTCAATGACTCCCTAGAACCAGGTCTTCATATGCCCTATTTGCAGCGTAAAGTAACGTCTGGCATGATTGGTCTTTGGGGAGGAAGCGGTAAGCTGAAGAATTTTGCATACATCAAAAAACCCATTGTATCATTAAAATCAGAACCTAAACCAGTTGAAAATCCCCATTCGGCAGTTATAACCGACTGGTTCGTTTATACTGACTTGTTTTCAGAGGAACAGACCGAAGACCTTCTCAACCGAGCTAATGGTAATAAATGGCAGGCGATGAAGAGCGATGCTTTTGGAAGGCTCAACCTTGCCAAAAAATTAAGACTGTCGGAAAATCAAAATACGGCCTTGGTCAAATACACCCTTGATTCTAAAAGCGATACCTTCAAAAAGCTATCCTTTGGTTTTAGCGATAGGGTCGTGATTTATGTCAATGGCAAACGGATTTATAGCGGAAACAACACGTTCAGGAGCAGGGATTATCGATTTTTGGGATCTATAGGCTATTTTGACTCGGTTTTTTTACCCTTAAAAAAAGGAGGGAACGAAATTATTTTTGCAGTATCGGAAAGCTTCGGAGGTTGGGGCCTCATGGCAAAACTCGATTAGGGAAAATAAATCTTTGAAAGCAACGATAAAAGAAAATGTGATTGTCGAGTTTCTTTGTTGGTACAGCTGCCTACTTTTTTGAGTATTACTTTAGCAGTAGTGCAAAATGTGCTATCATTGAGGTATGCTAAAAGAACCCATTTCCATTACCGCTATCGGTACTGTTTCCCCCTTGGGGGATGCTTTAGATACCGTTTGGAAACACTATCGGTCAAACAATCATAACCTGATTTATACTGCTATCGGAGGGCAAAAAATTTGGGTCGGCCGCCTATTGCAACCACTTCATGACGAAATCGAAAAACTTCGTGCGAGTGACAACAAGTACAGAGGTCTCGATGATTCCGTTCTTTACGCTTTGCATGCCTCAAGAAAGGCTATAGCAATGGCAGGTTGGGCAGGCTCTGATAATTTTGGTATTAATATAGGTTCTTCAAGGGGAGCAACAACCCTTTTTGAAAAACACCACACCACCTTTATCCAAGAGGGAAAAACGTCTACCTTAGCTTCCCCCACCACGACTTTAGGTAATATTTCATCTTGGGTCGCCCACGATTTGAAAACCAAGGGTCCCGATATTTCGCATTCGATTACGTGTTCAACAGGTTTACATTCCTTATTAAATGGTATTGCCTGGTTAAATAGTGGCATGACCGATAAATTTTTAGTTGGTGGCAGTGAAGCTCCGTTGACACCTTTCACCATTGCCCAAATGCAGGCACTAAAGATTTATGCCAAGAATGATGAAAATGATACTGCCGCAGGTGAGGAAGTGTACCCTTGTTTGGCGCTTGACTTAGAGAAAACTAAAAATACCATGGTGTTGGGTGAAGGGGCCGTCATGGCCTGTTTAGAGAAAGATAATGCCAAAGAACCCTTGGCCAAGGTCATTGGTGTTGGCTTTGCAACGGAGCCTTTACTACACAATGTTTCCATATCGACAGATGCCCAATGTTTTCAAGATTCCATGATGATGGCACTGAATGGGTTACCGCCTGAAAAAGTTGATGTTATCGTTACCCATGCCCCAGGCACGATTAAAGGGGATATCTCTGAGTATAAGGCAGTTGAAAAGGTTTTCTGTAACAAAATCCCATTTTTAACGACAAACAAATGGAAAGTGGGGCACACTTTTGCTACTTCAGGAATGTTAAGCATAGAAATGGCCATCTTAATGTTGCAACATCAAAAGGTAATCAACGTACCTTATTTGAATCAAAACGAGCTTCCTGAAAAAATCGAGACTATTATGGTCAACGCAGTTGGCTTTGGCGGAAACGCAGTTTCTATTTTACTTTCCAACTAAGCATATCGATTTTAACGGTAAAGTCTTATCTTAAATTTTTAAGAGATTAGCAGATAGTTTAATAATTTGAAGAGTGCTAATAAGATTGGGAAGGATTTAGTAAAAGTCAATATCCTTAAATATTTTGAAGTGTCCTAAGCACACTGCAACTAAGGCAGCATGGGCATTAAGCTTTTAAAAAGGCAGTAATATGTCCTAAAACCGTATCCTGATCAAAGTACCAATCGGCAAATGATACTGGGAAGACCTTAATTTGGGCCCTGTTCAAAATTCGGATGCGTTCCACAGAAAGTGCATGCACAAAATCCCCTGGGTATCCTATAAGATCAATGGCATAATAGCCCGATTTTGTTTGCAGCAAAAGATCTAGCGTAATATCCGCGATTTTGTACCCCTCCCATAACTTTTCGTATGCCCCCTTGGGCAGGCTTGCTTGCACTTTCTTCAGGAAGACATCGCGAGCGGGCACTTTTCCATTATAGGACTTTGATGTGTTTCTTTTTCCGTACGCATAGTATTTCTGAAAAAGACTGTCTGGTCTGTGGTCATTAGGACTACCTGAATAATAAATGTATTGGCTGTGCCTTGCCCTTGTAATGGATACATTAAAAACATCCGCTTTGTTCAGGTGGTGTTGGGCGGCGGAGTGCGTTTTACCATCCACAACCATAGAAAGGTACATGATATCCCGTTCTTCGCCTTGGAAAGCATAGGGCGTGCCTACTTTAAATTTGTGTCGGTCTAGGGTTTCTATGTCAAAATGATGCAACAAAGTCTGTGAAATGTGTTCTACCTGGTTTCTAAATGGGGAAAGGATTCCAATGGACGATACTAGTTCTGGCTCCAATGCTGATTCCGTATCTACTAGATGAACAACATCATCCAAAACTTGTTTTGCCTCAATGGGATTCGCTCCATTGCCCTCCCGTTTTCCTTCGGTTGCAACAAAGAACAGGGATTGTTCCTCCAGGCCTGGCTTATGGGTCATGAGCCGCAGTTCGTTGTTATAGAATTCTTGATTGCTAAATCCAATGATTTGCGGAAGACTGCGATAGTGCTCGTCCAGCATTGCAACTTGGGATCGACTTTGTAGGCTATGAATGGCAAGATCCAGTATGCTATGGTCCCTATAATCTAAGAGGAAAGGATCTACGCTTTGTAAATCCAGCTGTTGTTGAATCCGAAACTGAATGCCCTTTGAAAGGAACGAGATGTGCCTCAATTGACTGGGGTCACCGGCAAACACGACTCTTTTGGCACGCTGTATGGCCGGGATACAGGAAGCGATATCGCATTGTGTGGCTTCATCAATGATTACCACATCAAAAAGTTCTTTTTGAAGCGGAACCTTGTCCTTGATTTCCGATAGATTGATCAACCAAATAGGAAAGGCCTTTAAAATAACCCCAAAATTAATTTTATTAAAAATAGCGATACGCTCAGTATCATTAGAGGTGTTAAGGGCACGATAAAATTCATTGAAATCACTCCAATAGCGTTGGATTACTCTGAGAAGATTAAAAATATAGTACCATTTCAAAAACTCCTTGGTTTTTTTTACAGATTGGGTGTCATTGCCCATGATTTTTGCTACGAGCTCGTGTAGGGGTTCTTGAAAAGCAAGTTTGCTCCCCAATTCCAACCAAAGGGTTTTCAAATTGTCCCAGAACTTGCGCTCTTTTTGACTCAGAAACCCACTTTTTTCCTTTTCTCCCACCAACATTTTATCGTATGCACCTTCTAATTTGGCGGTATTTGTTTTGAGCTTTTGAAGTTGACGGACAAAGGAATCAATGGCATCTCTTAATTTGGAAGGGTCGTCAAAACCATTGTGTTCATTGAATTCCTTGTGTAAAAATCGCATTGGGGAAGCGCTATGCAACAAGGATTTTATAAAACGGCGCACCTTGGTAACATGTTTTCTTTTTCTACCCCCTCTAATGATGCAATGTTCAAAACCCAATTGGGTATTTATTTTTTCGGCGACTACATCTACGGCTTCATCTGTCCTTGAGGCTATCAAAACCGATTCCCCCCGGCTCATATGTTCTAAAGCGATTGCAGCGATGGTATAGGTTTTTCCGGTACCAGGCGGTCCAACGATCAGTGTAGTGGGATGATTGGCGGCAGAAACCAAAAGGCGCTGTTGTGCTTTACTGAGAATGGTGGGTACATAGCCCCGCAATTCTTTGTCCAGCTTGGACAATGATGTTTTCGAATTTTCGAACAAATAGGATAGTGGGGAGGAAAAATTGGTTAAACCTCCAAGCTGTTTTAGTTCGTTAAGCACCCCACGGGTCTGAACGGATTTGTCCACAATGCCCATGGCACTAAATGGGACTATTTGATATGCATCCGTAGTTTCCTTAAGTTTTCGCAATCGATACTTGAGTTGACTTAAACTAAGGTTTTTAGGATAACCCAAGAGTTCCGTAGTTTCAATTTGGGGATAGTGTTTTTGGAAAAAGCTTGCCAATTGCCCAATGTGTTGAAATTCAAAAGGGCCATTTGGTAATTCCTTTAAAAGAAGTTCGTTAAAACCATCATGGTCCTCATTATTTGCTAATAGTTGCAGCAACGGGTAGTTCAATCGTCGGGATTTTAAATCGATCCGAGCGAAGAAAAAACCATCCTTTTCCTCTATGGAAACGTTGTGGTACAACAAGGGTGCACACAGCGATTGCAGTTTTCCTTTAAAATCAATATACGTACCGCATACGAAAAGTGATCCGTGGACAAGCTCTTTTTCTTTTTCAAAAAGTGTGGCGTTTTTTAGTAGCTGAGCTGCCTGCTCTTGGGGTATGGGAACAATGGGGTATTTGCCATTGATCAATTCCTCTTGCTCAAAAAAGATTTTGTGTGCCACCTTTGGCTTTAGGAAATTCATGATACTTATAGACCGGTTATCGGCAAGGTAGCAGTCGTGAAAATAGGTGATGATATTAGGAAGCTTACCGGTCATTATTTTAGGTCAGTCTGCTTATCGCATCATTTCATGAAGTTTTTGGATCTCTTGGTGCATCAGTGTCAAGCGGCCTTCGATCATATCGGTAAAATCCGGGATTTGATTACAGAACACATGCCGTATGTTCCAGAGCTCTTTAATGGAGGTGATGGGCATGCTAATGTCAGCTATATTTTTATGATCTGTTTTAAGCACAACTTGGTCCGAAGAAAAGAAAGTCCTTCTAAATATCAGGCTTTCGTCGGTTACCAGGACACAATAGCAACCCTTATCAAGATTCTTGTAATCTTTTCGGGCTATTTTTCGTCCAATAATGATATCCTTTGGATAAAACCCGCGGTCTAAATGGGTCATTTCAAGATTGGGTACCTCAAAGGCCAAAGAGATCTCAGGTTGGGACACCGGTAATTGAAGCTTTGGCAAACTTCTCAGAAAAGCTTCATCTTGGAAGGAAGAAGGATATTCTGGGATAAGCGCCGCGGTAACACAACCGATAGTTGGAAAAACATTATTGGGCAGTTTTGCGGTATTCGTGGTGAAATCTGCTTTAAATTTCAATAGTTCGTTTACGGTGAGCTCATTGGTAAGGAGGTCATCTATAGAAATACTAAAATAATTAGCAATTTTGATGATAGTCTCTATTTTTGGCTCACTTCGCTGCTCCTCATAAGCCCCTAAAGTTGCCCGTTTTAGGTCGAATATCTTCGAAAAAGCTTGTTGGCTAAGGTTTTGGACACTGCGGATTTTTTTGATGTTTTTACCGAAAAAAGACATAAAATGCTAATAATATTTGCAAATATAAAAAATAATTGCTATACTTGTCTAGTAAATATACGAAATTATATGATTTGGCACTTAAAAATTGCTGAAAATATTAGGATTTTAACCAAAATAGCTATTCTTATTAGCTATAGACTGTAGGTCTTTTCGCGAAAAGCATGTATTTTAAAGCTCGATTCGAGCGCTGTATTTTAACAAGTAACCAACGAAAAAGTATGGAAAAGAATTATCAAAAAGTCAAAGCATATCTCCAAGAATTGGATTTTGATATCGCTACGGAAAATCAGGAGGAAGGCATACTTGTCATCAATAAGGAGCAAGAAGGAATTAAGAACGTGATCCTAGGGGTGTTTACCCCAATACTGATCATAGAGCAGCACATATTTGATATTGGCCAGGGGGATACCAAAGTATATAAAGAACTTCTGAAAAAGAACCGGGATATTGTCCACGGCGCCTTCGTGCTTGACGAAACAGGGAAAAAAGTAATTTTTAGGGACACTTTGCGCCTTCAGCATTTGGATTTGGATGAACTGGAGGGGTCTTTGAATTCTTTGAGCTTATTATTAAGTGAGTATGCAGATCAAATTATAAACTATTCAAAACAATAAACATGGTAAATTTTTTTAAAAGGTTATTTAAAATCGGGGAGGCCGAGGCAAATGCCGTAATCGACAAAATGGAAGATCCCATCAAACTTACGGAGCAAGGGATTCGGGATATGAAAGGGGATTTGGAGAAAAGTTTGGAATCTTTGGCCCAAGTTAAAGCACTGGCCATTCGTTCAAAGAACGATACGGAGGAGTTTTTGGCCAAAGCGGAAGATTATGAACAAAAAGCAATGCTTATTCTTCAAAAAGGACAAAAAAATGAAATTGATGGCTCCGAAGCCGATCGTTTGGCCAAAGAGGCCCTTATAAAAAAGGAAGCTGCAAGCAAGCAAGCTTCCAGAAGCAAAACGGATGCGGAAAAGTTTGATGGTTCTGTGGCCAAACTAGAGAAGAACGTGCAGGAAATTAAGCAGAACATCTCTAAATGGGAAAACGAACTGAAAACCCTAAAGGCTAGGGTCAAAGTTTCTAAAGCAACAAAGAACCTGAACAAGCAAATGGCTGAAATTGACAGCTCAAGCACGGTTTCCATGCTAGAGCGCATGAAGGAAAAAGTGCAACAGGAAGAAGCGCTGGCAGAGGCCTATGGAGATATTGCCAATGCGTCCAAATCCATAGATGAGGAAATAGATAAAGCAGCTGATGCTTCCGAAGCGAATGCCGATGCCGATCTGGCAAAGCTAAAAGAGCAATTGGGCATGAAGAGCGACAAGGAATCGTAAATTACATACGACCATAAAAGTTATAAGCACAATCTAAACACCAACCAACATTGGAAAACTATTTCGACATCATCTTTTCACAGGTCAATATCACCTTAAGCGTATTGTTGATCATACTTATTGTCTATTGGTTGATCACGATGATCAGCGGTTTGGATTTTGACCTGGATATCGATGTGGACGTAGACGTAGACGTAGATGTTGATGTGGACATGGATACCGGAATTGAAGGGGGAAGTATGGATTTTTCCGATGTTGCCAATGCCGAAGTAGACCGTGAGCATGTAGTGAATAAGCGAACCCGCAAACTAAAATGGTGGCAGATCATTTTGATTTATTTCAATTTTGTTGGACTGCCATTTATGTTCACGTTCACTTTTTGGATTTTTACATGGTGGATTATCAGTGTGCTGGGAACACTTTTTACGTTCAGCTATGATAACAGTTTTGGCTTTGTTATCGTGTTGCTGGCCTTGGTCCCTTCGCTGTTTTTTACCAAGATCCTAACAACACCCTTTAAGTCCTTTTTTAGGAACTTGAACAAAGATGGCGATAAAGCGGTGGACTTTTTGGGAAGACAGGCCATACTGCTATCCAATATTTCTGGGGAAAAACTGGGCAATGCCGAAGTAAACGTAGATGGAAACATCATGAACATCTACGTTAGGTCCCTTGATGGATCAGCCTTGAACTTTAGGGACAACGTGCTTATCATCAAACAATCTGACGACAAAAATTACTTTTTCGTAAGTAGATCATAAATCATTTTAAACCACTAAAACAATACTAAAAACTATGGAAGGAATCTTACCTATCATCGTAACAGGATTGGGAATACTCCTGTTTCTTATCATCGTATATTTTGCGATCATTGCCCTCTTTTATAAGAAGGTGCACCAAGGGGAAGCCTTGGTCCGTACCGGATTTGGAGGGACTAAAGTAGCCACGGACAAAGGTCTTTATGTGGTGCCTGTTTTTCACCGAGTTGAGGTGATGGATATCTCCGTTAAGAAAATCCAGATCGAACGTATGGGTGTGGAAGGACTTATTTGTAAGGACAATATGCGTGCTGATATCAAGGTGGCTTTCTTTGTTCGGGTGAACAACGAAGTGGATTTTATCAAAAAAGTTGCCCAGACCATAGGTGTTGCACGGGCCTCAAGAAAAGAAACCTTGGAAGATCTTTTTGAGGCAAAGTTTTCAGAAGCCCTAAAAACCGTAGGAAAGAAATTCGAATTCACAGCACTGTATGAAGCACGGCGCGAATTCCGCGATGAGATTGTTGATATTATTGGTACTGATCTAAATGGATATACTTTGGAAGACTGCGCCATTGATTACTTGGAGCAAACCGCGGTTTCCCACTTAAAACCAGACAACATCTTGGATGCAGAAGGCATCAAGAAGATTACTGACCTTACTGCGGCCCAAAACGTCAAAGCAAACCTCATCAAAAGGGATGAGGAAAAGGTAATCCGTAAGCAAGATGTAGAAGCTCGGGAGGCGATTTTGGAATTGGACCGGCAATTGGCCGAAAAGGAAGAACAGCAAAAACGGGAGATCGCCAATATCAAATCACGTGAAGAGGCGGAAATTATAAAAGTGGCCGAGGAAGAAAAACTCAAATCGGAGAGTGCCCGTATTGCTACGGAAGAAAAACTTCAAGTAGCTGAGGAGAATAAGCAACGTCAGGTAGTTGTTGCCCTAAAGAATAAAGAACGTACCACTGCTGTAGAGACGGAACGTGTCGAGAAGGACCGTGCATTGGAGGCCACGGAGAGAGAACGGGTGGTCACTTTGGCACAGATTGAAAAAGAAAAGGTTGTTGAAGTAGAAAAGAAGAACATCCAAGATGTGATTCGCGACCGAGTGATGTTAGAGAAGGGTGTAGTAGAGGAACAAGAGAATATGAAAGACATTCAGGCTTTTAAAGGTGCGGACAGAGAAAAGCAAGTAAAAATCACTTTGGCCGAAGCAACTGCTGAAGAGGACTTGATTAAGACTTTTAAAGCCGCAGAAGCGCAAAAAGAAGCAGCAAAACAGAAAGCAGAAGAAATTAACATTGAAGCTCAGGCTCAGAAAGAGGCTAGCGAAAAAGAAGCGGAAGCTAGAAAAACATTAGCTGAAGCAAAGGCTAAGGAGGAAGCCACTATAGGATTATCGGAGGCAGAGGTTATGCATGCCAAAGCAGATGCATCCGAAAGGCAAGGCATTGTGGAAGCATTGATCATTGAGAAAAAGGCCAAAGCAGAGGCGGCCGGAATAGAAGCGAAAGCCGAAGCTATCAAAAAAGAAGGTCTTGCCGAAGCTGATGTAATTAAGGAAAAGGCCCTTGCTGATGCTGCTGGAATTGAAGAGAAGGCCAATGCCATGAAGAAACTGGATGGGGTAGGGAAAGAACACGAAGAGTTCAAGTTGCGACTTGACAAAGAACTTCAGGTAGACCTTGCAGAAATCAATATCCAGAAGGAGATTGCCGATGCGCAAGCACAAGTGCTGGCCGAAGGATTGAAAGCGGCCAATATTGATATTGTTGGTGGTGAATCCATGTTCTTTGAACAAATTGTGGGTCAGATAACCCGTGCCAAAGGCTTTGATAGATTGGTACAACATTCAGAACAGGCCCAAGACATCAAAGATGCCATTTTGGGCACCGAAGATGTTGCTGGCAACCTATTGAATCGTATAAAACAATTTGCGGCGCAGTATGATATTTCCAGCGAAGACTTGAAAAACCTTTCCATAGCCAGCCTATTGGTCCAATTGAAAGGGAAGGCCACCAGCAATGATGAGAGCAATATGTTCGAGAACTTATTGAATCTTGCCAATAGCTTGGGCATGGGCAACAAAAAGTTGAGGTAATACAAGGAATGGCCCCAACACTTTTTGAGGGTTGGGGCTATATTTCCCTTTTTGAAATCCAATACGATGCTCAGTAAAATTTCAAGATGGTTTTTTGGTTTGGACAATTCCCAAAAACAACGGGAGCTAGTCAAAGAAATTCCTTTAGAGAAAGGAAAAGTTGAAACTATTCGCGTGCCAAACTTAGGATATGGCAATGAATATAAGCTTACAAAATGGCATGTACGACCTGGGCAAATGGTTAAGGCTGGAGAAGTTGTTTGTGAATTGGAAACCAAAGAAATCCTTATGGAATTTGAGAGTCTATATAGCGGTCGTATACAAGCCACTTGTCAAATTCATCAGAATCTTAAAGTGGGCGACGAAATTCTTAGAATCCAAGGGATATAGCGCAAACAGTGGTGCATAAGTCTAGGTATTAATAACTAACAAGAAGTTGGTGGTGTTCATCATCAAATCAAATAATAACAATGCAGGAAGAACAACAAAACACTCCCAGCACGACCATCTTGGATGATGGCACCTATGAAATCATCCAAGGACGATTAAAAGAGCAGAAAAATGAGCTGCAGCAACGCCTGCACCAACTCAATGAGAGTAGAAAGCTTGTCTTTGGAAGTGTGGTGACCCAATTGATCGCCAACAAGCGCATCAATACGGAGAACAATTGTATCGCCAGGGATATCATAACCATTGGCAAGCATACCATTCTGGGCTATAATGTGCATTTTGGATTGCGTACCAATATTAAATTGGAAGATGTTTTTGGTATCTATACCTATCAGGATGGGAATTTTGTTCCACAATCCTTGGATCTGATGGCAGACACGGTGTTCTTAGATGATTTTATCAACCTCTATAAATATTATCGGAATACTATTTTCAGCAAGTTTGCCATCGTTGGCAATTATTTGCATATGGTCTTTCAGTTGAGTGACAGCACTTCGGACATTAAAACCTTCAAGTGGTTGATCAAGGAGGGAGCACTGCAGTACCAAGACAACCGTAGTGACCATGAATTGAAAATGCCCAAACAGCATGAGTTCCGTTGGACCGAGACCAATCGGGATATGCAGCGTTATGGGGAATATCCCCATGTTTCTATTTTGGATAAGGTATTTGTGGAAACGATCGGTGGGGATCTCACGATTAAAATAGAGGACAATACGGATGAGGGTCTTGGTATTTTCAGGGAAGACGTTGTTCATAAAGACCAAACCTTGGATGATGGCCAGTACCGCTTTGCCGAGATTGGCAATTTGATCGCCATTGAAATCAAACCTTTTCAAGAGGAGGCACGGTATTTTGTTTACAATCACAAGATCCAAGAAGTAAAGAAGATCCAAAGCATCCAGGATGCCTGTATTCTACTGCCCAATGATCAAGGGGTCATTTACCCTAATGGCTACTATTTGCAATCGGGGGCTTTCAAACGCTTTGAATACGATTTGGGAGAGGTTCAGTTTTCCGAGAAAATCAGTTCGCCCAATGGGGAGGATTTCTTGTACGTTTTTTATGAATCTGAAACCGGCTTGTATGTGTTGATGTCTTATAATGTCATTGAACAAGGGGTAAAGACCCCGATCATCTGTAACGGATTTACCCTCTTGCGGAACGGTGAGCTTTGCTACTTCAAAACCGATGAGGAGCAGACCAAGCACCATGTCATCCAAATATGGCAGACCACATTTATGAAAGGGGATGAAGTCCCTTCCGAACATATGGACTCGCTACTTTACAAAATAGGCAACAAAGATATTGTTGAGGCCATGGCCGAATGCCAATCGCTCATCACCTTGTTGAACAAGGAGGATAATTATGGGGGCCTATACGATGATCTTGTTAGGTTCTCTACGGATATTTTAGACAGTTATTACTGGATCAATGAAGCGGCGGCCCACCAACTCAATGTGCCTTTGGCCGCTATCAATGAAACCGCCAATGCTGCAATAGATGAATTTGAGAAGGTGGTTCAACTCCGAAAAACCGCAGCGGCCACCACCAAGGCAACCCAAGAAACTGCCACGGAGATTTTTGGGAAGATAAAGAGTAGCTCCTTTAAATCCATTGACGATTTTGTTCAGATTCTTTCCAAGCTCCGTTCTTTTCGTGGGGAGGTTATTGGTCTAAAGGAGGTGCGCTATGTAGACCTTTCATTTATTGAAAGCTTGGAACAGGAAATTGCGGAACAGACCGATAAGGTGTCCCAGCGCTGCGTACTATTTCTTATTGATGACAAGGCCCTTGCACCCTATCAAAACCGTGTTTCGGAAAAGCAAGCCCTATTGGAAAAGGCGTCAAAAGTGGTGGAGACCAAACAGCTTCAAGATGAGGTGAACCAGATTGCGGAAGACCTTGAAATGCTTATAGAAATTGTTTCCAACCTAAAGATCGAAGACACGTCACAAACTACAAAGATCATTGACAATATTTCATTGATTTTTGCTTCGATAAACCAATTGAAGGCTGCGATAAAAAACAAGATCAACTCGCTTTCGGTGGAAGAGTCCGGGGCCGAGTTTGCCGCTCAATTAAAATTGGTGGACCAAAGTGTGATCAATTACTTGGATATTTCCAGCACCCCTGAGAAAACAGAAGAATCCTTGAACAAGGTCGTGTTACAATTGGAAGATCTTGAAGGCCGCTTTTCAGATTTTGAAGACTTTATTGCCCAGATCATTGAGAAACGGGAAGAAGTTTACAATGCTTTTGAAAACCGAAAAGTGACCTTGATCGAAGCACGGAACAAGCGGACCGTGGCTTTGGAAAATTCAGCGAACCGAATTTTAAAAGGCGTACTAAAAAAGTCAATGACCTTTGATAGCCTGAACGATATCAACGGGTATTTTGCCGGTGATCTTATGGTTAGTAAAATCCGGGATATCATCCAGCAACTTTTGGAACTGGAAGATTCTGGAAAGGCAGAAGCTATTCAAACTGCCCTTAAAGTGGCCAAAGAAGATGCCATACGTAAGTTAAAGGATAAGCAGGACCTGTATGAAGATGGTGAGAACATCATCAAATTGGGCAAACATAAATTTGGTGTCAACAAACAAGTTTTGGACTTGACCATTGTGTATAAGGACCAAGGATTGTACTACCATTTGACGGGCACCGATTTTTATCAGGAAATCCATCACGATACCCTTACGCGATCCAAGGCCTATTGGAACCAAGAACTGGTCTCTGAAAATGAAACGGTCTATCGTGCTGCGTATTTGGCGTACAAGATTTTCAATGGTGAAGACAAGGGCCATTTGCATGATCTTTCGAAAACAGCCCTTAAAAAAATGGTGACTGAAGCAACCAGTAAAAACTATACGGAAGGTTATGTAAAAGGGGTACATGATGAAGATGCCCATAACATCCTTTTGGCCCTGGTCTCAAAACACCATGATTTGGGGGTGTTAACCTTTGCGCCGGAAATCCGTGCCTTTGCACAGTTTTTTTGGCAAACGCTGAATACAACCGATTTTGAGCAGTGGAACGAATCACTTAAGAATGCAGGGCAGGTGTTGAAGGCATTTCCGAGCAGCACGGCACATGAGAAAGTGGTTGTACAGTTGGCCGCCGATATCGCAACTTTTGCTAACAGCAGTGGGTTGTTCAACGAAAAGTTGAGCAATGATATTGCCCAGTATCTCTTTGAAGAAATCAAGGAACACAATGATTTTGTGGTCAGCCATGCCTCCCAAGAACTCTATGGGCAGTTTGCAAAGCAATTAAAGGGCAAAAAACTGTATGCCAAGATAAAAGAAAAAGTGGCCATTGATCCCCACAGCGAAATGGACGACGTCCAAGATCGTATTGCATTGGCCTGGCAATGGGTGAAGGCCTATCTTGGGGATGCTTCCGAAACTGAACAACAGTACCTGTACGAAGTTTGTTGTTTGTTTTTGTTTCCCCATAGCAATCGAACAATCGCAACAAGCCCAGCTGTAGACATCAAACAAATGAAGGGTAGCCATGCTAGTTTAAAGGATGGTGTCTTCGCATTTGATTACCACAAATTTATTGCTGCACTGGCCCACTTTAGCAAGTTTGAGGTACAAGCTTTTACGGCCTTTAGCAAAGCCAAACATGAATTGACGGAAGCGGTAAAAGCGGATTTAAAATTGGAAAGTTTTAAACCAAGGGTGTTGTCATCCTTTGTCCGAAACAAACTGATCGATCAGGTGTACTTCCCTTTGATTGGGGATAATCTTGCCAAACAATTGGGAAGTGCCGGCGATACCAAACGTACGGATAGGATGGGCATGCTGCTCCTTATTTCGCCGCCGGGCTATGGTAAAACAACCTTAATGGAATACATGGCCAACCGTTTGGGCTTGATTTTTATGAAGATCAACGGACCTGCCATAGGCCATGAAGTAAGCTCGGTGGACCCCAGTACAGCAACAAACTCGGCAGCCAAAGAAGAGTTGAAAAAGCTCAATTTGGCGTTTGAGATGGGCAATAATGTAATGTTGTATTTGGATGATATCCAGCATTGCAATCCAGAATTTTTGCAAAAATTCATTTCTCTGGCGGATGGAACCCGTAAAATAGAAGGGATATACAACGGCGTGCCCAAAACCTACGATTTAAGGGCTAAAAAGTTCTGCGTTATCATGGCCGGAAACCCGTATACAGAAAGCGGGGATAAGTTTCAAATTCCGGACATGTTGGCCAACCGGGCAGACATTTACAACTTAGGGGATATCATTGGAGATACCGCGGATTTGTTTCAATTGAGCTTGATCGAAAATGCTTTAACCTCCAATCCCATTTTGCAGCAGCTCAGTAGTAAATCCTTTGAAGATGTCTACCAATTATTGCATATGGTGGAAAGCGAAACGGAGGATGCCTCTTTACTAAAAGGCAATCACAACAGACAAGAAGTTCAGGATTATTTGGCGGTTTTGGATAAGGTAATTGAGGTACGTAATACTGTTTTAAAAGTGAATGAAACTTACATCAAATCGGCCGCTATGGAGGATGCCTATAGAACGGAGCCTTCGTTTAAATTGCAAGGCTCCTACAGAGATATGAACAAACTGGTGGCAAAAATTGTTCCCATTATGAACGATGGGGAACTGCAAACGCTTTTGCTGTCACATTACGAAAGTGAGTCGCAGACCTTGACCAGTGCTGCCGAGGCCAATTTATTGAAATTCAAAGCTCTTACTCAATCCTTATCAAAAGAGGAGGAAGCGCGATGGGCGTCTATAAAGGAGACATTTTTAGAGCAGAACAAGGTTAAAAGTTTTGGAAACCAAGCTGCAATGTTCCAATTGTTGGAACAGGTTTCGGAGTTTAACAAGCATTTGGGGGGCATTCAAAAAGCGCTTCAGAAGCAGGTGAAAGAGAAATAAAGTTTGAAATTCATAGACATCCTTATCAATTTTTAAGAATTAAAATGTAAGATAATCTCAAGGCTTAGTTAAACTTTAGGATTTTTCATTTCCCCTATTAAGATTAGGCCCGCTATTGGCGGTAATATAGTAACCAGAATACTTAAGCAAGAAAGACGTTACCACTATCCCAGAAAATACTAACAGTAAAGATGTCCCTCCTGAGATAGAAGAGGAATAAACCTTGCTTAAAGACTATAAAGCCGAAGTAAAAACTTCGGCTTTTACTTTTGTCAAAATATGATTTTTGCCCGTTCTTACTAATTTTGAAATTCCTATTTTTGATTTATGACTGAGAAAAGACACAACTGGACCAAGCAAGAGATCCTAGCCATTTATAATAAACCATTGATGGAGTTGCTCTACGATGCTGCCAGTATCCATAGAGAAAATCATGACCCCAATACAGTTCAGGTTTCAACCCTTCTTTCTATAAAAACAGGGGGTTGCCCTGAAGATTGTGGGTATTGCCCCCAAGCGGCCCGTTACCATACCGATATTGAGGGCAATGACCTCATGTCGGTATCACATGTGAAAGCACAGGCACTGCGTGCAAAGGCTTCTGGTAGTTCTCGTGTTTGTATGGGTGCTGCATGGCGCAATGTTAAAGATGGACCGGAGTTCGATCAAGTTTTAGAGATGGTACGTACCATAAATAAGCTTGATATGGAAGTTTGTTGTACCCTGGGGATGATTACTGAAAATCAAGCAAAACGTTTGGCTGAGGCAGGCTTATATGCTTATAACCATAATTTAGATACTTCAGAAGATTATTATAAAGACGTTATTTCGACCCGTGCTTTTGAAGATCGTTTAGACACCATTGAAAATGTTCGTAAAACGAATGTGACGGTTTGTAGCGGGGGTATTATTGGTATGGGTGAAAAACTGGAGGACCGTGCGGGGATGTTGGTTGCCTTGTCATCTTTGAATCCGCAACCGGAATCGGTACCTATCAATGCTTTGGTGGCTGTTGAGGGCACCCCAATGGAAGATATCGAACCCATTGCCATTTGGGATATGATCCGTATGGTGGCAACCACAAGAATCGTAATGCCAGAGACCCAGGTTAGGCTTTCTGCAGGGAGAACTGAAATGACACAAGAAGGTCAGGCCATGTGTTTCTTTGCCGGGGCGAATTCCATTTTTGCAGGTGACAAGTTATTGACCACTCCGAATCCCGATGTGAATGAAGACATGGAGCTATTCAAATTGTTGGGCCTGAATCCCCAAAAGCCTTTTACAAAAATCTCGCAGCCAAAAACGGTTGAGGCCGAAGATTCACAATACCAAGCTATGGGTGAAAAACCAAAATGGTCAAGACCAGGGCATAAGATTGAACGTAACGAATTGGCCAAGGAAGGTGCCAAGTTGGCCAACAAGAGCTAAGTACCATTTTGATTAAGCACTAGTTTAGTATCTTAGCTACTTTCTAAATTTTTATAATTTGGGACTTAACCTAGAACAAATACCTAAGGTAAAATCGCTTACCAAAGAAGCTTTTATCCAAAACTACTTCAAACCACAAAAACCTGTGGTCATCGAACAGTCTATTGAAGATTGGCCTGCCTATTCAAAATGGAATCTAGACTATATCAAGTCGGTTGCCGGTGATAAAGAGGTTCCGTTATACGATGACCGCCCGGTAAAGCATGACGAAGGTTTTAATCAACCCCATGCCAAAATGAAGATGGCAGACTACATTGACTTGCTTCAAAGTCAACCTACAAAATATCGCATCTTTCTATGGAATATCCTAAAAGAGGTGCCTCAATTACAGCATGACTTTAGCTATCCTGATTTAGGATTAAAACTGATGAAAGGCTTACCGATGTTGTTTTTCGGGGGTACTGATTCACATACTTTCATGCATTACGATATTGACCTGGCCAACATATTCCACTTTCACTTCGATGGTGAGAAGCAATGCATACTTTTTCCGCAGAGTGAGACGAAATATTTGTACAAGATTCCACATTCCCTGATTGTGCGGGAAGATATCGATTTTTCAAATCCAGATTTTGAAAAGTGGCCCGCCTTGAAACACGCTAAGGGCTATATTACAAAATTACAACATGGAAATTTGGTCTATATCCCCGAAGGATATTGGCACCATATGAAATATTTGACCCCAGGTTTCTCTATGAGTTTAAGGGCCATAGCGCGAAAACCCAAAAACTTAGGAAAGGCAGTATACAATATTATGGTCATGCGCCATTTTGACAATATGATGCGGCGATTAAAAGGGCAACGGTGGATCGATAAAAAGAATCATCAGGCCATCATTAAAACCAATAAAAATTATAAAATTGTAAGGTCGAGCGTGTCACACTGAGCGGAGTTGAAGTGTAATCGCGCCCTAAGTATTCGGAATCAGTTCTTGAAGTTTACGATAGACCAGATGACTCTCCCAACCTCGATACAATAGATAGTCCGCCAGTTTTTTTCGCTTCTTTTGAACATTGGTTTCGGTAATTTGGGATAGCCTTTTCAAAGATAGCTGATGCAAAGTCGTCAAGTATGCTTCCTCATCAATTTCCTTTAATGCCGTTTTGATATTGAATCGCGAGATCTGTCGTTGTTTTAGCTCGTTGACAATACGGTTTTTACCCCATTTTTTAATGTTGAACTTGCCCCGCGCAAAGCTTTGGGCATAACGTTCTTCATTCAAAAAGTTTTCTTGGATTAAATGTGTAACGATTTGGTCAATGGCCTCGGGTATCATGCGCATGCCCTTTAACTTATCGACCACCTCCTTATGGCAACGGTCTTGATAAGCGCAATAAGATTCTAGCTTTCGCTTGGCTTCGGTAACAGAGTAGGCTTTTGAATGCATTGCCAGGGATTAGTTGATATAGGCTATTAAAATCATCACCAAGACCATTAAGACAAGTAGTATGATAATCGAAACAGAAAGCAAAATATTGAAAAGCACTAGCTTTAAAATTGACATTACTATCCCCAGATTATGCAGTCTACCGAATATATATGCATGAACGAACCAAGTCGCCAAAGTAGAAATGAAAAAAAGTATGGGGTGTGTAATAAGGCTAAGGTAAAAGAAAATCAATGTAATTATAAAAATGGTTCCCCGGGCATAGGCATTGAAAATAAGATGTTCGGCATAATTGTAGGTTTTACGGTATATAATGTAGGTAAGCAAAGAATACAGGGGTATGAATAATAGGGTGACGATATTGAAATATTTTAAGATTTCAGCTTGTAACCGATCTACACGTTCCAAGTCCCATTCTTGAATTCCGAACGCCTTGTAGCGTTCTACCAATCGCATATTGAACGCTTGTAGGTTCTCGACGAAGTTGTCCAATAAAAAAGTAAAAGTGAACAGGGTTAAAGTCGCTCCGATTATTAAAAAGGTAAATGGATGCACATATTTTTTGCGAACACCAGAAACATATTCTTCAAGAACAATATGAGGTTTTATGATTAGCGCGCGTAGGGTGAAAAAATATTTATTGTCCCATCCTAAAATAGTTTCGGCAACCTCAGAGAGTATACGTTTTAAGGTAATTCTTTGCGACACGATTTTTGCACCACAATTAGAACAATAGTGCATATGGTCGCCCAAAGCGGATGTACAATTTAGACAGTTTGACATTGTAATGTATTGGCCACGGAATTTACAAAAAAACAACACCTGTATAAAACAAAAAAGCGGCCCATCTGAGGCCGCTTTTTATTACTTAACTATTTTGCCTTCGCTATCCTTAAATCTATATTCAAGATAAGTATAGGCATCACGAGGTTGGATTTTAACCCATTTTTTATACTCTAAAAACCATTTTTGGCGAATTGAAGGGACTCCCTTGGTCAAATAAGCCGCTATAAAAGGATGTATGTTCAATACAATACCCTTATTCTTATTTGGGCCCTTTAGGATTTTTTCCAAATCAAAATTGATTTTATCGAGTAATACGATAGGCGCTTCCACTTCCTTTCCTGAACCGTTGGGGTTCTCCTCACTTGTTTTAATATTCATCTCAGGTCTTACACGTTGCCTTGTAATCTGTACTAAACCAAATTTACTTGGAGGTAGGATTTTGTGCTTGGCCCGATCATCTTTCATCTCGTCCCTTAAATAATCGAAAAGTTTTCTTCGATGATCGCCCCTGGTCATATCAATAAAGTCAACCACGATAATACCACCCATATCCCGTAAACGAAGCTGTCGTGCTATTTCAGCCGCGGCGAGCATGTTTACCTCAAGGGCAGTGTCTTCTTGATTTTTTGCTTTATTGGAACGGTTACCGCTGTTTACGTCAATTACATGTAAAGCTTCGGTATGTTCGATTACAAGGTAGGCCCCTTTGCTCATTGTGGCAGTTTTACCAAATGAGGTCTTAATCTGTCGTTCAATCCCAAATTTTTCAAAAATCGGGGCTGAACCATTATATAATTTTACAATGGACTCCTTTTGCGGAGCTATTTCGTGCACATAGTCTTTAATGTTATCATAAAGCGTTTCATCATCTACATGGATTCCGGTAAAGGAATCATTAAAAACGTCCCTAAGTATCGAAGAGGCCCTATTGAGTTCCACTAGTACTTTAGAAGGGTGTTCGGCTTTATGTAACGTCTTGCACATTGCTGTCCATTTGTTCAGCAAGTTTTGGAGATCTTTGTCGAGCTCTGCGACTTTTTTGCCTTCGGCTACGGTACGTATTATAACCCCAAACCCTTTTGGCTTAATACTCTTTACGAGTCTTTTCAGCCTACTTTTCTCTTCATTGCTTTCAATTTTTTGGGAAACTGAAACGCGGTCAGAAAAAGGTACCATGACCAAATAACGCCCGGCTATGGAAAGCTCGGAACTTATTCTTGGTCCCTTGGTGGAAATGGGTTCTTTTACAATTTGTACCAATAACGATTGATTGGCTTTGATAACTTCGTTTATCGAGCCATTCTTATCAATATCTTTTTCAAATGGAAAATCTTTTAAGGAAAAATCTCTGAGTTTTCCTGTACGTGCTTGCTTAATGAACTTTAGCATAGAAGCTAGCTGTGGGCCAAGGTCATGGTAATGCAGAAAGGCATCTTTTTCATAACCAACATTTACGAAGGCTGCATTTAGGCCCGTAACGGGTTTTCTGATTTTGGCGAGGAAAATATCCCCGACCGAAAAGCTATTGTTATCTTCCTCTTTGTGAAGTTCAATAAGTTTTCCATCTTTTAATAAGGCAAAATCGACAGCGTCAGAACTAGATCTTACGATTAATTCTCTATTCACTTGTTTCGATTTTTATCTGTTCTTTTTTAAAAGAACAAATAGATTAAACATATATATTGTTCGGTCATTGGACCGATCAAGTACTTAATTTTTGAACCGTAATGTCAAAGAACGTATTAAAATGAAAAAGTAGTCTACTGACTACTTTTTCTTGTGTCGGTTAGCTCTCCGGCGTTTTTTACGCTTATGGGTCGCTACCTTATGTCTCTTTCTTTTTTTTCCACTCGGCATATTCGCGTTGCTTTATCGTTAGTTATTTATTTTACCTGTACGTTACTTTTTACTCCTTCAACAAAAACCTTCGCTGGCTTAAATGCCGGAATATTGTGTGCAGGAATTTTAATGGTCGTATTCTTCGAAATATTTCTTCCTGTCTTCTCAGCCCTTGTCTTTATGATAAAGCTGCCAAAACCTCTCAAATAAACATTATCACCATTCTCTAAGGACGTTTTTACCTCTTCCATAAAAGATTCCACAGTCGCTTGTACGTCACCTTTTTCAATACCCAGTTTTTCTGAGATTTTAGATACAATATCCGCTTTCGTCATTTCGTATTTATATTTTCGTTTTTTTTAGGCTTGCAAATATATAAATGTTTTACTTAAAGCCCTAAAATTTAAGTATATAAACTGTTACTTTGATTCGTTAGTATTTTCTTACATGACTTTTTCACAAATTATTCTAAAATGGTATGCCGAAAATAAACGGGAGTTGCCTTGGCGCAATACCCGGGACCCCTATAAAATATGGCTTTCAGAAATAATGTTACAACAGACAAGGGTAGCACAGGGCTTGCCCTATTATGAGAAGTTCGTTTCGGCCTTTCCGACCGTACATGATTTAGCCAAGGCGAGTGAAGAACGGGTTTTAAAGCTTTGGCAGGGACTGGGTTATTATTCAAGGGCACGCAATATGCATGCAACGGCCAAGATGGTGGTAGGCAGTTATAATGGCAAGTTTCCTAGTACGTATAAAGAACTTATAAAACTAAAAGGGGTAGGTGATTACACCGCAAGTGCCATAGCATCCATTAGTTTTGATGAGCCCCAACCTGTTGTTGACGGTAACGTATATCGGGTTTTGGCTCGGTATTTCGGTGTAGAACTTGCCATAAACTCCTCTGAAGGCATCAAGCACTTTAAGGCTTTGGCAAGGGAACTCATGAACGAAGATGAGATTCGCGATTACAATCAGGGCATTATGGAGTTCGGTGCCATTCAGTGTGCCCCCAAAAAACCCTATTGCCTGCATTGCCCATTGAATGAAGGTTGTATGGCCCTTCAAAAGAACTTGGTAAATGAGCTTCCTAAAAAGCTGAAAAAGACCAAAGTCAAGATAAAACATTTCAATTACCTGGTTTTTCTTGATGGAAAGAAGAATACGATTTTAGAGCAGCGTACCGGACGGGGAATTTGGCAAAATCTATATCAATTTCCTTTAATTGAAAGTGAAGGACAAGTTACCTCAGAGGTTATTGAACATGGAATTTCTGAAAGTTTCGATGCAATTGAAGTAGGGAAACCTTACGAATACAATCAAAAACCGATTGTTCATAAATTATCACACCAGCATTTGTATACGACATTTTGGATCGTAAGAACTGATGGATTGCTCGATGACGGGCTTGCCTGGGAGAATCTTGAAAAATTTCCGGTACCTGTTTTAATCGCTGACTTTATAAAAAGCTTTAAATTTTAGTACTTTTGATGTACTATGAGTGGAACAGTAAATAAAGTAATGCTTATCGGGCATCTAGGTGACGAAGTCAAAATGCACTATTTTGAAGGGGGCGGTTGTATTGGAAGGTTTCCTTTGGCAACTAATGAAACGTACACCAATAAACAAACGGGTGAGAAAGTGACCAATACCGATTGGCATAATGTTGTCGTTAGAAACAAGGCTGCTGAGATTTGTGAAAAGTATTTAAGTAAAGGTGACAAGGTATATGTCGAAGGAAGGCTGAAGAATAGACAATGGCAAGGCGAAGACGGTAATACGCGTTACACCACCGAGGTACATGTGCAAGATTTCACTTTTTTGACCAATAAGAATGAGGCAGGGGCAAGTATGCAGCCTGTTCAAACACCACAATCGTCAGCACCATCAAACACGTCACAGACCCCTGCAGCAGTAGTTGAAACTGAAGACGATGATGATTTACCATTTTAACGAGTCTAATTAAATTGCAGTTCGTTGGACCCTGACCCCTTTAGTTTACTAGTATTGGCAGTAGCTTTTGAAGGTGTATTTGTATTGAAAGTCATTGTGCTTCTTGTTCTTTTGACCTGTTCGGCCTTGATTTCAGGTGCAGAAGTAGCATTATTCGGTCTTTCACAGACCCATTTAAATCAAATTGATGAAAAGGAAACGGCTAAGGGTAAACTAATTTTAAAACTTCTTGCCAAACCCAAAAAACTGCTGGCGACAATTCTGATTGCCAATAATGCCATTAATATCGGAATCGTGCTTTTGTTCAGTTCACTGGGCAATACCCTATTCTCGAAAATTGATCAAACCGTATTTGGGGTCATTTCAGTCCGTTTTTTATTGGAGGTACTGGTAGCGACATTTTTGATTTTGATGTTTGGGGAGATACTTCCGAAAATCTATGCCAATAGAAATCGGGTGCAGTTTGCACATTTTATGGCCTTACCCTTACGTTTTCTAGATATTATCTTCACCCCTATTAGTGCGCCAATGCGTTCTGCCACTTTGTTTCTTCAAGATAAATTGGGTAGACAGAAGTCAAACTTTGGGGTCGATCATTTGTCACAGGCCTTAGAACTGACTTCAGAGGGCGATACCACAAAAGAAGAACAGAAGATTTTAGAAGGCATTGTATCTTTTGGCAATACCGACACCAAACAGGTCATGCGGCCACGTATTGATATTTTTGCCCTTAATGAAGAAATGAAATTTCTTGAGGTACTTGAAGAAATAAAGAAAAATGGGTATTCCCGTATTCCTGTTTTCTCTGATAATATGGATAACGTACTCGGGGTACTGTACGTGAAAGATATGCTACCTTATATTGATAGAAAGTCGTTCAATTGGATGTCGCTGATACGAGAACCTTATTTTGTGCCAGAGAACAAAAA
Source organism: uncultured Croceitalea sp. (assembly GCA_947503285.1). Classification (GTDB taxonomy): domain Bacteria; phylum Bacteroidota; class Bacteroidia; order Flavobacteriales; family Flavobacteriaceae; genus Croceitalea. Next base: position 798,402 of record CANNDD010000002.1, read on the forward strand.
ACTGGATGATCTTTTATTAGAATTTCAAGAACAAAAAAAACACCTGGCCATTGTTGTAGATGAGTACGGAGGTACCTCAGGTATCGTTACGCTCGAAGATGTCATTGAAGAAATTGTTGGTGATATCAGTGATGAATTCGATGATGAGGATTTGATATTCTCAAAGTTGGACGAATACACCTATGTCTTTGAGGGAAAGACGACCTTAAAGGATTTTTATAGGGTTGTAAAGTTAGGGAACGAAGAAGCTTTTGAGCAGCGAAAAGGGGAGTCGGAGACCATTGCAGGTTTTGTTCTGGAAATATCGGGAAGTTTTCCGAAACGGGGAGAAAATGTAGTTTTCGATGGTCACATCTTCACTGTTGAAAGTCTGGACAAAAAGCGATTAAAGCAAATCAAAGTAAAATTGCCCCATGAAGTATAATGTAATTGCCTTAGTACTATTGTTGGTCTTTTTTTCATCATGTAAAGATGATGTATTACCAAAACCCAAGGCAATGTTGCGATTGCAGTACGAATCGGGAAGTTACCATACTACCGATTTGGAATGTTATTATGAATTTGAACAAAACACCTTATCAAGAATAAAAGAAACAAATGATTGCTCTTTGGTGTTGGATTATCCGATAATGAAGGGATCCATTTACATTACCTATAAAAAAGTGGATAAGGGCAATCTAAGGACATTGCTGACCGATGCCCAAAAACTTTCTTATGAACACGTATCAAAAGCGGATAACATTGTCGAACAGCCTTATATCAATGATGAAGATAAGGTATACGGTATGTTTTATGAAGTTACCGGCAACGCGGCCTCACAATCACAATTCTACGTTACCGACAGTATCAATCATTTTGTAACGGGGTCACTTTATTTTTACGCAAGGCCAAATTACGATTCCATCTATCCTGCGGCAATCTATCTTCAAAATGATATCCGTAAAATCATGGAGAGTTTACAATGGAAATAACCACCTTTTCTTAGCGGATTGTTTAAAATCAGCTAGTCGTTTAAAAGTGCTTCAGCTTTTTCGATACTCGAATTGATCTGTTCTTTTAGGGCAACGACTTTTTCTTCCTCTTCATTTAACCAGGCCTGTTTTTCAGCGGTAAGTTCTTTACCGTTTAAGATTTCATCAGAATCAAAACGGTCCCCAAATCCCATCATCCAATCCATCATTGACTTATTTGCCTTTTGCAAATCTTTCATCGCCATTTCATATTTTCTACCAGTTTCCGTAGTATCGACTTTTTCCTTTAGTTCACTGACCAACTTTGAAAGCTTTCCCATCTTTGGCATCACCTCATCATGGATTATCATGACCTTTTCCATTTGGGTTGGTTCTGTTCCAGTATTTTTTTCTTGTTTACAAGAAATCGAAACTAGTAGGGCCAATAGGCAAATTACTGTTCTCATAGAATTTGTTTATTCCTGTAAAATTAAACAAGAAAGATGAATTAAATACCCCATTTTTGTAGCTCAATTGCAAAGATTTGACCTTAAGGAATAGAAAATGGGTTTATTTGATTGTCTTGTCCTTTATCTGGGGTACCTCTTACATTTTGATAAAAAAAGGGCTGGAGGGTTTTACACCAATTCAATTGGGTGCTGCAAGAATAGTGATAGCCGGTCTTTTCTTATTCGGTATTGGTTTTAAGTCATTACGGTCCATATCGAAAGCAGCGTGGAAATGGGTGGCTTTATCAGGCTTTATCGGTAGTTTTTTCCCTATGTTCTTATTTGCTTATGCCGAAACCGAAATTGATAGTAGTATTGCTGCAATCTTAAACTCTTTGGTACCTTTGTTTACCCTCTTTGTGGGCTTGTTCGCTTTTGGAATATCATTTACTAGAAACCAATTGTTGGGGGTTTTTGTAGGATTGTTAGGGGCCGGGGTTTTAATATTTTTTGGAAAGGATATTAACCCGAATCAAAATTATTGGTATTCAGGTTTTGTGATCGTAGCTACTATTTGTTACGCCTGTAACGCTAATATCATAAAAAGTAAATTACAGCATGTAACACCCATGGGTATAGCAGTCGGCAATTTTGCCTTTATCTTTGTCCCCGCATTGGTGGTGCTTCCTTTTTCAGGGTTTTTCAATGTTGAGGTCACTTCGGGTAAGTATTTCTGGAGCTCTTTGGGGTATATTGTGATCCTTTGTGTTATCGGTACCTGCATCGCAAAAGTTATGTTCAACAGGCTGGTACAAATCTCATCAGCTGTTTTTTCAGTATCGGTAACCTATCTAATTCCAATAGTCGGCATATTCTGGGGTACTTTAGATGGGGAAAGGTTCACGGTGAAACAACTTTTGGCCTCACTATTAATTCTATTGGGTGTTTACTTGGTCAACAAAAAAAGACGCCCCGAAGAGGCGTCTTAAAATTGTTCGACCTATTGAATTTATTCAAAGTCTGAAGCGCTTACCCCTTCATTGACCTTTATTTCCTTTACAATGAAATCAAATTTTCGGGGACCGGCAGTTTGCGATATCTTAAAAGGAAAAAAGATTCCTGAGACTTCTTTATAATCGCTGAATACTGAAGTTTGCTCGATGGCTTGTCCCTGCACTTCCTGTGTGTTGACCTCTTTAAGTTTTAGGCCCGATTCAACATCATAGAAAACCGTTTTGTCATCGGTTATCTTTACCTTATATGCCTTGCTTTCGCCGACAGGCTCAATGCCTTCAAGGGAAACATCCCCCGCAATCAAATAATTAAGCTCTGGGAAGGCTGCAGATTCTTCCTTTAACGCCTTTATTTCCTCTTCTGAGAGGTCTTTGCGTTGCCCTTGCGCCAGCATATAGCCTTTATCACCATCAATGACCTGCTTTTGCACGGAGTTACCCATCATACGAACATCTTGCAAATACTGATTTTTTGATGTTTTTTTTAGTTCCAGTTCCAGTTTTACCCCTTGCGTTTCTGCCTCGGCAAGCATGGCATAAGATGCCACTGCATCTAGTTTGGCCTTTCCACCGATGGCGGCGATATAGTTTTCAATCACTGATATTGCCGTAACGCCTTCGGGAATAGCACTATTATAGTCTGGCTTGGCAGTTTTATTGACATTTTTATCGTAGTAAAGCACAGGAATCTTTTTACCATTGAATGCTACATTTTCAAGATTTTCAATAACATCACTTCCTTTACCAGCGATAACTACCCTTGCATTGTCGGTATTGAAATACTTTTGGGCCGCTTTCTGTACATCTTCAACTGAAATGGCATTGATACGCTCTAAATAGGTTTTGTAAAAATCTTTTGGTAACCCCTCTTTTTCAATATTCAGTGCATAATTTGCCACGGTCTCTGGTCGCTCTAGGGCCATTACAAAGCGACCAACATATTTCGCCTTGGTGTTTTTTAGCTCTTCTGCGGTTACAGGTTCGTTTTTGATTCTATCGATTTCCTTGAGAATCTCTACGACCGAACTGTCCGTGACCATATTTCTGACCTGAGCTTGGGCCGTAAAACGTACGGGTTCGTATTTGTCATCGCGAATGGAGGAATAAGATCCATAAGTATATCCTTTGTCTTCACGAAGATTTAAAAATAACCTTCCTTCACCACCGCCACCTAGAATCTGGTTGGCTACCAGTGCCGGTAAATAATCATCATCCTTCATTTTGAGGTTGATGATATTCTGAACGGTTACCTCTGATTGCACGGCGTTGGGCATATCGACAAAATTGATTTGCGTATACTGCGCATCTTTTGGGTCAGAGTAACTGTAGGTAGGGGGTACCGCCCTTGTCCATGGGGTAAAGGCTTTTGTCACCAAGTCTTTTACCTGGTCGAACTCCACATCACCGATAACGACTAAATAAGCGTTGGCCGACACGAAATTTTTGCGATAGTATTGTTCAACATCGAACAAGGTCACATTGTTCACTGTTTCGGCTGAGGTAATTTCACCGTAGGGATGATTTTTACCATAAGCCAATGCCAATTGTGCTTTACTGGCAATGGCGGAAACATCATTCTCTTGTGCTTTAATACCGGTGATTAGTTTAGCTTTCTCTTTTTCGAATTCCTCTTGGGTAAAATTCGGATTGATTGCGGCATCCGCCATCATCTCCAAAACCCTTGGGAAGTATTTGGACAAACTACTCGCAAAGGCATTGGTTGCACTAAAACTGATATTGGCACCAAGAAAATCGACCTCTTCATTAAAATCATCCTTGGGTATCGATTTTGATCCGTTGCCCAACATGCTGGCCATCAAATCAGAAACACCGGCTTTTTCCCCTTGAAGTACGGGAGGGTTATCCAATTCCAACTGAATTCGTACCCGAGGTAATTTTTTGTTTTCCACCACCATCACTTTTAAACCGTTCTTGAGTTCGAAAGTGTTCGGCTCTTCAAGGTTTATTTTTGGGGCGGGCCCTGGTTTTGGTTGTTGTGATCGGTCTATCTGTGCGTAAGATACCGTAAAGAATACTGACAGTATCGAAAATAAAAATATCTTTTTCATCTTAGTTGGCGTTTTGTTGTTTAGGTAGGTATTCTAGCTCAACCCTTTGGTCCGTTTTTAAGTATTTAGCGGCCACATCCCTGATTTCTTCCCTAGTGATACTCCTATAGATGTCTATTTGGGTATTGATTAGGTTCGTGTCGTCGTAAAGTAAATAGTAGTTGGCCAAAGATCCGGCTATGCCCGCAATACTGCTATTGGAATTGACAAAGTCGTTCTCTGCCTTGTTTTGTAGTTTCTGAAAGTCTTTCTCTGAAATCAATTCTGTCTGTACCTTGACGATTTCCTCATCAATTTCCTTCATGATCGCTTCCAAGGAAGTCTCCCCAACAGGAAGTCCGCCAACAATATACGCACCATAGTCTTCTTGAGAACCATTGAATGCGAAAACCTGTAATGCCATTTTTTTGTCATCAACCAGCTTTTTGTAAAGCTTAGAACTTTTTCCATCACTGAGATAGGTAGAGATCATATCCAACACGTAAGCATCACGCTCCGTCTGGGCCGGAGTTCTATAACCCATCATAATCAAGGGGATTTGAATGTTCGGGTCTTCAAACTTTACCTTTACCGGACCTTGGATAGGAGCTTCATTGTACGTTTCTTGAACCACTGCATCCCCTTTAGGGATAGGGCCGAAGTAATCTTGTATCATTTTTTTTGTCGTGGGAATATCTAGATCGCCTGCGACAACGAGAACGGCATTATTTGGCACATAGAATTTCTTGTTGAAATTTTGAAAGTCCTCTAAAGAAGCACTGGCCAAATGTTCTAAGGAGCCGATAACGGTCCAGCGATAGGGATGCTTGTCAAAGAGGTTTTTGAACATCTGTTCTTGCCATCTTCCGTAGGGTGCATTGTCAACACGAAGTCTGCGTTCTTCTTGCACGACCTCTTTTTGGGTGTCGACACCTATTTGATTGATAATAGGGTGCAATAGTCGTTCAGATTCCATCCAAAGGCCTAATTCAAGGTTGTTCGATGGGAAATTTTCGTAATAATAGGTTCTGTCGTAGTTGGTCGTGGCATTGTTGCTTCCTCCATTCGAGGATACCAGTTTGAACCATTCGCCTCGCTCAATGTTCTTGGTGCCCTCAAACAAAAGGTGCTCAAAAAAATGTGCAAAGCCGGTCTTATTGGGATTCTCATTCTTAGATCCAACGTGATAGGAAACCGCTACGGTCACTACCGGAACATTATTGTCTTGATGTAGGATAACATGGAGTCCGTTATCCAAATCATACTCTTCAAAGGCCACTTCTTGCCCAATGGCCAAGCCCATTAAAGCTAACATAAAACTTATGCAGCATAACATTTTTTTCATTTTCAAAAGGTTTAGAATTACTAATTATCCTGTTGTTAGTAGTGGTATTCTTAAAAGTGTTACGCGAATTTAATCTATAATTACGCATCAAGTTTGAAAATGGCACTTTCTTTAACAAGAATTAAAGTAATAAATCCTTATATTCATGGAGAACACAAAACCACCATTCTAAATGAAAAGATTCACATTGCCCTTTCGTTTCGGACTTGTGACAAGTGCTTGTTTGATTGCTTATTTTTTGCTCTTGGCCTTATTGGGAAAACACACCAATGTGTTTTTTAGCCTTTTCAACGGGGTAATCACAGGTTTAGGAATCTATGAAACCTTGAAATACACCAAATTGAGGCAAGCAGCTCGCTTTAATTATACCAGTGGTTTTCAGGCAGGCATCATAACAGGTGCTGTGGCTACGATTTTGTTCACCTTTTTCTTTGCACTTTATGCAACGGAGCTCAACCCTGATTTTTTAAGAAGACTTTCTGAGACTTGGTCAAAGGACTACAACAATTTTGAGGCCATTGTATTTTTTACCGTTGCTGTCATGGGTTTCGCCACAACAATCGTCTTGACCCTTACTTTTATGCAATTGTTCAAAACTTCGAACAATCCGAAAAAATAAATTTTTCCATATGGTAAATAATGCTTGTAAATTAAGGATTTAGCAGTATATTTGCACCCGCTATTTACAAAAATAGGGGTTCAATAAATTTAATTCAACGCATTATGTACGCAATTGTAGAGATGGCAGGGCAGCAATTTAAAGTTGCAAAAGACCAGAAAGTGTACGTTCACCGTTTGCAAACAGAAGAAGGTAAAAAAGTAACTTTTGATAAGGTCTTTCTTCTGGATGATAATGGTAACGTTACCGTTGGCGCCCCAGTCATAGACGGTGCGGCCGTAGAGGCCAAAGTCGTCAAGCACCTAAGGGGTGATAAAGTAATCGTCTTTCACAAGAAGAGACGTAAGGGTTACAGAAAGAAAAATGGGCATCGACAATCTTTGACCGAAATTGTGGTTGAAAGTATTGTTGCCAAAGGTGCCAAGAAAGCTGCCCCGGCAAAGGCCAAGAAAGAGGCAGCGCCTAAAGCTGAAACGGCCAAGGCGGCTGCGGCCCCAAAGAAAGAAGCTGCACCTAAAAAAGAGGCAGCCCCGGTTAAAAAGGCGCCTGCAAAAGCAAAAGCGGACGATTTGAAGAAGATTGAAGGTATCGGACCTAAGATCGCTTCAACATTGGTAGCAGCGGGTATTGCGACTTTTGCCGATTTGGCAAAAGCAAAGCCGGCTAAAATTTCTGAAATCATTGCTGACGTTCGCGGTAACCACGTTACGGATACGTGGCCAGCCCAGGCCAAAATGGCTGCAGAAGGCAAGTGGGATGAGTTGAAGAAATGGCAAGACGAATTAGACGGGGGTAAAGCATAGTAAGTCAAACCCTAAAGTATAACAATAAAACCGTAGAAAAATGGCACATAAAAAAGGTGTAGGTAGTTCTAAAAACGGTAGGGAATCAGAATCGAAACGCTTAGGGGTTAAGATTTTTGGTGGCCAAGCTGCAGTTGCTGGTAACATTATCGTTAGACAGCGCGGAACAAAGCATAACCCAGGTGAAAATGTATATGCCGGTAAGGATCATACATTGCATGCGAGGGTTGATGGTCTGGTAAAGTTCGAGAAAAAGGTAGGTGGAAAATCTTATGTTTCCATTGAGCCTTTCGAGGCTTAAGAGACTGGCCTTTTATTAAAGTACAAAACCTTCATCGAAAGATGAGGGTTTTTTTTATTCCTTCAAAATATCCTTTATAATCTTTAAATGATGTTTGGTGTGAATAGCAAGAAAACGCCGTGTTTGGTCCCTGTCTAAGGTATTGAAGACCGGGTGGTTGAAATAAGCCTTTTCATTAAGTGAATTTAATTGGGCAATATGTTGTTTTGCTTCTTTAAGTTGTATATAAATGCTATCGGTTAGAATCACTCTGGGCGGCCTTACATTTTGAGGTGATTGCGCCACTCCCCTTGGTATCATGCCCAAGGTGTGCACTATGACCTGTTGCAAACTGAAACTATATTCGTATTCTTCAGGATTGGAATCTTGAACAGTTTTGCTGATTTGGTTTATGGTTTTGAGCATATGATCTAAATGCCAGGCTACATCAGCTTGAGATACTTCTATATTCAGTACATCCTTTTTTGGAATGTAGTTTTCAATTTCTGCGAATTCATCATCCAAGAAATCCCCATTCGATTCCCGATTGTTACGCAAATACAGTGCTATGAATATTAGAACGATAACGAGTAATGCTAATCCAACTTTTTTCATGCTATTATGCCGTTTTCCACCCCCACCAAATCAGTTTTGGGGTCAGTTCCTTTTTTTTCATTTTAAAAACCTTCTTTGTAGGTTTTGGAGGCTTCATTTTTTCTGTAGTGTTCACTTTTTTCATGATGATCTACTTTTTGATTGATGATTATAAGACGCTCAAAATTGAAATTTGTAACCAAAATCTGGAAAGAAACCAATTTGATCTACTTGATCTATTTGATTCGTTAACCGATTGTAGCGTTGTACAAAAACATTTTCTCGATTGCTTACGTTTTGAAGGTCTACGTAGAACCGATGTGATTGCTTTTTGTTTCGACTATTTATCTTTAGTCCGAATTTTACATCCCACCTTAAATACGCATCGTATTGTTCGCTAAAGGCAATATCTTCTTGAAGGATCTCAAAACCTGCAAGTTGTGAAGCCGCTAAATCCACCGGGGTAAAGTAACGCCCACCTGCAAAAGAAACCCTGGTATCAAAAAAGAAGACTTTGTTTCGCTTTGCACCCAATGGAAACTCCCTGCCCGCCAACGCATTGATCACATAACCGTTATTGAATGGGGTATTTCTTTCTATACTGTCACTACCTTCGTACCTACTCTCAAAAAAAGACCCCGTTAGCAAACCATAGTAATTGTTGCTAAAAAACTTCTCTAAGGTCAGTTCGACCCCACTGTTGAATCCGGTACCCTCGTTGACCAATGACACGCGATCATTTGAAAACCCAAAATCAGAACCTTCCGTTAGTGACGAATAACTTGATGGAAATGGTTCTACGGCGGCATTGGCTATTTCTTGATGGTAAACTTCAACCTTTCCGCGCCAAGCGTTACCCAATTTTACGTCGTAACCTACCACGTAATGATTGCTTCGTACAAAATCCAGTTCCCTATTGGTCTGAATCAAATTACCGTTAACATCCTCATTGAGAAACAATAACGGGAAGGGTACGTTTTGGTGGTGTAATCCATATCCAAAATTGATTTTATGTTTGGGCGCTATTTGATAGTTGAATGCCGCTCGGGGTTCTAGCACAAACTGCTCGTTTAGGCTTCCGTACTGGGCATGTAGACCAGCATCCAAGGTAAGTTTCTCGGTCAATCTAAACTGGGCCTGTACGTAGGGCTGCAGTATGGAAAAGTTTTCGTCAACACTTAAAAAGGTAAACAGGTCTGGATCTCCATCCCCATTAGTATCTGGTTGTTCATTTCGATCCCTTGTGGTGAGTTCAACATTAAAATTTTCTATCAATAACCCGGCTCTTAATGTTGCGCGGTTGCTCAATTTTGAATTGAATAGGGTCGAAAATGAAAGTCGCGATTCAGAGGCATCCGATTCGGTAAACAAAATACTTCTTTCTTGTGGGGTATCTTTATCAATAAAACGATTTGCGGTGAAGTCGTTTCCAGAAAAGGATGTAGCAACGATGGTACGTAAATACGAGTTTTTCCCTAAAGGGATTTGATGTTTTAAACCGATTAAACCAAACCTGCTTTCGACAAAGGTATCTTCATCTTCAGCCGCAAAAAGGTCATCTGCGTCGATATCGTCACCTAAGAACTCGATATCTGAATTTCCTAGCATTCCAAATAACGAGAGTCGCCCTAGTTTACCCGTTCCAAAATCAATATTATAAGTAAGGTCACTGTAATTGGGTGTTGCCGAGGTGCCCCCGGCACCAGCGCCTATCAAGCCGATCAAAGAATATCTGGCAGCAACCAAAAATGAGCCGTTCTTTTTGCCTAAAGGGCCTTCGGCATTGGCTTCAACCCCGGTAAATATGCCTACTTGGCTAGAGAATTCATAGTCGTCAACATTTCCTTTTCTAAGCCCCAGGTCAAAAACACCGCCCAAGGCATTACCGTATTCAGAAGCAAAGGCAGAGGTCAAGAAATCAGAGTTCTTGAGGGTATTCGGATTCACGGCCGATACGGGACCTCCCGTAGTGCCGACAGTCGAAAAGTGGTTGGGGTTGGGAATGGGGATACCCTCAACCCGCCATAGTAATCCAGTAGGGGAATTTCCGCGTACTACAATATCATTTCTACTATCATCTGGTGTTGATACCCCTGCAAAGTTGGCGGCGAGACGGCCTACATCACTTCTGCCCCCAGAAAAACGGGTGACCTCTTCTACCCCGAATTGTCTGGCAGAGACCGTAGCCAATTTGTTGTTGGCGCGATCTTTATTGGTATCACTAGTCAGTACGATCTCATCCAATTGATTGAAAGATTCCAATAGGGTAATGGTAAGCAAAACATCTTTACCGGCAGTTACTTCGATATTTGGAAGCGTTATACTTTCATAACCGATATAACCAACTCGAATATTTTGCCGGCCTACTGGGGCATTATCCAATGTAAACCTTCCATCGATATCGGTTACCACACCAATACCGGTACTTTGGTTTAAAAGCTCTATTGTAGCCCCAATGAGGGGTGCTTCAGATTGTTTGTCCAAGACAACACCTTTGATGGTACCCGTTTGTGCCATTACGTATGGTCCTAAAAGCAATACGAATAGAATACCTAGTTTATTCATGATTTTTTATTTTGTTGCCCAAATATGTTTTTTAAAAATCATGTGATATTGTCCATAATCGACAGGTTGTTGATTTAGGGTTTGATGGATTAGGTAAAGCAGTTGTACTGATTTTAAAGGTCATATTTCGAAGATTTACGGTTTAAAAGATATAGTTACGATTCAACGGTCATTTTAACGATCTATGGCAGTATAAGACCCATTACTATATGAGTTAAGTATCTTTAGGGTTGATATGAAAAATTATTTTACCAAAAAGGGGCTTCGAAAATTCTTTTTCAGATGGATGGTGGTGAATGTGGTTTATCTAATGATCAAGGCCACCGTTGAGCATGAGGGAGAGGGTTTTTTAGACTTCGTTGATCCTACCGGCATTTTCTATTATGTAACGGCCTTCCTATTTTTTATGGTTACTTGGGAGTATAATGATCGCCTCATTTACGAACAATTGAAAGCGGGTGGCCTTGATCTGAAAAATAGCCTCCTCATTTTCGGTAAGACCATGTTGCTTTTGGTGCCTATGACGACCCTAATCTACTATTTGGCACTTTTTCCATTTAAAGATACCATAGGTATTGTTTGCGAAGATCCCGTTCTTGAATTTCGCAGCAATATTTTTAGGTCATGGTTGCTTGCAACAGCAGTGGTTTTTATAAACCTTTTTTACTTTTCCATAAAGCAAAAAGACGAACTTACTCGGCAAATGGAAGATTTACGGCGTGAGATGATGGCATCACAATACACGGCCTTGAAAAATCAGATAAGCCCCCATTTTTTATTCAATAGTCTAAATACCTTGACCTCGTTAATGTATGAGGATAGGGACCTAGCCTCTGATTTCGTTACCCGACTTGCAAGTTCGTATCGTTATATTTTGGATAACCGTGGACATGACTTGGTCAGCCTTCGGAAAGAGCTCGGTTTTTTAGATGCTTTTGTCTTTATGATGAACGTTCGGCATAAAGAGGCAGTGGTTATAGAAACGAATATCAATGTGGTTACCGAAAACTACAGTATTCCCACACTTTCCCTTCAAATGTTGGTGGAAAATGCCTTAAAACATAACTTATACAGTAAAGAGCGCCCTCTACATATTCAAATAACCACCATAGGTGATGCTGCCCTAGCGGTCAAAAACAACCTTCGAAAACGAGACCTTAAGGAAGAAACGACAAGATTGGGACTTAAGAATATTAAGAAACGGTATTCTTTCTATACGAACCAACAGGTTTTGGTACGCGAAGAAACAGCATCTTTTGAGGTGACTATTCCCTTATTGGATAAAGGCATAACCGAAATGAACGTATTAGCGATATCATAAGATGAAAGCCGTAATCATAGAAGACGAAGAGTTTGCCTCAAAACGATTAAGCCGGTTAGTAGCCGAGCTGTCGCCAAATATTGATATTATCACCAACATAACATCCGTTGAGCATGGTTCGACCTGGTTTTCTGAAAATCCGATACCAGATTTGATTTTTTGCGATATCCAGCTAAATGATGGCTATGGTTTTGATATTTTGGATAGTTTGAAAGACCACCCGCCCGTAATTTTCACGACCGCCTACAATGAGTTTGCGATTAGGGGTTTTAAATATAATGGATTAGACTACCTTTTAAAACCGATAGTCAAGGATGATTTGAAAAAATCACTGGAAAAATTCGAAAAGAACCTTACCAAAAGTGGTGGCAGTTCCACTGAGAATCTTGAACATCTAAAACAGTTGTTCCATAAAGAGTATAAACATCGATTTATGGTTAAGGTGGGTAACATGTTCAAATCGTTCAATGTAGCTGATATTGCCTATTTTAAGTCACATGAGGGGCTAATTTACCTATATACGCATTCTGCTCAAGCTTATCCTATTGAATACACCATAGATCAATTGGAGAATATTTTGAATCCCATCCACTTTTTTCGCATTAACCGAAAATTTATGGTTTCGGTAAAGGCCGTCGTCGAAATACACAGTTATTTCAATAGCCGACTCTTATTAAAGCTATTACCCAAAGAAGAAGAACAGGTCATCGTATCGCGAGAGCGTACCACAAATTTTAAACGGTGGTTGGACATGTAGTTACCATCGCTGGTTTCGAAAGCCATTTGACTTTGCGTATTCTATTGTTGAAACCAAGTAATCTTCTAGATTATAGTTCGGTATGGGTAAAATACTCTCTAAAAGCGTGGTATCCCACTCATACGGTTTTGCTGTTAAGTATGGGGTTAGATGAATACCAATAGTTTCATAATAGAACTGTTCTAAGGTGCTTTCAAATTCATTGGCCGTTTCCAATACTTCCTGGGTCATTTTAAAATTCTTAAAATTGACGGTTTCCAGAATTTTTGAGATACCATGAAAGATATCAGTGCCTTTTGAATTCACGATATTGAGTTGCTCAATGGCCATATCAAAAACCTTGGCAATAACTTTTGCCGCATAATCCGTCGGAATGATATTGAGCTTACTGAATTTATTGGCCTGTATACGAACCGTTTCCGAAGAATTACTTCGATAGAAAAACTTGGCAAAAAGATAGAAAACCATATACTTCGAAATAAAGAAACTAGGTTTGTCCATAATGTTTCCACCAAGTACACTAGGGCGTAATATTTGAATAGGGATATTCGCTTGCCCCCCGGCTTTTACCAAATATTTTTCAGTCGCATGTTTAGAAGCTTCGTAATGGTTTCGGTATTCGTTTTGCTCAATACCAACGTAATTGTTTTCGAGTAGACCGCTCAACTTTCCAATCGAGAACGCAGTACTGATATAGGTGAATTTTTCAAGGTATGGCTGGTAAGACTCAAAAATTTGTGATGTAAATGTCAGGTTTTCCTTAAATATTTCGTCTTTACTGTTGGGGTCAATGGATAGGTTCACGTAACCGGCGGAATGGATAAAATTATATTTGGCCCCGGTTTTTAAAAAGTTTGAGGGCAGTAAGGCCAGTTCGGCATCGATCACGCTGATTTTTTTGAGTACCGCTTCCTTATTTTTTATGATGAAATTGGGGATGACCTCGCTTTGAAGCATCGCTTCAACCCTTTGCTTAGCTGAGACCTTCTTTTTCTTTCTGACGATTAAGAATAATTGTTCAATTTCCTTAAAGCGGGTTTCGAGCAAAGAAAAAAGCACTTGGGAACCTAATGTGCCCGTTGCCCCGGTCAATATAATTTTCATAGCCTTTCAAATTCGAAATGTAAATATCGCCACAAAAAGTAAACCCCCGACCATGGTCGGGGGTTTACTTCTAATCATACCGTTTTTTAATAGCGGTAATATTCTGGCTTATACGGACCTTCTACGGTTACACCAATATAAGCTGCTTGATCTTCTTTCAGCTCCGTTAACTCGGCACCTAACCTTGCCAAGTGTAGTTTAGCTACTTTTTCATCTAGATGTTTTGGTAACATGTACACCTCATTTTCATAGTTGGCACTGTTTTTCCAAAGTTCGATTTGCGCCAAGGTTTGATTGGTAAATGAGTTGCTCATCACAAAACTTGGGTGACCGGTAGCACAACCCAAATTGACCAAACGACCTTCGGCCAGGATGATGACGTCTTTACCCTCGATGGTATATTTATCGACTTGTGGTTTGATTTCGTCTTTGGTATGGCCGTATTCCCCATTCAACCAAGCCATGTCAATTTCATTATCAAAATGACCAATATTACAAACAATGGCTTTGTCTTTTAAAGCCCTGAAATGCTCTTCACGAATGATATCCTTATTTCCTGTCGTGGTGATTACGATATCGGCATTCTGAACTACCGATTCCAATTTTTTAACCTCAAATCCGTCCATGCAAGCCTGTAAAGCACAAATGGGATCAATCTCCGTTACCGTGACGATTGCCCCGGCCCCCCTAAAGGAAGCAGCGGTGCCTTTACCTACATCACCATAACCGGCCACAACGACCCTTTTTCCTGCCAACATGGTGTCGGTGGCCCTACGAATCGCGTCAACTGCACTTTCTTTGCAACCGTATTTGTTATCAAACTTAGATTTGGTCACGGAGTCATTAACGTTGATTGCGGGCATGGGTAGGGTACCGTTTTTCACACGTTCGTACAAACGGTGTACCCCAGTGGTGGTCTCTTCTGATAAGCCTTTGATACCAGCGGCCAATTCAGGGTATTGATCTAAGACCATATTGGTCAAATCGCCACCATCGTCTAAGATCATGTTCAATGGTTTTCTGTCCTCACCAAAGAACAAGGTTTGCTCGATACACCAGTCAAACTCCTCTTCGTTCATACCTTTCCAAGCGTAAACGGGAATTCCTGCAGCGGCAATAGCGGCTGCCGCATGGTCTTGTGTAGAGAAAATGTTGCACGAGCTCCAGGTAACATCGGCACCCAAGGCAACTAGGGTCTCTATCAAGACCGCTGTCTGAATGGTCATATGCAAACAACCGGCTATTCTCGAGCCCTTTAAGGGTTGTTCGTCTCCATATTCTTCGCGAAGGGCCATCAAACCTGGCATTTCAGCTTCTGCCAATTCTATTTCTTTTCTTCCCCAGTCCGCAAGGGAAATATCTTTAACTTTAAAAGGTACAAATGGAATCGTCTTTGTGTTCATAATGTATTTTTGATTTATTTTCTAGCAATTTTAGGGTGCAAAGGTACAAATTACATAACTTTCAGCCGTGCCTCTTTACAAAACGATAACAGTCTCTCACGATACCCGGGTTTTTATCTGGAAAGTCACGGAACCCGAAACCAGCTTGGCAGAAAAGGTCGTATTGACCGAACATTGTCAAAGTCGTATGCTTGGCATGAAATCAGCACTACACCGTCGTGCTTTTTTGAGTATTAGGCATTTGTTCTGGGAAGCTGGATTTGAGGATAAGGATGTTTTCTACAATGAATTTGGAAAGCCCTTTTTGCATGATGGTAGGCATATTTCAATTACACATTCGCATAACTTCACGGCTATTATTGTAAGCAACTCGGTTGAGGTGGGCATTGATATCGAAAAGCAACGCGACAAAATATTGCGTATCGCCCATAAGTTCACTCCAATTGAGGAATACAGGACCTTGGCAAATGCTGAGGCCATTGTCAGAAAGCTAACTATAGTGTGGGGAATCAAGGAATCACTTTATAAAATATATGCCCAACCGGGGTTAAGTTTTTTAAAACATATCAATGTGCTCGATTTTTCTTTTGAAAATCAATCGACTACAGCTCAAATTAGCTATGAGGGCAAAAAATCAAATTATGATGTTTTTTATTTGGAATTTGAAGGGTTTACCTGTGTTTATGCACTAAGTAGGTAATCAGGGATCAGGAGTCAGGAAGTAGGAAGTAGGAAGTAGGAAGTAGGAAGTAGGAAATAAATCAAAGGATATGGAAGATATGAATGAAATTTATAATTTCCATAAACCATAAACCATAAACCATAAACCATAAACCATAAACCATAAACCATAAACCATAAACCATAAACCATAAA
>CANNDD010000003.1 GCA_947503285.1 uncultured Croceitalea sp.
TAGTGGTTAGTGGTTAGTGGTTAGTGGTTAGTGGTTAGTGGTTAGTGGTTAGTGGTTAGTGGTTAGTGGAAATTAATAAATTTGAGAGTTATCAAAACTATTCTTCATATTTCCAAACTACCGCATATCCCCTGTTTACTGTTTACTATATATTCAATGTTTCATACATTCCACATTCTTATCTTTGTGAAAACAAATCCGATCCATGGAATGTATCAGCGTTTTTGACATGCTAAAAATTGGCGTTGGTCCTTCCAGCTCGCATACCTTAGGGCCATGGCGTGCTGCCGAGCGCTGGATTAAAGAGCTGCAAGAAGAAGACCATTTTCAAAAAGTACAACACATCAAAGTCAGACTCTATGGTTCCCTGTCGTTGACCGGTAAAGGTCATGCCACCGATACCGCAGTGATTTTAGGCTTATTGGGTACCGACCCTGTCAATATTCCCATAGCGTCCATTACACCCGCAATTGAAAATGTAAAGACAACCAAAAAACTAAATCTTGGGGGTGAAATAGTCATTCCCTTTGATAACACCCTTGATATCATTTTTTTGAGGGAATTCCTTCCCTTCCATTCCAATGGAATTGAATTCGAGGCCCAATTGGCCTCTGGAAAAGTCATTTCAGAAACCTATTATTCCATCGGAGGCGGTTTTGTCGTCAAAGAAGAGCGTATTCATGCCAAAGAAAATAAGGAAGTATTTAAAACTTTTCCATTTCCCATTAAAACAGGTGCAGAGTTGTTAGCATATTGTACCCAAGAAAACAAACGGATTTCAGAATTGGTTTTTAAGAATGAACAATCACTGCGAACAGATGCTGAAATAGATACCGACTTAAAAAACATCTGGGAAACCATGCTCGAATGTATGTATACCGGATGCCATACGGAAGGTGTGCTACCCGGCGGATTGAACGTGCGGAGAAGGGCTTACGACATACACCAAAAGTTGAAAGGCGAACTAGACTATGCCACACCACAAGAATGGTTGGAGACCATCAGGGAGACGGAGGTCAAATTTCGCCAAATCATAAAATGGGTCAGTTGTTTTGCATTGGCCGTGAATGAAGTGAATGCGTCATTGGGGCGTGTGGTCACGGCCCCTACGAATGGAAGCGCCGGGGTTATTCCCGCAGTATTGATGTACTATTTGGTCATTGAGAACCATGATGGGGATTTTGACGATATCAAGCGTTTTTTATTGGTTGCGGGCGAGATTGGCAGTATTTTCAAGAAGGGGGCTACCATTTCAGCAGCCATGGGAGGCTGTCAGGCTGAAATCGGGGTTTCATCGGCAATGGCGGCAGGAGCATTGACCGAACTAATGGGAGGCACTCCCGAACAAGTACTTTGTGCTGCTGAAATAGCCATGGAACACCATCTGGGGCTAACCTGTGATCCCATAGGGGGCTTGGTGCAAATACCCTGTATTGAGCGGAACGCCATGGGCGCCATCAAGGCTATCAATGCTGCCGAATTGGCTATGGACTCAGACCCCGCAGCTGCTAAAGTTCCTTTGGATAAAGTGGTACAAACCATGTGGGAAACCGCTAAAGATATGAACAGTAAATATAAGGAGACCTCTGAAGGTGGCTTGGCCGTAGGTGTGTTCTTGAGCGACTGTTGATAACATACCGACCCCAAAACGACCAAAACGAAATACAGGGGTTAAACAATACGCCCCTATCCTATTCCGTTACTTTTAAAGCATAATGACACTCCTGTATTAAATGCAACTATATTGAAGATTCACAAACGTTTAAAACGGATGATATGGGCACTTCTTTTTGTGCCAATAGTTCTAACAGGGGTAGGTTACCTATATGTTCAAAGCAACCAAGCCGAGCTTATAAAAGAAGGGATTGCAAAACTTAACCAAGATCATGAAGGTCTTATTACCGTTGGTGAAAGTGAATTGACGCTCTGGGGCAATTTTCCTGATATCTCATTAAAAGTATATGACGTTCGAATTTTTGAGACGAAGCAAGACAACGCACCACTGATAATGGACGTAAAGGATATCTATGTAGGTTTTAATCTATGGGATATGGTGAACGGAAATTATGACATTCGTTCTTTATTGATAGAAGAAGGTGTTTTCAATCTTGTAATACATGAAAACAATACGACCAATATTCAAAACTCCTTGGCCAGCACGGCAGAGGCGGAAACTTCAGCTACCAATATCCATCTAAAAAAAATAAAGCTTAAAAATCTGGATGTCCATACCTTGGATGAAGCCACCACCACTGATGTTGAAAAATTCATATACAACGGCGAAGGAGGCTTTACGATAAAAGATAGTATCATGGCCGGCCATATTGATACTGATTTTGAACTAAATGTGATAAAAGATGGGGATACGACCTTCATCCGCAAAAAACATTTTGAAATACATACCGACATAATATTCAATGACCATACGGGTATTCTTGACATACGACCCTCGGGCATTGTTATGGAAAATGGTGATTTTGAACTAGAGGGTTCCATAGATACCAAAAACGATGTAGACCTGGACCTCTCTATAAAAGGAACCAAACCGAATTTTGATATGCTCATCGCTTTTGCCCCAGCAGATGTGATTCCCGTTTTAGAGAAATACAGAAATGCTGGTGAAATCTACTTTAATGCGAATATCAAAGGAGCATCCAACAAAGGAAATAGACCGGCGATAACGGCTGAATTTGGTGCAGGGAAGGCATTTTTAGAAAATACCGAAAGGGCCAAAAAGATTGATAATATGGGCTTCAAAGGGCATTTTACCAATGGTATGAATAGAGACGCAAGTACCATGGAATTTTCCCTTGATGATATGACGGCCTCTTTGGAAAAAGGGGAATTCAAAGGCTCCCTTTTTGTGAGAAATTTTGAATCACCAGAAGTCGACATGCAAATAGAGTCGAATTTTAATTTAGGTTTTATTACAGAATTTTTTAACCTAGAGCAGATAGAAGAGGTATCTGGGGAAGTTTCTTTAGCGATGAATTTTCATGATATCATCGATATCGACAACCCTGAAAAAGCGTTGGAAAAACTTAATCAGGCGTATTTTGCGGAATTGATCATAAAGAATCTAAGTCTGGTCACCAAAGAGCTCCCTGCCCCTCTTGAGAAATTGGATGTAAATCTCGTCATGAATGGTAAAGAAGCAACCCTAAAACAGTTTGAACTAGCATTGGGGAAATCAGATTTGTCGGTAAACGGTTTTCTGTCTGACCTACCTGCCATTGTACACCATACCGACATACCTGTCGAAGCACATTTGAATATTGCCGCGAATACCATTGATATTGCAGAATTGACGCGTTTTTCAATTCTAGATACTATCCAAACCGGTTTTGACGAACAGATAGAAAATCTAAGTCTGGGGCTTTCTTTTAAAACTTCCGCAAAAGACGTCACGTCATCGAAATATTTACCCAAAGGGGAATTTTTTATCGATAGCCTACATGCAGACTTGAAACACTATCCGCATAAATTACATGATTTTCATGCTGATATCATAATCGATGAGAAAGACTTGCAACTTTTGGATTTTACGGGTTATATCGATGATAGCGATTTTCATTTTGATGGATTGGTACATGAGTATGCCTTTTGGATGCAACCACAGCTTAATGGAGATGTAGCAATGGATATCAATCTTACCTCAAATAAGCTAAGATTGGAAGATGTTTTTTCATACAAAGGTGAAAATTATGTTCCTGAGGAGTATCGGCATGAGTCATTCGATAATTTGGCATTGCATTTTGCGGCTAACATGCATTATAAAGATGCTGCTCTACATTCCATAGACCTGGCTTTGGACAAGTTGAATACCAAAATGAAATTGCACCCACTGCGCTTTGATAATTTTAGGGGTAACATACATTACGAAGAAGAACACTTGGTGATAAAAGATTTTCATGGCGAAATAGGAACCACTGATTTTAATTTTGATCTCAACTACTATTTGGGTAACGATGAAAAAATAAAGAAAAGGGATAATTACCTCGCAGTAAAAGCAAATTATATCGACTTTGATGCCCTCTTTAAATTTAATTTGGATACACCAAAAACAACGGAAGTGGTGGCGTCGAAAACAGCAGATGTAAAAGCGCACGCAGATGCCTTCAATTTATATGAACTGCCATTCACCGATATGCAATTAAAGGCAGACATCGCCCACTTTATCTACCATAGAATAGATCTTCAAAATATCAAAGCGGCCATAAGAACAACACCCAACCATTATATTTATATCGATACCCTTGATATGGATGCAGCTGGTGGAAACATTCGTTTGAATGGATATTTCAACGGTAGTGATCCAAAACACATCTATATGCAACCAGATCTGGTGATGGACAATATTGATCTGGATAAGCTGTTGTTCAAATTTGAAAATTTTGGACAAGACCATCTCGTTTCAGAAAATCTACAGGGCAAGCTCACCTCTAGAATCAAAGGTAAGATCAGGGTATACCCTGATATGGTGCCAGATTTAGACCAATCTACGTTGGAAATGGATGTAAAAGTACTGAACGGAAGGCTGAAAAATTACGATCCGATGCTGGCGCTTTCCGATTATATGGGTGATAAGAACTTGCAAAACATTCGGTTTGATACATTGCAGAACAGTTTGGATATCCATAAAGGGAAGATTACAATTCCGGCTATGACGATTGAATCCACTTTGGGGCACATAGAGCTATCCGGTACGCATGACAACAACCAAAATATCGATTATTACTTACGTATTCCCTGGAAAACGGTAAGAAAAGCTGCTTGGCAAAAATTATTTGGAAGCAAGAACGATACCATTCCCAATTCAAAACAAGAAGATGAGATCGTAGAAGTGGATACCAGCAAAAAAATAAAATACCTTAACCTTAAGATCAAGGGCAACATAGATGACTATAAAGTCTCATTGGGTAAGAAAAAAGAAGACTAACCGTGGATTTAAATGTGATTACAACATGGTTAAAATGCAGCGTTTCAATGACGATAACAGCCAAATCTTTCGATACCTATGCAACCATAAAAAGCCATAAACCAAGCGTTACGGTATATTTGAACAACGGTCAGTTAAAAATCACTTATGAAACGGTCTTGTACACTTCTATATTCCTTTCTTTTACTTTTGGTTTTTCATCTTCAAGCTCAAACATCACAAGATACTTTGGCAATCAGACAAGTGGCGTTGGATTATATCGAATCGCAACATAATGCAAAACCAGAACAATTTGAACGTGCTGCCCATCCTAGAATGGTAAAAAGGACTTTTTGGACGAATAAAAAAACCGGAAAGGAGTACTTACGGGAGACTTTTACCGATGCTATGATCTTACTTGCCGAAACTTATAACGCCGAGGCAGATAGGTTTCCAGAAAATCCAAAAAAGGAGGTAATTATACTTGATGTTTACGACAAAACAGCTTCGGTAAAACTCATAGCGGATGAATGGATTGATTATATGCACATTGTAAAACTGAACGGCAAATGGCAACTGGTGAATGTATTATGGCAATTTAATGATTCAAAGACCCATTAAACCGGCAGCAATCAAGCTATAGATTAAAAAGCTTGAAAGTGTCAATCCTCAATACATCCTGCCCTACCCCGGGTATCAATAAGGTAGACGATCTTCCAATCTCCGTCAAAGTTGACCATCTGAAAAGAGTTGATACCACAATGCGAGAATTCACCATTGATCCAAAACTCATATCCTACCCAAGCATTCGCCATGGTACGGTCAATCTGAATAGACCAAGAGGTCAGTTTTTCTTGAAATTGAACGCTATCCGGTATGCTCACAATGGAGCGGTATAGGTTCTCGATTTTTTGTGACTTGAACTGGGTCTCCCCCGCTTTGTTTCTTCCGGTGGTTTGCAATAAAACATTGTCACCAACTACTTTTTTCATGGCAACCGAATCTTGATCATGAAAAGCATCAAAAAAGGTTTCCACAACTTTTTTGACCTCGGCTTCTGCATCATTTTGTGCGGTCAAAAGAGTTAGACAGCCCAAAAACGATATCAAAAAAATGGCTTTCCCCATAAACAGGACTTTTTATTGAAATCCAAATTAAACAAATCTGCTTACATTTAGCCTTCCAAACCTTATGAAATGTCCGTAGCGAAAAAAGAGTACAAAAGAATCACGGTAAAATCATTGATTGAAATGAAGCAAAATGGAGAAAAGATCTCGATGTTGACTTCGTACGATTACTCCATGGCCAAAATTGTGGATGCAGCTAAAATCGATGTCATCTTGGTAGGTGACTCGGCCAGTAATGTGATCGCCGGCCATGAAACCACACTGCCCATAACGCTTGATCAAATGATCTATCACGCAAGTTCCGTAGTGAGGGCTGCAGAAAGGGCTTTGGTCGTTGTTGATATTCCGTTTGGTAGTTATCAAAGTGATTCAAAGGAAGCTTTACGTTCGGCCATACGCATTATGAAAGAAAGTGGCGGCCATGCGGTAAAGGTAGAGGGGGGGGATGAAATAAAGGAATCCATAAAGCGGATTATCGGTGCGGGAATACCCGTAATGGGCCATCTGGGACTTACACCGCAATCCATCTATAAATTTGGCACCTACACCGTTCGTGCCAAAGAAGAAGCCGAAGCCAAGAAACTGAAACAAGATGCTAAAATGCTTGAAAAATTAGGATGTTTTGGCTTGGTATTGGAGAAGATTCCCGCCAAATTGGCACAAGAAGTTGCCGAAAGTATTTCCATACCGGTAATTGGTATTGGTGCCGGCAATGGTGTTGATGGACAAGTATTGGTCGTACATGACCTGCTTGGAATGACCCATGAATTCAATCCGCGTTTTCTGCGACGCTATATGAACCTTTATGAGGAAATGAGCAATGCCATTGGGCAGTATGTCGCTGATGTAAAAAGTAGGGATTTCCCCAGTGAAGATGAGCAGTACTGAGTCGATTGATCTTAAAAAATAAACAGTTGTCAAATAGTAAGCTTTCAAAGCCTGAAAACCTTCAGGTTCTTTACGAGGACAATCATTTAATCGTAGTCAATAAAAGACCCGGTGATATTGTACAGGGTGATAAAACGGGCGATACCCCATTAAGTGAGGTGGTCAAAATCTACCTGAAAAAAAAGCATAACAAACCCGGAAATGTATATTTAGGGGTGGTCCATCGGTTGGATCGACCCACATCGGGTATCGTGGTCTTTGCCAAAACCTCAAAGGCCCTTCCTAGATTGAACAAATCATTTTCAGAAGGAAAAACAAAGAAAACCTATTGGGCCGTAGTCAAAGAAATTCCTAAAGAAACCAGTGCCAGTTTGATGCATTGGCTGGTTCGAAATCAAAAACAAAACAAGTCTTACGCGCGTTCGAAAGAAGTTCCAAATAGCAAAAAAGCCATTTTAGAATATCAGGTAATCAAAAAATTGGATAACTACGGTTTACTTGAAATCGATTTGAAAACCGGGCGTCATCATCAAATTAGGGCACAATTGGCGGCAATAGGATCTACCATTAAAGGAGATTTGAAATATGGCGCGGACCGCAGTAATAAAAATGGTAGTATTCATCTTCATTCAAGGGAACTGGCCTTTCAACACCCTATAAAAAAAGAAGAAATCAATTTTAAGGCGCCTCCCCCGGACGACCCGATTTGGAATGCGTGTTTATAGCCTGTACCACTTATTAAGACTTGGCTTATAGCGCTTTAGTATTAACGCTAGGCCCTATTTTTCGTAAGACCGAACGCTTTCGATTACGACCGAGCTAAGTATGAAAAAACCACCTAGAACGGTCCATAAAGAAGGAATTTCCCAAAGAAACACCATACCGATCAAAATGCCATAAATGGGCTGTACACTGCTTAAAATACTGGCCGTGGTCACCGAAAAATGTTTGAAGCTATTCAAGAACAAGGTGTGTCCGATAGCGGTTGTAAGCAATGCAAGCACCAAAATACTAGACCATTGTGATTCTAATTCAGAAAATTCATTAGTGAAAAAAAAGGGTGAAAGAAAAATACCGATAATGGCCATTTGAAAGCACATTAACATAGACCCGTTATAATTGCTGACCCTATTTTTTAAAATCAGGTTTCGCATTGCATAAAACAATGCCGATAATACCCCGATACCTACAGCAATGGTATATGAATTTTTGGCATCAAAAGAAGGTACTAAAAAGTAAATACCAGTTAGTACCAAAAATCCAAGAAATAAGTGGACCCTCTCAAACTTCGTTTTCAACACTATGGGTTCTAAAAAGGAGGTCAATATCGGATACGTAAACAAAGAAAGCATCCCTATGGCTACATTAGACAGCTTAAGGGCATAAAAATAAGTCAACCAATGTAGGCCTAACAGAATGCCGCTGAGGATAATCGGAAGAACATCCTTCTTGGACACTTTCAAAGAAAAACCACGCCATTTACAGTAGATAAAGAGTATCAAGAAAGCTAAAACCGCCCTAGCAGCGATCAATAAGGGTACCGATAGCTGAATGTACCGCCCCAAGGCCCCAGACGTGCTGATAAATAGCATCGCCGCATTGATTTCAAGTAAATGTCTGATGCTACTATTGCTAAACTTCAAACTGTGTATTATCGGGTTATGGCCATCGCTTTCTCCCTAATTATCGTGGCGACGGGCTTATTTTGAAGATGGCTCTCAAGCCATGACAGAATATCCAAATAAAGAAATGCCCTTTTTTCATAAGGATGGTCCTCATATTTTTTGAGTTCGTTGTATAACTTTTGAAACTCATTGCGTAACTCATTCGGGTAGATGTCGCCCAGGCTCCTTAGAAATTTGATCATCTCTTTTTGTACGGCCTGTAAATCATTCATTTTCAATAAAAATTTATACGTGCTCTTTAGTTGAATCTCAAGATGATAATCCATACCTGCCTCATAATGTGCGACCAGGCTTAAAACACGCGCGAAACACATGAGGTCTTCACGCATTTTCAAATTCTTGTTTAAGATTATCCTTTTGAGATAAGCAATACAATTTTTATTGTCACCATTTCCAAAATACAGACAGGCAATTTTATAATACAATAACATGATATGGTGTTCATCGATCCTATCTCGATGCTTTTTGATACCGTATTCAATAATAGTTACCAAATACAGTCCTTTCTCAAAAGTACCTTCTAAAAAATGTAGGTTTAACTTGTTGGAATTCAAGTATAAAAAGGCGAGCGAGACGATATTGTCATTCTTCGAAAACTCCTTATTGTTGACAATTTGCTCTAACCGCTCTAAAGTCTCTTTGAATTGTGAACGATATTTAATGTAGAACATTGACTCCAACAAATAATGATTGCCTTTTAAAAAGAAGACCGGGTTTAGGTAGATCATCTCTTCATTATCATAAAAAAGGTCCACCCATTTACTGGCGTACTTGTATGATGATAGAAAATCTTGTGTTAGAAAACTATACCAGAGATACGCCTTGTAAAGCCATAATCTTTCTCGAAAACCCAATGTTTCAATATCATAACCCGGCAGGTGTGCATCAAAATAGTCTTTTACGTTTTCTAGGTCTTCATCATTTCGTACATAACCAACTTTGAGCATCATACTATACAACTGTAATGACAGATTCGACAGTTCGCTGGTCATCACATTATGGTCTGATAACTCTTTTGCCTGCCTAGAAAGTTCATCTGCCCTATCAGGTATACTTCGTGTTATATATTGTGTTTCTATGACCTTTTCAAGCTCTACGATCTCATAGGCAACGTTCTTTTCCTCATTTTCGATCGCATTGCCCTTCGCCTTATCCAAAATTTTAAGGGCTTGCTTATACAAGCCTTTTTGATACAGGATCGTTGCAAAATCCAACTGCTCGCGAATTTGTACCCGGGTATTTTGATTTACGGGGTTCAGCCTCAGACTTACCAAGATTTGCTTGTACAAATGCGCCTTTAGATTGGAAAGCTGCGCTTTTTTCACAATATCATTTTCTAAAATTTGACGCTCATTGTACGCCTTCATTTTATCCAATAAATTGAACAAAGCCAAAAATTTAGCGTCCGTATTGACACCTAATCGCCCAACGTAAAGTTTGAACTGTCTTTTTTCAGATTTTGAAAGTGATTTCACTAAAATGAATAGCGCATCCTTTGGGGTATTTGTCATCGTAAAAAAAACTATTTAAGTATTTGTTTTTCAAGTTATTGAATACCCTAAAAAACAATTTAACGTTGTAATGCGACATAGGCCTTGAAAGTTCTTGCACATCACTGTTTTATATTCGTGTTATTGAGTTTAAACTATCCTGAATGATGAGTAAAGATAAGGTACAAATTTTTGACACCACACTTAGAGATGGAGAACAAGTACCCGGTTGCAAATTAGACACCAAACAAAAATTGGTCATAGCCGAACGGCTTGATGAATTGGGTGTTGACGTGATTGAGGCCGGTTTCCCGATTTCAAGTCCAGGAGATTTCAAATCAGTACATGAAATCGCCAAGTTGGTTAAAAATGCCACAGTTTGCGGACTTACCCGATCCGTTAAAAAGGATATCGAAGTGGCTGCCGAGGCAATCAAAATAGCGAAGAGGCCTCGAATCCATACAGGAATTGGAACCTCAGACTCACATATCAAGCACAAATTCAAGTCTACCCAAGAGGCCATTATCGAACGTGCCGTTGCAGCCGTTAAATATGCCAAAAGTTTTGTAGAAGATGTTGAATTCTATGCCGAAGACGCCGGCAGAACGGAAAACGAATACCTTGCCCGTGTTTGTGAAGCAGTCATAAAAGCAGGGGCAACAGTTTTAAATATTCCTGACACAACAGGATATTGCCTACCTGATGAGTACGGTGCAAAAATGAAATATTTAAAAGAAAACGTCACTGGTATTGAAAAGGCAATACTTTCTTGCCATTGCCATAACGATTTAGGGCTTGCAACGGCAAACTCCATTTCTGGGGTCATCGGTGGTGCGAGACAAATTGAATGCACTATCAATGGTATTGGTGAACGGGCAGGGAACACTTCTCTAGAAGAGGTAGTAATGATTTTAAGACAACATCCAGACCTAAACCTAGATACGAACATCAACAGTAAATTATTATACGATACCAGTTTGATGGTTTCTGAAAAAATGGGGATGCCCGTACAGCCCAATAAGGCTATTGTTGGATCGAACGCCTTTGCCCACAGTTCAGGTATCCATCAAGATGGGGTTATCAAAAATAGAGAGACCTACGAGATCATTGACCCGAAAGATGTCGGTGTCAGTGAGTCATCCATAGTGCTTACCGCAAGAAGCGGCCGTGCAGCATTGGCCTATCGTGCCAAGAACGTGGGCTACGAATTGACCAAATTACAATTGGATGCCGTTTACGAGAACTTTTTGAAATTCGCAGACCGTAAAAAGGAAATCATTGACAGCGACATTCATGAAATCGTGGAAACCAGCAATATCAACCTCGAGAGTTTAGCTTGAGCCCAATTTGGCATTGGTATGGATTTGAAAATCGCACTATTATCGGGTGATGGCATTGGGCCGGAAGTTATGGAACAGGCCGTTAAGGCCTTACAGGCCATTGAGGAAAATTTTGGGCACAACTTCAGTTATAAAGAAGCAGTCGTCGGCGCCATTGCCATTGATAAATTTGACGACCCATTACCCGAAAAAACCTTAGCCCTATGCAAAGAGGCCGATGCCATTCTTTTTGGGGCGATCGGTGACCCTAAATATGACAATGACCCCAGTGCCAAAATACGGCCTGAACAAGGTTTGTTGCGATTGCGAAAAGAGTTGGGTCTCTTTGCGAATATCAGACCGATAAAAACATTTCCGACTTTAGTGGATAATTCCCCATTAAAAAAAGAAATCATCTCAGGAACCGATTTTACCATTTATCGCGAATTGACCGGAGGTATTTATTTTGGCGAGAAAAAAATCAACGATAATGGTACCGTGGCATCAGACCTTTGCGAATACTCACAAAAAGAAATCAGTAGGATCGCGCATCTGGCCTTTAAAGCTGCCAAGAACAGGAATAATAAACTGACCTTGGTGGACAAGGCGAACGTTTTGGAATCTTCACGCTTGTGGCGTAAAGTGGTCTCTAAAATCGGGGAGAGTTATCCCGAAGTAACCTTACACTATCTTTTTGTAGATAATGCCGCAATGCAATTAATTCTGAACCCAAGTCAATTTGACGTTATTTTGACCGAAAATATGTTCGGCGACATCCTCTCGGATGAGGGTAGTGTTATTGGAGGCTCCATTGGTCTTTTGGCATCGGCCTCAATCGGTGAGGACAATGCCCTTTTTGAACCTATACACGGCTCGTACCCTCAAGCAAAGGGCGGTAATATTGCAAACCCCGTTGCTTCCATATTATCCGCGGCAATGTTATTAGAACACTTTTCCCTTTACGAAGAAGCCATGGTAGTTCGAGAAGCTGTGGATAAGTCATTGGAAAAAGGAATTGTAACACCAGACCTACATGCAGGCAGCAAGTATGGTACATCACATGTTGGTGATTTTATAGCCGACCGCATTGTCGAAAACCATGATGACCTTAATATGAACGATGAAAATATCGGGTTAGGAAAATCAACGATAATCTGATTATTCAGCCAGCAATTCATCAAGGGTTTTGGTGAACCCTGCTTTGAACGCCTCATATTTTTCACCTGTAGCAGGCCCGTTGAATCCAGTATGTATTTTTCTGACGGTTCCTTTTTTATCAATATAGATGGTAGTTGGATAAGACAGTACATGATTCAGCATAGGTAATTTTTCATTGGCTTTCGTCTTATTGGAAGTCCCTATCTGTGCCAATAATATAGGATATGTAACCCCTACCCTATTTCGTAACCGTTCGATGCCTTTAAAAGCTTTTTCCTTGGTCTTGGCATATTCAAAAGCCAACGCGACCACCTGTAGCTCTGGATTCGGATTATTTTTCAAATACTCCACATAAAACTTGGTCTCATCCAGACAATTTGGGCACCAAGTACCCATAATCTGTACCAAGACCACTTTATCGGTGAATCGTGCATCGGTTAAACTAATCAGTTCTCCTTTTTCGTTCGGAAAGGTAAAATCAAAACTATCGTATCCTTCCTTTAAGAAAGTAAGCGTATGGGCATCCGGTAATTCATAGGCATCATTTCTTTTCGCCTTAAAATTTTCGAGGGAATGGTTGCCAGAATAAAATTGTCCTACCAAGGTACTGTCACTGACAAGTGCCTTGAACAAAAATACATGCGCCCCATCAAAAGTCGAAAGCTTTAGCTCGCTGCCATCGACAACACCCTCAAGGTATCTATAATCACCGGTTTTGGTACGAATGGTACCGGTGACTTTATGGTCATCTTGATAGAAGATGCCTTTGGCAACATAAAGACTGTCCGTTCCGTAATTGAAAGTGGTTTCCCATATTCCAGAGACATCGACTTTTGCCCCTTCTTTCGTTTGGAACCTTGCACGTTCACCATAAGTGGCTTTAAAGGGCACCACCCTATTCAAACTTTCTTTGATGAAGTTCCCCGAAATATCGGTTTCTGAAAAACGCCCAGAGATATATCCTTCGAAAACAGGCATTTTAATAAGGATGGAATCGCCTTGTGTCTCAATTTCATCAATTTCGACTACTTCCTCAGAATTACGAATTTTGATAAGGTAACCGGATTCTTCAGATTCCGAAACGCTAAAATTAAAAGGTAGCTCTTCATCTGAAGCTACTTGCATAGTCCCATGCCATTCACCGGTATTCAGCTTTGTCACTACCTCATTCTTACAAGCAAAAGCAGCTAAGACCAAAATCAATATCAAAAGTCGTTTTCCCATAGTCGTTAAATTTCGCTATTTAAATCGTAAGATTTTAAATTCCTTACAAATTTTAGCGGATTCTTTGTCCGCAATTCACATTGAATGTCAATGACCAATGTTTTATATTTGCTGATTCTAAAAATGGCCAATGAAAATTTCATACAACTGGTTGAAACAATTTTTACAACTGGATTGGGAAGCGACAAAAACCGGGGAACTACTTACCGACCTCGGTTTGGAAGTTGAGGGAATCTCGAGTTTTGAATCCATTAAAGGCGGTTTGAAAGGTATCGTTGTTGGCCATGTGCTAACCTGTTCAAAACACCCCAACGCAGATCGATTAAAACTGACCACCGTTGATATCGGTAGTGGAGACCCTGTTCAAATCGTTTGCGGTGCCCCCAATGTGGCCCAAGGCCAAAAAGTTCCTGTGGCCACCATAGGCACTACGCTTTACACTAAAGAGGGGGAGGCATGGACAATTAAAAAGGGGAAGATTCGGGGTGAAGAGAGTCATGGTATGATATGTGCCGAAGATGAGCTCGGTTTAGGTGACAGCCATGAGGGCATCTTGGTCTTAGAGGAACATTTTGCGCCTGGTACACCTTGTAGTGAAATTTTCAATATTGAAATCGATCAGGTATTTGAAATAGGCCTAACCCCAAACAGGGCTGATGCCATGAGCCATTTTGGTGTCGCACGTGATTTAAAGGCGGGCTTAGAACAGCAAGAAGTCGCACTCAAGCTGCTCACACCATCTACAAGTAACTATGCGGTAGACAATAGGTCCCTAAAAATAGATATCGAAGTAAAGGACAATACCTTGGCTCCCAGGTACTGTGGTGTGACCATTAGTAATGTCATTGTTCAAGATTCCCCTGATTGGCTTAAGAATAGGTTGAGGTCCATCGGCCTTTCACCAATAAACAATATCGTAGATATCACCAATTACGTTTTACACGAACTTGGCCAACCCTTACACGCTTTTGACGCAGCGAAGATCAGGGGCCATAAGGTAGTGGTCAAAACCTTAGCCAAAGGAACGAAATTCACGACTTTAGATGGTGTTGAACGAGAATTACACGAAGATGATCTTATGATCTGTGACCAAGAGAAGCCCATGTGTATTGCAGGGGTTTTCGGGGGTATCCATTCTGGCGTAACCGAAAATACGACTTCCATATTTCTTGAAAGTGCCTACTTTGATCCCGTAGCTATACGCAAGACCGCGAAAAGACATGGTTTGAATACGGATGCCTCTTTTAGGTTTGAAAGGGGAATTGATATCAATCTGACCGAGTATTCCCTGATACGGGCGGCGCAGTTGATCAAAGAGATTGCCGGGGGTGAAATCAGTTCAGATGTTCTTGATTTATACCCTAATAAAAAGAGTGATACCCAGGTTTTTTTGACCTTTGAAAAAGTCAATAGACTTGTCGGTGAAAATATTGACCACGATACGATCAAATCAATATTGGCGTCGTTGGAAATCAAGGTTAACAATGTCACCGAATCTGGCCTTGGGCTTACAATACCCTCATATCGAACCGATGTGCTTCGCGAGGTAGATGTTATTGAAGAGATTCTAAGGGTTTATGGCTATAACAAAATCGGGTTCAACGAAAAGTTTACCGCTTCGGTTGCCAGTACTTCTCGATTTGAAAATCATCGGTTGCAAAATATCGTGGGTGACTTATTGGCTTCTCAAGGCTTTTTTGAAATAATGACAAATAGTCTTGTTACAAAAGAATACAGTACCTATTTAAACGAAGAAGATGACACCACATTGGTCGAAATGTTAAATCCCCTAAGTGCCGATTTAGCCGTTCTTCGAAAATCAATGCTATTCTCTTGTCTTGAAACCTTGGTCTATAATCAAAATCGCAGAAAACATGATTTGAAGTTTTTTGAGTTCGGAAAAACCTACGGCCGACAAGGCGATACCTATAATGAGAAGTTTCACTTATCCATCATCATGACCGGAAACCAATCTGCGTCAAATTGGGCATCGCAATCAAAAGCCACTGATTTTTTCTTTCTTAAAGGGGTTCTTACCGGGGTATTCGACCGATTGGGTATAAAGGGAACCAAAGAAGTTGCTATTGCGGACACCTTGTTTTCTGAAGGCCTTGAGATTCACCACAAAAGACAAAAAATCGCTGAATTCGGAATCATAAAAAAGACGATAGCCACGGGTTTTGATGCTAAAGGTGTCATTCTGTTTGCTGACATAGATTGGGAAACCGTACAAAACCTGGTAAAAGACAATTCCATCACATTCCATGAGATACCAAAATATCCGGAAGTAAATCGAGATTTGGCCTTGTTGTTGGATGAGAATATCAGTTTTAAGGAAATTCGCGAATTGGCCTTTCAAACGGAAAGGAATCTACTCACTGACATCGCATTATTTGATGTGTACACCGGAAAGAGCTTACCAAAGGGGAAAAAGTCTTATGCCCTGAGCTTTACCTTACAAGACACCTCGAAAACCTTGACCGATAAACAAATAGACAAAACCATGTCTAAACTTCAACAAGTCTTTAAATCAAAATTGGGCGCAGAGCTGCGGTAAACCGTAGCTATTTAAAGCTCTGTTGGTAGTATTACGGTATCTATTTCGTGAATAACACCATTGCTCTGGCCGGCGTCGGCTACGGTAATCTTTGCAGTATTGCCCAAAGAATCCGTCAAGATAATATCAGTACCTTTCATGGTGGCTGTAATTTTTGCACCTTGAACGGTAGTAAAACTTGCCGAACCTCGACCACTACACATGGCACGCAACATTTTTGAAGCTGACAAATTGCCGGCGACGATGTGATACGTAAGTAAATCTTTCAGCACTTTTTTGTTGTCTTCATTGAAAAGATGCTTAAGCTCTTCAGAAGAAAATTTAGAAAAGGCATTGTCAGAAGGTGCAAAAAAAGTGAAAGGACCACTTTGGCCCAATACTTTTTCCAAATCAGCCGCTTTCACGGCCGCGAGTAAGATTTTATGGTTCTCAGAATCTCCCGTGGTCTCCATAATGGTCTTCTCATTTACGACCGGATACACCGAAGGGGTCAACACGGTCAAAGACTTGGTTTGAGAGAAAAGGGATAGGGTAAAACATAGAAAACCTATGATGTAGAGGGGCGATTGGGGACTTTTCATTTTCGTTCGAATTGTTAATTGCATTGATATTTTCACGTGTTCCATCGATGAAATACCAAAAACATCGGTAAGATAGCACAATCAACTGTAATCGGGAATGAGCCCCTATGCACTTCATAGAAATTAACATAAATTTAACATATGAATTAACGACCTCTCCTATCGACAAAAAAATCATTTAACTAATTTTGAGTAATTGCTAAAAAAGAAAATAATGCTTCCAAAGACGAACATTGAACGTGAGCTGGCACGTATCAAAGCCAGCACGACCCCTTCGAACGAGATTTTAGATGCGGTTTATCAGATTTTAAAAGAAGATTCCAACAAAGAATCTGAGATAGCATCGCGTTTAAAATCCAAATCAAATGTTGGTATTACCAATAAATTTGATTTCGAGCTAATGGAGAGTCCTAATATTTATCATATCTCACAGATCAAAAAGATTTGTATTGAGTACCGACTACGCTTTTTAGATTCAAAATATTTTAAGGGAAAAATTCCGCAAAGTGGTATTTCAAAAATAAAGCAGCTTGAAAAGCTTCATGGTATTGAGATCAAAGGCTTTAAGATAATGGCCCCCTCGAAACTTTTTAAGTTGGAAGATAAGGATGATCCCCTTTTGTTTGCACCCATCGGCAATGGCTATTATTACCTTATACACAAATGGGGAAACGATTTACACCCGTTGCGAAAGGCATTGGTCTGGCCTTTCAAAGGGATAGTGAATTTGACTATCACTACGTTATTAATTAGCTATTTGGCTACCTTGCTGGTTCCTTCCGGGCTTTTTTCAAAATCGGATACCGCAGCCGAATTTTGGATAATTTACTTTTTCATGTTCAAATCAATTGCGGCAGTAGTGATTTTCTACGGTTTTGCACTTGGTAAAAACTTTAATCCGGTAATCTGGAACAGTAAGTATTTTAATGCATAATTAAGCTGGAACAGCGTACATCTTGTCCCGTTGTGCCTTGATACCCTTATCTGACATATACTCGTCAAAGGTAAGGTAGCGGTCAATTGTTCCCTTAGGGGTCAGTTCAATGATCCTATTGGCAACGGTATGTACGAATTCGTGGTCATGGGTGGTCAAAAGTACCGTTCCCTTAAAATTCTTGAGTGAGTTATTGAATGCTGTTATACTCTCAAGGTCTAAGTGGTTTGTGGGTTCGTCAAGCAACAAGACGTTCGCACGAAGTAACATCATTCTACTCAACATGCAACGCACTTTCTCACCCCCCGATAAAACCGTGGATTTTTTTAGTGCTTCTTCGCCACTGAATAACATCTTACCCAAAAAACCCCTAACATATACCTCTTCACGTTCTTCTTCGGTTTTGGTCCATTGTCGAAGCCAATCGACCAAATTCATGTTCTCATCAAAGTACTTATCATTATCTGCCGGTAAATAAGATTGTGTCGTGGTCACACCCCATTGCAATGTTCCCCTATCGGCCTCTTTATTGCCGGTAATGATCTCATAGAATGCCGTTGTAGCACGGGAGTCTTTTGAAATAATGGCCACCTTATCCCCTTTTGCAAGATTGATATTGATATTGTCAAAGAGTAAGTCGCCATCATCAGAGGTGGAGGCAAGTTTTTCGATATTCAGTATTTGGTCACCTGCCTCTCGTTCACGCTCGAAAATAATGGCCGGATATCGCCTACTGGATGGTTTGATATCATCGATTTTTAACTTATCCAACATTTTTTTTCTGGACGTAGCCTGTTTACTTTTTGCAACATTCGCACTGAAGCGCTGAATAAACTCTTGCAGTTCCTTCGCTTTTTCCTCTGACTTTTTATTTTGCTGTGCCCGTTGTCTAGCCGCAAGTTGACTACTTTCATACCAGAAGGTGTAGTTGCCCGAATACAAATTGATCTTACCGAAATCTATGTCTGCAATATGGGTACAGACCGCATCTAAAAAATGACGGTCGTGAGAGACGACGATAACCGTATTCTCATAATTGGCCAAAAAGTTCTCCAACCAATTAATGGTATCATAATCAAGATCATTCGTCGGCTCATCCATAACCAAAACATCAGGATTGCCAAACAAAGCCTGCGCCAATAGTACCCTAACCTTCAATTTAGAATCCATATCGGCCATGGCGGTGTGATGCAAATCTTCGGTTATGCCCAAATTGGAAAGAAGTGCCGCTGCATCACTATCGGCATTCCAGCCGTTCATTTCTTCAAATTGCACTTGAAGCTCCCCAATTTTTTCAGCGTTTTCATCGGTATAATCAGCATAGAGGGCATCAATCTGTGTTTTGATCTCAAATAACGGTTTGTTACCCATGACTACCGTCTCTAAAACAGGATGTTCATCATGTGCATTGTGATTTTGTTCGAGTATGGACATACGCTTACCCGGTTCAAGATGCACATGACCCGAGGTTGGATCTTGCTTTTTTGCCAATATTTTTAGAAAGGTCGATTTACCCGCACCATTAGCGCCGATGATTCCGTAGCAGTTACCCTCGGTAAACGATACATTTACCTCATCAAACAAAACCCTTTTTCCAAATTGGACTGATAAATTGGATACCGAAAGCATGTGTTATTTAATTTTTTTTGCAAAAGTAGCTAAAATCGGTCCTTTTGACAACACGACGTCGTTTAATAAAGTCGTTCCCAGATGCTTTTACAACATTTAACTAGGCCTTAACAGCCAAGGTTTTTATCGATTATTAGATTTGTTTCCCTAAAATGGTTTATGAGATTACTTTTACTCATCCTTTCCGGTTCTGTTTTTTTAGCTTGTACCGGTAAAAAGGCATCTTCTGATACGGTTTATTTCGGTGGGGAAATTGTAAACCCATCAAGTGATTATGTCGTTTTATATAAAAATGATGTGATTTTGGATTCTGCCAAACTTGACCAGAACAATAGGTTTGCATTTTCTTTGAAGAACATTGACGAAGGGCTCCATCATTTCGACCATCTACCTGAACAACAATATGTCTATCTTGAACGAGGCGATAGCATTCTAATTCGTCTCAATACCATGGCATTCGACGAATCGCTGGTGTTTTCAGGGTCAAATGAGGAAGTGAACAACTTCATGATAGAGATGTTCTTGAATTATGAAGACGAAGAACGTTTGGTATATGCCTACTATCAACTTTCCCCTGAGGATTTTAGCTCAAAAATCGATTCATTAAGAGGTCAAAAGTTGGCGGAACTTGAAGAATTTATTGTTGGTGAAGACCTTTCTGAAGAAGCGTATTCCATG
Source organism: uncultured Croceitalea sp. (assembly GCA_947503285.1). Taxonomy (GTDB): domain Bacteria; phylum Bacteroidota; class Bacteroidia; order Flavobacteriales; family Flavobacteriaceae; genus Croceitalea. Next base: position 20,189 of record CANNDD010000003.1, read on the forward strand.
GCTAAGGCCACCATCGATTACAATAGTTTCCTCTACAAGGAAAAATACCCTTTTTACCATAGAAAGAAGACCAATGAAAATACATTCCATCAGTTGAAAGGAGATTTCTATGGGTATCGCAAAAATCTCGACTTCAATAATTTAGACCTTGCCTATTTCAAACCATATTATGATTTTATGATCCACCATTTTGGAAATATCTCATATATGAACTGTGTCGAAAATTGTAATTCGAGCAAATACCTTTCGAAAAAGAACCAATTGCACTTGAATCGACATAAAATGACCCTTATTGACAGTTTGGTCGATGTGAAGGAACTTCGGGACAATCTGTTCAGGAATGTGGCCATGGACTATTTACTGAAAGTGCATGAGACCAATGAAGATTGTCATGCATTCATTCAAGAATTTGAATCCCTTTCTGAAAACGATATTCACAAAGAAGAAATTCGAGGATTATACCATTCCATTAACAATCTGCAGGCCGATAAGGAACTGCCAGATTTAAAATTGGAGGATATCGATGGAAATATGATTTCTTTAAAGGAAATGTCAAAAAGTAATAATACCCTGTTCTATTTTTGGACCGCTTCCCAAAAACGACACTTCAAAAACGTATTGCGACACATTGACAAGATTAGCAAAAAACACCCTGATTTCAAGTTCGTAGGTATCAATTTAAGAACAGGCAGAAAACAATGGGAAAATTTAATACGGGAAAACAAGCTTGATACCACCAATCAATATTGGAGTGATAATTTCAATACCGTTCAAGCAATGCTGGTCATTGATAACCTCAATAAATGCATCATTAGCGAAGATACCGTTATCGTAGATGGTTTCGCCAATGTTTTTAAATCATTCTAAAAATAAAAACCCCGGTCTTTTGAAAACTCGACCAGGGTTTTGATTCCTAAAGGATCGTGTTACGAATTTCCTTTATTATAATCGGCCAAGAATTTTTCCAAACCTAAATCCGTAAGAGGGTGTTTCAATAAACCATCGATTGCCGACAAGGGCCCGGTCATAACATCGGCGCCAAGTTTGGCACAATCGATGACATGCATGGTATGCCTAATCGATGCCGCCAAAATCTGGGTCTCATAGGCGTAGTTATCATAAATGAGGCGTATTTCTGAAATAAGGTTCAATCCATCCGTAGAGATATCATCCAGACGCCCTAGAAAAGGGGAGACGTACGTTGCTCCTGCCTTGGCCGCCAATAGGGCTTGCCCAGGCGAAAAGACCAAAGTACAGTTGGTTCGAATACCTTTATCTGAAAAATATTTTAACGCTTTTACACCTTCTTTGATCATCGGTACCTTAACGACTATTTGTTCGTGTAATTCGGCCAGGGCCTCACCTTCTTTGACCATTCCATCAAAGTCTGTCGAAACTACCTCGGCAGAAACATCCCCGTCGACAATAGCACAGATATCCATATAGTGTTTTAAGATATTATCATGACCCGTAATACCCTCTTTTGCCATTAAAGAAGGATTGGTGGTCACCCCGTCTAAAACCCCAAGCGCTTGGGCTTCCCTAATCTGATCTAAATTGGCCGTATCAATAAAAAACTTCATAATGTTCTATTTTTGTTTAATTGTTTACTGTTTTAAAACTACAATTTATAATGGTTCAATAATAATCTTTCATAAACCTTATCCGGTAAAAACTTTTTTAAGACTACCGAAAATTTCTGCATAAAAGTGCCTACCTTATAGTGTACCCTCGGCTTTTTTGCCTCCAGAATACCAACGATTTTCTTAGCGACCTTTATCGGATCTTCAGCGGCATCAACATCATCGTTGATCATTTTCAAGGTCTTTTCATAACTGTGATATGCTGATTGCCCTGATACAGGGGCATGATAACGCCCTGCGGCGATATTTGTTGCAAAATCACCCGGAGCCAAATTTGTAATCGTTACACCAAAAGCTTTTGTTTCCATCCTCAGAGCCTCTGTCGTTATTTCAAGGGCCGCCTTACTTGCTGAGTAAATTCCGCGATAGGGCAAACCCATATATCCGGCAATCGAGGTAATGTTGATGATAAGTCCGGCACCTTGCTTTCGCATGTACGGTAAAACGACCTGTAACATTCGTAACGGGCCATAGTAATTGGTATCGAATGTCTTATGCACTTCTGCGATTGGGGTCTCTTCGATAGGCCCTGTTATACCAACACCTGCATTGTTGATGAGAATATCCAAGCGTCCCTCTGCTTCGATAAGTCTTGTTACCGCCGCCTCAATGGAAGCTGTAGTAGTAACATCCAGTTCCAATAAATTAAAATCGGTGAAGTCAGGGTTTTTAGCCAAGTTTCTTGTCGTACCGTAAACGGTATACCCCTTCTTTTTTAGAAAAATACCCGTCGTTCTGCCAATACCGGAGGACCCACCGGTTATTAAGACTACTTTTTTTTCCATATTACAAAGTAAAACTAAAATTGGGGTAATGCCTATGGAAAACCTTAACTTCTGGGTACAAAAAAAGGCAAGCTACCTACATCGCACCGCTACGACCACATACCCTTGCTGTGTTCCCACCCTGGGGGATTCTGCAGGAGCTGGTCGTGTAGGACTTGCCAAGTGCAAATATACGTCCTTTTAAATTTGTTGCAATCGTATTACATGCTTAATTTGGTCTTTATTTTAAGTTTGAAAATACTATGAATAGCATGAAATTATCCTTTGTCACAATCTTGTTTGTTCTCATCAACTCATGTGGGGGTACTTCTGATGCAACCCAACTATTTGATATTCAATTAGAGGGTAAAAAAAAACAATTCCAAAAAGGACAGTCCGTCGGCGTTGCCATACGTAATAAGGAGCAGAAGGAAATAGGTGAACCAGAATTCAGCATTGATGGTCAGGTTATACAGATGGTGGATGGTAAGTTAACTTTCAATATCAAGAAATTAGGCAGTAAAACACTGATAGCGAAAATACCCTACGACAATAAAATTGTCGAAATTTCAAAGAATATAAAAATACTTGCTGAAAAAGCCCCCGAAATATATACCTATACCATAAGTAATACCTACCCCCATGACCCAAATGCGTATACCCAAGGTCTAGAGTTCAGCGATGGTATTCTCTACGAGAGTACAGGAAAAAAAGGATATTCTACCCTACGTAAGGTAAATTTTGAATCTGGGGAAATCTTGCAGACCGTCAAATTGGAAAATTCCATCTTCGGTGAAGGCATTACCATCTTAAAAGATAAGGTTTACCAACTTAGCTGGCAGAGTGGTATCGGTTATGTCTATAACAAATCGGATTTGAGTAAGATCGAGAGCTTTACTTATGGTAACAGTAAAGAGGGATGGGGGCTTTGCAATGATGGTGAAAAATTATTTAAAAGTGACGGAACCGAAAAAATTTGGTTTCTAGATCCCCAGACCTTGGTCGAAACGGGACACATCGAAATAGTAACCAACAAATCAATTTTCAATAGGGCCAATGAATTGGAGTACGTCGATGGAAAAATCTACGCCAATGTCTACGGCAAAGAAAGTATGATGATCATTGATGCCAGTTCTGGTGCCATTCAAGGGGTCATTAATTTTGGCGGCTTAAAAAAGCTGATTGACAAAGGGGAACAATGGGACGAGCAAAATTCAGTATTGAATGGGGTTGCCTACCACCCAGAAAGAAAGTCATTCTTTGTTACCGGCAAAAACTGGAACAAGCTTTTTGAGGTGCAAATACAGAAAAAAGAGTGATGCGAACCTATACAATGCTGGTAAAGGTCGAAGAAGCCGATTTAGATGAATTGCAGCACGTCAACAACATCAAGTATGTAGAATGGATCCAAAAAGTCTCTAAAGACCACTGGTTACAAGTTGCAAAGCAAAATGCACTTCATGATTTTATCTGGGTGGTAAGGGAACACAGAATAACATACTATAGCGGGGCAAAACGCGACGATGAGCTAAGAATACAAACAGGGATCATTCATTCTAAAGGTTCTATTTCTACCAGAAAAGTAAGCATGCGAAACAATAAAACCGATCAATTGGTTGTTAGTTCAGAAACCGATTGGTGTTTGCTCAATGCAAAAACCATGAAACCTACAAGAATACCGGCTTCTATTGAAAATTTATTCGCCGTCCCTTGAAAATAAAAATAGCGACATATTTTGGTTGTGGTATCGTCTTACTATTGATGGGCATCACCTCATGCCGAAAAGACTTTGATTTTAAAGCATCATCGGGCAACCTACAATTTTCAAAGGATACCGTTTACCTTGATACCATTTTCACCAATATTGGCAGCAGCACGTATACCTTAAAGGTCTATAATGGAGAAAATGAAGATGTTTTCATCCCTTCGATAAGATTAAGAAATGGTCAAGAAAGTAGTTATCGTCTAAACGTTGATGGCTTGGCCGGTAAAGAATTCACCGATATTCCCTTATTGGCAAAAGATAGTATGTTCATCTTTATCGAGACTACCTTTGATATTGGCACCACCAATGAAAATGAATTCTTATATACCGATGCCATTCAATTTGAGGGTACCGGGGAAAACAAATCGATTGAACTGGTAACTTTGGTCAAGGATGCGATTTTCTTATACCCACAAACCTTCGACGATGGTGTGGGGGAAACATTGCTTTTGGGCGAAGATGAAAATGGGGACGAAATTCGGGTCGAGGGTTTCATATTGGATGATGAAGAACTCAATTTTTCAAATGAAAAACCGTATGTGATTTATGGGTATGCCGGGGTTACCGAAGGCAAAACCCTAACCATTGCCCCCGGTTCACGTATTCATTTTCATGAGAATTCTGGAATATTAGTGGGTTCTGGTGGCAGTATTCAGGTCATGGGTGCATTAAGTGAAGATAAAGTGTTACTTGAGAACGAGGTAATTTTCGAAGGCGATCGTCTAGAACCCGTATTTTCAGATGTTGCTGGGCAATGGGGTACGATATGGATAACCGCGGGTAGTACCAATAATCTCATTGAGTACTTGACGCTGAAAAATGCCAGCATCGGTTTATTGGTCGATGGGCAAACCGGTCTTGAAAGCCCTTCACTGATTATACGTAATAGCCAGATTTACAATAGTGCAACAACCAACCTTTGGGCCAGAACGGCAAAAATCGATGCCCAAAATTTGGTTTTGGGAAACTCAGGTGCCGCATCGCTATACTGTAATCTTGGTGGTGATTATGATTTTAAACACTGTACCATTGCGAATTACTGGAACTCAGGGTTTCGAAACGCCCCTGCCCTATTGATAGACAATTCGATAGACTTTGCAGACGGCACCAGTATTGGAGCCGATCTGGAAAACGCCTCTTTCTCAAACTGTATCATTGAAGGTAATAAAAACATAGAACTGGTGCTTTCCAATAGTACCGTGGATCTTTTTGAATACACGTTTCAAAATTGTGCTTTACAATTCAATGATAGCAACGGTGATTTTAGTGATAATCCCTTATATGATTTTGATAACGAAACCTTATTTGAGGCACTTCTCTTAAATGGAAATCCAGAATTTTTAGACCCTACGAACAACCTTTTTATCTTACAGGCAGGTTCAGGATTTCGGAACCTGGGCAATCTAGAAACTGCCCAAGAAGTGCCCGTGGATCTTTTCGGCGTTTCGCGTATTTCAACTCCCGATTTGGGTGCATTTGAGCTTTTGGAGTGAAAATGACCCTTGAAATTCAGTATTTTACGTAAAATCCGTAGTTTTTTTGTGGTAAAAATGCAACCCATATTCATTTTCCGTTAGTAATTTGGCTGTATCTATTCAGACATGGATTACAGCTATACCATAATTGATGCCAACGCGGCGACGAGCCTGCAACTGCAATCACAATTGCAAGAGTATCCTGATTTGCGTTATTCTGGTACCGTGTCGAATTGTACCGATGGGTTAAACCAAATATTGAAGTTCTCACCAGATTTGGTATTGGTCAATTTGACCAATAATGCTTCAAAGTGTTTTCAAATGGTGGTAGAGTTGCATCAGTACCTACCTACCCTACCCCTAATGATCGGTGTTTCTAAAACTGAGACCCATGCCTATAAAGCCATTAAAAATGGCTTTTTTGATTACTGGTTGTTACCACACAACGAATTCGAGATCCGCAAAACGATTTTAAAACTAAGAAAACAAGAACCACAAGAAGTAGCACCGACAAAACTTTGTTTGAAAACCTATCGCGATTACCATTATATTGACACCAATGACATTCTATACCTAAAAGCAGATAATAACGCTACTGATTTCTATATGAAAGATGGCAGTAAGGTAAGCGCTTATAAAACCTTGAAATCATTCGAAGAATCATTGCCCGATAACTTCATTCGCATACATCAAAGTTACATTTTGAATACCGACTATGTGTCCCGTATCAATTACGGAAAGTCTACCTGCACGCTAAATACCACAGAAGACCACCTACCTTTTTCAAAGTCATATAAAGAGCGTGTCGACCTTCTGAAAAAAAGGCTTTCAAAAAACACGATAGCCTCTCTTAAATAGTACGATTCTCACAAATTTTGTGCTTTCACTAATACTTTTCTGTCAAATACCAGCAGAAAGATGGGTTGTTCATGAGCCTTTTGGGTTGTTTTTACATTGCACCCAACAACAACGATTAAGAACAATTAATTCCCCTAATTTAAAAACTCAGAAAATGAAAAAAGTATTAAGTATTGTTGCAATTGCTATGATGACTATAGGTTTTGTTTCTTGTGAATCAGAAAGTACGGCAGACCAAGAAGAACTTTTTGTGAATGCTACGGATGGTGACGAAACACCAGATACCAGAGATGAAAATGGTAATTAAACATTAATTTAAATATGAAAACCCCAAACGTTAACGTTTGGGGTTTTTTTGTATCTTGTCTGTAGGGAAAGCGTTACAAACACGTTTACACTACATATGAAGATTAGGGCAACTATTTTTTTATTTTTATTCTTTATGCTAAATGATGTCTACGCTGCTAGGTATCCGCTACAAAACCAAAATCAAATATCGGACAGTATAGACATTTGGTTGAAGTGGGCAAAAAACAGCACAACCCTGAATCGAGATTCACGCTTACTACTCTATAAAAAAGCAATTAATAGTGCAAAAACAAGTAATCCGGAAGCCCTTGCCGATATTTCATACTCGGTCTTGCAAAGCAAGGACTCTATCCTTTTTAAGAAGATAAATAGGGAGATTATTAAAATCTCCAATAAGATTGAGGCCAAAAAGGCACATGGCTTGTCACATTGGGATTTAGCGGATTACTATGAAGACAGTCAACCAGATAGTGCTTTCTACCATTACCAGGAAGCATACAATATTTTAAGTAATATGGAATTGGATGCTTCTAGCGCTCATTATCCAGGCTCAATACTAATTGATATTGGCAATTTAAAAGATGGTATCAAAGATCATGTTGGAGCAGAAAGGGATATTATTCAAGCAATAAAATACTTCAACAAGACTGAAAGACCCGATAAATTGTTTATTGCGTACAATTCTCTGGGTATTGCCCAAAACGGGATGAAAAAATTTGATAAAGGTCTAGAGTACCATCATAAAGCAAGGGAATATATTCCATTTACTCCCAGCAATAGACACTTTGATTTCCAGAACACAAATGCCAACAATATTGCCTCTATCTATTTGCGAAAAAAAGATTTTCAAAAAGCTTTTGAACTGTACTCCGTTTTGGAAAGAACTGACAGTTTGCGCCTTAAAAGGCCGAACCTATATGCGAAAGTCTTGGGCAGTAGAGCATATGCAGGGTTTATGAGTAGCCAAGGCGACTATAAAACCATAGAGCAAGGTTTTGTAAAGTCAAATATGATTTTAGACAGTATTGGTTATAATTACGGTAAAGCACGAAATTATGAATACCATGCACGTGTACTCGCCGCTAAAAAAGATACTTTGGCCGCCATACAAAAAGCATTGGTGGCCCGAAACATTGCCAAAGAAACCAAAAATAACGACAGGCTATTAAGTTCGTTACAGCTCTTAACCACCTTGGACAAAAGAAATAGTGCCATATATGCCCGATCGTATTTTGATTTGAGTGAAACGCTGCAACTTCAAGAACGTAGCATTCAAGATAAATTTGCGCGCATTCGTATGGAGACCGATGAGATCATTGAAGAAAATGAAACCCTTTCGCGGCAAAAGCAGCTTTATGGTGGTATAGCACTTGGTCTTTTGGTTTTTGGTATCGGCGTGTTTACGATAATCTCTCAGCGAATAAGCAACCAACGCCTCAAGTTCAAGCAAAAGCAACAAGAAAGTAATCAAGAGATTTACAACCTTATGCTCAGCCAACAAGGTAAAATCGAAGAAGGGAAAAAATCAGAGCAAAAAAGGGTCTCTGAAGAATTGCATGATGGTATTCTGGGGCAAATGTTGGGCATACGATTGATTTTAAGCGGTTTGAATGACCGTACCGATGAAGCGGCCGTTTTGCAAAGGGGCGAACTAATCGAAAAATTACGTGAACTCGAAGAGGAAATCAGAACCATCTCTCACGAATTGAATGCCGCGGCTTATGAAAAGGTCGATAATTTTACCAGTGCCATCAAAGAATTGATACAAAATATCAGCGATTCTGCTGCTGTAAGGATAACTTTTGAGTACGACAAAGCACTCAACTGGGACCAATTGAAGGGTGATTTTAAGATCAATCTGTATCGAATTATTCAAGAATGTATTCAGAACTGTGTGAAGCATGCAAAATGCGAAAACATAGTTGTTAATTTTTTTAACAAAGAAAAAATGTTACATTTAACAATAAGTGATGATGGTATCGGTTTTAATACCGCTAAAGGTAAAAAGGGTATTGGCCTTCGAAACATCACTTCTCGAGTTAAAAAATTGCACGGACAACTAAAAATTGATAGCAAAAATAACATTGGAACCGTCGTAACCATCGACCTACCAATGGTATTTGCCCTTGATGGTAGTCTAAAACAAGAAGAGCTGCATGAAACCATTCAAGCAGTATAAACTTTACCTTATCTATGAAAACACTTCGAATTCTAGCCGTTGACGATCATGAAATGACCATGCTTGGTTATAAATTTATTCTTGAACGGATTGTTTTTGACGATTACAATATTATTGTCGACACGGCAAACACCTATGAATCCGCAAAAGAGAAGATAGAAGAATCCGTATATTCCTTTAAATACGACATCATCTTTTTAGATGTGCAACTTTTTCCACCAAATGAAAGTCAGCCCCACAATGGGGAGGACCTGGGTATGCTGTCACGCAAGTTGGTCCCTGATTCAAAGATTATTTTCATGTCGTCATTTAGCGATAACTACAGGATCAATAGTATTTTAAAGTCCGTAGATCCCGACGGCTATATGGTAAAGACCGACATTGACCCAAAATCATTGGAGGCAGCTGTAAAAACGGTGGTTGCCGAAGCACCATATTATTCTTCAAAAGCATTATCGGCCATACGCAAGAAGATGTCGAATGACATCACCTTAGATGAAAATGATAAAAAAATACTTTACCACCTATCTATCGGTACCAAGACCAAAGATCTAGAGAATCATATCGAACTTTCCTCTTCATCCATTGAAAATAGAAAGAGACATTTGAAGTCCCTTTTTGGAACGGAAAAAGAAAATGATTTAGCCTTGATCTTGGCGGCAAAAAACCGTGGATTTATTTAAACCCACAATTCATTTTTCCTTTTTTGCAACTCATAAGGACTTGTGGACAGTTCACTTTTTAAAAAATTTAACATTTTTTTGATGAAATAAAGTGTAAAACCCAAAACTTTTGTGGTTTTTCTGTAATCAAAGCTTAAAAATAGATTCTAACTTCGAATTAACATTTATAAGCTAATTCCGTATGTCAAATCATAACGATATCAATAGTGACCAAAATGGGCAGAACGATTTAGTACTGCTCAACGGGTTACATAAGTTTCAAAAGAGTCTGGAACGGGATTTTTATGCTGACTCCCTGATAAAAACAGTACACGGTAAGGGCGATACCACTGAGCTGGTTCTCGAACTTGACTGCAACTTTAGTCTGACCGAAAGCCTTTTTCATCTGAATAATGGTAATTGGGGCAGTTATGATGTCAATACTTCGAACGTAGAGGCGGCTTCTCCATTTGAAACGGCCTTGTTCGATTTATCGCGGGAGAACCATAGAAGGGTCGATATCAAAGAACTTACCATCAATCTTAAAGACACTTCCCTTATCGTTACGAAGATTTTTGACTACAGCATACCCGATCAACTCGGCAATATCTTGGCGTCGATCAGTGAAAATTTTGTGCATTTTACGAAAGCCTTAACCGAAATGCCCTACGAAATTTTCGTGCCTATTTTTGAAGAATCGCAGCCAAAGGTCGCTTCGGCGGTAACAAGCACGAAAAAATCCAAAACGGATTATTTTGATTTTTGGGGGCTTTATTTTGAATCGAATATTGATGCAGTGGTCTATGACCTCAAATCACGCACGATTATCGATGAAAGCGATTTCTTCCTTCTCAATCAGTAATGATCGAACATTACTTCAACTAGTATTGGAACAAGGGGCGATCTCCCATCAGTTCATTAACCTTTGACTTCACTTTTTTGATTCGTTCTTCGTTAGTGGCATTGCCTATAATTTCATCAATATAGCCAACAACGGTTTCCATATCAGCCTCTTTCAACCCCCTAGTGGTAATCGCTGGGGTTCCGAAACGGATACCTGAGGTAATGAATGGCGATTGGTCATCAAACGGCACCATATTCTTATTGGCGGTGATATCAGCGGACTCCAATACTTTTTCGGCATCTTTTCCGGTAATGTCCTTGTTTCGTAAATCAATCAGCATCATATGATTATCGGTACCACCAGAAATGACATGATACCCCAGATTCATAAAAGCTTTGGCCATTGCCTCGGCATTTTTCTTCACTTGTATCATATAATGCAGAAATTCATCGGAAAGTGCTTCACCGAACGCCACTGCTTTTGCGGCTATGATATGTTCTAGGGGCCCACCCTGATTACCAGGAAAAACGGCCAAATCCAATAGGCCCGACATTTTTCGCAGGTTTCCATTTTTCAATTTGATCCCAAAAGGATTCTCAAAGTTCTCGCCCATCAAGATCAGTCCTCCCCTTGGTCCCCTCAAGGTTTTATGTGTTGTCGTGGTCACGACATGACAATGCGGTATGGGATCGTTCAAAATACCTTTTGCGATCAAACCCGATGGATGTGAGATATCGGCCAAAAGTAGGGCGCCGACACTGTCTGCAATTTCACGAAAACGCTTAAAGTCCATATCCCTAGAATAAGCTGAAGCGCCTGCAATGATCATTTTGGGTTTTTCACGCACTGCGATCTCTTGTATATTATCGTAATCAAGAATACCCGACGCTTTATCAACACCATAAAAGACCGGGTTGTATAAACGGCCTGAGAAATTCACAGGTGAACCGTGTGTCAAGTGGCCACCGTGCGAAAGGTCGAAACCCAAGATGGTATCACCTGGTTTCAAACAAGCATGATACACAGATGCATTGGCCTGAGATCCTGAATGGGGCTGTACGTTGGCGTAGACCGCACCAAAAAGTTCTTTGGCCCTATCAATAGCCAATTGTTCTACCTGATCTACGACTTCGCATCCTCCATAATAACGTTTACCAGGGTATCCCTCGGCATATTTATTGGTCAAGACCGACCCGCAGGCCTCCATCACTTGCGGACTTGTAAAATTCTCTGAGGCGATTAACTCAATACCTTCAGTTTGACGTTGTCTTTCTTTCTCTATTAGGTCAAAAATCACGGAATCTTTATGCATCGTAGTAGTTTAATAAGCGTCAAAAATACAAATTGCTAAAATGAAATCTTTGATAACCAAGCCAATATTCCACGAATTTATCAAAAGGGAATTAACAAATCTTGGTTTCTTTTAAGTTTCTACAAATCAAATACTTATAATCAAATATACTAGTCATCGTTCTTTTTCGTTTAACATAAATAAGATTTTGGCACGCCAATTGGATTCTTATAACCAAACCATAAAAATTAAAAGCCATGAAAAAACTTATACTTTTAGGTACTCTTGCCCTGCTCGTCGCATGTGGTGGGGTCAAAAGAACACAAGAAGCTTTAAACAGTGGCAATTACACCACTGCAATAAATAAGGCCTTGAAAGAGCTTAGAAATAATAAGACCAAAAAAGGGCATCAGAGGTATGTGCTCTTATTGGAAGAAGCCTTCAAAAAAAATGCGCAAAGGGAATTGGAACAGGTCGCTTTTTTAGAACGGGAAGGAAACCCCGCGAATTTAGAAACCATCTATAAATCGTATCAACGACTGAAACAATTGCAAGAGCGTATTGACCCGTTATTACCCTTGCCCATATATGATGAAAATAGAAACGCTGATTTTGATTTCGTCAATTACGATTCAAAATTGATCAAGACCAAAACGGCGCTTTCGGCATATTTGTATGCCAATGCAAGCGACCTATTGAAAAATGCGGTAAGTAAGTTCGATTACAGACAGGCTTATGACGAGTTGAACTATTTGATCGAGATCAACCCTGGTTACAACGATACCAGAACCTTGATGGAAGAGGCTTATGAAAAAGGATTGGATTATGTAATGGTAGAGTTGCGAAATGATACACAACAGGTAATACCTGTGAGGTTGGAAGAAGAGCTTTTAGACTTCAATACTTTTGGCATCAATAACTTCTGGGCGAAATTCCATACCAATCCGGTCAGTGACCTAAAATATGATTATTCCATGCAATTGGATTTCAAGGAAATCAACATCTCACCAGAACGGGTCAATGAGACTCAAATTTTAAAGGAAAAACTGGTGAAGGATGGCTTTGAGTACGTTTTGGATGAAAATGGAAACGTGGCAAAGGATAGTCTAGGTAATGATATCAAAGTCGATAAGTTTAAGAAGGTTACTTGTGATTTTTATAGGTTCACCCAATTAAAAACCGCGCAAATTGCAGCTAAGGTCAGTTTTTTAGACCTACAAAATGGGCAAGCCATAAACACATACCCTTTATCAAGCGAATTCATTTTTGAACATATCTATGCAAACTATCAAGGTGATCGCAGGGCCTTGGACAATGAATTGGTGGCTTTATTGGATTTGGCCGCAGTACCTTTTCCTTCAAACGAGCAAATGGTCTATGATGCCGGAGAAGACCTAAAAGCCCGTTTAAAGGATATTGTTCGAAGAAATAATTTCAACTAAATAAGACAAGCCCCAGAATATTGGGGCTTTTTTATAGGAATTTTTCAAGGTCGACCTCTGAAATGGCCCCATGGGATGTATGAAAGACCGTGGAGTTATTTTTTATGACCAACAATTGTGGTGATTGATGGATTACTTGAAACCGAATCGCCACTTCGTTTGAAACTTCACGATGCGCTTGTAGGTCTAGAAAATATAGATCTATTTTGCCCGCTTCAATAGCGTAACTATCGGTAAACATATTCAATACCATTCTACTGATACCACAAGTCGTTGAATGCTTAAAAATGATCTGCGGCCTGACTTTCGATTTTTCTTCAATGTCAGGCAGTTGATCTAATCGTTGTAAGGGCGTCCACGGTAAAACTTTTTTATCACCGGTCGAACCGTCACTTCCCCCGAATATATTTTTAAATAATCCCATAACACAAATTTAAGTCTTAAGTCGCGTAATCCAATAATGCTTACAAACTGACGAAATGTCTTTTATTTCAAGGGTTTAGATGTCATTTTGACTGGTTCGCTATGATGGTAGGGTTGTTGAAGTGTAAAGGAAAACGAGAGATATGAATTTTAATAATTACACCATAAAATCACAAGAAGCGCTACAACAGGCGCAAATAATAGCGCAAGGTTTTGGGCACCAGCAGATAGAAAATGAACACTTGTTCAAGGCCATAAGTGAGGTAGATGAAAATGTAATGCCCTTTATCTTAAAAAAGCTAAATGTAAATACTAGTCTGCTATATCAGGTATTGGACAAAGAGATCGAACGTTTTTCAAAGGTAGAAGGTAGCGATATCATGCTCTCTAGGGAAGCAGGTAAGACGTTGAACGAGGCCAGTATCGTGGCTAAAAAGATGGATGACGAGTTTGTTTCCATTGAACATTTGATTTTGGCCATATTCAAGTCCAAAAGTAAAATCGGCCAAATCTTAAAAGACAATGGGGTCTCTGAAAAAGAACTACAAGCGGCCATTCAAGAACTTAGAAAAGGTGGTCAAGTAACCTCGCAAAGTGCGGAAGAAACCTATAATTCACTGGAAAAATATGCCAAAAACCTAAATCAACTGGCTGATTCGGGTAAATTAGACCCTGTCATCGGGCGTGATGAAGAAATACGGAGGATTCTTCAAATATTATCAAGAAGAACCAAAAACAACCCGATGTTAGTGGGTGAACCGGGCGTTGGTAAAACAGCAATTGCAGAGGGACTTGCCCACAGGATCGTTCAGAAAGACGTACCCGAAAACCTTAAAGAGAAAACCATCTATTCTTTAGACATGGGTGCCCTTATTGCAGGAGCCAAGTACAAAGGTGAATTTGAAGAACGATTAAAGGCGGTAATTAAGGAAGTAACCGCTTCAGATGGTGATATCGTGCTTTTCATTGATGAGATACATACGCTTGTAGGCGCCGGGGGAGGCCAAGGCGCCATGGATGCCGCAAATATTCTAAAACCTGCCTTGGCCCGAGGAGAACTAAGGGCCATCGGAGCAACGACCCTTGATGAATACCAAAAATACTTTGAAAAAGATAAAGCCCTCGAAAGGCGTTTTCAAAAAGTGATGGTCTATGAACCCGATACCGAGAGCGCCATTTCGATTCTTAGGGGTATCAAAGAAAAGTATGAGGCCCATCATAAAGTACGCATCAAAGACGAGGCGGTAATCTCGGCGGTAACCCTGTCGCAACGTTATATCACAAATCGGTTTTTACCGGATAAGGCGATTGACCTGATTGACGAGGCTGCTTCAAAACTACGTATGGAAATAAATTCGAAACCAGAAGAACTCGACGTTCTCGATAGAAAGATCATGCAACTCGAAATTGAGATCGAAGCGATCAAACGGGAAAATGACGACACAAAACTGAAGTCTTTGAATCTTGAGTTGGCAAATCAAAAAGAGGTGCGAAATGAAATATTCGCCAAATGGGAGAGTGAGAAAACCGTTGTCGACAATATTCAAAAGACGAAGCAAGCCATCGAGAACTATAAGCTCGAAGCAGAACGTGCCGAACGCAATGGCGACTATGGCAAAGTGGCCGAGCTTCGCTATGGCAAAATAAAAGAGGCCCAAGAAACCTTGGAAGAGCTGAATGTCGAGCTTCAAGAACAGCAGAAATCAGACACCCTTATCAAAGAAGAGGTTACCAATGAGGATATTGCAGAGGTCGTGGCAAAATGGACCGGGATACCGGTTACGAAAATGCTACAGGGCGAACGTGAAAAATTATTACAGCTTGAGACCGTATTACATGAAAGGGTCGTAGGGCAAGAAGAAGCGATTGAAGCGGTTTCAGATGCCATCAGAAGAAGCAGGACCGGTCTACAAGATGAAAAGAAACCAATCGGTTCCTTCTTATTTCTAGGTACGACGGGTGTCGGTAAAACGGAGCTGGCCAAGACCTTGGCGGCTTATCTTTTCAATGATGAGAATGCTATGACCCGAATTGATATGAGCGAATACCAAGAACGGCATTCGGTAAGCAGGCTGGTCGGTGCGCCCCCGGGGTACGTTGGTTACGACGAAGGCGGGCAGTTGACCGAAGCGGTGAGGCGTAGACCCTATTCCGTGGTGCTATTGGATGAAATCGAGAAAGCACACCCCGACACCTTTAATGTTCTGCTTCAGGTATTGGATGAAGGTAGGCTGACCGATAATAAAGGTAGGGTAGCCGATTTCAAAAATTGCATCATCATTATGACCAGTAATATGGGAAGCCATATCATTCAAGAGAAGTTCGAAACCAATAATGATAGTTTCAGTGCGACCGAGGCTGCAAGGGTCGAAGTAATGGGTTTACTGCGTAAAACCATTCGACCTGAGTTTTTGAACCGTATTGATGATATTATTATGTTCACCCCGTTGAACCGGGCGAACATTCAAGAGATAGTCCATCTACAACTTAATGGGTTGAAAAAGATGTTGTCTAAACAGCATATAACGTTGGATGCGACACCCGAGGCCATAACCTATTTAGCCAATAAGGGTTATGACCCACAGTATGGTGCAAGGCCAATAAAACGTCTGCTACAAAAGGAAGTTTTGAATAAACTCTCAAAAGAGCTACTGTCAGGCACCATTAAAAGTGAAAGCATCATCTTGCTTGATTCATTCGACGATGAAATGGTCTTTAGAAACCAAAATGAATTGGTCAAGTAATACGCACGAATATGAATTGAAAAGCATCCCTAACAGGATGCTTTTTTTTGATATACCATACAGTATCTTTTTTTATCTTCGCTAAAACCAATTCTCTAAGATGACTAGAAAGGCTGAAAGGACCACGCAATATATTATCGAAACGGTAGCCCCCATATTCAATAAATATGGTTATGTAGGAACGAGTATGAGCCATCTGACAGAGGCAACCGGGCTTACCAAAGGGGCACTCTATGGTAACTTCGAGAATAAGGAAGCATTGGCGCTGGCGGCCTTTCAATACAATCGTACTATTTTACTGAAAAAAATAGATGGGCTTTTGACCGCAGAGGGCGATGCCCTTGCAAAAATCGAGTCGTTGATCAATTTTTACAGGCAATATGATGTTTTTACCTTACCAATAGGGGGCTGCCCAATTTTAAATATAGGGGTCGATGCACAACATAATAACTCCCTTTTGGCCGCCGCAGCGAAAGAAACCATAAAAGAGGTCGAAGGTAAAATCGCATTGGTCTTAGAGAATGGTGTTAACCGCAATGAAATTAAGATTCCCGTGCCACCGTTGCAATTTGCAAAACAGCTTTACACCATTCTTCAAGGGGCAGTTGCCATGGGCACCATGACCCGCGATAGAAAATATCTAATAAATACGGCAGCATACCTGAACTATTTGGTTTCCAACGAAATCAAAAAATGACTTGGTCTTCTACCAATCACAAGATGAAACGAAATAAACAGGTTGCGTTTGTGTAGTAAGGCTTGTTCATGGCCGATTTAATAATTAAGTACTATTTTTAACTATATTCTAAGGTATTGCACATGGGGACTGAAACAAAATATCCAATAAAAAAAATGCTTAAGTCGTTCTTCCCTTTTTTTATTTTTTTGGGATTATTGAGTTGTAACACTACCGAAAAAAGTGAGGCGATACCGAACGAACCGACCGTTTCAAGCTTTTATTTAATACGCCACGCCGAAAAAGATCGTAGTGATTCAACAAATATTGACCCAGAGTTAATGCAGAAAGGTTTAGACCGTGCCATTCGCTGGGCAGAAGTATTTGATGACATTCCCCTTGACGTCATTTATTCCACAAACTACGAACGAACTAGAATGACAGCAGCCCCGACCTCTGTCAAAAAAGATATCGATATCGATTATTATGACCCAAGGGAATTGGACTTCGAAGCATTCAAGGCTGAAAATGTGGGGCTGAACGTCTTAATCGTGGGTCATAGCAACACCACACCGCAATTCGTTAACGAACTGCTAGGTCAAGAAAAATATGGAGCTCTTGAAGATACCGATAATAGTAGCCTCTTTATAGTCACCCTAGTAGATAGCGTTGCAACGGATATCCACTTGCGAATCAATTGATTTCGTCAATTGACCTCTATTTCGGTCAGTTCGATTTTTGAGAGCATTTCCAATTCCTTTTCCTCAAATAAACCGTCAATTTCGTAGATGTCGGCATCTTTAGTTTTTGGTTTGTAGTTATTGTAATCCACAAATCGAATACCATTCACATAACGTTCATTGAATGCTTCCCTAAAGCGTATGCCGCCACCATCAACATGGAATTCATAAGCTAAGAAATCGGGTTTAAAGGTCTCTTTATTGAACCAATAGATATAAACATCATCAAAATCATCACCTCCCCCTTCGGTATCGAAGGTCACCTTGACTTTGTAATAGGTCTTTCCCTTTAAGTTGGTCTCCCCAAGTAATTCCCTGTTCACGGCCGGGTCATTCAACCCGAAGGGCAATCTCGCAAAGTAATGTACCGAGTTGACCGAATTGGCATATCTATTGGCCATCGAATCCGATAAAATGAGTAAGCTGTCATTAAAGAAGCGTTGAAATCCTGAATTTGTCTTAACATCCGTTATTTTTAAAGAATCCGTGTAGGTAATCCTTTGTAATATTTTCTTCCCATTTGTAACCTTCGATAGGTATTTTTTGTTTCTGAACGAGAATGAAGTTCCCTTCTCTTTGTATAATTGACCACCACTCACCTCAATCGATTTGTTTACGATTTCATCGACCATTGGTTGTTTTGCAATTTTGGCACAGCCTGATAGAACTAAAAAAAGTACTCCAACTAAAGAAATTTTCATAATACCTATTTGATTTATAATCGTAAAAACAAACCCTACATTACAATTTGCGAATTAAACTTATTTTTGCCCAGTATGCAGAAAAATATAAACATAAAAAATAAAAGGGCCCGTTTTGATTATGAGCTATTGGATACCTACACCGCGGGTATAGTACTTTCAGGTACAGAAATAAAATCCATTCGCCTAGGGAAGGCATCCATATCGCAAAGCTTTTGCGAATTTAATGATAAGGATGAGCTTTTCGTTATCAATATGCAAGTTGATGAATACAGTCACGGCGGATATTACAATCACAAACCCAAGGCAGAGCGTAAACTTTTATTGAATAGACGGGAACTGAAGAAATTAAAGCGCGAGGTGGTGACCTCTGGTTTGACCATAGTTCCCTTGAACTTATTTACCAATGATAGGGGCCTGGCCAAATTGAATATTGCATTGGCAAAAGGTAAAAAACAATTTGACAAGCGTGAAACAATTAAGGACAGGGACAATAAAAAGAACTTAGATCGAATCAAAAAGAGCTTTAATAGCTGAAAAGACAAATTTTAACAAATACTAAACAGCGCTTTATCCGGGCATTATTTAATATTACTTTGAACTAAATACCAGCAATTGACGACTAACCCTATTATAAAGCGATTTTCACATTAGCACAACAATAGTATTCGTAGCAGCAAATTTTATGAGGCATCATTGTCTTACTAACCCTTCTAAAAAATAAACCGTGCCAAAGGTCTTTGCAATTTCAAGGCAAATTTATCTTGTCATAGTTCTTTTCATATTACCCTTGGCCATCTCGGCACAGATTCAAGGTCGGGTAACGGACAATAACAATGAACCACTTTCTTTTGTCAGTATCTATTTTGAGGGCACGCTGAATGGTACCATTACCAATGATAATGGGTTTTATGAGCTCGAACTGCAACGGACCGGCACCTACACTATCGTATTTAAGTATTTGGGGTTTAAAACAAAAAAAGAAACTATTACCATCGAACGTATTCCTTTCGCATTCGACATGGTACTGGAAGAAGAAAACATTACACTGACCGAAGTCGCGGTCACTGCTAGCGAAAACCCTGCGAATAGGGTCATTAGAAACGCTATTGCCAAAAGGAAGACCTACAAAAAGGAAATCACTTCCTATACTGCCGATTTTTACTCGAAAGGACTTATAAAAATCAAGGATGCCCCTGAAAAAATACTTGGGCAAGACCTTGGGGATTTTGGTGGGGGACTTGATTCTACAAGGTCTGGTATTATATATCTTTCTGAGACCATCTCAAAGATCGCGCAACGCAACAACAAGTTCAAGGAAAAAATCTTTGCTTCTAAAGTAAGTGGAGACGACAACGGTTTTAGTTTTAACAATGCCTCTGATGTCAATTTCTCATTCTATAAAAATACCATCGAGTTTGGCAATCAACTCGTGTCACCTATCGCTGATAACGCTTTTGCGTACTACAGATTTAAATTAATCGGTACTTTTTACGATGACAACAATAACCTTATCAATCAAATAGAAGTCTTACCAAAAAGGGTTAAAGACCGTGTTTTTAGTGGTATCATTTACATCGTAGAGAATAGCTGGGCCATCTATGCGGTCGATCTAAGGGTGACCGGTGAGCAAACGCAGATTTTACCCGTTGACACAATCTCTTTAAAACAGACCTTTAACTATTCCCCAAAAGATAAAACCTGGCTCAAGGTGCTGCAAAGTCTAGATTTTCAATACAGCATATTTGGTTTTAAAGGCGATGGAAGGTTCACTGCGGGATATAAAAATTACAACCTAGACCCACAATTTCAAAAGAAGGATTTTACAAATGAAATTCTTTCTTTCGAAGAAAATGCAAATAAAAAGGATTCATTATTTTGGGAAGAAGTTCGCCCAGTGCCTTTGACCAATGAAGAAACCGTAGATTATGTAGTCAAAGATAGTGTTCAAGTAATTCGAAAATCGCAACAGTATTTAGATTCCGTCGATGCAAAAGGAAACAGACTTACCCTTGGTTCACTACTTTTTGGCTATACCCATAATAATACCTTTAAGGAAAAATCATATACCCTAAAAACGCCTGTTTCGGCTACGTTTTATAATACCGTACAGGGTTGGCATGGTGGCTTTGGTCTTGATTACGTAAAACGGAATGAGGAAAAAGGTACAAGGTTCAATGCCAGTAGCAGTTTCGATTATGGCTTTTCAGACAAACGCTTTAGACCTAAGGTATCAATTGCATACCGTTTTAATAATTTCTCAAGACCCTACCTTAGGCTAAGTGGTGGCAATGAAGCGGTTCAGTTCAATAATAACAATCCCATAACACCCTTTGGCAATACCTTGGCCTCACTACTGTTCGAAGATAATTTTGCCAAGTTTTATGGAAAAACCTTTTCAGAGGTCTTTTACTCGCAAGAGCTTACCAACGGAATTTATGGGTATTTGAATTTTGGTTACGAAGAAAGAAGACCTCTTTTCAACACTACGGATTATGTTTTGTTCGGTGATGAAAATGAGGATTATACTTCAAATAACCCCCTAGCCCCTTTGGATTTTGAGAACCCTGCTTTTGAAAGGCACAACATATTAAAATTGTCATTGACAACAAGAATACGGTTCGGGCAAAAGTATTTGAGCTACCCAGATGGAAAGTTCAATTTTTCTGAAGATAGGTTTCCCACACTTTTTATTGGCTATGAAAAAGGATTTGCCAGTAGTGACGCACAAAACAATTTTGATCAGTTTAAAATAAGACTGGTGCAAGACTTTTCAATTGGTGACAAAGGAAGGTTCGCCTATAACCTCAAAGCCGGTACATTCGTGAATGCCGAAGCTATATCTTTTGTCGATTTTCAACATTTTAACGGTAACCGAACACGGGTCACAAGAGGTAATTATCTAAATTCGTTCTTCTTGCTGCCCTACTATGACCTAAGTACCAATGGCGATTACTTTGAAGGCCATGTAGCACATAATTTCAAGGGATATATCATGAACAAAATACCCTTATTGAACAAACTCAATGGAAATTTGATAGTCAGTGCAAAATTATTGGCGACTGAGGGCACTAGCATGTATTCTGAATTCGGTCTGGCCTTGGGAAATCTAGGTTGGAAAAAATTTCGGTTTTTAAGGGTAGGCTATGTTCAAAATCATTTTGAGGGCATCACGGAACGTGGTGTGAATTTTGGTGTTCAATTCTAATTTTTGTCCTCTAATAAAGGTACGAACCTGAAATCACCAAATTCCTTTTTTTCAAATTCCTTATCCGATTTTCTAATAAAAAGGGTCATTATCTGGCTCTCAACCCCAACGGGAATTACCAACCTACCCCCTACCTTTAATTGTGCCAATAATGGTTTGGGTACTATCGGTGCCCCGGCGGTTACGATTATCCCATCGAAGGGAGCCGCTTCTTGATATCCCTTGTACCCATCGCCAAAAATCACCTTTTTGGGGCGATAACCCATTTTTGAAAAAAACAGTTTTGTTTTTTTGAACAACTCTTGTTGCCTTTCAATAGTGTACACCTTGGCTTTTAAATGAAGAAGAACCGCGGTTTGGTAACCACTACCGGTACCAATTTCCAAAATTTTGGCGTTTGGCCCCATATTCAAGAGTTCGGTTTGAAAAGCAACCGTATAAGGTTGTGAAATCGTTTGGTCGGCCCCAATGGGAAAAGCCTTGTCTTGATAGGCATGGGCTTCAAAACCACTATCGAGAAACAAATGTCGAGGCACTTCACGAATCGCATTTAGTACTTTTTCATTGGCAATTCCCTTACTGGCAACTACCCCTGCCAATTGATTACGCATTCCCTTGTGTTTGAAAGTATCTTGCATGTCGTGGTTTGGATTACGAAATTAAAAAGTTCTATGATCTTGTGGTATCAATTGACTTAAATTCTAGTGATATTCCTATTTTTGAAAAAAGAAGAAATTCATGTTGAGAGTAGGAGTCTTAGGGGCCGGACATTTAGGTAAAATCCATTTACGTTTACTCAATCAATCCTCAAAATACGAACTTGTAGGTTTTTATGACCCCGACGAGATCAGTGCACAAAAGGTGGTCTCTGAATTTGGGTACACCTTTTATGAAAATATCAATACCTTGATTGACGCCGTTGATGTAGTCGATATCGTGACCCCTACCCTTTCGCATTTTGACTGTGCAAAAAAAGCCATGGAAAAAGGCAAGCATGTTTTCATAGAAAAACCCATTACCAATACCCTTGAAGAGGCCGAACGATTGGTCGCGATGGAAAAAGAACACCGCGTAAAAGGCCAGGTAGGTCATGTAGAACGATTTAACCCAGCTTTCATCTCGGTGAAATCGAAAATTGAACGGCCTATGTTCATTGAAACACACAGGTTGGCTGAATTTAATCCGAGGGGTACCGATGTTCCTGTCGTCTTAGATTTAATGATACATGATATTGATGCGATTTTAAGCGTTGTGCATTCCGAAGTGAAACAGATCAATGCAAGTGGGGTTTCCGTTATAAGTAACTCCCCAGATATTGCGAATGCGCGAATTGAATTTGAAAATGGATGTGTAGCCAACCTAACGGCGAGTCGTATCTCTTTAAAAAATATGCGTAAATCACGTTTTTTTCAAAAAGACGCCTACATCTCCGTTGACTTTCTCGAAAAGAAAGTAGAAGTCGTTAAAATGAAGGATGCCCCTGAAAATCCTGGGGATTTTGATATGATCTTACAGAATGCGGAAGGGGTCAAAAAACAGATTTATTTTGAGAATCCCAATGTCGAAACGAATAATGCCATTCTCGATGAGTTAGAGACTTTTGCAGAGGCCATAACCAATGATACCACACCGGTGGTTTCTTTGGCGCAAGGTACCAAAGCGTTAAAAGTAGCCTTACAGATCATCAATGCCTTCGAAAAATAAACAAGCACATATAAACGCGATAGAAAATCCAATAATATGAAGAATATAGCAGTCATAGGCGCCGGCACGATGGGTAATGGTATTGCCCATGTATTTGCACAAAATGGGTTCGGGGTACGGCTTATCGATATCTCAGAAACGTCATTGAAGCTAGGTCTGGAGACGATTTCCAAAAATTTAGATAGAATGTTGGCCAAAGGCCTTATTACGGAAAATGATAAAAACGCCACTTTAGGCAATATTAGCCCATTTACCAGCTTAAAAAGTGGTGTTGAAAATACCGATTTGGTCGTCGAGGCAGCCACCGAAAATCTTGGGGTAAAACTGGACATCTTTAAAGAATTGGACCGTATTTGTGATGCGGAAACGATACTGGCTTCCAATACTTCTTCCATATCAATAACCCAAATCGCCGCGGTAACGCAAAGACCTGATAAAGTGATAGGCATGCATTTCATGAATCCGGTCCCCATCATGAAATTAGTGGAAATTATTCGGGGTTATAGTACTTCAGACCTCGTGACCAAAAGTATTATGCAGCTTTCGGAAAAACTGGGCAAGACGCCTACTGAGGTCAATGACTATCCAGGTTTTGTGGCGAACCGCATTCTTATGCCCATGATCAATGAAGCAATCGAGACCCTATACAATCAAGTAGCTGGCGTTAAAGAAATCGATACTGTTATGAAATTGGGCATGGCCCACCCTATGGGGCCTTTACAATTGGCTGATTTTATTGGCTTAGATGTGTGTTTATCCATCTTAAAGGTGATGTACGATGGGTTCAAGAATCCGAAATACGCCCCTTGTCCCTTACTTGTCAACATGGTCAGGGCAGGCAAACTTGGCGTGAAATCAAAAGAAGGGTTTTATGATTATTCGGCATCACGAAAAGCTGAACAAGTTGCCGTACAATTCAAAGCATAATGGCGACCATAAAACCTTTTAAGGCCATAAGGCCGACCAAAGACAAAGTCGCATTTGTTGCCTCAAAGTCTTATGAGGAATACGACATGGAAGAACGCAATGCCATACTGGCCTACAATCCATTTTCATTTCTGCATATCATAAACCCAGGATTTAAGTTCCACAAAACCATATCAGGTAAAGAACGCTTTAAGCTGGTACACAACAGGTATCTCGAATTTTTAGAGGAAAACATCTTTATTCAAGATGAAAATCCATGCTTCTACCTTTATCAAATCGAAAACGATGACTTTAAAAGCCTAGGTTTCTTTTGTGCGACCAGTGTTGATGATTACACTGCCGATATTATAAAAAAGCACGAAGATACTTTAAGAAGTAGGGAAGAACTGTTTGCAGACTATCTCAATACCGTAGGGTTCAATGCAGAGCCCGTATTGATGACCTATAAAAATAATCCAGAGATAGCCCAATTACTATACCAACAGATCAACAACAGCCCCGAATATGATTTTACTACGACTGATCGGGTCAGACATCAGGTCTGGAAGGTAGTCGAAAGCGACGTGATCCATCAAATTCAAGAAATCTTTGAGGCATCCGAAGCCCTATACATCGCAGATGGTCACCACAGAAGTGCCTCTTCCTTTTTGTTACGAGAAGAACTAAAGGCCCGTAATCCATCACATACTGGCAACGAAGCTTATAATTTCTTCATGTCATATCTGATTCCAGAGTCAGAGGTAAGGATTTATGAGTTCAACAGAATGGTCAAGGATCTAAATGGATTTTCAAAAGAAGGGTTTTTAATACAATTGGACACCTATTACCGAATAGAGGAAAAGGATGATGGAATTTACAAACCTTCTAAAAAGCATCACTTTAGTATGTATCTAGACGGTCGGTTCTATTCGCTATACTTGCGCAAAAAAGTCTATGATTTCACAGATGCCCTAAGCACCTTGGATACACAGATCTTATATAAGACCATTTTAGAACCCATATTGGGAATCAGTGATTTGCGAAACGATAGTAGAATCGCCTACGGTTACGGTAAATACAATTTATTGAAAATGAAGGATACGATTGATAACGGTGAATTTGCGGTAGGGTTCAGTTTGGTGCCGATAACCATTGATGAGGTCAAGGCAGTTGCCGATGAGGGTCTCGTAATGCCACCAAAAAGTACGTATATCGAACCTAAATTGCGAAGTGGACTTAGTATATATAAACTATAAGTGCCCATTGCCAATTTTTTAGCGCCATTATCGCGTCAATTTTATATAAAACCCTTATCATAATCGGCCTAGTTTTAATAGGGTCAACAGTAACAAATAGCAAATTATAATGTCAATAGCTGACAACTTAAAAAAGATTAAAGAAAGGCTTCCTGAGCAGGTAACACTGGTCGCCGTTTCAAAAACAAAGCCAATAGGCGACCTGCAATCGGCATACGAATCGGGACAACGAATTTTCGGGGAAAATAAGATTCAGGAGATGACCGAAAAATGGGAATCCCTACCAAAAGATATCAAATGGCATATGATAGGCCATGTACAACGCAATAAGGTCAAATACATGGCTGAGTATGTTGATTTGATCCATGGGGTCGATAGTCTGCGGTTATTAAAGGAAATCGATAAACAAGCCCTAAAGAACAAACGGGTGATTTCTTGCTTACTGCAGGTACATATTGCCGAAGAAGAGACCAAGTTTGGCCTGAGTCAAAAAGAGCTTTTGACAATGGTTGACTCAGACGATTTTAAAGTATTAAAGAACACCAAGGTGAAAGGTTTGATGGGTATGGCCACCTTTACCGACGATACGGCACAAGTACGCAAAGAATTTAAAACATTGAAATCTTGCTTCGATTTGCTAAAGACAAAATTGCTAGACCTGCATGTCCTTTCCATGGGAATGAGTGGTGACTATCAAATAGCGATAGAAGAGGGTAGCACAATGGTGCGTATTGGAAGTAGTATCTTTGGGGCCAGAAATTATTCATAAAACCATCATTTTTCATGTATGCCATTTTAGATATCGAGAGTACCGGGGGTAAATACAATGAAGAAGGTATTATGGAAATAGCCATTCATCGGTTCAATGGCCACGAAGTAGTCGATAAATTCATCGGGCTCATAAATCCTGAAAGAACCATTCAACCTTTTGTGGTCAATCTTACCGGTATCAATAACAAAATGTTGCATTCGGCACCTAAGTTTCATGAAGTAGCCAAAAGAATCATTGAAATCACCGAAGATGCCATTTTGGTGGCCCATAATGCACAATTCGACTATAGGATATTACGAACCGAATTTCGAAGATTAGGGTATGATTTCAAACGAAAGACCCTTTGTACCGTTGACCTCTCAAAACAATTGATTCCTGAGGCAGAATCCCACAGTTTGGGTAAACTGGTGCGTTCACTAGGCATACCGGTTACCGATAGGCACAGGGCAAATGGAGATGCAATCGCCACTTTAAAATTATTCAAGTTGTTATTGGCAAAAGATTCTGATAAGACTATAATCAAATCGGTCATTAGGGAAGAATCAACCGGGGAACTTTCTTCAAAACAGCTTGACATCGTTGAAAACCTGCCATCTGAGGTCGGGGTATATTACATGCATAATAAAGATGGGGAAATTATTTATATAGGTAAGACCAAGAACATTAAAAAGAGGGTGAACCAACACTTTACCAATGTTGGGGAGCTCGCCCGTAAACTTCAAAAGGAAACCAAAAAAGTATCATTCGAAAAAACCGGAAGTGAACTGGTAGCCCTACTTAAAGAGTATCATGAAATAAAAGGTAATTCCCCTAAATACAATAGTAAAAAAAATAAAAACGGGTATTCGTATGGGTTATACCTGAATCAAGATAAAAAAGGTAAACTCGGTTTCGTAGCGGAAAGAGCAAACGGACAAAGCAACAGATTAAGTAGTTTCAGCAGTCTTAAAGCTTCCAAGGCGTTTCTGCAAAAATTGAATCGGGAACTCTCACTTGACCAGACCGAAAGCACCGTTGAGAGAGAGCAACGTATTGCACAGGTCTTTCAAAAGTATAGTATCGATCGTAGAAGCTTGGCCCTAGTAGACCGCGGTCGTGAGCTTGGGGAAAAAAGTGTGATACTTGTTGAAAAGGGACATTTTCTGGGTATCGGTTTTGTAGAATTGAATTACCAACTAAATAATATTGCTATCTTAGAAAAATTGATTACTGCAATGAATGGTGATGAAAATAGCACAT
Source organism: uncultured Croceitalea sp. (assembly GCA_947503285.1). Classification (GTDB taxonomy): domain Bacteria; phylum Bacteroidota; class Bacteroidia; order Flavobacteriales; family Flavobacteriaceae; genus Croceitalea. The sequence continues at coordinate 47,790 of CANNDD010000003.1, forward strand.
TTATCATTGAATCCTACCTCAGGAAAAGAAATAGGTTATCAGTTTTAGAACTAAACCAGTAAGATTGGAAAAAGAAGAGGTTCATTCCGGTTGGAAACATCGACTGCATGAAATTATTTATGAGGCCGATACCCCCTTGGGTAAATTATTTGATGTTTGCCTATTCATCTTGATCATTTTGAGTGTGATCCTTGTCATGCTTGAAAGCGTTAAAGAAGTAGATGTAAAGTATCACCGACTTCTACTAATTCTAGAATGGGTGGTCACCGTATTTTTCACCATCGAGTACTTCGCCAGGATAATCAGTATCAAAAAACCATGGAAATATGTTTTTAGTTTTTATGGTATTATAGATTTTATTTCAACCATCCCCCTATACCTGTCGTACATTTTTGCCGGTTCACAAGTACTTTTAGCGGTGAGGGCATTTCGATTATTACGTATTTTTCGAATTTTAAAATTGGTGAAATTTTTAGGGGAGGCCTCTCAATTAAAGTCTGCATTAAAGGCCAGTAGGGCCAAAATAGCGGTATTTATTTATGTTGTTTTGATATTGTCGGTAATCATGGGAACCCTCATGTACTTGATTGAAAGTGACGAAGCGGGTTTTACAAGCATCCCCCGAAGTATTTACTGGACCATTGTTACGCTTACAACGGTAGGGTATGGCGATATTGCCCCACAGACCAACTTTGGTCAATTTATAGCGACGATAATCATGGTCTTGGGGTATGGCATAATTGCGGTTCCGACGGGTATCGTGACCGTTGAGTTTTCAAGACATGGCAAACAGAAAGATAATGCAGGGCCTATCGTACATTCGAACACACAAGCTTGTCCATCTTGTAGTATCGAAGGCCATAGGGATGGCGCAAAATATTGTTTTAAATGCGGTGATCCCATATGATGGAAAAAACGCTGATTGCGGTTATCGGACCAACGGCCATTGGAAAGACGAACATGGCCATCAAGCTCGCCCAATATTTTAAAACAGAGATAATATCTGCAGACTCGAGACAATTTTACCAAGAAATGGAAATAGGGACTGCTGTTCCCAGCCCAGAAGGATTAGGAATGGTTCCACATCATTTCATACAACATAAAAGTATTTTTGAATCGTATAGCGTAGGGGATTTTGAGAAAGAGGCCATCGCAAAATTGAATCGGTTGTTCAAATCAAATGATGTGGTGGTTATAGTCGGTGGAAGTGGACTTTATATGGATGCTGTGGTAAATGGTTTGGATGATTTTCCGGATATTTCGGAGGAGATAAGGACCAATCTAATTTTAGAACAGCAGCATAAAGGGCTACCTTATCTTCAAGAAAAATTGAAAGTACTTGATCCTGTTTACCACAAAACGGTGGATTTGTCAAACGCACATCGCGTCATAAGGGCACTTGAGATTTGCATTGGAACCAATAAGCCTTATTCTTCGTTCTTATCAAAAAAAAAGAAAAGCCGTTCGTTCAAGACCATATATGTTGGTTTGCATGCCGAGCGTACTTTGATTTATAAACGAATCAACCTTCGAGTTGATAAGATGTTGGAAGCCGGTCTATTGAAAGAAGTCAAAAAACTGGAGGAACATAAACATTTGAACGCCTTACAGACCGTAGGCTATAAAGAACTTTTTTTATATTTAGAGGGGCGTTGTTCCTTAAACGAAGCCGTAGAGGAAATTAAGAAGAATACGCGTAGGTTTGCCAAACGACAATTGACTTGGTACCGTAAAAACCAAAATATCCTTTGGGTAGACCAAAATGCGGACTTAACAACGGTCATTGCTAAATTGCATATTACAGGACGACCATAATAATGGAAAAAAAGATCTTTTACGTAATGGGGGTCTCAGGAACCGGAAAAAGTACCATTGGTACACTTCTCTCGAACAGATTGAATATACCCTTTTTCGATGGTGATGATTACCACCCGAAGGAAAACATTGCCAAAATGAGCTCTGGCAAACCTTTGAACGATGACGACAGAAAAGATTGGTTACTGCGCTTAAATATACTTGCATTCGAAAATAGCGACAAGGGCGCAGTAATAGCTTGCTCGGCTTTAAAGGAGTCTTACAGGACCCTGCTCAAGAAGAATATTGAAGACAGCGTAGTTTTTATTTATCTAAAAGGCTCTTTTCAAGAAGTTCAAGAACGTTTGCGCAAGAGGGGAGGCCATTTTATGCCCGCAGCACTGCTACAATCGCAATTTGAAACTCTCGAAGAACCAAGAAATGCGATGGAAATACCCATTTCAACACCTCCTGATGTATTATTGGAAACGATACTAAACCAACTAACATGATTGAAATCAACCTAATATTGGCAGTACTAGCGGGAATAACCGTTTTACTGGTCTTAATACTGAGATTCAAGATCAATGCATTTATCGCACTGCTAGTAGGCAGTATAGTGGTAGGTATCATAGCAGGCCTCGATGCACAACAAATTATCAAAACCATTCAAGAGGGAATGGGCAATACACTTGGTTTTGTAGCAACAGTAGTTGGCTTGGGTGCCATGTTCGGTGCCATTTTAGAAGCTTCGGGTGGCGCAAAGACCATAGCCGACTTTATGATAACAAAATTGGGAATCAAAAATTCACCTATTGCTATGGTGATTTCGGGTTTCTTGATTGCGATACCAGTTTTTTTTGATGTGGCCTTTATCATCTTGGTACCCATGATCTATGCGTTACAGAGAAAAACAAAAAAATCACTTTTATTATATGCCATACCCCTGTTGGCCGGTTTGGCAATTACCCATGCGTTCATTCCCCCTACCCCCGGGCCCATTGCGGTAGCGGATATTATTGGAGCGGAATTGGGTTGGGTTATTTTAACCGGTTTTTTGGTCGGAATCCCTACAGCATTAATGAGCGGTTTGGTTTTTGGAAAATACATTGCAAAAAGAATACATGTCAAAGCCCCGGAAACTGTTGAGGAAGAGCTTCCGGCAGAATTACCCCATATAAGTACTACTTTGATTATTATTGCCATACCCATTTTCTTGATTTTGTTGAATACGATAACATCAAGTGGTATTCTGGGGGTGAATAAAGAATCCGTATTAAATGTTATTGCCTTGATAGGTCATCCATTTACGGCATTGTTGATAGCGAACTTTTTAGCCTGGTACTTTTTTGGGATAAAAAAGGGATTTTCAAAAAAGGAGTTGTTTCATATTACCGGCAAATCACTGGCACCGGCCGGTACTATTATATTACTGACAGGTGCCGGTGGGGTTTTCAAACAAGTCTTGACCAATACCGGTGCGGGCGAGCTATTGGCAAATTCATTGAGTACGATTGGTTTTCCATTACTGGCATTTGCCTTTATAAGTGCTGCTATTGTAAGGATTGTTCAAGGTTCTTCTACTGTTGCGATGATTACCGCCGCTGGTTTGGTCTCACCGCTGATTGCACAAGCGGAATTCAGTGAAATGCAATTGGCCTGTATGGTGATTGCCATTGCATCAGGGGCCAGTATTTTTTCACATGTCAACGATAGCGGATTTTGGTTGGTAGGCCAATATCTGGGCATAAGCGAAAAACAGACCTTCAGATCATGGACCATGATGACCACCATACTTGCCTTTACAGGAATTTTGAGTGTTTCGATACTCTATCTATTTCTATAAAAAAACCGTTTCAGTATTGAAACTGAAACGGCATGGAAACATTTTATAGAAATGATTTCTTTACGCTGTTGTCTCGCCCTCGGTTTTCACAACAAGTCTAAAGCCTTCTCCGTGAATATTGAGAATTTCGACGACATCATCGCGTTTTAAATATTTACGAAGCTTGGCAATATATACATCCATACTTCTAGAGGTGAAATAATTATCATCCCTCCAGATTTTTGTTAGCGCCAGCTCCCTTGGCATTAAATCATTCTCATGAAGTGCCAAAAGACGTAACAACTCGTTTTCCTTGGGTGACAATTTTATGGCCTCTTCATCTTTATACTTTAAGAAGCGTAGTTTTGAATTTAAATGGAAATTACCGATTTTAAATTCAAATTGCTTGCTATCGGCTAAGGTATTGGAAGCTTTTCGTTGCATGAGCGCCTTGAGTTTCATTAACAAGACCTCTGAATCAAATGGCTTGTTCAAATAGTCATCGGCACCTGCTTTATACCCTTTGAGAACATCTTCTTTCATGGTTTTCGCGGTCAAGAAAATGATAGGTACATTTTCGTTTTTTTCGCGAATTTCCTTGGCCAAGGTAAATCCGTCCTTATAGGGCATCATAACGTCAAGAATACACACATCATAATTGTCTTTCTTGAACTTCTCAAAACCTTCCATTCCGTTCTTTGCAAGAACCACATCAAAATCGTTCATCTGCAAATAATCTTTTAAGACGATACCAAAATTTGGATCGTCTTCAACCAATAATATTTTCTTGTTTTCTGTTTCCATAATATTTTAAATTAGAGGGAGCTTGATATAAAAAGTACTTCCTTTTCCTTTTTCACTTTCTACATAAACCTCACCTTGGTGATCATCTATTATTTTCTTGACATAAGCCAGGCCTAAACCATGGCCTTTGACATTATGTATATTTCCCGTATGTTCCCTATAAAACTTCTCAAATACTTTTTTAAGTACCGCTTTGCCCATACCGGCACCTTGATCCTGCACTTTTACGATGATATGGTTCTTTGCCACCTCGGTATACACATCGATTTTGGGGGCTTCCGGAGAATACTTTACCGCATTGTCCAGAATATTCACAATAACATTGGTGAAATGCATATCGTTGGCCAAAACGTCGGTTCGCTCCGCATTTAAATGAGCGTTGACATATCCGCCCCTGTCTTGCACGATTAATTCTACATGGGTGATGGCATCGTTTATAATGTCGTGTACATCTACCCTATCCTTACTGATGTCCAATTGGTTTTTTTCCAATTTAGAAATCCGTAATACGTTTTCTACCTGTGCATGCATTCTCTTATTCTCATCACGAATCATACCCAAATACCGTAAAACCTTATCTTTATCCTCAATGGACTTTGGGTTTCTAATGGCCTCAACTGCAAGGTTGATCGTCGCTATCGGAGTCTTAAACTCATGGGTCATGTTATTAATGAAATCAGATTTTATCTCCGAAATCTGTTTTTGCTGGATCAATTGATAAATCGCACTTGAATAGGCAACTACGATTACCAGCGTAAACAGCAATGACAAAATGGCCATGGTCATAATACTACCCAACAAAAAACGCTTCTTTTTAGGAAAAGAAAGTAGCAATGAAAAGTTGGTCTGCCCCTCGCTGTCCCGAAATATGGGTGTCTCATAAATCGAGGCGTTCGAAAATTTAAACTTTTTCGATTTTACCTTGGTCGGAAAACCCTGACTGTAAACCCCATATTCAAAATCTATGGTAATACCCCTATTTTGGAGTTCACGCTCTAAAAGCAGCTCCAATTCTTGTTTTGTTACCCTTTCGTGAATTGGGTTTTTATTGGCCATCTCTCGAAACAGGTCATCGAACTGCGCCTTCTCCATCGAGGTCAAACCCCCGATTTTCTCGATTTTTTGTATGGGCGTCATTGCGTAACGTTTGCCATCCAATCCAAAATCCTCTTTGAAAATCGTAGTGGTTCGCTTGCTTGTGAAATTCTTTATTATTGTTGAATCATCACCATTTTCACTGTCAAAGAACATCGATGAAATTCCGTAATCCTCTTCCAAGATTCCGTGCTCGTAAAACTTGATCTCATCTGAATTCAAATCTCGGTTAACGTAAAAAATACTGCTTACTTGAGAAGATTTTGGCGTACCTACACTATCCACTAGAGCCGCTAGTTTATCGGAATAGTCTTTGCGCTCCCTACTTTCAATCCTCTCAGCAACTTTATCCAGAATATCTTCAACCGCATTTGAAAATTGCTCTTTCTTATCATCTACCGATTTCTGAATCCAATAGACTTGAACCGAAATAATACCAATAAGAGAGAGGCTCATCAAAATGACTAGAAGTACAAACCGCTTCTTGTTCATCAAAGTAAAATTAGAAATTTAACATTCAGCCTATCGACCGTTTAACCTAACCTTAACAAAAATGTTAAAATTTAGGATGATTTTGCCTTGGCCATGAGCTTTTGATGGATTTTCGCTACTTCTTTCCCAGTAAGCACTAAATCGTCGTTTTCAATCACAAAATCTGCGAGTTGTATCTTGGCGTTTTGCGGCAGTTGGTTGGTCATTCGCCGTAATACTTGGCTTTTTTCGACTTTATCCCGATTGATCACCCTTTGTATCCTAATAGCTTCAGGGGCAGAAACCACGATAATCATATCGTAGCGACCTTGGGTTTTGTTTTCATAAATCAAAGCACTCTCTTGAATTACGTACGGAAAGTCCTGTTTTTCTTCCCATTCCTTAAAATCCCGTTGTACCGCGGGGTGTACGATTGCATTCAGTGCTTTTAGTAGTTCTTTATCTTTAAATACTTGGTGGGCAATAAAGGTCGTATTCAGCTTTTGATCGGCATACGCCGCTGTACCTAAAAGGTCAATAATCGCTTTTCGCAAGCTATCGGAACTGGTCATAAGTGATTTTGCAGCACTATCGGAATCATAAACGGGAACACCTATGTTCTTGAACATATCGGCTACGGTACTTTTACCGCTTCCTATTCCTCCTGTCAGCCCAACAATCATAATTTTTCCAGTACAAATTCGATTTCACTCCGCAACAAGCGCACGGCAAAGACATCGGGAGGCGTTTTTAACAATTCTACTTGCAAGGTATTCTCTCCCCTTTCGATTTTGGAACAATCAACAACCACATCGAAATCACCCTCATTCAAATTTTTTAAACGATCTACACTTGCTTTGCAAACCACATTTATCGTATTGGGGAACATACGAATGCGGTATCCTTTAGGAATATTAATCGCAGCGACGGGTACTGTAAACTCTTTCTCTGAAAAACGCGTGACCTTACCCGATAATCTAACGGTTTTAGTAAGCAATTGCGTGTTTACCAATAAATCTGGTTTTATCAGTGTCAATTTTTGAGTGAAATCTTGAGTCAATCCATTGAATTCAAAAGGTACGGTAGTTATTTTATCAATCTTAACCAGTTCTGCCCTTGGCCCCTTCAAAGTTGCAACACTGGGTTCTAACAACAAATTTCCCTTCATCAAATGGTTTTGCGCGAGGTTAACGGAGACATCGGCTTGAATGGGCACTTCTTTTAAGATAACCTGATATAAATCGACATACAGTAATTCAGATTCCAATTCAAGAAGCGAGGTATTGTTTGGAAACTGTTTCTCAAACTGTACCTTCAAATTCTCATCGGTAACAAAATAAAGTTCATCTTGAACTTGTACCGACGATAAGTTTACCTTCAACTTCTTTTGACCCATTTTGTATCTTAAAAATTGAAAACCACTCGTTCTTAATTTAATTTCGATATTCTTTTTCTCAGCTGTATTGAGCAGCAAACTGTCAGGAAAACTATGAAACGTAAGTTCGAATGAGGCCCTAGATTCATATGAATCGGATAGTTTACTTATCGTCCATGCCAAAAATGAGCATAACAAAAAAAGTGAGAACACCTTTACTTTGCGCTTATTGATCGTGGCTAATAGATTTTTGAACACATGCTACTTTTTGGTGAAAAACAAATTTGGAAACAGTTCTTCAGCAGGTTTATTGTTAAAGTTAAGCACAAAGGTCGACTTTATGAAACCTATTCCGTAACCTAAAAATTGTATGATAGTGGCAAAAATGGAAAGTATGGCAATTACAAGGCTTTTATTTTTAAACCACGCATCGAAAAACAATAGCGTAAAGTAAATACCATACAAATACAAAAACAAGGGTGCCCCTAGGGAATATAATATGCCTGAAACCAGAAAACCAATACTAAAAACAGAAGGGAACCAATAGGTAAGTCTTGACGTGTTGGGGTGCCATTTATTTAATATCGGCCTTACCAAACCAAACTTATTTACTTGTGTATAAAATTTTACCCAATCGATCCTTCTTTTATGGTACACCTTGGCTTTTGGGAATAATCTTGTGGAATATCCCTTCTCCCATATCCTAAATGTTAAATCTGGGTCCTCACCGGGGTGAATGGTACCAAACCCACCGGTGGCCTCAAAAACTTCTTTTGAGATTCCCATATTGAAACTGCGTGGTTGAAATTTATCAATGGCATTTTTTCCGCCACGAATACCCCCAGTGGTCAAAAATGAGGTCATGGCATGATTAATCGCCTTTTGAACGATGGTAAAAGATGCATGTGCGGTATCAGGGCCCCCAAAGCAATGTACATATTCATCGTTCAATGCTTTTTCTACTTGCTCCAAATAGTTCGGTGGAACAATACAATCAGAATCTAAAATGATAAAATAATTGCCCTTAGCCCTTTGCATACCATAGTTTCTGGAATCTCCCGGACCTGAATTCCCCTTATAATAGTATGAAATCTGAAGTTTATCTTGAAATGCCTTTGCAACTTCTTGCGAACGATTCGTAGACCCATCTTCGACAAGCACCACCTCAAAGGCCTTGTCGTATTCTTGGGTGGCTAAACTATCCAGTAATTCCTTAATTTCATCTGGTCGGTTATATACCGGAATCACAAAGGAAAAAAATACGTTGTCCATGGATATAAATACAAAGGCCATTCTTTAAGGAATGGCCTTTATTTGTTTTATTCAAGTTTACTTGGTAAACTCATCGATGACCTCTTGACTGACCCCCGTATTGGAGAAACCACCATCATGGAACAAATTCTGCATGGTAACTTTTTTCGTCAAGTCGGAAAATAAGGTTACCGTATAATCCGCACACTCCATCGCAGTGGCATTACCCAAAGGGGACATTTTCTCGGCATATGAGATAAATCCATCAAAACCTTTAACGCCCTGTCCGGCTGTGGTGGGTGTTGGGGATTGTGAAATCGTGTTTACACGCACCTTCTTTTCCTTACCGAAAAAATAGCCAAAACTACGTGCGACAGATTCCAAATAAGCCTTGTTGTCGGCCATATCATTATAATCGGGAAAAGTCCGCTGTGCCGCCATATACGTCAAGGCCACAATACTGCCCCATTCGTTCATGGCATCCGCTTTGTATAGCGATTGCATGACTTTATGAAAAGATAAAGCGGAAACGTCCCAACCCTTTGTGGTGAAATCGTATTTTTCATCGGTATAGGCCCGACCTTTACGAACATTGACTGACATTCCGATGGAATGCAATACAAAATCCAGCTTACCATCCAGAATCTCTACGGATTTCGCAATTAAGTTTGCCAAATCTTCCTCATTGGTAGCATCGGCAGGAATAATTTCAGAACCTGTTTTTTCGGCCAATTCATTAATTTGGCCCATTCGCATCGCTATTGGGGCATTCGTGAGAACAAATTTTCCGCCTTCTTCATGAACCCTTTCCGCGGTTTTCCACGCTATGGAGTTGGCATCTAACGCACCAAAGATAATACCTCGTTTTCCTTTCAATAAATTATGACCCATATAGTGTGATGTTGGTTTGAGTGGCAAATATATTTAAAAAATGATTGTCGATTTTATATTTGATGGTAATGCCCAAAGAAAAGCAAGGCAGCCCGAGTATTCGATTCTTGGCTAGTTTTGAGGATTCTCGAGCAATTCGCGGGCATGCGCCAATGCAGAATCAGTCAAGTTCTTACCACCCAGCATTTCTGCTAATTCATTGACACGTTGCTCAGCGCTTAATTTACGCATTCCCGTGCGGGTAGAATCACCTAGTTCTTCTTTGTATACTTTGAATTGCGCCACCCCCTTTGCAGCGACCTGCGGTAAATGTGTAATGGAGAACACTTGCATGGTATTGCCCATTTTCTCCATTATTGCTCCCATTTTAGAGGATATCTCGCCCGAGACCCCTGTATCGATCTCATCAAACATCAAGGTAGGCAATTGTTCATAATTGGCCAATATTGATTTGATGGTCAGCATGATTCGCGAAAGCTCTCCGCCAGAGGCGACTTTTTTAAGTTCGCCATAATTAGAACCTTTATTCGCTGAAAATAAAAATCGGAGCTCATCTTTTCCATTGGGTTTGAACTCAGTATCTAAATTAACCGATATGTCGAATGTTGCCGAGGGCATACCTAATGTAGTCAATTGCCCAATGAGCATCTTCTTTAAATCAGGAATTACGGCATTGCGCTTTTTATGTAACGCTTGGGCGTACGCATTCAAAGATTGCATGGTATCATTAACAATCTTTTTCTGGGCCTTGATCTTGGTCGTAATATTAATCGCCGAATCGACTTTCGTACTCAGGTCTTCTTTAATTTGAAACAGGGCATCAACTGAATTGACCTGGTGCTTTTTCAACAAATCATGAAGCAATTGTAGTTGACCGTTGACTTCGTCTAAACGATTTGGGTTTGCCTCAACATTTTCTTGTAACTTTTCCAATTCGGTGGCGATATCAGCCGTTTCAATAACCATTGCCTGAACGCGCTCGTTCAAATCATGGAACTGCTTGCCGTAACCGCTTAATTTTTGAACTGCTTGTTGCATTTGTGAAAACGTGTTCAATATCCCTATTTGCTCATCATTTAAAAGCTGATGGCCTTGAGATAGTAACTGCATGATTTGCTCCACGTTGCTCAACTGTTCATATTCCTCCTCCAATTCTTCTTGAATACCTTGTTTTAAGGATGCTTTTTCAAGCTCTTCAAGTAGAAAACTATTGTAATCAAGTTCTTTTTGGGCGATTTCTTGATAATCCTGTAACCTGGTCAGCTCTTTAAGGGCATTCTTGTAGGTTTCAAAAGTATGTTGATAGGAAGACAGGTACTCTTTCGTATTTGCCAAGGCATCAATGACCCGAAATTGAAACCCATTCTCGGTCAACTGAAGCGTTTGATGTTGCGAATGTATATCTACCAATTGATTGCCTAGACCGGAAAGCACATCCAAGGTTACGGGGGTATCATTGATAAAGGCCCTTGATTTGCCACTAGGTAGTATCTCCCTACGTAGTAAGGTTTCTACGTCGTAGTCAAGATCGTGCGCTTCAAAGTAGGTCTCAAGCTGGTATTTGCCCAAGGTGAACGCTGCTTCAATAATGCATTTTTCTTCTTTATTTTTTAATGAGGATAAGTCTGCGCGTTTGCCCAAAACCAATGAAAGTCCACCTAAAAGAATGGACTTACCGGCACCGGTCTCACCTGTTATCGTAGTAAAACCAGGGCTGAATGAAACTTCGAGTTCATCAATCAGTGCATAATTTTTAATGGAAAGTCGTGCGAGCAATTCTTACGGGTTTAGCTTCGCAAAGATATAAGTATTACAACTAAAAATTCAATACTTTATCGCATTCCAGGTGCTGGAATAAAATGGGGCTACCCGATTCAAGGTTTCCTTTAGTTTTACGATATCGATCTTTGGTCCATCTGAAAATACATTTTGGATTTCCTCTGATTTGGCATCAAAAAAAGTTTGGATCAAAAATGCATTGGGGCGCCGCTTGATCAAGGTCTCAAACAATCGCAAACTACCTGAGATCACTTGTTTACCCGTACTGTTATTATCGCCTAACACATCCATACCCTTACGGTGGTAATTGTACATTGCTATTCGATACTCTCGAAAGGTATTGGAAAGAAGGTCGTCTATCAAGTCAAAACGTGTCCTGTTATCTTGGGCGGTTTGGGTCCAACCCGAAAAACTGGTTCCTTGTGCCTGGGTAACTATATTTTGAGCTATCCTGTAGTATTCATCCCCACCTTGAAGTGAAAAAGTATCCGCATCCAAGCCCAAAATAACATACACATAATACGAAATCACACCGACCAGATTGGAATCAAAGGAATTGGGATTGTAGACTAGAGGTTCAAATTCTTGATACTGAAAGTCAAAACTGTTGTCTTTATAATTGAAAATAGGGGTCTCGTATGAGGTATTGTACACTGGCCTTGAAGACTGTATTTGAATGTTGGCATTAAAACGATCTGACTCGTATTCCGTAACCGTAATGAACATACGCGCACTTACCCGCTCATTTTCCGCATATATCCTATCCGTCCATTTATTCTTGTTTACAAAATCATTCAAAGAACGCTCTAAGGTCTTAAAAATTTGTTGGTTGGTTTGACCGACTTGGTCAGAATTTACCGTGATGGTACAATTAAGTTCTTGTGCCGTCGCCTGAAAGGCAAAAAGAAGTAAAAAAACAAAGGTTAAAACCTTATTCATTGCTTTGAGAGATAATTTCGTGCCAAATGTCTGAGGCAACCTCAGCTTTGTTCTTTAATTCAAACGCTTTTACATTCAAATTCTTATCTATAAAACTGACTTTATTAGTTCCGCTACCAAATCCCGCACCTTTATCTTGCAACGAATTCAAAACTATGGCATCAAGGTTCTTCTTGGTAAGTTTACTTTTCGCATTTTGCAACTCATCATTGGTCTCCAGTGCGAAGCCCACCAAGAACTGATTTTTCTTTCGTTCACCCATCGATTTCAAAATATCCTTAGTACGTTCTAAAGTCAAATGCAAATCGCCATCACCACTTTTCTTAATTTTTTGTGCAGCAATGGTTTTTGGCCTGTAATCTGCTACGGCAGCAGCGCTTATGGCATAGTCAACGTTATCGTAATACTCATGAACGGCCTCGTACATCTCTTGGGCTGCCGTTACACGAACCAATTTGATATTCGAATGGTCTATAGCCAAACTGGTTGGCCCCGATACTAAAATAACATATGCCCCGAGATTGGCGGCATGCTCGGCTAGTTTAAACCCCATGGTACCAGAGGAACGATTGCCGAGATAGCGTACGGGATCCAATGCCTCATGGGTTGGGCCTGCGGTAATCAAAACCCTTTTACCTGACAACGATAGGCCTTTCGCCAAATGATCTTGCAAAAAACTTAGGATATTCCCTGGTTCTGCCATACGGCCCTCACCACTTAATCCACTGGCCAATTCACCCGATTCTGCAGGTATAATGGTATTGCCAAAACTTTCTAGCTTGGTGAATGTGTTTTTTGTCGAGGGATGTTTGTACATATCCAAATCCATCGCTGGAGCTACATAAACAGGGCATTTGGCGGATAAGTACGATGCCAACAACAGGTTGTCGCAGGTTCCGTTAGCCATTTTGGAAAGTGTGTTCGCCGTTGCCGGGGCAATGAGTACAAGGTCGGCCCAAAGCCCTAAATCAACATGATTGTTCCATGAGATACTTCCATCTTCATCATTCACAAAATCCATAAGTACCGGATTTTTGGATAAGGTGGATAAGGTAAGGGGAGAAACGAAAGAGCTGGCACTTTGGGTCATGATTATCTTGACCTGGGCACCAGCTTTTATCAATAACCGAACAAGAAAGGTGGTCTTGTAAGCGGCAATCCCCCCGGTAATACCCAAAAGGATGTTTTTTCCGCTTAACATTTACGTGTCTTTCTCGGTATTTCTGTAGTAAATTTTATCTTCCAACCACTCATGTACTGCAAGGGCATGTGGTTTCGGAAGTTTTTCATAAAATTTGGAAACCTCTATCTGCTCTTTGTTCTCAAAGACTTCCTCAAGACTATCGCTATATGTTGCAAATTCCTCAAGTTTTTCCAACAACTCCTTCTTAATCTCAGAATTTATCTGGATAGCCCTTTTAGAGGCAATGGAAATCGCTTCGTAAATGTTATCCGTTTTCTCGTCAAATTCGTTTTTGTTATGGGTAACCGTTGAAACCGAGGCTTTTGTGTTTTTTAAATCGTTCATACGTTCTAAAAGTAAAATTATTTGGACAAGTCTTTTGACTCGCTCAGGTTATTGTTTATTTTTTTTAACAAAGAGGCTACTTCTTTACTATATTTTGTCTCAGGATATGCCTTCATTAGTGCGTCGTAATGAACCTTTGCTTCTTTAAATCGTTCAGGTTGTCTGCGTAAGGTACTGTTCTCGGCTAAGTGGACCGCCGATTTCACCCTGTAATAAAATGCATCTTCCCTATATACCGAGCCTGGGTTTTCGGCAATGAAATTATCTAGGGCCGCTATGGAAGATACCAGTATAGGAAAATTAAACTCGCCTAGTTTATCAAACTGTTTGGCAATTTCGATTTCCTTTTTTTGTTTTTTTCTGGTCAGCTCTTGTGCCATTTCGTTGGCTTTTGCAAAATACTCAGAATCAGGATAGGTGTTCACGAAGTTCTGTAACTTACTCAATGCCTTATCCGTTTCAGATTGGTCCAGCGAGTACCTAGGTGATAGTTCATAGTAGCTTTTGGCCTCCAAATACAATGCTTCTTGCAACTTTTCGCTCTTTGGATATGACTTGACGAAACGCTCAAATTGATACCCAGACAAATAGTAATCACCAGATTGAAAATAAGAATCCGCAAAAAAGAACATCACACGTTCGCCTTGAGGTTTTCCAACATAGCGCGGTGCAATCTGTTCAAAAAGTCTTTTGGCCCTTTTGAAATCCCCTTCTTTGTACAATTTTTCAGCTAAATCGTATTTTGGCTTAACTTCTTCATTTTTAAGTACTTTTTGGTACTCATTACAAGAAACTAGAAGGAAAAGGGTGCAAACGATTGTGGTAAAAGGTATCCTCATTTTCAAAAACATCCTGCAAAATTAGTGATTATCAATCGATTTCAAAATTATTACAGAAAATAAAGTTAAACCACATTTGAAGCCAACCCAATGGTTTTGGGCAAAATTTAACGCAATCAAGCAGTAACCAAATGTGTGGATTTCAAAAAAGTCTTGATTCTTTCCTTCAAATCGGTGCTGGCTTTTACCAAGGGCAACCGAACGGTATCCGTGGAGAGATCGTAATGCTCCATAATCACTTTTATTCCCGCGGGATTCCCCTCTTCAAATATCAGGTGCATGCCATTCAATAAGGTTTGGTGGATTTCATAGGCAGTTTCCGATTCACCCCGTAGCCCTAGAGTGATCATTCTTGAAAATGCTTTGGGTAATCCCTGTCCTAAAACCGAAATCACCCCAGAACCCCCTGCAAGTACTGTTGCAAGGGCGGTGAAATCATCCCCTGAAATCAAATGGAAGTCACCGGGTTTGTTTTGAAATATCTGATCCAGCTGCAACATATCGCCTGAGGCCTCTTTGATACCTATAATATTCTCAAAATCACGAGCTAATCTTAAGGTAGTTTCCGGCAGCATATTACTACCCGTTCTAGAAGGTACGTTGTACAAGATAATCGGTAACGGTGAAGCAAGTGCCAATGCTTTGAAGTGCTGATATATACCCTCTTGCGTAGGCTTGCTATAGGCAGGTGATACAGATAGTATGGCCTCATAGTCCATGAAATCGGTTTGCCGTAACTCTTCTACCAAGGCATGGGTATTATTACCGCCAACCCCGAAAACAAGGGGTAAGCGTCCAGCATTGGTTTTTGAGACGGTACCCATGACCAAGGCTTTTTCAGATTTGGTCAATGTAGCGGATTCGGCAGTAGTACCCATGACCACAAGATAATCGATTCCACCGGCAATCTGATATTCCACAATACGCTGTAATGCCCCAACATCGACCCTTCCGTCACTATCAAAAGGGGTAATCAAAGCAACCCCGGTACCAACAAATTGTTCCATCATTCAATTTCTTTAAACACTTTTAAATACTTTCTCAATTCACTTTTGAACATTTTAAAGTCTTTCAAGTCCGTATGGAACATCAAATCGTTGATTTTAGCATCTACACCAACAAAACCTACGCGCAAACGGGCATGTACCTTTACCGATAACAGCTTTAGCATAAGACGGTCCTCATTGTAATAATTCAATAGAAGATCGTATTCCCTACTGATGAATTCGGCAACATGGCTATTCTCTATCGAACCATTCCAACCCATATCCTTATCGGTGAAAAATTGTATGGAAAATGGAGTATTCTTGTCTTCCCCCCTTTTGTAACCGATAATCTGTATGGCATTGGGTGCCAGTGAAAAATCATTCCGAAGCTCATTGAGCATTTCCGCATTCGGAAAGTTATCCATGTCAACAACACACGCTACAGCCTTAATGCCCTTTTCCCGATTCGTAGGTACTTTTGATTTTACCAACTCATCCTCTAAATACTTTAGACTTGACTTAACCTTAAATTTATCCTGTATGGAACGAAATATCATTTACAATTCTGCATTTTTGCAAATGTAATTAATATACTCGCTTCCCTGTAGCGAAGATAAAACGGAATATGCTTTTAAAAATAAAACAATTTGTTGCATTTGTAACATTTATGGCATTATATTCCTGCTCGAATAAGGCAGGGAATCCATCACAAATCACTGCAAAACAATTGCCCATTGGCCAAACACTGCAAGTGGTAGATTCCATACAGGACTTTGTTGCCCCTTATCGTAATCGTATCAATTCCATATTGGACAGTACCCTGGCCTATGTGCCCAAAACCCTTGTCAAAGACGATGGCAAATTGAATACTTCGGCCGGTAATTTTATGGCCGATGTCGTTTTGGCACAGGCGAATCCCATTTTTGAATCCAGGACCGGAAAATCCATTGATTTCGTCGTGCTCAATCATGGGGGCATACGCTCCATCATTTCAAAAGGCCATGTAAATGCAAGAACCGCTTATCAAATCATGCCTTTTGAGAACTATATCGCCATCGTAGAAATGAATGGGAAAGCAGTTAAGGACCTGTTGGATTTTTTAGCGAAATCTGGTAGGGCCCACCCTATTTCAAATATGAAATTGGTTATTGATGCCTCAAGAAACATTGTAAAGGCCCATATTAATGGTAAACCTTTTGACGAAAACAGCACGTATTACGTAGCCAGTAACGATTATTTGGTACAGGGCGGTGATGATATGGGTTTTTTCAAAAACCGAACGGCAGTTACCACTACCGATTATTTAGTGCGAAACGCCATTATTGACTACTTCAAAAAAACAGATACCATCAAGGCAACGGTCGATGACCGTTTTATTCAACTCAACTAATATGCGACGACGTTCTTTTATTACAAAAACCGCTGCTTCCAGTACGTTGTTGGGGCTTGGCGGATTGGCTTTGAATTCTTGCACTACAATAGGCAAAAAGCATCTAACGATATTGCATACCAATGACGTGCATAGTCATATCGACCCGTTCCCCAGCGATCATTCACGTTACGCCAACCTAGGGGGCTTGGCGCGAAGGGCAAGTTTGGTAGAACGAATACGCCATGAAAACCCAAATACCCTACTATTCGATGCCGGCGATATTTTTCAAGGAACCCCCTATTTCAATTTTTATGGTGGGGAATTGGAATTCAAGTTGATGAGTATGCTCAAATACGATGCCGCTACCATAGGTAACCATGACTTTGACAACGGTATCGATGGACTTCTTGCCCAAATGCCCCATGCCCAATTTGAATTGATATCGGCCAATTATGATTTTACCAATACCGTGATGGACGGTTTGGTAAAACCTTACCAGACCTATCTTATTGACGGTATTAAAATCGGTGTTTATGGCTTGGGCATTGCCCTCGACGGGTTAGTAACTAAAAAACTCTACAAAGAAACCCAGTATGAACATCCTTATAATGTAGCTTTTGATATCGAGCGTCGGCTAAAAAATGAAGAGCATTGTGATATTATTGTATGCTTATCCCATTTAGGCTATGACTATGACGGAAATCCGAATCGGCCCGATGACGTTCGTCTGGCACAAAAAACCTCATACACTAACCTAATTATCGGGGGCCATACACATACGTTTCTAGAGAAACCCCATGTTTTGAACAACAAAATGGGGATGCCCGTTTTAGTGAATCAGGTAGGCTGCTATGGCCTAAATTTGGGACGGATTGATTTTTACTTTGATGCTAGCAAGCATATTTCTGTAGATGGTATCAGTATTTCGGTGTAGTCGTCTTAGATAGCATCATGTTCTGAACGGACATACGGTACCTGTTTCATCTTAAGATTACCATCTTCACATACCTCGTATTGCCAACTATGGAATAGTGGCTGCCAAGCATACAATAATGAAGTAAATCCTTACAAAAAGATATGTATCACTGTAAGTAAAAACTTAACTTATAGGCTTTATGTAACAGCTAATTCACCTTAAAAACAAAATGATGGCCCGAAGGACACAACTGAGTTTTGCTACTTTCAATTTGTACAATCTACATACTCCTGGAAACCGTATATATAGGGATGCCGATGGATGGAGTCAAGCGGAATATGATAAGAAGATCACGTGGTCAGCAAATATTATCAAAAATACGGATGCCAAGGTATGGGGTTTTCAAGAGCTTTGGCATAAGGATGCCTTGACAGCCCTATTTGAAGAAGCCGGTTTGATGGCAGATTATGATTTGTTGCTGCCTGATAATCATGACAATACTAAAATCATTTGTGCTGCCGCCGTAAAGAAAGGGCTTTTGCAGGGTACTCCCAATTGGATCGTTAATTTTCCAGATAAGATGCGGTTGGAAAGTTCTGGCGACGATGACCAAACACCCGATATATCCATTGCAATAAACAAATTTTCGAGACCTACCCTAAACTTCAAGATCAAACCACGTTCTGACGGTAAGGAAATATCAGTTTACGTAGCTCATTTAAAATCGAAATCACCGACACAATTATGGCGCGAAGGATGGTATCGTGATAATGTCGATTTCTATAAAAAGCATGCTACTGCATTAGGCGCTACGATAAGTACCATTAGACGATCGGCCGAAGCTGCGGCCTTACGCATGTTGATTATTGAAGAAATCAAAGGTAACGACAATCCTTTGGTGGTCATGGGCGATATCAACGATGCGCAACTGAGCAACACCATGAACATCTTGACCGGGCAACCCAATTATTTGTTAAGTGGCCTTTCAAAAGGGGGCTCTGATACCGGCCTCTATACCGTTGCCACCTTACAAGAGTACCGAAGTTTACGTGACGTTTACTATACCCACGTTTATCAAAACACCAAAGAATCCCTGGATCATATTTTGGTTTCCCAAGAATTCTACGATAGCTCAAGAAAACGTATTTGGGCATATAAGGGAATGGAAATCGTGAACGACCACCTCGATGATGATGCCCACAAATTATCGGGCACCACGGACCATGGTATAGTCAAGGCCACTTTTGAATATAGGCCCATCTAATAATCACCTCGATTATATACCCGGTTTTGACTCACGAAGGTCACCTAACTGACATTAACATAACGTGAGTTCGACATAGACTTTCAATGGCTTATTTTGATTTTCAATGGTTTATATTTTACTTTCAGGTCGAGCCTGCCTTGTCGGAAGACAGGCGCTCGAGGTGACCGCTGTTGAATTTATTGGTCTTTATCCTTTTTAAAGGACAAATCTCAAATCGAAACTGCCGTTATCATAGGTATTTTTATCATAAGTCCATAATTCTTTTGGCTATTGCTTATTTTTAGGGCTAAACAAACACATCGAGTTCATGAGAAGCTTTTCCCTTTTGGTATTTCTACTGGCTACCCCAATGCTATCACTAAATGCCCAGACCGATTCAAAAACGGTTCCCATATTTGAAAATGGTGAAACACAGGTCGTTGACGGATTTAAAGACCCCTCGAAATGGATACGACACGATCTTTTTGTGGAGACCGAATTTGACACGGATGGGGATGGTAAATTGGACCGGATGCATGTATCGGTCACTAGACCTGAACAAACAGAATCAGAAGATCTAAAATTACCGGTGATTTATGTTTCTAGTCCCTATTTTGCCGGAGTCGCCCCTTTTGTAGAAGGATTATTTTGGAATGTGGAACATGAGCTGGGTGAACTACCAGAGGAGCGTATCCACCCTGAGGTCAGACGAAAAGGGGAACGCCCCATCATTTCAAATTCGCATATCAACAAATGGATTCCTAGGGGATATATCGTCGTGCATTCTTCTTCACCCGGTACCGGTCTTTCACAAGGGGCACCCACAGTTGGTGGCGACAATGAATCACTGGCCCCAAAAGCGGTCATAGATTGGCTAAACGGCCGAGCGAAAGGCTATACCGAACCTTATGGCGACCAGACCGCAGAAGCGTATTGGACCACCGGAAAAGTTGGCATGACAGGTACCTCGTACAACGGAACCATTCCCTTAGCTGCTGCCACCACAGGTGTAGATGGTCTAGAGGCCATAATACCCATAGCCCCGAACACCTCATATTATCACTATTACCGATCCAACGGTTTGGTACGTTCGCCCGGGGGATATCTTGGCGAGGATATCGACGTACTTTACGATTTCATCCATAGTGGCGATGAATCAAAACGTGAGCACAACAATAAAAAAATCAGGGATACGGAAATGAAGAACAATATGGACCGTATCACCGGTGATTACAATGATTTCTGGGCGGGCAGGGATTACCTGCACGATATGGGGCCAATGAAAGCTGCCCTGCTAATGTCACATGGCTTTAATGATTGGAATGTAATGCCAGAACATAGCTATCGTATTTATAAAGCCGCGAAAGAAAAAGGGTTGCCCATCCAAGTCTATTACCATCAAAATGGACATGGCGGACCGCCACCCCTCAAACTGATGAATCGATGGTTCACCCGTTACTTGCACGGTGTTGAAAATGGTGTTGAAAACGACCCCAAGGCATGGATAGTACGTGAAAATGACAAACAGGAAAACCCAACGTCTTATGCCGATTATCCGAATCCCAAAGCGGAAAAAGTAATTTTGAACCTAACTTCCGGAGGTGCTGCGGTCGGAAACTTAAGCTTACAAAAAGTAGAAAAGCAGGGAACGGAAACCCTTGTGGATGATTTTACTATTTCTGGCAAAGACCTGGCAATAGCACAAAATTCAAAACATCGCTTGCTTTATGCAACAACTGAATTAAAACAAGACCTTCATATATCGGGCACCCCAAGAGTGACCATAAAACTGGCCTCGAGCAAGCCCGCGGCAAACCTCTCGGTTTGGTTGGTCTCATTGCCTTGGAATGATGACCCTAAAGCAAAAATAACCGACAACATCATTACGCGAGGGTGGGCAGACCCACAGAACCATACATCATTGACGCAAGGCGAACCCTTGAAACCGGGTAAATTTTATGAGATTTCTTTCGATTTAATGCCCGATGATCAGCTCATACCTAAAGGGCAACAAATCGGGTTGATGATCTTTTCAAGTGACAAAGAGTTCACCCTACATCCAAAACCAGGAACAGAACTAACGATTGATTTAGATGCAACAGCTCTAGAATTACCTATCGTTGGCGGTGTAGAATCGTTGAAAGGGGCCATTGAAGAATGACTTAACCCATAGATTCCATTTAAAAAGTATTCGTTATTAATTTTGGGCTAAAACCACAATCACCATTTCTTTGATCTCATCTGAAACAGAAGTGCTACAAAAAGGCTTTCCGGCCTGTTGGTACCAATAGCCTGCATTGAATTCATCACCCTCTACCCGATGTAAATGGGCATGTATCCAGCTGCCCATTTCAGTATGTAAATTTTGTGCAATGGTATGGGAAGACTCCCAATTTCCATTGGCAGCAAACCACAAAGCTTGTAAGGATTGAGGCCAATTGGAATTAGGAGCTTCCTCTTGAAATGTTAGTTGAAATTCTTTATAGTTTTTAGGGATTTTCATAACCAAAGATTAAGGTCGTAACCAAGTATCTGGATTTAAATAAAACATCTTTTTCCAGCCTTGAACGGCCTTATCATCGTTTAAATGTACATAAGGAAAAGGAGTCGTGATGGCGTAGTGCAAATGGGGCGGTTTCCCCTTGGCATTACCGGTATCTCCTACAGTGCCCAATACGGAACCCCTCGAAATAGGTTTTAAGGGAAATGTTCGTATTTCATCTAAATGGGCATAATAATGAAACCGCCACTTGGGGCCCAAAACCATAACGGATTTACCCCCTTTGCCCCCATCATGGGTATAAATAACAATTCCATTGGTAGACGCAATAGCAGGAGTACCATGTTTTGCAAAAATATCAATCCCCTTATGGGTAATGGAACTGCCCCATGGGTAGGCCCAAAATGAATCTTTGTGCCATGAACTGGTAGCTGCGCCATCTACAGGGATTATGAGATCTTGCGGAATCAAAAAAACCAGTAGAAGGATCAATACCGGAATCAAAAACCATTTTTTAAAGTACCGGTATCGTACCATAAAGGCAAAACTCGAAAGTAGTACAAACCAAAACCGTCTTGTGGTATTTGTTATCATTTCTTTTTCTAATTTAGACAATATGATTCGAAATATCCCTTTCTACGCCTCAATTCTGCTATTGTTGACCTCAAGCCATATCGTTTGCCAAGTCAACACATCCAAAAAAGAAACTTTAAGTGAAATTGATTATGGAAATCTTACCCATTGGGCGGCACACCCCGATAAACGTGACAATGCCGATCTAATACCAGGATCTGATGCCCTCGCCCAAGATAAATTGGAAGCTGATGTGTTTTTTATACATCCTACCATATACAAGGAAAAGGGCAAAAACCTACCTTGGAACCCAAATATCAAGGATTCGGTCTTAAACACCCAAGTCGATAATTCAACGATAAAGTTTCAGGCCAGTGCATTTAATGCTGCAGGGCGTGTTTTTGCGCCTAGATACCGTCAAGCACATTTGAGAAGTTTTCATACCGATGACAAGGCATCGGCCAAAAAGGCTTTTGCCATTGCCTATGCAGACGTGAAAAATGCTTTTGAACACTATTTGAAATACTACAATAACGGTAGGCCGGTAATTATCGCCAGCCATAGCCAAGGTACGACACACGCTGCCCCTTTAATCAAAGAGTTCTTTGATGGAACGCCGTTGCAACAGCAATTGGTGGCAGCATACCTGATAGGAATGCCCGTTACCAAAGAGTATTTTAAGACCATTTGGCCTTGCGAAAGTGCGGATGGTCTGAACTGTACCATTTCGTGGCGTACTTTTAAACAGGGGTACATACCCGATGACCGTCCGTTAGGTGATTCTATTTTGGTCACCAACCCCCTAAGCTGGAAAATTGACACCACTTATGTGGCCAAGACCAAAAACAAGGGTGCGGTATTCCGTGATTTTGATAAGGTACTGCCCCGTCGGGTCGATGCCCAAGTGCACAATGGGATCTTATGGGCAAACAAGCCCCGTTTTCCCTGGAGTTTTCTTCTAAGAAGGAAAAATTACCATATCGCGGATATCAATTTCTATTATGTCAACATTCGCGAAAATGCCAAACATCGTGTAGAAAAATGGTTAGAAGCTAGAAACTAAACCATTGCTAAAAATTCATTTTCAGAAATTATAGGTACTCCCAGATTTTCAGCCTTCGTGCGTTTGCTTGGCCCCATTTTATCACCTGCCACCAAATACGACGTTTTTGAAGAAATCGACGAGGCCACTTTACCCCCATTATCTTCTATGAGCTTTTTGAGTTCTGTTCGACCTAAGGTCTCAAAAACGCCTGAAACAACAAAAGTCTTTCCTTTTAGGGTATCAGATTGATTTTTCAGTTGTGCTTCAGACAATGAAAATTGTAATCCATAACTTTTTAATCTTGTGATGATTTCTTGATTGGTCCCATCACCGAAAAATTGTACAACGCTTTGTGCAATGCGTTCGCCAATCTCATCAACCGCAACCAAACCCTCTTCGGTGGCCATCATCAAAGCGTCTATATTTTTATAGGCTTTCGCCAGTTTTTTCGCCACGGTTTCACCCACATAGCGAATTCCTAGTCCGAATAGCACACGCTCATACGGAATCGCCTTTGAGGCCTCGACTCCCTTGACCAAATTCTCTGCAGACTTTTCTGCCATGCGTTCAAGGGGCATAATTTGTTCTTTGGTAAGCAGATACAGATCAGCGTAGTTTCGTATCAGTCCTTCTTTAAAAAGTAATTCCACCGTTTCTCCACCAAGGCCCTCAATATCCATTGCCTTTCGCGAAATAAAATGTTGGATACGACCTGTTATTTGCGGAGGACAACCCATATCATTAGGACAAAAATGTTGTGCTTCGCCGGCTTTACGTATGAGTTCCGTTCCGCATTCAGGACAATGTGTTCGATATATGGTTGGTTTAGAATCCCGTGGGCGTTTTGTAAAATCAACTGCGATGATCTTCGGAATAATCTCACCACCTTTTTCAACAAAAACGGTATCCCCTTCCCTGATATCGAGTTTGGCTATTTGGTCTGCATTGTGCAATGATGCCCGTTTTACGGTCGTACCCGCCAATAATACCGGTTCAAGGTTGGCCACTGGGGTAATGGCCCCTGTACGACCGACCTGATAGGTGATTTCATTTAAAACCGTTAAAACCTGTTCTGCCTTGAATTTATAGGCCATGGCCCATCGCGGGGCTTTGGCAGTATATCCTAACTCTTCTTGATACCGCAGACTATTTACCTTTACCACGACACCGTCGGTCTCATAGGGCAGTTCATGACGTTTGAGATCCCATGCCTCGACAAATCGCATCACCTCTTCGGTAGTTTTACAGAGTTTTGCAACGGTGGGTACTTTGAAACCCCATTGCCGCGCTTTTTCGAGCATCTCAAACTGGGATTCAAAATTCAGGTCTTTTCCGACAATACTGTAGAGCAAACATTCTAAAGGTCGTTGGGCTACCAAGGTACTATCTTGTAATTTCAAACTTCCAGAAGCGGTATTGCGTGGGTTCATATAGGCTTCTTCGCCATTGGCCAGTCGTTCTTGGTTCATTTTGGCAAACCCCTCTAAGGTCAATATGATCTCACCACGAATATCGAACTTTGCAGGATAGTCCCCCTTTAGTTGTAATGGTACGGATTTGATCGTTTTAATATTGGTAGTTACGTCATCACCTTGAAAACCATCGCCCCTAGTGACCGCACGTACCAATTTACCTTCTTCATAGGTCAGGTTGATGGAAGCGCCATCATATTTTAATTCACAGGTAAATGCTACCGGAACATCGCCCAAAATACGTTGTATGCGTTTCTCCCAATCGTCTAGATCTTCTTTAGAATATGAATTATCCAGAGAATACATTCGGGATTCGTGGGTCACCGTTTCGAAATTTTTCGTGACCGCACCGCCAACCCGCAAAGTTGGTGAGGTTTCATCAAAGAACTCTGGGTGTTCTTCTTCCAAGGCCTGAAGCTCTTTGAGTCTCATATCGAACTCAAAGTCTGAAACCGTTGGCTTATCTAAAACGTAATAGTTGTAATTATGCTCACGAAGTTCATTTCGCAAAGTTTCGATTTTTTCCTGTACGCTCATTATTTCTGTGATTTTCCTAAAATCCAAAGGTTTTGTTCAGGTCTGTTCTTTTGTAATCCATTTAGGAACCGGTTTAGGACTATAATTTTTCATTTTGTGCAATAAGTTATCAATGTTATCATCAACCAATACCATTTCATAATTGAAGGGTTTCACAAAACCTTGATGAACCATGTGTTCGAGCATTTGAAGTAATGTATCATAAAAACCGTTGGTGTTCAAAACGCCGATAGGGTAATTGTGTAACCCCAATTGCGCCCAAGTCAGCATTTCAAAAAACTCTTCCAAGGTTCCGTATCCGCCCGGCAACATCAAAATACCGGAAGATAGCTCGTGCATCCTCATTTTTCGTTCATGCATGTCTTTGGTGATGATAAGTTGCGTCAAGTTAGGGTGATATACTTCTTTCTTCATTAGAAATTCAGGGATTACACCGATTACTTTCCCCTTGTAGGTTAAAGCACCTTTTGCCACCGCGCCCATAACCCCAATTCGAGCCCCACCATATACCAACGTAATGTGCCGCTCGGCAAGTATCCGACCCAGTTGAAAGGCATCATCCATATATTTGGCATCATCACCTTCGCTACTTCCACAAAAAACAACTATACTATTCATTCCTTATTTTTTACAACGCAGCATTCGTTCATTTCCAAAAATATCTTTTTTTAGTACTACATCCTTAAAATTTTTCGATTCAAAAATTGATTTTGTCTCTAAACCAAGGTATTGATTAATCTCTACATAAAGTGTGCCCCCGTCTTTTAAAAAAGCAGCGCTAAATTCAGCCAAGGCCTTATAAAACACCAAGGCATTGTCATCAGGTACAAATAGTGCCATGGCAGGTTCGTACCCTTTTACGTTATTGTGCATCTTGGCTTTTTCAGACTCCCGTACGTAGGGAGGGTTGGAAACGATGATATCGAACATGGTTTCAGAAAAACCAATGGCATCCGTTTCTAAATTCAAAATATTGCCCTGTATAAATTCTACTTCAACCTCATGTAGCCCTTTATTCTGATTTGCGACTTTAAGGGCTTCCAAAGATATATCCAATCCGTAAACCGTAGTATGAGGTAACGACTTGGCCAAAGCTATGGCGATACAGCCGCTACCCGTACCAATATCAATGGTATTTAAAATGCCATCGGATTGTTTATTGTGATCTTCAATAATCCATTGTACCAACTCCTCCGTTTCAGGCCGAGGTATTAAAGTATGTTCGTTTACTTTAAAGACAAGGTCTAAAAAATAGGCTTCCCCTAAAATGTATTGTACTGGTTCTTCTTTTTTCAGCCGCGAAAGGGTTTCAAATAATGGCTGTTCCTCCTTTTTGGTCAAGGTAAGGCGTGGCTGCAAAACGAGAACAAAACGCTCTAGATTTAAAAAATGTTCAATTGTTCTGTAGAAGAGACTGTCTATTTCCTCTTTCCGATAAATTCCCTCAAGTTCATTGTGGTAAATATGCTTTACTTCCGCTAACTGCATGTCCTAGAGCTTTTTTAACATATAGACCGGGCATGAAGTATGGCCAGTACAACCCATTGCAGAATCCAAGTAATCAAACCCATTCTTTTTGTAAAGCGCTTGGGCTGCCTTCATATAGGGCATGGTTTCAAGGTAACAGCTTTCAAAACCGTATGCTTTTGCTTGGTGCAAACAAGTTTCAATGAGCTTTTTACCCAAACCCCGCCCCCGCGCCTTAGGCAAAAAATACATCTTTTGAAGTTCACAGACATTACCCTCATGATTTGCCAAGGGCGCGATGCCTGCACCACCGATAACAACACCGTTTTCTTCAATGACATAATAGTCGGCATTGGGTATGGCCGAAAAGGCTTCATACATGGTATCCAATTCTTTATCCGCATAGGCAGTTCCCACTTTCGGAACTCCCAATTCTTCGAATACATACCGTACCAGTTTGGCTACTTGCTCATTATCGGTGGGTACTATCTTGCGTATTACAGTGGTCTGCATGTTGCAATTTATTGTGGTATTTTTACGATGTGAATATAGATGAAAAATACCTCTTTCGTTGTATCGAGCTTGGTAAAAAAGGCCTGGGGACCACAGCCCCCAATCCTATGGTCGGCTGTGTCATTGTTCACAATGATAAAATAATCGGGGAAGGTTTTACGAGTCCGTTCGGTGGGCCACATGCAGAGGTCAATGCAATCAATTCGGTAAAAAATAAACTGTTATTGCCCCAGGCGACACTTTATGTGACCTTAGAACCATGTTCACATTATGGAAAAACACCACCTTGTGCCGACTATATCATCAAACATGCCATACCGAAGATCGTCATTGGCTTGAAAGATTCCCATGCTAAAGTAGCCGGTAGAGGCATTGAAAGATTAAGGGCTTCAAGTTGTGAGGTGAAAGTCGGTGTTTTGAGCAAGGAATGTAGGGAATTGCATAAACGTTTTCTTACGTTTCAAGAAAAAAAGCGACCATATATCATCTTAAAATGGGCTGAAACCCTAAATGGGTTCATTGCCCCGGAACCCTCTAAACGAGGTGAAGACCCAAAACCCTTTTGGATCACCAATACGTATTCCAGACAATTGGTACACCAGTGGCGTAGTGAAGAGCAGGCGATTTTAGTCGGTACCAATACCGTTCTTTTAGATAATCCGAAACTTGATGTTCGAGACTGGGCCGGTACAAACCCAATGAGGGTAGTATTGGACGCCCGTTTACGTATTCCCCAGAATTTTCATGTCATGGACGAGTCGGTGGATACCCTGGTTCTGCATGACTCAAAAATTAATGGTAACCACAAAGGGGGGATCAGGTATTCGGCTATAGATTACACTAGCCGGATTGCTCCCCAAATTTGCCAAGTGCTTTACGAACATCAAATTACGAATGTATTGATCGAAGGTGGAAAACAAACGCTTGAGAGCTTTATTGCTGCCAACCTATGGGATGAGGCCCGGATATTCAGGGGTACAACATCATTCAAAAACGGAACATCCGCCCCAAAAATCTCAGGAAGGATTGATTCGACAAAAACAATTATACAGGATACTTTAACCGTGCTCAAAAATGATTAAAAACATCATACTTGATTTTGGGGATATCTTTATCAATCTGGATAAACCCGCTACAGCCCGAGAAATGACCAAATTCGGTTTTAAGGAAATCACTCCTGAACTGGATACACTTTTTAAGGATTATGAGAAGGGGCTACTTTCTTCTGAAGCTTTTTTGGATACTACCCACAGTGCTTTCCCCAAGGCATCGAAACAAGATTTAATTCAAGCTTGGAATACCATTCTATTGGATTTTCCTGAATACCGTTTGGATTTTTTAGAGGAATTTGCGCAACAAAACAGGTACAAATTACTACTATTGAGCAATACCAATGCCATTCATATCGACCACGTAAAAACCATCATGGGCATGGACAGGTTCAACCGTTTTAAAAATGCGTTTGACCAATTCTACCTTTCCTATGAAATGAAGATGCGTAAGCCAGATGCCGAGATTTTTGAATATGTTTTGCAAGAAAATGGTCTGGTAGCAGCGGAGACCCTTTTCGTAGATGATACCAAAGAAAACACCGACACGGCCTCATCCGTGGGAATACAAGTTTGGAACCTTCAGGTAGGTAAGGAGGATATTATTGATTTAAAGCAACATCTGTAATGTTGGACCTCATTTTTAGTGTATTGTGCTCCTCCTTGATATTTGTCATCTTTAAATTATTCGACACGTATGGAGTACAGACCTTATTTGCAATCATAACCAATTACATGGTCGCTTGTCTCACTGGGTTATTATTATATCAAGAACCCATTGATTTTGCTTCGATTCCGTCAAAAAACTGGTTCTTAGGCACCGTATTTCTCGGGATATTATTCATAGTCATCTTCAATATTATGGCTAAGACCGCCCAAAAAGTAGGTGTTTCAGTGGCATCCGTGGCCACGAAGATGTCTTTGGTGATTCCGGTTATAGTCGGCGTTTTTGCCTATCAAGAACAGCTTTCATTTTTAAAAATAGTAGGTATCCTTTTGGCCTTGGCAGCGGTTTACTTTACCTCAGTGAAGCAAAAATCCTTGGTTATTACCAAAGATGTACTGCTATTGCCCATACTGGTCTTTCTCGGCTCTGGTACCATTGATGCCAGTATAAAGTATTTTCAAGAAACACAACTAGAAGTTCAAGAGTACCCCATATTTTCAGCGACGGTGTTTGCCGTAGCTGCATGTACCGGTCTGGTGTTCATTACAATAAAATCATTTGGAACACCACTGAAAATAAACCTGAAAAATATTCTTGGGGGTATCGCCCTTGGTATACCCAATTATTTTTCCATTTTCTTTTTGTTGCGGGCCTTACAAAATGAAAACTGGAACAGCGCGTCCATTTTTACCATCAATAATGTAGCGATCGTGATGTTCTCTACTTTACTAGGTATCGTTCTGTTCAAAGAGCGGTTGAGCATAAAAAACTGGGGTGGTATTCTTTTGGCGGTCATTAGTATTTTGTTGGTCGCACTTTATTGATGGGGTTCGAAGCTGATACATACCGTACTTTGGCAAAGCCTTCTGAAGAAATTCTTTTGAAAGAACGAAAGAGCAAGTTTTATGGCCATGCATACCCCATTCAATCAGAAGAAGTCGTCAAGCCAATAATTGAAATGCTCCGCAAGCAATACGCGAATGCCGGCCATGTGTGTTATGCATGGCAGTTAGGGATAGAACAAACCACCTATCGTGTCAGTGATGACGGAGAACCCAATAATTCCGCTGGGATGCCTATCTACGGGCAGATAAAGGCTTTTGGGCTAACCAATGTATTGGTTACCGTCACCCGTGTTTTTGGTGGTACCAAGTTAGGGGTTGGAGGGTTAATCCAAGCCTATAAGACCGCAGCGCAAATGGCACTTGAAAATTCTGAAACCTTGGTCAAGACCCTCGAGACATCACTTCGAATTACATTTGCCTATAGCGACATGGAAAAAGTAATGCGAATCGTAAAAAAACACGGTTTGGGCTTGGTTTCGCAAAAAATGGAACTTGATTGTGAATTTGAAATTAGTTGCAGAAAAAAAATGGAAGAAAAAGTAGTTCAACTGTTCGATGCACTACCATCCATTTCAATCCATAGAAAATAATATTAACCCAACTTCGCCAGAATGGATTCCGGACATTTTATCGGTCTATTGGTCCGTTTATCCATAAAGGCCAATACCGTATTTGCCTCGGCCAACAATTCCCCACTTTCACGATAGATTTTATAGTCAAATTCTATTTTGACCAAAGGCACTTTTTTTAAAAAGGTCTCGACTGTAATCAGGTCGTCATAAAGTGCGGATTTTTTATAATCTATTTGTAGGTGAATTACAGGTAAGATAATTCCATCATCTTCCAAATCCTTATAACTGATACCCATGGATCTTAGCCACTCTACCCTACCCAACTCTAGATATTGCGCATAATTACCATGATACACTACCCCCATTTGGTCTGTTTCGCTATACCTTACCCTAAAAGAAAATTTGTGAAAATCCATAGAATTCTGATGAAAAAGTATATATTTATAAGCTAGCTCTTACTGCCGATAACATGAGAAAAAAAAAGTACAAATTCAACGGCTGATTGATTTTTTTTTTAGGTTTTTTGTTCACATATTTGTCGCACGATTGGCATTTGATAATTCGTCAAAAGTTAGCCTACTTAAACTCGAAATACTAACCAAAAAATAAGGAAAAACTTTTATGGGTGTTACTGCTACTTCCGTATGGAACAATTGCTTGGCTTTTATCGAAGATAATATCCAACCGCAGGCATTCAAAACGTGGTTTCTCCCTATTAAACCAGTTCGACTGCAAGATAATGCTTTAAGCATTCAAGTGCCTAGTAAATTCTTTTACGAATGGCTCGAAGAGCACTATGTAAAACTTTTAAAGGTAGCCCTACGAAAAGAATTGGGTGCCAATGCCAAACTGGTCTATGTGATTAAAATGGAAAACAAATACGGTAATAACGAACCCTTTACCGAAAAAATTCCGAGTTCAAATCGTTCTACAATGGCACCCCAAGAATTGGACGTACCCATCACCTCAAAAAACCCTGAACTCAAAAATCCGTTCATAATACCGGGTATACGAAATATCAAGATTGAGTCACAGCTCAATCCAAACTATAACTTTGAAAATTTCTTGGAAGGGGATTCCAACCGACTTGCACGTTCGGCGGGTATGGCCGTAGCGAATAAACCTGGTGGCACTTCCTTTAATCCCTTACTTGTATTTGGGGGCGTCGGTTTGGGAAAAACACATTTAGCACATGCCATAGGTGTTGAAATAAAGGAAAAATATCCAGAACGCACCGTATTGTATATCTCAGCGGAGAAGTTTACACAACAGTATATCGAATCCGTAAAGAAGAACACGCGTAATGATTTTATTCATTTTTACCAATTGATCGATGTACTCATCATTGATGATGTACAGTTCTTATCAGGTAAATCCGGTACTCAAGACGTTTTCTTCCATATATTCAACCATTTACACCAAAATGGAAAACAGGTAATCTTGACTTCGGATAAGGCACCAGTTGATATGCAGGATATTGAGCAACGATTGTTATCCCGATTTAAATGGGGGCTTTCCGCTGAGCTGCAAACTCCCGATTATGAAACGAGGATTTCGATATTAAAGAACAAGCTCTATCGAGATGGTGTTGAAATGCCTGAGGAAATTATAGAACATGTTGCCAAACACATCAAGACCAATATTAGGGAGTTGGAAGGTGCCATCATATCATTGATTGCCCAAGCATCTTTCAATAAACGTGAGGTTACCTTGGATTTGGCCCAACAAGTAGTCGAAAAATTTGTCAAGAACACCAAACGTGAAGTTTCTATCGATTACATTCAAAAGGTAGTCTCAGATTATTTTGAAATGGATGTAGCCACCTTGCAATCAAAAACCCGAAAGCGCCATATCGTTCAGGCACGCCAGTTGGCCATGTTTTTTGCCAAGAAATTCACCAAAGCGTCTTTAGCGAGTATTGGTTCACAAATAGGGAAACGTGACCATGCCACTGTGCTTCATGCCTGTAAGACCGTTGATAATCTGGCGGAAACGGATAAGCAATTCAGAAAATATATTGAGGACCTCAATAAAAAATTCACATAATCAAATTTTATCATGACCAAAGTTTTGATGGTGTGCCTAGGCAATATTTGTAGGTCTCCATTGGCGGAGGGTATTTTAAGATCAAAAGTCGATTCTCATTTGGTCGATGTTGATTCGGCCGGTACTGCGGGGTACCATATTGGCAATTCACCAGATCCAAGGTCGGTAGCGGTAGCACGAAAATACGGTATTGATATCAGCACCCAAATTTGTAGGAAGTTCGTTCCTGAGGATTTTTCGCGGTATGATAGGATATATGCTATGGATTTGAACAACTACAAAGATATTATCGTACAAACAAACGATTCTAACCATCAAAAAAAGGTAAAGCTCTTACTTGATACCGTTTCAGTGGGTATCAACGAAGTTCCCGATCCCTATTACGGTGGCACCAATGGTTTTGAGAAGGTGTTTCATTTGATTTCACAAGCGTGTGATACTATAGCACAAAACTTGAAACAATGAGGGAGGGCAATCAATCCAAAAAAGGAAACCTTTATTTAATTCCTACCACTTTAGGGGCTAACGCCCCTTTAGAGGTTTTGCCCATATCCATTAAGAGAACGATTGAAAACATCGACCATTACATTGCTGAAAATGAAAAGACCGCAAGAAGGTTCATTAAAAGTATCAGTACCAATAAATCACAACCAAGCCTGAAATTTGAGCATTTAAACAAGTTTACGGATCCTACTGAAATTCCGAGTTACCTGAATCCGTGCCTCGACGGTTTCGATGTAGGCTTACTTTCAGAGGCAGGTTGCCCTGGCATTGCTGATCCAGGAGCCGATGTAGTGCGGATCGCCCACGAAAAAAAAATCAAAGTGGTGCCCTTGGTTGGACCTTCCTCTATTCTTCTGGCACTAATGGCCAGTGGCATGAACGGTCAGAATTTCGCCTTTAATGGATACCTACCAATAGATAAAAACGAACGTAAGAACAGAATCAAAAAACTTGAACGCCACTCAAGGGATTATCAACAAGCGCAAGTGTTTATCGAGACACCCTATCGCAACAACAAATTACTTGAAGAATTTACTAAGATTTTACAACCAGCTACGCTATTATGCGTGGCTGCAGAAATTACACTACCTACAGAGTACATCGTAACACAACCGATTGAAGAGTGGTATACTATAGACCTTGATCTACATAAAAGGCCCACAATATTCATTTTTCAGGCGTAAGGCCCAAACTGACGCAGAGTTATAGGGTTTTTTAGCAAAGTCGCTTATACCTTGGGGTTATGCTTCGATTTAACCTGTGAAATATCAAATCCACCGAACTTTCTCATATATTGTGCCATTGAGGTACCATAGGCATCTGAAAAGTCTTGCTTACCATAAGACCTAAGATACTTTTTAACATTACCGGCACCAGCAAGATGCGCTGCAGCGATAATCCCAGATTCAGAAATAACGGTCCCGTTTATTCTTTTGCCCACAAAACGTTTGATATCGCGCCTTAGGATCCATTTGTTGCGCGCCACGTTTAATTTGAATACTTTTTCTTGTAGTACAGGGTCTTGTAGAAAAACCTCGGTATCGCTGACTCCCATTAGTCGTAAGGTACCAATACCAAATTGATACTTTCCCAAATAGCCTAATGTGTTAATCGTATTATACTTGCCTTGCGATTCTTTAAAGGCCAATGCTTCTTTAAAACCGATATAAGAGCTGCCTAGAACGATGGGTGTTGAATACGGTATCTCTAAAAGTTCTGTGTTCAAAACCGGGCCATTGACGAAGTACGAAGACGCTGTTCGCAACTCGACAGGTACTTCAACCTTCTTTTCACTCTTAAAAGAATATGTTCCAAAACTTGTGAGAATCACAATCATGGCAAGATGTCCAAAAAAACCAATCCATCTTTTCATAACCTATAAATTTAGACTCCGAAAACCGAAGTATAATTCAAGCGGGCAAATATAATGGGGGATTTTTTAAAGGGGACACTAAAATTCTTAAGAAATTCTTAATCAACTGATAAATAACGTTAAACGGTTGAAATTACCCGACGAAGTCTACTTATCTACTAATATGCTGATTGTTCAACCATCGGACGTATTGCGCTTTATTTCGGTTATGCTGCGCTAGGGTTTTGGCAAACATATGATATCCAAAGTTCGAAACGTTGGCGACAAAGTATAGATAATCATGTTTTTCAGCATTCAAGACGGCATCTACCGAAGAGATATCGGGCATCGTAATCGGACCTGGGGGGATGCCAGCATACTTATAGGTATTGTAAGGGGAATCCATTTCCAGATCTTTGTACAAAACCCTTTTGATTATCGTATCAAAATTTCCGGTCTCTTTTTTTATGGCATAAATTACCGTGGGGTCTGCCTGCAAGAGCATCCCTTTCCGTATTCTATTAAGGTAGACTCCGGCAACCCTGGTCCTCTCGTCTATCTTTACCGTTTCTTTTTGTACGATTGCAGCGATTGATATTATTTCCATGGGATCAAGGTTCAACGCTTCGGCCTTTTTGATACGTTCTTCATTCCAAAACCGATCATATTCCTTCTTCATCCTGTCACGAAATTTCTCGGCACTGGTATTCCAAAAGAACTCGTACGTATTCGGAATATACATTCCGAGTTTGGTATCTTCATTAAAACCGTTGGACCCAAGAAATTTCTTATCGTTCAAGACACTGACCAAACTTGCACTATCGGCTTCTATTTGAGTTGCGATCCTGCCTGCAAGGGAGTTGAGGTTCTCTTGATTATTGAATGATACTTTTACGGGTAAGTTTCTGCTGCGAAGGGTATTTACAATAGCATTGTTGTTCATTCCCTTGGCTATGGCATAGCGACCGCCCTTGATATTATTAGTGTAGCCTTTTCGTTGCGCTACTGCTTCAAACGAACCAATATCGCTTAAAAGCGGTTGCAATTGTTGTTTTACGTCATTGAAGGTAGCATTTGAAGTGATGTAGACAAAGGCTTCTTCATTTTCAAAATCCGTATTTGGCGAAAAAATAGCATCATAGATCTTGTATGCCATGAAACCACAAATGACCAGACCAAGGATTGCGGTTGCCCAGATTACTTTTTTAAGATTTTTCAAGGTTTTAGTTTTTGATATAAAACTTCATTTTTAAACATCGATTCTGAATAAATCCAATCCTTTTTTATTCCCACCCTAGTAAATCCAAGCTTTTCAAACACATGGATGCTCGCGGAATTATGCTCTAACACGTTGGCATAAATTTGGTGCAGGTCAAGTTTCTGAAATGCATAATCACATAGTAACCCAATTGCCTCAGACCCGATGCCCTTATTACGATTGCCTGCATCCGCGATTATAAGTCCCAAACCTGCCCGTTTATTTTTTGGATCGAAGTCGAACAGGTCGATCAAGCCCAATACCATCTTGTCGTTAGAACATATGCAAAGGCGCAACTGTTTGACTTCGTAAATATCACGATGGGCATTTTCGAGATAGAATTGGAGTACGGCTTTTGAATAGGGTGTTATCGTTCCGCTGACTTCCCATAAAACCGAATCATTCTCTAATTGATATAGAAATTCCAAATCAGAGGGTTCAATCGCCCTTAAATAGACATTTTCTCCTTGAATGTTTACCATTCCATTTCGCCTTTGAAGACCATTTTTGCCGCCCCTATTAGTTTTACATCCGTATAATTTCCATTGCTAGCCAAAAAAGAAACC
Source organism: uncultured Croceitalea sp. (assembly GCA_947503285.1). Taxonomy (GTDB): domain Bacteria; phylum Bacteroidota; class Bacteroidia; order Flavobacteriales; family Flavobacteriaceae; genus Croceitalea. The sequence continues at coordinate 83,866 of CANNDD010000003.1, forward strand.
TCAAGGTTTCCTCCTACGGTCTTGATTTTCACCTTTTCCTTTTTTGTTTTTCCTGAGCGGTGCATAGCCAAGGCAACTGCGGTCACACCGGTACCACACGATAACGTCTCACCTTCTACCCCTCGTTCATAAGTTCTAACATCAAATAACCCGCTGTCATTTTGAGTTACAAAATTGATATTACTACCCTCTTCACCATAAATACCATACCTAATTTTGGCACCCTCTTTGTGAACGTCCAATTTATCTAAATCAGGCACCAATTGCACATGATGTGGCGACCCTGTATTCAAATAAAAGTATTTCCCGGTTTCCCTGATATTCGTGACGTCGATCATTTGTAAGGTCACCACATCATCAACGATGGTAGCCTTATGCTTTCCATCTACTGCCATGAATACGGTTTCCGGCCCGATTATACCCAATAATTTGGCAAACGCCACAACACACCTACCTCCATTGCCACACATCGTGCTTTCATTTCCGTCAGAATTATAATACACCATCTTAAAATCAAACCGGGTATCATTTTCCAATAATATCAAGCCATCGGCACCAACACCAAACTTTCTCTCGCATACGGACCTTATAAGTTTTTTATCTTTTCTCGGGAAAAAGTTTTGACGATTATCGACCAAGATGAAATCGTTGCCCGTTCCCTGATATTTAAAAAACGTAAATTTTCGGGTGTTGTTCATAGGGTAAAGATAAGATATTCTTTAAGGTTTTTTTTGCAGTTAAAAACACGTTAAACTGTTAAAATGGATTATGCATTTCCATTAATTTTAAACTGTTCAATTTAAATTAAAAGGAGATTAAATTATGAAAAGAACAGCGAGTTTATTTTTGGTTGCCCTTTTCGCAGGGGCAATTACGCTAGGCAGTTACAAACTATTCTTTGAAAAAGATAATTTCAAGTATGTACAAGAAACGGCGACACCTTTCGTAACCACAAGTTTACCCACATCCGCTGCCGGTGCGGGCATCAATGAAGTAGACTTTACCGTTGCCGCAGAGAAAACGGTACATGCCGTAGTGCACGTCAAAAATATGACATTGAGCAAAAGTAGTCCGTTGGCTGGCTTCTTTTATGGTTTTGAAAGCAGTCAAAGACCTCAAATAGGTACGGGTTCTGGTGTGATCATCTCTGCCGATGGCTATATCGTAACCAATAACCACGTCATTGATAAATCAAAAGAACTTGAGGTAACGCTCAATAACAATAAAACCTATGAGGCTGAGATTGTAGGTGCCGATGCCAGTTCTGACATTGCCTTGCTTAAAATAGATACCGAAGAACCTTTACCATACTTGGCTTTCGGCGATTCTGACGGCACAAAAATAGGCGAATGGGTTTTAGCCGTTGGCAACCCCTTCAATTTAACCTCTACGGTGACCGCTGGGATTGTAAGTGCAAAAGCCAGATCTATATCGCCGAGAAGCAATCAATCATTCATACAAACGGATGCCGCGGTAAATCCCGGTAATTCTGGCGGTGCGCTTGTAAATACAAACGGCGAGCTTATCGGTATCAACACGGCGATAACTTCGCAAACAGGTTCTTATGTGGGCTATTCATTTGCAGTACCCAGCAACATCGCCAATAAAGTGGTAAACGATCTCTTGGAATTTGGAAGGGTACAAAAAGGTATATTAGGAATTTCTGGGGCAAACATAAATGCGGCTTTGGCCGAGCAAGAGGGGCTGAATGAAAATGAAGGGGTGTATGTAGCCACGGTAGAAGAAGAATCCGGTGCTGCCGACGCAGGTATAAAAAGTGGCGATATCATCAAACAAGTGGATAATGTAAAAGTGCGTAAATTTTCGGAATTGACCGGTTATCTATCCGCTAAGCGCCCAGGAGACAAGGTAGAGGTCGTAGTCGATCGTGAAAGTGAGCTTATAACCGTACCGGTAACACTTAAAAAACGGCTTACGGTAGAATTGCCGCAAATGGGCCTAACGGTCAAAGACCTATCGGAAAAAGATAAAAAGACCTATAAAACAAAGTCTGGGGTCAAAATTATAGCAGTGCCACAACAATATCAAGATTATGGTTTGGAAAATAAGGTAATCGTCAAAGTTGATGATAACGATGTACGTAATATCGAAGAGGCTAGAACCGTATTCAATGGTATTTCGAAATACGGTCGTACCAGTATTACTTTGATAAGTAAGGATGGTGAACGTGAAAGGCTTATTTTTCAATGATCAAGCACCTTCTACACTGAATACAACGCCCATACGTGGGCGTTTTTTTATTCCATCATTTTGCTTTACGAAAACGTTTGAAATACCTAATTTTGCCAAGATTTAAAAACAACCAAAACCAATTATGAGCGATATTAGGTCATACGAGAAAGAGTTGGCGTTTCAGGCAGATAGAAGAAAAGCCACTACGGAATTCATCAAAATAATCAGTGACTTATGGTATGATAAGGCCATAGAGGTAGTACTGTTCAAAAATCAGGTCATTGATAAAAATGTAAGTGAGATAATCAACTTGCACGAATATGCAGGGGAGTTCGTTCAAAAACCAATCTCTATTTTTGACTCCGTTGAACTTTTGCGTGCTATCAATGATATCAATTTACCTCCGGCCAAACTTGATATCGGCAAATTAACCTATGAATTCCATTCTCAAGATAGTGACCATTTAAACGTAAAATCGTTTATAATAGATAAGTTGAATGAAGCGAAGGAATCAAAGGAAGTAAAACCAAAAGATGTAGTGCTATATGGTTTTGGCCGTATCGGAAGGTTGCTCGCTCGCGAACTGATGGCCAGAACGGGAAAAGGAAACCAGTTACGTTTGAGGGCTATTGTAACGAGGGGGAAAATAGATCGGGAAGTGCTGGAAAAAAGGGCCGCTTTATTGAGAACGGACTCCGTTCATGGACAGTTTAGTGGAACTGTTGAGGTAGATGTACAAAAAAAGGCACTACTGATCAATGGTACCACCGTTTACATCATTACGGCGAGTAGGCCCGAAAACATTGACTATACCAAATATGGTATTTATAATGCCTTGATTATCGATAATACCGGAGCCTTTAGGGATAAGGCCGCTTTAGAAAGGCATTTGGAATCAAAAGGGGCCCATAAAGTGTTATTGACCGCACCGGGTAAAGAAGTTCCGAATATCGTACATGGGGTAAACCATCAGGATCATGATCCCGACAAAACCAAGATTTTTTCCGCAGCCTCCTGTACTACCAACGCCATAACACCTGTTCTAAAAGTAATCGATGATTCGTTAGGTATTAAAAAGGGGCATCTCGAAACCATTCATGCCTATACCAATGACCAAAACCTTGTAGATAATATGCACGACAAGTACCGTCGTGGCCGTTCAGCTGCCTTAAATATGGTAATCACTGAGACGGGGGCGGGAAACGCCGTATCAAAGGCATTACCCACCTTGAAAGGTAAATTGACCTCAAATGCCATAAGGGTGCCTGTGCCGAACGGATCATTGGCGATACTGAATCTTGAAGTTGACAATAAAACATCGATTGAGGCCTTGAACACCATCTTAAAAAAGTATGCTTTAGAAGGTGACCTTGTGGAACAAATTAAATATTCTTTGAGCAATGAGCTTGTTTCCTCTGATATCGTGGGTACCTCTGCCCCATCCATTTATGATAGTAGGGCCACAATCGTATCAGCAGATGGAAAAAACATTGTGCTTTACGTCTGGTATGATAATGAATATGGATATTCGCACCAAGTAATCCGTTTGGCAAAATATATTGCTAAGGTGAGGCGATATACCTACTACTAGACTTTACGATTCGTATTTTTTGGTGAATTGTATTAATGATGTAACTTCGTTCTGCTCTAAATCGATTAATTAAGAATAAGAACCTATGAAAAACTTTTTATTGTTTTTTAGTGGCGTATTGCTGTATTTCAATACGTTGAATGCCCAAGAAGAACCCACAGTGGATGATATGACCATAAAAGGTCAATTTGAGACTTTGGTCAGAAAATCCACCAACTATCGTCAAGGAGGAAAACGATATGAGGTCGTTCGCCTTTTGGAGTTGGAAGCCTTTCAAAAAAACGTTTTGGATACCATAAGTGCGGCAAATAACAATATATCGGAACTTCAGGCCACCATCGCCAAAAATGAAACCACGCTAAGTTCCCTAAATACAAAACTAGATGAAACGTCAAAGAAACTTGGGGAAGTTACTTCAGAAAAGGATAGTATGTCTTTCTTTGGGTTAATGGTCTCAAAAGGTTCTTATAAATTGATTGTCTGGTCGATTATCTTCGGCCTTTTGGTGCTGTTCGTGTTGTTTGTCTACAAGTTCAAAAACAGTAATGCATTGACACAACTGGCCAAGGCCAATTTAGCCGATGTGGAACTGGAATTTGAGGAACACCGAAGAAGGGCCTTGGAGCGAGAACAGAAAATAAGCCGTAAACTACAAGACGAGATCAATAAAAATAAAAAGGGAGCCTAAATCGCAATGCTGAAGATCATTCGCGCCAATGGGCGACACATTGATTTGATTACACCCCTTTTTGATGCTTACAGGGTCTTTTACGGACAAAATTCAGGAAATAACGCCTCAGCCTTTTTTATTGAAGAAAGGCTCAAACGAAACGAATCCATTATTTTTTTGGCGCTCGAAAACGAAGATCCAGTTGGTTTCACCCAACTTTACAAGACTTTTTCATCAGTGGGCCTGCAGCCATTTTTTATTTTGAACGATTTGTATGTCGATAAAAAACATCGGGGTAAAGGAATCGGGGCGGCTTTACTCGAACATGCAAAAAAGCATTGTATCGAAATGGGATCAAAAGGTTTGGCCCTTGAAACAGCTGTAGACAACCCTGCACAAAAATTATATGAAAAGCTGGGATGGGAGAACGATGGTTCCGTAAAACATTATTTTTGGACCGCCCCAAAAGCGACATGATTTTCCACACCCAATTTAACGAGACGTACCATGCGAATTGATATCATCACCGTTTTACCAGAGCTTTTAAAAAGTCCTTTTGATGCTTCCATTCTCAAAAGGGCCATTCAGAAAGGCTTGGTCGAGGTACACCTTCATAATTTACGCGATTTTGCTATCGGCAATTACAACCAGGTCGATGATTACCAATTTGGTGGCGGTGCGGGCATGGTGCTCATGATCGAACCCATCGACAAATGCATCACTTCCCTTCGCCAAGAGCGTGATTATGACGAGATCATATACATGACCCCTGATGGCGATACCTTGAATCAGAAAATTGCAAATAATCTATCTTTAAAGGGGAACCTCATTATTCTTTGTGGTCACTATAAGGGTGTTGACCAGAGGGTACGTGATCGATTCATTACCAAAGAAATATCCATTGGTGATTTTGTTTTATCAGGTGGTGAACTAGCGGCCGCCGTACTTGCAGATTCGATAATTCGTCTACTACCAGGCGTTTTAAATGATGAGACATCGGCTTTGACCGACACGTTTCAAGATGGCCTTTTAGCCCCGCCGGTATACACACGACCTGCTGCTTATGAGGGAATGCAGGTTCCTGAGGTACTATTGAGTGGTAACTTTCCAAAAATCGAGGCTTGGCGTGAAGAACAGGCTTTGAACAGAACCAAGGAAAGAAGACCAGATCTTTTGGAATAAGCTATCATTCGCCCAAATAATCAAGAAAACCTCTTGCTAGTTTTAAAATAAGCATTAATTTTGCACCGCATTAAAATCAACCTCTGACGAAAATCGTGAACGTTGTTTTTGAAAAATCCATAAAACACAGCTATGGAATCTTTAATAAAATTTGTAGAGAGCGAGTTCGTCGCAAAAAAAGAGTTTCCCAAATTTTCGGCAGGTGATACCATAACGGTATACTACGAGATCAAGGAAGGGGAAAAAACCCGAACCCAGTTTTTCAAAGGTGTCGTCATTCAACGAAGGGGAAGTGGTTCTACGGAAACATTCACCATTAGAAAGATGTCCGGTACTGTAGGGGTTGAACGGATTTTTCCAGTAAACATGCCAGCTTTACAAAAAATTGAAATCAATAAAAAAGGTAAGGTTCGAAGAGCTAGAATATTCTACTTTAGAAGATTGACCGGAAAGAAAGCTAGAATTAAAGAGGTAAGATCCTAATAAAAGATTAAAAGATATTCCCAAAGCACCTGATTTTCATTAGGTGCTTTTTTATGAACAATTGTTAATAACAAGAGTTTATAAATTGTTGATTACTAATTAGTTGTAAAATTTGAATTATTCATGTTTTCCCCTATGTTAGTAACAGGAATTTAGATTGATTAATCGATTTAGATTTTTTTCAAAGTTGACGTTCTTTAAAATGTTGTTTGATTATTACTGGTCAGTAGTACTACCAATCAGGAAATAATCCATTGTACAACTGCTCGCATGAATACAATGGTGCAACTTGTGTGCGAACAGGGGAGCATTCCTTTGTTTTGACAGGATGTGGGTAACAACAAAAAAGATAGGTGGACATCGTTTAATTGAAAAATTGAAGACAATAAACCTATCCAAACGTTGAAATGATACGATAGCCGTGGCCCAAGGCCGAAAAATAGTGATTACATTATTTTTAAAAGCTATGTAGATTTCTAGAAAGCCATATCAACATACTCGTATGATGATATGGCTTTTATCATGTATAAAGTGCCGTCTTCTCTTTTTTCGAGACATATTTCTACTTTTCGGCACACCTAAAGTTGTATATTTGCAACCGCAAAAATACTCTCTATATATGGCAACCATACGTTATACGAAGACTGATGAAGCCCCGGCACTGGCAACCCAATCTTTTTTGCCAATCGTCAAGGCATTCACGAAAACCGCAGCTATCTCTATTGAGACGAAAGATATTTCATTAGCAGGAAGGATAATAGCTACTTTCCCGGATTTTTTGACCGAATCACAACGTATTTCCAACCATTTAGAAGAGCTCGGTGCCCTCGCAAAAACTGCTGAGGCAAATATCATCAAGCTTCCGAATATCAGTGCTTCAATTCCACAATTATCAGAAGCTATCGAAGAATTGCAATCAAAAGGTTATGCCATACCCGACTATCCTGCCGATCCAAAGACCGATGGGGAGAAAAGTATAAAGGCCCGTTATGATAAAATAAAGGGTAGTGCCGTAAATCCGGTCTTACGGGAAGGCAACTCTGATAGACGTGCGCCAAAAGCAGTAAAAAATTACGCAAAAAAGAATCCACATAAAATGGGGGCTTGGTCTTCAGATTCAAAGACCCATGTAGCCACAATGACCTCGGGCGACTTCAGTCATAACGAAAAATCACTTACGCTACAAAATCCGACTGAAATCAAAATCGTTCATAAGACCGCTACAGATGAAGTGGTATTAAAGGCGTCGTTGGCATTACAAGAAGGGGAAATTATCGATGCGACGGTAATGGACAGAAAAGCCTTGGTGTCGTTTTTAAAAGCACAGTTTGACGCCGCCAAACAAGATGGTCTATTACTTTCCTTACATTTGAAGGCTACCATGATGAAGGTCTCTGATCCCATCATTTTTGGTCATGCCCTTGAGGTCTACTTTGATGCTATTTTCCAAAAATATGGTGTTTCACTCGAAAAAGCCGGGGTCAATCCGAATAATGGTTTAGAAAGCCTATTTGACAAGCTTGAGAACCTATCAGATGCTGAACAGGAAGAAATTACAAAGGCCATTCATCAAGTACTTGCAGATGGGCCTGACCTGGCCATGGTGAATTCCGATAAGGGAATTACCAATCTTCATGTGCCAAGTGACATCATTATAGATGCGTCAATGCCTGCGATGATACGAAACTCAGGTAAAATGTGGGATAAGAACGGAACACTTCGAGATACCAAGGCGGTTATACCTGATAGCAGTTATGCGGGTATTTATCAAGCAACCATAGATTTTTGTAAAGCCAATGGGGCCTTTGATCCCACAACTATGGGTACCGTACCCAACGTTGGCCTTATGGCCCAAAAAGCTGAGGAATATGGCTCGCATGACAAGACTTTTGAGATAAGCTCAAAAGGTAAGGTGCAGGTAATCGATCTAAAAACGAATAAAGTATTGATTGAGCACGAGGTTGAAGAGGGTGATATTTGGAGAATGTGCCAGGTCAAGGATGCCCCTATAAAAGACTGGGTCAAACTTGCCGTCAATAGGGCAACGGCAACAGGTGTTCCCGCCGTTTTTTGGTTGGATGAAAATAGGGCCCATGATGCCGAATTGATAAAAAAAGTAAATCAATACCTTAAAGAGCATGATACTGAAGGATTACAATTGCATATCTTATCCCCAGTAGAGGCCACCCACTTTACATTGAAAAGAATAAAGGCCGGTCAAGATACCATTTCTGTTTCCGGTAATGTGCTAAGGGATTACCTCACTGATTTATTCCCTATTTTGGAGGTTGGAACGAGTGCAAAAATGCTTTCTATCGTACCATTGATGAATGGTGGTGGCCTTTTTGAAACAGGCGCCGGTGGTTCTGCACCAAAACACGTAGAACAATTTTTGGAAGAAGGGCATTTGCGATGGGATTCACTAGGGGAATTCTTGGCTCTAGGCGTTTCATTGGAACATTTTGGGGAGAAAAATGATAATACCAAAGCACGAATTCTGGCAGAAGCTTTAGACAACGCCACCGAACAGTTCTTAGATAACGATAAATCGCCGTCTCGAAAAGTGAATCAGCTGGATACCCGCGGAAGCCACTTTTACTTAGCAATGTACTGGGCGCAGCAATTGGCTGCCCAAAATGAGGACCTTGACCTAAAGGGAATTTTTACACCCATTGCAAACGCACTATCAAGTAAAGAGGCGTTGATTTTAAAAGAATTGATTGAGGCACAGGGCAAGAAAATGGATATCGGCGGATACTACTTGCCCGACCCTGAAAAAGCTTCTAAAGCCATGAGGCCAAGTGACACCCTGAATAACATTATCGGTAACTTGTAAAACGGTTTCACGCCGGTGATAAAAATCCGCGTTTCTTAAAGTGGGTTTGTTGTAGGTAGCATTCAGCGATTAAAGATATCCATCACCGATATGGACCCGGGCTAAATTGGAATAAGAAACTTCTTAAAACCGACTATTAGCAAAGCAGGGCCATAAGGGAATTAATCAGACTAACCAGCTTGAAAGGATTAAAGGTGTGGTGTCTATCTAGATGCTAAATTCCATCTTTGAAGGTTGTCAAAATCGCTCAACGTTAAATCGCCGTACGATATAAATAGTTCTAAGTTAATGTTGTAAATTAGAAACTAAAACTTGTTCTAATCAGAAAACCAAACCAATGCCGAACACACTAAAAGCCCCTCTTTTGGTGCTACTTTTCTTTTGCGTCTTTTCATTTTCCCAAAACAATTACACCATTAGCGGTACCATTAGGGAAGCCTCAAGTAACGAAACACTGATAGGGGTTACCATTGCCGTTCCCGAGTTAAAAACGGGAACGACGACAAATGAATATGGTTTCTATTCCTTGACCTTACCACAAGGGGAATATGATATTGTCGTGACCTATTTGGGTTTTAGTGATATTCAACAAAGCCTTGTTTTGGATGGCGATAAAAAAATCAACTTCAGAATGTCTGAAGAGGCAGAACAACTTGATGAAGTGGTAGTATCTGAAAACGCCGAGCGTTTAGATATCAGAAAACCCCAAATGAGCGTGAATACCCTTGCCGTAAAGACCATCAAAAAAATACCGGTGGTTCTCGGTGAGGCCGACGTTATCAAATCGTTATTGCTGTTGCCCGGTGTGACGAATGCCGGTGAAGCTTCCTCAGGATTCAATGTGCGAGGTGGCGCTGCTGACCAGAATTTAATATTATTGGATGAGGCGATTATTTTTAACTCTTCCCATTTATTCGGGTTTTTCTCAGTGTTCAATCCCGATGCCATTAAAGATGTGAAGTTGTTTAAGGGCGGAATTCCAGCTAGATATGGCGGAAGGGTCTCATCGGTACTTGAAATTTTTCAAAAAGAAGGAAATAGTAAGGAATTAAAAGTAAATGGCGGTATCGGGGCCGTTGCCAGTAGATTATTGGTAGAGGGCCCTATTACAAAAGATAAAACAGCATTTCTGGCAGGTGGTCGGGCTTCATATGCCCATTTGTTCCTTCCGCTTTTTGATGTCGATAATCGCGCCTATTTTTATGATGTCAACACTAAAATAAGCCATCGTATCAATGAGAATAACAGTATTTTTCTGTCGGGTTACTTCGGTAGGGACTTATTCAGCATTAACGATAGTTTTGTAAATACTTACGGAAATGCCTTTGGTAATTTCAGATGGAACCATTTATTTTCCGATAAGCTGTTTTCCAACCTATCCGTAATCTACTCTGACTACTTTTATGGCCTTGAATTGGATTTTGTGGGCTTTGAATGGGATTCAGGTATTCAAAATTTCAACCTGAAATATGATTTGAAGCATTACATAAACGACAAGTTTCAAGTAAATTATGGTATTAATAATATCTATTATGTCTTTAATCCCGGAAAAATAAGACCGAATAGTGACGATTCGGGTATTGTTGAAGAGCAGCTTACCAAAAAATTCGCCAATGAAGCCGCTGCCTATGTAGATGTAGAACAAAAGGTAACCGATAACCTAAGTGTCAACTACGGCTTAAGGGTAAGCAATTTTAACCGTTTGGGCCAAGATGAGCTATTCATTTACGAAAACAACCAACCCGTACTTTTCGACCCTTTTCAACTGATATATACCGAGGCCACCCCCATAGATACCATAAATCCTGGGCGCAGCACGAGCTTAGAGACATTTACCAATCTAGAACCACGAATATCGGCATCGTATACCTTAAATGAAAAGGCTTCGGTTAAAGCTAGCTACACGCGTTTAGCCCAGTATTTACATTTACTTTCAAACACAAGCTCCCCTACCCCATTAGATGTTTGGGCGCCAAGCGGTCCGTTTATCGAACCCCAGTTATTGGACCAATATGCCTTGGGTTATTTCAGAAATATCAAGGGAGGTGAATATTCCCTAGAGCTTGAAGGTTTTTATAAGGACATTCAAAATCGTATCGATTATATCGATGGGGCCGACCTCATAGCGAATGATGCCATTGAACAGGTTATTTTGAATGGGGAAGCACGTGCTTATGGCCTGGAATTGCTTTTTAGAAAAAATGAGGGACGTTTTCAGGGTTGGCTGGCCTACACGCTTTCAAGATCGGAACAACGCACGCCCGGCAGGCCACCAGTAGTCGATAACGGCCGTTCGAACCTAGAAACGGGCATTAACTTTGGCGAATGGTACAGTACCCCATTCGATAAGACACATGATCTTTCACTCTTTGGTAATTTTGATTTAAATGACAAGTGGAACTTCAACGCAAATTTCATTTATCAAACCGGACAACCTACCAACCTACCTGTAGGGCAATTTGAGTTTGAAGAATTGGTGGTTCCTTTCTTTGGCCTCCGTAATGAACAACGGTTACCTGATTTTCATCGACTTGATGTTTCGGCGACCTACAAACCGAAAAAAAATAGAAAAAGTAACTTTCAATCTGAATGGGTCTTTAGCGTTTATAACGTGTACAATAGAATGAATGCTGCATCCATCAATTTTAGGCAAAACCAAGATACAGGGCAGAATGAGGCCATCAGAACCTCAATTTTTGGGGTGATACCTGCCGTTACCTATAATTTTAGATTTTAATAAAATGAAAAAGATACTATATTTTCTTCCCTTGCTATTTGTGATGATATCCTGTGAAGATGTTATTGATGTTGACCTACCGCCGACTGAGTCAAGGTTGGTTGTCAACGGTGTTCTTCGAGTAGATGTGACGGAAGAGTTTATTCCTGTCGAAATTAAGGTCACGGAGACAAGCGATTTTTTCAGTGGGAATGAGCCGACTGAACTTGAAAGTGCAATTATTATTTATGGTACACCAAATCCGGATGCTCCTGAAATTTTAGACCTATCACCAGGAAATGGTGGTACCTCCTCGCTTGCCGAGGTAAATCCGGGTAGTGGTATTTATATACCTGACCCCACATTTGATGAAGACCAACGCATAGGAATTGAATTTGCCCGCCCTGGTATCGTGTTCATTTTAATTATAGAACGTGAAGGTAGACGATTTGCTGCACGAACTACTTTCGCTCCATCGATACCCATTGACAATATCGAACAGGGCACGGAAACTTTATTTGATGATGACGAAACAGAAGTTATCATTACTGTTACCGACAATCCAGATCAAGAGAACTTTTATGTCTTTGATTTTGATTTTGGCGAATTTTTAGCACTGGATGATCAATTTATTGATGGACAAGAATTTCAGTTCTCGTATTTCTATGACAATGAGTTAGAACCAGGTGACACTGCGGAAATCAGTATTCTAGGAGCTGATCGGGAATTTTTTAATTACATAGATCTTATCGTAGAACAGACCGAAGATAACGGTGGGGTATTCGAGACCCCTGCCGCCACTGTACGAGGAAATGTCTTTGATGTTACCGACCTAGACAATATCGATGTATTTGACAATGTGGACCAGCCTGAGCTTTTTGCATTAGGTTATTTTGCAGTGGTCCAAGAATTTAAGGAGAGTATCACTATTGAGTAGTCTTTTTAAATATAGAACAGTATTTCTTTTGAAGTGTCTACTTTGTCTGCTTCCCATTAGTTGTGAAGACGTCATCGATGTGGAGACGTTTCCTGATGACCCTAGATTGATTGTAAACGGTATCGTTAAGGTTGACCTGACCGAAGAGTTCGTACCTGTTGAAATAAGGGTAACCGAAACCAGTGACTTTTTTGGAGAACCTACCATTACGCAATTGGACGAAGCGGTTATCTTGATTGGCGAGTCAGATCCCGATGATCCGTTCAACCAAAATTTTGGCACTTCGGTATTGGTCGAATCAGAACCGGGTAGCGGTATATATATTCCTAGTTACATACCCGGAACGGACACCGACGATCGTATAAGAACGGAATTTTTGACACCGAATACGGTATTCTTCCTTATTGTTGAACATAAGGGTAAACGTTATTTAGGCCAGACCAATTTCGTTCCAACAGTACCTATAGATAACCTAGTGCAAGGCGATGAAACCTTATTTGATGATGACGATACAGAGGTCAAAGTTACTTTTACCGATGTACCGGACGAAGAGAACTACTATGTTTTTGATTTTGGCTTTGGCGAGTTTTTGGCTATAGAAGACCAATTCATCGACGGACAAACTTTTGAATTCTCCTTTTTTTACGAGGATTTAGACCCTGGTAGCGTGGCGGAAGTCAGTATTCTGGGGGCAAACCGACAATTTTTCAATTACATAGATCTGCTCGTTGAACAAACTACCGATAATGGGGGCGTCTTTCAGACCCCGGCTACTACACCCAGGGGTAATATGTTTGATGTTACCGGACTCGATAATATCGAAATTTTTGATAATACGGGAAACCCGCAAGAATTCGCCTTAGGTTATTTTGCCGTTGTACAAGAGTTCAAACAGCAAATCACAATTGAATAGGCTACCAACTACAATAGTAAATTGAGCAGCAGGATAACTGAAATAGCCACCAATCCTTGAAATAAAGTAGCCAATGTATGGCCCTTCAGGGCACTCTCCATGTTTATATTTGAAAATTGCGATACTACCCAAAAGTAGCTGTCATTGATATGGGAAACAGTCATTGCTCCCGCACCTACCGCTAATACCGCCAATGCTTTTTCAGGTATGCTTATAAGCCCAAAGACACTTAGTAACGGAGCGATAATGGCTGCTGTTGTAATAATTGCAACAGTAGAAGAACCTTGCGAAGTTTTTAAAACAGCCGCAATAACAAAACACAATACCAATCCCCCATGCTGTGAAGAAGAATCCAGATTTAAAATAGAAGCGATATCCAAAGTCCTCAAGATTGCACCGAACGCCCCACCAGCACCTGTAATCAAGACAATCAACCCTGCTTGTTTAAGGGCATCCACGATCCAAGTATTCTTTGTTTTAAGATCGACACCTTGTGCTAATGGAAAAGAGAGAAAAACGCCAACCAACAATGCAACAATTGGATTCCCTATAAATACCATTATAGTAAACAGCATACCTTCACCTAAAGGATGTGTCGGGTATTCAGCAATGGATTTGAGCGCAATAAGGACCACGGGAACCAACAAGGGTAAAAAAGCCTTGATTGTTGAAACTTGACCGTTGAAAACAGCCTCACCCGTTTCCTTTTCGGATGTCACCTGATCGTGGTTTTCCTTCAACCGATTACCCATAAATTTCGCCCATTGGTATCCGGTCAATGAAACAGGAACGGCCACCAACAGGCCCAAAAGCATTACCATACCCAAATCAGCCTCAAGAATTGCTGCGGCAGCCAACGGTCCTGGCGTAGGTGGAACAAACACATGTGCGGAATATAGGCCTGTAGCCAATGCAATGGCAAATACCAATTTCGGAATTTTGGTCTTATCGCTCAGTGTTTTGTTCAATGATGATAAGATCACAAAACCGGAATCACAAAAAACTGGTATTGAAATAACAAACCCTGCTAAATTCAATGCCAAGGGAGACCGTTTCATTCCTATCGCATGTAGTATGGTGTTTGCCAAAACCTTGGTGCCACCGGTTTTCTCTAAAAAAATACCAATAATGGTTCCGAATGCGATGACCAAACCTATTCCCGATAAGGTTTTACCAAAACCCCCACTCATTACCGTCATAATCTCATCTGACGCCAACCCAAATGAAAACCCAGCCGCCAAAGCCGCAATCGTCAATGAAAACACCGGATGCATTTTGAATTTTAGAGTCGCTACGATAATGAATGCGATTATGACAAAAAGAATAAGGAGTTCCATTTAGTACTGGTTTTAAAATCGTGGCCTAGGCATTGCTATCAACAAAGTATTCTGTTTCAGGTTTATCCGAATAAATACGGAATGCAATAACTACTAATTAAAATGAACAGAAAGAACGCCACAAGAATATATACTTCCTTTTGTTTGAAATCACTCCATTTGGGTAAGACCGCAGCGGTCATGTTCTGTTTTTTTCCATAATCTGAGGTGCAGTAACTCACTGCATAAGCTATAACCAAGGTCAGTACTACTCCAGTAAAGTTGAGCCAAATCCAAAAAATCTCAAACCCAAAATCAAGACCAAATATATTCTGCATGGTCTTTGAAAAGACCAAGTTCACCAAAACCGCAACAAGAATGCCCGCATTCATGCCAATATGATTCACTTTCTTTGAAAAAATGGCCAATAAAAAAGTAACCAAAACCGGACCATAAAAAACGGAGCCTATCGCATTGATGATCTCTATGACCGCACTTTTACTACCGCCGAACAAGAACGAACAGGCCATACAGACCAGACCCCAAAAAATGACGGATAGTTTTGAGATCAGCATGTACTTTTTTGGTGACAACTGCTTTTTACCGCGATTAAAGAAATCTTCAACACTTACCGCCGAAAGGGAATTGACCGTAGAACTCAACGAAGACATTGCCGCAGATAGAATACCCACCATTAGCAGACCAATAAATCCGTGGGGTAAATACTTGGTAATGAATATTGGAATCATCAAATCAGGCTTGGTTCCACTTTGCGCGAATTCTTTTGGAAAATACTTTTGGGTCATTGAACTTATTTCGGCCATAAAATCAGGGGCAGCCGTAACCAAGCCACCAATAATCAATCCAATCGTACAATACAACAATACTACTGGAAAACGCAATAATCCGTTCGCCAAGAGCAGTTTTTTAATCGTGCCTTCATCTTTGGCCGACAACATGCGCTGTGCCTGGGTCTGGTCGCACCCATAATACGAAACATAAAGAAAAAAGCCCCCAATCAACATGGGCCAAAATCCATATTCCTCACCAGCACCAATCCCCCAGTTAAAATCAATTGCCTGCAAACGATCCGTTTCAAAACCGTTGGCAAATCCACCATGTGAATCCAACAACCGCCATCCGTAAAATAAACAGGTCAATAAGCCTAAAAACAAGATGATCATTTGAATGGCATCACCCCACACCACGGCTTTCATTCCCCCTTGCCAAGAATAGATAATCGTAATTACGCTAATAATCAAAATGGTATAGACAAAGTCAATGTCGAGTACGGCCTGTAGAATAATCGCGATGGTATAAACCATTACCCCTGTGCCCAAGGCGCGACTGATTTGAAAAACAACACTCAAAATCAATCTGGTGGACGTATCGAATTTTTTTTCTACGAACTCATAAATACTGACCACCCCTGAACGAAACAACGGTGGTATGATAAACAACATGATGAACAACATGGCGAGGGGCACGGCAAATTCAAAAGACAACCATTTCATGCCCCCACCGAGTTTTAGACCTACAAACGCCGGTGCCGAGATAAAACTTATTGCGGAAAGTTGGGTAGCCATCGTTGATAGACTCAAGGGAAACCACCCCATACTCCTACCCCCTAAAAAGTAGTCTTTTGAATCTTTATTATCCTTGAAGAAATAGCCCATGGCCAAAAATCCGATAAGATAAACCGCAACGATAACATAGTCTAAGGTATTCATGTCATGTTCTTTTGATGAAATCGATATATAGCGCCGCCGACCACGAAAAGTTGTTTCCCCCGTAACCTATTTCCAAACCTTCGACAACTTCTTTTCTTGGGTCAAAATACTCGTAGAACCCAAATTTTTCCAATAGATAGAGGGTGTCCGATTTTAATTGTTCCGCTTCTCTTTTAAACCCATACCGTTTTAAACCATGATAAATAATCCAGTTAAGGTTTATCCAAACTGGGCCGCGCCAATAGCGTTTTGGATCAAAATCTTGACTGGTAGGGTCAAAAGAGGCGCAGAGCAAGAGTTCATTTTCCTTACCGGAAAAAATGCCTCGATCAAAATGGGTTTTGATAATGGAATCCGCTATCGCTTTAGTAGCGATTCCGGCAAATAAAGGGGCGAATGAAGATGAAGAAACATAATCGATAGTCCTTCTATTTCTAAGGTCATAGTAGACATAAGCACCCTTGTCTTCATTGAACAACTTTGAATTGAAAGTGGTAATGGCCTTTTGGTGCCATACGCTTAACTGTGCTACTTCCTTATCCTTACCCAAAAGTTTACCTAAACGTACAAGGCTTTCATTTGACTTGATCAACATAGCATTGAACAAGGGATCTTGGATTAAAAAAGGGCAGTTTTTGGCAATCAAGGTATCGTCATACCTCCATTCCTTAAAAAGTTCAATAAGGTGTATATAATGTTGATACTCGCGATTTGAAGGACGATTGACTGCATCTACATGTTGGGTGTCACGCCGATTTAATTCGTAATTGGGCGAGTCCAGATCTTTCCAAATCAAATCCCAAACAGGGGTATTGTCGGTTCCTGATTCCCAATTATGGCAGATATAGACCAGTCCCTCATCATAGGGGTCCCGTTGGGTATAAAAGTACTGCTGAAGTAAAAAGGCTTGGTCATAGACTTCTTCCACAAACGTTTTTTCGGTCTCGTTGGAAATATCATAAATAGCCTCAATAGCAAAGCCCAATACTGGAGGTTGGGTAATCCCCGAAGTGGGTAACTTAGGGGCATGGGCATTTAAATGGGACGCATGTACTTCAGGACCGGGAAAATAGGAATCCGATTTATTATGGAATAAAATATGGGGGATAAAGCCATTCTTCCATTGCCCCAGTAACAAAGACTTGATCTCTTGTTTGGCCCGCTCTAAATCAATATGGGCCAAACCGATGGCAATGAAACCGGAATCCCAATTCCATTGAAACGGGTATAGTCCTTCACAGGGAATGGTAAAACCATTTTTCCAATTATTTTGCAATACGCTTTCCGCATTTAAAAGCAGTTGGTTTTCTTTCATATAAGTAACCGAATGTCGGTACTAAATATAAAGTATTCTTATTACTTTTAAACCCCATGAAGACAGATAAGGAGTTATTGGTAAAGGGATTGAAATCATTTGGCTACACTGCATTGGCCCTATTTGTGGCCCCAATCGTCATTTATCAAGCCTTTAAGAATACCGATAAACCCTTGTTCATTCCCGTATTGATCGTGGGCATATTACTTGCAGGACTAGCCATTTATTTAGGCTTTCGCTCCGTTAATATTGTTATGGACGCCGTATTTGGAAAAAAAAAGAAATGACTATCGATTTCGCGCCTTGGTCGGTTTCCATTTGTTGACCAAACTGGTGTAGTCATAGTCTAACACGGACTTTTGTTTTTTTAACCGATTTGCGGCGAATGCACGTTGCAAGATATCCTCAATCAAATAATCTTCATGTACCTGCGTGGGTAAAAACTCTTCCTTGAGGCTTATTTTAAAGGCTTTTGCCGTGGTATTGTACCAAAAGGCCCTCCAACCGCTGCGCAATTCCTTAATCAGGTTGAAGGCAGTGCTACCCGTTTGACGATGAATAAGTTTTATCAATATCTGGCCTTCTGTACGCGTTAACTTCTTTAGTTCGTCTGAAAATTCGCCCTCAATATATTTTTGAACCTTTTTGGTATAGCGCTTCTGATGGCGTTTCTTTTTTATTTGTGCTATGCTATCATTGAGTTCAACGAGCCTTTCGGCCGCTAACTTCGCATATGGATAGACCTTCAGGGTTTTACGCCGCAGGATATAGTATCGTAATTTCTCTTTTTTATCGGCAAATTCGAGTTTGCCAAAAATGTAAACATCATCTAAAGGAATGGAACTCAATAAGACGGAATCCCCCTCCATTCTAACATAGTATTCCGGTATGGTATCATTTGGTTCCTCTTCTTGGGCGTTTAGCAAAAAAGAAGCACCTAACAGACATATCAAACTAAATTTTCTTAGCATGGAATTCGTAGGTCATAAATCATACCAAAAGTAAGGATAAAGCTTTATTCTTATTATTAAATAAAAGTGAATATTGCTATGTTTGTAGGCTAAAACATACCTATGGCCACATCGAAGATAATCAATGCCAAATCGCTAAAGTTTTTTGAAAAATATTTGAATAATGCGTCACCAACGGGTTATGAATGGGAAGGGCAAAAAATTTGGATGGATTATCTCAAACCCTATGTTGATGAATTCATCACCGATACCTACGGCACTGCGGTTGCCGTTATAAATCCTGAAGCGGAGTATAAAGTAGTCATTGAGGGGCATTCCGATGAAATTTCTTGGTATGTCAACTATATTACGGATAATGGTCTCATCTATGTCATTAGAAATGGTGGTAGTGACCATCAAATAGCACCATCGAAATGGGTAAATATCCACACTAAAAACGGGATTGTCAAAGGCGTTTTTGGCTGGCCGGCGATACATACCCGAAAAAATGGAAAAGAAGAGGCGCCAAAATTGGACAACATCTTTATCGATATTGGTGCGAAGGACAAAGAAGAGGTTGAAAAAATGGGAGTGCATGTGGGCTGCGTAATAACCTACCCAGACGAGTTTCAGGTTTTGAACAAAGACAAATTCGTTTGTAGGGCCTTAGATAATCGTGCCGGTGGGTTTATGATTGCCGAAGTGGCCCGGCTATTGCATGAAAACAAGAAAAAATTGCCTTTTGGGCTCTACATTACCAATTCGGTACAGGAGGAAATCGGATTACGGGGAGCAGAAATGATCACCCAGACCATAAAGCCCAATGTTGCCATCGTTACCGATGTTACCCATGATACGACCACCCCGATGATTGATAAGAAAACACAAGGTGATGCTGCCATAGGCAAAGGCCCTGTTATTGCCTATGCCCCGGCTGTACAGCAAAAATTACGGGAGCGTATTGTAGAAACGGCAGAAGCAAAAAAGATTCCTTTTCAACGTGCCGCGAATTCTAGGGCAACAGGTACCGATACCGATGCTTTTGCCTACAGCAATGGGGGTGTGGCATCCGCTTTGATCTCATTACCGCTACGTTATATGCATACAACCGTTGAGACCGTACATCGTGAGGACGTTGAAAATGTTATCCGTTTGATTTATGAAACTTTACTGACCATAAAATCTGGGGAAACGTTTAGTTACTTTGACTAAAAGCCCCTCCTAGATCCCTACTGAACAGGAGGATTTTATTATGAATGAACTTGTGGACATTTTAAATGAGGATGGTTCCCCAACTGGAAATACTGCCTTAAAGTCCGTTGCACATGCTAACGGACTTTTTCATCCAACCATACATGTATGGTGCTATTCTTTAGAAGGTTATCTTCTTTTACAGCAACGGGGAAAATATAAGGAAACCTATCCCCTAAAATGGGATGTTTCCGCTGCGGGGCACATTGGTGCAGGTGAAAGTCCGGAGACTGGAGCTTTTCGGGAATGTCAGGAAGAACTGGGTATTGCAGTTACCATAGCGAGCTTAGAAAAGATTACGATTTACAAGAAAGAAAAGAAGCATGACAATGGTATTTTTGATAGGGAATACACCCATGTCTTTATATATCAATTGGATAGGAAGGTAAAACTCACCAAGCAAGAAAGTGAGGTTGAGGCATTGGAATGGATTTCCATTAAGGATTTTGAATCTTGGATACTTCGAAAACCGGAAAAGTTCATACCAAATTCAGAAAAGCGTTTCGAATTCGTAATTGCCGAGATACAAAAACGATTAGCAGCCGCTATTTAAAAAATACTTTCGGCGTTTCTTCTAATTTATGGACCGTTTGCTCACCAGATATCATATCCTTCAAAATAAATGTTCCATTTTCCAGCTCTTTTGCACCCAATAAAATGACGTAGGGCACATTGCGCTTATCGGCATACTTAAATTGTTTTTGAACTTTGGTCGCTGAAGGATATAAATCTGTTTTAACACCTTTCTCCCTTAGCTTTGAGACTAGCTTTAAGGCAGCTAAACCTTCTTTTTCCCCAAAGTTCAAGCAAAGAACCTGCAAGGATTGCGCTATTGATTCTGGAAAAAGGTCCAATTCTTCGAGTACAAGATAAATTCTATCCAAACCAAAGGAAATCCCCACACCACTGATATCCTTAAGGCCAAAAATTCCCGTAAGATCGTCATAACGACCTCCGCCACCAATGGATCCCATGTTGACACCTTGCGGAGCGGCAACCTCAAAAATAGCACCCGTATAGTAATTGAGTCCGCGGGCCAAGGTAACATCCAATTCCAATTTTGCCCATTTTAGACCCAGCTCATGAACCGTTGAAATAATTTCTTGGAGCTCTGCAATACCTTGTAGCCCAATCTCCGATTCCCCTAAAAGTGTTTTTAGCTGTAGCAGCTGTGCTTCGGCGGTACCGGACATCGAAAATAATGGGGATGCTTTCGCAATGGCCCTTTCTGGAATTCCTTTCAAAAGCATCTCTTCCTTTACCTTGGCCTCCCCTATTTTATCCAATTTATCCAAAGCCACCGTGAAATCGACCAATAGGCGTTTCGCCCCAATGACTTCCGCAATACCTGAAAGTATTTTTCGATTGTTGACTTTAATAGTCGTACCGGTCAGGCCCAAATCGGTAAAAACCGCATCGTAAAGTTGTATCAGTTCTGCCTCTTGTAGTAATGAATTGGCCCCAACAATATCGGCATCGCATTGATAGAATTCCCTAAAGCGTCCTTTCTGGGGGCGGTCTGCGCGCCAAACAGGTTGAATTTGATAGCGTTTGAACGGAAAATCCAATTCGTTTTGGTGCATTACTACATAACGCGCGAAGGGTACCGTCAAATCATAGCGCAATGCCTTTTCACTAATCTTAGGCGCAAGGGAAGTCGAATTCTTAGAGCTATAGGTGACATCATCTACTTTCGAAATAAAATCTCCTGAATTTAAAATCTTAAAGATCAATCGGTCCCCTTCATCGCCATATTTACCCAACAGGGTTTCAGCGTTTTCAAAACTTGGCGTTTCTATGGGTTGAAATCCAAAAAGCCCAAACTGCTTTTTGATCGTATCAAAAATATAATTTCGTTTTGCAAGCACTGCTGGTGAAAAATCTCGAGTACCTTTTGGAATGGATGGTTTTTGTGCCATGAAGTTTTTAATCTGATGCAAATATCGTTTTATCCGATGATTTCATCAAACCATTGATATAATTCACCTTTCGTGATGGTTGCCCCCTGCTGGATCAAATCGAATTTATCTTGATTTTTATCATCGGAATATGCTTTTGAAGCGGTCAAATATTCCACGAAATCAGATTGAAAATTACGTTTGAACCAACCAAAACCTACTTTGGTACGCAAATCAATTTCAGGATTTAAAATTTTCACTGAAATCAGTTTCATCTCTTTGTCGGTCAATTCAAAAAGGTGCATGTGTCGTTCTGAGATATTTTCCAAATATTTTACTTTAGAAAGTACCCCTTCCCAAATCAAGTCGCTGAAAACATCCAATTCTTCTTCCGCTACCTCAGGTTTTTCTTTTTTCAATGTTGTCCACTCCTCAGCAGTAATGGATTGTGTGGC
This sequence comes from uncultured Croceitalea sp., assembly GCA_947503285.1. Lineage (GTDB taxonomy): Bacteria > Bacteroidota > Bacteroidia > Flavobacteriales > Flavobacteriaceae > Croceitalea. The sequence continues at coordinate 106,302 of CANNDD010000003.1, forward strand.
CAAAAAATTGATGAACTCTTGATGCAGTTCTTCAAACTGTTCTTTTGATAACCTTGAATATTTCATATGCCCTGCTTTAGTACTGGATCGGTATGTATTTAGAGTTATTGTAAGTTTAAAAAAATTGTTGTCGAATCGAAAAAATCTTACCTGTAATAAAAAAGAGAGCTATGCGGGCATAGCTCTCTTTTTAAATCTGTTATGGTAAAAGCTTACTTTGCCTCTGCGATTACTTCAAAAGGAAAGTCAACCATCACTTCTCTATGCAGTCGAATTTTTGCATTGTAAGGTCCGGTTCTTTTTACGGTTCCGCCTTGAATACTGATAAACTTTTTATCGACACCCTGACCTGCTTTTTCAAGCGCAGCGGCCAAATCAATATTAGAGATTGAACCAAATAATTTATCACCTGCACCTACTTTTGCCGGAATCTTGATTTCCAAGGCTTTTAAGCCTTCAGCAATTTTGTTTGCTTCGTCGATGACTTTCTTTTCTTTATGTGCTCTTTGCTTTAAATTTTCAGCAAGCACCTTTTTTGCAGACGGAGTAGCCAATGAGGCCATACCCTGGGGAATCAAGAAGTTTCTACCGTAACCGTTCTTAACGGTAACGATATCATCCTTAAAACCCAAATCTTGTACATCTTGTTTTAATATAAGTTCCATTTATCCGTCTTTTATTATTTCAACATATCACCTACATATGGCATCAATGCCAAATGACGTGCGCGTTTAACCGCTTGAGCAACTTTTCTTTGATATTTCAATGAAGTACCTGTTAACCTTCTTGGTAACAACTTACCTTGTTCGTTTACCAATTTCATTAAAAAGTCAGGGTCTTTATAATCAATATACTTGATACCTGATTTTTTAAAACGACAATACTTCTTTTGCTTATTGGTCTCAATATTAAGTGGGGTCAAATACCTGATTTCCCCATCTTTCTTAGATTTTGCCTGCTGTTCTATAGATGACATAACTTATGCTTTTGTTTTTAATTTTGTTCTTCTTTTCTCAGCCCAAGCTATAGCATGCTTGTCCAACTTCACGGTTAAAAAGCGCATAATGCGTTCATCCCTTCTGAACTCAAGCTCATAAGGGCCAATAGCTTCGCCCGGAGCACTAAATTCAAATAAGTGGTAAAAACCACTTTTCTTGTTCTGGATCGGATAAGCCAATTTTTTAAGGCCCCAATTCTCTTTGGCCACCATTTTGGCACCATTCTTAATTAAGAAATCTTCAAATTTCTTAACTGTTTCCTCTATCTGGGTCTCAGACAGAACGGGATTCAAAATGAAAACAGTTTCGTAATGATTCATATATACATATTTATTTAAGGAGCGCAAAAGTAAACATTATTAACTCCTTTCACAAGAAAATTTAGAATTGTTCGTTATTCGTTTAAGAAGTTATTAACAATAAAAAAATGAAACCAAACCTACATCGCGCTTAATGCTGAATACACAACAGATTATACCATGTTTACATCTTTTGTTGTAGTTTAACGTTGTTTTTATGTAATTTGCCGATGATTTAACCCCACAAATCACCCCAATTTATGAAACTTAAAAGTATAATTGTAGACGACTCATCAATGCAGCGTATGGCTGTTGCCAAGTTGGTCAACAATCACCCACATCTTGCCTTGGTTGCTGAATACAGCAATGCTATCGAAGCTAAAAACGGATTAAAGAACCATGAAGTGGATGTCATCTTTTTAGATGTTGAAATGCCCATTATCAGTGGTTTTGACCTGTTGGAGGCTTTAGAAAACCCACCACAGGTCATTTTGATTACCGGTAAGCCCGACTATGCATTAAAGGCATTTGATTATGACGTAACCGATTACTTGCACAAACCTATTACCCTGGCACGTTTTGAGGCTTCCGTAAAAAGGGCCGTTGCCAAATACGAGCAAATGAACAGGGTCGATGAGGACGAAGAGCATATCTTTGTGAAGAGTAACCTTAAAAAACGTAAGGTAATCCTTAATGATATTAAGTGGATTGAAGCCTTAGGTGATTACATTAAGTTGGTTACCGATGAGGCGAATATCGTAATTCTCTCTACAATGAAGTCTTTTGAACAGCAATTACCAGCTGAAAAGTTTCTTAGGATCCACAAATCATACATTGTAAATCTTGAGAAGATAGAGAAATTCAACAGCAAGAATGTTGAAGTCGGGGGAAGGCAAATTCCTTTAAGCAGAAACAAAAAAACAGAATTGGCAGAGGCACTGGCCAACGTATAGTTAGATGTGGTCTACATTATAGACCAACCGAATACTACGATATTGCGATATAGCATTAAAAGACTTTTCAATTCTTTTAATGCTATTTTTTGTTTTTGCCATTGACTGTTGCTTGTCGACCTTAACAATGATATTTTTTAGGTATTGGTTGCGTATTCTCGCGATGGCGGGATATTCAGGTCCTAAAACTTGGGCCTTTAGCATACTCCTTAGGGAAGTTGCAAACCAATCTGAGGCCTCATTTAATTTATTGTAGTCCCTATCCTTAAGGATGATTTTTATGATACGTATGTGCGGAGGGTATTTGAACTGCCCACGTTCATAAAGCTGTTCACCAAACATTTTTTCAAAATCGTAATTCGATACCTGATGTAATATTTGGTGATAGGGATTGTAGCTCTGTATCAATACCTTACCGCGTTTTTTTGTTCTTCCTGCGCGACCGGCCACTTGTGTCAGAAGCTGAAAGCTACGTTCATGGGCCCTATAATCAGGAAAATTCAATAAGGTATCGGCATTCATTACCCCTACCAAGGCAACGTTTCTAAAATCCAATCCCTTGGTTACCATTTGGGTACCGACCAAAATATCGATCTCATGTTGTTCAAAAGCCGTAATGATCTTTTCGTAGGCATGTTTGCCCCTCGTGGTATCGAGATCCATTCGGGCAATCGAATTTTCTGGAAAAAGCCTCGTCAGCTCTTCTTGTATCTGTTCCGTTCCAAATCCCTTCGTATCCAAGGTATTACTACCACAGGCCTGACAACTTTGCAATAGGGCCATATGGTAACCACAGTAATGGCATCGCAATTGGTTTCTACGTTGGTGGTAGGTCAAACTGACATCACAGTTCGGACATTGTGAAACATGCCCGCATGTGGTACATTCCACGATTGGTGCAAATCCGCGTCTATTCTGAAACAATATCACTTGTTCATTTTCTTCAAGACATCCTGAAATCTCAGTAATCAAACGTTCAGAAAAACGACCTTTCATCCTCTTTTTCCTTGTTGCTTCCTTAATATCGACCAATTCAATGTCAGGCATTAAAACTTCACCGTATCGTCTCGTTATGGTAGCTAAACCATATTTTTTTTGTTTTACATTATAGTAACTTTCAATACTTGGGGTAGCAGATCCCAGAACACATGCAGAATGGTGTAAATTGGCCAAGACTATCGCAGCATCCCTTGCGTGATATCTGGGTGCGGGATCAAATTGCTTGAATGACGCCTCATGTTCTTCGTCTACAACGATCAATCCTAACTCTTGAAAGGGTAAAAACAAGGCAGATCTTGCACCAACAACCACCCTTGCTTTTTCATTACCATCCAAAACATTATTCCAGACCTCCACCCTTTCGTCCAGACTGTATTTAGAATGATATATCGCCACTTGATTACCAAAATAAGATTGCATTCTATGGATTAGCTGGGCGGTCAGCGCAATCTCGGGAAGAAGGTACAACACCTGTTTTTGGTCTTGTAGTACTTCATTGATAAGTTTGATAAACACCTCGGTCTTTCCCGAGGAAGTCACCCCATGCAACAAACAGACCTTTTTTTCGTCGAAGGCCAGTTTAATCGCATCAAATGCCTGCCGCTGTTCAGCGTTGAAAGTGATATTCGCGACCATCTTGTCATTGGTTCCGAATTGCACCCTATCAGTCCTAATCTGATACTTTTCAAATACACCTTTGGCTATTAAAGCCTTTATCACTGCGGCCGTAGCCCTACTCTCTGTTTGCAGTTGTTTTAGGGTAATCGGGCCTCTATTCGACGATTGTAACTGAAAGAAGGAAAGTAGTGCATGACTTTGTTTTTTTGCCCTGCTCAATTCTTTTAAAATGCCCTCTAAACCTTCTTCAGAATCATATTTAGCGGCCAATCGCACATAATCGACCATTTTGGGACGATACTTTTCATGCAATTCTTCTTTTAACGCAATGATTCCTTTTTTTACCAATTGATGTACGATAGGCAATACGGTCTTACGTTCTATAATGGCGGCTATTTCGGCGATTCGCAAACTAGATTGGTGCCGCAATGCCTCTAAAATCAAAAACTCATTATCTGATAGGCTTGTATCTTCAATGGTTTCCAAATCTTTAGGGAAAATTAAAGTCTCGCTCTCCAGCAAAAGTGAACTGGGTAACGCACTGCGCATCACCTCACCTAGGGTGCACATGTAATAGGATGCGACCCACTGCCAATGTTTGAACTGTACCTCAGTGATAATAGGACTATCATCCAATATCTGGTGGATTTCTTTGGCTTCATATGCTTCGGGGGGATTTTGATGTACTTGAACCGCAAGGGAAGTATAGATCTTTGATTTTCCGAACGGTACCGCAATACGAATCCCCTTTTGAATATAGGAAGCTTCTTCAGGACTGATTTGATAAGTAAAAAAACGTTCTAGTGGAATAGGCAATAGTACGTCAACGAAATAGGTCATCTGCAGCTCTTATTCTTTGAACCTTAGCCAAGTTTGCGTGCGATATAAAAAGGCCAAATACCCCCGTACCTTCAATTTATCGGGGTCATCGGAATCAAGCCAAATTTTTCCACGAAAAGTCATCGCCTGTTCAGGGTCGAATAATCGTTTTCCCTTATAAACCCCATCTTCGGTTTCTTTAAAGGAATAGATGATCTGCATTCCATTAATAGGCTTGTCTTTTAATTCGCCTTTACATTTGATACATTTTGCATTCTCCCTACCCTTTTCCAAGACCTTAAGAACCTTACCTTGTAACAGTCCATCCTCTTTATACAACTCAACGATTGCTTTGGTCACCCCGGTTCTATCATCAATGGTCTTCCATTTTCCAAAAACAGTTTGTCCATTTACTGCCGTAATGGTCAATAGACCAAGTACTGTTAATACTAAAATCGTCTTATGCATTTTCATTCTTTTTACCCACACTCTTTCTTAAACGATATAAAGTGGCATTTAGCTCAAAACCCAATAACAATATATTCGAATTCAGCCAAATGAATACCATTAAAATCAACAACCCTCCTAGGGCACCGTATAACTCGTTATACCTAGCGAATTTTTCTACATAGATACCAAATAAATAAGAGGTAACCACAAATAAGAGGGTGGTCATTAGGGCACCTGCCGAAAAAAAACGAACTTTTCGTCCTTCAGCGGTTCCAAAATAATATAATATTGCCGTAGTCAGGTACGATAACAACATAAAGAAGAGCAATTTAGCAAACTGTACACCGGCGTAATCACTTTGCTCCACATCATACCCCAATTTTTTACCCAAATATTCAGAGGTATATTCGATAATGTAAAATTCAAAATAGACAAAGACCACGGCACCTAGAATGAGTAAGATCGACAAAAAAAGGCCCACCATCAAGGCATAGGCGTATTGTCTGAAGAAGTTTCGAGCAAGTTCGATATGATATGAGTTCTCAAAAGCACTGAAAATCGCATTAACACCGTTGGCGACCAGAAAAATGGAAATCAAAAATGCCGATGATAATAACCCACCCCTTTTTTGATCCTTGATCTGTTGGTAGATCTCACCAAAATACTCACTGGTCGCCGAAGGCAGGAATGATTCTAAAAAAAGGAGGAACTGCATATCAAAATCCTCGTTGCCCACACTGACATAAGGAATAATAAAGGGAACCAAGGTGACCAAAAAAATCAACAACGGAAAAAGGGCCATAAAAAGACTGAATGCAATGGAACTTGCCCTGCTTGATAGGGTACCTTTCACGATACCCACTACGTAAATTTCCAAAAGGTCATAAATGGACAATCCCTCAAAGCCAGGTAAACGTATTTTCTTTAATAGGGTAACAAGCCAATTAATTAAGGGGATGCGTTCAAGCCTTTCTTCAATAGCCTCTGACATCTATACTGCTTTAAGACTTAAGTCCATGTTATGAACGGAATGTGTTAGGGCTCCTGAAGAGATATAATCGACCCCACATTCTGCATAGTTTCGAATGGTTTCTTCGGTAATGCCCCCAGACGATTCGGTAAGACAAGTGGTACCAATCAATTCTACCGCTTTTCTGGTATCGTCATAGTTGAAATTGTCCAATAATATGCGGTATACCCCATTCGAATTTAAAATCTCTTTTACCTCATCAAGGTTTCTTGCCTCTACGATTATCTTTAATTCTTTGTTATAGTTTGCCAGATATTCCTTTGTTTTCGTAATCGCCTTTGTGATGCCACCGGCAAAATCAATATGGTTGTCTTTAAGCATAATCATGTCGTAGAGTGCAAACCGGTGGTTTTCACCACCCCCTATTTTGACGGCCCACTTTTCAAGTGCCCGTATACCTGGGGTCGTCTTTCTAGTATCAAGGATCTTCGTTCCAGTCCCCTCTAAAAGGTTTACATAAAAAGCGGTCTTTGTGGCGATAGCGCTCATTCGTTGCATGGCATTCAAAACCAAACGCTCAGCTTTCAGTATACTCTGTGAGCTACCGGATACATAAAAAGCAACATCACCATATCTAACCTGAGAACCGTCATGAATATGGGTTTCAATCAATACCTTGGGGTCCACATATTCAAAGACCTGTTTTGCAAAATCAACACCGGCCAGAACACCCTTATCTTTTACCAGTAATTTTGCTTTACCAGTGGCATTGGCCGGAATACAAGCCAGTGAACTATGATCACCATCACCAACATCTTCACGAATGGCGTTGGAAATGATCAGTCGTAATTCTTCATTAAATTGGGCGTCGGTAATCATCGTTATTTTTGATTTGAAGCTAAATTACTAAAAAGCTAATCGATAAAATTAAACGTCTGAACAAATAGTATTTTTACCAAATGAAAAGTATATCATGCATATAAGGTTAATTGCGATTGGAAAAACGGATAGCACGGCGCTGCAGGGTCTTATTTCAAACTATCAAAATAGGCTCAAACACTATGTGAAGTTTAGCCTAGACATTATTCCGGATATAAAAAACGTAAAGAACCTTTCGGAAACCGAACAGAAAAAGCGGGAGGCAGCACTTATTCTAAAACAAATTCCGCAAGCAGCAATCTTAATACTATTGGACGAGAAAGGAAAACAGTACTCTAGTCTGGAGTTTTCAACCCTACTTCAAAAAAGAATGAACAGCGGCATAAAAGAACTTGTATTCGTGATAGGTGGACCTTATGGTTTTACGGATATCCTATATGAAAAATGTCATCAAAAAATAAGCTTGTCAAAGATGACTTTTTCACATCAGATGGTGCGCTTGTTTGTTGTAGAACAACTATATCGGGCGTTTACAATCCTTCGGAATGAACCTTATCATCATCAGTAACCTTGTTCGACGTACCTATACCGTATTTATCTAAAAGGTCTTCAACTTTTTTGAGGATTACCTTATGTGGCATCTCTTCATCATCATTCTTTTTTAAGGCACTGACCATATTCTTAGAAACCCCATTTAGATGATCCAGTTCCTCAGAAATGAATTTAAGTATTTCTTGCTGTCGTTCGGGCACTTTTTCAACCCTAAGCACATATTGAAGATCTTTGATATTCTTCATATGTGAATTGAAGACATGTGATTGATGCCATGCGATTTCTTCCAATTTTTTCTTTTGACTCATGATTCGATTAATAAATGGATTCACGATAAAGAAAATTTCAAACAACACGATAAAAACCGAGAATATGGCGAGCTCCATTTCAATGATACGCATGCCCTTGATATCTTCCTCTGATTTTTTCTGGAACTGAAGAACGATCCCATTCATGATGGTAGTGAATCGATCCACGCGATAGCGCATATCATTGAATTTGATTTCGTCAAGACGCTTTAAGTCCGATAAATTCCATTTAAACCAATTCACATACGGTTCAAGCCGTACGAAATTGGCCATAATATCGGTATTATCTAATTTTGGTATGCCCAGGTTTTCACTGCCATTTTGAAGAATGCCGTTCATTTGATACAACTTGTTCAAGGTCAATTTCAATTCGGCATAATCACAATTGTGGTAACGGCATGAGTACACTTCGTTCAATAAACGTTGACTGAGCATGCGCTGACGCCCGGCCAAGTTGACGATCATAGCCGTTGATCGTTGCTTTTTCAAAGAATATTGCATGATCGACTGAATGGCAAAAGTCAAAACGATAATGGATACCACCAGCAGGTAGTAGGCCCTAAAACCTTTTTTGAAAAGGCGTATTTTTCCAATGTTCAACCGCAAAGCAATTTATTTTAAGAAATTACTTACAATTTATAGCGAAAAAATATCAAAAAATTAAAAATGTTGTCAAATCGATTTAAATGCTGGTGAAAGGCTAAATTTTAATATAACAGTTTTCATGCCTAATAAAGCACTCTGAATTTAATGGTGTGTTCTACGTTTTTAAGTGCCTTAATGACATCTTTGTTATATTCCTTGTCCAAATCCGTGATCACATAACCAACATCGGGATCCGTTGACAAAAATTGCCCCGTGATATTCATTTCGTATTTTGCCAATACCTCATTGATATCAGCCATGATTCCGGGTACGTTCTTGTGTATATGAAGAAAACGATGCGCATTGTTCTGTTTCGGTAACCGGATATTCGGAAAATTCACGGCATCCACGGTATTGCCCGAATTGATATAATCCATTATTTTATTGGGAACGAAATCGGCTATATCACGCTGGGCCTCTTCGGTGCTTCCCCCAATGTGCGGCGTTAGGATTACGTTATCCAAACCTTGTAGCTCTGTTATAAAATCACCATTACTTCTTGGTTCTTCAGGATACACATCAATAGCCGCGCCACCTAACTTACCACTTTTCAGGGCTGCCACTAAAGCGGGAATGTCCACTACGAAACCCCGCGATAGGTTGACCAACATGGCTCCATCGCGCATGTGACCGATCTCATTTTCACTGATAAAATTCTTGTTGGCCTTGTTGTCGTCGATATGTAGGGTGACCACGTCTGAAACCAATAACAATTCTTCTAAGGTACTGCACTTGATGGCATTACCCAACGCCAATTTATCGGCCACATCATAATAATACACCCGCATTCCCATCGCTTCGGCAAGAACGGATAATTGCTTGCCAATATTTCCGTAACCAATAATCCCTAGGTTCTTACCCCGAACTTCTTGTGAATTCAAAGCAGTCTTAAACCATTTTCCTTGATGTATTTCGGTGCTTCGTGGAAAAATACTTCGCTTTAACATGATGATCTGTCCAATGGCCAACTCCACGACTGACCTTGTATTGCTATAAGGGGCGTTAAAGACAACCACACCTTTCTTTTTTGCGGCCTCTAGGGCAATTTGGGTGGTTCCAATGCAAAAAGCCCCTACTACCAATAGCCTATCTGCAGCCTCCAATACCCTTTGGGTAACCTGGGTCTTTGAACGAATGCCAAGAACATGTATTCCCTTTATGCGTTCCATCAATTCTTCTTCAGGCAAAGCGTGCTTGACCAACTCTACGGAAAACCCTTCTTCCGATAGGTTATCAAACGCCTTCGGATGTACATTTTCAAGTAGAAGGATCTTAATCCTATTTTTTGGATATGATATTTTTCTTGGTAAATCGTTCACAAATAGAAACTCATTTAAATTAGGCGTTATATAATCGGCGTTGTCAGCGGCCTTTTCGCGATGTACGTTCTCAGTGTAGGCAAAAAATTTATCGGCAATACCTGCTTCACGCATGACATAATCACTGTAGCCATCACCTATGACCTGAACCTCACCTTCTAAATTAAGGTTTTTAAGGCATTCTATTTTTCCGTTGTGGGATGACAGTACATTGGTCTCATCGAAACCAACTATATTCCCTTTAGGGTCAAACTCGAAGGTATTGGCATATACTCGGTCTGAAGGTATGTTGTACTCAGCAACAATGGGATCTATAAATTCTTTGAAACCGCACGAAATGACATAAATATCATCGGCGTAATCCTTGAAAAAGGCCTTGTTCTCTTCTATCGACTTTGAAATTTTATGGCGTAACTTATCAACCAGACCTGCCAGATCTTCTTTATGGGCATTTAATAGTTTGATCCTTCTTTCCAACGATTCGGTAAAAGAAATCTCACCATCAATGCCCAAATTGGTGATTTCCTGTATTTCCTTTAACACCTCGTCCTTATTGGACTTCCCTTCAAGAAGAATTTCTGCGAGTACATCCAATGCTTCAACGCTCGTGAGTGTGCTATCAAAATCAAAGACATATTTTCTTCCAGTTTCGACCATTGCCCAAAAAAAATTAAGCCTTAAAAGTAAACATTAAATCCTTTATACATTTTTAATGTATGAAAAATAATGACCTATCGAATTATTAGTGAAAAAGACTAAAAATTCAATATCAAAAAGCGACCAAAAATGGATAATCCTTATTCACAAATCACTGCCTCACTTTAGAAACCGAATTATCACTTTTGAGAAATCACGGGTTTTGTAAGTACCATTGTGATCTCCGGCAACCAATTGTAGCGTTGCATTGGGTATTGCCCCTTGAAGGTCTTTCGGATCACCATTGTCAAGGTCTTTATCACCGGCTAGAACCAGAACTTCGGCAGCTACCCTTGCCAGTTCTTTTTTTGATGTGACGGGTTGGTATCGTTGCTGTAAATGTAAAGAGCGTAAATCTGCACCAATAGACTTTGCATAAGTTACGGCGCCCTTGGTTTCCTCAGAAATTTGACCATCGAACGCAGCGGCAAAAAGCAAACGTCGATTCCATTGGGCATTGGTAAAATCGATTCCCATTCCACCCAAAACGGCTTTCGTGATTCTTTTATCCTTGGTAAGCAACTTGGCCAGTACGATGCTTCCCCGAGAATAGCCCACCGCTGAGTAGTCTTCAATTGCCAGTTCTTCCAACAGTGCTATAATATCCTTGACTTCAGCGTCATTTTGGTAAGATTTGTCATTCTGGGGTTTGTCAGAATCACCATTCCCCCTGAGATCTATGGTAATGACCTGATACCCCTCGGTCAGCAAATCTTTTTTAAGAGGCGTTTGGTCCCAAGATTTTCTTGAATTTATAAAGCCGTGCAACAAAATAATCGGGGCACCCACACCTTCTATATCATAAGCGATCTTTACATTATCGAAAGATTCAAAATACCGTGTTTGTGCAGCTGAAAAACCAGTGCTCAATAGCCATCCTAACATCAGTATTCGCTTAGCCAACATATATCCCATTTTTAAAACCATCGGCGAACAGCTTTGCAGTACAAACGGTAATCTTTACCAAAAAGCTTTAGCAAGGCCTCTTCTTCTTTCTTAATCTGGAAATGGTTCATAAAATACACGAAACCAGCCGCAATGATGGTATTAAAGGCATTCCCCAATTTTAGACCTATAGCGATGAGTATAAGCAACAATGCCAAATACATCGGGTTTCGAGTATATTGATAGATACCGGAAACCACCAAAACGGAAGCTTTTGAAGGTTTTATGGGGTCTACCGTGGTCTTTGCCCTTGCAAACTGATATAGTGAAAGTAACGCCAGAAGTAGTGCTATGCCAGATATGCCAATTGCAAGCGGGTACCTCCCAAAAAAATCGAAATTGCCAACCGGCAAGTAGCTTGCCAATAGGTACATCAAAAGACCAAATACCATAAACACGACCACAGGGGGTAATTTATATTTCATCTTCATGATTTTCGTTACTGCTTTAACCGTTTTACTATCTTTCTTCTATGAAACACTTCGTACTGAAAATCAATTGTCATTTAGTCCGTATTTAGTCAAAATAGGTGCCATTGCCAAAGCCCACTGCGGATATGCCTGTGCCTTCAGATGGGTATTATCATCAACGACATACTCTATTTTGATATCCCCACTTTGACAGAGAAAGGGTCTTAAATCCAAAAAATCATAATTCCTTTTTTCGCAGAACAGTTTCATTCTCGCATTAATGGAATCAATAGTTCGGTTTCGCTCAGTATTCGTTCTTTGGTACAATGTTGTGGTGTAAATAGGTTTTGTGCCTACCTTGCTGATAGAATCCATTACCATGGTCATATTCTCGTAAATACGCTGTGATGAAATGCCCAAGGTCAAATCATTGATACCGCCCTTAAAAAAGCAAAGCTTTGGTCGATACGGAACAATGAAGTTTTTGATGACCCAGGACAATTGCTGGGTGGTCCAACCGGGTTTTCCACCATTAAAAACATCATTCCGGTCCAAAACTTTATCCCAGTCCCCTTGATATGTAATCGAGTTGCCCAACATAACGATGTTGACCTTTTTTAAGGTATTGCCCTTTTCATCGATTATGCCCTCTTGAGAAGGTGGGGCCTCAGGTTGACTTGCAGTCTTAGTATTAATGGAAAAAAAGAATAAAAAGCAAAACAACACCAAGTTGAGCCCTAAGGAAATTGGTAGGAAGTTGGTTTTTTTCATAGCATTAAAGGTAATACATTAGTCTTATGAAATTAGTCTTTGCTACACATAACCAAAATAAATTTGAAGAGGTCAAGGCTTTGATACCCGATTCCATTGCATTGATTTCCCTGACCGATTTGGGATGTACGGATGATATACCGGAAACGGGAAAGACCTTAGCCGAAAATGCACGGATAAAGGCAGACTTTGTTACGGAAAACTACAAGCTATCTTGTTTTGCCGATGACACGGGGCTTTTGGTAGACGCCCTAGACGGAAGGCCTGGCGTATATTCTGCAAGGTATGCAGGTCAAGAAAAGAATGCAGAAGCCAATATGGAAAAGTTACTTCTAGAACTGGAAGGCAGCAGTAACAGGGCCGCCCATTTTAAAACAGCAATCGCATTGAACCTAAAAAATGATCATCATTTGTTCGAAGGATCGGTTCATGGCTACATTGCATCGCGTAAAAAGGGCAAAAACGGATTTGGCTACGATCCTATCTTCGTGCCCTGTGGTCACGAACAGACCTTTGCCGAACTGCCCTTGTCCCTAAAAAACCAGATAAGTCATCGTGGTAGGGCCATCCAAAAACTGATTGCCTTTCTCAACACGCTTTAACTAATTGAAAATAAAGTTATTGCTAGATTATGGTTCGTAGTCGTTAATTAGCATTACCTTTGCCGCTTTATTAACGCCGCCGGTATGGCAGGTGTTGCGCTGAGCACAGCTTTATAAGTAATTATCGCTCTATGCAACACACATATTTGCGAATACTTATAGACACATGTCAAAATTTGAAAGTTTAGGGCTTCAAGAGTCCCTATTGGTTGCAGTTGCAGATTTAGGATTTGAAAATCCATCAGAAGTACAAGAAAAAGCAATCCCCATCTTATTGGAAGATGAAACCGATTTAGTGGCATTGGCCCAAACCGGTACCGGTAAAACCGCCGCTTTTGGTTTTCCCTTGATCCAGAAAATAGATATTGCCTCTAGAACGACCCAAGGGTTGATACTATCGCCTACACGGGAACTTTGCCTTCAGATCACCAACGAAATGCAACTATATTCCAAGTACGAAAAAGGAATGAACATCGTTGCCATTTATGGTGGTGCCAGTATCACCGATCAAGCCAGGCAAATTAAAAAAGGGGCACAAATCGTTGTGGCAACACCGGGACGGATGAAAGATATGATCCGTCGTGGTATCGTTGATATTACCAAGATCGATTATTGTATTCTTGATGAGGCCGATGAAATGTTGAATATGGGCTTTTTTGAGGATATCAAGGATATCCTTTCCAATACCCCAAAAGAGAAATCGACATGGTTGTTCTCTGCTACCATGCCGAAAGAGGTCGCTACCATAGCCAAGAAGTTCATGCACAGCCCGAAAGAGATTACGGTGGGTGCGAAAAACTCAGGTGCCACGACCGTACAACACGAATATTATGTGGTTAGTGGCCGTGACCGCTACCCTGCCCTAAAACGATTGGCCGACGCGAATCCGGGAATATTTTCAGTGGTATTCTGTCGTACCAAACGCGACACGCAAAAAGTTGCCGAGAAATTAATCGAAGATGGTTACAATGCAGGGGCACTACATGGCGATCTTAGCCAAAACCAGCGCGATTTGGTCATGAACGCCTTTCGTAAAAAACAAATCCAGATGTTGGTGGCAACCGACGTGGCCGCAAGGGGAATCGATGTTGATGACATCACCCACGTCATCAACTACCAATTGCCCGATGAAATAGAAACGTATACCCACCGCAGCGGAAGAACCGGAAGAGCCGGAAAATCGGGCATTTCAATGGTCATCGTAACCCGAAGTGAGCTTCGTAAGATCAATGCCATTGAACGAAAGATCAAACAAGATTTTCTCGAAAAGAAAATTCCGAGCGGAATCGAAATCTGTGAAATCCAGTTATACCATCTGGCCAATAATATCAAAGACACCAAGGTCAATGATGAGATCGATGGTTACCTACCTGCCATAAATGACGTTTTAGATGGAATTGACAGGGAAGAGTTGATTAAAAAGATAGTATCGGTAGAGTTTACGCGATTCTTCAATTACTACAATAAAACCCGTGACCTGAACTCCAGTGACGGTTCGGGCCGAAGGGAACGGGGTGCGACCGAACATCCGAAAGATGGTTCTGTGCGCTATTTTATAAATGTTGGGGAGCGCGATGGTTACGATTGGATGTCATTAAAAGATTTTCTTCGTGACAAACTAGGTTTGGATAAAGATGATGTATACAAGGTAGACACCAAGGACAGCTTCTCTTTTTTCAATACCGATGCCCAATTTACCCCACTTATCTTGGAAACTTTCTCTGATTTCAAGGTAGATGGACGTTTTATCAATGTTGAGGTTTCTAAAAGCCCAGGTGGGGGTCGAGGTGGAAATCGAGGCGGTGGACGAAGAAGAGATCGTGACCGCAATAGAGGTGGCGGGGGTCGAAGAGACCGTAATACCTCTTTTAAAGGAGGTAAAAGCGGTTCTAAAAAGTCAAAAGGAAAAAGAAATAGTGGCTTTTATTAGTTAAGGGCATCCTAAAAGTTAGGGCTGGCCGTGATTATTTTCTTTGTTTTGTAATTTTGGATAAGAAAATTGCTACATGAATAGACTTTTACCGTTTGTTTTTCTTTTGTGTGTTGTGATCGGTGTTTCACAAGAGAATGATACTACACAGCCCATTGAAGAACTGCAAGCTACGGTCATTAATGCGCAGACAAACTTTCCATTGGAAAGTGTGCACATCATCAACCTTAACCGTATAAAAGGTACTATTACGGATCAAGATGGAAAATTCACGATAACCGCTGCAGTCAATGACACACTCTATTTGACTTATTTAGGTTTTAAGCCCCAAAAAGTAAGGGTAACCAACGATATGTTCAAGTTTGATGATACGAAGATTGCCCTCACCGAACTCGCTTACGCCTTAGAAGAAGTTGTGGTACGACCCTATCAATTAACCGGTTATCTCGATATTGATGTAAAAAACCTGCCTATTAACACCTCATATCAATACAGTATATCGGGGCTTAACAAAAGTTATGAGGCAGGCAATAAAAACCCAAGTTCGGTCACCAAGGTTTTGGGTGCAATATTGAATCCCGCCGATATGTTGCGAAATCTATTCGGTAAAAGACCGGCACAGCTTCGTAAATTGAGACAAATGAAGGAAGATGAGGATATTCGAGATCTACTGGCTTCAAAATTTGATAGGGAGACCCTTATTCAGTTATTGCAACTCGAGAAAATGGATATCGAAGATATACTTACCAACTGCAGCTATTCCAAGTCCTTCATTAAAACAGCCAATGACCTTCAAATTTTAGATGCCATCAGTAGTTGTTATGAAGAATATAAAGTATTGAACAGAAGATAATTACATTTTCTTTTTTAGTTTGTTAAAATCACTCCTATTTATATTTGGGCGTTGGGCCCAAATAAATTTTATATTTCAACATGCATTTTATAGTTTTAGGCAAATTCCTCAAACATGAAAAAACTACTTATCGTTATACCGATATTGGCCTTGATATGCAGTTGTAAAGAAGTAAAAAAAGATTCCATCATAGAAAAACAGTCCGAGACGATTACCGAAGAAACGAAAAAAAACGTTCCTTTCTTTTGGGAAGGGGCAAATATTTATTTTCTCTTGACAGACCGTTTCAACAGTGGTAAAACGGATAATGATACCACTTTAAATAGAAAAGACAGCACCGCGGTACTGAGGGGGTTTGAAGGTGGTGACATTAGCGGTATCTCAAAAAAAATTGATGCTAATTACTTCAATGACCTCGGTATTAATGCGATATGGTTTACACCTATTGTAGAACAAGTTCATGGCCCAACTAATGAGGGTACTGGAAACACCTATGCCTATCATGGCTATTGGGCGAAGGACTGGACTGCCATCGATCCTAATTTTGGCACAAAAAAAGATTTGGAGGATTTGGTCAAAAAAGCACACGCAAAAGGTATTCGGGTAATTTTGGATGTCGTCTTAAATCACACCGGGCCCGTTACGGAATTCGATCCGGTTTGGCCAGAAGAATGGGTGCGGACCGAACCAAAATGTGAATTCACCACTTATGAAAATACCACGGCCTGTACCCTAGTGGCCAACCTACCCGATATACTTACAGAATCAGATGAACCGGTAGAATTGCCAGACGCATTGTTGGCAAAATGGAAAGAAGAGGGCAGGCTAAGTCAAGAGCTTGATGAATTGAACCTTTTCTTTGAAAGAACGGGATATCCCAGGGCACCAAGGTTTTACATCATTAAATGGTTGACCGATTACATTCATGAATTTGGTGTGGATGGGTTTAGGGTAGATACCGTAAAACATGTCAATGAAAATGCATGGTCAGAATTGAAAAAGGAGGCCGAATACGCCTTTCAAACCTGGAAGAAGAAAAATCCCTCGAAAGTATTGGACGACAATTCTTTTTATATGGTCGGTGAGGTGTATAATTACGGGATATCCTCAGGAAGGGAATTCGATTTTGGCGATAAGAAAGTTGATTATTTTGATTACGGTTTTTCAAGCTTGATCAATTTCGACCTTAAAAATGATGCCCATAAAGACTACGAGACCGTTTTTAAAAAGTACAATGCTTTGTTGAATACGAAACTCAAGGGAAAAAGCGTACTGAACTACCTTACCTCCCATGATGACGGCAGTCCCTTTGACAGGGAACGAAAAAAGCCCTACATCGCGGCCAATATGCTCTTGTTGACCCCAGGTGCTTCACAGGTATATTACGGTGATGAAACCCTACGACCCTTGAATATTGAAGGAGCCGAAGGCGATGCCCATCTTCGCTCCAATATGAACTGGGAAGATTTGGACAGCCTACCATCTGTGAAGAAAGTACATGAGCATTGGCAAAAATTAGGAACGTTTAGGGCAAACCACCCAGCTGTTGGCGCGGGCAAGCATAAACGTCTATCTAAAAAACCATACGTGTTTTCAAGAATGTTCGTCAATAAAGAGTATAAGGACAAGGTGGTATTGGCATTGGATCTGCCCAAAGGAAAAAAATCGCTTAAGGTGAAAGGTTTTTTTGGTGATGGTACTAAGCTATATGATACCTATTCCAATACCGAGGTAATTGTTCAAAACGGAAAAGTTTCGCTTGACAACGATTTTGATACCGCCCTGTTGGAATTGGTGGAATGAAATCTCCCTTAGTGTAAATAAAGTATATCATGCATTTTCGATTGGTCTGCATTTTAGTGTTGAGTAGCATTCTGTTGTTTCTTCCATCTTCATGTAAGGAAAATAAAAAAGTAAAAAAAACGACTACCGATTCTGAGATAAAAGTACTTGCCAGTAGCGAATATCAATGCTCCATGGACTGCGAAGATGGTAAGACTTACCATGAAGAAGGAACATGCCCCGTTTGTAAAATGAAACTGCAGGCAATGGAATCTGAAATGATCAAAAGCTGTGGGCTACATGAACAAGGGGAATGTGATTGTAATGACGATGCCTGTACCTGTGATGGCTGCCCCATACATGGGTAATATCGCCCATCATCCATTCTACATTGATCAACCCCTATTAATTATACTTTTGAGTGGAGGGCGATTCTATTGCCTTCTGAATCGTGAAAAAGTCCCATATACCCGATATCGGGACTAATCTGGGTCTTGGGTTTCAAGATACTACCGCCTGAAGTTTCAATTCTATTCAACTCATCTTGCACATCATTGCAAGAAAAATAGATCAGCACACCTTCTTTGCGATTGGGAATGTACCATTCCGGCGATTGAACCAATGAGCCCGAACAACCCGGTGAACCATCCAAACTTGGTAACCACCCCATCAAGGTACCACCAAAATCATGGATTTCGATCTGTATCTGAAAAACGGCTTCATAAAAAGCTTTGGCCCTTTCCATATCAACAACAGGTATTTCGACCCAACCTATTAAGTTTTGTTCCATTATGAATCCTCCAGTATTGTTTTTAAACTTGATAGCCCTTCCTCAAAGTCCTTACCTACCATTTTGTCCATACTCATGAACAACATTATAATACTCATGGGGAACTTGTTGTTGCCAGAAAAGCCCCAGGTTACCTTGGTCTTACCTTCAGCTGTATTTTCGGTCAATAGATAGCAATTCGATTCAGATTTGAATGGTTTCATAAAACGCAACTCCCCATCAATCCGCTCTCCATCGACAATCTTCGTAATTTCTTGTTCCCCCTCTCCAACTTCCTTATTACCGAGCCAATAACTTACAGATCCTACTTCACCGTCGGTACCACGAAACTCTTTCTTCATATTGGGATCCTTTTTTGCCCACGGAGACCATAGGTCCATTTTCTTTAAGGATCGCAAAAAATCAAATACCTCTTGTTTAGGTTTTCCAATTTCTACAGAACGGGAAACATCGTAAGTTTTAGGGGCCAATACGGCCAAAATCAGCACAAGCAGGGCAATGCCCGCAATAATGTAAAGAAAAGTCGTCATTTTATTTGATTTAATTGGTTGTCACTAAAATACAAAAAACTCAGGTTGTTAAATAACGTTCAATAACCCGTTCCACATCTTTGATTGATTTTTTAGTCCAATCCATTCGCTTTTCAAGCAATTCATTTTCAGATAATTGCCATTGAACACTACTGGTTCTTAGGTCTTTTGTCAACTTTTGTAAGATTATGGCAGCAGCAACGGATATGTTCAGACTCTCTGAAAAACCTTGCATGGGTATGCTTAGAAATCCATCGGCCCTTTTTAGGACCTCCCCGCTTAATCCGTCTCTCTCGGTTCCAAAGAACAGTGCCGTTTTCTTGGTAACCTTAACATCTGAAAGTTCGTTTCCGTTTTCGTGGGGCGTAGTTGCTATAATGTGATAACCATCAGTCTTAAGTCGGTCAATACATGCAGTAGTGGTTTGATGTCGATGAACATCGACCCATTGCTCGGCACCCATAGCGATGTTCTTATCCAATCGTTTGCCAAACCTGTTTTCAATGACATGAACCGTTTGAACACCGAAGGCGTCACAGCTTCTAATTACTGCACTCGTATTATGCAACTGATAGACATCTTCGATGGCTACGGTCAAGAAATTGGTTCTTTTAGCCAATACCTGTTCAAAGCGATGTTTTCGTCGCTCGGTCAAAAAACCTTCCAAGTATTTCAACAAATCAAGGTCGAACATGAGATACAAGATAATCAAAATGTTAATTTTGAAATAATCAATAATATGCCATGGAAAAATTATGAAAAAAAAGATTGTAGTCTTGACCGGAGCTGGAATGAGCGCTGAGAGCGGCTTAAAAACCTTTAGGGACGCCAATGGACTATGGGAGGGGCATGACGTGATGCAAGTGGCCTCACCACAGGGCTTTTCATCAGATCCTGAACTGGTTCTGGAGTTCTACAATCAACGCCGCAGGCAATTACTGCAGGTCGAACCCAATGAAGGGCACCTGGCACTGGCACAACTTGAAAGTCAATTCAATGTGCAGATCATTACCCAAAACGTCGATAACCTACATGAAAAGGCGGGTAGCTCAAATGTGTTGCATTTACACGGCGAACTTTTGAAAGTACGGAGCACCGCAAACGAAAACCATGTCTTGGATTGGCATAAAGATTTAAACCTCGGTGATGTGGACGAAACCGGGTATCAACTTCGCCCGCATATTGTCTGGTTCGGTGAAATGGTGCCAATGCTTGAAAAGGCTATTCCACTCGTTGCCGAGGCCGATGTTTTACTGATCATTGGCACCTCAATGCAGGTATACCCCGCAGCAAGCCTGATAAATTACGTCGCCATAGAAACCCCTATTTACTTTATCGACCCTAGGCCAAATGTTTCAAAATCAGATTTCAAGAACCTTACCGTAATAGCCGAATCAGCTACTTTGGGTATTCCCATGGTAGCGCATGAACTGTATAATACCTTGTAACATGACTAAAGAACAACTCGTTTTAAACCTTAATTCGGGTAGACTTTCCAAATCACGAATAGACAGTCTGGTGCAAAGCTTGTTAAACCACCATGAACTGGTTGAACCATTATTGATCGAGGTCTTTCGCCAAGATAAAAATGATGAGTTCAATGCCAGTTGGGTGTTTGATCATTTGATGCGGAAAAAACTAGGGCTTCTACTGCCCCATTTAGAATTGTTTACCCTAGAAATCAAACAGCTGACCTCAGAATCTTGCATTCGGCCAATAGCGCATACCTGTCAGCTTCTTGCAGAAGCCTATTTCAAAAAAAAGAACCAAGAAGTCATTGAAAGTATGACTTCAACGCAGCTGGAACGATTAGTGGACTGCTGTTTCGATTGGCTTATCGAAGAGCATAAAATTGCCTCAAAAGTGTTTGCGATGACCACTTTATTCTATTTGGGGAAACGATTTGAATGGATACACCCAGAGCTTAAAATGATATTGGAAAAAAATATTGGCAGCGGAACATCCGGCTATAGGAACAGGGGCAAAAAAACATTGGATATGCTTGTGGCCTTGGGCCACTAATCTTTGAAGATTGAGTATCTTTGCCCTTTCCTAAAAATCAAGGTAAATGTCTTTAAACCAGCTAAACGCCATATCACCTATCGATGGGCGTTACCGAAACAAAACCGAAGCACTGGGCAGCTATTTTTCAGAAGAAGCATTGATCAAATATCGGGTACGGGTCGAAATCGAATATTTTATCGCACTTTGTGAAATACCCTTGCCACAATTGTCTGATTTTGATACAACGAAATTTAGTGCGCTACAAGAAATCCATACTGATTTCGCCGCCGAAGATGCGCAGTCCATCAAAGACATCGAAAAAACCACAAACCATGATGTTAAGGCCGTTGAGTATTTTTTAAAGGAAAAGTTTGATGCGCTCGGATTGGAAAAATATAAGGAATTCATCCATTTCGGGTTGACCTCACAAGATATCAACAATACGGCCATTCCGTTCTCTATAAAAGAAGCCATGAACGATGTCTATGTGCCTTCTTATTTTTCGGTTTTTGAAAAACTGCAAAACTTGGCCGCGGAGTGGGAAGGGATACCAATGCTTGCCAGAACCCATGGGCAACCGGCCTCCCCTACCCGATTGGGAAAAGAAATTGCCGTTTTTGTCGAACGGCTGAAGCAACAATTTGATTTATTGAACGATATTCCTTCCGCTGCTAAATTTGGGGGCGCAACAGGAAATTACAACGCTCATAAAGTGGCCTATCCCAATGTGGACTGGAAGGTTTTCGGGCAAAAATTCGTTCAAGAAAAACTAGGGCTCCACCATTCCTTCCCAACGACCCAAATCGAACACTACGACCATATGGCCGCCCTGTTCGATTGCCTAAAACGCATCAATACCATCATCATTGATTTGAACAGGGATGTTTGGACCTATGTTTCAATGGATTATTTCAAACAAAAAATAAAGAAAGGGGAAGTAGGTTCTTCTGCCATGCCCCATAAGGTCAATCCCATTGATTTTGAGAACTCAGAAGGTAATTTAGGCCTTGCCAACGCTATTTTTGAGCATTTATCGGCTAAATTACCCGTTTCAAGACTGCAACGTGATCTAACCGATAGTACTGTTTTGAGAAATATAGGGGTTCCTTTTGCCCATACCCTGGTGGCCTTTAAATCGACTTTGAAAGGGTTGAACAAACTGGTATTGAATGCTGATAAGTTTGAAGATGATCTCGAAAACAATTGGGCTGTTGTTGCTGAGGCCATTCAAACCATCTTAAGACGCGAGGGCTACCCTAACCCGTATGAGGCCTTAAAAGGGCTCACCCGAACCAATGAAAAAATAAATCAAGAATCCATCGCTGGTTTTATTGAAACGTTGGCGGTATCCGAGACCATAAAAACGGAGCTAAAACAAATTACGCCCGCTAATTATACCGGGGTTTAGGCATAATACTTTTTTATAAAAAATGGCCGCTTTTTAGTAAAGCGGCCATTTTAATGTATTGTCAAAATGTTATTTATTGATTTGTACTTCGTGTGGGTAAGGTATTTCGATACCTGCTTTGTCCAAGGCCAGTTTACAACCTTCGTAAGTGGCAAAATACACATCCCAATAGTCTTCAGGTTTACAAAATGGCCGTACGGCAAAATTGACTGAACTATCGGCCAGTTCCATGACATTTACCGATGGTGCGGGGTCTTTAAGTACCAAAGGGTTAGCGGTTAGCACCTCCATTAAAACTTCTTTGGTCTTCTTGATATTTTCATCGTAACCTACACCAATAACGGTATCGACCCTGATTTTACCCTCAGCCGTATAATTGACGATATTACCATTCGCCATTGCCCCGTTGGGTACGATAATCAACTTATTTTCTGGGGACACCATTTTGGTCGTAAAAATCTCGATGGTCTTTACGACCCCTAGAACCCCTTGGGCCTCTACTAAATCACCGATACGATAAGGTTTAAATATCATGATGAGTACCCCACCTGCAAAATTTGACAAGGAGCCTTGAAGTGCCAACCCAACCGCTAAACCGGCAGCGGCTATAACTGCGGCCAAACTTGTGGTCTCTACACCAAGGGTAGAAATTACCGTGATGATTAAAAATATCTTTAATCCCCATGAAACCAGATTGACCAAAAATCGTTGTAATGATTCATCGTAACTGCCTTTGGCCATGGCCTTTCGCAAAACGCCCATCAACTTTTTAATAATCCATGAACCAATAAGGTATATCAGAATGGCCCCGATAATCTTCGGACCGAATTCGATGATAAAGTCAATACCTTTTTCTATCCAAATTTGTGCATCTTCCATAATTTTATAAATGATTTGTTAGTGTTTCTAAAACTTGAGACACTAATATAACCAATAGGTCACGTTCCTTATTTAAGAAATTATAAAATTTTGCATATAAAAAATCCCATAGTGCAATCACACTATGGGATTTTCAAGTTTAGTTGAGCTTAACTTATCCTTTTAAGAACTTACCGATTTCACCAAGGCCTTCCCCATTATAATCCGATTTCTGAATGGCTTGCATAAGCTGCACAATGTGCGCCGGATTCATATCCTTTCCCAAAACTCGAACCAATGCAAAACCTTGTTCATTGCTATCACCGTAAATAATGACCTCATCTATGGCATTCTCATCGCCGAGGTATTTTACGACCCCTTTTCCATATTGTGAATTGATCTTCATTAACTCCACAAATTCGTCATTCTTTAAAATCGCCTTAACCTTGGTCTTTTCCAATTTGTATTCCGCTACATTGTCCGCGGTCTTTCGAAATGCCAATAAATTGAACTTTCGTAAAGATTCCAAGGCATTACGCTGTCCATCGGTCAGGTCGGTCTCTTCCATTTTAAGAATGCTCGCTGGAATATCCAAAGAAATAAAATTTGGGTTTTCTTTGTTATCCACATAATATTCTTGCAAGCTCTGTTGTGATGCACAAGAACCAAGCAACACCGCAATTAACAGGACAGCACTTTTCAAAATTTTTTTCATGCTTGCATTTTTTGATTGACTTATGATATAAGTCATTATTTTGATTGATTTGTTACAACGCTAACGAATGATTATTTACCTCTTTTCGCTTTCTTCAATTCTTTTGGTAAATTCATTTTATTGGTAAGGGAGCCTATCTTGTTCAAATCGATATCGCCGGTCATGGTCAACAATACGGTTTCAAAATGTGGCCCATTGTCAGAAATGTCCTTGTCATCGATACCTGTTACGAACATGACCAATTCTTTGACCTTATCTGCATTACGCCCGCTTTTAATATAGAATTTTACATTGGTGTCATCGTCTTTTACCCGCATCAACTCTTCCATTCTACTTTTTTTGACGTACGATTTTATGGTTAAGGCCATATCTGCTGAGACTTTGGAATCTTCTGAGATAAAGACCTTGATACCATCGATGCTTTTTGCCAGTGCTATGAATTCTTGTGCTTCTTTATCTTGACTATCAGATGACATATTGGCAACCATACCCAATAATCCTTTGTTTATGCTTATTGAAGCGACATTATCTGCATCTTCATATTTGTCAAAAGCAGATTGCGAAACTGCCCATAATGGGCTAAAGGCCAACGCTATTACAACTATTATTTTTTTCATGATCGTTCTTTTTTGAGATTGATGATTTGATTTTGTTTTGATTGATTTTAAAAGTTTGATTTATAGAAAACAGCTGGTGGGATCGTTTTACCCCACCAACTGAATCTTTAAGGTCACTTATTGCTTTTTACCCGCTTTGTTCAATTCATCGGGCAGATTCATTTTCTTTGTCAACGAATTGATTTTGTTCAAATCGATATCGCCCGTCAATGAAAGGAGAACGGTCTCAAAATTTCTACCGTCAGCTTCGACGTCTTTAAGACCGGTAACGAACATCAACAACTCACTGACATGATCATCGTCTTTACCTTCTTTGACATAAAACTTGACATTGGCATCTTTATCTTTTATTCGCATCAACTCGGTCAACGAAGACTTCTTCAAATATCCACTGACTGAAGCTTTCATATCGGCACCAATGGATTTGTTATCGGTAGTAAACACTTTTAAGCTCTTTAGACTTGTGGCAATATCCACAAAATCTTGGGCTTCGGGATCATCAACTTCGACGTCAATTTTTGCCAATAGGTTGAACATACTTTGATTTACCACAACTGATGTGACATCATCCAACTCTTCATACTTGTCAAATAAAGATTGTGAAAAGCCAGCAAGTGGTAATACGGCTACTAAAAGGATTAAAATATTCTTTTTCATTTGTTTTAAATTTTTGTTTTCTGTGAATACTGCTTAAAAATCAAAGAACCTATGCAACCACTCGTTACACTCGTTCCGTTTTGAATTTGTTTAATTTATTTACTATTAATTAGTACTATACACTTTTTGTTTTGCAACCTCAAACTCTTCCAATAAAGCTACTTTTTCGGTACCCTTGCTAAAATTTTCTGCAAGAAGGTTCAAGGCCTCTTTTGTTTGTTCGTAGGCAATTCTTGCCTGTTTTTGTTCTTGGTAATGTTGATAGGTATCATTACCAAAATACACACCAAAGGCCAACACTACGGCCGCCGCAACGGAAACCCATCTATAATACACTTTTTTTCTAGGTTTTACGGGTTCTGAAAGGGCTGAAAGCTTTGTAAACTGTTCTTCCTTGGCTTTAGAGAAATAGTTGAACATGGGTTGGTATTGCTCGAGATGTGTTGCGACACTTTCTTGATTGAAATACGCCCGTAATCTTTCTTCTTCGGCAACTGTTGTGGTCGCCTCAAAATACTTCTCCAATAATCTTTCTATGTGCTTATCCGATTCCATAGCTATGCTTTTGCATTAATTTTTCCCTTACTGTTTTTCTTGCCCTTGAGAGGGTCACCCGCACTGCGGTCGGTTTCATATCCAACAATTCCGATATTTCGTCAAAATCATAGTCTTCAATATCCCGCAATTGCAGTACCATTTTTTGTTGTTCCGGTAATTCATCCATTATCCGTTCTACCCAATTTACGCTATCTTCTGCCTCTAACTGCTTTTGCAGTGATGTGCGTTCATCTTGATAGTTGCTATGGACTAATTTTAAATTACCGGCCTGTTTCGATTTCAAACGATCCAGGCAAAAATTCTTTGTCATGGTCATTGCAAAGGCCTCTACACTTTTATATTGGCCCATTGCTTCATTTTTCGACCACAGTTTGAGCAAAATTTCCTGTGTTGCATCTTCGGCTTCCTCTCGGGAGACCAATAAGCGCTTTGCCAAACGAAATAACTTATCTTTAAATGGCAATACAAGATTTAAAAACTCTTTTTGTTGCATTTGGTGGTTTAGTTATATGCAAATCAATTTACGACTTACAACATGATGACGACGTATGACGAATATTGTTACAAAAATGATTAAAATATTCTCAGATCTCCCTATTTTAGGGTTTTAAAGGACTAAGTTGTTCTATAGGGAGAAGTGAGGAATCAACTTTGGAACACTAATTGCTATTTGAAAGAAAAAACGCTATGAAGAAATTATTTTTGCCTTTTGTTGCCGTCATCCTATTTGTTAGTTGCAGTAATGACGATGACCCCGCGGACTTCTTTCCGTTATTGGCTGACGAATCTACTGCCGAGATACAGGATTTTATGTGGAAAGCCATGAACCAATGGTATTTTTGGCAAGGCGAAGTACAAGATTTGGCAGATAATAGATTTAGCTCTGACGAGCAATACACTGAATTTCTTGAAGCAACCCCTAATCCCCTAAATTTCTATAATAGCATTCAGTTCAACGAAGACCGTTTTAGTTTCTCCAACTCAGATTACACTACCTTGGTCAATAGTTTAAACGGAATATCAAAGAGTAACGGTCTAGAGTTTGGTCTAGTTCGATTTGCGGAAGGCGATGATATTTTTGGATATGTACGATACGTTATTCCCAATTCCGATGCTGCCGCCAGTGCTATTCAACGCGGTGCTATTTTCACCAGGGTAAATGGTACCCAACTTAATTTGAATAATTATCGCGATTTGTTGTTTGGTAACAATGATACCTACACATTGGGGTTGGCTACCATTAGTAATGGCACTATAACCGATAGCGATGATGAGGTCACCCTCACTAAATTTGAAGGTCTGGAGGAAAATCCGGTTTTGGTAGCCAAAACCTTAGATGTCAATGGGCAAAAAATAGGCTATTTGATGTATAATGGTTTCACTCGTGGTTTTGACGAGGATTTGAACAATGCGTTTGGCCAGTTTGTCGCTGACGGGGTTACTGACTTAGTATTGGATATGCGCTACAATCCTGGTGGTTCGGTCAACTCTTCACGCCTGTTAGCAAGTATGATTTATGGAACGCGAACCCAAGATTTATATATTAGACAACGTTGGAACGACAAAATTCAATCACAATTCAGTGATGAGCAGTTAGAAGACAATTTTGCGTCTAGAACAAACGCGGGTTCCCCTATCAATACCCTCAATCTCAATAGGGTTTATGTCATTGCCACAAATAGTTCGGCTTCTGCTAGTGAATTGGTCATGAACGGTCTTGAACCTTATGTTGATGTCATTCATATAGGCGAGACGACTAGGGGGAAAAACGAATTCTCCATAACGCTTGTAGACGATGAAGACAATGACTATGTTTTTAGCACTTCAAGACAAAACAACATTAATCCGAACAATAGTTGGGCCATTCAACCCCTGGTCGGACGTAATGAAAATGCAGATGGCTTTTCTGATTACACCGCCGGACTGGCACCCGATATTCAAATAGAGGAAGATTTGGGCAATTTAGGGGTTTTGGGAAATGTCTCAGAACCGTTATTGGCGAGGGCAATTCAAGAAATCACTGGAATTGTGGCAAAATCGCGATTTTCTGAAACGCAGTTCAAGGGTGAGCAAATATCAAATTCAAAATTATTTACCCCGATGAGGGATAATATGTATATCGATAAACCTTTGAGTTCAAAATAAAAATAAAAGCGGCCGGTTGGCCGCTTTTTTTATGCTTTAAAATTGCAATCGCATTCCCAGACGCATATTTCTTCCCCTAGTGGTAAAGTCCGTAACCTCAACATAGGTCTCGTTAAACACATTATCCAAGGCAAAGAAAAAACCTATGGTATCATTGATATCATGCTTTACATAAAGGTTCAGTAAACTGAATGCATCTAAATCTACTTGAGAAAAAGCAGCAAAATCAATGTCGGTGCGATCTGATACCGATTGATAGCTTAGACTGACGTAGGTTTTAGCGCTAAAATCATAGGCAACACTAGCATTCACCTTACTTTGGGGAATGCGAAGCGCCAAACCATTTTCAGCATCGGTGTAGGTATAATTGGCCACAAGGTTCAAATTGGCTACCGGAGTAACATTCAGCTCTACCTCTACCCCATTAAAATCAACAGTTTCTTCCAAATTTTGATACTGACTTTCAAAAGTATCAGGGTTGATGGTAACAAAATCAATACGCCCTTCTTCACTTCTATTAAAATATAGGGCGCTGATCCTAAACTTTTCTGACGGACGATACTCTAAACCTCCTTCCAAGGTTGTATTCTCTTCTGGATCCAAATCAGGATTCGGACCAAAAGGACCAAATAACTGCGATAAGTTTGGCGCTATAAATGAAGTGGCGTAAGACCCTAAGAATTTAAGATATCCTTCCCCTATTCCAAAAACATAAGACGGATTAAAATTGTAAATAAAATTTGACCCATACTCACTATGGTTGTTCAAACGCACCCCTGCATTTAAATTCAATCCAAAATCACTTACATAAACAACATTGGCATAAGGGTCAATACTTGTAGTGTTCTGTTCTTCACTAAAAAGGGTCGTATTATCAATAAGGTTTAGCCCAGCAATAGTGTAAAAACGATTGTTGAACGTATACTTATTGAACAAATCTAAAACCAGCGATTCAGAATCAAAGGCCGAAGGAAAACTAGATTGAAAACTTCTAGTTATCTGATTGAAAGCCCCATTGAAATTCAAACTACCATTCTTATAGGCGTATGTAGAAGAAAGCCCAAACCGCGATTGCTCGCTGTCAAAACTAAAATCAGCATCCTCTATCGGAAAGCCGTTGTCAAAATCAGCGTTTAGCTTATTGTAAAATGCCGAGGCGGTTACAGTAAACCGTTCTGAAAATTGATATCCCAGCTTTACGGTTCCTTCAATTCTTGAAAAAGGGTCTTCCTCTTCCCCGACTGCTGCCGAAAGTCCATTGGTAAATTGGTGTCCACCTGAGGCCAATACCGAAAATCGATCTTGTTTTGCCGAAAAAGTGACCGTATTTGAAAAATCGGCCAGGTTGTAGTTTTGGTCGTCTTGAGACTGGTTCGTACCGATACTGGATAGTACTTCAAGTGCAGTACCCTCTTTATTGGCTTTCTTGGTCGTTATATTGATAACAGCCGTGGCGGCGGCGTTCCCGTAAAGGGTACTTGCAGCACCTTTTAAAATTTCTATGCTCTCAATCTGATTGGTGTTCAACAAGCGAAGGTCATATTCAGCGTTGACATTGGAAGGATCAGATACCTGAATTCCATCAATGATGACCAAAACCTGTCTGTTGTTACCTCCCCTGGCAAATACCGTAAGGTTCTGGCCGGCATAACTTCGTGTACCATTGACTTCAATACCACTTTTAGTGTTGATCAATTCTGCCACGGATCTACCTCGATTGGCCTCCAGTTCTTTCGACCCGATCTGAATGACCGTTTTACCCGAATTCTCACGTTTCAATTGAAACCTTGAATCACTGACTACCACTTCATTTAAATTTTGGACTTCGAACGGCTTGTCTTGCACGTAAGCCACGGAATCCTTTTGTTGTGCTGTAAGTTTAGCACAACAACCGCAAATGACCAAAAGGCCAAATACTACTTTTTTCATAAAAAATTAATTGCTCGGAAAAGCTATAGGTCGCCCTATGTAAACTTCTGTCCCGAAAGTTTTACATTCTTTGTTTGAATCTGGCAGGTCTCCTGACTTACGTCTTATCAGCTACCTTCCCATCTTTTTACGGACAGTGGTTTCGAAGTGCTGATAAGCACCGCTAAAATGATATGCATCCATTGGATGTTCTGCGGCAAAGCTTACAGTTGCGGGAACAGTTCTAGATTTTCACCAGATTCCCTTTTAATCGACGAGGCCAAACCTTTTTACGGGTATCGTTTCGTCAAACCAATATTCGGCACGAAAGTAATCATTCTGTTCAATCTATCTAAAAAGTTAAATACCCTATTTTTGACACTATGTATAAAACGATGCCAAAGTATTTTGTTTTTGTGATACTGATTTTTGCCTTTTTAGCGTGCGAGGAAAAACCAAAAGCGCCAAAAGGATTATCCAACGTTAAAGGTGAAATTATAACCCATGCCAATGGATTTCAAATCGACCTTGGGGGGGCATTCCCCGTAGTAACCGTCTCCAACCCCTGGCCAGGAGCTGAAAAACCATTGACCTATGCAGTGATTCCAAAAAACAAGCTGGCCACAATAACCTATCCGAAAGATGCCTATGATGCCGTTGTGGTCACCCCGATTGAAAATATCGTGGTCACCTCTACCACACATATTCCAGCTTTAGAGTCATTGGGGGCACTAAACAAACTCATCGGATTTCCTGATACGAAATATGTATCTTCAATGCCGACCAGAAAACGAATTTCCGAAGGAAAAATAAAAGAATTGGGCAACAATGAATCCTTGAACACCGAAATGGTGTTGGAAATGCAACCTGACGCTATCGTTGGCTTTGCCATTGATAACCAAAATGACAATTACGACCTTCTTCATAAATCGGGAATACCAGTGCTTTTCAATGGGGATTGGACCGAACAAACACCTTTGGGCAAAGCCGAATGGATAAAGTTCTTCGGCGTCTTACTAGATAGGCAACATGAGGCGGATAGTATCTTTAAATCCATTGAAACCGATTACAACACGATAAAGAACCTAGCCAAAAAAGCAACTAGAACGCCAACGGTCATGAGTGGTGCGCTATACAAAGATGTGTGGTACCTACCTGCTGGGGACAGTTGGGCGGCCCAGTTCTTATCGGATGCGAACACAAGCTATTTGTGGGCGGAAACCAAGGGTACGGGAAGCCTTTCATTAAGTTTGGAAACAGTGCTTGAAAAGGGTAAAAGTGCCGATTTTTGGATAGCTCCGGCCCAATTTACCTCTTATAATGCGCTTTTGGATGCCAATACCCACTATAAGGAGTTTCAAGCCTATCAAAACAAGGCTATTCATACGTTTTCACTGACTACAGGGCCTACTGGAGGTTTATTGTACTATGAATTGGGACCACAACGCCCAGATATCATCTTAAAAGATTTGGTCCGTATTTTTCATCCTGAATTGCTACCGGACCATGTACCTTACTTTTTTCAACCTTTACAATGAATAAAAGTAGTATTCCATTTGGCGTTTGGTTTTTGGGTCTATTCCTCATATTGCTATTGGTCATGGTACTTAATCTTAGTTTGGGTAGTGTCTCCATTCCATTTAAGATCACGATACAGGTACTATTTGGCAAAGAACCCGAAACCGCTTCTTGGAGTTATATTATTTTAAACTATCGCTTACCCAAGGCTTTAACGGCCATCGTAGTAGGTGGTGGTTTGGCCGTAAGTGGTCTGCTGATGCAAACACTGTTTCGAAACCCCTTAGCCGGACCTTTCGTACTTGGCGTGAGTTCAGGAGCAAGTTTGGGGGCAGCCTTTTTACTCATGGGAACATCACTTTTTACTGGCTGGACATTATTTGAATCCATAAATGACATATCATTGGCCGTAGCCGCAAGTTTAGGAAGTTTTACGGTGCTATTGGTAGTAGTTATGGTTGCCAATCGCGTTCGCGATACGATGACATTGCTCATCATAGGGTTGATGTTCGGTAGTATCACTGCGGCGGTGGTGAGCGTTTTAGCTTATTTCTCAGACGCTGAACAACTGCAACGCTTTATTTTTTGGTCTTTTGGCTCGGTAGGGGGACTATCATGGTCGCAATTGGGCATTTTAACCTTGGTGGTCGTATTTGGGCTATTCTTTGCCATCTTCTCGTTGAAAAGCCTAAACGCTTTTTTGCTAGGGGAAAACTATGCGAAAAGTCTTGGCATTGCCTTAAGAAAATCCAGGTTCCTCATCATTGCGGCAACGGGACTGATTGCTGGGGGAATAACGGCCTTTGCAGGGCCCATCGCTTTCGTCGGGTTGGCGGTACCCCATTTGACGCGGCAATTTTTCAATACCATGGATCATCGCATCTTACTACCCGCCGTATTTGTATACGGGGCTATTTTAATGTTGTTATGTGATACCATTGCCCAATTGCCCACATCGGCCAAAGTCTTACCCATCAATGCAATCACTTCGATCATAGGCGCACCTGTGGTCATTTGGCTACTGCTTCGAAAAAGAAAACTGTTCTTCTAATATGGAAAAGCAAACGGCATATTTACAAGTTAGTGCTTTAGAAGTAGGATATAAAACCGAAGGGGTAGTTCGCAATGTCGATTTTACCTTAAATAAAGGGGAGTTATGTGGCATTGTGGGTGTCAATGGCATTGGAAAATCAACACTGTTACGTACCATAGGGAATTTACAGCCCAGATTAAAAGGGAGTATTAAGATTCAAAATAAGGATCTACAAGATTTTAATGCCGCGGAATTGGCCAAGGAAATAAGTCTCGTGCTTACGGAGCCCCTGGCCTCTTCAAATCTGACCGTAAAAGAATTGATTGCCCTTGGTAGACAACCTTATACCAATTGGATGGGTAATTTGACCCAACAAGATGAATCTAAAATTCAAAATAGCATTGCAGATCTGGAACTTGGGGGTTTGGGCAACCGTAAATGCCATGAACTTAGTGATGGCCAGTTGCAAAGGGTGCTGATAGCCCGCACCATGGCGCAAGATACCCCATTGATCTTATTGGACGAACCTACGACACATTTGGATCTGTACCACAAAGTACAGATTCTAAAACTGCTCAAAGGTTTGGTACAAGAACACCAAAAGGCGATTGTGTTCACTACCCATGAAATCGATTTGGCCATTCAGCTCTGTGATAGGATATTGATTTTAGACGGAAAACAGAATCCTATTGGTACACCTAGTTCACTAATTGAACAAGGTTGTTTTGAAACGCTCTTCCCTACGGATATGGTTCATTTTGATTCCCAAAGTGGGTCTTACCGAGTGAATAAGTAATCTTTTTTATCCCCCGTAAAAGTCATTAATCCATTATCTTTATCCTTAAGAGGATTTTATATGAAACAGCTCAATTTTTTCACTTTGCTAATTTTTATTTTAACCATATTCGGTTGCAAAAGTTATACCGTTCCAGTAGATAGTTTTCAAGAGCAAATGATAAAGGGGAATAACGCCAATCTAAAGAAAGTTGAAATCAATAACCCACTAATAGGATTTAATGACAACATTAAGTATTATTCCAATAGCCTTTCTGGAATAAATGTTTTCGACAAAAAAGGTAACATGTTATATTTAGAGAATTCCCCCTCGATAGAAATGCGAGTGACCTTGAAAAATGAAAAAAAAAGGATTTTTTATTTTGATACCGTCTATATT
This sequence comes from uncultured Croceitalea sp., assembly GCA_947503285.1. Taxonomy (GTDB): domain Bacteria; phylum Bacteroidota; class Bacteroidia; order Flavobacteriales; family Flavobacteriaceae; genus Croceitalea. The sequence goes on from CANNDD010000003.1 coordinate 140,015, forward strand.
GAAAATGATAGTTTAAAGGGCAGTCAATCAAGGTTTATTCCTAAAATACGTGAGATTGCTATTAAAGATATCGTCAAAATAGAACTCCAAGATGGTGGTAAAAAATTTAGTTATCAATAGTAATTTCGATACCATATGAATCCTGAATTGATTTATCTTATCATTGCATTAATCTGTCTAGGTCTAGGGGCATTTCTGGGAATTTACATCCAAAAATTAAGGACAAAATCCAGCCAGAGCGTATGGGATGCTGAAATAGTACAGTTGAATAACTCCGTCAATGCCCTTAACGAAAATTTAATCGCGGCGCATGAAGAAAAGCGACAACTACAATCGGAAAAAGAGAAATTAGGTCAAGACTATATTCGCCTTGAGGGGGTAAACGACAATTTGCAGCGCATCAACACCGAGCAAAAAGAAGAGGTAGAAAAACTACAAGAGAAGTTTACCAAAGAGTTTGAGAATCTAGCCAATAAGATACTCGATGAGAAAAGTACCAAGTTTACCGAACAGAACCAGAAAAACATCAAACAGATCTTAAGTCCGTTACAGGAAAAAATACTATTGTTTGAAAAGAAGGTGGAAGACACCCAGAAAGAAAATATCACCATACATACCGCACTTCGGGAACAGTTGTTGCACCTTCAGAATCAAAACCTTAAAATCACCCAAGAGGCCGAGAATTTGACCAAGGCATTGAAAGGCGATAGTAAAATGCAAGGCAACTGGGGCGAATTGGTATTGGAACGCGTATTGGAAAAGTCAGGGTTGGAAAAAGACCGGGAATATACCGTACAACAAAGTTTTAGACGAGAAGACGGTTCTCGGGTATTACCCGATGTTATCATCAATTTACCTGACGGTAAAAAGATGGTGGTCGATTCAAAGGTCTCCCTAACCGATTATGAACGCTATGTCAATGCGGATCAAGAACATAAAGAAAAACACCTCAAAGATCATATCAATTCCCTACGCAGACACGTAGAGCAATTATCCGCCAAAAAATACGAGGACCTTTACGAAATGGAGAGTCCTGACTTCGTACTGTTATTCGTCCCCATAGAACCCGCATTTGCCGTTGCCATCAATGAAGACAATTCATTGTACAACAAGGCCTTTGAACAAAATATCGTTATCGTTACCCCTGCTACCCTATTGGCTACCTTGCGTACTATAGATACGATGTGGAACAATGAAAAACAGCAAAGGAATGCCATCGAAATCGCACGCCAAGCTGGGGCGTTGTATGACAAATTCGAGGGTTTCGTAACGGACTTGACGAAGGTGGGTAAAAAAATGGACGAGGCAAAAACAGAATATCGTGGCGCCATGAACAAATTGGTCGAAGGCCGGGGCAACATAGTCACAAGTATTGAAAAATTAAAAAAGATGGGGGCCAAAGCCAAGAAATCAATACCTGAACCGATATTGAAACGGGCAGAAGAAGACGATTTCAACAGTAGTGCCGAACAACCTAAACTAGAGATCTAAATGCGTAAGTTTCTTTTTATACTAATTAGTGTATTGCTATTGGGCATTACAGCATATTTTGCCTTTGTCTATTACGTTCCCTTTAGTGAAGGGTATCGTTCAGGCGAATTGATAAAGTTTAGCCGTAAGGGTGTTTTGGCAAAGACTTGGGAGGGTGAGATCAGCCAGGGAATCTCTGGAGCACAGATATTTGAGTTTTCCGTGGAGGATGGCCAAGATAAAGTCATTGAAAAATTGAAAGACTTTCAAGGAAAATACGTCAAAGTTACTTACAAAGAACGTTATTCAACCTTCTTTTGGTTAGGTGACACCAAGTACTTCATTATCGATGTAACGCCTGAACCTTCACCTCATTTTGGCAATTGATATGAAAAAATATAAAACAGCAAAAGAGTCTAGAACGTCCATCACTGAATTAATGCAACCCTCCCACTCCAATTTTGGGGGCAAGGTGCATGGTGGCTATATTTTAAGCCTAATGGATCAAATTGCATTTGCCTGTGCCTCAAAACACTCACAGAGCTATTGCGTGACGGCATCCGTTAATCGAGTTGATTTTTTGAATCCGGTTGAGGTCGGTGATCTTATCATTTTGAAGGCATCTATCAATTACACAGGGCGCACTTCAATGGTCGTTGGCGTTCGCGTCGAATCTGAAAACATTATTACCGGCCAAAAAAAACATTGTAATTCTTCATATTTCACCATGGTCGCAAAAGATGAAAAGGGTAAAAATATTGCAGTACCAGGCCTCCTTATTAAAGATGAACAGGGAATGCGACGCTTCGCCCGAAGCAAAGAGCGCAAACTATCAGCACTTCGCAGGGATACCAAATACGACACCAAAAATTTCAAGATGAATGAATGTCTGGCCTATTTGAATGGTGAAAACGTAAAAATGGACTTAGATTAAGTTTGCCGCGGCTTCGTCCATAAACCAAGTCAGATTTCCTGATAAGGGCCGTACCAAAGCAGCCGGATATTTTTGGTAATTGCCTTTTTGGTTGTGGATCTCATCCACTTTTTCAGCTTTGGTGGCACCAGTAACCAAAAAGATAACTTCTTGGGCCCTATTGATTACTTTTCCATTGATGGAGACCCGTTGCTGTCCCGAATCAGGGTGTGCAGCCACAACACAATGGTCTTCTGCATTCCATAAACCAATATTATCAGGGAAAATGGAAGCGGTATGTCCGTCATCGCCCAAACCCAACAGTACCAAATCAAACTGGGGGATGCCATCAACCCTATCTAAATTGATTTCCAGAAGGTTGGCATAACGTAAAGCTTCCCCTTTTGGGTCTTTCTCACCCAAGACACGGTGTATGTTCCCTTTCGGAACGGTAATTTTTGACAGCAGGTGTTCCACGGTCATTTTATAATTACTTTGATCGTGGGTGGGGGGCACGCAGCGTTCGTCGCCCCAATACAAATGTATTTTCGACCAATCTATGGTATCCCCATATTCAGAGGCCAAAACATCAAAAATCAATTTGGGTGTACTTCCACCGGAAAGTGCCACATGAAAAACGGCTTTATCTTTGACCCTTTCGGCAAAATAGACCGAGAATTGCCTCGCTACCTCTTGCTTATCCTTGTATACCTTTACTTCCATACGATAAAAAAATCATTTTGATTGGGGCTTGAAACGTAAGCAATGGAATTCTTCAATCGTTACACTCCTAACTCCTAACTCCTAACTCCTAACTCCTAACTCCTAACTCCTAAATTTAACAAATCACACAGTAGCCAGAGTCATCAGCAAGATTGGCACTTGGGTTTCGCCAATAGCCTACGCCATCAATAAGCTCATCGGCATTCTCAGGGCCCCAAACCCCAGCAGCATACCCATACATGCGTACGTCTTTACCATCCTTCCAATACTTCAAGATTGGGTCTACGAATTCCCAAGCTGCCTCTACCTCATCGGCCCTTGCATAAAGGGTTGCATCGCCTTGCATACAATCCAACAAAAGACGTTCATAAGCCTCCATCACGTGGGTCTGCGCCAAACTGGAGTAGTAGAAATCGAGGTTCGCTCGTTCTACTTTAAAACCTTGACCGGGTACCTTGACCCCAAACTTCATCAAAATACCCTCGTCGGGTTGTATTCTGATAATCAATTTATTGTCTTTGCTATTCACCCCCGAATCTTGAAAAATCTGATGGTGTGGCGTTTTAAAATGAATTACCACTTCAGTAACCTTAGTCGGCATTTTTTTTGCGGTACGTACGTAAAAAGGGACATCTTTCCAACGCCAATTATCCACAAAAAATTTAATGGCGGCATACGTCTCGGTAGTCGAATTGGGATCTACGCCATCTTCTTCGCGATAACCCTTGACCAGTTCACCTTCAACTTCAGAGGCAACATATTGGCCCCTGATGGTATTTTCATGCAGGGTCTTCTCATCCCTCATAATACGGAGTGATTTGAGGGCCTTTACTTTTTCATTCCGTATTTCCTCTGGCTCATCCCCAATTGGTGGTTCCATTACGACCAGAGATACGATTTGAAGTAGGTGATTTTGAAACATATCGCGAAGTGCACCTGATTTATCATAGTAGCCACCCCGTTTCTCAACACCAACACTCTCGGCATTGGTAATCTCTACATGCTTGATATAGTTTCGATTCCAAAGCGGTTCGAAAATACTATTGGCGAATCGCGTCACCAAAAGGTTCTGTACCGTTTCCTTACCCAAATAATGATCGATGCGGTAAATCTGGGGTTCCGTAAAATATTGTTGTAGTCCTTTGTTGAGCTTACGGGCGGTCTCTAGGCTATACCCAAAAGGTTTTTCAACGATCAAACGTTTCCAACCATTATTTTGGGTGGTCAAATTTACATCGGCTAAATTCTTGGCGATGGTCTCATACAACGTTGGTGGTGTCGATAGATAGTAGATGATATTACCAGCGGTACCATATTTGCTGTTCAATTCTTCAATTCGCTTGCGCAAGGCACTATAATCGGTATCATAAGATCCCCCAAGGTCCTCATAAAAAAACTTATCTGAAAACCCCTTTATATATTTTTCCTTTAAATCTTTGAGTTTGTCCTCAAGATAGTCACTTTCTAAAACTACCCGATTTCTGAACTCATCATCGGTCATATCACTACGACTTGCCCCAAGTACGATAAAATTCTCGGGCAGTTGTTTTGCGATATAAAGATTGAAAAGGGATGGCACCAATTTACGGGCGGTTAAATCTCCCGAGGCGCCAAAAATTACAAGAAGTTGGTTTTCCGTTTTTCTCATTCGTTTTTTTATTTGAAGTTAAGCCAATGACTTTGAACTTTCTTTGACTTATGCTATTATTTTTGATCCTAATGCTATTCATTAGTCTATAAATCGTGATAGCACTAACAATTTATAACGACTAATTTTGAGAATCACATGCCGTTATTTGAGCATCACGAATATAACGTTTATTTTAGGTAGCTCTTAAATGCATGGCAGTACTTAATACGTAGTTAACATTAAATTGGAATATGGCAAATACATATGATTTTGGATTGGTAGGACTGGGCGTCATGGGACGCAACTTTATTTTAAATGTGGCGGATAACGGTTTTACCGCTTATGGTAATGATTTAGACGAAGAAAAGGTAAACGCCCTTATTGAAGAAGGTGGCGATACCAATAAGGTCAATGCCACTACTGATGCCAGGGCTTTCGTAAACGGTTTGAGTGCTCCCCGCAAGATCATGTTATTGGTACCCGCGGGTAAGATCGTAGATGCCGTCATCGATAATCTCTTACCTTTACTTGATGAAGGTGATATTATTATTGATGGGGGAAATTCCTTTTATACCGATACGGACAGACGTGAGGCCAAACTAAAGGAAAAAGGGATTAATTTTTTCGGTGCTGGGGTTTCAGGGGGTGCGAAAGGCGCGCGCCTAGGGCCAAGTATTATGCCAGGGGGCTCAAGGGAAGCCTATCAACACGTAAAACCGATTTTTGAAGCAGTCGCGGCGAAGTACCAAGGGGAACCCTGTGTAACCTATTTAGGCCCCAAATCAGCTGGAAACTATGTCAAAATGGTACATAATGGCATCGAATATGGGTTAATGCAATTGACCTCAGAGATCTATGATCTATTGAAAAAGGCCGGGGGACTTACCAATACCGAGCTACATCAGACCTTTACGACATGGAATCAAGGTCGACTACAATCGTTCTTGGTTGAGATTACTTCCGAAATATTCGCACAGAAAGACGATTTGACCGACAATGACTTAGTCGATATGATCTTGGATAAGGCCAAACAGAAAGGCACCGGAAAATGGACTTCCCAAAACGCGATGGACTTGGGCATACCGGTACCTACGATAGATATTGCAGTGAGCATGCGGGAAATTTCCGCGCTAAAAGAAGAGCGCATCACAGCAGATGGATTGTATGACCGACCAAAACCCGAGAATGTGGTTAAGGCATCGTTGGTAGATAAAGCGGAACAGGCACTTTATTTTGCCTTTATCATGGCTTATGCACAGGGTATGCACCAACTTGCTGACGCCTCAAAGGAGTATGGTTATGAACTGGATTTAGGGGAAATTGCCAAGATATGGAGGGCTGGTTGTATTATACGTGCCGCTCTATTAGCTGATATCACCGACGCGTTCAAAGCCAATGCTGATTTGCCCAATTTATTGCTATCGCCCGCTTTTGTAGAAAAAGTTCAGGCAACTGTAAATGCCTCACGTGAATTGGTCGCGTATGGGGCTATCAATGGCATTCCGTTACCTGGACTTTCGAACGCCCTAACGTATTTTGATGCCTATACCTCAGAGCGTTTACCACTAAACCTAATTCAAGCACAACGCGATTATTTTGGTTCACATACCTATGAGCGCTTAGATCGAGACGGTATTTTTCATACGGAATGGGAAGAGTGAATACAGTAGGTAAAAGGAAATACAATTGTTGTTGGTGACATCAAATCGTTTCGATTCATGTTGGGAAATAAACATCAATATTGAAAAATCTGATATCAAATGGAAATTTGAATTACTGTAACACTACAGGAAATTTCCCGGAATTTCTAATGGATTTTGATTGCTATTTCCATTAGTGATTGAATTTCTGCGCAGTACGATTGGTTTCAATCGACCTCTTATTTATTCTTAGTGCTGTATTCAGAACAAGCAAAGGGCCACATCCATAATCCATTTCCTATCGATGGTAGTCTTCACTATGGGATACTATTCAGGCCATAACGAATCTAGCGCTTAATAGAAAAAGGCCAACATCGCGTGCCACCTATGGCAAATAAGGTAAAATGACCCATTTAAAAAGTTCGTGCGTGTTTAAAAAGTCCGACATTTTTTTTAATTTGACTTTGAAAATGTAAAGGTGAAGCTAAGGGCAATAACTTGACGAAGTCCACCGCAGAAAGCGAACTGACCATTGTGATAGCATAAACACTCTGGAAACACCAACATTAGGTAATTCAAAATCAAATAAAAATGGAAGTCACAGCCGAAAAAAACGAAAAGGTCGCCAATATGATTTTTGCATCTATTTATCCGCATTACCTGAATAAGATAGTAAAAAATGGAAGGACAAAAGAAGAGCTGGATCAGGTAATCACATGGTTCACTGGTCATGATAGCAAGTCAATACAAGCACTGATCGATGAAAAAGTAACCTTCAGGTCATTTTTCCAAAAAGCTAAGATACATCCAAACGCGCACCTGATCAAAGGGGTCGTTTGCGGTTATCGTATTGAAGAGATAGCAGATGAATTTGAATTGTATAAACAATGTAGGCAGATGGAAAAGTTGATTGAAGAATTGGCAAAAGGTCGTAAAATGGAGAAAATCTTGCGAGAAGAAAAAGTTCGCAATTAAAACCAACGGCACCCAATACACGTTGCAAGGGCAATTCAACACAAACGCTTACCAAGGTAGTTGCTAAACTTTGAAATTAGATTCGCCCCAGACACGCATCGCATCGATTATCGGAAATAGGGACTTACCTTTTTTCGTAATGGAATACTCCACCCGCGGCGGAATTTCGGCAAAAATCCGTCTTATCAAGAGGCCATCATCTTCCATTTCACGCAGCTGCTTGGTCAACATTTGCTTGCTGATGCCATTGATTCCCCTATGTAAAACCCCAAATCGGTTCGCCCTTTTCGAAATTAGGTAGATTATGATGGGTTTCCATTTGCCGCCAATCATACTCATTGTATAGGTTACGGGACAATCGGCAACGGCTATTGACTTTTTTTTTACTTTTTTTTCATCCATAACTATTTGTTTTTCAATATTGGTCTAATTTTTATTACTATATCAGTTTATTATAACTACTTGTAAATATAAGACCAAAACGGGACATTTGTCCGTAACCGAGCTCATAAAAACAAGGAGGGCAAAATGCAATGGCATCACAGGATGTTAAGAGAATAGTGTTGAGCTGAATTCGAATTGCTGCTTTATACTCATCAGAAGAAACAAAAAACAAATAGTACCAATGGAAAATCCAAGAACGTTAGAACAAGTAAAAAACTATGCTTTAGGCGAGTGGCAAAGTATAGCTATGGAATTAAGGCCTACCGAGGACCGAACTGGTAATGGCAAAATTGAGCCGACATACCTCAAAAGGAATTTTAAATATTTACCAAATGACAAATTCATCGGAACAATCACCTTATTTGGTGATAACTACGGAAAATTACTACTCATGGAGTTTGAATTCAAAGGGAATTTGATTTGGCATGATGAACATCCCATCGCAAAAGGTGCTTGGAAAATAGATTATATGCTCGATGAAGGGTTTGCGGTCACTCCCCTGAGCACACAGGCGACAAGCATGTTGAATATGGCATTGCCCGAGGGAATCACGCCATTTGAAGACCACCAAAAGAAGGCTATTTTAGGAAAGGCCTTTCCAATGTTCCATATCGCTGAAGGTCAAATCGTAGGCGATTACGATTTAATCTATTTTAAACACGGCCTTTTGTTTATGGGGGCGAAACATGTAGATGGTACACCTTTTGACCAACCAGGGAATAGACCGCATCAATTGCAGATTCCGTTAGAAAGGGTACCATAAATTCGGTAGATGACAATGTCGATAACCCCATAATCACAGCATGGGTATTACAAATGAATCTTGTTAAACAGTAAATAAAATTTGCAACTATTTCTAGGAAAGTGTGATATGGGGAAATAGACCTAGTCAATACATATTTCATATTCGACTGTAATGGAACGATGAATTACCTTGAAGGCTAAAAGCTTAAGTTAAATCAAGGCATGGTGATTGACATTTACCGTAAGAGGGAATAACCGAATTTTCAAACTATTGGATACTTTGATATGAGTTGCTTCTAGCGGCGCCTTAGTGAACAATATCACGTAGGCGTTCGGTGGCCCGATTTGCAAAGAATTGTAATGGGATTTTACTATATTCCCAAATAATTGAGCAAATTACAAATGCAGCAACATCGCCATTACCTAAATCCTAAATCAAACCATTATCTTCTCGTACCGCTATTATGGGTGGTTCTTTACGCCTGCGCTCCTAAGAAGCAAGCAGAGTCCCAAAGTACTGATTATTTAGGACAGGAAACCCCCGACACTATTCCACAGATTTTTGGAAAGGATATTATATCGGTCGACGGCAGGTTCGATATGGGTTTTGCAATGTCACCGAATGGCAAAAGCATGGTTTTCGGGGTTGCTGATGAAACAGACCCAAAAGGGACTTGTTTATACTTAATGAATAACATCGATGGTATCTGGTCATCACCTGACAAATCATTTTTACCTGACAACGTAAATACGTTCTTTCCGATGTTTGGTCCCTCAGGGGATAAGCTTTATTTTGCTAAATCCAATGGTTCTGATACCGACTTGTGGAGCGCTGAATTTGTCGACCATAGCGCTATTGCCCCCCAACCCTTAGATTCGATATTCAACTCAAAATCTAGGGAAGCGGGCCATGGCAAGGCAAAAAGCGGTGCGTTTTACTTTACATCCAACCGCGATGACCAAAACCAGTGCTGTGGCGACATCTATTACGCCAAACCTACTTCGGGTCGTTACACCAATATTCAAAGGTCTGCCATGCTAAGTTCTGAAGCTGACGAAGAAAGCTTATTTCTCTCTCCTAATGGGCGTTATATTATTGTACAGGCATGGAAAGGCGAATTTCAATCCAAACATGACCTTTATATCAGTTATCGCACCATTCATGGCTCTTGGACCCCGCTGAAGAGGTTGAATGACCATATCAATGGAAAGGAGATTGAACAGCGACCCTTCGTCTCACCGGATCATAAGTTCCTTTTTTTTAGTAGAATGAAAATACTACGTGAAAATGGACGGGATAGCTACGATTCAGACATCTATTGGGTAAGTACCAAATCGGTGTTCGCCCCATACATATACAATCCACAAATTGAGGCTTCGGTAACATTCAACAAAAAATTTGAGCTTCATTTTCCGAGCGATTTATTCAAGGATATCGATAATCAAGAGTTGACATACCAACTCACCTTGAAAGATGGTTCCGAAATTCCTGAGTGGATTACGTTTGATTCCGATAAGTTAATGTTAAGTGGTACATGGGCAACGAAAGAACCCCTTGGCTTTAAATTAACCGCAAGGGATGGTTCAGGCAACTCCAATATATTCAAATTTGACCTGAACCAATCGAATCTCGAAACCCAAGATTGATATTTACAGTGATGACTTAAGCAATCGGCACATAACAATACGGTTCTCAATTAAAAAAGATGAGCAAGCTACAAGACCAAATGTTTCTTGAAATTAGAAACAAACGACCCTTTGAATTAGCACAACAATATGCATTTGATTATTTAGAGCACATTTTTGACCGTAATGTTTATCCGACCGATGAAGCCCTTAATAAGTTATCCATCTTCGATGAGGAACTTCCTGTAGCTTCGGCAAATGCAAAAGATGTCATTGAACAATTACACACATACGGTAGTCAAGCGACAACGGCAACTTTAGGGGGAAGGTATTTTGGTTTTGTAACCGGAAGTGCGCTTCCGATAGGTATAGCCGCTAAAAACCTAGCAACCTATTGGGATCAGGCACCCGCCATGCATGTACTTTCGCCCATAGGAAGTAAATTGGAGGCCGTTGTCGAAAAATGGCTTATAGATTTATTTGGCTTACCTGAAAATACCGCTGCCGGATTTGTAAGTGGAACATCCGCAGCGAACTTATGTGGCCTGGCAGCGGCAAGATATCGCATTCTTAAAAGAAACGATTGGGATGTCAATGAGAAAGGGCTTAGAAATGCGCCTGAAATTAGGATAGTTACCGGTAAGCAAGCGCATTCAACCGTAATCAAAGCCGTTGGAATATTAGGCTTGGGAAAAGAAGATATAGAATGGGCCGCTGTAGATGATCAGGGTAGGATTGTTGCAGAATCGATTCCTGAATTGGATGAAAACACCATACTCATCCTACAAGCGGGAAATGTGAATAGCGGCGCATTTGATAATTTTGAAGTCATTTGCGAAAAAGCCCAGAAAGCCAATGCCTGGATCCATATTGACGGCGCGTTTGGTCTATGGGCCAAGGCCGTATCCGAGTTAAACTATTTGCCCAAGGGAATGGAAAAAGCGTCTTCATGGGCGGTTGACGGACACAAAACATTGAATACGCCCTACGATTGCGGAATCGTAATGTGTTCAGATCCAGAAGCGATGACCGCTGCACTGCATATGTCAGGAAGTTATATTGTCGAAAGCCCAGAAAGGGATGGCATGTTTTATACGCCTGAGATGTCCAGACGAGCCAGGGTAATGGAACTATGGGCAATCATGAAATACCTTGGTAAGAACGGTATTGATGAAATGATCCTCAACATGCACCATAGGGCCAAACAATTCGCGAAAGAAATCGGTGCCCTAAAAGGCTTTCATGTAGAAAATGACATCGTTTTCAATCAGGTACTTGTTAGGTGCGACTCAGATGCCCTCACACAACAAGTATTACATAATATTCAAAAGTTAAGAACATGTTGGTTGGGAGGTTCCGTGTGGTTTGGTAAAAAAGTCATGCGCGTAAGTATATGCTCTTGGGCGACCACTGAAAGTGACATCACCATATCGATTGAATCGTTTAAAAAGGCTATGGAAATTGCACTGGCCGACACTACCAAGATATCAAAATAAGTACTTCAAAGCATGCTGAACCCAAAATATACTATAAATTCAGGTTACAAAGGCAGTGTTTTTCAATTGGCTATCATGCTACCCTTGAACCTATAACAAAATAGTAATGGACATTAGTACATTCTTAACGTATTTAAACAACTACATTGATTTAACTGATGAAGAAGAAGCCCTTCTACGAGCTAAAGTAGTTCGAAGAACGTATTTAAAAAACCAATATATCGTTCAACAAGGTGATGTTTGTACTAGTGTGAATTTCATTATTTCCGGCTGTACAAAAACCTTCTTTATGGACGCCGAGGGCCAAGAGCATATCGTAATGTTCTCTATTGAAGAATGGTGGACTTCTGATTTGGGCAGCTTTACCAGCCAAACACCTTCTGATTTTAATGTGCAGTGTATCGAAAACACGCAACTAATACAAATTACCTATCAAAACCTTGAAACCCTATACCGGCAGATTCCTAAACTGGAACGGTTCTTTAGAAAAATAGTGGAACGGGCTTTTGTGGCTTCACAGAAACGGATAATTCGAAACTTCAGCCTTGATGCCAAAGAACGCTACAAGATTTTTGAACATACCTATCCAAGGATCAATCAACGCGTTCCGCAATATATGATTGCCTCCTACTTGGGCATTTCAAAAGAGTTTTTAAGCAAAATAAAGAGTCAGCTTATAAACGAACAGTAGATAACCCCGTCACAAGCCCTTAAGACATCAAAAAGGAAATTCTAGATAGGTTTCCACACAAGCGTCTGAGGATTCAAATCTCGATCATCGCGTAAAATGTTAATCTAGTTCAACATCATTTGATAGTATAGTTCATTTTTTAGGTTTTGAATGTTACGGAGATTTGTACCATAACATTTAAACAAAAAAAGATGGATACTTTATTAGAAAAAATCAGCACGATAAATGACATGATCCTTGAGGGAAAAGCTTTGGAGGCTTTTGATGAATACTATCATGATGATGTTGTCATGCAAGAAAATGACAATCCGGAAATCGTAGGTAAGGTGGCGAACCGAAAAAGGGAAGAAGAATTCTTCGCTTCAATCACGGAATTTAGAGGAGCAAAGCCGTTAAACGTAACAATAGGGGAAAACACAACGATGGTCGAATGGCATTTTGACTATACCCATAAAGACTGGGGTGAAAAGAATTATACCCAAGTTGCACTCCAAGAATGGCTCAATGGAAAAATCATTAAAGAGAAATTTTATTACGGATCATAAATCAATACACTAAAAACTAGAAATCATGAATACGATAAAAAAGACAACTGCACTAATTGCCATTACACTATTAATGGTATCCTTTAAATCTTCAGAAGGTTTAAAAAAGGAAGTTAATATTGAGAAAAGCAACGTGACGTGGAAAGGCTATAAAGTAGGCGGCTCCCATACCGGTACGATTACGATCAAATCTGGAAATCTGGTTTTCAATGATGACAATTTAACCGGAGGGAACTTTGTAATCGATATGACCACGATTAGCGTAACCGATTTGGAGGGCGAGTATAAAAACAAGCTAGAGGGACATTTAAAGTCTGATGACTTCTTTGGGGTAGCTAAATTTCCTACTGCAGCCCTTGTTTTCAGGAACATAAAAGCAAATGGTAAAAACGCCTACGATGTAACCGGCAACCTTACAATCAAGGGTAAAACCGAAAGCATCGACTTTGATTTATCCGTCTACGGCAATAAAGCAACCGCATCGTTAAAAATCGATAGATCCAAGTTTGATGTGCGCTACGGATCAACCAGTTTTTTTGATGGATTAAAAGATAAGGCCATCTACGATGAGTTTGATATTGTAGTAGATTTGGAATTTTGATAGAAGTCTAAATAAAGGGGTACTACCCAAAGCTATAGGCCCACGAAAAGCACGGATGAAATATTCCGTGCTTTTTGTATTTTGATGCAAATACCCATTTTTATCAAATAAGTTCGGAATAATATGAGGGGCGAAGGTTCATCATTGATGGTGCTGAATCATACCGTAAAGTCTTGTTTTCTTTCCATCCCCGTAATCATATTGCAGCATAAGATGTATATATTTGGATAAAACATGCGTAATGAAGTGCGATATAAAAGTTGTTTCCTATTTAGTGCTAATTACCTTAATTATAGGCTGCACCAAGCATAAAACCAATGACAGCAACCAACTAGCATATACCTTTTTAAAAGATAACAATACCGTAAACCCCTTGATTCAAGGAGTTTGGAAGTCCATCGGAAATGGATATTATCTTGAGGCCAGACGAGATAGTATTCTATTGTACAGCTTTACGAAAAACTTCTGTTATAAAGAAAAGAACGACTATTTAGAGGGGCTTTTGAATACCCAAAGTCAATTTATCAGAAACGAGGATACCCTTGGTATCTATTTGACCGATTTCGGCAATAATACCAAGAACTTACAAACAAAAAAAGACTTTGTCAAAGTCGACAAACTCCCTGAGAACACTATCGGGTTTACTGAAATGACCCAGTTAGACCCTGAGGAACTGTTTAAATTGTATATGGAAACCATTCAAGGTAATTATGCCTTTAACAAAAGAAGAAATCTTGATTGGGATACGATTTTCAACAATTACAAAGACAGTATTACCGCTGATAATGAAAGGCTCTTCAACATATTAGGTGAAATTGCCACACTCACAGAAGACCAGCATACAAAGGTTATTTCAGAAAATGGGAAGAGCCTTCAATACCGGGTCACACCATCGGCGAAAATTGTTGAGGAAGCCTTCTACAAACAATCGGATGTCCAGAACCTGAATGACTATTTTAATATGTTCTTTGAACATAATTATAAGAACATAACGGACAGTCTATTACATGGAACCGGAGAAAAAACGGCAAATGGAAAATTGGAATGGGGGCATTTAACCAAGGATGTTGGTTACATCCATATTCATTCGTTTTCAGGTTTTCTAGGGAAAGGATATACCAGAAAACAACAAATTGATAGCCTCAATATATATATGCAAAAAATAATAGGCGCTTTTCAAAATAAAAAAGCCGTTGTGCTTGATGTCAGTTTTAACTTTGGTGGCTATGACGCTACTGCATTAACAATTGCTGGTTATTTTACCGATATGCCTGTTTTATCACATACAAGTCAGGTCTACAACAATGGTAAATTCCATGATGAGGATGTCGTTACGATTTACCCCGCCGATTCTACGACATTCAACAAACCGGTATACGTGCTAATGACGGATATTAGCAGAAGTGCCGCTGAAGGTTTCGCTATGATGATGGGTGCTTTACCCAATGTAAAACTTGTCGGGTCCAATACTTTAGGCACCCTATCGGGTATGCTGGGTAAATCAATTGGTGATTTTTATACAACCTATTCCAATCAAAGGTTGATAGATTCTGATGGCAAGTTCTACGAGGTATCAGGTGTTGAACCCGATATTGAACTCAACGTATTTCCTAGGGAGAACATATTCAATGGACACCGAAAAGCGGTTTATGATATCATAGAATTGGTAGAAAAAGACCATTAGTCATGCGTAGCATGGTTCCAAAACATACTTTTCCAAAAAATAAATATGCAATGACTTGTTGAAGTCAGTACCACGAATGTAGTAGCAATTTTTCAGCTTTACATTTAAAACCTGTTGGCCTTTTGTACGATGTTCTTCCGTGGTTTAGGCATACACTTCACCCTGTCAGCGCTACATTTCTTGAATTATCGACATCGGGAACACCCTTTACATAAATTATTTTAATGCAAATCATATTAAATATAAATAAAAATTTATGAATATTTTTCTACACATTTGTACTACAAAAAATCAAATCATATGGAAAATAATCTTGTACTGGAATCAAAAAAAAATAGTGCCGTAACAAAAAGCACGAAAATCGCTGTAGCACATGGCGATGGAATCGGGCCTGAAATCATGAAGGCTACGCTCAAAATAATGGAGGCCGCAGGTGCCAACATTGTTGCAGAACCAATGGAGATTGGGGAACAGGTATATCTTTCTGGCAACAGCTCGGGTATAACCGAAGCTGCTTGGGACACTATTGGACGGAACAAGGTTATTTTGAAAGCACCAATTACCACACCACAGGGCAAAGGGTATAAAAGTTTAAACGTAACCCTTAGAAAATCTTTGGGTTTATTTGCCAACGTAAGGCCTGTAAATGCTTTGCACCCTTTTGTGAAAACGAACTTTCCAAATATGGATATCGTGGTCATTCGAGAAAATGAAGAGGATCTTTATGCCGGTATTGAACACAGGCAAACAGAAGATGTTGTACAATGCTTAAAACTAATTACAAGACCGGGATGCGAGAAAATCGTTCGTTATGCCTTTGAATACGCAAAAGCCTACAATAGAAAAAAGGTCACCTGTATGGTGAAGGACAATATCATGAAACTGACCGATGGTTTGTTCCATACCGTATTTAAGGAAATCGCTGCCCAGTATCCTGAAATTGAAAGTAATTCACAAATCATCGATATCGGTTCAGCAAAGATTGCAGCTTCACCAAGGCAATATGATGTTATCGTTACCTCAAACCTTTACGGCGACATCATCTCTGACATTGTCGCAGAAATAGGTGGTTCGGTAGGTATGGCCGGTTCTGCCAATATCGGTAGAAATGTTTCCATGTTTGAGGCCATTCACGGTTCTGCCCCTGATATTGCAGGGCAAAAAATTGCCAATCCTTCAGGATTGTTGAACGCCGCAGTGATGATGTTGGCCCACATCGGTCAAGCTGAGATTGCCGATAAAATCAAAAATGCTTGGTTGGCCACTTTAGAGGATGGTATCCATACCGCTGATGTGTACCAAAAGGATATCAGTGTCAAAAAAGTAAACACCGAAGAGTTTGCAGACGCCATTATCGAACGTTTGGGCCGTAATCCTAAAAAACTGCCCCTAAGCTCTTTATCAAAAGGTTCTGGAACTATTGAAATACCAGAATACAAAAGACGAAATGAAGAAAAAGAATTGGTTGGGGTAGATGTTTTTATCGATTGGAAAGGAACCGATCCAGAAATCATTGGAAAAGGATTGAGCGAAATAAGATCACATAACCTTAAACTCAAAATGATTACCAATAGGGGCGTAAAAGTGTTTCCAAATGGATTAAAGGAAACCTACTGTACCGATCATTGGCGATGTAGGTTTGTGGCGCAAGATGCACAGATCAAAACAAAAGAGCCTATTTACGAAGGAATTGAGTATGAGCAGGTAATCGCATTACTCTCGAAGCTCCATCAAAATGATTTTGATGTCATCAAAACGGAAAACCTGTATGAATTTGATGGTAAAAGGGGCTTTTCACTGGGTCAAGGTGAATAAAATAAAAATATAGCCTTAATAACAAACCCCCGTAGGATTGTATCCTACGGGGGTTTTTAGAATAAATGCCATCCACTATTTTGATAGGTACATCTTTCTTCTCGAATACAGGTTGTAAAATTCATCATCTTTTAAACTGTCGATGAACAAGATGCTTTCACCGGTACTTTTCATCTCAGGACCTAAATTTTTATTTACATTAGGAAACTTGTTGAAGGAGAATACGGGTTGTTTTATCGCATACCCTTCCAACTGTGGGTTAAAATTAAAATCCTTGACCTTCTTTTCACCTAACATCACCTTTGTGGCATAGTTTACGTAGGGCTCACCGTAAGCCTTTGCAATAAAGGGCACGGTTCTAGATGCCCTCGGATTGGCCTCTATGATATAGACCGTGTCATCTTTGACGGCAAATTGAATGTTGATCAAGCCAACGGTATTCAAAGCCAGCGCAATCTTCTTGGTGTGGTCTTTTATTTGTTGCATTACGAATTCACCCAAATTAAAAGGTGGCAAGGTGGCGTTCGAATCCCCAGAGTGTATTCCACAAGGTTCAATATGCTCCATCATACCGATAATATACACTTCCTCACCATCACAAATGGCATCAGCCTCGGCCTCAATGGCACCGTCTAAATAATGATCCAACAACAACTTATTATTGGGTATTTTACGTAACAGATCCACTACATGCGCCTCCAAATCCTCTTTATTGATGACGATCTTCATACCCTGACCCCCTAGAACGTAAGAAGGTCTAACCAATAAAGGAAAGCCCAATTCATCTGCCAATTCCAAGGCTTCATCAGCACTTTCAGCAGTACCGAATCTAGGATATGGAATATCATTTTCTTTCAATAATGTGGAAAAACTACCGCGATCCTCGGCCAAGTCGAGTGATTCAAAGCTGGTACCGATAATCTTTATGCCGTACTTCGAAAGTTTCTCTGCCAGTTTAAGAGCCGTTTGCCCCCCCAATTGCACGATGACACCTTCTGGTTTCTCATGTAGGATGATATCGTAAATATGTTCCCAAAAAACAGGTTCAAAATATAATTTATCAGCGGTATCAAAGTCCGTCGAGACGGTTTCCGGATTACAATTGATCATAATCGTTTCGTAACCACATTCCGCAGCTGCCAAAACACCGTGTACACAACAATAATCGAACTCAATACCTTGACCAATCCGGTTTGGGCCAGAACCCAAGACCACTATCTTTTTTCTTTCAGTGACCTCGCTATCATTGGCCACATAACGTTTACCGTCTGCCGTTTCAATCTCCTCTTCAAAAGTGGAGTAATAATATGGGGTCATCGCTTCAAACTCTGCCGCACAGGTATCCACCAATTTATAGACCCTATTGATGTTTTGCGCGGTACGTTTTTTATGTACCTCACTTTCGTAACAATCCAACATATGGGCAATTTGCCGATCTGCAAATCCTTTCTGTTTTGCTTCTAAGAGCAGTGCCTTAGGTAGGCTTTCAATAGTATATTTTGAAATTTCCTGTTCTAACATATGGAGTTCCTCATATTGCCTTAGGAACCACATATCTATTTTGGTGATTTCATGGATACGGGTCAACGGAATCCCAAGTTGAATAGCGTCATAAATCACAAAAACACGGTCCCAACTAGGTACCGTCAATTTTTGGATGATGGTTTCATAATCCCTATACCCCTTGCCATCTGCACCGAGTCCGTTTCTTTTTATCTCTAAGGATTGGGTGGCTTTGTGTAATGCTTCTTGAAAAGAGCGGCCAATACCCATCACTTCACCTACGGCCTTCATCTGTAGGCCTAAGGTTCTGTCTGACCCTTCGAATTTGTCAAAATTCCAACGTGGTATTTTTACGATCACATAGTCTAAGGTGGGTTCAAACAATGCCGACGTGGACTGCGTAATCTGGTTCTGCAATTCATCCAAAGAATAGCCTATGGCCAATTTAGCGGCCACTTTAGCGATTGGGTAACCTGTGGCCTTGGAAGCCAAGGCAGACGAACGTGAAACCCTTGGATTGATTTCAATAGCAATGATCTCTTCTTCTTCATCTGGGCTAACGGCAAACTGTACATTACATCCCCCCGCGAAATCGCCAATGCTTCGCATCATATGGATGGCCATGTCACGCATGCGTTGGTACGTTCGGTCTGAAAGTGTCATTGCAGGGGCAACCGTAATGGAATCCCCAGTATGGATACCCATGGGGTCCATATTTTCGATGGCACAAATAATGACTACATTATCGTTCTTGTCGCGCAACAATTCCAATTCATATTCCTTCCAGCCCATCATGGCCTTGTCGATCATAACCTCGTGTATGGGCGAAACTTCCAAACCGTGGCTCAATAAATTGTCAAAATCCTTGGGATCGTGAACAATCGACGCTCCCGCCCCACCCAAGGTAAAGGATGCCCTTATCACTAGGGGAAAACCAAATTCTTGTGCAATCTCCTTCCCCTTAAGAAAAGAAGTAGCCGTGGCCTGGGGTGCCATACCAATCCCGATCTTGGTCATGAGTTCACGGAACTTTTCGCGGTCTTCCGTAATGTTTATGGCATCAATATCAACACCTATAATCTCGACATCAAAATCTTCCCAAATACCCTTCTCATCAGCCTCAATACAAAGGTTCAATGCTGTTTGGCCGCCCATAGTGGGCAATACGGCATCAATGTTCGGGTGTTTTTTAAGAATTTCTATTATCGATTTCGTGTTCAAGGGTTTCAAATAGATATGATCCGCCATTACGGGGTCGGTCATTATCGTAGCAGGATTGCTATTTATCAAAATAGTTTCTATTCCATCTTCACGTAATGAGCGTAAAGCTTGGGAACCTGAGTAATCAAACTCACAGGCTTGACCAATTATGATGGGACCTGAACCAATAATCAAAATCGATTTTAAATCTTCTCTTTTAGGCATTTGTTACTTATAATTTTTATTCGAGCGTTAAAAATAGGCCAAAAAAAAGGTGCTAAACTTGATGAAGTAGCACCTTTATTTAAAAGTTATTGACAGTCATTATTTTTTATGACGTGGTTCTGATGAAACGGTTAATCTCTTTCTTCCTTTTGCCCTTCTTCTAGCAAGAACTTTTCTACCATTGGCAGAGGCCATTCTCTCCCTAAAACCATGTTTATTTCTTCGCTTTCTTTTTGAAGGCTGATATGTTCTTTTCATTTCGAAGTTATTAAGAAAAAGCGATACGCTTTCTGAAATTCTGGGCGCAAATATACGAAGACTTTTTACTTTAACAAGTAGTTGCAAAAATAATTTTGAATTGTTTTTAGTAGCTTTGCAAATCGTAAAAAACATGGGATTTTGCGCCCAAACCAAAATAAAACGTTTCGCATGTTCAATAAAAACATAAAACTCATCCTTGCCTTTTTAATCATTGCCTACGCAGTTTACCAGTTCATTGAGGGCTATATCGGCAACGGTATTTTTTTGATATTGCTATCACTGATTTTCATATTCCTTTATTTTAGGAACGAAATCATCCTTTTGGCCTTTCTTAGAATGCGTAAACAAGACATGGTAGGCACTGAGAAATGGTTGGGCAAGATAAAAAACCCTGATACCGCATTGGTTAAAAAACAACAAGGGTATTACAATTACCTGCACGGTATTATCTTTTCACAAAAAAACCTGACACAGGCCGAAAAGTATTTTAAAAAAGCCTTGAAGCTCGGTTTGAACATGGATTATGATGTAGCCATGGCCAAATTGAGTCTAGCCGGTATCGCGATGCAAAAACGTCGTAAAAGGGAAGCGACCACCTTACTACAAGAGGCCAAAAAATTGGACAAAAACAATATGCTTACCGATCAGATAAAGATGATGCAACAGCAAATGAAAAAAATATAATTTCATCGTCTTTGCCTTTTGCGCCTGCAACCTATCGAATGGGCACTACTATTTTGATTCTTTGTAATAGCCCTTATTCGGTATTTCTATGACATATTCCTTTTTTGAGGCATTGTTCAAATGCGGCTCCCGCAACCAGGGATTATGCCTTTTCAAGATTTTGTAATTGATCTCGTATTCTTTTGCAAAATCCGCCCAACTTGCAATGGGTTCGTCCACTTCAACACTAAATGAGGGCACCGCCTCGTAGAGGTCTTTCTTTTCAACATCGAAACCATAGTTGCCCGGGTTCGAAATAATTTCTTTTATGGCCATTATTCGAAATACATACCGACCCGTTTCTTCACCCAATAAAAGGTCGTAATAGTCATCGGCTTTTTGAATACCCATATATTTTTGAATTCCGCCGGGTCCGGCATTGTATGCAGCAGCGGTCAATGTCCAACTTCCGAAACGTTTTTTCCATTTGTTCAGATAGTCGCAAGCTACTTGCGTCGCCTTTTCAATATGATAACGTTCATCGACATTGGCATTGACTTCAAGACCATATTCCCTACCTGTAGCTTTCATGATTTGCCAAAATCCGGTTGCCCCGGCCGGTGAGACCACATTTTGCAATCCGCTTTCCGCAACGGCCAAATACTTAAAGTCATCCGGAATATCGTTTTTGGCTAAAATCGGTTCGATGATAGGAAAGTATTTATGGGCCCTTTTCATCAATAAAAGTGCATTGGATTGCCAGTAGGTATTGACCAAAAATTCACGATCGACGCGTTCCATCACCTCTGGATCATCGAAAGGAACGGGTTCGCCCGCAAAATTAAGATCATCCGGAATTTCAATTGCACTGATTTTATAACCGTCGCCTGTACTTTTAACATCTTGTGTAACACCTGAAACTTCGTTGTCCAATTCATCTGAGTCTGACATCTGTGTGGCATAGATGAACGTGGCAACAACACATAGGGCGCCGATGGCCGCTAAAATATTCTTAATGTATTTCATTGGTTTCATTTTTCTTTATGCAATATACCCTGAATTTAAGCCTTTGTGGCGATCAAGGATGGTAAATTTTCATTAAACCATCTGGCACGGTGAATGATCATCGTATGGGTACCGTTTTTAACGGTGATACAATCCTTAATATTGCCAATTGGAAAAACGGCGTCCTTATCCCCATGAATATGGATCAGGCCTTTGACTTCTTTCTTAGGGCTCCAGTTTACGATATTCTCAATAGACCAATCAATATAGTACTTATCACGGATCGATAGATACATCTCATAAAGGGCCAACCGTTTGGTCACGGTTTCGCCAAAGGCATATTTGGCCAACAACTCAACATTATTGACCAGACCAGTGGGCAAAAGTTTATGTATTTTAGTGTATTTTGCAAAAATCATCCGTTTGGGCAATTCCTTGTTCGATTTGACACTTGAGACTATAATGACTTTTCGTGTAGGGAGGTAGCATGCCATTTCCTGTACCAGTAAGCCGCCAAAGGAAACCCCAAGTAAAACAGGGTTTACATGGGTTATCTTGGCGCACATCTTTTTAGCATAATCTTGAAATGAGATTCCCTTTTCAGGTTGAAACCACGCTAAAGTAACCACTTCAAAACGCGCCGGATCCAATCGAATTCCGTCAAAAATTGAAGGGTTGGCTGCCATACCCGGCATGAGATAAACAGGAATCTTGTTTGCGTCCATATTGGTAAAATGCTATGTTTTGCTAGGAAATCCGCTATTTTTGACCTACCTTTGCATCCCGTTTATAATTCACTTTGCGTTGTTATAAACCTAAATCAATAGAAAGATAAACAAACCTTACGATCTACAACGAATCGTTTTTTTATCTGCCAGCAAATAGAAAACTATAACTTTATGATAGAGATGGAAATTAATGACAACAGTTTCTTGCGTCAATTTGAGGCCAAAATGGACGGCCATTTAGCCAAAATCGAATACTCTTCTCAAGAACGGAAAGTTTTTCTAACCAAACTTGTTATACCTGAAGAAATTACCGAGAACGGATTTAAGGAATCTTTTATTAAAGCGGTTCTGCATCACATTCAAGAACAAAACTTGAGAGTTGTACCTACCAGTCCACATATTGCTGGTTTTCTGCGGAAAAACAGACAATACAAAGAAATGTTGCCTGTAGGCATTCGAATCTAAAAAAAAGGACCCCGATTAAAATCGGGGTTTTTTTATGCGATTACAGGTTCTTCGATTAACCGAAACCGCACCAAACCATCTTCATCGATTTCCATTAATTCGACCCGTTGTAGGGTATTTACCCATTCTGGGTTCCAAGGGGCCTTCACCTTTACATAGTTCTCCGTAAATCCGTGAATATACCCTGACTTGTTATCCCCTTCAAAAAGAACGGTTCTTTCCTTGCCCAATTGACTTTCATAAAATGCACGCCTTTTCTTCACCGAAAGCCCTCTTAGCATCTTGCTGCGCTTACTTCTAGCATTTTTTGGAACGACACCATCCATTGTCGCCGCCAAAGTATTGTCCCTTTCAGAGTAGGTGAAAACATGTAAATAAGAGACATCAAGCTCATTCAAAAAATGATAAGTCTCTAAAAATAGTGCATCAGTCTCCCCAGGAAACCCGACAATCACATCCACACCAATACAAGCATCGGGCATCACCTTTCGTATACGGGCTATTCTATCTATATATAGATTCGAAAGATACCTACGGCGCATTCGTTTTAAAATGGTGTCACTACCACTTTGCAATGGAATATGAAAATGGGGTACAAAAGACCTGCTCTGGGCCACAAAATCAATAGTTTCGTTCTTTAATAGATTAGGTTCAATCGATGATATGCGCAATCTATGGATTCCATCGACATCATCAAGGGCCTTGACCATATCAAAAAAGGTATGTTCATGCTTTTTATTACCAAACTCCCCTTTACCGTAATCACCGATATTTACACCGGTAAGTACAATTTCCTTAATACCCTTGGATGCTATTTCGGCAGCATTGCGCAACACATTGCCCAAAGCGTCACTACGCGAAATTCCCCTAGCAAGCGGAATGGTGCAATAGGTGCACTTATAATCACACCCGTCTTGAACCTTTAAGAAAGCTCGGGTTCTATCACCTATGGCGTAACTACCGACATAAAAATCAGCGTCTTCAATCTCACAAGAATGCACTTTACCATGGTCATTTTTAGAAAGGTCGTTCAGATAGTCCGTAATCTTGAATTTCTCGGTAGCGCCCAAGACCAAATCTACCCCATCAAGGGCCGCAAGTGCCTCAGGCTTTAGCTGTGCATAACAACCCACCGCAGCTATAAAGGCTTCAGGGTTCGCTTTTTGTGCCTGCTTAACTATGGTTTTAAAACGCTTATCGGCATTTTCGGTCACCGAACAGGTATTGATAACATAAATATCGGCTTCTTGCGAAAAATCAACGCGATCAAAACCCTCGTTTTGAAAGGTTCGTGCAATAGTCGAGGTCTCAGAGAAGTTGAGCTTGCAACCTAGGGTGTAAAACGCTACTTTTTTATTCATAGGGATATCCCCTGATTTTTAGGCTTGCAAAGATACTAATTACTGCGAGTAACCTCAACATGATAAATTTTTCAAAAAATATCCAATGATCAAAAAAGAAGCTGGATTTTATATATTTTGTAGCCCATATACCAATTTGCCCTTACCAAAGGATAAACCGATTACAATATATAGTCGATTACTAAATACATTTTGAAATGAAACCACATGTCAAGTCACTTTTTTTACTAATGACCTTTGTGTGCTGTACATTCGCCAATATACAGGCACAAAAAACACCAAAAGAAGCAGGTTGGTATTTTAGGGCAATTAGCGGATATCCTGCGGCAGTAACCTTTGAGCCTATCGTGCTATTTGAGGATGGTACTTACTTTGAGGTCGCCGAAGAACCATTGGAGGATACCGATCTGGCCAAATCGAAAATCGACGAACCCCAACTATGGGGCACTTGGCAGAGGAAAAATAGTATCTTTACCCTGACCGACGCCGAAAGTAAAATATATGAATATGATTTAAACTCGGGCAATTGGTTTAAGGCGTTTCCCTTTAACACTAAAACGACCCTTAAAGGCACATATGAAAAAATATCCGGAGGGAATTTTGGAAATTCGACCTACGCGCTTTTCAGGTCTGAAATCGTTTTCTTGGACGATACCCATTTTACCCAAGCCGAAAATGGCGGCATAACCTCTTTTTCTTCCAGTGCCTGGAAAAACAATAACGATTCGGGCAAGTATACGATTGACAAGAATACCATTACGTTCAATTACAATGATGGTAGAATCTTACGGTTCTCTTTCGCATTTGGTGCAGAAGGTGAAAATATATTGGATACCGATATGATCTTCATCGGAGGAAAAACCTATGTTATTGAGTAATGCCAATTGGTGGTTCAATTGTAGAAGAAATGGTTTAAATACTTTGAAAGACTAGTACTTACGCCATTTTTTGGTCAACTCGAAAACGTGGTTCAAGATGTCGGCTTCTTTTTCATCAAATTCAACTCCCCGTCGGGCCATCATAACTTTTGCGGCCTCAAAGGCTTTTTTTGGCAAATAGGCACTAAAACCCGAAGCGCCCCCCCAACTAAAGCTCGGAACAAAATTTCTTGGAAATCCCGGGGTGTATACATTTACGCTGACCCCGATTACCGTACCCGTATTGAACATGGTATTGATAGCGGTCTTACTATGGTCACCCATCATCAAACCGCAAAACTGAAGACCGGTTTGGTCAAAACGCTCGGTGGCATAGTTCCATAAACGTACTTTGGCGTAGTTGTTCTTTAAGTTAGAGTTGTTGGAATCGGCCCCAATATTACACCACTCCCCTAGTACTGCATTGCCCAAATACCCATCATGCCCTTTACTGGAATACCCGAATATCACGGAATTATTGATTTCACCACATACTTTGCCATAAGGGCCTATGGTGGTAGGTCCGTAAATCTTAGCCCCCATTTTTACAACGGCCTTCTCACAAAGTGCAAAAGCACCCCGTATCATATTCCCTTCCATAACCAACGTATCCTTACCCAAATATATCGGGCCGGTCGAAGCATTGAGAATACTATGTTCTACTTGTGCCCCTTCTTCTAAAAAGATGTTTTCTGGTGCTATTACACGATTGGTATCCGCTATCGGGGCACTTTTTCGGCCTGTGGTGATTAAATCATAATCAGCTTGTAAGGCCTCACCATTTTTAGAGAAGATATCCCAAGTGTTTTTTACCGTAATCAAAGTACTGTTAAGTACTATCGATTTATATTCAGCGAGGTCAAACCCTTTCTGCGGATCACCTGTGGCATAAGCAATTACCTCTTCATTAAAAATCAATGCTTCGCCAAGTCTTAACTTGCGCACCGCATCGACAAAATCTTGATTTGGTAAAAAAGAAGCGTTGATGACAACATTCATCTTGTCCAATACCAATGGATACTTCACTGAAAGATACGACTCCGTTAGCGCACTTACCTCGCAATTCAAAACACGTTCCCATTTTTCACGAATGGTCAGAATACCTATTCGAATGTCTGCAACGGGTCTGGTAAATGTAAATGGAAGCAGGTGCTCTCTGTAATTTCCATCGGCAAGTATAAAATTCATTATCGGATTTTTAGAATGGCATAAAAATAAAAACGCCTTCGCAATAAAACGAAGGCGTTTGTCATATATTTCCAAAAAGACTATTCAGCCTTCTTTTCTTCCTTACTGAACTTTTTGTACTTGTTCTTGAATTTATCAATTCGACCGGCGGTATCGATAAGTTTGGTCTTACCGGTGTAAAATGGATGTGAGGTTCTTGAAATTTCCAATTTAATCAATGGATATTCAACACCATCAACGGTAATGTTCTCTTTGGCCTCTGCAGTCGACTTTGTAATAAATACATCATCATTTGACATATCCTTAAAAGCAACTAATCTATAATTCTCTGGGTGTATACCTGTTTTCATTTTAAATAAAATTGACGTGCCCATTCCGACAGGCACTTATTTAAGGCTGCAAATTTAATCAAATTTTAAACAAGCACAACCTAGAAAACCCCAAAAAAGAAAAAAATGTATCTTTAACTGTAACATTTTGACCGTTAGGCTAACTAACACCACATAACCAACAAAATAATAAAACATGGAAGAAAATCAACTTAAGACACGAAAGTTTTCCCTTCAATTTGGTGCCTTAGCGGGACTTGTAGGCATTGTATTTGGAGTAATGCTGTTTACCGCAGACATGCACTACGACAGAAGTATAGGAATTCAGGCAGTTCAATTTGGCATTTTAGCATTGTTCATCGTAATTGGTATTATTCAGTTTAAAAAAGCGAATGGAGGATATTTAAAGCTGGTTCAAGCCATCAAAATTGGAGCTGGAATTGGGCTTATTGCCGCTATAATCGGAACGATTTACTTTTTGGTATTGTCAAACGTCATTGAACCGGATTATATGGACAAAGTGATGGAAATACAAAAAACTACAGCATTTGAAGCAAATCCGCAAATGACACAAGAACAATGGAATCAGGGTGTCGCCTTTCAAAAGAAGCTTTTTCCAGTATTTTTAGCATTTGGATTAGTCATAAGTGCACTTTTCGGATTAATCGTAGGCTTAATTACAGGCTTGATCACTAAAAAAGACAAACCGGCCTACTAATAAAGAAAGTGCTATTTTTGGAGGGAATTCCAGATAAGAACAATGCAGTTATCCATTGTAATTCCACTACTTAACGAAGAAGAATCCCTTGAAGAGCTTTATGATTGGATTGCGCGGGTCATGCAATCCAATCAATTTTTATACGAAGTCATCTTTATTGATGATGGAAGCACGGATAATTCATGGTCGATCATCAAAAGACTTGCCGATATACATCAAGAGGTAAAAGGGATTCGTTTTCTAAAGAATTTCGGAAAATCCCAAGCCTTGCATGCAGGTTTTAAAGATGCCATTGGTGATGTGGTCATCACCATGGATGCCGATTTACAAGATAATCCTGAGGAAATACCAGAACTTTACCAACTCATCGCAAAAGGTAATTTTGACCTGGTCTCAGGATGGAAAAAAAAGCGCTATGACTCCATCTTAGCGAAAAACCTGCCTTCAAAACTTTTCAATTGGGCCGCACGTAGAACCTCTGGCGTGCAGTTACACGACTTCAACTGTGGTCTAAAGGCCTATGATCAAAGTGTTATCAAAACGATAGAGGTTTCTGGTGAAATGCACCGGTACATTCCCGTATTGGCCAAAAACGCCGGATTTGTTAGAATAGGTGAAAAGGTTGTACGTCATCAAGCAAGAAAATACGGCAGTACTAAATTTGGTATGGAACGTTTTATCAATGGTTTTTTAGATTTGCTCACGATTTGGTTCGTATCGAAATTTGGAAAACGGCCGATGCATCTCTTCGGTGCCTTGGGCGTCTTGATGTTTTTTATCGGTTTTTGTTTTTCACTCTATTTAGGGGTGGACAAACTCTTCTTAAACCCGACCAGTCGTTTGATTACCGATAGGCCCCAGTTCTATATTGCCCTGACTTCGATGATCCTGGGTACCCAATTATTTTTAGCGGGTTTTATAGGGGAAATATTGATTCGTTCAAAACGAACTTCTGAGAATTATCAAATCGGCGAGCGAACGGCCAACTAGCGCTTTAGCACAAAAGAACCCTTGAAAACCCGACCGTCACCAAGTTCTAAGGCATACCAATAGCTATCGGCTGGCATATCCTGGTTTTGGTAGCGCCCGTCCCACCCTTGTTGGCCAGAATCAAACGAAAACAACAAGGTACCATATCTACTGAAAATGGAAACTTTATATTCAGGAAAATATATGGGATAGTCAAGGTTCCAGGTTTCATTCCTGTCATCACCATTGGGCGTGAAAAACGAGGGTAACCCACCTACCACTATTTCTTCTTCGTATATCGAACATCCATTATCAACAATCAATTCATAAAGTCCGGGTAATACGTTTGAAAAGGTGTTTGTATTTTGAAAGTTTTGCCCTCCGTCTATCGAAAAAATGGTGTTTTCAATGAACTCATCTGCACCCAAGATAATTTGTATCCGGTTGTTACGATTAAAGTCGTCAATGACAATTTCAGCAATATCGATTTCCGGTTCGGGCAATACCTCAATAGTTTGCGTGTAAGCGCATTTACCATTTGCAAAGACGACATCGTACAACCCCGTTTCAGTCACTTCTATTGTTTGGTCGGTCGCACCGGTTGACCATAGGTAATCGGCATAACCCGCTAAAGCGGTCAAGGTAGCCCTTCCGCTACACAATGCGAGGGTCAATTGTTCTTCAAAATTTGGTATTTCAAATACCTTCAAAGCCACCCTGCCCACAAAAGCACAGGTATTTTCATATTCTACCCTAAAAAATAATTCGGGCAATGGAAACGTATTAAAGCTGAAATCTTGAAATGCCAATGGATCCAGTTCTAAAAGTGCATCATTACTATTCAGATATAGGGTTATGTCACCATCGATAAAATCTTCTGAAAGTTGTTCAGCGACCTGCGAAAGGTTTGCAGTAACCGAGTTTTCAGATAAAATGCCATCACAAATATAAAGGGTATCATAAAGCCCTAAATCAGTAATTGGTTCAACACTTAAAGTAATGTCGACGACCACAAAACATTCTGGATCTTTAAAAACCCTGGCATACACCCTTTCATCTTCAATCGCATTGGTATATCCAATCGGTGTAATTTCCCCTACATTGGCGACTGCATCCGCTTCAGAAGTAAAGAATGAGGCCGTAATAGTGTCATCTTCGATATTAAATAAGGGTATTGCTTCCAACAGGTTAAATGAGGTTATTCCATCATTGGTGCCATCAATATCACACTGTATCAATTCAACCTCCTGCAATACATTTGGAATTTCTTTGATATCCACATATTCCACGAACTCCCTGGTCGCCCCATTTGCATAAGTAACATCGATGGTGACCTGAAATGTGCCTGCTGACGAGAAACGATGTTCCCCTACCAAGCTATTGGAAAAATTGGCCGCACCGGAATCCGGATCTCCAAAATCCCAAGAAATACTTGAAATATTGGTACTATCTTCTGGAGTAAAGGTAGTTAGCGTTCCGAAACAGAAGCTTTCAATGTCAAAAACGGTTTCAAAAAAAGACTGCACAAAGGGTGGCAGCCCGAAAGTTGCTGCCCTTCCCCCTAAATCTATTCGGAATCTTTCTGCATCGATAAGCTGTCCTTCAGCATTCGGGTTGCGTATTACCGATAAACTTGGACTTGGCAGGGAATGGTATATTCGCTTGTCTAAACCTATTTGCAGTGCCCCCGCAACAAAAACATCGGATTCATTATCGAAATTCAAAACGACGGTTTCCGAGTCAAAGAAATCAGGCCTTTCCAGATCAAACTGAACGACATCAATATTTTGCAATTGGTTGCTCGAATCGAAATTGACCCCTGATGCATACAATCTATTGGAATCGGAAGAAAATTCGAGCCCATAGTACGCCCTGGTATGCCCCAATGCCTCATCGGGGTTACTGACCACACCTGTTTGGGCATCAAAATCAAAAACGAATAAATTGGAAGCATACCTTGGTTCGGTAATGAGGTATGACATGGCCAACTTTCTACCATCCGGTGATAATTTCAGGGAACCCCGGCCATTGGCAAAATTGGTTACCGAAGGGCCGATTATGGAAATCACGGGATTGGTATTGACCCCATTCCCATCTACCTTATAAGCATAAAAGCGATCCACATAATGGGTGATGACCCAGTAATGATTATCCTCAAAATTTAAAACCCCAGATACCTTTTCAGAACCCACGGGCAGCAATTCGATATTCTTTTCAATGACCGCCCCTGCACCATTGTCCAATGACATATCCACTACGTTGTAGTTAAAACCATTGAAATCATCCGAATCTGCCAATAATGCGTCATCGGTGGTGAAAATATAATATTTGACACTGTTCGTAGGGTCTGGAACAATTAATGCGGTCTGTGAACTCGAAGAACTTCCTTTTAGTCCCTCCCCATTGGCCATAATTTGATGTCTTCTATTCCAAATGGTAATACCATCGGTGTAGAACAACAAGTTACCATTTGCATCAGAAATACTCGCACTGCCCTCAACGGTTCGCACTTGACCGTCTAAAAGGGGTAAGGGTGTCCCCGAATTAAAGTCAAGACCAGCATTTTGTCCAAAGTACCAATTGGCCGCTTCCTTTTGCGAAAAAGAAGCGCACATAGAAGTGATGAAAAAAAGAAAAATCAGCTTCCTCATGACTGCGAAACTTAATGAAAAATCATACTAAAACCCAATTTAGCGGTTGTTTTAATATTTTTGGACTATTAACATTGTCTTTTAAAGATAAACTGACGTAATTTACTACACTATTAAAAAACCCTTTTATGGATTCTATAACTACCACTGCCAAGACCTGGTTAACCGATTTCTTTGATCAAGCCACGCGGCAAGAAATTGAACATCTCATCGCAAATGACACAGAAGAGCTCAAAGAACGTTTTTATAAAAATCTAGAGTTCGGCACGGGTGGTATGCGCGGTGTAATGGGGGTTGGCACCAATAGGATAAATAAATATACCTTGGGTAAAAGTACGCAGGGACTGGCCAATTATTTAAAAAACACCTACCGCGAAGGGGAAATAAAAGTGGTTATTGCCTATGACTGCCGTCATAACAGTGATACCCTATCGCAAGTGGTGGCAGAAGTATTATCGGCCAACGGCATCAAAGTATTTCGATTTTCTGAGCTTAGAACAACACCTGAACTATCGTTTGCGGTTCGACATTTGAAATGCCATGCAGGTATTGTATTGACAGCTTCACACAATCCACCTGAATACAATGGCTATAAGGTGTATTGGGGTGATGGGGGGCAGATAGTGCCTCCTGAAGATGGTGAGATTATCGCTGAAATTGATTCCCTTTCATTCGAGGACATTAAATTTGAGGCCAATCCTGATTTAATCGAATCCATTGATGTAGCCGTAGATGAGGCCTTCTTTGAAGAATCCGTTAAAAATGGAAGCTTTGGTGCGAAAGGGAAAGATGATTTTAAGATTGTTTTCACCTCCATTCATGGCACTTCGATAACCGCAATTCCTGAGGTTTTAAAACGAGCGGGCTATAAAAACGTGACGGTCATCGAAGAACAGGCCAAACCTGATGGAAACTTTCCTACGGTCAAGTCACCAAACCCAGAAGAACCCGAAGCTTTGGCTATGGCCATTCAAAAAGCGAAAGAGATAGGGGCCGATATGGTAGTGGGCACAGATCCCGATAGCGACCGTTTGGGCATCGCCGTACGAAACCTTGATGGAGAAATGGAACTCTTGAACGGAAACCAGACGATGGTCTTGATGACCAAGTTTTTATTAGACCAGTATAAGGCCCAAGGCTTTAAGGGTAACGAATTCATAGCAACGACCATTGTATCGACCCCGATGATGGAACAAATGGCAAAAGCCTATGGCGTGGAATTCAAAACTGCCCTAACAGGTTTTAAATGGATTGGAAAAATGATAAAAGACTTTCCCGATTCAACGTTTATTGGCGGCGGAGAGGAAAGTTTTGGCTATATGGTCGGTGACTTCGTTCGCGATAAAGATGCGGTGACTTCCACCCTATTGGCCTGTGAAATAGCTGCACAGGCAAAAGCCAACGGCAGTTCTTTTTATAAGGATTTGATTGATGCTTATGTACAGTTCGGATTCTATAAAGAGAAATTGATCTCAATCACCAAAAAAGGGATGAGCGGTGCTGAGGAAATCAAGCAAATGTTGAAAGATTTTAAGGAAAATCCCGTGTCGACCGTACAAGGTTCAAAACTACTTTGGATAGAAGACTACAACACCTCCATCGCCAAGAATGTACAAACCGGAGAGGAAAGGCATATCGACCTTCCGAAATCAAACGTATTGATCTATGAAACCGAAGATGGTACGCGAATAGCGGCCAGACCTAGTGGCACTGAACCTAAGGTTAAATTTTACATGAGTACAAATACGACCTTGGCCGAAGCAGCGGATTTTAAATCCGTAAATTCGCAGTTGGATTCTAAATTGGAAGGAATCGTTGCGGAACTGAATTTATAGTGAATGAACTACTTTAAAAAGATTTTACGGTTTGCCAGACCGTACAAATCGTATGCGATACTCAACATTATCTTTAATGTACTGTACTCGATATTCAACGTATTGTCGATTATCATATTTATACCAACCTTGGGGATTTTATTCGGTACACAAGAAAAAGTGGCACAAGCCCCTATTTATGATGGCCTTGGTAACCTTCAGGCCTATTTGACCGATTCATTGAACTATTATTTGACCGTAAAAGTGGATCAAGAAGGTCCGGTAGCGGCCTTAGTATTCATATGTATTACCAGTATCATCATTTTTTTTCTTAAAAATGCTTTTCGCTATGCAGCAATGTATGTATTGGCCTTTTTAAGAACCGGTATGGTGAAAGACATTCAAGACAAGTTGTACCATAAGACCTTAGATTTACAGCTGGGCTATTTCACGGAGACCAGAAAGGGAGACCTACTAGCTAGAATGACCTCTGATGTCAAAGAAATCGAGGGTTCTATCATAAACTCTTTAGAGGCACTGGCCCGCGAACCCATAACAATCATCATTGTTCTGGTCTCGATGCTTGCCATAAGTCCGCAATTGACCCTATTTGTTTTTATTTTTTTACCGATTGCCGGATTTTTAATTTCTGTAGTGGGTAAACGGTTAAAAGCGCAATCTTTAGAGGCCCAACAAGAAACAGGAACCTTTTTATCTTTTTTAGAAGAGACCCTTGGGGCCTTA
Organism: uncultured Croceitalea sp.; assembly: GCA_947503285.1. Classification (GTDB taxonomy): domain Bacteria; phylum Bacteroidota; class Bacteroidia; order Flavobacteriales; family Flavobacteriaceae; genus Croceitalea. The sequence goes on from CANNDD010000003.1 coordinate 173,753, forward strand.
AAAATTATAAAAGGTTTTAATGCCGAAGAACGTCTGAGTACAAAATTCACGGATTCTACATCACGGTTTAAAAAAATTATGACTGCTGTGTTACAACGAAAAGGCCTTGCCTCACCATTCAGTGAATTTCTAGGGGTAACCGTCGTAATTACCGTTCTATGGTACGGTGGCAGTCTGGTCTTAGGGAACAAAAGCACCTTGACACCACAAGAATTTATGGGCTATATAGGCTTGTTTTACACGATTATCAATCCTGTAAAGTCGATAACCACGGTCAATTACAATATTAAGAAAGGGAACGCATCCGCAGAGCGGATTTTTGAGGTATTGGACAAAGAAAATACCATTAAGGAAAATGCCAATGCTTTGACCATAAATGGACTAACAGATAATCTGACCCTACGGGACATCTCCTTCAAATACGAAGAGGAGTGGGTACTTAAAAACTTCAACCTAAAGGTCAATAAGGGGCACACGATTGCTTTAGTTGGGCAATCAGGAAGTGGAAAAAGTACCCTCGCCAATTTGGTCACACGATTTTATGATGTCAATGAAGGTGAAATTTTGATTGATGGCACCAATATCAAGGACATTACCAAAAAATCACTTCGCGGATTGATGGGCTTGGTAACCCAAGATTCCATTTTATTTAATGACAGCGTAAAGAACAACATTGCCCTTGGTAAAGAAAATGCTACGGACGAGGCGATTATGGAAGCTGCAAAGATTGCCAATGCCCATGACTTTATCATGGAGCTACCGAATGGTTACGATACCAATATCGGTGATAGTGGCAATAAGCTAAGTGGGGGACAAAAACAACGTTTGTCGATTGCGAGGGCCGTTTTGAAAAATCCACCCATCATGATATTAGATGAAGCTACCTCAGCCCTTGATACGGAAAGTGAACGTCTGGTACAGGATGCTCTGGAGAAAATGATGCGCAATCGAACCTCTATCGTTATTGCCCATAGATTATCCACCATTCAAAACGCCGATTCGATCGTGGTACTGCATAAAGGCGATATTATGGAACAGGGCACGCATGAAGAACTTATGAAGTCAGCAAAAGGTTATAAAAAATTAGTTGAGATGCAGAATCTTGGTTGATGGTTGATGGTTGATGGTTGATGGTTGATGGTTGATGGTTAAAAATTAGTATACCCATTCCTGCTGCATAAACTTCGTTATTGAAATTTAATTAAATATCGCGCATCAGAAATTCCATACCACAATCAATTAAACCTTTTCATAACTTTAGGGTCATAGTAACAAACCAGGCTTTAATTGATATCAGAAGAAACGCTTGTTACCGAATTAAAAGACAAACAAAGCCAAGCCAAGGCCTTTGAGGTGCTCGTAAACACCTACAAAGAGAGGCTCTATTGGCATGTCAGAAGAATTGTATTAGATCACGATGATGCTGATGATGTGCTTCAAAACACGTTTATCAAGGTTTACAAAAGCATTGATGGTTTTAAAGGCGAAAGCAAATTATATTCTTGGATGTATCGTATCGCAACCAATGAGTCATTGACTTTTTTAAAACAAAAACAACGTAAAGCAGGTATCACAGACCAAGAAATGAAAGAAAGCATGTTGGGCGCATTGGAATCCGATGTGTATTTTGAAGGCGAAGAAATTCAGTTGAAATTACAAAAGGCCTTGGCCACACTGCCCGAAAAGCAGAAACTGGTTTTTAATATGAAATACTTTCAAGAAATGAAGTACAATGAAATAGCCGAAATTTTAGAAACCTCGGTAGGTGGCCTAAAAGCATCATACCATCTAGCGGTTAAAAAGATTGAAACCTATCTCAAAGAAGATTAAACTATTTTAGAATTTGAGAGTCAAATAGTTGACATGAAAAAGAACCACAAAAATAAATTCAAGACCCCTGAAGGCTATTTCGAATCCTTTAACGAAAGGTTAATGGATAAGATTGCGGCAGAAGAATCCATTATTCCGAAAACGGATGGTTTTTCGGTTCCCGAGGGCTATTTCGATTCGGTTCATGACAACATTACCAGCAAGATTACTACAGATGAGTCCAAGGTTATTTCATTGGTGGACTATAAGAAAATCTTTTTCGCCGTAGCCTCGATTGCTGCGATTTTGGTGTTGGTATTTTATCTTAGCCCTGATACTACGAAACCGGTACGGTTTGACGATTTGGCCAATGCCGAAATAGATGCTTATTTTGAAAATACGGATATTGGGCTTTCTTCTTATGAAATTGCCCAAGTGGTCGATATAGACGCCTCTGAATTGGGCACTATAAATGACGATGCCATTGAAATTGAAGAAGAGGTGCTTATAGACTACCTTGATTCGAACATAGCGGATTTTGAGGAATTAAATTTAGAATATGAATTTGAAGAATAAACTACTTCTACTACCTATACTTTTATACGCTTTGGGCATTTTTGCACAACAAGGACCTGGCAGGGAACGTATAAAAACCCTAAAAGTGGCATTTATTACGGAGCAGCTAAACTTAAGCCGCGAAGAAGCGCAGCTATTTTGGCCAGTCTACAATGCCCATGAGCAAAAGATCGCCGACATTAGAAAAAAAGAACGGCAACAGTTTGGGGGGCGTTTGGCCAATCTATCACAGACGTCGCCAAAAGAAGCTGAAGTTATGGTCGCCACTTATGCAAAACTGCAGTCTGAAAAACATGCGGTAGAGCAAGATTTTATTGCGGATTTAAAAGAGGTGATTCCCGCTTTGAAAATCATTAAACTCTTTAGGGCCGAAGAGAGCTTTAAAAAAAGGTTATTGCAGCAATATCAAAAACGTCGTGGAGGGGGCTGATCCTACAATAGTCTCCGTCACATTTAAAGTACCCTTGTAACATCATAAAGTGCACCCCACCTATCTGACCGATAAGCGGTCTGAAATCTTATTTATACAAGTAGTCTGATTCTCGACGTTATTGAATCCAACGATTACGGCATTTTTAGCATAAGGCATATTGATTTTCAAGAATGGAGCATTGGCTACTACCTTTGATACCATAATTCGACGTACGACCCATAAAAGGGGCCAAAAGGCCTTTTTTTCGATTAAACCTATACCGCTCATAAGGGTCATAGTAACAGTAACCCATAAAATCTACATTATGAAAAATTTAAAAACAGTATTGTTGACTATGGCACTTGTTGGAGCAATGTTTATGAGCAACGCACAACGAAAAGTAGTTCGTGTATATCCTAAACATGGTACCGTGGTAACCACAGTGGTAAAACCGCGTGTTGTCGTTCATAAGAAAACCAATTTCTACGTTGCAGATGGTGTCTGGTATAAAAAAAGAGCCCGAAAATACGTGGTCTGTGCTGCCCCTGTTGGAGTTAAGGTAAGAACACTGCCTAGAGGTAATAGAGTGGTGGTTATAAAAGGTAGAAAGTTCTATAAATACAAAGGCATCTGGTATCAAAAAACAGGACGCAATTATGTTGTTGTCAATGTTTGATATCAGATTTAGTTTGGATTGTTGTTGCAAAGAAGGGGCGTTTATAAACGTCCCTTTTTTTATTCAAAAGTTAATCGGGCAATTCGATTTTTTCCGGCCGCATAAGCGGTATTTTCATTTAAGAACCGAATAGTGTAAAAACCTTCTTTGCTAAGTTCAGACCAAGTAGCTCCCCTATCGTTCGAATATGAGATACCGGTAAACCCCACTGCCACCAAATCTTCCGCCCCTGAATTAGGGATGTATTGTACACAACTTTTATATCCCGGTATTTTCCCGTCAGCTGCGGGCAACCACGTACCACCACCATCGGTGGTCACAATTTTATTCGCCTTGTTCAAATTGGGTTGGGTATAGTCCCCTCCAATTCCATAACCGTTTTTTTTATCGTAAAAATCAATGGAATAGATTCCTTGTGAATCCGTGGTATTGATTATCGGGGTTTTTACGACCTTCCAAGTCAATCCCTTATCAGCAGAAAATAAAACACGACCGACCGAAGTGGCCACCCAAGTATGCTCGCCTATAATATCTATATTGGTATTACTGGCTGCAAAAGCCCCTTCATTGGCTATAGGTTCTGGTAATTGACTGCAAGACAGTTTATTCCAAGTAGTTCCACCATCTCGGGTAATGATAATCGATAAACATCCATCTGTGGCATCACCAATGGCAATTCCCTCTTGGTCGTTCCAAAACTTCAGGGCATCATAGAATACCTTTTCACCTTCTTCTTTATAGACCAATTCCATTTTTCCGGCATCCCCTGTTTTGTACAACAGTGCGGGATTTGCTACCGACAGCATAAAAAAGTCATTCGTCGTATGCCCGATGGCCCGAAACTCTGGTATGCTGGTATGGTACTTCATGACGTTGGAGCGCACTCTACCGCTTGTTACATCAACCGTACCATACACTCCCCCACTCCCTGCAAAAGCAAGGGTATTATCATCTAAAAAAGTAATGGCTCGAATACTAACGGAATCTTCAAAAACAGTTTCAATGGCAATTGATGTATATTCATGTGATTTCAGTCGTGACTGACATCCTGCCAAAAAGACCAAGGCAGCCAAAAAAATGAAATAGCGCATAAAAAGAATTTGTTCAAAAATAGAAATAGTTCATCGAGATTCCTTGTGAACCATTCAAGATATCGGTATTTCATAAAATCATTTTAGAATGGCAGGATTCAGAAACGCGAACAACACCTCCTTTAATCTTGCCTGATTAGCTGGAAAGTCGTTCTGATGACTATACTGACTTTCCTCTAAATTAAGAAACGGAGCGAGGGTGAAAATAAAACCAGTGGATTTATAATACCATTTAACATTAAGTAAAAATAGAGAAGAAGAATATCTAACAGGTATGCCTACCTTTGCACACTTATTTTTAGTTCATGCGTTTACACCGAAATTTAGTATTTGCCGTTATCGATGCCTTAAACTTCATTTTCAATGAAGGGGAGTACGCTGACAAGGTCATCGAAAAAGTTTTACGCTATGATAAACGTTGGGGTGCCAGGGACCGTGGTTTTATTGCAGAAACCACCTATGACATCGTACGTTGGAAACGACTCTATGCCGAAATAGCCGAGGTAAGTGGACACTACTCCCGCGAAAACCTATTCCGCTTGTTTGCCGTTTGGTGTGTACTACGGGGCATTTCATTGCCCGATTGGAAACAACTGGAAGCCACACCGGTACGGCGTATCAAAGGTCGTTTTGATGAGCTTTCAAAAATCAGGAAGTATCGGGAATCCATACCCGACTGGTTAGATGAATTGGGCGAAAAAGCTTTGGGTACTGAACTATGGACGAAAGAAATCGCGGCACTGAATGCGCAGGCCGAGGTAATTCTTAGAACGAATACCTTAAAAACCGACAAACAACGCTTAAAAGGGCTCTTAAAAAGCGAAGAAATTGAAACGGAAACCATTTCAGGCGCAAAAGATGCCTTAAAACTGGTAGAACGTAAAAATGTGTTTACAACCCAAGCTTTTAAAAACGGACTTTTTGAAGTACAAGATGCTTCTTCACAGTTGGTTGCACCTTATTTAGAGGTGAAGCCGGGACAACGTGTGGTTGATGCCTGCGCCGGTGCGGGCGGCAAGACCTTGCATTTGGCCTCATTGATGGAAAATAAAGGGCAGTTAATAGCCTTGGATATTTATGAAAGTAAGCTCAAAAAATTAAAGATACGTACGAGAAGAAATGGCATTCATAACGTAGAGACCCGAACCATTGACTCTACCAAAATAATTAAGAAGCTCCATAATTCAGTAGATAGACTTTTGTTGGATGCACCATGTTCAGGCCTAGGGGTTTTACGTCGTAACCCAGATTCTAAGTGGAAGTTACAGACGGGGTTTATCGAGAAGATCAAAGGTGTTCAATATGATATTCTTCGTAACTATTCTAAAATGGTGAAACCAGGGGGAAAAATGGTCTATGCGACCTGTTCCATACTACCAGAGGAAAATGCAGAACAGATACATTCTTTTTTAGCCTCAGAAGAGGGTAAAACCTTTAGGTTTGAGAAAGATCAAAACATCTATGCATCAGAACACGGGTTTGACGGATTTTACATGGCTTTGCTGCAAAGGACCGAATGATCTTGATGAAAACTCCTGATTTTGGTCGATGGTACCGAATTTTATCCTAAATGATCATTTTCAAAAGTCTTTAACGCTTCAATCAACAATTAATCTTAAACTTAAAAAAAACCTAAAGTGTCCTGATTTTTTGCAATTCTGCAAAAATCTTTTAATTTATTTAGATGATATCAAAACAAAAAGAACAAAATCAAGACATTTTAGAACAATCAATTTCCCATTTACAATTCAAGGGTTTCGAAAACATCAAAGCGGATATTCCGGGATACGACACTCCTAAAACCTTTAAAAGTAAAAGAAGCGGTGTCGAGGTCACTCCTGATATTTCAGCTACGAAGAATGGTAAGAAATACTTTTTCGACATTAGCTTAAAATCCACTAAGGTAGATTTACTGAAATCAAAGTGGTTGTTGTTGGATACCTTTAGCCGTCTGAAGACCAACCGGTTTAAAATTATTACAACTAGAGGTCATTTGAAATTCACTAGGGACCTGTTGAACGATATTCAATTGAGCCAAAAAGAGTTCATTAAAATCTAATCTTTTTTTACATAAGGCATTTAAAAAACAGCTATTTCTACAATAGCTGTTTTTTTTACATCCATTTTCGAGAGTTATGGCAATATTCGCATTAAGCCCAAGACCCAATCAAAAAAGAGATATGCACCGAATACGGGCATTATCACCACTCAAGTAACTTATGCCAAAAAAGTGGTTTTTGGCCTACCCATAAAAACCGGGGCTTACCAAAAAACAGTATCTTATGATGCGCAATTCAAGGCTTTACATAATCAATTGTAGGTCTTAAAGAACAAAGCTATTGTATAATTCGTTAATACAATTACCGCATGGCAAAGAATAAAACTACGGTTACTGAAATCGATGTATTTGATTTTATCCATTCTTATGTTGAAAATGAGCAAAAGAAATCAGATAGTCTTGAACTCATAAAACTAATGGGCAAATGGTCTGGTTTTGAACCTAAGATGTGGGGACCCACTATTATTGGTTTTGGAAGTTATCATTATAAATATGCCAGTGGCCATGAGGGCGATGCACCGATGTTAGGGTTCTCGCCAAGAAAAGCACAATTTTCATTCTACATCTATGCTAGAACAGGCAAGAACGATGCATTATTGAAAGCGTTCGGTAAATTTAAAATGGGGAAGGCTTGTATCTATGTTAAAAAACTTGCCGACATAGATATTTCAATTTTAGAACAAATCTGTAAAGAAACCCTAATCTACCTCAATGAGAATCAAAAATGTGGGGCATGTAAAGGTGAATAATAACTTGCTTATAAAGACGTAAACTGACCTATTGCATTGGTTTTTTAGAGTAAGAACTTTAGGGGATACAGCAATGATTCCAACAATATCGTTGAAATGATTTCACTATATTTCCATTAAAATATACACGTACCCTATATGGGGTAAGTGGCTTAATATTAATAATGTTTTGATAAAAACAAAACTCTTTACAATAATGATGTTGTTTGGATTTTTAGCTTGTACCAATAAGCCGAGAATACCTGAAATAAAATATTCAAATAATATCGTCGCACAACCAATTCCATTCGCGAAAGGCATAATCTCCACTGAGGACAATAGTGAATTTGAATTGACTTTTTCCACGGACGGGCTTAAGGCTTACTTCTCTAGAAGGGCCCCTAATGAAAAACAAAAGATTTATGTGAGTGATTTTAAAAACGACGAATGGACAACGCCAAAACTTGCTAGTTTTTCGACGGACAGGGATGAAACAGCATATATTACACCAAACGGAAAGTTTTTTTTCTTTGGTTCAGAACGTCCGGTTCCGAACCAACCCAATAAAGGAAACTTTGATATGAATATTTGGATGATGGAAAAAACGGATAATGGTTGGGGTGAACCAAAACCATTACCAGAACCGATAAACGAGGTTCAAATAGAACAGGAAGACTGGCCATCATCAAACAATAACTTCTTTTTTTCGAATGACAACATCACTTTTTATTTCACTACCATGATGCGCGGTACAAAAAGTGTAAAGCTTTACGAAACCAAGTTTGATGGGGAGACTTTTTCCGAACCAAAAACGATAGACGGAATTTTTGAAGATGAAAAGCTTTGGATTTATTCCGCGGTAATTTCCCCGAACGGCGAATATTTGGTTTTCAATTCATATGGTGCGCCAGGCGGAAAAGGAGGTGAAGATATTTTTGTTTCTAAAAAAACAGGAAAGGGATGGAGCCATGCGAAGCCAATCGGACCACTGATCAATTCAAAAGACGAAGAAAGTAGTCCGAGATTTTCGAGGGACGGCAACTATTTCTTTTTTAGTCGAGCTGAGAATTTAGGGAACTATGAATATGGGGAATGGAGCATTTTCTTTATCGAAACCAAATATCTGGACCTAGAAGGATTATTTGATTGAAAATCATGGCCGGACCATGGTGGGATGCAATCATTTTTCAATTTGGTAACATTCGTATCGGTTTCTACTTTTACCCAGGTCGTAAAACCCCATCGGTTGATGAATGTAGGAGGGATAAGGGCATCGCAAATCCATTTTCTAAATAACTATTGGTCCTTTTAGTAAAAGAAAGATAAACCTTGCAAAAAATTGGAATTCTTCAAAACTGAAATGAATTAAAAAATAGGGTGTCACGGTTATTCGAATGAGTTATTTGGTTCCCCCGTCGTGACTAATTTATGAATACCAAAAAAGACTTCAACGATAAAATAAGGATGAACAAGATACCGGCCAAACCAGCTCGAATAATTGCCCTTTCAGCAACCAGTTTAAGCTATCTGCTTTTGATTTATATACTGGTATTCGAAACTAGAGCTACTGATTATACCTATCTCTTTTATAGCGCTTGGTTTTTTGGTATCGTCAGTGTAATCTCAAACATGATACTGGCCATCAAAATCAAAATAAAATCTTGGTTGATCGTTGTGTTGGGTATTTCTGGTATCATATGGCTTTTTCCACCACTTTTAATGAGTTTTTATGGTTTTCCATGTATCGTCATTTTCTTAATCGTTGCAATTTATCTACACTTAAAAGCGTTCCAGAGCAAAAAGGGTAAGACGCTTTAAATAAGGTTGCAAAGTATTGAATACTTAAGCCTATCAGACGATTGAGAAAGCCTATTAGGTTTCTCACCCATACCTTGCCAGCTTGATATTGAGATTCGAAACGACAAAATTCAAACTCCAAACAACAAGTTTCCATAGTGCTGCAAACCGAAACTTTCTCAGAAAAAGTGAAGCGTCTAGCAGAAGTGCGCCCGAAGAAGGCGGAAAGAGCATGCAGTGCCAGATATGAGCGGTTTTATCCGAAGGATAAAAATTTCCTTGAAAGCTTCTTGATTTTTTCGTCCCTTTTGTATCAAGACAAAATGGACAACGAAAAGACTATTTAAAAGGACGGTCTTTAAAACATAAAAACTATCAACACCCTCCGTTAAAAACTGTTTCCGAGCCCTCGGTATAAGGCAGCAAAAAATCGTAAATTTGCACTTTGCTAAACCGCTCAATACGTAAGCACATATGATTCATTTCTTCGGAGATATGGCGACCAAAGTTTTCGCCGTCCAAACTGCTCAAGAAATCACATCTGAAAACGAAAAAAAACTAAGCTGGTTGTTCGGCGACCAACCCAAACTCAACGCGGCGTCTCTTGACGCCTTTTTTATTGGGCCACGGGCCGCCATGATCACCCCTTGGAGCACCAATGCTACCGAAATCACCCAGAATATGGGCATTGTCGGTTTAATTCGTATTGAGGAGTTTAAAAGTATATCGAAAGACTTTACCGATTTTGACCCCATGCTATTTCAAAAGTATGACGGGCTCGACCAAGATATTTACACCATAGCGGTCTCACCAGAACCCATTTTAGCTATTGACGATATCGCTGCTTATAATCAACAAGAAGGGTTGGCCTTAAGTACTGATGAAGTGGAGTATCTAGAAAATATGGCGAAAAAAATAGGCCGTAAATTGACGGACTCCGAGGTTTTTGGCTTTAGCCAGGTAAACTCAGAACACTGTCGCCATAAAATCTTTAACGGCACCTTTGTAATTGATGGTGAAGAAATGCCGACTTCGCTATTTAAGCTAATTAAAAAGACCTCAGCAGAACATCCAAATACTATCGTTTCGGCTTACAAAGACAATGTAGCCTTTGTAAAAGGACCTAAAGTAGTACAGTTTGCACCAAAAAGTGCCGATAAGGCCGATTATTACGAAGAGACCCTATTTGATTCCGTACTCTCCCTAAAAGCAGAGACCCATAACTTTCCCACCACCGTAGAGCCCTTTAACGGGGCCGCTACAGGTTCTGGCGGGGAAATTCGTGATAGACTCGCAGGTGGTAAAGGCTCTTTACCCCTAGCAGGAACTGCGGTATATATGACCGCTTATTCACGATTAGAGCAGGATCGCGAATGGGAAAAGGCCTTTCCAGAACGTCCGTGGTTGTACCAAACCCCCATGGACATTCTCATTAAAGCTTCCAATGGGGCGTCAGATTTTGGTAATAAATTCGGGCAACCCTTAATCGCTGGTTCGGTACTCACTTTTGAACATACCGAGAATGTCACCGCGAGTACGGTCAAAGGGTCAGACATTCGAGATGACAAAAAGGTCTCGACTGCGCTCGACCTGACAGTTAAACTTGGCTATGACAAAGTCATCATGCAAGCAGGTGGTATCGGCTATGGTAAAGCGGAACAGGCCTTAAAGGACACGCCTAAAAAAGGCGATAAAATTGTGATTTTAGGGGGTGATAATTACCGAATCGGTATGGGTGGAGCCGCAGTATCAAGCGCCGATACCGGTGAGTTTGAATCTGCCATTGAACTGAATGCGGTGCAACGTTCCAATCCTGAAATGCAGAAACGTGCGGCAAACGCTATACGTGGTATGGTCGAAAGCCACGAAAATCCCATTGTTTCCATTCATGATCATGGTGCGGGTGGACACTTAAATTGCCTTTCTGAACTTGTTGAGGAAACTGGCGGCCATATTGACTTAGATAAGCTTCCGGTGGGTGACCCTACGCTATCCGCCAAAGAAATTATAGGTAACGAAAGTCAAGAACGTATGGGCCTGGTGATTGGAGATTCCGATACCGATCTATTACACCGTATTGCAGACCGTGAACGCTCACCCATATATGAAGTAGGCCATGTGACGGAAGAACACCGTTTTACGTTTGAATCGGCTACCCATGGTGACAAACCCATGGATCTCGCACTCTCAGATATGTTTGGGAGTTCCCCTAAAACCATCATGGAAGACAAAACAGTCACCACTACATTTAAAGATGCGGAATATACCTTAGAACACTTTCACGAGTACCTGAACCAGGTATTGCAACTTGAAGCTGTTGCCTGTAAAGACTGGCTGACCAATAAGGTAGACCGTTGCGTAGGTGGCCGTGTGGCCAAGCAACAATGTGCAGGACCCTTACAGTTGCCCTTGAATAATGTTGGGGTAATGGCCTTGGACTTTAAAGGAAAAGAAGGAATAGCGACCAGTATTGGCCACTCCCCTATTTCTGGTTTGGTAGATCCCGTTGCGGGAAGCCGCAACAGTATTGCCGAAGCACTGACGAACATTATTTGGGCACCCCTAAAAGACGGATTACAGTCCGTGTCCCTTTCCGCCAACTGGATGTGGCCATGCAAGAACGAGGGCGAAGATGCGCGTTTGTACAAAGCAGTTAAGGCCATTTCAGACTTCGCCATTGCCTTGGGCATCAACGTACCCACGGGCAAGGATTCCCTTTCCATGAAACAGAAGTACAAAGACCAAGAGGTTATTGCACCCGGTACAGTGGTAATTTCAGCTGCTGGTAATTGTAACGACATTACCAAGGTTGTAGAGCCTGTGCTGCAAAAAGATGGAGGCGCTGTTTACTACATTGATCTATCAAAGGACAATTTTAAACTAGGAGGCTCTTCTTTTGGTCAAATCTTGAATGCTATTGGCAGCCAGGCGCCAAGTATTACGGATGCCGCCTATTTTAAATCTGCCTTCAACACCCTTCAACAATTGATTGTAGATGGTCATATTCTGGCTGGTCATGACGTGGGTTCTGGTGGATTGATAACTACTTTACTGGAACTCTGTTTTGCAGATAATGATTTGGGTGCGGAACTTGATTTAACCCCACTTGGGGAGCAAGACAGTATCAAAATGTTGTTTGCCGAAAATATTGGGGTCGTCGTACAAACCAAAAATGGAGCCTCTGAAAAAGCACTGGAAGCTACCGGATTGCATTTTCATAAACTGGGTCATGCCATTCAAGAAGGAGCATTGCGATTGAATAATCACGGGGTTGAAATCGGCTTGAACATAGCTTCATTACGGGATACTTGGTACAAAACCTCGTTTTTATTGGATGACAAACAAACAGCAAAAGACTTGGCCAAAGACCGTTTTGCCAATTACAAAGAGCAGCCATTGACATACAAGTTTCCGGCTTCGGCTGCGCTCAGTCTCCCAAACCGCACGAGTATGGCGAAAGGTAGATTCAAGGCCGCTATTCTTCGTGAAAAAGGAAGTAATTCTGAACGTGAAATGGCGAATGCCATGTATCTGGCCGGTTTTGATGTGAAAGACGTACACATGACCGATTTAATTTCGGGTCGTGAAACCCTTGAAGATATCCAATTTTTGGGCGCCGTGGGCGGATTCTCAAACTCTGATGTTTTAGGAAGTGCCAAAGGATGGGCCGGTGCCATTAAATACAACGAACGCGCCAATAAGGTAATCAAAGACTTTTTTGCACGCCCCGATACGTTATCGGTGGGTATCTGTAACGGGTGCCAATTATTTATGGAGTTGGATTTAATCAATCCTGACCATGAAACCCATGGTAAAATGACCTATAATGACTCTGATAAGCACGAGAGCAACTTTACTTCCGTGAAAATCCAAAAAAACAATTCGGTGATGCTCTCTTCTTTAGAGGGTACTACTTTAGGGGTTTGGATATCGCATGGGGAAGGAAAGTTCAGTCTTCCAAATGCTGAAGACAATTACGATATCGTTGCCAAATACGGATACGAAGGATATCCTGCCAATCCGAATGGTAGTGATTTCAATACGGCCATGCTCTGTGATAGCACAGGGCGCCATTTGGTCACCATGCCACATATCGAACGCTCCATCTTTCCATGGAACTGGGCGCATTACCCAAAAGACCGCCAAAACGATACGGTTTCCCCGTGGTTGCAAGCTTTTGTGAATGCTAGGGAATGGATTGAAAAAAATAATGAAAAGTAGTATGCAGGTCTTGGGCCTTGGGCCTTGGGTCTTGGGTCTTGGGTCTTAGTAGACGAAAACATTTCAAATAAGAATGAAAATTCGCAAAGCAAAAAAAGAAGATATTCCCGCTATAGTTTCGATGATTGCCAATGATAAATTAGGCCAACTTCGTGAGGATTATCGAGATCCACTTCCTCAAAAATATTTTAGGGCTTTTGAAGCTATTGATTCAGATTCCAACCAAGAGCTTATGGTCTGTGAAGCTGCTGCAGGTCAAATTATAGGTACTTTGCAATTGAGCTTTATACCCTACTTGACCTACCAAGGCGGCATAAGGGCACAGATTGAAGCGGTCAGGGTGCATGAGACTTATCGCGGTAAAGGTATCGGGCAACAATTGTTTGAATGGGCCATCGCACGGGCCAAAGAAAAAGGCGCCCACGTGTTACAATTGACCACTGACAAAAAGCGACCCGAGGCCCTAAAGTTTTATGAAAAACTAGGGTTCAGCGCTTCACATGAAGGTATGAAATTGCACCTGTAACCTTTAATTGCAATTTGCCAGTTTAGCATCAATTTGCACCAATAAAGGCCATAGATAGGTTGCGTAGTCTTTGGTATGGTATCCCCAGAAATCAAAAAGTGGGTGCAGCTCTTCTATTGCCAGGTCATTGATTCGTAAATCACCTTCCTCGGGCATAAATGCCACGTTAAGTCCAATTTGATTATTTGAATCCCTTCTCATTCTAGCGACGTACAGATTATCATGCCCTATATAATTGAATCCATAGTTTGCATTGACATTGCCGCCTAATCCAATATATCTGAAAGAAGTCAAGGTGTCGGGTATATATGCTTTATCCATTACGAACCAATCTGTCTGCAAATCGATTGTTCTATTTATTACCCCATACCGTACCAATTCTTCATTAAACCAAGGTAGATCTGTTGTGAAAAAGTTGATGGGCTGCCCCTCTTTGAAACTCGCCCAATTCTGAATACAACCGCACTCATCGACCTCTCTGCACAAAGGAATATTTTCAAATTGTCCACCTGCGTAGTTCCCCTCATCAGCATATACATTGACCATACCTGCTAAAACAGCCGTGACAAGCTTATCGCGCATCTGAACATCATTGTCAAAAAGATCTCTGAGTAACATTGCTATTAAATAAGAACCTTGAGAGTGCCCGGCAAGAATTATTTTATTGCCACTATTATAGTTGTTCAAATATTCAACGAACGCAGCTTTGATATCGCTATAAGATTGCATTATGATATTTGCCTGTACGGTTTTATCAACTCCATCCTGTAAGTACGTAGGGCCGGTAGTTTGCCTATATCTTGGGGCAAATATCCTCCCGTATTTGGCCAATTGGCCAGCTTGTGCAATGATGGTCAAATCAATTCGCGAAGTGGGTTGTTCATCAAGCGGGATAAGTTCAGGTGCGGTAGCGATACCGTCTAATAAGGTTGGGTGCACAAAAAATACATCAACCCCTGTATTGATTTTAGCATTATTCGCTATTGGTATACTACCAATTAGTGCTAAGTCTTTATCTACAAGTCCTATGTCCAAATCATAATTTGAAATTAGATTTACTATTTGATTCGGGTGAAATGCCCAGTTATCTAAAGAGCTATAATCTAATGAAGATATAGGTTGTTCCAGTACTTCCTGTAGTTCTTCTTCAACAATATCAATAACAGGTTCCATATTGTCCGTACAAGTCCACATTAAAACCGGAATGAGGTAGGCAAAAATCTTTTTCATAACAAAAAGTATTTTCGCAAAGTGCCAATATGCACTCTGACTTTATATATAAATCAAACGTGCAGATAGCCCGTAAATTTCATTTAATTCAATTGGCAAAGGAAAGCTTAAAAATATCCATTAAAAACCCGCACTTAAAAACAATACGTTTCTTTTCTATTAAATTGTATTTTTTGCCTTTTCAAAATCTTCAAATCCATTCAATTTATAGTAGATCCCGTGTCTTATATTGACACGTTTTGTTTTGGTATTCGCAAATATAAACCAACAATTTTAGCGGTACCATTTTAAAATCCCGCCTCCTTTGCCTATTTTGCAATTACCAAATAGAAACTTGATATGCAGACGGTAACCAGACTTTTCGATTTTCCTTATTACCAGAAAGAAAAATACAACCTACAAAATGCGTTGGTAAGTAAAAAAGACGGAAAATGGGTCAGTACCTCTACCCAACAATATATCGATCAGGCCAATGCCATAAGTAGGGGTTTGTTGCGTTTGGGGGTCAAACCCAATGATAAGATCGCTATCATTTCGATGACCAATAGAACGGAATGGAACATTTGTGACATTGGTATTTTACAGACCGGGGCCCAGAATGTGCCGATATATCCCACGATTTCAGAAGAAGACTATGAATATGTACTTAATCATTCTGAAGCAACATATTGTTTTGTGTCATGTCAAGACGTCTTGGACAAAGTATTGTCCATCAGTGGAAAACTAAAAAAGCTGAAAGATGTGTTCAGTTTTGACGACCTCCCAAATTGTACACATTGGTCAACGGTTCTTGAAAAAGGAGCGGATACTTCCAATCAAGATAAGGTAGAAGAACTTAAAGAGGCGGTGAAACCAGATGACTTGGCCACCCTTATTTATACTTCGGGCACGACCGGAAGGCCTAAAGGGGTAATGCTGTCCCATAATAATATCGTTTCAAACGTCATTGCCAGTGAGCTACGGGTACCTTTTGAAGCAGAAGCTTCTGCGCTCAGTTTTCTGCCCGTCTGCCATATATTTGAACGCATGATCTTGTACTTATACCAATATTGTGGAATTAACATCTATTTTGCCGAAGGATTGGATAAAATAAGTGATAACCTCAAAGAGGTAAAACCCAATGTCATGACGGTAGTACCCAGGTTACTTGAAAAAGTTTATGATTCCATTATAGCAAAGGGTACGGCACTTGAAGGTATTAAGCAAAAGCTTTTTTTCTGGGCCGTCGAACTCGGTTTAAAATATGAACCATATGGTGCCAATGGCTGGTGGTATGAGAAAAGGCTCGGATTGGCCCGTAAATTGATTTTTAGCAAATGGAAAGAGGGCTTGGGTGGCAATTTGGAAACCATGGTATCAGGTAGTGCCGCGTTGCAACCTCGATTAAGTAGAATTTTTGGGGCAGCCGGTATTCCAGTAATGGAAGGGTATGGTCTCACTGAGACCTCACCGGTTATTTCCGTCAACCAAGAAGCTGGGAGTGGTTGGAAAATAGGATCGGTAGGTCGTATCATTGACAAGGTTGAGATTAAAATAGCAGATGACGGAGAAATTTTATGTAAGGGACCCAATGTGATGTTGGGCTACTACAAAGATCCTGAAAAGACAGCCGAAGTATTAAAGGACGGGTACTTTCATACCGGTGATATCGGAGAGGTGGATGCTGATGGTTTTTTGCGGATTACCGACCGTAAAAAAGAAATGTTCAAAACCTCTGGAGGTAAATATGTAGCGCCGCAATTATTGGAAAATCGTTTCAAACAATCACGGTTTATTGAACAGATCATGGTTGTTGGTGAAGGGGAAAAAATGCCCGCTGCCCTTATCCAACCTAATTTTGAATTTTTATTCGCATGGGCTGAGCGACACAACATTACATTGAGTGAGAATTCAGATATTGTGCTGAACGAAAAGGTTATTGCCCGAATTCAAGAAGAAGTCGATCTCGCCAACGAGGAGTTTGCCAAATGGGAAAAGGTAAAACAGTTTCGTTTGACCCCCGATGTTTGGAGTATTGATGACGGACATCTTACACCAACCATGAAATTGCGCAGAAAAATTGTCAAAGAGAAATACATTAAGTTGTACAACAATATCTATGGGCATTAAGAATTGTACGGGTCGATAATCTTCGTCAATTGAACCAGTAGCAATGGCATTTGAAAAGTATAGTACGGAAAAGCTCAAAAGAACGCAAAAAAGCCTACTTATTTTTAGTATTGTAGCACTGCTTTTAATGTGTGTTGCGCTAGCATTTGGTTTGTACCAAAGTTCGAAACACCATAACAACACCCTTATATTTTTGGTTCCGACGGTCTTTGGCCCTTTGGCAATTATACCTAATATGGTTTCCGCATCCATAGGTAATGAACTGAAAAAAAGAAATAAAACCAATTCTTGAATACCCGGTAAACCGTTTTTGAGGTAATCCCAAGCGGGATTAAATTTATTATGCATGCATAATAAATTTTCATTATCTTTGAAATTGAATGTTTCGGTTTATGCAAGATTTAACCATTGACTATGCCTTAAGGGCAACTTGGCAAGCTGTCACCAAAATGTATAATGAAGAAGCCAAAAATTATGGGTTGACCATGGCGATTGGTTTCACTTTGCTAAGTATTGACCCAAGAAAAGGTACTCCAAGTACAGCACTTGGCCCTAAAATGGGGATGGAAGGTACCAGTCTATCAAGAATATTGAAAAACATTGAGGAAAAAGGCTATATTGAGAGAAGACCCAACCCTAACGATGGTCGTGGTGTGCTCATTCATTTGACTGCTTTGGGGCTTGATAAAAGAAAAGATTCAAAAGAAGTAGTACTTCGTTTCAATGAAGCGGTTAAAGGGCACATTGCCATGGAAGACCTCAACGGTTTTTTTAAGACCATTGATGTAATAAATAAATTGATCCTCGACAAAAGTATTTACGCAAAAACAACAACTAATTAATTCATTTCTTATACATGAAGCGACATATCAATAAAGTTGCCGTAATCGGTTCTGGTATCATGGGCAGCGGTATCGCATGCCATTTTGCCAATATCGGAGTCGAAGTTTTACTATTGGATATTGTTCCAAGGGAGTTGAATGATAAAGAAAAAGCGAAGGGTCTCTCCCTCAACGACAAGGTAGTTAGAAATCGCTTGGTCAATGAGGCGCTTACAACTGCCCTTAAATCAAAACCTTCGCCCATTTACCACCAAAAGTTCGCCCAGCGGATTACCACGGGCAATTTAGAGGACGATATTGCAAAAGTAGCCCAAGTAGACTGGATCATTGAGGTCGTAGTGGAGCGATTGGATATCAAAAAACAGGTGTTTGAAAATCTTGAAAAGTATAGAACACCCGGCACCTTGATCACTTCAAATACCTCGGGTATCCCGATTAAATTTATGAGTGAAGGTAGAAGTGATGACTTTCAGAAGCATTTCTGCGGAACCCACTTCTTTAATCCTGCACGTTATTTAAAACTTTTTGAGATTATTCCAGGTCCAAAGACCGACCCCTCAGTACTGGAGTTCTTGAACGGCTACGGCGAGCAATTTTTGGGCAAAACTTCAGTCGTGGCCAAAGATACGCCTGCTTTTATTGGTAACCGTATCGGTATTTTCAGTATTCAAAGCCTATTTCATGCGGTGAAAGAATTGGGAATGACGGTTGAGGAAGTAGATAAATTGACCGGACCCGTAATTGGTAGACCAAAATCGGCAACTTTCAGAACTGTTGACGTTGTTGGGTTGGATACCCTGGTTCATGTGGCCACGGGAATTTCAGAAAATTGCCAAGATGACGAAAGGCACGAACTGTTCGCACTACCCGATTTCATCAAGACTATGATGGAGAACAAGTGGCTAGGAAGTAAAACCGGACAGGGCTTTTATAAAAAGGTTAAAGGAGATAAGGGCAAAAGCGAGATTTTGACCTTGGATTTGGGCACCATGGACTACCGCTCCAAGAAAAGCGCCAAGTTTGCCACCCTAGAGCTCACAAAAACCATTGACAATGTCATTGACCGCTTTACGGTACTTACCGGTGGAAAAGACAAGGCTGGGGAGTTTTACAGAAAGAGTTTCGGACAATTGTTTGCTTATGTATCGCATCGTATTCCAGAAATTACGGATGAACTGTACAAGATTGATGATGCCATGAAAGCTGGCTTTGGTTGGGAACACGGTCCTTTTCAAATTTGGGATGCCGTAGGTCTCGACAAAGGATTGGAATTTATCGCAGCGGAAAATCAAGAAGCCGCCAAATGGGTCGGTGAAATGAAAGCTGCAGGAATGGATTCATTCTATTCGGTCAAAGATGGGGCGACCTACTTCTATGACATTCCGAAGAAAGAAATGGTAAAAATTCCCGGACAGGATGCCTTTATCATTTTGGATAACATTCGTAAATCCAAAGAAGTCTTTAAAAATAGCGGCGTCGTAATTGAAGATCTAGGTGATGGTATCTTGAACTGTGAGTTCCAATCTAAAATGAATACCATTGGTGGTGATGTTTTGGCAGGGCTAAATAAGGCTATCGACCTTGCCGAAAAAGATTTTCAGGGGTTGGTAGTCGGTAATCAAGCTGCTAACTTCTCTGTTGGCGCCAATATAGGTATGATATTCATGATGGCTGTCGAACAAGAGTACGATGAATTGAATAGGGCCATCAAAATGTTCCAAGACACGATGATGCGTATGCGTTATTCGTCCATACCCACAATTTCCGCACCACACGGAATGACCTTGGGTGGAGGTTGTGAATTGTCATTACACGCCGATAAGGTCGTTGCCGCAGCGGAGACCTACATCGGATTGGTCGAATTTGGCGTTGGGGTGATTCCCGGTGGTGGTGGCTCAAAGGAGTTCGCCTTAAGGGCATCGGATTCCTTTAGAAAAGGGGATGTGGAATTGAATATCCTTCAAGAATACTTTTTGACCATTGGTATGGCCAAAGTATCAACATCCGCTTATGAAGCCTATGATTTAGGAATCCTTCAAAAAGGAAAGGACATTGTAGTCGTCAATAAAGACAGACAAGTTGCAACCGCCAAGGCACATGCACAGTTAATGGCCGAAGCAGGTTATACTAGACCCCCAAGGCGTAACGATGTCAAGGTTTTGGGCAAGCAAGCGTTGGGAATGTTCTTAGTGGGAACGGATTCCATGGAAGCCAGTAGATATATCAGTGAACATGACAAGAAAATCGCCAATAAACTGGCTTATGTCATGGCCGGTGGAGATCTTTCAGAGCCAAGTTATGTATCAGAGCAATACCTTCTTGATATCGAACGGGAAGCGTTCTTATCACTCTGTACGGAGCGCAAAACCTTAGAACGTATCCAACATATGTTGAAGACGGGGAAACCTTTGCGCAACTAGGCCTCCTAACCCCAAAAGGGAAACAAAAGTGAAATTCAGTAATGATGAAGAATAAAAAATTAAATCAAAAATTTTAAACTAAAATCCTATTGACCCCTAATAGGAATTCCCCCTTTGGGGGTTAGGGGGCTAATATGAAAACAGCATACATAGTAAAAGGATATCGTACGGCAGTAGGGAAAGCTCCCAAGGGGGTCTTCCGATTTAAAAGAACCGATGAATTGGCGGCGGAGACCATTCAACACATGATGAAAGAACTGCCCCAACTGGACAAAAAGCGTATTGATGACGTTATTGTAGGTAATGCGATGCCCGAAGGATCCCAGGGTCTGAATATGGCGCGACTAATATCGTTGATGGGGTTGGATATTGTTGATGTTCCCGGAGTCACCGTAAACCGTTTTTGTTCTTCTGGAATAGAAACTATTGGTATCGCGACCGCAAAGATTCAAGCCGGTATGGCAGATTGCATCATTGCTGGTGGTGCAGAAAGCATGAGTGCGGTTCCCATGACAGGTTATAAGACCGAATTGAACTATGATATTGTAAAGGCGGGTCATGAAGACTATTACTGGGGTATGGGCAATACGGCTGAAGCTGTCGCCCAAGAGTACAAGGTTTCGCGTGAAGATCAAGACGAATTTGCTTATAATTCACACATGAAAGCACTTCGTGCGCAGGCCGAAGACCGTTTTCAAGATCAAATAGTTCCTATTGAAGTGGAACAGACTTTCGTAGGGCCTGATGGAAAAAAAGCAACCAAAAAATATACGGTTACTAAAGATGAAGGTCCAAGAAAAGGCACTTCTACGGAGGTATTGAATAAGCTGCGACCCGTATTTGCTGCAAACGGCAGTGTTACTGCTGGTAATTCTTCACAAATGAGTGATGGCGCTGCATTCGTAATGGTCGTAAGCGAAGAACTCATGAAAGAACTCAATTTAGAGCCTATTGCCCGATTGGTAAACTATGCAGCTGCCGGTGTACCGCCACGCATAATGGGTATCGGCCCTGTTGCAGCTGTGCCAAAGGCCCTCAAACAAGCTGGTCTAAAACAAGAAGATATTGAGTTGATCGAATTGAACGAAGCATTTGCGTCGCAATCCTTAGCCGTAATTCGTGAATTGGGCTTAAATCAAGATATCGTTAATGTGAATGGTGGTGCGATTGCGTTAGGGCATCCCTTGGGCTGTACCGGGGCGAAGTTATCGGTTCAATTGTTTGATGAAATGCGCAAGCGTAACATGCAAGGCAAGTATGGTATGGTAACGATGTGCGTGGGAACCGGTCAGGGTGCCGCGGGGATAATTGAATTCCTTAATTGAGGGATGCAAGAATTTAGAATCAAGATGTAAGACTGCAGTGACAAGGCATAATTTTAAAAAGCTGAAAATTTGGGAAGAAGGAATGAATTTGGTGGATGAAACCTACAAATTGATAGCAACATTTCCAGATTCTGAAAGGTTTAATTTGATTTCTCAACTTGCTAGATGCTCTGTATCAATTCCCTCAAATATTGCTGAAGGAACCAGTAAATCAACTGATAAACATTTTAAT
Source organism: uncultured Croceitalea sp. (assembly GCA_947503285.1). Classification (GTDB taxonomy): domain Bacteria; phylum Bacteroidota; class Bacteroidia; order Flavobacteriales; family Flavobacteriaceae; genus Croceitalea. The sequence goes on from CANNDD010000003.1 coordinate 195,806, forward strand.
AAATATATTGAAGATAGTTTGGGTTCTACATTTGAATGGGAAACACAGCTTATAGTTGCATATCGTCAAGGTTATATTGAAAAAGAAAAATTTAATTTATTAGAAAATAAAATTCAACAATTACAGAAAATGATTTCGGGGTTTAAAGGTGGATTGAAATTTTAGTCCTGCCTCTAGAATCTTGATTCTTCAAAATCTTATAAAAATGGAAACCATAGAAAAAGAAATATTACGAGGAGGTCAATTTTTGGTCAAGGAGACCAATTGTGAAGATGTATTCACCTTAGAAGACCTTAATGAAGAACAAAAAATGATGCGCGAAAGCACCAAAGAGTTCGTTGACAGGGAGCTTTGGGCGCATTGGGAACGATTTGAGAAAAAAGATTACGCCTACACTGAAGAAACCATGCGCAAAGCAGGTGAACTGGGCTTGTTAAGTGTTGCCGTACCAGAATCGTATGGTGGTATGGGAATGGGCTTTGTTTCCACTATGTTGGTCTGTGATTACATTTCTGGCGCAACAGGTTCTTTTAGTACCGCTTTTGGGGCACATACGGGAATTGGCACCATGCCGATTACCTTATATGGAACAGAAGAACAAAAGCAAAAATACGTGCCGAAACTAGCTTCTGGTGAATGGTTTGGTGCTTACTGTCTAACGGAACCAGGAGCCGGTTCTGACGCCAACTCTGGTAAGACCAAAGCAGTTCTTTCAGAAGATGGCAAACACTATAGTATTACTGGACAGAAAATGTGGATCTCCAATGCCGGATTTTGTAATCTTTTTATTGTTTTTGCAAGAATAGAAGACGACAAGAACATTACCGGATTTATTGTTGAAAATGACCCATCAAACGGAATCACCCTAGGTGATGAAGAAAAGAAGTTGGGCATTCACTCCTCCTCTACTCGTCAGGTATTTTTTAATGAAACCAAAGTTCCCGTTGAGAATATGCTTTCAGAGCGTGGTAATGGGTTTAAAATTGCCATGAACGCCTTGAATGTAGGTCGCATCAAGTTGGCTGCTGCCTGTTTAGAGGCACAACGTCGAGTGATTAATGAAGCCACCAAGTATGCCAACGAGCGAATCCAGTTCAAGACGCCTATTATGAATTTTGGGGCTATAAGAGCGAAAATCGCTGATATGGCCACCAACGCCTATGTAGATGAAGCAGCATGTTATCGTGCAGCCAAAAACATCGAAGACCGAATCGCTATTCGCGAGGCAGAGGGAAATACCCACCAAGAAGCCGAATTGAAAGGCGTTGAAGAATATGCCATAGAATGTTCCATCTTAAAAGTAGCGGTTTCAGAGCATGTACAACAGACAACTGATGAGGGTATCCAAATCTTTGGCGGTATGGGCTTTAGTGCAGATACCCCAATGGAGTCTGCATGGAGGGATGCCCGTATTTCAAGAATCTATGAGGGTACCAATGAGATCAATCGCATGTTGGCGGTTGGTATGTTGGTTAAAAAAGCCATGAAGGGCCATGTAGATTTATTGGGGCCGGCAACAGCAGTGGGCGAAGAATTAATGGGAATCCCATCATTTGATACCCCTGACTTTTCTGAATTATTTGCTGAAGAAAAAGACTTGATCAAACGCCTGAAAAAAGTATTCTTAATGGTAGCTGGTAGCGCCGTACAAAAATTCGGTCCGCAATTAGAGGAGCACCAACAGTTATTAATGGCCGCTTCTGACATTTTGATTCAAGTGTATCTGGCGGAATCCGCTATTTTAAGAACAGAGAAAAATGCCAAGCGCTCTGGTGAAGACTCACAGGCAACTCAAATAGCGATGTCAAAATTGTATTTATACCGTGCCACGGATACCGTAATCCAAAAAGGGAAAGAAGCCATTGTATCTTTTGCTGAAGGTGACGAACAGCGCATGATGCTTATGGGCCTCAAACGTTTTACGAAATATACGAATCAACCCAATGTGGTGGCACTGCGCACACAAATCGCAGATAAAGTGGCTGCAGATAACGGGTATACCTTTGACTAATTCAAATAACCACTTCATTTGAAGTGTAATTTGAGAAACCGCCCTTTACCTAGGGCGGTTTTTTTGTTTTTATTTAACCCAAAATCCCTTCAGAAATCAATGCGGGATGTAGCGCCATTTTTAACCGCTTTTAAAACTGATTTCATACAGAATGACAATCCTAAAAGATATTATGGTGAATTAAAAAAAAATCCCTTTTTTTGCTAACTTTAATGCAATATTGAAAACGAAATCGTTGACCAACTCCAGTAGTTTCCCTAAGCACTTTTTACCATTGACCAAATTGAACCAATCCGGTACGGGCATTAAAGACATCGGTTTATGATACTTGATGCCATTAACAATTGGTTCAACCTGTCAAAACGCTATTTCTTCACCTATAGTAATGGGTTTTTCAACTTACCATATTTATCCAATTCACCAGAAGTGATTATAAAGAGTTGTAGCCGCATGCCTTTTATGAAACACGATACAGAGCGAAAGATCATCAGTGCAGATACCCCTTTTGTTAAGGGCAAGGTACATTACGTGGAACTGGAAAAAGGATTGTGGTTTATGACATCAATTATGAATTACAAGAATAATGTATCGTACAAACCTATATATGACAACAACTTACCAGCAGATTATTATTTTATTACCACGAATATAATCTCGAATGAAGTAAATGCGTCATCCTATGTATTTGATGACATTACTATTGAAAACAACTCCATCTCCTTTTCAAAACCTAAAAGGCATTTTTTGAATCGTCATTTCAAACAATCCCAAGAAATCATGTACATGCTTTATTTTAATGAAGATTGGGCGGAAAAAAATATATTGAATTCGTTGTCGACCCCGAAATCCGTAATTGATTTATTTGGAAATGAATCAGTGGGTTTCTTAAACTATGCTTATCAAAATAATGAATTAAAAGAGCTGACAAAAGCGATTGACCAATCATTGGACAATGTAGGTAAGCCCGATCTTTTAGAACTAAAGATGATAGCTTACAACTACCTGAACATCTTTTTCAAATCCGTGGAGAAAAGGGACCGTTTGCTCTCCAATAATTTATCCGAAAAAGATTACGATACCATCAAAAAGATAGAATACCAGCTGACAACGAATGCCCAGGAAAAGTTTCAAGGGATTGAAACCCTGGCAAAAAAATTTAAAATTTCGCCCACCAAACTAAAACAAGATTTCAAAAAAGTACATGGTATGACCTTGTTTGGGTATTTTCAAAAATGCAAGATGGAGCTTGCCTTAAAATACACAACTACTTCCGATTTGAAAATCAAGGAAATTGCCCAACGCCTGGGGTACGAAAATGCTGGTAAGTTTTCACAGGCCTTTAAAAAGTTCCATGGGCACCTCCCTACAGAAAAGTAAAGGTGGGTTCCCCATAAGAAGGGTAGGGAATTTTAAAAAATAACTTTTAGTCAATTATCAGGCTAAGCACAAGGTATATTTCGGTACTAATTTTAATTTAAAACAGCATCTTTCCACCGTATTCGAATGGCGAAATAGCTACCCCCTTTTAATCTAACTCTTTTGCTTCTCAACCAGTTTTCATTGTAAAAATCAATATATCAAATACTTACAAAAATATTGTATAAGAACATAAAATCTTCGAGAATTCTAAAAAGGGTACATCACAACATTTTTTGGCAGATACGCAGCAACAGCACATCCCTACACAACATTTTATCGAAGAAATGAGCCCTTTTAACCGAAAATGCTTCATTATTTGTTTAAAATAACACAATTATTAAAAATTAAAATTTATTAATAACATTAAGTTATAAATAAAACATACTGCTATTTTAAAATGTCGTATCGGATTAGGTATGTCATATTGGATTATGTTTTACGAATCGCTCCATTCTAGTTTTGCTTACTCTTTCAACTTCTTAATCAATTTAATAAATGAAAATAAGCTGCTTGGTTTCCTTTTTAAGAATCAATTTGATCAATACACTTGAAGCGTTTTTGAAAGGATTTAAGATAGCGACATCAGAGGCAAAGCAAAATGACAAATTTAAGTCTACGATTTATAATGATGTAGCACAAAATGTCACCCCGGTTTAAACTAAATCTTGAAATACAGAAAAAAATCACTCAAAAAAATTAAAAAATAAATTTATTTCTATGAATAAACTAATACCAAATAAATCATTAAGCCTTATCATCATACGGTTCCTATTTTTATTCATTATGCTAATTGGTACCGAGATTTTTGCTCAGGCGGAAACTGAGCCAAACGGAACAGTAAGCCAGTCGGGGACTCAAACAGTAAGTGCTCAGGGTACGATTACCGGTGATGTGTGTTTGGGGGGAGGTTGCCCAGCTGCAGACCCTACAGACTTTTGGAATATTTCAGATGGGTCTAGCGGTACTTTCATTGCCACTTGGGGCGACAATGTTCAAGTGACTTTATTCACTTACACTACATCAGATAGAAACACTGCACCATCAAGCCTGGTGCTCACTTCTGGTGTCCAACAAACACTATCGGCAAGTTCCTTTTATTCCATTTCTGTACAGTTCGTTTCAATTAGTGTATTCACATCCTATTCAGTAGCATTGTCCGGTACTTCTTTACCTTCCGCCTCAGCACAAACAATAGATTTTGAATCAGAACCCTTTGTTGAAGGAGCTGATTTTGGTTCTGCAATTTATACTTCGGGGAATATTCGCCTGACTTATTCTTCTGGTAATTTTTTTGAAGATACCGACAACGGCTTTGGGAATTCCAATGGCTTGTCTATGCTAAATTTTACAGCTAACGAGACATTGACCATAGAAACTATAGATGGTACGGAAGTTGATTTTCAGTCATTTTTTCTCACCAATTTTTTTGGTAATAACGCCAGTATACAAGGTTTTCGGGATGGAGGCTCTACTGGTACACAGACTATAGGGTTTCCCGCAGCAGGATTGTCTGGTGTTGTCACCCTTACCAATAGTATTTTTGATAATGTGGATAGGGCCGTTGTTACTTTTGCGGGAGGAGCATTCGATGTAGTAGATCAGTTTGTATTTGTTGCAGCAACACCAACTAATACCCCTCCAACAGCCTCTAGCTTTACCGCTGCTAACGGTCCATTCGAAAATTTAACCTATACGTTTTCTACATCGGATTTTGGGTACTTTGACACCGATGGAGACCTTCTTACCAACCTATTAATAGAAGTTATTCCAACAACTGGAACGCTCTATGTAGATGCAGATGGCGGGGATGACTTTGACACTGGAGAGCAGTTGACTAACGGTGGTACCGTTTCGCTTGCCGATCTTAATGCAGGTAATCTACAGTACATTCAAAATGGTTCTACCAATACATCATTTCAATTTGAAGTCAATGATGGGACCGATAACAGTACAGGTAATTATGTTTCAACATTAAATGTAACCCCTATTCCTACCGTTACGCTGTCCGTTTCTCCTACCAGCAGATTTGAAAGTATTACCACTCCTGCCAATATCACCGCGACATTATCAAATACCTATGGTGCGAATGTAACGGTAAACCTGGCTTTTTCTGGTACGGCAACCGGGGGAGGTCTTGATTATACTTTAGGATCAAGCGCTATTACCATCAATGCCGGTGCGACCTCTAATTCTACAACCATAACCAATGTAAATGATGCTATATTCGAGGGTAATGAAAGCGTCGTTATCGATATTACCAGTGTGACCAATGGTACAGAAAATGGTACACAGCAGGTTACCTATACCATTAGTGATGATGAGACCCCACCAAATGTTGTATTTGAGTTACTTTCCATTTATGATCCTACCAGCGAAAATGGTGGCGTGGCATATGTTAGTGCGGAATTGGATGCATCTTCAGGCGTAACTACCACCGTACCCCTGTCTTTTTCAGGTACGGCCACTCAAGGAGATGATTACAATGTATCTTCCTCTTTCATTGTAATAGCTGCCGGAGATGTTAAAGACAGTATAGCAATAACCGGAATAAACGACACCCTTTTTGAAGGCGATGAATCCATTGTCATTGATATGGGCTCACCTACAAACGCCACTGAGCTTGGTGTACAACAGGTTAGCTTAACACTTTCAGATGATGATCTTAATACGGCCGCATCGGTTAATGACCCTTCAGTAACGGAAGGCGATGCTGGTACGACTACCTTACAGTTTACGGTTTCCTTAGATGCACCTGCCCCTGCGGGAGGAGCCACGATTGACTATGCGACTTCAGATGGATCAGCAACTGCTGGGTCAGATTATACGGGTATTGGTACCACTACCCTCTCCTTTCTAGCTGGAGAAACAAGTAAGACTGTTGATGTTACTATCACTGGTGATGATGAAGTTGAGCGCAATGAAACGCTTACCCTGACCTTATCCAACCCCACTGGTACCAATGTACTTATAGCTGATGCTACCGGCACTGGTACGATAAACAATGATGACCAGGCTACCGTGACGATAGCTGATGTCTCGGTAAATGAAAACAATGGTACGGCAACGATTACCGTTATTGCCGACAATGCGGTAGACGGAGGCTTTGACGTAGACGTGAGTACTGCTGATGGAACAGCAACCACAGCAGACAGTGATTATACGGCTGTAACTTCCCAGACCTTGACTTTTGCAGGTGCTGCAAGTGAGTCAGAGACCTTCAATATTACCATTGGAGGGGATACCAAAGTGGAAGCAGACGAGACGGTATCCATCAGCATGAGCGGCTTAAGTCCTGCAATGGTGGCCTCTGGTGATATTGATATTACGGACGGGGCAACCTTAATAATCAACAATGATGATCAGGCTACTGTTACCATAGCCAATGTAAGTGGCAATGAAGATGATGGGGCAATTACGGTAACTGTAATGGTGGATAATGCCGTTGATGGTGGATTTGATGTTGACCTAAGCACGGTAGATGGAACGGCCACTACGGCAGATAGCGATTATTCGGCGGTAACAGCCCAGACACTCACGTTTACCGGCACGGCAAGCGAGACGGAAACCTTTACCGTTACCCCCACGGCCGATGCAACCCCAGAACCAGATGAGACAGTAATTATCGGAATGAGTGGGCTCTCCCCATCAACGGTGGCTTCAGGAGACATCGACATCACCGATGGGGCCACATTAACTATTCTGAATGACGATGACATATCTATATCGGTTAACGACCCTTCGGTAACGGAAGGCGATGCTGGTACGACTACCTTACAATTTACGGTCTCTCTAGATGCACCTGCCCCTGCAGGTGGAGCCACGATTGACTATGCAACTTCAGATGGATCAGCAACTGCTGGGTCAGATTATACAGGTATTGTTACCTCTACCCTCTCCTTTCTAGCGGGAGAATCAAGCAAAACGGTGGATGTTACCGTAGCCGGTGATGAAACCGTTGAGGTCGATGAGACTTTGACCTTAACTTTGTCTAATCCTACGGGTACCGATGTAGTTATTTCTGATGCTACGGGTACCGGTACCATTACCAATGATGACCAAGCTACGGTAACGATAGCTGATGTATCGGTAAATGAAAACAATGGTACGGCAACGATTACCGTTATTGCCGATAATGCGGTAGACGGAGGCTTTGACGTAGACGTGAGTACTGCTGATGGAACAGCTACCACTGCGGATAGTGATTATACGGCTGTAACTTCCCAGACCTTGACTTTTGCAGGTACTGCAAGTGAGTCAGAGACCTTCAATATTACCATTGGAGGGGATACCAAAGTGGAAGCGGACGAGACGGTATCCATCAGCATGAGCGGCTTAAGTCCTGCAACGGTGGCCTCCGGCGATATTGATATTACGGACGGGGCAACCTTAATAATCAACAATGATGATGTTGCCACTCTTTCCATAGCAGCCACTGCCCAAGCGGCAGAAGATGCTACCGACGGTTTATTCACAATTACGACAAGCAATCCATTTAGCAGTGCGGTGACCTTGAATATAACGGTTACTGGTTCAGCAACAGAAGGCACAGATTATGCGACTATCGGAACAAGTCTGGTGTTTCCTGCGAATCAAACTATGGTGACCGTTCCCGTTGACGTAACTGCTGATAACATAATAGAAGGTAGCGAAACGGTAATTTTAACATTGACCGGAACAAATAACCTAGACGCTGTCATCGGTGCAACCGATAACGCAACCATCACCATAGTTGATGATGATTTGTCTTCAGTGACTTCAGTTTCAGTTCCTACAGATGGAAATTATGGAATTGGACAGCACTTAGACTTTATGGTAACCTTTAGCGATCCTATTACGATTACGGGTAGTCCATCAATAGAACTTACCATTGGTACTACTACCGTACAAGCAGTTTTGAGTGGCGCAGTAACAAATTCAATTACGGCCCCGTTCCGATATACTATTGTTACGGGAGATTTGGATACTGATGGTATTATGGTAGGCGCATTGGTTACCAATGGGGGAACGATTACGGATGCAGCAGGCAATAATACAGATTTGACCTTAAATGCCGTAAGTTCCACAACCGGGGTACTCGTAGATGCCGTGGCCCCTATGGGTTATGCCGTGGTAATCGATCAAGATCCAATTAATGAGAGTAACGAAAATTCCGTAAGTTTTACATTTTCAGGCGCCGAGGTAGGTTCCGTATATGAATATGCAATTTCCAGTAGTGAAGGCGGAACGACTATTTCAGGATTAGGTACCATATCCGAATCAGGGCAAACCATATCAGGAATCAATTTAAGTGGCCTTAACAATGGTACCATCCTATTGAACGTAACGCTTACGGATGGCAATGGCAATATGGGAGATACCGCCACTGATACTGCTATAAAAGGTGTTGATACGGATAACGATGGTATAGAAGATACCACGGACACCGATGACGACAATGATGGCACAGAAGACACGGAGGACGCGTTTCCGTTAGACGATACCGAAGATACCGACACCGACGGTGATGGCATAGGGGACAATGCTGATACTGACGATGATGGCGATGGGGTAAATGACAATGAAGATGCCTTTCCATTAGATGATACCGAAGATAACGACACCGATGGTGATGGCATTGGCGATAATGCCGATACCGATGATGATAACGATGGTGTTGACGATACCGAGGATGCCTTTCCGTTGGATGATACCGAAGATACCGACACCGATGGTGATGGCATAGGTGATAATGCAGACGATGATGATGACAATGATGGAGTCAACGATAGTGAGGATGCTTTTCCGTTGGATGATACCGAGGATACCGATACCGATGGTGATGGTATTGGAAATAATGCCGATACCGACGATGATAATGATGGCATATTGGATGTCAATGATTCAGAACCACTAGTACCCAATAATTCCGTAAGTATCGCAGAGGCCATGACGCCAAACGGTGATGGAATAAATGACAATTGGATTATTGAAGGAATCGAAAATTACCCCAATAACACTGTCAGGGTTTATAACCGAGGCGGAAGGGAAATATTCAGTGAAAATGGGTACCAGAATACTTGGGATGGTAGTCATAATGGTTCAGGAAGGGTTCCTGCTGGATCCTATTACTACGCCATAGATCTTGGAGAGGGCTCCACTCCGAAAACCGGATGGATATTCATCAATTATTAAGGACAGTTACAAGGCCGATCTTCAAAACAACAATTACAATGTTTTCCAATACCAAAAGCATGAAATCTACAAAACTATATTTTCTTTTAACCGTATTCATTTTACTTTGCACTATTAAAACAATGGGGCAACAAGATCCAAATTATACCTTATATAGGTATGCTATGAACTTAATCAACCCGGCCTATGCTGGCTCCAGTGAAGAAACGGCGCTAGGCCTTAACATTAGAAGTCAGTGGGCAAGTGTTGAAGGTGCCCCTGAGACACAGAGTGTTTTTTTCGGTACTTCCATAACTGATAAAGTTGGTTTGGGTGTATCTATCGTCAATGACCAAACTTTTATTGAGGATCAGACCTCGGTAGCCATAGACTTTTCGTATCGGGTGCAGCTCAGCAGGTTCACGAACCTGTTCTTCGGCCTAAAGGCAGGGGCCAATTCTTATAATGTCAATACTGCCGGTTTGAACACATTTTCTATTTCCGCTGATCCGTCTCTAACAGACATTGATGGAAGGTTTACACCAAATATAGGAGCCGGCGCCTTATTAAAGGGTGAGAAATATTTTCTTTCTTTTTCGATACCAAAAATATTAAGTCCTGAACGTATCAATGATGATAATGGCACTGCCATATTAGGAACGGATAGAGTGCATTTTTACCTGGCCGGTGGCCATGATTTCGAGCTAGGAAGGAGCTTGACCTTAAAACCATCTACCCTGGTAAGATACGTAACGGATGCACCGGTATCCATTGATTTTACAACGGCATTACAGTTCAACAATTCTTTTGAGATTGGGGCTGCCTATAGATTAGACGAGGGAATCGGGGGTTTTGCTATTCTAAATGCACAAAACTGGCTCAGTATCGGTTATGCCTATGAAAGTCCGTTAAACAATCAGATAGCCAATAATAATGGTACCCATGAAATATATACAAGATTCATTTTTTAATCATATTATCATGTAATAAAGAAGTCAAAATAGCCCATTTTTAAAGGGCTATTTTTTTTTGACTCTTAAAATAAGCTTCTAAATTTATCCAATGGATAAATCAATTCTGAAAAAGGCATATTCTCAACAAGATTTTAATGAAAATGGAAATCGGCTTATCGATAAGCTCACACAACACTTTAAAAACACTACATCTGGTAAAAATTTAAAAACCCTTTCATGGAATGAGCCTGAAAAAGAGCTGACTTTTTGGAAAGACTTTTTAAAAAATGGTGCCAAAGAAGACTTTTTTTCAGAAGTCTTAAAACGTACCACACATACCCATCACCCTAAATATGTCGGACACCAAGTGTCCGCAGCTGCCCCAATAACAACGCTATCCGCAATGGTCAGTGCTTTGTTGAACAACGGCATGGCCGTTTATGAAATGGGGATGGCCCCTTCTGCAATCGAAAAAGTGGTCACCGATTCCATATGCCAGAAAATTGGCTACAAAGCGGATTATGGTGGATTGTTGACCTCTGGGGGAACGTTGGCGAACCTCACTGCTCTGTTGTCCGCAAGAAGGGCCAAAATTAAACGCGATATTTGGAACGAAGGATATTCTGAACAACTGGGCATCATGGTCTGTGAGCAGGCCCATTATTGTATCGATCGTGCCGTAAAAATCATGGGGCTGGGCGAACAAGGCATTATTAAGGTTCCGTCCAAAGACAATTTCGCTATGGATACTGCCCAATTGCCATCGTGTTATAAAGAAGCAACTGCAAAGGGAATCCATATTTTCGCCATCGTAGGCAGCGCCCCATCAACAGCGACAGGAGCCTATGATGATTTAAATGCCATCGCTGATTTTGCCAAAGAAAAAAACCTATGGTTCCACGTAGATGGAGCCCATGGTGGTGCGGCCATATATTCCAACAAGTACAATTATTTGCTAGAGGGTATAGTGCATTCTGATTCCGTGGTCATTGACGGCCATAAAATGATGCTCATGCCGACTATAACGACAGCCTTGTTATTCAAAAACAAACTGCATGCGCAACATACGTTTAACCAAAAAGCGGATTATTTACTTAGTGAGGATGAAGAAGATGATTGGATAAACAGCGGCAAAAAGACTTTTGAATGTACCAAAACCATGATGTGTATGCATTGGTATGTTTTACTCAAATTCTATGGAGAACAGGTATTTAATGAATTTGTAACACGTCAATATGATTTGGCCAAAGATTTCGAAAAAACACTTTTAAAAGATTCAAATTTTGAACTGGCCACGTCTCCCATGTCCAATATTCTCTGTTTTCGGTACATTGGCAATACGCTTGATGATTCAAAGCTTAATCAGCTGAATACAGCCATCAGACAAGAATTACTCGTCGAGGGTGAATTCTATTTGGTGCAAACAAAACTTAATGGAAAACAATACTTGAGAACCAGTTTGATGAATCCGTTTACCACCATAGATCATTTGGAAAGGTTACTGGAAAAAATCAAGGCAAAAGGGCGACACCTGTCCAAAAACTTACGCTAGATTTAACTTATTGATTCCAATATCTTTTCTTCACTTTGCTTTCTAGAAAAATTGATGGCACATTCAATCAATGCCAAGTGCGAGTAGGCCTGAGGGAAGTTCCCTAAAAGCCTTTTCGTCTTAAAATCAATATCCTCACTGAATAAGCCTAAATGGTTACTATAGCTCAATAATTGCTCAAAATGGGCCAAGGCTTTTTCCTCCTCCCCTATTTTGAACAGCGCATTGATGAACCAAAATGTACAAATGGTAAACGAAGACGACGGTAATCCGAAATCATCCTCATTTTTATAGCGGTACAATAGGCCATCATTACTCAACTCTTTTTCAATGGCTTTTACCGTGCTGATGAATTTAGGGTCTTTGGCATCGATAAACCCATACGATTCCATCAATAGAATAGAGGCATCTAAATCAGAGGAGCCATAAGACTGCACGAAGGCATTTACATCTTCATTCCACGCATTCGCATGGATATCAGCTTTGATTTCTTTTTCCAATGCCGACCATTGTTCAATCTTTCGGTTTTTGCCGAATATTTTGGCAACTTTAATGGCCCTATCCAAGGCCACCCAGCACAATACTTTTGAGAAGGTAAAATGTCTGTCCTCACCTCGAAACTCCCAGATACCCTTATCAGGTTCTTGCCAGTGTTTATTGACGATCCATACGATACCTTTGGTGATACTCCATAGTTCTTCCCCATTTTCGATATCGTTGCTGAACTTGGCCAGTTGCTCATAAATGACATCCATCAAAATACCGTAAATGTCGTTTTGCTTTTGTTTGTAGGCGGCATTTCCAATACGTACGGGTTTAGAACCTTTATAGCCTTCTAGATGTTCCAAAGTTTGTTCGGTAAGCTTCTTTTCTTTATTGATACCGTACATGATTTGCAGTTTTTCGTCCTTATCGGGCATCAAATCAATTATGAACTGAAGGTATCGTTTTGCGGAGTTTTTATGCCCGAGTTCAGAGACCACTTTTATCACCATGGACGCGTCGCGTATCCAACAAAAACGATAGTCCCAATTACGTACTTCACCGATGGTCTCAGGTAAAGAAGTTGTTGGTGCTGCCAGTACCGCACCCGTTTTGTCGTAAGTAAGCATTTTCAAGGTAAGTGCACTGCGGATGATCTGGGGATTGAACTTTTTGTACGTAGGTGTCCTATCGACCCAATCCAACCAATAAATCTTAGTGCGCTCCAATTCAAGGGCCATCTTCTCAACACTACACTTTAGTATTTTCTCATTGTAGCATACCGAAAAATAGCCGTCCTCTTTTAGGGTGATCTCTTCGCCATTGACCACATGGTTTTTATTGAATGAGGTATATAGAAAAAGTGTATCGAACTTTTCCTTATTGGTAAGGCTGACGATAAAATTGTTTTTGACATGATTGGCTGTTTCCCCCTTGGCATATTCAAGCTTTGGATCGTACAATACCGAAAATTTAGGCGCGCCCGATATGTGTTTGACGTACCGAACGATTTCAGGAGGGGCATTGTACTTACCGGTCAGTTTATGATACCTAGGCATGAAATCATGCAATTCAAATATATTTTCCCCATCAGAATACCGCGTAATCAGAATGGAGGTGTTGGGATGGTATCGTTGTGTAATCTCGTAGTTGTATTTTGTGATGATTTCAAAACTTCCCCCCTTTTTCTCATCTAACAGTTTTGCAAATACAGAGGTAGAGTCAAATTGGGGTAAACAACACCAGTCTAAAGATCCTGTGTTAGAAATTAAGGCGGCACTTCGGCAATTTCCAATTATTCCGTAATTTAGGTTATTCATGTGGGAATCTTATTTTCTTGTGGTTATTGTAGGTTTTTTCTTTCTTATTAATCGAAAAAACACCATTTTTATTTCATTTTTACACTAAAACTTATTTATGAGTAAAACTATAATTATTTCCAATAGGCTGCCAGTACAATTGCAAATAAGTGATGGTGGTTTATCGGCAATACCAAGTGTTGGTGGTTTGGCCACAGGTATGAAGTCCGTACATAGCGGTAGTGAAAGTCTGTGGATAGGTTGGTCAGGGCTTACCGATGAGGATATCCCAGAAGAACTTTCGGCGACCATTGATGCGGCATTAAAGGAACATGGTTGCTCTAAAGTAAGGCTCACTGCGCAAGATGTTGATGGATTTTATTTTGGCTTCAGTAATCGAACCATTTGGCCGTTGTTCCATTATTTTTTGGAATACTCTGAATTCGAACTTGATTTTTGGGAAAGCTACAAAGTAGTAAACCAAAAGTTCGCGAACGCCATTTTAGAGGAAGCCGGTGATGACGATATCATTTGGGTACATGACTACCAACTCATGCTGGTGCCCCAGATGGTCAAAGAAAAACGGCCCAACGCTACCATAGGGTTCTTTTTGCATATTCCGTTTCCCTCATACGAGATATTCAGGACCTTGCCCTGGCGTGAAGAAGTTCTAGAAGGACTGCTCGGTGCCGATTTATTGGGTTTTCATACCTATGATTATGAACGTCATTTTTTAAGCTCGGTAAGAAGGCTTTTGGGTCTAGAGGTCAGTTTCAATGATATCTATCTTGAAAACAGGGTCATAAAGGTAGATTCGTTCCCCATGGGTATTGATTATGACAAGTTTCACAAAGCGGCCAAGACCAGTGCCGCCTTAAAGGGTACGGAACGTTCGGACCTACAAAAAAAGTTGGACGAACATAAAAAATCAGCTCCAGATACCAAATTAATAGTTTCCATCGACCGTTTGGACTATAGTAAGGGTATTGCAAAACGCCTCAATGCTTTTGAGTATTTTTTGAACAAATATCCCGAGTACAAAGAAAAAGTGCGTTTGATCATCTTGGCCGTACCCTCAAGATCCAATGTACCACAGTACCAATTGCTCAAAAGGGAAATCGATGAGTTGGTGGGGCGTATCAATGGCGAACTTTCAACAGTGAACTGGACGCCTATATGGTATTTCTATCGATCTCTACCTTTTGAAAATCTAATAGATCTGTACACCTCTAGCGATATTGCGTGGCTCACCCCACTTCGTGACGGTATGAATCTGGTCGCAAAGGAATACATTGCCACACGAACTGATAAGACCGGGGTCTTGATCCTTAGTGAGATGGCAGGTTCAGCCTATGAAATGAACGAGGCCTTACTGATCAATCCCAATAATTTTGAAGAACAAGCAGATACCTTAAAGCAAGCGATAACCATGCCCAAAGAAGAACAAATGGCCCGCAATATGTTCTTACAAAACCGTTTGAAACGTTATAATGTGGAAGTTTGGGCGAACGAGTTCATGAATTCGTTACAAGGGCAGCGCCAAGGCTTGGGCACCAATGTATCCCAAAAAATGGATGCCAATTTATTGGAATCTGTGGCAAAAGAGTATAGAGCTTCCAAAAAACGGCTTTTGTTCTTGGATTATGATGGTACCTTGACCGGTTTCCATAAAGATCCGCAAAAAGCTTCTCCAGATGAAGAACTATACAGCCTTTTAGACCAGCTGCACCAACAAAAAGATACTACGGTATTCTTGATCAGTGGTAGGGACAAAGAAACGTTTTCAAGATGGTTCTTACCAAAAAAATACAATATGATCGTAGAACATGGCGTCTGGATTTCAAGGGATGGGGAAGAATTCAAACTCTTGGAAAATGTAAAAGGGGATTGGATGGAAAAAATACAACCTGTATTGGAATCATTCGTAGACCGAACACCAGGATCATTTATAGAAGAAAAAAACTATTCCCTGGCATGGCATTACAGAAATACGGACCCTGACTTTGGCCAAAAAAGGGCTACCGAACTCAATACCGTACTTACGAGCCTAATTGGCAATGACGACATCAGTGTCTTGAACGGTAATAAGGTCATGGAGGTCAAAAGTAGTAATGTCAATAAAGGTCGTGCCTCAGTGCGTATTTTAGGGGAAGATGATTACGATTTTGTCTTCGCTATAGGTGATGATTGGACCGATGAGTTCATGTTTCAAGAATTACCCGAAAGTGCGGTCACGATAAAGGTCGGACTTCAAAAAACACAAGCCAAATACCATGTAGAGGGCACTAAGAAGGTTCGTGAATTATTAAAACGGTTTTCAGACCTGTAAGCGCATGAAGAAAAATATCGTCTTCCCCATACTCGTTTTTTTGGCTTCCTGTTCTACAGAAGGTACTCAAGATGAAGTTTTCAATGAAACTTCTGAAGCGCTTCAACTTCTATCCGGTGATATGCGCTTAAAACATGAGGGCATTCCAAGCGGCGTTCCCGAAACTTACAATTGGGTTGAGGGGCCAAGAATTGGGTACGGCAATTTCCCTCCGGAAGGATGGAACGCTTTTTTACCATGGGGACAGGTGTATTTGGAAAAAGGGGCGACCCCAAAAGCAAGCACTTGGTTTCAAATAAAAAACCTCCAAGCATGGTATTTAAGTGAAAAAAGTAATACTTGGATAGAATGGGTCAACACCTCGACTATTGACGGGGCCAATTATGCAGAGAATTTTCAAGATGACGCCAATATTCCTGCTGACATTGTCGTAAATGGCATAAACGGAATCTCATCTACCCTTCAAGCAGGATATAATTTTCATTTTTGGAACGGCGAAGGAAGAACTAGCATTGACCCTGATGATATAGCGGGTATTTGGGTATCCCTGGAATCAAGGATAGTCCAAAATGCAGAAGGGGATGAAAATGACACCGAACCGCCCAAGTTGTTGATGGGCGCGGGTGCCGATTATTGGCGAAGTTTAGATGCCCCTTGGGATAATTTTACAACGAATGGCGATGTGATGATCGGCAGGTTTAGGTTCTTAACCAATGAATGGCAGACGTTTCATGCACATACTTTAAACGACCAGCAAATCAGAACCAATCCCCCACCAATATAAAAATGACATGGAAAAATATTTGACCCTACTATCATTGATGATTGCCGTGACCTTGTATTCCCAAACGGATACTGAAGTCTACCTATTTGATCTTGATATTGAGGGTGATAAAGTTGAATTATCAAATCCAAAAAATATTTCAAATAATCAAGGATACGACAATCAGCCTTCCTTTTTTGATAAGGACAAGGTGTTGTTTGCCGCTACCCGCGAAGAACAGACAGATATATTGTTATTCGATATCGTCAATGGAAGTGCTAAAACTTGGTTGACCGACACCCCTACCGGCGGTGAATATTCCCCACTTAAAATTCCTGGTAAAAATGCATTTTCCGCCATTCGTTTAGACCTTGACGGCCTTCAAAGATTGTATGAATACGACGTGAAAACCGGTGCTTCAAAGGTATTGTTAGAGGGCTTAAAAGTTGGCTACCATGTATGGTTTAATAAACATATCATTGTATGCACCGTTTTAAAGGAGAACCGAATGGACCTGGTTGTTTCCAACCTAAAGGACAATACGAATTATACCGTTCAAAAAAATGTGGGTAGGTCGCTGCATAAGATTCCGGATACCGAAACAATAAGCTATATCAGTAAAGAAAGTGGGCATTGGGCCATAAAGTCACTGGATCCCATTTCTGGGAGTACGTTCAAAATAATCGACACCTATGGCAAAACGGAAGATATGTGCTGGCTACCCAATGGTTCCATTCTGGCCGGAGCTGGAAAAGCCCTCGTTTATGCACAACCTGAAAACGGGTTGGAATGGAAGCAACTTACCTATTTCCCCCATGAAGAAATTCATTCCATAAGTAGGATAGTTGCCAATACTGACGGGACTCGATTAGCCTTTGTTTCGGAAATATCACCGAGAACAATAGTTCAAAAACAATTGGATGCCTATAATGCCAAGGATATTGATAGGTTTCTTGCGACCTTTAGCGATGATATCGAATTATTCGACTACCCAAGTAAATCCGTTGGAAAAGGAAAGGCTAAGATGCGCGAAATGTATCAGGGCTTTTTTGCCAAAACACCAGATCTCAATTGTGAACTAAAAAACAGGATTGTTTTAGGGAACAAAGTCATTGATGAAGAGTATATTACGGCAAACGGTTCAAATTTTAGTGCGGTGGCGATTTATGAGGTTAAAAATGGTAAAATTGCCAAAGTCACTTTTATTCGATAATTTTCGACAGTGAAATATCTTCATAATATCAGCCGAATCGAAGCCTTCAGTGATGGTGTTTTTGCATTTGCGGCCACGCTGATGGTAGTCAACTTTAATATGGAGAATGACCTATCTTTTACAAAATCAACGGTTACTGGTTTTCTGAGTTTTTTCGTAAGCTTCTTTGTTTTGGTAGCACTTTGGTGGGTGCATTATAACTTTTTTAGAAGAACCAATTACATGGACAATTTGATCATAGCGTACAATGCGATCTTATTGTTCGTTATTCTATACTACGTTTTCCCCTTAAAGCCCCTAGTGCAATCGTGGATGGGTGAAGGGGTTACTTCGCAAAATAGCCTGGCCTCTTTGTTCATGTTATACGGAGTTGGCTTTTTGTTGATATTCCTGTGCTTTGCCCTGATGTACCATAGGGCATTCAAAAAGTCAAAGGATACGGCAAATTCATTATCCCTTTACTTTTATGCCAGACACTTTTTAGTCTTTGTTCTTGTGGCACTTATCTCTATAGTATTGGCATATTTCCAAATTGGAATACAATTTGGTTTGCCTGGTTTTATCTATGCGATTTTAGGTCCCCTATGCGCCTTACACTCCTACCTATTTTACAAACAATTTGATTTTAATTGATATGAAAAAAATCACACTACTTATTTTGATGCTATCCCTTAACGGTTATGCGCAAACCGATACACGAATGTACGATATCATCAATGCGGTCTCTGCGGAGCGTATCGAGAATGATATTACCACCTTGGCCAATTTCGGAACACGCCATACCCTAAGCGATACCGTTTCGCAGACCAGGGGCATTGGTGCTGCTAGACGTTGGATTAAAAGTGAATTTGATAAAATATCCTCAGCATGTTCAGACTGCCTTGAAGTGTTCTACCAAAAAGACTTGGTTGAAAAAGGCACAAATCAACGTATTGTCAAAGATGTATGGGTAGTCAATGTCGTTGCGATCAAAAGGGGTACCAAATACCCAAATCGATTTATCATGATGAGCGGGGATATTGATTCGCGGGTCAGTGACCCCAACAATTTCACCTCAGAATCGCCAGGGGCGAACGATAATGCAACGGGTATGGCAGGTACCATTGAAGCTGCCCGTGTTCTTTCTAAATACGATTTTGAAAGCAGTATCATCTTTGTTGGCTTGTCGGGCGAAGAGCAGGGCTTATTTGGCGGAAAGGGCCTAGCCGCACATGCCAAAGAAAAAGGCTGGGATATTGTCGGAATTCTAAACAACGATATGATAGGCAATATCAAAGGGGTCGATGGGGTCATCAGTAACCGCGACTTTAGAATATTCTCTGAACCGGTTCCCCCTACCGAAACCGAAAGCGAACGTAATAGACGTCGATTTTATGGGGGTGAGGTTGATGGAATCTCACGCCAACTGGCGCGTTATGTACACAAAAACGTAAAAACATACATGCCCGAAATGAATCCGATGCTCATCTACCGTTTAGACAGGTTTGGTCGCGGCGGGCATCATCGCCCTTTCAATGATGCCGGTTTTGCCGGAATTAGAATTATGGAATCCCACGAAAATTATACCCAGCAACATCAAGATATTCGAGTTGAAGATGGCATTGCGTACGGTGATGTGCTAGAGCATGTCAATTTTGAATATGCAAAAAAACTGACTGCAGTAAATGCAATCAACTTAGCGTCAATAGCTTGGGCTCCGCCAGCACCTGAAAAAGTTGAAATTGGGGGTATTGTTGAACCGTCTGCAAAATTCCGTTGGAGTGTCGTGGATGGTGCCATAGGATACAAGATTTATTGGCGTGATACGACCTCTCCTACATGGGATAATTATAAATTTGTAAGAAATACCAACAATTTTACGTTAGATGGTATTGTAATTGATAATTATTTTTTCGGAATTGCCGCAGTAGGGAAAGATGGACACGAAAGTCCTGTTGTTTTTCCAAACGCTGTATTTAGATAAAGGTTTACTATTTTATGAGAAATTCATTACTATTTATTTTAAGCCTGTTCGGCGTGATTTGTTATGCCCAAAGGGATCTGAGTTATACCAAGGCAGATTTTTTAAGGGGTAGTATTACCCCCGAACGTGAATGGTGGGACTTGAATTATTACCACCTTGATATCGAGGTCGAACCTGACAAAAAATTCATTTCTGGTCAAAATACCATTCGTTACAAGGTCTTAAAAGAAAATAACGTGATGCAAATTGATTTGCAGCCTCCGATGAAAATCGACAAGGTTATTAGCGAAGGCGAAGAATTGACCTATAAAAGTAGTGGTAACGTTCATTTGATTTTGCTGAATAAAGAACAAAAGAAAGGGGATTTCAATGCGTTGACCATTTTCTATTCAGGATACCCGAAAGAAGCAGTTCGCGCTCCTTGGGATGGCGGCTTTTCATGGAAAAAAGATAGCAATGGCAATCATTTTATTGCTACTTCATGCCAAGGGCTTGGTGCCAGTGTATGGTGGCCGAATAAAGACCACATGTATGACGAGGTCGATAGTATGGCCATCAGCGTCAAAGTGCCTAAAGCACTCATGAATATTTCAAACGGGCGCTTGCGAAAAGTGGAAGAGGATACCACTACCAAAACCTATCACTGGTTTGTCAATAACCCCATAAACAATTACGGGGTCAATGTGAATATCGGTGATTATGTCCATTTTGATGAAAAATATATAGGTGAAAAAGGGGAATTGGATTTGGACTACTATGTACTCCCCGAAAATTTAGAAAAAGCCAAGGAACAGTTCAAACAAACCCCAATGATGCTCGAGGCCTTTGAGCATTGGTTCGGCCCCTACCCCTTCTATGAAGACGGGTTCAAGCTGGTTGAAGTGCCCTATTTGGGTATGGAACATCAGAGCTCCGTTACCTACGGCAATGGATATGAAAACGGCTATCGTGGAACTGATTTATCGGAAAGCGGATGGGGACTCAAGTTTGACTTTATTATTATTCATGAGGCAGGCCATGAATGGTTCGCCAATAGCATTACGTATAAGGATATTGCCGACATGTGGATTCATGAAGGGTTCACTGCGTATTCAGAAAACCTATATGTAGATTATCACTTTGGAAAACAAGCTTCGGCAGATTATGTGATCGGCACCCGCAAAAGAATTCAGAATGACAAGGCTATTATCGGGCGGTACAATCTAAACAAGAAGGGCTCAAGTGATATGTACTACAAGGGGGCCAATATCTTACACACACTTCGACAATTGGTTGAAGATGACGATAAATGGCGTCAGGTATTGCGCGATATGAACAAAACATTTCACCATCAGACCGTAACGACCCTGCAGGTTGAATCGTTTCTTTCAAAAGCCACCGAAAAAGACTTAACCGCTTTTTTTGAACAGTATTTAAGAACAACAAAAATTCCAATTTTAGAATACAAGATCAAAGATGGAAAACTAAAATACCGTTACACCAATATTGTCGAAGGTTTTGATATGCCTGTTCAAATCAAAATTGGCGACAATGAAAAATGGATTTTTCCTTCCGCTGAGTGGAAAACAGAACCTGTAAAAGGGAATTCGCTTCAGGTGGACCGTGATTTTTATATTGAAAGTAAATCGCTGTAATGAAAATCTATTTCCCGCAATGGCAAGGTTCGGGCACGGGTACCACTATCGAACCAGGGGCAAAAACCATTTTAGACTATTTGGATGACGAAGAATTCGTTTCCGTACCATTATCGGAATTACCGGCAGGAAATAATCGGGAAAAACGATATGACATCAACAACTATGATGCGATAACCGAACAATTGCACCGCCTCAAAGAAACCATTGAAAGAGCAAATCCCCGCACGCTAAAAACTATCGGTGGGGATTGTGGATTGGAAATCGTACCCGTATCCTACCTCAATAAAAAATATCCCGATTTGGGGATCATCTGGTTTGATGCACATGCCGATATCAATAAACCTTGTGACTCCCCAAGCTGCAATTTTCATGGTATGCCGCTGAGAACCCTACTGGGTGAAGGAGAGCCTGATATGACCAGTTTATTGAGTTCGACGATTCAAGCTTCCCAAATACATTATGTAGGTCTGCGTGATATTGATAAAACGGAACAGGTCAGAATCGAACAAGGGAATATTTATGCCCCTAGATTACTTGATGTCCCAACTTTGGTTCAAACGTTAAAAAGCAAAGACATCAAACACCTTTACCTTCATTTTGATTTTGATTGTTTAGAACCGAACGACTATGCCAAAACCTATTATCAGGTTCCAGACGGTATAACGATTATGGAAGCCGAAACCTGCATTGCCGCTCTAAAAAAAGAATTTACCATTGTTGGTACCAGCGTATTGGAATCCATAACCACTGTACAAAAAGAACTACAACCAATTACACCTATTCTCGATTTGCTAATGCGGTAGAACTTTCCCATTGGTTCACCTTCTGTTTTAAACATTTTTCCGATAACAATCACTAACTTTCGTCTGCTTGGAAATTATTTAAAATGACCATAAAACCATGAGGGTAAAAGTAGGCTTGGTACAAGATAGTCCTGTGTTTTTTGATAAGACAAAGACATTGGCAAAAATGGAGCATATCATTGAAACCAATGCTTCAAAAGGATATCAATTACTCGTTTTTCCGGAGTCTTTTGTTCCGGGTTATCCTCGAGGTTTTGATTTTGGGGCCAAAATTGGCAGTAGAACCCCAGAAGGCAAAAAATTATACGCGAAGTATTACGCAAACAGCATGTCTTTGGATGATGATGACATGAAAAAGCTCGTCAAACTTTCAAAACTGCATCACATCTATCTTGTTGTAGGGATAACCGAAAGACAAGAAACCAACGGAAGTCTCTACTGCAGTATGGTATACATTTCACCGACTGAAGGAATTTTAGGAGCGCATCGCAAGATAAAACCAACAGGTACCGAACGGCTTATTTGGGCGGAAGCCGACGGCAAATCACTGGTGACCTTTGACACTAAAATCGGAAAACTCGGTGGTCTTATTTGTTGGGAGAACTATATGCCGCTAGCCCGAATGGCCCTATACCAAAGAGAGGTGGAAATTTACGTTGCGCCAACGGCCGACTCAAGGGAAGAATGGACAGCTACCATGAAACATATTGCTTTAGAAGGAAGATGTTTCGTATTGGGCTGTAATCAGTATTATACCAAATCAATTTATCCCGACCCCTATAAAGATTTGGTCAAAGGCGAACCTGAAGAAATGTGTGCAGGAGGCAGTATAATCGTATCGCCACAAGGTAAAGTATTGGCAGGTCCTTTGTTTGGGGAAGCAGGAATACTTACCGCTGAACTCAATTTAAATGACATTATTGAAAGTAAGCTCGATTTTGATGTTAATGGACATTACGCTCGAAATGATATTTTTAAATTCAAAGCAAAAAATCAACCGGAAATCAAAAAGGAAAAACGTGACCTATGATAAACCTACAACCTAGGCTTGAAAACGACTTGGTGCTGGTACGCCCCCTACGAGTTGAAGATTTTGAAAAACTATATCAAGTGGCCAGCGACCCAGCAATTTGGGAACTTCATCAAAATCCCGATAGGCATGAGTTATCGGTATTCAAACAGTTCTTTAAAGAAGCCATTGCTTCTAAAGGAGCTTTTGTAATTATAGATAAACTAACCAATACCATTATCGGTAGTTCAAGGTATAGACTAGCTGAATATTCTGAAGAAGCGGTAGAAATTGGTTGGACCTTTCTTTCAAGGGATTATTGGGGTGGGCGATATAACAAATCATTTAAAACCTTACTCCTCGATTATGCCTTTAGGTATTTTGAGTATGTCGTTTTTCATGTGGACCAAAATAACTTTCGCTCACAAAAAGCGGTTCAAAAACTGGGGGGTACCTTAATCGATAAAAACGGACCACTACGTCATTTGCATACTGCTACGAAAACAGGATTGACCTTTGTTTTAATAAAGGAAGGAATCACGTAGTACCATGACAATTGATTGCTCAAAATATTTGACAAGAAAGAAGTATACCTTATGAAGGCCGCAGTTTTTGAAAAGTTTCAAGGGGAAATAACTGTTCAGAACGTACCTGACCCGAAACCCAATGACGCTGGGGTCGTCGTTAAAGTATTGGCAACAGGTTTGTGCAGAAGCGACTGGCATGGCTGGATGGGTCATGACCCTGATATCGTATTACCCCATGTACCTGGGCACGAATTAACGGGAATTGTTGTGGCCAAAGGAAAAAATGTCAAAAAATTTTCCCTAAATGACCGTGTGACCGTACCCTTTGTTTGTGGCTGTGGAACTTGTGAACAATGTGCGACCAATAATCAACAAGTTTGTGACAACCAATCGCAACCCGGTTTTACCCATTGGGGGTCTTTTGCCGAATTTGTAGCCCTCGATTATGCGGATACCAATTTGGTCAAATTACCAGATGAAATATCAAGTATCACGGCAGCTACCCTAGGGTGTCGTTTTATTACCTCATATCGCGCAATTGTTGCCCAAGGCATGATATCTGAGGGAAAAACCATTGCTGTTCACGGGTGTGGCGGGGTAGGGCTTTCAGCTGTCATGATTGCCCATTCCCTTGGCGCGGAAGTCATCGCCATAGACATCAATACAAAAAACCTAAACCTGGCCAAAGAGTTGGGTGCCAGTTTTACGATTAACCCATTAGAGACCAATGTGGTCCAAGAAGTAAAAGAATATACCCGTGGTGGTGTCGATGTGTCCTTAGATGCCTTGGGAAGTGCAGAAACCTGTTTCAACTCCATCGCCAATCTTAAAAAGAGGGGGAGGCATGTTCAGGTTGGACTGGTGACAGGCAATCACAAACACCCAAAAATTCCAATGGATCTAGTGATTGCCAACGAATTGGAGATTGCGGGCAGCCACGGCATGCAAGCACATAAATATCCTGAACTGTTGGCCATGATTCAGCGAGGTGAATTGCATCCTGAAAAATTGATAAACCGAACGATTTCATTACCGGAAGCTACCCGGCTTTTGCCCCAGATGAACGCCTTTGAACACCATGGTGTCTTGGTGATTGATTCTTTTTAGTCTCGGACGTATTCGCAAAATAGCTAGAGGATTGCTACATTTAAGGGTAAACAACCCTTTTCAATGAAACCACAATACCTCATCAGTACCTGTCTCTTCATGCTAATAATAGGTTTTAACAGCCATTGCTTTTCCCAAAAGCTACATTCTGAGAAGCTGGATGCAATGACCGAAAAATACACCGCCACTTCTTTTCCATTGCTAAAAGAATTGCTGAGCATACCCAATGATGCTTATTATCCCGAAGACATTGAAAAAAATGTACGGTGGTGCGAGAAGGAATTTGCAAAAAGAAGCTTCACTACCACAAGAATACCCACGGCAACCGTTCCCCTTCTGTTAGCAGAGCGAAAACATAAAAGGGCAAAAAAAACGGTACTCATTTACCTGCAATTGGATGGGCAACCGGTAGATACTACCCGATGGTTTCAAGAAAGTCCGTATACACCGACCCTTAAAAAGAAAAATGCCTATGGGGATTGGGAAGCCCTACCATGGCAAAACATAGCAAACTATGACGATGATTGGCGGGTATTCGCCAGATCCGCAAGTGATGCCAAAGGGCCTGTGGCCATGTTTTTAACTGCGTTGGATGCCGCAGTATCCCAGAATATTGAACCCAATTATAATATCAAGGTTATTATGGATTTTGAGGAAGAGTTGGGTTCACCGCATCTTCCAGAGGCAGTTTTGAAAAATACCGAATTGTTAAAAGCGGATATGCTCATCATTTTTGATGGCCCTAGGCATATTACCAACCAGCCCACACTCACTTTTGGGGCTCGGGGTATTGCCACGCTACAGCTAACGACCTATGGACCCAATGTACCACAACACAGTGGCCATTTTGGAAATTATGCCCCAAACCCGGCCTTACGACTTTCAAAATTATTGGCATCCATGAAAGATGAAGAAGGCCGAGTTACGATTGATGGGTTTTATGATGGGATTTCCATCGATGCAGAGACCGAAAAAATTTTAAAGGCAGTTCCCGACAATGAGGCCCAGATCAAGGCCCGTCTACAGATTGCTGAAACAGATGAAGTGGGTGGCTACTACCAAGAGGCTATTCAATACCCGTCCCTCAATATTCGTGGAATGCAATCAGGATGGATCAATGAAAAAGTACGAACCATAATTCCCGGGTGGGCCCGAGCGGAGATTGATGTGCGATTGGTCTTAGAATCCAATCCTGAACGTTTGATACGGCTAATCAAAGAACATGTTGAAGATCAAGGATATTTAGTCTTAAATCGGGAACCTACCAAGCAAGAACGCCTTGAACATGCCAAAATCGCTACTATTACCTATGAAATATCGTACCAATCTTTTCGAACCGATTTCGACTCAGAGGTCGGACTTTGGTTGACCAAAGCACTTCGAACCGCCTTTGGTAAAGAACCCATTCGCATTCGAATTAGTGGAGGTTCCATACCCATAGCTCCTTTTGTGACCACTTTAAACATACCAGCAGTTACCGTACCCACGGTCAATCGAGATAATAATCAACATAGTCCCAATGAAAACCTACGATTGGGTAATTATCGGGAGGGCATTAAAACCATGATTGCCATTTTAGCCGAAAAGTTATGATCTTGTTCGAATGTTGTACACTTTAACCATGAAAATCCCTTTTTCCCAAAGGCATATCAATTAAAGGTTGCATTGACCAAGGCCACTACCGAAGGCTCTTTTCCCTCTTCCATCTTATAGGAGATATAAAGGTCTTTTTTGCCCGTAGTTTTTTCATTTAGCTGTAATATGGCTGCTCCTCCAGGTTGCGTGGGTTGTGGCTGTGACATACTTCCTGATGCGATTACCGGACCATTCGCATCATCTAAACGAATTTCAAAATCATAACCTGCTTTCGGAGCTTCTTGCCACCCTAGGGTCATCATAACCGATTGCACCCCGGTCAAATCAATTTCCTCCAACAGAAGTCCACCCTCAGCTGCAGTGAGCAATTGTAGATCCATACCATTAAATTGGACGGCTTGCATGCCCTCGGTCTTGGTTTTCTCAGGAAACGTTACTGTATTACTTGACAATGCTATGGATTTTGAGCCTGTTAGGGGGATGGCACCTTCGGCCCCGACATCGGTATAGCTTGCCGTTATGACCATCATCTGGCCTGGATTGGCCTCTGCCTTTATGCTTCCCTTTGTAGGCAACGATTGTTTTTCTGAACCATCATCCACTAAAGACAAAATATACGTTGCTATTTGTCTTGATTCGTCAGAGGTCACATTGGGATGCGCAGGCATCATAACTTCTCCCCAAACCCCACCGCCACCTTCGACGATTTTCTTTTGCAGATACCCCAAGGCATCTTTTTGGCCCTTATATTTTTTAGCAACCTCCAAATAATTTGGTCCGATGGAAGCTTCTGCTTCTTTGTGACACGTTTTGCAATCCATTGCTTGGGACAATGCCTTGCCTGTAACTGCAGCCGAAACTTGTTGGTGGCCTAGTGACATTGCTGCCTTGTCCAATCCTTCCAAATAATCGACACTCACATAGATGTCTTTCTCATTGATGCTTTGGTCTTTATCTGAATCGGTTACTGAAACCTCATAGGCAACTTCTTGACCGGGTACGAAAAAAGAGGAATTTCCCCCTACCAAATCAATCGTGACTTCAGGTCTGCTGTTGCCTGCGACCACCATGACCGATTCGCTTTTGGCAGTTTCACCCCCATCATCACTTACGCTTACGGAAATACGGTAATCGCCGGCCTCATCGTAGGTATAGCTTATTTCCGGAGTAGTCGTTTCTTTGGTTTCACCATTCCCAAAATCCCATACGTAACGCATGGCATCCTTTTCACGATCGCGGGCTTCCACCTTTGCATTAATTTGTAAAGGCAATTGTCCTGAAGTGCGATCAACGACCATATTATCAATGATTGGAGGTCTATTGCCCCCATTGAACTCAATATACCCCAGGCCAGAATCATCATTTTTAGTAAACCAACCACTACCGTATTCCAATAGATAAATCTTACCGTTGGGACCAACCTCCATATCCATAAGATTGTTCACTTTAATATCTGAGGCAAAAGGTTCCATTTTATTGAAACTACCATCTTCGTTCAAATGAACGGCCATCATCCAGCCACGCATCCATTCATAGATAATGACCTTACCATCGTAATAACTCGGTAATTTTTCTGTACCCTCGTAAAGATCTGAATAATACGTTGGTCCCGCCATTGCATTTCGACCTCCAGAACCTACCTGGGGAAAGTCTTGTATCTCGGCATAGGGATAATACACAAATGCCGGTTTAGCCGGGGGAAGCTCTTGCAACCCTGTGTTGTTTCTAGAATCGTTTATGGGTTTCTTGGCATCAAAGGCCCTACCTGATTCCCCGGTTTCATAATCATACGCCCTGTAGGCCTTGTTATCTGCTATGAACATCGGCCATCCAAAATTACCAGGCTCACGGGCTTGGTTCATTTCATCATAACCCCTTGGCCCTCTTGTTTCTAGACTATCAACCCTAGAATCGGGTCCGACATCGCCCCAATACACATAACCCCGTTTAACGTCCACAGAAATACGATACGGATTGCGGTGGCCCATCGTGTAGATTTCGGGACGTGTTTTTTCGGTACCTACGGGAAATAAGTTACCTTTTGGGATATCATAACTGCCATCTTCATTCACTTTGATACGCAATATTTTACCCCTTAAATCATTGGTGTTGGCAGAAGACCTGCGTGCGTCGAATTGTCGGTGGCCAGGCACATCATTTAGTGGAGCATAACCGTTATTGACATATTTGACCTCTTTCTCGTTGAAGGGAGTGGAGTTGTCACCTGTAGAGAGGTATAATAATTTCTCAGGTCCGAAAGCTATAGAGCCCCCGGTATGGCAACAAATCTCACGTTGACTACCGACTTCTAAAATGATTTGTTCCGAAGCCATGTCAAAAGTATCATTGGTGAACTTAAACCGTGATAACCGATTGATTTCGGCGTCTCCAGTTGGGGCATAATACACATATATCCAATTGTTCGTTGCATAATCAGGATCTTTTTGAAGCCCCATTAAGCCTTCTTCAGCATTTACGCCTGGGGTTTTAAGGGTTTTATGATATACATCAAATTTCGCGACCTCGGTTAATTCTTTTGTAGCATCCTTATAAAGCAACACCTCTCCCCTTCTTTGGGCAATCAATACATCACTATTCGGCAAAACCGTCATCTCAGTGGGTTCAAAAAGCTGCCCATCAACCAAGGTCACTTTAGAAAATCGATCTACCTCTGGTGGAATTTGGGATGTTACCAGATCATAATCCAATTCAGTATTGCCTCCAATGGAATACTGTATTCCGCCCAGCAGGTGTTTTAGAAATAGCTCTTCTTGAAAACTTTCATCGGTATGTCCCCCGCCCGTGTAAAATGCCCGTCCCCCATCAAAATCATGGTACCATGCAATGGGATGGAAACTTCCATTCTCACCACCTTCATAGGTGGACTCGTCTACAGTCATCAATACATTGACATCTTCATTGATATTCTTGTAATTATAGAGTTCATCTGTTCGGTGCCAAATGGAATCAGTAAAGAATTCAGTAGCCGCGAAATTTTTATCCTTTATGATAAAGTCTGCTTCGGGAGTCCCCGATGGATGGCTTAGAAATTGTGCGCCGACCAATTTATTATACCATCCCCAATCGTATTCGGTATCTGCCGCGGCATGTATGCCTACAAAACCGCCTCCCGCTTGTATGTATCGCTCAAAAGCGGCCTCTTGATAATGGTCGAGAATATTGCCCGTGGTACTTAGAAAAATAATGGTTGAATACTGTTTTAGATCCTCATCGTTGAAAAAGGCAGCATTTCGGGTCGTATCCACTACAAATCCATTTTCCTTTCCTAGTTTTTGGATTGCGGCAATACCCGCAGGAATTGAAGCGTGTTTAAACCCCATGGTCTTTGAAAAAACCAATACTTTTGGTTCTCCGGAACGTTTTTTATCACAGCTATTTAGTAGGATCAAAAATGAAATCAAGGTAAGGGCGGTGGTAAACAGTTTTTTCATTGGTAGTAGAATTGATAGTACTCAAAGCTATCAATTAATCTTGATATTTTAGAACTGTTCTTAACTTTATGACAAGGTTCGACATATGACACAAATTACAGCACACTATTTTGAGAACGATTCAGCCTGGCGAAAATGGTTGCATGAAAACCATGCAACCTCAAAAGGAATCTATCTTATTTTCTACAAGGTTGACCATCAAATGCCCAGTATGCGATGGGAAGAGGCAGTGCGGGTCGCACTTTGCTATGGTTGGATAGATAGCACGGTGAAAAGTCTGGGAGATGGCAAACGCAGACAATACTTTTGCCCACGAAAGGCCAAAAGCGTTTGGAGTAAGGTAAACAAAGACCATTTGATTGAATTGGAAAAAGCAGGACTTATTCACGAAAGTGGATTCCATGCAATCAAAATAGCCAAGGAAAATGGTTCGTGGGCTGCTTTGGATGATGTTGAGAATGGAATCATACCGAAAGACCTACAAGAGGCTTTTGATCAAAGCCGCAAGGCCTACGACAATTATCAAAGTTTTACCAGAGGTCAACGAAAAAGCTATCTATACTGGCTAAATCAGGCCAAACGGGAAGCGACCCGTCAGAAGCGAATTGCAGAAATTATAAAGCTTTGTGCACAGGGCGTAAAATCACGGAGTACTTTTTAAGGTTATTCCACTTCTTTTAAAAGCTCTGCTATAGAACGTTCCAATTGCTGGTCAATACCTTTGTCAATGACGTCGGGCATGTTTTTTACTTGAATCATGGGTGCTGTCTGATTGTTCTCCATCCACTCCCCTGCTTTATTCTTGGCACTAACGGGAACAACCCCCCATCTACCGCCATCAGGCAACCGTTCCCAACCCGCAAAACTACAGGTACCCGGTACGGGCATACCTACCGTTTTACCTATTTTTAAATCGGTATAGCCACTGGCAAAACAATGTCCATCACTGTACATGGATTCATTGAATATGGCAAGGGTGGGTTTTGTCCATCGCGATGTGGGTTCGCCACCAACTTGACGATCCTCCGTTTCGTAGGTAATAAAGGATTCCCCGGTAAAAAACATGGCCAAGTCGGCAACTAAATCTCCACCCCCATTGAAACGGGTGTCTACGATGACCGCTTTCTTATCGGCAAATTTGCCCAACATTTGTTCGTAGATGTTACGATATGGGCCATCACTCATCCCTGGTATATGTACATACCCCAGTTGTCCATTACTCTTTGCCGCTACCTCTTTTTCATTCTGTTTTACCCAACGTTTGTACAATAATCTATTCTCTTGTCTTAGGGTAATGGGTTTTACCGTAATTTGTTGTCTTTTTTGGGTTTTGGAATCCACAATGTCAAGTAATGTAAATTGATTGGTCAAACGATTTAAATATTTCGCCCAATCAGAATCAGCAAGTATCGTTTCACCATTTATTTTTTCAATAATACTTCCTGGTGCTATGGAGAATGCCGCCTTATCCAAGGGCCCACCCTTGACTATTTCAGCGATTTTGATTCCATTACCAGTATGTGTATAGTCGATAAATACGCCTAAACTCGCTGTAGCGTCCCCATTGGGGATATTCGTATTGAACCTACCTCCGGCATGACTTACATTCAATTCCCCCAATAGTTCAGATACCATTTCCGCGAACTCATACGAATTTCCTAAGTGCGGAATGTATTTTTCATATTCTTTACGCAACATTTCCCAATCTTGACCGTGAAAATTTGAATGATAGAAAATGGCATTGGTTCTCAACCATACGTGTTCGAACATATGCTGTCTTTCGGCATCGGTATCCAACTGCATTTCAGATTTCATTTTAACGGGCTTGGTCGATGCCCCACCCAAATCAACTTTTGAAATGGTACCATCCTTTAATAAAAACAGGTTTTCTTGCTTTGCGTCCCACTGTAAACTTGCCCTTCTCGCGCCAAGGGAAATAAGCATTTTGGTCTTTTTAGTGCGCAATTCGGTCTCCCAAAGGTTCATGTTTTTTTCAAAACGTGCGAGATAGTAAAGCTTTTCGCCATCTTTTGATAATACGGCATCACCAAGGCTAGAAGAGTGTATGGTCAATCGGGCTTTACGCTCGTTTACATCATCCCAATCAAATTGTAACGGTTTAATTTTGGTTTCTTCTTCTTTATCGGCGTTCTTTTTCTTTTTTGAAGCAGCGTCATCTTCAACTTTCTTTTCATCATTTTTTTCCTCCAAAAGCTTCTTCAAATCAAAGTCTTCTTTGGTCATGTTGAATTTATCCCAACTTTCTTGGGTCAAAAACATACTATACACATCGCCTTGCGTTCTACCACTTGTGGCGTAACTTTTGAGTCCGTCACGATTGCTGAACCATAGGATCTGCTCTCCTCCATTGACCCATTTTGGCAGGTAATCGTAATAGCCACTTTGGGTAAGGTTCATTTTTTTGGTTCCATCGGCAGACATTACTAAAATCTCACCGTTACTAAGTGTAGCGCCCCATCCTATTACCAACCATTTGCTATCGGGGCTCCATTTAAAATATTTGTCACCGTCTTGAAAATGATACAATTCCTCAGGTGTCAACATGGTTATTTCCTCCTTGGTTTTCAGATTCAAAACTTTGAGGGTCCTTCGATCTTCGATGAAAGCCATATATGTTCCATCCGCCGAAAACTCGGGCAAGTAACAGTCCACATCTTTTTGCAATAGCACCTCTTCCTTCAATAAGGTGGCAGCAAAAAAGTAAGGCTCTTCACTTCGAACCTTTGAGGTTTGATAGATTCGCCACTTGCCTTCACGTTCACTGGCATAGGCAACTTTTTTTCCATCTGGGGTAAAACGAACAAAACGCTCTTGCTCAGGGGTATTGGTCAAGCGTTTTGTCAATCCGCCCTCAACCGCGGTCACAAATACCTCACCCCTAGCGATAAAGGCGATTTCTTTTCCGTTTGGCGAAATGGCCATTTCACGTACCCCTGCGTTAATCGAAATGTATTGGTCGGTATTTGCTCCGTTCTGCGTTCTAACAATGATTTCAACTTTTTGCGGCGTTGCCCCGTCCACCATGGTGTAGATTTCACCATCGTAACCAAAGGCCAATGTTCCATTTCCATACGATAGGGAGCGTACGGGATGGGTCTTTAATGTGGTCAGTTGCTGATTCTGCGAAGGATTGTCCAAGGCAAAGCGATGCACATTGAAATTACCACTTTCCTCACTTAGATAATACACCGTTTTTTCATCTTTGGATAAGACTGGATTTCTATCCTCACCTTTGAAAGAGGTCAACATACGATGCTTGTCCTGTGTTTTGTCGTAAAGCCAAATATCACGGGTGATGGAAGAAACATGGTGCTTTCTAAATTCATTTTCATACCCTTTTTTATCGTGATACAGCAGAAAGCTGCCGTCAGCACTTACCTGAACGTCTTGCGCGGGAACGGTTAAGACTTGACCTACACCACCAACATTTGAGGCCACTTCATACAGTTCGGGCTGCGCGCTTGTCGGATATTGCCTATGGGCAACGGCATCTTGACGGACGGCACCAAAAAGCACGGTGGCATCATCATGTGCAAAGGTGTAGGGCACCTCATCGGTACTATGAAATGTCAAGCGTTGGGCCTCACCGCCCAAAGCATCCATTACAAAGACATCAAAATTACCATACCGATCTGAGGCAAAAGCAATACGTTTACCGTCTTTGCTCCAAACCGCTTTATAATCGTGTGCTTTATGAAACGTAAGCTGTGTAGCCGTGCCACCGGCAGTAGCTACCCGAAATAGATTTCCTTTGTAGGTGAAGACAATAGCAGAACCGTCGGGAGAGATTGAAGGGTACCGTGCCCATTTTGGATTGGTTTGGCTTATTAAAAAAGTGGTAAATAGAAGGGATAGCGCGAATGCAAGACTTCTCATGCGTTTCTGGTTTGATTTAGCCCTGAAAGATAGTGAAAAGAGGGATTGTTCACTACTATTCTTTTCGCTTATTAGGGCTTTCAAACAACCTATAATAGACGAATGCCGCCAAGGCGCCTACGGCTGAAAACCCGGTAAGCATCCAGAAAACATATTGATAACCCTGCACTCCAGGATAAGTATCTAAAAAATAACCATAAGCCGGTCCTGCAAAAATATCAGGGGTGTATCCGACCAAAGAAATCAAGCCTACTGCGGTACCGGTAAGTACAAGCGGAATCTTCCCTTTTTTCATCACTCCGAAATATAGGGCTCGAGCGGCATACACCCCTAAAGCAATCAAAACCACCGCCATAAAAAATAATAAGGTCGTTGAAGGTACTATCAAACCCGAGCTAAACAAGACTCCGGCTGCAATACATAAAATCAAGCTCAGAAAAAGCCAAAAAGTGATTTTAAAGCGGTCAACCACAAAACCTACCAGTAATCCGGTAGTTGGTCGTAAAAACTGTAAAAAGGTACCTACCTGTGCCGCTTTGACTTGGTCATATAACATGACCTCATTTGCGAACTGTGAGACTACGTCGGTAATCTTGTAGCCCACATAGGCACATAAAATAATGACCATTAACAACCAAACGGCGGGTAGTTTGAGTACTTCTTTGACTTCGGTTACCGAAATACGTTCAATCAAGATCTCTTTTTCATCGACACCGGATTTCATAAAGAACCAAACCAGAATTCCTATAAGCGAAATAATGGCAACAGCGGCATAAATGACATAGGCAAAGGCTTCTTGACTTTCCAATAAAGAGGATTCCTGAACTTGTTCCCCAACAAAAAGCGAGAAAATAAATACCCCGAGCAATCCAAATAAAAAGCCAGTGAGCCCCCTGCCGCCATCCAAAAAGCCAAAGGCCCTACCTTGTGAATTATTACCACCCCAGACCCTAGTCGCTTTTATCATGGGCGCCCAAAACAAAAAAATGGTGGTAAAACCCCAATATCCGTATAAAACCTGCAGTGTAATTACATCAGGATAAATAGCAAACAAAAGCCCTCCCAAGGCAGTCATCCATAATGCAATGGCAATCAGTTTTCTCGGTGGAAACTTATCAGCCAAAGGGCCACCCATTAAATATGAGGGTACCGCCACTAGGCCATAAATCGAAAAGCAAAGTCCTAGCTGTACATTATCCAAATCAAAGACCGCTAGAACCGTTGGTCTAAAAATACGGGGTAGTACAAAAGGAAGTATAAATACTGCCTCGCCCGCTAAAATCAATAGTAAGAGATAATACCAAGAAGGTTTCTTCATAATTTCATCATCGGTCTTTGGGGTGTACGTTGACATTCTTTTTCTTCAATGCCTTGAAGCTTGTCATATCTACAGGCTTGTATACCCGATTTCCTTTTGGTGGATTTTTAACCAATTGGTTTTGCGGCCGTACGGGTCTTTTTTCAAAACCACCACCACAATTGGGGCACACGTTTTCAAGAATTTTCGTGACGCATTCTACACAAAAAGTACATTCATAGGTGCAAATCATGGCTTCCCGGCTATCAGGCGGTAACGGTTTGTCACAATTTTCGCAGGTCGGTCGTAATTCGAGCATCGAAACGATTTATGCCCTAAAGGTAACGATATCCCTTTTTAAATTATCGACCACGGTTACAATACCTTGCCCTTATTTCAATCAGTCCTTTTTCACAAAACCCGTTGTACCCATATGGCACCCCGACCTTAATAACCCTATAATGATGTATAGCAACATCAGATCAACTACTTAAATTAAGTTTATATCTTATAAATTTAACGTTACTTTTGTGTTAGGTTTTTAAGAATACTATTGGCCAGCGTGTTCTCGTTCCCACATTGTTCTTAAAACGATGGCAATGTCAAAATTACCCAAAGAAAATCGCTTTTTAGATCTATCCGATTACGGCAGACCCGCAGCAAGTGTTATTGCTAAAGCACTTCAGAATACGTCTTTTACCCCAATACACGTGACCTTATTGTTTGTGGTTTGCGGTTTTGTCGCCATTTATTATATACTTCATGAAAATTATTGGGCTACCACTTTGTTTTTAATATTAAAATCAATTTTAGATGCTGCTGATGGCGAGTTGGCGCGACTTAAAAATACGCCTTCCTACACGGGCCGATATTTGGATTCCATTTCAGATAGTGTCTTAAACCTCTTGATTCTAATAACTATTTGGTACAGTACCAACGGCTCTTTGCTTTATACTTTTCTCGCATTCTTCGGAATTCAACTGCAAGGCACCCTGTATAACTACTATTATGTCATTCTGAGAAATAAGTATAATGGCGATACCACTAGCCGTATTTTTGAAAAAGAAACCCCAATTGCCCTTAACGGTGAAAAGCAACGCGACGTGGACATCCTTTTTTCCTTATATCGTTTGCTCTACGGGGTTTTTGACAAGATTATCTATCGTTTGGATAAAAAAGCCGTTGAAAGCACCCATCTTCCCAATTGGTTCATGACCGCCGTTTCTACCTTCGGATTGGGCTTTCAATTACTCATCATAGGTATCATGTTAGTAATGGGATTACGTGAATATATCATCCCCTTCTTTATTACCTACTCTATTTTCATTTTCATTTTTATTGGTGTCAGAAAGTTTCTCAATGAAGAATAATTGCTTTGTTTTCAAGTCATTTTTAAATCAACCGATACGTTTATTTTTAACGGTCTTGGGTAGTTTACTTTTTATAGGATGCCCACCGTTACCGGAAAAAAGTGATATCCGAATTAAAAATGTCAACCTCATCGATATCGCTACCGGTGAAGTTGAAAAGCGGGATATTTTCATTTCAGAAGGACGGATTACAAAAATCAGTGGCGGTGACAGTACGAATGTATACCGTGGAGCTGAAGTCAGCATCAATGCCAAAGGCAAATATGCTTTACCGGGGTTTTGGGACAATCATGTTCATTTTCGTGGTGGGGATTCCTTGATTTCCGATAATAAAAACCTATTGAAATTATTTATCGCAAATGGAATAACAACCGTTCGCGATGCTGGGGGCGATTTAACGCCACAGATTATGGAATGGAAGACAGCAATTGAAGAAGGCCACCTTTTAGGACCTACCATTTTTACCTCAGGACCAAAATTGGATGGGCCAAACGCAACTTGGGCAGGTTCCCTGGTCGTCGAAAACGAAATGGACATTGCCCGTGCCCTCGATTCGTTAGGGCGCATACCCGCTGACTACGTAAAACTATATGATAGCAGAATCAGTGCAGAAGCCTATTTAAAAACGATTATAGAAGCTGAAAAGCGGGGTATCATCAGTTCAGGACATATGCCGTTCACCGTAGAACTACATGATGCCATAGATGCCGGAATCGATGGTATAGAACACCTTTATTATATCATGAAAGGATGTTCTGGCAATGAAGCTGAAATCACCGAGAAACTACGAAAAAAGGAAATCGGTTTTTGGGATGCCATGCCCGCACTTCAAACGTCCTATAATGATTCGGTTGCGGCAAAGACTTTTGCCAGAATGAAAGCTAATAGGGTATATTCGATACCGACCTTACATATTGGCCGGATATTAAGTTATTTGGATGAAGTGGACCATAGTCAAGATGACTACTTGAAATACATGGGCAGCGGTATTATCAAAACCTACGAAGGGCGAATCAATAGGGTCAAGAATTCGACCCCAGAAGCCATTCAAAACCGAAAAGAGCTGGATGCCTTTTTCGGTCAATTGGCCAAGACCATGTCAGATGCCGGGGTTTCACTATTGGCTGGTTCAGACAGTGGGGCATTCAACTCGTACACCTATCCGGGAATTTCGCTTCATAACGAATTAGCGGCCATGGTAGCCGTGGGTATATCCCCCTTAAAAGCCTTGCAGAATTCTGCCTATAATGGTGCTTCATTTTTGAAAAAAGATGCAGACTATGGTCAACTGGCCGAAGGGAAAATTGCGGATATCGTTCTACTCAATGGCAATCCGTTGAAAGATATTACACAGACCCAAAATTTAAGCCATGTCATTAAAGGAAATCAAGTTATGAATGAAAAGGACTTGAAAGCGCTGTTGGCTTCGGCATTGAACCAAAAATAGTATTAAAGGCGCACTTTTTTCATTGCTTTTCCTATTTCCCCCCAAGTGATGGGCTGAATGTTATTTGCGGCCAATTTTGACCTATTCGCCTCATTGGTAAAAAAGTCAAAATCAATCTGTCGCCATGCCGAGCCAAAATTTGGATGGTCAACAGTAATACCTTTCATTTCATGATCATCAAAAGCGGGATGAATCAAAATTATATTCAAACCACAAACCAGATTCTCAAAAACCTCAGCGTAATAATCGTTCAACCCCGCAGACCTGAAACGTTCAAAGGTTCCATAGTAAACCTGGTCAACCAAAAAGTCACTCTCTTGAATGTATTTTTCAGGATCAAGACCCACCATTTCAAGCAACTGTCCGTTTATCATTACGGGTAGTCCATACTTTTCACCAAGCTTTTTATATACCTCAAAAAAATCGTGACGTGCACCCACACTATACATATGTGAATCAAGATGGGTTGGGTGTAACCCCATTCGAAGTGCGCCCTGAATTTGGGCATTAAGCTCTTTTTCAACATCTTCAATAGTCGCATTCATTGCGAGCATTTCCCTTTTTTTAAAGAAATGGCCGTTTTCGTCCACTAAACTAGGTACTTCGGTAGCTGGTAACATGGGTCCGAATTTATAATACTGCCACTCGCAAGTGAGTGTCAAATGGACTCCATAATCATATCTGGGGTTGTTTTTGGCAAAAGCGGCCATTTCATAAAACCAGGGGCAGGGTACCATCATACTGTACGAGTTGACCATTCCAAATTGCAAGGCTTGAATAGTAGCCCTGTTTTTGGAATGTGAAAGGCCCGCATCGTCGGCATGTATCATCACTAATTTGGTGTCTTTGACAAATCCTAAACGTTGTGCCAGGTTCATTTTACATTGTTTTTCCTTTTTGGGCGATGTCCATCGTCCACCAATAAAAATCAGCGCCATTAAGTCTATAAAAGGGATTTCTGGCCTGTTTCATGGCCAAAACATCCCAGTGCCCTAAATAGACCCATTCCCAAGTTCCAAATAGCGACCATTGTATCCGTTTTTTTATTTTTTCCTGTTCCGCCAATGAAAATCCTAATTTCTTCAGTCGCTCCCTATTTTCTTCCAATACGGCAGCCTCAATTTCGGTATCTAAAAAAGTTTCGCAGAACAATTTCCACACATCGGTCTTTTTCGATTCAAGAATGTTGTGCTTTTCAGCAAAATCCTTAATTGTTGACTTGTCGTCATGATTGAAGAAAATGACTTCCCCATCATCAATTTCCATAGAATATGGAAAAGTGGTAAAATCCACTTCCTTAATCCTATCTAAGGTCAATACCTTGTTCTTACGCAATGAACTAAAATAGAACTCGTAGTAGTCGAATACGATTCGGTCTTCTTGAATGTGGTATGTACTGTATTTCATTCTGCCCAAATCAAGTAGTTCATATTTTTAAGTGTTCAAAATTACTGATACAAAACATACCTTGGTGAAACAAGTCCGCTAAATCTCATATACGCCACCATTTGGGCTCTGTGATGTGTAATATGGTAAGTTAGCGGCATGAAAATTTGACGTTTTGTTCTATCGAGTCCGAAATAGTCTAACCTGTCCTCAAATTGATTTGTATCAAATTTTTGAAGCAATGTAATGCAATCATCAAAAGTCTTCGTAATAATGGTAATCATCTTTTCTTTAGATCTGTTCGCGACCTTGTACACTTTGTCAGTACTCCAATCTCGGGTTTCACGTCCATTTGACAATGACTGACTATGCCAATCCATGGCAAACCCACCGTTGATTACGTTTTTACGCTCTGGTGACACCATAAAGTTGTATTTGTCTTGGGGCAATGTTTATGTCACTAGAATCAAATACTATTTTATAATTTTTCAATCTTTCAAAACACAACGCTATAAAGGTATTCTTTTAGGCGACCATAGTAACTGGTATTTCAGAAAATAAAGCCGTTAAAATGAAGAGCAAAAATATCTCTTCTTGTTCTCATTTAATAGGGTTATTGGTTTTGCCACACTTTAATTTTTGAGGCTTTAAATTTAGCCGCAATATGATGAACTGAAGGTAGCGATAAGGTTTTTTAGCAAAAAAAAAGAAAAATCACAAACTGTTTATTAAAGAAGTATAAAGTATTGTATGTCCATTATCAGTTATCGATAAGGTCAAATAATTCCTTTTAGCATGGTTTAAGTGGTATTGTAAAGAGAGGGCTTTTCAATCAGCCATACCAGTTATGGTTTCAATATACTTTTGACCAGACTATTCACTATGTAATAAAGGTGCAGGTATGCACAGGGCAATATGAGCCATGGTTATTTTTAAGAAAAAGTTGAACTATTTGATTACAAGATATCAAGTTACTGATCTTCATAAAAAGAGCTAAAAAGCATAGTGGATTTCGCCAAGTCTTGAACTGAATCAAAGGACAAATGAAAGTAAAATACTTATGATAATTTGGTATCAGTGGACACAAAAAAAAGAGATTACTTTTCTGGAGCAATCTCTTTTTTCTACATGCATTCAACGACAAGGAATTTCTTCGGGTTCCCAGAGAGGAGGGCAATACTGAAAACATTTGCCATTTTCATCTGGAATGTCATCAATAAAACACTGGTCAAAATCTTCATTCTCGACAATAATCATTTCACTTGTCGGTTCTTCATTTGAAATGAAGGCAAAAGAGAGGGCAATCGTTAAAACGAACAATACTTTCTTCATAACTCTTAGTTTTAATAATTATCCAACCATAGCATAGTTGGGCGGGAAATATTCCCAAAGGGTTCTTCAAATTTGCTTGATAACAAATCTTTACTCTTTAAGTTAGGATTTTTTGTAAGAAAATATATTTTTTTGTAAGAATTTTAACATGTTAGTGATTATAATTTCTTCAAAAGGAAAATCCACATATCCAAGCAGCAGCAAATTCGTACTTATTCCCTTTGATAATTGACAATGGTTTATATCCCTAGTATGGTGCACTCCACTGCACCTCGGATACCTAATCCTAATTTTATAGGCTTTAGGTCCATTTTTTTATTTCACGCAGATCTTGGAATATAGATTCAATAATCCATATACTTGTGATACACGTAATTTGCACTATCCAAAATTAATGCATGTCCTCAACCAACGAACAACAGTATTGGACACAACGCTATCAGCAAGAACGTACGGGTTGGGATATCGGGTATCCCTCAACACCCTTGAAGACCTATATCGACCAACTTACCGATACCGCCTTAAAAATTTTAATTCCCGGTGCGGGCAATGCCTATGAGGCCGAATACCTTTGGCAGCAGGGTTTTACCAATGTGTTTGTGTTGGATGTCTCGCCAATACCCTTAAAAGCCTTTCAAGAGCGTAATCCAGATTTTCCGAAAACACAGTTGCTGCAAGAGGATTTCTTTCAACATCAAGACCAATACGACCTTATTTTAGAACAAACGTTCTTCTGTTCGTTTGTACCTACTGCTAAAAATCGGTTCGCCTATGCCCAACATATGGCCTCACTTTTAAAACCTACAGGAAAACTGGTTGGGGTCTGGTTCGATTTTCCATTGACCCATGATATGGAAAAACGTCCTTTTGGCGGTGACAAAGAATTGTATTTGAAGTACCTGACAAGGCATTTGAATATGCTTGTTTTTGAACCCTGTTACAATTCAATAAGCCCAAGAAAAGGGACAGAGCTCTTTGGTATTTTTAAACTGCAGTCTGGTTACCGTTAAGCGGTTTTTCTAATTATCGCACAAACACTTCGGTTGTGTAGTCCATAAAATGCCAACATCAGTTTACCGGTTCAATTTTTGAAAACGGTAAAATAAGAAGCCCCTCAGTGATTTCATTGAGGGGCCTTTCTTTGTATTTTACTGGAAAGTAATCAATCTTCCAAGCGTTCAAATGACCATTGTTGATTCGTCCTTCCGTGAAATGGCCAAGTAATGATAGTGGTGCCAAATGAATTTCGACGCCCGAATACATCCAAGTACCTATTATCTCCAAGATTCCTTAAATAAAAGTACCCCTCTTGCGCACCGGGTTCGATGACCCATTGTTGGTCCGCTTCACTTCCAAACTGCCATTGTTCTACATTGGTATTTCTACTGGCAACGGCTTTATTTGAAAAATTTGAGGTAAGTACATAGGCCCCGGAATCAAGCACTTCAAGATGCCATTCCTCATTTTCCGTATCGCCAGTTCTGGTACGTTGGTCAATATTGATTCCATCATCAGTCGAAAGACTGGACAAGCCCATGGCACGACCACTATTTCTGGCCCTTATAATATAATTCCCTTCTGGTATGACCAAGCTTTCTTGGGTACGGATTTTATTGATGATCTGTAAGCCTCTGGTACCGGAAGCCGCGAATATAAAATCCCCATCGGTGGCCACGTAATTTATAGAGCCATTTAATTCGACAACACCCATTAAATCTATGATGTCGTTCTTGACCCTAATGGCCAAGCCGGCTCCCCCGTTTGCTAAAAGGGTCACATTACCTTCAACATCAACGGCATTGGTGACCTTATCCGCCGCTATGACATTATCTGGATCAATGAGAATTGGTAATCGTTCTTCTAAGGTTGCCGTATCCAAATCAAATATGGCGGCCCCATTATTACCTTCGGCAACAATCAGTTTATTATCCGCAATAGCTATGGTACGTTTGGCGCCAGCGACAAAGTCTGTTCGTGTACCAATCTGTGAAACTTCATTTAAGTCGGTATCGAGGATCCGAACCCCTGCACCACCGTCCAAAACCGCAATCTTATTATTTGAGGATGCTACCCAACGTAAATCATCGTAAGCAACTTCATTGGTCTTTACAAAGCTATCGGCATCATATTTCGCGATAACCCCTTCAACGCCACTAGAGACATAAAATGAATTCCCTAATCGTGTTATGCCTGTTGCCGTTTGACCTTCTTGGTAAACATAGTTGATGTCGTTTAGATCTATACTACCATTTTTAACGCCGATCTTTGCGATAAATGATTCACCAGTAGCTTCTAGAACCCTTTCCGTATTTACACCTCCGATGACATACAAATAACCATTGTCGTGTAAGACTACATTAGCATCCCTATCATAAAGGTACATTCTCGAGGTAAGAACCGGCACCAACGGATCACTCAAGTCGATGACGTCTACGGCACCCGCATAAACTTCGCCCACGGTGTTGTAAGAAACATAAGCAAAATTACCATCTACATCTATATGTGTCGCGCCAAGATTCGTATTGCCGTCAAAACTCGGACTTTGCACTTGACCGACTAAATTGAGATGGAAATCGCTACTGGCATTTGAAGTACTTGTATTATTCTTGGATGCCCTTACCACGCCGGAACGGTTTAAACCATAAAAACGGTTCTTTTCTATGATTTCGTTGTCGTATTCTTCATGCTCAAAGTAGATTTCCAAAATACCATTCGATTCCATTGAAACCGAATTTAAGAGCGTAGTGTTATTTTCTTCGAGGATTAAGGCTTTTCCTTGGCTTTGTAA
The DNA here is from genome assembly GCA_947503285.1 of uncultured Croceitalea sp. Taxonomy (GTDB): domain Bacteria; phylum Bacteroidota; class Bacteroidia; order Flavobacteriales; family Flavobacteriaceae; genus Croceitalea. Next base: position 239,588 of record CANNDD010000003.1, read on the forward strand.
ATCAAAAACCGTTGTCTCATCAGAACAACCGATTGCCAATAATACAACCACAACAGCTATAACGTAGTAGTTCTTCATACTTTAGTAGGTTAAAGATTAATTTGGTCAACACACAACCTTTTATTTACCCATTTATTGCATTGGGGTTTCATTTTTCGATAAAATTCTAAGTATCAATGTAGTTCATCGATAAAATTCGTTAACAACCTTTTAAGAATTGTGGTTGCTCATTTCTTTATCTTTAGGCGACTAATTTCCAACTGACACTTAAAATGAAAACATTACTTTCCTTTTTGGTGCTTTTAGCATCGACAACCTTATTTGCGCAAGAATTTACCATGGATTTGGTTCAAGACCTAAAGCCCCGAAATATAGGCCCCGGAGGTATGAGTGGCCGTGTTACGGCCATCGATGTGGTGACGGGGAACCCTGACGTGATGTATGTGGGCACCGCTTCTGGAGGACTTTGGAAATCTAGCTCTGGAGGTATCAAATGGGAACCCATATTTGATAAGGAAGTGACCGCCTCCATCGGTGCCGTTGCGATTCAACAATCAAATCCCTCGGTTATTTGGGTAGGTACGGGAGAAGGTAACCCCAGAAATAGTCTAAATGGTGGTTATGGCATCTATAAATCACTGGATGGCGGTAAGACCTGGAAAAGCATGGGCCTCGAAAAGACCCGTCACATCCATAGGGTCATCATTGATCCAACGGACCCCAACATCGTTTATGTTGGGGCTATCGGTTCCCCTTGGGGCGAACACCCAGAGCGTGGGGTCTTTAAAACCACGGATGGTGGAAAGACATGGAATAATATCCTTTTTGCCAATAATAAGACGGGAGTCGGCGATATGGTCATGGATCCCAACAACCCCAATAAGCTTATCGTCGGTATGTGGGAGCACAAACGTGACCCGTGGTTCTTTAAGTCCGGTGGGCAAGGCAGTGGTCTTTATATGACCCACGACGGAGGTGAAAATTGGAAACAACTTACCGATGAAGACGGATTACCAAAAGGGGAGCTTGGTAGGATAGGCATTGCGATTGCAAAGAACAAACCCAATATTGTCTATGCCCTAATAGAAGCAAAAAAGAATGCCTTGTACAAATCAGAGGATGGCGGTTTCAAATGGAAAAAAATCAATGATAAAAATGATATTGGCAACCGGCCATTTTACTATTCTGATATTCATGTAGACCCTGAAAACGAAAATCGTGTGTTCTCTGTATTTACGTATGTCAACGTTTCTGAAGATGGTGGAAAAAACTTTACGCAATTGATGCCGGCATACGGCGTTGACAACGGGGTACATCCTGATCACCACGCATGGTGGATCCATCCTGATAACGGACAATTTATGATGGACGGTAATGATGGGGGTATGAATATTACCAAAGACGGGGGTAAGACCTGGCGCTTTGTGGGCAATATCCCCGTGGCACAGTTCTACCACATCAATGTGGACAATGAATTTCCATATAACGTATATGGCGGTATGCAAGATAACGGTTCGTGGAGGGGACCCGCATACGTATGGCGCGCGCAGGGCATTCGAAACGACTACTGGCAAGAAATCAGTTTTGGCGACGGATTTGATGTGGTACCCGATGTAGAGGACAGTCGCTACGGTTACAGTATGAGCCAGCAAGGTTTTGTATCCCGTTACGATTGGAAAACGGGCAACAACTATTCGGTACGCCCTACCCCACCCGATGCGGAAACCAAACTGCGCTTTAACTGGAATGCGGCCATCGGCCAAGACCCTTTTGATGCCAGTACCGTCTATTTCGGAAGCCAATTTGTGCATAAGTCTACCGATAAAGGATTGACCTGGCAGGTCATTTCACCGGATTTGACCACCAATGATCCCGAAAAACAAAAGCAAAGTGAAAGTGGTGGCCTGACCATGGATGCCACCGGTGCTGAAAACCACTGTACCATTTTGGTTGTGGAACCCTCAGTGATGGAAAAGGATATGCTATGGGTGGGCACCGATGACGGACGTGTACATTACACGCAAAACGGGGGTGCCAATTGGACCGAGGTCACGGCGAACATCAAAGGCTTGCCAAAAGGCAGTTGGATTCCACAGATAAAGGCATCCAAAAAAAATAAGGGTGAAGCCCTGTTGGTGGCCAACGATTATCGAAGGTTCAACTATACACCTTACGTGTACCGTACCAAGGACTACGGTAAGACCTGGAATCGAATCGTAGATGGTGCTGACGTAGAGAGCTATGCGCTATCCATCGTTGAAGATGAGGTGAATCCAAACTTGGTGTTCTTGGGTACCGATGATGGGCTTTACATTTCCTTCGACGCCGGAAACCAATGGATAAAATGGACAGAAGGTTTTCCAACGGTTTCCACCAAGGACCTCGCCATACATCCGAGGGAACATGACTTGGTTATTGGAACATTCGGACGAGCGGCTTGGGTTCTGGATGATATCCGCCCACTACGCGCTTTAGCCGCAAATAAATCCATCCTACAGCAAGACATCAAGCTATTTGAAAGTTCAACAGCGTATCAAGCGGCATATCAACAGGCTACAGGAAGTCGCTTTGGGGCCGATGCCATCTACAATGGTGAAAACCGAAAGAGAGGTGCCATGCTTACCTACTATCTTAAAGAAGGTAAGAAAGATTCGAAAAAAGACAAGAAGAAGTCTGACGAAAAAGAATCGGAAAACGACAATACCGAAACCGAAAAAGAGCTTACGGGAGTGCAAAAGAAAGACTCGGTACAGTTCGATTTTTATGATGCTGACCGTTTGATCCGAACTTTGAAGTATAAAACACCCGAAAAGGCAGGTTTCCACAGAATTTATTGGGGTATGAATGAGAAAGGCCCTGATAGGCCCGCTCGAAAAATCAGTAAGAAAACCCGTGAAAGAGGTGGTGTTGCCGTTAAACCAGGTACCTATAAAGTAAAGATGAGTTTTGGTGATACCACTGATGAAACCACGATAATCGTAAAGAGCGATCCAAGATTAAATATAGACCCTACTTCAATCAACGAAGTCTACACGTATGGCAAACAGATAGAAAAGCTAACACAGACTGCTGCCGATGCCGTAAAACAATTAGTTCAAAGCAAGGATTTGGCCAATAAATATTCTAAAGAAATGAAAGATTTGGACGAGGATAAATACAAAGACCAAATCAAAGCTTCAAAAGATATCGTAAAAGCCATAGATTCCGTAGTTGCCCTGTACTTAGGAAAAGAGGACAAACGTCAGGGTATCACCCGTAATCCCGAGGTGACCGTTATGCAGCGTATCGGTTTGGCGAACAGATATGTCTATACCCGAAAAACAGGAATAACCCAAACCGAAAAAAATCTCATAAAGTATGCAGAAGATGAACTGAAATCAGCTTTAGACAAGACCAATACCTTCTTCAATGGAAAATGGCAGCCTTATCGCAAGGCTATCGAAAGTGTTGACCTATCACCTTTCAAAGAAACCCAGACATTTACGATCAACTAAAGTGTACAACAAGAAAATATGCTTTACAGTAGGATATTTATGCAATGCAGTCTATGAAAAAAATTCTTCTTCTATGTTTATTGGCTACCATAGCAACGTATGCCCAACAACCAGGTGAAACCGATACCGGTATTTGGTATATGTATTTCGGAACCAACCGTATCTCCGAACGCTGGAGTATTCATACCGAGGCACAGTTTCGATATTACGAGACCTCAAGTAATTTCAATCAATTGTTATTACGGACCGGATTGAATTATCATATCAATGAAAATGCCATCGCGACCGGAGGATATGCTTACATCGACACCGATCCCTCATTTGAGGATTTTGACATCATCTTTGGTGATATTATTACGGATGATAATAGCATACTCGAACATCGTTTGTTCGAACAGTTTATTTTGAAGAATAAAGTCTGGGAATTTTTATTTGAGCATCGCTATCGACTGGAACAACGTTTTATTGAGAATGTGAACCTTAACACCAATGAGACCCAACATCGGGCCCGTTATCGCATTCAAATGACATTGCCATTGACAAATACGTTTTTCTTGAATTTTTATGATGAACTTTTCATCAACCTGCAAGATGATCTCTTTGGTCAAAATAGACTATATGGGGCCTTCGGGGTGCATATTACCGACAACAGTAGTCTACAACTGGGGTATTTGCGCAATCAGTTTTCAAATGCCGTTTTTAATCGCTGGCAGATAGGTTTCTTTTTTAATCCCGACCTAAGAAAAAAATCAAAAAAGAAACCATGAACCTCCAAAAAATAAAATTCGAGAACAAAGAAGGACAAACCCTTGTCGGCCGCCTTGAATTTCCGGCAGACAGGCATCCGCATAATTTTGCTTTGTTCGCACATTGTTTTACGTGTACCAAAAACCTATCGGCAGTTAAAAATATCAGCAAGGCATTGACCTCGAATGGGTTCGCCGTTTTACGCTTTGATTTTACGGGTTTGGGGGAAAGTGATGGTGATTTTGCGGATACCAATTTTTCAGGTAATGTCAATGATTTGATCGCCGCCGCAGACTACTTGAAAGAAGACTATCAAGCCCCCTCACTATTGATCGGGCATTCATTGGGTGGGGCCGCGGTTATTTTCGCCGCGGGTGAAATTGAGTCCGTAAAAGCCGTTGCCACCGTAGGGGCGCCCTCAAACCCCAAACATGTTCAGCATTTATTCAAGAGCGGATTGGAAGAAATCAAGGCAAATGGTGAAGCGGTTGTCAATTTAAGTGGTCGTGATTTTAAGATCAAAAAGCAATTTGTCGATGATCTAGAGACCAAATCGCTTCCTGATACCGCAAAAGCCCTACGCAAACCGTTACTGATCATGCACTCGCCCCAAGATGATACGGTAGGCATTAAAAACGCCGAAGAAATTTATACGGCCGCACACCACCCAAAAAGTTTCGTATCATTGGACGGTGCAGACCATTTACTTTTTGACCGCAAAGACTCCACTTACGTGGGTGAGGTAATCTCAGGATGGGCAAAACGGTACCTACCGGTTAAAAATAAGATTGAAGAAGGCTTGCGCACCAAACATCAGGTCGCTGCAAGTTTAGATGCCCAAGATGGTTTTACAACACAAATGAAAGTGGGCAACCACTATATTATTGCCGATGAGCCAGAAAGTTTTGGAGGCAATGATTTTGGACCATCACCCTATGAACTGATTTCTGCCGGTCTTTCAGCCTGCACGGTTATGACCATTCAAATGTATGCCAAGCGCAAAGATTGGACAGTTGATAATGTTGAAGTACATACTTCATACAGTAAAACACATGCTGAAGACTGCCAAAACTGCGAGGATGACAATGCGAAAATCGATACGTTCCATCGTGAAATAAAGTTTAGCGGTGATTTAAATGCAACACAAAAAGCACGACTTCTTGAAATTGCGGATAGATGTCCAGTACATAGAACATTGCATGATGAAACGCAGGTCATCACCAGCATGGTCGATTAAATGCGCATGTGCAAAATATCAAAATAGCGTATTTCAAGCTCTATGACACCATGTTGTAGGTTTCTAAGCGCCTTTACATAGTCTGTTTGACCTATTTCCCCCAGGGCCTTCATTGCCTTTAGCTTATGGTAACTTTTACTGAATAACCTACGCTGTTTGCAATAGTTAAAAAAATCCAGATACTTTGATGGTTGTTGAACCAACATAATGGTTTGTGTTTGTGGTTAAATGGTTTTATCTAATTGGGGGAATTTAGATGTATTTCTAACGTAGAATTACCGATAATCGTATTTTTCATACATTTTAACGATAGTGCTGATGAATTTGGTTCTTCGAAGGATTAGGTGCCCACAGTGGTGCGAAATGCTCAAACCGGGTTCAAGGTTAGCGTTCTTCTTCATTAAAACCCTTTTGATGATCTTTGGCGTCTAACGGTAAACATAGTTTTTTTATATTTATGGAAACCATATCACCACAACATGACCATCACTTGAAATTAACAAGGATGACCCTTTACGAAGAAAAGATAAACCACATCAAAAATAGCTGTTATTCCAATGACAAACAGCTGAAAACTGTAATAGCCACACGTAATTTCATTGATAAAAATTTTGATAAAGACCTCAATTTAAACCTTTTATCAGATGTCAGATTTACTTCAAAATACCATTTGCAACGCCTTTTCAAACGATATTATGGGCTCACACCAAAACAGTATATCATTGACAAACGAATTCAGAAGTCAAAGGAATATCTAAAAAATGGACTTAAGGTCACTGAGACCTGTTTCGCCGTTGGGTTCGAAAGTCTAGGTTCGTTCAGCAAATTATTCAAGACCAAAACTGGCAAATCTCCGAGCGAATTTCAAAAAGAGCAAGTTTCGATAAATAAATTAAATTCAGAGTACTGAACTTTGGCAAAATGAACAAAATTAACCAAAGATGAAAGTAACACTGATAAGCATTCCCGTTAGGGACCAAGAGAAAGCCGTACAATTTTATACCAAAAAATTAGGCTTTATCATAAAGAAGGATGCGCCATTGGAAGGTGGCCACCGTTGGGTGACCCTAGTTTCAGCAGCGTGGCAAGATGGGCCGGAATTATTGTTGGAACCAGCACCAAACCACTTTGAGCCTTGCAAGGTCTTTCAAGACGCATTGATGGAAGCGGGAATTCCGTGGACCCAATTTGATGTTGATAATGTTGACGCCGAATATGAAAGACTGGTAGGGCTTGACGTTGAATTCAGTGTGCAACCAACTAAAATGGGAACGGTAAAATTTGCCGTTTTTAATGACACCTGTGGAAATAATATTCAAATCATCGAAACCCTTTAGGCTAAAAACCGTGTCAGGTAACGTTTAAAACATTTCGAGCTACGCATACATCATTGTCCATAAGAACCGATATTTCCCTTAGGCGTATACGTTCAAGAAAACGGGATGTTTGGTTTAGAATTTCCGCTAATTTTGTTTTAAACCAAACTTAAGATGCTTAAAAGCCCTGTCTTTAAAATTACCCTAAACCATATGCTGTCCTTACCCGATGAGATCATCGCACCATTTTTGGCCCAGAATCAAAGAAGGGTAAGGGCCATTGCCACTTTTGAGGGTAAACGGCTTGAATTTTACGGTGCCATACAAAAACGGAATGGCAATCACTACATGATGTTCGGAAAACGCTATCAAAAAGAGTTAGGTATATTCCCCAAAGACTTGTTTGAACTTCAGTTTTTTGAGGACACCTCTAAATATGGCGTGGAAGTTCCAGAAGAATTTGAGGCCGTAATGCTTACCGATATTGAGGCATACCAAATTTTTGAAACCCTCACCGATGGTAAAAAGAGGGGGTTGATCTATGCCATTGCACGATATAAAAACACCCAGACCAAAATTGATAAGACCTTATTGTTGTGCGAAAATCTAAAAAAAGGAATTCGTGACCCGAGGGAATTGTTTCGATGAATACCTCAAAAGAACAACGCATTTTCCAAATGAAGTTGAAATGCCATGAATTATTCTTTAATTTAGTAAAAACTTAAAACACTAAAAATGAAAAAAATACAATTACTGGCCCTCGCAACCCTTATAACTATGGCGTTTAGTTGTAAACAAGCAAAAAAAGAGGCTGATGCGGCCTCTGAAGGACTTGAAGAAGCTGTAGAGGTGGTAAAGGAAGAAATAGCCGAGGTGACTTCCATAAAATTTCAGCTAGAACCAAAAAGTGATAGCAATGTAAGTGGTGAAGTTACCTTTACCGAAGAAAATGGAAGTGTGGTAATGAATGCCTCTTTATCTGGTCTTACCCCAGGGGAACATGCCATACACATCCACGAGAAGGCAGATTGCTCATCAGCAGATGGTAAATCAACAGGTGGGCATTGGAACCCAACCTTTCAGCCCCATGCGCAATGGGGAGCTGAGGGAGGTTATCATAAAGGGGATATTGGCAACTTTACTGCTGATGCCGAAGGTAATGCCACAAAATCCTTTTCAACCGATGAGTGGTGTATCGGTTGTGGTGATGAGACCAAGAACATTGTTGGTAAGGCCATTATCGTACATCAAGGTGTTGATGACTATACCTCACAACCAAGTGGTGCAGCCGGAGCACGTGTGGCGTGCACGGGAATCATACAGTGACTTAAAAATGAATTTTGACTGTAAAAGCCACCTGGGAAGGTGGCTTTTTAGTTGTAAACCCTGTTGAATCCAATTTAAATCAATTCGCCTCGTTTCGCAATACCGCCAAAGGGGAACTTCGCAATACCGTTCTGCTGTTGAACAAACCTATGGACAATACCAGTAGGGTTATCATGGGCAATACGATCACAAATGGTTGCCAAGAAGGTATAAATGCAGTCTCAAATATGAATTGGGCCAATAAAAAACTACTGCAAAATGCTAAAACAAGACCTATACCACTACCTATTAGTCCCAAGTACAGATATTCCAATGCCGCGATTTTTAATAACTGCTTGCTTTTTGCCCCCAACGTACGCAGTAAAACATTTTCTTTTATCCTCTGGTATTTACTGGTTCGTACAGAACCTATCAATACAATGATACCGGTTAGTATACTAAAAAACGCCATAAAATTAATGACCCAGGAAATTTTGTTCAAAATTCCTTCCACAACCGTCAATATTTGGCGTAGATCAATGACGGATACCGTTGGAAACTCTTTGACCAACTTTCGTTGTAGATTGGCCGAGGCGGCAGCGTCGGGCACATTGGTGGTCAAAACATGAAACTGGGGGGCATTTTCAAGTACCCCTTTCGGAAACAGGATTGAGAAATTGATTTGCATTCGTGCCCAGTCAACCGTTCTAATATTGGCCACTACGGTCTCCATTAGAACGCCCTGCACATTGAATATCAGTTTATCGCCAATATCAACTTGGGCATCATTGGCAACATTTTCGGCCAGTGATATGGCAATCGCACTGTTATCGGTACTCGCCTGTGATGGCCAAGAACCTTTTTGCGATGTCTCTGAGTCGATAAGTTCATCGCGATAGGTCACCCTGAACTCATGGTGTAAAATCCATCGATTGATGGTGCTGGTGGAATCCAAAATAATTTCACGTACCGGCCTATCCTTAATCTGATGCATTCTCATCGTGATGATGGGGATGTTATCCAACACTTCCAATCCAGAGGCCATAATACTTTTCGCGGCTACCTCTTTTTCATCGGTTTGTACATCCATCAATACTAAATTCGGAGCTTTTGAGGTACCCTCTATCGAGGTCTTTGCCAAAAGGATATCCTTCGTAAAATACAAGGTGCTTATCAGAAAAGTGCCGACACCTATGGCCAAGATCAAAACGGTTGTTTGATTATTGGGCCTAAAAAGGTTCAAAAGGCTTTGCCGTGCCGAAAAATCCCAAGTTTTTGGAAAATATCGTTTAATCAATCGCATGAAGAGCACTGCAATACCCCCCAATATCATGAAAACCAGCATGATGCCCAAAACAAAAAATAAGGCATACCAGCCATCTTTCAATAACCAAAATGCAAAACCATAAACAAAAATCAATATCGCTGAGAGTACCGCGACCCTAGAAATAAGAGACCCCTTAGAACTATCCCCTTGTGCACGTAATACCTGTAAGGGTGATACAAACCAGGTACCCAACAATGGTGAAAGGGCGAACAAGACGGACATAAGCACGCCCAAGATCAAACCGACACCAATGGCTTGGGGCGCTATATCGATTTCGACATCAAAAGGTAAATAACCCTCTAAGAGTAAGGGAAATAATTGCTGGAGCATCAGCCCTGTCAAGACCCCTAAAAATCCCCCAAAAAAACCCATGCCGAAAATTTGGATCAAATAAATAAGAAAAGTCTGTTTTCTTGTGGCACCTATACACTTAAGCACGGCGACGGCACTTAGTTTTTCCTTGATGTAAATATGCACGGAACTCGCAATACCGACGCAACCCAACAATAAGGCTATAAAGGCAACGAGGTTCAAGAACTTACCAAAATTTTCATAACTACGGCCTAAACGTTGTCCTGTCGAAATATGGGTGTCTAAATCCGCATTCTCAACATCGAGCATGGGATCGACCAATCTATCCAATTCTTCCAATTCTTGGTCTGGTTCGGCCACAAAGTAAAAATCATATCCAATGCGACTACCGGTTTGAACAAGTCCGGTTTCCTCGATTTTTTCATAGGGAATCCATATCGGGGGAGCGATGGACGCCCCTACCCCATTCGTGCCGGGTGCGGAAACCAAGGTTCCTGAGATAGGCAAGACCACATTACCCACCTTGATGGAATCTCCGGTCTTTACCCCAAATTGCAACATTAATGTGGCATCGACCAAGGCCCCTCCTTGCTTTTGATAGTTTAAGGCCGCCTCAACGGGTTTTGTTTCCAATTCCCCATAAAAGGGATAGTTACCTTGAATTCCGCGAATACCGGCTAACTTAGTATTACCGCTTTTAGGAAACACTACCATCGATGGAAAGCTGACCGCACTTGCATCCGCACCACCCAATGAATCAATGATCTCGGCTACCCTTGGGGTAGGTGCCTGATTACTGTCAATGCGATAATCCGCCCCCATTAAGGCCTTGGACTGTAATGCGATATTACCTTTTAAATTGATGCTAAACGACTGTATACTTACCACTGCCGCAATACCCAATACTATAGAAGCCATAAAAAGCAATAGGCGTTTGCCACTGGCCCGACTATCACGCCACGCCATTTTCAGCAACCAATCAAAGCCGGCTCTTTCCATCTTCATCACGATTCTGCGGTGATTTTATGCGCCACTATTTTTCCGCCTTTTAGTTGTAGTATCTTTTGTGTTTTCTGGGCAAGCTCTAAATCGTGGGTAACGATGACCAAAGTCGTGCCTGCTTCTTTATTAAGATCGAATAATAATTCGACCACTTTTTCCCCAGTCCCTTCATCTAAATTACCGGTAGGTTCGTCAGCGAACAAAATCGAGGGTTTACTCGAAAAAGCCCTTGCTAGGGCCACACGTTGTTGTTCACCACCTGATAACTGTGAGGGATAATGGTGAAAACGTTCTTCAAGGCCGACCTTGGCCAATAAGTCCATACCTACTTTCGTCGGATTTTTGGCCCCCTGAAGTTCAATAGGTACGATAACGTTTTCCAATGCCGTAAGTGTAGGCAATAACTGAAAGTTTTGAAAAATAAACCCTACTTCGCGATTTCGTAAAAGTGCCAGTTCATCTTCGGTCAAACCAGAAAGTCGCGTGCCACATAACTCAACATAGCCCCTATCTGGTTGGTCTAACCCCGCACAAAGACCCAATAAGGTGGTTTTTCCACTTCCTGAAGGGCCTACAATGGCAAAAGTCTCCCCTGCTTCGATAGTAAAAGAAATAGCATCTAAAACGGTCAATGCCCTTGAACCGCTGGTGTACGTTTTTCCAAGTCCGTCAACGTTTAATATCTTTGACATATAATGTACGATTCCTTAATTTGATTAAACCCGAAAAATAGGTAATTGTATTTGATTTTTACACCCTAGCACCATGCACACCTTCTTAAAGTTTCGTTATTTTTTTTGTTTATTTTTCTTGTTCTCATGTGCTGATCAACCCAAAAAGGACACCGAGGACGAAGCTGTCGAAAATACTGGGGTCGTTAGTGAAGAAAATGTCAAAAAAACGATATTGTTTTTTGGGGATAGCCTTACGGCAGGATACGGAATTGAGGTAGAAGAGGCTTTTCCGGCATTGATACAAAATAGACTGGATTCTTTAAACCTTGATTATGTCACCATAAATTCAGGTTTAAGCGGGGAAACCACTTCGGGAGGATTAAATCGTTTAAACTGGGTGCTGAATCAAGAGGTTGCTATTTTCGTGTTGGAACTTGGCGCCAATGATGGCCTTCGTGGAATTCCACTTGAAAAGACCCGAGAGAATCTGCAAGCCATCATTACTTTGGTAGAAAAGAAAGATCCTGCGATAAAAATTATTCTAGCAGGTATGCAAATACCCCCGAATATGGGTGCTGAATATACCACGGGGTTTCGTAAAATATTTCCTGAACTAGCTAAAGAGAACGAAATCCCCTTAATTCCATTTCTTTTGGAAGGGGTAGCAGGTATACCCGAATTGAACTTGGAAGACGGCATCCACCCCACCGCAAAGGGACATCAAATCGTTATGGAAAATGTTTGGCAGGTTCTGGAAGAGGTCGTACGATAACCCTATCAAAATCAATGGTAATCCATTTAGAAGGCCCTTTTTTAAGGATGCGATTTTAATCATCATGCCCACCACAGCTAGTTGAACAAATCAAAAAGTAGCCCCCACCGTCTGAAAATGCTATTACCCTCGGCATTCGTAAAAAAATTGTAAGTTTAAGAACAACCTTTAATTCAATAAACGATGAAATTAGGCGCTTTCTCCGTGAGTCTTTCCGTAAAGAATTTAGAAACTTCAAGAACATTTTATGAAAAATTGGGGTTCGCCATATTTGCAGGGTCTATGGAACAGCATTATTTGATCATGAAAAATGGCAATGCACTTGTAGGGCTTTTTCAGGGCATGTTCGAAAACAATATCCTCACCTTTAATCCTGGATGGGATGAGAATGCCCAGAAAGTACCAGGTTATGATGATGTGCGTACCATACAAAAACATCTTAAGGCAAATCAAATTGAATTGGTCAAGGAAGCGGATGGTAGTACTAGCGGGCCGGCCAGTATCGTTGTAATGGACCCTGATGGCAATACCATTTTAATAGACCAACATATCTAGTTATTTATATCCAATAATTTTGGTTTTACATTATCTTTAAACCCTAATGGCAGTAAATATAGATACGCTCGTAAGTCAGTTTCAACAAAAGGACAAAAGTGCTTTTGAAGCCCTTTATTCCATGTACGCAGAAAATATCTGTGGGGTTATCCATGCCATTATCAAAGACCAAGAGCGTGCCCAAGAGCTTTGTCATGATGTTTTTATGAAAATTTGGGATAAGTCAGCTACCTACGATACTTCAAAAGGACGGTTTTTTACGTGGATCTTGAATATTGCAAGAAACACGGCTATCGATGAGTTACGATCAAAAGCATATAAAAACCAAAAGAAGAACCTTCAAATGGATTCTTTCGTAGGTATATTGACACCTGAGCATGAGATGAACATAGACACCATTGGTCTGCAATCTTTACTTAAGGGCATTAAAGAAAAATGTATTCAATTGATCGATTTACTTTATTTCAAAGGATATACCCAGAAAGAAGCTGCAGAAAAATTAAAAAAACCTGTCGGCACGATTAAAACACGTATCAGGGCCTGTATTTCTGAAATTAGAAAAAACGGGGGATTATAAATGGATGTAAAAAAATACATAGCATCTGGAATTCTAGAACTTTATGTTTCTGGGGGCCTAAGCCCTGAAGAAAATCTAGAGGTACAGCACTATGCCATCAAACATCCTGAAATTCAAGAAGAAATCGAAGCCATTGAAAAGGCCATTCTTAGACTTACGGCAGCTGCATCACCGGGTTTGCCTGAAAACGGTTTTACGAGTATTCGAAGTGAACTGGATGATGTGATCCCTTTTGCCCCATCAGCATCAAAAAAGAAAACCCCATGGATCCATTACCTAGGCTGGGCGGCCTCTTTGATATTTGCGATAGGGTTGATTTGGGTCTACCTTGAAAATCAAGACCTTAAAACCGAAGTTCAAATGGTCAATGGACAAAAACAACAGTTGGAGGAAGAGATTTTGAATGCTAGGGAACTTGTTGCCGATAAAGATGCCATTGAAACCATGTTGAACAAGCTTCGAAATAGGGACATTACGGTAATTCCATTGGGTGGGCAAACGATAGCACCGGAATCATACGCACGGGCATATTGGAATAAAAAAGAAAAGAAAGTATACCTAGATGTGCAAGGGCTACCTGACCCCCCATCAGGCTATACCTATCAAGTATGGTCTTTAAAGTTGGACCCTTTGACCCCAACCAGCATAGGGATATTAGATGATTTCGTAAGTAATGAAACTGCCATTTTTGAATTATCGAATCCAAATGAGTCAGAGGCTTTCGGTATTACCCTAGAACCCAAAGGCGGCAGTGAGACCCCAACCTTAGAACAACTCTATACCCTTGGGGCCGTAGGACCTTAATACCACCAATTACACTTATTTTGAATACCACAATAAGGGAAATTTCGCATAAAGATGCCTGGCCGATCCGCCATAAGGTCATGTGGCCCGAAAAATCATTTGATTTCATAAAATTACCTGATGATGACAAGGGGCTACATTATGGACTTTTCATTGAGGAAAGATTGATTTCAGTGGTATCACTTTTCATAGAGGCTAGAACAGCCCAGTTTAGAAAGTTTGCGACCCTCAAAGAAGAGCAAGGAAAAGGATACGGTACGACATTATTGCGATTTTTAATGGATCAAGCACACCAATTGGATATTACCAAACTGTGGTGTAATGCGCGAAAGGATAAAGTTCATTTTTATCAGGCTTTCGGAATGCGAAAAACAGAACGTGATTTCTCTAGGGAAGGCATTGACTTTACTATCTTAGAGAAAGAATTCTAATACAAACGGATATATGGGATTAGGTGATAGAAAACCGGCATTATTGCTTGTGGATATTCAAAAAGGATTTGAAGACGAGGCTTATTGGGGTGGCAATAGAAACAATAGGGATGCTGAAATAAAGTGCGCCAAGTTATTGGATAGGTGGCGCGAGCTTAACCTGCCCATCTTTCACATCATGCATGGTTCGCGAAACCCCAATTCACCCTTACACCCATCGCAACCAGGTTTTGAACTACACGATTTGATACAACCTAGAAATCAAGAACCTATCATCGTTAAAGATGTCAATAGTGCCTTCATCGGCACCAATCTAGAAAACGACCTGAAGGATAATGAGATTACTACCCTTGTCATCGTCGGTCTAACCACCAACCACTGTATTTCTACAACGACACGTATGGCCGGAAATCTCGATTTTGAAACTTTTTTAATTGCTGACGCCACTGCAACATTTGACCGTTTGAGTATAAACGGTACTAAATTTGATGCAGAACTTATCCATCAAACCACTTTGTCAAACCTGAACGAAGAATTTGCAACCGTTTTAAACACGAATGCGCTACTGGCAATGCTATGACAGAAAAAGAAAAAATGCTCCGAGGTGAATTGTATAACCCACTTGATAGAAGTTTACTCTCAGAAAGGGCACAGGCTAGGCTTTTGTTACAACAATTCAATGAATGCCCTGCCGACGATGGAAAAAAGCTACAATATTTGGCAAAGCGATTGATTCCCAATCAAGGCAAGAGCTGTTTTATACAAGCCCCTTTTTATTGTGATTATGGTTCAAATATCCATTTGGGAAAAAGGGTCTTCTTTAATTTCAACTGCGTTGTTCTCGATGTAACCCCAGTTACCATAGGGGATAGAACCATGTTTGGCCCCAATGTCCAAATCTATACGGCGACACATCCTATCGAGGCTGTGGCCAGGGCCTCGGGTAAAGAATTGGGTAAGCCCATTACCATTGGTCAAGATGTTTGGGTCGGCGGTAATGTAACCATATGCCCTGGTGTTTCCATTGGTAGTAGAAGTGTTATTGGTGCAGGTAGCGTGGTGACCAGAAATATTCCCGAAGATGTATTTGCCGCAGGCAATCCATGTAGGGTCATTAAAGCCATCGAAAATTAAGGCCATTGTGAGATTACGCTATTGCAATTGTGACCACATTAGTGCAGGTTCTTCTTTTCTGGCAAAACCACTTTAAAAACATGCTTGCAACCTACTTTACAGCAGCTTATTTTCAATACTTTGAACTGGCACCGATATCGAATAAACCAATCCCCAAAAATCTAACAACGATTGGATTCGATAAAGTATACGAAGACTTGTTTAAAAAAGGTAGGCATAAGACTGCACTACTGGGTTACTTCATAATTATGTACCCCTATTATTGGTAGAACGCCCAAACTAAATATAAGTCTGGACGTTCTCAAAACAACCAATAAATCACTCTTTTATTAAAGCAATGCTATTTTTTCACCCACTATGGGACCCAATTCATATAAACTGTCTTCAAGTTCTTGCTTTAAGGTCTGAACTTGATCGACCAATCCATTTGCCTTATATATTTCGGCTACACTCAATAATATGGCTGGCTCAAAAGTTTTTCCCGCTATATGTTCTTGTACAATACCCAAAGCCTTTTCCGGTTTTCCCATGTTCAGATAAGTATTGGCCAATAAATGATATGATTCTGGCGTCGGCCTATTTTCCACTTCCGCTAAGGCCAAATTCAAAGCACGGTTGGTTTGCTTAGTATGTTCTAAGGCAAAATCAATGGTATAGGCGTTGTACATATTGCCGTAGTTATTGTCCATTACGCTCTTACGGTATTGCTCACGGTTTTTTACCGCTCGTTTGGCATCACCCATAAAATCAGCAATCTCCGCTTTGAGTAAGTAATAATCAGGGGACTGGTAATTTTCGGTAATGGCATCCAATATACGCATGGCTTCCTTTCCATTTTTTTCATGGGAGTATACTATCCAGGCAATTCCTTTTTTCGCATAGGCATTGTTCGGGTCTAGTGCTAGGGTCTTTAGGTAATGTTGATAAGAATCCGATATTCTACCGGCATGCCCATAATAATCGGCAATGTTTGAATACGACCATAACATCAACTTCTTATTCCTTGAAGATTCTGCTTTTGCAAGGGCTTTTTCCATAAACCGAATCGTCGTGTCCAAGTCCCCTTTGTAATCATTCCATTTAGCAACCCGAATTAGGTAACCAAATTCAGATGGGTTGTGAATACTGTCTAAATAAGCTTCGGCCTTCGCATAATTTCCCAATTCCATATGAACATCGAATAGTAGACTTTGGGTGTCTTTCAACCCTCCCTCTAGCTGTCGAGCCATCTCTGCTAGTTCAAGCGCCTCTTTAAAGCGATGCTGCGCTATATAATTTCTCGCTAGTGCACGCAAATAGCCTTCTTTATTGATATTGGCGATTTCAACTGCTTTATCCAACGCCTTTTCTGCCTTTTTCAAAAATTTTATATTTCCGGTACCCTTGAAGTAACGACTATATTCACTGGCCACATTGCCAAAACTGAGTAGTTGCAAACTATCAGGCTTTATTTTTTTATTCCAAAGCTCGAAGAACTTTGAGGTTGTCTTAATTTTTTCGGAATTTAAATGGTTATCGTAGTCGGCTACCGAAGTGACTTGATCTTGATTGTTATGACATGCCATACATACAAGGGCCATGGCCATGATAATACCTGTTTTTTTCATAAGATTGTGTTTTGAGGTTTTTTAAATATGGGGAAGACCAAATCCATCTTCCCCACATAATCTCTCATAGCAATTTTACTATTCTGGATCACTTACGTATGGAAACGTAGTGGTAATCGTCGCTGTCAACCCTACACCATCAGAGGTTAATCTGGGTAGATCCGATATACCGTCCATGTCAAGGTCTTGACCACTGAACCGGTCTCCTTCGGCACCACCGAACAACAGGATCAACGAAACGTCGATGATATCATCACTTAATTTTCTACCGGTAAGGGCAACTTCATCACCATCGGGTACCAAGATTCTACCATCATTGTCGAAATCCGTTCCTGGATCAAAATAGGTCGTTGGTAAATCAGGGGCTACTTGCAACACATCTGCTGAAAGCACAGTCGTCAAAGTGGTGGCATCTAGACCAAGTATGTTGTTTTCGTAATTGACATCATTTGGATCAAGACCCAATTTCAGGGCGTAAACATCATGATATTGTTCCAATCTTGCCTCAAATGGGGCTTGAAAGGTTGCGGTCATTTCTGAAGGAATTGCGACGTTATGGGCGTCTTTTGTAGCCCCGTCTACACTAAGCACGGTATTGATTCCCGGTCTTCCCATAAAATCGACTTGTGAAAAAGTACCACTAAAATCGGGATCCATTCCCATAACCTCGCATGGGGTGCAACTACCGCCGCAATCCACTCCGGTCTCATCGCCATTCATCAGGCCATCATCACATGTTGCCATAGGTTCCATCATGGTATCATCATCGTCACTACATGAAGCCAAAATCGATACAAGAATGAACGGCATCACAATATATTTTACTTTATAAAATTTCATTTTACTATGTATTAAAGATTAGCTATTGTTTTCTGTTAGTGGTCACCCATGTATTATAAACATTGAGGCCCAAGGCATTCGTTGCAGTGGGTGCGCCCAAAAGACTGTTAGGAAGCTCGATTGCGATACTTAGGGTATTGGCACCATCAAAGGTGTCAGTTGCTTCATCAGGAGGTAAGAAGCCCCCCGGGGCAGAATCAAGCTCTGGACTTATCACGGCGTTGAACTGGAAAAAATCAAAAAAGAAGGGATCTTGTCTTGGCCCGGCAAAAAGCTTTACATTATTCGCAGTCGTTTCTACGATAGCAGTGCTACCCGATATTTCAACATTACCGAGTGGGGAATTGGTTAAGACGGAACTGGATAAGCCTGTTTGACTTGGTGCGACAGGACCGAAAAAGTACATCGTCCCATCACGTGGAATGGCCTGTATCACCAAATCTTCTACCAAATCACCATCTACGTCAATGTTAATCTCAGTAAGTACATCCTCGTCAAAAGTACCAAAGGCAAGATCAGGTAAGACATCCGATTGCAAATCGACAATGAAGGTAGTATTGTCAGAACCGGTTGTGGGTTCAAAAGCAAAATAATCGGCGATGTCAGCGGTCGTTCCCATGCTGCCCGGTGCATCAATATGGTCGGCCGCCACCAATATAATGGCGGTAACTAACAAAGCACCCAGTACCATGGCATAATTAGTTGTTTTTTTCATTTTAAATGTTTTGAAAGATTAATACAGCCCTACCTACGAAAGGTTGTGCACCGAGGTTTGGTTTTAAATGTTAAATAATTCTTAATAAAATAGTATGGCAATTCTTTCAAAATCAAATCACCCCGTGTAGTCAAAGTCTTATATTTTATGTTTCTTTGGTATTGTAAAATTTATGTATGAACCCCTCTGCCCCAGGTTGGATTAATAAATTCGGTTCCCTTTTACGAACCACGACCACTACCTACGCCTCATACAGCGAACTTTATGATGAACTTTTAAATCATGGTTTCATCTATGGCATCCATCTTGGCATTCCCACCTTTATCGAATCTGAACACTCCCTCTCAGAAGATGAAATTGCCAAGATCAACCTCTTGTCCGCCTTATATTTCTCTTATGAATTTGAAACGGGGGATTCCAATTTTGAAAAATTTATTGATACTGTCTTTGAGTATTATCAAGAAATGGAAGTTGGCAGGATCTCGTTTCTCAATAAAATATTATCGGGTAATAAGACCATTACCCAGCTTGAAAAGCTTTTAGAATCTCGAATATACCTCAACGGAAATGTATTCAACAAAGCATTTGGTAACAGCTTAACGAATTCATTATTATACGTAGACGTTTTAATTTTTAGGGCTTATTTAGCCAAAACACCGTCACTTATGGAGCACGCGGGTATATTGGAATACATTACCATCAATATTGCCTACCATGCGCTAAACTCTAAAAAAAGCAATGAAAACGATCTAAAACTGATCCAATTATTGGAATCTTCACTATCATATGTCGATATGAACGAGGCAAAATTTGAAGGTTCTTACTTGCAAATGATCCCAAAAAATTTAAATGCATTCGAAAAAGATTACCTGCTTGATTTTGCCTGCTTGACAGTTTGGGAAGATGCGACCCTTGACTATGCAGAATCTGAATTTATCTTCACTGTTTCAAGGGCCCTTGGAAAGACGAAAAACAATGCTAAAACGGCATTAAAAAATGTGAAGGATTTCTTCGAAAAAAACCATCAAGACATACCCTATTTACAAGACACCAATTTGGCCTCAAAATTCTATGATGGCATGAATAAAAATGTCAGTAAATTGATCTTAAGAAATAGCAAACGTTTAAAAAAAGAACTTTCAGAAAGTAGGGAGCTAGTTCAACTATTGGCCAAGTCTGCCTCTCAAGAATTGAATGTCGAAGAACGGAAAAAAATACAGGGGCAGTTATTGGATATTTTCAAATCCATTCCCTCTTTGGCCATTTTTATGTTACCGGGTGGGGCTGTTCTTTTACCGATCTTTATTAAATTGATACCCAAATTACTGCCATCGGCCTTTGATGACAATAGAGTGGAGGAAAACTAATTGGATTTGATGGAAAAGGCCAGTATAAGAAAAATCTATGGTTATATTTAAAAAATTGAAAACCAATTATTTGAATACATTTACTCTAACCACAACTTGAAATCTTTGACGCGTTCCCTGCTCACGATTATTTCTTGCTCTTTAAAGGTATTCAATTTAATTTGAAGTCTAGAATTCGTATAAGAGACAATGTCTTTTATATGATTGATATTAACATAGAATTTTCTACTCACCCGAAAGAACACTTTTGGTGAAAGTTCTTCTTCAAGGTTTTCAAGGGTGGTATCCAACAAATAATTCCTACCGTCATTGGTGCCTGCATAGGTGCCTTTGTTCTCACTATAAAAACACTCGACATCATCTGCATTTATTATCTTGATATGTTGACCGACCTTTGCTGTAAATCGCTTTTTATATTCCCTTTCAATCGGATTGACCAAAAGCTTTTTTATGTCTTCAAAATCCACTGAAATACGTTCTTTTTGAGGCTGTAGATCTTGATACTGCCTTACCGCTTTTTCGAGCTCTTCATCATCTATGGGTTTTAACAAATAATCGATACTGTTCAACTTAAACGCTTGAAGGGCATATTCGTCGTAAGCGGTCGTAAAAATGATGGCACTTTTAACTTCGATCACATCAAAAATCTCAAAAGAAAGACCGTCTGAAAGTTGGATATCGAGAAATATCAAATCAGGATGTTCATTATTCTGAAACCATTCAATGGATTCTTCTACGGAATGGAGCATTATCGATACCTCTACATTCAATTCGTTGAGTAGCCTACCCAATCTTCTGGCAGCAGGTTTTTCGTCTTCTATTATTATTACATTCATTACATACTATTTATAGGGCTTCGTTTCCTTACTTTCCTTTTCCATCAACCTTCGGATCTGCCTTTCTTCCCATTTTTTGGTAAAGGCCCATTTATTGCGATG
This sequence comes from uncultured Croceitalea sp., assembly GCA_947503285.1. GTDB lineage: Bacteria > Bacteroidota > Bacteroidia > Flavobacteriales > Flavobacteriaceae > Croceitalea. The sequence goes on from CANNDD010000003.1 coordinate 260,742, forward strand.
TAAAAGTATGAAGTGAACCAGTAAAATAAGAAACCAGATCAGTAAATTAGGACCTATCCAATCAAAATAATAGTCCTCAGTAGGAAAACCATCAGGAAGCCATGTATGCAACCATCCGCTTTGAATCAGAAGTAACACCCCATTACCAATCAAAAAAATCTTAAGGTGGTTGTAAAAACCTTTTAGTGCCCTTACCCTTTTGGCCGCCCTTTCGTACTTGGTTTCACTTTTTTTCATAATAGGGATTAAACAAATTTATTGGTTTCGCCCTGATCTTTATCCATATAGGCCTTGATCTTTCGTTTTTCCCATTTCTTGAAAGGACTCGGCACATAAACATAGCAGGCATGTATAAGAAGCGCTATTCCCCAAATAATAGGTGTACCGTAAACATTCCAATTGATCCATTCCAAAAAATCAGGATTCCCCAAAGCTTCTTTACTTAACAGCACGAAGGTGACCCTTTTGGCAAATAACAATAATGCCATGGTTACCAAAACATAGACGGTAACATGCTTATAGAAACCTTTTAATTGTCTTACTCGCGACTGTGCCCTTTCCAATTGGGTCGTTTCATACGGTCCCTTCTTCATCGTCTTGTAAATTTTTCGGCTTCTTTTCTATATTCCTCCATATATTTCCGGATTTTCTTTTTCTCCCAGTCCTCATTGAATAAGGGATTAAACCTAAAGGCCTTCGATGCATGGAACAGAAGTCCTATTCCCCAAAAGAAAGGGGTAAAAAAATGTCCAAATTGCCAGAAACTTTCACCGTCATATCCGCTTCTAATAAGAATATTAACCAAAATAAAAGCATTTATAACGGTATAAATAGCTGCATGAATATAAAATCCTTTCATTTCTTCTACCCTCTTCTTGGCTCTTGCTAACCTATCACTATTCAAATCTTCCATAATTATTGCCATTTTCTTTGATCGTTCTCTTTCTCCATAATTTCCTTAATCTTACGTTGCTCCCAATTTTTTCCAAAAAATGGATTCAGGTTAAACGTTCCTATCGCATGTGCGGCAAGACCTATACCCCACCCGAATGCAGCCCACAGAAACCACATGTACCGCCACCCATCGACCCAGTAGTTAAGTGCCGCCAGCGCGATCATTACAAGGGTATAAGAAGTTAAATGCCCGTAAAACTTTTTAAGTTCCCCAACCCGCTCCTTAGCCCTTAAATATTTGGTATTGTTGTTAGTATTTCCTTCCATATCCAGCTATTTTTTGTGAATTAAAATTCATTACGGTTTACCAGTTCCTTGATTTTTCGTTCTTCCCAGTCTTTACCGAAAAAGGGGTTTAAATTGAAAATCCTAAAAGCCCTAACCAAAATGCCTACGGTTACTCCAAAAACCACCCATAAAAACCATGGCTCTTCCCATTCGTTAAGGTAGTAATTTATTGCCGCGACGATACATACCGCAACAAGGCCCCTTAAAACTTTTGCATAGAACTTTCTTAGCTCGGTTATGCGTTCTTTTGCCCTAATATATTTATCTTCTGATTGATTTATTCTCATGATGTTGGTATTTGATGTGTTCTATGCTTAAAAATTATCACTTTTCATTAATTCCTTGATTTTTCGTTCTTCCCAAGCTTTACCAAACAAAGGATTATATCCATAAGCATGTAATCCATTTATCAATAAACCGAATCCCCAACCTACCGCTGGAAAAAGGAACCAAAGAAAACTCGTTGTTCTATAGTTCAAATATGCTAAAAAGGGAATGACGATCAAGTAGGCCAATAGACTGCCATAAAACCCTTTGATACAGTTGACTTGTTCCTTTGCTTTTTTATAACGGTACTCCTGCGTATTTTCCATAATTCCTTATTTTTTGATTACCCCTCAAATCTCTTAAAAAGAAAGGCCTTTCAAAAAAAGGGATGACCGAATTGTGGTTTTTTGGGGATGGATTGAAAGTAATGGGGTAAAAGGAGAAGGGTGAAGGGGTAAGGGTCAAGGGGTAAGGGGTAAGGGGCAAGGGTGAAGGATTAAGGGTGAAGGGTGAAGGGTGAAACTAAAATTCGAAAGTCGATATCAAAAGTCACATCAATTTTGAACAATCATATCTTCTACATTAATTACAGCTGCAAATGGCCCTAAAAATCTTCGTCATCCATAAACTCTTGGATTTTCTTTTCTTCCCATCGTTTTCCCCAAATAGGATTATAACCAAATGCTTCCAAAGCGTGTATGGTGAGACCGAATCCCCAGCCCAATGTGGGGAAAATTGCCCAAATGAAGCTTGTAGTCCTTGAATTCAGCCACCACAAACAAGGTATGACTATGAGGTAAGCCGTTAGATTACCGTAGAATCCCTTTAATGCTTCTACGCGTTCTTTTGCCTTAAGGTATCTTTTTTCCTCAATATGTTCTTCTTGGGTTTCCATTACCGAGACCTGTTTAGAGAGCATAGGTAAGGCCACACTAAAGTCTGAGCCTGTTTTATGAATGTGCACCTGCTTATCGGTCAAAATATCGTAACGTTCACGTATATTCTGAAGACCAACGCCGCTACTTTTCTTAACTACTTGCTTTTCTTGTAGGTTATTCTCGACCACTAAATTTCCGTTCTTTTCAAATACCTTGATATGCAATGGCCTTGAAGAGGTGACCACATTATGCTTTACAGCATTTTCCAACAATAACTGTAATGAAAGTGGAACTATTTTTGCGTCTGGCTGGGTAGCTTCTTCCGGTATCTCAAATACGATACTGTCTTCAAATCTCATTTTTAACAGGCGAACATAAGTTCGGGCAAAATTGAGCTCTTCATTAACGGTAACCAAATCTTTGTTTTTCTGTTCAAGCACATAACGATAGACCTTAGAAAGGGATGTAGTAAATTTTTGGGCTTGATGCGGGTCTTCTTCAATTAAACTTGTCAAGACATTCAGACTGTTAAAAAGAAAATGGGGATCTAATTGATTCTTCAAAGCGTTAAAACGCGCTGAAGCCGTACCTGCGATAATTTTTTGTTCCTTGACTTTGTTTTCTTGACGGTATTTGTAATACCAAAAAGCATAAAAGAGTAAGGAAATCGTAAGCGCGATTATGATAGGTTGTAGATACGAGTTCGGCTTTTCATTGGCTAAAAATTCTTCTACAGGTACCCCATGTAAACTTACGATGACGATCAATCGGGCTATAAAAACACCAATACATGACAAAACGATATTGCCAGACACGGCAAGCACCATTCTTTTTAGCGTATAAATAAAGCCCTTGTACCTGTTCAAGAGATAATAGAACCATAAGGCATTCACCATGTAGAGCACTATGGAAAAAACCATATTATCTGCATATTCACTCCAAAAATCATTGATTATCCAATCGAATACCCGACGGTTCGCGACATAGTAGTACCCTACGAAACTTAGAAAAATCAACGTTCCGATAACGAAGGCCCTAATAAACTCTTTCAGAATCCTATTCATTCTTTATCCTTTACATTCCTTAAGCACCTCTTCTGCCCTTTCTTTACCCCAGACTGGATAGAACGGAATTTCAGACTTAAAATTAGTGAAAAGTTCCAAGGCACGCTCCACATCATTACAATATGGGGTGGTATCCTTACCAAAATAACGTGCCGTACCCATATCCCATTCGGCTTTTGAAAGAACGACCCTTGGATTTTCAGGTGCAATTTTAAGGGCTTGGTCGTACAGCTTTGCGTTCTTTGGCGAAAGTGTTATTCCATAGGTAGCTCCGTCAAAAGCAATCCAAGCCGTATTTATCATTGCTTCTTGTATCAATAGCTCTGGATTGTTCGGGGAAAGCCTTTTGGCAATATCAGAGAACTCTTTGGCCCTTTCCAATTGTTGGGTTAGTTTCACGGCATCCTTTTCACCGAATGAGGCAGTTGTATTTACAACGGCTACATAGAAATAAGGAATCCAATTATCATCTTCAGCCATTGCGATTCGCTCAAAAAGGTTGGAAGCTTCGAGCGTTTGTCCATTTGACCAAAGCTGTAGTGCTTTTTCCATACCCTTGTTGTATTGGTCTTGCGAATTTGCGATAAGGGCAAATAAAAATAATACCGTGAAGATTGTCTTATTCATGACTGTGCGTTTTTTGATTATACCACAAAGATGTTTTCGATTTATGGCCTTTTCCAATTGTACTTACCGAACTGTGGTTTTTTGGCGACGAACCGTTCTAAAGATTATTCAATTGATTGCTTTTCTTGTCGGTGCTTATAGTCCAGAAGAAGCCTACAAAAAAGAAACTATCCGCAGCTGGCCGAATAGCCCGTCTTTCAAAGATGCCTTCCATATTTGGGGTATTGGCATATTGAAAATCATTGACATTGTTGAAGCCCAAAACATTATTGACCGAAAAATAGAGGATTTTCTGTTGGTCTATCAAATAGGCCCAATTAAAGCTTAAATTATGGAATGCCGGGGTTTTTTCGGCAAAGAACCCCGCAGTATTTGGGTTATCAAAGGGGCGTCCCGATCCATACTGATATGAAAAACCAACCTGTGATTTTAGCTTGTCGACCCAATATTTGGTTACAAGTGAAAAGCTATGTGAAGGTGCAAAATTCGGTGTTGCCCGTTCCCTGAAATTTCTAAAATCACGTTCGGTATCCAAAAAGGAATACGAGACCCAATAATCAAGGTTGCCGATACTCTTATTGTCACGCCAAAAAACATCGAGTCCCGTTGCGTACCCAAATCCAGCGTTATTGAACTGTGAACTGAATTCAGGCAGTTCGGTATCAAATTTTACAAGATTATCATAATCCTTATAATACGCTTCAGCCCTAAAGGTCTTACCATTGTTCAGGTATTGATAGTTCAAGATGTAATGTTCCGTACGCTCTGAAATCAAATTGGTTTCAAAGCGAAGTATCTCGTTCAAAGGGTTTTGATAAAAATTGCCATAGGCGAGGGAGAATTGACCCTTTTCACTGCTTTTATAGGCCAATGATATTCTCGGGGAAAACGTGAAATCATCCAATACAGTCGTATTTTCCAAACGTGCCCCCACCTTGATGGCTAAATCATTGCTAAAAAAAACATCGCTTTCTACAAAACCCGCAAAAAGCCTATCGTCAAAGCCGCTTTCAAACTGCGATTCATCTGGGGCATTTACAGTCTCTTGATAATCGATGTCGAATAATTCTGCCCCGAAGTTGATATTGAATCGATTGGTAAATGTTTTTCGAAACTTCAGTTTGAAATGTGCAGCGGTTTCATGTGCATCAATGTCAGTATCAAAAACGGTTATGTCATTAGAGTCCCATGAAATACTCGAACCTGTGGTCAACGTCCATTCGTTTTCAAAAAAGTGTTTGTATGAGGCATTGAAATAGAGATTGTTATTTGTAAGTTGAAACCGGACAAAATCTTCAAAATTGATATCCTCTTGGTCAATATCAAGATTGGAATGGTTAAAATTCGTATATAACTTGAACATACTTTTTTCACCTTTACTTCTAAAGACCATCTCCCCCGATATGGATTCAAAAGGGCTGTTCCAGCGTATGCCCTGTGTTGATGGAATTAAGGCTTCATAGGGCGTTAAATTGATATATTGTGTATTGAAGGTCAGTGATTGGTCTCCCCAAATTTCGGTATGGCCAATACCCGTACCCACTGACATGATATTAAGGTCGGTTTTTTCTTGGTCGGGCACATCGGTCGAGTTGAGCAGTAAGACACTTGATAAGGCTTGACCATATTCTGCGGAATACCCCCCGGTACTAAATGTAATACCCTTAAATAAAAATGGAGAGAACCGCCCCCTTGTCGGAATATTGTTCGCCGTGGCATTGAAAGGTTGAAAAACCCTAAGACCGTCTATAAAAACTTGGGTTTCACCTGCCGCCCCGCCCCTAACGAACAAACGACCATCTTCATTGATGGTGCTGGTACCCGGCAAGGTTTGCAATGCAGCTACAAAATCCCCTACTGCCCCGGCAGTGGTAACAATATCCAAGGGTTTCAAAACCGATACCTTTGAATTATCGCCCGCTTCAAAAGTTCCGGCAGATAGCGTGACCCCGGTTAGTGAATTAATGGCTTCTACTAGGCTAATACTTAAATCGCTAAAAAAATTGACATCCCCCATTTCGTAGTGTGGTTCGTAGCCCAACATGGAGACCACTAAGGTCTGGGTACCCGTTTCCATGGTTTCGAATGAAAATTCACCGCTCGCATTGGTGGAGCCCCCATCATAGGTACCCTCTAAATACACATTGGCACCTGCCACAGGGCCGTTTTTTTTATCGATTACCCTACCATCAATGGTAGTTTGGGCTGATGAGGCCCAGGTAACGCTCACTAAGAGTATCAAGAAAAGTTGTTTCATGACCATTCGTTTAAATTGAAGTAACAAATATCCATTCAGGCCGGTCATCATTTAAATAAGAGGGACTGAACTGTAATTTTTTAAGACTGGGTTGTTATTATTTGAACTACCTTCGCCGCTTACTTAGAATTATGACCTTTAATGAGCTCGGCTTGACCGAACCTATACTAAAAGCCTTAAAAGATGAAGGCTATACCAACCCAACACCTATACAACAACAGGCGATTCCCATCTTATTAAAGGGCAAGGACCTTCTTGGCGTAGCGCAAACAGGAACGGGCAAAACAGCTGCTTTTGGTATTCCTATCCTACATCACCTTTACAAAGCAGGGCAACAACAAGGAAAAAGAAAGATCAAAGCCCTTGTGGTAACCCCGACAAGGGAATTGGCCATTCAAATCGGTGAAAGTTTTACCGCTTATGGAAAGTATACGGGACTCAGAAATACGGTTATTTTTGGTGGGGTAAAACAAGGCAAACAAGTAAACGTTCTGGGCAATGGGGTAGATATCCTGGTTGCAACACCGGGTCGTTTATTGGATTTGATCAACCAAGGTTTTATTTCGCTTCGAGATGTCGAATATGCGGTATTGGATGAAGCAGATCAGATGCTAGACATGGGGTTTATCCACGATATCAAAAAACTCATTGCAAAACTTCCTCCCGACAGGCAGTCATTATTCTTTTCGGCGACAATGCCCAAGACGATCGTAGCACTTTCCAGAAAATTGTTAGGTGATTTTGAACAAGTGACCATCAAACCACAGCAGGCCACTGCTGAGCGCGTGGAACAGGGTGTGTACTTCGTTTCAAAGACCAATAAGCCCAAACTACTGGTACACCTGCTTGAAGATCGGGGAAACGATTCCGTTCTGGTCTTTTCAAGAACAAAACACGGGGCCAATAAAATTGTCAAAAAGTTAGGGCAATCAAATATTGAAGCTGCAGCCATTCACGGTAACAAATCACAGGCAGCACGTCAAAAAGCCTTGGGTGCTTTTAAAGAAGGGAAATTAAAAGTGCTGGTAGCTACCGATATTGCCGCTCGGGGTATTGATGTGGCAGAACTTGCCTTAGTGGTAAACTATGATCTGCCAAACGTACCAGAGACTTATGTTCATCGTATCGGCCGAACGGGGCGTGCAAGCGCAAGTGGTATTGCCATTTCGTTTTGTGATGTAGAAGAACGGGATTATTTAAGGGATATCGAAAAACTGATCAAACAGTCCGTTCCAAGATTACCCGACCATCCCTTTATGGATGATGTACCCACAGAAAGTACCCCTATAAAACCTAAAAATCAACCAAACAAAAATCGCAATCGCAATAGAAACAGAAATCGCAACCGTTCGAACAATAGCAGGAATAGAAACAAAGGTGGAGGGCATAAGGAAAGGTAGTAAGACTTTACGCCTTGAGTTATTCGCTATGCGCCATTCACTTTGGATTGTTTGCTATTCGGTATTGGTCAATGGTCAATGGTTAATGGTTAATGGTTAAAATCCCAATTTTCAGATAAGACAAAAAGTCTTTGTTTTTTAATTGAATTTTATTGGCACCGCCAAAGGGTATAATACTCCGAGGCTTGCCTCGAAATTAAACGTTTGTTTCCTATGAATGCCTCGCGGGCTTGCCCCGAGGTAGTTTACTCGGAAGCTTGAATCCGAATTTGATGTTTTGAGTTTAAACTTGAACTTGTATTTGATACTTGAACTTGTATTTGACTTTTAAATTTGAGTTTGTATTTTGTAAGGATGAGAAAGCAACTTTTGATATACGGTAGTGGCAGGCACCGACTGCCCTTTCTGCGATATTTAGCCCAGATTACGGAAAAGGAAAATCCGAATATCTGTTTTTTACCCACCGCAAGTGGAGATGACAAAAATTACATGATTTCCTTTTATGAGGTTTGTAAAGAATTACCGGTTACACCTCATGTATTAAAAGTCTGGATAAACTCATACGACCAGAAAGAAACCTTCTTGGAAATTATTTCAAAAATGGATGCCATTGTCGTGGGTGGCGGCAATACGTTGAATATGTTGGCCATATGGAAGGCCCAGGGTATTGACCTCCTTTTAAAACAAGCTTATGAAAAAGGTTGTGTTATGGCAGGTGGCAGTGCGGGTTCGTTGTGCTGGTTCAATGGAGGCACTACTGATTCAAGACCAGCTGAATTGAGCATCGTCAAAGGTTTGAAGTTTATTGATAAAAGTCATTGCCCGCATTACAATTCCGAAGCTTCAAGAAGGCCTTTGTACCATCAAAATATTTTAGAAGGCCATCTTACCGATGGGTATGCCTGTGATGATCGTTCTGCTATCCATTTTATCAATGGAAAAGTGGAAAAATCCATTTCGTTGGATGCCGAGAATCATTCGTACTATGTATATCGTAAAGACGATAGCGTTTTTGAAGAAAAATTGGAAAGCGAACTTTTAAGCTGAAAGCGACTTAGGTATCTAAAATCGATACCATAATGGGATTTACTATTGTTTGACCTAAAAATATTTGAGCAAAGCTATTGTAGGCGGAACAAGTCAGCAGAAAGCCATTTTCAGTATCTTTAATATCCAATGCATCGATCATCGTTCAAAAAAGAAATCCGTAATGCCATTGTCATTTACCTATTGACTTGGTTGTGTGTTTTTATCTTAGTCACTGTCGTACTATCTAGGGGAAAACGTACTTTCTTCGAAGCGACCGGTCTATTTTTTGAATTTTTGGGGAATTCCAGTTTTGTGATGGCCATTCACTTACTTTTTGTGATTGTGTTCTCATTGTTCTTAGTGGTCAGATACTTTATCAGGCTCTACAAAAAAAAGGGAGGCCACATCTTTTTCAAGCAACTTGCGTACCGTTTACTCATACCCATCTTGGGTGTTTTTATAGTATTCAAAAGCATCATCTACGTAAACGCCAATGAAAACTATGATTTCAATTGGGATGAAAATTTGATGAACTTAGCCCTAACCCCCAATGATTTCTATGAATTGGATCGGATGCATCGTGGAATGAGTGTATTCGGATGGGATACCAAAACGAATGATGCTGCCATTGATTCGCTCATCAAGGCCAATATAGAATGGGTCGCGGTAATCCCATTTATTGACCAAGAAGATGAAACCTCTATAACGGTACGTCGCCCCGTGGCCAAGGATGCGGTTTGGAAATCAAGGGATTCCATATTTATTCAATCCATAAAGCAACTAAAAGCCAAAGGTTTACATGTAAACCTGAAACCCCATCTATGGACGTTTAGCGGATGGCGTGCGAACTTGACCTTAAACTCAGATGAAGCATGGAATACCTGGTTTGATTCCTATGAAGCCTATATCTTGTATTACGCCCGAATGGCAGAGTTTACGGGAGCGGAATTATTCTGTATTGGCACTGAACTCAAAACTTCGATTAAAAAGCAACCGGAAAGATGGAAAGCACTCATTAAAAAGGTTAGGGCAATTTACTCAGGTCAATTGACGTATGCCGCGAATTGGCACGATGAATATGAATATATAGATTTTTGGGATCAATTGGATTTTATCGGTATACAGGCTTATTTTCCATTGACAAAAAACAAGAATCCCGACTTAGCGACCATCGAAAACGGTTGGACGAAGCATATTAAAAAACTGGAAGGGTTATACCAAATGTACCATAAGCCTATTCTCTTCACGGAAATAGGATACAAGAGTGACGCCTCAGCAACCATTAAACCTTGGGAATGGGGTTCGTATTTAAGTGTGCTTTCCGAAAAGAAATCAGATAGAACCCAACAGCTGGCCTACGAGGCCTTTTTTAACCAGTTATGGCATAAGAAATGGTTTGCGGGTGCCTATTTTTGGCAATGGCATACCTATAGTAAAAAAGGGGATGTCGACTTAAATTTAGATTTTTCACCCAGATTCAAGCCTGCAGAGAACACGATGGCAAAATGGTATGGAAAACGTGCAGGGAAAGAGGACTTATGAATACGTTCGATAGTATAACCTTGGTAACCATAAAGCGCTTCGCAAAACCTGGCATTCCCCTACATTCTAGATATTAAAATCTAAAAAAGAAGAAAAAAGATATAACATAACACCTGTATTTCATCTATAAATCAAAACTTAACTATCTTGTAACCACTTCCCCATTTAACCGATAAACCGACCAGAATGAAATCAGCACATTCCCTACTCAAAGACCGTTACGATTATGTTATCAGTATCTTTTTTTTGCTGACAATATCAATAGGATGTTCGGAAGTGCCCACATACGACATTTTAATCAAAAATGGGCAGCTAGTTGATGGTTCAGGTGAGACCCCTTACATCGGTGATATAGGCATCAATGCAGATACCATAGCTGCCGTGAGAACACTTAATGATGCCAAGGGACTGCAAGAAATAGATGCTACTGGGCTTACCATTGCCCCCGGTTTTATCAATATGCTTAGTTGGTCTACGGAATCGCTCATCGTCGATGGCAAATCAGAAAGTGACATTCGCCAAGGTGTTACGTTAGAGGTCATGGGCGAAGGGTGGTCAATGGGTCCGCTAAATGAAGAAATGCGCCAACAACAATTAAATGCTCAAAAAGATGTCAAATATGCCATTGAATGGACCACACTTGGCGAGTACTTGGAGTTTTTGGAACACAAGGGCATTTCCACAAATGTAGCATCATTTGTCGGTGCCACCACACTTCGTATCCATGAACTTGGCGAGGCAAACAGACCCCCTACCGAAGCGGAGTTAGGGAACATGAAAGCCCTTGCCAAGACTGCGATGGAAGAAGGTGCCATGGGTATTGGTTCGTCGTTGATTTATGCCCCCGCTTTTTATGCCGATACCCAAGAACTCATTGAACTGTGCAAGGTCGCCTCAGAATATGACGGTATGTATATCTCACACATGCGCAGTGAGGGCGATTATTGGTTAGAAGCAATTGATGAATTGTTACAAATAGCACATGAAGCGGACATTGCCGCAGAAATCTATCATCTAAAAGCGGGTGGCAAAAACAATTGGGGCAAATGGGAGGCCGCCATTGCCAAGATTGACTCTGCCCGTAATGCCGGATTGAACATTACTACCGATATGTACAATTATACTGCTGGTGCTACAGGTTTGGATGCCTCCATGCCACCATGGGTTCAAGAAGGTGGTTATGGTAAGTGGGCAGAACGATTGCAAGACCCCGCAATTCGAAAAAAGGTCATAAAAGAAATGAAGGCCAAAGGTGATGGGTGGGAAAATCTATATTTCGCTGCCGGAAGCCCTGAAAAATTGATTTTGAACGGTTTTAGAAATGATAGCTTACGGTATTTGACGGGTAAAACACTTGGCGAAGTCGCCCGAATGCGAGGCACCAGTCCTGAAGAAACTGCTATTGATCTGGTAGTACAAGACAGTAGCCGTGTGGGAACAGTCTATTTTTTAATGTCAGAAGAGAATGTCAAAAAACAAATAGCATTGCCATATATGAGCTTTGGGTCTGATGCCGCATCAATGGCCCCGATTGAGCCCTTCACCAATTACAGTCCGCACCCTAGGGCCTACGGAAACGTTTCAAGGTTATTAGGTAAGTATGTACGTGAAGAAAACGTAATATCGCTCGAGGAGGCCGTTTACAAACTGAGCGGTCTACCTGCAAGTAATCTTAAAATCAAGAAAAGAGGAACCCTAATAACAGGAAATTTCGCTGACATAGCCATTTTTGATGCCAATGCCATTATTGATAAGGCTACATTTGATGATCCACATCAATTTGCTGAAGGCATGGTACATGTATTTGTTAATGGCGAACAGGTATTAAAAAACGGGCAACATACTGGGGCGACACCAGGTAAAGTGGTCAGGGGGCCAGGATGGAAAAAATAACAACAGAAATCATAACTACATGAAGCATTTACCAATTTTGTTCGTTTTGCTCTTAAGCGTCGCGACAAGTTGTAGAAACGAAAAAGCCTATGTCGAACCGCAACTATCGGGCTTGGAAAAATACACCGACTCCCTATTTAAAGCGTCAATAGATAGTAGTATGGTCGCTGGTGGAGCAGTTCTGGTACATCAGAAAGGCAAAACGCTTTTAAAAAAGTCATACGGTCTCGCAAGTTTGGAATTGGAGGTACCCATGCCCGAAAACGTCAGTTTTGAAATTGGCTCGGTAACCAAACAATTCACCGCAGTGGCCATTCTTAAATTGGTGGAGGCAGGCAAACTTTCATTGGATGACGACTTCACGACCTATATGGATTTTGATACCAAAGGCAGAAAAATTACGATTGGCCATCTACTCAACCATACATCTGGTATTGTGGGTTATACTGAAATTGAAGAGTTTGGTAGTTTGGTGCCCCAAGACCTGCCAAGGGATTCTTTGGTTCGAATCATAGAGACCAAAGATTTCCTATTTGAACCTGGTGAAGCTTTGATCTACAATAATTCGGCCTATTTTTTCTTGGGCCTGATCATTGAAAAAGTGACGGGTAAAAGCTATGAATCATATTTAAACGAAGTCATCTTTGAGCCTTTGAATATGCGAAATACCTATTACTGCTCTACCAGCCAAGCAGTAAAAAACAAAGTGTATGGTTATAATTTCAGTCCTGATGGATTACGACAAAAACAATATCTGAACCATGCATGGCCTTATGCCGCCGGTTCATTATGCAGCACAACTGAAGACCTTTTAATTTGGATGGACGCTTTGCACAATGAAAAAGTACTCAACAAAGCCCAGTATCAAGAATTGGTCACCCCAAAGACCCTAAATAGTGGTGTCAAAGTCAATTATGCCATGGGGCTTACAAATTTCATGAACTATGGCCATAAAGAAATAAGTCATGGTGGGGGTATCCCCGGTTTTTTATCAGATACGCGATACTATCCTGAAGAGGACCTCTACATTATTTGCCTGGTGAATACCACTGGACCCCATGGAGGAAGTTTTTTTGCCGACCATATTACCTGGAACATCCTTGAAAAAAAAGAGTACCAGAGTATTGAATTGGATTTTGACCCAGAAGAACTGGTGGGCACCTATTCTGGACAAACACGGGGCGGTAGACAATCCGTTAAAATAGATGCCGTTACAAATGGTATTACCATGCAGTTCAATGGTGATGATAAAATAGATACCTTAAAAACCTATATTGGAAACCATACCTGGATGGACGGCAATACCAAAATCAAAATCAAAGATGGCCTTTCTACGACAAATCAAGTGTACGGCTTTTATATCATGAAAAAGGAATAAGGCTTAAACCATATCAAAATGAAAAAAAGAATGCGACGCATCATCGTACTGATGGTGTTTTTTCAACTAACTGCCATCAGTGCACAACAAAAAAATCATCAGGATCGATTGGATGCCATGATAGTCAATGGTATGAAAGATTGGAAAGTACCCGGTTTGGCCACCATTGTAGTTAAAGATGGAGAAGTGGTTTTTCAAAAGACCTATGGCGTTAAAAATTTAGCCACCAATGAACCCATCGATGAAAACACCCTTTTCAATATGGCATCGACAACTAAGGCTATTGTAGCCATTGCCATGGGCATGCTGGTTGATGAGGGTAAATTGGATTGGGATGATAAGGTAGTGGACCACGTACCGTATTTTAAATTATCTGACCCCTATATCACGGCAGATGCGAGGGTGAAGGATTTATTTACCCATAATTTGGGCATCGACAATGCCGATCTGTTATGGACCTTGGACAGCCTATCTACAAAAGAAACCATTAAAAGGTTTCGATTTGCTCAAAAATCCTATCCCCTACGCGGTGGGTTTACTTATCAAAACATAATGTATGCCGTTGCCGGTGAGGTCATTGCTGCCGTCAGTGGGCAGCCTTGGAACGAGTTTGTTACTGATCGGGTACTCAACCCTTTGGGCATGAATAGAACACAAGCAGTAGCAGATGATATTTTCAAAGTCGGTAATTATGTGACCCCATATTACGATGATGCCGAAGATGGTATGGTACAGGTTGATTATGGCTTTGCCGACCAAATAGGCCCTGCGGGTATGATTTGCGCTACCCCAAACGATATTTCGAAATACCTGACTTTTTTGGTCAATGATGGAATCCATAAGTCCGATACTTTATTACGACCAAAAACCTTTAAATATCTTTTCGAACCAAAATCCTTTTTGGGTGATACAGGCACTTATCCGACTAATGCATTGACCAAACCTAGTTGGAACACCTACGGAATGGGTTGGTTTCAACAAGACTACAAAGGCCATAAACTAGACTTTCATACGGGAAGCCTTTTCGGCCTGGTAGCAATAGCTGGTGTAGTACATGATAAAAATATGGCGGTGTACGTATTTGCCAATCTCGACCATGCCGAGTTAAGGCATGCCATTATGTACAAGGCCATTGACCTTTTTGCCTTCGATGACGACTCGCGCAATTGGCATACCGAGGTTTTTGATCTTTACCAAGGCTTTAAAAAATCAAATCTGGAATATCAAGAAAAGCAGAAAAAAGCACGGGTACGGAACACAGGTCCCAGTTTGGCACTACAGGCTTATGAAGGGAAGTATCGCAACAAAATGTTGGGTGCGGCCACTGTTACATTACAGAACAATAAACTTCAAATTGATTTTAACGAGTTTGTTGATTACAATATGGAACACTGGCATTACGATACTTTTATCACCAATAAGGATTCTAGGTTTCGACAAAAAATGACCATTCATTTCAAATTGAATACTGACGGTAAGGTCAATGCATTTGATCTATTTGGTGAAGAATTCACAAAGTCAAAATAAAATTATAGCGCTGAAAATGTACATACCCCATCATTACAAAAACGAGGATATTGATGAAGTAAAGAAATTCATCAAGCAGCATAGCTTTGGTATTTTGGTCAATCAAGTCGATGGTAGGCCATGGGCGACCCATATTCCATTGGAGTTGGATACTGATGAAGGACACAAACCTATTTTAGTCAGCCACATTGCAAGGGCGAACCCGCAATGGAAAGAGTTCGAAAAACAACCTGAAGTGTTATGTATATTCAATGGACCCCATTCGTATATTTCTTCTTCTTGGTATCAGGAGGAAGAGGTACCTACGTGGGACTATATCGCAGTTCATGTTTACGGCAAATTGACCATTCTTGATGAGGAAGCCACTCTAAAGGCCATGCATCGATTGGTCAATAATTATGAACAAGACTCAAAAAACCCCATTTCTTTAAGTGAAATGTCAGCAAAAACGCTGAGGCAGGTTAAGGGAGTGGTAGGCTTTAAAATTGAAATTACCGATATACAAGCTGCTTATAAATTATCGCAAACAAGGCCAGATGACCATGCTTCCATCATTAAAGAATTAAATCAACGCGATGTAACATCCAAGGCAATAGCCATACAAATAGATAAGCAATCAAAACTAAAAAAGTGAATTATGTTACACAATAAATTTTGGCAAGCGTTTTTTGCCCTCGCTCCGCTACTTATTGGGATTCTTTCCATCGGATTTTACATCTTCTTTGTATTCAATTTGGTTTCTGATATTGAGGCTGCGGAAGCCATGGGTTCAGAACCTACGGCAACCATGATTTTAGGAAATATCGCTTGGTTCTTCGGGTTTATTGCACTGATGGTACTGATATCATTGAGCAGCTTGGTATTCTATATTGTACACGCGGTTCAAAATCCAAATCTTCAGGGAAGTAACCTGATCATCGTTTGGATTTTATTATTCATTTTTATCGGTGGCGTCGGTCAACTGGTCTACTGGATCGTAGAGATTGTTGGAAAGCCGAAGCCGCTTAATCCCAAAGAATTCCGGTGATTGAAATCGTACCCTTTGAAAACCGTTATGGTAAGGCATTCAAAGAACTCAACCAATGGTGGATTGAAAAGTACTTTGTTATGGAATCACAAGATCATAAGGCCTTAGACCATCCGCAAGAATATATTATTGATAATGGCGGTCATATTCTTGTCGCCTTAAGTGACGATAAACCCGTAGGTGTTTGCGCCCTTATAAAAAGTCAACACGAAGGTTATGATTACGAGCTAGTAAAAATGGGGGTTTCACAAAACTCACATGGCAAGGGCATTGGTTATCAACTAGGTCTGGCCATAATAGCCAAGGCAAAGGCTTGTGGGGCCAAAAAAATCCATTTAGAAAGTAATACGAAATTAAAACCGGCCATCAACCTATACTATAAGCTTGGTTTTAAAAAAGTTGAGGGACTAAACTCCCCATATTCCCGTTGCAATATTCAAATGGAACTGCTGTTGTAAATGCCATCTACTTTTTTAGGGGTACAAAGTGACTCGTTCCGATAATAAAATGTAGGTCATCTTTGGGATATAACCCAAAAAAGAATGATTCTTCTACCCCATTGTTATAGGTAAAGATTATAGTGTGCCCGTTAATCTGATAGGTACCTGAGGAACTGCTTTTTGAAAATACGGGCTTCCACGCCGTGTTTCCACCTTTTATGGTCTTCCATGCAAACCTACCTTGTTCATCGAAAACTACCGTACTCGCATTGATTACCGTGGCACCGCCAAAACCGTCAATAGTATTGAATTTGCCAGACAATTTAAATCCTTCGGTACCAGATCTAACTTTGAACCACTTTTTCCAATCATATGTTTTATGCTTTCTGGGATCGTACACATATAAGACGTTATCCTTTTTTTTCCAAGTGCGCCATTTTTTTGGTTTTTCACGTTTTGATTTGGAAATATTGAAACTATGAAGCGGTTCAGATGGGTTGGTAAACAGCTCGCCATTTCTGTACAGCACATGTACTTCATTATCCACATAAACACCATTTAACCCATATTTGGTTGTCGTTCGCAGTATGATATCCGAAACAACGTAGTCGTCGTTTTTCTTATTCGGCATTGTACTTGGCCCGGGGGATACCATTTTTGGTTTTGAACCCGTTGGTTTATCTTTTTCAATATTTGTCTTGTCAATTGATGCCGCACTTTTGTGGAAACCTTTAAACTCTTCTAGCATTGCCTTTGCAGTTTCTTGAATTTCGAGACTATTCTTTTTGGCCAACTCAAAAATGGTACCGACCCAAACCGCTTTGACAATCAAAGGGTCATATTTTTTTTGTAATGCCGTGCTACTTTCATTGACATCGATTTTTTGATTTGCATAATCTGCCCTAACCTGTTGGTAAATGGTTTTAATCTCTGCTTCTGGGTATAACTCCCCTGCTATTACCTCTTCTAAAACAATTTGATAAAACGCAGCGACCGTAGGCAATTCATAAGACTCCCAACCCCGTTGTTTCGCTGCTTTCTCAAAAAGTTTAAAACACTCATTGGAATTAAAGACCAAACTGGACAAAAAGCGGTGTTTTTTGGGAGTTTTCAATTTTAACCCTTGCCAAAGGTCTTTACGAATCGTATTGCGTAAAGATTCATTTGGGTGGTACATCGTTTGTCCCAAAGCATTGTTCAAAAAGAAAAATAAAAGAATAGGGGAAACTTTTTTAAGCAATCCAATAGATTTCATAAACAAAGTTTTTTAAAAGGTAGTAAAAATGGTTCCATATTACAATTCAGTATTTAAAACTTACAATTGGGTATATCCCTTTTTATTTCGCATGGATACCGTCACATCTTTGAAGCATCATTAACAACAAAAAAAGACAACATGAAAACTTTAGCATTGATCTTAGGAGTACTTTTTATCTCGGTAAACACAACACTGCAAGCACAAGACGGGGTAACCGTAAATGTGACCATTGAAAATGTTTTAAATGACAACGGAAGTGTTTTGGCCTCCCTGCACAGCGGTGAAACGTTTTTAAAGGGGGCTGGAGTCATCGATTTGACCGAACAAGCAAAAAAAGGTGTCGTAACCTTTACATTCGAAAACGTAAAACCAGGCACCTATGCCGTGATGGTATTACACGACGAAAACGATAATCAACGTATGGATTTTGAAACCAACGGTATGCCCAAAGAAAGTTATGGCATGACCGGAAATTCAATGGTAATGGGGCCTCCAACATTTGCGGATGCTAAATTTGAAGTTTCCGACAAAGACATGGATTTCACCATTCGCTTCTAAAAACAGCATAGTCAATCAATCAAAAAAAAGCCCCTCGAAAAGGGGCTTTTTTGATATGCATCCAAAGCTTAAATTTCTTCGGCCAGCCATGCCTTCATCATCCAAACGGTCTTCTCTTGCTCCGTTATAAAATCACTCATCATCGCATTGGTACCTTCATCGTTTGCCTCATCTGAGGCATCGAGGATCTTTCTTTCAATAACCAAGAGTTCGGTCAGTGAATTCACAATTAAGCGAATCGCATCAACATCTTGGGTGATGTTCTTACCTATCGGTACTTTTGAAAAATTGACAAAATCATCGAAAGTATGGTACGGAACGCCCCCTAGGGTCAATATACGTTCCGCTATTTCATCAACTTTGAGATTGGCATCATTATACAGTTCCTCAAACTTGGTATGAAGATCAAAAAAGCGTTTTCCCTTAATGTTCCAATGAATTCCCCTTAAATTCAAATAATACTGCTGAAAGTTGGCCAATAATTGGTTCAAATCATTCGCCAATGCCGTTGATTTCTCTTGGTTTAATCCTATACTATTTAGTTTCATATCGTATCGTTTTTATAATTCCGTATAAAGATATTAAATCAATCAACCTATTCTAAATAGTTTTTATCGATGGTTTTTATATCTTTATAACTCCAAATGATAGCAAATGACAATCACCCAACTTCAATATGTTTTGGCCGTTGCGGAATATCAAAATTTTACCCTAGCGGCAGAAAAGAGCTTCGTCACGCAACCGACTTTGAGCATGCAGGTACAAAAGCTTGAAGACGAACTCGATGTATTGATCTTTGACCGAAGTAAAAAGCCCATAGCCATTACGGAGGTCGGTAAAAAAATCGTGGCCCAAGCTAAGAACATCGTAGCTGAGGCAGGTCGCATTAAAGACATTGTCGATCAAGATAAGGGATTTATCGGGGGAGATTTTACCTTAGGAATCATTCCCACCATCATGCCCACATTACTACCCATGTTCTTATCCTCCTTTATCAAAAAATACCCTAAGGTCAATCTTATTATTAAAGAACAAGCCACGAATACCCTTATTAAAAATATTCAAGATGGCCATCTAGATGCGGCTATTGCAGCCACCCCATTAGAGGTGGAGTTTATAAAAGAACGCCCCCTTTATTACGAACCTTTTGTTGGGTACGTGCCCGATAACCATCGCTTGGCGACACTAAAGAAAATTTCGACCAGTGATTTAGACATCTCTGATATCTTGTTATTACAAGACGGGCATTGCTTCAGGGATGGGGTCATCAACCTCTGTAAATCACCAAAGAATAGCGATAATGAACAGTTCAAGATTGAAAGTGGAAGTTTTGAGACCTTGGTGAACTTATCGAACGAAGGATTGGGAATGACATTGCTACCTTATCTAAATACATTGGAGCTGGATGATTCCAAAAAGAAAAACCTGCGGTATTTTTCAAAACCTTCCCCTGCAAGGGAGATTAGTTTGATTTACCATAAAAGTGAATTGAAAATACAAATAACGGAAGCCTTGAAAGAAGTAATCTCTTCGGTAGTAAGGGGAGCTATTGCGTTTCAAGACGTTCAGATTATAAGTCCCATTGCTAAAAACTAGGGCCAACTAAACGATAGCCTGCCATTCATGTTTTCAAATACAACAAACAGGGCTGTAACTCGGGCTTATCTATGATAAAATAGGTCACCCAAATTTTGAGTTCCTCAATTTCAAGGGGAAGCAGCCTACTCACCGCTTTTTTAACTTCTTTGACGAATAATATAGGGTCAAAACTAACTTTTTTGAGTATCGTTTTAGTATACTCTAACATAGCTCTAGCCATATTCAAAATTATTTAAGGTTAAAAGTTGCTTTCTAAAATTACCCATAAAAGATATATCTTGAGAAGCGGTAGGCGTTAAAAATAAGATAATTTGATGTTAAACTTCACAGTACAAAGGGTTCAAGTAACTATAAAACAATCGGTTACACCTTTTAAAATTGTTTTTTGCGTTTTAAGCATCCTTTGCGCAAGCTGTGTGGCCCCAAAACGCAATCAAACAGAAAAGAACATACGAACGAAACTACAACATGAATTCTATGGCAATCAGTTCACAGGCATTCTGGTAGTGGATAGTGAAACAAATGACACCTTGATCGCCCAAAACAGCGCTAGGTATTTCTTACCGGCGAGCAATGTAAAATTATTTACCCTCTATACCGGTTTAAAACTACTGCCAGAGCAAATACCGACTCTGGGCTATTTTTACGAAAACGATACCCTTCATATTGAGGGTACCGGTGATCCCAGCTGGTTGCATCCCTATTTTAATGATCGCACCGCGGTCTCCTTTATCAAAGGATATGAAAACATTGTCTTGTACTTAACCAATTTTCAAGATGGCAAATTTGGGCCTGGCTGGGCCTGGGAAGATTATGAATACTATTTTTCACCAGAACGCGGTGCATTGCCATTGTATGGAAATGTGGTAAACGCACTTAAAAATGATTCATTGGTAATTTTACCTAAACACTTTAAAGCTGCTTTCAAGATTGCGGAAAATAAAAGTCTAAGGCAACAACATACCAATGAATTTGCGCTATCAAGCACCTTTAATGACACTATTGAAATCCCTTTCATAACCGACAATCATCTCACTCAAATATTATTGCAAAAAGAGACGGGTCGTCAGTTGACAGTGGGGGCTCAATTTCCGAAAGGTAAAAAACAAATCCTCTATGGCATACCAACCGATTCGATTTACAGGAGGATGCTATACGAAAGTGATAATTTTCTTGCGGAACAATTGATGATCACAGCCTCTTCAATGCTTTCTGATACCTTACGTTTTAATACAGCTCGAGATGCCATGTTGAAAGTCCATCTTTCCAACTTAAGGCAACAACCCAGATGGGTTGATGGCTCCGGACTTTCGCGATACAATCTGTTTACGCCAGAATCAATGGTTCAAGTGCTTTCAAAGCTATTGGCCGAAATACCGGAAAAAAGACTTTATCACCTCTTGCCCACATGGGATGCCGACGGAACTATTAAAGAGGCCGATGAATCCGCAGAAAGTGATTTCATACATGCAAAATCAGGGGGTATGGGCAATACTTATAATCTGAGTGGTTACCTTACTACAAAATCTGGTAAGGTTCTGGTATTCAGTTTTGTGAATAATCATTTTAGAAGATCCAGTAGCGAGGTGCGCCAGAACATGTACGGTATACTCAAATCGCTCCATGATTCGTATTAGCGCTATCCCTTTCCATTAGATTGGAGAATCGCCTCATCAACATGGTGAGTTTTGGCGAAATATACCTTTTGCAAAATGGTTTTTCAGGATTGGAATAATAGTAATTATGAAACTGACCCTCAGAAGGCTTGAAAGCTCCAAAGAAGTGTGTCTTGGTCACCAATTCTTGTTCAAAATCATGCTGCAAATCATCTAAAATTGCCTTCGCATTCTTAAAAGTGCCTTTATCAAAGGCATAAACTGCAGAACGGTATTTGTTCCTCATAGCATGTTCGGAAGTACTATTATGCGTATACAGATGAATCGCTACTAAATCTTTCAACCTTATCTGTGAAGGGTCAAAATGAACAACTACCGCTTCTGAAAAAGAGTTTTTGTTTGCAGCAGGTGCTATAAAACCTTGCTCAACTTTGCCAACACCTTTTAAGGATTGAAAAACGGCTTCGGTACACCAATGGCATCCACCACCAAAACCAATTTTACTAATTACTTTCATGAGGTGTTGGTCGTAACTGCACTACCCTACTAACGTATTGATCTGTGCCCATTGCAACAACATAATGGTTTTGGCATCCTTGATTTTTCCGTCAGCCACTAGTTGTAAGGCTTTTTCGAAAGGCATCTCAAGTACTTCGATATTCTCGGTCTCATCGATTGCCCCTCCCCCATCACTTACTTTCATATCTTGACGATACGCCCCTATAAAAAAATAGAGGATTTCAGTGACGGAACCCGGAGACATATACGATTCAAAAATCTTTTCAACCTTATCGATTTTGTAACCAGTTTCTTCTTCGACCTCCATTTTAATGGTTTCCTCTGCATTGCCTTTCTCCAATATGCCCGCACAGGCCTCTATCATCATTCCACTTTCATTACCGTTAATGTAGGTCGGCATTCGAAACTGTCTGGTTAAGACCACGGTTTGTTTCTCTTTGTTGTACAAAAGAATTACGGCACCATTGCCCCTATCGTAGGCTTCACGATGCTGCGTTTCCCAAGTACCGTCTTCACGTTGATATTCGTAAGAGAATTTATGCAAGGTGTACCAATTATCGGATAATAGGGTCTTCTCAATTTTTTTGATTTTTCCGTTTTTCAAAGTCTATCTATTTTTTCGTAAAATGATGCTACAAATTCAATCTCGTCAAGAAATACTCAAAAGGGTTCAAAGGCTCCATCGATTTCCAACCTCTGAAACAGGTACGCAACCCTCAAAATTACCGGGAATAGGGTCATAGCTAAGTACCTTTTCACCAATTTCCTCAGCAGTGGTATAGGCCCAGATGGCCATTGATTTCAAAGAACGGTAAAAGCCTATGGGTTCTTGTTCACCAACGGTTTTACCCCAAATACCAGGGTTGATCTTTCCGGAATTTTTTTCAGCAGCTTCAAGGACTTTGGTTTTTTGGGCATCGTTAAGATGGACAAATATATCCCCAAACTTGGATTTACATTCGGTATTGAAATCTGAAATTTCTTTTTGCATATTTTCTTGGCCCTTATCATCATAGGTTCTGGCAATAACCTTATCAATGAACATATCGACTTTAACATCCAATGCACCGGGAGTATCCGTCCGGGGCAACATGATATCAACGATACTACTGATTGTTTTCGCCTCTACTTCCGAAAAAAACTCAGGCTTCCATGTCAATCTGGTTTCCTTTTTGCACGATTGAAGAATGGAAAGTATCGAAGAGGATGCCAAAGCTCCTGCCAATACACCTGTTGTTCTAAGTGCACTTCTTCTATCCATAACCTAGATATTTCGTTTTTTCAATTCAGATACGGCGTGATTCGCAGCCCTAGCAGTGAGTGCCATATAGGTGAGGGAAGGATTTACACAAGACGATGAGGTCATACAGGCACCGTCGGTCACAAAAACGTTTTTAACGGTATGTACCTGATTGAATTTGTTCAAGATTGAGGTTTTTGGGTCATGCCCCATTCGTGCGGTACCCATTTCATGCACACCCCATCCTGGCGAATGTTCGTTATCAAAGCCCATGACATTCTTTAAACCGGCGGTTTTCAACATCTCAACCGCATCTTCTTGTATTTGTTTGTTCGCGGCCCTTTCATTGGCCTTGAACTCAGCATCAATAGATAGTGTTGGTTGTCCCCATTTGTCCAACACCCCATGATTAAGGATCACTTGATTCTCATGATAAGGCAAACACTCGGCGAAACCGGTTATAAAAAATTGCCAAGGCCCGGGTTTTAATAGATTATCCTTGAAATTTGAGCCGAATTCCTCGCTATTGGCGGCATTTCCGCCGCGGTAACCACCACCTTGGTAGCCGAACCCCCTTAAAAATTTATCGTTCTTGGTTGCCTCGTTGATATTCCAATACCTGGGAATATAAATTCCATTAGGTCGTCTTCCCTTGTAATAAGCATCATCAAACCCTTCTACCGTTCCTATTGCGCCAACCCTGTAGGTATGATCCATCAAGTTATGGCCCAATTCACCACTATCATTCCCTAATCCGTTCTCAAACCGATTAGAAGTGGAATTCAAAAGTATTTGGGTAGTACTTAAGGTTGAGGCATTACAGAATACGATGCGTGCGTGATATTCAATATCCGTGTCGGTTTCTGAATCAATAATCCTCACCCCAGTGGCTTTGCCCTTAGCATCATCATAAATTATCGATTGTACGATCGAATAGGGTCGTATGGTCAAGTTGCCGGTGGCATTGGCAGCGGGTAATGTGACCGCATTGCTACTGAAATAGGCTCCGTATGGACATCCCCTACTGCATCGATTGCGGTACTGGCATTTTCCCCTCCCATTTAAGGGCTCGGTAAGATGTGCCACCCTACCAATAATCAGGTTTCTACCGGGATAATTGGTTTCTATTCGCTGCTTCACGTGTTTTTCAACACAATTAAGCTCCATAGGGGGAAGAAAATGACTATCTGGCAATTGCGGTAAGCCAAGGGCCTCGCCACTAATACCCGCAAACTTTTCTACATGGGTGTACCACGGTTCAATATCATTATAGCGTATAGGCCAGTCTACCCCATGGCCATCTTTGGCATTGGCCTCAAAATCGAGGTCACTCCAGCGATAGGTCTGTTTGCCCCAAAGTAATGACCTACCCCCCATTTGATGGCCACGCAACCATAAAAAGGGTTTGGTTTCGGTATAAGGGTTGGCTTCATCGTCGGCCCAAAAGTGTTCGGTATCAGTGCCGATCCAACCAGAACGAATCGCCTTGTAGTGTTTTTTCTTTTGTTCAGGTGTTAGGCTACCCCTTAACTCAGTATCCCAAGGGTCGAGGTTCATCGTCGGATAGTCCACCACATGTTCAACCATACGACCCCGCTCCAACACCAAGGTGTTTAAACCGTTTTCACAAAGTTCCTTGGCCGCCCAACCACCACTGATACCTGAGCCTATTACGATGACATCATAGGTGTTCGCTTTTTTGGCATCAATGTTAAAATTACCCATAGGTACTGTACTTACCCAAATATAATGATTAAAGCGACAGTTGAGGAAAAGATAAAAGTGTAGCGTGCGACCGATAAGCCTTCAAACCCATTCTAAACGGTAACCGCCTTATTCAGATACCGTCTAAATGGTAACATCTCTTGATAGGTTTCAATCAGCCTTTCTTCAAAACCGCCATCTAAAACCACTTTGGAAGAGAAATCGGTAGCCACCGCAAAGGTCTTATGACGAAGTAAATCGATATGCGGATGGTCATTTGGAAATCCTTTTGGGGCATTGGTCAACTTCTCATCTTCATAAAGACCGCCGAACAAGGTTTTGAAAGATTTTTTGTTTAAAATCTTCTTTAATTCCTCGCCATCATAATCTATGGCCTCTCGAATACTCCGCAAACGTTTTGGGTCAGGTCGCCATAACCCACCGGCAAACATCGCGCGTTCAATACCTATTTCAACGTAAAAATCCCCAGTATTGGGCCTCTTGTCAAAACCAGCGCCAAAATGGTCTTTGTAAATGGGTTTATTCGGGTGGAACATCAAATTATTGTTGATCCTATTGATACCCTTTTTACCTGGAGTGTCATAGTACTCCTCATCCATGGCCATCAA
The DNA here is from genome assembly GCA_947503285.1 of uncultured Croceitalea sp. GTDB lineage: Bacteria > Bacteroidota > Bacteroidia > Flavobacteriales > Flavobacteriaceae > Croceitalea. The sequence continues at coordinate 286,436 of CANNDD010000003.1, forward strand.
CTTAGCGTTCACGCGGTCCAGCCATGCGATATAATCATCTCGAACTTCTTTATACCATTTGCGATTGGCATCCATCCATTCTTTGTTGTTGTTCTTTTGAAGCTTTTTTAGAAAGGTGATCAGGTTTTGGAAGTCCATATTGTTATGTGATTGATGCACGGTGTTTGATGTGTGATGCGCGGTGTTCGGTGTTCGGTGTTAAAGTTTATTTCTAAAAGCAATAATCATATTCATAAGTTTAAAAGAGTATAGGTATAATTCGTCAAATTTTTCCCTTGAAATATAGCTTCTATTCTTGGCCTTATGTAAACAAGTCACAACCTCTGCGAGTGAGCGTGCAGAATAGCCCAAAAACTTTCTGAATTCTGGTTTGGATTGAACAATAGCACCTTCTGATATATTTAAAGCTACTGAGTCAGCTGCCCTGCAGATTTGCGAAGAAAGATTGTACTGTTCTTTTTTGGGAAAACCATCAACAATTGAATTGATATTTTCACCGAGTTCCATTGAATCCTGCCATATATGTAAACCTTCGAACTTAAATTTTGGAGTCTTGGTCATACCAATAAATCTTCTAAACAAACATACAATAATACCCAAAAACCGACTCATCAATTTATACGATACATTTTGAATGTAAGTGTTGAAGCGAAACACAATTAGCCTTCATCGAACACCGAGCATCGAGCATTAGACCTCAAAAGCCCCTATCGCCACCAATAACATCCCCTAATGTGCCTAAAATACTGCCTTCCCCTTTATCTTTTCCGCCACGTGGTATAGCGGCCAAGACCCGGCCTGCCAGTCTACTGAAGGGTAAGGACTGAATGTAAACCGTGCCAGGGCCGCGAAGTGTTGCAAAGAAGAGCCCTTCACCCCCAAAAACGGTATTCTTGATTCCACCAACGAACTCGATATTGTAATCTACGGTATGTGAAAAACCCACGATACAACCCGTATCGACTTTAAGTACTTCACCTGCGGCCAATTCTTTTTTGGCCATGGTACCCCCAGCATGAACAAAGGCCATACCATCACCCTCCAATTTTTGCATGATAAAACCTTCTCCGCCAAAAAGGCCCCGACCCAGTCTTTTCGAAAATTCGATACCTACCGATACGCCTTTTGCCGCGCATAAAAAAGCATCTTTTTGACAAATGAATTTTCCACCTTTTTCAGAGAGGTCAATGGGAAGTATCTTACCAGGATAGGGAGATGCAAAGCTAACCTGCTTCTTACCTTGGCCCACATTTAAAAAAGCCGTCATAAATAGGCTCTCACCGGTCAATAGGCGCTTACCTGCGGAGAAAAGCTTACCGAGAACCCCAGTATCTTGATTGGAGCCGTCACCAAAAATGGTATCCATCTTAATGTCGGTATCCATCATCATAAAACTGCCGGCTTCGGCCACTACGGCCTCTTGGGGATCGAGTTCAATCTCGACATATTGCATTTCTTCCCCATAAATTTCATAATCGATTTCGTGTGCGTTCATATTCTTTTTTAGTTTTTTGTTGACGTTTATTAGTTGGCGGTCATGACGTTTTGTTACAACGGCAAATTACTTTACCGTTAAATCTAGGTAATAGATCAAAGTAGAATTAGGTGGAATATTGGCATAGGGAATAGCTCCGTAGCCAAGTTCAGGAGGAATCTTGAGGTAACCCTTTTCCCCAATTCTGAACTTTTTCAGTCCTTCATAAAAACTAGGTAAAAATCCATCCCCACCTATTTCCAAAGCTAATGCCTTACAGGTTAGGTAAGAATTATCAAATTGGCTGCCATCGATGAAATAACCAACATAATGAAGTTTTACGTTGTCACCATCTTGATAAAATTCACCAGATGAGGCGTGTTCAATAGTATAAAACAATCCGAAAAAATCAGTTTCCCGCCATTGAATATGGTTCAAATCCTTTTTTGGTTGTTTCTTCAAAAGGGGAATTTGACTTTGAAACGTGGTATCCCCTTTTTCATCTAAAGCATAGAAATCATAAAGAGCACCAGAAGAATCATAAAATGCTTCGAACTGTAATCCCCCATTTTTATGATAATATTTGAGTACTGCTAAACTATTACTCGCATCAAATACCGAATCACCTCTTTTGATTCCGTCCTCATAAAAAGTCTTTGTGCTTTGGGACATCAAAAAAAGTGGGGCCAAAAAGATCACAATGAACAAAGGTATATTCATACCACATTTTGTACTATTTTTTCAACCTAACCGTCCACTCAAAATTAAAGGTACTTACCACTACGCCATCTTTGTTCACCCCAACCGATTTCATCCAAAATTTCTGGCCTTCACCGGTTGCAATCGTTTTTTGGATGGCATCGGTGATCAAGTGTCCATCTTCACAGGTAAAAGTAATCTTACCTGTTGCCTTTTTAGAGAAATTAGCATTGTTGTTTTGTACCAACATCGATATTTTACGACCACTATGGTGTATTTGATCGATGACCATGGCCCCCGTACTTAACTCAGCAGCCATACCCTGAACTGCCCAAAACATACTTTTGAACGGGTTCTGATTGATCCATCGATGGGTAACCGTAGTAACTGCTTTTTTATCGTCCATATATTTTAAGCGCACCCCACACCACCATGCCGACGGTAGTTTAAAAAAGGTGAAGGTGTTGAATTTACTAGTACTGGTAGCCATATATCAAGTTTATTTTTGATAAAAATACCTAAAATAAGTGCGACTTCAATATGTTAATTAAAAGTTAATATTAAGTACTATGTGTTGCATAGTACCATCTTTTGGATATATATTTGTATCGTAAGCTAATAGGTAAACTAATTGGTTTAAAGAATCATCAATCAAAAATCATGACAGAATCATTGACCAAACACGAACGAAATTTATCCGCAATAATCCATGCGTCCACATTCTCAAAGTATTTTATTCCCTTTGGTAATTTCATATTTCCATTGATCTTATGGACCGCCAATAAAAAGGAATATGAATTTGTGGATTATAACGGAAAACAGGCATTGAACTTTCAAATCAGCATGTTGCTTTATTCGATTGTCGTAGGTCTAATCAGTATTCCATTTTTTATCGGGTTTTTACCCGACATTTTAGATGGCAACTTTTTCGGTATGCACCGATTAAGCGATTTTAACAATTTAAACATTCATATAAGCAGTGACGACTTCCGGCTTGGTCGTTGGTTATGGCCCGCTGGTATTACCGGTGTGCTACAAGCTGGACTCGTCATTGTGAATGTTGTGTACACCATTTTGGCAACTATAAGAACCAATGAAGGGCAAACCTTCAAATATCCATTCACCATCAAATTCATCAAATAGATAGGGGGTTTATTCATCAACCGGTACTGAGCGTAGTCGAAGTATCAAATCAAAAACGAACAAAAAAGACATCAATCAAAATCAATTAGACATCAATCAACCAAAAAGCGTTTCCGTGCCCGCTTCTCATCAAAGCGGGACGGCACGGAAACAAAAAACGAACAGTTAATTAATACGAATCCTATAATTATGAATATAGAAAATACAAAAGCACAAATGCGCAAAGGGGTTCTAGAGTACTGCATACTTTCCATTTTAAAGGACAGTGATAAATATGCATCTGAAATTCTAGGGGCTTTAAAAGACGCTAAGATGCTGGTGGTCGAGGGTACGATCTACCCTCTGTTGACCAGACTGAAAAATGCTGGGTTGCTCAACTATCGTTGGGAAGAATCCACCTCTGGCCCACCACGTAAATACTACGCGCTCACTGAAACGGGGCAATTGTTCTTAAACGAACTCAATGGCACCTGGGACGAGCTTAGAAATGCAGTAAATCTGGTAACCAACAACAAATAAGACATCAAAAAATGAACAAGACAGTAAATATAAATTTGGCAAACTCACTATTTCATATAGATGATACTGCCTACGATAAGCTTAGACGCTATCTAGAGTCGGTCAAGCGGTCATTCTCAGGTACTGCCGGAAGCGATGAGATCATTGCCGATATCGAAGCGAGAATTGCAGAACTCTTTCTGGAGAAGATGGAAAATGAGCGGCAGGTAATCACCCAAAAAGAAGTTGACGAGGTCATCACTATCATGGGCCAGCCCGAAGACTATATGATCGACGAGGACATTTTTGAAGATGAGCCTGTTAGCTCAAATAAAAAATCAGGCCCAACTTCAAGGGTCAAAAAACTATATCGCGATATTGAGAACAAATACATTGGGGGGGTCTGTTCTGGATTGGAACACTACTTGGGTTTTGATGCCCTTTGGATCCGCCTCATATTTATTCTCTTAGGCCTGTTTACTGGTTTCGGTATCGTGGCCTACATCTTACTTTGGATTTTGGTTCCCGAGGCCGTAACAACTTCGCAAAAGTTGGACATGACGGGAAAGCCCATCAACATCAGCAATATAGAACGCAAAGTTAAAGAGGGGTTTGATGATGTTGCCGACAAGGTTAAAAACGTCGACTACGATAAAGTGGGTGACAAGGTCAAAAGCAGCTCCAAGACCTTTTTTGATACCATAGGGGATATCATTATGTTCTTTTTCAAGATATTCGGAAAGTTTATTGGAATAATACTCATTATTACAGGTGCAACGGCGCTTATAGCATTGTTCGTAGGCCTGTTCACTGTAGGCGTCATCGATATGGTCCATTTTCCGGGAGTGGATTTTTATGATATTATCAATACTACGGGAGCTCCTGTCTGGGTTGTATCATTATTGTGCTTTTTTGCCGTTGGTATTCCCTTTTTCTTCTTGTTGTACTTAGGATTGAAAATTCTGGTCAATAATTTGAAATCCATCGGTAACATCGCTAGATATTCCCTATTAGGGCTTTGGCTGATGTCTATTGGGATTTTAATCGCACTCGGTATACGACAGGCAGCCGCACATGCCTTTACGGGTACTACCACGATAAATGAGGAAATTTATGTGGAAAATGCCACCGATACCTTGAACGTGCGCATGCAATCAACCGAAAGTATCGACTATGATAATCGATTTACTTTTGACGACCTTCAGATGGTCTATGATGATAATGGCAACGCCCTTTTATACTCAGAAGATATTCGCTTCGATATCAAAAAATCCACCGATAGCCTTGTTCGCTTGAAAATACGTAAAGATGCTGATGGAAGTTCGTTTCAAGAAGCTAGGGAAAGGTCTTCTGAAATTACGTACAACTATGCTTATGTAGATGGTGAATTGGTATTGGACGACTATTTGACCACTTCCGCCGAAAACAAAATGCGAGACCAAGAAGTTCGCACCACGCTCTACATACCCGAAGGCATGCATATCACATTTGATGAAAATGTCAACGGAAATATTGGAAGAAGCACCAAAAATGATCGTGATTATTACCGCAGTGATATCATCGATTATCTATGGGTCATGGGCGAGGACGGGGAATTGAAGTGTCAAAATTGCCCCGATGATCTTTATAGCGATGATGACGGCAATGGAAAAATCATTATCAACGAAGATGGGATCGATATCAACATCCGTGACAGAAATGAAAACGGAAAAATTATTATCAATGAAGATGGTATCGATATCGATGTCAAAGACAATGGGGAATCTTTTAAAATGAAGGTCGATGAAAATGGGGTCGAGATAAAGGCTGAAGATGATTATTAAAATTACAACCCAGTCCATTGTTTTGACGATTCAGCAAATCAGATTGGTATAAAAGCTTAACGAATAACAACTTTGTACAACACTCAATTACTAATAAACCCCTGAACGTGTTCAGGACAAAAAACGAAAAAAAATGACAACTTTAGTACGAATGGCAGTAGCCGCATTATTAGCCCTTTTCATGTCATCATGTGCCTTTGACATCAATTTTGGTGATGGAAAAAGAGGGAATGGACAGGTTGCTGAGGAATCTCGGCGTATAAGCGATGGTTTCACCGCAGTTTACGCTTCTGAAGGTATTGACGTATTTGTCACCCAAGGAGACGATTTTAAGATTTTAGTGGAAGCAGATGAGAATATCATTGATCTTATCGGCACCGATATCAAAGACGGCCGTTTAAAAATACATGCCATTGAGAATATCGGCAGGGCCACTAAAAATGTATATGTAACCTTACCAAGGGTAACCGCATTAAAAAGCTCAAGTGGGGCCGATTTAATCGCGCAAAATGTAATCAAGGCCGACAAAATCGAACTGGATGCCAGTAGTGGTTCAGATATCGAGGTAGAACTGGTCGCCAATGAAGTAATGGCCGATGCGAGTAGCGGGGCTGATATCAAGGTATCGGGCAAAACGGAGACCTTATATGCAGATGCAAGCAGCGGTTCTGACATTAAAGCGAGGACACTCACGGCAAAACGCTGTAATGCAGACGCCAGTAGTGGGGCTGATATTTCGGTCAATGTTTCTGAGGCATTGACCGCAGATGCCAGTAGTGGGGCCGATATTTCATATACTGGCGAAGCGAGTGTAACGAAAAAGAAGTCCGTTTCGGGCAGTGTGCATAAATACTAGTACGATACCACCAACCAAATGACCTAATACCCCAAAACCTATTTTTGGGGTATTTTTTATTTTTCTATCATAATAGTGACATATTCATATTTTATTGGTTAAATAATTATGTATTTAACATTTTTTCGTACCTTAAATGAAGATTTTTTTCCTCACACAAAAACATTCAACCATGAAAAAATTAGTCACAACCGTTTTGTTGATGGTCGTAGTGCTGGTCGCAGCAATACTCATCTCATCCAAACCAGATAATTACCACTCTATAGAGGGTACTTGGGAACTTGTAAGCTTTCACAATTATGATGATGGTGTCAATATCAGTAGTACGGAACCAAAGGCAAAGGGATACCGTCAGGTAAAAATGTATTACAATGGTAAAGTCATGTGGTCAAGATATGTGCCTAATGAACCCAACGGACGTTTCGGTTACGGATCGTATTACCTCACTGATCGTGAACTACACGAAACCATTATTTTTGGGGATTCGGAAATGATGAAAGCCTTGGATACGCTTACGGAATTCATTTTCGAATTGGATTTGAAAAATGACACCTATAGTCAAATCAGTTTGGACGAAGACGGAAACCGTACATTCTCTGAAAATTACAAGCGAATAGATTGATTGGCTATCAACAACCGACCAAAATGAAAACGTCATTCCCTTACTGATTTCAGAGGAATGACGTTTTTTCTTTTAACTACAAAGGGCTACTAATCCCAACGTGCCGTAGCTTCAACGGCAGAACCAACAGAGGCCAGATACCTTTCGGCATCCAAGGCGGCCATACAGCCAGTTCCTGCAGCGGTTATCGCTTGACGGTATTCCTTGTCTTGAACATCCCCACTAGCAAATACGCCAGGTTTGCTGGTTTGGGTCGATTTTCCCTCGGTAACGATATAGCCCGTATCGTCCATCGCCAACTGCCCCTTGAAAATATCCGTATTGGGCTTGTGACCAATGGCAATAAACAATCCTGTAATGGCTATATCCTCTTTCTCGCCCGTTTTGTTGTTTATCATTCGAAGGCCTTCAACCACTTGCTCGCCCAATACCTCATCCACTTCGGTATTGTAACGCACCTCGATATTGGGCAGACTGTTCACTCGGTGCTGCATGGCTTTTGAAGCCCTCATATGATCTTTACGAACCAACATGGTCACCTTACTACAGATGTTTGCCAAATAAGAAGCTTCTTCAGCCGCAGTGTCCCCTGCCCCGACAATGGCCACTTCTTGACCTTTGTAAAAGAATCCGTCACAAACGGCACATGCCGAAACACCCCCACCACGCAAACGTTGTTCACTTGGCAAATTCAAATATTTCGCAGTGGCCCCTGTTGAGATTATAATACTTTCGGCCTCAATGGTATTGTCGCCGTCAACGGTGACTTTGTGTATACCCCCGACCTCATCGCTTAAATCCACCGCCGTGACCATTCCGACCCGTACTTCCGTTCCAAATCGTTCTGCTTGCTGTTGCAGCTGCACCATCATGGTGGGCCCATCTATACCTTCTGGATAGCCCGGAAAGTTATCCACCTCAGTAGTGGTGGTCAATTGACCACCAGGCTCCATACCTGTATAAAGTACCGGTTTCAAATCTGCCCTTGAGGCATATATAGCCGCCGTATATCCTGCCGGACCGGAGCCAATGATCAATGTTTTTAGTCGTTCAACTTGTTCTGACATAATTAAACCTCTTCTATATTGTGTAAGTACAAAAGTAGCTTTTTTGACCTAAAACTTACATCTTCATATAAGAGCTTATGAACAAATAACTAACTAAATCGTACTGAATTTATAGACACAGGTCGATTCGTATTTTTCGTCTGGTTGTAAAACGGTGCTGGGGAAATTGGACTGGTTCGGAGAATTGGGGAAATGCTGTGTTTCTAGGCAAAAAGCTTCCCCATTACGATATGCTTTCCCGCCTTTCCCTAGAATGGAAGACGATATGGAACTACCACTGTAGAATTGAATGCCCGGTTCATTGGTGAAAACCTCCATGGTCCTTCCACTATCAGGTTCTATTACCTTTGCGGCCACAATCAGCCCATCTTCGCTCTTTACTTGTTGATCCAGCACGAAATTATGGTCATATCCACCGCCGAATTTCAATTGCTCATGGTATTGGCCTAAGTCTTTCCCTATCCGTTTTGGTTCGGTGAAATCGAATGGGGTAGCAACTACACTTTCCAAAATTCCGGTGGGAATCATATTCGCATTAATAGGAGTATAAAAATCAGCATTGATTATGAGAAGATGCTCATTGATACTACCCATTTTAGCCCCCCTTAAATTAAAATAGGAATGGTGGGTAAGATTGATAACGGTTTTCTGATCCGTCTGGGCGGTATATTGAATCCTCAACTCATTGGTATCGGTCAATATATAGTTCACTTGCACTATGACGTTACCCGGATAACCTTCTTCCATGTGGCGCGACATTCTTGAGAAGTTAAGTTCGTTTCTCGAAATTTTGTCAACCTTCCACACCACACTTTCAAAACCCTGTTCTCCCCCATGCATATGGTTACCGCCGTAGTTGGTGGCCAATTCATATTCCCTGTCATCTAACGTGAACCTGCCGCCTGCAATTCTGTTGGCATACCTACCAATTACCGCCCCGTAATATTTTTGATCGGTTTTTAAATAATCTTCTAAAGTTGAATACCCCAGTACGACATCATCAAAAACCCCATGCCCATCAGGTACCATTAACGAGACGAGGCGTTGCCCATAATTAGTAAACTTGGCAGTGAGGCCATGCATGTTCGCGATGGTAAAAAGACCTACCTTTTGGCCTTTAATTGTGGTTTCAAAGTCCTTTTTATACACTTCTGGAGTACTTCTTGGATTTCAAAATTAATCGAAAAAAGAATAGTCTATTAATAAAATCCATTAAAGACTCAATCCTGGTAAGTAGCTTTGATTTTAAGGTCTTTGAAAATTTGGTATTGGTAAACAAGCGTTTTTTGACCAATCGATGAATTCAAAATTTCATAAACCTATATTCGGGTAAATATCCAACATACGAAAACAAGACAAGCGCTGAAACTAGAAAAAATAAGCAACAATCGATAGGTTCTTTCGAGACTCCCCTTCTTTCATCGTAGGAAAATCATAAAATTATTGAAATCACCATGGTTGAAACCGTGGATGAGGTTTAAAGATGGTCATGAAAGCTAAAAGATAAATCAAGGACCAATAACCTTATAAATCTGGGGTTAACCTTATCTTTTCGTGGTCGGGGATTCTCTTCATCCTGAATTTAGAAGAAGATGTCAATAAGTGACTGATTTTTATTTAAATATATGAGTATTGCCAGTCTAAGCATCAGTGAATGATTCATTGTATTGGTAATAGAAGACAAAAACCCTTTTTTCAAAGGGTTTTTTTCATCAGGTATGGTATGGGGTTTTACCTGTGGTCTTCCAAAATTTCTGAAGTTTCCATATCATTTCGAATAGCATCTCGTTGTTCCCTTATAATTTCCTTCAATCTGTGGGGAACATGGGTCTCTGCCAACACATCGTTGTATTCATCAATAGCAGATTTGTCGCCCCGAACCGCTTCTTCAAGCATGGCTTCATCGTTGTCTCCTGAGAAAAATGCCTTTACATCCATCCAAGCACGATGCGCGGCTCCAGCCGTACTTCCATCGATTTCCTTATCTCCGAGGTCAAGATCTTGAGCTGCATTTCTCAATGTTTTGAGAAAAATTTTTCGTTCCTCGGCTTTTTTGCTAAAATAACTTTGAATACCTGCAGCATTTGCATTTTCAGCCGCTTTTTCAAAACCTATAACGGCATCTTCATTTTTTGTCACGAGGTCTTTTAACCTATCCTCGATTTTCTTAACATCATTATTCATTTTTATGTGGTTTTACGGTAACTATTGATTTCATGCCTACCGGTTGACATATTAAAACGCTAATTTATCCCAAGGAATAACACTAGCTTAATCGCAAACATGTAAACTTTGACCGTATAGAATTCAGCTTTGCGATTACATATGGCGTAAAGGGTAAAAGTCATGTTCTGTAGAGATATGTAGTGAATAAAACTGATGTTCATCCTTCGCTGCTATTGACTGCACATCGCTCTTCAATGTATCTGAAAAGATTATAGGCATTTCATCGACAATAACCCAAACATCCTAATAATTATTCCCACGTATCAAGTCCTTCTAAACCTTACTATAATATAAATCGCTGACTTTCACTACAGCCGATTAAAGGTTCGAAATTTTCAACTAGTTGATTCATATCACAAGAAGAGGCTGATTCATTAGGTTTTTTACAATTAGTCACTCTGGGTATATGACAGCATAACGAGTAAATGACAAAAAAGGTGAACTGAGATATTGGGCAACCTAAAATTACTACAGTTCGTTCACCTATATGTTGAAAGAACTCGAAATTCCCTCAGCTATTTCGTCACGATGCCCCTCTAGAATCGTACGGTTGAAACCCGTTACGGAAGTGTGTTTCAAAACTTCTTCATATTCCTCTAAAACGGTTTGCTCTGCTTTTCTACATTCTTCCAACACTGCTGCCTTGCTGTTCCCCTTAAAAAATAAGAGGGTATCCGACCAAATCTTAGCCGCTTTTTGCGACAGTTGTCCCGCTTTAAGTGGTGTTTCGTTCAACCGAATGATAATATCAGTCAATTCGTTGACCATGCTGGCCTTCTCAGCCGCTTTAACTACGAAGAATGATTTTAATGTCGAATCTTCTACATGTTCAATACCCGTCTTGTATGTTTTTTCTGCATGATAGTGTACACCCAATAATTCATTTAATAAATCTGCTACTTGTGAATAACTCATAATCATATATTTAATTAAATAGAAATATCCGAAATTAAACACCCCCATATTGACGCTAAAGCTTGTTTGATTGATGCGGACCGTTTTTAGCTTGGTAAAATTTAAACTTAATCTAATATAGAATTTGGTTTTGTTGAATTAAACCCCATAGCATTGAAATTGACATTAGAACAGCATCTTTGAAACAAGTCCCTTATTCAAATTTTGCCAAGAGTTGATTTCTATCTGAACTGTTGACTATATGATACTCAATATCTTTCCGTAAGCTATTTATTTCCAATTTGACGACCCTACTATTTTCATTACAAAGATTTGGGCACTTAGCAATGAACCGTAAGGCGTCAATCAACTCATACAACACCAAACTATCTTGCTTTGCGTAAAAACGAATGGGCTGTATAATGGTGCGCATCAACTCTTTTGCTGGAATATTGTTTTTAATCAAAACACACTGCCCTTTATCCAATGCCTGCGCGGTCTTTTGGGGAAACTGCAAAAATTTTCGGAGTAGCCCACCTAGTTTTTCGATAGTATCAATTGCCGTACCTGGATCGTTGATACCTGGTGACATAGCTTTAACGGCGATTTCCATAAGTTTGATCATGCCGCCTATTCCGTAATCGTTTTCATAACGATTGGAAGAGATGTCCATACATAACATCAAATTCTTGATTTCTTCTTTAGAAAGGTCTTTTTGAATGCGGAGTATAGGCTTTCCCTTCCAGACATGCATGTTGGGATAGGGAATTATCTCAATTTGGTTATTTTGTGCTTTTATGGAATCTTTTATAATTCTGGTGTCAATGCCTCGAACATATCCTGACCGATCACTTCGAAGTACCTTCCATTCAGAAGTTTCCGTATGTCCAGTGCTAATTTGTAAGGTAATGGATTGTTTTAACTCCCGTTCCGCAAAATCATTACACTTGCTAAAAATTCTGTCAATGATGTTATGAATTTGTATGGCCCCTGAAATATTATGGATAAAATACACGAACAGTGCGATGCAAATTACACTTAAAATAGCTGCAAGCATGGTTGAAAGACCTATGGTATCAGTATCCATACCGAGTGCACCTAATGAGGTCAAAATTATGATGCAATAAAGTAATGTACCCACATAAATACCTAGTATGATTTGATGTTCACTGTTCGAAATCAAACCCGGAAGGAGTCTTGGCGAAAAATTGGATGAAGCTTGTCCTAAAACTACCATGACCATTGAAAAGCTGAAGACCGTTAGCGAGATTACCCCTCCAATCAAGACCGATAATATGGACCGTGCCGTTTCGTAATCTTGTATGAACAGATAGGGGACATTCTTCTTTATGGAGTGAACTATCTCCCAATTGTCTAGCGAAAGTGCTATAAGGGCAAGTATTCCATAAAATAGGGAAATGAGGACAGGGTAAAAGGCAATGCTTCTAATTACCTGACGATACATTCTAGTGATAAATTTGATAATTTTTTTCATAGTCATTTATGTCGGGTAGTACACGTTTGCAACCCGTCCTTTTTTATCACTGATAAAAAGGAAGGCTTCTGGTACCTTTCCCTATTAAGCCACGGATAAGACTACCCACGATTCTTAAAAAAGATGATTTTTTTGATTTACATCCCCTTTTTGAGTTATTAGGGCTTGTGCTACATAACCTAACCTTAAAAAGCCTTGATTTTTTTGACGAAAACCTTAAACTCCACATCGAATTTCTTACCATCCCTTTTGAGTTCGACATCATAAAATAATCCTTTTTTGAAATGTCGCACACGTTCTATTTCCACAATTTTACAATCCTTGTAATCTTGTTCTAACCGCTCCCGTATAGTGAAGGGTAACTCTTTTTCTGATATACTGGTCTCCGTTTCAATCCAAGTACCGTCAGGGTTATAGTCTGCTCTATATTTTATCCCATCAATCTTGAAGTTCGATTCGTAATTGCCGTTTTTATCTATATGCCAATCGGGGTCGTTCTCATTCGGATACATTTTCTCGAAAGTCTCTTTGACTTCTTTTGGTGTCTGTCCATTCAAATTGAACGAAAGTAACAAGCTTAAAAAAATCGGGGCCAAAATAAGGGTTATGTTCATATTCCTATTTGTTTTCATAACGGTATTGACTGAAAATATATTCGTGGGGTGTCATTTACGGAACACCTGGCATTATACCTTGAAACTTTTGATTGGACTAAAAAAAAATCGTTTAAAGCACTGATCCAATCACACTAAACGATAGTTTGCCCAATGGTAATCAATTAAATTATATGTATGAGAAGTTTACTTTGGCTTGTGGCCGTTATTTGTATCGTTGTATGGCTCTTGGGCCTTTTGGGGATAATTCCTGGACTATCGACCGGAGGGTTGATTCACGTACTGCTTGTAATTGCAGTTATCGTAGTACTTTATAATATCATATCAGGGAAAAAACCTTTATGACCTTTTAGAAATAAAAAGGGTATGTTACCATACCCTTTTTATTATGTGATTTATTTCATATCCGATTCAAATCCGTCATAAGAGAATTTTTGTCCGCCAACGGATGCATTTGCCATTAAACCTGCCTTTGGCAGTGCAAAGACGGCCACGCCATTCTTGTATTTCGCATTTACGGCTACCCCTGATTTTACGGCCACCGCAGAGGCTTCGGCTCCAAAGGAAAAATTTCCTTCCTTAAAATCTTTCAAATCATCCTCAGTCTCGAAAAAGATGACTTCGATAATTGATTGTCCACCCGCCTGCAAGCCTATATTGAGTTTTTTCAATCCCGCTTTACCAATGGCATTGCCATTTTCATATACGATTCCATTACCAGAGGCCCCTCCGATAATCAATCCGCCTTTACCCACGTTCGGAAAAATGACATATCCGGCAGCATTATCGAAAAATGTCCGTAAATCGGAATCAGCTTGAAGCAATTCGCTTTTTGCCTCTTGGGCATCTGCCCTTAATTCATTCAATTTCTCCGTTTGGGCATTCACTGTTGTTCCTGCTATTGCAATCAGCACCATTGCAAGGTTTCTAAGTCTTTTCATGTTCTTTGTTTTATATGTTACTCTGGGCTTATTCCCAACTCTTACACGAAGATACCTGTAAGTATGTGCCAACATTATTTCGAACAAGACAAACTTTGACGCATTCCATAATTCCGTTTACGGTCAAGGACTTATGATTTCTTCAACAGCTAAAGTCCTATCAGGGCCAAAAAATTTAAGGGATACGGAAAAAACGATAACGGATACGATCATACCAATCATAAATACAGTGTAAGTCCATCGTAACAGCCTATATTTTCGCTCCAATACAATACCCAGATAATAGAGGTCTTTGGTCAACGATTTGTAAATGTAGTCGCGGTCTTTCAGTAATTCGGTCATTGCCCACTCATAGCGGTCTAATTTCATCTTATGGAAGTTACCAAAGAACAACAGGTTTACCTTTTTGTCCTGTACATCTTCCTTAGTGAACTCACCACTGGTCACATTAGGTCTGGTGGCCATTATGGACATTATCATCGATACGATACAGAACAGTATGAATATGAATGTGGGATAAATGAGGTAGGTGTTCGATGGATTGTCCAATTTCGGAATCAGGTTCGCCAATGCCAATGAGATGATTATGGCGTTTACGGATAATAATATATTCGCTTTGGTGTCAGCGATATCGCTTAGTTTTATGTGGTTTCTTAAGGTAACACGGTACAGGGTCTGTACGCCCCTATCTACAATCTTATCCTTGAATTTGGCCTTGATCTTCTCTTTATAAACCGTTTTTTTATTCTTCTTTTTTGCCTTCACCAATTTCTTAAGGTTCTTTTGTTTTGGTTTGGTCCAATTCGCTATCGCGTAGTCGGTATAGTAACGATGTTTGCTTCTGAACAAGGCCAATTGATTTTTTCGCCATGCTGATAACGAGATATCCTCACCCCGTAAATCCTGTAATTCTTCACGCCACAACTCATTAAGCATGGTATAGTCCTTATCATGAAGAAAAGCATATTGAATATCATATAGGTATTCTTCTAAAACCGAATCGGGCTTTGCATCATTGGCGGTAAAGACCATGAGTTGCTCCAATGTCTTGAAATCTTTTGCAGGATATGATTTTGATCTCAAAAACAATTGCAATTGTTGAATTGAAGAGTATATGTCTAGACCGTTCTTCAATAAATGGGTATCCTTAAAAAGAAGTGTCAGATATACTTGTTCTTGTTTCTTTTCGCTAAGGTCACTATTTTCAAACAGTGTTTTGGCATGACCAAGTATCCGGTTCTTAAAATTCCAATTTCGAAATACAAGAGTGTCATCTTGTGATGCTTCGTATAATTCCCTAATGTGTTCCTTGGCTTCTTTAATTAAATCGTTCATTTTGATATTTTTAAATTCATCGGATATTGTTAACCTAACGATTGGCGGTTCAGGCCTTTCAATTTTTAAGGGAACTTTCAACCCTAGAATGAGAGACCAAAACCTACTTGTACCAAATTGTTCTCTACAGAATTGAAATATCCTATATTAAAAGTCAATGCTTGAAGGCTACTTATCCAAAAACCGCCCCCCTGCGAAGTATGCCAAATATTGGATACATCGTTCTCTTGCCAGACCCGACCATAGTCAAAACCACCATATATGCCCACGGTAACCGGTGAGACTGCGGTAATATAGCGTTTTAAACGAAGTTTGAGGTCAGTACTTTGGTAGAACGAGGTACGCCCTGAAAAACGCTCATCCCTAAACCCCCTTAGGCCATTATCGCCGCCAATGGACGGTGCGTGGTAAAAAAATATATCACCTTCGGCAATATTCGTATGCACCTTTGCAGTACTACTAAGAACCAAATGGCCCGAACGTATCAGTTTATGGTCGAAACCCAATCGTAACGAGGCATACCCAAACCTATTTTCACTAAGGTCGGTATTTTGTTTATAACCTGCTTTCAAGCCCATATAAATGGCCTTGGTAGGAAAATCGTTGGCATTCGTTCTATCATAGTCCGCTGATAGCTCTCCCCCAACAAAGGTTTGATTCTCAAAGATCTCGGTATCAAAATTTGAAGGGTTAAAAAGGCGTTGTTCGTTTTCGTTTACCCGAAACGACTCCACCGTTCCCTTAATTCTAAGACTATAATAGGCAAGACCTACGCTGGCCTTAAGCTGTCGTAGGCGGGCCCTGTAAAAATCACGGTCGAGTACATCTTCATTGTTTACGGTTTCATTACCAATGCCAAAGAAATTTTTAGCGTAGCGGTCACTGGTATAATACCCCCTTACTTCTAGGTTCCATTTGGGGAAAATATTGGCAAAGGTCCCTTGGTAATCAAGTTCCAAGGCCTCAAATCCGAAATAATAATTGGCCGATAATTGGTGTTTTTGCCTGAACGGATTACCGTTGAGCCCGTTGACAGTATAGGTATCTTTTAACCCTACGAAGAGGCCATCATCCACTCTAAATCCTAGATTGGGCGCAACTAAGTTGGTGTTGGGTTTAAAATACCTCCAATGGTAGGTATTTGTTTTGTAGCTATCACCCAACCGAAGCTTTGCCTTTTCTCCCTTAAATTGGATGTTTTCATGCTCCCAATCAAATACCTTGATGTTCTTCTTGTTCTCAATATCGAATTCCTCATCACCGTAACCCCCAATGATCTTTAATGGTATTGTCTTTTTGGATGTTCCCGTTACCTTGAATTCATCATCATCGCCCAAGCTGTAAACCCAAATTTCCTTTGTAATGCCTTTTTCGAATTCTCGCTCGTAAATGACCTCATTTTTTTTATTGGAGAACAACCTTTTGACAATGACCTTAGTATTTCCGTTTTCAAGCCGTTCAATTTCGAATAGGTCATCTTTTTCGGTACCCCTCACGGCAACGATCTTATTCAGGTAATCGGCATACCTAACCGCATATCGGTCTAACTTTTCAAGCCTGGCGACCAAGCTGTTTTTAATGAATTCGGCGGTCTCGTCTTGCACGGCGTCAGGAAGGCGCGAAAAAGCCTTTTCTATGGCCTCCATCGATAAATTCCGCTGGATTTCCCTAGCCTCCTCAAGCCATACCTTACTTCCAAATTGATTCAGCAAGGCCCTATCCAACTTATTTCCTGAGCCGTTGAGCCATTTGATGTTTTTGATATCGCTACCGTAAGACTGCCACATTCTTGCGTTGGGAACGAAAAGCTTAAGAAAGGGAATCGCCGTACCGTCAAATCTCGGAAAAACGTTGTCCCTATCTCGCGGAACGGGCATAAACTCTTTATCACCGTCGTCAGTCTCGTATTCAATCCAGCGCCATTGGTCAAAATGCCTATCCCAATCACCAATAAGCATGTCAAACAACCTGGCCCTGATAAAATTGCGTTGGTCAATGGTGTAAGATTCATCACTCTTGATTTTTTCGAGCATATCGGTCGTACTCTCGAAATCGGTAACCTTGCCTTCTTCATCGATGGTTCTGCGGTATCCCTTGTAATTCAATTGCTCTTCTGAGGGTCTGCGCTCCACAAAATAAAGTTCATCACCATAATCTTCATTGTATTCTTGAAGTCTTTCTTGTTTCGGTATGTAAAAAAGTTCCGTATCTGAATGGTTTACCCCTATGGCCTTTGCCAATTGATTGACCGTTAGCTGCATGTAGGGATGAGCAGTGGTGAAAAAATCGGATATCACATCTTCTGGCCAAGTATCTTGATAATCTTCTTCATTGAAAGCGATACCCGGAAGCTTGAACTTGAGAAATTTCAGGGCGCTCTTTCTGAGGGAACGCATGGCATATTGCTTTCCATTTTCATCTTCTAGCCGCAGTGAAAACGATTGATGCCCACCCCCTGCTTTGACCACTTTCAATCCGCCATATAAGGTATCCAATCGCACCACAGGGGCAGAAACATATTCACCAAAGTATTTTCGATATCGCTCACCCCAAAGCCATTTATAGAATTTGCCTTTATCAAAAGTTTGCACATCGTTCAAGACCCTGTCTTCAACAATACCTTGTTTTATTTCGGCAAAATTGTTTTGAACCTTATTTTTCTCGAATCCTGAAAGGACCTCCATGTCAACGGTATCCACGTTTTCTTCCGTAAAGAAGGTAGCCCTTGAACTGCCGTCATTAAAATAGTCCAGTTTCACAAAGCCCCTAGCGCCGTGCGAAAACTTGCCTTCGTACGACAACGCACCACCTATTGCCGTAAGTCGTTGTTTTGATAATTTTGTGGCACTTTTTGACCCTAGGGAACCACTTACTATCTGATGTATGCCGCCCCCACTTAAATATTGCAAACTCTCTTCATGTCCGGACACCAAGGTGATCCTATCCGATTTTTTGGCCAAGGAACTCACGGCAATTCTAAAGTAATTATAAATTCTAGAGTTGAGATGATTGGGATCAAAAGAACCGGCATCCATTACCGTCTGTTTTACAGTACCCAAAATTGGTAATGGACTTAGGTGTTGGCCTAAAGTATTTTTGCCTGAATAGATTCCATTGCTAAAAACCGGATGGTGCATGGCGATGACGATGTTTTTACCTTGGCCATCGTTGATATACCCCTCCAATTCTTCCATAAATCGCCGTCTGGTGGTAATATCGGTACACTTTTTATTGATATCCTTGATTCTTGACCAGTTGGCGACAAACCATTTAGAATCGATTAAAATCAAATCAAGGTCATCGTTGATGACCTTGTGCGTTATGGGACATGCGTTTTCTGGAAAGAAAAATACCGTGTTTGATTCCTTATCCTTAATAAAATCCTCTACTTGTTCGACCCCATTGGTATCAAACGACTTCCATTCGTTGTTACCTGGTATGAATATGGTTTGACCCTTGAATTGTTCCGTCAACTCCAAATGCTTGTTCAACAATCTTTGGTCCGCATTCCAATTATTCAAAGTAGGGCTGATGTTATCACCGGTAAACAGTAATGTGGTCTCTTTTGGTGATGCGGATAGTTGTTCCTTCAGCCTTGCCAACAATGTTGTTGGTATATCACGTTCAGAGTTGCCCAGGCCACCAGCTATGAAAAAGGTATGTACAATGTCTTTATCTTGGCTATTACCCATAGTACCGACATCCTCTTTTTTTTGTTGTTTGAATGTCGCACAGCTAAAGCAGACGAAGGTGAGTGTTAAGATAAAGAGCTTGTAAAAATTGATCTTAGTGAAGTTTTGGTACTTCATGGATATTCAATTAAGGGTTATTCGGTTGTTTTGTTAGAAGTAAGTTGGGTAGTGGATAAACATTAAAATGCGATACCACTGATAATCGTAGCGGCCACCAACATTAACAAAGCAATTAAAACAATATAAAAACCCGTGACCGTTTTTTTATTCTTCTGAAAAATGTATTTACGCGTTTCATTATCCTCATCTTTTATGAACTGCGTTTTTTCTTCTCCTTGTTTCATATGTAGAATTTTTGTTTGCGGCAAGATAGTGTAGGATGCTTTTCGGGAGTGCTTTGAATGGTATTTTGTTTGACGCATTCCATTATCGGATTGCAGTTAACAATTAAATGGATTGCAACAAGGCATAAGCGCGGTTGCCATTAATTTAGCATTGAATTTAAAACGATAATTATGAGTGATAGCAGTAACACAATTTTAGGAATTTTAGCCGGAACCGCCATTGGAGCAGTTGCCGGAATTTTATTTGCCCCCGATAAGGGTACCAATACTCGAAGAAAGCTGGTGGAGCAATCAAATCAACTTATAGATGATGTAAGTGAAAAGTCTTCAGAGATAAAGCAACAAGTAACTGGGGTTATGGCCGCCAAACAAGAATCACTTGAAAATCAAGTAGATTCGATGTTGACCAATGCCAGTTACAAGGCTGAGGATGTCATTACTACCCTAGAAGCCAAACTCAAGGATTTGAAGGATAAAAATAGAAAAGCGAGAATCAGCAGAACGGCATGAGTAAAAAATTAAGTACCATAACTTCAGAATCCATTGATAACTCCCAAGAATATTTAAAGAATTCTTGGGAGTATTATAAATTGAAACTGTTTCTTCACACAGCAGAATTTAGTACTACCATCATCAAGTATGGCATACTTTCCATTTTTGGATTGATTGCCTTGCTCCTGTTTTCTTTGGCGCTTTCCATTTATTTGGGAAACCTTACGGAAAGCATGTCATTGGGCTTTCTCATAGTGGGTGCCATCTACTTGGTTTTTTTACTACTGGTATTTGTACTAAAGAATCCTCTCGAGACCAAAATCATAGAATCACTGTCTAAAAGTATATTACATGATGAGTAAGCCAAAAGCATATGCCTCAATCACCGAAATAAAGAAAGACTTGAGGATCTTAAAACTTAAAAAAGATATCAGTTACGAGTTATTAAGTAATAATAAAGAAGCTATTCAAGAGACCATGCAACCGCTGACTTTACTGAACAAGGTCGTGAGCCCTTTCAAAAAAGTCATTGTTGCGTATCTAATCAAGAAAGTCTTCAGGTAAGACTAGGCAACCCCGGCTAGATTGAGCTTACTCTTCTTAAATTCACTCGGACTAATATTATATTTTTCCTTAAAAATCTTAGAGAAATAACTTCTACTACTAAAGCCGATGGAGTATACGATTTCTGAAATACTCAGTTCGGTATTGGCAATCATATCACGTGCCACATCTAACCGCACGTTTCGTATATATTCGGTCACGGTCTGACTGTATAATAACTTAAACCCTTCCTGTAACTTTGCCTGTGTTAAACCCGTTTCCAATGAGAGTGATTCCAAGGTATACAGGGTTGAATAATTTTTTTCTATTGCTTTTGCGCAATTGCGGATTATTTTTAATTCCCTTCGCAACAATGTCGTTGGCAACGGTTTATTTTGCACTTCACGGTTATGCTGCAACATATGCATCGACAGTATTTGGTATACCAAACCTTGTATTTGCATGATACGAATCATCCCTTTACCCTTCACCGCACTTAACGCCGCTATCTGGTCGGCTAATTTTAGGTTGTACGTACCGAAATAAGCGAACACCTTTTCATGGTCCGTATCTAAGAATACGCGATACAATTGTTTATTAAGTTCCTCACCCTGATTAAGTCTTTTTCTAACAAAGGGCTTTCTACTCACTTGAATCACATTGATACGCAGCTTGAGATCTTTTGGAAAATAACCGTAATTGAACCCACCTTCACGGCTCGTAATAATAACCGATTGGTATTGTTCCAATATCTTTATTTCCTCATCACTTTGGTAGCCAAACTTGTGTGCGCAATAGCCTTCAAGGCAATATGCAAAATGTATAGGGTTAAACTGCGAGGCGTCCATAATCAGGGTAACCTCTTCATAAAAGGTAAGATCGTATTCCAATAAAGACACGCCCCAATCAAAGGTGATGAACTTAATATTACCTTTGGCCTTTTCATTATCGATATTCAGGGTATATTCTCCCCATCGCTCCATAATTTGACCCCCAAGTTCCTGTTGAATTTGTCGCACCGTTCCCTCAGTATCCTTAGCGTCTACCTTAATTGTAATCATAGTTATTGCCGTATTTAGTTCAATGGTAAAACAATGCTATAAATGTAGTTAATTGTTCAATTAAAATATCAGCTTTATTAAACAAAAAAAGTCCTCTAAAACTAGAGGACTTTAAATCTATTTTTAACGATCTTATTATTTGGCCATAAACTCTTCAACCGTAAAGAAATCATTATCCGATGTATCGACCTTATAGGTTCCTTCATTGAATACGTAGCG
Source organism: uncultured Croceitalea sp. (assembly GCA_947503285.1). GTDB lineage: Bacteria > Bacteroidota > Bacteroidia > Flavobacteriales > Flavobacteriaceae > Croceitalea. The sequence goes on from CANNDD010000003.1 coordinate 308,474, forward strand.
CACCACTTTGTCATCAACGGTAACTTCAAAACCTTCGCCTATGGGGGCAACTTTAAAGCTATCGGTCACCTGCCTGTCATAACGTAGTACTATGAACTGGTCGTTTAGTTTTTCATTATCACTCCTTAAATGAATCAATTTAGTGACCTTTGCCAAGGCCGAAGTTCTATCTTGATCGACTTTACCCTTGTCGGCATCATCCCATTTCATTTCATAATTACGATTTTCATATACCATTACTTCAACGGGATGGCTCGTACCTTCTACCGTTACTTCGGTCGTCATCGCGGTCGTAGTGCGCATCTCACCGTTATTACTCATTTGGGCGACACCTACCATGGTACCCATCATTATTACCAAAAACGTTAATTGTTTTAATTTTCTCATGTTCTATTTTTAGATTATTGAATTAAAATATCTGTTTATCAAATACTTAACAAAAGTAATTCTTGATATTTCAATTGTTTTGCTCACATCATTTAAAAATTGACTGTTTTAGACGACCAAACTACCATCAGCTAAAGACCGACGGGTTTGGGTTTCGCCTAAAGGCGACTAAAGAATTATTACCTACCGCCGATCGCTTTACGTCTTACGTAATTTTCTGAATGCGCAGAGCGTATGGCACAAAGCGGAAGGAAAAATTGTAAGGAAACCCCTAAGGTCTTCGCCTAAAGGCGAGGGATTTTCCCCCAGAATAACACATCAAACCAGTGGCGTAAGTGGTGTGTAATGATAGTTGAGTTCACCCAAATGATTGTAGTGCGTGCTCCCTTGCTGCAAACCCGCCCAATCGAATTCCGCGTTCAAGGCCTTATATTGATATTGCCGTACCAAAGCGTCACTTATCAACAAATACTCGTCTAAATCAATATCATTCTTGAGTAGCCTATGGGCCACGATCAGATCTTCACCTAATAATTTAATTCGATTGCCTACCTGGGCCGAAGCGATTTCGTCCCCATAGTGTAGTACGATTTTCAGACCTAACACCTTGGGGATTTGAAAGGCACTTTTATGGGAAGCGTATTCTTGCCGAAGTTCTTCCAATCGTTTATAAAATTCAACATAGAACTTTTTGCATTGGTCGATTAAATCCTCGATATTGGGTAGGTTGCCTTGCTTGTAGAATAAAACGGCGTCACCCTCTATCTCAGAAACTTTCAGGTTTATGGTGTTCGAATAGATTACCTTGTTCAATAGTGAAGGGATGACCTTTGAGGACAGCTCAAAATCGACCTTACTCATAAATTCGGTAAATCCGCTTATATCGGGGATACATATTAAAGTGGGTTCTGCTTTCATTTATCTGTATTCTGGATTTTCAAAATTCCATCGCGTTCCATCATCCCAGTCATCCCTGGAATTTCCGTAACGTGGCAAACCATTATTATTTTTTAGTAGTTTGGCCAGGTGCATTAGATTATAGGTCATAAAGGTCGTGTTTCGATTGGTAAACTCGTTGTTTTTAGCACCCGAAGATTGGTCCAAATAACTTGGCCCGGGCCCTACTTCACCAATCCATCCGCAATCTGCTTGTGGCGGAATACTAAAACCTAAGTGTTGCAGGGCATATAACAACCCCATGGCGCAGTGTTTGATTCCATCCTCATTACCCGTAATGATACATCCCCCCACTTTGCCGTAGTATACATATTGCCCTTTGGCGTTGGTTTCTGCACTCATGCCGTATAACCTTTCAATCAACCTACTGGCAATTGAAGAACGTTCCCCCAACCAGATAGGGGTACCGATTACCAATATATCGGCTCCCTTGATTTTTTTGTAGAGCTTTGGCCAGTCGTCTTCGTCATAACCTTCTTTTGTCATATCGGGCACAAGGCCAGGTGGCACCTGGTAATCGACCAGTCGCAGGTAGTCGACGATTACGTTCTCTTTTTTCATGATATCCATTGACAGCTCCATCAATCCTTCGGTATGGCTATCCTTAGAACTTTTTTTGAGCGTACAATTGATAAAGAGTGCTTTTAATCCTGAAAATTCAACTTTCACGTTCTTTTTGTTTAATAGTCTAAAATACTTTAAATCGCCGCTACATATTGACTTTAAAACAGTAATAGCTAACGCATCTACGAATTCCTTTTTGAGGCAATGATTGAATGAATCAAGCACCGATAGGGCCCAGATTGCCCATAGTTTTGTAACAACTTAAAATATAAACATATGAGAAAAGTACTTAGTATAATTTGTGTAGTCGGATTATTGATGTCATGTAATATTGAAAAGAAAAAGGATGGTGAACTACCTACCGTTGATGTGGATATTGATGCGGAGGCCGGTGAATTACCTGATTATGAAGTCGCTTGGGCCGATGTCAATGTGGGCACCACGACCAAGACGGTCGAAATTCCGAAATTGGTTATCGTGATGGAAGAAGAAGAGGTCGAAGTGCCCTTTATCGATGTAAATATGCCTGATGACAAATGGGGTGAAAAAGAGGAACAGACCATTATGGTCGAAGCCGAAGTAGCCGATTTCGAGCACGATATCAATATTGAAGAGATTTGGGCAAAAGAGAACAACCTTTATGTGGTAGCCTCTTTAGAAAAATTGGAGACCTCCCTCGAGGATAAAAAAATGAGGATATCGGATCAGGTCACCCTGAACGCCCCAGAGCTCAATGTAAAATATTATATCGTAGGGGAACGGCCTGAACGTGTTTTCAATACCAAATACAAGTATATGAACAGTATGGAAGAACTTAAGGATAAAGTTGATGACTATACTGTAATCTATCAGTAGTCATTGATTATTTTGGTTGGTTGATTGGTAAATGGCCCCTACTACTTAGGGGTCATTTTTTTGATGGGGGTGATAACGCTATAAATTTTAATTCACATGGAAAATAAATTTGAAAAAGCCTTAAATGGCATGTGGGATAAGCTGGATGGGTGGTTCAATACCTTTGTGGCCAATTTACCCAACATTATCTTGGCAATAGTAGTTTTCATTATTGCTGTTTTTGTATCACGTTATATTAAAAAGTTGACTTACAAGTTGGCAAGCCGAAGTAGCCTACAAGACAGTATGAAGCAACTGTTGGCACAAATAGTTGCAACGGCAACCATACTATTGGGCCTTTTTTTGGTCTTGGGTATATTGAACCTCGGTAAAGCCCTGAACACCATTTTGGCCGGTGCCGGTGTTGCCGGTCTGGCAGTAGGTCTTGCACTGCAAGGGGCGTTGGCAAACACCTATTCGGGCATCATACTCTCATATGTAAAACAACTGAAATTCGGCGATTGGGTCGAAACCAACAATTTCGAGGGCGAGGTCATCGATATCGATTTGAGGGTCGTGACCATAAAACAGATTGACAATAACCTGGTCTACATTCCCAATAAAATGGTCGTTGAAAACCCTATAAAAAACTATTCAAAGACCGCTCAGTCTAGGGTAATCTTAGAATGTGGGGTAGCTTATGATTCTGATTTGGAAATGGTACGCAACCTCGTTAAAAAGACGATTGTCGAGAATTTTAAAGCTGTTGAGAAAAAGGACGATATTCTTTTTCTGTACCGCGAGTTTGGCGATAGTTCCATTAATTTTGAGACTCGATTTTGGATCAATTCCACTTCGGCATTGGAAGTAGCCAAGGCAAAAACCGAGGCGATGATTCAAATTAAGGCTAAATTTGATGAGCATGGTATTGAGATTCCCTTTCCAATTCGTACGTTGCACATTCCTAAGCCCCTGTCGATAGCAAAAGAGGTGTAGTTTTCGGTAAAAATAAAATGAACAATGGCCATACGGGTAGTACAATACTTTAAAAGTTTAAGTCGAAGGTATTTAAAATTAAAATTGGGCCTAAGCCCGCAACAGAATCTTTTCTATGGTTTTTTAACCTATATCGTAGCTGGATTTTTATTGCTTTTACTGCCATGGGCACAAGCCCGACCTATATCGGTTATCGACAATCTTTTTATTGCCACATCGGCCGTTTCGACAACTGGCCTCGTCACCGTGGGTATTTCTGAATCATTCACCGGTTTCGGGCAGTTCGTCATCATGTGCCTTTTTCAACTGGGCGGTATCGGTTATCTCACCTTTACGACCTTTATGCTCTTATCGACGACCCGAAGGTTGACCCACTGGCATAAAAAAATATTGACCTCAGAGTTCACTTTGCCGGTAACCATAAAAATTTCAGATTTTTTAAGATCTGTCATCATCTTCACGGTCATTATGGAGGTCATCGGAACCCTACTTTTTTATATTGCATTTAGCAAAGAGGGGTACAACACAGGTGACGCCCTTTGGAATGCGCTGTTTCACAGTATCAGCGCTTTTTGTACGGCTGGTTTTAGTCTTCTCCCCAATGGTTTTGAACCGTTTTCAGATAATACCTTGGTGAACAGTATCATCTCTATCTTGGCTATTGCCGGTTCCCTTGGGTTCATTGTGGTCACTGATCTTGCGTTCAAGATCAAATCGAAGAGCCACCGGCTAAGCTTTACGACAAAAATCGTCGGTATCGGTTTTATCCTATTACTCGGTATTGGCTCTGTTTTTTTGTTCCTCACAGAACCCTCCATTCAGTCTTTAAACGATAAGGAACGGTTTCTAGCCTCTTTTTTCCAGACCATGAGTGCGATGACCACGGTAGGGTTCAACACTATGGATTATGGTACGTTTGTATTACCGGTGCTACTTATGGTTATTTTCTTGATGTACATAGGTGCGTCTCCCTCGGGTACTGCCGGGGGTATGAAAATCACCACTTTAACGGCTATGTTGGCCATAGTGGGCAGCAGATTAAGGGGAAAGAAAAGAATCGCCTTTTTGGGCAAGCGTATTCCGTTTGAACGCCTGTATATTGCCACTTCATCTTTTATTTTTTACACCTCTATCATAGGGCTTGGTACTTTTTTGATGACGCTAAGTGAGCATTTTGAATTTGAGCGTATTCTATTCGAAGTGGCCTCAGCTTTGGGTACGGTTGGCTTAAGTACGGGAATTACAGGGGAATTGTCACTATTCGGAAAAGTGGTGATTACCGTTTTAATGTTCATTGGTCGTCTTGGGGTTCTCACTTTTGGTTTGGCCATTCTAGCACGAAAACCAAAGAATACCGACCAAGATTTCATCGTTGAAGAAGATTTGGCCGTTTAATAGAGGAAATGGCTTATTGATCTTGATGTTCTACTTCACTTTCGAGTTTTAAAACCTCAGAACCATCTTCTTGAACAATGAACAGTGCTTTATTATCGCTACTGCCATTTCTTACTACCTCGTTGCCCTCGATTTGTTTGGTCACCTTGGTCGTGTACGTTTCATCCACTTTACCAACGGCATGTCCATTACCCCATTTCCATTTGACTTTTGTTCCTTTTCTTATCATGATTTGTTGTTAAAAACCCCCTTAGCAACTAGCAGAACCGTAAGGGGGTTGAAATTTGAGGAAACTATTAACCAACTATATTGTTCGCAATATGCAATGAATTTCCCTTTTCAATGTGCTCCATCGAGAAAACTATGTTCTTTATTCCCTATTTAAGATTTCTTGATTACGTTAATTTTTTTCTGAAATGAAACAACGAAGGTTGGCATACGGATTTAGATTTGTCAGAAAACAATATGGGGTTATCAGTTTTTATTTTAGGAATTTCAATTGGTTTTGCAAGTGCCATTCTCTATGTAATTTTGACCAAACCCAAGTTCATCGAATTAGACGTTGACGAAAAAGACCTTCTAGAGCGGTCAGATAATTCATTTTCCAATGAATTCATTGATATTCCGGCAACCAAAGTCGTTGCCATAAGAAAATCAAATAATAGCAGAAAAGTGCGAAGAACACCTAAACCTTCAAAGACCAAGATCTTCCAATAACGTAAAAGGTGTCAGACAATCGAAGTTTGATTGGTTTTCGACTTGAATGATTTGGGATTGCAACCGTATTTCTCCTTAAAGATCTTACAAAAATAACTTCGACTGGTAAGGCCTATGGAGTATACGATCTCAGATATGTTCATGTCGGTTTCCCTCATTAAGACCTGCGCTTTTTCCAACCGAACGTTACGAATAAAGTCTGAGACGGTTCTTTGGTATAAAAACTTAAAACCTTCTTGCAGCTTTGCCGCTGACAGCCCTGATTGTAAAGTTAAGGCTTGAACCGTGATTTGCTTTTCCAAGTTTTCTTGAATGTATTCGGCCGTGTCCATGATTACTTTCAACTCCCGCTTTATAAGCTTTGTCGGATTGATCTTTCCGCTGATTTCACGCTTGTATTGTTCAATATGACTAGCCAATATCAAAATACAGATTCCCTCGAAATATAAGAGTTCTGATAAGGTATCGACATTTTTGACCTTTTCCAGTTTTTTGATGTAATCCGCAATATCAAAATTCAATTTCCCTAGATGTACTAAATTATGGGTATGGTTCAATTCATCTAAAAAGGTTTTAAGGCGTTCGGCGATATACGTCGGATTTTTGGCATGTTTTTCAAAATAGGTCTCAATGTCGACCCGAAGCACATTAAGGGTGATATCGGATTGGCCTTTTAAAACAATACCTCCGGCAAAATTGTCTGATATTTTCACGATTGCTGTTTGCAGTTCGTTCAACCTCACAAAATGATTGTTCCGTTGTGCCGCATAATAACAATCGCCTTTCATGCAGTATAGAAAATACACCGAATTGTCGTTTTTCGTGACCAACGGAATATACGTATCCTCAGTGACGTTCAACTCAAACTCCAACATAAAGAGACCATCATCAAAGTTGACACATTTTACTTCACCATGTCCACTTGTAGACCCAATATGTAAAGAAAAGGTCTCGTTTGCTTTTACGATTTCCCCTTTTAAGTTAAATGAAAGTCGCTCCAACTCCTCATATGCCCTTCTTCTTCTTGTTTCCATAATTTATTCCTTTAAGTCAACCATTTAGCGGATAACCTTCTTTGATTCAAAATTAGCCGATTCAAGAAGCTTCGTTTAACAGTATTGGGTAAATGTTTAACGAATTTTTGCGAATATGTTTGAAAGGGGGCAAAAGACTAAACAAATGATTTTTAATGTGTTACTAAAAATATTTTTTGAGTCAACAGGCAGCTCCAAAAAATGGTTACTTGCATTGAGAATTTAAGCGTATGTTTTTTAGACTTTCAAATGCAGCGGATTTAGAACAGGTAGAAGCAATGTCTGGACTACCCTTTAAACACCCAAATCTTTATCGCCCAAGGATGCTTATCGATGGACTTTTGGAAAGTAGTATTTCCATTATTACCATGAATGACCCTGGAGTGATAGATTTTGCGATATGGGGATTAATGCCTGAAGGATACAAAGAAGATTGGTTGACATTTCAAAATTCGTTCAACAGTTTGAATTTCTCTTTAGATAAGATAAAGGACAGCATTTGGATACATGACCCCTTGAAAAAACAAAGGTCCTTGATCATTGTATCTGGGTTTTTTACCTATTTAATGAAAAAGGGAAAACTATATCCATATTACATATCGCTTCAAAACGAACAACCCTTTTATTTAGGAAGTATTTATAGCACGCTTGAAGACGGCTTTTTAAGTACGGGCCTGCTCACCACGAATACCGATAATTTTATTAAAACCTATAATAATTTAAGCAAATCAAAACCTTTGATCTTACCCGAGAGTGTGGCCCAGACATGGCTTGACCCCGCTACCGGAATCGAGACCATAAAAAATATAATCCAGAATCCACCGAAATTAAAACTACGTGCAAACCCCATCGCAAGCGAATTCTTCAAAAAGAATATCCTATACGATTCCCTGTTGAATCCGGTTCACTATGAAGGCCTTCCTGAAGGAACCAATTTTACAGACTAGGTTTTCTTTTCAATTTTGAGCGATACTCGGTGGGTAATATTCCATAATGGTCTGAAAATATTTTTGAAAAATAGCTTCTACTACGAATACCTACCTTATAAACGATCTCAGATACCGTTAATTCAGAATTTTTAAGTAAATCCCTTGATATTTCAAGCCTGAGCTTTTTAATGTATTCGTTAACGGTTTTGTTGTAAAGCATTTTAAACCCGACCTGTAGTTTTTTTCCGCTAAGTCCAGACTCCTTTGAAAGTATTGGTATCGTCAAGGCCTCTGAAATATTATCCACAATAAAATCCGCGAGTTTGTGAATCTTTTTGATATCAGCTATCGTTAACGAATCCGGTAACGTGGTATCATTCTGAAACTTATGGTGTTCCAGTATTTGCATTGCCAATATGATGTTCAATTTTCCCTCGATACCCAAAGTCCGTACCATTCCATTTTCCTCAGAGGCATGCATCTCTTTTACCTTATCGGCTATGGCCAAATTATAGTTGCCAAAATGCCTATAGGGCACATCGTATTCATCTTCTTTGAAGACCGAAAACAAAACCTCGTTAAGGTATTTTAGGTTGTTGTGCTTCTTCTTTGCATATTGCCCTTTGACGATTTGGATGAAATTGACTTTGACATTCACCTTTTTAGGAAAAATAAATGTCTTTTTCGACTGTTGTTTCGGCGCAATGATAATATTTCGGTAACGTTCTAAAAAAACCTCCTCTGAGTTCACGTCTTGTTGGTACCGCAGCGTTCCGTTTGAAATAAAAATAAACTCCACGGGTATCTCATCACCGGTATGATGGATCAACTTTACATCTTCCTTAAAATTGACATCGTAATCGAACAACGAAACACCCCAATCAAATGAAATGCTTCTAATGGTACCTTCCCCTAAGTGGTTTGAGAATGTAAGTGTCTGTTCACCCCATTTCTCTGTCAAAGTACCTTTTAAATATACATTTAGCTGACTCAGTAAGTCTTCCGCGTTTTGATTTTCTATTCGTATCTCTTGCATATTTCTTATACACTTATTACGGTGCAAAGAAATCGGAAAAGTCATTTTTTGTTTAACAGATTTGAAATTGAAACTAACAAAATCGGGTCATTACCCTGGTTATTTTGTTAATTGAATGCTAAAAGTTTGGTTATGAAAAATGCACTATGCCGATATATTGGAATTTCGGTGTTTTTGGAGGTAGTGCTTTGGTGAAATACCAAATTGTTCTTTGAACAATTTCGAGAAATAGCTTCTTGAGTTGATACCGACCTGATAGGTAATCTCGGTAATATTCAAATTCGAAGACTCCAATAATTCCTTCGCCCGTTCCATACGAACCTCTTTTATGTATTGGTTCACCGATTTTTTATAAAGTTGCTTAAACCCTTCCTGTAAGGTGTTTTGATTAAGGCCGACCCTTTTTGCCAACGAAATGATACTGCCAAGTTGGTCCATCTCATCCTTTATGATCGTACTCGCCTCTTCAATGCTTTCTACGGTCTGCTGTCTTAATATCTTACGTGCCTTGGGGTCTTTGGCATCATCGACATACTGTATCAAGAAATGGGTGAGTATCTCATAGATCTTGCCCTCCAGAAAGACAAAACGCATAAATTCCGTCAATGATGTGGTAGTGAATTCTTCCATGAATTTAGCGATATCCAAGCTGTAATACCCTTGGGCGTAAAACTGGTTGATACCATTGACATCCCTGAATATCTGCTCTAGGGTGGGATGCATGTTGCTCAAAAAATCAGTGATCTTTTCTTCGAATAACTTTCTATTGATGATAATTGCAAAAAAACAGGTGGATTGGTTGGGTAGCAAAGCAATCTTCTGCCTATTTTTTGCACCCTCAGAACTCATGACACTTTCTAAATGGGCTACTTTGTTCTTACCGATTTCATGGCCCGATATGATAATTTCCTCTTCTCGATTAAACAAGATCAACAAAGGTTGTACCACAACTTTTTCAAACTCAAAATTGATTTGATTTTTTAAGGTACAATCAATTTCATAAACAGCGATACCATGGTCAAAATCATAGGCCTTGAAATAACCGTGGCCAATTTCGTCGGTTAGGTTAACCGAGTACTCCCTATTGTCTTCGGTCAAGCTCAGGTTCAAACTTTCTGCCACCACGGTCAAAAACCCAAGGGCATCATAATCGGTGATGTTGACTTTTTGTATCACTTCAGATTGCATATTTGGATTAAAGATAGTGTCATTTCTTAAGTTAAGAGCGATTTTATATGAAAAGCGTTAAGATAACATTCTTTTACGGCAAGAAAGCGGCCATTAAAACATGACATTTGTAATGTACTGATTAAGAGATAATCAGACGTGAACCTAAAAATATATATTATGTTACGTTGGACAGTTACTTTCGTTATATTAGCGTTGATAGCCGCAGTATTCGGATTTGGTGGAATAGCAGCAGGTGCTGCCGGAATCGCTAAAATCTTATTTTTCATATTTATCGTATTGTTCGTAATCTCATTGATTACCGGAAGAAGAAAAGTATAACACAGAAAACCAAAAAACACAAAATGAAAAAGTCAATAGTATTATTTACCATTATGATGTTCTCCCTCTTGACCTTGGTCAATTGTCGGGAGACCAAAGAAGAAAAAGCAGAGGATGCCATCGAGGAAGTTGAGGATGGCTTAGAAGAGGCAGGTGATGAAGTAGAAGATGCCGCAGATGATGTGAAGGATGAGGTTGAAGACGCGACAGACGATAACTAAACCTCAAAAAACCATAAAAAACTCTGGCTAACTAAAGCCAGAGTTTTTTTTATGAAATCGTGCCACTTTTCGGATTGAAGCGGACCTGCTTCACCGGCAGACAGCGATTAGCTATCAGTTACATATTCAAAGCCTTTTTTGAGTTGCGCGCGCCTGCCGGAAGGGCAGGTAGCAGCACTACGAAATGGAAAAAAGACGAGAGGTGCGTGAAAAAGGGCAATTTTTTAGCCAATTGAAAAAGTTTAAATGAGTTTTATCATAAAAGAAGAAAGAAACATAAAAGTGAAACTTAAAAAAGGGGTTCGGTTCGGTCAATTCTTATTCTTCCTTTTGTTAACGATGTTCATTATCGTTCTCATAGGTCTTTATCGCTCTTACTTTTAGCTATTGATTTTCTTTACTATCAATGGCATCCTCAAAATCAATATTTTCATCCACTTTACTATCAAAGGCCTTTACCCATCCATTTTTAATGGTATTGAAAATCGTAGGCCAAACCTTTCCTTGAACATTGTTCAAATTTCCTTCTAAGGGTACGTTCGTCGCCAATGTATTATTACCCTTATTTTTAAGGATAAATTTGAAAAAGCCCACAAAACCTTCCCACAATACACTTAAAAAACCATCACCTTCACCTATTAATTTGGCATCTTTTAAAAGCGGTTTCACATAGCCGGTAAGATACCCATCGGCAATGGCGACCTCACTATAGAGATTAAAGTTTCCACTATCGAAATCTACCTTCGCATAATGTTTGGTAAAATCATTCAAGGCGACTGCCGACGCGTCTTCTAGGGAAAAACTAATATCCATATCGGGAATCTTCTTTACAAGGTCCATTTTTCCGTTCAATTTGACTCTGCCTTGTCCTATAGATGTTGCCGTAGCGTCGATATCTGATGGTAGTTTGAGTTCTTTCTGTACTACATTGCGAAGGTTGGTCGCATTCAGGTGTAAATCATTAAAATGTAAATCTATATTGGGATCTGCATTCAGTTGTACAAAAGCTGCTTTACCATCTGTGATTACGAGTTTATTGATAGCAATGGGAACGATATCGGTCAAGGCCTTGGTCCAATCGTCGAATTCTGGATCGGTGCCGGCTTTTTGTTGGTCTTCAAAAACATAAATGAACTCTGGCGAGGTCAAGAATAGTTCACTCACTATCTTTCCTTTAAAAAGGGATTTCCATTCGATGGATATATCCGCTTTCGGAATGGATAAAAACGGTACTTCACTCAGGGCCTCTACCCTATTCAATGTCAACGATTCTATAACATAAGCCCCTCGAATGAGGGCAATATCAATATCTTTAATACTCCCATGATATCCGGGTATATCGGCCAATACCCCATTAATATAGTTTTTCGCCAATAAGGGCAAAAACAATCTAAACACTATCAATAGTGCTATCAGTGTAAAGGGTATGATATATCTTTTCCGTCTATAAATTTTCTTTTTCAACCTCATAGCATTATTCTTTTTTTCCGTTACCGGTTACCGTATCGAGCATTCCATCCATCAAGCAAGACCAGAGATAATTTATGAAGGATTTTGTGCCGTCAGGTTCAACCTCAATAGTACCATAGCGGTACCCGTCAGTGTTTTTAGAGCCATCATTGAGAATAAGGTTGCCTAAAAAGGAAAGCACCTTATTGATCTTCAAAAAATCTTTTTTTAATATTTGAATCTTAAAATTTTTGTATTTCATCTTTACGTCACCACGCGCACGGGTAGAATTTCCATCAACGGTAAAATACATTCCGTCTACATAACCTTGTGCCATGGTGCCCGTGCTTGTCCTTAAAAACGGATTGACCGATGCCGCATTCAAGTTAGTCACACTTCCTTCCAACAAAAATGTTTCGCGAACATTCAAGGGGTGAAGTTGAAAAGTGATATCAAGGGCGGCTTCTCCCATTATTTGTGTTGAAAGTTCCACATCGGTTTGGCTATCCTTAAAATTATGCAGGTTATTGAATTTGCCCGATATATTTTGAAACACTAGGTTTTCAGGTTTTATGCCCATTTTGACCTTTTCCGCATAATTCAGGCTTCCGTTTCTTACTACTACCGAGGTGACATCAAGCCTGAAGGGCAGGTCGCGTAATGATGCGCCATAATACCGTTTTCTTCGGGTATCGTCAGGCAATAGCTTGTCCCTGTAAATGGCCAAATCAAAATCGGAAAGTAATACGCGACGCGACGATAGGGATGTCAATCCGTCGGCAATTTGAAAGTCGATATGTTCCATTTCAAGAACATCCAGTTTGAAATCAGTATGGTCTCTTTCGGTTTTGAGAACCTTTGACAATTGCTCCTTATCAAATTCCGTGGCCAAACTCAGGGCCAGGGCCGATATGCCGTTGTTCTTAAATGACAAGCGGCGTATTCGCAACACATCGAATTCATTGACTTTAGCACGAAGATGTGTGAATTCTGCCCTATTGATCAAACTACTATGAAAATGAAAGGGTGTAGTTCGGTCTGTGGTAATCGCGTTTAACCGAACTTGGGAAATCGCACTGCCAAAAAGGGTATCTTTTTTTTGCTTGTCGAAAAGAGTTATTGCCCCTCCTTCTAACTCAATATGACCTATCTCAATGGTAGTTTTCTGCAGTTTGTTCCGTACTCTAACCGTATCCGTTTTTGTGATCTTTATATTTGGTTTCACACACTTTATGGAACCGACAGCAATGGAATTTTGGTATACAATACGGTACCAATCAACATCATGGAGTATCGCTTTTTCCATTTCAATGGTCACCTCGCTTGAACCGGAATTGGAAACCAAATCGATTTCCCTTAAAATCCAGTCACTTCCAAAGAATGAGATGTCGACATCACCGATTTTTCCCTCAATATGGTTTAGTTCAGCGATTTCGGTGTTGAGATATCTTTTTATTCGATGGGGCACGTAAAATTGAAAGAAAAGAAAAACGGTCACGAGCAGGCTTGCCCCGATACCCATAAATATATATTTCTTCTGCAAACTATTCCCTGTTGGTATTTGAGCTATCTGCGGCATCGGCCAAGTATTCAATCACCGACTTAGGACTTTCGAACAGTTGGTATTCGTCACCCTTAGAAAGAATAACGCCCCTAATTATTTCTGGGTTATGCTTCAAGATCTTAAGCCAATCGTTGGCCGAAAAATCCGCATCGGCTGGCTTGGCATCCAACTTATTCAATTCATTATCATCAATCAGCTGTTCAGGCTTTTTGCCCAAACCATCTAAAATGGTCTCCCATTGAAGTTCGCTCAAGCGCTCAACTGCCGTGTCGATGGCCAACATATCAGCGTTGGAAGATGTTAAATAGGTCAATGCTTCCCTATCGTTCAATGATTTGGAGTTATAGTAAAATTTTATCAAATTTTTATCCGTCGCTATTACGCCCATACTATTTTTTCCATAAAATTAATCGTGAAGTGTTATTCACCTTGACTCATAAGCGATTAATGGTATCGGTAATGCTGTAACTCCATATTTTTAGCCGTTTCACTTGATTAAGTTGCCTATTTTTGAATTATAACTGTTATTTTGAATACCACTTTATACATTTTATATATCGTATTGACCTTTTGGGCCATAATAGTCATTGTCTATTATGGACGTAGACCTACGAAGTCGATAAGTTGGGTATTTGCCGTAATCACCTTGCCTTTCGCGGGTCCATTATTATATTACTTATTTGGGGTCAATCGAAGAAAGTTCAAGTTTTTTTCGTCAAAACAATTGGCCAAGCGAAAAAAGTTCAAAGAACTATTCTCAAAGGGAAATAGTGCGTACATCACGGCTTTTGACCACACCGGTAAAGAAGGTAAAATCGCAAAGCTCATTCAGAACAATTCGGGTTTTAGTCCGTATTCAGAAAATGACATTGCACCCCTTCATGATGGCAAACAAACATTTGACACCCTGTTTCATGAGCTAGGGAAAGCTGAAAAATTCATTCACGTTCAATATTATTTATTTGAACAAGGGGAGATCTTGCAACGCATGCTACAGCTGTTTGAGCAGAAAATCAAGCAGGGTGTTAAGGTTAGGATCATTTATGATTCTTTCGGTAGCTATGCCATTAGAGGAGGAATAAAGAAAAAATTCCAAAAGATAGGTGCATCGATATATCCGATAATGCCCATACGATTCGGCAACCTTCTCTTTTCATTGAATTTCAGAAACCATCGAAAAATAGTGGTCATCGACGGTAAGGTAGCCTTTACCGGAGGTTTGAATATCACCGATAAATATGTGAAGGACACCGGGGCATTGGGCCAATGGAAAGATGTTCACCTGAAGCTTCAGGGACCCATAGTTCAGAGCCTGCACCGTGTATTCTTAAAAGACTATTCATTTGCAAGTCAGGATGAATTGGACATTTCTGAATTTGAAATCGAATCAACACCTAAAGGTTCAGTCAGTGCCCAAGTGGTGTCTGGGGGGCCAGATTCTGAGCAGCCCATCATCATGCAACAATATATTGCCATGATGAACAATGCGCAAAAAAGCGTTTGTATCACGAATCCGTACTTTTTACCAGGTGAGGCATTTTTGCAATCCCTCAAAATAGTAGCGTTACAGGGTATAGCAGTCACCCTTCTTCTACCCGAGGAGTCCGACTCCAAAGCAGCCATGTATGCCATGTTCTCTCAATTTGAAGAACTGTTGGATGTTGGCGTACATATCTTCTTGAGACCTGATTTTTCGCATGGTAAGGTTTTACTTATCGATGAGGACATCGTCTCCATCGGTTCCGGTAATTTCGATAACCGAAGTTTTGAACATAATTATGAGACCAACGTCATAATTTATGATAAGTCGATTGCCAAAGGTATTGGCGACGAATTTTACCGTATTTGCAGAAACTCCCGCAAATTGGATTTAACGCATTTTAAAAAAAGACCGCGATGGAAAAAATTTATGGAAAGGGTCTTTAAATTCTTCAAGCCCCTGTTATAATCCACATCAAAATAGTGTTTGTGGTAAATACTGAATGGAATGGGCTAAGGCAGTATTTCGGGATAGTTAGCTTTGCCTAAAATTTAAATATCATGAAAAATACGGTTTTTTATTTCTTGTTGTTTATTACCGCATCGTTAAGTGCGCAAAGTATTTCAAAAAATGCCTTGGGTATTAGAATCGGTGATAATGATGGTTTCGGTGGTGAAATATCTTATCAGCGGTATTTGAAGGAAAACAATAGATTGGAGTTTGATCTGGGATTTAGGGATTCAGACAATGTTGAGGCTTTCAAATTAGTCGGTCTTTATCAATGGGTAATGCCCATAGACGGCGGATTCCATTGGTATGTAGGTGCCGGTGGAGGTTTGGGCTCGTTCGATGCCGGTGAAAATGATGGGACATTCGCCCTAGTCGCAGGAGACATCGGTATCGAATATAATTTCGACATTCCGTTACTTATATCCTTGGATATTCGTCCTGAACTTGGGTTTAACGATGATTTTTCAGATGACCTAGATTTAGACATAGCCCTTGGGTTGCGATATCAATTCTAAGACCAATACAAAAAGGGCAAAACGTATTTTGCCCTTTTTTTAATGTAAGTTAAGTAATTTGAAAAAGAAGCTGTTTATGATTATTACCACGATTTTGCTTATTGGTTTGGCGTATTTCATTTTCAACAAACCCAAGACCGTGGTGCCAAAAATCATAGAAAAGCAAGTGGAAACGGCTTTGGCTTTCTACCCCGAACTTCATTCAACCCCAATAGAATTCAAATTCAAAAAAGACATCAATAAATCGGTAATGTTGGCACAACCCACATTGAGTAGTATTTTTAGGAAAAAAGAAAAACGGGGCTATAAGATATTGATCAGCGAAAAATTCAAGATTACGGGAAAAGAATTTAAAACCACCGAAGTACCCGACGATATTATGATAGGTTGGCTTGGCCATGAACTGGGGCACGTGATGGACTACCAAGAACGGAGCGGATTAAATCTGATTAATTTTGGCATCCGTTATGTACTGTTGAAAGAACACGTTAAAAATGCAGAACGGGCTGCAGATTCTTTCGCGGTGAGAATGGGTATGGCAGAGTACATCATTAAAACAAAGCGCTTTATATTGGACCATGCCGATATCGATGAAGCCTATAAAAACAGGATCAGGGAATTTTATCTTTCCCCTGAGGAAATTATGGAAATGGTCAAAAAAAGGGATTCTATGAACGATTAATCCGTGTTTTGCCCCGCAACGAAGGCTTCCCATTCCTCGAATTTTTCCTCACCCATAACCCGCTCCATTTTAACCTGTCCTCCTTTTTTCTTCTTGGCCCCGTTCCATTCTGAAAATACATTAGGGTGTACAAAGTGCACCTTTACACCTTCCAAAGCCTTGCTACGGGCAACTTTATAATTCTTATTGGCATCCTTCAAATGGGCATCCAACGCTTCTGCCGCCTTTTCAGGATTGGCATCACCCTCAGCACCTAAATACCAGGTATGGTAAAAACCATCGTCGTACCGCTTGGCACATAAGGTGTATTCCGGTATTTTGAGTCCCAATGATTCCTCTAAGTTCTTTACTGCATCATTCATCTTGTTTACCGATAGTTGTGAACCTACCGTGTTCAAAAAGAATTTGGTACGCCCGGTTATTTTTATCTCGGCCTTTGACACATCGGTGAACTCAATGGTATCACCGATCAAATAACGCCATGCGCCTGAGACGGTAGAAATTATAAGCACGTAATCCACGTCGGTCTCCACCTCGCCCAAGGTCAGTGAAGGCGCATCTTGACTTAACGATCCGTCCGGTTTGATATATTCTGGCTCAAAAGGCACAAATTCAAAATAAATACCATTATCGGTCACTAATTTCATTGCGGTGGTCCCTGGCCTACTCTGAAAGGCAATAAAGCCTTCAGAAGCGAGATAGGTATCTATGATTTGCACCGGTTTGCCCAAAAGTGCCTTAAAGCTTTTCTCGTAGGGATCGAAGGCAACCCCGCCAGAAGTATAAACACGTAGGTTTGGCCATATTTCGTGAATATGATCGACACCATGGTAATCAATAACTTCTTTAAGCATCAGTTCCATCCAAGACGGAATACCGCTTAAAGCACCGATATCCCAGTTTTTGGCATTTTTGGCAATATGTCGTACACGTTCATCCCAATCATCGATCTTGGCGATTTCCTCACCAGGTTTATAATAGCCTTTGAACCAGAATGGAATATTACTGGCACTGATACCACTGATTTCGCCTTCTTGATGACCGTCCCTAACATCTAGATCTGTTGAACTACCCAACATCATAATCTCCTTCTCAAAAAAATCGGGTGGAAGGTCAAAATTACTCAAAGCCATAACCTGTTGTATGCCTGCGTTTCGTATGGAGGAAATCATGGCATCGGTCACTGGAATCCGTTTGCTTTTTTTGCCCGTAGTCCCCGAACTCAATGCAAAATAATCTGGATTTCCTGGCCAGGTAATATCGCGCTCCCCATCGACTACCTTGTGCCACCATTCATTGGCAATGGTATTGTAATCGTAGTAAGGCACGGCATCAGAAAATGCCTGCTGAACATTTTCTTCTTTCAATATCGTTTCGAATCCAAATTTTTTACCTAATGCAGTGGATGATGCATGGGCGAGCAAATCTTTTAAAACTTCTTTCTGCTCTTCTACCGGGTTGCTATCGGTGGATAATTTGTCCGTGATATCGATGAACCCTTTAATAATATTACCGATCATTGCCATAGTTATACTTATTTAAAAAGATGGGTGTTGCACACACCCATCTTTTGTTCGCGATCCATTTATGCATTTACGACTTGTGCGTCATGTTTTCCTTCACAGAGTTCTTCGATGACCTTATCGATAAACTGCGGTAAATCTTCGGGTTTTCTGCTTGTCGTCAGACCGTTATCCACCACAACGGGCTTATCGAACCAATTGGCGCCTGCGTTGATGACGTCATCTTTAATGCTGTGGTACGACGTCACATCCCTGTTCGCTATGACCCCGGCACTGATCAGCAACCAAGGAGCGTGGCAAATTGCCGCTACGGGTTTACTTTGCTTGAAAAAATCCCTTATAAAGTCCAAGGCAGGTTCATGGCTTCGTAATAAATCAGGGTTGGCAACACCACCTGGTAGTATCAATGTATGGTAATCATCGGCTTTCACGTCTTCCAATGTTCGATCTACGGTAATTGATTTTCCCCAATTGTCACCATCCCAACTTTTTATTTCCCCTTCTTTACTAGAAATAATATGCACTGTGGCCCCTTCGGCTTTTAGTGCTTTTAAAGGTTCAAATAATTCTGATTTCTCAAATCCGTCGGTAGCCAGAATAGCTACATTTTTGTCTTGTAGTTTCATAGTCATATTTTTAATTCAGCTGTAAAATTAACTGGGGAGGACAAACCCCCTTTACTCGAATCAACTGATCTTTGACTTAAATGACAAAAGACCCCAAAGAGGGGCCTTTTTACTTGTATGATAGTATTGGGGTAGACAAGCCTTTAGGGTATGCCGTCTTGCCAAACCGGAAACGTGGTCGGTCATTCCCAATGATGAACGGAGTAAAATTAAAATTAGCCCCATTTTTACAATTGCTCAATTAGAAAAAATAAGTGCTCTATCAGTTCTCATTCGCCTTGTACGTTCGATACTTGAGGAACGCCACGAAAAACACCCCTCCAAAAGTATTGCCCAATAACATTACAATCAACGTGATCAAATAGTCCGTAAAATTGATGGAACCGGTCAACATACCGGTAAAAATTTCAATATTTCCAACGATACTATGGTGAAATCCCCCAAGGCCTATAATCAAGGTGATGATATAGACCACCAATATTTGCCCGACTGCATGCTTGATCGAAGAGAGGGACCAAGACAATAGGCCCATCAACCATCCTGCAAGTATTGCACTGCCGAAAATAGTAAGTATAGGATAACCTGCCACATGGGTGGCAATGGCCTCAATACCCCCTAAGGTAATGACATGTAAAGACTTCCCTATGGTCAACAGCATTATACCGATGATAAAACCACCCAGAATATTTCCGGTAATAACGATGGCCCAAAGTTTCATCAACTCTTGAAAAGAACGCCGGCCCCCGATTACGGGCAAGGCCAACAATGAGGTCTGCTCGGTGAATAGAATCGATTTTCCGACAATGACCAGAATAAAACCTAAAGGATACACGAAAGCAGCGGTATAAGGAATCCAATCTTCATCAATAACCCCCTTGAATTGGCTGTAACAAATGGCCACTAACAAAAAACTGAACCCAATCTCCATACCGGCACTAAGTGCACTTAGAAAAGTGGCCATGGACTGTTTCTGATAAACTTCCAACCCTTCGCACAGTTGGTCGATCAAAATTTCGTCATGACCGCCCATATCGCCTTCTAGATTCGATTTTTTATCCAATTCGTCCTTTTCTTTTTTATCCATTATATATTTTTTATAAATAAGATTTTCATTTAGGGCTTAGGCTGTTTGAGTGGTTTCATTAGACCCATATTTCTTGGCATACACATTGGTAAACTGTGCCCCAAAGAACAAAATAAGACAGGCGTAAGAGACCCAAAGTAAAATAAGTACGATAGTTCCCGCTGCACCATAGGTGGAACCAGGTTCTACTTTGCCAAAATAGAATCCGATCATCGTTTTACCGATCAAAAACAAGATTCCCGTGATAATGGCACCCAGACGAACGGTTTTCCATTGTACTTTGATATCGGGCATGTACTTGAACATTAGGGCGAATAAAACGGTCACGATTCCAAAAGAAACGACGGTATCCATAAAAAGGGTGATGTAAACCACCAAATCAGGTAAGATCTGCCGTAAGTAGTCGCGCAATGCTGACACTGCCGCAGTGATAAAAAAACTTATCAATAAAAGAAACCCTATGGCGAGTATAAACGCAAAACTTTTGGCCCTATCTATGACCAGTTTAAGAATGTTGGACTTTTGATTTTGCTGAAGGTTCCATATTTCATTTATGGACAATTGTAAATGGTAAAATACCCCTGTAGCACCATATATGAGGGTAGCAACCCCTAAAACCGTCGCAATACCACTCTTATTGCTGTCCCTGGTCTCGGCAATGATGTTCTGGATCGATTGCGCCGTATCACTACCTAATGCATTCGCTATCTCTTCGGTCAACGCCCCTTGAACTATGTCAGCCCCCCATATCAGGCCTACAAGATTTACAATGATCACCAGAAGGCCCGGTAGGGACAAAACAGCGTAATAGGCCACGACGGCACTTAATCGAAAAGGCTCTTTACTGATCCAAGATTGGTAGGTAGTCACTAATAGCCCCCATAAATGGCCCCATCTAAAGTGTTCTTGTGTTTGCATACCATCAAAACTCGATAAAATCCCGAATTACTATTCGAAACCCTTAATTTAAGTACTAAATGTTAGCAAAGGGAACAAAAAGGCCTTAAAAAAGTGAATACGTTAAGAATTAATTGTTGTGCGCACATTAACCGTTTACCGTAGTGCTAATTTCGATATCCAGATACCGATTAAAAATGAAGAATTTAATAAGGGCGGTCTTAGCAGGTTGGGGTGCAAAAAAACTCGGTGGTGGTAAATGTGGATGTATTGGAACCCTATTCGTATTTCTATTGTTATACTGGCTACTCGGTTTTGTATTCAATGTCATCTAAATCGATAGCCCCTGAAATAAAATAATAATGATTACCTATTTATCAAAATTACTTGATAACGAAGACCCTGTAATTATAATGCCATTTACAGGATATGCCAATGCTGAAAGACTTTATGGCCAAGCTAGGGTTCTTGAAGACGAGGGCATTGCGAACGTAGAGGCCGAAGGTGTCGTCGGTAATCTGTACCGATCTTTCAAACGGTTTGAAACCGATGAGATTCACGGAGCAAAAGTACATGTATCCTGGCCAGGAGGGGAAACCACATTAATATCCGATAAGGAAGGATATGTATATTTGGACGTTGCCTACAATCCCTCTTTATGTGATGCATCAGCTTCGTCAATTCCCCTAACCTATTCCCTGATTGAAAGAGGTGAAATATCATTCACTATAACCTCATCTGTCATACGACCTTTGGCATCAGCCCAATTTGGGGTCATTAGTGATATGGATGAAACGGTATTGCACACCGGGCTAGACTCTTTTCTTAGATGGAAGGTCATCGTAAGTACCATGTTCACCGATAGCACTGCTAGAATGCCATTGGAAGGGGTACGGGATTTTTACGCGAAGCTCGCCAAAGGCTTTTCAGAAAAAGGGCAAAACCCTTTTTTTTATTTATCAAACAGCCCATGGAACCTGTACGACTATCTACAGGCCTTTTTAGAAGGTAAAAACTTTCCCAAGGGACCATTGTTGTTACGTGATATTGGATTGGAGAACAAAAGAAAGGACTCATTTCTTGAAGGCAACAAATTCATTAAAATAAGCCACATCTTACAAACCTACCCAAAGCTGCCATTTTTACTTATTGGTGATGGGGAAGATTTGGATCCCGAAATTTATTTGGAAATCGCCAAAAGATTCCCAAATCAAGTGGCTACCATCTACATTCGGTCGGTTTCAGATAAAAGAAAGACCAAACGTATAGTGAGGTTGAAAGCCAACTTTGAAAACGTCGATATCAAGTTGATCTCGCATACCAATGAGGCGATTTTGCATGCCATCGAAAAGGGATATATCAAACCACAATGAATTGGTTGATGTGCAATGCCTTTTATAGAAATTCAGTTACGTTGAAACATGAAAAATGAAGTAGCCAAAACCATAGGTATCATAGGTGTCGGGCCCAGGGGGCTTTCTGCCATGGAGTCTTTGTGCCTAGAGGCGTCAAGGCAGAACCAAACAGTTCAAATACTGGCTTTTGAACCTTTTAAATACCCTGGAGCGGGGCCGGTCTATGATTTAAGACAGCCGAAGACCAACTGGTTGAATGTTACCACGAGGGAGCTGGACATACCGGCACGGGAAGCGATTTCTTTTCATAACTTTCATATCCCCTATTTTCCCACATTTCAAGAATGGAGTGGTTTTAATGCCACAAACGTGGATGAGGATGCCATTGATGCGTTCCCATTGCGCTCTAAGTTGGGGGAATACCTATATGACCGTTACCTAAGTATTGTCGCGATATTAAAGCCTTTGGGTTTGTACAGGCTAATAGAAACGAAAGTGACCGCAGTAACCTTCACCAATGAAGCGGTCACAATAACAGATTCCAATAATGCCAGGCATACGGTCGGTGAAGCAGTGCTTTGCATAGGGCACCAACCCACATATCACGATCAACAAATGACATCTTGGATAGCGCAATCAAATGATCATGTCGCCCTGCATTTGTTCAAAAAGCCTTATCCCGTGAAAATGTTTCAGGCCAAATTAGGCAACCCCTACAGGCCATCAGTCGGTATTCGTGGTTTCGGTCTGGCAATGATCGATGTTTGTCGGGCCCTAAGCGAAGGGCTTGGGGGCACGTTCAGGGTCGTCGATCACAGCACACAAAAAATGGTATACGAACCCAATGGTAAAGAACCCGAATACATCGTTCCCTTTTCCCTTGATGGATTGCCAATGGCACCTAAACCCCTGAACAAGGAAATTGATGCCCACTACGTCGTCACAGACGGGGAACTTGAAAACTATGTGGCCTTTATCAAGGCAAGGTTCAATAGCCACAATACCATAGATTCACCAAAGTTTCTTATTGAAGCGATAAGCCCAATAATCGCAACTAAATTTATGCAACTAAATAAGCGCACCTTACCACACAAGTTGTCAAGTCAAGCCCTTGAGACCATTATAGAGGCTTGGTTACTTGATGAAGGTTTTGAACATGACTTGATACTCTCAAAAAGATCGCCCGTTAAGACCTTACTTCAAAAATTTGTCGCCATGGCGACGCATACCACAAAGCTAAGTTTAGACTATGTCATAGGGCACGTTTGGCGCCATTGCCAACCCACTATGTACAGCATGCTGTCATTCGCCCCATTGAAAGATAGGGTCGTTGCTGAAATCATTGCATTGGATGAACGTTTGAAAAGATATTCTTATGGCCCACCCGTGAGTAGCCTTCAGCAACTTCTGGCACTGGCCGACGCAAAGTTATTGATCCTTGATGTTGTAAACAATCCTGAAATCATCGTAACGGGTACCGGTTGGGAGCTTTCAAAGGAGAATAAAACAATCAAGGTAGAAGCCATGATCAATTCGGTATTGGATACCCCAAAGCTTAATAGGGTAAAAAGTGAACTGGTGGAACAGCTGCGTCAAGAACCAAGTGTTCGCCCCTTATATACCGACTTGGCAATAGCAACCGAAAAAGACGGAACCTTGATTTCCCGATCACCGCATAGTGCACTACCGATCGCCGTACTTGGCAGACTGGCAAAGGGTACCTTAGTGGGTGTTGATGCCATTGCCGAGTGCTTTGGTGTACGGTCAAAATACTGGGCAAAAGGGGTTTTTAATCGATTGGATAATGTCACCATGTAACAATTTGTTTTGAAACGCATTTAAACGTCAACAATAGCCGTCAGTCGTATTTTCTACCTGATAAACGATATTCAACATTCCCTAAGGATAAAAGTTATGTTATAGCATCAACTTTTAAATCATTTCAGCAACTGGAAGAACCCAATTTCAAGCATCTTGGGGTAAACTACAAAACTACGACGACTTTGGAGACAATTATAAAAAAAGAAGCTAAGACGGACTACAAATTAGTATCGCACATTGAAAACCGGTGGAGCCCTAGAACATTTTCAGACATCCCGATTTCCAGTAATGATATTAAAATCTTATTGGAGGCAGGTAGATGGGCGGCAAGCTCATTCAATCTGCAACCCTGGATGATTTTTTGGGGCACCAAGGGGAGCAAGGCTTATGATATGCTATTCGATTGTATGAACGATTTCAATCAATCATGGGCCAAAAGCGCACCATTACTGGTGGCAACGGCCTACAATACCAAAAAGCCCGACGGCAAGGATAATTTTCATGCCCTTCATGATCTGGGGCTGTTCATGGGTAATATGGGTATTCAAGCACAGAGTATGGGCATAGGTCTACACCATATGGCGGGATTTGATTTTGAAAAAGCAAAAAGGAATCTTCAACTGCCCGACGAATACCACGTTGCGACCATGGTAGCTTTAGGTTTTTACGGAGGAACCATGGACAACCTCAACGATGAGCTAAAAGAACAAGAATTGAATCTGAATAGGGAAAGAAAACCCATAGCTGAATTCGCTTTCAATGGAGCTTATGTAGACAGGGCCCAACTCGATACCTAATACTGTCAGAGTATGTTATAAAATCATTACTAATCCTTCTAAAAAACGAAATATGTCAATTGTAACCATCATTTTAAATATTCTATTACCGCCATTGGGCGTGTTTTTAAAGCATGGCCTCGGAAGCACCTTTTTAATCAGTATCGTACTGACCCTAATAGGTTGGCTCCCCGGTGTTATACACGCTTTTTATGTGAATCAATAAATAAGGCCGATATCAGAAATAAAAAGGGCGAGTGGTAGAACCACCCGCCCTTTTTAATGGGTAAAACAACTTAGGTATTGTACCCCTAATCCGCTAAATCTTCTAAGACCTTGATGCGGTTCAAGCCCGATTCAATTCTGGTCAATTGTCTTTGAAGTACTTCTTTTGCCCCTAAGGGTAACGGTTCATCCAAAATTTCCTTGTATTCATCCATTGCCGCTTTTTCGCCCGTAATCGCAGCTTCCAACATGGCTTCGTCATTGTCGGATGAGAAGAAGGACTTGACATCCATCCAAGTTCTATGAGCCGTACCCGTAAGACTACCAGAATCTTCAATTTCCTCTCCGGTCCTTCCAACAATCGTCTCTAATTGGGTTACGAAATTTTGTCTTTCATCACTCTTGGTTGAAAAATAATTTTTCAATTCCGATGAAGAAGCATTTTCCGATGCTTTGCTAAAACCCTTTTTGGCATCAATATTCTTTTCAATCAATCCGTTTAACCTTTCGGCTACATTTTCAGTAAAATTATTCATCCTTTATATGTTTTAATACATTATCAATACTTCAAATTTAGGCCGCCCTAAGTGATAAGATCGACGCTAAAAATTCAGATATTAATCGATTTGAAAACACCAAAAGAGTCCTTTAAAAGTGGGATAGAATCAAATAATACTGAGGAATGCCCTAACTTGTCGAGCGTCTAAAAATAAGTGCGGATTACGTTCAAAATCACAAAGGCCGCGACTAAAAAAGCTTGATGGAGGATACTCAGGATATTATCGAACAATTCAACTTGGTATACGTGAATGACCTTCATTTGCCTATTACCCGTATGGGTAAAAAGGATAAATTTCGATACCTATTGCATGGTGTTGAACTAAATGAAAAAAGCCACCTGAAAAGAATCGAGGCACTGGTCATTCCGCCAGCGTGGAAAGAGGTTATGATCACAGATCTGCCCAATGGACACCTTCAGGCCACTGGTCGTGACGCGAGATCCAGAAAACAATACCGTTACCACGATAAATGGTCGAAAATCAGGAATCAAACAAAATTCAATAAGATGATATCCTTTGGCCGACAGTTGCCCAGAGTCAGAAAACAGGTCGATGAGGATCTAAACGAGGATGGTTGGCCTAAAAAAAAGGTAGTTGCCTTAATTGTCAGGCTTATGGAAGAAACACATATAAGGATAGGAAACATACAATACGCAAAGCGGAATAAGACCTATGGCCTTTCTACCCTTCGTAAAAAGCATGTGAATGTATTCAAGGACAAATTGCGTTTTGAATTTACCGGAAAAAAGGGCAAGGCCCATAAAGTGACCCTGAACAATAAAAAATTGGTCAAATTGGTCAGTGAGTGTGAGGAAATTCCTGGGTGGGAACTTTTTAAGTACTACGGCCCGTTAGGAACAAAGAAAACCGTGGATAGTACTATGGTAAATGACTATATCCACACTATTTTCGGTTCACGCTTCAGTGCGAAGGATTTCAGGACCTGGGCGGCATCATTGATTTTTTTCGATACGCTTTATGATTTGGGTATTACCCAAGATGAACGGCGGCAACAACAAAATATATTGAAGGCTTACGATTGTGCCTCAAAAGAACTTGGCAATACCAGAAACGTATGTCGAAAATACTATGTACACCCCGCGATAGAAAAAGCCTATGCTGATGGCCAGATCATCAACTATTTCAAAATAGTCGATGAAGAAACTGATAATGAATATGGTCGTACGGCCTCTGAAAAAGGGTTATTGGCACTTCTTGAAAATTCATACCGACCCTATTGAATCTTTCCATTCAACTTCATGTCTTCTTGTAAGTCTTTTTTTTGCGAAGTAATCTATACCCGGTATAAGCGGCATGTACACCCAATAATAGTAGTTTTGCCTTTCTGCCCCTTGTTACCAACAAGGCTACTTTTAAGACTTTTTTCATGACGCTATTCCCGAGGTGAAGTCCCTTTTACGTTTCTGTAACTGATCGGTAAGGTCACTTATGGTTTTCTTAGTAGCAGATTTAAAATCACTGTCGTTCGATTCGGCATACAATCGTGGCCCGGGGGCACTTAATCTAATCTCACAAAT
Source organism: uncultured Croceitalea sp. (assembly GCA_947503285.1). Taxonomy (GTDB): domain Bacteria; phylum Bacteroidota; class Bacteroidia; order Flavobacteriales; family Flavobacteriaceae; genus Croceitalea. The sequence continues at coordinate 335,658 of CANNDD010000003.1, forward strand.
ACAATTTTCTCCATCAGTTCGGTTATCCCTTCTAAGAAAAACATCGGCCCGATGTATAAAAGTATATTTATTACTTAGCTTTTTTAATTCATCGGTAATGTATTCGTCCATTGATACTGATTTGGCAATATCTACATAATTGAAAATTATTTGAAAATCTTTCATAGGCAGCTATTTTTTATTTCTTGATTTTTTTACTGAGACAATACGTTAATCGTTGGCATTACTTTCATTAATTTCGAAGGAATCACCATTTTCATTTCGATCTGCATTCGGGCTTTCCCCTTCTTTCGCACTACTTTCATTGATTTCAAAAGTGTTTCCGTTTTTATTGCCCGATTCCTCATTACCTCGGTGTTGTTCGCTACTCTTATCTTCCGCTATCATTTTACAAATTGTTTTGATGTTACCATTATTTCGATGTTTGCAAGTAACCATTAATATCAAAAGAAGGTTGACTACTTTGCGATTATGATTGACCCTAATACGAAAAGGTGGTTTTTGGGATTATGCCAACCTGTTCCAGTATTGATTTGAATTCAACGATAACCTAAATGAGTCAAACAAGTGGTCCCCTAGTGTATACCTTTGACCGAATATTCATCTGTATAGAAATGAAACTAAGTGTTTATACGAAAAGGGCTTTGTTGGGCGGAGTACTGTCATTATTGATAATCACTTCAGGATCTTTGATTTTGGGTAGCCTTAGCGGATACGAGGCCAAGGTTTTGATTAAAAATTCAATAGCTGGCCTCAACACCCTATGCAATACCATTGCACTGGCATCAGCAACGATTCTTGCCCTGTTATTGACGCTATTAAGTTTAAGTAGTGGCACGAACAGTAAACTAAAAAAAGACCATTACCAACATGTGCTTGTTATCGCAAAAGTGGACACTGCGGTTTTCATAGGCGCGGTTATGGGTTTTCTCTTATTCAATTTACCGATAACCGAGTCTGAGAATGTGCCGAGCAATTGGTATAGTAGTATTTATTATATATCCCTCGGTTTATCAAGCATTCTGAGTGCATCGTTAATCGTCGTGGTTTTGATGTTATACAATACTGTAGTGAATATCATAAAAATCGTGGGATTGGGCCAAAAAGACCATCCTCTTACCATAGATGAAGAGTAGAATAAAAGCAATAAGTGCCCCTTATCATTTTGATAGCATAGGGGACATTTAGATGGTTTGAATTCTGCCTTAGGGGTCAAGTCAAAAAGTTGATTGGTTATCCACTAAGCCTAAATGTTTTGTGATAGGGGGGCATCCTAGGGTACTCGCGAAAAACGATTCCCATACTGCTAATACCAAAATAAAATCCGCTGAAACAGCTGGGAAAGCACACAGTATACTGCTTAATATTCCAGTTCCCACTGGGTACCCAAACCACATAGCACCTAATTCATTAATTTAGCCGACAAATCATGCTGAAAATGCACCTAACATTCCGCTTACATCTTATTTTTAGTGTTATTTTTAGTTTTTTTCGGTTTGGCCTTGCTGCTCAAGAAATCACCGCAGATGCTGGTAGTTTTGGCATCGATGACAAAAACAAGATTATTGTTTGGCACCACAATGCTTCGGACTCAAAGGCAACATTACCGAAACGCATCAAAAAAATCAGGTTCGGTACTTCGTATAAGATACTCGATAAGATTAAATCGTTCTCCTATTCCCGGTCTTACACGATAAAAAGAAGGCGAGACACCTTTGCCTTGTACATCACCAGACTGCCCCTAATCATTATCGATGTGGATACTGCCTTGAACAAAGATTCAAAAGTATTGGGCACTATTGGCTACTACAGTTCGAACAAATCAGTACAAAGCGCTGTTGGTATCGAGTTTCGGGGAAACCTCTCTTTGACCTATCCGAAGAAAACATTCGATTTGGAGTTTTGGACGGATAGTATCGCTAAAAACTCTAAGGACGTGCAGTTCATGACCATGAGGAATGACGACGATTGGATCTTAGACGGGCTATATAACGAACCGCTACGAATTCGCTCATATATTGCTTCCGAATTATGGAATGCCATACACAAACCCTATTATAGGGCGTTGGCCCCAGAAGCAAAAAGTGGTTTTACCCAAGAATATGTTGAGGTTTTTAAAAATAAACGCTACTTAGGGTTATTCACCCTATCAGAGTCCGTGGACCGAAAGCAACTGGATTTGGTCAAAAATGAAGATAACCTCATAAAGGGAGAACTTTTTAAGGCGGAATCGTATGAGGGTGCTCCCGCATTTGAAAAAGCACCGGAATACAATAATCTATTTCCCCACTGGGGTGGTTTTAGAATGGAATTTCCCGTTATAGATTATAAATCGCATTGGGAAGATATTGCCGACCTTGTCAACATGGTGGTAAATGCTTCAGATGCAGAATTCACGGCAAATATTGGTAAACGGCTCAACATGACCAATGTCATTGACTATTTCATCTTCGTTAATGTATTAAGGGCCACTGATAATCTAGGTAAGAACTATTATTTGGCACGTTACGATGTAGAGGAACCTTATTTTTTCGTACCGTGGGATTTGGATGGCGTTATGGGAATCATTCAAGATGGAAAACGAATCGCAACCACGGACGATATTTTAAGTAATGGCCTATTTGATCGCTTGTTACGACTCAACCCCAATGGATATCGCAACAATCTTAGATTAAGATGGCAAACTTTACGAAAAAAAGAGCTCGGTGATGCTACCCTTTTTGGCCAAATAGAACATTTGTTTTCAAAATTGAAGGAGGACAAAATTTATGAGCGTGAGCACGGGATTTGGCCAAACCAGAGAAAATTGGATGAAGACTATCAATATTTGGAATCTTGGGTAACGAAGCGATTGCTATTTCTTGACGGCTACTTTAATGACCTCTGATTTTATTCGAGAATCATTCTGTTACCCAAATCATCGATTACATATTCGATTTCTTTTGCTATGAGCAACCCTTTGGTTTTCCCAGAATATTTGAAGTTTCCGTGCGGAACGTCTGTCATGATCACTTTACCTCCGTATCCGGTTGATATCTTTTTTACAAAGGTGTGACCTACTACAATTTTGGTCGCGTCGTAATAGGAAAGAACGTCTGAAAGCTCCAAAGCCCCTATTTTGTCATACCTCTTCGTGCTGCTGACAAGACCCCTATACCATAAGGGACCTTTACTTCCAAATAGAAATTCATCGATTTTATCGTATTCATCGTGATTTTTATAATACCCTGCACGCATTATGGCATTGATTTCCTCAAGTGATAGGCCATAATCCAAAATTTCAGGACTTAGCCCTCCATGAACAAAAAGGTAAGGTCCTATTTTTTCAATGACGTTTTTAGTGGAAAGCCATTTTCCCAATTCAACCTGGTTGGAATACAAGAACTTCACTGCCTCGATTTTGTCTTCCTTCCCACTTATCTCTTGAGCAACCTTTATATATTTTCCGTTATTGTAGGTATGGTTTCCATTAAAATTCAGAATCTCATGATTTCCTAAAATAAAATGTACATGCCCCTTTTCTAGATATGCTTGCCGTTCTAACTTGTAAATAAGCCATAATACCTGCGTAACGTTCTTTCCTCGATCTACGAAATCCCCTAAAAGCACCAAATGACCGTTTCCAAAAATCCAGTTATGCCGTTCATCAATCACCTTATGCGCAATCAAAAAGCTAGCAAATCCATTATAATTACCTTCAATATCAGAGATGACCACCATTTTTTCAGGCTGTGGAAAAGAGCTTTCAAAAACCCGATGCCGTGACTTCAAACCGACATGGAATGTATCACACGCTTTATTGAACACATGTACTGATAATGAATCTTGATTGGTATAAGGCTCTTTTAGAAAACGATTTGCAGCGTTTACACGGTAAAGGGTATCGTTGAAGATATATGGACCATCTTGGCCATCATAACCGATTTCTTTTTTTTGTCGTACCGTGGAAATTTTGGAATCCCTTTTGGTAGGGCTATTTGATTTCTTCCCTTGCGAAGTACCCATGTCTTGAGAATATAGGTACTGACCTAAAATCAGAACGGTAATGAATATCGGTAGTTTGAACCTAAGCATCGGTAATGTAGACGAGGGGTTATAGAACCCGTAATTTAAGCAATCTTCTTTTATTGGCACCGCCAAAGGGTATAGTACTCTGAGGCTTACCTCGAAATTAAACGTTTGTTTCCTATGAATGCCTCGCGGGCTTGCCCCGAGGTAGTTTACTTCCGTTTTCTTGCCAATGGTATTCTTGGGTATCCTTCTGGCTTGGCCCTTAACATATAAAATAACCATTCTACGCCCAATGAGCCCTACGATGTATTGTTTGACCTATGATCAATCTGGCAAGTTACTATCCATGCTTGAGTCAGGATATTGGTTTTGTTCAAATTAGTCGTTGCCATAATTTGTGTCTTTAATACTCATTCTATCGTTGGTGAAAACAAGATTCGAAACGGCTTGGATACCATCCATTTACTTAAAACCTTCCGCACTTGTTTTGACGTCAAGCCTTGTTGTATTCGGAGCCTTTCAAAATAGGCATTGGGATCATCGCCATATACCAAACTTGTTCCAAGAAGTTCTGTTCTACTCCACTGAAAACCTAAGTTTTCTTGCATCCCCCTTATATCCGTAATCGCACTTTTCTTAGCCAACCCCAACTCATTTGTCGTCAGATCCTTTTCTGTAAGCCCCTTAATACCCCTCAAAAAGAATTTCTCTACATGGGTACTATCACAGGCATTGGGAAATTGGATTCTTACCTGAAACTGTCCGGCGGTTTTATACATATCGGCATATGCCCTACTATTGGCTACTGCAAAGGGAATGTACTTTTTAAGTTTATACCTATTGTTCAAATGTGACGCCACAAGTTTGAGAACCGCATCGTCTTTCAATTCATAATTCGGTATAGCCCAAGAAAAAACCATCGTATTTAAGGAATCGTTTTGGTGTGGGGTCTTCATTGAGATACTTTCTTTTGATGGTACGATAGGTTTTGAAACCTCATTTACCGGTCTTTTTTTCGATGCAACCTTACTAAAGTATTGATGGACCAATTTTTTAACCCTAGACACATCAAAATTGCCAACGACAAAAAGAATGATATTTTCTGAAAAGATGATTTCTTCATAACGCCGTTTAAAATCGTTCACGGAAAATGTTCTATTATTTTCAAGTTTGCCATAACCGTTCGCTGCGTAAGGATGCCCTTTGCCGAAAGTACCTTCACTTATTGCCAAACTCCCTTCGGCACTCCAATGGGGATTTTTCGCATTCCGCTGTATTTCAAATAGCACTTTTTTTCTTTCGAATTCGACACGATTTGCCGTAATGGCATTTGCGCCAGCAAGCAATCTTCCGGCGGCCCTTTTCAGTGCGGGTTTTATCCCTTCAGGTAATACTTTTAAATAGAATCTACTGAAGTCTTTCTTAACTTGGGCATTACTCCCTTTTAAATACGAATTAAGAAATACATGCTTATCGATGGAATCCATTTTACCGTAGGGCATTACATGCTCAAAAAAATGTTGCAAGCCATATTCATACGGATTATCAATGGCCGTTCCGGCACGAATCCAAAATTCTACCGAGACGTGGTTGAAGGTACTATCTGGCTGTAAAATCACCTCCAATCCATTTTTCAATGCGTAATACTCATATTTTAGGTATAGCGAATCGATTTGAACATCGGCGTCGATAGTCTTTACGTGTGAAACCGTTTTACGATTAAATTCGGCATTAATCGTTTTACTGGTTTTTATGGGTAGGTCTTGCGCGAAGCTACAACAAGGGGTCAATAGCACTAGCAATCTTAAGATATTCATTTTCATATTATGATTTTGGTCTGAACAAGGTTACGTGGTCATCAAGACGGTATGACGGTAAGTACCACAAAATGGGATGCTCATACCCCATATCCACCATAGCCGATGGACCTTTCATCATACCACAAAGCCTTTTCGTTCCATTTACTGTTGCATTTTTAATATGGTCTTCAAGGCACTATCCTCACCTTGCATATAATCCGAAAATCTTAGGGAAACCTTTTTATCGAGATTTAAATGTTCTACCGCTATACCGTCGAATATGGTTATCCAAAAACACTTGCTCCAATCGTTACATCCGTTTTGCCAATCGTGATAAGCCGTCCAGATCCTTAAAGGAATCTTTGAATTCGGTAATACCATCGTGCTTCCGCCGTCGGCCCAAAACCGTAAGTTATCCCCAATAGGTTCCCCAATTATAATCGCATTGCTTTTAGCCGTGTTTTTAGCAATGGCCGCCGTCATGATACCTGCTGAAAAGGTACCATTACCAGTGATAATGTAAAACGGATTACCATTTAATCGCACATTGATTTTCTTTATGAACGAGCGGGCAATAGAATAGTCGCCCCCAGGGTTGAAGCGCAAATCTAAAATTGCAAATTTCAGTGGCTTATTTTTCACCCCATGCAACACCTTTTCTAGGTACGCATCAATGTTGCAGGTTTCACGATGTACACTTTCATTGAGTTGAACGTACAGGCCGTTCCGTATCGGTTTATGCCAAACGTTTGAATTCGTATTTTGAAATGGTATCGGCAAGGAAATAGCAGGATTAAGATGATGCCAGTTCTTCTTTGACTTCATTAAATTTCCATTGAGCCAGTGGGGAGGCCAATACCCCACACTGTTTTGATGTTCAGTACTAGCTTCCACTACAATATGCTTTTCCATCCCCAAATGATCCTCATAAACCAACGTAATGGCATTTTCAGTATAACCGCACCCTATGGCATCCAAAATTTCAGGTGACATAAAATATAGTGGGCTAAAAAAACGCAAACGGTTATGATTACCTCCATACCACGGTTTTAATAATCGAAACAGATCTGAAGGTGTCCTTTCATTTATTTTTGTGATTCTTACACCAAGTAATCCTTGATACGGCGATTGGGCCAATACTACCCGTAAATCGCCATCGAACCAATAACATCGTATGGGTATGGCATTAAGGTGCTTGGCCAATTCGCGTGGGGCAATATTGGTGTGCGTGTTATCGGCTTGGGCCATAATTTTAGCAACCGACATAACGAACTTGTGGTTGTCCAATGGTAAACGCGATTTCACAGTATCTATATGGGTAAAAAACAAGATCCTTTTTTCTTGGGTATCAAAGCTTCTATCCTTGTCTATGAACAGGGCCAAATATTCTAAATCTTGACGTTGTGCTTCTTTCAAACTCGTGGGTCGGGGATATTCCCTTTGAGGAGCTTCAATAACAAAGCGATGGTAAAAAATAGCGAAGACCAGCATTAACAGTAAAACCGCCCCAAAAACGGTCACTATAAATCTTTTTAGCCATTTGTTCATTGTAATAGGATAAAGATTTCTATTTGATATTGGGAAAACCTTAGGACAGATGCTAAGCTCCCTCACCGAACATTATAAGGATCGCTTCTGCAGGTTTATCTGACTCATTCCACCATTTGTGGGTCACGTGCGCTGGAATAAAGATGGTATTTCCGGCAGAGACCGTAACATGCTCACCATCCACTTCCCCTTGAATGGTTCCATTGATTATAACACACATCATAGGGAATGGATTTGCCTGTTCCCTGGGGTCATGGCGCACTTTATCACCCGAGGCAACGCTATACCAAGCCGTTCGCAAACCTTTTTCATAATAAAAAACCGTAGCGTTCGATCCATGCACTTTACGGGTAGCACCTTCATGAAACGGAATGATTTCTGGAAAACCTTTTGTCCAAAAATGAAAGGAAAAAGCGTTTAAATGATGGTCATCATCAATGGAAGGTCTAAAAGCGTTGATCTCTCGAACGCTCATCGGTGTATAATCGCTACCAAAGGCCTTACCTTGGGCAGTAAGTGCATTGATTTTACCATCGTAAATAGCCCGTAACGTTTCCAACTCAATGCGATATACGTAAGTTGGTATTTTAGGTAGTCCTTCATTCAAATTGACTTCCCAATTTTTTGAATGTAATCGTTTTCCTGTTACGGTGACCGTCCAAGCTACATCCGCTTCTGGAACTTCTATTCCAATAATGCGCTTTTTGCTTGCATGCCTATCATTTTTATAATCATTGACATAAGAGGTAATGATCTCATGAACCTCTTCTTTAAGTTTTTCCTGCGAATTCTTTTTGACCTCAGGATTGAATTCCGTGGAACAGATTTCATTTGCTGAGCTGCTAGTTGTGAAGAAACCATAAAATAGGATTATACTAAAAGCTTTGATTATTTTCATCTGATGTATCATTTTGAATTTTTGATTGTACAAATGAATCCAAAAGGACCTTACGACCTTGAGAAAAACGATGCTTTGTGGGGAAAAAGTAAATTTTAGGGGTGAACGTGCAGAATGGTATTGATATGCTCGGCATATTTTTTTGAAACAGGTATCTCATCATGATATTTCCGTAGTGAAATAATCATACTGCGACTATTTATTTCCTTTACTTTGAAGTATTGGGTGTTTATCAAATATTTTCTATGACATCGATATATTGGTGAGATCGGATTTACGATTTGGGATTCTATGTTCTTCAAACTCGATCTTAGCACTTTTTTCTCCCTAACCCCCTTGACCTCCAAATGTACATCGACATAATTGTCATCACTCACGATATACATCACTTCACTGATATTCAGTCGAAAGGGTTTGAAGCTTGAGGTTTTGATTAAGTAGCTTTCTTGAGATGACAGCAAATTGAGTTTTTTACGATTGAAAAAGCTAACGGCACCTAGTATAAAAAATGTAACGGTAATACCGATTCCCAGAACCCTACCAAGAATCAAAAAGTACTCTTTAATCGTGAAACTTTGAAAATCGGCAAGAAAAACCTTGTAAAAAAAAATCGTAGCGGATACTACAACGAGTATCAGCGGGTACCATAAAAGTGCCTTACCCAGATTCCAGCTTTTAAATGCCTTTGGAAATATAGCCGGAATTACAAACTCCATAAAAAAAATGACACCGGAAAAAATAATCCCAAAACTAAATATGATGAGGTATATATACCATTCACCCGTTTGGTTTTCAATTTTGAAAGGTTTGAATATTAAGATGAATAGACTACAGGCCAAGCCAATCAACAATAGTAGTAGCACACTTTTACGATTTTTTTTTGGCCTTGGAAATGGGGTGCGTAAAAAATTCATAACATTTGAAGAAACACATGACCTTTAATGGTTAAATGGCTCCTTACGATCATAGGAACACCACCAGGTCAATTTCCCTCAAAACTAAGAAATATAGCTGTTTGTTAAACTTTAAAGTATTGGAATTCCGTTTAGTCCATTTCCGTAATAATTTGATCACTTACTTCTAGTCGAAACAAAAATTCAAAACGTTCTTCAATTTATGAAATCCGTACCTGCCTGAACAGGTTATTCCAATCTGATCTTAACAATAAATTCGATGTAACGTTATTGAAAATAGTTTTAGTTGGTTCCCTCATTTCGTTTCATCCTACTTCGAAATTCGGTAGGAGTCATCGAATAACGTTCTAAGAAAATCTTGGATAAATAGCTTTTAGAGTTCAATCCGACCAGATAGGTTATCTCTGATATGGAATGCTCAGATTGCTCAAGAAGTTCCTTAATACGCAGAAGACGCTCGTTCTGTATGTATTCGTTGACAGACATGCCATAAATTGACCTAAAGCCACCTTGTAGAATATTGACACTTAAACCAAATTTTTGGGCAAGACCCTGTACTGATGGTAGGTTTTCCATGTTTTGTTTGATAAACACCGCGGCTTGCTTGATGAAGCGGGTTTGATTCTGTCTGAAGATGCTTCGTTTATCCGGTTTCTTAAAATCGTCTAAGTATTGCTCTAGAAAACTTGAAAAAATCTCATAGGCCTTGGCTTCTAAATAGATATATCTATTCATTCCTTTTAAGCCACAGTTCTTAAACTCTTCGATCATCACACCGATATCATAACTGAAAGAACCTTTGTAGGCAAAGGGTATTACTCCGTTTAAATCCCTAAATAGAGTCGCCATTTCGGCATCCATTTCCTCGGTGAAATCAATAATGCGACTTTCGAAAAGTTTTCGGTTGACTTCAATGGAAAATAAATCGGAATCCGCCTGGGAAGGTATGATGAAATGATGGTTGTTGCTCGGCGTACTGGCAACGACCAAAACCTCCGAGAAATTTATCTCGGTATACTTTTCAAAATTTTCAAGTTTATGATGATATACATCCCCAACATTGAATATCAACTTCAACGGATGAACCATTCCTTTCGCCAACTCGAAATGGAAGTCTTTCGTTAATTTATAATTCGTATGGACCACACCAAAACCATCCTTAAAATCATAAGACTTTACACTACCTTGCCCGAATTCTTTTGGAAGGTCGACGATGCACTCATATTTATGGTCTAAATAATCTATGCCAAGTGCAGAAGCCATGGATTTGACCACGGCATGTGCATCTGTATCCTTGACAGAAAGCTTTTTTTTCATACCCCTTCCCTATAATCGTCGAACAACATAGTAACCTAAGATAAAATTAGTTCGATAGCATGTACTCAGCATCACTAAAATACAAAAAAAACAATAGTATTACTTTTGAAGTATGAAGGCCCAATCATAAAATTGGGCCTTCTGCTGAGTACATGTTGAAGGTGAGCCTTCAAACAGTACGGGGCAAAAGTATAGTTACCCTAAAATACTTTTTGCGCATTTGCATCAAATAGTAACCCAAAAGACCAATTAAATTGAAAGTTCCTTGATTTGTAAACCGTCTCAAATGATGTCGATGAAATCAAGATTGAGTAGGATGCCGTTTGGATAAAAGCATTAAGAATCAATTGTTTCTCAGGGCCTCAATAAGTTCTTCTTTGTTCATTTTTGAACGGCCATCGATACCTATTTTTTTCGCTTGCTCATACAATACCTCTTTTGTGCGTTTTTCATAAGCCTTGGAGCGACCTCCCCTCTTTCCTGAATTCTCGGAATTGGCGATACGGGCTGCCTTTTCTTGACTGTACCCCTTGTCTCGTAAAGCTTCATACTGGTCTTCGTTTTTTATACTCGGTCTTCCCATAACTATTGTTTTTGTTCCGTTGGCATAATATATACATCATTGATATTGGCGCGTCTGGGTTGTGACATTGCATATAAAATCGATTCGGCTATATCTTCGGCTTCCAACGGCGTCATTTGACCCATCTCAGATAGCTGCTCTTTAATCTCGTCGTCGCTGATGGTATCCATCAATTCGGTCGAAACAAATCCTGGCTCAATGGAAGTAACGTTAATGCCGTAGGTGGGGGAAAGTTCTTGACGTAAGCCCTCTGAAAACATTCTGACCGCTGCCTTCGTGGCACAATACACGGCACCTCCGGGATATATTTTTCTTCCAGCACTGGAGGCAATATTTATGATGTGCCCACTTTTATTTTCAAGCATAGTGGGTAAGACGGCAGCCACCCCGTTGAGAACACCTTTGATATTCACATCGATCATTTGATTCCACTCATCTGTGTGCAGGTTTTTGATGAACGAAAGTGGCATGAACCCCGCATTATTAACGAGACCGTCGATGGTACCCCAGGCTTCTAAGGTCATTTTCGTGATCTTTTCAAAATCTTCTTTATTCGTGACATCACCAATAATGGACATTGCTTTTCCGCCCTTGGTAGTAATCTCTTTTTCCAATTCTTGCAACTTTTCCTCACGCCGTGCCGTAAGGACCACTTTGGCACCTTCATTGGAAAGTAGTTTAGCGGTTGCCCTTCCTATACCACTGGAAGCCCCAGTAATTACAATAACTTTATCTTTTAATTTCATATCTGTGTTTTTTTCAAAGTTCTTGCTTCCTGTAGCAATGGATTGACCGTATTCCTGAAAAACTTAACGTATTTCATTATTAGGGAACCTCGAAAAAAGAATTTAGGAATCACTTCGGTTTCATTCACCAACTTTATAAACACAATTTTTGGGGATTGTAGGTAATAAATCGTTCAGGTAAAAGTAAAAATGGTACAGACCATTTCGGAATCATTTAAATTGCAGCTTAACGTGAGTTCGACTTATGATTTGTCCTGTACTAAGGATATATCATTTTGCATATCGAATCAAGCATCTTCCCGCTTAGGTCATTCGGGAATATATTTAGACCATAGTTTTCGTGTTGCCGGAACATTGGTTCTACTGTATTTGTTTTGTGCCAATCCCTTGTTTCGGGTACTATTCATTCCCTTTTATCTTATGATGACTTTTTGCAATCTATTTCCAAAAGGCGTTTCCAATAACACCGCATAGACACCTGAGGGCATGGCAGAAATGTCAAAGGCTATGAGATATGAGCTCTCACCGCGTTCCTTTGCGGATGTAATCAATGTATTGTTGGCAAAACTAAATATCTTGACACTTATATTTGCCCGTTCTGAAAGCTCTATATCCGCCGTGAACCTACCATTGGTCGGGTTGGGATATATAAGGAAATCCTCTAACTTCTCGGTGTTTTTATCTGTAGTAGTGCCCTTAACCGTACCGTCTCGCTCTACAATAAGTACTTTCTTCGTTTGGGTTGCCACACACTGCCCTCTCGTGGTCAAAATTCCTATTTCATATTCCCCGGCCTCGGCAAACACCACTTCAAGCTCATCATTATCTTGCTTTAAGACGGTAGCCCCGTCAGGCAATATCCATTGCAAAGTATCGGGTATTGGAAAACTAATGTCAACGGCAATCACAGGTTCATCGACAAATGCTTGGCTAGACATAGCGAATTCCGCACTGATTTCATCTTCTATTACCTCAATGGCGATAGTTCCCGCAGTAGTACACCCATTCAGATTGCTTATAGTTAAACTATAGGTACCGCTTTGGTTTAAATCAACTATTGGGGCGTTACTTGAAAAACCGGTATTGGAAGACCATTCATAGGTGATATCGGTACCTTCTACGGTAGCATCCAAGGTTAAGACCTGGCCATCGCAAAGAACCCGGTCTTCACCCAAGTCGACTTCTAAGGGAACTGGGTCAACGAGGGTATAGGTACGCATCTCTGGACCATTGTCAAATCCTGTGACGGTAACCGTATAATCGCCTGCTCCCAAGTTGGAAATCGTGCTTGTCGTCGCACCGTTGCTCCATGAATACGAGAAATTGCCATTTCCGAAATTTACTTCCAATGCAATACCACCATCCAAACTTCCGAAACAAGTAGGCTGTATGAAGGTAGCTTCGATTACATCAGGTTGCGTCACCGTAAAAGTATCCGCAAGGGTACATCCATTGTCATCCGTAACGTTCAATTGGTAGTCGCCCGCGATAAGGTCGGATAGGTTTGTTTGTCCACCTAAAGAACTATTGTCCGCTAGTCGAACCCATTCTATGGTATACGGCCCGGTACCACCAAAAATATCCACATCGATAGCCCCATCGGCACCTTCATATTCTGAAACATTGGTAATGGTAACATTCTCGAATCGTAAGGCATTTGAAGGTTCTTGAACCGTAGTATTGGTCTCAACAAAACATCCATTGCTGTCGGCCACCTCGATGGTGTAGTCACCAGCAACCAAGTTCTGTAGGTTTTGGGTCGTTTCACCATTACTCCAAAAGTAACTGTAGGGTGGTGTTCCACCTTGGACCTCTACGGCTATTGCCCCTGTGGCCTCCCCAGTACAAAGCACATCGGTAGTATTTACAATTTGCACGGTGAGCAACGGAGGTTGTTCCAATAGCACTGGACTGGAATCAACGGTTACACCATTGGCATCGGTTACCCTTACGAAGTATTCCCCAGCTTCTAAATCCCCCAGAATATCACTGGACTCATTTAAAGGGGTATTATTTCCACCACTGATTTGAAACCATTCGTAAGTATAGGGTTGGATACCCCCTTGCACGTTTACGACAATTTCACCAAAATCGTCACCAAAACAATCTAAGAATACCGTGGCCTGTGCAGCGACAATGAGTTGGCCTGGTTGTGTGATGACAAAATCCTGGATTAAAGTACATCCATCGGAATCATTGGTATGATTGGCATCCCGTACGATTAAGGTATAATTCCCGGCCGGTAAATCGGTAACATCTTCATTGGTTGCACTAAAACCATTATCTGAAAACCATTCATAGGTATAGGGCGAAGTACCGCCAGCAACAGTTACCGATATCGCCCCGTCATCTGATCCTTCCGCGGTAAGATTGGTCTGTTGATCGACAATCAATATCAATTCAGCCGGTTCATTTACGAAGATGTCATTTGTGAACTGAAACTCACAGTCATTGGCATCCCGTACGGTAATACCGTAAAAACCTTCACCAAGGTCATTAAAGGTATTCGAGGATTGTACCGCCCCATTATCCAAAGCATAACTATAAGGCGGCACACCACCTTGGGCGTCGATCTGTATAGACCCGTCGGCACCCCCAAAGCAAGACACCTGTGTGGAAATACCAGTAGCCGTGAGCGCCTCTAAAGGTTCCCCAACCGTGATATTTTGGGTAATGGGGGGTGTAGCGGTGGCATCGTCAATAGTGACGGTATAGATGCCTGCCACAACATTTTGTAGGGAGTTCGTTGTTTCCCCGGGGATAACCGTACCATCAAACTCCCATTCAAAGTTTATAGGATCGGTGCCCGTTGCCGTGAGGGTGATTGCCCCCGTGGCCTCTCCTTTACAGGTAACATCAACAACATCAACGGCCAATATGGACAGTGGCCCTGGTTCGATAACGGTAAAGTTTTCCAAATAAAAACAGCCACTGGCATCCGTGGTGTGCCGAGCATCACGAATCTGTAAGGTATAGGTACCCGCTGCCAAACCTGAAATATCTTCGGTTGCTTGGGAAAAAGCCCCCGGGCCGGACCAACTGATATTATAAGGGGCCGTACCGCCTTGAATGGAAATGGCGATTGCACCGTCCGTACCGCCATTGACCGAAACATTGGTAAGACCGTCCAAAACAACGCTAATGGCATCGGGTTCGGTTACAGTAGCCATAGTATCGAACTCACAGGCATTGGCATCCCTTACGGTTATCGTATAATCCCTGGGTAAGAGGGATGAAAAGGAATTTAATGTTTGGAAGGCACCTCCATCCAAGGCATAGGAATAAGGAGGGGTTCCCCCATTGGCGGAAACAACGATAACGCCATCACCACCACCATTACAAGACACTTCGGTGGGGGTAGCCGTAGCATCAAGCAAAGCCGTTGGTTCCATCAACGTAACGCTTGAAGTAACTTCGGGAGCCGTGCTGGCATCGGTTAACCTTAGGGCATAAGTACCGGCGGTCAATCCAGAAATAGTATTGGTATTGGGAGCGGTAAACCCGGGCTCCCCTTGTTTTTCCCAGACAAAATTGAAAGGTGGTGTACCAGTGACGGTGGCCTGTATGCTTCCCGTGGCTTCCCCAAAACAAGAAATATCGGTCCCAGAAAGGTCCGTGATGGCCAATGGACCGGGTTCTAAAATTTCTATGGGATTGGCCAAACTGCCCGTGCAACCGTTGGTATCGGTTAAAACTAGATTATAATTTCCTGCGGGCAAGTTGATCAAGCGGGTTTGGCTAGAACCTGCCGGAGGTACAAAGGCAGTTCCGTTTCTCGTCCATTCCGTAGTAGCGATTCCCGCGTTATTGATTACTGAAATTTCCAAAATACCGGCAAACCCACCATTTTGAGTATTGTCCACATGGGAAGCCAATACCTCAGTAACCTGAATGGGATCAGTGGGTTCTGAAATGGTCAATACGCTTCCAAATACCACTTGACAATCGTTGGCATCGCGGATAAAAAGGGGGTAGTCTCCCGTCATACCCACTGGAATATCAAATGTACTCCCCGTAGCCGAAGTAAAATTACCCGTATTGGATATACGATAGCGATAGGGTGCCGTACCCCCATTTACCGTTACTGAAATGGAACCATCATTACCGCCAAAACAACTGATATCATTGGCACTTGCATTGGCTATCACCAATTGCGCAGGTTCGGTTACCGTAACCGACTGGGATGTCCGGGCCGAAGGATTGGTAACCGGTGCTACGGATGAAGACACATTAATCGTGTACAAGCCTTCATCAAGTCCCCCACGTATGAATGTGCCGTTAGTCGAATTTGTCTCTAGAAGCACACCATCACGTAGCCATTGGTAGTTATATGGAGCGTTACCCCCAGATATGGTCACCGTGACTTCTGCATCAGAAGCACCAAAACAACTTATTGGTTGGGTTACTTGCATTGATGTTATGGTAGGTAGTGGTACATTGGTCAAGGTAACCATACTCGCAAAGGTAGCGGTACATCCATTGGCATCGGTTACCGATAACGAATACGTACCTGATGGAAGTCCAGTTAGCACGCCAGAGCTTGCCGTTGTTGATAAATTACGGGTTACCGGACCGGTTACCTGATAGTTGAAATCCGGTGCCCCTCCTGTGATATTTATGCGAATCTCACCGTCGGTGGCCCCAGGAAAACTAGGTTCGCTATTTATCGCACCGGAGGTAATGGTAACCCCATTGGTTATTTGGTTGATATTGACAGTGGCATTGCTTGGGCTGATACAGCTCACACCGCCACCTAGCACCAATCGGCTTCTAAAAACATTGCTGCTCCCTTGCGGAAGGTTATTGAACACCGGGGAATTTTGCCAAGTTCCACCATTATTGGAATATTGGTACGTTCCAGTTTGAAGATCCTGTCCCCCGCTTGCGCTCAAGGTAACACTACCAGTGTCCCCTGGGCAATTGGGCTGGTCGGTACTTGAAATTGCCACGGTAACCTCGCTTGGCCTATTGATGGTAAAGGTACCCGTTTCCCCTGTGCTTGTGGGTTGATCGTCGGCACTTCCAGGACCGTTTAATATAAAGGTTTGATACGTTATGGTATAATCACCAGGAACCAGACCATCAGGCCATGTATAGGTATTTCCGGCACCAAAGGCACCCGCGATAACATCAGCCTCGGGAATGGTAAAACCTTCTGGAGTTACCCCGCTCAAGGTGGCCCTAAACTCCTCACCTGCATCTAAGGCCCTATCAAAAGTGAGTTGTACCCCACCGTCATCACTATCAAAACAAGAAGCGTTAACGGGTTGGGTGTTGCTAATGTTTGGAGGGCATGGAATGAAGGCATATGTTAAGACATCCGATATTTCAGTTCCCGCACTATCATAAACTACGCGAATCCGCACGTTTTGGTAATTATTCAATCCGGAAAAAGAAGCACGTGTTATACCAAAACTACTCCCGCGTCTTGCATAAGGAAGTAGGGACTGCCAAGCCCCAGTTCCAATCTGATATTGTACCGCATACGAGGAAGAGCCACATACACCCCTCGCGATAGCAATGGAATGGCTTTCACACTCGGGCAGCAGATTGTTGGCGATACTAAAGTTATTTACATCTGATAGTGGTTCAATACGGTAGATACTAAAAGAGAATAATTCTAATCGTCCTCCGGGTAATAGGTTACTAGGTCCGGTAAATGAGGTAGTCACATCGCAGGGATTCAAAAAAGTGTTGTTTGGAAAGCCACTTTGGGTAATTCTCCGACTAAGGCCATTATATATCTGACTTGTAGTGACTACATCATCCCGTTCTTGCGAAGATGTTTCTATAGAGCAAGTTGAAACACTACCGGAGATAACATTCGGACCCGAAGTGTCCCCTGCAAAATTTCCTAATCGTACATTAAATCCGTAGGCAGCCCCACCATTACAGTGAATCAATTCTCCGAAATACTGAATCTTATATTTGTACTGGGCATGGGCCTGCCATCCAAAAGCGCATAACAGTAATAATATCGTATAAATAAAATAGCACCTCTTCATGGCTCAATAGGTTAGTTTTATTTCTTTGAATTGCGATTGGGTACCGTCTTTTTTAACCAATTGCAGTGCGTACCTATACTTGGTACTGACCACGAGATCGGTATCTACAAAAGAACGTTTGTCACCCGCGATGGTTTTGTACAGGGCCAAGGAAGTTCCCTCTTCTGCACGGTACAATAAAAATTCGGAGATATTTTCTTCATCCGTTTTCCAAGACAGGCGAATCCGCCGTGTCTCACGATCGACCACCCCATTGAATTTTGAGATTAGTTCGGCATAGAGTTTTTTAGGCGTGTTCACCACAATTTGTGCCGTGGGTTTACTCTCCAATCCCGTCGCATCCAAAGCCACGAGGGTATATGCATATGGTCTGCCTGGGGAAACGTCGGTATCCACATAGGTGGTTGGGTCTTCAATTTCGATACGGACCAATTGCTCCCATCCTTCTTCTTCAAATGCCAAATTCTTCCTGTACAGCACATGGGCAACCACATCACCACTTGAGCTATTGACCCAATTCACCACAGTTCCCTTTTCACTCGCCTCATAGTTTTTGATTACAGGTGGTGAAGGGGGGATAAGGTCTGGTTTTTCGAGTACCAGCGGTTTTGAAAAATCGGAGGTATTGTAGCGTTGATCTTCTGCGATGAGTTTGTAGTATACCTTTCTATTTAGGTTTGCCATGGGCACCGTATCCAAATACTCATTCGCTTTAACTACGGATAACGTTATTTGGGAGAACTCTGCTGCGGGATTGTTGGACCGGAATATGCGATAACCCGCTAAGTCCAGCTCCTCGTTCTTTTTCCAAGAAAGCCGTACCACCCCGGTAGTATCTATTTGCCCTGAAAGTTCTTTAGGAGGATTTGGGGGCAAGGAATCCAAGGGTTGCACTATGGTTGGGAAAGATGGTTTCTCCGTTCCGTTTTTACCCATTGCCACTACGGTAAAGTAATTGATCCGTCCAAGACCTGTATACCTCGTTTTACGTGCCAACGGGGCAATATTTTCCTTAACGGTCTTATAAGGGCCTTCGGGGCGGTTTGCCCTTCGAAGTTGAAAACCATTGATCTCGGTATTTCCCTCTTCCGGAAATTCCCATTCCACTTCCACGTTATCCCCATCGGTAATCGTTTTTCTTAAAATATGGGGCGTATAATCCAGAGAGGCCAGCCCCATACCGGATTCTACTTGTGAGGGAGGGCCAACTTCCCCAAAAGGGGTCATTCCCTTGACGCGATAGTAAAACGTTTTGTTGTTGGGTATGCTATCGGAATAAAATAAGGAAACCTGTTCCCCATCTTTTGAATCCTGCGCATTGAAAATTGGTTGTCCGTTTACTTTTTGAAAAGTATTTCCATCGGTCGACTTCTCTAAGATATAGCTGGAATAGGTTTTTTGAAGCAAGTTGAAATTCCAATTCAACAGGGCATTGCCATCTGCAAAAATACTTACGAAACCAAGTGGTATGGGCAGTGCTTCATAAAAATCCAAACTGGCATAGATACTCCCCTCTTTTATGGGATAAGAAGTGTTTTCCAAAAGGTTGACCTTTATTTTATACAAATACTTCTCCCCTGGTTTCGCCGTATTGTCCTCAAAGGCCCATCCCGCTAATTTAGCTGCTTCATAGTTCTGTTCTGCAGCTATCAAGGCAAAGGTGAACCGTTGTTCCAATTCTTTGTTTACCGCAAAAATATTATCGACACTGCCCATGGTATCGACATCAAAATCATCACCATAAAGTGCTTGTGCAATTACAGCGGCATTATCATCTGAAGTAGCCAGGATTTCCCATTCTACCAAAGGTCGTGGTACTAATGGGGTACTGGTAAGGGTAGTGCTTTCGACTGGAATGACGGCAGCACCATTTCTAGAAACGGTATAGCGCTCAACAATATAGCCAGACTCATTGCCTTTCTTCCATGCCAAGGGTCGGTCCGCAGCCCAACGCAACATGATTTTATCTTTGGTGGCATGGGCCAAGACCTGTATGGCAGCATCTTGCCCTTGGGCCCAAATACCTTGGTATGCCATGCTCACCAGTACCAAAAGTATAAGCTTCTTGAAGGACGTCTTTACAAAGTAACTATCCTTTGAGGCGAATCTTGTTCTATGGTACGCTCTTTCCTTACTCATCATTCCTGAATTTTATTTCGAACCGTGATGAATGTACGTTCCCCGGTGTGCGATAAATTAAATAGGTCTTGTACGTTCCCAAGGGCAGTGCCGGAAATACACCTTCTATTAAATATCCGTATTTCTCATATAAAGTAGCCTGTTGCGAACCAGCATTTACATATCTGTTTACCATGGTATATTGAAGATGTAAAAAATCCGCCTTGTAGTAGAACGGTAAATTGTACATGAGTGGATAGCGTTGGGTTACATAAGGTGATGTAGGGTTTTCCCTTAAATAAAAGCTGTACCAGTTGGGCACATCCAACCCTCTTACCGGTGGAACGCCCAAGATGTTTTCATCGCGGTTCACGGTAATGTTTCCGTCTAGCGGATAGTTTTTATAATTTAATGGATATATCTGCCTTTTGTAGTAATTGTCACTGAGAATCGCTTCACCGTACACCATTGGTTTATCTGCCGTATAGGTGGTACCCAATACCTCTGGTACATCAAAGTTTTCATATTGGGCAACTTTGAGGTGGATACTGTGGATATCTGCCGCGATGATGTCCGTGATGTTATCCGTAATGGAGATCGAACGCATTTTACTTTTAAAGGTTTCATGTTTACTGGTCCCAAAAGCAAAATGCAACAGCGATTTAGGCTCGGCATTCGCCACGGTAACATTGGCAGCCTTTTTATTGGCCACCACCACGTTTGCCGAAGATGATTCGGTAGTCGTATTGCCCGAAACGGGATCGTACCAACTGGTATCCCCTGGCTCTTCATCGAATGAGGTGGTCTCTTCGACCACTACTACCTCAGCAGGCCCATTTTCACTCGGTGGAAAAGCCATAATATCCACTTGGATTTCGTTGGATAGGCCCATATCCGGCAAATCATAGGTCACTATTTTGTTGGTTGTATCGTATACCAGATCTGTACGGGTCGCCGTGCCATTTTCCAAGGTCTGGGCTTTTATCGTGTAACCGCCATTGAACAAATACCCTTGCCCTCTTTCCAATTTTACGTAGCCCCGATCAAATTCTTTGGGATAAAGGTTTTCTTGGTCCACCACCGGATACATATAGGCAATGTTGTGCAATGGTATGTGATCTGGTGCAAGGTCTGTGGTAAATTGGGTATCCCTTTTCTCAATCGCAGGTTTACCACCATCATTGATCACACGCCAGGTGCCACCAACGTTTTCTTCAAAACTTACTTCCACAAGGGCTACCACTTCTTGTTTGGACGGCAGTACTTCATCAGGAATAAAGCTTACGGCATCATTGTCATCGTTCCATTCCAAATTCCCCGGAATCGTCTGGCCATTGGAAGTGAGCTCAAATGTCTTTAAGTTGATTTTAAAGGTCTGTAGGCCTTCATCAGTATCAATGCTGAAAGGTTGGCCTACCGCATAATTGAACACTGCCTGCGGTGCGGTAAATACGTCTACCTCATCTGAACCGTCTATTGGGGTAAGGTCTGATATGATGGGAACCTCGGTAAAAGGATTGATATCCACGAGCTCACATTCATCCCCAAAGCTTACTTTTAGGCGTAACCGTCCTTTGATCAACCCACCAAGCACGCTAAAGTACATGCCTACATAGCCTTTAAAATAAGAGGGGTTTGGAAATTGGCCATGCAACAGGGCGGCGATACCCGCCTCAGCGATCTTTATCTTCTTCTTTAGGAATAAAAGCTTTACACGAACCCCGAATTCACCGTAGAGCCAAGCGTATACGTTGCCTGAGGAATACCAACCATTATTTCCAACGGGGCCCGATCTTCCTTTACAACGGGCATCGGGATAATAACGGTGCATGACATCAAATCCTGCACCAATCTCTAAGGTAGCATAAAAAATGAGGTATTGGAATGATTGCCGGTAGGCAAAGCTAAGGCCGAAAGCAAATCCGCTACCCCTAGTCAATTCATTGGCCCGTCTGTTGTCATTTAAGATATCGTCACCTAATATCTGCAGTATTCTTGGGTGCGGTGCCAGTTGGGTGGGCAACATATTCCCCGTCATAAAATAGCCGCCGACCTCCAGTTCCACACTATCGCTCAATCCAAAAACGAGACCCAAGCGATCTGTTGGGGAACCTACGTGGAGGTACCATTCATCAGGGCTCGTATGTAGCGTAGCAAAGCCTGCTTTATTGTTAGGTCCAGCACCCCTAAGGCCTTGGGTGGAAAGGTAGAGTTCAAACGTTCCGTGGAAGGTACTCGTGGTAAAGTCCTTCTCAATACCTAAATACACCCCTATTTTTCCAGAGGAAGCAACTTCCCGCAACGGAATGTAATCCTTGGCGGTACCCAGAAAATCACCATTACGCAACGCTATTTGATACAGTAGCGGATTCTCTTTTGCCCAGGTATCTATGGCTTCCTGTAATTTTTTAAGTTCTTCTTCACCATAGTCTTGTTGGTCTTGGGCGGTCATAAAGGCGCCTTCCCCTGAAAAACCGATTCGATTGAGCCCCCCATTATTGTTATACACCATCTCCAACACCGCTTTTCCGCGAAAGGTGGTTTTACGTTGTACCCCAATACTTACCCCGGCACGTACCCCGAGTCCTATTTCATAATCAGGCACGTACGTTGATCCGGTTGGGGTCCATATGCTATTTTTATCGGTACGGCGCATGTGGTTTGAAAGTCCGCCCATAAAAGCATCGATAAGAAACTTTCCATCCCCACCGTCGGTTTTATTCTGCCAAGCGTCTACGAACCAATACCGAAAAACCGCTTCTTCGCCCTCATTGATGGGCTTGGATCCAAAAAATCCTTTACCCCCTACCTCAAGGTTCAACTTCTTGATATTGGCACTAAGGTCACCGCCAAAACCATCCCCAAATTCGGGGTCGTTGTTCTTGATTTCCAATTCTCCTTTGACATGGACGCCCCCGCGTTCAAAATCAACACCTATTTTATCAATAGCCACCTTATCAAATTCCCAACTGTGCAATTTTTTCCCATCCTCAAGTTTCCCGAGAATATTCAAGGAAGTTGTGGCGCCCTTGCCGAAATCATCCAAATGCAAGGCCATGTCGAACTTGAGGCCCACCTGGTTATTGCTTGGGGTTACCATTTGTACCTCTGAGATGGTCACCGGGAAGAACAGCAATTGAAATTCCCCATCAAAACCAAAGTGTTTTGCTTTGATCAGGGGCTTATCCGGTTCGGTCTGTAGTTCCAGTTCTTGAAAAGTGATGCCCCTAAAATTGAACCCATCAGCACGAACGGGAATGCTATCGTTTGTTTTGGTATTGGCTGTATTTTGGCTTAATCCACCACCTACACTTAAGCTACCAGAGAGGTTTGCCGAAGGATAAAATTCACCATCTATGGATTTTATAGCCACACTGGAGTTGGGCAAGAGTTCCATTTTACCCAAAAAAACGGGGGTATCATACTTTAGCGTATCCCCTAAAGCCACTTTGAGGCCGTATTCGTTTTCAGCGATGTAGCCTTCATACCCTAAGGGTTGTTTCATAATAGGTACTCGAATATCCCCAGCAAGTGCACCGCCCTTGATGTTATTGGTTACCAATGTAATTCCGAGGGAATCTATGGTAAAGCCCCATTTACCAACCGCACCTTCCCCCCGTTTTAAAAGATTGGTAGCTGAAAAAGCGCCTGAAAGGCCAAAACTATCTATAATCAAATTTTGCCCATTAAAGCGTACCCGCTCCGTACTTCCGGTAATCTTTTTAAAGGATTCTGGAAGAAGGATATCGATTTCCTTGGCATAGATGCCACGCCATAAGGTTCGATTATCGGCTGGCAATAATTGGTTATAGGCCGTAGGGAAAACCACATTTTCAGAATTACGGGTATCACTAAGGTCCAACACCGCATTCTGAACGTTAAAGGCCCAATTTTTAAGCCCCACCATTTCAAAATTGGGTAGGGTAACATCGATAAGCACATCGTTCCAACCTGAAGTCTGCACCGTGAATTCGGTTTCTACATAACAGGTATTCTGGGCTATTTTTTTACCTTTTTCATCAGTCGCAAAGGGTTCTTTTGAGGGTCCGCACATGTAACTGCCATCTTCATTAAGGGGCAAGAGCACACTTCTAGATACTTTTAGATTACCATCAAGGCTAATCTCCTTAAGTCCGTTACAGTCTATGGAGAGGTAACTTTTACTGGTAAAGTTCCCGGTTTTTAAGTTGACACCCCCTTTTAGGGTCAACAACCAATTATCGCCATTGAAGGGAATGGGGAAATCCCCAAGCAATACCAGTTTGGCATCACCCACAAGGGCTCCCTGCCGGGAAAACTTTACCCCTTCCGCCCCGAAAAACAGGGACCGGTTGCTCTGCGGGATATCCATTTTGGCCCATAGCTTGAGCTCTGCATACTCTGAATGGAAGCGAACGCTACTAACGGCAATAACGATTTCATTGCCCGAAGAGGGATCTCGTTTTCGTAAGCCCACTGGTAGTTGCAACAAGTCGTTTCCGGTAAGTACGTCCACAAAATTCCCAAATTCCTCTAGTTTTTGAATCAATTGGTCGGCTCGGGCAATCAGCGTATCGGCCTGTGCCTGTTGAAAGTTCTGTTCTATGTAGGCCTCATTGAATTCCGGTTCTTGATCTTGTGCATAGTTGAAATGAAAATCCTTGGTTTGGGCGAGTTCGGCATCGAGGGCCGGAAAGGACCTGAATTTCTTATTGGAAACGGTAGTATACTTTTTTAATCCCAAAGCGGTAGGCCCTGCGGAATTTGCCAGTCCTTGGATTCGCCGATGCAAGGTATTTTTCAACCCTTTCCCTTTGGCAACCACACTGTCTTTTTCAGTAATGGAATCTTCCACTCCCGAATAGGGTGCTGCCATAGCCAACCACTGCGTTAAAAAGAGCAGTAACGTGATAATCGTATGTTGTCTGGTGGGTTTCATATTAATTTTCAATTTCAAGCTTTCTTACCAAGTCAATCAATCCATCATCGACGGTTGTGCCGATTTTACTCATCTCCTTTATGGTTATAATCGCATCATTACTTAAGGTTATATTATTGATTGTTCCACTTTCAACTTGAAAGATTGCTTTCCCGTTCATGTCCTTTGCAAGTTGGATAAGTTTTTTGATTTCTTGTTGAGCCGATGAAAAAGCCGTGTTTGTGCTTATTTTGGCATCATGATACAACACATCTTCCAAATCAATTTCGTTTGAGTTGTTTTTTCTTTTGAAGAAGAGGAAATCCGGCTCTGGACTCCCCTCATTGGGTACTTTTATCTTAACTTGTTTAGACATCACGGTATAACCGGCATCGTAGATGGACAAATAATAACTTTTCAGCGTTGAAGGTAAATCTGAATTAACGATTCCTTGCCTGCTAGTCCAAGCTGTTTCTAGAATTACTTCAAATTCATTCTCCAGAATTCTACCAAGCTTACTTCCAAATTGGCTATCAGCCAGGATATTTTTCATTTTTGATCCATCGGAAAGGTCTAAATCTTCCAATACCTTTACAAAATTATCAGGTAAATCGATGGAGCCAACGTTGGAATTCGAAACCTTGTACGCACGTGCTAGACCCAGCTTATAGTACCATACTGTATGCATTTGGGAGAAGTGGTCAAGTAACCTTAGGTTGGCGACCAATTCATCAGATAGTCTGGGATACTTTCCAAGTGCATCGTCTAATTTTACCACCAAATCGTCTGACCAATTATCGAGTTTTGACAATACTTCATCTGGTAATTTCCTAACGTTTCCATATCTAGACCATCTTCCTGTAGTACCATCTAGAATCCGTACATAGACCTGACCCTCATAATCAACAATTTCAATATTTTGTTTCCCATCGATATTGACGATATCGACATTCCTCAGCTCAGCACCCTCTAAAATGGTGTAGTCAGTGGCATTTTCTGGCAACACCCTTTTAATAATCAATCCATCATTTGTTATCTCAATGAGTTCCGTACCATCACTTGCTGAAATTTTGTTTCCATCAATACGTATACCTCGAACATTATTCAATTTTTTGGCCCCTATCTGCGTCAATGTTGATAATTGGTCCAACAAGCCCCGGGTTTGCACAAGCAGTTTTCCGGCCCCTTTACCAACTGAAGCAGCACCGCCAGTGGCTATGGCCAAAGCAATTTCAGAAACAATTACAAAGAGTATTTTTCCTTGATTATAACGACCGAAATTATCTGGAGACAAGGTTGTATCTAGATATTCTTTAATGGCAATGTCAATGGCCTCAGCTAGTTTTTCGCGGAGCTCCGAATTGGCGGGTGCAGTCAACTCGTTTAGAAATTTAAGTACTTCTATAGTCTTTTCCCTGGTTTTTTGGGCATCTTCTTTCTCTTTATCCGAACATCCAATCTTAGTAATGGAGAGATTGGTGATACCAAAAAATCCTTTTATCCTATTAACACCATCAATGAAATTACCGTAAGCTACGCTACCTTGCTGTTTCAAGTCAAGGAGCAAATCATATACAGGTTCCAACTTTTCATTAAAGTAATCTCCGAATTCCCCACCTTTTTCTATGATATCGGCTAAGCGAATAATTTCCTTAAATCGCTGAATACTTTCCAACAGGCCATCTGGAATATCGATTGTGTTAATACCATTTATAGCCATATTTGCTAGTATCTGGCTAAATTCTGATCCAAACTTTGAATACTCTTGTATGATAACCGAAGGATCTTCGCACCAAAAAAGCCGTGGACCATAGGCGTCCGAGAATGAAATCAATCCTTCTGCCAATTTATAGACATCTATGACCGTATCTATACCGCCATCTACGACACCAGCTAGAAGAGCGGGGTCAGCTGCAGTATATATCAGACCTACTTCCACATCTTTCCATAGACATAGGGGCACATGATAATTGTTAGAGTCGAGCTGGCTATCACTTTGGTTCAGGCAGGCAAAAAGACTATCAAAATACGGGATGTATTTGGTGAATTCGGGTAGGACGTCCTCATCACCCACTTTCAATCTAATCTTTAAGGTTTGGTTTTTCAAATCTCCTTGATATTGTTTCAATAGCGACCTTAGATATTGCACATCGCCATAGCTATTTACATCAAGAACATGGTCTATATCCGCTATTCGGGTATCTTCTTTTGAAAGTGCTACATATACATTTTCAAACTCGTTCAACCTGGTAAAAAACTCATCCAAGAAGCCAAGTTCCTTACCATTCAAAGTATATTCTATTCGTTTATAAAGCCCTTTTAAATCACCGTTTTTAAGACAGTTGAACACATCTGAGGGCACATCAATTCCTATAGTCGTCGAGATGTCTATTGCATTTACGCCCGGGCTATTTACAACAAGACCTTTTTTAATGTAAGACTCATTATTGGATGCGGTTACTCCTGTATTATCGGCATCAACATCGTCTCCAATGTATTTAGCCGTAAACAATTGGGGAGCAGCACAATTGCCCGCGTTGTTTGCAAAAGCGAAATACACCGTTGCTCCTTCATTTAAGTCCATAGACAAGGACTCCCTTCTATAGGGAGTATCTCTTTCTAAAGAATACCCTAAAAAATATTTTTGATCATCCTGCGAACCATCATTATCATTGACTTTTGCAATATATCTATCGTTATTGATAGTAAAACCAACTAGAAAGCCATTTAGAAAAGTAATATCCCTTGTGGAGCCTTCCAGCGAATATATCGTACCCGATAAGGAGACAAAACTCAAAACGTCACTATCAGAGGTGTTTGGTATTTTTGGAAGAAGAACATCGTAATCAACACCCTCCCAAGGTTTTGCTTCCCCTTCCTCATCGTCATCAAACAAATTGATTCTCAGCCCGTCAAAGCCCATGGCTTCCCAATCCCGTATGGCCAGTTCATTGCCAGGCCCTTTGTCGTCCATCAGCCAGTTCGTTTGACCACCGGTACCTTCAGGATGGCTTAATGCAAAAACGCCATGACCCACCTCATGAGCAATCAAATCGGCCACAGTGCGCTTACTCTCTAGCTTAGTAGTGTTCAGGTTTATCGGAAAAACAAAACCAAACTGGGAGTTTCTAGGCATAAAGCCTGCTATAGTGCCAGGTTGTACGTCCTCATCAAATACGAAAACATAGTACGAATTGTCATTATACTGACCTGAATTCGCCTTAAAGTCTTGGTAGAAATCAATAAAACTTTGGGGATGTCTCGTCAGCAAACCACTCTCCGTATAGCGTAGTTCAGAGGTATTGCCCGTGTAAGTGCTACCATCGATAACGTTCAATTGGGCTCCCCCCTCGTTAAATTTTTGGGCCACTTGCGCCTTTATGCCCGAGATCGAAGCTCCATTTACCGGAACTAGGGTCACATTGGTCCGTTCTAAGGGTCGTAAATGGTGTATAAAGAAACTGGAGACCACCACTTGTTTGTCATCCGCAGTCTTATAGGTGATTACCGCTTCTTGACTGCGGTAACCCTTATGGCCACTTACCGTAACCTTAATTTGGTTCTTACCTCTATCCTTCACTTCTGTTTCGATTGCTAAGCCCTGTACCGTCTTGAAAATGAGGCTATCAATGGACAAGGAATCGTTTTTGAAGGTAGCCTCTACAATAAAGGTATCGCTGGCCCCATTTTTTACTGCTTTATGTATCGGATAAAAATCCCCTCCGCTGCTTAACTTAACTTTAGGATAGGTATTCTTTTCGTGAGGGCTATCAGCCACGTCATGACCATAGCTTTCTTCACTTTTCATGGGAAAGGAATACGTGAACGAGACCAACGAATCCTCTATTTCCACTACCGCCGGACTGTCTAAGGTACCGTCACTTCCAGACCGTACGCCAGTAGTATTGCCGGCCACTGCAGCTCCACCTTCGGCAGTTGCACCTTCTATTTCGGCCTTACCGTTTTCATCGATACCCCATACTTGATTATTTCCGGTAATCGTGTAGGTGTCCCCTTCATCGTAAGGGAAGGTTTCTTCGACAGGGTTACCGTTCTCATCGGTCCCTATAACCACAATTTCCCCATCGCGAATTTCGACCTTATCAATATCAAAGTCAACGGGTTCGATATAGGTATGATCCCCTCCATTGATGGCATCCCCTATATCGTCCACAATATCCCATGGATCTATAATACCCCCCAAGTTGGGATCGTAAACAGTAACTACATTGCCTTGGGCCAGTTCTTTATTTTGGTTGATGAAAATATTGGTAAACTCCACCGCGACCTTGATGCTCTTTAGATATGGAATCGTTACATAGCCTTTACCATTAAAATAACCATTGCCCCCGTTTACCTCTAGTACGGTGACCGGGAAATCCCCAGCGGTAAATTTTTCATCCACTTCCAAGCTTTCCAAAGGTACTTGGTTACTAACATCGATATTTGGGGCTATACCGCATTCATAGGTACTGTCATCATCGTCAAAAAGGTTGGTTCTGAACGTTTGAATTGTTGAATATTCACTTTCTGAGAGCACACATTTTTTAGATAACTGGTATTCGTATTCCGTACCCGGTTTTAAATCCCATAACGTAATCATTTCGCCAGTGGTCTTGGAATAAAACCATTCCCCCCCGCTATCTTTTTGACGGTATCGTATACTATATTCCGCAGGGTCTTGCGAAAAGTCCGTCCATAAAATATTGGCATTGGTAGCTCCCTTGACTTCATCGGTTACCGTGGAAGGTAATTCGCAGCGTGTAGTGCTACCGAACACATAAATCTCACTGAAGCCTTGGTTATTAAAGACCCCAATTTCTTCGGCACCCTGCATCGCCCTGGCCTGAATACGCCACGCATAATTCTTATCGGGTAACAATAATGGATCTGATGGCCCATATACATAGGTAGTGGCCGTGGTAACCGTGGTAAAAAATGGTGGACTGCTTAGAAAAGCGGCCTGATGGTCCACCTGATTATCCCATATCTCGACAATACTCAATTCATATTCCACATTGGAAACGTTGATATGCCTTGGAGTCCATTGAAAGACAATGTTCTGGGGATTGACCTGATCAACAATCGTTCTATTCTGGGGATTGACCAAAATGGGAGGGTCATTCTGAAAAACAACCGTATTTACGCAAGACCTGTTACTTAGACGGTTGCCCGTCAAAACATCAAAGACCTCAAAACAAAATTGATAGGTACCCTCAGGTATAGGTTGTCCATAAACATTTGGGGAAATACCGGTAATGTTCTCAAATCGAAAATAAGGCGCAAGATCGATATTGTTCAAAACCAAGGGTAGCCCCCCCTCTAAGAATAGGGGTGCCGCACCATTGACAATTTCATTGCTTTGAAAAGAAATACCGTTTCCTTCGAAAGAGGCACGTAAACGAATCCCCCTATTTTGTATGGTCAAATCATTTAAGGTGATTTGAACGCGAAGCGGACCATTGATAGCAGTCTCGTTCGCATAACTTGAAAAATATACGGGAGTTGGGGGAATGGCCTGTGGTACAATTTGAACAGGAAAAGACTGTCCGAAAACGGTAGCGATCTGTATAAAAGACAGCACAAGAATTATGAACAAGAGTGAGGGTCTTTTCATTGGGTTGAATTAGTTCTTGTTTATGTACCTAAGCTCAAAGGTATCAGGATCCACTAAATCGGTGGACAATTTGTAATGATAATCGATGAACTGTATTTCTAAAAGTAGTTTTAATTCATCGATATCCCTGTTTTTTTCATACGTCTGGTACAATTCCATCGATGTATTTCTTTTAAAATTGGATAAATAGCCCTTAGCATTCTGAATATCAGCTAATTCTACATAGTTTTCAAATTGTTTTTGCATCCACCGATGTCCGACTAATTTGCGTAGCCGTTGTTCTACGTCTTCTTTCAATTTCTCATAGCCGTCTTGTGTTTCTTCGTCCTGTTCGGTATATTCTTTCAACGGTTTATTATGCAATGGATGTTCGTCAAGCTCGGTTTTCTTACTTACGAATAGCCTTTCTAAAACGATATCGATCCCGCTCATATCACCCCTGATTTTTTCCACGACCTCGTAAAGGGTCTCATCATAAAGCTTTAAGAAATCACCATAGCTATAAAGATTGTCTAAAAATGTTAAGGCCCGCTCTTCGTAAACAGTCTTACGTTTTTGTTGTTTGACCGTGGTGAGGTCTATTTTTAGTTCATCTTTTTTGAATGAAGGTATATTTCTGAATTTTGGGCTGCCATATACATTGGTTAATTGTGTATTAATATCCCGTATGGTTCCCCTATATGTCACCCCCCTGTGTCTAAATGCTAAAATATTCTTGTTCTGCCCAAGGGTTTTTTCCCTTCCCTTAAGCCTGAGCTTGAAATTATCAAAACTATAGCTGTATCCAAAGGTCATGGTAAAATCCCTATTACTACCAGTCTGTGCATTTCTGAAAAGGGAGAGTACATTGAGGTTTAGGTTATGTTGTTCAAACAGGGTGTAACTCGCCCCCAATCTAAAATTATACACACTGCTTTGCTGCTCTGCATTATTGAATGAGGTATTGTACGAGCTTGAGAAGTTCGTTCGTAAAGTCTTATCAAAAAACTGTTTCCCAATGGATAATGTAGGTCCTAGAATAAGGTTCGAATCTTCCATTCCGGTTTCATTCAGAGAAGCATTCCCTGCCAGTGAGATATTCAATGCCTCTTTTGGATAGTTCCAGGTATAAGAGGCAATGCCATTATAAAAATTACTTAGACCACCTTCGATGGTCTCGCCTTGTTGCTGGTTATTGGAGTTCTGATAGATGATATTAAGGTTGGCCGTCTGTTGTTTTGTTTCAGATCGTTTGGTGATGTAATTGACCCCCAGACTAGCATTTTGTGATATTTGCCGATAATTCAAGGTGTCTACATTATCAAATGCCCCAACCTGATTTATAAAATCGAATTGATCTTGGATGTTTGTAAAGGATTGGAAGTTCGAATAAGATCCATTGATACCCAAACGTTCGGAAGCCGTGTAATTCAGATTTATCGAACTAACTACCCTTTGCAATTCGGATGATTTGGTATCATCAAGGTTATCTTGCTGTAAACCGGCATTTACGGAAACATTTAATTTATTATCAAAAATGTTTTGACTTGCATTGACGGTAATATTCTCAAAATCATTATTGAAAAAATAAGCCCCTAAAGTTCTGTAATCGGGATCTATGCGCTCATAGGCCACGCCCAATACCCCATTACCAGCAGGATAGCTCAACGAGGCATTAAGAGCATTGAAATAATTGGTCGTTATATTTTCGTCCAATAAAAAATTGAGTAAGCCATTTTCTGATCTAGGGTCATTCAGCCCGGTATCTTCGGTTATGCCCGAAATGGCATACTCCACACGAAACCTTGCCTTATCGAATAGGGTAAATTCGGTTTCAAGAGATACCACGGCATTGTCATTAGGGGTAATATTGGCAGCAATTGGAATAGGGTTTTCAAGGGATTCCTCATCATCCGTAGCTTTGAAAAGAATAAGCCCCAATCTAAATTTTTCGAACGCATATGACGTTTTCAACCCGTAACCTATCCGCCTATAAGCAGCCATAGCCTCAGGCATTTCGGTATTGAATTCCGTTGCCCTAAGCAATCGTCCGTACATGGCGCTTATCTGAAAAGGGCCTTCTGGGGTAAGGTCAACCCCTGCACCGGTAAATTGATGCCCTGCAAGGGTATAAGGTGAAAAAGTCATATTGACATCACCGATATGGGCAGCAATCCATTTATAAGAAGGATTAAGGCTCAATCGATTGAATTTAAAGGGATTGGCAAAATTAAAATCCTGATTGGAATATGTAAATGACAATGGGATGTTGTATAATCCTGCAATATTAAAATTGAGATTACCATTGAGAAAATAGGTAAAGGACTGTCTATTGGCCGTACCATCATAAAAAACACCATTCGCGGAAATACCGCCGTTATAGCGAAGCAATTTTTCCTTTCCTACATTTTCAAAATTGACACTTTGGCACAATGCAACACCACTCAATAACAAGAACGCAATGAGCACTATAGTAGAAAACCTGTTGCAGTCAGTATTCAGTTTCGCTAGTTTTGAGAAGCTATAGTAACCAATCAAAGATCCACGGCTTAATTTTTGTTGTGAAATTCGACAATTATGTTGTAATATATTTACTATTAAAAATAAAAAATAAGGATAATCTTAAGCAGTCTATTTTTAGGGAATGACAGACTATCGCTTTAAAGGAATACGCACTTTGAAATCAAACCTTTGTCGAGGATGGTTATGCCCTAGTGGGCATCTTTGCGAACTATTTGCGAACTTTCGTGTATTAAGTTGGTCCAATTTGGTCTATTTTGGACCTTTAGGGCTATTTTTTTGGATGAGGAAAAGAGGATTTACAAACCCTTCAAAAAAAATAAACCCCTGAATAACAGAGGTTTATTATCTGGTCGGGATGACAGAACTAACTATGCCCCCACAATGTGTTAACTATCAAACTTTTATGGTCTTCATTTTAAATGATTAACCGAACTCTAAACTCGGTTCAAAATGGTACAAATTGATGCAAATTTTATGCGTCTTTTGCAGTACTAATTTAGGGAATAAACTAACACAAATGAAGTCGTACAAAGTTTTAGGTTAGCCATTAATTTGACTGAGAATAGTTGGGTCGTCAATCTTATCATCAGCTGCTAATAAAAAGGCCTTACTTAAAACTAATGACAAACCTCTATCTCCTTCAAAAGGTAAAAACAAGTCCTGTGTATTTTTATCCTTACCTCGGGCAGGAACAATACATAGATATTGATCGTTAGGCTCCATCAAGATATTTGTACTACCTATATGAATCTTGTAAACTCTTTTTGTACCCTTAATCTTAAGAAACTTTCCATCAATCGTTGCTACCTTATTTATTTTTAATCTGGGCACTAATTTTTCTAGTATCGCTTTTCTTGTCTTTGCTACCTCATTTAGGTCTCCAAACGAATAACTAGTCCAATAATCTCGATATTGAGGCAACCCTCCATTATCTCTCCACTCTGGATCATTACCAACACTTGCCACACCAACAAACAGGTCTACATCTCGCATTATTTCTGACAACACCATTTTTGGGATTTCAACCAAATCTTTTACCTCACCACTTTCATCAATAAAGCGCACTTGATCCGTTGATACATAGTCCCAGATACCCGCATCATTAAAAGCATCATCGGCATAAATTTCATTAATCCAAAATTGTGCTTCCAAACCATGTTCTTTTAAAGCAATTTTTGCGACTTCTCCGTCCCGACCATCATCATAAGCACCCAACAATGAGTAGCGCCATCCTCTTATAGCTGTAAGAGCATTGAATTGATGCTGTTTCAAAAGGTGGGCTGCCATTCTATTACTGTAGGACTTCGTATTTATCTCCGCATCAGTTAAAATATATACTTCCCGATACACTTGTTTTAATGCCTGTTTTATTTGTAATTCCTCTAACTTATTTCGCCAACTCAAAACTTCACTAACTTCCGAATTTATGGGGTGCCATAGCCTTACTTCAGTCATGTCTGTAATCCAAGATAACTCATTACTATTGATGTCTTTCCACTTTTTTCTTGCCAAAGAGCAGCAATAAAACTATCACCTTTTTTAAACTCCCAAACCAAATCTTTCGCAACAAAATTTACAAGACCATGATTCAAATAAAATTTAGAAAAATTTTCAAAAGTCCAAATTCTGTCATACAAATAGGAGCGATCAATGCGATCTCTTTGGGCTGTTAAATACTTTTTAATCTGAGCCACATCCTCTTTAGCGCGTTTATGTGTCTGTTTATGCTTTGCCGAGTTTTTAATAAATGAAGGTGTAGTTTTTTGCATACCACCACCTGGTTTTATCCAACTCAATATCACTTTGCCTAAGCCTTCAATTTTGAGTTCCAGCGAATAGTCATCAAAAGAATAGCTTTTAAATCCATGAACAAGTCCAAAATCAGGAATCGACAATTCTTCTATTTCCGATGTTGAAACTCCTAATTTTTCTGAGGATGACTCAATATACTTTTCAATAAGCTTTTTTGTATTGTTTTGCTTTATCTTCAACTTTAGTCGAGACAAATGACTTATACCCTCTAATCCTTTTGTGTTCCCTAGCACATATATACAAGCGTTTCCAACACCCGCAGCTGTGGGTCCAACTCCAGGAATTTTCTTAAATGATCTTTCTGTAAGTTTCGCTACAAGACTTAAAGTTTTTGAATCGTGGAATTTGGATAGGCTCCAAACTAGACCCTTTAAAAAAATTGTATTCTTTTCGTGTAAAAAATCATAGCTTGAATATTCGTAAGTAGTCCCATCTCCATAATCATGTACATGAGGGGTCTCTATTTCTTTTAAAGGGATTACAAATTCCAGCCACGCATGCACTAGTTTTTTGTATTTCGCCGATCCTATATCATCCATCAAAGCACTAGTGCTTTTCAAATATTTAGCACTTGGTTTGGAACCTGTTGCTTTTATAAACAAATGAAAAAGAGAATACCAATGATTTTGTTCTTCTAATTTCAGTTTTTCAATTTCCGGGTTTACGATTGCTGCCAGCCGGTCATCAGGTAAATTATAAGGCGCCACTGAACCGTCTGTGTTCTCGCTTTCAAAGACCAGTTTTTCAATCTTAACTTTGACCTTTTCAAGATCTGTACCCCAATAATATTTGGTTTGCTTCAATTGAGGCCATTTTAACATACCTTGTAGAAAAACTTTTAATTCATCGGTTACACCTTCTTTTTTAATAATTCGCTCAAGCTGTTGTATGGCAAAACCGATTGGCCAATCAACAAATTTCTTCTTATGGCTCTCATCAGATACCTTAAACTTCTTTATCAATTCAATAACTTCACTAAGGCTAAATCCCAAATTACTACGCATCAACAAGGCAAATAGTTCAGATCGAACATACTGCTGTTGAAAAGCATTATTCGGATGAGTGTAGTTCTGATTCTTGCGATGAAGGCGGTTATAATAATTGATCGGTTCAATCAAATAAAAAACTAGTTCCCTTTTGAACTCATTGTCTTTTGATTTAATATCAATGTAGCTCTCAAGTTTTCCCATTGATTTATCGCTCCAAAAACTATTGTTGTTATTTGGATAATATTCCTTTATCAACCTATTAATTACTTCCTCTAATTGACTATTAATCTGATAACCTTTATTGCCTGAAAATATATTCGTTAACTTATCTTTTAATCCCATATTAACCTCCAACTAATTGAGTTAGTTTGACAAAACTTATTTCCGTAGTAGCTCCAACAAGTACTTCCTGATCTAAATCCTCAGCTTGTTTATCGTCGATTAGAATAAAGTAGCCGTTCTTTTGAAAGGCATCTAAAGCAGTCCAGATTTGTTTTTCTACATCGATTTTCTTTTCCCTTCTCTTTAGTCGAAACCCGTTTAAAGTTTTTTCCGCTTCAGAAGGCTGAATAAGTCCTTTAAAATATTCAGGTAGTTTTTCATTATAGGATTTCACTTCAGAAGTTACACGAGCGGCAATAAGATCTTTGACCGTCGTGCGTTCGTTTTGAACTGCAATCTCTATTTCATTTAGGATATCTCCAGAGAACGTGGCATCTTTTACTGTTATTACCATATCATATTTTTCTTGAATTTATTCATTTTTTGACTTTCTACGATAATTTCTCGATGAGATTAATTTAAATCGTAGTAACTGAAAGCTTTTACCAATTTCTTAGCAATTCGCTTGCGAAGTCTTTCAGGTTGAACTACTTCAATAGCATCACCAAAACCTAAAATCAAACGTTCCAATTCAAAGTTGATTTTCACCTTGATATTCACTTCTACACTACCATCTTCATTTTCTTTTTCAATAATCTGTGAATGATGTAAAGGTTTGGTGATGACATAAGGAGCATTGTATTTGTCAATCCATAATTTGATATTGGAAGCCCTTTCACCTTGGTTCACGGTGACACCTACAACATCTTTATAAAAGGTGTCCGCATCAAATTCATAATTGGAATATGGAGTTGTGAAATCATAGTCAATCGAAATGATTCGGTCAAGGGCAAGATTAACTATGCCTTTGTTCTTATTTCCCATTCCTATCAGGAACCATCGGTTATTAAACTCCTTCAGTAAACAGGGATGAAAAGTAATTACATTGGCCGTAACGGCTTTAAAAGATTTGTACTCCACCTTCAAGACTACTTTTTTCTGAATGGCTTGATAGAGTTCGTCAAGCCAATGTAATCCTTTTAGATTCTCGTTCTTATCTAAATGAATTATGGATGATTGATGCGTCTTCTCGGTATATACTTTATCCTCTAAGCGTTGAATAATTCCCCCTAGTTCTGAAAACAAAGAAAAGTCTTTGAACTGCTTGAGCATTTCTACAGTTTCAGAAAGGACATTCATGTCGTTCTCCGTTATCGGGATATCCGTAATGGAATAATCCTCATCTTCGTATTTGTAATACTTTCTATCATAAGCAACAATTGGAGCATTGTAACCTAGCTTATCACTCCGCATCAACTGAATATCGAGTTGCACGGTCCGTTTGCTTACATTCACTTCCCTACCCTCGTATTCATATAAGGCATCTGAACAAGCTTCTATCAAATCATTCAGAGTCCATTGCCTATAGTTATTTTGAAGGCATTTGTCAATAGCTTTATAGCGGATAAGGGCGTTTTTGTTGAGGGCCATTTAGCAGTATTTTTAATGAAAGTAAAAATATAATTTTACTACGCAAAATAATTGCGTAGTACTTCATCAAATTTGTATCATAATTTTAGAAATGATGAAAAGTAAACTTAAAAATCTAGCAACTGACAAGAAAGTAGACATACTCTTTGCTTGTGAATCTGGAAGTAGGGCTTGGGGCTTTGCTTCCCCAGATAGTGATTTTGATGTTAGATTTGTATATACACATCCAATAGAGTGGTATTTGTCAATCTCGGAAAAACGAGATAGCATCGATATAATCGATGGTGATTTTGATGCGGTCGGTTGGGAGCTCAGAAAGAAACTACGCTTGCTTAAAAAGTCGAACGTACCTGCATTGGAGCATTTGTTCTCACCTATAACATACATCGAAGAAAGCACATCCATAAAGGAACTGCGAGCGATAGCTAAAGATTGCTTTTCTCCTGTAGCTTGTATGTATCACTATTTAAGTATGAGCAAAAAATATGAAGAAAAGTTGACTGGTGAAACTGTAAAACTAAAGAGTTTGTTTTATGCATTGCGAACAGCTTTGGCGGGCAAGTGGATACTTGAACACAATACGATGCCACCTGTTGTTTTTAGCAAGATGTTATCTCTTGTAAAAAGGGGTGAGGAAGACGAAATAAGAAACTTGATGGTTATAAAATCGGAGAATAACGAAAGTTATTTACATTCCAGAAATGAGAAAGTCGTAAATCTTATCACAAGTGTTTTAGTTAATAACGAAAAGTTTGCAAAATCTCTTTCAGGGGGAAAACCTGATACTGATAGAATTGATAGTTTTTTATATAACACCTTGACCAAATGAAAACAATAGAAGAACTAAAAGCTTCAGGAAATATCATATTTGAATGTATCAGCGGTAGTAGAGCATACGGACTCGCTACCACTTCTTCTGATACCGATATTCGTGGAGTTTTTGTACTACCAAAAGAAAAGTATTATTCATTGGAATATGTGGGTCAAATAAATAACGAGACGAACGATATTGTTTATTATGAGCTCAAAAAGTTTATAGAACTTCTTTCAAAAAACAATCCTAATATTCTTGAATTGTTAAGTGTTCCTGAAGACTGCATACTCTCAAAGCATCCGCTATTCGATAAAGTCAAGTCTGAGTACTTTCTTTCAAAATTGTGCAAAGACACCTTTGCGAATTACGCTTTTACTCAAATAAAAAAGGCAAGAGGATTGAAGAAAAAAATAGTTAATCCTGTCGAAAAAGAACGAAAATTTGTTACTGACTTTTGTTTTGTTCGAAAAGAAAAGGGAGCTGTGCCTTTGAATACTTTTTTAGAAAATGAAGGTTTCGAGGTGGACCATTGTGGATTGGCTAAAATAAGTCACATGAAAGATTGTTACAATCTCTTCTACAACCCTTATATGAAGTATAGTGGCGTTGCAAGAGAAAATGCGAATGAAGTTTGCCTTAGTTCAATTCCAAAATCGGAAGTGCCAGCGGCTATTTTATATTTCAATCGAGATGGTTATTCATCCCATTGTAAAAAGTATAAAGAGTATTGGTCTTGGGTAGAAAAGCGAAATGATGAACGTTACAAGAGTAATATCTCGCATAGCAAGAACTACGATGCTAAAAACATGATGCACACTTTTCGTCTTTTACATATGGCTAAAGAAATAGGTGCTTATAATAAAATCATAGTGAAAAGACCAGACCGAGATTTTCTGCTAGCTGTCAAAAATGCTGAATTCGAATATGAAGAGTTGGTGGAAAGAGCTGAAAAGTTAAGATTGGAATTAGAAGTTATTTATGAAAAATCTAGTTTGATGGCGAGACCTAATTTAGATATTGTAAATGAGTTATTAGTGGAAATAAGAGAGCAATTCTATCAATAATTTTTTACTACGCAAAATAATTGCGCACATGAGTCGCAAGTTTGTACCGGAATCATAAAGAAGCCGGTTCACCGACTTCATGTAGCGCCCCACCGAACGCTGGAGTCGGTGGGGCTAATTAAAAGAAATTATGGAAAACAGAGTAAACATTACCGGAAAGGAACTAATCGCCATGGGCTTCAAATCAGGAAAATGGATTCCTGAAGCCTTGGCACATATCAATACCAACCAATTGCAGGGAGATGCCCTATTAAACTACTTGGAGCAATTTCGTCCAGGACCTATCATGGGTTTACATTCGGAAACCATCCCATATTCAGTGAATATCAAAGCGGAAAACGAATTGGAGGAAGGCAATGTAAACTCCGTATTGGAATCCATGGATATTTTGATGCGTACCCCTACCCTAGTTGATGGCGCTGTGATGCCAGATGCTTGTCCGGCTGGGCCCAAAGGAACTATTCCTGTTGGTGGAGTTGTCGCCGCTAAGAATGCCATTCACCCAGGTATGCACAGCGCTGATATCTGCTGCTCGGTGATGTTGACTGATTTTGGTTCAGCTGACCCAAAGGATGTCTTGAATGCCGCACATGCTAGTACGCATTTCGGTCCTGGTGGACGAGATAGAAATGCCCAGTATCGATTTCCTACGGAATTGTTAGAAGTATTTGAAAGTAATTATTTCCTAAGGGATAATCAGATGATTCAAATTGCGCGAACACATTTGGGAACACAAGGTGATGGCAACCATTTCTTGTTTGTTGGAATTTCCAAAGAAACCGGAAACACCATGTTGATTACTCATCACGGTTCGCGTGGTCCTGGCGCTCGTTTGTATACTAAGGGGATGAAAATTGCCGAACGTTTCCGACAAGAGCTTTCTCCGGAAACCTTAAAGCAAAATGCATGGATTCCCTTTGATACTGAAGAAGGTGAAAACTATTGGCATGCTTTGCAAATCATAAGAGCATGGACAAAGAAAAATCATGAAGTTATTCATGATGCCACTTTGGATGCTTTGGGAGTCAAAATTGAAAACCGTTTTTGGAACGAACACAATTTTGTATTCCAAGATGATGATATATTTTATCACGCAAAAGGTGCTACACCTCTGGATGCTAAGTTTATGCCTGATATTACGGGGCCAAGATTGATTCCTTTGAACATGGCCGAGCCTGTTTTAATAGTTGATGGAAATACTACAGCAACAAATTTAGGTTTTGCCCCTCACGGAGCAGGTCGAAACATGAGCAGAACACAGCATAAGAAAAACAAAGCTGAATTCACTAATGAAGAAGTATTCTTTGAAGAAACCAAAGGATTGGACGTACGTTTCTTCTCCAATGAGATTGACGTTTCAGAATTACCTAGCGCTTATAAAAATGCCGCCACGGTTAGAGAACAAATGGATGAATTTGGTTTGGGTACGATTCAAGATGAAGTGATGCCTTATGGGTGCATCATGGCTGGAGATTGGGAAGTTAATGCTCCATGGAGGAAAAAAAGAAGGGAAAGAGAAAGTAGAAATTCTAAGTAATTCAACCAAAAATTTGTTTTGAATCTTAAAATTATCACATCTTTGTAAAAGAAATGATACCGAGAAAGTTACATATCATCCAAGAACAAGGGCTTTGCCTCTTCGATTTTCGCTCAGAATATAGTGAGCGAAACGGACGCTATGCGACTTTATTTAAAAATTGATTCTATGAATTAATACAATAAAACGATAAAGAGAAAGCGTCCAACTAAAATTGGGCGCTTTTTTTATGGAATTTTTTAAACCAATAAATGAGAAGTAAAGAAATACAAAATTAGATAGTTGAAACAGAAAACAATTGGTAGACAGACGATTGTACAAAATGTTTAAAATCCGTAGGAATACGGACAGGGATTCTATTATCAAAATTTAATCACAACTAATTGATTATCAATAAATTAAATTGATATTTTCTTGTGTAATCTAAAATTCGTTTTTAGCTTTGCATCGTCATAAATTATAAACCCATATAAATGGAATCTTTAAAAAGACATATACAATTAGTTGAATTATATCTCTGTTGGCCGAAAGGGTTTGAACGGTTTTATAGTGATCAACTGTCCATTTGTAAACAAAGGAGAAATACGTGTATCATATGTTGACGTAAAGACAACACTCATATATACAAAGCATCTCCGATAAAGAGATGCTTTTTTTATGCTTATGATTTCGGAAGAGCAAGCCAATGGGCGGTGGCCACACTCTTGAAAAGTGCTCGGAGTAACCAGTCTCGTGTGGGTTCGACTCCCACCTCTTCCGCTTTTGGAGGGTAGGCAAATACTGGTTTGTTGCGCTCGCCTGCTAAGCGAGTCTACCACTGGTAGTGAAGGTTCAATTCCTTTGCCCTCCGCCAAATTGACAAGGTGGCTGAATGGTTAAGGCAATGGTCTGCAAAACTATTTTTTATGAGTTCGAATCTCATCCTTGTCTCTAAAATCTTGGAAGCATTGAGCAATTGGCTGGCTCGCCTGACTGTAAATCAGGTTCAGAAATGACATGTAGGTTCGAGTCCTGCTGCTTCCACAACGCGTCTGTGGTGTAATGGTAGCATCTGGGTCTCCAAAACCTAGGATTGAGGTTCGAATCCTTACGGACGCGCAAAGTACCGTAGTTCAAAGGCTAGAGCGCCCGACTGTCTATCGGGAAGTTACGGGTTCGAGTCCCGTCGGTACTGCAAAACTGAGAAGATAACGGTGGTTGTTTACCCGCCTTGGACGCGGGAGGTGGCAAGTTCGAATCTTGCTTCTCAGACGAAATGCTCCATTAGCATAGTGGCTAGTGCATCCGACTTTCTATCGGAAGACAAGGGTTCGATTCCCTTATGGAGTACAAAATGAGGTATAACTCAGTTGGTAGAGTACCGTGCTTTTAACACGGGAGTCTTAGGTTCGAACCCTAATGCCTCAACAATGCAGGGATGGCGAAATGGCAAACGCAGCTGGTTTAGAACCAGTACTCTGAGAGTTCGAATCTCTCTCCCTGTACTATGCCCCACTAGCCCAACTGGCAGAGGCAAAGGACTTAAAATCCTTCA
The DNA here is from genome assembly GCA_947503285.1 of uncultured Croceitalea sp. Taxonomy (GTDB): domain Bacteria; phylum Bacteroidota; class Bacteroidia; order Flavobacteriales; family Flavobacteriaceae; genus Croceitalea. Next base: position 378,175 of record CANNDD010000003.1, read on the forward strand.
AGTCCAAGTTCGAATCTTGGGTGGGGTACATAATAAGTTTATGGTGTAATGGATAGCACGCAGGGTTTCTAACCCTGAGGTATGAGTTCAAATCTTGTTAGGCTTGCAAATAGACCCGTGATGTAATGGTTAGCATACAAGGTTTTGATCCTCGTTGTAAAGGTTCAAATCCTTTCGGGTTTTCAAATGGTGTCTCTGGCTTATTTGGTAAAGCGCCCCGCTGTGAACGGGAAGAATAGGGTTCGAATCCCAGAGTACACCCAAAAGGGAACAATAGCAAAGATGGTCAATGCTGCGGATTGAAGATTCGAAGATACAGGTTCGAGTCCTGTCTGTTCCACAACAGGAGTATAGTTCAATTGGATAGAACACTGGGCTACGAACTCAGAGATGCGAGTTCGAGTCTTGCTACTTCTGCTAAAAACAAAAGAAATCTTAACTACGCATAATAATTGCGTAGTTATGTTTCAGTTTTGTGGAGTAATTAGAAAATACCTCTTTAGCTTAAAAGGAAGAGCTGTGGTAAAAGATATTGATCGTAGCCACGGAGTGATTGGAAGATGTTGTTAGCGGCGTGCCTGCTAATGAATAGAATTTGCAGAAGCACCGAAATGGTCAAAAATCAAAGTAGGGAAGCGCATTTATAGCCAATCTGTTCGTTTCGACGAAAGTGTCAGTTCGAATCTGGCAAGAGGTACAAAGTTCATTGAAATTAGAAGTTCCACAATGGAGCTTCATCGTGTAAATCGTCATTTCTTTTAAATGATGGGGCGGCTTATCGTCCTTAGATAAACTTGGTAACAAGGATAAATCTGTTAGCTGGCACAGCAAGCGGAGACTGTTTTTTGCAATACAGTACAGGTAAGCAAGCAACCAACATAAGTCATGATTTGCCAGGGGCGACCGCTTAAGCAGATTAGGACTTATAGCCAATACTTTTGGGTAGGCTTGAGATGGAGACATCAATAGGTGAAGTTGTGGTAATGGGTTACGTATAGGTCATCCAACCTAGCGGAGCTTATTGCAGCATTAAAGGTACCCGGCGGGAAACTGTTCGGTAGCTTAAAGTGCTGTGTGTCGGGAGACATACAAGAAGAAGGTTGGTATTTTGTGGGCAAAATCTACGGGGCCATTCTCGAAGCCCTTCTTCTAGGCCAAGTATGTTTAGGTTCGAATCCTAGAGAAACACCTTTTAGTTCTTTTAGCTCAATTGGTGAGCAATACAGCAAAAGACTTCGAGCATTGTAGCAGCTAGTAGTTGCCTAAACCCATTGCAATATATGGGATGATATAGGTCGCAAGCCTATACCATGCGGTGAACATTCTAATAGGTCGCCCAGCAAAGGGACACCTATGAACGGTGGGGGAGCCAACCCCTGTAATTGCAAAGCGTGGCCAAAAGCCTCTATGCAAACCAAGTCTAAGTTGCCGAACAGCTACAATGATTTCTGGCATCGGACAAGTACGAGATTTCCAAAGCAACGGAGAGAACGTGGAAAAATAGGGAAGCCTCGGCCATAATCCTATGAAAGTCTGTCCATAAGCGTGGGTATTCTCAGTACGCTTTTTAAAATATTGTTCAAACCAAGCAGAGTCGTGGTTTGAAGAAGTGCTTCGCAATAGCAAGGAATATTGCGAGGCTAAAAAGTTCATTAAAATAGTTTCCTGCTTTTGCAGGAATAACAATATCAAGCTTGTCTTGTTGGGTGTTTCTGTATAGCACTATTGTATGAAGTTTTACTGAGAAGTATAATGTCTTCATGTACAACTTGACTTGAAGGTTTTGATTGTTAGCCAAAAAACAATCACCACTCTATGTGTCGTGGGTTCGATTCCCACCTTCCCCGCAATTAGTATGAAGAAAAATTGGGGAAGTAGCTCAGTTGGTTAGAGCAATAGAAGGAAGCGCAGGTTCGATTCCTGCAGAGGTCACCTTTTTTAGATCTCTTAGCTCAGTTGGTAGAGCACCACACTCATAATGTGGGATATGGACTTGAAAATCCATTCTGAACAAGAAGGTCACTTGTAAAAAGACCACCGGACGGTCACTCCGTATAATTGACAAAAACCGTAGGTATAGGTCGGTTGGTTTTTCTTCGGATGCACCAACAGTCTTGAAACTACTTTGAAATACTGAATTTTTGACGTGAAAGGCTATTTCTTTTTGAATATCCCTCCCTCGGAAAACCAATAAAAAGTATTGGTAACACGAACGGAAGCATACCTAAAAACAAATAGTAACGAGCCTCAAAAACCAATATTTCCGTAACGGATAGATGAGTTATAGTTGCGGTTTTTTATAAAAAAATCAATAATAAATGAAAATAGTTTAACCCGTTCGTCCGTCAATCGACTGGCGGACACAAATTTTAAGTAATGAAAAGAGTAAGAATCAATGCAGGAAAAGTAGGTTTGGTCTTCAAAAGAGGTGATTACCAAAGAGTAATTACCCAAGGTACGCATTGGGTAGGCTTTAGAAACATGGTTAAGGTCTATGACCTTACCAAAGCCTTTGTTGCTCCTGTAGCATTAGAGATCTTGCTACAGGACCAAGGCTTAGAAGCTATGTTGCATTTCATCGAAGTAAAGGACGCCGAATTGGCCTTGGTTTCTGAAAACGGAAACTTGAAACAAGTCCTTACTGCTGGAAAGTATGCTTTCTGGAAAGGTTTGATCAACTACGAGTTCGTTATAGCGGACTTGAGTAAAATCTATATCACAGAAGCTATCAGCAAAGCAATGCTGAGCCATCCTCAGTTGCGAGCTTATGTTCGTACTTTGGAAGTTGCGGCTTATGAGAAAGGTGTCCTTTTGGTCGATGATGTTTATGTCAAAACGCTGGAAAGTGGTACCTACCATTTCTGGAAGAATGACATCTCCATCAAAATGGCTAGAGCGGATATGCGTCAATTGCAATTAGAGATTTCTGGTCAAGAATTGTTGACTAAAGACAAAGCTGCAATTCGTATCAACTTCTATACACAGTATAAAGTTGTTGATATCGAAAAGGCTTTGCTAGGCAGCAAAGACAATGAAAAGCAATTGTACATCGCCATGCAGTTGGTATTGCGTGCCTACATTGGCACCTATACCTTGGATGAGCTTTTGGAACGTAAGGAAAGTATTGCGGAAGCCGTTTTTGCAGATATCAAAACAGCCGCTACCCAATTGGGTGTTGAAGTTTTGAACTGTGGTATCCGTGATGTAATCTTAACTGGGGAAATGAAAGATATCATGAACCAGGTTCTAGTTGCTCAAAAGAGAGCTCAGGCCAATATCATCACACGACGTGAAGAAACCGCTTCTACCAGAAGTTTGCTGAACACCGCTAAACTTATGGAAGAAAACGAAATGCTCTTCAAGTTGAAAGAGATGGAATATGTTGAAAAGATCGCCGAGAAAATCGGCGAGATCACGGTCTCTGGTAACGGAGGTGTGGTTGGACAATTGAAGGAGATTTTCTCCGTCAATAAGTAGGTTGGTTAGAATGCGTCAATGCGAATTGTCGCATTTTTTATGATATTACGAATTCGCCAAGGACAGATAATCTATTCAATTTTGGTTGTGTTATCCCCTAAAAAACTATTGTAAAACAGCATAGATGCCACGGCTGACTCGGGCTCCCAATCCGTTGGATTTAAGGCAATTTTTCTTAAATGTAAGTAGTCTTCGGCGATACAATTATAGTTTTCTTTTTCTCCCTTCATAAGGCTCCTATCAAACTCACTAATATGAGGAATGTCTTGTTTGGTAGCGTTTAAAAATTTTGTCAAAACATCATAGAGTGCAATATCTTCTTTTAATCTACACATAAACATAAATTCTGGGTTCCCAATTTCTGTGCTAATACCCCATCCCAATAATTTAATTTCTGATATCGCATTTCTTTTTATTCCCGCTTCATTTTTTAATTCCGTCAAAATTGCTGATTTTATATTAGGCCGACCATCTTTAAAAACATGTTTTGAATCGTATGCGTGAAGTTGAGTGCCTACAGCAAGTTGAATTTTTCCTTCATTCGTTTCAACATTTTTTTTAGATCTGTAGCAATAATACGTTTTGTTATTAGTATCACACACAAGAATTGTAAATCCTAAATTGTTTGAAAAGTTCGATTTGTTAAGTTCAAAATTGTATTCCTCTTGATTTAGATGAAGTAGTCTACTAATTTTTTCATCTTTTCTTGCGGCAAGATTGGTGCCCCTAAAATGAAACCACGTGGAATTGCAAAACCATAACCTAAGGTTTTCCCTGCTATCTTGAATATCAATAACTTTGAATGAAGGTCTTTCTTCGTTGAACTCTGCATTGGATTTAGAAATACGTTTTGGAAGATATTTGTTATATGCTTCCAATAGTTCACCAGCCGGTTTAAAATGAAGTTTTTGGTCAAAACTGCAGCCGTTCATCTCATGAACGGGACAAGGACATTTGCTAAATTCTGTTTTTATTTCAGAAATACCACAAGACTCTGCATATACTTTAAAGTTGAAATCCTTAGTTGATAATTTCTTATACTCAACAGATGTATCAATGCTTTGTATTGAATTTAAATATTCTCGAAATTTAAATTCCAATTTGTCATTCTCTTGACTTACAAAAACTCCGTTCTTTACACCGTTAAACTTTGGTAGACGTGTATGTCTTCTTTTGACCATGGATTTGAATTCTTCAAGCTTTTTACGATTTTCTTTTTCTTCTTTATGGCTATTGTACTTTATATGTTTCTCATCTTTCCAAAGGATTCTAATTATTTTATTCAAGTCTGGTACTCCTAAATGGGTAAATAAAAACTCTTCGTATTCTAGTTGGGTGAACGATTTTCCAGATCTTGGTTCAATGCTGCCATATGTATTTCCCATTATTAAAATCAATACGTCAGATTTCCTAACCTCTTCCAAGCACTTATCAATGGGATATCCTTCATCGAAATCACGTTTGGCGATATATTGCAAGTCAGAATTTTGCTTAATCAAATCAATCAAATGATTTCTTTCGGGCTCTAAATCCCTAATTGTAGAGGATACAAATACTTTTACTTTTTTCATTTTATCCATTTTGTTTTACATGCTTTTTTAAAATACCTTTTGCTGTAAAGCATCTTATAAAACTACACTATCAAATTTGCCTTTTCTTTAGCGACCCCTATTTCTAAAGTACTCCCCGAATTAAAATTCAAAAAATCAGATTCAATTCCATCACTAAAAACCACTCCTTTGGTGGGCATTTTAGACTCGATTTTTAAAGTCTTACTTCTTGTAATAGTTCCATAACCTAAGCCTATTTGCGACATTTTACTGAGAAAAGGCTCACGAATCACAAATAATAACTTGTCATCTTCCCAATCCAAGCCAGAATCAAAATCTCTTTTCTGATTATAAAAGTAGTTGTTAATGTTATTGGTCATATTAAACACCGAACTGATCCATCCAGTTGAGCCAGCTCCTGTTGACACTAAAACACCGCTGGAAGATTGGTTTTCTCTTTTTCCTCCAAATTCAAGACTATATCGTGAAGATATATGCGAAGCAGCGCCAATATAAAAGTCGTTAAATGCTAAAAGAGATTGTCCGTTATTCATTGTTGCCTTTGCCATGGTTACCATTTTCGATGTATGATTTCCAAGAACAAAACTTTTTATTGCCGTTAGAAAAGTCTCTGGGCTATGAGGTAATAAAACACCATCATGACGTTCTGCATCTGGGTTAACGGCTACTATTGGTAAGCCGTTTACATACTTGGCTGTATTGGCAACCAATCCGTCTTGTCCTATAACCACAATTAAATCTCCTTCGGCAAACATATAGGTGGGTAAAAAAGAACGAAACAATACTTTATGCTTAAATGATGTAGAAATTGCTTTTTCAACTTGACTCAACGAGTTGTAAAAAGTATCATGTTCCTTTTCGTAGAACCCGAAGTCTTCCCCTGAAAGTTCTAAATAAAACTTGGCTTGAGCTTTTGAATTGAAACGCTCGATGAGCTGCTCAAGCCTCGTTTTATCTCTAATGACTATTACCTTATCTAGTTCCATCTTACTTGGTCTTGGTGCTCATTATTGATTCCAACAATTCTGGGGAAATATTGAGATTTCCTATTTTATCGGCATTCTCAGCCAATTCTCTAAAGGCAAGTGCAATATGGTTTCTCGGGTCAATACCTTTTGAATTTATAGCCATGAGTGTTTTCCAATCCAATTCTTTATACGGACGAAGATTGGCATGTAAAACATATTCTTTAACATCAGCTTCTTTCTTCTCGTTTTCCACCTTTATTTCGATTAACTTCTGTTTACTATCTTCAAGTGAAATGTTGGAAGCCATATCCATTTCTTTAAGCTTCTGCTCATTTTCTTGTTTCACCACTTCCGTTTCCATTTGCTTTTCAGCAATCTGTTTTTGTTTCTCCTCAATAGCAATTTCGGTATTCAATTCGGTTTCCTTAATAATACGCTCTTGCTCCACAGCAAAATTTCTTCGTTCATAAATGGCTTGATCTGCTTCTTTTTGAAGAGACTCTCGCATTTGGGCTTCCAATGCTCTAGCCATCTCGGGATTAGGTGTTACCCCTAAAACATTCACACTAAGGATTTCAAGTCCGAGCATATTCACAGTTTTAGAATTTTGAACACTGTCCATAATCTGTGTTTCTATCTGCTGTAATTGACGCAGTGCTTCTTTCAAGCTTAATTTTTGTATAACTCCAGCACTTGCGGTTTGGGCCTCATTGATGATGCGCTGTTGAATTTTCTCATTGTCATCTTTAATATAGTATCCTTTACTATCAACGGTGAAGTCAAGAACCTCGGCCAATTGTTTTGGGTCTTTTACCTTATAGGTTATCTGCCCTTGGATGGAAACTTCTTGATAGTCCTTGGTAGTCTCCTTAAAAATGAACTGAAAGTCTTTACTTTCCATAGGAATGGAAACTATGGAGGAGTTTGGGGCAAAATAAAAGAAAGAAAGTCCTCTCCCTTCTTTTTTTGTTTTTCCATTTTTAAAATGGATAACATAATTCATTGAATCGAATTTGATATAATTTATTCCGAACATAACAACTGGTTTTAGAATTAATTTGTGTATTTATTACGCAAATATAAAATGTATTTTTGAACCTCACAAGATATTTTGTGTTCTTTTTACGCAAATTAAATTTATGTGGAATAAGCTATTATCAGATTTCGAAAATAATACCCTCTTTTTTTAACTGGAAATAACGTTTTTTGTTGAAGCTAAAAAGGCTTGCAGGCCTTCCGGGGCCCACGGAAACCTTCTCGTCCAACTCGTCCAAAACTTTAAGACTGTTGATTTTCTTTTTGAAATTCCTTCTATCAATTTCACGGTTCAAAAGCGTGGTATACAGTTTTTCCAAATCGGAAAAAGGAAACTTTTTGCCGAGTAATTCAAAACCAATAGGCTCATAAGTAATCTTTCCTTTTAGTCTTTCAATGGCGATTTTTAGAATTTTTTTGTGGTCAAATGCCAATTTCGGCAACTTTTTAATATCGAACCATTCAGCCATTTCTGCGTCAGTAGAAGCTTGTAATTTAAAAGTATTTGGTTTCACCAATCCAAAATAGGCTATGGAGACTACCCTACCCCTAGGATCTCTATCTAAATCTCCAAAAGTGTATAATTGTTCAAGGTAATTTATCTTAACACCTGTCTCTTCGGATAGTTCTCTTTGTACCGCATCCTCCAAATTCTCATTTTCCAATACGAAACCTCCCGGTATAGCCCATTCATCTTTAAAAGGCTCGTATTTACGTTTGACCAATAGTACCGAAATGTTTCCAGATTCATATCCAAATACCACTGCATCTACGGTCAGGTTAATCTTGTTTTTCATATTGTGCTATATTTTTTTTCTAGCTTCTTGCAAAGTTCCTTTATGTCGTCTAATCTAGATAAACCATCATACCAGTTCTTCGGGAATGCATCTGAGCCATAAAATACACCTGCCAACCCTCCTACTATGGCAGCAGTTGTATCTGTATCGTCGCCTAGATTGACTGCTTTCAGTATGGTTTCTTTATAGGTGTCGCATTTTAGAAAACACCAAAAAGATGCCTCCAAACTATGGATTACATATCCACTTGATTGGATTTCACTCCTCGATAAGAGCTGAATATCATTTTTAATAATCCTGTCGAAAATTTCAACTTCCCTCTCTGCTATTTCTCTTATTACGAAGAATTTGGTTATCCGTTCTCTGGTATTTTGATACGCTATTTGTTTTTCCCTGCCATTCATCAATTCATCAATCATGAGCAAATAGATTAGACAGGATATTGCAGATCTGATATGACCATGTGTCAATGCCGATACTTCCCATATGAAATTAAACTCTCCTTCTATTGACTTATCTTTCAAAACATAATAGAGTGGAAGAATTCTCATAAGCGACCCATTTCCATTGGTATATTCATCAGCTTCATACCTTAGGAACTTTAAGCTGTCAAAGTCTTTTTCGTTCAAGATTTTCTGTAGCAAGTCTATTGACCTAGTGGTTTGAATTCCGATATCAAAAACCTGTCCGTGTGGCGTCCAAATTAAACCGCTCTTCCATAAAATGAAATTGTTAGCAATTTTTTGCAGACTAAAGTCTTCCAATAGGGTTTCGGCCAGACAGAAAGTGAGTGAACTGTCATCGGACCATGTTCCGGGTGGCTGATAATGGGTTCCATATCCTTGGATATCAATTACAGGCGAAGCATCAAGTTCTTCTCTTGACTTGAATTCAACAGGCACACCAATCGCGTCACCAATTGCAAGTCCTAGAATACCGTCAGCAATTTTCTTATTCTTTTCCAAGTTCCTTTAGATAAATTTTATGGTTCTCATCATCAAAACAGACAAATGCAATCTTTTCTATATCAGATTGAAAGGAACGAACAGTCTCGATAGCTATTTTAGCTGCTCTTTCTTTTGGATGCTTGTAGATACCTGTGCTTATATTCGGAAAAGCAATGGATTTCAGATTGTATTCTTTAGCGATGCTCAAGCAATTGACATAACAATTCTTAAGTTTTTCCGCTTCGTTGGATTTTCCATTGTTCCATCTTGGCCCAACCGTATGAATTACATGTCTTGCGTTCAGATTACCAGCGGAAGTTATTACAGCTTCACCAACTTTACATCCTCCTTGTCTATTTCTAATTTTAATACAATCCTCCAAAATTTGTTTTCCCCCAGCCCTATGAATTGCCCCATCAACACCTCCACCACCAAGCAAAGAAGTGTTTGCCGCATTCACGATGGCATCTATCTCAAGCTTTGTGATATCACCTTTGACTAATTCAATTTTGGTTTGAGGATTCACTAAATTAGGTTCTAATTTATTTGCGTATATGATACACAAATATACATTTTGTTCAGTAACCTTACCGCTATTGAACAGAAAATTGGTATACAGTCTAATAATAGCGAGCGAAACGAAGTTTCGTGCTGCAAGTCCCGAATCTTACCAAACTTCATCCTATCTTTTTGCGAGGTAAATCATAGTTCTTGTTTAAGTGATTCCTTCAAACCTTCCAAATCACTTTGCTCTATGATTAGTTTAAAGTATGCTTTACCAAATCTTGGTTTTTCTAGCTTTACTTTATTAAGCAGCTTCAATACTTTGTTTCGCTCCTTTTCCCAGTTCTCTTTGAGCATATAGTTGTCGTATTGGGTAATCTTATCTTTTTTTAAGGATTGCTTGAACATTCTCTTTTCAAACTCCAAACTCTCCTTTCTGTCCTTTTCTTCATTCTCAGCGTATTCAAACAATTTCTTGAGCTTATTATGAGTTGGTTTTAATTGTTCCCGCTCTATTCTTCGTAGCAACTCTTCTATATAATCAAAGCGTTTATTCAATCTATGCTCAAATCCCATATGATTCATCAAATATTTGTTCTTTGGAGAGATATTCGCTCCCTCAAAGAAGTCCATCATCAGTTCCAAGGTAAGGGTATGAGACTTGGATATCTTCTTCGAAAACTCTCGATATCTTCCAGCTGTAATCCGATTGATGCTTATCGCAGAGAATTCACTTTTTTTCTTCTTTTCCTGTTCCATTACAGTAATTTTTTTGAGGTTTAATAGGGTTTGAAAGTCTTATTTCTTGTTTTTGCGACAAAAATTATTTTGACGCTGTTTTCAATTCATTGAAAATCAATGGTTTGAACAACGTAACATCGCGTTAGCGTGTTACCCTCTTGCTTTACAAACCTTACCCGCTACGCTATTAAAATTTGTAAACTTTATTCAATGCTTTTCATTGAAAAAGTAGGTCGCGCCCTATCCGATTTTTTCTTTACGCTTTTCTTTCCGAACACTAAAAAAGTCGGACAGGAACCATGCGCTTTTAGCTTTAGTAAGATTTGGGGGCTGCGCTTCTTTCTAGCTTATTCTTGTTCTTTAATTTCTCCATCAACTCTTGCATATCCTCCCCTACTTTCTTCTGTAACACTCTAGCATATATTTGAGTGGTGGATAGCTTCGTATGCCCTAAAAGCTTGGAAACTGTCTCTATGGGTACGCCATTGGATAGTGTTACAGTAGTAGCAAAAGTATGTCTGGCCGTATGAAAGGTTGCATTTTTATATATGCCACAGGTTTTGATAATTACCTTTAGATAACTGTTAATTTTTTGGTTACTAAAAACAGGCAATAGTTTTTCAGTGATTTTCAGCTCTTTGTTATTTCTATATTTCTCTATGATTTTTTTTGCCTTTAGGAGCAGTGGTATTTTGACCTCTTCATCTGTCTTCATCCTTTTGGTATAAATCCATTGGTGACCATCTATCCCTAAAACCACTTGGTCGTTTCTTAGTTCTTTCACATCAATATAGGACAGCCCCGTATAGCAGGAAAACAGGAAAACATCTTTCACCTTTTCATAACCCTTTCCAGTAAAAGAGGTGTCTTCTACCAGTTTTAGTTCTCGTTCGGTCAAATAGCATCTCTCATTTTTTTGAAAGCTCAGTTTGTAATTTTTGAATGGGTCTTTTGGTAACCACTCCAATTTAACGGCCAAATTGACCATCTTCATCAATCGTTCCAGGTGCTTCATTGTACCATTGTTGGAACATGTTTTACGAGGTTTCAAAGGTCTGTAGTTCCTTAAGTAAAGCTCGAAATCTACAATGAATCTGTAATCCAATTGCTTAAGAAAAATATCAGTTGTGTGCTTCTTATCCCTTAAGAACTTATTCAAATAGCGCTCGGTTGAATAATAGTTCTTCATTGTACCAGGTTTAAGTATTGAGGCTTGTGTTGTATTATGGTAATCTATAAGCTCTTTTAAGGTGTATTTATCATCATCTTGACCTAAGAATCTAGCCTTGATAGCTTGAGCAGTAATAACTTTTCCCTCGCTCAGCAATTGTTTATGGGCTTCTAAAATCTGAAGGTAAACTTCATCCAAATAACTATTGAGAAGGTTAGCTCTTTTTGAATTCCCTGTTATCCTACCCTTGTTATCGTCCCATTCGTAAGCTGTTGTGTATCTTTTAAGACTTATCTCCGCTCTTTTTTTGTCAACGGTGATTCTGGCATAAATTGTTAGCTTTTCTGGATTATGGGTAATATCCCTTGTAAAAATCAGAATTTTGAGTGTACTGTTGTTTCGCATGGTACGGTCTTTTAGTTGAACAATATTGTTTGCAAAGACGACCTTAAATAGCCTTAACTGCTACCAAAATTATACACAACTAACGTACCAATCCATTCACCGAACTCTTCACCAGAAAGGTGATATCAAATGAAATTATATGAATGCAGAAAAAATGAAAAGCACTGTCAATCAGTCAGTTAACAGTGCTCTGATATCCACTGAATAGTGGTTCGTCGGGATGACAGCATCCACTTAACTATTTCAAATATGTGATTATCAATAAATTAAATGTTGTTATTTAATAACGTATCCTAACAAGAACACGTTTACTAAATCGTAATTTGTAAAGGTAAATTTTATACGGTTTTACCATTATAAAATAGGTAGAAAATCATTACGATTTAAAGAAGCTCTAAATTCATGCAATCCTAACTTTTCAAAATCTCAAACAGCCTTACATTTAGAAATAAATTCTCGACTCCCACTTTTTGAGATTTAAGAATTCCTATTCTTTCTAATTCTTGAAGATATTCAGCTGCAGTTTGACGTTTGGCAATACCCTTATCAACCAGAAACTTGACCTTACAATAGGGTTGTTCAAAAAGCAATTCTATCAATTCTTTGGAATATACACGAGAGGGCAATTTTTCTTTTGCAAAGGCAATAGTTTCATCCATCAAAGTATTGATGATGTTTATTTTTTCAAGGGTATATCTAGCTGTTTCCTCTATGCCTTTTAGCATGTATAAAATCCATCCTTCCCAATCTTGTTTCTCGGTAACCGCTCTGAGTTTTTTATAATACTGATTCTTATTCTCGATAATGTATTTGCTTAAATACAAAATAGGTGCATCTAATAAACCTTTTTCTACTAAATAGAGAATATTCAAAACCCTTCCCGTTCTTCCATTACCATCAGGGAATGGATGGATAGCCTCAAATTGATAGTGCATTACCGCTAATCGCACCAAATCGTCAATACCATTTTCTGCATGTACAAAGTCCTCTAAGTTTTTCAGCAAGTCCCTGATAACCTTCTCACCTTCTGGTGGTGTATAAATGGTTTTATTATTACTGGTTATTCTTGTTCCGGTTGTTTTACGAATACCTGAATTATTCTCTTTAATAGTCTGTACTATGGACACAAAAGTATTTGTAGATAAAGGTCTTTTATCTAAGTTATTGTAACCTTCCCATAAGGCTTGTCGATATCGTAATACTTCTTTGGTTTGTGCATCGGTTGTATTTGTATTAGCACTAAAAGCTTGATAGAGATTATCATCAGTAGTTACAATGTTCTCAATTTCGGAACTATCTTTTGCTTCCTGCAAGGTAATTGCATTGATAAGCATAGATTGATTTGGAATTTCATCGGCTCTACCTTTTAGCTCTGCCAATACCCGTGTAGCAGCAATCGCTTGTTTTAAAACCTTTTTGGTTTCTAGTTCTATTTTGGGGGGTAGTAGGGGTAAATCGTTATACGGTTCGTTCGGATTATACATGATTTCGACATATGAATATAACTATGTCGATGGTATCGACACAATACAAATATATGTCGAAATATTTTAATTTTATCGACATATTTTAATTTGTTTCCGTATTAAGGAAGTATAGAGCGGTAAGTCTCAGTGCCAAAAATCTTTCGTTTTATGCAACCGTGCAAATAAATCGAATCTAATAACAAAAAAGTATTAAGTCAAGACCCTTTTGTCCCTAAATTATCCCACCCATCCCATTAATTCATATATTTTATATTTAAAGTAATAATTTACCAAATCTTTGGAGTTTGATATGATTAACTTTTTACGGCAGGATTTCCCTTTTTTTGTAGAGTACAAAAAGGCCTTAAATATTTCTTTAATATTATCCAGTCTAAGCTTTCTTTTTGTCCTTTCTACTGGATTTGTCTTTGCGCAACCCGAACAAAAATCTAGTTCGTTGGCATTCATTATCCTGTTCATGGTTTTTAATAGTCAGATGCTATTCAGAATACTAATTCCCTTTTTTTATTCAAGTCAATTTTCAGAAAGGAACTGGACTGTAGGGAAAGAGATAATTTGGATGATTTTGGAAATAATTAGCGGAATAGCATTTTGTTATATTCTACTCTTATGGATATGGAATATTCCTGAGGGTTTCTATTTGGAAAATACAATCAGAAGTATAACTGTACTATTTTTTGGGCTGCAGTTTTTTACAATTCCATTATCAATATATATAAAACGAGATATGGTACTACAGGACTACCTACAAAAGGCCAAGTATCTTAATATGCTCTTGATTAAAAAGAGATTTGATAATTCAGTCATAAAGAATCAGGAAGTTACTGTCATACTGAAGTCTAACGATGAAAGCGAAAATGTGGAACTTCCAATAAGTGACATCCTATTTTTGAAAGGTGCACACAATTATGTTGAAGTCTATTATTTGTTAGAGCATCAAGTCAAACGTATTTTACTAAGAAGCACTTTGAAATCTCTTTTTAAGGATTTAGAGGATTTTGAATCATTCATTTTTTGCCATAGATCATATATAGTGAATATTCAACAGGTAACAACTATAAATGGAAACTCGAGAGGCTATAAAGTTCTTTTAAAAAACTATGAGGAATTTATACCCGTATCACGACAAAAAGCTTTGGAATTTGAAGTTGCGATACGAAACATGGACATTTAATATTGACTAATCCCTCTTAGCCCAAATCAGTCCCAACTATCCCATAATTTAGGAAGACTACCATACAGTAGTTTATTTAGCAAGCTGAATGCGCAAATAATCGGCTAGACATATTTTGGATTCCATTTGAGTGCAGTCTATTCAAAATCGAAAAATATATAAAGTTAATATACATAATGAATAGAATAATCAAACTTATAGGATGGGGATTAGGAGCGTTACTTTTAGGAATAACTACTTATGCCCTTTTTATTTATCAGTCTGACCCATACATAAAGGCTTTAATCAATAATGATGAATCCAAGCTCTTCTATAGACCTATTAAGAAGATTCAAATTATGGAAAATTTAAATTATTCTGAAAACATACTTACAGTAGATGATTCGATTAAAATCCACACATATTTATTTCACCCAAAAATTGATACCAAAGCAAATATATTTTTAATCCGTGGAAATAGCGGTAATACTAGTACTTATAAAGAATTAATTAAACCGTTGGTCAACAATGGGTTTAGAGTGTATTCTGCAGATTGGAGAGGTTTTGGTAAATCAAATGGTATTCCTGATTATAGGGGAGTAGCGAAAGATAACGAAACGGCATTTCTTGACTTTTTAAAACAAACGGAAAAGGATAGCATTAAAACCATAGTATATGGTATGTCTTTAGGGGGTCAATTAGCGGTTAAATTGACAAAAGATTATGAGGTTAAAGTAGATGCCCTAATTCTTGATGGATCATTGGAATCTGCGTATAGTTTTGTTGTCGATAATTTTCATGGACTCTTCGAATCGAGGTTAGTAAAAAATCCAGATGAATATAATCAGAATTATGTTGCCGTTAGAGATATTGTTGATATTGATAACACCCCAAAGCTAATTATACATAGCAAAATAGACAGAGCCGTACCCTTAGAGAGAGGTATAAACATATATAATTCGGCAAAGGAACCTAAGGTTTTTTGGGAAACAAATACTGCGCATATTAAAACCTTAAGAGATTTACCTGATGAGACAATCTTGAGACTAAATGATCTTATTAGTTTACGATAGTAGAACCAATTATATTAAAACCTTATTAGATGTAGATGTGACAAAGCTTCGTTATTTTCCGTCAACTTTTTTTGGAATTTTTTACTAACCAAGGCTTTGGAAAACTTAGCCATATGAATTTAGGAATGGATTTAGACATTTAGCCTGAAGACACTGTAAAAGGTTCATTTTAAAGAACCGTTTTTACTTATTCCAAAAAACAGCTAGATGCGCTAACCAAATTTGGATTCTAAATAATGAATTTTAATATTCTAGAAAGCAAGCGAAACAAAGTTTCGTGCCGCAAGTCCCAAATCCTTACCAAACTAATACTACTGAGCGAGGTAATTCAAGAGTGTTCTCTTAAAACTCTTTTCATAACGGCATATTCGTTTGGGGTCATATCGATTCGGTAATACTGTTTCCCAAAACTCGGTTTGACAAGTTTGAACTTTTCTAACAAGTTCCTTCTTTTTTCCTTTTCTGCTTCTAATTGTTCTGCCAACAAATTATACTCATATTTCGAAACCGTTTTCTTAGGTTTTAAATATTGGGCATTTCTCATTCGTCTGATTTCCTCCTTTTTCTTATCCAAATTTTCCTCCAATTCGGCATAGTCAAAAAGCTTTTTCACATGGTCATGAATTCTATGGATGGGACTGTTTTTCTCCCACGCTCTTAAAACTTCAAGTAGATAATCCAGTCTTTTTGTGATTACATTATTGTATCCTATGTAATCCATCAGGTGTTTGTCTTTAGGAGAAATCTTTGCCCCCTCAAAAAAATCCATCATTGATTCTAAAGTATCAGTATGTGATGGCGTTATCTTCTTTGAATATTCTCGAAACCTTCCCGCTACTATTCGGTTGATGCTTATTGCCGAAAATGTGCTCTTTTTCCGTTTTTCCGTTTCCATTTACAGTAATTTTTTGTCCTGTTTATAGGCATTACGAGCGTTTTATTGCAAATTTTCATAAAATATCTTTCGAACAAAACTTTCAATCAATTGAAAATCAATTAGTTAAACAAAATAACATCTCTTTAGCGTGTTATCCTCTTGCTTTACAAATCTTTATCCGCTTCGCTTCTAAAATTTGCAAACTTCAATAATGTACTTTTCATAGGAAAAAGTAAGTTGCGCCCTATTGGATTTTTGTTCTACGCTTACCTATCGGGACGCTACAAAAACCCAACAGGAACCATGCGCGAAAGTTAGGGTAAGGATTTGGGGGCTTCGCTATTATTGTTCCTTTTTGCCTTATAATGATTCATCAAATTCTGCATATCTTCCCCAACTTTCTTTTCAACCACTTTAGCATAAATTTGAGTAGTCGATAATTTTGAATGCCCCAATAGTTTGGATACCGTTTCTATTGGAACTCCGTTAGAAAGTGTAATGGCAGTGGCAAACGTATGACGCGCCACATGGAAAGTTATCCTTTTTCGAATTCCACAAACCTTAATAATTTCTTTCAAAGTTCGATTAATCATATGATTGCTATATATAGGAACTAATCTTTGAGCTTCTATAATATCAGGTTCATTTACATACTTCTCAATTATTTCCTTTGCTTGAGGTAGTAAGGGAATTTTTAGAGGTTCATCGGTTTTGGTGCGCTTAGTATATAACCACTCATTACCGTCAATTCCTCTTACCAGATGGTCTGAATTCAACTCTTTAACATCGATATATGATAAACCCGTATAACATGCGAACAGGAAAATATCTTTTATCCTTTCCGTACTCCTTTGCGTGAAGTCCGTTTCCTTGATTAACTCCAATTCCCTTTCTGTCAAAAACTGCCGTTCCGTTTTTTCAAATCGAAGTTTATAATTAATAAAGGGGTCTTTATCAATCCATTCCAATCGTACTGCTAATCGGGACATCTTCTTTAAACGTTCCATATGTTTCATGGCTCCGTTATTTCCACATTGGGTTCTGGTTGTTGGTTTATACCTTCTTAAGTACTGCTCGAAGTCCACTATAAATCGATAGTTCAGTTTCTTGAGTTTAATATCCTCAATACCATAATCACTTTTCAGGAAGCTTTTGATGTTACGTTCAGTTATACCATAATTCTTCATAGTTCCCTTCTTTAGAGAAGTATGCATATTGGAATTATGATATTTAATTAGTTCAAGTAAAGTTTTACCATTTTCGTCTTCGCCTAAATACTTCGCACGAATTGAAGATGCTGTTACCAATTCATTTTCATACAAAAGTTGTCGATGACACTCATGTATCTTAGTATAAACTTGGTCTAGGTACTTATTAAGTGATTGAATATTTTGAGAATATCCCCTTCCTCTCTTCTTATTATTGTCCCAGAGCACACGAGGGATATCCCGATTTAAGCTCATTTCCTTCACTGTTCCATTAGAAGTAATGCGAACATAAAGGATGACATCTTCCGATACCTTACGGTGTTTTCGAGTAAAAAATAATACGGCTAATCTACTGTTGTTGTGCATGTTATACGTCTTTAAATTAATACTGGTGATTGGTAAAGACGAAAGCAAAATACCTTCAAAAACTACTTAAAGTTACAACAATATATGTGCCGAGAATTATCCCGATACGCACACGATTGATATGATTTCAGATGATATTATATGATATCATAAAAAATAAAAAGTACTGAAAATCAACAGATTAACAGTACTTTGATACCACTTAAAAGTGTTAAGTCGGGATGACAGGATTTGAACCTGCGACCCCACGCCCCCCAGGCGTGTGCGCTAACCGGGCTGCGCCACATCCCGAAATTTGGGATTCGAAACTTCTTTTGTAAAAGTTCTTTAAGATGTTGACTGACTAAGAATTTGAAAAACGCCAAACTTTAAAAATCAGACCAACGGACCTTGTCCCTAAAAATCGAACGCAAAAATAGCAATTAATTAGTATTGAAACCGGTAAAAAAGTGCTTTAATTTCGAGTAAGTTAATTAGTTACCAATTAGAAATTCCCGAATATCAAGATAAAGGGCCTCCCGTGCCTCGGCAGAGTCATTTTGAGGATTTAATAAAAAATAGCTGATGGTATGTTTCTCACAAAACTCTTCTATATCACTACCTTTCCAAGAGTGGTAGCTCATTAAAAGCGTATTAAAATCGATGGCGTAAGGTTTACTGGCATAATTCGGGGTGTTCAGATAGAGACTTAATTTAAGAAATGAAGACTGCTCTAGCTCGTTCTCACTATTCATTAAGAATGAACTTCTGAGACTGGTACTATTTTTTTTCATTAAATACCAATTATGATAATTAGGTTAATATTTTGTAAGACCGTTAAAGCTACAAAATAAAACTTTGCAAATAATATTTGGTCTAACTAAATAATGAAATGCCTTAAACACGGGTTGAATGACGCATATGAATGGTTGAGCTGAAAATACCCGTGTACCGCAAAACCTTACCCATAATTCTTACCTGGAAAAGCCTCCTAGCTTTAATGGTTTTCGTTTATCGATACAAGGTAAAATGCCCAACGAACTGTTGTTTCTCGGTATCATTGGCATTGACCACATACCAATAATCACCTGTGGGCAAAGGACTGCCTGAATACGTACCGTCCCATTTTCGTACTTGATCCAACTCGGCCACCACCCTTCCGTAGCGATCATAAATGATAACATCGATGTCAGGAAAGAACTCTCGATTCTTCGGAAACCACTCGTCATTTAGTCCATCACCATCGGGGGTGAAGAAATTTGGGAACTCTGGCATACCCTCAAAATTGAATGGAAAGACAACCTCCACAAAACAACCCTGGGCATCTACTACCCTTACGGTTATCGTTGCATCAAAAATAATATTGAAAACATTTTCACTTCCTTGTGACTCTCCTTGAAAGAAATATTCATAGTCTCCAAATCCACCTGTAGCTATTGCCGTTACCTCATCAGCATCAGTTTTCATCACCTCAATGGAAAGTGGTTCGTAGGCATCTATCGTAAATTCCACGAATGTGGTACAACCATTCGGATGATACAGAAATGCGGTATGATCTCCCGCAGGTAAATCCGCCCATTGTCGTTGTTCCGTAGCTATACTGATATCATCCACATCCAAAGAAATCAATACATCGGATAATGAAGACGAGTTAATCGGTACAATGGTTGCCGTACTATTAGGAAAAATCCCTTCACATCCGTATTCCACTTGGGCCTCTGCATTAATATCGACCCCTATACCGATAGGGACTACAATATTCTCGGTACAGCCGTTAGCATCACGTACAAAGAAGACATAGCTTTCGCCACCAACCAAATTGTCAAAAAATAAATTATCATTTCTAACAAAATCAATATCATCGGAAGAGTTTATGGCAACTTCGTAATAAGAGGCCCCCATGGCATCTACAAACGGTGTACCACCTAAAATCGTCAACTGGGCCGTTCCGTCTGCGAAACCAAGACAAATTTCAGGGGTTTCAACAGAAGATATCCGGATTGTCTCAGGTTCAAAAACCTCAACAAACGCAGTTTCGGAACACCCTTCGGAGTCTTGGATCAAAATAGTATATTCCCGTCCATTTTCATCACCCTCTAAATCTTCGAAGGTGTAAATACCAGGATTATCGGGATCATTAAAGAACTCATTGAAATTAGGTCCGATGGCAAATTGTATCAGCCCTACACCCCCACTATTCACCTCAACAGTGATTGTACCATCTTCTTCACCACTACAACTTACCGGGGTAGCCGTGGCATTGAATACGATAGGTGCCGGTCTTGAGACCACGTATGGACCTTCAATATCTTGACAGCTTGCACCACTGGTGACCGCTATGTAATAATCCGTGGCGTCATCGAGTCCTTCAAACGTACCAAAATCATTTGATGCCACCATCGTAGCCATAGCCGATGGATTGAACGCATCTACGGGATCGCCCAAATACAAGGTGTAGGTATTGGACCCGACACCACCTGAGGAAAACGATTCTATACGACCATCAATTTCATTGGCACAAGAAATATCGTCGGGTTGGTTCACCACTAAATCGATATTCTGGGCATCTACCAAGGTCAATCCGTTTGAGTTTATGGTTCCGCAAGTATTTGTAGCATTAATCTTACGGACTTCATATTGATAAAAACCTTGAACCCCATCAATCAATACCTCGGTAGAAGGGTTACCAAGACCATCTTCGATTCGGATAAAAGGGTCGGTCAGATTACCGCCAGCAGTAATGGCCAAACGATATTCGTATTCAAATCCAACTTCAGGGTTTTCAATGCTGAGACGCATTTGCCCCATACCCCCACAACCTGGTGCCTGTACCTGCACCAAATCCGGAATTATAGGTGGTGGTGGATCGACATAGTATGGCTCCGTTACGCCAAAACACCCAAAACTTGAGGAAATTTCTATGGCATACCATCCTTGACTGATAAAACCACCACTAGCGCCTGTAAAGGTTGGCGAATCTTGCAAACCACTTCTAGAACTTTCGGTCAATGTTGTTGGATCAGCACTTGAATCTGTTTCTGAATAATAGATCAATTGATAAATGTATCCCGCGCCAGGTACTCCGCCCGCTGCACCAGGTACTGCTGTTGCCACATCCCCTGTTGACGGATCAAACGCTTCCAATACGGCATTGTTACCATCTGGGCACACCAAAGCCTGTGGTTCTCGTATACCCGCTAGAATTGGGTCTATGGCATTTAAGGTAATGTCAAAAGTAGCGGGGCAGCCTTCAACATCCCTAAATTGCACTTGGTAATCACCACTACTCAAATTCTCAAATCGATTGTTAATACTCCAGGTTTGGACCTCTGTTTCAAAACTACCATTCGTATCACCATCTTGCATTAATCGGTATTCATAAGCCGCATAATCCCAACCTCCATTCAGATTGGCTTCGATTACACCACTATCATCGTTACAACTGACATTTCCAATTTCAATGGCATTGGGCACCAAAGGTCCGTTTGGCGCACGTACCGTTGCCACGTTACTAAGCCCTGGACATTGGGGGTCAGCTGACGTCGTTACGGCGACCTCATAGTTTCCACCGACCAATCCCATGATACGTGCAGCGTCGCCATTACCATCTGGAAAATTGTTGGTATCGAAACTTCCCGTGGTCTGTGCGGGTAAAATCCTATTTCCATTAACATCCAATAAAAATGCCTCATAACTAAATACACCTGTATAATCGGTGACTTCAATAAAAAGACTTCCGTTGGCATCACCATCACATAATACTGGGCTAGCCTCCGTAATAACTACCGTAGGGCTGATAGGCGGATGAACGGTATACCTAGGTAGTGGGTAACTACATCCATTTGCACTATCATCTTGAACTTCAATTAAGTAATCGCCGGCATCCGGTAATTCGACGACTGCCGTGCCACCACCCGTTACAGTGACATTGTTGACCGTGGTACCCGAAGGCGCCGATGTGATTACCGTAAAGTCGGATGTGCCGACTACGGAAATCTCGACGCGTTCAGGATTTGCACAGGTCAAATCATTCAAGGTAGTAAGACTTGGTAGTACATCGGTCGGAGCAAAGACGTTCACTGTAAAACTGTCTTCGCATCCATTGGAATCTATAGCATAAATTGTAATTGTCTGGTCGGTACCATTGTCGACGATATCGAAATCAGGACTACTCTGATAACTGTCGGTAGGGTCAATACGATATCCGTAAGGTCCACCATTGCCCGGGCTTACCAATTGTGCGGAAATGGTTGCGGTACTAAACCTGTTGGTACCGTCTTCACAAATTAAGGTCTCATCATTCGCCGTTATTTCGAAAACCGGGGGTTCCGTCAGGGTAATCTCTGCTTCATCAGTACATCCTTTATCGGTAACCACTTGAACCACAAACGTACCCATACCAAGGCCATTAAAAGAACCTGAACCATTGGTTGCAATTGGCGTTTCGGTACCCGAAAGCGGTAATGAAGTAGCATACAACCGAAACTCATCAATACCATCACTGTCAGTACCTGGGCTAAGAACGGCATTGATACTACCGTCATTTGCTCCGTTACAGCTCACATTGGCCTCACCCATATCAGCTATGACAGGACTTACCGGGGCGTCAGCAATGATACTGTTTACCATAGTGGTACAATTAGTGGTACCATCGGTCACAAGGTTGTCGGTTACCTCAACTTGATAAGTTCCTGGTAAAATATTTTCAAAAATACCATCTGCATTGGGATCAGTAATGTCCACCGCATTCGAATTAAGGTCGGTCCCTGTAAGACGATAGGTAAAATCACCACTTCCCCCATTCGCCAAAATAGTTATGGTTCCATCTGCATCTTCACAGGTGGGGTCCGTTGAAAATCCCCCTGATGCCGATAGTAATTGGAATACTTCCGCGGTTGTGGTAATGTCGCAACCATTGGCATCGATAACATACACGTCGTATACCCCAACACTAGGAACATTAAAGCTTGCCACAGTTGGGTTGATACCATCATAAGCAGGGGTCAATGTCTGTCCCGCCAAAGTGAACGTAGGGTTATTAACGTTAGCCGGCATTTCTAAATCAATCTGAAAACCACCTAAAGGAGGAGTTACATCACATTGATTGTTCACCGAAATAGTAGGTAGCGGTAAATCGGGATCTAACTGCACAATGGCTGCGGATGTCATAAATTCACAACCCCTAGAATCACGTACCCAAATATCATAAG
The DNA here is from genome assembly GCA_947503285.1 of uncultured Croceitalea sp. Lineage (GTDB taxonomy): Bacteria > Bacteroidota > Bacteroidia > Flavobacteriales > Flavobacteriaceae > Croceitalea. The sequence goes on from CANNDD010000003.1 coordinate 401,144, forward strand.
ATGTTCCCGGTGCAAGGGACCCCGCTAAGTATACGGTTGTTGCCGTATCGTAGTCCCCAGGCGTCGGCGTAAACCCTGCATCAACAAATGCATATTCATATGGAGAACCATCAGGGAGGGATCCAGCACCACTCGGAGGAAAAGGTGTACCACCACTTCCCCTGACGGTTAATTGACCAAGTTCGTTACAATTTGCATTTTGATTGTCAATAACATCTACACGGGGAAAATCCAATATCGCATCACCAGTATCACCATCTGAGCATTCAGTGCCCCCAGCACCATCGTCAACCACAGTTATGGCATATGGCCCTTCCGGAACATCCAGCGTACCTGTCGTACTGGTTGATGTTGCATCCGTAAATACAATTGCACCAGTATCCAAGTTTTGGATTTCAATAAAAAATGTTGCGCCCGTAGTACCGGTAATCGTCCAGTCTAAAGTTACCAAATCACCTACACAGGTGGCTCCCCCAACGTTTAAAACAACATCTACTGTTGAAGGTCCCTCGGGAATTGTAATGAGTTCTTCATAAGTACAGTTTGTAGCATAATCAATAACTTCCACCGTAAATGATTGCCCAAATTGAATGTTGGTGAAACAGTACGATCGGTTTGGTGTTGGTGGTATACCCCCCAAATCTATGAACGATGGATCTTCAATTCTACGAATTCCAAACGGTCCTGTACCTCCAACAATATCAACACAATAGGTAAACCCAGCATCATCGCAAACCAGTGGTAGCGTCGTAGTAGGTACAATATCAACCGTGGTAGAGGTGATACTGACCTGGTCCTGGTCGATACATCCTCTTGAATCCAATGTAATCACGTTGTAATCCCCTTCGGCCAAACCACTGATCGTCAATGGTAAATCAGCTAAGGCAACATCTTCTTGCCTAAAAAATTCATTCCCAAAAATATCTTCTACTATGATGATAAAATTTGGTCTACCGTCTGTAATGGAATTAATGGTGATCCCACCCGAAACTACGCCGGCGGCACAAATTGCGGGATCTGGGGAAACATTTGTATCTGGAGGGTTTGTTGTATCGGGGGTAATCGTCACAGTTTGTACCCCTGTTGTACAATCACGGGCGTCTTTTACGATGTACTCGTAAGTACCTGCCGATAAACTGGAATATATGGTTTGCGAACCATAGGTATATCCTAGAGGTTGGGCCGCATCAAATGGGCTATCGACCAGACCTGTTCCCAAGGGGGCAAAAATTACCTGAAATGCCGGTGTTCCAGATGTCACGTCTGGAATGATTTCCACATACCCACTATTGGCATCACCACAACTGGGACCAACAGGATTCGCAGTTGCCGTAATCGGTGCTGGAGCGGTAAAGGTCAATGGTGGCGACATGTTGGTACAGCCATTGCTATCCGTGACTTCCACGGTGTAATTTCCATCATTTCCTAAAGGAACCGTGTAATTAAAAGGGTTGGAAGGTAAGGGAAGACCAATGTGGCCCGCTACCGGGGTTCCATCTAAGAATATCGTATATGAAGTACTCGCCAAGGTGCTTATATCGCCCCCATTGACCGTAATCTGCATTTCTCCATTGCCACCGCAGGGGATTTCCGTAATTAAATCCAAATCAATCTGTACTTGTGGAGGAATGGTTACCTGCAATTGGTCCGTACAATTATTCCCATCTTCCACTTCCACGGTGTAGGTACCAGGTACCAGGCCGGTAAAAGTAGGACTGCCTTGTAAGGCACCACCATTAATACGGTATTGATGGGTACCCAAAGCTGCCGTACCCGCTGTTGAACTCACGGTAATGGAACCAGGATTAGTGGGTGAAAAACAATAGTCGACCGCCCCTAATGCAATCGTAGGTGGATTGACCGCACTTAAGGTAAAAGTAGTTGATGTAGAACAGCCTTCCGCGTCCGTAACGGTTAGAGTATAGGTACCTTCTGCCGTTAGGTTACCAAAAACACGACCACTTTTAGGTCCTTGGGTGATTCCAGGTGGCGTTGGCCATTCCAATTCATAACGATATGTTCCAAAACCTCCCGTAGCATTTGCCCGAACACGACCGATATTATTATTGGCACAGCTCATATCGGTGACATCCGCCGTTAAACCCAAGGGCGTCGTAGGTTCTTGTACGGTAATAGTTGCCGTATCTTGACATCCGCTATCTACATCGGTAACCGTTATGGTATAATTACCAGCACCCAATGCCGTGATAGGCACCTCTGCGTTATTTTGTGGTCCACTTTCGGCTCCGCCATTAATGTTATAGGTATAATCTGTAGTAAAACCATCAATGATAAACGCACCATTGCCGTCCGTTGCTCCCGTACATACATTCAAATCACCTCCTGATTTTACACGAGCCCGTATCGAACTTATAACCGCTGGGGTAAAGCTTTCTTCATAAATACAACCATTGACATCAGTAATTCTGAAGGTATGGTTGATATTATTGGTAAGCCCGACAAACGTATCACTGGCACCGTTGTTTATGGTAACCGGGCTTATTACTTCATAGGTTGCAATGGCAAAGTTTGCCGTAGGTGTCAATACCACATCTGAGGTATTGGCGGCACAATTGGTATTGCTTTGAACAAAATCAATATTCGTCGGGGGGTCTACAGCTGCGATCGTGATCGCAGTGAAGTCCCTGCGGCATCCTGAGGCATTACGCACTGCAGGGGTATAGGTTCCAGCTGGTAAATTGTTAAACGTTTGTTGTGCGAAAAAATCGCTACCATTGATACTAAACTCATAGGGACCTCCTCCAGCACCGGAATATGCGCCTGGAAAGATAATGGAACCGTCATTTATACCTCCTGAACCATCACAGGTCAAATCGACCCATGTTGGGTCCGCCCCATTGATAGCCCCGCTTTCAGCAACTGTAATGGAATCAGGTAACGTAATAAAACAGCTAAATCCACCCTGTTCGTATTGTACTTGAATGGAATTGTACGTTCCGGCAGAAACCGATAATAAAGGATCAGTACTCCAAGGGTCGGTCGGTGTTGCCCGAAACGAAAGGTTATATCCTTTGGCATCCAATACGGTAATATCCAATCGTGCCCCACCATTGGTACAGGTGCCATCAATGCCGACTACCGAAACATCTGGCGGTGTCAATTCCTGCACATTTGCGGATGCCGTAATAATACACCCATTGGCATCGGTAATGGTGAAATCATAGGTGCCAGCAGCATTCACATTATAGGTGGTCTGGGTAGTGTAGGTACCACCCGAGTTACCTCCATCACTGGCTGTAAAGGTATAGGGCGGGGTACCACCTGATGTTCTAACAATGATATCAACCGTTGCGGAACCACAACCAGGTTCAGAACTCAAACTTTCATTGACCTCCGTAGATGCGGATAATGGTACAATACCATCCCCTATGGTTATGGGATCACCATTAACATCAAGACCTTGTCGTGGAGGCGGAATACCAGCGGCAATATCACCAGTACATTGTTGGGTCTCTACTTGTACACTATACGTACCAAAACCTACCGCGCTAAACGTGTAGGGATTGGATGTTATAAAAGTAGTAAACTCGATAGGGATACCTACCTCATCCAATAAGGTGTATTTGTAGGGTCCGGGAACATCATTTACCGATACCGTAATACTTCCGGTATCGCCAAAGCATTGGGCATCGATGAATTCAACATCGATACTGATATCCAATTGTTCAATAACAATGGGCTCATAGGGATACTCGCAGGTATTCGGTGTATTCTGTAATCTCGCTTTTACGATATAAGTACCTGGAGCAAGTCCATCGAATATCGGTGAGGCTTGCCATGCCCCAAAACCGCTACCGGAATCAATACTAAACTCATAAGCACTGGAAAGGTTGGTAATTTGAATACGGCCATCAACGCCACAGATATAGTCCCTTTTTACAAAAGTCTGCGTAATCGTACTTTTTTTGACCTTAAAAAAGTATTGTTGCCCATCGGCAATTACCCGAAACTCGGCTCCGGAACCTGCGGGAATGGTACTGGCATCTAAATTAAAAGTTTGTGCGGTACCTACCGTAGTGTAACATGAAGTGGTGGTGTTGGGGCAGTCTTCATTAATGTCAGGCGAACATGATCCTCCAAGAATCTGCCATTGTACCGAGCCATAAGGTCCGCCAGAAAGTGCGATGGTACGGTCATCAGAATCCCCACATAAATTAAAACGGGCAACCGTAAATCCGTTATTACTACATCCAACTTCTTCATCAGCACCTTGAATGATGGTCGTGAACATTGGTGCGACGGCGTTTGATACCTCGGTGAAATCTTTCTTTTTGGTATCTAAATCGGACTTTTCTAAAGACGAAGTGGTTTTCTCCTCTTTAGACATACCGAGTACTGAACCAAATGCTAAATAATTTGGTCTTAATACTGCCGAATAAACTACAACTGATGATAACACCAATAGCAGGACATACAGATGACGCCTTGTTTTCTTGCGGGGCATAGGTTAAGCTAGGTTTGTTAGTATACCGGGATTTGGGAGCCTAATACACTAATTTGTAATTATCTAAACTTATAAAATCTAAATTAATTTTAACGTTTCATTGAACTACAGAAAAAAGCAGTTCAACTATTTTTATATACACTCTAACGATAAAATTATGAAAAAGCGTGCATTGTACCCCTATTTTTTCGTTGTACTGCTCTTTGATGCCTGCGGCCAGACTACGGATAAAAACATTACGACACCCTTAACCAATTCATTTACAGCATCTTTAGTGGTTGATGGACTTCAAAATCCATGGGGAATGGTTTTTTTACCCAATGGGAAAATTTTAACAACTGAAAAAGCCGGAAAACTCCTATTATTCCAAAATGGCTCTAAAACGGAAATAACCAATTTGCCCAATATTTATGTACGCGGACAAGGTGGCTTTCTAGATGTGGAATTGCATCCTAACTATAATGAAAATGGTTGGATCTATTTTTCCTATTCCTCTTCAGAGGGTAATGAAAGTGGGGGAAATACAGCTATTATAAGGGCGAAGCTAGTTGCAAATCAACTGACAAACAAAGAACTACTCTATAAAGGGGTGCCAAATACCCGTAAAGGGCAGCATTGGGGTTCACGACTGGAATTTGATGATAAAGGATATCTATACTTTTCTATTGGCGATCGCGGAAATCGGGATGTCAATCCACAAGATATCACGCGGGATGGGGGTAAGATATACCGAATTCATGACGATGGCCGTATTCCAGACGACAATCCCTTCATAGACCGTAAAGGGGCAAAAAAAGCCATTTACAGCTACGGACATCGCAATCCGCAGGGTTTGGTAAAAAACCCCTTTACCGGAGAAATTTGGAATCACGAACATGGTCCGCGTGGAGGCGATGAAATCAATATCGTGGAAAAAGGAAAAAATTACGGATGGCCGGTCATCACGTATGGCATCAATTATTCAGGGACCAAGATTACCGATCAAACCGCAAAATCAGGTATGGAACAGCCAGTTTACCAATGGACGCCTTCCATTGCACCATCTGGAATGACCTTTGTGAGCTCAGAAAACTATCCCGATTGGCAGGGAAGTCTATTGGTAGGGTCTTTGGCTTTTCAATATTTGGAGCGCTTAGAACTAAAAAATGGAAAAGTGGTCCGCCGTGAAAAACTGTTGGATGGCCTGGGTAGGGTTCGAAACGTTCGCCAAGCCCCAGATGGTTTTATTTATGTAGCCGTTGAGGGCAAGGGCATTTATCGATTGGATCCTAAATAAGCTATCCACATTATTTCTTTTTAGCTTTTTAAAAAGGTTTTCAACGATAGTTTCATGTTATCCTGAGCGCAGTCGAAGGACTATTGCCATAAGAAGGAACCATATTGTTTCTCGATGTTTTATGCTGCATACCCTTTTTGAATACGCTTGAGATATGTGTTCAATTCTTCCTTCGCCTTTGGAAATAAAAATAACAACCCAATGATATTTGGAAAGACCAATGCCAAAATCATGGCATCTGAAAATTTCAAAACCGCATCCAATGTAATCGCGGCCCCCAACACGGTAAACACTAAAAACAACAATTTATACAGTAATTCAGTATACCTGCCACGGCCGAAAAGATATTTCCATGATTGAAGCCCATAATACGACCAAGAGATAATGGTAGAAAAAGCGAACAATACCACGGCAAATACCAAAACATAAGACGATCCGGGAATAGCATTCTCAAAGGCCATAGCCGTCAAGTTCACTCCCCCTACCCGAGTGCCATCGCGCAGTAATGCTTGTTGGTCAATAACATCACCGTATACAAATGCCCCATCCATATTGAAAATAATAATGACCAATGCCGTAATGGTACAGATTACCACTGTGTCGATAAAGGGTTCCAATAGTCCTACCAAACCCTCAGATGCGGCATATTTCGTTTTCACCGCCGAATGTGCAATGGCGGCCGAACCTGCACCTGCTTCATTGGAGAAAGCGGCACGTCGAAAACCCTGGATCATTACCCCTATGAATCCTCCCGTTATGGTAGCCTTAGGTGAAAAAGCTTCGGTTACGATCAAAGCCATGGCTTCCACTACCCTATCCAGATTTAGAAAGATAATGACTAGAGCGGCACCTACATAAAGAGCGGCCATAAAGGGAACTATTTTCTCGGTTACCTTGGCTATTCGTTTAATACCGCCAATAATCACAATACCAACCAAGATGGCGAACAAGATTCCTATAAAAGTACCTGTACCATCTCCTTCAATACCAAACCTGCTGATAATCTGGGCGGCCGCTTGATTGGTTTGAAAAGCATTTCCCCCGCCGAAGGAAGCCCCAACACAAAGCAGGGCAAAAATGGTCGCCAGTAGCTTTCCCAACCATTTTTGACCGTTCTCTTTGAATCCGCGTGATAGGTAATACATAGGCCCCCCATATACGTTGCCCTCTTTATCAATATCCCGATAGCGCACGCCAAGGGTACACTCTACAAATTTTGATGACATGCCCAAAAGTCCAGCAATAATCATCCAAAAAGTGGCCCCAGGACCACCAATGGATATCGCTACAGCGACCATGGCGATATTGCCTAAACCTACCGTGCCGGAAACTGCCGTGGTCAACGCCTGAAAATGGTTGACTTCTCCTGAATGGTCATCATTACCATCCTTTTCCAACTCATCGTACTTACCCCTGACGACACGTATCGCCATCGGAAAAAATCGAACATTGATAAATCCAAAATAAACCGTGAAAAACAATGCTCCGAACAACAATAAAATCAATACGATTGGAATACTGGAACCTAAGAGGATCACTTCTGAGAAAACAAGGTTTTCCCACCATATCGCGAAAGGCATAAAGGCTTCGTTGATACGTTCATCGAGTCCTTTTTCTTGGGAACATACCACAGAAGGCATTAGACCTACTAGTAAAAACAATACCGTCCGTTGTGCTTTTTTAAAATACATAAATCGCTTTTTAATGAAGTCGAAATTGGCGACCCTGTGTACAAAATGAGCGAATGGTCAGAAAAAATTTAAAACTGTCGGAAAGTTGGCTTCTGACATTTTTTTAAAAAATAAGATATGGCTAAAGAACGATGGGTTTTGATTTTGACTGAAAACTGGCTTAAGATAAAATTGTTCGAATCAACGCTATACTTACATCGCTTTACACCTTTTTTGCCGCAAAGTGAACGGCGAATCAAACTAAGGTCTTCATCTAAAGGTTAAGGATTTCATCCAGAATGACACACTAAAGGCTAATGTTTGTAGGATGTAAGCGGAGTCGTATTTTTCGCTCGCGCTTTTTCGAAAGTTCGAATAGTGTTTCTTTCAGCGGAATCAAATGAACGTCTTTATTCCAATTGCCCCTACCGAACAGACCATCTAAAAGCGCCACAAGCAGACGTTTGATCTCGTTATAATCGCTGATATCGTATAATTTCCCTTTTACGGGAAGGCTCTTCGGTCTGATTTCCAACCAATCGTTGCCATCTTTCTTTCTTTTGTTGGCAAAACAAAGTAACAATTCGTATTGGGCAGCCGTTAGTCTTATACTTCGTTCTTCATCACCCATAAAACCTTTTAGCAATAATAAACGTTCGACTCTGTCATTATCACGTTTGACCAAAAAGCGCATCCCTATTTTTTCTGCAGAAGGAATATGGTTCTCTGATAATTCTTTAACCCAACTTAAGGCTAGGGCAAAGAATATCATGATCAAAGAGGTTTTGAATATGGCGGAAAATAGGGTAACATTAATAGTTGATCCCGTTAGCTTGTAAAACTGTGCCAATAACGTTATCAAAACACAAAGTAACGAAAGGTAGGCCAAAGACTTGAGACGTCTCTTAGCAAAAGAGTACCATAATACGCCACCTAAAAAAAGTAATGTCAGAACAGCATAATACACATCGAGTTCGTTGATTACTTCAGAACGGCCAAAAAACACCTTATTCAGTGTGGGCAACAACGAAAAAAGAAATGGAAGGCCTACAATGAGGTTCCAGTATTTAGACTTGATAATGGGTTGTAAAAAGCTTGGTAAATAGCGAAACCAAGGCAAGGCCAATAGAATGAACAGGCTATTGAACAATGACAACACACTTCGAAAACCGTCAACGACCACAGCATCCATTTCTGGTCGTTTGGCAAAATACACTTCTACCAAACCTGACATACTCCAACACAAAACGGAAAGTGCCAACCAAACTTGCCCGAAGTCATTCTGCTTCTTGCCAATATGCCACCAAATGGACAACAAGGCAACAAAAGCAAACAAACAAGTGCCGAATTGCCACCAGCCGTAGAACAGAAATGTCTCGTTTACCGCGTTCGGTAATTCAAGATTCACTAAAAACGCCATAAAATTGATTACATTCAAATATAATGAATCAATGATTGTGGAGTCCCTTTTTACTATAGGGCATCTTGGGTCTTTTTCGCCTTCTTGGCTACTGATTTTCGTGGGTCACTAGCCAGGCGTTCTAAGTGAGGTAGCAGCCAATTGGCTAATTTGGCATCTTTTTTGGCCCATCGCCCGAGGGTTTCCATAGTTTGGTTCAGTACGATCCAATCTTCATGGTTCGCAAGGTTATGCTTCATAATGTCACTGGCCTGCTTACGTTGTATTTCGGTCATATGCCTTTCCAACATCAAAAACAACTGTGCCAAAGTCCATTGTGTAGAAGCTTGGTCTATTCTTGAGATTTCTTCCAGAAACCTATCTAAATAAGGTAACAGTAGTTTTAGGTTGACCTTGGCAATCCGCTTCATGGCATTGGAAACCCGTAATCGTACTACCTCATCGGCACTAAAATAACAATTAAAGAGTTCGTCGAAATGTTTATTATCGGCCAATACTTGGTCGACTACTGCGATGGTATTTCCTAAAGAATTCGGGTGCCCACCACTTAACTGTACCTCAAAATTCTCCATTCCAAAAAAAATTATTGTCCAGGTGATTTTAATTCTGTAGCCCGAAGGTATTGATTTTTATAAATAGTAGTATTTCATACATTAAAGAAGTTTTGAAAACGCTGAATTTAATCAAGTCCTTCACACCACTCAAATTGAAAACCAGCTTTTATTCAGCGCTTCAACTGCTGAATAGCTTCTCGAACGGAACCGTATTTTTTTAAAGCAATCTCAGCTTCCTTATAGTCAATATTTAAAGCTTCGACCAAATATCGAGTACCGCGATCGACCAGTTTGTTGTTGCTCAACTGCATATCGACCATTTTATTTCCCTTTACACGCCCAATTCGAATCATCAAGGCCGTTGAAATCATATTCAAAGCCAGTTTTTGACTGGTACCACTCTTCATTCGCGTGCTTCCGGTAACAAACTCGGGACCTACATTGATGGCAATGGGTATATCGGCCTGCTCTGCCAGAGGAGCACCCAGATTATTTGTAATACCGGCAGTCAGTATTCCATTGGCCTTGGCATCACTAATGCCGCCTAAAACATAAGGTGTCGTGCCAGAAGCGGCAATACCGACCAATACATCGTTGGAATTGATATCGAATTCTTGCAAATCTTTCCACGCCTGAAAGGTATTATCTTCTGCAAATTCCACCGCCTTTCGTATCGCGATATCCCCTCCAGCGATAATTCCGATAACACGGTCGTGGGGCATGCCGAAAGTTGGCGGAATCTCAGACGCATCCAGAATACCCAATCGACCACTAGTACCAGCCCCAATATAAAAAAGGCGTCCGCCTTTTTGAAAACGTTCGACGGTAGCATCTACCAGCTTTTCGATTTGAGGAATTACCTTGGTAACGGCTTGGGCAACTTTCTGGTCTTCTTCATTGATTTTTTGCAAAAGATCACCCGTTGAAAGTTGTTCCAAATCATTGTGAAGTGATGCTTGTTCCGTGATTTTTGTATACTCCATAAGTTATAACAAACGTATATTTTGATTTTTAAAAGGACGCAATAATTGATGGCTCGGCGGTAATTCGGTAATCATGGTATTAATCGCATTTATTTCGCAGGTCTTATACCGGTGTTGCGAGTTGAGCTTCTCGGAAATACACAATAAAACTGGTTTTTTTGAAGCATTGATAACCGCTTTTTTGGTCTGTACGATATCCCAATCGAGTTCTGTCAATCCGTAATCCGCATCCACGTAACCCGTACCGATAAAGGCATAATCCGTTTTGATTTCAGATAGGTTGTGAATTGCACTGGAGCCAATGGCAATTTGGGAATCTTTTGAAAGTTTACCTCCGATGAATATGGTTTCTACGTTCGGCTTGTTCAATAACTCACTCGCTACTGCCAGACTTAAGGTGAAACAAGTCAATTGAATCTTTGGGGGTAGCAAACGTGCAAGTTCCAAGCAGGTAGTACCGCCATCAATCAGTACCACGCTATTCTCTTTAAGCAACTTTACGGCTTTCTCGGCAATCACCGTTTTTTCCTCTAAAGCATAAACGTTGTTGCGCGCGGGACTATAATTGGCAAAGCCCAAAGAAACTGCGCCCCCATGTACTTTACGCAGGCGGTTTTCGGCATCGAGTTCTTTCACGTCTCGCCGAATCGTATCGATGGAAACGTCTAGTTTCTCGGCAATATCGGTTAGTAATACCCTATTGTGCAACTCTACCTCGTTTAAAATAGTTCGTTGCCGCTCTTCTTTAAGCATAGTTTTTCCTTTCGGACCACAAAGATATACAATTCCTTGAATTGCCGTTTTAATCCGTTTTTAAGTTAAATAATTGTTACTTATAGCAAAAAACAGCAAGTAAAAAAGCAAAAAACAGCAAATACTATTTATATTTGTACCGAAAACGAGTATAAATTGGTATAATGAAAGTAGCGGTAGCGCAGTTTGAACCTAAAGATGGGGATAAGTCTTACAACTTATCCGTAATAGAGGCCCTAGCTCAAGAGGCGGGCAATCGCGGGGCCGACCTTATCAGTTTTCATGAAATGTCGATTACGGCATATACCTTCACAAAGGACCTAACTTATGATCAACTGCTTGACTTGGCGGAAGAAGTACCAAATGGCCCAAGTACCGAACAGTTGCTGAAAATCTCGAAGGCCAATGATTTGGCCATTCTTGCGGGATTGGTAGAAAAAGAGGGAAAAGAACTGTTCAACACCTATATCTGCGTGCATCGAGGCATGGTTGTAGCCAAATTTAGAAAACTACACCCTTTTATTAGCCCATTCCTATCCGCCGGCAATCATTATGAGGTATTTGACTTATTGGGTTGGAAGTGCGGCATCCTCATTTGTTACGATAACAATATTATAGAAAATGTAAGGGCAACGGCCTTGTTGGGAGCAGAAATCATTTTTGCGCCCCATGTCACTGGATGTACCCCTTCGGCAATGCCCGGAAGGGATTATGTAGCCGATGAATTTTGGCAAAATAGGGAAATAGACCCGGTTTCCCTGAGATTGGAATTTGACGGACCCAAAGGAAGAAGATGGTTGATGCGATGGTTACCGGCAAGGGCATACGACAACGGCGTGTATTATGTTTTCACAAACCCAATAGGATATGATGGGGAACACTTGAAAAATGGGAATTCAATGATCATTGATCCCTATGGCGAAGTGCTTACTGAGGTCAACTCTTTTGATGATGCCATTGCGATGACAACCCTTACTAAAGAAAAAATCCCCCTTGCCGGGGGGTTCAGATACCGAAATGCCAGAAGACCCGAATTGTATCGAAACATCATCGGCAAAGCCCATGAATCAAATTTCAAACCCGTTTGGATAAAAGAAAAATGAGGTCACTATTTCAAAAACGGCTTCACCATAACATAAATCATCTAACATCAAGCTTATTCTAAAAAAAATGGATACCACAACAATACAACAAAAACGTTTTGACATCTCGTACCGGCCGGTCGGGCAGTTCGAAGAGACCCGTTTCGAAAAAATACACAATGTGATTTTTGATAGCTCTGGTGATGCATCTATCATTGTGGCCCAAGAAATCGCCGAACTCATCAGAGAAAAACAAGCCAAGGCACAGACTTGCGTTTTAGGTCTCGCCACAGGTTCTTCCCCAATCCGGGTCTATGAAGAGTTGGTTCGTATGCATAAGGAAGAAGGGCTCGGTTTTGCGAACGTAATTACTTTCAATTTAGATGAATACCTCCCTATGGAGAAAGATAACCGCCAGAGTTATTGGTATTTTATGCATGAGCATTTGTTCAACCATATCGATATTCCAGAAGGTAATATCAACATCCCCGATGGTACTTTAAGCGGTGAGGACATCATTCCTTATTGCTTGGCCTACGAACGTAAGATAAAGGATGCCGGTGGACTTGATTTTCAACTACTGGGTATTGGTAGAACAGGGCATATCGGGTTCAACGAACCCGGTTCACATCGCAATTCAGGTACCCGTGTCATCACCTTAGACCATATCACACGTGTTGATGCGGCCCCTGCCTTTCTTGGTATTGACAATGTACCCCGTCGCGCCATAACAATGGGTATTGCCACGGTACAAAGTGCAAAACGCATTGTTTTATTAGGCTGGGGACAGAACAAGGCGGATATTATCAAAAAAACCGTTGAGGGCGAAATTTCGTCTGAAGTACCCGCCACTTATCTGCAAGAACACGGTAACTGTACTTTTGTCTTGGACAATGGTGCCGGTAGTAAACTTACCAGAAACAAAACCCCTTGGCTGGTAGATGAATCTTGTGAATGGACTGAGATTTTAACCGCAAAAGCAGTATTATGGTTGAGTATCACGCTGGGGAAATCCATTCTGAGCCTAACGGATAAAGACTACAACGATAATGGTATGTCAGGTCTATTGGCCCAACAAGACTCGTATGACCTCAACATCCATATGTTCAACCGTTTACAGCGCACCATTACGGGTTGGCCAGGTGGTAAACCCCATGCCGATGATTCCAATCGACCAGAAAGGGCAAATCCAGAAAAAAAACGGGTCATCATTTTTAGTCCGCACCCCGATGATGATGTGATTTCAATGGGGGGTACGTTCGATAGGCTTATTGAACAAGGGCATGATGTGCATGTAGCCTATCAGACTTCCGGTAATATTGCCGTTACGAATACCGAAGCCCTAAAGTTTGCAGAAATAGCCAAAAGCATTAATGGTTCAAAAGAACCGGAAGCTCTTATTACTGCGATAAAAAGTAAAACGGAAAGTAGTATTGATACTCTAGAAGTAAGAAAACTCAAAGGTAATATCCGTAGAAGTGAGTCTTATGCAGCAATCAGATACTTGGGCTTGAATGAAGACAATGTCCATTTTTTAGACCTTCCTTTTTATGAGACCGGAACGGTCAAAAAGAACGGTTTGACCCAAGCCGACATCGATATCATGATCGATATTATCAGCAAGGTCAAACCGCATCAAATCTATGCCGCAGGTGATCTCGCAGATCCGCATGGCACCCACAGTGTTTGTTTAGATGCTGTTTTTGCAGCATTAGAGACCCTTAAGGCAGAACCTTACATGAAAGACTGTTGGGTATGGCTGTACCGAGGGGCATGGCATGAGTGGGATATTCACGAAATAGAAATGGCCGTACCCATGAGCCCGGCGCAGGTCATTAAAAAACGCAATGCTATTTTCTGCCATCAATCGCAAAAGGATAATGTGATGTTTCAAGGTGACGATACCCGCGAATTTTGGATGAGGGCCGAAGAACGTAACAAAAATACTGCGGACAAATATCGAAAACTTGGCTTGGCCGAATATGCGGCAATGGAAGGTTTTGTACGACACCATTTCATGTAATTCAACATTAAAAACCGATTTAAAGTTCTTTATATTTAGCCATTGCGGATTCATACATGCGAAAAATCTTATTCTGTTTAATAATTCTGCTTGGTTCTTGCGCCAGCTTAAAATATGAGAAAGACCCAGAACGGGAATTTCGGGGTACATGGGTGGCTACGGTAGTTAATATTGATTGGCCAAAACAAGGCGATGATTCCACAGAAAAGCAAAAAGCGGATTTTCTAAGACTCTTGGATTTTTATGGGGATTTAAACTTTAATACCATGATTGTGCAGGTAAGAACTGCCGGTGATGCATTCTATCCCTCTGAACTAGCACCATGGTCGCGTTTTTTAAGTGGTACCGAAGGTGAACCAAAAACGGATTTTCAAGATGTTCTCGAATGGATGGTTGAACGTACCCATGAAAGGGGGATGCAATTTCATGCATGGTTGAATCCGTACCGGGCAACTTTTGATTTAGATACCACACTACTTGCCGAAAATCACGATTTCGTTAAAAATCGTAATTGGATGGTAAAATATGGTAACAAATACTATTATGACCCGGGAATAAAGGAAGTTCAGCAACACTTGACAAAGGTGGTCAGTGAAGTGGTCGGGAATTATGCCGTTGATGGTATACATTTTGATGATTATTTCTATCCATATAAAGTTGCAGGTCAAGTATTCAATGATTCGCTTTCTTATAGGGAAAACGGGCTATCTGGGCAAAGCTTGGCAGCTTGGCGCCGAAGTAATGTCGACTCATTGGTTAAAAACGTCCACAAGGCCATTAAGGCCAAAAAGCCATGGGTCCGTTTTGGCATAAGCCCTTTTGGTGTTTGGAAAAACAATACAACCGACCCGAAGGGTTCAGCGACCAATGCGGGGCAAACGACTTATGAGGATTTATTTGCCGACCCATTGCTTTGGATGGAAAAAGGCTGGGTAGATTACATGGTACCCCAAGCCTATTGGAGTATGCATTATGCGGCAGCTTCGCATGAGACCATAGCCAAATGGTGGGCCAAGAACACGAAGAACACCAATTTATATATGGGAAACGGAGCGTATAAAATCAGAAATAATGCCGACGACGCTTGGAACGATAAATCAGAGATCCCAAAACAACTCGCCTTGGCACGCAATACCCCACAAATAGGTGGCAATGTATTTTTTAGTGCAAGATCATTGATGAATGTTGGTGATGATATCAAAAAGCAACTGAAGAAAAAATTCTATCGAAAAGAGGCATTGCACCCACCTATGGCCATCAAAAAAAATCGAGGTATTACCACCCCTATAGTAACCAGTGCAGTAAGAAAAGATAAGGAAATCGAAATCCGTATATCACATTTTGATTCGGTTCCGCGCTTTCTACTGGTCTATAACGAAAACAATGCAACCAAAAAATTATTGAAAAAAGCGTACATTCCCAAGAATAGGGCTAACTCATGTATTACCCTTGACACCAACATCAAAAGAATAAAAAAACACCTAGCAATCGTCATTGAAGATGCCTTTGGAAACCGAAGTAACATGATTTCGTTGACCAAACCGAACTAAGTATAGAATAAATGGCTGAAATACAAAAGAACAAATGGGCATGGGCATGGGTACCCATCCTCTATTTTACACAGGGCTTACCATATGTTATTGTAGTTACCGTATCGGTCATTATGTACAAAAAATTGGGTATAAGCAATGCAGACATCGGGCTTTACACCAGTTGGCTCTATTTACCATGGGTACTCAAACCCTTATGGAGCCCTTTTGTGGATTTAAAAGGAACCAAACGTAAATGGTTTTTATGGATGCAGTTATTGATCGCGCTTGCGTTGTTCGGAGTTGGCCTTACCCTACCAACAAATCTCTTCTTTACCACTACCCTTGCCTGTTTTTGGATGGCCGCTTTCGCTTCTGCAACTAATGATATCGCTTCTGATGGCTATTATATGATAGGGCTTTCCGAGAAAAAACAATCTTTTTTTGTAGGTATTCGAAGTACTTTTTACCGCTTGGCCATGGTCACTGGCGAGGGACTTATTGTAATTCTGGCAGGTTTTTTAGAAAACCATTATGGTGATAATACCAAAGCGTGGAGCGTAACGATGACAGCAACTGCCTTTTTAATGTTGGCCCTAACTGCCACCAACTTTTTTACCACTCCTAAATATGAAAGTTCGACCAAAATTGTCCTTGATAAACCACAGGGTTTTTTAGAGGTCTTTGTTTCCTTTTTCAAAAAACCGAATATAGGTATCGCACTTGCTTTTATCTTAACATACCGATTGGGCGAGTCACAATTGGTAAAAATGGCAGCGCCGTTTCTTTTAGATCCTTTAGAAAGTGGGGGGTTAGCCTATTCCACAGAAAAATTAGGGACCATTTTTGGCACAGTAGGGGTAATAATGCTCTCCATAGGAGGTATTTTAGGGGGTATCTTGATTTCTAGAGATGGCTTGAAAAAATGGATGCTTCCCATGATTTTATCGCTAAACGTACCCAATATACTTTATGCTATTTTAGCTTGGACGCAAACCACGAATACTATTGCCGTTACCATAACCGTAATTTTTGAAAAGTTTGGTTACGGGTTCGGCTTTGCCGCCTTTCTCATGTACCTGATTTATATTGCCGAAGGTAAATCAAAAACCTCCCATTATGCCATTGCTACCGGATTTATGGCCTTAGGCATGATGTTGCCCGGAATGTTAAGCGGATTCATGCAAGAATGGTTAGGCTATGGTGGCTTTTTCATTTGGGTTGTCATTGCGGCCTTACCCGCACTATTTCTATTGCCCTTTTTAAAATATCCCGCCGACTATGGTAAAAAAAATGAAACTGAAAATGGCTAATATCATTCCCTATAAGAAAGCAAAATCCCAACTTAGCACCATTGAAAAAATCGGGCAGTTTTTTATGCCTGCCGTTTTCATCAATGACACCGAAGAAGAAATCCAAAAAATGGAGCGGCTCATCGCTGAAAACGGTATTGGATCCATCTGTTTCTTTCACAGTCGCGCCAGTGCCGCAACTAACTATGAGGGCAAAAAAAAAGTACTTTACAATGCCAATAGCCTTGATAAGCTAAAAGAGTTGATCTCGCGTTATCAAGCTGCCTCCAAATATCCGCTTTTAATCGCCATCGATGCCGAATGGGGGCTTGCGATGCGTATCGAAGAAACCCCACAATATCCTTATGCATTGACCTTAGGGGCGATACAAGACAAAGCCTTGATCGCAAAAGTAGGTATGGCGATAGGCGATGATTGTCAAGAAGCTGGTATTCACTGGAACCTATGCCCGACCATTGACATCAATAACAATCCTAATAATCCGGTAATAGGTTATCGATCTTTTGGAGATAATCCGGAGGATGTTTACGAAAAGTCCAGAGCTTTCATTTCAGGAATGAACAAAAGTGGTACCCTAAATTCCATCAAACATTTTCCGGGTCACGGCGATACGGCCGTAGATTCACATTTGGGCCTACCAAGAATCGATAAATCCAAACAAGAACTATTGACCAATGAATTGTATCCTTTCAAAAAACTGATTGATGAAGGGGTAGACTCCGTTATGGTGGGTCATTTAGCAGTACCGAGCATCAGTAAAAGTAATACCCGGTCATCGACACTATCAAAACCGATAATCACCGACTTGCTTCGTAACGAATTCAAGCATTCAGGGGTAATCATTACCGATGCATTGAACATGCATAGTGTCTCTAAGTTATACGATACCAAAGGACAGTTGGAATGGGAGGCCTTTGAAGCGGGCAATGACGTGTTATGTTTTGCTGAACATACGGCAGAAGGTATCGAACTTATTTTACAAAACGCCACGGCTACACAAATCGAGGCTAGTTTTGAACGGTTCTGGAACCTTAAGGAAAAAGGGCTGGGCACTAAAACCAATAGCCATAGCGTCGACTACGATACCATAATGAAGCAACTGGCAAAAGAAACGTTGACCTTGGTAAAAGGAACTGATGAAGGGATCAAAGCAATACGTGAAGCTAAATTCGAATATATTCAGATAGGAAAAACAACCGACACCTTTTTTTCAAAGAACATTCATACAAATAAAACCGAAACCGCAAACAAGGTCATTGCCCTGTTCCCCCCAGAAATGAAACCGACCCAAAATTTTGGGCTGAAGAAAAATGAAATTGAACGTGTGAACGAGGTATTATCGTCGAATAATTGCATACTCTATCTCTTTGGCAATCCATATGCACTTGACCTCTTTCATTGGAAAGATGCAAGTTCGATTGTTGTGGCGTATCAAGATTTCGAGGCTTTTCAAGAAAACGCTATCAACCATTTTAACGGTCAGGTAACGGCCAAAGGCCAGTTGCCGGTAACCTTAAATAATACGACCCCATGAACGATGCGGTTTTAAAATCGTGGCAAGAAAATGCCAGCGAATGGATAAAAGCCATTACTGAAAACACCATTGCCTCCAGGACATACACGAACAAAGCGATTGTTGATACGGCTTTAAAGTTGGATAGGGCCAAAATCATCGATATCGGATGTGGGGAAGGTTGGTTGGTCAGGGCACTTGAAAATCAGGGTAAAAAAGTTTTGGGTATCGACGCAATTGCCGAACTGTTGCAGAGTGCGCAAAGCAAACGCATTGGCACTTTTCATCAAATGACATTTGAAGAAATCATGGATGGTAAACCCTTACCAAACGCTCCTTTCGATATGGCCATTTTCAATTTTTGCCTGTACCAAAAAGAAGGCTTGGTAACATTGCTTTCAAATATGGCAAAAGCCCTAAATAACGATGGGCATATCTTAATCCAGACCTTGCACCCGTACCTATTGATGCAACAGGGAAAGGCTTATCAGAGTCAGTGGTTATCAGACTCGTGGAAGGGCTTGTCAGGAAACTTCACCAATGGCCATGCGTGGTATGCCCGAACCCTGGGTGACTGGTCAGAAACCTTGAACAAAATTCCGAACACCAAAGTTGTTTTTCAAGAAGTGACCAATGAAGAAGGCAATCCAATTTCCCTATTGATACATATTGAAAAGCATCTATGAAAATATATAAAACCATAGGAATGATGTCGGGTACCTCTTTGGATGGGCTTGATATTGCCTATTGCCATTTCTGGAAAAAAGCCAACCAATGGGATTTTGAAATACGCCAGACTTCGGCCATTTCATATGATAACGACCTATATGAAAAGTTGAAAAATGCTATCCACCTTACGGCGGAAGAACACCAGCAATTACATTTAGATTATGGTACCTGGTTAGGTAAGCAGGCAAAATCATTTATTGAAAAACATGATTTGAAAATTGATATTATCGCCAGTCATGGCCACACCTCGCACCATCGACCAGAAGAAGGTGTCACTTTTCAATTGGGTGATGGACAATTGCTTGCCAATACCTCAGGGCAAAAGGTCATCTGTGATTTTCGCTCTTTGGATGTCGAATTAGGCGGACAGGGAGCACCGCTCGTACCTATAGGTGACGAATTGCTACTTTCTGAATATGAGTTTTGCCTGAACCTGGGCGGCATCAGTAACATATCTTTTCAAAAAAAAGGGGAACGTGTTGCCTATGATATTGGCCTTGCCAATATGCCGTTAAACTACATTACCGAAAAAATAGGTTTAAAATATGATAAAGGGGGTGCCATTGCTAAAGGTGGAACACTGCTGCCAGATTTATTAAAAGCGTTGAATAATCTAGACTATTACCACCTACCCTACCCAAAGTCAACAGGTTATGAATGGTTTTCATCAGCGATTATACCACTACTGGAAAAATATAGTAGTGCGACCGAAAACCTATTACATACGGTAATCCACCATAATTGTGAGCAAATTGCATTCGCCATCAAAAAAGAAAAGCCTGAGAAAGGAAGCCAGGTCCTGGTTACCGGTGGTGGCGCTTTAAATGACTTTTACATCGCAACGCTGAGGGAAAAGCTCGGAGCAAGTTGTGAGGTTAAGATTCCCCCAAAAAAGTTTATAGAATACAAAGAGGCCTTGGTATTTGCCTTTATGGGGGTATTGTATGAATTGGGGCAGACCAATGTATTTTCATCGGTTACCGGGGCTAGAAAAGATTCTTGTAGTGGAATGGAATTCAGTCCTAATAGCTGAATCCGTGTACATTCAAGTTATACCCGGATATTACCGCTATCCTAGTATAATGTTTTAATCTATCAGCAATTGATAGAATTTTCCTAACTTGAAATAAAATAGTCGTTATGCTTACAAAAGACAAGTTGAGAGCGCAGATCGAACTCTTTCCAGATGAATTTTCTATAGACGAATTGGTCGAGAGACTTATATTTATCCAAAAGGTCGAACGTGGTGAAAAGCAATCTTTGGAAAATGATGTTACTGAACACGAGCATCTAGACAAGGAAATCGAAAAATGGTTCAAATAAACTGGACTCACCAAGCAGTATTTGACCTTAAGGATATTGCGGAATACATCGGAAAGGATTCAAAATACTATGCAAAGCTGCAAGTCATTCGTATAAAGAGTTGCGTGGAGATTCTGAAAAACCAAATTCACATAGGCAGCTTCGTACCAGAATTCGAGCGAACAGACTTAAGGCAGCTCGTTCAAGGTAGATATAGAATCATTTATAAAGTTGTCAATGAAAATCGAGTAGATATTATTACAGTTCATCATTCAGCTAGAGACTTGACCTTACGAAAAAATTTATGACAAAAACAATAGACACAAAAACTCTAAGCAATATGGTTTCAGCCTTACAGCGGGGTCTACCTATTTTATAAAACCATCAAAATCTTTGGGATTTTGGTGACAATGAAAAGTGAAATTAATGGACTTCGTAGAAAGCACCCCCGAAAATCAATGCAATATTTCTAGATTATTGCCCACAAAAGACGATAACAACAAAGTTAAAAACCAATCTGAAAAACATTATGTGTTGTGCAAGAAACCAAAACCGATTTAAGCGGACTTAACGAAAAGCAAAGACAAGCCGTAATTTCTGATTGCAAAAGACTTCTCGTTTTAGCAGGAGCAGGTTCGGGTAAAACTAAAACGCTACTTCAAAAGTTAATCTATCTTATCGAAGAAAGAAATGTTAATCCAAGTAATATCTTGGCGATAACATTTACAAAAAATGCTGCCAATGAAATGCTTGACAGATTAATCATTTCATCTGATGACACGGAAGAATATGCGGAAATCTTAGCGGATAAAAACAGAACAACAAAAGAGAGAAATACGGAACGTTACTTTTTCACTAAAAAACACAAATGGATTGACAACCTTACCCTAAAAACCTTTCATAGTCTTTGCTATGGAATTATCCGAAATTTTGGAGTTAACGAATTTGATAATAAGTTCAAAATTATAGGAGACACTAAAGCCACTGAAGATGAATTTGCAAAGTATTCAGCAACGGAAACGGCTTTTGAGGTCATTCATAAAATCTTAATCCAAAACTGTGAATCCAACGAGTATCTGCTCAACTTGAAAAGATACATTTTGGATTATATGATTGATAAAATTCATATTGAAAAGAACAAACGTCTCTTGTTACCTAAGGACGGTAAGTACTTTACAACGCTAAATGGAACCAAGGTTCGCTCAAAGTCGGAACAGTATATTGCTGATTGGCTGTATCGTCATAGTATCAAATTTGAGTATGAACCAAATGTAAATTTCACGGATTTTGACTTTCGACCAGACTTCTTTATTCCAGAAGCCAATCTTTATTTAGAACACGTTAGCGACAAAAGCTACCCCACTAAAGGAAAAGAGCAACAATTCAACAAAGCAAACAAACTGCTCGTAAAAACGTTTGAACACCAAACAAAAGATACTGCTCTTTTTAACTTGGCGTTAGAACGGATTGTAAAAAATCGACTGCCTTCGAACTATCATTTCTCAGCGGCCCTATCTTTTGAAGAAGAATTCAACTCCTATCATAAAGAAGTTAAAGACTTCTTACGCCAAACAATGCGTGTGATTGATATGGTCAAAGTGGAGAATATATCCCCAAAAACCGCTTTAAAACAATCACAGAAAGATCAGCATGAAAGGGTTAGGGACTTTTACAAACTTGCAATTCCAATAATTGAGCAATACCAAGCTTATTGCACAAACAAGTCATATCTAGATTTCAATGATATGATTACAAAGACCATTTCGCTATTTAAAAATCATAGGGAAATAGCCGATAAGTTCAGAGGGAAATTTGAATACATACTAGTTGATGAATTTCAAGATGTAAACAATTTGCAAGTCGAATTGATAAAACTTCTGTTAACGGACAGAAACCAACTTTTTTGTGTTGGCGACGATTGGCAAAGTATTTATGGATTTAGAGGGTCAAATGTCGACTATATAGTGAATTTCAAAGAACATTTTAAAGATTCTGAAACAATAAAATTGAGTATGAATTACAGAAGCACTGAACATATAGTTGGTGCAAGTAATGAGGTAATCAAAAACAACAAATTCAAGGTCGACAAAAACGTTCAATCAAATAAAAAGTCAAGTAGCAAGATTCACATTTATGCAGGTAAAAACCAAGCTGAAAACATCGAATATGTGCTTGATCAGGTCTATAAACTAAAAGAAAAAGGTTATACAAAAGAGGACATTCTATTTCTTTATCGCAGAAGCAAAATGTACAGTCTATATTTTGAAAGATTTAAGCAAGAGCGAGTTTTTGTTTCAGGTAAAACCATACACGCTTCTAAAGGACTTGAAGCAAAAGCGGTCTTTATTATCGGTTTAACAGAAGGAAGTGGTGGATTTCCCGATATTTGGATGGAGGACAGAATTTATCAAATAATCAAAAAGTCCAATCATGACTTATTACTTGAAGAAGAAAGACGACTGTTCTATGTTGCAATTACAAGAGCAAAAGATGACTTATTCCTGATTACGGAAAAGGGCAATGAATCTAGCTTTTTAAAAGAGATTCCTGATGATTTTACGTTTAAAACAAGTGTCCCATTTAAGTCTGTGATTGAAGAAATAATATTGTGTGCTAAATGCAAGAACAGATTGGATAAAGGATTTGCTTTTTGTCCATATTGTGGAGAAGAACAAAGGATTGATTAAAAACTAAGCTAGGCAAAGACTCCTTAAACAAACCCCTTAAGGACGACGATACCGACTCAAAAACACCAAGCTCTTTCTTCTCGACAAAAGAATCAAGACTACGGCACCCAAACCACAGCAAGCCAGACCAACAAACAAGGGCAATACCAAATCTTCAAGAAATGAACCTATAAGGGTGGCAATAGGTACGGAAATCAAGGTCGAAACAAAACCGTTGATGGCGGCACCGATACCAGCAATATGCCCTATGGGCTCCATGGCAATGGAACGAAAATTACCCCACATAAAGCCCAAACAGAAAAACTGTAAAAACAGAAAAGCTACCAAAACGCTAACATTGGGGTTAGGCCCATTCCAAAAAAGCAGCACATAGCCTATGGCAATCAAACTAAAAAGTATGGTTGCCGCAAATGATAAGTTTCGCATGCCGAAACGCATGACCATAGTGCCGTTGGTAAAAGTCGAGGTTCCGATAGAAATGGCAAGCCCTGCAAAAATATATGGAAATGCTTCTCGAAGTCCGTATTGGTCTTCAAAAATATGCTGTGCTGAACTAAGGTATACCAAGAAAGCACCGGTAACCAAACCCGAAACGAAAGTATAGATTACCGTTTCAGGATGTCGTAACATTTCCTTGGTGCCAGCTATAAAGCTCTTTGATGAAAACCTGACTTTGTATTCAGGTTTAAGGGTCTCTTCTTGTCGTTTCCAGAACCAGATCCACAATGCCATACCCAAGAAAAGATGCACGTAAAATATACTCTGCCAATTAAAATTATCTAGAATGAACTTCCCTAAAGCGGGTGCCACTACAGGAACCAAAATAAAAAACGCGGTGATGAATGACATGACCCTTGCCATATAATCACCACTATATGAGTCACGTATGATTGAAATGGCGATAGTACGGTGGGATGAAAGCCCAATCCCCTGCAAAATTCGACCAATTACCATTACTTCAATGTTGGGCGCCAACAGACAAATGAAACTGGCTACACCAAAAACAACGAAACCCGCATACACCATAGGCTTACGACCATATTGGTCTGACAACGGACCAAAAAACAATTGCCCCACCCCTAGACCTAAGAAAATCATGGTCACGAACATTTGGTTCGCTTTTGGGTCTGTACTATGAATCGTTTCACCAATAGCGGGTATCGCAGGCAGAAGCGTATCAATTGCCAAGGCCACAATGGACATCAACGAGGCCATCAGTGCAATAAATTCAAAGTTGGGTTTCTGCTGCGTTTTTTGCATTGGGCAAAAGTACGGCTACTGATTTTCCTAGTTTATTTTTAAGTAAAGTATTTTGTTATCTTAACATAAAGATTTGATTAAGAAGGAGGTATTCCAAACCTCACGAATTAACAGTAAACCCTTAATGTCAGGTCGAGCGCAGTCGAGACCTCAATGTATGATGAAATGTTACTACGTCTATATTCTCCTTTGTTCCGACGGTTTGACCTATACTGGGATTACTGACAACATTAACCGTCGATTCAAAGAACATCAAAATGGATTCAATAAAACTTCATTCACCCATAAACGACGTCCTGTAAAACTTATCTTCCATCAAGAATTCAATGATGTGCTTCAAGCCATTTACTTTGAAAAGAAAATCAAAAAATGGAGCGCTAGAAAGAAACTGGCCTTAGCAAACGGTGATTTCGATATGTAACGGATTTTAGTCGAATGTAGAAATGCCTCTCATTTTAAATATGCTGACCCAGATTGAGGTCTCGACTGCGCTCGACCTGACAGACTAGTCTTACAAAAAAGATTGTTTACCTTTAAAAGTAAATCAATTTTATGGTAATCAAAGTATTTGAATCTTCTTATGATTCTTTTAAAGACAAACTAAAAAACCCATTCTACGGAACATTATTTGTGGTTTGGGTAATTCGCAATAGAGAATTTCTTTATAATGTCTTCTTTCATGATAAATTGACTTCTGACAAGCGTCTCGAAGTCATTCGTAGTCATTTTTTAAACTGGGATTCCCTTCTCAACTTCCTTGGCACTATTTTGATAAGCCTGGCGCTAATGATTTTAATCTACGTATCACTAAATTTGTCCCGATTTATTGTAGAATTTTCAGAAAGAAAACTCAAACCATTGATTCAGCAAATTTTCAACAAATCAAGTATTGTTTCTCGAGAAGAATATTTGATTCTTGAAAATGAACGAGATTATTTTCAGAAAAAATATTCTGAAGAGAGAAGTGAAAGGATTAAACTTCAAAAAGAACTTGATAATAAAACAGAAAATATTCAAATTAATGATAATGAAACATATGATAAAGAAGAAAAAGGAAAAACAGTAGAGGAAGGAGAGAAAGGGATTCCAGAGAACATAATAACGACATGGCTTAAGTTAAGACCTAGCTATTATGACGATTTCAAAAAAATAATTTCTCTAATGGAAGAAAAAGTTCCTGTTTATGAAATTAAAAGAAAAATGAAAGATTTGGCCTCAACTAAAGAATTTATAAATAAGAAAATCATTGAAACCTTAGCTCACGAAAATATTCATTATTATAATTTTACAGAATTTGGAGATAAATTTGTTAATCATTTTAAAATAAGGGATTCGGCCAAAAACTCATAAAGGAATATTCCCGTGCTTCTTCTTCGGGGTCACTATCTTCTTATTTTCCAACATGGCAAAAGCTTTTAGCAATTTACGCCTGGTATTCTCGGGTAAAATAACCTCATCGATGAAGCCACGACTTGCCGCTCGGTAGGGATTGGCAAACTTATTGGCGTACTCGGCTTCTTTTTCCTTTAGTTTGGCTTCTGGGTCATCAGAAGCGGCGATTTCCCTTCTAAAGATTATCTCACTGGCCCCTTTGGCCCCCATTACCGCAATTTCTGCCGTTGGCCAAGCAAAGTTGAAATCCGCACCAATATGTTTCGAGTTCATAACATCATAAGCGCCGCCATATGCTTTTCTGGTAATGACCGTTACCCTAGGTACCGTTGCTTCGCTCAATGCATATAAAAGCTTGGCACCATGCATGATAATACCGTTCCACTCTTGGTCCGTACCCGGTAAAAAGCCCGGCACGTCAACCAATACCAATAACGGAATATTAAAGGCATCGCAAAAACGGGTGAAACGGGCGGCTTTTGAAGAGCTATTGGAATCAAGAACCCCTGCTAAGAACATAGGCTGGTTCGCAATAATCCCGACACTTCTTCCTCCTAATCGGGCAAAACCCGTAATAATATTTTCAGCATAGTCTTTATGGATTTCGTAAAATGATTGCGCATCAATGATCCCTTCAATGACCTCATGCATATCATAAGGTTTGTTCGCATTATTTGGAACGATATGGCGTAATTGCTCCCTAACCTCGTCACCTAGCTCATAGAAGCGTGTCGAAGGTCTTTCCCGATTGTTTTGTGGTAGGTAATCCAACAATTTTCTAAGGTCTTCTAGACAAGCTGCATCGTTGGCCGATGTTTTATGGGCAACACCGGATTTAGAGGCATGGGTCGATGCTCCACCTAATTCTTCAGAGGTTACTTCTTCGTTAGTCACTGTTTTTACCACATTAGGTCCGGTAACGAACATATAACTGGTCTGTTCAACCATCACAATAAAATCGGTCATTGCCGGCGAATAGACCGCACCACCAGCACAGGGACCCATAATTGCCGATAATTGCGGAACGACTCCCGATGCTTGCACATTTCGGTAGAAGATATCGGCATAACCTCCTAAAGATTTCACTCCTTCTTGAATTCGGGCCCCGCCAGAATCATTCAAACCGATAATTGGGACCCCGACCTTCATGGCCAAGTCCATAACTTTGCATATTTTTTCAGCATGCGTTTCTGAAAGTGCCCCGCCAAACACCGTAAAATCTTGGGCGTACACATAAACCAATCGACCATTGATCGTACCGTAACCGGTGACTACGCCATCACCATAGTAGATTTCCTTTTCCATTCCGAAATCCGTGGTACGGTGGGTAACCAAAATACCCATTTCTTCAAAAGAACCTTCATCCAACAGATAATCAATCCGCTCTCGGGCAGTTAATTTCTTCTTGCCATGCTGTTTTTCTATTCTTTTCTCCCCCCCACCTAAATGAGCTTTTCCGATTCGGTCTTTTAACTTTTTTAATTTGGCATCCATTTGCATCAATTTATGGGCAATCGCACTATTTTTTGGTCCTCGAAATATTGTTTTAAAGCAATCTTTGCGGCAATTTTAGCATTTTGTTCCCTTTTTGCCTGCAATACCTCTGGCGCATAGTGATCTTTGACGAAATGTGTGTCAAAATTGCCCGACCTAAATGCTTCATGCTGCATTACATACAGGCCGAATGGTAAGGTGGTCTCTACACCTTTTACTTCATAACCTGCAATGGCCCTTATCATTAATTCAATCGCTTCTTCGCGGGTCTTACCGTATGTAATCAATTTTGAGAGCATGGGGTCATAGTAAATGGGAATATCCATACCTTCTTCAAAACCATTATCTACACGAACCCCTTCACCAACAGGCAATTGATACCGTTCTAAGTTCCCTACACTCGGGAGAAAATCGTTAAGTGGGTCTTCGGCATAAACACGAAGCTCCATGGCATGGCCCTTTATTTTCAAGTCCTCTTGACGTATATCCAATTGCTCCCCTCGCGCTACCTTGATCTGTAGCTCTACCAAGTCCACCCCTGCGATCAGTTCTGATACGGGGTGTTCAACTTGCAATCGGGTATTCATTTCCAAAAAATAAAACCTCATGTCGGCGTCCAATAAAAACTCCACTGTTCCCGTGCCTACGTAATTGCAGGCTTTCGCTACTTTGACGGCCGCAATCCCCATTTCATTCCGCAATTCCGGTGTTAAAATGGAAGATGGTGCTTCTTCCACCACTTTTTGGTGTCTTCTTTGAATACTACATTCCCGCTCAAAAAAGTGCAGTATTGTGCCATGGGTATCGGCCATTACCTGAATTTCAATATGTCGCGGAGAGGTGACGTATTTTTCAATAAATACGGATCCATCCCCGAAAGCGGACGTGGCTTCACTAATGGCCCGCTTCATTTGGGATTCTAAATCTTCTTCCCGGTCTACAACCCGCATTCCTTTACCACCACCGCCAGCAGAGGCCTTGATAAGCACGGGAAAACCGATTTCCCTAGTAACCTCAAGGGCTTTATCTATATCGGTAATTGCTTCTTCTATGCCGGGAACCATAGGTATATCATATTCCTTCACGGCTTCTTTCGCCGCCAACTTACTGCCCATGATACGAATGGCGTGTGATTTAGGCCCGATGAATATCAGTCCATTTTTTTCTACAGCTTCTGCAAAATCAGCATTTTCACTTAAGAACCCATATCCTGGATGAATTCCATCAACATCCAAGTCTTTTGCAACAGCGATTATCCTATCCCCCAACAAGTACGATTGATTGGAAGGGGGTGGGCCAATACAGACTGCTTCATCAGCAAAACGAACGTGCGGTGCGTTCCGGTCCGCTTCTGAGTAGACCGCAACGGTTTTAATACCCATTTTTTTTGCGGTACGCATCACCCTTATCGCAATTTCGCCCCTATTGGCGACTAATATTTTTTTCATTTTATGATGGTTATTCAAAAGTGATTAAGGTCTGCTTCTTTTCAACTGCCTCACCCTGTTTGATGTTGATGCCTTTAATAATTCCGTCGCGGGGCGATGTAATTACATTTTCCATCTTCATTGCCTCCAATATAAGTAATGGCTCGTCTGCTTTTACCTCTTGACCTTCCACCACCGAAACTTCCAATATCAAACCGGGCATAGGCGCCTCAATAGTACTGACAAGGTTGGAAGCATTGAGTACATAACCCATACTTTCGATAAGATTGTCCAATGGGGTCGCTATGACTACCTCATAAATGGTATTATTGATTTTAAACCTGTAGCATTTATTCCTAAAATCACTGGTTATCAATTCAATATGATACGATTCCTTATTTTCCAATAAATGATAGGCGGCTTCAGTAGTGGTAATAATATCCAAGTTGTCGATATCTGTCGCTGAAAGCTGAAATTCATGTTGGCCATTTACGGTCAATTTATGCGTTTGCCCCATAATTTTAATTTGGTTTTAGCTCTTTCAATATAATTCATTCTTATGCAATCACCAACAAAACCATTCTAAAGATAATTTGTGTTTTGTGAAAAATAGCGTATTCCAAAAAAAGGGAACCCCATGACTATGCAAGGTGTTTAATTGTGGGGCCATGTACCGAACTATACTATCAAATTCTTACTTTTGGGCCAAATTATTTTATATGCTGATTATCGGAATAGCTGGGGGTACAGGTTGCGGAAAGACCACGGTAGTCAATCAGATAATTGAACAATTACCTGAAAACGAAGTTGTTGTAATCTCACAAGATTCGTATTACAATGATTTGGCACACCTCACTAAAGAAGAACGAAGCAAAGTAAACTTTGACCACCCGAATTCAATAGATTTCGAACTGCTGATCTCACATTTACATCAGTTACGCGAAGGCAATTCCATAGCCATTCCAGTGTATTCTTTTGTTGAAGAAACCAGATTGGCCGAAACAGTGTCCACTTCACCGAAAAAAGTGATTATTGTCGAAGGTATCTTAGTTTTGAGCAATCCCGAACTCCGCAAATTATTCGATATTAAAATTTACGTACATGCCGATTCTGACGAGCGTTTGATACGTAGGTTGCAACGGGATATCAAAGAACGCGGTCATGATCTTGAAAAAGTGCTATACCGCTATCAAACAGCAGTAAAACCAATGCACAATGAATTTATAGAGCCCTCAAAGGAATTTGCGGATATTATAATACCCAATAACCACTATAATAATGTAGCCGTTGATATGGTACGCACCATTATCATTGAAAAATTAGTCTAAAATGGGGTGGGCAGCTTTAAAACAGAAAAAATGGTTTAAGATCGTGACCAATATGTATGTACTCGTATTGACCTTATTTGTGATTTGGATGACTTTTTTTGATACCAATTCGCTGCTTATCCATCTTGAGCTGAAAAAAGAGATCGATAAACTGGAACAACAGAAGACCTTTCTCAAAAATGAAATCGAAAAAGATAGGAAAGCACTTGAAAAATTGGATGACGATGATGAACTTGAAAAATTTGCGCGTGAACAGTATTATATGAAAAAAGACAATGAGGAGATTTTTTTGATTGAGCATAAAGATAGCATTGAACGTAAACCGTAAGCTGCAGGCAAAAATCATAGTATAGCGATGGACACAAAATCACTTTTTTCAGAGTTTCCGGAAGTTTCGGCGAAACAGTGGAAACAAAAGATCCAGTTTGATTTAAAAGGTGCCGATTACAACGAGACCTTGCTTTGGGAAACCCTTGAAGGTATCCACATCAAACCTTTTTATCATGCTGAGGATCTAGAGGCCATCCCTACTTTTCCCTTACCACCCAATCACTCTTGGCAAATAGGCCAGTCGATATATGTCGCCAACGAAGTATCTGCCAATAAAAAAGCGCTGGACGTGCTGTCTCGAGGGGCTACCAGTCTGGTATTCGTTGTAGCGAAAACCAAAATTTCTTGGAAATCATTGTTTAAGGGAATCGCCCTTTCAAGTACCCCTATCTATTTAAAATTTGAGTTTTTAGACCCTATTCCAGTTACGAATCTCATGAACTATGTGGGTACGGAACCCTGTGGGATTTTCTTGAATATTGACTTGATCGGTCATTTGGCCGCGACCGGAAATTGGTATCATCATAAAGATAAAGATTACCAATATTGGAATGAAATTTTGACAATATGCCAAAAAAATAGGGGTATTTCGGTTTCAGGAATAGGCATTTCCCTATATCAAAATTCTGGTGCAACCATAGTACAACAACTGGCTTATGCACTTGCACAAGCCAATGAATATCTAAATTCGATGGCGGAACAAGGTGCCGTCGAAATCAAAGCGAATCCACTAATGGTTTTTAACGTGGCCATTGGTAGCAATTACTTTTTTGAAATCGCAAAATTGAAAGCCCTTCGATGGCTTTGGAAGAGCCTAGTTGTTGAATACGGCATTGACAGTGATTGCCACATCGTTGCACACCCAACCAAACGGAATAAGACAATTTACGATTACAACGTAAATATGCTTCGTACGACTTCAGAGTGCATGGCCGCAGTACTTGGCGGTGCCAACATGGTACACAACATCCCTTACGACTCGCTATACCATAAAGACAACGAATTCGGGGAACGCATCTCACGTAACCAGTTGTTATTGCTAAAAGAAGAGAGTTATTTCAATGAGGCCTTACATGCTGCGGAAGGCACATACTATATTGAGGCACTTACAAAACAACTTGCAGAAAAAGCCTTGGAACTCTTTAAACAGATTGAAGCCTCAGGTGGTTTCTTGAAACAGCTCGAACAAGGTACGATTCAAAAGAAGATCAAGGAAAGTGCTGCTAAGGAACAAGGGAAATTCGATACTGCCGAACTTGTGTTGGTAGGAACGAATGCCTATCAAAACCCACAAGACAAGATGAAGGCCGATTTAGAACTGTATCCTTTTTTAAAACGGGAAAAGCGAAAAACCGGTATAGCACCTATTTTGGAAAAACGACTTGCGGAAACGCTAGAACAGAAGAGACTGCAAGATGAGCATTGATCCACACTCAGTTTTACACAAAAAAAATAAAGAAAGAATAGTAAAATCATTATTCGTCGTTTGTAGCCTGCTTTATTCTTATTGTAGTTTTTCCCAAGCTTATTTTCTAAAAGTTGATAGACTTAAAAAGGGGGAGATTGTTAAAACTAAAACCTATTACGAAGGGCATTGGGTAAAACTAAAAACCATTAATGGAAGTAAGTTAAAAGGCAACTATTTTATTTATGATGAAAACACTATCATCGTAAACGATCAAAAAGTGGCACTGAATGATATATTAAGAATAAGATTTGATAACAGGCACTTGTTCAGTGGAACTTTACTTACCATTTTGGGTCCGCCAACATTCTTAATAGGTCTTACGGCTACGGCACTTGAAGATTCTTTTTCTAGGGAAGATAACAATAGTAATGCCGAAATAGCCACAGCACTTGGGCTAGGGGCTTTAGTTGGGGGGATCGTAATTTTATCCAACAAAAACAAAAGACCGCTTAAAAAGAAATGGAAAGTCTCAATATTGGTACAATGAGTAGAAAAGACGTTCAACATATTAGACTGATCAATGATATCGAGCCCAACCCTGCCGAAACCCCAAAACCTTTTACAGGTGATTTTGCCGCGGGAATACCACCGTTTTTGAGGGGACCATACTCCACGATGTACGTACGTCGACCATGGACGATTCGCCAATATGCCGGTTTTTCTACTGCAGAAGAGAGTAACGCATTCTACAGAAGAAACTTAAAAGCAGGTCAAAAAGGGTTATCGGTAGCTTTTGACCTACCCACCCATCGGGGTTATGATAGTGATAATGAGCGTGTAATCGGTGATGTGGGTAAAGCGGGGGTTGCCATTGATTCCGTAGAGGATATGAAAATCCTATTTGACCAGATTCCGCTTGATAAAATGTCCGTTTCAATGACTATGAACGGCGCCGTGTTACCCATAATGGCCTTTTATATCGTAGCTGCCGAAGAACAGGGCGTGGGTCTAAACCAACTCTCCGGTACCATACAGAATGATATCCTCAAAGAGTTTATGGTGCGAAACACCTATATCTATCCTCCGGCACCATCGATTCAAATCATCGCTGATATCTTTGAATATACCAGCAAGAATATGCCGCGATTCAATAGTATCAGTATTTCTGGGTATCATATGCACGAAGCTGGGGCCCCTGCTGCCCTCGAAGTAGCGTATACCTTGGCAGATGGTATCGAATACATAAGAACGGGTATCAAGGCAGGATTAAAAATCGATGATTTTGCCCCTCGACTATCCTTTTTTTGGGGTATTGGCATGAACCATTTTACAGAAATCGCAAAAATGCGGGCCGCCCGAATGCTCTGGACGAAATTGGTAAAACAGTTCCATCCTAAAAATGAAAAATCACTGATGCTCCGCACGCATTCACAAACAAGTGGTTGGAGCTTGACCGAACAAGACCCCTTCAACAATGTAGCCCGAACTACGATTGAGGCAATGGCCGCAGTTTTTGGAGGAACACAAAGCCTACATACCAATGCCTTGGATGAAGCGATCGCCCTGCCGACCGATTTTTCTGCAAGAATAGCAAGAAACACCCAGATTTATTTGCAAAACGAGACCTTGATAACAAAGACCGTAGACCCATGGGCCGGAAGTCATTATGTTGAAAAATTGACTGGTGAAATAGCAGGGGAAGCTTGGAAACTCATCAATGAGGTAGAAGAACTGGGCGGTATGACAAAAGCAATAGAATCAGGCATACCTAAACTGCGAATAGAAGAGGCGGCTGCCAAAAAGCAGGCAAGGCTTGATAGCGGACAGGAAGTTTTGGTGGGCGTAAATAAATACGCTTTAGAAGATGAGGAAGAATTGCAGATCTTAGAAGTGGACAATGCCAAGGTACGACAACAGCAATTGGAAAGAATCGCAAAAACAAAGGCGGACCGTGATACTAAAAAGGTAGCAATCGCTTTGGAACATATTTCTTCTGCGGCGAAGCAAAAAATGAAGAATGGTAAAAGTGAAAATTTATTAGCTTTAGCCGTAGAAGCTGCCAGACATCGTGCAACACTGGGTGAAATAAGTGATGCCTTGGAAAAGTCTTTTGGCAGGTATCGGGCACAAATACAATCAATTAGCGGCGTGTACTCAAAAGAAATCAAAAATGATGGTAATTTTCAGCAAGCAAGGGAACTAGCCGACAGGTTCGCCGAGAGCGAAGGGAGAAGGCCGCGCATCATGATCGCCAAAATGGGCCAAGACGGGCATGACCGCGGGGCGAAGGTCGTTGCGACAGGCTATGCGGATCTAGGCTTTGACGTTGATATCGGTCCCTTATTCCAGACGCCTGAAGAGGTGGCCAAACAGGCTGTGGAAAACGATGTGCACATTCTTGGTGTTTCTTCCCTTGCTGCAGGACATAAGACCCTAGTACCAGCAGTCATAGAAGAATTGAAAGCGTATGATCGAGAAGACATCATGGTCATTGTCGGTGGGGTTATACCCAAACAAGATTATGATTTTCTTTATGAATCAGGAGCTTTGGCCGTTTTCGGACCTGGAACGAGAATAAGCGATACCGCCATCGAAATCTTAAAAATTCTTATGGATGGGAATTAGGATTTTGAACTTTAACCAAAGTTAACGATAGTCACTGCCATTATTCACTTTCTGTTAACAAAATTCATTTTTTAACGTTGTAAATAATTGTATTTTTACCCTTTAACTTACTTAGTGAATGGGCAAAATTATTGCTATTGCGAATCAGAAGGGCGGTGTCGGAAAAACCACGACGACCGTCAACTTAGCCGCATCTTTAGGGGTTTTAGAAAAAAAAATCCTTTTAATTGATGCAGATCCCCAAGCAAATGCGACCTCAGGTCTTGGTGTGGATGTTGACAATGTAGCCATTGGCACCTATCAGCTCTTAGAGCACACCAGTAGCGCCAAAGAAGCCATTGTACAGACGAATTCGCCGAACGTGGATTTGATTCCTGCACATATTGATTTGGTGGCCATCGAAATCGAATTGGTCGATAAGGACAATAGGGAGTATATGATGAAACAGGCCATTGAGGGCTTAAGTGCCATATATGACTATATTTTGATAGACTGCGCACCTTCGCTTGGTTTACTGACCCTAAATGCACTTACCGCTGCTGATTCCGTTATCATTCCCATTCAATGCGAATACTTTGCACTTGAAGGTTTGGGTAAGTTATTGAATACCGTAAAGAGTGTTCAAAAAATCCATAATGCCGATCTTGATATCGAGGGCATGTTGTTAACGATGTATGATTCTCGGTTGCGATTGTCAAATCAAGTGGTAGAAGAAGTTAAAAAACATTTTGCCGATATGGTTTTTGAGACCATTATTCAACGCAACGTAAAATTGAGCGAAGCCCCAAGTTATGGGGAGAGCATTATTAAATATGATGCTAGTAGCAAAGGGGCATCAAACTACCTCAATTTGGCAAATGAGCTCCTACAAAAAAATAAGGAAAAGGTTTAAATGGCGAAAGCAACCAAAAAACAAGCTTTGGGCAGGGGGTTATCAGCCCTATTGAAAGACCCGGAAAACGATATTCAATCGGTAGCCGACAAGAATGCCGATAAGGTTATTGGCAATGTGGTCGAACTCGAAATCGATTCCATAGAAGTCAATCCGTTTCAGCCCAGGTCCAACTTTAACGATGAGTCGCTACAAGAATTGGCGAGTTCCATACGTGAATTGGGCATTATCCAACCTATTACGGTTCGAAAACTTGATTTCAATAAATTTCAATTGGTATCGGGGGAACGCAGATATCGTGCCTCAAAATTGGTAGGCCTTCAAACGATACCGGCTTATATACGAATTGCCAATGATCAAGAGTCATTAGAGATGGCTTTGGTCGAAAATATACAACGTCAAGATCTTGACCCCATTGAAATTGCACTTTCTTACCAACGTTTGATCGATGAAATTCAATTGACCCAAGAAAAAATGAGTGAACGGGTTGGCAAGAAGCGTTCTACCATAACCAATTACCTGCGACTTCTGAAATTGGACCCTATCATACAAACGGGAATGCGCGATGGTTTTTTAAGTATGGGTCATGGACGGGCTTTGGTCAATGTCGAAAAGAAAAAGAACCAACTTGCGCTCTATGAACAGGTTCTTGCTAGAAAACTATCCGTTAGGGAGACAGAACAATTGGTAAAGGAGTTGCGGGAAGGCAAAAAGGAAACCCCTACCGCAACGACTGAAGATACGACCAAAGAATTGCCTGGGTACATCACAAAAAATGTTGATGCCATTAAAAAACACTTAGCGGTTAAAGTTGCTATTACCTCATCTGCTTCCGGAAAGGGCAAAATTGTCATTCCGTTCCATTCCAAAGAAGAATTTCAGCGCTTAAAAAAAATACTATCGGGTGATTAGATTTTTATCTATTTTTAGTTTTGTACTTATGGGGTTCGTTGGCTTTTCACAAGAAAATGACCCACCTATCACAGAAAAATCGGCAGATTCTTTACAAAATAATTTGGCCGAGAAAGGTGTGGTTTTTGAAGAAGTCGTGTATGAACCGGTAAAAATCAATCCATTGGCCCCAAGTAAAGCGGCATTTTACTCTGCCCTATTGCCCGGGCTAGGCCAGATTTACAACAAACGATACTGGAAAGCCCCTATTGTATGGGGTGCTCTGGGAATCGGAATAGCCACCTATTCGGCCAATAATACCGAATACAATAGGTTTAGGGATGCCTTTAAAAGGCGAAGGGCCGGTTTTACCGATGACGAATTCTTTCCGCAAAATAATGGGGACGTAATACTAGATAATCCAAGAGTATCAGACTCTGCTTTGCAAGATGCCCAAGAATCGGCCCAAGAAAACAGGGATTTGGCCTTGTTGGTCACCATTGCCCTTTATGCTTTCAATATTATTGATGCTAATGTCGATGCCCATCTTAAACAGTATAATGTTGATGGCCGGTTGGGTATAGA
Organism: uncultured Croceitalea sp.; assembly: GCA_947503285.1. Taxonomy (GTDB): domain Bacteria; phylum Bacteroidota; class Bacteroidia; order Flavobacteriales; family Flavobacteriaceae; genus Croceitalea. The sequence goes on from CANNDD010000003.1 coordinate 438,075, forward strand.
CCTCAAACCCTATATGGATTTGAACCCTATTGATTACAACCCAAATTATGGCTTAACTTTGGTCGTTAAATTCTAAGTAATGAATATCGCATTGTTCGGTTACGGTAAAATGGGTAAGATGTTAGAAAAGCTAGCTGTTGACCGTAGTCACAAAATTGTGGCCAAAATTGATAAGGATACCGCAGCTATTGATTTTTCGAATGTCGACGTAGCCATTGATTTTAGCACACCCGATGCCGCATTTCAGAACATCACCTCTTGTTTTGAAAAGAATATACCCGTGATTTCGGGTACCACAGGTTGGTTGGCCAAATACGATGAGGCATTAGCATTGTGTGTTCAAAAGAAGGGAGCTTTTATCTATGCCTCTAACTTTAGTCTTGGCGTCAATATTTTTTTTGAGCTCAACATTCAATTGGCAAAAATGATGGCCCATATCGAACAGTACCATGTTACCATGGAAGAAACGCACCATACCCAAAAATTAGATGCCCCAAGTGGGACGGCAATTACACTGGCCGAGGATATCATCGAAAACTCAGGATATGCGAACTGGACAATGAAAGAACCACAAACCAATGAAATTGCGATAACGGCCAAAAGGGAAGGTAATGTGCCCGGCACGCACCGTATCAATTATAAAAGTGCCGTAGATACTATTGAAATCAAACACACTGCCCATAATCGAGAGGGGTTCGCACTAGGTGCCTTAATCGCTGCGGAATGGATACTTGGTAAAACGGGCGTTTTTTCTATGAAAGATGTGTTAAACCTAAAATAAATCGTAACAAAGACCTCTTGTTTGGGTCTAAGAAAGAAATACTATTATGAACGGCACACAATGGATCATCTTTATTCTTATTGTACAGGTCATACACTTTTTAGGTACATGGAAACTGTATGTGAAAGCAGGCAGAAAAGCTTGGGAGGCAGCCATACCCGTATACAACGGCATCGTTTTAATGCAAATTATAAATAGGCCGAAATGGTGGGTACTCTTATTGTTCATTCCCATCATCAATTTATTGATGTTCCCTGTGGTTTGGGTAGAGACCATACGCAGTTTTGGCAAAAACAAAATGCTTGATACTTGGCTGGTCATTCTGACACTCGGCTTTTATATCGCCTATATCAATTATGCTGAAGACGTAAAACATATCGAAGACCGGGATCTTAAACCCAAAACCGGGCTTGGGGAATGGGTAAGTTCCATCGTATTTGCCATAGTCGCCGCTACCTTCGTACATACCTATTTTATACAGCCCTATGTTATCCCTACGGGGTCTTTAGAACGAACTCTTCGGGTCGGGGATTTTTTGTTCGTCAGTAAATTCCATTTTGGGGCAAGAACACCTATGACGGCTATTGCGGCACCAATGGTCCACGACACCTTGCCGTTGTTAAAGAGAAAATCGTATCTGAACAAGCCGCAAATTCCTTACTTCAGATTACCAGGATTCCAAACTCCCCAAAAAAACGATATTGTAGTATTCAGCTGGCCCGCCGATACGGTACAGCAGTTTTTTGTAAAATCAAAAGGTGTTGAAAAACCGATTGACAAAAAATCAAACTATGTAAAAAGATGCGTTGGTACCCCAGGTGACTCTTTGGCCATCATCAACGGAAAGGTTCATATCAATGGGGAACCACTTCAGCTATCAGACAGGGCAAGGGTAATGCAAAATTATATAGTTTACGCGCAAAAAGGAGTCTCTAGCAGACTGCTTCGCGAAGTGGATGCCTCAGATTATATTCGAATCTACAAGCCTAAGAACATTGACCAAAATCAACTTAACGCGTTAAGGGCGAACGGCATTGCCGTAGGGGCCGATGAGAATGGTCAAGCTACTATTTATACGGATGAGAAAGGATTACCGACTGAATTCATTCGGCAGTTACGACTTTCGCTAACAGAAGAGACCCCAAGGGAAAGAGTTGCAAATATGACCCTTCAAATGGTAGCACAGCTCAAAAAGAACCCGGGCATTGACTCCGTTGTAATGGAGAACATACCCAAAGGGCAACCAGGAACCAATGTTTTTCCGCAAAATCCATATTATCGTTGGAATGTGGATAATTTTGGTCCTATCTATATTCCAGAAAAGGGGGCAACGGTCGAAATCAACAAAAAGACCATCCCGCTTTACAAGAAAATCATTCGTGATTACGAGCACAATACGGTCAAGGTTGAAGCTGATCGCGTACTTATCAATGGTAAGGAAGCAAACTCATACACATTTAAACAAGGGTATTATTGGATGATGGGTGATAATCGAGACCATTCTGAAGATAGTCGGGCATGGGGCTATGTAGCTGAAGATCATATTGTGGGTAAACCGGTTTTCATCTGGTTGAGCTTTGATAATTTTCAAGATGGAATTCGATTTAATGAGAAGTTTCGCTGGGATCGCATGTTCACGACCGTAGGTGGAAATGGGGAACCCGTATCATACTTTAAGTATTTTCTTATCGCACTCGCAGGTTATTTTATTTTCGACTTTTTTAGAAAAAGACGAAAGAAAGAAGCATCATAATTCTATTTTGAAAACACTTTTACATCCTACCTATTTTCCAAATATCGCCAGTCTAACAGTACTGGTGCAATCTGAATTCATTTGGGAGGTATGGGATAATTACCAAAAACAGACCTTTCGAAATAGGTGTCATATCACTACCGACCAAGGCAGGCATACGTTGACCATTCCCATAAAACATACGGGAGGGGGTAACGGGCGACAGAAATATAAGGAGGTTCGAATTGACAATAGCGCGAATTGGCAGAGACAACATTGGCGTACTTTACAGACCGCCTATCGCACCTCACCGTATTTTGAATTTTATGAAGATCATCTCGCCCCATTGTATACAAAAAAGTATGATTTTTTGATGGATTTCAATTTTGATACCATTGCTTTTTTGTTAGAGCATATTTCGGTCGAGACTTTTGGTTTAAAAACAGGAACTTTTGAGACAAATCCTGCCCAAGTAACGGATTACAGGGCACTTACCATTGCCAAAAAAGGAAATACCTTTAAAAATACCCCTTATATTCAAGTATTTGATGACCGTAACGATTTCGTTACCAACGCGAGTGGTATCGATCTGCTTTTTAATGAGGGTACGAATGCACTGAATTACCTGCAACAACTAAGACCGCCTTCTTTACATGATTAGGCTTTTCGTTCATTATGGCATTCATTTTTTAGTACCGATTGGAATAGGCTTCTACTTTTTCAAAACCAATAGGTTGAAGGCTGTGCTTATTTTGTTAGGCGGAATCCTGATAGATATCGATCATTTATGGGCCACCCCTATTTTTGATGAATATCGTTGTAGTATCAACTTTCACCCACTTCATAGTTATTATGCAATAGGTATCTATATTTTACTTTTTACCTCAAAGAAAACGAGAATTTTTGGATTGGCATTCCTCATCCACATTTTAGCGGATTTTGTCGATTGCCTATTTATAGGCTTCTAAACGCAATGACGCCATTATGGGGTAATGATCTGAATATTCAACATCGTAGTTTTTATGCCCGGTTATCTTGAAATTGTCATCGGCGAATATATAATCAATACGCATGGGCAAATCGAATAACTCATAGGTCCTTCCAATTCCCTTTCCTTGCTTTAAAAAAGAATCTTTCATATTTGCTCGAATCGTTCGGTAAACATTTGAGAACTGGGTATTATTAAAATCGCCCATTATCAACGTGGGATACTTACATTTTTTTCGATGTTGATCAAGTTTAACGGCCTGATCATATTGCATATCAAAAGTTTCGGCGATTCGTTTGAAGGTCTCTTTGGTCTGCTTTTCTTGTGTGATTATGTTGGAATTGGGAACAATCTTATACGACTGTAAATGAACATTGTATACCCGTATGGTGTCTTTTTGAACGAGTATATCAGCAAAAATAATATTGTTTACCGTATTGGGCAACTCTAATGACCCGTTCCCTACGATCGGGAATTTTGAAAAAATTACTTGTGTAGCCCTCGGTCTACCGGTAATAGGGGTTTCCGTTCTGAATGGATACTGTCTTAGCTGTCTATGGCGTATCCTACTATGTTCTTGTAAGCACAATATGTCTGGATCTTCATCCCTTATAAATTCAATGATTTTATCCCCGATTCCGGGCTTTTTTATCCACTCATTTTTATTAAAACCCCAAACATTGAATGTAAGTACCTTTAATTCATCTTCATTTTTTAAGTCATTATTTTGGGAATTAAACCTATAAAAAGAACCAAATACCAAATAAGAGATTATTAAGGCCGTGATTGATAGCAGTGCCATTCTTTTTCGTTTCGCCAACCAGTAAAGAACAAAACCAAAGTGTAATCCGACCAAGATAGGGGTAAAAAGACTTAAAACCGCTATATAATTGAATAGCTCAAAATAATATGACATCAACAGTAAAAGCAAAACTATCGTCAAGAAGATATTGAAACCAACTAAAAGTCCGTGCCCGATTTTATGTATTTTCAACCCTTAATCCTCTTTACCAGCTTTGAACAAAAAATCTTTTTCGGCTTGAGATAAACTCTCATATCCTGATTTACTGATTTTATCTAAGATACTATCAATTTTACGCTGATGCGCTTCTTTATCATAATCTACGGTTCTTGATGTGCGCCTTGTGGTATTTTTTTTATAAACGGTCTTCAATGGACCTTTTTTTTCCCTAGGCCTGAATAAACTACCTAAATAAGACAAAAGTTTGATAAAACCTTCTCCGATGTCGGTTCCCTTCATTAACTGCCGCGCATAAACATAACCCAGGATCGCCCCACCTATATGGGCAAGCATACCACCGACATTTTGACCCATCGAAAGGGTCAGTACGTCTTTTAAGATCACGAATATGCCCAACTGCCAAAGTTTGATATTGAAAAAGATGATTCGAATCTCTTGATTGGGAATATAGGCACAGGTAAAGATCAATACCGAAGTTACACCGGCCGAAGCCCCTAACAATACCGCATTGGTATCGGAAAGTGTCGGAAAAATGTTGTAACCCAACATGAACAACAGACCACCACTGATCACCCCTAAAAAATATACGGCAATAAAACGTTGTTCATTGAACAGGTTAAGAAAGATCCTACCAAAAAAGTATAACAATAACATATTCCAGAAAATATGCCCAAATCCGGCATGGATGAAGGCATAGGTCACCAATGTCCATGGTTTTGACAAGAACCTGAGCAAATCTTCAGGTAATTCAAACCAAGTTAGAATTGAATTACTTGACAATCCGAAAAGTACGGGAATAAGATTGGCCAATAGAAAAATAGCTACGTTGATGGCTATTAACTTTTCTGCAATATTGAGCCGTGCAAATTGATATTGTAATCCTCCACTAGCCATATTAATCCCAGCGATTTTTGTTAAACTGATTTTTCTTCCAGTACCACATGATGAGAAAGCCGACGACCGCACCACCCACGTGGGCCATATAAGCGGTATTACTTGGACTGAAAAATGATTGCCCCGTGATTGCGGATATTACATCCAACAAAATGATACCCGGTATAAAATATTTTGCCTTGATGGGAATTGGCAAAAATATGAGCATCAACTTCGCTTCTGGGTTCATCATACCGAAAGCGGCCAAAATGCCCATAATGCAGCCAGAAGCACCCACCATACGTGCTAAATAGGCATCTAGATAGGTAGCGGTGGTCTGCGAATTCAACATGTTCTTTTGTACATCTGACAAACCTTCGGTAAACTGTCTTGAATTGACGACATCCATAACCATATCTTCTGTCAGACCCACATTTAAAAGTGCTTCTTGAGCAGGTAAAAAGCTAAAGTAGTAGAAGGCCAATTGAAAAAGTACTGCCCCCAACCCTGCCGAGAAATAAACGAATAAAAACCGGTTTTTACCCAATGCTTGTTCTACGGGACCCCCAAACATCCACAGGGCGAACATATTGAAACCAATATGCGCAATACCACCGTGCATGAACATATGGGTCACGATTTGCCATAACCCAAAATTTTCGTTCTTAGGAAACCATAGTGAAAACCACTGGTACATCTGCTCTGCATATAATTGGGTCGCCAAAAAGAATAATACGTTGATTATCAAGATATGCTTTACAGCTTCTGTTATTCTCAGCATCTATATAAATTTTTTTTCTATATCGTTAGTATCGATAGTTACATATATCACTTTATTGAAGGGGTCCAGTTTCGATTCTTCGCACCCGAATAAATCATTGACCAAGGCCATTTGGGAATCAGGGTCAAGTGGTTTTCCATTTTTAATGGCTAATGTACTACAAAGACTTTTGGCCATGATATCCGATTTCACCACGCCCCTGTCCGCACCGTGTACTTTCCCATGGTTACGCAATAGTTCATTAAAGACGGCACCAATTGAACTTTCGGTCATTATATTCGGTATACCCGTTATCGTCAATTTTTCATCATCGACAAACTTGATGTCAAAACCCAAGGCAATTAAATCTTCATGTATGGCCCGCAATATGGCAATTTCAGCCCTTGTAAAACCAAGTTGCTGTGGAAACAGCAATTGTTGGCTAATGCCTTTTTTCGTGCTATCAGTATTCAAGAACTTTTCATAAAGCACCCTTTGGTGGGCCCTATTTTGATTGATACATAATAAACCCGACTTAATAGTGGTAACAATGAACTTTCGATGTAGTTGAAATGTTTTTTGCTGTGATTCGAACCCTGTTTCATCTTTGTCAAAAATCTCCAATGCCTCTGTACTGGTTTCAAAGTGTACACTGCTAAAAGGTGCATCGAGATCATCTTGACCCTTATACAGGTCCTCCCAACCTTTAACCTGTTGTTTCTGATATGATGGGGCTGATCTACGATTGGGTGATTGCCTGGTTTCAAAGGGATTAAACCCAGCATCTACGACAACCGTTGGCAAAATACCTTCCTTATTACGGTAGTTATAAGGAGTGTCTAAATTTTTATCATGTTCAAAATCCAATGCAGGTATGACATTAAACTGACCGAGACCGTGTTTTATGGTCGATCTCAAGATCGCGTACAGGGTATTCTCATCATCAAACTTCACCTCTGTTTTCGTAGGGTGGATGTTAATGTCGATTGATGAAGGCGAAACCTCTAAAAACAAAAAATATCCAGGATGGGTATCAGACTTGATAAGACCTTCAAACGCGGCATTGACCGCATGATTCAAATATGGACTTTTAATGTATCTACCATTGGCAAAGAAAAATTGAGCCCCCCTACCCTTTTTGGCAAATTCAGGTTTACAGATAAAACCCGAAATATTGACTACGGCGGTTTCTTCCGTTACCGGAACCAACCGTTCATTCATTTTCGCTCCAAAAACATGTACGATACGTTGTCGAAAATTACCATGGGGCAAGTTGAACAGTTCTGAACCATTATTATAAAATTGAAAAGCCACTTCAGGATGTACCAGGGCTACCCTATGGAATTCATCGGTAATATGTCTTAACTCGACTTGATTGGACTTTAGAAAATTTCGCCTGGCCGGGATATTAAAGAACAGATTCTTTACGGAAATCGATGTTCCTACGGGAGTAGCGATAATTTCTTGGGTGACCACTTTGCTGCCTTCAATCTTGATATGGGTACCCGTATCTGAATTTCGCGGTCTTGTTTGTAGGTCTACATGTGCCACTGCAGCGATAGAAGCCAAAGCCTCGCCCCTAAAACCCTTGGTATTTAGATTGAATAGATCTTCGGCCCTTGCTATTTTTGAAGTGGCATGACGCTCAAAAGATAGCCTTGCATCAGTCTCGCTCATACCGCTACCATCGTCAACGACCTGTATCAGGGCTTTACCGCCATCTTTTACGATCAACTTTATGCTTTTCGCACCTGAATCCAGCGCATTCTCCAAAAGCTCCTTGACCACCGAAGAAGGGCGTTGTACCACTTCACCAGCTGCAATTTGATTGGCAACATGATCTGGTAAGAGTTTTATAATGTCAGCCATTAGCGTCTAAAGAATATGGATAGGTCGAAATCGATTATGAAAAGAAAAACCAAAACCAAAACCGTTACTATGGCCCAAAATCGAATCCTTAAATTTTTATCGCCTTCCCTTTTCAAATCTTCAAAGGCAGAGGAAAACTTATTTTTTAGGCCTCTTTGACTGTTGGCGGTACTGCGATATTTATCCAGTTTGTGCTCAATTTTATAAGGACTACCCTCGCCCTCATAATATCGGGGCTTGTAGTCGAAAGTCCTGTTCCTTCTTAGTTTTAAAAAATTTCGCATAGTACCTGAACCGTCCTACCCAAAGGTACTTAAAAACAAAAAAAGCGGTAACGCTAGGTTCACAAAAAATGTTAACACTGTGGTTATTTAAATATGAAAAGACGGCTAAACTTACACTAGTTGCCCAGTGATGCCATTTTGATGGCGGCTATGGCCGCTTCAATACCCTTATTGCCATGCTTTCCACCACTTCGATCAATGGACTGTTGAAGGGTATCGTCTGTAAGTACACAGAAAATAACGGGAATGTCTCGTTGAACGTTCAAGTCTTTTATACCCTGTGCGGTAGCACTACATACGTATTCAAAATGACTGGTCTCCCCCCGAATTACACTACCGATGGCGATGACAACGTCAACCTCTTGGGTATCGATCATCTTTTTACAACCAAAGACCAATTCATAACTACCGGGAACATTCCAGCGTATCATATGTTGTTCTTGGGCCCCACAATCCAAAAGTGCCTCCCTTGCCCCTTGAAAGAGTGGCTCTGTAATCGTACCATTCCATTCTGACACGACAATACCTATTCTTAAATCTTTGGCACTAGGTATCGTAGCTTTATCGTATACCGATAAGTTTTTGTTTACTGTAGCCATAACGCCACTTAGTTAACAGAACCGATTAAGGCGTCTATATTATTGGCTTGTTGTGCCGTGGGAAACTCTTCTTTAATACGCTCAAAATACGTTGCTGCCCGCTCATTATACCCGAGCTCCATCGCTATGATACCAGCTTTGTAAAGATATTTCGGCGTAGTGAAGTCATTCGTACCATGGGCGATAGCCTTATCATAATAATCCAAAGCATCCTCATTTTGATCTAATTGTGAGAATGCATCACCTATGGCCCCTTTTGCCAAAGCACCCAATATGGCATCATCTGATGAAAATTGTTCTAAATATGCTATGGCCTCTTGGTAATTCTGTTGGTTTAAATAGGCCATACCGGCAGAGTACGAAGCCAAATTGGCTGCTTTTGTACCGCTATACTCCTCAATAATATCCAAAAAACCATATTTACCCTCGGCACCATTCAACGACAGGTTCAACAACGAATCTTTGGCAGTTTCATTTGCCATGGCCTGTTCAAAATATTGCTGTGGATAATACAGTTCATTGGCTGCACTTGCTTCTTTAGGTTTTTGAATGAACTGATTGTAGGCCAAATACCCTAAAATGCCTACAGCTACGGCAACGATAACGCCCAAAATATAATTCTGGTTTTTGGAAACCCATGCCTCTGTCTTCGAAGCACTCTCGTCTAACGTGCTAAATACCTCAGCGGTAGTGCTATTCTGCTCATCCAGCGCTATCTCTTCTTCTTTATTCTTTGGTTTAAAGCCCCGTTTTTTATATGTAGCCATTCTAATTTTTATTAATCGCGCAAAAATAAAGTTTTTATCCAAAACCGAAAGGTAAATTATTCGTTATTTTTGGAATCTTTGCCATAGAAAAATCCAATAGATTTAAAGGGTTATATGTTTTTAAAGCACTTATCTTTAATCAATTACAAAAATTTTACTTCGCACAACCTTGAATTTGACCCCGTTATCAATTGCCTGGTCGGAAAAAACGGTGTAGGTAAGACCAATATACTCGATGCCATATACCACCTGTCTTTTGGCAAAAGCTATTTCAATCCGGTAGCTACCCAAAACATAAAGCACGGAGAGGATTTTTTTGTAATTGAAGGGGAATTTGAAAAGGATGATCGTACCGAAAAAATCGTCTGTAGTTTTAAACGAGGGTTAAAAAAAGTCATTAAACGAAATGGCAAGGCATATGAAAAGTTTTCAGACCATATTGGGTTCTTGCCCTTGGTCATTATTTCACCAGCCGATCGTGATTTAATTACGGAAGGTAGTGATACCCGACGGAAATTCGTGGATGGGGTAATCTCGCAATCCGATAAAGCTTATTTGAAAGTCTTGTTAAACTACAATAAGGTACTTACCCAACGTAACTCGTTACTCAAGTATTTTGCACTCAATCGAACCTTTGATAACGACACGCTCTCAATCTATAACGAACAATTGCACAGGCTAGGCACTGAGATCTTTGAAAAAAGATCTCAATTCTTGAATAAGTTCATTCCCATCTTCAAAACACAATACGAAAACATATCGGGTAACGAAGAAGCTGTTTCCTTGGGCTACCAAAGCAAGTTATATGACAATGACCTAGCCTCCCTTCTTGTTTCGAATTTGGATAAGGACAGAAGCCTTCAATACACAAGTGTAGGCATTCACAAAGATGATCTCGAATTCACCATAGCTAGTCACCCCATCAAAAAATTTGGCAGCCAAGGGCAACAAAAATCCTTCTTGATTGCCTTAAAACTGGCCCAATTCCATTTCATCAAGGCACAGGCACAGACCACCCCTATTCTATTATTGGATGATATTTTTGATAAATTGGATGAGACCAGGGTCGCACAAATCGTGTCTTTGGTGGATAATGATACATTTGGACAGATTTTCATTAGTGATACCCATGCCGATAGAACGGAAAATGTAGTTAAAAACATTCACCATGGTTACAAAATATTTAACTTGTAGTATGGTTCGTTTCAAAATGCTCCTTTATATTTTTTTATTGGTAGGATGTACCTCTTCGATTACGGAAAAAAGCCTGCCCTATCTCAATGGCTATTGGGAAATAACCGAGGTCACCTTTGCGAACGGGGAAAAGAAAGATTACACGGTAAACACAAGCGTTGATTTTATCGCACTGGAAGAAATGAAGGGTTTTAAAAAGAAGGTACGACCAAAACTTGATGGCTCATATACGACATCAGACGATGCAGAGCCCTTTACGATAATAAAGCAAGGCGATACGTACATCTTACGATATAAAAACAACCTAAGCACATGGGAAGAGCAAATCACCGTTTTGAACGAAAACAATTATGTCATTGTAAACCAAGATAATATCACTTACCATTACAAACGCTTCGAACCCCTAAAAATAGCCCCGTAATGGCAAAAAGGTATAACGATCATCAAAACTTAGGCGAGGCCCTCAATGCCTTTATCAAAGAAAATAATCTGCAAAAAGGTATTGACAAGGTCGATGTGCGCGAAACTTGGGTAAAGCTAATGGGCAACGGTGTAAACAACTACACCAATCAGGTCGAACTTAAAAACGATACCTTGTACGTTTCACTATCGTCATCCGTACTACGGGAAGAACTCAGCATGGGTAAAAGTAAGATCATAGCCATGTTGAATGAGGATTTGGGAAAGGAATTGGTAAAAAAATTAATCTTGAGATGAAAAAAAGGCCATCCGCACTATGCTGAATGGCCTTTGTATGGTATTATTGAGGTTTCTTCTAGAAAACCTCCCTTCCGGCAAAATGGAAAGCTCCTTCAATAGCAGCATTTTCGTCACTATCAGAACCGTGAACGGCATTTTCACCAATACTTGTGGCAAATAATTTTCTAATGGTTCCCTCAGCAGCTTCCGCTGGATTGGTAGCACCGATCAAAGCGCGAAAGTCTTCTACCGCGTTATCTTTTTCCAAGATAGCAGCAACAATGGGCCCACGCGTCATGAATTCAACCAACTCCCCGAAAAATGGACGTTCGCTATGTACTGCATAGAACCCTTGGGCATCGCGTACGCTTAATTGAGTATACTTCATGGCCACGATTTTAAAGCCGGCAGCCGTTATTTTTTCCAGAATTGCCCCAATGTGTCCATTTTCAACGGCATCGGGCTTTATCATGGTAAACGTTCTATTTCCTGTCATTTCAGTAAATTTTTGCGCAAAAATAACCTTTTTGACTAGGTTTACAATATTTAGTACGCCTGTTTTAGTTCTTGCAACACTTTACCATTATCCGCCATCATTTTCAACGTCGCCATTTTTGTGTCCAAATCCAATTCTATCAATCCATAGCTATTACTCGACACGACATTACCAACCCTGAATTCATTGGGTTCCCCACTAAAATTGGTATACGCATGGGTGAGTCCACTGCTGGTAAAATCGATGAGCGGATAATCGAGTCCTTCAAGTTCCATTTTTGAAAATTCCGAGATATGGCGGTCACCAGATAAGATAAGTACGCCCTTCGCCTTGGAATCCATTATTATTTTTTTCATCTTATCCACCTCGTGGGGGTGATTGGCCCATTTCTCAAAGCCATGCTCCCGTGATAAGAATTGAATGCTGCTTACTATTAAATTAAAATCCGATGTCGAATTGCTAAGTTCATCCGCCAGCCATTTCCATTGTCTTTCACCTAAAATAGTGCCTTGACCATAGGCGGTTGGGCGATATCTTCTTCCCTCGGTTTTATCTTCTACAAGACTGGTTCGATGATATCTGGTATCTAAATTGATAATTTTAACCGACCCTTGCGGTTTTGAAATGACCTGTGTGGAGTACACCCCATTTCGTTGTCTTCGTAAGTCATTTTCCGGAACATCAAGAAAGTTTAGAAAGGCTTGCTGACTACCTTTTTTTGATTCGAATTCAACCCCGCCATCATTGATTCCGTAGTCATGATCGTCCCAAGTGCCCGTTATCAGGGTACTTTTTTTGAGTTCGGCATATTCAGGCACCGCATCTTGGTCATCATAAAAAGCTTGGATCGTTGCAACTTCATTGGTATCGGCATAAACAATGTCACCGCCCCAAATAAAAACATCAGGACCTAAATTTGAGATATCATCCCAAAATAGGTTATCCAGGCTACTTTTATTACAAGAACCAAAGGTTATGGTAAAGGTAGCTTCGGTAGTGGCTGTACTTCCTTTATTCCCTACATCGAGTGCTTTGGTCTTACAACCAGAGGCAAGGCAAATAGCAGTTAAAAAAATCAGGATCGTACGCATAACTTTGATTTAAATACCATCAAAAATAAGACATATCAAATTACCGCTATATTATATTATTGTATCTTTGAGCGCATGAATTCAGCAGATATCGCTACTGTAAAGACCTTGCTTGCGAAGCCCCAAAAAATTGTGATCATACCCCATAAGAATCCTGATGGCGATGCCATCGGTTCTTGTCTAGGTCTGGCAAAATTCTTGGAGGCCTTGGGCCAAAACCCTGTCATAATTGCTCCAAATGATTATCCGAAGTTTTTAAAATGGATTCCCGGTAATGAAGGGATTTTAAACTTTGAACGTGAGAATTCACAATCAAAAAGACTTATTGAAGCAGCTAGCCTTATATTCACTTTAGATTTTAACCATTTGTCTAGAACAGGGCAAATGGAATCGTTTTTAGAGGCAGCGACGGCAAAATTCATCATGATCGACCATCATCAGCAACCTAGCGACTATGCGCTCGTCACCTATTCTGACGTCAGCATGAGCTCTACCTGTGAAATGGTCTATAATTTCATTGACTACTTAGAAGGGGTGCCCGATATTACCAAAGACATCGCTACCTCCCTTTACGTCGGTATCATGACCGATACCGGTTCTTTTAAATATGCCTCGACCACTAGTCAAACCCATAGGGTGGTTGCCAATTTGATTGATAAGGGTGCCGAAAACATGCAGATTCATCAAAACGTGTTCGATAACAATACGCCCGCAAGATTACATTTATTGGGTGTTGCCTTAAATAACCTGGTAATCTTAGAACAATTCAAGACCGCCTACATTACCATGTCACAAGAGGAATTGGATAGGCACAATTACAGTAAGGGCGATACCGAAGGTTTTGTGAACTATGGCCTCACCTTGGAAGGTATCATTTTTGCCGTGATTTTTATCGAAAACAGGGAAGAGGGAATTATCAAAATATCGTTCAGGTCGATTGGTGGTTTTTCGGTCAATGAGTTTGCACGAGAACATTTCAATGGGGGTGGCCATACCAATGCGGCAGGTGGCCGTAGCGACATAACCATGGAAGAAACGACCATACGGTTTGTCAAGTTGCTTGAAAAGTATAAAGATAAATTGACCCAATGAACAGAGTAATCGTAATGGTATTCGTGGTTTTGCTTTGTAGCTGTAGCGAAACAATACCCAGAAAGCCCATACAGGTAAAATCAGGCAGTTTTTATAAGGCTTCGGTTACCCGAAGCAAAGAAATTTTAGCTCAAGAAGAAGCGGTGATTCAATCCCTCATTGAAAAAGATACAAGCCATACCTATTTTTCAAGCGCAGATGGTTTTTGGTACCATTATGAAGTTCAAAATGCCAAGGATGAATACCGACCCAAGACCAATGATGAAATCGTATTCACTTATAATGTAATGACATTGCAAGGTGATACGATTTACAAAAAAAGTACGATTGGGCTCGTACAACATGCCATAGATAAGTCGCAGCTTTTCCCTGGATTAAGAAATGGATTGAAGCTACTGAAATCAGGCGAACAAGCAACTTTTATCTTTCCCTCATCCCAGGCATACGGTTACAAAGGTGATACCGGTAAAATTGCACCTTTGACCCCGATCAAATCAAGTGTAAACGTATTGAAGATCATTAAAAGAAAAGATAGTTTAAATTAAAAATAGAGATTTCCATGAAACATTTTTTTGTTTATTTTTCCTTACTATGTATTGTAATTTCAAGCTGTAAATCAAGTAAGTACGCAGATTTAGGCGATGGTATCTATGCTGATATCCAAACTAATAAGGGTGATATCGTGGTCAAACTTCATCACGAGGCAACACCAATAACGGTCGCTAATTTTGTTTCATTGGCAGAAGGCAACAATCCTTTCGTTAGTGAAGAGTTCAAAGACAAGAAATACTACGATGGCCTTACCTTTCACAGGGTAATGAAAGATTTTATGATTCAAGGTGGTGACCCCACGGCCACTGGTACGGGCAGCCCAGGTTATAAATTCAAAGATGAAATCGTTGATTCTTTAACACACTCCGGTAAGGGTATACTTTCCATGGCCAACGGTGGCCCTAAAACCAATGGAAGCCAATTTTTTATCACACACAAGGAAACCCCTTGGCTCAATGGAATCCACACTGTTTTTGGAAAGGTCGTTAATGGTATTGAGGTGGTTGATAGTATCGCCAGCGTCAAAGTACTGGCGGGTAACAAGCCTGAGGCCGATGTGATCATGAATAAGGTGGAGATCATTAGAAATGGTAAGGAAGCCAAAAAATTTGATGCCATTCAAATTATGACCGATTATTTTGAAGAAGCAGAAAAAGAAATTGCTGCAATCAAAAAAATAAAGGCGGATTTCGTGGAAGAATTGAATCAACAACTTGAGCAGGCCGAGGGAACGGCAAGCGGGTTGAAAATCTTTTCATTGAAAGAAGGCGACGGTGAAACCCCCAAAATAGGTCAAAACGTTGCGCTTCAGTATGCGGGTTGGTTAGATAATGGGGACTTATTCGATACGAGCATACCTGAGATCGCCAAAAAATTCGACAATTTTGCCCAAATCAATAAGATGCATCGCGGTAATTTTGGGCCCTTGGTTACCAAGTTTAGCCCTGATGCCCAGTTGGCACCTGGTTTTAAAGAGGGTATGTTGACCATGAAGGTCGGTGATAAGGTGCGCTTGTTCATACCGCCCCATCTAGGGTATGGTGATAATGACTATGGCCCGATACCTGGCGGTTCGACATTGGTTTTTGATTTGGAAATGGTTGAAATACAATAAACGATGAACAACTTCAACATTAAAACCCTGACTAGCATGTCGGGGTTTTTTGTTTTTTCCGATCTTGAATTCTTTATTTTTAAAGTGTGACTACAAGAACAAAGAACTATTTGGCCCTATCCATCATTCCACAAATCATTTTTGTACAATGGTTCGGCAGTTATCCTGAATTGGTCGAAAAATATTATGCTGAGGGAATTTATCCCATAATTTCAAAATTCCTGAGATTTTTGTTTGGTTGGGTTCCTTTCTCTGTAGGTGATATCTTTTATACCCTTTTGGTTTTTACGGCTATTCGCTATCTCTATCTGTATGGTACTTCCATCGTAAAAAAACCGTTGGCATTTTTACGGCACCTTGGCCTAACCCTGTCCATAGCCTATTTTATATTTTATCTTTTTTGGGGTATGAACTACTACCGCCTGCCCATCAATGAGAAAATGGATTTTGATATCGAATATACCAATGAGGATTTGATAAGATTTACCTTCGACATCATAACCTATACAAACCGTTTACAGGTCAAACTGGAAAACGATAGCACCAAGGCCGTCAAGATTCCCTACTCAACTAAAGAAATTTATGCTGAAACCTTAAAAAGTTATGATCGGGCAGAAAGAGTATTTCCGCATTTTGAATATAGAAATCCAAGTCTAAAAGCTTCACTGTATTCACTGCCCTTGACATATATGGGGTATGGGGGATATTTAAATCCATTTACCAATGAGGCCCAGGTCAATGCCCTGGTGCCTAATTTACGTTTACCCTCTATAAGCGCCCATGAGATAGGACATCAATTGGGGTATTCTTCAGAAAGTGCAACCAATTTTATAGGGCTATTGGTCACTTTTAGTAGCAAAGACCCCTATTTTAAATATGCTTCTATTTCGCATGTTTTGGCGTATTGCCTAACCGATTTAAAAGCAAGGGATGAGGTAGCGTTTGAGGCACTATTTAATAAACTCAATGTAGGCGTAAAGAAAAATTACAAAGAATTAAATGCATTTTGGGCACAGTACGAAAACCCGACCGAGCCCATTTTTAAATCCATTTTCGATACTTTTTTAAAGGCGAATAACCAAGAAAAAGGTATTTCAAGTTACAATGCAGTTGTGGGCCTGTTGGTTAATTTTTATGGGGATTATTGGTATGAACGATAATCGAACAATTCCTGATTTGCAGAAGTAACACTGTTGCCCTACCTTTAAAACGGACTAACTTCAAAACATACCTGAATGAAAATGAAACTCTTTACGCTCACACTTTTATGGTGTGGTGCTACTTTGTTTTCACAAGATTATTTTCCTGAAAATGATGGTGTCAAATCAAAGAACAACAACTATATGGCATTCACCAATGCCAAAATCCATATGACACCCACGCAAATTATTGAAAAAGGCACCCTACTTGTACAAAATGGGAAGGTGATTCAAGTGGGTACATCGGTGGCCATTCCAAAAAACACGATTATTGAGGATTTGGAAGGAAAATCAATTTACCCCTCCTTTATCGATGTGTTTTCGGGTTTTGGCGTGGAAAAGGCCAAAAGGGCCCCAGGTAGCGGACGTTCTCCCCAATATGAAGCCACCCGTGAAGGTTTTTACTGGAATGATCATATCATGCCCGAGAATGAGGCCATAGCCAAGTTCACCTACGATGATAAAAAAGCCGAAGAATTAAGAAAGGTGGGGTTTGGGGTCGTCAATAGCCACTTTCAAGATGGTATCGCCCGGGGCACGGGAGTACTGATAGCCTTGAACGGCAGTGGAAATGATGGGGACCGTATTGTAGAGGACCAATCCGGCCAATACTTTTCATTTACAAAAAGTATTGCCAAAAGGCAATCATACCCCACCTCCTTAATGGGTGCAACGGCTTTACTACGTCAATTACATCACGATCTCGATTGGTATGCCAAAGGAAATGTAACTACCAAAGACCGCTCTTTAGAGGCGCTTTTGGAAAATAAGGACCTTCCCCAAATTTTTGCCGCTGGGGGTAACGGCAATGTATTACGTGCCGATAAAATCGGCGACCAATTCGGAATTCAATATGCTATTTTGGGCGGCGGTGATGAATATCAGCATATCGAAGCCATTAAAAATACCAATGCGACGTTGATCGTGCCGATCAACTTTCCAAAGGCTTACGATGTTTCTGACCCATATACCGCCGAGTATGTGAACCTTTCAGATATGCGCCATTGGAATTTGGCCCCTTCAAATCCAAAGGTCTTAGAAGATAACGGGGTACCGTTTTCACTGACCCTACATCAATTGAAATCCCCTAACGATTTTAAGGATATGTTGCTGAAAGCTATCGCCCACGGCTTATCAAAAACAAAGGCCTTAGAAGCTTTAACGACCGTTCCTGCCCGCATTTTAGGTAAATCGGACCATATCGGGACCCTACAACCTGGTAGACAGGCAAATTTTTTAATAGCTTCAGGTGATGTCTTCGAGAAGTCCACTACCCTATTTGAAAACTGGGTACAAGGCACCAAGAATATCATAAATGCCAAAGATCAAAAAGACATTCGTGGAAACTATGATTTGAATGTAGGCGGTGAGACCTATACCATGGTAGTATCGGGGACCTTGGGCAAACCCAAACTGGAAATTAAAAAAGATACCTTGGCATTAAGCACTAAAATTGAATATTCAGAGGACTGGGTCAATTTTTCATTTGCCACAGAAACCGGTGATAACTACAGAATGACCAGCCTGGTATCAAATGCTTCAGAAAACCTTAAAGGAAAGGTCGTTTTACCGTCAGGCAAAGAAAGTTCTTTCACGGCCAAACAAACCAGTTCTTTCGAAGCTTCGGAAAATAAAAAGGCAGAAGCACAAGAAGCACCGAAGTTGGTAGCACTGACCTATCCGAATATTGGATATGGTAATACCGTAAAACCACAACCGGAAAACATACTGTTCAAAAATGCCACGGTTTGGACGGGCGATGCCATACTTGAGAATACAGACGTATGGGTCAAAAATGGTAAAATCGCCAAAGTTGGTCCTGATTTAAGGGCAAGTGGGGCGAAAACCATAGATGCTACAGGTAAACACCTTACCGCTGGGGTCATTGATGAGCATTCGCACATAGGGGCATTGGCCATCAATGAGGCAGGGCATAATTCAACTGCTGAAGTTAAGATGCAAGATGTGGTCGACCCGAAAGATATTGACCTATATAGAAATCTGGCAGGTGGCGTGACCACCATTCAATTGTTGCACGGCTCGGCAAACCCCATCGGCGGGCAGTCGGCGATCCTACGCTTGAAATGGGGTGAAGATGCTGATGGGCTATTGTTCCCCAATATGCCCAAGTTCATCAAATTCGCGTTAGGTGAAAACGTAAAACAATCGAACTGGCAGAGTTTTTCAAGATTCCCACAAACAAGAATGGGTGTAGAGCAGGTATTTATCGATTATTTTCAACGGGCCAAGGAATATGATGAAAAGAAAAAATCAGGCCAGCCTTACCGCTATGACGAAGAAATGGAGACCTTGGCCGAAATCTTAAATGGGGAACGTTACATCAGTTGCCATTCGTATGTGCAGAGCGAAATCAACATGCTCATGAAGGTAGCGGAACAATTTGATTTCAAGGTAAATACCTTTACCCATATTCTTGAGGGCTACAAGGTAGCCGATAAAATGGCGGAACACGGTGTCGGGGGTTCCACTTTTAGCGATTGGTGGGCCTATAAATATGAGGTTAAGGACGCGATTCCACATAATGCCGCCATTATGGCAAGTCAAGGGGTTACCGTCGCGATCAATAGTGATGATGCCGAAATGTCGCGAAGATTGAATCAAGAGGCCGGTAAAACAATAAAGTATGGAGGCGCATCTGAAATCGAGGCTTGGAAAATGGTAACACTCAACCCTGCCAAGTTATTGCATATCGATGATAAGGTAGGTAGTATAGCAGTGGGTAAGGATGCCGACCTGGTCTTATGGTCCGATTACCCCATGTCGGTCTACGCCAAGGCGGAAAAAACATTGATTGAAGGAGCTGTTTATTTTGACCTTGAAACGGATAAAGCACAACGTGAAGCCATTCAAAAAGAACGTAACGAATTGATTACGATGATGCTCAACGAAAAAGCAGGTGGTGCCAAGACCCAAGGTCCTAGACAGAATAAGAAGGCCCGTTTTGAATGCGAAACGCTCTAGTTAGATGTTGGATGTTAGAAATAAAAATATCAAAATGAAATACGCGATAATTACCTTATTTTTTTTCATGGGGATGCAGATGAATGCACAGCAAACCCCAGCGGGCAAACAATCAACGCCCATTACCATTGAAGGTGCCGTTGCCCATTTGGGCAATGGCGAAGTCATTGAAAACTCGCTGATTATGTTTGCCGAGGGTAAGCTTACCTATGTAGGTGATGCGGCTACCAGAATAGCACGAACGGGCAAGGTCATTGACGCGAAAGGCAAACACGTATACCCAGGTTTTATTGCCCCGGGCAAATCACTTGGTCTAGTCGAGGTCAATGCGGTGAGGGCCAGTAATGACCAAGATGAGATTGGTGATTTGATACCCCATGTACGCAGTTTGATAGCCTATAACGCCGAATCACAAGTTGTCGAAAGCATGAGGCCCAATGGGGTCTTATTAAGTCAGATTACCCCACAAGGGGGGCGTATATCGGGCACCTCGTCGATTGTACAATTTGATGCCTGGAACTGGGAAGATGCCGCCGTCAAAGTAGACGATGGCATTCATCTGAATTGGCCTAGTACGTTTCGAAGGGGCCGTTGGTGGTTAGGGGAACCGAGGGGATATCAGCCCAATAAAGACTATCGGCAACAGGTAGCCAAGGTGAAGACCTTCATGAACAATGCCCTGGCGTACGGAAAAGCTACCCCAAAAGTCCAAAACCAACCTTTTGCCGCTATGCAAGGGCTCTTCGATGGCACCCAAAAGTTGTTCGTTTATGCCCACGGACAAAAAGAGATTATGGATGCCATCAGCTCGGCCAAAACTGCCGGCGTAAAACATATCGTATTGGTCGGGGGGTATCATGCTCACAAGATTACCGCCTTTTTAAAAGAACACGATATTCCCGTATTGGTACGCTTTACCCATAGCCTGCCCTTTTTTGAGGATGATGATTATGACTTCACCTATAAGTTGCCCAAACTATTAATGGATGCCGGTCTTTTGGTAGGTATCCAAAATGCCGATGCCTCAAACTTTCAAACACGAAACTTGCCGTTCTATGCAGGTCAAACGGTTGCACAAGGTTTGGATAAAGAAAAAGCCTTACAGCTTATTTCTGGCAATAATGCCAAAATATTGGGTATCGATGCAGATTACGGAACTTTGGAAGTCGGTAAAAGTGCCACGCTGTTCATCTCGGCAGGTGATGCCTTGGATATGCGCACCAATCAATTAAGTAAAGCTTTTATTGATGGGCGTGACCTTTCGTTGGAGACGCATCAAACCGAACTATGGAAACGCTATATGGGCAAGTATCAAGGTAAATAGTTATAAGTTTTATACGGTTTGAAACAAACCTACCCGTCCGGCAGGCAGGTATGCAATTTGCTCACTGCTGCTTCTTATTTAACGGGCATCCATCGGTCGATAGACTTGGTTAGACGATAAATTTCAACCCCAATATCGTAAAGCCAGCTACAAGTACGTCAATCAGCATCGCACTTTGTAGATGTCATCCATAACAGGGTATAAATCACAATTATGGGAAAAAAAATGCGTTGTAATCCATACGAGCAGCCCATAGACATTTATGAAAATTCTTCGAAATCAATTTTTCAATACCATAAGAAATTCCCTTAAGACGATAGTATTATCGCTAATCGTATCGTTAGGTTTGTTCAACATAAATGCACAAGTACAACTGAAGATAGAACCCGGGGTTCTTTTGAATACCGAATCTGAAAATTTAGGTTTGATGTTGAATGTTGAGCCCTTTATCGAAATTTCAAGCAATAAGGTTATCGGATTAAGGTTTGGATTGGCCTTGAACCCGCAACGATTTGAAACCAATGATAGTTCCCAATTCTTTTTCGATGATGTAAATGATAATGCCATACTTTCTTTTATGCCCACTTTCGATTATTACTTTAACGAAAATTACACGCGTCCGTATTTAGGTATGGGGTTTGGGTATTATGTGTTTTCTTCAGTTGACATAGCCAACCCTTCAGGCGGTATAACTGAAGCACGTATAGATAATCAATTGGGATTTCTTTTAAGGGGAGGGGTTCACTGGGGAAAGACAAAATTCGGATTGGAATATAACTTTATTCCAAAAGCTGATATTAAAATAGCAAACGACCTCATCATTGGTACGGCAGCTAACAGTTATTATGGGGTATCGATCGGATTTATGATTGGAGGTACTAAAAGTACTTTGCAAGCACAATAAGCCTTATAGTTTAAAATAATAGTATTGTACCGATGAATATGAACGACCATACCGATTATCCTTCACTACGGATTTTCTGAACGATAATCCGAATATATGGTGCGTAAGGGATACATATGAAAATTTAGAATTCATACCAAAAAAATAATAATCTAACTGTTCTACGCGGTTACAGACGACCAAAACCTTTCAATGAAAATTTATGACTTTGACATAAAAAAAGGGATTTACAATTTTGAATTCGATGACCTGACGACAGAAAAACATGCGCATCCCGTTGTTGAATTCATTAGTGCCACGAGTGGAACTTTTACGCTACGAGCCAAGGGGAGAACATACGAAAATTTAGAATTTGCCATTATTGACCAGAATACCGAACACAAGGTGGTTGCAAAAAGTTGTTCGGTCAGTATACTATTGGTAGAAAGCTACAATTCCCAATTATCCGATTTTTTCGACCGCAAAGGAATATTGCTAAAAAATGGGGTTTTCATTAGAAATGTTCATGAAAAAAGAGAGGAGTTATTTTCAGAGGCCTACCATTTGGCGGTTTCCAAAGACCTAAAAACACCAGCCGACAAGAGAATCAACACCAGTATTAAATTCATTGAGGAAAATGAACTGGAATACAAAGACCTTCTTTCAAAATTGACCTCTCAGGCATTGTTGTCAGACAGCAGACTTTCGCATCTTTTCAAAGAACATATCGGAATATCAATAAAAAAATACCTTGTTTGGAACAAGCTGCGACAAGCGATACATCTATATTTGAACAAAGGTACCAGTCTGACGGATGTCTCCTTACAAAGCGGATTCTTTGACCAAGCACATTTTAGCAATTCCTTTAAAAACATTTTAGGTATCAGCCCTTCAAAAGCCTACAATAGCAGAATCTTACAATCGCAGAACAATAGGAAATTTTAAATTTGCCATCAAAACACGGAAAATGGTTGGACAAATTAGAAAGGTAGAAGAAACGGACATACCAGAACTAAAAAAAGTACTTGATTCCAGTGAATTGTTTCCTCCATATTTGCTCGATGACATGATTGGCGATTACCTGGGCAATAAAGAATCAACCGATATTTGGTTTACAGCGATTGAAAAGGGAAAACCAGTCTCAATAGGCTATTGCGGGCAAGAAAGACTAACGGAAGGAACTTACAACCTCTATGCCATTGCAGTACATAAAAGCCAACAAGGAAAAGGGGTTGGAAAGAAAATGATGGAATACATAGAACATAGGTTAAGAAAAAATGGTAATCGAATCTTAATCGTAGAAACATCAGGGAAATCAGAATTTGAATTGACCAGGAAATTCTACATCAAATGTGGCTACATCAAACAAGCCGTAATCCCAGAATTTTATGAAGAAGGGGATGACAAAATCGTATTTTGGAAAAAACTGATAATATAAAAAATGTATACAAAGTGGTGTATTATTATCCGCAACACTATCGCAGACAATTACGATAAAAGTTAATCGAAAGCATCACAATAGTGAAGCACAAAGATTGGATGGCAAAGTCCATTAGATGAGGACTATATTCACCAAATGCGCGACTACGGTACAACTACCCGAATTTTTGAAAAAACGATGAGGGAATTAGGCTATATTTTCTTAAAATTGCCAAACTGCGTTTCGCGGATAATCAGTAAAAAATGATAAACGGACTATGAGAATTTCCATTTCAATACTCTGCTGCCTATTCAACTTTTCGCTTTTCGGGCAAATTACGGTAAGTGGTATAATTAAAGACGCAAAGACCAAAGAATCCATTCCCTACGTGAACATTGGAATAATGAACAAAAAGAAGGGAACGGTATCAAACGAGAATGGAGGGTTTACCCTTGAAATACCATCCGAACTTATCAAAGACACCATAAAAATCTCATCTATTGGGTACGAATCCAAAATTTTTATTTCAAAAGACTTCATAACCAAGTTGAAAGAAAATCAAGTTGTTGAGCTCTCAGAAAAAGCGACAGCACTAAATGAAGTTACCGTCACCAATAAAAAACTGAAAGAAAAAGTTTTAGGAAACAAAACCAAATCGAAAATGATGCGAGGGGGTTTTAGAAATGCAGAACTTGGAAATGAGCTTGGAATCAAGATTAAAGTAAAGAAGAATCCAACCCACATCAAAAAATTTCATGCCAACATAACCTCCAATACAGGCGAAAAAATGAAATTTCGACTTAACCTTTATGATATAAAAAACGGACTGCCCAACAAAAGAATAACAAATGAAAATATTATTTTCAATATCGATGCCCAAGAAGGCGCGTTTACCCTAAATCTCAGCGATTACGATATTGTTGTTGAAGATGATTTCTTTTTGACAGTTGAATTGATAAAAAATGAGGAAAACAAAGAGAGTGAGGTCTTCTTTTCAGCAGGGCTTTTAGGGAATGCTACCATATCACGCTTGACGAGTCAGGCAGAATGGGAAAAATTAGGTAGCATTGGAATTGGATTTAACGTAACTGCCGAATATTGACAAAAAAATGGTCTTGCCTGCCCTTGATAAATAAATACTTTCTTTACAAAAGCTAGGTTATCTAAGTTTCTTTGCGCTATCTACCCTTCTATTATTCTCAGGGCTTTGTCATAGTTCTTATTGTGGTCCGCACCCCATATTACATCAGGCATTTCCCCTTTGCTATCCACTAAGGTACAGCGCAAAGATGAAGGTAGCACTGACAACACGATTACCCAGGTTTGTTCGGATAGGCCTTTAAATAGGCTCAAAAATGTAAAGTTCATTAGATATATGCTTTTCCAGACATGGGTTGAGAATCGTTTTATTAAATGCCCAACCTATCTTTTTCTTATCATATTGTTATTCAATTCGATTGTAGTATCTTGACTACAAATAGGGTTGAATTATGTAAAAACCTGTCACGGATATATTGAATAACACAGGATTTACAAGTAATTTGAAAAAAAAGATATGACCATCAAAAAACCTTTTGTTTTTATTTTATTGTTCCTTTTCTGTGTCACGGGTTGTCAAGAGGTTAAAAAACAAGGTATTGTGGAAACTGCAAATGAAAAACCGAATTCCACAGAAGAAAAAAAAGCCATTCTTAAAACATTGAATGATGAAACCAAAGCGGCTTTCGAAAGGGATTATGATACTTGGCAAAAAAAATGGGTTCATGACCCGAACATAACCAAAACCTATATCGACTTTGAGGAAGGTACTTTTTCTGAAGCATTGGGTTGGAATGAAATAAGTCAATTCGTTAAGACCTTTATGGATGAGCACCCTGAACCGGAACCCCTACCTGAACTATTGAATAAAATAGAGGTTCGTCTCTATGGAAATGGAGCTTGGGTCACCTATGGGCAACAAGATTCGTTACGCGGACGCAAACGTGAAACGAGGCTCATGGAAAAAATTCGTGGGGAGTGGAAAATTGCAGGTATGCAAACAACAATCTACGGATTCGATTCAGACAAGAACTAGTTAAAAGGAATGCCGCAAGACCTTACGCGATGACTTGCCACTACCACCTTCGAAAAGCACTTACCGATTAAAAGTCTCACATTTTGAGGCAAACCATAAAAAGCATCAACCTTATTCACAACCGTGCAAAACGGGGTTTTGGCAATTATGAATTAAATACTTTTTGCATTTTCTGAAAAATTATTTTATGTAACCAAAAGGTTTTATATATTTGCGTAACTAAATAGTTACTTAAATTAAGATCATGGCGTTAGGACCAAAACAAATGGGTGAGGCAATACTTCGAAACCTCAAGGAAAAAACAGGTAAAACAGTGGAAGAATGGATTACCCTTATCGAAAAGAACAAACTTTCAGAAAAAGAAGGGATTATTCATTTCTTGAAAAAAGAAAACGGTGTAGGGCACTTTCAAGCCCAAAAGATTTTTGAACATTTTACGGGAAAAGACAGTTACGAAAATCCTGAGGGGTTTGCTGACAAGTTATTCCATTCCAATCGGTCAAAGGAGCTTTACAAGTTTGTAAAATCAAAAATCCTTGCCTTGGGTGAAGATATACGGGTGCAACCTTGTCAAACTTATATCCCATTTTACCGTAAGAACCAATTCGCAATTCTGACCACTACCAAAGATGAAGACCTTATTCTGGCAGTAAATCTGCCAGACGATTTTTCAACCGATAGATTTTCCGATACTTCTTCCATAGGCAGTCGTCGAATCAATCATGCAGTGACCCTTGAAAAAATATCGGATTTCGATCAAGAAATCGAACGGGTTCTATTAACCGCTTATCAAAACAACTAAAAATGGCAAAATCAATAACGTTGACTCGAGTATATGACTTCCCGATTGAAGAAGTTTGGAATGCCCTGACCGACCAAAAAGCATTGAGCGAATGGTTAATGCCCTGCAATTTTATTGCTGAAATTGGACATGAGTTTCAATTTAAGACAAAACCATCCCCGGGTTTTGATGGGGTTGTCAATTGTAGAGTCCTGCAAATAAAAGAAAAAGAGTTGCTTTCATTCAGTTGGAGCGGTGGTTCCCTAGAAAATACCGTGGTGACCTTCAAACTTACCCAACTGGGTGAAAAAACCCGCTTAGACTTCGAACATACGGGATTCGAAGGGTTTGTAAATAACATCATCGTTAAAAAAATACTCTCCAATGGCTGGAAAAAGAAAATACTTACCGTCCAACTTTTAAAATACCTTTCAAAATGAGTGATGTCTTCAAAGCCATTGCAGATCCGACAAGACGAAAGATCCTCTTAATGCTTGCAGAACATCCTGAAAGCATTAATGTGATTTCAGATAAATTTCAAATGTCAAGACCGGCCGTTTCAAAACATCTCAAAATTCTGACCGATAATGACTTGGTCAAAATTGAGACCGATCTGAATGATGGCAGACAAAGAAACTGTTATGCGCAATTGGAGGCTTTGGCAGAGGTAAGTGAATTTTTAAGCGAGTTGGAAAGATTCTGGGAAGGAAAATTGGACGGCCTGGGCAGCTATTTGAAAAGGAAACCCAAAAACATGGGGTAAAAAGGTATGCAAAAGTAAAGTACTGCGCAGAAGACCCAACTAAAAGCACTACGGTGCAAACATTCGTTTTAAACTTTCTAGCAGTAGTACTGTACCATTCAATAGCCTTTAAAATAATTGGATAAAACAAGCTGATTCCAAAAAAACATAAAACCAGTTTCAATACCATAGTAAACTTTGAACTGTTGGAAACAACTATCAGCATACACGTTCTTAGTGAAGTTTTCGCTATATTCCACGAGGGGTGCCCATTGGTATGGTAGGTACTTGAAAGAAGGGAAAATGGAGGACAACTATCTAGACAGTGCCAGAAAACAATTCGAATATTACAAAATATTGGGTGAAAAGACTTTTGCCCAGCTGAATAACAATGACCTTTTTTGGCAATTCAATGAACAAAGCAACTCAATAGCTATTATCGTTAATCATCTTTACGGAAATATGAAATCGAGATGGAGTGACTTTCTAACAACTGATGGAGAAAAAGAATGGAGAAATCGAGATGAAGAATTTGAACCGATAATAAAAACCAAAATAGAGTTGATTGAAAAATGGGAAACTGGTTGGGGTTGTGTCTTCGAAGCCTTAAACTCAATTAACAAAACCAATTTCAAGACCGAAATTTTAATTAGAAACCAGAGCCACTCCATAGTTGAGGCGGTCAACCGACAACTAATGCATTATGCCTATCACATCGGTCAAATCGTCTATATAGGTAGGATGATCAAGGGTAGCGACTGGAAAAGCCTATCCATCCCTAAAGGAAAATCAAGGGATTTCAATAGAAAGAAGTTTACCAAAGGGAAGCACAAAGGTCATTTTACCGATGATATAAGGTAAACATATCTTGAGCTTCTAATAGGATATCTTCCCTATCATTAAATCAAATACCTCGATTTGGTCAAAGGTCCTTCACCTACGGATATCATAAAAGCAAGCAAACCCAAATGAATGGAAATATCAAGTAGCATTGCTGTTTTTTGTTGGAGAGCAATAGTTTACTATTCCTCTTTCACATTCTCCCAAAACACTGCTTGCCCTGGTTTGGCGTAGAAATCATCTGAGCGTGGTATTTCACTTATGGAAATGTTCTCAAAATCAACAGTATTTCTAGCATCTTTGATATCTCGTCCTTCATAGTTGTACCAAGTAATCGATTTTGGTAGTAATAGACCATTTACAGGTGCCCAATCATCATAACGTATCCATCGCACGTTATCTGATTTTTCGCCACTTCTATAGGTTACCGTATAACCAAGCCAGGCCATTTGATTGGTCTCGGCATCATAGTGAACGAAATATTCATCTTTGGGTGAAGTACCTACCCCTGTTTGATAACTTATTCGAATGCCTGGGTAATTCGTCCCATCAAAAACCAAGTCTTCCGTTTCGTCATATACGACACCGTCATCCGCCAAAACAAAAGGCATGGCATAAAAGTAGAACATGAGGTTATGATAAAACTCGACATTGCCCTTGTAATTTTCATTTTCATCAAGTAACCAAGGTTGTCGACCGTCAAAACCCATCGAAAACCGCTCCGTATCTATGCGGTCTTTTCTACTCCGTAAGTCGGTGGTATGCGTTTCTGGATTTTTTGGTTTTGTAATTGTATAAATAAGGGTTCGCTGTTTTTTCCAAACCGCAAGTCCACCATGGGCCTCAAAGACGTTTCGAATATTTTCTGGATACGTCTTCGCTGTAATTTTTTCTTCTACATTGTGTTCAATGGGTTCCTTTTCATCTTTAGGAGCTTGTTTACAAGAAAAGACTAAAACGGACAGTATTAGAAGTAAAAAAGATTTCATGATTCGTTGTTTTGCAAATTATGTCGGTAAGTGTACCATAAAATTACGGGAATAGCTACTTTTAAACCGTGGAGCAACATAAGTTAATTTCTAGCGTTCAAAACCCCCTGATCAAAAAGGTCTTACAACTTCAAGAAAAATCAAGGGAACGTAAAAAAACCGGACTTTTCGTCATCGAAGGGATACGAGAACTTGAACTGGCCCAAAAAGGGGGCTATGAAATTGATACCCTTCTGATTTGTCAAGATGTTATCCATAATACGGTATTGATTGAAAAAACCGACTGCACAAGGGTTCAAGTATCTAAATCGATATATGAAAAACTCGCTTACAGAAAAACGACCGAAGGTATAGTGGCCATTGCCAGGGCGAGACCAAATACTTTGGGCGATCTTAAGTTCAAAAGTGAAAATCCGTTGATACTGGTCGCAGAAGCCCCAGAGAAACCCGGTAATATTGGAGCCTTGTTGCGAACGGCCGATGCCGCAAACTTAGATGCCGTACTAATTGCAGACCCTAAAACGGATATGTACAATCCCAATATTATCAGGTCTAGCGTTGGATGTGTTTTCACCAATCAAATGGCAACTGGTACTTCTGAGGAAATCATAAGCTACCTAAAAGGGAAGGAAGTTCATATTTACTGTGCCGCACTAACGGCCTCAGACCATTATGTAAATTCAGATTTCACGAATGCCACGGCAATTGTGGTGGGTACTGAAGCAACCGGTTTAAGCAATCTTTGGCTACAAAACTCGGACCAAAACCTTATAATTCCGATGCAAGGTGAAATTGATTCCATGAATGTTTCCGTATCAGCTGCAATACTTATATTTGAGGCAAAGCGCCAACGCGGATTCTGAATTTTATGAATAGTAAAGTACTTTTTTATGCAATCATCGCAATTCTGGTGATTCAGTTTCTTATTGACTTTGTTTTAAATTATTTGAACGCAAAACGTTTTAATAAAGAAGTTCCGCCCGAATTGGCAGATGTTTTCGACCAACAAGAGTATCAAAAATCGCAAGCGTATAAAAAAAACAATTATCGGTTTGAACAATTCAACCAGACGTTTTCTTTACTGCTTACCCTTTCATTTTTGGTGTTTGGCGGCTTCGAATGGATAGATGACTGGGTAAGGGGCTATACGGATAATAGTATTGTGTTGACATTGTTGTTCTTCGGTATCTTGGTGTTCTCAAGTAGTTTGATATCCATTCCATTCTCGTATTACCAGACTTTCGTTATCGAAGAACGGTTTGGTTTTAACAAAACCACTAAAAAATTATTCTTTTTCGATATACTAAAGGGCTGGCTCATGACGGCCATTATTGGGGGCGGGATCTTGGCACTTGTGGTTTGGGTATTGCAATGGTCAGGACCGGATTTCTGGCTTTATGCCTGGGGTATCTTTACGGTGCTATTGCTATTCATGAACCTTTTTTACAGTAAGTTGATCGTACCAATTTTCAATAAACAGACTCCCCTTGAAAACGGGGGTTTGAAAACCGCCATAGAGGCCTACGCCAAAAAGGTAGGATTTGAACTTCAAAACATATTTGTGATTGATGGCTCAAAACGATCTACAAAGGCAAATGCCTATTTTTCCGGTTTTGGAAAACAAAAAAGGATCACGCTGTTTGACACCCTTATCAGCGATTTGGAAGAAGACGAGATTGTAGCCGTCTTGGCACATGAAGTCGGGCACTACAAGCGTAAACATATTATTTTCAATATTTCGGCATCCATACTGCTAACCGGTATCACATTGTTTGTTTTGGCACTTTTCGTGAATAATCCTGAACTATCCTTGGCCATTGGTGTTAACCAACCTAGTTTTCACGCTGCCTTGATCGGCTTCGTATTATTGTATAGTCCCATATCGACCCTTACTGGTTTGGCCATGAACTATCTCTCAAGAAAATTTGAGTTTCAAGCCGATGATTATGCAAAAAATACTTTCGCGGCAAAACCTTTGATTACCTCCCTAAAAAAGCTTTCAAAAAATAGCTTGAGTAATCTCACGCCGCATCCGGCCTACGTTTTTATGCACTATTCACACCCCCCACTAATTGAACGCATACGCAACTTAAAGGCATGATATTTGTTGTTTACCTATCAAGATTACATTAATTTTAATCTAAGATGACCGAGGCGGCCCTACAAAAAGAAAATAAGGAAATTGCGAAGCAATACAAAGAATTGCTCCGTATTAGTTACCAGACACTTTCGGCCGGTGATAAAAAATTGATACGCTCGGCTTTTGATGTCGCGGTTGATGCACATAAAGACCAACGCAGAAAATCGGGTGAGGCCTATATTTTCCATCCCATAGCCGTTGCGAAGATAGTAGCCTCAGAAATTGGATTGGATGCCGTATCCATCGCATCGGCACTCTTACATGATGTTGTTGAGGATACCCCCTACACCTTGAGCGATATTGAACAAATGTTCGGGGAGACCATAGCCCGTATTGTAGATGGGTTGACAAAAATAGCGCACCTAAAAAAGGATAAGAACATCAGTCAACAGGCCGAGAATTTTCGCAAAATGCTGTTGACGTTGAATGATGACATTCGGGTCATCATCATCAAAATCGCCGATCGCTATCACAATATGCTTACCATGGATGCCATGCCTGAGCATAAACAGGTCAAAATTGCCTCAGAGACCCTTTACATCTATGCACCGTTAGCGCACCGTATCGGGCTTTACAATATCAAGACACAGTTGGAAGACTTGAGTTTAAAGTATACCGAACCAGAGGTGTATGAAGATATTTTCAATAAAATAGAAGATACCGAAGAAGAGCAGAAAGCATATATAGATGCCTTTACGAAGGTAATTCGTGAGTCTTTGGATGTTGAGGGCCTAACCTACAATATCAAAGGTCGCATGAAATCAATCTTTTCGATCCGCAGAAAGATGATTACGCAAAACGTGGCCTTTGATGAGATTTACGACAAGTTTGCGATTAGGATCATTTACCGTGCCGATAGAAAGAATGAGAAGTTTATCGCCTGGAAAATCTATTCCATTGTCACAGACCATTTCACTCCAAATCCAGTGCGATTGAGGGATTGGATAACCTCACCGAAATCCACCGGTTATGAGGCACTTCACATCACGGTCATGGGCCCCGAGGGCAAATGGGTAGAAGTACAGATACGCAGTGAACGCATGCATGAAATTGCGGAAAAAGGGTATGCGGCACATTTCAAGTATAAGCATGGTGAGCAAAAAGAACAGGGTATTGAAGTATGGTTGAATAGATTACAAGAAGCTTTGGAAAGTGCAAATACCAACGCGGTCGATTTTGTAGAAGAGTTTAAATTAAACCTCTACTCGAAGGAAATTTTTGTTTTCACCCCAAAAGGTGAACTCAAATCATTGCCCAAAGGGGCGACTCCATTAGATTTTGCCTTTCATATACATACCGAAATAGGTATGAAGACCCGTGGGGCGAAAGTCAACGGAAAATTAGTACCATTGACCACCGTATTGCATAGTGGTGATCAAGTTGAGATCATGACATCGGAAAGTGCGAAACCCAACCAAAACTGGCTGGATTATGCCCATACGGCTAGGGCTAGGGCAAAAATTAAATCGTCGTTGCGCGAAGAGAAGAAGGAAATTGCAGATGAGGGTAAGGAAATCTTACGCAGAAAACTAAAATCGCAAAAAATAAACCTCAACGATGATGTCATCAACAAAATGGTCATTTATTTCAAGTTAAAGACCAGTCTTGACCTATTTTTTAGGGTGGGTAACGGAATTATCGATAATCAAAGGATCAAGGAGTTCGTTTCAAACTACAACAATGCCTTTCTAAATTTTTTCAAAAATAAGATTAGGCGTACCCCTACTCCTTCAGAAGTCAACAAAGAAGAGATTACCACCAATTACGATATGCTCGTATTTGGCAGTGAAGAAGAAAAATTACCTTATAAATTGTCCAAATGCTGTAATCCTATACCCGGTGATGAGGTTTTTGGTTTTGTCAGCGTAAATGATGGCATTAAAGTACACACCAAAAATTGTCCGAATGCCATTTCGCTACAGTCGAATTATGCCTATCGCATAATGACCGCAAAATGGATAGACTCATCACAAGAAGACTTTCCTGCCGATATTCAATTGACGGGTATAGACAATCTGGGCTTGGTCAATGAGATTACCAATATCATCTCTGACAACATGCATGTCAACATGCGAAACCTGAATTTTAGCACTGACGGCGGCACCTTTGCCGGTACCATTACGGTTGTGGTCAAGAATAATGCGATCCTCAAGAAATTGATTGCCAATCTCAAGCAAATAGGGGGTATTGACAAAGTAGCTAGAATTTAATTTTTAACGTACATTTGCAAGATAGTATTGGCATCATGGGCAACCTTAAAAATCAGGAAATCGTAAAGAACGTTTTTACCACCTTTTTGGAAGAAAACGGTCACCGGAAAACACCTGAACGTTACGCAATTCTTCAAGAAATCTATGAGAGTGACGACCACTTTGATGTGGAATCACTCTACATCAAGATGAAAACCAAAAATTACCGGGTAAGTAGGGCAACCTTATACAATACCATAGAACTTTTATTGGAATGTAAATTGGTTCGCAAGCACCAATTTGGGAAAAATCAGGCGCAATACGAAAAATCTTATTTTGACCGGCAGCACGACCACGTAATTTTAACTGATACCGGTGAAGTTGTGGAATTCTGTGATCCACGTATCCAATCCATCAAAAAAACAATCGAAGAGGTTTTCGACATCAAGATCAGTAACCATTCATTATACTTCTACGGAACTAGAAATAAAGAAGAAAAACTAACCGAATAACCAACAACATTCATGGTAGATTTATTGCTTGGACTCCAATGGGGAGACGAGGGAAAGGGTAAAATAGTTGACGTTCTCACTAAAGATTATGACATTATCGCAAGATTTCAGGGAGGACCGAATGCCGGCCATACCTTGGAATTTGATGGTATAAAACACGTTCTTCACACTATTCCCTCAGGTATTTTCCATAAAAATGCCATTAATGTCGTTGGCAATGGGGTGGTTATCGATCCCGTGATATTCAAGAAAGAGCTTGATAACCTCAAAAAATTCAATATCGACATCGTTTCGAAATTGTTCATTTCGAGAAAAGCACATTTGATCCTCCCTACGCATCGATTGCTTGATGCCGCATCAGAGGCTTCGAAGGGTAAGGCCAAAATCGGTTCGACCTTAAAAGGCATTGGTCCGACGTACATGGATAAAACAGGTCGAAACGGCATGCGGGTCGGGGATTTGGAATTTGATAATTGGAAGGAAAAATACCGCACCCTGGCTGACAAGCACGAGGCCATGATCGGTTTTTATGATGTTGACATTCAATACGACCTAGAAGAACTGGAAGCTGAATTTCTAGAAGGTGTCAATGAACTTAAAAAACTTAAGTTCATTGATAGCGAAGAGTTCATTTTCAGCGCAATGACCGAGGGTAAAAAGATTTTGGCCGAAGGGGCGCAGGGATCCTTGTTAGATATTGATTTTGGCACGTATCCCTTTGTAACCTCATCGAATACCACAGCAGCAGGAGCTTGTACCGGACTTGGCGTCGCACCCAATAAAATAGGCCGTGTACTTGGTATCTTCAAGGCCTACACCACACGAGTGGGCAGTGGCCCCTTCCCTACCGAACTCTTTGATCAGGCCGGTGAGACCATGGGGCGTGTCGGTAATGAATTCGGGGCCACCACAGGAAGACCCAGACGCTGCGGATGGTTGGACTTAGTTGCTTTGAGGTATGCCGTACAGATAAATGGCGTAACCGAACTTATGATGATGAAAGGTGATGTATTGAGTGGGTTTGACACCTTAAAGGTATGCACATCTTACCAATACAAAGGTCAAGAAATCAAACACTTACCCTACAACATAGAGACCGAAAATGTGACACCGGTGTACAAAGAAATGCAAGGCTGGGAAAAAGATTTGACCAAACTGACTTCTGAAAAGGAATTTCCGAAGGCGCTGAACGCCTATATTGCCTTTTTGGAAGAAGAACTTCACGTACCCATTAAAATTGTATCCGTAGGGCCCGATAGAACACAAACCATACATCGCTAACCGCATACTTTTTAATAGCGACTTGATTGCTTATATTTAACGAATATCCTAATCGTTGAATATGAAAAGTAGCAAATACGCGCTTAATGGTGCTTTTATTTTTCTCGGTGCACTGACCCTTTTACTCCAACAAAGTTGTAACCGGCAAGACAATACCACAATTGAGGTTGATAGCCACATCGTTCTTTTGGGTAATAACCTGGGGTCACGTATGATGGACTATGGGCATTTCGAGACCGAAATGCACTTGCGTTACCCTGAAAGTAATTTATTTATCCGTAATATTTGTGACCCCGGTGACACCCCAGGGTTTCGACCGCATTCAG
Organism: uncultured Croceitalea sp.; assembly: GCA_947503285.1. Lineage (GTDB taxonomy): Bacteria > Bacteroidota > Bacteroidia > Flavobacteriales > Flavobacteriaceae > Croceitalea. The sequence goes on from CANNDD010000003.1 coordinate 473,630, forward strand.
GTCGAATGAACCCTTGGGCCTTTGATGGTGCGGAAAAGTTTCAAACGGAATTAGCCCGAAATTCTGGTAGCGAAGGGGTGTTTGAATCCCCAGACCAATGGTTACAGCGACTGTCTGCAGATATCATTATCGCATTCTTTGGGTACAATGAGTCTTTTGAGGGTGAAGCTGGCTTGGATAATTTCAAAAATGAATTGGATGCCTTCGTCAAACATACCCTGGGTCAAAAATATAATGGTGAAAATCCACCCAAGTTGGTTCTAGTATCCCCTATAGCTTTTGAAGATCTTTCTGAAACGCATGACCTTCCTAATGGGGAGCAAACCAATAAAAATTTACTGTTGTATACAGGGGCCATACAAGATATCAGTAAAAAGAACGACGTCCTTTTTGTCGATGCTTTCAATCCAAGTAAAAAGTGGTTCACCGAAGGCCAACAACTTACCATAGATGGTTTCCAATTAAATGCCTTCGGGTATGCCCGATTGGCGAAACTCTTGTCAAATAGTATTTTTGGTCAGGTTACCAGTCTGGATGAGGCAAAGAGGGCCGCCATCAACGAGGCGGTGACTCAGAAAAATTTTTATTGGCATAATGATTATAAAATTCCAAATGGCGTGCACGTATTCGGACGAAGACATGCCCCATATGGCCAAGATAATTACCCTTTTGAAATACAAAAAACCAGGGAACTGACCGCAAATAGGGACTCTTTGATCTGGGCAGTGGCACAAGGGGAGGCGTACGATCTGGTGACCGCAGATGAAAATACCTCTAAACTCCCCCCTATTACGACCAATTATAAAATGGGCAATAGCGATGACCCTGCAAACTACCTATACGGAGAAGACGCCTTGAGTTCGTTTAAAGTTCCGAAAGGATATAAAATCGAACTTTTTGCTTCTGAAAAAGAGTTTCCTGATTTGGCAAACCCCGTACAGATTTCATTTGATGATAAAGGCAGGCTATGGGTAGCGACCATGCCTTCTTACCCACACTACAAACCAGGGGACCCTAAACCCGCTGACAAACTGATCATCTTAGAAGATACCGATCATGATGGTAAAGCGGACAAACAGACCACGTTTGCAGATAACCTGCACCTTCCCATAGGTTTTGAGTTCGCACCAGAGGGGGTTTATGTTAGTCAAAGTACCGATTTAAAGCTGTATTCAGATATCAATGGGGACGATAAAGCCGATAAAGAGGAAATTATTTTGAGTGGTTTTGATGACCATGATACCCATCATGCCATTTCTGCCTTTACAGCTGACCCCTCGGGAGCCTTTTACATGGCAGAAGGTATTTTCTTGCATAGTAATATAGAGACCCCCTATGGTCCCGTTAGGGCTACCAATGGTGGGTTTTACAGGTATTCACCACAACAAAAACGACTCGAAAGGACCGCACAGGTCAATATTCCGAATCCATGGGGGATCGCTTTTGATGATTGGGGGCAAGACTTTTTTCTTGAGACTTCAGGTACCAAGATGCATTGGCTAATGCCCAGTACCTTAAACCCCATCTATGGTGTTGCCTCGCCCATGACCAGGGATTTAATCGAAAAAGCACATTGGGTCAGGCCTACCTCAGGATTGGAATTTATCTCGAGTAGGCACTTTCCTGACGAGGTGCAGGGTGATATCCTTTTAGGGAATACCATAGGTTTTTTAGGACTCAAACAACACCGTGTTCAAGAATCCGGAACAGGTTATAACACCAAACACCGACAAGATTTGTTGGTGAGTAATGACCCTAATTTCAGGCCCGTTGATATCGAATTCGCACCTGACGGCTCCCTTTATCTTGTGGATTGGCACAATGTACTGGTTGGACATATGCAGCATAACGCCCGCGATCCATTAAGGGACCATGTACACGGGCGTATCTATCGCATAACCTATCCATCTCGGCCTTTGGTAGCACCGGCCAAAATCGAGGATGCTACGATAACACAGTTACTGGATAATTTAAAATTACCCGAGTATCGAAGCAGGTACCGCTCACGAAGGGAGCTTCGATCTCGAAATTCAGGGGAGGTCAGCAAGAAGTTAAAGGAATGGACCGCTAATCTAGATAGCTCAGAGGCGAATTATGAACATCATATGTTGGAAGCACTTTGGGTATCATGGGGAATAAATAAAATCGATTCCGACTTATTAAATTATGCCATCACTGCCAAAGACCACCGAGTGAGGGCGGCAGCCGTTCGGGTAGTCCGTTATGCCGGTAACAGCCTACCCAATCAAAAAGAGTTATTACTTAAAGCTGCGGATGATGCCCATGGCAGGGTACGCCTAGAGGCCGTAGTTGCCGCTACATGGATGGACAAAGCTACCGGAGAAGATATTCTTGCCGTAGCTGAAAAAGCACCCTTGGATGAATGGATGCAAGATTCCTTCGATTTTGCCAAAACGAGGTTGTCAGGGGTATATAAGGAAGCCGACCCAGATGTGGCCATCGCTTCGCATTTAAAGGGCGAGGATTTTGAGACCTTTAAAAAGGGTAAAAAGATCTATGAAACGGAAGGCTATTGTATTACATGTCATCAAAAAAACGGTGGAGGGTTACAAGCAGGGGGCTATCCGACCCTGGTAGATCAAAATTGGGTTCTGGGTAGTCAAGAAAGGCTTATCAAATTGACGTTAAATGGCCTCTACGGCCCCATGGACGTTATGGGTATACACTATGAGGGCCAAGTACCCATGCTCGCTTTTGGCGATATTTTAAAAGACGATGAAATTGCCGCTGTCTTGACCTATGTGAGAAACGCTTTCGGAAACAAGGCCAGTGTCGTAAAAACCGAGACCGTAAAACAGGTCAGGGAAGCCACCAAGGACAAAGAAGGCTTTTGGACACCCGACGAGTTACTAAAACTACACCCCGACCAATAAGAACATAAAAACAGCTTACACGATGAAAATACAAAACGTACAAAGAATAGGGATGCTAGTGCTTCTAGCGATACTATCCATGGCATGCAATGAAAAAAAGAAGGAAGAAAAAAAACCTCCGATAGAAGAAAAAAAACCACATATCGTCTTTGTGACCGGAGATGAAGAATACAGATCGGAAGAATCCATGCCGATGCTGGCAAGATTGGCAAAACGGGAGCTTGATGCCAAGGTAACTATTTGCTATGCGTTGGATTCCGCAGGGTATATTGCCCCAAACCGCACTGACCATATTGCGGGCCTTGAAGCCTTAGAAGATGCCGATTTAATGGTCATTTTCACCCGCTATAGAACCTTGCCTGAACAAGAGCGCAACCATATCGTTGATTACGCCGAATCGGGAAGGCCCATCGTGGGTTTCAGAACCGCCACCCATGCCTTTAAGTATGAGAACGACTCCAGTTTGGTATACTGGAATGATGAATGGCCCACGAAAGTATTCGGGCAACAGTGGATTACCCACCACGGCCATTTTGATGATGGTGCCAATCCGTTAACAAAGGTGGTCACCATAGAAGACCAAGAAGCACATCCCATACTCAACGGTTTTGAACCCATGGAAACCTTTTCTTGGCTCTACCATGTAAATGGTGGTGATTGGAAATTATATGGGGACAGCAATCCTATTTTACAGGGAACCTCATTGAAATCAAAACACCAAATGGAAGGCAATTTAGATCAATACCCGATGACCAATCCGGTGGCATGGACAAAAAGCTATACCGGAAAGTCCGGAAAACAGTCACGGGTATTTTTTACCACCCTGGGCCACCCTTACGACTTCAGACTTGCTGGAGTCAGGAAAATTGCGCTCAATGGAATATATTGGGCCTTGGAAAGAGAAAACGAAATTCCTGAAAACGGTGCCAATGTTTCTTTGGATGTTGCCTATGAACCAAACAATTCCGGCTTTGGGCAACGGTACAAACCAATGCAAAAACCGCAGCAAATCGACTAAACCAAACAAGGTCCATTTTGTAAATTGTTGTTAAACTATGGCTTGTAAACAAGCAAGGGAAGTAGACAACTGCACTAAAAAAGCTACTTTTGGTCAAAATTTGATGATTTGACAAGAGTTTTATTTTTCCTTTTTCTAGTGGTTATGGGCGGGGTAAGCGCGCAAGAAGTTCCACCGAAAGGGAAAAGACAGATAAATATTGTTTACGGTGCTAACTTCACTAAAGACGAGGAACAATTTCCAGGGGCCTCTATCTTTAGTAAAGATGAGGAACGCCAAGTTCAATTTGAGCATCAAGGTGCGGACCTCTGGTGTGACATTGCTATCTTCTATGCTGCCGAAAATAAGTTAAGGGCCATTGGCAATGTGCGTTTGCAACAAGGTGATTCGGTCGAAATGAACAGTGGTAAGATCAATTACGACGGAAATACCAAAATTGCAAAAGCTTGGGAAAATGTTGATCTTACCGATGGTCAAATGACCCTCACGACCGATACCCTTTATTTTAACCGTGAAAAACAACAGTCTTTCTACGATTCGGGTGGTAAAGTAGTCGATTCCGCAAACGTTCTGACCAGTAAGATCGGTACCTATTTTATGGAATTGAAGAAAGTGCAGTTTCAAGACAGCGTACATATCGATAACCCAGAATACACTATTGATTCAAAACAATTGGATTACTATAGAATTTCTAAAAACGCCTATATGTACGGGCCCTCGACCATTGTCGGGGAAGAATATACGATTTATTGTGAACGCGGATTCTATGATACCAAGGTAGAACAGGGTTATGGGGTCAAGAACACGAAAATCAATTACAATAATAGGATTATTGAGGGTGATAGTGTCTATTTTGACAAAACCACCTCTTTCGCATCGGCAACCAATAACATTACGGTTACCGATACCATCAACGACGGGGTCATTCGGGCCCACTACGCAGAAATATTCAAAGAGAAAGATTCCGTTTTTGCCACAAAACGAGCCGTGGCCATTAGTTTGGTACAATTGGATTCACTTTATATTCATGGCGACACGCTTATGGTAACGGGGCCTCCTGAGAATAGGGAATTGCGGGCCTTCAGAAATGCCAAGTTCTATAAAACCGACCTAAGCGGTAAATGTGATTCCATTCATTCAAAAGAGAAAACAGGGGTCACCGAATTGATTACCAATCCTATTTTATGGAATTTGGACAATCAAATGACCGGCGATAGCATCTATCTTATTTCTGATTTAGAGACCGAAAAGTTAGACTCCCTGAAAGTAATTGAAAACGCATTTATCATTGCCTTGGATACCATAGGAAAAACAGGGTATAACCAGGCTAAAGGAGTTAATCTCTATGGCAAGTTCATTGAAAATGAGTTGAAGATCATTGACTTGGTCAAAAATACCGAAGTCATTTACTATATGTACAATGACGACGATGAATTAATCGGTATAGACAAAACCATATGTAGTAAGATCAGGCTATTGATGGAAAATAGTGATATTGATGACATTACTTTTTTCGTAAATCCCGATGGGAATATTTTTCCGGAAAAAGACTTACCGGTCGAGGGCAGAAAATTAAAGGGCTTTATTTGGCGTGGTGATGAGCGTATTTTCACTAAAGATGACATTTTCGATGAAGATGACAATTCGATTGAATTGGTCAAAATCAGGGGTATCGATAATCCTGTGGATATTGACACCGAAGAAAGGGAACGCAATGGATTGCCACCATTAGACCCCTCGATTCCAAAACAAAATTCAAAAGCGATAACACCCAAACGGCCCGTACTAAAGAAGTTGGGCAACACACAGTAGTTGTATTTGACAAACTGTTATACCATGAAGGCGGATTTTCACAAATACCAGGCTCAAACGACTCCACACCCCTTAGCCCTTGAAGTTTCCTATGCTCAGGGAAGCTATATCTATGACACTGACGGAAATGCCCATTTAGACTTTGTGGCAGGTGTTTCAGCGTGCAGCTTGGGGCACTGCCATCCGAAGGTAGTTCAAGCCATCAACGAACAGTCGCAACAATACCTTCACGTGATGGTATACGGCGAGTATATTCAAGAACCGGCCGTATCCTATTCAAAAATGTTGGCTTCATACCTGCCAGAAAATCTTGAGACCACGTATTTGGTGAATTCAGGCACCGAGGCAATAGAAGGGGCCATAAAGCTGGCACGTCGGGTCACGGGGCGTTCACAATTGCTGGCTGCCCACCATGCCTATCACGGCAATACCATGGGTAGTTTGAGCTTAATGGGATTTGAAGAACGAAAACAGCCTTTTCGTCCGCTTGTTCCCGATGTTGCCTTTATCGAGTTCAATAGCACAGAAGACCTCAATAAAATTACCACCAAGACCGCTGCAGTGGTCTTAGAGACCATTCAAGGGGGAGCCGGGTTTATAATGCCAAGGCAAGGTTATCTTCAACAAGTGCGCAAACGCTGTGACGAAGTGGGTGCAGTATTGATCCTAGACGAGATTCAACCTGGGTTCGGTCGCACAGGTAAACTTTTTGCTTTTGAACATTATGATATTACCCCTGACATTTTGGTCATTGGCAAAGGAATGGCCTCTGGGCTTCCGGTAGGGGCATTTGTAGCTTCATTTGAAATGATGCAACAGCTTAGGGAAAATCCAAAATTAGGGCATATTACCACTTTTGGCGGTAATCCTGTCATAGCCGCAGCATGTTTGGCAACACTAAGGGAAATCACTGAAAGTCAAATAATTAAACAGACCCTCGAAAAAGAAAAACTGTTCCGGAAGCTTTTGGTACATCCTTTGATTAATGAAATTAGGGGAAAAGGATTAATGTTGGCAATGCTGCTTGAAAATGTCGAAATAGCCAATTATTTGGTTTTGGAAGCCGCAAAAAAAAGGCTCATTCTGTTTTGGCTTTTATTCGAACCCAAGGCGGTGCGTATATCGCCTCCACTCACCATTACAGATGATGAGATCAAGAAGGGATGCCAGCAAATAATAGGGTTGTTGCATAATTACGAAACTGCTTCTGTTAACTAAATTGTTAATAACAAACACAAATCTAGGACTAAAATCAGCCTATTTAAAAGCTAATTTTAAGTCCATAGGTAAACAAACAGGTTTCTATGGCTTTAGAATCTAACGAAAATACAGACAAGTCAATTCTGAAATTTGAGTCCATGCTCAAAACGGATGACGTTTATTTCTTTGATGCCGAAGACTTTGAAGGCATTGTGCACCACTACTTGAATATTGGTAAAGTGGCCTTGGGTAAAAAAGCGATTCAGATAGGTTTGCGGCAACATCCTAATTCGATAGCATTAAAGTTGCTTCGTGTTGAGGTGTTGGTTTTTGAAGACCAGTTTGAGGCCGCCGAAAGTTTGTTGGATGAACTGCAGATCATAGATACCACCAATGAAGAGATCTTAATTCAACGGGCCAATATCTTATCGAAACAAGATGATCATCAGGGAGCTGTTGAAATGTTACTCAAGGCACTTCAAATGGCCGAAGATAGTTTTGACGTTTATTCGTTGTTAGGCATGGAATATTTGTTCATGGATGATTTTGAAAAGGCGAAGAATAGTTTTATGAAATGTTTGGACTATGACGAGAGCGATTACTCTTCACTTTACAATGTTATTTACTGCTTTGAGTTCTTAGAAGATTTTGACGGCGCCATCATCTATTTGAACGATTATCTAGAACGAAACCCTTATTGTGAGGTCGCGTGGCACCAATTGGGTAAAATGTATTTCTCGAAGAAAATGCTAAAAGAGGCACTTACCGCCTTTGACTTTGCCATTATTTCAGACGATTCCTTCTTAGGGGCCTATTTTGAGAAAGGTAAGGTTCTTGAGAAATTGGGCAAATACAACGAGGCGATAGAAAGTTATCAGACGACCATAAACATTGATGACCCAACTTCACATGCTTATCTTAGGATAGGTAAATGCCACGAACGGTTGGGCAATGATGATTTGGCCAAATATTATTATTACAACACGGTTCATGAAGACCCCTTATTGGACAAGGGTTGGATTGCAATAACGGAGTTCTACACCAAAAAACGGAATTACCCTAAAGCACAGCATTACATCAACAAAGCGATAAACATTGATGGCGAAAACGCACAGTATTGGAAGAAAAGTGCCAATATCTATGTTGCTTTGAATAATTTTGATGAAGCGGATTTCGCATTTAAACAATCTGTCGATCTTGGCAATTACGAATTGGATACGTGGCAAAATTGGGCGGCCGTACTATCTAGGCTAAATGATTATAATGCTGCCATTCAAGTATTGTTACAAGGCTTGGAATTCTACCCCGATAATGCCGAAATGTATTATGAGCTTTCCGGGCTCTACCTGAAATCAAATAAAACTGCCCTAGCTAAGGAAAAATTAAATACGGCCCTACAATTAAATGCAGGAAAAGCGGTTTACTTTAAGAATAATTTTCCTGAATTTGAAAACGTAAATTGGATTAAGGATATTTTCAAAAACAATAAAAAAGCATCGACTTAATCTTAAAATAACACGTAAGCATGGGGGCTCGTAAATTGGTTGACTACACCATTATTACGCTTAAGGGAATGGCAATGGGTGCTGCCGACGTTGTGCCGGGCGTATCTGGCGGTACAATTGCATTTATTTCAGGTATTTATGAAGAACTGATTTCATCTATCAACAATATCAACCTTAAACTTTTTACCGTCTTAAAAAAAGAGGGGTTCAGTGCTTTTTGGAAACAGCTTAATGGCAATTTTTTGTTGGCCCTATTCACCGGTATCTTTATAAGCCTGTTTTCTTTGGCCAAGTTTCTTAGTTGGTTGTTGGAAAATCAACCCATCTTACTTTGGTCATTTTTCTTTGGGTTGGTACTGGCGAGTATTTTTCTTGTCGGTAAGGAAATCAAAAAATGGAATATCGTATCCGTGCTCGTTCTCATTGCAGGGGCTTCCATCGCCTATTTCATCACAACAATACCACCAAATGATAATGTCGACAGCTATCCCTTTCTATTCCTATCAGGGGCCCTGGCCGTATGTGCGATGATATTGCCTGGTATTTCAGGGGCCTTTATTTTGGTATTGCTCGGCTCTTATAAAACCATACTTGATGCTGTTCACGAACGCGACTTGAAAATGGTGATCACGGTCGCAGTGGGAGCCATATTCGGTTTATTGAGTTTTGCCAGGTTGTTAAAATGGATGTTCAAGAATTATCGTAACACCACACTTGCTCTATTAACCGGTTTTATATTGGGTTCTTTGAATAAGATTTGGCCATGGAAAAATGTAATCGCAACTTATATGATTGGTAAGAAAGAGATTGTTTTGGATGAAAATACAACTCCTCTTAAATATGACGGCGACCCACAACTCACATTTGCCATAATACTGGCGTTACTAGGTTTTTCCCTTATTTTTATACTGGAAAGAATAGCTTCCAAAAAATAGGGAAGTCCCTTTATGCACCAGAACAGAACACTTTTAGATAAGTTATTTTTAATCATCAAGGGCCTTTTTATGGGTGCCGCCAACAAGGTTCCCGGAGTTTCAGGCGGCATCGTGGCATTTGTGGGCGGATTCTATGAAGAGTTCATTTATTCCCTTCAAAAAATAAATCTAAAAGCGTTAAAGCTGCTCTTTAATGGAAGGTTTAAAAGCTTTTACCATTACACCAATGCTACTTTTTTGATTTTGCTGATAACCGGGATGCTCATCAGTTATTTCAGCGTTTCCCGTTTACTGGACTACTTTTTGGAGAAAAAGGAACTGTTTGTATGGGCCACATTCTTCGGTATGGTACTGGGTTCCATTTATTACATATCAAAAGACTTTGGACAATGGAATAAAAAAACCATTACCGCATGCATCATCGGACTTTTGATAGGTGTCTCGATAAGTTTTTTGAATCCTGCAAAAGAGAACGACCATCTTCTGTTTATCTTTTTCTGTGGTATGATCAGTGTTTCGGGCATGACACTTCCTGGGCTTTCTGGATCGTTCATTTTAATACTAATAGGCAATTACGTCTTGTTACTGGTAGATTCGGTTAACAGTCTTTACGATACATTCGCAGAAATACTTCGAGGTGATTTCAGTTTCATGGAGAATGGGGCTCGAATACATGCCTTGACCATTTTAGGGGTCTTTACCTTAGGTTCGGCAACGGGTCTTGTTACGCTATCGCATCTCTTGGGCTATGTGTTAAAACGTTACAACAATATCACAACAGCAGTGATCATAGGCTTTATTTCGGGTTCATTGGGCGTTATCTGGCCCTGGAAAGAAACAATGTTCAAGTTGGATACTTCAGGAAATGTGCTTTTAGACACCAATGGAAATGAAATCATTTCGAACTACCGGCGCTATTGGCCCGACATTTTTTCTATAGATACCTGGGGAGCGATTTTCTTCATTATTTTTGGAATCTTCATTTTATTGAGTTTAGATTGGTATGGAAAAAAAAGAAAGGAAAAAAAATAGGTTCGGCCTAATAGGTAGAAACATTTCATATTCTTTTTCCCAAGGATATTTTACCGAGAAATTCGATGAACTGGGGTTAAAAGGGCATTCCTATGAAAATTTTGACCTCGAGGATATTGCCTTTTTTCCCGACCTAATTGCCGAACAGGCCATAAAAGGCCTCAATGTAACCATACCCTACAAAGAAGAAATTATTCCGTATCTAGATTGCCTTGATGCCGAAGCAAATAGTATCGGCGCGGTCAATACGATAAAGTTCACCGATGAAGGACTCGTTGGATACAACACCGATGCCCACGGATTTCAAGAATCCCTAAAACCACATCTTAAAAAACACCATAAAAAGGCATTGATCTTAGGAACGGGAGGAGCCTCAAAAGCAATCACGTATGTTTTGGACAAATTGGGAATCGACTTTTGTTACGTTTCAAGAACCCCCTCAAAACATCAACTTTCATATATTGACCTGAATCGTGATAAGCTTGAAAAATACCAGATCATTATCAACTGCAGCCCGGTGGGCACCTACCCAAACACCAATGAAAAACCTGATATCCCCTATCACTATATCACCAATGACCACTTGCTTTTCGATTTAATCTATAATCCAAGTAAAACAAGCTTCTTAAAACAAGGGGAACGTTACGGCGCAATGATTCAAAATGGGTTACCCATGCTACAACTACAGGCAGAAAAAGCATGGCAAATCTGGACACGGTAATCCCAAAAATCCATCAATGCGCTAGAAACCCAGAATAAAGTATCCATCCTTAAAATCATCAAAAGAATATGGACTATCTTTGTTATTACTTGGTATAGTTAGTAACTTACTGTTAAATGCCATCAATCAAAACCTATAAAGAACATCGTGATGGACGAGAAAGAACACAACGCACAAATTGATGCGGAGAAGGAACATAGCACTGATCATCAAGAAGAATCCACTTCTGAACCCCTAGAGGAAAACAAGCCTGAACAACTTGATTCCCCTGATAGTAGTTCGAATATAAGCGAACCAGTCGCCAAATTAGAAGACGATACCCAAACCCCTGCGGAGGCCGTTCAAGACAACGAGGTACAGTCTGAGATCGACCAAGAAAATGCCGAGGATGCCGAAGACGCCGAAAATGGGAAAAGACATGAAATACCTTTTCTAGACTACCATGCAATGTCCATGGAGAATTTGGTAGGCGAATTACAGCGTTTGGTCAAAAACGAAAAAGTTCAAGCAATCAATAAACATGTAAATGAGATAAAACATGAATTTGATTTAAAATTTCAAGAATTTTTAGAACATAAGAAGGAAGAATTTGTAGCGAACGGCGGTAACGAAATTGACTTTAGGTACAACTCGGTTACCAAAAGGCAGTTTAATGAGGTGTACTCAGAATACCGTGAAAAACGTAACCAATATTATAAAAACCTTGAAAAGAGCTTAAAAGAAAACCTACAGAAAAGGTTAAGCATTATTGAAGACCTCAAAAGTGTGGTCAATGTAGAGGAAGATATCAATACTACCTATAAGAATTTTAAGGCCATTCAAGAGGCTTGGCGTAATGCCGGACCAATACCAAGAAACAATTACAACGATGTTTGGCGTACCTACCATCATCATATTGAGATATTTTATGATTTTCTGCATCTTAACCGTGAGCTTCGCGATTTGGATTTCAAGCATAACCTAGAAGAGAAACTCAAATTGATCATCAAGGCTGAAGAACTTCAAAATGAGCCTGACCTAGGAAAAGCATTTCGGGAACTGCAGACACTACATAAAATCTGGAAAGAAGATATTGGTCCGGTGGCCAAAGAGCATAGGGACGCTATTTGGGAAAGGTTTAGCAATGCCACAAAAGCGATGCATAACCGTAGGCAAGAACATTTTGCTAAGCTAGAGGCCGGGTATGAAGAAAACTTGGTTAAAAAAAATGAAATAATAAGTGCGATAAAGGCCATTGCAGAAAATGTTTCCAATAATCACAAAGAAATCCAAAAGCAGATCAAAGAAATTGAGGCACTTCGCGATGCGTTCTTCAAAGCGGGCAAAGTACCCCAAAGGGTGAATGAAATCACTTGGGGAGCCTTTAAAGATGCCGTAAGGGACTTTAATCGTGGTAAGAATAACTTTTACAAGAATCAGAAAAAAGAACAGCATCAAAATCTAGAGAAAAAACGCGAACTACTGGCATTGGCCGTAGCAATGAAAGACAGCGAGGATCATGAGCAGGCCTCACCCGAAATGAAACGCATTCAGAGTGAATGGAAAAAAATCGGACATGTACCACGAAAGTATTCCGATAAAATATGGGTAGAGTTCAAAAACGCATGTAATCACTATTTTGACCGCCTACATGCTGAAAAAAATGAGAACCAAAAAGAAGAACTGGCCAATTTTGAACAAAAGAATGCGTGTTTAGAACGTTTAAAGGCCTTTCAGCTAAGTGGGGACAAAAAAAAGGATGTTGCAACAATTAAAAAATTCATAGCCGAATGGAAGACTTACGGACGCGTACCTTTCAACAAAAAGCACATCAATGGCAAATTCAATAAAATAATCGATGCGCTCTTCAGAAAACTTGATGTCAGTAAGCAAGAATCCGAATTGTTGAAATACGGTGATAAAATAAAGCAACTTGCCAAATCGGATAACGATTACGCCATAAGCAATGAACGTACTTTTATAAAAAGGAAATTAGAGGAAAGTAAGAGTGAGATTCGACAATTGGAGACCAATTTACAGTTTTTCTCCAACGCTTCTGAAGATAGTCCCGTGGTAAAGGACGTCATTAAAAACATCAATAGACATAAAGAGGCCCTCGCCACATGGAAAACAAAGCTCAAAAATCTGAATATCCTAGAAAATAAGCTGAATAAGGAGGAAGCGGAAGATTCCGATCCTGAAAATAATTCGGAAGAAGAATAAATCCTCTATTCCCTTTTTCACGGACAATGGCCCAAATGATTTTTCCATTCTGGAAGTATCGATGAACCTCGAAATTTGTTCACCACCTAAATGCTCATTTCAATCGAATGGGCTTATTTGGCCACATTTACAGCCCGAGTCTCTCGAATAACGGTAACTTTTACCTGACCCGGATAGGTCATATCGGTTTGGATTTTTTGGGATATCTCAAAAGACAGTTCAGCTGCTTTATCGTCATTGACCTTTTCACTCTCAACAATAACCCGCAGTTCACGGCCAGCTTGAATTGCGTAGGCTTTTTGCACCCCGTTGAACCCAAAGGCAACATCCTCTAAATCTTTGAGTCGTTGTATATACGAATCCAAGACTTGGCGTCTCGCACCTGGTCTGGCCCCACTAATGGCATCACAGACTTGAACGATCGGAGAGATCAAGGTCGTCATCTCTATTTCATCGTGATGGGCCCCGATAGCGTTACAAACCTCTTTCTTTTCACCATATTTTTCGGCCCATTGCATCCCCAGAATAGCGTGTGGTGTCTCAACCTCTACCTCCGTATTTGGCACCTTACCGATATCATGCAAGAGTCCGGCCCGTTTGGCGATTTTAGGGTTAAGCCCTAGTTCGGCAGCCATGACACCACAGAGTTTGGCCACTTCACGGGAGTGCTGTAATAGGTTTTGACCATAAGAAGAACGATATTTCATTCGACCTACCGCTTTGATGAGTTCAGGGTGCAGCCCATGAATACCCAAATCAATAACGGTACGTTTTCCGATTTCAACAATCTCTTCGTTGATTTGTTTCTCGGTCTTTTTGACAATCTCTTCAATACGCGCCGGATGTATACGTCCATCCGTAACCAAACGATGTAAAGAGAGTCGGGCTATTTCCCGTCGAACTGAATCAAAACAAGAAAGTATGATTGCCTCAGGGGTATCGTCAACAATGATCTCAACGCCCGTGGCGGCTTCAATGGCACGGATATTCCTTCCTTCCCGTCCTATGATTCGCCCTTTGACATCGTCAGACTCTAGGTTGAATACCGAAACACAATTTTCTACGGCTTCTTCGGTACCGATTCGTTGTATAGTATTGATGACGATCTTTCGGGCTTCTTGCTGTGCGGTAAGTTTGGCCTCTTCAAGTGTGGTCTGAAGGTAGGCCATGGCATCGGTCTTAGCCGTTTCTTTAAGGGACTCCAACAATTGGCTTTTCGCGTCTTCGGCAGATAGGCCTGAAATGACCTCAAGCTGTTGTACCTGACTTTTATGCAGTTTCTCTACCTCAGCTTGTTTTTTGTCAAAAATTTCCGATTTATGCTCAACTTCCTTCAACTGTCTCTCTAGTTGTTCATTCAATCGCTTGCCCTTGGCTAGTTCATTGCTGGTCTGTGATTCTTTATCACGGGTTCTTTTCTCAGCTTCGGCAATTTTCTTGTCCTTATTGATAATAACTTTTTCATGCTCGGCCTTTAGTTCTAGAAATTTTTCCTTGGCTTGAAAAATTTTATCTTTTTTGATACCCTCACCTTCTTTATTGGCCTCTTTAATGATCGCAGTGGCTTCTCTCTTGGCACTGGCCAATATTTTGCCGGCTTTGCCTTTTTCTAGCACTTTGGCTATTATAAAACCGATTGCCAAACCTGCTATTGCAGTTATGATTAGTATTGTGGTGCTATCCATTATCCCATTTTAATTTATAAAAAAAGCCCACATCGGCCAAAGTTTTGTACAAACTCCTAAATAACAGGTTTAGGGCTAACAAGCTGCTCAAGGATCCTTATACAAGTAAGGCATGCTTTTACAACCTAAACTCACCCTTTTTAATTGTAATAACGTTGAGTTTGTCAAAAAATAAATACCAATGTGGGCAGTAACTATTCTATTTTAAAGAACTTATTCTGAAACCAATTTTTGCTTTATCAAATTATCCAAAGCTTTTAACCGTTCTTTGGTCAATTTAAAGTTTTCAGATTCATTTATTCCGCTCTGCTCAATTTTTGAGGCAAACTGAAGCGCACACATGGCAAGAACATCTTGCTTGTCACGTACAGCATAATTCTGCTCAAACTTTTTGGCCAAATTATCAATATTCTTGGCCGCTTTTCGCAAACCTTCTTCTTGCTTTGGGTCAATAGTCAACGGGTATACCCTATCTGCAATAGAAAGCTTGATTTTGAGCTTTTCCTCCATAAATTATATTTTACACTATTCCGCCAGATGTGCTATACAGTGATCCAATTCGCGAATGAGTGTATTTATCTTAAGCTTTGCGTCTGTTTTATTTGTATTACTACCCAGCATCGAATTCGCCAATTTTAAAGAATTATATTTCTCTTCCCAATCCACTAAGGCCTGTTCTGCTTTTTTTTGTCCATTCTTTACGGCAATTAATTCTTCCCTTAACTCCGTGTTGGTTTGGCTGAGCAACTCTAACTTATGCAGAAGCTTACTCACTTTGTTCTCTAAAGAATCAACAATTTCAACAAGTTCCCCCATGTGCAAATCACGATGCGATATGATAACAAAGTTAACTAACCTCGACCAACAAAGCAATAGTTTTGGCAATTTATGTTAATGGCCCATCCAACTTTACCGAATCAATACGACCCCAATTTTTTAAGATTAATAGGTATTCCCTAAATTCGTATCTAAATACAGTTGGTTTATGCGGTTACGCTTTTTTTGTGCGTTATTTTTCGTTTTTTCATTTTTATTTTCGCAAGACAAATATCCTAAAGACACCTTCGGCTCCCCTTTGGATATACCCTTGGTACTGGCGGGCACCTTTGGCGAATTACGGTCCAATCACTTCCATGCAGGTATAGATATCAAGACCCAACAAAGGCAAGGACTTCCTATTTACGCCATCGCTGATGGTACCGTTACCAGAATAAAGGTATCCCATTGGGGATATGGAAAGGCATTATATGTTGCACACCCAAACGGATTCACCTCGGTATATGCCCATTTACAGAAGTTTGGTCCCGAAATAGAGGCCTATATCAGACAGCAACAATATAAAAAACAATCTTACGAGATAGAATTGTTCCCTGACTACGGTGACTTAAAGGTAGAAAAGGGAAAAGTTATTGCTTATACGGGAAACACCGGGGGATCATCAGGGCCACACCTTCATTTTGAAATTCGCAGCAGTATTACCGAAAAACCTACAAATCCCTTATTGTACGGGTATGATGTTCGGGATGCCACGAACCCGACTTTGGTCGGTTTATATGGTTATCCCCTTGCGGATGATGCCCAGATCAACCAAAGTGCTCAAAAGGTACAGCTGAACTTTACCAAACAAAAGGATGGTTCCTTTTTAGCGGATAAAGTCACTGCAATAGGAACCATAGGTTTTGGTTTTAATGGTTTTGATAGGCAAGATATGGCTGCCAACAAAAATGGGGTTTACGCTGTAAAACAAACCGTTAATGGAAAAGTATATTCAGAATATGATTTTGAATCCTTTTCTTTCGGGGAGACTAGATACATCAATACCTTAATCGATTACCATCATTTTGGAAAGTTCAAACAGCGTATTCAAAAGTGCTTTAAAGACGAATCGAATAAACTTAGCATCTATAAGACCTTATACCTGGATGGAAAAATCAACATACAGGAGGGTTTAAGTTATCAGGTTGAAATCGAGATTGCCGATATTGAAGGAAATGACATCAAAATCAGCATCCCTATCGAAGGGAAGCGGCAAGAGCTGAAGATCCAGAAACAGATCAAAAAAACCGAAAACCTAGTAATTGCCAGCAGACCGAATAGTTTTGACCTAGAAGGGGCGAAAGTATATTTTCCTGAAAGTACTTTTTACCAAGACTTCTATATCGATTTGAAAAAAGGGAAAGATACGGTAAGTATTCACGATGGAACCGTTGCGGCACATCGAAACTTTACGATTTCTTTCGACTTGACCAAGCACCCAAAACTCAATCGAAAAAAGTCTTTTATCGCACGAATCGATGAAAAGGGTAATCTCAGATATTCCAAAACTTATAAAAGGGCAAATACTTTCTCTACGAGAACCAAAACGCTTGGCACGTACACTATAGCCCAAGACACTATTGCCCCTACCATAAAGCCAAAAAACTTTAAACCGAAGGAATGGCTTAGCAACTACAGGTATTTAAGTCTAAGGATCCAAGATGACCTCAGCGGTATCAATACCTATAGGGCCACGATAAATGGCGATTGGATCTTAATGGAATATGAACCAAAGACCAGCACCATCACTTATAATTTCGATGATAAAATCGCTGACCAAAAGCAATGTGACCTTAAAGTCGTCGTTACTGATAATGTAGGTAATTCGACTACCTTTGAGCAGACTTTCTTTAGAAAATAATATTTTGGGCCTAGCAAGGATATTGCTGTTTTACTTTCTTTTTTTGACCTCTGGTCTTCTTTTTGGGCAAACCGCACTTATTACGGGTATTGTTCTTGATGAGAATAATAGGCCCCTAGAAAACGTTACGGTTTCAACGGACAAGACCGGTACCATTACAAATGCGTTCGGGGCATATGAATTGGAATTGGTGCCCGATGTTAAGACCATCATTACCTTTTCGCATATTGGGCATGAGCATATTGTTCTTCAAAACATCATCTTAAATACCAATGAAACGTTTGAATTCAATCCGGTTATGAAAACGGAAGCTATTCAAATGGCCGAAGTAGAAGTTTCCCCTACCGGAAAAAAAAATGTTGAGGGCATTATTACCATCGCGCCCGATGTCGTACGTAAGATACCCGGTGCAAATGCGGGTGTTGAAAATTTATTGAAATTGTTACCCGGCGTTTCATTTAACAACGAATTAAGCACCCAATACAATGTTCGTGGGGGTAATTTTGATGAAAATCTGGTTTACGTAAACGGTATTGAGGTATATAGGCCGTTCTTAATACGTGCCGCCCAACAAGAAGGGTTCAGTTTCATAAACAGCAGTATGGTCGAAAATCTGGAGTTCTCGGCCGGAGGCTTTCAAGCAAGGTATGGTGATAAGCTATCTTCGGTTCTTGATATTACCTATAAATTGCCCAACACTTTTGCCCTGCAAATTGACGCCAGTTTACTTGGGGCAGCCTTGACTTTGGAAAATATTTCAAAAGACAAAAATTTTACGAATATTACAGGGGTGCGCTATCGTAACAATAGTCTTTTTGTGAATAGCCAACAAACCCAGACCAATGTCACCCCAACCTTTGTTGACGCGCAAAGTTATTTGACCTACCGCTTTTCCGATAGGTTTAAATTGAATTTTTTAGGGAATTTCGCCCTCAACGATTATCAGAACGAACCGCTAACACGGCAGACAAATTTTGGCACTATTGCTGAACCAAGGGCGCTATTGGTCTTCTATGAAGGTCAAGAGAACAATCAGTACCAAACTGAATTCGCGGCACTAAAAGGGGATTATCTTTTAAACCCCTCTACCAATATCAATCTTACGGCTTCTGTGTATCATACTACTGAAGAAGAGTTTTCAGACGTCATCGCTTCGTATGAGCTAGGTGATGTAGAAACCAACTTAGGAAGCGGGAATTTAGGGGAAGTTCTAGACTCAAGGGGAATCGGTTCACAACAAAATAGGGCGCGAAACCAATTGGACGCCCTTATTTTCAATTTATCACATAACGGTATTTTTAAAAAAAATAAAAAAACACTTAGATGGGGTATCAAATACGCCCATGAAGATTTTAGGGATCAACTGCGCGAATCTGAATTTATTGATTCCGCAAGTTTTTTTATACGACCTTCAGAACCTGGTTTTATAAACAATCAACCTGAAGAACCCTTTGAAGGTGACATCGTACCCTTTGAGGGCGTTAATGCTACTAACTTCGTTCAAACAAATCGTCTATCAGGCTACCTTCAATTCGATAATAGAATAGGTTGGAAAGGGAGTAACCTTTACTATAATTTTGGTATTCGTGCGCAACATTGGCGTATTGACGCGGTCGGTTTCGATAGCAATTCACAAATTTTGGTCAGTCCGAGGGCACAATTTGCCATCAAACCCAACTGGGAGAAAGATATGCTCTTTAGATTTGCGGTCGGAAATTACCAACAACCCCCTTTTTACAGGGAACTTAGGGATCGAACCGGAAATATAAACCCTGAAGTGGAGGCACAAAAATCCCTTCATGTTGTTTTGGGCAATGAATACAGTTTCACCCTTTGGGATAGGCCTTTTAGCCTTGTCAGTGAAGCTTATTACAAACGCATCAGGGATGTCAATACCTATACTGTCGAGGATGTTCGCATACGATACGTTGCCGATAATAACGCCGAGGCCTTCGCCTATGGTTTTGATTTTAGGTTAAACGGTGCATTGGTACCGGGTTCTGAATCTTGGCTGAGCATAGGATATTTGCGAACCGAGGAAAATATCGACGACCGGGGTTTCATCTCAAGACCTACCGATCAGCGTTTTAAATTGGGGTTGTTGTTTCAAGACTATATGCCGACCATACCAAATTTGAAGTTGTATTTGAACCTAGTTTATAATACAGGGGTGCCTGGGGGATCACCCAATAATGCCGATCCATACGATTTTCAGAATAGATTAAGGGATTACAGACGTGCTGATTTGGGAATTTCATATATTTTTACCGACAGGGAGAATAGATTTCCGAAGGGACATTGGCTTCATAGGTTTAAGGAGTTCAATGCCGGCTTTGAAATTTTCAACCTATTTAACAATCAAAATTCAATAACGAATACTTGGGTTAGGGATGTCGATACACAACAGCAATTCGCAATTCCTAATTTTTTGACATCAAGGATTCTTAACCTCAAATTTAGTATGCGTTTCTAAATTATGGCTTTAAAAAAAATAGTACCCCTACTTCTTTTGATGGCGACATTCATTGGTCAAGCCCAAAAAAACATCTATGTGAGCAGCCGTTTTGACGAACTTAGTGACAATCACAAGGTTTTAGCGATTGTTCCTTTTTTGACACAGCTTGAATTAGAGGGGTCCATCCCTAAAGACGAAAAAGCCCAATTGGCCCAAAGGGAGGGATACGCTGTTCAAGATGCACTTGAAACTTATTTTTCAAAACGCAAAAGGCGTAAAAAATTCAACGTAGAATTTCAGAATACGGAAGATACCAATGCCATTTTGGCCCAAAATGACATTGACTACGGCAACATCGACATCTATACGACAAAACAACTTTCAAATATATTGGGGGTAGACGGTATCATTAGTGGCAACTTAGACCTGAATATTTTACTTTCTAAGGGCGTACCGACCGATTTTAGCTTTTTGGATTATTTTAACGGCAACTCAGATTATGGTAGGATAGGCATAAAAATAAGTGATGGTGAAACCGGAAAGTTACTGTGGCGCTACGAAAAGTCAATTGACAAAAAGACCGGTAAAAACACTTCGGAACTGATAGATCGCATGATGAAATTGGCCGCAAAGAAGTTTCCCTATGACAAAGAAAGAAAACGTAAAAAACGTAAACTCAACTAGCCGAAAATTCCTTTAATACTTCAATGGTATAATCCAGTTCTTCCTTAGTATTATACTTTGAAAACGAAAACCGTAATGAAGGTTTGGCGACTTCCTCTCCGTTCAAAATCTCTGATAACACGTGGGAACCCTTATTGCTTCCTGACTGACAGGCACTTCCTTTCGAACATGCAATTCCCTTCAAATCAAGATGGAACAGTAGCATCAAAGATTTTTGGGAATCAAAGGGCAATCGAACGTTGGTCAAAGTATACGTGCTTCGCTCCAAATCACCGGAATAACCATTGAATTCGGCTTGTGGCAATTCTTTCTTTAACTTTTCGATAAAATGTTTTTTCAACCCTGAAACGTATGCCTTTTCTTCCTCTAGATTAGCATATGCCGCAACAAATGCTTCCTCGAGGCCTACAATATTATGGAAGGCTTCAGTACCTGCACGAAACCCCCGTTCTTGTGATCCACCCACTATTAATGGCTTTAATCCTGAATTCTTTCTAATAAAGGCAAAACCAATTCCTTTTGGCCCATGAAATTTATGCGCTGCAGCGGTTAAAAAATCAATAGGTGTTTCGGCAACATTCCAAGCAAAGTGACCCACAGACTGTACGGTATCAGAATGGAAAAGTGCACCTGCCCCTTTACATAATGCACCGATCGCCTTTATATCGATAATATTCCCTATTTCATTGTTCACATGCATTAGACTCACCAGTTTTTTAGCTGGGTCATTATGGAGCAATTCTTTCAAATGATCCATTTTAGGGTTTCCAAACCCGTCTAAATCAACATACGCTATCTTGGTACCGTATTCCTTCTCGAGTTCTTCGGCAACATGCAGCACCGCATGGTGTTCGATTTTTGAGGTAATAATGGTCTCAACGCCCAGATCGCGCACGGCACAACGTAAGACCATATTATCGGCTTCTGTTCCCCCAGAGGTAAAAATGATTTCCGACGGATGGGCATTCAAATGTTTGGCAATGGTCTTTCTGGCATTTTCAATCGCGGTTTTGGCAGATCGCCCATAGCTATGCGTCGAAGAGGGATTACCATAGAACTTGGCCAATGCATCCTGCATTTTTGAAATAACTTCTTCACGTACTTGCGTAGTGGCTGCATTATCTAAATAGACCTTTTGCATTACTTCGATATCGTTTTAGAATTGATCAAAAATAGCTATAATTACGTTAATTTCTTCCAAATAAGAAGTGCATGAAGACCATATTGAAATCGAATTGCTTTAAATTTGACGCGATGAGAAATGTATTTTTAACTGCCTTCTTACTGCTGCTTCTGAACAGCTCTTGCAGTGATGGCGATTTACAAATAGAAACCATTGATTTTGATAGTGTTGCCGTACAATCGTGTGGTGATCCCGTGGCAAGTGCTGCGAACATCCTATTTAAAATAAATCAAGACGAGGCCTTGATATTGGATTTACAAAGTGGGGTTTTGAACAATGGGGTGATGCAGGCAGATACTACTGTTGTAACCGAAAGTACGGTATCGGGTCAATCCCAAATCTTTTACCGTATCTTTTCCGACAATGTCACCAGTAATTATTTCTGTGATGATTTCCCCCCCGTTACCCCGACAGTTATCGAAGAAATCGTCGCCGAAGATGGCATGGTACTTATCAATACTACTATGAGTGCTGATTCCACCTCTTTTATACACGTCATTGAATTAAGCGGAATCTCGTTGGTCAGTGACAGCGGAGAACGTATTACGGACCTCACCATCAATGAATTTGGCGAGGTGACCACTGCAATTTCAAATTAGCCGTTTTGATAAATATAGACCTCCGTAGCGCCTAATCCGTATTTTCGGTAGTCAGCATCGTAAAAATCAACCGGATACCGTTTAAAGAGATACTTCAACTCTTCTTTTAAAACACCCTCACCTACCCCATGAATAAAGACCACCTTTTGAATACGTTTTTTAATCGCAAATTCCAATTGCCTTTTAGCGGTATCAAGCTGAAGGTTCAAAATATCGAAATTTGACATTCCACGACTTGAGGGAACCAATTGGCCAATATGCAGATCCACTTCAAACTTAGGCACGTTTCGTTCTTTTGGCTTGATGGCTTTTAAGGGCTTTCTTTTAGGTATTTCTTTGCTGTCCCTTATTTTGGCCACATCATAGTTTGTAACTTCAAGTCGACCCTCGATCTTCACCAACTGCGACGCTTCAAAATCCAATAAAAAACCGTCATCGGTCTCCACGGTTATAACGTTTGCCGAAATCTGTTTTACAGTACCTTTAATGTTATCATCGAGTACTTCAACCCCATCACCTTGTTTTAAAACCCCCATAACTAATCAGTTGAACCAAAAAATATTTTTGACTGGCATTACTTTTCAAAAATAATGGTATTTTCAACTTCGAAATACAAACCAATCACTTGAAGTACAGTTTTTACATTCTATTGGTGGCCACCGATTATATGTTGCCTTGTTTTAGCAAACAACTCTTTGGTATTGATTGCCCCGGTTGTGGTTTGCAACGATCTATCGTATTCTTATTTCAAGGGGAGTTTTTAGAAGCACTAAAGATGTACCCAGCAATATATACCTTGCTACCGCTTCTCGGTATCGTAGTCGCGAACAAAGTATTTGGCTTCAAGAGGGCAAATACCTCGATTACCGCCTTTGGCATTGCCAGTGTTATTTTAATACTAATCAATTTTATTTTTAAACTATCACACTAAACAGTTTATATCATGGAACAAAAAAAACTACCAAACGGGGTATTGATAATCGTACTTGGCATCTTCGGATTTCTTTGTTGCTGTGCTGGCCCTGTTGGCGCAATACCTGCCGGAATCGGTTTTTTTCTAGCGCGAAAATCAGAGAAGCTTTATAAGGAAAATCCCGAAGGGTATGACAATTTCGGGCAAATCAAAACTGGAAAAATAATCACCCTTATTGCTTTGATATTAAGCTTATTGATGGTTGCAAGATGGACTTATATTATTGTTGATGCCGGTGGTATCGGTGAATTTATAGAAGTTTTCAAAGAAGCATATCAACAAGGTTTGGAACAATACGGAAATCAATAACCCAATTATGAATCAACAAGCACTACCTGGCGCAAGTACGGTACTTATCATGGGAATTATCTCCATCGTCGGCTCCATTTTTTGTTGTGGGCCTTTTGCTGTTGTCTTTAGTATCATCGGCCTGGTGAAAGCCAAAAGCGCAGAAAAATTATTTCATGACAATCCCGAACTTTACAGTGATTACAGCAATGTAAAAACAGGTAAAATACTTTGCTATATTGGATTGGGACTATCACTGATCATGCTTATTCTTGGAATCATTTACTTTGGTGTCATATTCGCAATGATCGCTTCAGGCGATTTCAATAATCTATAAAATAAAAAGGCCCAATCTGTTGATTGGGCCTTTTTTTAATTTGCTACCTCGCTCATAAATTTCAATCGATAGATCCGAAGTTCTTCTTCTTCATATTCCCCATCAAACTCTTCTATGGCATCATCTATGGCATCAGTTTCAGCCTCAATGAAATAGTCGTGTATTTCTTCTTGTTGGTCTTCATCCAATATTTCATCGACCCAATACGCTAAATTCAGTTTCGTGCCACTGAATACGATCTGTTCCATCTCTTTGATAAGTTGGGGTATTTCCAATCCCTTGGCTGAGGCAATATCATCTAAGGGGAGCTTTCGGTCCACATTTTGAATGATATAAAGCTTTAGCCCTGAATTCGCCCCAGTACTTTTCACTACCAAATCATCGGGCCGTACGATATCATTCTCTTCAACATACGAACTTATCAACGTAACAAAAGGTTTCCCATATTTTTTTGCCTTTCCTTCCCCTACACCATGAATATTCAATAATTCTTCCATGGATATAGGATACTTCAAGGCCATATCATCTAAAGAAGGGTCCTGAAACACTACGAATGGTGGCACGTCATTCTTTTTGGCTTCTTTTTTTCTTAAGTCTTTAAGAAGCTTCAATAAATTTTCGTCGGCTACACCCCCTGAAGATTTCGCGGCGGTAATGATGGCATCATTATTTTCTTCGCTATAAACATGGTCTTTGGTCATCATAAACGATTTGGGGTTACTTAGGTAATCCATCCCCTCTTTTGTGACATGTAAAACACCGTATTGCTCAATTTCCTTTTTTAAAAGACCGGCAACCAAGACTTGTCTTGTAAGCGCCATCCAAAACGCCTCATCATGGCCTGAACCAATACCAAAAAAATCCTTTTCATCCGTTTTATGTGATGAAATCAAAGCATTTGTCTTTCCGACCAGGGCTTTTACGATTTCTTTGGTCTTAAACTTTTCCATAGTCCCTTTTACCACGGTCAAAAGCTTGACCACTTCTTTCCTAGCCTCTTCCTTAGGTTTCGGATTGCGGGCATTATCATCCATATCGGCACCCTCACCATTGACCTCATCATAGTTTTCCCCAAAGTAGTGCAAGATGAATTTACGTCTTGACATGGAGGTCTCGGCATAGGCAACTATCTCTTGCAAGAGTGCATTACCAACTTCTTGCTCTGCCACTGGTTTGCCAGACATGAACTTTTCTAGTTTTTCTACGTCTTTATAGGAATAATAAGCAAGACAATGGCCTTCTCCCCCATCTCGACCTGCCCTACCGGTCTCTTGGTAATAGCTCTCAATACTTTTAGGGATGTCATGATGGATCACGAAACGAACATCGGGCTTATCGATGCCCATTCCGAAAGCGATAGTGGCAACGACGACATCAACATCTTCCATCAAGAACATGTCTTGGTATTTTGATCGTGTTTTTGCATCAAAACCAGCGTGGTAGGGAACCGCGCTTATACCATTGACCTGTAATACCTGTGCCAGTTCTTCAACCCGTTTTCTACTTAGACAATAAATAATACCCGATTTACCTTGGTTTTGCTTGATAAAACGAATGATATCGGCATCGACATTTTTAGTCTTGGGTCGTACCTCGTAAAACAAATTAGGCCTATTGAATGATGCTTTGAACACTTTTGCATCGTTCATACCCAGGTTTTTGATAATGTCTTCTTGCACCTTTGGTGTGGCCGTGGCCGTTAAACCGATGATAGGTATATTTTCATCTAAACGCCCAATAATATTCTTTAGGTTTCGATACTCTGGTCGAAAATCATGGCCCCATTCTGAAATACAGTGGGCCTCATCTACCGCTACGAAGGAGAGTTTTACCGTTTGTAAAAAATCAACATATTCTTCTTTCGTCAAAGATTCCGGTGCCACATATAAAAGTTTCGTGACCCCGTTGGTAATATCTTGTTTAACCTGTTTTACCTCAGTTTTGTTCAAAGAAGAATTAAGAACATGGGCGATACCGTGTTCAGATGACACCCCCCTTATCGCGTCAACTTGATTCTTCATTAAGGCAATAAGCGGTGAGACCACAATCGCAGTGCCATCTTGCATTATGGCCGGTAACTGATAACACAAAGATTTACCCCCTCCGGTAGGCATGATCACGAAAGTGTCGTTACGTGCCAAAATATTTGTAATTACTTCTTCTTGAAGTCCCTTGAACTTTGAAAAACCAAAGTATTTTTTTAATGCATCGTGCAAATCAGCTAGCGTAGAACCCATTTTCAGCATTCAATTAATAAAAACAGTTGTAGGTGCCATCTCTTTTTTTGAAGAAAAGGGGTCGGTAATCATGTATTCGATGGCATCCTTTTTATTACAAATAATCAGTAAATACAATTACGTTTGTTTAATTTTGTAATCTTAAAGATAAGACAATCTTTTAGTAAAACAACCCAAAACAGCAATATTACATTGAAGCTTGACAACTCCATTCTTGGCATTGCAAAAGAAACTATCGAGAACGAGAGTGATGCTATAAAAGGTTTAATTCCATTACTGGATGGCAATTTTGAAAATGCCGTTAACTGTATTCTAGCCTCGAATGGAAGGGTGGTGGTCTCCGGAGTAGGAAAAAGCGCCTTGATCGCATCTAAAATAGTAGCTACGTTCAATTCAACGGGAACGCCGGCAATCTTCATGCATGCCGCAGATGCCATTCATGGTGATTTAGGAACGGTTCAAAAAAACGATGTGGTCATCTGTATCTCAAAAAGCGGGAATACCGAAGAGATCAAAATGTTGATCCCGCTTATAAAAAGAGGTGATAACCGCTTAATAGGTATTACGGGTAATATGGAATCCATTTTGGCCAAACAGTCAGATTTCACCTTGAACACCTATGTTGAAAAAGAGGCCTGCCCCAACAATTTGGCCCCAACGACCAGTACTACGGCGCAATTGGTCATGGGTGATGCCTTGGCCATATGCCTCTTGAAATTGAGAGGCTTCAGTAGTGCCGATTTTGCAAAATACCACCCTGGTGGCTCCTTGGGTAAAAAGCTCTACTTGCGGGTTTCAGATATTGTGGATAACAATCAAAAACCGCAAGTGTTCACAGATTCAAAAGTCAAAGAGGTGATTGTTGAGATCTCTGAGAAAATGCTAGGGGTGACCGCGGTTCTTGAGGGTCAGGATGTAGTCGGAATCGTGACGGATGGCGATATTAGAAGAATGCTTAACAAGTATGAGAATATCGGTGGCCTTACCGCGAAGGATATCATGACCAAGGGACCAAAGACCATACATCCTGATGTTTTGGCGATAAAGGCATTAGAAGCAATGCAAGAGAAGGGAATTTCACAATTGTTGGTCATGGATAAAACAAGATATATGGGTGTCATCCATATTCATAATTTAATAAATGAAGGTATTTTATAATGGCGGAAGCGACTAAAAATCCTGATGAAATGTCCTTTTTGGATCATTTGGAAGAACTGCGTTGGCATTTGATACGCTCCATTTTAGCTATCGTCATTGTTGGATGCGTGGCATTTACGATGAGGGGTTTTATTTTCGACACGGTTCTTTTCGGCCCCAAAAAGATGGATTTTCCGACATACCAGTTCTTCTGTAGCATTGCGACCTTCTTCAAGATTACATCAGAGTTCTGTGCGGACACATTGCCATTTACCATTCAGAATAGGACCATGGCCGGCCAGTTTTCGGCACACATCTGGACCTCAATATGGGCAGGCTTCATAGTCTCATTTCCATATGTCTTATGGGAAATCTGGCGGTTTATCAGCCCTGGCCTGCATCAAAACGAGCGTAGACATTCACGAGGGTTTATTCTTGTTGCATCGGCTTTATTCTTTTTAGGGGTGCTGTTCGGCTATTATGTGGTGGCCCCCCTTTCGATTAACTTCTTAGGTACTTATCAGGTCAGTAAAGAGGTGTTGAACGAAATTGATATTAGCAGTTTTATTGCAACGGTAAGGGCTTCTGTAATTGCTTGTGGTATCATGTTCGAACTTCCCATTATCATTTACTTCTTGACTAAAGTCGGTTTGGTCACACCGGAAATATTGAAAAAGTACCGAAAAATAGCTTTAGTGGTCGTTCTTATCTTATCAGCGGTCATTACACCACCTGATGTTACAAGTCAGATCGTGGTATCCATACCTGTACTGATATTATACCAGGTAAGTATCCACATTTCAAAATTGGTTGTCAAACGCGATGCCAAAAAAGAGGCAAAGAGTGCGCTGGGGCGGTAAAAATTCGACCTTTCAAATTTAACATTACCTTGCTTGGTGCGTACTGCAAGGAATCAAGAAGATAAAAAAATCACAAAGACCGATTTGTTAAAACAGATTATGTTTAGTTTTGATACTTGATGAAGCTACGAGCAGAAAATATTATGAAGGCCTACAGGGGCCGAAAGGTTGTAAAAGGAATTTCTTTAGAGGTCAACCAAGGTGAAATCGTGGGTCTGCTGGGCCCAAACGGTGCCGGTAAGACCACTTCGTTCTATATGATCGTTGGTTTGATCAAACCAAACGGTGGCCATATCTTTTTAGATGATATGGAAATCACCGATTTTCCAATGTACAAAAGGGCACAAAACGGTATTGGATATTTAGCCCAAGAAGCTTCGGTATTCAGAAAACTGAGTATCGAAAAAAATATCTTAAGCGTACTTCAAACTACTGCACTTTCTAAAAAGGAGCAACACATGAAAATGGAGTCGCTTATTGACGAGTTTGGCCTAGGGCATATTCGTAAAAGTCGTGGAGATCTTTTATCGGGTGGTGAACGCAGACGTACCGAGATTGCAAGGGCACTGGCGACAGATCCCAAATTTATTTTGTTGGATGAGCCCTTTGCGGGCGTTGATCCTGTCGCAGTGGAGGATATACAGCGTATTGTGGCCCAATTAAAGGATAAGAATATCGGTATTTTAATCACCGATCATAATGTACAAGAGACACTTGCCATCACAGAGCGGTCTTATCTCATGTTCGAAGGTGGTATCTTAAAAGCCGGCATACCCGAAGATTTAGCCAAAGACGAAATGGTTCGCAAGGTTTATTTAGGACAAAACTTTGAACTTCGAAAAAAGAAATTGGATTTTTAGCTACTTCACACCAAAGGTCAGCGTCGCCCAATTCGATTCATAATCAACACCCTCTTCTGGGCTTTTTACCATATGTATCGTCGCAACGTACCAATTACCCGCTTGGGTCGGAATCATTGTCATTATCCCATTTTCGTCGGTTTTAGTAGAACTTTCGTTTTCATGGGCATCTATACCTGGTACGGAAGTACTGTAATGAACAACATGGTTTGATAATGGTTGGTCACTACTTAAAAATTTATAACGCATCGGTTCATGCACCTTTAAATTATAGGGGTTGCCAATAGTAACAATTCTACGGGATACCCAAATACCGTGTTGAACCCTTTCGTTCTTTTATCGCTGACCTGAAGTAAGGGTTTTACGTGTTTTGAATAATTTTCTTTCGCATCTTTATCAAGGCTTCCGTTTTCTTCCCTTTCTTTAATGGTATCGAACAATCCCTCATGTTCTAAGTAATCGTTAAACGCTTTGGCATCGAGTTCGATCATTTTGGGCAGGGTCGAAATTCATACAACATAAGTTCATGTCATGCCTGACTCAAATTTCAAATAGGTAACGGCATCTTTATCGTAATAATCCGATTGAAATAAAGTACCTATTATTCGGGCATCGGAAATACGGTCTCTGGTAATTTTATTCCCACTCTTATCAAAAGTTATTTTTATAAAGAACTCGTTTAAACTTTTTGGATTGAATCGAATCTGCCTCACCGGCAGGCAGGAATCAGACATTTTTTGCCCATTCGAAGACTTTTTTGAGGTGCATCGGCCTACCGAACGGGTAGGTAGCAGGACTACGGAATGAAAAAAAGACATAAAGTGGGTAAAAAGGGCAATTTTTAAACCAATTAAAAAAGTTTAGGCGAGTTCAGTATTAAACCTTTTTTGAAAGCAATGAGGTTAGAACATAAAAAAGAATAATGAGGGGTATGGCTAAAAAACGTAAGGTGACCAATAGCACTAGGCTTCCTATCAAGAATAGGTATTTGACCGCATTTTCGCTAAAAGCCCAGGTATCGAATTTTAGTGCGAACAATTCGATCTTTGAGTTGAGTAAATAGGCGCTCAATAAAGTAATGCCCATCAAAAACCATTGATTTAAAATGATGTCGTTTAATACCGTGTTGTTATGGTAAAAAAGAATAAGTGGTAGGGAAAGTATCAAAAGTGTGTTTGCCGGTGTGGGCAAGCCCAAAAATGACGAAACCTGATTTTCATCCACATTGAAATTAGCCAAACGATAAGCAGATGCTAGGGTAATAAGAAATCCGAATAGCGGTAAGACCTCAACCGAAGTGTGCATTCCAAAAAGATCAAGGTTCCAGCCCTCCTTTTGTGCCATATTAAGAAGTTGGAACATAACAATACCAGGCACCACCCCACTGGTAACCATATCGGCCAATGAATCCAATTGTACCCCTATTTCACTTTTCACATTCAACAAACGTGCCGCAAAACCATCAAAAAAATCAAACAAAATCCCTAAAGCGACAAAAACGGCTGCAAACTCCAGGTTATTCATCACCGCAAAAACGGTAGCGATGCAACCACAAAAGAGGTTGAGTAGCGTAATGAAATTGGGAATATGCTTGATCATCTATATGGGTTTTTGTAAAAATAAGCTAAAAATTAAGTTTTAACCCAAGTTAAGAACAACGCGAAAAAGAAATATGTTGATATTTGTCATTCAAGATTATGAGACACTATTTAACCATTGTCATTTTACTTTCAGTACTAAACAATCAAGTACTTTTTGCCCAAACACCCACACTTTCAGAAAAAGCCCAAATAAGCGTTCTGACCTGTTCATCGGGCGATGAACTATTTTCTGCCTTTGGTCATACCGCGTTTAGGGTGCAAGACGCTGTTTTGGGTATTGATGTGGTCTATAACTATGGTACCTTTGATTTCGACAAGCCCAATTTTTACTTGAATTTTGCCCAGGGAAAGTTGATCTATTCGCTTTCTCGAAGAAGTTTTGAAGCTTTCTTATATACGTATCAGTTAGAAAAAAGATGGGTCAAAGAACAGGTATTGAACTTAACGGCGAAACAGACCAACGAGTTGTTCCGGTTTTTTGAGCAAAACCATAGACCTGAGAACAGGGATTATCCGTATGACCCCCTGTTCAACAATTGTTCAAGCATAACCGGAGATGTTTTAGAACAACATTTAGATGGTGATATAAATTTTAAAGCGTCGCATTTAAAGGAACCATCGACATTTCGACAACTGGTCCATAAGTATATCCCAATCAATTCGTGGGGAGCTTTCGGTATTGATTTGGCATTTGGTGGTATTACCGATCAAAAAGCCTCTGCCCGACAACATATGTTCTTGCCTTATTATACGATGTACCAACTTCGAAATACGGAGCTTTCGGGTGAGGATATCGTTATGCGCGAACGGACCATTCTCAACTATCCGGAAAAATCAGATCAAAGTACTTTTTTGACCTCTCCATTGTTTTGGTTTTGCATCTTACTTGCTTTTACGGTAGCGATTACGCTATTGGATAAAAAACACCAAGGCAGAAATCGCTGGCTAGACTTTGGCTTGTTCTTTATATCTGGTCTGGCAGGATTGATAGTACTACTTTTATGGGTAGCGACCGATCATGTGGTTACCGACCAAAATTTTAATTTTCTATGGTTGTTGCCTACCAATCTCATTGTTGGCTTTTATTTGCTTTCTAAAAAGCAATTGCCGCCATGGTTATCAAAATACCTTTGGGCAGCGCTTGGCCTAATAGGTTTAAGTCTTATTTTTTGGGTATTTCGAGTGCATGTACTTTCGCCAATTAATATACCTTTAATGGGTACACTTGGGGTTCGATACCTGTTTCTCTTGAAAAAGATTTGATCAACGCATACCAAGACTATTAATACGCTTTTATGAATTTGCTCACGGTAGAAAATATTTCGAAATCATATGGGGAACTAACGCTGTTTTCAAACATCTCTTTTGGTATAAATAAAGATCAAAAAATTGCATTGATCGCTAAAAATGGAAGTGGAAAAACATCAATTCTCAATATTATTTCGGGCAAGGATACTACTGAAACCGGACAAATAACAAAAAGAAAAGGAATTAAAGTATCCTTCTTAGAGCAAGAACCCGACCTCAACCCAAACCTGACTATTGAAGAGACCATTTTTGATTCAGGCAATGAAATTTTAGAGGTCATAGCAAGATATGAAACAGCCTCACAGCACCCTGAAGATCAAGAGGCATATCAAAAAGCTTTTGAAGCCATGGAACGTTATCAGGCCTGGGATTTTGAAACGCAATACAAGCAAATTCTTTTTAAACTTAACCTTACCGAACTTCAACTAAAAGTGAAGGTACTTTCAGGTGGGCAAAAAAAACGCTTGGCACTCGCCAATGCACTTATCAACAAGCCGGATCTATTAATACTCGATGAGCCTACGAACCATCTTGATCTTGAAATGATCGAGTGGCTCGAGGTATTTTTTAAAAAAGAAAACTGCACCCTTTTTATGGTAACCCATGACCGCTATTTTTTAGAGCGTGTCTGTAACGAGATCATCGAACTCGACAACAACCAACTTTATAGCTACAAGGGCAATTATTCGTACTATCTTGAAAAACGCGAAGCCCGATTAGAACGTGAGGCAGTGGAACAGCACAAAGACAAAATTCTTTTTAAAAAGGAATTGGATTGGATGCGACGACAACCAAAGGCAAGGACTACGAAATCTAAGTCGCGTATTGATGATTTTCACGAAATTAAATCGAGGGCAAACAAACGAAGGTCTGAACACGAAGTGCAACTCGAACTGAATATGGAACGTTTGGGCAGCAAAATCGTAGAGTTGCACAAGGTATCGAAGGCATATGGCGACAAAGCCATGCTCGATCAATTTGACTACTCTTTTTCAAAAGGGGAACGTCTAGGTATCATAGGGAAAAACGGAACTGGAAAATCTACTTTTCTTAATGTGTTGACAGGCAAAGAAAATATAGATGCCGGTAAAATTGTTATCGGTGAGACTATCAAATTTGGGTATTACACGCAAAAAGGAATTGTACCGAAAGAAGGTCAAAAAGTTATTGATGCAATCCGCGATTATGGCGATTTCATCCCGCTGAAAAAAGGGCGTCAAATATCTGCGCAGCAGCTCTTAGAGCGTTTTTTGTTCGATAGAAAAAAACAATACGATTATATTGAAAAATTAAGTGGTGGTGAACGTAAGCGGCTCTATTTATGTATCGTATTGATTCAAAACCCTAATTTTTTGATTCTCGATGAGCCGACAAATGACCTTGATATCGTAACATTGAATGTTTTAGAAAGTTTTTTGTTGGATTTCCCTGGCTGTCTAATCGTTGTTTCACACGATCGTTATTTTATGGACAAAATAGTCGATCATCTTTTTATCTTTAAGGGAAATGGTGCCATACAAGATTTTCCAGGAAACTATTCTGATTACAGGGCTTACGAGAACAGTAAATTAATTGAAGAACGCGAACTCAAAACAAACGAAACTACTACCCCGGAAAAAACCAACTGGAAAGAAAAAGACGATTCTAAAAAATTATCCTATTTAGAACAAAAAGAATATAACAAACTTGAAAAAGAGATTCATAAACTTGAAATAGAAAAGATAGCACTACAAGAAAAATTCACTGATGATAGTTTATCGGGTGAAGAAATCAATACCCTCTCCATCGAGCTTGGTGAGCTCGAACAGACGATTGAAACAAAAACAGAACGGTGGTTTGAACTGGGTTCGATACTTGAAGGCTAAATCAACGGTAATCTTTATAAACAGACGGTCATTTTTAAGCAATTTCCATAATAATCTGATTGTATATGCTTTTCAGCATTAAATCATACTTGCTTTTTCTATTAAAATCCACGAATCATCACGGGGTACATTCCCCATTTGTCTTTGAGTTTGTCACGAAATGCCTTTATAATGGCCCAAATAAATCGGGATTTAAAACCTTGAATGTTCTTTTAAAAAGTGTAGGCTACTTCAAACCTGAAAACATAGAAATTAGGGCCAATACCGAGTTTGAAGCCATTTTACAAGAAGAATATCCAAAACTGGTTTTCAATCGGTTCCCTTTAGATTTTATCTATTTACAAAATCCAGATATGGCATATATTACAGAGATCTTATCCGGTGATAAAGTGCACAATGAATCTATGATCCTTATTGCAAATATTCATAAAAATGCACAAAACCTTAGAAATTGGAGGAGTATCGCGCAAGAAAACAACTTTAGGGTTAGTATCGATATGTTTCATTGTGGGGCCCTCTTCATAAGGAGAGAACAGGCAAAAGAACATTTTACAATACGAATTTAATACCGTAATTTTAAGCTACAACCTGTAGTATGGATTATACAATTTATATCATTTTAGGAGCCTTGGCGCTGGTTTATTTTATAGTGCTTTTTAATAATAAACGAAATAATCGAAGGCGAAAATCGCGCTCTTTTATGGAAGGAAAAAGAAGGCATGAAAACAAGTAAATTGTTTTTAGTATGCATTTTTCAATATGAATACCGTGATAATGTGATGAACCCATAAATCACTTCCTTTAGAAATCAAATACCGAACTCAAAAGAATATCGGAATCAAAAGTGTAATGTTTTACAATATCATCGACCTAAGCTAAAAGTAATTCTTGCAAAACAAATATTATGAAACATATACTGACACTTTTATTGATGACCATAGTGACCTTAAATGGTTTTTCGCAAAAAATAGATTATTCTTTAGACAAGGGTTATATCGCAGAAGGATATGATGTAACCGAATATTTTAACGGAAAAGCCGTAGAGGGTAAAAGTAGCTTCACCACTACTCATGACGGTGCTAAATTCAAATTTACCTCTCAAAGTAATTTGGATAAGTTCAAGGCCAATCCCAAAAAATATGTCCCGCAATATGGAGGGTATTGTGCCTATGCATTAGCTACTCGCAAAAAGAAAGTAGACCCAGACCCAGAAGCCTTTAAAATACAAGACGGACAATTGTTATTGTTTTATACGTCATGGACAACGAATACCAAGGATAAATGGGAAGAAGAAGGTCCAAAAAAATTAAAACCCAAGGCCGATACCAATTGGGAAAAGGTAAAATACAAGAAGTAAGCACGAACATTCGGTGTTATAGCTGTGGGCTCCTATTTGTAGAAATGGGAGCTTTTTTTGTGAAATTGCAATCAAAAAATGCCTAAAAGCCGTTCTTCCTTGGTTTTTATGTGGTACGGGTAGAACAAAACGTAATTAAAGTGAATTCGACTTAAGATTTATCCCCTAATGAAGGATAAAGACCATTAAATTCCATAGTTATCATTTCGAGTACTTCGATTTCGCTCGATATAAACCTTAGTTGAGAGGCCCTTGATATCGAGAACAGTATCGAATCCCCACTTTACCTGCCTACCGACAAGGCAGGTTCGATCTGACAGTAAAACATAAGCCTTTGAAAGTTTATATCGAACCCCCTTTAGTTGTAAAAAAGCAAGGTTTACCTATCTTTAAAAAATTCATGCAGACCGTTTGCATTCAATAAAAATTTTAAGGATCAATGAAAATATATACCAAAACAGGTGACAAGGCCACTACTGCACTTTTTACTGGAAAACGCGTTCCCAAGCATCATATTCGTATCGAAAGTTATGGCACCCTAGATGAGCTTAATTCTTTTTTAGGTTTAGTTCGGGACCAAGATATAGATGCGCATTCTAAACAAATATTGGCCAACATTCAGAACAAGCTCTTTACCGTTGGGGCAATTTTGGCAACCGAACCCAAAAAAGACAATCGATTGAAAATACCAAGAATACATAGTGAGGATATTGAGGCCCTAGAACGTGAAATGGACCTGATGAATGAAGAACTTCCTGAAATGACCCATTTTATACTACCTGGTGGGCACATTACCGTGTCATACTGTCATATCGCTAGAACCGTATGCAGACGTGGAGAACGTATGATATCTTATTTGCACGAAAACGAGCCCGTACCCGAAACCCTTTTGGCCTATATCAATAGGTTATCAGATTACCTGTTTGTATTGGCACGAAAGTTGTCAAAAGATTTACAGGCCGATGAAGTAAAGTGGATTCCTGAAAAAATGGACTAATAATTCAGCAATTTTCACGTTGTTGAATGAAGAAGTAAAAATATTTTTTAAATAATTCAGAAATTCCTTGGCGGATTGGGTTTAAAAATTATTTTTGCAAAAAATTTAAAATCAAACCATTGCTATGTACTGGACATTAGAACTAGCCTCATATCTAAGTGACGCCCCTTGGCCAGCCACTAAAGACGAATTAATAGATTACGCCATCAGAACGGGCGCCCCTTTGGAAGTTGTAGAGAACCTGCAATCAATGGAAGAAGAAGGTGGAGAGATTTATGAATCCATCGAAGAGATATGGCCAGATTATCCCACTGAGGAAGATTACCTCTGGAACGAGGATGAGTATTGAAAACAATTGGAACAACAAGATAGGAAGCCTCATTTTTGAGGCTTTTTTTATGTAATTTTGACAGCTAGACCGACATTTTTGGTCAACCAAAACTGTGGAACAGCTTTTGCTTCATAAAACAAAAAATTACCCATGAGTATTTTAAATTCCGTACTGAAGGTCTTTGTTGGCGATAAATCTGAAAAAGATGTAAAAGCCATGCAGCCTTTGGTCAAAAAAATAAAGGCCTTTGAATCTGAACTGGAAAAGTTGGGCCATGACGAGCTTAGGGCTAAAACAAGTTCTTTCAAAGATAGCATCGCCGAAGCTTGCCAAGAGGTCAATGAAAAAATTGCCGAACTTCAAAAAGAAGTTGAAGCATCTTCTGACATTGATAGAAATGAAGAAATATATGGCGAAATCGATAAGCTAAATGAAGAGTCTTACAAGATTTCAGAGGAAGTCTTAAACGAAATTTTACCAGAAGCATTTGCAGTGGTGAAAGAGACCGCCAAACGCTTTGCCAATAATAAGACCCTAACCGTAACGGCTACGGAATTTGACCGTTCCTTATCAGGCACCGCCGATTATGTTGCACTTGACGGCGACAATGCCGTTTGGCACAACTCATGGGATGCCGCCGGCAAAGAGGTCACTTGGGATATGGTGCACTATGATGTACAATTGATCGGTGGCATCGTCTTGCATCAAGGTAAAATTGCTGAAATGCAAACAGGTGAAGGTAAGACTTTGGTCGCTACCCTTCCACTTTATTTAAATGCCCTTTCTGGTAAAGGAGCACACTTGGTCACGGTCAACGACTATTTGGCAAAACGTGATAGTGCCTGGATGGCACCTATATTTCAATTTCATGGGTTATCAGTCGATTGTATCGATAAACACCAACCAAATTCAGACGGAAGAAGAAAAGCATACAACGCCGACATCACTTACGGAACCAACAACGAATTTGGTTTTGATTATTTAAGGGATAATATGGCCCACACCCCAGGTGATTTGGTACAACGCCCACACCATTACGCCATTGTAGATGAGGTGGATTCCGTTTTAATCGATGATGCAAGAACACCATTGATTATTTCAGGCCCAGTGCCCGAAGGCGACCGTCATGAATTCAATGAGTTAAAACCCCAAGTAGCCAACATTGTTCAAAAACAGCGTCAGCATTTAACCGGTGTTTTGGCAGAGGCCAAAAAGTTGATTGCTTCAGGTGACACCAAAGAAGGAGGTTTTTTATTGCTTCGTGTACACAGGGGCCTACCAAAAAATAAAGCACTGATAAAATTCTTAAGTGAAGAAGGCATAAAACAATTGTTACAGAAGACCGAGAACTTCTACATGCAAGATAACAATCGTGAAATGCCCAAGGTTGACGAAGATTTATTGTTCACCATTGAAGAAAAGAACAATCAAATTGAGCTTACCGATAAAGGCATTGAATACATCTCAGGGGATGGTGATAAAGATTTTTTCGTAATGCCCGATATTGGTGGTGAAATCGCAAAAATTGAAAACCAAGACCTTGATATCGAGAAAGAAGCCGAACTCAAAGATGAGCTTTTCAAAGAATTTGCCGTGAAAAGTGAACGAATCCATACTATGAGCCAGCTTTTAAAGGCATACACCCTGTTTGAAAAGGATGTGGAATATGTGGTTATGGACAATAAGGTGATGATCGTTGACGAACAGACCGGGCGAATTATGGACGGCCGTCGATACTCAGACGGCCTGCATCAAGCGATCGAGGCCAAAGAAAGTGTAAAAATCGAGGCATTGACCCAGACCTTTGCCACCATTACCCTTCAGAACTACTTTAGAATGTATAACAAACTGGCTGGTATGACCGGTACGGCAGTAACTGAAGCAGGTGAATTTTGGGAGATTTATAAACTGGATGTCGTTGAGATTCCGACCAATAGACCAATTGCACGAGATGATAGACATGACCTGATCTACAAGACCAAGCGCGAAAAGTACAATGCGATAATCGAAGAGGTGACTCAACTTTCAAAATCAGGTCGCCCCGTATTGATAGGAACCACATCCGTTGAGATATCAGAGTTGTTATCAAAACTACTCAGCGTTCGAAAGATTCCGCATAACGTGTTGAACGCAAAACTGCATAAGAAAGAAGCAGATGTTGTTGCAGAAGCTGGTCATGGTGGTGTAGTAACCATTGCTACGAATATGGCTGGCCGTGGAACAGATATCAAGTTATCTGCGGAAGTAAAAGAAGCAGGGGGGCTTGCAATCGTTGGTACGGAAAGACACGACTCTAGACGTGTGGATAGACAGCTTAGAGGACGCTCAGGACGTCAAGGAGATCCTGGTAGCTCGCAATTCTATGTTTCACTTGAAGATAATCTCATGCGTTTGTTCGGTTCTGACCGAGTTGCTAAAATGATGGATAGAATGGGCCTTGAAGAAGGTGAGGTCATACAACACTCCATGATGACCAAATCTATCGAGCGAGCCCAAAAGAAAGTGGAGGAAAACAATTTTGGTATACGTAAAAGATTGCTGGAATATGATGATGTCATGAACGCCCAGCGTGAAGTGGTTTACAAAAGAAGACGTCATGCCATACAAGGCGAACGACTAAAAGTCGATATCGCCAATATGATCTATGACACCTGTGAGGTCATTTCTGAAACCAATAAAGCAGCGGACGATTTTAAAAATTTCGAATTTGAACTGATTAAGTATTTCTCGATTACATCACCGGTTTCAGAAGAAGAATTCAACAGCCTCGGTTTCCAAGAAATTGCAAATAAGGTATATACCGTTGCCTATGACCACTACCAAGATAAAATGGAACGCAGCGCTACAACCGCTTTCCCGGTCATCAAAAATGTGTACGAGAACGAGACGAATAAATTTGAACGAATTGTTGTTCCCTTTACGGATGGTATAAAAACATTGAATGTTGTTACTGATTTAAAAGAAGCCTATGAGAGCAATGGAAAGCAATTGATCAACGATTTTGAAAAAAATATCACTTTAGCCATCATCGATGATTCATGGAAAACCCATTTGCGAAAAATGGATGAACTAAAACAATCGGTTCAGCTTGCGGTACACGAACAGAAAGATCCCTTGCTCATTTACAAGTTTGAAGCTTTTGAGCTTTTTAAAGCAATGATCGACAAGGTAAACAAAGAAGTCATTTCGTTCTTGTTCAAGGGTGAGCTTCCCTCTGATAATACCGGTCAAATTCAAAGGGCACAAAATGTACGTCGCCCAAAAGAACAATTAAAGACCACAAAAGAAGAAATTCCCAATAGTGATGAGCTTGCCGCGCAAAATAGGGCTGCAGGCCAAACCCAAGGACAACGGCCCCAAAAAACCGAGACCATCGTTCGTGAAAAACCCAAAATCGGTAGAAATGATAGGGTTGTAATCAAAAATGTACTCTCAGGAGAAAGTAAAACGGTAAAATACAAACAAGCCGAGCCTTTAATAATTAAAGGCGAATGGGTCTTGGTCGAAGAA
The DNA here is from genome assembly GCA_947503285.1 of uncultured Croceitalea sp. Lineage (GTDB taxonomy): Bacteria > Bacteroidota > Bacteroidia > Flavobacteriales > Flavobacteriaceae > Croceitalea. Next base: position 513,893 of record CANNDD010000003.1, read on the forward strand.
TAAAGTAAGCTACCTCAGGGCAAGCCCGCGAGGCATCGAAAAGAAAATCAATTTTATTTTTCAACGCAAGCGTTGGAGCATTCAAATCTCGATTATCGAGTAAAAATACTTTACGAATGCTTATGAGACGACGCCTAATTTTAGGGCGTCGTTTTTGATTATGTTATAAAACATATTTAGATTTACGTGAATTTACACCCTCAAGTTATCTTTATGTTTGATTTGATCGACCATAAAACGAAATAGCTTAAGCATATAAATGAAAAACCTAACCAAAGAAAACCAGCATTCGAAACCGAAGGTAAGGATGTTTGAAATTTTAAATTTTATAGCTGCCGTCGCGGCTATTGGTTTGGGAGTTCTTTCATTGACCAAGGGTTATGAGATTGGATATTTCGTTATTTCACTGTTCTTAATGGTTTTATTCATTGCCAATGGTATTTTTATGAAAAGTGCTACTGCAAAAGGCATTTCGAATAGCATTTTAGAGAGTAAACTTCAAGAAAAGGAAATCTTACTGAAAGAAGTACATCATAGGGTAAAAAACAACCTACAGACAGTCTCGAGCTTATTGAGTCTTCAATCAAGGGCAATAGAGGATAAAAAAATAAGTAGTATCATAAAAAGTAGTCAAAATCGTGTCGTTTCGATGGCCATGGTGCACGAAATGCTCTACAAACGCGATGATTACACATCTAAGATTGCTTTGAAACCATACGTTGAAGAACTTTGCGAATACTTGGTTCGTTCCGTAAAAGGCAACGACCATAATATTGACCTGAATTTAGATGTAGGTGATTTTAAATTGAGTATCGATACGGTGATTCCGTTGGGGTTGATTATCAACGAGACCGTTACCAACGCCTTGAAATATGGCATTCTTGAAAATACGGAAGGTGAAATCTTGGTTCGGCTATCAAAAAAAGGGGTGAATACTTACGAAATGTATCTTGGTGATAATGGAATTGGGTTTCCTGAAGATATCAACCCAACTACGATTAAATCACTGGGGCTTAAATTAATCCATAACCTTTCAAGACAATTACGTGGTGAGGCACAACGTGATATGAAAAGTTCGGGTACGTATTATCAAATTACTTTTGAAGAGGTAATAGACGATTTTAATTCGGTAGATTAACTGGGTTTGTTTCCACTCGTTCATTATCTTTAAAGTCTAACTCAAAAGACGACCAACCCAATGTTCAAGAGATTCTTTCTTGTAGCACTATGTATCAGTGGTACACTTTCAGCACAAAACTATTTTTTCGAGAAGTTTCAACCTTTTGATTCAAAAATACCCTCGCCTGAACAATTTCTGGGCTACGCAATTGGTGAACATCATACCCGTCATGATTTGATTGTCGCCTATTTAACCAAGTTAGCCGAGGTTTCAGATCGTGCGAGTATCTATGAATACGGCAGAACCCATGAAGGGCGTAAATTGGTGATGCTAACGATTACCACTCCAGAAAATCTAAAAAACCTTGATAATATCAAGCAACAGCACCTTGCGTTTTCCGATCCAGCACAATCGGTCTCCAACTATAATGATGTTCCTATTTTTATCAATTTGGCCTATAATGTGCATGGTAATGAGCCCTCTAGTTCTGAAGCGGCTTTACTAACGGCATATACCTTTGCCGCTTCCAATAGCCCTGAGATTTTAAAATATTTGAAAAATTCAGTTATTTTTCTTGATCCTACCATAAACCCTGACGGACGCGATAGGCATACCCAATGGGCCAATATGTATCAGGGAAACCCCTTGGTCGCTGATCCACAAGATGCCGAACATAATGAATACTGGCCCAGGGGGCGTACCAATCACTATTGGTTCGATTTAAACCGAGATTGGTTATTGGGCATTCATCCTGAAAGCAGGGGCAAATTAACATGGTACCATCAATGGTACCCGAATGTTGTAACTGATTTTCATGAAATGGGCAGTCAAAGTTCCTATTTTTTCGAACCCATGAAGGTCAATGCATCCCAAGACCCTATCATGCCCAAAGAAAATTATGAAGATTTGAATAATCTCTTTGGGGAGTATTTTGCAAGTGCACTTGACAGTATTGGTTCTTTTTATTTTACCAAGGAAGTGTTTGACGGCACCTATCCAGGCTATGGGTCCTCCTATCCTGATTTACAGGGCGGTTTAGGGCTTTTGTTTGAGCAAGCCAGTTCTCGTGGCCATAAGCAAACTACAAAATTCGGGGAGATTACTTTTCCGTTTACGATTAGAAACCAATATACCTCAAGCATCACTACCGTAAGGGCCGCTGTTGAAAATAAGGCAATGCTCAGAAAATACCAGCAAAAATTCTTTAAAAGCGCGTTAAGTAATGCTTCTAAGAGTAGGGTGCGTGGTTATACGTTTAAAGATGACTACGATAAAAACCGCGTTAAAGCCTTTATCGATAAGCTATTACTACACAAAATCGAGGTTTATGAATCTGGAAACGCTTTTGTAGTACCTACAGACCAACCACAATATCGTATGGTACAAACCATGTTTGAAACCTATGATACATACCGTGATAGCGTCTATTACGACGCTTCGGCCTGGTCCGTTGCCAATTTCTACAATATGAAATATAAGCCCGTTACCAATCTAAATACCGGTACTAAAATTACTGCTACAACAGATTTGGTAAAAACGGATGCTGTTCAAAAAACGGATTATGCCTATATCATTGATTACGATGATTACAATGCCACCGCTGCCTTAAATTATTTGCAACAAAATGGAATTGTGGTCTCGTCTTCCTTCAAACCCTTTACCACAAAGACCAACAAAGGCCTGACTACGTTCAACTATGGTACTTTGGTCATACCGATAAGCCTTCAAAAGAAAGATTCCGATACCGTTTTTGAATTGGCACAAGAAGCACAACAAAAATTTCAGGTCACCATACACAGCGTTAGCTCTGGCTACAGTAGTACGGGAATTGATTTAGGCAGTAGGTATGTGTCGCCGCTTACCAAACCAAAGGCTATGATGCTCATAGGTGATGGGGTAAGATCATACGAAGCGGGAGAAGTTTGGCATTTATTGGACACCCGGGTCAACATGCCGATAACAAAAATACCCATGCGTAATTTCAACCGTGCCAATATAGACAGGTACAATACCTTGGTCATAGTCTCTGGCAACTATAACTTGAATACGAAACAGCTTGATAAGATTAAAGATTGGATCAGCAAGGGAAATACCTTAATTACTATTGGAAGTGCTTCAAAATGGGCCATTGACAAAAAACTGGTCAAAGAAAAGCTTACCGAAGGACCTAAAAAGGATAGTACTGCGGTGGCAGTTAGAAAACCGTATGTCGATGCTCCAGAAAATTTAGGTAAGGAAAGTGTTGGTGGTGCCATTTTCAAAGTGGATTTAGACTTGACCCATCCCCTAGCCTTTGGATACAGGGATACCCAAATTCCGGTATATAAAAACAATTCCGTTTGGTTGGCGCCAAGTAAAAATGAGTATGCCACCGTAGCGAAATATGCCAAAGACCCCCATATTGATGGCTTTATTACCGAAAAGAATATGGAGGGGTTTTTAAAACCTTCCGCATCACTACTCGTGAGTAAAGTAGGGCGCGGGCGTGTGGTACTCTTTGCCGATAATCCTAATTTTAGGGGAAGTTGGTACGGTACCAATCGCTTATTCTTAAATGCGCTATTTTTAGGGGATAAGATTGATGTACCGGATTGAGATATAAGACGTAAGAAATAAGATTTGAGACATAGGGATGAACAAAACCACTAATCCAATGAAAAAACTATTCGCCTTAATTCTGGCACTAACACTAATCCAAATTGGCTTTTCCCAAGAAAGGCTGAGTGAAGGACCCTTTGAACAACTTATTATTAGAGGGGTCACCCTTATCAACGGAAATGGGGCCCCACCAAGAGGACCTATAGATATTGTAGTGGAAAATAATAAAATTGTCAAAATTCAGGTGGTTGGCTACCCCGGGGTAGCTATTAATGAAGCTAAACGACCAAAGTTAAAAGAAGGTGGTAAAGAATTGGATTGTTCCGGTATGTTCTTACTGCCAGGTTTCATTGATATGCACGGTCATATCGGTGGTGTGGCACAAGGGGCCGATTATGACTACGTCTTTAAGCTATGGATGGCACATGGTATTACTTCGGTGCGGGAGCCCAGCGGTCGTGGTATAGATTGGGCCTTAGATCTAAAACGCAAAAGCGAAAAAAATGAGATTATAGCACCCCGTGTTTTTGCCTATACGGGATTTGGGCAGAGCTCAGAGAGTTTTAATCCGCTGAATGATGCACCAATCAGTACCCCAGAACAGGCCCGTAAATGGGTTCGTGCCAATGCGGAACGTGGTGCAGATGGCATCAAATTCTTTGGGGCCGCACCAGAAATTATGGCTGCTGCCCTTGACGAGAATAAAAAACTGGGCTTGCGCTCTGCCTGTCACCATGCCCAGTTGGATGTTGCACGTTGGAATGTATTGCATTCTGCAAGAGCAGGCCTAACCAGCATGGAACATTGGTATGGATTGCCTGAAGCCTTATTTGAAGATAGAACCGTACAAGACTATCCGCTTGATTATAATTATCAAAATGAGCAAGACCGCTTTGAAGAAGCGGGCAGATTATGGAAACAGGCAGCAAAACCTTATTCAGAGCATTGGAACAAGGTCATGGACGAATTGATAAGTTTGGATTTTACCCTAGACCCGACTTTCAATATATATGAAGCCAGCAGGGACCTACAGCGGGCACGAAGGGCAGAATGGCACGAAGACTACACCTTACCGTCACTTTGGGAGTTCTATCAACCTAGCAAAATCAGCCATGGTTCGTATTGGCATGACTGGGGCACGGAGCAAGAAGTAGCTTGGCGCGAAAACTACAAACTATGGATGACATTCGTGAACGAATATAAAAACCGAGGTGGGCGTGTAACTACAGGTTCAGATTCAGGCTTTATCTTTCAATTATATGGTTTTGCCTATATCCGTGAAATGGAGTTGTTGCGAGAAGCTGGTTTCCATCCTTTAGAAGTTATCCGTTCGGCAACTTTAAATGGTGCTGAAGCTTTAGGTATGGATACCAAGATAGGAACCGTAGAAGTCGGCAAACTCGCTGATTTTGTGATCGTAGAAGAAAATCCTTTAAAAAACCTTAAAGTACTTTATGGAACGGGTGCGGTAAAACTGACCGAAGAAAATGAGGTTGTTCGTGTTGGTGGTGTAAAATACACCATCAAAAACGGAATTATTTTTGATTCAAAGGGGCTCTTAAAAGACGTAAAAGCAACAGTAGCGAAACAAAAAGAAAAACAGAGCTACACCATAAAACAACCAGGGGTAGAAAAGTGAAGGTTATCATTATGCCATTTTAGCTTTATTTCTTTTCGTCTTAAAAGCCAATGCCTTTTTAATCCTAGAATTTTTGAATTTATAAAGTCTGGCAACCTTAGTTTCAGATTTAAGTATCGTAGTTTGATTTAATGTAACGTTCAACTCGACTGATACTGTTTTGGCAGCAACTTTAATTTCTTTTGAAGTACTGTTTGCGAAAATTGTTGTTGAGAAGAAAATTACTGCGACAAAGGTTAAAACTGCTTTCATGACTTGGGTTGTTTTACTTTGTAAAGGTACCCTGAGGTCAATGCAGACAAGAGATAACTCGTTTTATCACAAGAATTCATCGGTAAAAAACAAAAGCTTGGATAAACGGTAAAAAACCATCGACAACGGTTTTCACCTCGATGAACAACACATCGAAACAAGATGCATTTTATCGATATCGAACTATTTTAATCAAGTGAAAAGAAGAACTATTTTCCGATTCTTGATTTGGTCGGCTTAGCAAAAAAATCCGAATAATACCTGAAATGGCGATTTTACAAATAGTCCATTGCTCACTCTAGCGAAAAACCAAGAAGCAAGTTTGGATCTGGGCAGTTCTTTTTATAGAATTCCAATTCGTTTTTAGAACAAACCCCTGGGTAATCACCATTGAAATCACCTAAATCAAGAATTAACTGAAAATGGAGGTGGGGCGCATAATTGACATTGATAGGCGTTTCACCCAGGGTGGCCAGCACCTCTCCCTTTACAAACCCTTTGCCTTTATATAAACCTTTCAACGATTCTAAAGACAAATGACCGTATAGGGAATACAAGGTGTGCCCATTAATGAAATGTTCAAGGATAATAGTAGGTCCGTAATTGCCTAAATCCGCGTTGTTTTGAAAACTGTGCACTTTACCATCAAGGGGAACTACGACGGCAGTACCCGCTTGACACCAAAAATCAACACCGAGGTGGATGTTCCGTACTTCATCCCCAGAGAAACGTTTGGCGCTTTTATACAGATCTCGTTTTTCAAGATAGCCCCCAAAAGCGATCTGACCATTAGTATCTTTTAAGATACCATCAATATACTTTTGACATTCCAAGGGTCTCGAAATATCGATTGTGGTCAATTGCCTATTTGATATCGACAAGTCAATAGGAACATATTCGGAAAAGGGAATAGCGTCATCAAGAATGGCTACCGGAGTTTTTTGGTTTTCAAATAAATGGTTCCAATTCATCTTATGTAAACAGGCTTAACATTTTTTAACTTGCCGCATTGTAATACTTTGTATCTTAATGCTACTAACTCGAAAAAATCAGAATGAAAATAGCTAAAAATATAAGTATAATCGCTTTGGTAACCTTCTTTTTCAGTTGTCAAGCTAAAGTAAAATCAGATGATAAGGGCATTGCCCAAAATACCATTTCAGAAAAAGCCGTGCTTTCCCCATCTGAACTTCAAGAATACGAAACGGCATATTTTGCAAGTGGTTGTTTTTGGTGTGTTGAAGCAATCTATGAAAGCGTAAAAGGGGTTAAAGAGGTCGTATCTGGGTATTCAGGTGGTAGTGAACAGAACCCGACCTATGAGCAGGTGGCATATGGCAAGACCAGCCATGCTGAATCAGTTGAAGTATATTATGATCCTGAGGTTATTTCTTTTCAAGAATTGGTTCAGGTATTCTTTGGTTCACATGACCCTACGGCGTTGAATAGACAAGGCCCTGATAGAGGGGCTCATTACCGTTCCATTGCATTTTATGAAAATAGTGAGGAAGAAAAGATCATTCGAGATTATATTAAATTGTTGGAATCAAAAGGGCTTTATGACGCACCTATTGTAACACAGGTCGTTGAATTTGAAAAGTTTTGGAAAGCTGAGGAGTACCATCAAGATTTTGAACGCAAAAATCCGAACCAGTCTTATATTCGAGCGGTTTCAGTACCAAGATTGAATCGATTCAAAGAGAATTTTCCAGGTTATTTAAAGGAAGGAGTCCATTAGCAGTAGGTTTTTTTTGGGATAAGCGTTCTTAAAAAGTGAGTGAAGGGCTAATTTTCAAGAACGACCTCTCCGTATTTTGAATTTACGCTGATTAGCTTGCCTGAATGGTTATCGATCTTATGGCCTTTGTAAATTATGGTTTCACCGCCCCTACTTTTGTCCATTATCAATTCTGAAGGATAAGCGATTTTCGAACTGGTACCGTTCAAGTAAAATGATGCGGCGGTTTGAGGTACTTTACAACGAAAATCCCCGCTTACGACAGAAACATCGATATCGCTGAATTTATCAGAAATGGAATTAATGACCAATTCACCGAAATCATAAGTGACTACCGCCCTATCATTAAGCCTGTCGATAATCACATTTGAAGACACCGCATGCAATTTTAAATCCCCAACCTGTTTCAAACTTATGTGCTCAGCATAATCGGCCCTTAACCGGCCAAAATTCCATTTTTGTACCACAACTGGGGTATAAGATGCATTGATAGCGGTTTTATCACCTTCAATGGTTGAAGCTAGCAAGCTTGCGTAACGCAAGCTTGCATTGATATTCTTGGTGGTTGCAGCCAATTTTACTTCACCATGTTTCACGTCCATTTTGATACGTGTTGATTTGGGCAATTTAATTTTGATGCTTTTTTTGACTTTATATTTTTTAGACTCCCCATCTGACGAAAAATAAAAAATGTTGGAGCCATCATTTTTTGGGAATCGAATGACCGAACGGTCTTTTCTCAATAGTCTTTCCTTCTTTTGAATTTCTTGGCGCCTTTCTTGAATTTCCTTTCTACGTTGTTCTTGTGCTTCCATTCGTTCTTGAAGCTGCTTTTCACGTTCTGCGGCCCTTTCTTCCATTTCTTTCGCCCTTTTTTCCATTCGTTCTGCCCGCTCTTGAGCGCGTTCTTGATACGCTTCACCCCATTCTTCAAAGCGCTCTTTATACTCTTCGTTGAAGTTTTTTCTGAACTCCTTTGTCCATTGCTTTAAATATTTATCGCCGTCCTTTTCGTAAGCGTCGTAATCAAACTCCTTAAAATTTAAGGGCGGAAACGGCGGATTCACAAACACCTCGGGGAACTCGGCAATTTCAGGAAGTTCAGGTATCTCAATATCATGAAATAAAGGCTCGATATCAGACAACAAGCTTTCTACGCCGAGATGTCCAGTAGATAATAAACCCTCTACACCAAGGTCACCGCCATGGATTCCATATGCCCAAGAATTTCTCTTTGAGCTACTTATCTTGATTTCTTTACTGTTACCCAAAATTTTAAAGGGCTCGCTTTCAAAATACTCGTTGGCTTCTTCATCAGTGGCCTCTTCCAATACGACGGTGGCCACGATTTCAACCTGGTTCTTATCCCAAGTCTCAAATTCAATATCGGTATGTGAGGTATTGATTTCCAATACCGCATCACCTGAAACATTAAAGGTTTCTTGATAGGTTTTTGATTTTTCCTGCGCAAATGCCGCCGTTGTACAGAATACAACGGCAACCAGCACATTACATAACAGTTGCTGCTTCTTGTTCATTTTTTGATGATTTTAATTGATCTAATTTTGATTTTAATTTTTGCATTAATTGCAATCGCAATTGCAGGTTTCTTATAGAGGCCTCAATGGTCTGATCATTTGGCCCCAATTCATTCAGTTCTATATTCAGGTTTTTATACTCTTCATCGAGCTCCTTCAAACGTTCTAAAAAGCCATCTACCAATTCTTTATTTTCAGCGGAAATCTCCAAATTTGACAACGCTAAATTGATATTGGCGACATAGTAGTTTTCCACTTTTTGTAATTCGGGTGAAAGGTCTCCCAATGAAATCCCTTTTCCATCTTTTTCCTTGTTTTGACTTGCAACCTCGGTTGTCTTTATTGGGGTATTTGATTTTTCTTCATCGTTCAAAAAGAAATAAGCCCCTACTCCTAACAAAACCAACACTGAAGCGGCTAAAGACAGCCAATGCCAAGGGTTTGACTTCTTGTCTAGAGGAAGTTCATCTTGTAATCGGGCGAGAAAGCGATCTTCATGTCCTTGGCTCATGGTGAATTTTTCTTTCTCTCGTTGTTCTTTAAACAATTCTCTAAGATCTTGCGCCATAATTCAATGTTTTTAGCAATTCTTTTAGTTGTCCTTTTCCCCGCAACAGACGGGTTCTGGAAGCCGTTTCAGAGATATTCAAAATTTCGGCTATTTCACTATGATCGTAACCTTCAACCAAAAAAAGCTGCACTACATATTTGTATTTATCCGATAATGATGCTATCGCATTTTTAACCTCTTCCAAACCAATTCCTTCATCAACCTCCCAATTATCATCATCCGTCACGTGCATATAGCCCTCATCCAACGCAACAGTCCTTTCCCGCTTTGATTTTAAGAAATCAATACTTCCATTGACTACTATTCGTTTCAACCATGCCCCAAAAGTCACTTCGCCTTTGTATTGTTCCATTTTTTGAAAGGCCTTGATAAAAGATTCTTGCAACACGTCTTCAGCATCATCAACATTTTTCAAAAACCGCATGGCAACACAGAACATACCTTCACAATAATGCTTATAAAGCTTTAATTGTGCTTTTCGGTCGTTGGCCTTACACCGCGCTACCAGTTCTGAATGCAACATGGTTAGTTGTAGTTCTGTTTTGGTTGTTTTGAATTACGTATCATATTTTATGACCGAATTCTTTTAAAAGACGAATGAAAAAATTAGATGTGGCAAAAAAGTCATTTTTTCCCAAAAAAAAACTGAAATAGCGAACAACATTTTCATTTATTGAAATTTAAATCCAATAAATAGTAGTTCTTGCATTCCATATCGATTCGTACTAAGAAATGTAAAGCGATTATGTAAGTGGTTTGAATACTTTATTTTAGTAGTTCATGTAGTTGAATTTGTCTTGAAGAAAGAAGAAAATAAAAAAGATTTTACGACCAAGCGGTTAAAAACCCTTAGAAAAAAGGACCTATCCGTACAAGGGTTGCTCGACGGACTTCTTAAGGGGGATAAATCTGCCTTGGGGCAAGCCATTACACTCATAGAAAGTACCAAGGTCAGCCATCTAAAAAAGTCTGAAGAATTAATTACACGATGTTTAAGGTATGCCGGCAATAGTGTACGAATAGGTATTACGGGGGTACCTGGTGTAGGGAAAAGCACTTTCATTGAATCTTTTGGATCACATTTGACAAAATTGGGTAAAAAAGTAGCCGTTTTAGCCGTAGACCCGTCAAGTTCATTCACAAAAGGAAGTATTTTGGGTGATAAGACCCGCATGGAGTCTTTGGCCAAGAATGCGAGTGCTTTTATAAGACCTTCACCAGCAAGTGATTCCCTTGGTGGTGTGACCAGAAAAACCCGTGAAACCATTATTCTTTGCGAAGCTGCAGGTTACGAAACTATTTTAATCGAAACGGTTGGCGTGGGGCAAAGCGAAACGGTTGTGCATAGTATGGTAGATTTCTTTTTACTATTGAAATTGGCGGGGGCAGGCGATGAACTTCAAGGTATAAAACGAGGTATTATGGAAATGGCCGATGCCATAGTGATCAATAAAGCGGACGGTAACAATTTGAAAAACGTGAAATTGGCGCAAACTGAATTCAGCAGGGCCCTACATTTATACCCACCTAAACCCAATGGTTGGGCCCCTCAGGTATTGAGTTGTTCGGCGCTAGAAAATAAGGGCATTGAAGCCATATGGAATATGATCTTAGAGTTTGTCAAAACCACCCAACAAAACTCCTATTTTGAAAAGAACCGTTCTGAGCAAAATAAAAACTGGTTCTTACAAACCGTTGAGCAACTGTTAAAGCAACAATTTTATCAAGATAGTGACACGAAACAATTATTAAAAAAGTTGTTACCTGAAGTGGAACTTAACAAAATTTCTCCTTTCGCCGCTGCGAACAAATTGATAAACGCCAGAAAATAGGGTACTATCAAATGGGGGCGCCACATTTATTGGGCATATTTCAGTTGTAATTAAAAGCCTAAATTTGCCACGTTTTATACGTCTATATATGCAAATTGTAACCAACGCTTTTCTATCCATCGTAGTTCCCCTTTATAACGAAGAGGACAATGTGACACTGTTGACTGAAAAAATTCATGAAAGCCTTAACGGATATGACTACCAAATCATTTACGTAGATGATTTTTCAACAGATGATACGCGACAGGTTATAAAAAAAATGGACGATGATAAAGTGCATTTGATTGAGCTCAAAAAAAATTATGGCCAGAGTCTGGCACTGGCTGCGGGCATAGATTATGCCACTGGGGATTATATCATTACCATGGATGGTGATCTGCAGAATGACCCATCAGACATTCCTAAAATGTTGGAGTATGCCGAAGAGGGCGAATATGACCTGATTACGGGTATTCGGCAAAAAAGAAAAGATTCGCTGGTAAAAAAGATTCCTTCGAAAATTGCTAACTTTTTGGTGCGTAGGGTAACCAAATTGGATATTAAGGATAATGGTTGTGCACTGAAGGTTTTCACCAAAGAAATTGCCAAAGGCCTCAACCTATATGGTGAAATGCATCGGTTTATAACACTTTTGGCATTTTTGGAAGGTGCTCAAATCAAACAAGTGCCGGTCAAACACCATGCGCGCAATGCAGGCGTTTCAAAATATGGTTTGGAACGGGTTTTCAAAGTTGTTGCCGATATGATGTTACTGCTCTTCATACGTAAATACTTTCAGCGGCCCATTCACCTCTTTGGTATTTTTGGGGTGTTCTTAATGATTCTAGGGACCTTGATTGAAATGTACCTGCTTGTTGTAAAGTTTGGTTTTGGCGAGGATATTGGGACAAGGCCACTCTTGATTTTCGGTATGATGTTAATTTTAGGGGGCATCCAACTATTTACCATTGGTATTGTAATGGAGTTGTTGATAAGAACCTATTATGAATCGCAATCAAAACGCCCCTATCGAATCAAAAAAATTACCATAGGTGACGGACAAACGGCGTAAAATAAGTACTACAGCACTAAAAATAATAGTCAGCGTAGCCCTTACCTATTTTATTTTTACCAAGATAAATTTTTCAGACGTACTTGAGGTGCTGAAACGTGCTAAAGCTGGGTACCTCATCTTGGCAATTTTGCTTTTCATTATTTCGAAGGCTTTAAATGCTTTTCGGCTGAACCTTTACTTTCATGCCATTGGGGTTCAATTGACCCAGATAAGTAATTTGAAGTTATATCTTTTAGGGATGTTCTATAACCTTTTCTTACCTGGCGGAATTGGTGGTGATGCTTATAAGGGCTATGTGATCCAGAAAAAATACCGTTCTGGCACGAAGAAAGTGGTGGCTGTTTTACTTCTAGATCGTTTAAGTGGAATGCTGTTCATATTCATATATGCCTGTCTGTTAGCCATTTTTTTACCAGACAATACTTTTTTAGGCTATAATTGGCTTTTGGGGCTGGCCATTCCCATCGGTATTGCAGGCTTCTGGTTCTTGAACAAGATATGGTTTTCATATACTTTAAAGGCTTTTTGGGGCTCTTTTATATATTCGGGTATTTTACAGGCTACCCAGCTATTAGCCGTGGTCTGTATTCTTAGGGCCCTGTCGATTACCTTAAATGAGATAGCCTACTTGTTCGTATTTTTGATTTCATCTATAGTCTCGGTAGTTCCCTTAACGATTGGGGGAATCGGAAGCCGTGAAGTCACTTTTTTATATGGGGCCAAATGGTTGGGACTCAATGCAGATAGCTCCATTGCAATTAGCATGGTCTTTTTTTTAATCACCGCACTGGTCTCCTTATTTGGCATATACCATCACTTTAACAAGCCACGGCTTGAAGTGATTGCAGATCAATAAATGTGCACTAAATGCATCTTGTTCAATTTTTTTCCCCTTGTAGAAGGTTCCAAAAACTTTAGTTGAAGTCTTGTTATCCTAAATTGGTCCACCGTAATTTGTTCGTCCCAATCAAACCCGGAAGCCTTAAGCTCCTCTAGGCCATTGGTATCGGAATATACCCAGAAATCCTTTTTCTCAGAAAGCTCATCCAAAGAGGCTATTTGAACGGGGCGTTTATTGTAAAAGTCAAGGGCCCAGGTATGTCTATTTGAGAATTTATAGATATTTTCTACAGATATACCCTTCTCCCTTACTTTTTCGGCCATAGTAGACCCACCTTGGTAATCCAATAAAGAAGGATAAAAATGGGTATTTAAAATACCGTTCAAGAGTAATGAACTACACACCGACAATGTAATAATACGCATGTAATACGCTTCGCGCTTTAAGCAGAAATAAGCAATGGTAAGTAGTGAAACCATTAAGACCACATAACTTATCCAATTTTCAAATTTGAATACATAGAAGCAGATCAAAAGTGAAAATATAAAGACCAGACTTAAAATAAAGTATTGTATCCCCAGTAAAATCTTGATTTCCCGCTCTTTTGTAAATCGATACAGGCTATGCGCATAAGATGCGGTTAAAATGGCATACAAAGGCATCATAATGTTCATATAATGCGGTAATTTGAATTGCGCAAAACTGATGATAAAAAAGATAATGGTAATACCACCTAAAGTCAAAAATTCGTACTTTGGATTATATCGAAATCGCAACTTGACGAAGCTTTTCATCCGCCACCAATAGGCAATTAACGCCAATGCCGTCCAAGGCAAGAATACCCATAAAAAAGTGTGGAAAAAGAAAAAATAGTCACTACTGTTCTTACCCATACCCGTACCGCTCAAACGTTCGAAACTTTGTTCCCAAAAAATAAAAAAGATACCACTGCGACTACTTCTTCCGCGAATGACCTTTTCGGGGTACAGGTCAAACTGATGGTAGTAGGCATACAGCATGGGGGCAATGGCCATGGCAAAAACCAATACGGCAACTACCACCTTCCAACTCAAGAAAAGTTTCCACTTTCTCGTATATGCCATATGGCATAAAATACATAGCCCTATAACGAGCAATGCTATTTGCCCTTTGGTGGAAAAGGCAATTCCCGCCGCAAAAGCCCCGATTGCAATATTTTTCAGACTATTCGTCTCAATATAGGCCACTAGTTGCCATATCGCCAAAATAGTGAACCCCGTAAGTACCGCATCGGTTCGAACATCTATCACAGAGAGTACGATGGTCTGGCAAGTCATAAAAATCAATGCCGAGAATCGACCGATATCGTTGTTATAGAGTAGTTTTCCTAAACCATAACAACTGTAAGCACCTAACAACGTGGCCAGTAGACCTGGAATACGATAAGCCCAATCATAAATACCAAAGATTTTAAAAGAAAGTGCGGCCAACCAATAATGCATGTGCGGCTTATCGAGGTATTCATTAGGCCCTTTGAAGAGATTGATAAAATCATTTTCTTGTACCATCCGCATGGCCATTACAGCGAATTGTGCAGAATCATTCTCAAAGAGGGTAACAAACATTCCGGCGATATATACCAAAACGATCAAAGCAATTAAAACCCAATATCTTGCCGAAGAGATCATGCCCTAATTTTGAGAGTTGCAAATATATATAACTTCGAGAAGACCCAACCGAAAAGGAATCCCACCAAAATGCCGGTTAGAACATCCAATGGAAAATGCACTCCGATGTAAATACGGCTATACCCGACCAAAAATGCCCAAAGCAATAGAAAAGGGACCAGTATGCGATACTTATGCTTTAGAAGAAAGACAAAAAAAGTAGCCAGTGTAAAAGAATTCGCTGCATGTGCTGAAAAAAAGCTGAACTTACCGCCGCAATAGCCTTTGACCAGTCGCATTAAATCAATGATATCGTTATCGTAACAAGGCCGTAACCTACCAAAACCGTATTTGAAAAAGTTGGACAACTGGTCGGTGCAGGTAATTAAAAGTGTTACCGTAATAACAAGTACAATCATTCTTTTTAAGCCAAAAGTGCGATAAGAAAGTACGAGCAACAGCAGAAAAATTGGAATGGTAACCAGACTTAAGGTTCTTGATAAATACATCCAAAAGCCATCCCAGGTTTCAGTGCCTAGACCATTCAAGTAAAGAAAAAATGCTTTATCCCATTGTATTAATTCCTCTAACATAGATCAATCGTCATATCTTGAAACTTCACGATCATAAAATGCCGTAGCGGCATTGATCATATTTTCGGTTTCGGCCTCCAATTCAACTTGATCTTCCTTGTTAAATTCCTCAAGCCATTCCAACTCATCATTTTCCAAGTTAATGACAAATCTAGGGAACTCGGTATGCACAATATATATCCCATTAGGGTAATCCGTATTGTCGCCGAGTAAAAATTTAGGTAGTTCCATAGGTTTAATTTTCATTTCAAATTGGCAAACAGGTTAAGATAGTGATATGGTTGATTTTGAAATTAGTTTTTTGGTCAAATAGTTAAATCGAATATACAACATTACGGCAGATGCCGTTAGGCCGAGAAGTAGTCCGATCCAAATACCCGTACTTTTAAATTCCGTGAACAATCCTAAAAAATAACTGACAGGAAAACCAATCAGCCAATAGGCGATAAAAGTAATCAGTGTTGGTATCTTAACGTCTTGAAGTCCGCGAAGTGCCCCCAGTACCACTACTTGAATACCGTCAGAAATCTGAAAAATGGCTGCCACCAACAATAATTGTGATGCCATAATGATTACTTCCGTATTGTCTAATTGATTCGCAATATCATCAACATCCAAATAAATTGTAGGCAACCAGTGTCTCCCCAATAAGAATAAGGCAGCAAAAACCACCTCAAGCAATAGGGTCAAAAAGAAAATGGATTGTGCGATTCGCCTAAGTTCCTTAAAATCCTGCAATCCTTTTTGATTGCCCACCCTCACCATCGCGGCAACACTTAACCCCATACCGACCATAAAGGTCATACTACTTAAATTGAGTGCTATTTGATTCGCGGCCTGTGCATTTTTACCCAACACACCGCTCAACCAAATGGCAGCGGTGAATATGGCGACTTCAAAAAACATTTGTAGGGCGGATGGAAAACCCAAACCGACAATTTTTCGAATGACCTTCCTCTCTATTTTTTTAAAGTTGAAACCCGTTACATAAGTTTGGAATTTTTCTTTTCGCTTCAGTAAAAACCAGATATAAAAAACCATGATAAAACGGGCCGCTAACGTACCTATCGCAGCGCCAACAATACCTAGTTTCGGGAAACCAAAAGAGCCGAAAATCAAAAGATAATTCAGTACCACATTTACGATATTCGCAATTATCGTGGCATACATGGGGTATTTGGTTTGTGAGAGTCCCTCAGAAAATTGCTTGAAAGCCTGAAAGATAATTAAGGGTACCAACGAAAATGCCACTAATTCTAAATAGGGAATGGCCAGTCGTACTACCTCATCAGGTTGCTTCATCGCATACATCAATGGTTTGCAAAGCAAAATTATTACGAATAGGGAAAGTCCTAAGAAAGTACAAAGCACGAGACCATGTTTTAAGGCACTTTTTCCATCTGCTTCATTACCTGAACCATCAGCCTCTGCAACCAACGGTGTAATCGCCGTAGAAAAACCGATACCCAATGACATGGCAATGAATACAAAACTATTACCCAAAGAAACCGCAGCCAACTCAGCCGTACCCAATTGGCCGACCATGATATTGTCAGCAAAAGCCACAAAGGTATGCCCAAGCATGCCCAATATAACAGGGTAGGCCAATTTTAAATTATATGAAAACTCTTTCGTGTATTGTTTCAAACCAAAAATCGGATTGTTACCTTAAGTTGTATTTTACTTTTTATCATTCCGCTTTAGCCCTATTCTTCGCTTCTTCCCAATAAACATCCATCTCTGCCAATGTCATTTCTTTAAGTGTTTTGCCCAACTCTTTTGCTTTTCTTTCTAAAAATTGAAAGCGACCAATAAACTTTTTATTGGTTAATTCAAGGGAGTTTTCAGGGTTGATATTGAGAAAACGCGCATAATTGACCATCGAAAATAATACGTCACCAAACTCTTCTTCCATTTTCTGCTGATTGTTCACCCTGATTTCTTCTTGAAACTCGGCCAATTCCTCTTGCAATTTTTCAAACACCTGTTCCGGTTTTTCCCAATCAAATCCCACACCTGCTACCTTCTCTTGAATACGATTGGCTTTTACCAAAGCGGGCAAGCTATTAGGTACTCCCTCCAACACACTTTTTTTTCCCTCTTTGAGTTTTATGTTTTCCCAATTACGCTGCACATCTTGCTCATTTTCGACTTGAACATCCCCATAAATATGAGGATGCCTATTAATTAACTTGTCACAAATCTCGTTGGCAACATCGGCGATATCAAAATCATTGGTTTCAGAACCGATTTTGGCATAGAAAACAATGTGCAACAATACATCACCCAATTCTTTTTTG
This sequence comes from uncultured Croceitalea sp., assembly GCA_947503285.1. Lineage (GTDB taxonomy): Bacteria > Bacteroidota > Bacteroidia > Flavobacteriales > Flavobacteriaceae > Croceitalea. Next base: position 531,615 of record CANNDD010000003.1, read on the forward strand.
ACCTCATTCAAATCATTGTCCAATATCGCATCCCCAAGTTCATAAGTCTCCTCTATGGTAAGGTGGCGAAGCGTCTTCATGGTTTGCTTTTTATCCCAGGGGCACTGGGCCCTTAGCTCATCCATTATGGTCAACAACCTATCAAATGCCTTTAATTGGTCAGCTCTACTATTCATCCTCAAAAATTCTAAGCCAAAGCTACAAAGTCATGGGGAATCAATATCACATTCAAACAAAAGAAAACAAACAGTTATCAACGAAGTCATAATACCGGTAAGCAGTTTATGCCATCAGGCGCAGAACCCGAAAAAACCGTAAAGGGCAACTTTTTTAAACGTTACCAACGAAAAGAATCCCCTAAGCCCTGAAGATCATTAAATCAAAGCATTCCCTATCATTGCCATCGGGGTTTGAACTATTTCAATATTGCCCTGTTGATAAAAGCACCAAAGTACAAGCTACTTCAACTTCAACACCATTGATGGCAAGCATATCATAAAACTCAGGATTCTCAGTACCCGGATTGAAAATGACCTTTTTGGGTTTCAGGCCAATTATACTTTCATAGTACTGCTTTTGCCGTTCAGCACCCAAATACAACGTTACAATGTCAACTTTTGGTAGTTCATCTAAATTAGTCTTAATTTGCACTGAATCAATCAAACCAGGCCTTAAGCCAAAGGCAACTGTAGTTATATTATGCTCTAATAAACGTTTTACTACCAAATTACTGTATCTATTTGGTTTTAAGGATGCTCCAAAAACAAGGGTAGTCGGCATATGTTAATTTATGTGTTAAACTACTATAAAAGTCGTAACAATTGTGAAAAAATGGCGTCTTTAATGAACAAGAAAAAAATTTAGCATTGGTAAGACTGTATTTTTATAGTTAATGGTTAGTGTTTAGTATGGCTTATCAATGACATGAACCCTGACTTCTGCAAAGAAGCTCAGGGTTTACTTTTTTTAGGAACCCTTGATTCAGAATTACCTTTTAATCAGAGGGAAATGTTAAAAAAATCATCTTTTTGTAACATCGCCCCATATCATATCGTCTAGTTAGTGACATCAATCAAAACTGAACGGCTATGAAGAAGAACAATTCCAATTTTAATAATCACCTAAGGGAGGGAGCTGCCTAAAAAACAGATAACCTGGACATCTTGAAAATTTAGATAACTTATTGCTTTGGTATAAAAACACCAAAGAAAATAATGGCAATACTTCAGTCTGGCTATCGTATTGTATTTGACTTTTAAAATTAGGGCAATTGGTTGGTTAGCCCTTTTCTAAAAAGTCGACAACACCCTGAAATTCATTTTGAAGATCAGGGTTGTTTTTACCATTTAATAATTACGCTACCCCAGGTAAAGCCGCTACCAAAAGCGGCTAAAACCACCACATCGTCTTCTTTTACCTTTCCTGCCTCCCATGCTTCGGTTAAAGCAATTGGTATGGATGCAGCCGTGGTGTTACCGTATTTCATAATATTGTTATACACCTGTTCCCCTGATAATCCGAACTTCTTTTGTACAAACTGTGAAATACGTAAGTTGGCCTGATGCGGCACCAACATATTAATATCAGTAGGTTTAAGACCATTCTTTTGAAGTCCTTCCATAATGACCTCGCTAAAACGTACAACAGCATTCTTAAAGACAAATTGTCCGTTCATATAGGGAAAGTAAGATTCATCATTAGGGTCATTGTCTTCAATAATATCGGTGACCCAGCGTTTGCCCATACCAGGAGCAATCAATGATAATTCTTCTGCATGTTGTCCTTCAGAATGTAAATGGGTAGACAGTACACCCTTGGAATTATCCTCTTCCCTACTCAATACCGCAGCGCCGGCACCATCTCCAAAGATTACGGAAACCCCCCTACCCCGGGTCGTCATATCCAGACCCCTCGAATGTACCTCTGATCCAATGACCAATACATTTTTGTACATTCCGCTTTTAATATATTGATCGGCCACCGAAATACCATAAACAAATCCTGAACATTGGTTTCGAACGTCTAAAGCACCCACTGTTTTTATACCTAGATCACGTTGCACCAGTACCCCTGGGCCAGGAAAGTAATAATCGGGGCTCAATGTGGCAAAGACAATAAAATCGATGTCGTCTTTGTCGATGCCAGCTCTTTCGATAGCGATTTTTGCCGCTGTAACACCCATGGAGGTCGTAGTATCCTCTTCGGTACTCACATGTCTTCGCTCCTTGATTCCTGTGCGTTCTTGAATCCATTCATCACTGGTATCCATGACTTTTGATAAATCATTATTGGTCACCACATTTTCAGGCACATAATAGCCGAGTCCGGTAATTTTTGAATTATACATACGGTATGAGGTTTGTTACTTGTACAAGACAAGTATCTATTTTATTGAAAAGTAAAAAAATATATTGGTAGTCTAAAGAAATAAGGAATAATACCAAAACGACCGAAATAAAAAACCTTATTAAAGAGCTTATCCCCATTGCCTTGAACAGCAATTATCGTATTTTTAATTTTGGTGAAATCCTTAAAAGCCCATCCATGAAATATACCATACCATTGTTTACGTTTTTACTAAGTTTTATTGGTATCGCACAAGAAAACCTTACCTACCAAAAACCTTCAAATGAAATACTGGAATTGGTGGAAGCCCCATTGGCCCCTTCAGTACTCTTGACTGCTGATGGAAAATATATGGTGCTTTTATATCGTGATTATTACAAAAGTATCGCAGAGCTGTCTGAAAAAGAATTGCGCCTGGCGGGGTTACGTATCAATCCGAAAACGAATATTGGAAGTAGAACCAATTACTACAACAACATAATGATCAAGCGTATTGGCGAAGAAGATGCCGAACAGGTAATTGGCCTTCCTGAAGGTTCGCGACTTGCCAATTTCAAATGGTCCCCTGACCAGTCTAAAATAGCAGTCACCAATACCACAAAAGATGGGGTAGAAGTCTGGGTATTGGATATTAAAGATGTCCAAGTAACCAAACTAACCAGTGCAAACGTAAATGCGAATATGCGCGACGTCATCAATTGGTTCAAAGATGGAAAATCCATCTTGGTGAAGATGTTGCCGTCAGATAGAAAGCCCCTTATCAATGTTTCAGAAGCCGTTCCGGTCGGGCCGACAATATCGTCTAACGATGGTAAAAAAGCACAAAATCGAACCTATCAAGATTTATTGAAAAATCCGAATGATGAATTTAACTTTGAACAACTTGCGCGTTCTGAACTTCATAAAGTAAATCTTGACGGCACCACAACCAGATGGAAAGAGACGGCTATGTATGGCGATATCAGTTTTTCACCTGACGGAAATTATGTAATGGCGGTGACTATAGATCGCCCCTTCTCGTATTTGGTGCCATATTACCGCTTTCCATCAACCACAACGGTTTATGACAGAAGTGGCACTTTGGTAACTACACTGCTTGAAGTACCGCTTATTGAAGATCTACCAAAAGGATTTATGTCCGTAAGAGTGGGTATGCGTTCCATCAGCTGGCGAACTGACAAACCTGCCTCCCTGGTTTATGCCGAAGCATTGGATGAAGGAGACCCAGAGAATGAAGTGCCGTTTCGTGATGCCATTTTTCAGTTGGATGCCCCTTTCAACGGAAAAGCGAAAATGCTTTTAAAGACCCAGAACAGGTATAGTTACCTACAATGGGGCGACGACGATTTGGCAATTGCCCATGATTACTGGTGGAACAATAGAAATACCAAAAGTTATGTGTTCAATCCATCAGATAATGCCATAAAACCCGTGATAATTGCCGATAGAAATTATCAAGATGTATATAGTGACCCGGGAGATTTCGTGACTGAACGAAATAAAAATGGCGAATATGTTCTTGCGCTTGACAACGATTACGGCTACCTTCTTGGTGACGGATATACAGAAAACGGGCAATTTCCCTTTGCTGATAAAATGAACTTGAAATCTTTAAGAAAGGAACGATTATATACTTCTCAGCTAGAAGGGAAAAAAGAAAACCTCATCTCTTATGATGTGAACAAAGACGAACTGTTAGTAAGAATTGAATCCCCTAGTGAATATCCAAATTACTTTTATAAGACCTTAAGAAAAAACAAGACTGCCATTCAATTGACCAATTTTGAAAATCCCTTCAAAAGTATACAGAACGTCCATAAAGAGGTTATTACCTACAAAAGGGATGACGGTCTAGAACTTACCGGCACCCTTTATCTTCCCGTTGGTTACGATAAAGAAAAAAAAGAAAAGAAACCAATGATCCTATGGGCATATCCAAGAGAGTACAAAGACAAGAACAGTGCATCTCAAAACACACAAAACCCCAATGAATTCACCTATCCTTTTTGGGGTTCACCTATTTATTGGGTTACCAAAGGATATGTCGTTTTAGATGATGCCGCATTCCCTATTATTGGTGAAGGTGACGAAGAGCCAAATGATTCTTTTAGAAAACAGCTTGTAGCCAATGGAAAAGCGGCTATAGATGCTGTAGATGAACTGGGTTATATAAATCGTAAAAAAGTAGCGGTCGGCGGACATAGTTATGGGGCATTTATGGTCGCTAACCTTTTATCGCATTCAAACCTTTTTGCAGCGGGCATTGCAAGAAGTGGTGCATACAATCGAACTTTGACGCCATTCGGTTTTCAAAGCGAGGAAAGAAATTATTGGGAGGCCCCAGAAGTATATTATACCATGTCTCCCTTTATGCATGCCGATAAAATGAAAACCCCCTTATTATTGGTCCACGGAGAGGCAGATAACAATTCAGGTACCTACCCCATGCAAAGCGAGCGCTACTTTAACGCACTGAAGGGTTTAGGTGCAACGGTTAGATTGGTGATGCTACCAAAGGAGAGCCACGGTTACCGGGCGAAAGAGAGTATTCTTCACTTACTATGGGAACAAGACCAATGGCTTGAAAAATATGTGAAGCGATCAGAATCGCTTGATATACCCAAACCCGGCGTGAAAGATTGACAGCTAGTCTAGATACCGCTTAAAATTATTTACCTCGACGGTAGCCTTTAAATCATGTAACAGATTATAAAGGCCAAAAAAGGTGCGGTTCATATACAAGAAATGTTTGGAGCCCCGGTTGCCGTTCATCTTTCGAATTTGCTCATCTTTTGAGTAGCGTTCACTTAGATTAGCTATTTTAGACCAAAACCCGTCATCCCCAAAATCGAAGGTATCCTCATTAAATGGTGAGGTAAACAAAGTCAGTAGTTCTTTAAAGAGTTCGGTAAAAAAATCAAGCTCCTTCTTGGAATCGGTTGATGTCAAAATCTCTAATTCGTACAACTTTTCAGTAAATACCTTTTCATTATTGATGTTGTTCTTTTCGGCCAATTCAAAATAAGGAATATAAAACTCATCGGGTATCTCCTTAATACATCCAAAATCTATGGCAATCAACGTGTCGTTGTCGCTCACCAAAAAATTACCAGGATGGGGATCGGCATGGACCTTTCTCAAACCATGTATTTGGAACATATAAAAATCCCATAGTGCTTGACCTAGCTTATCGCCCTTTTCTTTTGAAAAATCCGTTTTTGAAAATTCACCAAGATGAATCCCTTTCATCCAATCCATTGTTATAATCCGTTCGCTGGAAAGGTCTTTGTAGTATTTTGGGAATTCGATATTGGGTATTACTGAGCAAGCCTCGGTAATCTCTTTACTTTGCTGAAGTTCAAGAAGATAATCGGTTTCTTCGACCAGTTTATTTTCTACTTCTTTAAAATATTTATCAGAGTCTTTGCCCTGCAAGTTGAACATACGGATAGCAATTGGCTTTACGATGGCCAAATCACTACCTATACTATCGGCAACACCAGGATATTGAATCTTAACGGCCAAATTTCTACCATCTTTTGTGGCCTTGTGTACCTGACCAATACTGGCGGCATTAACGGAATCTTGTTCAAAAGTGTCGAATACCTCTTCGGGATATTTTCCTAAGTATTTTTTAAAAGTTTTCCGTACCAGGGGAGCCGATAATGGCGGTACGGAAAACTGTGACAATGAAAATTTTTCAACATAGGCATTGGGCAGCAGGTTCTTTTCCATGCTGAGCATTTGGGCAACCTTAAGGGCACTGCCCTTCAAACTTTTAAGACCGTCGTAAATGTCACTGGCGTTGTCTTCATTTAATTCGTCTTTCCCCAAATCAGGATTGACTAACTTCTTGCCATAATATTTAGCATAATTACCCCCGATCTTAACCCCTGTCTTAACCAACTTACTGGCCCGTTCAATCTTCCCCGTTGGTATTCTATCGAGTGTCTTCATATATATTTATAGGTTAGGCAAAATTTTCTTTGTACAGGAATTTCCCGAAATCAATAAGGCTATCCAAGGGTGTATTGTCGAACACATCAAAATTCGTAGTGACCGATTTCTCGATGGCCAAATCCGTTTTCTCAAAACCGGCAGAAGTATCGTCCATCCAAAACTTTAAAAGAAATAAAAATTGGATCCAAGCTCCCTCTGAAAAGAAAAGTGGATTTCGTTGTGTCAACCTTATGGTCTTACCCGCATTTGCCTCTTCAATCAATTCCGTAGTGTAGTCTTTGAAGTGACTTCTTAAACCTTTTAGCTCCCCCATTTTATCAAGCATCTTTCTATTGCTATCAAGTGTAAAGAGCACATAACTTCTATTTAAGGTCAGTATCTCAAAAAAGGTATAGAAAAATGATAGCATTTTATCTTTGTTGCTAAAACCTGCATATTCCTTATTTTTTTGCAATAAGTCCATGGTGTTGGCATAAAAACTGTTCCATATTTCTTTTTGCAACGATTCAAAAGATCCAAAAAACCTATAAAAATCCTCTTCCTTGATCTTGTTCTGTTTACAAAACTTGTAAATGGATTTAGGACGTGTTTCATGTTCCAAAACAAAATCCATATACCAACCTATAATAATCCCTTTTGAAATCTTCGTCGTACTCGTTTTTGCTGCCATTGTATATTCTGTTTAATCAAAAATACGATTTATCAAACTATTTTGATGTTAATGCATTTACAAATTCATCAGTAAAAAGAAAACGCGCTTCCAAGTAGTAGCGCGTTTTCAACAACCTAACCAATAAATAAACAAACTTGTAGTTCTAATTCTTTTTCATAGCAATTAGTTTACCACAACCATATCAAAAGTAAGTATTGTTTAATTATCAAAAGAATTTTTTAAACAAAAAAAATGTTAATTTTTCAAATCTACCGATAAAGACCGTAAAAATGTCAGTTTGTCACCTCAATGTCCCTTGGTACTTTTTTTGGTATATCAGGGTGATTAGTAAAATGTGAAGTTTCAAATACAACATAAAATAAAATTGGATTATGGCTACAGGTAAAATCAATGTTTCAGTAGAGAACATTTTTCCCTTGATAAAAAAGTTTTTATATAGTGATCATGAGATCTTTTTACGTGAATTAGTTTCAAATGCTACGGATGCCACTTTGAAATTAAAACACCTTAGCGCAATTGGGGAGGCAAAGGTGGAATATGGCAATCCCATTATCGAAATAAAAGTTGATAAGGATAACAAGAAGATCTATATTATTGACCAAGGTGTCGGTATGACAGAGGAAGAAGTCAAAAAGTACATCAATGAGGTAGCTTTTTCCGGTGCTGAGGAATTCTTGGACAAATATAAAGATGCCGGAAAAGATGCCGGTATTATTGGACATTTTGGCCTTGGTTTTTATTCGGCCTTTATGGTCGCAGAGAAGGTAGAGATCATCACCAAAAGTTTTAAAGACGAGACTGCGGTACATTGGACCTGTGACGGCTCACCCGAATTTGATTTAAAAGAGACCGATAAAACCGAAAGGGGAACTGAAATCGTATTGCACATCGCCGAAGATTCGACGGAGTTTTTAGAAGAGTCAAGAATCAATACCTTGTTGTCTAAATACAATAAGTTCATGCCCATTCCGATTAAGTTCGGTACTAAAACGGAAACACTTCCAAAACCAGAAGGTGCGAAAGAAGAAGATCCCGCACCAACCCAAGAAGTTGATAATATCATCAACAACCCTAATCCCGCGTGGACCAAAAAACCGTCAGATTTAAAAGAAGAAGATTATAAAGGTTTCTATAGGGAGTTGTACCCAATGCAATTTGAAGAACCCCTATTCAATATTCATTTGAATGTGGATTATCCTTTCAACTTAACGGGAATACTTTATTTCCCTAAGTTGACCAATGATATGAATATTCAGAAGGATAAAATACAACTTTATCAAAACCAGGTTTTCGTAACTGATAATGTTGAGGGCATAGTACCTGAATTTTTGACCATGCTACGTGGTGTCATAGATTCACCCGATATTCCTTTGAACGTTTCGCGCTCTTATCTGCAAGCCGATGGTGCCGTAAAAAAGATTTCTTCGTATATCACCAAAAAGGTGGCAGACAAATTGAACTCTTTGTTCAAAAACAATCGTGAAGACTTCGAGCAAAAATGGAATGATATCAAAGTGGTGATAGAGTACGGTATGCTTTCTGAGGACAAATTCTTTGAAAAGGCCGAAAAATTCGCACTCTTCCCAACCGTTGATGGATCTTATTTCACTTTTGAAGAGCTACAAGAAAAAATAAAGGACAACCAGACCGATAAAGATGAAAAATTGGTTATTCTTTATACCTCTGATAAAGAATCGCAACATAGTTATATTGAAGCGGCAAAGGCCAAAGGTTACGAGGTATTATTACTTGACTCGCCCATCGTACCCCATCTAATGCAGAAATTGGAGACTTCAAAAGAGAAGATTTCATTTGCCCGGGTCGATGCAGATCATGTTGACAACCTTATTAAAAAAGAAGATACGGCCATTTCTAAATTGTCTGATGAGGAAAAAGAAAAACTAAAAGGTGATTTGGAAAAGGTCATTGGTGAACAAAGCGGTTATACCATTCAGCTTGAAGCCATGGATAGTTCTGCACAGCCCTTTATCATAACAGAGCCCGAATTTATGCGACGTATGAAAGACATGCAGCAGACAGGTGGCGGCGGTATGTTCGGCATGGGCAACATGCCAGATATGTTCAACCTGATCGTAAACACGAACCACGAATTGGTCGGTGAGATCCTAAATACCAAAACGGCCAAAAAGCGTGAACGATTGATCAATCAATCCTTGGATTTGGCACGCTTATCTAAAGGATTGTTGAAAGGTGAGGAATTGACCAATTTTATCAGCCGTAGTTACGATATGATAAAATAATAATGACCCGGTAATTTTAAAACCAAAAAAGGTTTTCATAATAGAACCGCCCTTTTCGAATTAGGGCGGTTTTTTTTGTGTAAAAGCTTTATCTTGAAAGCAACTAAACCAAACTAATGAACAACGATTATAAAAGCCCATCTTTTAAAAAGTTATTGGATTCCCTTCAACAGCAAAGTTGGGAATTGGAATTATTGATTTCGGGGTTTGCGATTTTTGGTCTTTTTACGGCTTATGAGCCCATCAAAATTGAAATGGTCAATGCCAGTAACGAACAACAAGTCTATGGGTTCGTTATTTACTTTTTGGCCCTGACCGCTTGTTCCATCTTACTTTTCAACCTACTACTGCATGTCATCTTAAGGGGTTTATGGATCGGTGCTCTGGGGCTTAGGTATGTTTCTGGTGATATCGAATTTGAAAAACTGAAATATGCCGACCGATTTAAAAAATACCTTAGTAAGAGAATCGTTTCATTCGACAGATACATTGGTAGCCTAGAGAATTATTGCAGCATCTTATTCGCGGTCTCCTTTCTGTTGATTTTTTATGTTCTGGCCTTAACGGTGGTCATTGTGGTTCTTGTTTTGATCGCAACCTTTATCATAAGTAACGATGATCTACCGTATTGGGTTTCAAATGGATTGGGAGTAACATTGATAGTATTCTTGGCCATAGGAATGTTTCTGACATTTTTTGATTTTATTACCCAGGGCCTATTAAAACGAAATAGGATCATAGCCAAGCTTTACTTCCCAATCTATTGGGTATTCAGTTTTTTGACCCTATCCTTTTTATACAGACCATTGGTCTATAATTTTTTGGATAATAAATTTGGTAAAAGGCTGATTTTATTATTGACCCCGATCTATATATTAATACTGATAATTGCCTCACTAGAGTATAAAAAGTCTAATTTTCTAGATAAAGAGCGTAATTCCTCATCGCAATTCGCCAACAAGGAAAATTATATGGATTTAATGACGGAAGAAGGCGACTATCCGGGTGAGCTGGTCATACCGTCAAAGATCATCAGAACACCCTACTTACCCATTTTTATTCCATTTCGCGAGAATTTAGAAGATCGTATCTTCGCCTACGATTCGACCCTGACACCTCAAAACGACCGCCGGGGGCTTTCTTCCGGAATCCAGTTCGGCACTAGCTGGCAAGATGAATGGAAGACCAAGGCGCAACGTGATAGTGTAAGAAAGAGGTATTTGCAAATATTCAATGAAACATACTATTTTAAGATCGACACCTTAGAGATGGATTCAGATTTCATCGTAACCACCAATAATACCGGACAACTTGGTTTTGAAACAAACCTGGGCATTCGAGACATTACCGAAGGGCTACACGTGCTACATTTAAATAGAATTCGCAAACATAAGGACACAATTCAAAAGCTGCTTGAGGCCCAAGTCCCTTTTTGGTATTTTAAGGAATAAACTATGCAGTATCCATGGCATTTATACCTCATGGCAGGTATGTACATTATTGCGGGCATAATGCATTTTATAAAACCAAAAGCCTATTTGCGAATTATGCCCAGGTATTTACCCCATCCTAAAGAATTAGTTTTTTGGAGTGGTATCGTAGAAATCATTTTGGGTTTGGGGCTTTGTTTTGCCCCAACTAAGGCTATATCGATTTGGGGCATCATCTTGATGTTGGTCGTTTTTCTTACGGTCCATGTTCACATGCTATCAAGCAAAAAAACAGGGGCGGGAATTCCAAAATGGATTTTAATAGTACGACTACCATTGCAATTCGGACTCATCTACTGGGCCTACTGGTACTTGCAATTCTAGATAAACCGCTTATCAAAATGTTTTTTGAGAAAAAATACTTGAATACATACCATTAGACCTGTAAGAACGATGGTGTAAGACAATGTATTTGAGATTTTTACACTATGAAAAAAGTTGGTAAACCATAAATTAACATCTTGTAATCCCGATAGGTATTGCGATATATCAAGAGTCATGTCACCGTAAGCAATTCCCACCACGGTGAAGGTGACAACACAAAGTAAAACAATGATCATCACATATTTTGGCACTAAAGGTCGATACACGATCTTACGACGCTGTACCGTATGAACCGCAGTCATTACTTTCTCGGTGAAATCCAGTGGAGGCGTTTCCAGTTTATCATCGTTCATAAACCGATCCATCAGCTGATTTAATTCTTCTTGATCATTCATAATTATATATCGTTTCAGAATTTAACTGTTCTTTTAATACTTTCGCCAAACGTTTTCGTGCCCTGAACAAGGCCACCTTTACATTATTCTCGGTCAGGTCCATTACCACTGCAAGTTCAGCAAGGTTTTTATCTTCAAAATAGAAAAAGGTAATCAAAGCGGCGTCTTTTGGTGCCAATCTTTCAACACACTTTTTGACCAGCTTTGATTTTTCTTTATCAATAAGGTGGTGAAGTGCATTGTCCATATGTTTGATTTCAAACCCTTCTATCTCGTCGATAGCAATGTGATGTGTTTCTTTTTTATGTTTTTTAATACGATCCAAACAGGTATTGTAGGCAATACGGTAAATCCAGGTTGAAAACTTGGAATCTCCCTTGAACTTTTCCAATGACCGGTAGACCTTTACAAAGGTGTCTTGGGCAACCTCTTCAGCTTCCTCTGTGTTCTTCACCATTCGCAAGGCCACTGTGAAGACCAAATTTTTATAGGCATCCACAATTTTTGCAAACTCTCGTGAGTCGCCATTTAAAATAGCCTCAATATTTGGTTGGTCGGTATTTGGCTCCATTTAAATCATAAGACGGTAATAAGACCATGGAGGTTACATAAATTTAAAAAAAAACAATCCTCATTGTAACCTAAATTTGAAAATTGTCGTCATAAGGGAAAACGAGTTTATTAATCAATTAAAAAACAATCACAACATGGCAGCAGGAATTTTAATCCCAATCAGTTTTTTTTTAATGGTATTCGCAATCACCTATTTATTCTATTCAACACGAAATAAAGAGCGGTTGGCACTAATAGAAAAAGGGGTCGATGCCAATATTTTTGTAAAAACCAAAAATGGACATGGTCTCGCCACCTGGAAAATTTTTCTAATCAACTTTGCAATTCTGCTTATTGGTGTCGGGTTGGCCATATTCACTGCTGCGGCAATGGTCGAAATATTGAATGTCTATGAAGAGGTTGCTTACCCTGGCACGATCATAACCATGGCAGGTATCGGACTGCTGGTAGGATTCAGCGTAACAAAAAAAATGGAAAAACAAGAATAACCGACAACCCATATTTTTTATTCGAACCATCGCCTTTCAGCGATGGTTTTTTTATCTTCATAATGATGAAAGTGATAGCAACCAATATTGGAAGACCTACCAATGTAAAATGGAACGGTAAAATTATTCAGACGGGCATCTACAAGTATCCGACTGAAACTCCTTTGTTCTTAAAAAAAGAAGATGTGGTCAATGATACCGTTATAGATCGAAAACATCATGGAGGTGAATATAAGGCTTGTTACCTTTTCGCAGCGGATAATTATCCGTACTGGAAAGAAAAGTATCCGAATTTACAGTGGGGTTGGGGTATGTTCGGCGAAAACTTGACCGTACAGGGTCTCGATGAAGCAAATATCAGAATCGGCAGTATTTATAAAATAGGTACTGCCCTTGTGCAAATCACCCAGCCAAGGGAGCCTTGTTTTAAACTGGGTATTCGCTTTGGTACCCAAAACATTTTAAAAGAATTCATAGCCCATTCCCATCCTGGCACTTACATCAAAATTCTTGAGGAAGGTGTGGTCAAAAAAACCGATTCGTTGGTTTTGGTAGAAGCATCCGATAATGCATTGACCGTTAAAGCGTTTTATGAATTGTTGTACAGCAAAGAAAAAAATAAGGCTATTTTAAACCTGGCACTGTCCAACGATGCATTGCCGCTGTCAAAAAGAAAAAAATTACGAAAATATTTATAAAAAGACCCTGTCGAAAACGACAGGGTCTTTTGAAATAAATTAACTATAAACTTAACTACTTAACTTCAACCTTTTCTTTGAAAGTCTCGTTGTTGTCAACCACAACGACCGTGTAGTTGCCTTCGAAAGCTTTTTCAAAATTGAATGCTTTTTCCACTACTACATCACCTTCGATAACTTCTTTAAAAACTATTCTTCCTTCGCTATCGATAACTTTAATTGTCACTTTTTCTTGATCTAAGTTCAAGAGGTTAACAAATAATCGCTGTCCTTTTTTCTTAAAAACTGGATCCAGCTCCACACTGATCAAGTTTTTTTCCACCTCTAAGGCCTTTTTATTAAAAGTACCTTTAGGTCCGTTGGCCAAACTTACTACTGTAGTAAACATGAAGGCCGCTACTAATGTGTTTTTCAAAATTGATGTCATAACACTCGTTTTAGATTCGTAAATAAATTACGCTACAAACATACCACCATGTGCAGCCTCGATACTACCACAGAATTTTCCAATATCTATGCTATTTTACCATAAATACTATGTTAAATATCCTTAAAGGTTAAAATAGCATATATTTTAGGTAATTTTGCATAGAATCCCTGTTTTGGTTAGGTATAATTTTACGATATGGAAAAGACAATAGCACTACATAAACAGAAACCAAAATTTGAATCGATCGCTCCAAATTTTGGACATTCTTTCACCTATAAAAAATATGAGGAAGGCAATGAAAACAAGTTTACTTCATGGCATTACCACCCTGAACTCGAACTTGTTTATATCAATGGTGGAACCGGCAAAAGGCAAATAGGAAGTCACGTTTCTTATTTTGGGGATGGTGATTTGATTTTAATTGGCTCTAACTTGCCACATTGTGGTTTTACGGATAGGTTGACAGGCAATAAAAGTGAAACGGTCATACAAATGAAACCGGATTTTCTTGGAAACGATTTTTTTGAGATTCCTGAAATGAAGAACATCCAAAAACTATTTGATATTGCCAAGGGCGGTGTTGCGTTTGGGGGCAAGACAAAGAAAAAGGTTGGTGAAAAAATGGAAGTTTTAGAATATCAGACCGATTTTCAGCGACTCTTGTCCATATTGAACATCTTGAATGAGTTGAGTGCCTCAGATGAATTCAAGGTACTGAATGCCGAGGGTTTTTCAATACAGACCGAAATAAAGGACAACGACCGTATTAATGTCGTCTTTAATTTTGTCAAGACAAATTTCAAAGAACATATCAGTCTTGATGAAATAGCCGATCTGGTAAGTATGACAGTGCCATCATTTAGCCGCTATTTCAAAAAAATCACCAATAAGACTTTCGTACAGTTCGTAAATGAGTACCGTTTGGTGCATGCCTCAAAACTTTTGGCCGAGCAGACCATGAGCATTACCGAAGTATGTTTTGAGAGTGGCTTCAATAATTTTTCGCACTTCAATAAATCCTTCAAGGTTTTTACGGGCCAAAATCCGTCTGAATATCGCAATCAACTAAAAGCGGTTTTAAGATAAGATGAGGCTGTTTGAAGATAACGTAAGCTTGAACCTGCCAGAGGCGGATATTAGTTATTATCCTAGCTTCATTGATGAAAGCAAGGCGGATCATTATTTTCAAAAACTTAAAAATGAGGTTCCTTGGCAGCAAGACAATATCACGGTATTCGGAAAAACCTACGCCCAACCTAGATTGACCGCCTTGTTTGGTAGTGATGGGCAAACCTATACCTATTCCAATATCGTTATGAGACCCCACAAATTCACAGCGGCGTTGGCTGAAATAAAATTGGACATAGAAAAAGTCTGCGGCATAGAATTTACCACATGCCTGTTAAACTTATATCGTGACGGTAAAGATAGTAACGGATGGCATTCCGATGACGAAAAGGAACTTGGGCAAGATCCCGTAATTGCCTCTATCACCTTGGGTCAAGAGCGTTCTTTTCATTTACGACATAAAAAAGATAAAACACTGAAACATAAAATGGTTCTTGAACATGGTAGTTTACTCTTAATGCGGGGGGCTACCCAACACCATTGGCAGCACCAGATCCCGAAGACCGCCAAATCAGTCGGCGAAAGAATTAACTTGACATTTAGGGTTATCAAAAAGTCTTGATGTTCGAAATATGGCAAATAGTACTATTTTTGTAAGGCTATGAAAAAAGAGTTTACGGAAAGGGAATTGGACAGAATAATTGAAATGGCCTGGGAAGACCGAACCCCTTTTGAGGCCATCACTTTCCAATTCGGAATCTCAGAGCAGGAAACCATCGAAATCATGCGACGTAAGATGAAACCAAGTAGTTTCAGAATGTGGCGCAAACGGGTACAAGGTCGAAGTACCAAGCATGCTAGATTGAGGGGGGATGGGGTAAATCGTTTTAAATGCACTCGACAACGCCATATATCAGGAAATAAGGTTTCTAAACGATAAGGTAGGTCAACCAAAAATTTCATTCAACACCTTTGCCAACCGAAACCCTCCCTTTTGAAGTTGTTCAAATAGAAGGTCATTGTAGGTATAGGCATACTGATAGCGTAGTTTTTCGCCAACCTCAACAGATTGATATACTTCGGCTGCCAGTACATGTGATTCATGCACCCAATCATAAAGTGTACCAGCCTGAATGGTTCTCTTTTCCTTTTTGGTCACACTTTGCACTAACTCATCACCCAACTCGTAGTAGGTCATTCCATAGGCGTTGATTAGGTTCGAATCCCACAAACGGTGAAGGTTTGTTCCCTCGTCAAACCATTGCAATTGAATATCGTTTCCTCCCCTATCGGACCCCCTGCCCACATGCATGGGTTGGTGAAGGTCTCCAATAAGATGAATCAATAACTTTAAATGGAACACCTTGTCTTTATGTGAGCTATTTTCATCTTGAAGTACGGCCTTACATTTTTCGATGCCCATGACGACATCACCATATTCGCTCTTTTCTGAGTCTTCGTACCGCATGTTCATGGGGTAGTTTACGTAATGCCATGCTGAATATTTAGAAAAACTTCGATCCGCTTTGATCTCATCAGCAAAAGTAGAGGCAAAAGCGAGGCTATGCCCATCCAACAAATTGGCTACGGCCTTTTTGGCCTTTCGAGATAAATGTTTCTGTGCGATATGACCGGTCACGCGATGACCCGTTTTAGACCACAGTGTATTGGCATTACAAGTGATGGTGACAAAAAAAAGGAATAGTGCAAGAAAGCGCATGATTGATTTTTTTGATAAATGTACAATCTACATCCTTTCAAATCGAAATCCAATTGAATAATGCAGGTTTAACCATTATTTGGTAGAATGAAACTAATTCAATATATTTATGATATCATTTTAATATCACTTAATCAATCACATCATGACAAACGAGAAAATAATAACACCCTTAAACGGTTACTTTATGCTATTCATATGCGCGTTACTCTTCTTCGGGGGTATTACGGCATTGATAAACACGGGATCAGCTTGGTTCGCATTTTTGATTTTTTTAGGCCTAATAGCCGCATTTGGCTTGGTCTTGGTCAACCCGAACAGTTCACGGGTACTGCTACTATTTGGCAAATATGTAGGCACCATCAAAAAGAACGGTCTGTTTTGGGTCAATCCGTTGTATTCTAAAAAGAAAATTTCACTGCGTGCGAGTAATTTCGACAGCGAACGATTAAAGGTCAATGACAAACTCGGTAATCCGATAATGATCAGCACCATATTGGTCTGGCGGGTAACCGATACGTACAAAGCCGCTTTTGATGTTGACGACTATAAGAATTTTGTCCGTGTACAGACCGATGCAGCGGTTCGAAAACTAGCAAGTATGTATCCTTATGATAATTTTGCGGATGAAGGTATTGAAGAAGATATCACGTTACGGTCAAGTGTCAACGAAGTCAGCGAGGCATTAGAGAAAGAAATCCAAGACCGGCTTGAGATGGCCGGTATCGAAGTATTGGAAGCCCGTATAGGGTATTTGGCCTACGCGCAAGAAATTGCCAATGCAATGTTGAAACGACAGCAAGCTACCGCTATTGTCGCGGCACGTCACAAAATCGTGGAAGGGGCCGTCAGTATGGTCGAGATGGCCTTGGAAGAACTAGGGGGGAAAGAAATCGTGGATTTAGATGAAGAACGAAAAGCAGCCATGGTCAGCAACTTAATGGTAGTACTATGTTCAGATAAAGATGCGGCACCCGTTTTGAACACCGGAACCCTAAATCATTGAACCTATGGGGATTTTTGAAGAAAGACAACGGTTTACCCAATGGTGGCTATGGTTTCTAATGACCATTCCCTTGGCTTTCATGCTCTTCAAGCCCCTTAAGAGAATCATTGGCGGCGAAACATTTTCCATTGTGGATTTGGATAATGGATTTTGGATTGGATTGACCACCATGAGCCTTGTTTACATCTTTATGGCCATATGCCATTTGACCACCGTAATTGATAAAAACGGAATAACCTATCAATTGTTTCCGTTTCAAACAAGTTCTAAAAGAATATCCTGGAATGATTTGGAAAGAGCCTATGTTCGACAATACAAGCCTTTAAGTGAATATGGGGGATGGGGTTATCGACTTGGTTTAGGCGGTGGACGCGCACTCAATGTGAAAGGAAATCAAGGAATTCAATTAAAATTGAAAAATGGGAAAAAATTACTTTTGGGTACACAGAAACCCCAAGAAGCGCGATTGGTAATTCAAAAATATTTTGAGAATGAAAGAGTATAAAGTGGTTAAATGGAAAATGGGACTAACCGGAAATACCGAGAGGTTGGAAGATACTTTAAACGAATACGCAAAGCAAGGATGGCGCGCCGTCCACATTTACGAGAATGCTACCAGTATCGTATTTGAAAGGGACAAGAACAGATGAAAAAGTTTTTATATTTTATTTTGTGTGCCCAAATGTGCTTTGCACAAGAAATCGTATCTGAGAACCTCCACCTTTATAACGATAGTATTTACCTACCGGGAACCCTTAGCTATCCTAAACTAAGTGGAAAATTACCATTGGCGATTTTTATACATGGTTCGGGTAATGGCGACCGAGACGGTAACCAGGGCAACTTGGTGAAATCAGATCATATCAAACAGCTGGCAGATAGCCTAAATTCGCATGGTATTGCGTTCTATCGCTATGATAAGCGTTCCGCAACAGTGGAGAACCTAAACCACTTCAACATGGAAACCTTTCGAATAGGTGATTTGGCCAATGATGCCGATATTGCCATTCAAAAGTTTTCCAAGGATACCCGTTTTGCCTCCCTACACCTTATAGGTCATAGTCAAGGCTCTTTAGTAGGTATGTTAGCGGTATCTGAAGCCATCGATAGCTATATATCCTTGGCTGGGCCAGGAACGTCGATTGACAAGACAATGATTCGACAACTTACTGCCCAAAATGAAGATATGGGAAAAGTCGCGGCGGCATATTTCAAAGAATTGAAAGAGACCGATACCATTCAAAACGTCAACCCTTTTCTTCTTTCGATCTTTGCGCCGATGAATCAAAAATACCTTAAGGATTGGGCTTCATTAAATCCATCAGAAAAAATCAAGGAACTGAATATACCCACCCTGATCATAAACGGTGATGCCGATTCACAAATAACCATTGAAGATGCGAATTTACTGTCAAAAAGCAAACCAGACGCCAAATTATCCATCATCAAAAAAATGAACCATTTACTTAAGACCGTAACTAATTATGCCGAAAATCAAAGATCATATAATGACCCTAGTTTTCCGATTTCAACCGATTTAATAGCGGTGATTTCAGAATTTATCAAAACAAATGAGTAAGAAAAAAGCCTTCGCATTGCGGTTGAATGAAGATATGTTCAAGGCCATTGAAAAATGGGCGAACGACGAATTCAGAAGTACCAACGGTCAAATAGAATGGATGCTCATGAGAAGCTTGAAAGAAGCTAAACGAGAACCAAAGAAAAAAAACACTGGAAAAGAGTAATGTTTTTGACATTTTTTTAACATTGTGAAGACTTAAATTTGGCCCATCATTTCAAAATTTCCAGAATGCCCAAAGGTATTATCGCCATATTCATTCTACTTATATTTTATATTGGCAAAAGTCAAGAACCACCAAAATCGTTTACCGTAAAGTATATTGAAGGGAAAATCCAACCCGATGGTATTTTAGATGAGACTGTTTGGCAGATAGCGGAAGGACCAGAGGACTTTCATCAGTACTTTCCTTCTGACTCCACAATGGCAGAACAGCAGACCCAAATCAAAATGTTGTACAACAGTACCACCTTGTTCATTGGTATTAAGGGAAATGCCGCTGGGCCGAATTACAACACACGTTCGTTACAGCGTGATTTCAGGGGTGGTGGTATTGATCAAATTACCTTGGTGTTCGATACTTTTAACGATGCTACTACTGCATTTTTGTTTGGCATCAACCCTTTCGGGGTAAGACGAGAGGGACTTATTGCCAATGGAGGTTCTGATGGAGGGGACTTTACCACATCTTGGGATGTGAAATGGAGGGGGGATGCCACGATACACGAGGATTATTTTGTGGCCGAAATGGCGATTCCACTGACCTCTTTAAAGTTTAAGGAAGGAACTAAAAAATGGCGCTTTAATAGCTATCGCCTCGATATGCAGACCAATGAACGTACAACATGGACTAAAATACCCCAAAACCAGCCAATATTCAGTTTGGCCTTTATGGGCGACATGGTGTTTGAAAAAGGATTGGGCAAATCACGAACCCCATTGGCCCTTATACCTTACGTAAACGGCATCGCTTCCAAAGACTTTGAAAACAATGAGACTGCCAATAGCTTCAGGGTCGGTGGTGATGCCAAAATAGCTGTAGGCAATAGTCTGAACCTTGATTTGACCATCAATCCAGATTTCTCTACAGTAGAAGTAGATAACTTTATTACCAACCTCACCCGTTTTGAAGTAGCGCTTCCTGAAAGACGACAGTTCTTTGTCGACAATAATGATCTATTTGGCAGTTTTGGAGGTGGCAGGGACGCTAACCCATTTTTTTCAAGACGAATTGGAATTGCCCAAGATACTGCTGGCAACACCATTGAAAACAGAATTATCGCAGGTGCTCGATTAAGTGGAAAGCTAAACAATAACTTAAGGCTTGGTTTCTTGAATATACAGACCGAAGAAGACGAGGGGAATGAGATACCATCAAATAACAATATGATGCTGGCTTTGCAACAGAAAGTATTTTCTCGATCAAATGTGGGCTTCTTTTTTATAAATAGACAAGCAATCAATGCGGCACGGTTTCTTCCTGAAGATGAGGAATTCAACCGAGTAGTTGGCATTGATTATAATTTGGCATCAGCAGACAATAGCTGGATCGGCAAGGCGTACGCACATAAATCCTTTCAACCTGATGATTCAGAAGGTAATTATTCGCTTGGTTTCAATCTTGGAAAAAATACACGAAACCTATCTGCAATCGTAGATGTGGTTTCCATCGATGAAGAATTCAACTCAGACTTGGGGTTTATAAGAAGAAAAGATATTTTTAAAGTGGCCAAAATCCTTGAAGGTCGAATCTGGCCCGTAAAAGGTAAGATAAATAGATATGAAGGGCAGGTCTTTAGCGTGGTAACTTGGCGACCAGGATTAGACTTTTTGTATTCTGACTATAACCTTTCGGTAAGCGCTGGAGCAGTATTCAACACCCTTGAAGAGGTACAACTGGCTTTTGAAAAACGGTTTGTTTTTTTAACGGATGAATTTGAACCTACTGGAAAGGATGGCGCCTTGCCCTTACCCGCGAACACAGGTTATCATTTCAATAATATAGGTATGCGTTTTGCTTCTGATCAACGTAAACTTTTTTCGTATCGCATAGCACCAAACTACGGTGAGTTTTTTAACGGAAACCGTTTTTCCATCGAGAGTAGTTTTAACCTAAGGTTTCAGCCCAAAATGGAAATAGGGCTAAACATGCAATACGATCACATAGGTCTACCCGAGCCCTTCTCAAATACTGACATTTGGCTGATCAGCCCTAGGGTAAACATTACCTTTAACAAAGCCCTGTTTTGGTCAACCTTGGTACAGTACAGTAACCAAAGGGATAATCTGGGCATCAACAGTCGTCTACAATGGCGATTTGCACCACTTTCAGACTTATTTATTGTGTACAACGACAACTATTTTGTCAATTCGTTTATGCCCAGAAGCCGTTCGATCAACCTCAAACTAACATATTGGTTGAACATTTAGGTTTTGTTATCAATGACATTCTTTGATCAACAAGAAAGCCATAAAACGCTTTTGGCATTTTTTTAACGTACTATACGCTTAAATTTGTGCCGCTAATTCAAACCGACCCATGGCAAAGATTTATCCTTGGCTATTCTTTTTCATTGTTATCCCAATTAGTGCCCAAGTCCAGCAAAAATCCTTTACGGTCAAGTTCATTTCAGCGGAAATCAAAATTGATGGTATTTTGGACGAGCCTATCTGGGAAAGTGCAGAAAGTGCCGACGATTTTCAACAATATTTTCCTTCCGACTCCATCTTGGCAGTGCAACAGACCGATATTAAAATGCTTTATGATGATACCAATCTGTATTTGGGCATCAAGGTTTTTACAGAGGGAAATGACTACGTAGTACCTTCTTTACAGCGTGACTTTCGAGCAGGTGGCAATGATAACATCAGTATCATGTTCGATACGTTCAACGATGGAACCAATGCCTTTCTTTTCGGGTCGAATCCCTATGGCGTACGAAGGGAGGCCTTGATTTCCGGTGGTGGTTTTAACACCGATGGTTTCACCACCTCATGGGATGTAAAATGGCGGGGAGAGTCCAAAATTTATGATGGCTACTATATCGCTGAATGGGCCATACCCCTTACCTCTTTTAAATTTAACGAAGGGGAAACCAAATGGCGCATGAATAGCTATCGATTTGATACCCAGACCAATGAAACCAGTACATGGATGAAAATTCCACAAAACCAGTTGATTTTCAATTTGGCATTTATGGGGGATATGGTTTTTGAAAAAGGCCTCGGTAAATCACGGACGCCATTGGCACTAATACCTTATATAAATACGGTGAGCGCCAAAGATTTTGAGACAGATGACAATCTGAATACGTTCAATTTTGGTGGAGATGCCAAAATTTCAGTGGGTAATAGCCTAAATTTAGATTTAACCGTCAACCCCGATTTCTCTACTGTTGAAGTTGACAACTTCATCACCAACCTGACCCGATTTGAAGTAGCCCTACCCGAAAGAAGGCAATTTTTTGTCGACAATAACGACCTGTTCGCAAGCTTCGGAAGCAGTAGGGATGCCAACCCATTTTTTTCAAGAAGAATCGGAATCGCCGAGGATATTGATGGGGAAACCGTTGAAAATGGCATCATAGGAGGGGTGCGGTTAAGCGGAAAATTGGACGAAGATTGGCGCCTTGGCTTTTTGAACCTTCAGACCGAAGAGGATATGGCCAATGAAATCGCCAGTAACAATAATACGGTACTGGCGCTACAAAAGAAAATGTTCTCACGGTCTAACCTTAGCTTCATTTTCGTTAATCGACAAACCTTCAAAGATTACGATTTTGTAGAAGAAAACGACCGCTATAATCGGGTATTGGGCCTTGACTATAACTTGGCCTCCGCCGACAACACTTGGGTAGGCAAGTTTTTCTATCACAAATCATTTGCTCGCGATATTGGTGAAGATGACAGTTCAAGTGGTATGGATTTGAGATATAATTCCAGAAACATCAATTTTGGGCTACGGGGTAATTATGTCGGTAACGATTTTAGATCTGACCTTGGTTTTATTCGGCGTACCGATATTGTTGCCGCAAGACCTTTTATAGAATATAACTTTTGGCCTAAAAAAGGTAAAATCAATACCCATGGCTTTCAATTTTTTCCAAGTGCAATATGGAGGCCCACGTTAGACTATCAAAAAACGGATTATTCTATTTTTAGTGCATGGGGTGCTGAATTTAAAGAACAGCAACAGGTTTCTTTACGAATGATCAATCGATTCACTTTTTTAACGGATTCCTTTGACCCTACCGGCACCGAAGGTGCGTTGGAATTGCCCGCTGATGTGGGGTATTACTACACCGCTTTCGGAGTGGAATACCAATCTGATCGCAGAAAAGTATTTTCTTATTCGGTTGAACCTCAATACGGTGATTTTTTTAACGGTACCCGCTTCTCATTAGAAGGGAGTATGAGTTTGCGGTTACAACCCAAAGTATTCTTGTCTTTAGACCTCAACTATGATAAAATAACATTACCTGACCCTTTTCCAAGTGCAAATATTTGGTTGGTAAGTCCGCGGGTCAACATCACGTTCAACAAATCGATATTCTGGTCAACCCTTATACAATATAGTAATCAACGAGACAACCTTGGGTTTAATTCAAGATTGCAATGGCGTTTTGCCCCACTTTCAGACCTCTTTCTTGTCTACAACGACAATTACTTTGTAAACTCCTTCGCCCCACGCAGTCGCTCTATCAATCTAAAACTGACCTATTGGTTGAATATTTAGCAGATTGATTTTGTTATATTTGAAACAAACCAACTACAAATGAACTTACCCTTTACCGAAGACACCGTTATTTTTGGTCTTCTGGCGCTTTGCCTTGGCTTTGTGTTTTACACCTCGTCAATCAAGAAAGGTTTTTGGAAAAAGTTTTACGCCGTTATACCAACAGTGCTCATGTGCTATTTGCTACCGTCAATACTTGCCAGTACGGGTATAATAGATGAAAAAGGTTCACAGACCTACTATATCGCCAGTCGTTATCTGCTGCCGGCAGCCCTGATATTAATGACCTTGAGTATTGATCTTAAGGCCATTGCCAATCTTGGCTCCAAGGCATTGATCATGTTCTTGACTGGCACGATTGGCATTATTATTGGCGGACCCTTGGCCATACTGATCGTTTCCATATTCTCGCCAGAGACTGTGGGCGGGGCAGGCTTTGACGCCGTTTGGCGCGGTTTGGCCACTATTGCGGGCAGTTGGATCGGTGGCGGTGCCAATCAGGCAGCTATGTTAGAGGTTTTTCAGTTCAATCAAGAAAAATATGGCGGTATGGTACTCATTGATATCGTGGTTGCCAATATCTGGATGGCCATTATCCTTTTAGGGGTAGGAAAGACCAAAAAGATTGATGCATGGTTCAAAGCGGACACTTCATCGATTGAAGAACTGAAGGCCAAGGTTTCTGAACACACGGCAAAAATAGCCAGGGTAACTTCATTACATGATTTTATGATGCTATTGTTGTTTGCTTTTGCAGGTGTAGGTCTCGCCCATTTTTTCGGGCATCATATTGCTGGGTTTTTAGAAGCTAATTTTGAAATCATCCGAAATAAAGAAAAAGCACTTTCTTCGCTCGGGTCTAAATTTCTTTGGATGGTGGTCGTTGCAACCGTTTTTGGTATCGGGCTATCCTTTACCAAGGCAAAAAATTATGAAGGTGCGGGCGCCAGTAAAATTGGTGGGGTATTTATCTATATTTTGGTAGCTACCATCGGTATGAAAATGAACCTAAGCGCCGTATTTGAAAACCCAGGCTTGATTTTAATTGGCCTTATCTGGATTACCATACATGCCCTATTATTGATTTTGGTGGCAAAACTTATAAAAGCTCCTTTCTTCTTTTTAGCTGTTGGCAGTCAGGCCAATGTGGGTGGTGCGGCTTCTGCACCTGTCGTTGCGGCCGAGTTTCACCCTTCCCTTACTTCAGTAGGTATTTTGCTGGCCGTTTTTGGATATGTTGTAGGAACAGGTGGAGCCTATCTGTGCGCATTACTAATGGAAGTCGCTGCAAGCATGTGATTGTTGAGTAACAAGGTGAAATCACCATCAATTGGAGTTGCTTATGTCTTTTGTTTGGGATTATTAATATCAGCATATATCTTTTTCAAAAAAGAAGCTTTGAAAAATAAGATTTTTCGATATTTGCGCTTCTAAAATGTACAAATGAAGAAATTATTCTCTGTTCTCCTATTGGTATTCGTAGGTATCGGATGTTCAAAAAAAGAAAGGGCACTAATGAATGTATCGGGCAATGTTGCGGGCCTTAAAAAAGGAACCCTATACTTACAACACCTCAACGATTCTACTTTGGCAACTATTGATTCGATTGAAATTAAGGGTAACGGTAACTTTTCTTTTCAATATGAAATCGAAAGTCCTGAATTGTTTTATTTGTATTTAGAGAAAGATGACAACAATACCATCAACGATCGTATTACCTTTTTTGGGGAACAAGGCGATATCACTATAAATACTTCTTGGAACAACTTCGATACAAAAGCGGAAATCTCAGGCTCTGAGTCCCATAAAAAATTTCAAGAATTTCAAGAAGTACTTTCAAAATTCAATACAAAGGAGTTAACACTTATGCAATTAAGTACTACTGAAGAAATTCGCAGTAGTTCTGAAGCAATGGACTCCATAAACAACTTGGCCGATAAAAATGCCCTCAGAAGGGTTTTATATGTCTTGAACTTTGCCCTGAGCAATACAGATTCACCCGTATCACCTTATGTGGCATTGACAGAGGCGTCAAATACGAATTCAAAATATTTGGATTCCATACACAATAGTTTGAGTGACGAAGTTTCCAACTCAAAATATGGCTTGGCGTTAGCAGCTTACCTAAACGAGGTGAAATCTAATTAGACTTATCCAATTGGTTTAATTTTTCTACCAATTCGGTCGCCTTGACTTCCAATTCTTTTCGAACTGATTTAAAGTGTTTCTTTTTATCGCCATCTACTTTGGCATTTACTTGATCCATCAAACTATCAAATGCTGCAATAGCCTGATCGATAAGATCGGAGCCCTTTTCTGAATTTTTATTTCCAGATGTTGCCTCCCAATGGTATACCGCCTCTATGATATCACCTAAGACAAAATTTATATCCTTCTTTAAATCACGAATATTCGCCATAATATACTTTTAATCAAAAATAGCACTAAATTGTTACTTGCAAAAGCTTGACTCCTTCCGTCTGAATGGATAAAAAAGTTGAATTAGCAGCTATCAAGTTCGTTTCCCCTTTTTCAATGGTAATCGAACCCCAATCATTTTCTATGACGGCTTTGCCATCGACACACATGAAAATAGTGAAGGAATCGCGATTTTTCAAGTCTTGTCTTATCGTTTTGGATAACGCTAAATAATCCGTTTTAAAATAAGGGCAATCCACCATTTCATTGACTTCATTACCAGTTTTCGTATAATGAACCCTAAAATCGTCTTTTTTACGATAATCAATAGCATCTAAGGCCTGTTCTGTATGTAGCTCCCGTAGCTTGCCATTTTTGTCCCTTCTATTGAAATCAAAGACCCGATATGTAATATCGGACGTTTGTTGTATCTCGGCCAACAACACCCCTGCACCGATGGCATGTATCTTACCGGTATTGATAAAGAAAGTATCGCCTTCAGAGACAATTTCATAATTTAAAAGATTCAGTAAAGTGTCTTGTTCAACGCTCTTTTTATATTCTTCCTTTTCAACATCCCTATTAAAACCTACGATCAAACGTGCCCCGGGATTTGCATCCATCACGTACCACATCTCCGTTTTTCCAAAGGAATTATGACGTTTTTTCGCCAGCGCATCGTTAGGATGCAATTGAATGGATAAATCTTGCTTGGCGTCAATAAATTTTATCAGAATGGGGAATTCCTTTCCAAACCGATCTACAACGCCTTGACCAAGCAAGGCAACTGCATTTTCTTCTATTAGATCTTGTAAAGAACTACCCCTTAAGCTGCCATTGGCAACTACCGATATAGCACCTTTCACTGTGGAAAGCTCCCAACTTTCTCCTGTAATATCACTTTTAATAGGTTTGTTTAGAACAGTCTTTAGTTTTGTTCCACCCCAAAGACGTTCTTTTAAAATGGGATCGAATTTTAAGGGATATAAATTCATACCAACTTTAATTATCCTGAGTAGGTTACAAAATTACGGGGGGTTTCATACAGCACCACCTCTAGTTCATTTTCTTCGACGATATGGGGTCGAAGCTTTTTCCATATGACTACGGCAATATTCTCTGCCGTCGGGTTTAGGTTTTTGAATTCAGGCACATCAAGATTCAGGTTCTTATGATCTAAAGCATCTTCTACCTCGCTTTTGATCAAATCCTTAAGTAGTTTCATATCCATCACGTAGCCTGTTTCAGGATCAATTTCGCCAGTGACACTTACGATCAAATCGTAATTATGTCCATGAAATTTTGGATTATTACATTTTCCGAAAACGGCATCATTCTTTTCAAAACTCCAGTCAGGTCGGTACAACCGATGGGCCGCATTAAAGTGCGCCTTTCTACTGATCTTTACTCTCATTGGGGGACATCTTTAATTAAATGCTCATAAAATTTTTCAAAAATGATCTTAAACCATTCGGTGTATTCATTGGGGTTTTTTAAGATATCCGCTTTAATCAAAGAAGGTTTCATCCATTTCCAATCGGCAACTTCACTTTCGTTGATATCGGGATCATCTTCATAAAAACCAAACATTACATGGTCATATTCATGTTCTGTAAGTCCGTTATCAAAAGGAGCTTTATAAATAAAGGAAAATAACTCCTTTAAATCAGCCTGAAACCCCATCTCTTCTTGAAGTCTGCGTTTTCCTGCCTCAATATTGCTTTCCCCGTCCCGTTGATGGCTACAACAGGTATTCGTCCATAGTAAAGGGGAATGGTATTTATCAGCAGCTCTTTGTTGCAGCATGGTCTCTCCCTTATTGTTCATAATGAATACTGAAAAAGCCCTATGTAATACTGCTTTTTCATGGGCTTCCATTTTTGGCATTAAACCGATTTGAACGTTGTTCTCATCTACCAAGATCACATTTTCTTCCATTGCCCAAAAATAGGATTCTTCTGTCTAGCATTGGCCTAAGTATGCACTAAAATTAATGGGATTTTGAAAAAGTCTAAAAGAAACGTGGTGATTTCAAATTACCAATAGCACTTATGAAATCATAACGCAGAACGATTTCAAAAGAACCGTCGTTGAAGGTCGTGGCACCCAGTGCTGTAATTTCCCTATCATAGGCAATACCGATCAGTAATTGATCGGAGACTTGAAAACCGAACAATCCGCTAAAGGCTGCATCCCATCGGTAGGCTATACCACCTATGAACTTTTCATTGAATAAAAAGTTGGCCGATACATCTACCTGTAGCGGTGCCCCTTGTACCAATTTGGTCAAAATTGCCGGTTTGAATTTTAGAAAAGCATTCAAATCCCAGACATACCCTGTTATGAAATACCAATTCATTTGTTCCGTCGCGGTTGATAAAGAAGACTCCTCAAAATGCTCGGTCTCTAAAAATCTAGGAATTGAGAGGCCGGCATAAAAATTCTCTGTGTGGTAATATACCCCTGCCCCAATATTAGGTGAAAGCCTATTATCGATATTTTGCTGCAACGTAGGGTCTGCACCTTGCCCCGTATCTTGATTTAATTCGGAAAAACGCACATCCAACAAATTTGCACTTGCTTTTAGCCCAAAACTCAACTTACTTTCAAAGCCTGTTTGAATGGTGTACGAAAAATCCAAATCAATATTGGATTCTGAGGTAGGGCCAATAATATCATTTACGAAAGATAGTCCGACACCTACACCTCGGTATCCCAAAGGGGTATGTAAATTCAGGGTCTGTGTTTCAGGTGCACCGTCAAGACCTACCCATTGTGCGCGGTATAACCCTGCTATACTTAAATGGCCACGGGATCCAGCATAGGCAGGATTCACACTAACCGTATTGTACATATATTGGGTATATTGTGCGTCTTGTTGGGCTACCACGATAGTAGAAAAAAATAGACCTACCATCAAGATACATCGTGTCATCACTATTTTTAATTTCCTTTTTACCACAGTCATGTTTTTACCTGTTTATGTATATGTAACCCGATAATTGTCTCATACTTCCATTCAGATCCTCAAAATCTATGATATAGAAATACGTACCTACTGGCAATTTGTTGTCTTGATCTACGGTAACCCTACCTGTAGAGGTACCATCAAAAACATTACCTGAGGAGTTGTAGGACTTGGTCACATATACCAGTACGCCCCATCTGTTATAAATTTTAACTGTGTTGTTTGGGTAATCTTCTATGTTTGCGATTCGAAGTACATCATGTATGCCATCACCATTAGGGGTGATCACATTGAATACCTCTATTTCATCGACCTGGGTTGGGCCTAAATCTGGATCTAAATAATTTGGCGTACCATCATTATCAGAATCATCATTAGCGAAATCACCATCTTCATTCAAATCTTCATCTATAGTTTCAATACCATCGTCATCATCGTCAGTATCCCTATAGTCCGGTATGCCATCTCCATCCGTATCGGGTAAATCATCTAAAGGATTATCTATCTCATCATTGACATCATCATCGATAGTCGTATCACCCTCGTATCCATCGTCAAGTCCATCGTTATCTTTATCAGAACCCGTTGCAACGACATCGGGTATACCATCGTTGTCAAAATCATGTCCTTCGATAGCATCCGGCACTCCATCATTGTCACTATCATCATCGACATAATCAGGTAATCCATCGCCATCGGTATCTTCAGGTATAAGTCCGATATTACCATTATCCTCATATGCATCATCAAGACCGTTGTTATTCAAATCGACACCACTAGGTGGTACATATCCATCGGATGGCTGAGCTTCAATATTATCAGGAATTCCGTCTCCATCACTATCAATATCCAAATAATCAGGAATTCCGTCACCGTCGGTATCGGTAGGATTTGTCGTAGGATCATTATCCCCATCTTCATTCAGATCTTCAAAACTGTCAATGATACCGTCATTATCAGCATCTAAGTCAGATACCATAGGTGGGGTTACCACGATGGTAACGGTTGCCGTGTCGCAATTGCCCAAATCATCGCAAATGGTATAGTCAAAAGAGTCCGTTCCCTGAAATCCAGGATTAGGTACGTAGGTTATAAAATCATCAGATGGATCATTTGGTGTGCCATTGTCATTAATTACTACCGAACCATTTGAAGGAGTAGTTGTAATCAAAGAACCTGTTGTAGGTATATCATTATCATTCCCTAGAACATCAATATCGACTGCGACATCTTGTTCCGTTGTGACCGAATCATCAAAAGCATCCACAATCGGAAGCACCTCAATGGTCACCGTTGCCGTACTACAATCACCGGAAGTGTTACAGACCGTGTAGTCAAAAGAATCAGGCCCATTGTAATCAGGGTTCGGTGTATAAGTAACGATATCATCAGTAGGATCATTGGGAGTACCATTGTCATCAATCGTTACCGAACCATTTGAAGGATCGGTGGTCGTCAATGTACCGGATGTCGGTAAGTCAGTATCATTATCAAAAATTGGAACGGCAATGGATTCATCTTCATTGACGGTAATAAAATCGTCAACCAGATTCGCCGCCTGATCTAAACAAACTACAGTAAATCTTGGTAACTGTTTAGAATTACCAGCCTTGACGATTGTAGCTACATAACGTTCGACATTTTGGGTTGCCGTTACCGTAGGTTGGGATTGATCACCCGTCAAGTTGGGATTCCAGCTAACAGTGCCAGATGCTGGAATATTCGCCGTAATGTCAAGGGTAACTTCATTATCTGGGGCATTACAATTGGTAACAATAAAGTAACCGGTCGCATTTGAACCACATAGTGTACCGTC
Source organism: uncultured Croceitalea sp. (assembly GCA_947503285.1). Taxonomy (GTDB): domain Bacteria; phylum Bacteroidota; class Bacteroidia; order Flavobacteriales; family Flavobacteriaceae; genus Croceitalea. The sequence goes on from CANNDD010000003.1 coordinate 562,563, forward strand.
ATAGGTAGCAAAGTAAATACCTGGTTGGGTAACTTCGTAAAAAGAATCCGTGCTTAATACAGTACCTGTATCGCTAGCCTCAAACCACTGGTAATTACTTTCATCACCTCCATCAGGAGCCTGGAGTAAAAACTGCGCATTCGATACTACCATTCCCAACAATAGCAATATAAAGCTGAGAATTTGTTTTTTATATGTAATTGAGATTTTCAAATCGATTTGGGATCTTTTTTGAATGAATTATTTTACTACGAATACTACGTTGATCAGTGAATTGTAATCCGCTGGTTGACCAACTATCGTATACGTCAATTCACCCGTGGTAGAAATACTCATAGCCCCAAATACACTTGGGTCCGCAAAAGTTACGTGATAGTCTAATTCATCATCGGCATATACAGGAATCGTACCGCCACTGCTAGCCACTGGAGATCCAAATTGGGCAATGTACTGGGCGTATAGATTAATGGTAAATGTTCCATTTGCAGATGCATCTATTGCTATCGAAGGTGGGTAAAAAACCCGAGCCGCTTTTATAGCCGGTATTACTGGTGCTACATCTTGGATCACTTGTTCAACTGTAGTGTAGTCGATTGTAGTATCCCCATCAATATCTATTGGTGCCGTAAGGTTCACCTCTGTACCCTCCTGATCATCGGTTGAATAAATCCCGTTTGCACGTACGTCCAATGCGTTGTTGGCATCGGGACTCGCCACCGCCGTGAACTCGTTGCTGCCGTCTAGGTTCAACCCGTTGCCCGCGGTGTATTGTGTGTCGTTGTCGGTTCTTCCCGCGAGTTCGGCCAATGCCGCCTCTACCGTGTCCACTGTGAAGTTATCACCGGCATCCGCTACCGTTACCTCAGTGGCCGTCTGGTCATCCGTGTCCGTGGCATAGATACCGTTGGCGCGTACGTCCAATGCGTTGTTCGCATCGGGGCTAGCAACAGCAGTGAACTCGTTGCTGCCGTCAAGGTTCAATCCGTTGCCCGCGGTGTATTGTGTATCGTTATCGGTTCTTCCCGCGAGTTCGGCCAATGCCGCCTCTACGGTGTCCACCGTGAAGTTGTCCCCGGCATCCGTTACAGCTACCTCCGTGGCCGTCTGGTCATCCGTGTCGGTGGCATAGATCCCGTTGGCGCGTACGTCCAATGCGTTGTTCGCATCGGGGCTAGCAACAGCAGTGAACTCGTTGCTGCCGTCAAGGTTCAACCCGTTGCCCGCGGTGTATTGTGTGTCGTTATCGGTTCTTCCCGCGAGTTCGGCCAATGCCGCCTCTACCGTGTCCACCGTGAAGTTGTCCCCGGCGTCAGCTACCGTTACCTCCCCAGCATTTTGGTCGTCCGTGGCATAGATACCGTTGGTACGTACGTCCAATGCGTTGTTGGCATCGGGACTCGCCACCGCCGTGAACTCGTTGCTGCCGTCAAGGTTCAATCCATTCCCAGCAGTGTATTGTGTGTTGTTGTCCGTATCGGGAACGTAGAGACCATTCGCATCCACGATCAGTGCATTGCCAGCCGTTGTACTGATATCAGCAGTGAACTCATTGCTACCGTCAAGGTTCAGTCCGCTACCAGCAGTATACTGGGTGTCGTTGTCGGTTCTTCCCGCGAGTTCGGCCAATGCCGCCTCTACCGTGTCCACCGTGAAGTTGTCACCGGCGTCAGCTACCGTTACCTCCCCAGCATTTTGGTCGTCCGTGGCATAGATACCGTTGGCGCGTACGTCCAGTGCGTTGTTCGCATCGGGGCTAGCAACAGCAGTGAACTCGTTGCTGCCGTCAAGGTTCAACCCGTTGCCCGCAGTGTATTGTGTGTCGTTATCGGTTCTTCCCGCGAGTTCGGCCAATGCCGCCTCTACCGTGTCCAC